>JAKACT010000004.1 GCA_021821195.1 Pseudomonadota bacterium | reverse complement strand
GGACAAATCCTTGCGAATGCGCTTGCGCAGCTTCTCCAGCGCGTCGTTCGCCATGCGCTGGATATGGAATCGATCGACCACGATCCGGGCCTGTGGCAGCGTGGCGCGCACCACCTGCCGATAAACGCTTGCCAATGGCAGTCGCATTAGCGTGACTGGTCCATCGCCCTCCTACTCCGAAGAACTGAGGCTCGCCCAAGTCGCGTTCCGCCGCGAGCCCAAGTTCGAGAACCTGACCAAGGACGAGCGCAATCTGCTCATGGGCATCGGCCGATCGTCCAGCGGGTTTCTAGGCTCGATGCGGCCTGCCGGCTATGCACGAGGCATCGTGGGCCAGACGCCAGAGCAGGTGGGCCTGGTGTTGGATCGGCTTCCGCTCCAAGGGCCCGTGACCCTGGCGGAAGCGACGATCCTGCTCAATGAACTAACTCAACTCAAGGGGATCAAGATCGGCGTGGCGACGCGCTTTTTCGCCGTGAAGCGACCCGATCTGTTTGTGTCCGTGAACAACGGCAGCAATCCACAGCTGGCGAAAATCCTGGGCGGACGCGAGGTCACAACCGTGAAGCAGTACATCGCGTTACTCCGCGATGTCTGGGCGACGGAATGGCACCAGTCCGACAAGCCCGCCGACAAGGATGAGGCGCTACTGTGGCAGCTCCGGGCGGCGCTACTGGATTCTGCACTTTACGAGTCAGTTTAGAGCGCAGCGGCAGTCCGTTTGAACAGATTACCGACCAACAATGCCGATCCGGCAAGCAGGGTCAAGCGTTTGAGAGGGGCGTCGTCGGCAGGTTATGCCCTGTCTGACCCAGGGCATGCGACGCATTTGGAAGACGGGTGTCAGCCCAAAGCCAGTCTCGAGTAGTAGCGCATTTCGACCGCCCTACCCTCGATAAACACCCCTAATCCCTCCCCAACGTCCGCTACCGGCCAAGAGCGGACACTCATTCGGGACTCAGATGTGCGGCGACACGGAGCTCGCCGAGAGGTGCTCGTGGTAGATCCTTGCCCGATGCTCGGAGTAGTGGTCGATCAGGATCTGCGCCACGACCAGTAGCAAAAGGCCCGCCGAAATGCCATGGACCCAAGCCCGATCAGAGAGCAGCAGCCCCAGGATGCCAATAGTGGCCAGAATGACTGCGCCGTAGCGGTAGTACCGATACTTCGAAAGAATGACACCGACACGCTCATGTTCGGCCGCGGTGACAGTTGTTCGCTCCGTGGACGCGATGCCCTGAAGAAGATTTGCCGCTAGTGGTTTGTCACGCACCAGTAGCGAGCCCGCCGTGGCGGCCAACAGTGCACTTGAGAGGACGACCGTGGCGCCGAAGGACACCGCGAAGCTCGAGCGTGTGGCAGCCCATAGCCAGGCGGCGAGCGCCGCAGCAAGGACAGAGCCGGCGATGATCAGTACGCCCTCATTCCGTTCTCCAGCGAAGTAGGCGGTGACGGCAGCCTGCAGCGAAGTCGTAAGGTCGCTTGCGTTCATCGCTTTGCGAGCTCCTGGGCGGAGGGCTTGGACGAGTCAGGCGACTGAGTGGCACGCCACTCGGATGGGGTCCGATCTTCCCACTGGCGAAACGCGCGGAAAAACGAATTCTGGTCTTCATAGCCCAGCATGTAGGCGACCTCTATTAGCGAGAGCGCGGGATCGGCCAAGTACTCGAGTGCCAACTGATGACGTGTACTGCTTACGAGCGACTGGAAGGTGACGCCCTCCTCGGTCAGCTTCCGCTGCAGCGAGCGCTCACTCATCGCCAGTTCCGTCGCGACCCCCTTGATGTCCGGACGCCCCGCCGTCAGTCGACGCCGGAGTACCCATTTGATCTGGTCGGCAACGGAGCCCGTCCTCGATTTCTCCTCCAGTCGGCGTTCGAGCTCAGGGGCGAGAATATCCAGCAACTCCTGGTTGTAGCTCACGAACGGGCGATCAAGATCGGTCGAGCGGAACGCGATGCGGTGGACGGGCGACCTGTAGCGCAAGGGACATCCGAAATAGGCTTCGTATTCGGCACGGGCTCGCTCTGGGCCCGGCAGCTCGACTTTGACCGGCGTGATGGGTGCCCCGGTCCCGTGACGGCCGAGCTCGACAAACGAGACCAGCGTGGCGTCGACGAGCGCGTCGGGCGCGGGCTCGCTACCCGCGTGCGGCCAGCCGACGACCATTTCTGACTTCCCGTTACCCTCTACGAGCGCAACCTCTTCCGGTGCACAAAGTCGCTTGAAGCGCGCCACTCGCTGAAGTCCGTCGCGGAAATCGCGTGCGTGGTACGCCGCGACGAAGGCCAGGGGCATAACTGCACCGTCAAGATTCGTCGCGAGGCGGAACCCAATCGCAGGGTCACCGCTGGCGGCCTCGATGGCACGCCACAGTCCGAAGAACTGGGCGGTCGTGGCAGGCGCTTCGTTCCTCAGCACGCTCATTGGCAGGCCGGATCGGCGGAGGACGTCCGCGCGGTTGACGCCCGAGCGCTGCAGGCCCTCCCACAGCGCGACTGGAATGCGAATCTTGTCTGCCACGACAGCGCTCCGCCTTACTTGGCCTGGAACCCACCGTCCACGTTGAGCACGTGGCCGGTGACGAAACTCGCCTCGTCCGAAAGTAGCCAGCAAATCGCGTTGGCTACTTCCTCGGGCTGACCCAGCCGGTTCATCGGGTGCATGGCCGAGATGCTGGCTTCGTTGTAGTTCTGGTCGCCGCCTTCGAGTTGGGCCGCAATGATGTCGGTCTTGATCGCGCCAGGCGCAACGGCGTTGACGCGAATACCCTGTGTCGCGTGGTCAAGGGCCGATGACTTGGTCAGGCCGACGACGGCGTGCTTCGTGGAGGCATACGGACCGGCAAACGGAATGCCGTTCAGACCGGCGATAGACGCAAGATTCACGATCGCCCCGGAACCTTGCTGGACCATGTGGGTGAGTTCGTACTTCATGCTGTAGTACACGCCCAAGATATTGGTGTTGACCATGTCCCGGTAGTTGTCGCTGCTGGACTGAACCATATTGGCCGTCTCGTTCGAGATCGCGGCATTGTTCACGGCGTAGTCCAGACGGCCGAATTCGGCGACGACCTGATCGATCAGTCCCTTCACGGCCGTCTCGTCCGTGACATCGTTCTGGATAAAGCGAACCTGCGCACCTTCGCGTGCGGCCGCTTCGATCTCCTTGACCGCGGCGTCGCCGACGGTCTGGCGGCGACCGGTCATGACGACAGTGACGCCACGAGCGACAAGCTTGCGGGCGACGGCTTTACCGATCCCGGTGGCACCGCCGGTAATGAGAGCGACTTGGTTAGACATTGCTGACTCCTGAGAAGTTGATTGGCGCCTCGAGCGTTATCAAGGCGTAGGCAAAGTCTAGAAATCCAGGGTCCTCATATATATGCAACTTGCGCCAGCTTACTAGCAGAATACGCCAATGGCGGCATCGCGGCCCGGACGCTGCGATGTGCTCGAGCTAATGAGGGACGTTGCTGGCGCATGTCCACTTCGGGTCGCATCACGCCTTGCTTCTGGGTGTAGGAGAAGCCTGACCAACCCTTCATCAGGAGTTGGGCATGGCAATTCTTCACACATCTCAGCACCACGAGCCCTGGAACAAGGGCAAGCTGATCGGGCAGAAGGCACCGCTCAAGCTGAAAGACATCTGGGCTATTCGCATTCGCCTTCAGCTCGGCCACAAGGTCCGTGACCTCGCCCTCTTCAACCTGGCGATCGATTCCAAGCTACGCGCCTGCGACTTGGTGAAGCTGCGGGTATCGGATGTTTCCCATAGCGGTCAAATGGCATCCCGCGCCATCGTGATGCAGCAGAAGACCGGCCGACCCGTCCAGTTCGAGATCACCCAATCGACTCGCGAGGCCGTGCAGGCTTGGATCACCCACGCTGAGCTCAAGCAGTCGGATTTTCTATTTAGAAGCCGTATTTCGGACTCGCCCCACCTGTCGACGAGGCAGTACGCCCGCATCGTCCATCGCTGGGTAGAAGATGCTGGCCTCGAGTCGGGTTCCTACGGCACGCACACGATGCGCAGGACCAAAGCTTCGTTGATCTACCGCCGGACGCGAAACCTCAGGGCGGTTCAGCTATTGCTTGGGCATACGAAGCTAGAGAGCACCGTGCGTTACCTAGGTATAGAGGTCGATGACGCCCTGGAGATCGCCGAGCAGACGGATGTCTGAAGCCATAAGGCTCGCTCCTCGACCGTAGAGGGTCGGGGAGCGGCCAGAAGCGGACGTCTGCTTACAGTCGCATCACGCCTCTCTTCTTGACGTAGGAGAAGCCTAACCAATCCCTTCATCAGGAGTTGGTCATGGCATCCTTTCAAAACTCAAGGTCTTACGAACCCTGGAACAAGCGAAAGCTGATCGGTCAGAAAGCGCCGCTCAGGCTCAAAGATATTTGGGCCATCCGAGTCCGGCTCCAACTTGACCACAAGATCCGGGACCTCGCCCTGTTCAATTTGGCGATCGACTCCAAGCTGCGCGCCTGCGACTTGGTCAAGCTCCGGGTATCCGACATCTCCCACGGCGAGCAGATACTTTCACGAGCAATTGTGATGCAGCAGAAGACCAGTAGGCCCGTCCAGTTCGAGATCACCCAGCTGACACGAGAAGCCGTGCAAGGCTGGATCGAGCTTGCTGACCTCCAGCATTCTGACTTCCTTTTCACCAGTCGGGTGGCGGGCTCGCCGCACCTGTCGACTAGACAGTACGCCAGGATCGTGCACCGGTGGGTCCAAGAAGCCGGACTTCAGGCAGGCTCTTACGGAACTCACACGATGCGCAGGACTAAGGTCTCACTCATCAACCGTCGCACGAGCAACCTGCGAGCTATACAGCTCCTTCTCGGTCATACGAAGCTGGAAAGCACCGTTCGGTACTTGGGCATCGAGGTCGACGACGCCCTTGAGATTGCCGAGCAGACGGATGCTTGACTAGGTGATTGTCGGACGCAGCTACAGAGACTAGCTACGCCCGTCGAAGTTGGCCATGGAGTTTGGTCCCTGGCGAGACCGTGTTGAACACGGTTCCGTACTTCTGGACATTCTCGTGCAGCAGCTCCAAGCGCGAATCGCTCTCGTCGGTATCGACCAGTATTTCGTAGCGGATCTCTTCCATGCGCGGTGGGACATCCTGGCGGACACCATGGATGCGGACCTCCACGCCCTGCAGCCGGAAATGCAGGATCGGCGTCACTCGTTCGATCCCCTTGATCATGCAGGCGGCCAATGCGGCCATCAGCAACTCCGCCGGATTGAACGCATCCCGCCTGCCCGCCAGATCGGTATCCAACACCAGCTGCGCCGACTTGCAGGTAGCCTCGCTGCCATGGGCGTCCATGCGCCGTGCGCGAACCTCGAACGTCATCTTCGGCTTGTCAGTCACCCGAGTTCTCCTTTGTCGAAATATGCGCCGCCGCGCCCGGCAAGTGCGGCAGCCCCAGCGACAGCAATGCCGCCACCAGCACGAATGCCGCAGACCACGCGAGGCAGGCGCCCAGGCCCCAGGTCTGGAAGATCCAGCCGGACAACACGGTGCCTACCAGCCTCCCCATGGCATTGGCCATGTAATAGAAGCCCACGTCCAGCGACACCCCATCCTCGGCGGCATGGGCGACGATCATGTAGCTGTGCAGCGACGAGTTGATCGCGAACAGCACGCCGAACAGGCCCAGCCCCACCACCAGCACCACCGCGGGCGACGCCAGTCCGTTCGCTAGCAGCACCGACATCGCCAATGGAACCACGGCAAGCGCTGCGGCCCAGGCAGGCGCGCGATCGGCGTTCGGCACGCCGTCGCCGCGCTTGCCGATCAGGCGCGGGGCGATCGATTGCACGGCGCCGTAACCGATGATCCAGAGTGCCAGGAAGCCGCCCACGCGCCAGAAATCCCAGCCCAGCGATTCGGACAGGAATACCGGCAGGGCTACCACGAACCAGATATCGCGGGCACCGAACAGGAACAGCCGCGCGGCGGAGAGCACGTTGATCGCGCGGCTCTTCGACATCAGTTCGCGAAACTTGGGCTTGACCTTGGCCCGCCCCAGGTCCGTCCGCAGGAATACGATGCTGGCCAGCCAGACGATGGCCAGCGCCACCGCCATCACCGCCACCGCCGGACGGAAGCCGATCGTCGTCAGCAGCGCGCCGCCGAGGAAGAAGCCGACGCCCTTGAGCGCGTTCTTCGAGCCGGTCAGCAGCGCCACCCAGCGGAACAGCGCCGCCTGCGCATCGCCCGGCACCAGCAGCTTGATGCTGCTCTTGGCGCTCATCTTGTTGAGGTCCTTGGCGATCCCGGACAGCGCCTGCGCCGCCATCACCCAGGGCACCGCCAGCCACGCAGCCGGCGCCAGCAGCATCGACAGCGCGACCACCTGCATCGCCAGGCCGATGTTCATCGTGCGGTTGAGCCCGATCCGCGCGCCCAGCCAGCCACCGACCAGGTTGGTGATGACCCCGAACACCTCATAGAACAGGAACAGCATCGCGACCTGCAGCGGCGTATAGCCGAGCTGGTGGAAGTGCAGCACCACCAGCATGCGCAGCGCGCCATCGGTGAGGGTGAACGCCCAGTAGTTGCCGGTGATCAGCAGGTACTGGCGGACCGCAGGCGTCAGCTGGGCAAACATGGCGATCAGCGGTCCGCGTTGCCGACCAGTTGCATGAGCTCAGCGGTGCGGTTCACGTAGCCCCACTCGTTGTCGTACCAGGCGTAGATCTTCACCTGGGTGCCGTTGACCACCAGCGTGGACAGCGCATCGACGATGCTCGAACGCGGATCGTGCAGGAAATCGATCGACACCAGCGGGCGCGTTTCGTAACCCAGCACGCCGGCGAGTTCGCCTTCGGCGGCGACCTGCAGCAGCCGATTCACCTCCTCCACGGTGGTCGCGCGCTCGACCTCGAACACGCAGTCGGTCAGCGAGGCATTGGTCAGCGGCACGCGCACCGCGTGGCCGTTCAGGCGGCCCTTGAGCTCCGGGAAGATCTCGGCGATCGCGGTGGCCGAACCGGTGGAGGTCGGGATGAGGCTGGTGCCGCAGGAACGTGCCCGGCGCAGGTCCTTGTGCGGGGCATCCACGATCACCTGGGTATTGGTCAGGCTGTGGATGGTGGTGATGCTGCCATGACGGATACCCAGCCCCTCATGGATGACCTTCACCACCGGCGCCAGGCAGTTGGTGGTGCAGGAGGCGGCCGAGACGATGCGGTGCTGGCCCGGATCGAAGCGCTGGTGGTTCACCCCCATCACGACGTCCAGGGTGCCGGGCGACTTGATCGGCGCGGTCACCACCACGCGCTTCACGCCCTGGTCCAGGTACGGCTGCAGGACGTCGGGCTTGCGGAACTTTCCGGAGGCTTCGAGCACCACGTCGCAGCCCGACCAGTCGGTCGCGGCGAGCTCCTTGTTGCGGGTCACCGGGATGCGCTGGCCGTCGATCACCAGCGCATCGCCGTCCGTGCTTGCCTCGTGCGTCCAGCGGCCATGCACGGAATCGAAGTTCAGCAGGTGCGCCAGCGTGGCCGCATCGCCCGCCGGGTCGTTGATCTGCACGAACTGCAGGTCGGGATTGCCCCAGGCCCCACGCAGGGTGAGGCGGCCCATGCGGCCGAAACCGTTGATACCGATGCGAATGCTCATTTGTCTGTCTGATTTAGAGAGAAGGATGGGGTTGGATCGGGCGCTCGCTTAGCGCCCTTAGTTTCGTCTCTGCCGCGAGGCGGCCCAAGGCCTCCATCTTCAGCGCAAGGAGGAGGGAAATGCGTTGCTGCAAGGCATGCAGCGCGTGTGCGAATGCCTTGTGGATTTGTTCCGGCGATCCGGTCACCTCCACCGGATCCGGGATATTCCAATGTGCAGTCAACGGATGACCCGGCCAAACCGGACAGGTCTCGCCCGCAGCCCGGTCGCACACGGTGATGATCAAATCCATCTCCGGGGCATCCGCTCCGGCGAACTCGTTCCAACTCTTGCTTCGCAGGCCATCGGTCGGGATCCCGGCGTCCTGCATTACCTGCAGCGCTTGAGGGTGCACCGCCCCGGCAGGCTGGCTTCCAGCACTGTAAGCGCGCAGGCGCGTGCCCCCCAGAGATTTCGCCAGCGCCTCAGCCATCTGACTGCGGGCGGAATTCCCCGTGCACAGGAACAGGATGTTGTATTGGTCCTTCATGGCGAAACCTCATGGGTGGGGCCGTGTTTCAGGCACGGGCGCTGTACCAGTACTTGGTGGAATTGACGATGCGGACAACCGACAGCATGACGGGCACTTCGACCAGCACACCGACCACGGTGGCCAGCGCCGCGCCCGAGTGCACACCGAACACGGCGATGGCTGTCGCGACAGACAGTTCGAAAAAGTTGCTTGCGCCGATCAGCGCCGAGGGCCCTGCAACGCAATGCGCAACCCCCAGCTTCCGGTTGAGCCAATAGGCCAACCCGGAGTTGAAATACACCTGGATCACGATCGGCACTGCAAGCATGGCGATAATGAGCGGCTTATCGACGATCTGCCGTCCCTGGAAACCGAATAGCAGCACCAGCGTCAGCAGGAGCGCCGACAGCGACGCCGGGCCGAGTCGATGCAACAGGCGGGCGAGCCCCTGCTCGCCACTCTTGCGCAATACGGCGCGTCGGATGATTGCGGCGAGGATGACCGGAACGACGATATAGAGCATCACCGACAGCAGCAGCGTCGACCACGGCACCGTGATCGAAGAGATCCCGAGCAAGAGGCCGACGATGGGCGCGAAGGCCACCACCATGATCAGGTCATTCAGCGCGACCTGGCTCAGCGTGAATTCCGGATCTCCCTCGCACAGGTTGCTCCACACGAACACCATGGCCGTGCATGGTGCCGCGGCCAGCAAGATCAGGCCGGCGATGTAGGAATCCAGCTGCTCCACCGGCAGGTAGGGCGCAAACACGTGGCGAATGAAGAACCAGCCGAGCAGCGCCATCGAGAACGGCTTGACTGCCCAGTTCACGAATACGGTCACGCCGATGCCCCGCCAATGCTGCGTCACCTGGCGCATGGCGCCGAAGTCGATCTTCAGCAGCATGGGGATGATCATCAACCAGACCAGCACCGCGACCGGCAGGTTGACCTTCGCGATTTCCGCAGTGGCCAGCGTTGCAAAGAGGCCCGGGAAGACATACCCCAGCCCCGTGCCCACGAGGATGCACAGGGCTACCCACAGTGTCAGGTACCGCTCGAAAAATCCCATGCGGTTGGACAGTGAAACCGGCGATGCCGGGCTGGCAACCCGACTCACAGGCGAGCCTCTTTCTTGACGGACGCTTTCCGCGCCTTCGTCACCGAACCTTTGACTGCAGGTGCGCAGCGGGAGGCGTCGCCCCCGCAGCAGTTGCGCGTCAGGAACTCGATGAGATCGTTCATCGCGTTGAAATTGGCGCGGTAACAGATGAAGCGCCCCCGTTGCTCCCCTTCAATCAAGGCTGCGGCGGTCAGTTCCTTCAGATGGAACGACAGCGTCGCGCCCGGCAGGTCCAGTGCTTCAGCGATTTCACCCACCATGCGTCCTCCAGGCCCGGCCTCCACCAGCAGGCGGAAGACCGAAAGTCGAGTGGCTTGCCCGAGGGCAGCCAATGCAGCGGTTGCGTTCTTGATTTCCATTTATCTAGAATAATCGAACAAAAATACCGTAGCAACTGAACATGACAATTTCCGGTCTTCCCAATGTGTCCCCGGAAGCCATGGTGACTCCTGACCTGCAGATGCTCGGACTGACCGGATCCGACCACGCTCCGCGCATCCTGATCCTGTACGGCTCACTCCGTCCTCAGTCCTACAGCCGCAAGCTCGCGCTGGAAGCGGAACGAATCCTGCGCCACTTCGGGGCGGAGACCCGCGTGTTCGATCCGCACGACCTACCCATCCTGGACAGTGTCGATGCCACCCATCCCAAAGTTCAGCAACTGCGCGAGTGGTCGCTGTGGTCAGAGGGCCAGGTCTGGGTAAGCCCGGAACGGCATGGCACCTTCACGGCCGTGTTCAAGAACCAGATCGACTGGCTGCCCCTGGAGGATGCAGGCGTGCGCCCAACTCAAGGCCGTACCCTTGCGGTGATGCAGGTGTGCGGCGGTTCGCAGTCATTCAACGTGGTCAACGCGCTACGTGTACTGGGCCGCTGGATGCGCATGGTGACCATCCCGAACCAATCCTCCGTGCCGAAGGCCTGGCAAGAGTTTGCTGATGACGGGCGAATGAAACCTTCCCCGCTCTACGACCGCGTGGTGGATGTCATGGAGGAATTGTTCAAGTTCACCATGATGGTGCGCGATCGCAGCGACTATCTCACCAGCCGATACAGCGAACGCAAGGGCGATCTTTCCGCACGCGCATTGGCCGCGGCTGCGGGCGCGGTCACCTCGCCATCCTCTGCCCCGGCAAAGCTGGAGCCATCGGCACACCCTCGCGCATCGCGCGCCTCCCGTTAAGAGACGTCATGGACGCCACGATCTATCACAACCCCGCCTGCAGCACCTCCCGCAACACCTTGGCCATGATTCGCCACGCCGGCGTCGAACCGACAATCATCGAATACCTCCAGCATCCGCCCTCACGGGAGCGATTGGTCGAACTGATTAGCGGCGCCGGCTTGACCGTGCGCCAGGCGATTCGTCAGAAAGGCACGCCTTATTTGGAGCGTGGGCTGGATGACCCCATGCTCAGCGACAGCGCACTGCTGGATGCGATGCTGGCGGAGCCAATCCTCATCAACCGCCCATTTGTGGAGACGATCAAGGGCATCCGTCTCTGTCGCCCGTCCGAAGGCGTGCTGGACCTGCTTCCGCCCGTCAGTCGCCCCTTCAGCAAGGAGGACGGGACAGTGGTCATCGATCAGGGCGGACACCGAATCTCCTGACCTGGCCTCTCATGCATCTTTGCCGAAGCCCTTGGCTTGGGCCGTTTCCCCGCAACTCCGGATACGCATATGACCGCATCGGTTCCCCGATCTGGCGCAATCGCCGAACTGCTGGCCTCAGCGGCAAGCGAGCGCCTAAATGCAGAGTGTTTTTGTGTCGGTCTGGATGCCGATGCCGTCCGCGAAGCGCTTGATTCCGGCATAGGCAAGCCCGGGCTGCGGGCGCTATTGGAAGAACGTTGCCCCTACGCACTGGCAGCCCGCCCGGTATTCGTGTCATCGGCGCAGAGCGAACGCATGTCTGCACTCGTCGCCGCGATCGAATCGGTTGTGGCACTCCCCGCCTATCGGGACACCGTGCTGTCCCGCGCACCCAGCATCGCGCGCCATGCGCCCGGCGCACGCGGCGTGTTTTTCGGTTACGACTTCCATGTGACCGCATCGGCGATGGGGCTCATCGAGATCAATACCAACGCCGGCGGCGCCATGCTCAATGCGCTGCTTGCACGGGCGCAGCGCGCGTGTTGCCCGCCGATCCAACGCCTACTCCCGCCTGCCGCAACAGCGGAGGCATTTGAAGCGCGCATCATCGACATGTTCAGACGCGAATGGATGATGAGCGGCCGGACAGGCCCACTGTGCACGATCGCGATCGTGGACGAACAGCCTGAAGCGCAGTACCTATATCCGGAATTCCTGCTGTTCCAGCAACTCCTTGAAGCGCACGGGATCACGGCGGTGATCGCCGCGCCTGCGGACCTGCGACTCCGCGACGGCGCGTTGTTCTGCGACACTCAGGCGATCGACCTGGTCTACAACCGCCTGACCGATTTCTATTTCGATACGGACGCGAGTGCCGTGCTGCGCGAGGCGTACCTTCAGGACGCGGCCGTCGTGACGCCGCACCCGCGCGCCCATGCGCTGTACGCCGACAAGCGCAACCTCGCGCTACTGTCGGACCCGATGCAGTTGCAGCGCCTCGGGGTACCCGCTGCCACGCAATCGGTGTTGCTCGCGGGCATTCCCCGCACCGAGATCGTCGACCATTCCAATCAGGAACGACTCTGGGCCGAGCGAAAACGCCTGTTCTTCAAGCCGTTCGGGGGATTCGGGAGCCGCGCCGCGTATCGCGGCGACAAGATCACGCAGCGTGTCTGGAAGGAGGTCGTGGCCGGCGGCCACGTCGCCCAAGCGCTCGTTACTCCGGGCGAGCGAACCTTGTCGGGTGGAGACGCGCCGCAGACCCTAAAGTTCGATCTCCGCCAATACGTGTACGAAGGTGAGGTGCAGTGGACTGCGGCCCGGCTCTACCAGGGACAGACCACCAACTTCCGCACCCCTGGCGGCGGATTCGCCCCGGTCTACGAGACGCCGGACGCATGCTTGGATCTGCAGGGCGGGCCAGCGCGTCAATGCGCGGGCGAGAGCAGCGCTTGTTGACCGCCGGAAGACTCGAGCCCTATTTCGATTCAGGACTTAACACTTCTCAAGAACCGCATACTGAGCTCTCCGATGCAAGCGTCGCGCCTGCCAACAATCGAGCAGGTGGCAAGGTTTCGTCCGCTTTGGGTCGATACCCGCCCTCCAAGACACTAATCCAGTTGCGCATCAAGATATCCTCGCACAGCAGCCAGTCCATCGATGCCATCGTCCGCCATCAATTCGATCGCGGGCCGTCCAGCAAACAGCGGCGCACTGTTGGGGCGCATGATCCAACCGTCGGCCTGGATCTCATTGGGAAAGATCGTGTGCAGCGCCTTATAGATGCCAAGAACGTAGCTGATGCGAATAAGCACATCAGGAGGCAAGTCAGCACAGTCGCCGCGGCGCCAAGAATCGAGAGTCCGTAGATCTTCGCAGCCCAATAGCGAGCCCTGCTGATCGGGCGACATCTGCCACTTCTCGGAAATGCGAAAAAAGGTCCGGAGGCCAGAACCCGCCAACTCTTGCTCGGTCATAGATTTGCTGCCATTGCACGACCCTCCCTCGACTCTTAGCTCAAGCAGGCCAAAACTAGGCCGAGAATCCATGAGCAGCGCTTTGAATAATAGCCAGGACGTCCGCGGCACGTCCCTCCGCTACAGCCCTCGCGGGAGAGCTCTGCAATCCTCTCAAGTCGGCGCATACCCATCGAGCTGCCGATTCCGGATTTGAAAACAGCTCTAGGATGTGCCGTGCAAGTTCCGGCTCCGCTTGCACCAGCGCAGTCCAAACCGCATGGCGACATGCATTGAGCTCGCCGGTCTTGGCTTCTTCGGCAGCGACTGCCTTCGACAGCTCCTCATGTTGCATACGGACCTCCCTGGCCTGCGACGCTCTCCGCATCGACGAGCAAGATGCTTGGATCGGAAACTTGTTTTGACACGCGCACTTAGCAGCCCCTTCACCCGTTCTGACCAGAAGAGAGGGTCTGAAGGTAGCGCATCGCCTTCGCGGCTTCCCCGTCTCTCACCACCTCAAGCAAAGTCCTATTCCCGAGAAGCCTGATCGGCGTCGCCTTCATGTGGCCCGCGGCCAGTCCTGCGCAGGACTGCAACATCAACAGGTGCGTGAGAACGCTGACGAAGGGCTTTAGCCGCTCCTGGATCTGCGGATCGCCGGATCGGCGCTGCAGAGTGTCGAGCGCCACACCCAGCACCTCTGCAAGCGCCGCTTCGGAAATCCGGAGCGCGCGAGCAAAGCTCGCCGGACACATGGAGTTGGCCTCCTCTTCCTGAAGCGCGCTTTCCATACGGTCCATCGGCTTGGGGCTTTCCTGCATGGCTCTACTCCTTGATCGTCCAAGTGGTACGCCTAGGTAACAAACCCATGCTGGCGGCGTACGTCACGGCCACCTGCTCAGACGGGAAGCGAAGCGGGCGAGGCAGGTTCCAGCCATCCGGTCGTATGAGGTTGGGCGCCGGCAGGGGCTCGTCCCGCAGCACCCTGGTGAATCCCCGGCCCCGCACGATCAGCACCCATGAGGAGGTTCTCCCATCGAACACCTGAGCTGGCTCGATGGCTCTGACAAGCCCGAGCAAGCGGGCCATCTGCAATGGAAACAGGGAGATCAGTCTGTACCGCACCGGGACAACTCCTCCAGAGTCAGGGGGCAGCATTGCCGAACGCAGTCTCGCCAGCTGCGACCGGTGTCATGCCTGTCTAGCTAACCCCGCTTGGCAAAAAATCGTTTCGCGCGATGACTGCGGGCGCGATCGATGCTTTGACCAACCTCGTGGATGCAGAGGTCGGCGACCCAGGAAACCAAAAAATCTGGCGCACAACGATCTTCTGGAAGCGCTACAACTTCATTTCGCCGCGGGTAGTCCTGACCCGTAAGCCCCAGGTAGCCTTAGATCCTTTGATGTAGCCGCTACTGCTTCCGCAGAGGATTTCGAAACGGCTCGAACCGCGCCTCCCCGCTCCCCTTTCCCATGCCGATCCCCACGTCGATCCCATCCATCGCCCGGATGAGATCGGCGCCAACGAAGCCTGCGAAGCCCGCGGGCTTTGTCGAATACCACGTCAGGCAGTGACGCAGGAGCACAGCGCCATGCGGCCATTCGCCATCAAGCCAGTGCAGATGCGGCGCAAGGATTTCCAGCGTCAGCGCTTCATGGTGCACCCAAGGAGCAAGCGGAGGCCGCTTTGGCCCCTCACCAACGGTTTCGAGCTTCCCGATGTCATGCAACAACGCAGCCGCTATTACAACCTCGTGGAGCGATCTTTCCAACCCTGAACTGCACGAGAGACAGCGCTCCGCAACACCCACGCTGTGCATCAGCAGACCTCCTCGTTCGTGATGATGGTGGTTGGCGCTCGCCCGACAGCGCACAAAGCGGCGGGCGATGTGCTGGTCGGTCAGAACGCGACCGACGAACTCGCGGATGGACGCTGTCTTGATGCCATTGAAGATGGCAACCAGCTTCTCCAGCGCCGGATAAGCGCCTTCTGGCACATGCGTACGAGACAGAAACATCGGGCCACCCCGATACAGCTCATCGTTACTGATCCTTGCCACCTCGTCAGAGTCGAGCCACAGTCGGCCATCCAGGCACCGATGAGTGATCACTGCCTGGAACGCATCGTCGCCACTCGGATATTGGACGGACGGCTGACGCCAATCGCACCACCATCGCAAAGTTGCGACGTCGGAAAAGTCCGCCACGTCCATCTGGATGTAGGGCGTGCCGTCAGGCCGCTCGAGGAATCGGACGCCCTCCACCGCGAAGCGAACCAGAGCGCCACCAGTCGCCCGCTGTCTGAGCATTCGCAGACTCATCAGACCTCCTCCTCCGTCGCACTGCCCTGAGTCGAGGCTTCCAGCAGCCTTTCGAACGCCGAACCGTCGTTGCGCGTGACGTCCTTGACCCACCGCGCGTACACCCGGAACAGCATTTCCACGTTGGAATGTCCCAACTGTCGCGCGATCCACAACGGGTTCTCCCCTGCCGTCAGCCACAACGTCGCACAGGTATGGCGCAACTGGTACGGGCGCCTGCTACGGAGGCCCAGATGCCGCAACAACGGGTACCAGACCCGATTGGTGAAGTTGTGGGTATCGAACGGCTGGCCGTTACGGTTGGCGAAAACGTAGCCGCTCTTGTCGTCCGCCATGCCGTGGAGTCGCTTGAGCGCGTCATGGACGGGCGGCGACATCACGATTTCACGCACCGAGGAATTCGTCTTGGTCTTGTCCTGCGCACCATGCGTGAACGTCTCCCGGATGAGAATCTCCCGGCGCGCGAAGTCGACACAAGGCCACTTCAAGCCGTTCACCTCGCCGGTGCGCATCCCGGTGAAGGCACGCACGATCACATAGTCGCGGTAGTCCGGCCGACAGGTGTCGATCAGCTTCCGCGTCTCCTCTAGGGTGAACGGCTGAACGTCCGCCTTCGGCACCTTCAGGCGCCTCAGGTTCTGGCACGGACTCGTGAATCCATTCCTCGCCGCAGCCTCGTCCAGGATGCTCTTGAGCACACCCACCGTATCGTTCACCGTCTTGGGCGAGATCGTCTCGTCCTTCTTCTTCCCGGGTCGCTTTGCGAACTCGGCACGGAAAGCCAACACGTCAGCCCGCTGAATGGTGTTCACCTGATGATCGCCAAACAGTGGCACCAGGTGCTTGTCCACGATCATCCGCATGAGCTCCTGCGTCGTGCGTCGCCACCGCACCTCGTTCTCGGCGAACCAGATGTCGGCGAACTCGCGGAACAGCGGAGTTGCGGGCGGCTCCATCGTTCCCGGCCCAACCGTTCCCTGGAGCAGCGCCTTGGCGGCCTGCTGCTCCACGCTCCCCCTTGCAACTCGACTGTTCGGGAAGTACCTCGCGTAGTCGAACACCCCACGCTCGATATCGACACTGAATGCACGCAGCACCTGTTCTGCCTTCTTCCGATTCTGCGGCGTGTCGTCCAGCGTCGTCTGCTCTCGGCGGCGCTTCCCGGCCCAGTGGAAGTCGAAGAACAGTTTTCCGGTGTCCTTGCGCACGCCAAGCCTAGCCACGGCACACCCCGCCCGCGGCCATCGGCACGCCGATTTCCCGCTTGGAAGCCAGATGCATGTCCCGCTCGATGGCTTCCCAGATGAAGAGGATCTTTCGCCCCCCGAACGGACGCAGGTAGTGCGTACCTTCCAACAGCACGCTGTCCTTCAACTGCTCTCTGATGGTTCGGGCGTCGTAACGGATCCGGCTAGCCAGTTCTTCGGTAGTGAGGTAAGTTGCATCCATTGCTGTCTCCGTAGCAGTCGGGCAAAAAAGTTAGCGAAATCGCTAACTCGAAAGCCATCTAACTACTACTTAAGCAGCCTGTCAACCTTTTTTTTAGCCTATTCGCTACTTATTCAGCCAAAGATGATCCGCTTCCGCCTCCAAGAACTGATGGCCGACAAGGGCTTCAAAGAGAAGCGCGTGGTGACGCTTGTCGAAATTTCCGAGGTCACGGGCGTCCACAAGGTCACGCTGTCCAGGCTGGCCAACAACAAGATTGGAACCAGCACCGAGATCCTCAACAAGCTATGCAACTACTTCGGTTGCAAGATTGGCGATCTCGTCGAGCACATTCCAGACTGACTCACTCGCTTGTCATTCACCCTGGCAGAGCGTCTGCTTCAAATTGCCGGATCGCCGCAACGGAAACGGCCCCAGTGAGGACAACCTCAAAGAGGCCTTACGTGCCTGTCTCATCGCAACCATAACTGCCGGATAGCGTCAGTCGAAGTCTGGCGATGAAATCCCCAGCACCCGACTGTTCTCCCTAGCTGCGCGTACGGTCGTCTCGTCAAACCCGCGCGCATCTGTAGCCTCGATGTCTACCTTGATGACCACGTTGGTGCCGTGGCGGGCGCTGAACAGCTCGACCAGCTCCTTCATGATGTTGGCGAACTTCAACGAGGCTCCAACCGGATCGAGTTCAGCCGACGCCCAGAAGTGCGTCGGCATCGTGGCAGTCGTCCCGGACGACGGCGCCGGCACCGGCACCGGATCCTGATTGGTGTTTGGCTCCGGAGTCGGATTGGCATTCGGATCCGCGTCGGGATGCGGAGCAACCGGCGGCGGTCGTGTTGCCTCTTCGTAAGCCGCAGCCTGAGCCGGCTCGATCAGCAGCGCTACATCCATGAAGGGCGATGTCGCTTCGCCATAGGTGAAGCCGAGATAGCGATCACCCTCCTTGCCGCTGGCCAAGCCAAAGAAGTCCCGGCTGGGCGCACCGTCGGCAATGGCATGCGCCATGACGTCCGAGTTGCGCAGGCGCGGCATATACAGATAGCTGCACGACTTCTGCCACACGTCCAGCGCCTTCACGTCCACGACGCCGTCCTTCCAAAACCATTGCTTGAGCAGGTAGTGAAGGTTTACTGGCGCCCACTGGGCAGTGACCCAGTCGTTATCAGCCAAGACGCGGTCCACCTCCTTGCCCAGTCCCACCGCTGAGGGGTTTAGCGCCTGCGCCTCCCATTCGATATCGCCCACCGAGCCGCCCTTCCGGCTGAGGGTTTGGGTAGGCGCAACCAACCACTTGTAAGTGTCGCGCACCAGCCGCAGCACGGTGTCGCGGGTCTGCTCCCTGTTCTGGGTGACCTGCTTGGCCTGGATGTTGTCCAGGGTAATCCGGGTTTCCTTCAGATCGGTCTCGATGCTGCGCCAGGCCAGCAGTGCGCGCACGGTCTCCTTGAGATGGCTCACCTGGTCGGCGTCCGCCGCCAGGAACAGCAGGCGGTTCTGCCTCACGCGCGGCTGTCCGCCTCTGTCCTTCAGGATCGCTGCTGCGGCCTCACGCGCCGGGTTCGGGCCCGCTCCACGGGTCCAGCCCGTATTCGGCGACAACACTACCAGACGCAGATGCCAGTCATCCGGCACGTCCGCGGCAGGCGTGAACACATGGTGGTTGGTGATTGAGCCTCCGCCGAGCACCTTGCGCAGCACATCCGCGATCTCGTTGAACACTGCAGGATCCTGGAAGCGCCGCTTGCGATCCTCCATCTCACGCCGCAGGTTGGGCTTCACATCCAGCCACCAGCGGTTGTTCCCCTCGTTGAGGAAGGTCAGCCGCGTCTTCAAACGCGACAGCGCATCCTTGAACACATGCGGTGCCTGGCCTGGCTGGACACAACTCAGGATCAATCGCTCGGTCTCCACGCCGCGCGCCATCTCATTGCCGGATACCGGGGCACTGCCCAGGAAAATGCTGCGCGTGATCCGGCGACAGGCCTGCACCGACCCGAACTTCGCCTCCTGGGTCTCCAACAATGCGGGTTCGCTGCGCTCGCCATCCACGTCACGGGATAGCACGGGGTCCCAGCCCACCGGCAGGTTGCTGGTCAGTTCGGCGCTGACCTCCGCGTCGTACAGCGGCAGGCTGCCCGGCAGGATCAGCAGGTCCTTGTTGTCGCTCTGCCACAGACGATGGATCACACGCGCCATCAGTTTCAGCACGCCGCGCGTGCGCTGGAAGTTGGGCAACGCCGACCAATCCTGATACAGGCGCTCGAACACTTCCGGATGGATCGGGTATGCCGAACGCAGACGGTCGTAGTAACGACCTTCCTGCGTTTCACCCGGCAGATCGTCGGCGTGTTTCACATACCAATCGGCGAACGCACGGCATACGGTGTCGCGCATATCCTGGTCGCGGATCTCAGCAAACAGGCGGCGGCGCACGATCTCGAATGACTCTTCGGTGCTAACCGGCTTCCAAATGGCCTGGACGCGCGAGAAGTAATGCTCCAGCGCATGCAGCGCGGCGACGCCGCGCTCGCTGCCCGCCTCACGCTCGCTTTCCGGCAAGGACGCAAGCAGCACCGCCTGCGGCGCAGCCTTCAAGGCTTCGGTCAGGGCCTGGATGAAGGTGAGATTGGCATCATAGGTGCCACCGGATAGCGACTTGCCGTCCTCGAACTGGCGAATATAGGCCACCAGCTCGTCAATCAGGATCACGCAAGGACCGGCCTTGCGGATCAGTTCGGCTAACCGATCCTTGCCGGGGTTGGTACCAGTGGCATCGGCATCGGCCAGCGCCGCATAGGCTTCGGCGCCACCGAGTTGCCAAGCCAGCTCGCCCCACAACGTACGCAGGGCATGGCCCTCCACGCGCCGCGGCTGGCTGGGCGACAGCTTGATGCCATCCAGCACCACAATCTTGGCGATAGGCAGATCCAGGATGCCCGCAGCGTCAAGCAACTTGGGTACGCCGGCCAGATCGCTCTTCGGTGCCTTGCCGCTGACCATGTGCATGACCGCCAGCATGGTGTGGGTCTTGCCGCCACCGAAGGCGGTCTGCAGCTGGATGACCGGGTCGCCGCCATTTCCGGCCAGGCGCTTGGCCACCGACGTCAGCAGCGAACCCATGCCCTCTGTAATGTAGGTGCGCTGGAAGAACAGCACCGGGTCCTGATACTCCGGCGTGGCGGAGCCGTCGTGGACGCGGGTGATGTCCGCCGCGAACTCGGCGCGAACGAAGGTGCCGCGATGGACATCCTCGTGCGGGATGGCGACTTCACGCCAGGGTTTCAACGACATTATCCTCTCCCACGTTCTGACTGCTCTGCAAATAGGGCTTGAAGCGCTCCAGGATCAGCTGCTTCCGCGCTTCGATGAAGGCGCGAAAGTTCGCCGACTTCCAGAGTTCCGGATCCTTCGGGATCAGGTGCCTATCGAGGAAGCCCGGATCGTCCTTGAGCTGCTTGGGTATCCAGGTTTCCGGCAGCTCCCCCGACTTGCCCTGGAAGCCATTCTCCTTGGCCGTCAGTAGCGCCAAGTTGGCGAGCTGGTGCTGCTCGTCCGCACGGTACTTCTTGCGAAAGCGCAGGGTCTCCGGATTCATTTCCTTTTCTCTATCAAGGAAGCTCTGCGGAAAGATGTGATCCTGTTGCGGCAGGTTGTCTTCCAGCGCCGGTTCATAGTCGAAGGCGCGGTACCAGAGATTGAAGATCAGGTGCGACTGTGGCTTTCCATAACGGGTCCCAAGGATCGTTTCCGGCGTCACTTCAAGGCTGCGACCATCGCTGCGGATGATGTGGAACACCTCATCCAGTTCGAAGGACTTGTGCTCGTCGATGGACTTCACGCAGCGGTCGATCAGGTTGTCCGGCGTACCACTGAAGGCACCAGTCAGCATCGTCCGCAACACGTAGTCCTCGCGTCCGGTCGTGGCATTCCACTGGTCAGGATACGCGTAGCGCAGATAGATCAGCGGGATCAGGCCCAGGTACGAGGGCACCGCCTTGTCGCTCCTCAGGAAGGTCTTACCGTGCAGGAAGTCCCGAACGGCCTTGATGGCGTCAGAGATCGCGTCCCAGTTCTTGACGAACGCTTCGCGCACCTCGGGCTTGCGGAACTTCGTGACCTCGTACTTGGCGCCCTGCCCGAGCATGACCAGGCAGGACTTGAGAACGAAATCGCGATCAAACCCGTAGCCGGTCCGGTTCAACTCCTCCAACAGTTCTTCCATCTCCTCGTCGGCCAGCGCCCATTCCGACGCCAGCAGCGAGAACAACAGGTCAGACTTGCCAAGCTTGGTGCCGCCGGAGTTGGCGCGGATGAAGATCTCGACCACGTCCTCGGTTGTGTAGGCATCCGGGTCATCGACGCCGTCCAGCAACTGGTAGCTGATGTTCTCGTCGCTGATGAACTCGTGCTGGGCGCGGGCGATGTTCTTCTGGACGCACTTGGCATCGTCATCGGACAGCCCGGCCGGCCCCGAAGCGCAGACATCCTGGGCCACCTCCATCGCCAACTTGCGGCCGCGCGACATGTCCTTGAGCACGTCCTTGAACTTCACCCATGGCCACTGTGCATTGGCCGCCGGCAGGAAGCGGAACCGGTAGCGGATGTCTTCCGGCGAGGCCTTGGCGCCACTCAACACGTCGAAGTGCAGCTCCCTGCCGTTGTAGCTGCCGGCCAGGCCGATGATCAGGCTCTGCAAGCGCTGCTGCCCATCCAGGACCATGCCCTTGGCATCCGCGTTCTCCATCACATAGGCGTCGGACACCTTCAGGGTGTCCTTCCAGTCAGTAATGAACTTGCGATGCTTCACCTTCTCTCGCGTGCGCCAGACCAGCAGCGTGCTGATCGGGTACTCACGCATGATCGAGTCGAACAGCTTCTCAATCTGCTCCTCGCTCCACACGAAGGGACGCTGAATGTTCGGCAGCCACAGTCCGCCGTTGCTCTCGGCGTCGTTGAGGGCTCGCACGATTTTCCAGATGGTATTGCGTTCGTTACGCATGCGATTTCAACCATGTATTGCAGGAGGCGGATGCAGCGCATGGCTTTGTGCTACTCACAGACATGCAACCAGCTCCTCGTTCTGTATGCGGATGGGAGGAAGGGTCGGCTTCTCGTGGGACAGATAGACGGCCGTAGGCGTCTTGCCGTCGGTTTCGATCAGCAACCGGCTCATTGAACTGCGGTCGTCCGCGACCGTTTGAACTCGCGCAATGATGGTCGCGCACCGTTTGGCGCCCTTGCTCAACGCCTCATTCCCGGACTTGGCCTCATCTCGAACATGCGTACGCCGCTCGGCAATGGTCTCGTCAGACGTAAAGCGCGCATCGATCTTCTGACAGTCAGCGTCAAGCGCTCCGCTCAACTGCTTTTGTACCCTCGCGACCTGGGCCATGAACTGCTGGATCTGCTGCATTCGGCTTTCCAGCATCTTGCTGCGGTCAGGGTAAAGCGAACACAGATACCAGTTGGCCAGGCGCACTTCTGCGCATGCCACAAGCTCAGCGGCACGCGCGGCGAGCGCCCGATGCTTGGCCAGTGCGCTCTGGTACTCACCCTCGCACCCCACGGTATCCCTTTCCAACTCGCTCTTCGACTCACGCTCGATCTGTCGCAGCAGCGTCGTTCCGGCCTGTTCCAGCTGGATCTCGAAATCCTCCAGCTTGTCGCGCGTACGGTCGAGGAACTCACCTTGCCGCATGGCTTGACGTGCGCTGTGGATGTACTTGAGAGCGCCGTCGATCAGGGCCGCACGCTCCTCTTCCAGCATCGACTGGATACCGGCAACCTTGTCTTCCACTCGCTTGAGCGTGACGCTGATATCAGCCAGGTGCTTCTGGGCCACGGCGACAGAGGCCAGCTGCCAGATAGCCGCTGCGTTGGCCACGTTCTGCAAGGCCTTGGGCTCGAACAACCTGGCATTCTGCTGGACACCACTCGCACCCATGGTCATCGCGCGAAAGCCGTTGCCGTCCGCCGCTGCCACTAGTGGTCCGTTGATCACCACCTCCATCAACTGACGGCCGTTGGCCATGCCTGCCGTCGCCATGGACGGCACCACCTGCATGAGCGGCTCCAACGCGCGACCAAATGCGGACGGCGCGTGCCTGGACAATCCCGCAACCTGCTTGGCCCCTTCGATCTCATCCAACATGGTCATGGCGAACACCGGCTCGTCATCAACCGCCAGCACCAGCCGCGTCGGGACCTCCGGCGCTTGCGGTACTTCCAATGCTGTTGGCTGCACAGCCACAGGCGGCGTCAGTGCCTGCGGTTCGATGACTGGCGACACGACTTGCTCACCGCCCCGTTTCCGAACCACTGCGAGAACAGCCACAAGCAAGATCGCTGCGCCGCCCCAAAAGATCCAAGTCATGTCCATCTCACTCCCTTGATGATGTGGCCGTCGTGCGCCCTGGATCCTCCACACATGGTGGAGGCGGTGAGATCCCAGATCTCATGGTCATGGTTCAGTTCTCGGTATCAAAGGCGCAACTTGGAATAGACGCCTTCGACCATGCAGTCATCGTCGTCATCGATGAAGTACAGGGAGCCGTATCCCGGGCCAGACAGATTCAGGATTGCGTCCTCCATGAGCGCCAGGCTCAGGCACGCACTGGTCTTGATGAAGGTGTCCGTGCCGAACACTTCGTACCAGTCATCATCCTCGCGGCTGACGGACACCTTGTACTTGCCTGGTGATGCACCGCTATCGCCAAAGACCGCCTTCACATCGCAGCTCGACCCCTCGTCGATGAACACGATCTTGCCGCTCATACCTGACATTCGCAGCAGAGAGTCCTCGCTGTACACGTACTCGTGGCAGTAGCGGGTGTGGATGTAGATGTCCTTGCCATCCACCTTGTACAGGTTGGACCCCTTTCGGGTCACGGATAGATCGTAGTCCCCGGCCGTTACCGCGCTGGAAACCAGCATGAGGAATGCCAGCAGCACGTATTTCATGCTCGGCTCCCGCTTGCACCGGCACCTTCGTCATCGCCGTACTTGCCGAAGAAGCTCGAAATCTCGAACCAGTACTCACCCACGTAGTGCACGGTTGCTTCGTCGCGACGGCGGAAATGGTCTTCTTGGTCGAAGTCGGGCGACCGGATACCCTGTGGTCCTTCCCACTCGGCTTTCAGTGCTTCCCAGACTTCCAGCGGTAGCGCCGTGATATCGAACTCCATCACGTCGTACTTCTTGCCGTCCTCGCCACCTCTCAGGCTCTGCTTTTTCAGCTTGATCTGAGTGCCCGCATGCTGCTTCCCTTCGGGACGGCAGCCGATCAGCTCTTCGTACATGCGGAGCCTGGCGAAGATGTGCTCGACCTCGACGCCGTTGAACGGCTGGAAGTTGGCTGCTGCGGGGTGCGACCTGTCGATCACCACGGCATCCGCTTCCGAGTAGCCCCAGCCGCCGCGGATGGGCAACGCAGGCTGCGACTTGTACTTGCGGGACAGGAAGTCCTGCGGCTCCCAATCCTTCAAGTACGGCGTGATGTTCTCGACTTCGATCTCAACGGCCATGATCTATCCCCCTGTGGTCAACACCGCACGCTGCCGGACCTCATCCAGCACGCCCGTCATTCCTGCTGCTGCCAGCGCAGCTATTGCATTCTTCCGTTCTTTCCAGTCTTCATCGCCATGCACATGAAAAGGGGTGGCTTCCAGTGCCTGGACGTACGGCTCTGGCAAGCCGCCCTGTCGCGCCCCCGCAACGATTAGTGCCACATACCAGTCGTAGGGCACCTTCGACGGATCCCGCCTGTGCGGCTCCGCCACGTACGCCCATGCCGCTTGGTCGCCGGATGGCGTGGACACGACAATCTCTCGTGCCCGGTAGTGCCTGCCTTCGTGCTCGTCGAGTGCCGCCTTTTGGTCAGCATCTAACTCATACAGCACGCCCCAGACCTCATCGCCAGGACTCGCCACCATGTCGCCCTTGCCGGAGCCATCCACGCTGATCTTGGCGAAGTCGAGCCGGTAATCGCGCGCCACGCCCACCGCCACGCCCTCCGCCGTGGACACACGCGCCACCAGCCGCTCGCGCAGCATGTTGGAGCCGTAGGCGAAGTAGCGGCAGGTGGCCATCAGACGTCCAGGCTCCCCTGCACGTTGATATGCCCCGCATCGTGGCTTGCGGCTTCAATGGCGTGCCAGGCGGTGATCAATTCGTTGTAGGCGCGGGCTTCTTCCGGCAGCTTCTTGCGTTCGGCGCAGGCGTTGTAGAGCCAGTAGGACAGACGGCGGATGTCGCCGGACTTCTCGGGCATACGCGCTAACAACATGCCGGCGGCGCTCTCGCCGCCGGCGTTGTAGGCACGGATTAGCTGGTGCAGGGCTTCCCACACCGGCGTGCGGCTGTCGGCTTGCGGGTCCCAGTCCGCCGGGTATTCGTCCGGCTTCAACAGGCGCACCTTGCCGCCGTCGGAGGCCAGCACGCCGGCATGCTTCACCGCGTCCACGCTGGTGGCCTTGGCGCGGGCCAGCACGTCGGCGTTGCCGAAGGCGCCGGTGCCGAAGCCGACCTCGTCGAACCAGCCCAGGCAGAAGTTGGTGTCGGCGTCGAAGGTCTCGCCGCCCAGCACTTCGTCCACCTGGCGGTTGATCAGCATCAGCGCGGTCTTCACGCTCATCGGCTCGCCGTTCGATTCCAACACGGCGGCGTACTGCGAGAACACGCCCATGCCGGGGCCGATGGCGGCCTGGGCCAGATCCACGGGCGCGATGGGCGAGGCGCCATCGGCGCCGCCGAGCATGGCTTCCAGCGCCTCGCCCAGCACCTCCTTCAACTCGCGCTGGAACTCGCGGCGCGGGATCTGCGGGGCGTCGTCCGGGCGACGGCGGCAGACCAGGATGATGCTGGAGGCCAGCGCATTGGTGCCGCTGCCGATCATGCGGTTGCCGAGCTCGGTGCGCATGGGCCAGGTGCCATGGATGGCGAAACCGGCGCGCAAAACCGCCGCGATAAAGGTTTCCCAGCCTGTGGATGCGGTGCCGTCTGCGCCGGTATCGGATTGCTTGAAGGCGTAGTAGATCGTGACCGGAAACGCACCATGCGCCTTGTCGGCGATGTTGTGCATGGCCGCAGTCATGCCGTCGAGGAAGAACCGCTCCGCGCCTTCTTTGCCACCGTGCCGGTAGGGCGTGGCAACAAGCTCCTCTGCTTTCGGCACGGCAACGGTGGCGAACAGTGACGGGAAGGTGCCGCGCAGCGGGCGGCGCATCCAGACGTAGAAGAAGTCCGACAGGTCGGCATAGCCGATGTTGTCGTAGTACGGAGGATCGGTGGATACGACTTTCGCGGTCGATATCGCCTGAGTCTGCGCGCTGTCCTGCTGCGCCCGGCCTTCACCCAGTGCTGGAACAGTTGCCACCGCTCTAGATGACCAGTCCACCATCGCAATCCAGTTACCAGTCGAATCACAGAATGGGTTGGCTTCGGTGTAGTCCCATGTCATAGGGATTGCCTGGCGTCCGAACGTGTTCCGCATCTTCTCGCCGGAGTTATGCCAGCTACAGATTGAGGACCAGTAGTCGCTCGACTTGTCTAGAGCGAAAGCAAGGTAGACAGCCACGGCCTCCGCATACGCCGTCGCACCATCACCACCGGCATCCAGCCCACGACCGTCATCGGCCATGCCGCTCTTCACGGCGTCGGCGCGAACCTTCTTCCGCGCTTCACCCACCAGATCGGAGAAGGTGTTCAGCGCGACGAGCTGGCGCGGGGTGAACAGGTCGCCGAACTTCGACAGGCCGTAGCTCAGCGTCCAGAAGTTGCGCGGGTCATCCGGCAGTGGTGTTTCCGGCTTCCATTCTGGCTTGGCGCTCTCGGCCAACGCCTGCATGGCATCGTTCGGCGACAGATAGACACGGCCGCGCTGACCTTCGGCCACCACGGCCATCAATCGCTGGCCCATTCGACCCGCCACGCCTTCTGCCTTGATGTAGTCTGGCTCGACCGGCGTATCCGACACCAGACAGCGGAAGTTCGCGCCACGCGCCAGCTTGGTGCCCGCCTTCGCACTGGCCGGCGGCTTGCGTTTGCCATCCGCCACCTGCACCTCGAACCGATAGCTGCTGCCTTCCACCACCGGCTCCACCCACGCCTCCTTGCCGGCCTTGGTGGACAGCATGAACGTGGACGCCAGCGGCACCTGCACGCTGGAGTAAGCCGGATTGGGGCTGCGCACCGTGCGCGCCCACAGCCACGCGATGACGGTCAGCTTCTGGCCGATGTATTGCTTCAGGTCCGGCCGGGTCTTGGCCATCTCCGCGGTGATCTCCACCTGCGGATACAGATGGCCGATGCGCTTGTGCGCTTCCTCGCGCATCCAGTGGCCGTAGCGGCGCACGTCCTCGGCCAGGCCTCGCGCGCCGGACCAGTCTTCGGCCATCTTTGTCTGCTTCTCGCCGGCAGGCACCGGCCCCACCGGCTTGCGGCCTGTGAACTTCGGCGGGATCTCGATCATCGCCTTGTTGATCAGCACCGCCACCGGGTTCAAGTCGCTGGCATGGCTCTCCAGGCCCAGCCGCTGCGCTTCCAGCGGAATGGCACCACCGCCCGCGAACGGGTCATGGAAGGCGGGCAGCTTGGCCGGGTTGAACAGTTCGACCGCCTGCGGGTGCTTCTTGTTGAGTTCGCAGGTCTCCCCCCAGCTCTTGCGGATCTCCGCTCGCGCCCGTTCCAGGACTTCCTCGTTGTTGGTGTTCTCCCACTTCACCAGCTCGCGGATGATGTCGAACAGGCGCTCACGCTCACGCGTGGCCTCCTTCTTGTTCACCCCGCGGGTGAAACCCTTGCCTGTCTCGTAGCCTGGATCGTTGACCATCTGCGCGAACAGCACCGCACGCGCCGCCGCCAGTGGACGCCGCGCCCACCACAGATGCAGCGTGCTGGGATGGCCATGCCGGATCGACTTCTCGCGCGCCGCGGCGGCGTTGATGTCGTCGAGCGGGAGGGCGACTTCGATGAGTTTCTTTGGGGAACGGATGTCATCCATCAGGTCAATCTGTTTCCGATCAGTGCGTGGCGGATCACCGTCACAAAGGGTAGTTGGGCAATAGCAGCAAGCTCCTGTTCCAGCAACGGCCGCCACTCGGCTTCATCAAACTCGGTGGAAAACTGGCGGAACTCTTCCGCCATCTGCAGGTAGCCCGCCGCTGCCTGCTTGCGCATGTGTCGCAGCGCACCGTGCTCGGCGTCCAGGTTCAACACGCGGAGTGTTTCTGTAGCGCGATTCCGCTGGTTCGGCTGCAACCCCTCTCTTGCGACGATGGTTCCATCGCTGACGAACACGAGGAAGTCGTCAGGATCATCGACATCTGGCTTCAACAGGTCTGCATGGTTGTACAGGCCGCAACTGTCCTTGTGCTTGCCACAGGTGTCCTTCCTGTTGCAGGAGCCGAATAGGTTGGTCCAGTCAAAAGTGCCGGCCGGGTGCCTGGAACGCTGGCGGAAATGCTCGATGTGTTTGTCGCCATCAACCAGAGCTGCTTCGCAGTAGGCGCAACGGCTCTGCTGCATGCCCTCCAGACACGTCCAGATCTCCGCCTTTTCGGGTGATGCTGGAATACCGTTGGCCCATTGGTGGACTCCGTACTGGTAGCCCGCAAGACACGCCGGCGCAGCGCCACGGTTCAACCGGTGCATCCGGTCAAGCCCCACCGTCCACTGAACCTGCGCCCTTCTTCGCGTGCAGGGTCGCGCGATAAGCCTGCAACCTGATGAGGCGCTCGGCCTCCATCATCAGCGGGTGACTTTCACCAAAGTGATCAACCAACTTGGTCTTCAGGGCAAGTCCCTCGGGCGAGCCCTGGCCGGATTGCTCAATCAACGCCGTGTAGCGACTGAGCCATTGCGCAGGCTCGATATCCGGCACCGGATCCGTATCCATCACTTCGGCCATAACCGTCGAACTGGCCACGCCCTGCGTCTGCACGTGGAACTCTTGGACGCCCACCAATGGCTTTCCTGTTTCACTATCGACGTCGCGCTGTAGTAGGCGAATGCACTCGGCGGGCACGGACGTCAAGACCTGAGGGCTATGCGTAGTCACGATGAACTGAACACGAGGGAAGGCCTCGCGCAGTGACCCAAGCACCGTCTGCTGCCACGATGGATGTAGATGCATATCCACTTCGTCGATCAGCACGACTCCATCTGTATGTGTCGCGGCGTACGGCCCCAGATTCGGATTGAGCTTGACCATGCGAAACGCGATGTCCGCCACCAGCGTCAGCATGCTGCGGATACCGTCACTCAACATGCCCACGGGCAACTCGCCATGCAGCGGATGACGAGCGACGATTTCCTCGCGCTCCAAGCTGTAATCCATGTCGCCCCAGCCAGATGGCTTCAAGCACAGATGGATCGCATTGCGCACCGCTTCCAGTGCATGATCGAACTCGCCTGGCAGCATTGCCCGACCTTCCTGCTGCGCCTTGAGGCGCCTGTTGAGCGAATTGACGCTCCAGTAACGGAACCAGTCCGCCATCAAGTGGAAGTCGGAGCCCGACTCAAGGCAATGGGTGTACCCCACCATGCGGGACGTGCGCGGCAACTTCTTGTACGGAAGGCGGCGGATGTTCCAGAGTCGATCTGTCGGGTAGTACGCCACCAGCGGCAGGCAGGCCCCTGTAGCCCCTGCCTCCACCTCGACTTCTTGTCGCACCACGCTCTGCAGTTTCTTGCCTGCATCCGTCAGCGCCTGGGCATCCTTACGTGTGGTACGGGATTTCGGGCCTGCCAACTGGCGCTTCCAAGACGCACTCCGGTACTCCACAACACCCGCGACCTCAAGGGCCACCCCGCCATCAGCCAGCTCCATCCGGTTACCCGCCCCCGTCCAGACCAACCGGATATCGTCACGCTCGAATGCCCGATCCTTGCCATCGTCGAATGCGCCGACAAACGGCCCGAGCGCAATCGCAACAGCATCCAGAACGGCGGTCTTGCCCTGCCCGTTGCTGGCGACGATGACCGTCAGCTGTTCGTGGAAGTTGATCGAAATCTCGGGGAAGCAACGGAAGTTGCGTAGTGCCAAGCGATCGACCCGCAATGCAGGCATGCTTTTGGTGTTGCTGTTCATGTACCGAACCTCGAAGAATCCCCGGTTGCGGCGCGCATACGCTCGCCAACGTAGAAGGCAGGCGCTATCATCGCGCAGCCCCGCCGGAGATAGCATCTCCGGCCCGACGCCCGCCACAAGCGGGCGTCTCTTTTTGTGCCGCAGCAAAGCTCACGCCCCACCCCCAAAGCGCGTGGCACGGGCCAGCAGCTCGGCCAGATCCTTGTTTACGCTGACATCTGCCCAGTCCGGCGCCTGCGACACCGGGCTTTGCAGGTAGTAGGGGCCGTCCACGCTGTCGTCCTCGTTGACCAGAACAATCGCCAGCCAGAACTGGTCGGGCTTGTTGAGCGCGGCGATGATTTCGTTCTTGGTCAGGGTGATAGTGGTTGCGCCCTTGGCGCGACCCTTCACCTCGATCAGGCGGTCGTCGGGCAGGGTGGCACCGGTGGGCGGAGCGCTCGATGTGATGTCCCAGCCGCACTTTTTCGCGGACTCGTCTTTGGGGTTGAAGCCCATTGCGCGCTCGGCTGCCATAACGGCTTTCATCGCCAGCCGCTCGATGCGCGAACGGGCGAGCGGGTCGGCGCTGTGAATCGCTGGCGTTTCGGCAGATTGATCGGTCTGGAACCAGCCGATCGGCACCACCAATGCGCCGCCTACGATTCTGGGCGTAGCCGGCACGATGTGGCGCTGGGCTTCCAGTTCCTGCAAGCGTGCCGCACGCCGCGCGGTCAGTTCCTCGGCGCGGCGGATCAGGTTGTCCGGCTGAACCCTGGGCTGCTTGCCGGCTCGCACTTCTTCTTGTAGCGCGATGGCGCGATGGGAGAGGAAGTTGATCTCGCGGGTCAAGCGCTCATGGACCGCCTGGCTCACCTTGTCGATGTGACGCAGTCGGCGATCACGCACGGAGGACAGGTGCTTGGGCACCAGTTGCCCACCGGCCCATTCCAGCGCCCGCTGTTCGAGGCCCTGGTCGAGCCATGCCGCATCGAGCAGGGGCTTGACCTGGTCAGCCTCCGCTTCGGTGGCCGGGCGCAGGTCCAGGTGCGGCGCCCAACCTGCGAAGGCGGCTTCGCCATTCGGCGCGATCCGCAGGAACTGGACCTCTCGCGATACAGTGCGCTCGGACTCGCCCGTTCCCTCGCGCACCTCGTGGTCCACCATCAGCAACAAGTGCGGTTCGGCACCCATGTCCGTGGGATCGACCAGTACGCTGCCCTGCTTCAAGGCCGGCAGGCGCGCTTCCAGGGTCATATCGATGACCGCGCCCATCAACGGATGCGCCGGATGGATCAGGTCGGCCATCGGCTTGTTGAGCAGGCGGATGTCGCCCTTCTCGAAACACACGCGCGCGTACTTTGGCAGCACCGGCTGGCGGGTCTGGCCGATGCGGCGGTCGCGTTCGCGGATGGCCGCCGGCACATGCGGGAGTTCGTAGCGGCCCTTCTCGCGTTGGCGGGCATCGCCGCCCAGTTGCTCGAATGCCTTCAGGAAGAAGGCGCGGATGAAGTGGGGCTGCAGCTTACGCGCCTCGGCTTTGTCCATCTCTTCCTTGATGGCATGCAGCGCATCCAGCCCCATCTGGTTGTCCACCAGCGCGTTGCGCCGAAAGATCTCCTTCAGCTTCTCGGAGTCCAGACTGTTGTCGATGACCTTGAACAGGTCGCGCTGGACGTCCTCGCGCTCGCCGTAGCGGATGGCCTGCCACAGCAGGTCTTTCAGCGGCTTGCCGGTGAACGCCTCGCCAAGCACGTCGAACACGCGGCCACCCAGCGCTTGGCGCTCGATCTCGATCTTCTCGAACAGGCGTTGGAACACGGCGCCTTCGCGGGTCTTGTCGGCCACCAGGTTCCACAGGTGGCAGATTTCGCGCTGACCGATGCGATGGATGCGTCCGAAGCGCTGCTCCAGCCGGTTCGGGTTCCAGGGCAGGTCGTAGTTGACCATCAGGTTGGCGTTCTGCAGGTTGACGCCTTCGCCCGCCGCGTCGGTGGCCAGCAGGACCTGAACGTCCTTGTTCTGGCGAAACTCCTCCTGCACGCGGCGACGCTCATCGCGGTTGGTGCCGCCGTGGATCTGGACCACCGCCTGCGGCCGACCCAGCAGGCTGCCGATCTTGGTGCTGAGGTAGTTCAACGTGTCGCGGTGCTCGGTGAAGATGATGATCTTGCGGCGGTTGCCGTTCGCATCGAACATCAGCGCGCTGTCCTGCAGGATCTGCGAGAGCTCGCGCCACTTCTGATCGTGGCCGCTGTCGTACAGCGCGCGGGCTTCCGCTTCCAGCGAGCGCAGGGTGAAGAGTTCGGCCTCCATCTCCGCGATGGTGTCGGCGGTGCTGGCCTGCTCGACCGCCTGGTCGGCGACGTTCTCGAAGTCCTCAGGCGACAGCTCGTCCTCGGCCTCGTCCAGGTCGTCGGGCACATCGATGGCCACCACCTTGCCGTAGGCCGGGCGATCTTCCCCGACCCGATTGCCGCGGGCGATCAGCTTGGCTTCCTCCAACCGCTCTTCCAGCCGCTTGCGACGGCGCAACAGCGACTGGTAAATGGCAGCGGGGCTGGAGGCGAGGCGGCGCTGCAGCATGGTCAGCGCGAAACCAACGCTGCTGCGCTGCTTGCCATCCAGGTGTTCCGCTCGGTTCCACTCGTTACGCACGTAGTCCGAGACGTGCGCGTACAGCGCTTCCTCGGCCGGCGACAGGTCGTAGTTGGCGGTGTAGGCCAGGCGAGGCGGGAACAGCTTGGTACCGTCGAACTTGAGCAGTTCCTCCTTGACCAGACGACGCATCAGGTCGGACACGTCCACGCGCGTGGCGCTTTCGCGGAACTTGCCATAGAAACGGTCGCCATCCAGCAGCGCCATGAACAGCTGGAAGTCCTCTTCCTTGCCGTTGTGCGGCGTGGCCGTCATCAGCAGGAAGTGGCGAGAGATCGAGCCAAGCAGTTCGGCCAGTTCGTAGCGCTGGGTCTTCTTGACTTCGCCGCCGGAGAAGCTGGCCGCGCACTTGTGGGCCTCGTCGATGATGACCAGGTCCCAGTGCGATGCGCGCAGCTTCTCCTTCAGGTCATCGTTGCGCGCCAGCTGGTCCAGCCGCGCGATCATGCGGTCGGTCTGGGTGAAGGCGTTGCCGTTGGCCGATAGTTCCTGCTGTTCGCGACTGAACAGCGTGAACTCCAGGCCGAACTTGTCGCGCAGCTCGTCCTGCCACTGGCCGGACAGCGAACCCGGCGACACCACCAGAATGCGCTGGGCGTCGGAGCGCATGATCAGTTCACGGATCAGCAGGCCGGCCATGATGGTCTTGCCGGCGCCCGGGTCGTCGGCCAGCACGAAGCGCAACGGCTGGCGCGGCAGCATGGCTTCGTACACCGCCGAGATCTGGTGGGGCAGCGGCTCCACGTCCGAGGTGTGGACGGCCATCATCGGGTCGAACAGGTGGGCAAAGCGGATGCGCAGCGCCTCGGCGGCCAGCTGGAAGGCCTCCCCGTCAGCGGCGAACGACCAGGGGCGGGTGGCAGTGGCCTCGGCCAGGGACGTTTCGTCGTCCCGGAACAGCATCCGCTCGCCGATGACCCCTGCCGGGGACCGGAACACAAGGGTGATGGCGTCCTGCCCCCCGGGTGCTACGGCCACGACTTCCACGGGTCCAGCGGGGTCCACCCCTACCAGCCGCTGCCCCCTGGCGATGTCTTCGATCTTCAACCCGGTCATTCCCTTTCACGGACTTACAGGATTCTAGAACCCTGCAACAAATTCCGCTTGCTCAGAACAGGCTCTCTCGAAGTGACCCGCACGTGTGAATTTTGCAGCCGCTCACCATATGGAAACTCGTTATCTGCCCGATCCCCAGACTCACCGCAGATTGAGGATGCCTCCTTCCCATCTCATGCCATACGACCAACAAGCGGAATGACCCCTTGAAGCCGTCACTGTCTCGACGGATCAAGCAACGTGGCACGGATGTGGCACGGATCTGACACGGAGGCCGGCTGGAGCCCCAAAAGCAAAAGGGCCAATGAGCGCTAACTCATTGACCCTTATGCGTTTTAGGTGGCGCGCCCGGAAGGATTCGAACCTCCGACCCCCAAGTTCGTAGCCTGGTGCTCTATCCAACTGAGCTACGGGCGCAGAAGCGGAATTATGCAGGTCCGCTAGTTGCGCGTCAACGAAAAAATTTCCGTGTCAGCGCAGGTTCTTCACGTTTCGCCGCGATGGCGGAGACTGAGGGATTCGAACCCTCGATGGAGCTTTTGACCCCATACTCCCTTAGCAGGGGAGCCCCTTCGGCCTCTCGGGCAAGTCTCCGTGAGGCGAAACGCGAGCCGGAAAGAATACAGGCAATAAGGCGTTCCGGCAAACCTCAGGACGACTTTTCTTCGTCCCGGCTGTCCTCGCCGCCTTGGATCCGCTGGTAGATCTCCTCCCGGTGCACGGCGACATCCTTGGGCGCGGTGATGCCGATCCGCACCTGGTTGCCTTTGACGCCGAGCACGGTGACGGTGATCGCATCCCCGATCATCAAGGTTTCACCTACCCGTCTGGTCAAGATCAACATCGCGCAACTCCCCTGTCGCTGGTTTTCATGCGCTGCCGACCATACGGGAGCGCAGGCATCCAGTCCACCCGATCATACTGGCGCGGCTTCGAGTTCCACAACCCAACTCAAAGCACCCCTCCCACCCATCATGCTTGCAGTGCCTCGCGCACCTTGGCCGGCACGCCCTCCAGCGCGGCAACCAGTGCCGGGCCGTCTTCGCCGCCACCCTGCGCCATGTCCGGACGGCCGCCGCCCTTGCCATTGACCTGGCGAGCAACATCGCCGAGCACGTCGCCGGCCTTGACCTTGCCCAGCGCCGCGCCGCACACGCCGGCCACCAGCGCGGCCTTGCCACCTTCGGTCCCGGCCAGCACCACGACCGCATCGCCCAGCTGCTGCTTGAGCCGGTCCATCGCATCGCGCAGCGCCTTGGCGTCGAACCCTTCCAGCCGCGCCGCCAGCACCTTGATCCCGCCGATGTCCTGCGCCTGCGATGCGAGGTCACTGGTGGCACCGGAGGCGGCCTTGGCCTTGAGTGCCTCGACCTCGCGTTCCAGCTTCTTCTGGCGGTCGAGCAGCGCATGCAGCTTGCCGGAAAGGTCGGCCGCATTGCCGCCCAGCAGCTGCGCGGCTTCGTGCAGGCGATGCTCTTGCTCGGCCACGAAATCCAGCGCGCCCTGCCCGGTGACCGCCTCGATGCGGCGCACGCCGGCGGACACGCCGCCTTCGGACACGATCTTGAACAGGCCGATGTCGCCGGTGCGGCCGACGTGGGTACCGCCGCACAGTTCGGTCGAGGTCGGGCCGAAGCGCAGCACGCGCACGCGCTCGCCGTACTTCTCGCCGAACAGCGCCATCGCGCCGAAATCCAGCGCTTCCTGCATGCCCATGTGGCGCACTTCGCCCTCGTGGTTGGCGCGCACCTCGGCATTGACGCGGCGCTCGACCTCGGCCAGTTCGGCCGCGGTCACCGGCTGGAAATGCGAGAAGTCGAAGCGCAGGCGGTCCGGCGCGACCAGCGAGCCCTTCTGCTGCACATGCGCGCCCAGTACGTTGCGCAGGGCGGCGTGCAGCAGGTGGGTGGCGCTGTGGTTGAGGATGGTGGCACCACGGCGGCCGGCATCGATCTGGCCGCGCACGTGGTCGCCCACGCGCAGGCGGCCGAACTGCAGCCGGCCGGCGTGGCCGTGGAACTGCCCGGCCAGCTTGAGCGTGTCGTTGACGTTGAAGCGGCTCTCGACACCGTCGAGGTCGCCGGTGTCGCCAACCTGGCCGCCCGACTCGGCGTAGAACGGCGTACGGTCGAGGATGACGATGGCGTCATCGCCGGCCTCCACCACTTCCACCGGCTTGCCGTCCTTCAGCAGCGCCAGCACTTGCAGGCTGCCTGCGGCCAGTTCGTCGTAGCCGAGGAACACGGTGGGCGCGAGCTTTGCGACCAACTCCGCCGGCAGCTGCACGCCGCCACCGAACTTGCCGGCAGCACGGGCGGTTTCCTTCTGGTGCTCCATCGCGGCATCGAAGCCGGCCACGTCCACCGACATCCCGCGCTCGCGCGCCATGTCTTGGGTGAGGTCGAGCGGGAAGCCGTAGGTGTCGTACAGGCGGAACGCATCGACGCCGGGGATGACCTTGTCGTCGACCCGGCCAGCCACGTCCTCGAAGATCTTCATGCCCGAATCCAGCGTCTCGGCGAAGCGCTCCTCCTCGGCCTTGAGCGCACGCTCGGCGGTGGCGCGGCCCTCGCGCAGCACCGGGTAGGCCTCGCCCATCAGGTCGTCCAGCGTGGCGACCAACTTGTGGAAGAACGGCTCGCGCACGCCCAGCATCCAGCCGTGGCGCAGGGCGCGGCGGATGATCCGGCGCAGCACGTAGCCGCGCCCCTCGTTCGACGGCAGCACGCCGTCGACGATCAGGAAGGCGCAGGCGCGGATATGGTCGGCGATCACCCGCAGCGACTTGTTCTCGAGGTCGGCGGTGCCGGTGAGTTGCGCGGCGTGCCTGATCAGCGCCTGGAACAGGTCGATCTCGTAGTTGGAATGCACGTGCTGCAGGATCGCGGTAATGCGCTCCAGGCCCATGCCGGTGTCCACGCAGGGCGCGGGCAGCGGCGTCAGGGTGCCGTCCGCGGCGCGGTCGAACTGCATGAAGACGTTGTTCCAGATCTCGATGTAGCGGTCGCCGTCCTCGTCGGGCGAGCCCGGGGGGCCGCCGAAGTGGCTTGGGCCGTGGTCGTAGAAGATCTCGCTGCACGGACCGCAGGGACCGGTATCGGCCATCTGCCAGAAATTGTCGGAAGCGAACGGCGCGCCCTTGTTGTCGCCGATGCGGATGATGCGGTCTTCCGGCAGCCCGATGTCATCGCGCCAGATCGCGTAGGCCTCGTCGTCGGTGTGGTAGACGGTGGCCAGCAGGCGTTCCTTCGGGAGCTTCCAGACCTCGGTCAGCAATTCCCAGGCCCAGGCGATCGCCTCCTTCTTGAAGTAGTCGCCGAACGACCAGTTGCCGAGCATCTCGAAGAAGGTGTGGTGGCGCGCGGTATAGCCCACCGAGTCCAGGTCGTTGTGCTTGCCGCCCGCGCGCAGGCAGCGCTGCACGTCCGCCGCGCGCACGTAGCTGCGCTTCTCCGCGCCCAGGAACACGTCCTTGAACTGGACCATGCCGGAATTGGTGAACAACAGGGTCGGGTCATTGCCCGGCACCAGCGGCGCGGACGGCACGATGGTGTGGCCCTTGGAGGCGAAGAAATCGAGGAAGTCGCGGCGGATGTCGGAGGTGGTCTTGGCTGGCGTGTTCATGCGGGCATCGGGGAGGTGGCGGGCAGCGCTGCGCCCGCGAACCGCTCAAGATGCAGCCGCGAAACCGAGTTGGCAACCCAAGGCCGCCAGTTTACAGGCGATAACCCTACTCGGCCTGCATTGCGGCGCGAACATGCTCCATCCCGAAGCCCCTGCGCAGCAGGAAATCCGCGGCCTTGCGCCGCGCCTCGCGGTCGCCGGCCAGCGCCTGCGGATGGCGGCGCTGCAGCAGGTCGCGGGCGTTCCCGGTCCAATCGCCCTCGAAACCGTCCATGACGGTGGCTATGACTTCGCTGCCCAGGCCGTGGGTGGCCAGCTCCGCGCGAATGTAGGCAGGCCCGTAGCCGCTGCCGGCGCGGCTGCGCAGCAGCGATTCGGCAAAACGGCCATCGTCCTGCCAGCCCGCCTCGGTCAGCTTGCCGATGGCGGCGTCGGCCTGGTCGCGCTCCACCCCGCGCTGCTGGAGCTTGCGCGCCAGCTCCAGCCGGGAATGCTCGCGCCGGGTCAAAAGGCCCAGCGCGCGCTGCAGGGGGGTGGGCTCCGGGCGGCGGCGACGCTTCGGCGCTGACGAGGCTACCCCGTCGTCGCCGCCGCCCGACCCGGTCATTCTTCGCCGGCCTCGCCCTCGTCGCGCGAGGACTCTTCCGGCACGAACTGCTCGCGCAGCGCGGCTTCCAGCTTCGCCGCGGCGGCGGGATTCTCCTTGAGGTACTGGCGGGCGTTCTCCTTGCCCTGGCCGATGCGCTCGCCGTCGTAGCTGTACCAGGCACCCGCCTTGTCGACCAGCTTGGCGTTCACGCCCATCTCGATCAGTTCACCCTCGCGGCTGATGCCTTCGCCATACAGGATCTCGGTGACCACCTGCTTGAACGGGGGCGCCAGCTTGTTCTTGACCACCTTGATCCGGGTCTGGTTGCCGATGATCTCCTCGCCCTTCTTGATCGAACCGATCCGGCGGATGTCCAGGCGCACCGAGGCGTAGAACTTCAGCGCATTGCCGCCGGTGGTCACCTCGGGGCTCTGGCCCGGCATCATCACGCCGATCTTCATGCGCAGCTGGTTGATGAAGATCACCAGCGTGTTGCTGCGCTTGATGTTGCCGGTCAGCTTGCGCAGCGCCTGGCTCATCAAGCGGGCCTGCAGGCCGGGGAGCTGGTCGCCCATCTCGCCTTCGATCTCGGCCTTGGGGGTCAGCGCGGCCACCGAGTCCACCACCACCATGTCGACGGCGTTGGAGCGCACCAGCATGTCGGCGATTTCCAGCGCCTGCTCGCCGGTATCCGGCTGCGACAGGTACAGGTCATCGAGGTTCACCCCCAGCTTCTGCGCGTAGATCGGATCCAGCGCGTGCTCGGCATCGATGAAGGCGCAGGTGCCGCCGGCCTTCTGGCACTCGGCGATGGCCTGCAGGGTGAGGGTGGTCTTGCCCGAGGATTCCGGCCCGTAGATCTCGACCACGCGACCCTTGGGCAGGCCGCCGATGCCCAGCGCGATGTCCAGCATCAGCGAACCGGTACCGATGGTCTCCACCGCTTCCACGGTGCGGTCGCCCATGCGCATCACCGAGCCCTTGCCGAACTGGCGTTCGATCTGGCCCAGGGCCGCCGCAAGCGCGCGCTTCTTGTTCTCGTCCATCGTGGTGCTCCTCAAGTCGGTGGTCTCTGTCAGGTGGCCAGCTTAGGCGGGCGCGGTCGCACAGGCTGCGACGCGGCGAACCGCATGGAAAAAATCCCACCCACGCCCTGCGCCGGGTATCGGGATATGCCGCGCCAACGGCTCGGCGCTTTACGCATTGGGCCGCACCAGGCCGCAGTACAGGCCTTCGATGGCGAAATCTTGGCCCGGCTTCACTTCGATCGGCGCGTAGTCCGGGTTGCGCGGCAGCAGGCGGATGCGGCCCTGGCCCATCCGCAGCAGCTTGACCGTGATCTCGTCGTCGATGCGGGCGATGACGACCTGCCCGTTGCGCGCCTCATTGGTGCGATGCACGCCGATCAAGTCGCCGTCGAAGATGCCTTCGTCGCGCATCGAGTCGCCGCGCACCTTGAGCAGGTAGTCCGGCGTGGGCGAGAACAACGCGCGGTCCATCAGCACCATCTGGTCGCTGCCGATGTCGGCACCGATCGGCACGCCGGCGGCCACCTGCCCCAGCACCGGCAGCTGCAGGGCGTCGTCGTTGACAGCGGACAGCTCGAGCGATTGCTGCGGCGATTGCGGGAACTGCAGCAGGCGGATGCCGCGGGCGCGGCCGGTGACGCGTTCGATCACGCCGGCGGCCTCAAGCGCTTCCAGGTGGTACTGGGCGCCGCGCAGGCTGAAGGAGAACGCCTTGGCGATTTCCGTCTGCGAAGGCGGCATGCCTTCGGCTTCGATGCGCTCGGCGAGGAAGGCGTGGATGGCGCGCTGGGTGTCGGTCAGGCTCATGGTTAGTAGTAATACTACTAACAATCCCTCCCGTCAACGCCTCGGTCAGGCCAGCTGCGACTCCAGGCCGCGCAGGGCCGCGGCCACGGTCTGGCGGCGGACCGCGTCGCGATCGCCCTCGAAATGGAAGATTTCGGCGCGGGCGTACCCGCCGCGACGTTTCCAGCCGATCCAGACGGTGCCCACGGGCTTGTCCTCGCTGCCGCCGCCGGGTCCGGCGATGCCGGTGACCGCTACCGCGATGGTCGCGCCGGAATGCACCAGCGCGCCGGACACCATTTCCACCACGGTCTCGCGGCTGACCGCGCCGAACTCCTCCAGCGTCTGCGGGCGCACGCCCAGCAGCGCCTGCTTGGCCTCGTAGCTGTAGGCCGCCAGGCCGCAGTCGAACCAGCCGGAGGATCCCGGCACGTCGGTCATGCACTTGGCGATCCAGCCGCCGGTACAGCTCTCGGCCGTGACCAGCATGTGCCGCATCGCCAGCAGGCGCTCGCCGGTGGCGCGGGACAAAGCATCAAGCTCGGCGTCGGTGGGGGCTGTCATCAACGGAACCGGAGGAAGGCTTGCGGGCGTTGTAGCGCATCCGCGGCGGAAAACAAAACCGGCCCGCTTGCGCGGGCCGGTGGGTTGGATCGCTGGCGGCTGGCCTCAGAAGCGGAACCGCAGGGTGGCGCCGTACATCCGCGGGGCGCCGAGGAAGGCGTTGTAGGTGTTCTTCGGGTTGCCCGGCTCGGGCGTGCCCAGCGCCTGCAGCGGGCCGTCGAAACCGACCTGCACGTAGTCCTCGTCGAACAGGTTCTGCGCCCACAGCTCCAGCTGCCACTTGCGGTCGCGGGAACCGATGCCGAGGCGTGCGTTCGCCACCGTGTACGCGTCCTGCGCCTTCTCGGCGTCCAGGTCGGAGCCGGTGTTGTAGCTGGACATGTACTTGGCACCGATGTTGAAGCGACCTTCCAGGTTGGCGCCGATGTCCCATTCGTAAGTCGCCGACAGGGAGCCGGAGAACTTCGGGGCGAAGCTCATCTGCGCGCCCGGGAGCTTGTACAGCGCGCCGATCGCGGGGGGGTCGCCAGGGAGTTGGCACGTCGAATCCGTGTGACCCGGCCCACGGAAGTCGCAACCCGGAATATCGTTGCCGTACTTGGTGTCGGCGTACATCGCGCCGGCCTGCAGCATCAGGCCGGGCGTGGCCTGCCACAGCAGCTCGGCGTCCAGGCCCTTCGACACCACTTCCGGGATCGAACGCACCACGAAGCTGGTGCCAAGGAAGCTGTTGAGCTGGAAGTCGCTGTAGGTCTGGTGGAACAGCGCCGCGTTGAGCAGCAGGTTGCCGCCGGCCCAGGTGGTCTTGGCGCCCAGCTCCCAGCTGTCGACGAACTCACCCGGGAACGAGGTGTCGTTGACCGGAGTGATGCCGGCACCGCCGCTGGAGAGGCCGTTGGAGGACTGCACCCGGTCCATGTTGAAGCCGCCCGCCTTGTACCCGCGCGCATAGGACAGGTAGGTCATGGCATGCTCGTTCCAACGATAGGCCGCCTTGACCGTGCCGGACCACTCGTTCTCGCTGCGCGACTGGTCGGTGACCCGGCCGTTGTGCAGGGCATTGGCCCAGGGCAGGCAGCTGTAGCCGACGATATTGTTGATCAGCTTCTGTTGGTCTTTTGCAAGCAGCGAGGCGAACGGTACCCCGCGCGCGGTCAGTGCGGCGGCGATGCGGCCGATCGCCTCGGCACTGACCCCGGTGGGGCCGAAGTAGGAGGCACAGCCGGGGCTGCCGTTGGGATTGCTGTAGACCGAGTGCAGATCCTTGGTCTCGCGGGTGTAGCGCAGGCCAACGGTGAAATCGAGCGCCTCGGTGGCGTGCCAGGTGCTGTTGCCGAACAGCGCGGTGCTCTTGGCATCCTGAGTGTAGCGGTCCAGCGAACCCAATCCGGCGAAGGTCGTGCCATAGGGCTTGCCGGTGGCATTGGCCAGGAAAGTGGCCGCGTTCGGCAGCGCCGCCAGCGCCGGGTTGATCATCGACAGCAGGCCGATCGACAGATAGGGCTCGTAGTGCGCGCCGATGCGGTAGCTTTCGGTACGGTTGATGGTTTCCTTCGTGTAGAAGCCACCGAACAACCAGTCGACCTTGTCGGTGGCGCCGGACAGGTGGAACTCCTGGCTGAAGTTCTTGAAGCGCGCGTACGACTCATCCTCCTTCGGGTCCATGTAGAGGATGTCGGCGGTAGTGAAATCGAAGTCGCGCCCGTTGACCGCGTCCCAGTCGCGGCCGGCGGTGATCGAGGTAAAGCGGGCCCCGCCCAACATGTCCAGGTCGATGTTGACCTCCGCCTGCACGCCGCGGTCGCTGATCTGCTGCGCGGTGCTGCGGTTGCTATAGGAAATGCGCGACCACGGATCGGCCTGCCCAGTGGGGGCGATGGCGCCGCCGCCTGCCAGCGCGTTGATCAGGGTCGAGCTTTGGCCGCTGACCAGTTGCACGGCGGTGCAGCAGTTCTCGTCGCGGCGGGTGGAATCGGCCGACAGGATGATCTCCACGTTATCGGCCGGGGCGATCAGCAGCTTCGCCCGGAAGGTGTCGAAGTCCTGGTCGTAGTCGCGGTCCTCGCTGCGCGGGCCGGCGCCGGTCTTCACCGTCATCCAGCCATCGCGGTTGCGGTGCGCGGCGTACACGCGCAGCGCGGCGTAATCGCCCAGCGGGGTGTTGAACGAACCGGCCAGCCCCAGCGCGGAATAGTTGCCGAAGGTGACTTCGCCGTCGGCGGTGCGCTCGAAGCCCGGCTTGCGGGTGACCACGTTGATCACGCCGGACGAGGTGTTCTTGCCGAACAGGGTGCCCTGCGGACCCTTCAGCACCTCGATGCGCTCCAGCTCCCCGAGGTCACCGAAGCCAGTCGAGTTGCGCGAGCGGTACACGCCGTCGATCACCACGCCCACCGAGGATTCCAGGCCGACGTTGTCGCCCACCGTGCCGATGCCGCGGATGCGCGCAGTGGTGATGGTCTCGCTCTGGGTGCTGGTGACGGTCAGGCCCGGCACCAGGATCTGCAGGTCCTTGATGTCGCGGACGCCGGTGTCCTGCAGGGTCTGCTGGGACAGCGCAGTGACCGCGATCGGCACGTCCTGCATGACTTCTTCGCGCTTCTGCGCGGTGACGACCAGCGTATCGAGGGTCTTGGCTTCCTGCTGCGCCGCCGGGGCGGCGTCCTGCGCGAAGGCAGGCAGGGCGAGCGTGGAGACCAGTCCGGCGATGACTGCCAAGGACAACGGACTACGTTGCGGTTGCTTGCGAAGCATGACCTTCCCCCCACTGATGGTTTCGATGGAATCGTTTTGGACAGCTGCTGCCGTGGCTGCGACCACGTGGGGGATGGCCGCATGCCAAGGACGCTAGCACACCTGCAACAGGGCGACCAGACGTCCTGCATGCGCTGCCCCAGGGCATCGCCGGAGCCCCTCGCAGGATCGCCTCGGCACCGTTGCGACCTGCCCTACCCGCCGCCGGTGATCGGCTTGTGAACCGCCCCGACGAGCATCGCAATACACTTCCATGGCAGACACAGGAGGCCGTCATGCCCAACAGAACCGACCTGGACGCGCGGCTGGATGCCATTGCCGCGCAGATGCCGCGTTTCCGCCAGGACCTCGATCGCGTGTTCGCGGATATCGGCGGGCGCACCGCGTCGCCGCGCCCGGCGCCGCAAGCCGCCAAGGATCCGCAGCAACACCTTGACCGCCACGACGTCACGGTGGACCGTGCCACCCGCCATTGAACTGGGCTGGCCAGCGCTGCCGCGGGACTTTTACCGCCGGCACCCGGCCATGGTGGCCCCGGAGCTGCTGAACAAGCTGCTGGTGCGGGCCGACGGACGCGTCGCGCGCATCGTCGAAGTGGAAGCCTATGCCGGCCACGAGGACCCGGCGGCACACTCCTACCGCGGACCGACCGCGCGCAACGCCACCATGTTCGGCCCGCCCGGCCACCTGTATGTCTATTTCACCTACGGGATGCACTGGGGCAGCAACGCCGTCTGCGGCGAAGTGGGCGAAGGCGTGGGCGTGCTGCTGCGCGCCGCCGAGCCGCTGCGCGGCATCGAAGCCATGCGCGCTGCGCGTCCGGCCGCACGCCGCGACACCGACCTGGCCAGCGGTCCCGGCAAGCTGTCGCAGGCCTTCGGCATCACCCGCGAACTGGATGGCGCCGACCTCGTGCTGGGCGACCGCGGCATCCGCATCGCCAGCGATGGCACCCCGCCGCCCGCCGATCCCGTGGTGGGCCCGCGCATCGGCATCAGCAAGGCCACCGATTTCCCGTGGCGCTGGCACGTTCCCGACCACCGCCATGTCTCGGTGCGGCCGCGCCGTCCGCGCGCCTGAAATCCGCGCGCGAACGCACCGGCCCGGCAATCCCGCCCCGTGGCGCGCGCGGGCGCCCCCTTCGCCGGCGTTGCCCACTAAGATGGCTGCCCTCCGCTGCGAATCCGCAGCCACCTCCCCGATTCCGGCACTCCGCGGCAAATGCTCGAAACGAAAGACCCCCAGGGAAAGCCCACGCCTCCCGCAGAACACACCCCGTTGATGAAGCAGTTCTTCGCCGCCAAGGCGGAGCATCCGGACGTGCTGCTGTTCTTCCGCATGGGCGATTTCTACGAGCTGTTCTTCGATGACGCGCGCAAGGCGGCGCGGCTGCTCGACATCACCCTGACCCAGCGCGGACAGTCGGCCGGCCAGCCGATCCCGATGGCCGGCGTTCCCCACCATTCCGCCGAAGGTTATCTGGCGCGGCTGGTGGCGCTGGGCGAATCGGTGGCCATCTGCGAGCAGATCGGCGACCCCGCGACCTCCAAGGGCATCGTGGAGCGCAAGGTGGTGCGCATCGTCACCCCCGGCACGGTGACCGACGAAGCGCTGCTGGACGAACGCCGCGACACCCTGCTGCTGGCGATCAGCCGCGGCGGCGTGTCCAGCAAGGGCCGGGGCTACGGCCTCGCCTGGGCCGACCTTGCCAGCGGCCGCCTGCGCGCCAACGAAGTGGCCGGCGAGGACGCGCTTGAGGCCGAGCTGGCGCGCCTGCAGCCGGCGGAAACGCTGCTTGCCGACGAGGACGGCTGGCCGGCCTGCGCGCTGGAATCGCGCGGGCTGCGCCGGCGCCCGCCGTGGCTGTTCGATGCCGACTCCGGTCGCCGCCAGCTGCTGCAGTTCTTCGCCGTGCACGACCTCACCGCCTTCGGCCTGGAAGACCGCCCGCTGGCGGTCGCCGCCGCCGCGGCGGTGCTGGGCTACATCGAGGAAACCCAGAAGCAGCGGCTGCCGCACCTGCGCAGCATCGCCCTCGAGACCAGCGACGACGCCATCGCGATGAACGCCGCGACGCGCCGCCACCTGGAGCTGGACACACGCGTCGACGGCGATGTGAAAGCCACCCTGCTCGGCGTGCTGGACTCCACCGTCACCCCGATGGGCGGCCGCCTGTTGCGGCGCTGGCTGCACCGCCCGCTGCGCGACCGCCGGGTGGTCGACGAACGCCACCACGCGGTGCAGACGTTGATCGAGCATCGCGCCGATGATGCCCTGCGCGAGGCGTTCCGAGGCCTCGGCGACATGGAACGCATCCTCGCGCGCGTCGCCCTGCGCAGCGCCCGCCCCCGCGACCTGTCCACACTGCGCGACGGGCTGTCGCTGCTGCCGGCCGTGCGCGCGATCCTCGCTCCGCTGGACTCGCCGCGCCTTGCCGCGCTGCACGCCGAACTGGGCGAGCACGACGCCACCGCGCACGCCCTGCGCAGCGCCATCGTCGCCCAGCCACCGCTGCTGGCGCGCGACGGCGGCGTGATCGCGGAAGGTTTCGATGCCGAACTCAACGAACTGCGCCAGCTCTCGACCAATGCCGACCAGTTCCTGATCGACCTGGAAGCACGCGAGCGCGAGGCCACCGGCATCGCCAACCTCAAGGTCGGCTACAACCGCGTGCACGGCTATTTCATCGAGATCAGCAAGGGCCAGAGCGACAAGGCGCCGGTGCATTACACCCGCCGCCAGACCCTGACCGGCGCCGAGCGCTACATCACCGAGGAGTTGAAGGGCTTCGAGGACAAGGTGCTGTCCGCGCGCGAGCGGGCGCTGGCGCGCGAGAAGCTGCTCTACGAGGGCGTGCTGGACCTGCTCAACGAGGTGCTGGAGCCGCTGCGCCGCTGCGCGCTGGCGCTGAGCGAACTGGACGTGCTGGCCGGTTTCGCCGAACGCGCGCAGGCGCTGGACTGGAACCGCCCGACGCTGCGCGACGACCCCGGCATCCGCATCGAACGCGGTCGCCACCCGGTGGTGGAAGCGCTGCGCGATGCGCCGTTCGAGCCGAACGATCTTGTCTTCGATGACGCAACGCGGATGTACGTCATCACCGGCCCGAACATGGGCGGCAAGTCCACTTTCATGCGGCAGAACGCGCTGATCGTGCTGCTGGCCTGCATCGGAAGCTTCGTGCCGGCCGCGCGGGCGGAGATCGGGCCGATCGACCGGATCCTGACCCGCATCGGCGCCGGCGACGACCTGGCGCGCGGCCAGTCCACCTTCATGGTGGAGATGAGCGAGACCGCCTACATCCTGCACCATGCCAGCGAGCAGTCGCTGGTGCTGATGGACGAGATCGGCCGCGGCACCTCCACCTACGACGGCCTGGCCCTGGCCGACGCGGTGGCGCGGCAGCTGGCTGCCGGCAACCGCAGCTACACGCTGTTCGCAACCCACTACTTCGAACTGACCGCGCTGGCCGAACCGGGCAGCGGCATCGCCAACCTGCATCTCGACGCGGTCGAGCATGGCGATGCGCTGGTGTTCATGCACGCGGTCCGCCCCGGCCCGGCCAACCGCAGCTTCGGCCTGCAGGTGGCGGCGCTGGCCGGCCTGCCGAAAGCCGCGCTGCAGCAGGCCAGGACGCGGCTGGCGGAGCTCGAGGCGCAGAGCCGCGACGCGCCGCATGTCCCGCTGAGCGCACCGGCGCTGGATGCGCCGCAGCAGTTCGGCCTGTTCGCCCCGTCCAGCGCGGCGCTGGATGCGCTGGCCGGCATCGACCCCGACGACCTGACTCCGAAACAGGCGCTGGAAGCGCTGTACCGGCTGAAGGCGCTGACGTGAGCGGCTCGACCGCCGTCGCCGTGGATGCGCTGCTGGCCGGCAAGGCGCGCGCCTACACGCGGCCCGGCACCAGCAGCGCCATCGACAAGCGACCGCTGGCCGGCGCGGTGCGCATCGGCGAGCTGGGCATCGAAGGCGACGAGCAGGGCGACCTGCGCGTGCACGGCGGCGTGGACAAGGCGGTACATCACTACGCCTTCGACCATTACGCCACCTGGCGCGAAGACCTCGGCGCGTTGCCGATGCTGGAAGCGCCCGGCGCGTTCGGCGAAAACATCAGCACCCGCGGCCTGACCGAAGCCGATGTCTGCCTGGGCGACCGCTTCGCCCTCGGCAGCGCGCTGCTGGAAGTCAGCCAGGGCCGGCAACCGTGCTGGAAGCTCAACGACCGCTTCGGCGTGGCCGACATGGCCCGCCGGGTCCAGGCCACCGGCCGCACTGGCTGGTATTACCGGGTGCTGCAGCCCGGCACGGCGCGCGCCGGCGACATGCTGGCGCTGGCCGAACGCCCGCACCCGGGCTGGACGCTGCAGCGCCTGGGCGTGCTGCTGTACCAGCGCGTGCTCGACCCGGACCAGCTGGAACCCGCGCTGGCGCTGCCGCTGGTGCCATCGCACCGCAAGCTGATCGAACGTCGCCTGGAACAGGGCGCGGTGGAGGACTGGAGCCGACGCGTCGACGGTCCATCAGGGCGTTGATCGCCGGTGGCTGGCGCATAGCCAAAAGCAATCGAAATGATCCCGCCAATCGATTTCCAATCATCGACCAGGGCTCCTAGAGTGGCCGCATCACCCGCCACGGAGCCAGTGCGATGCGCAAGCCCACAGATCCGCCCAAGCCCAGCTACCTGACCACCGACTTCGGCGCGCCGGTACCCGACAACCAGGACAGCCTGACCGCCGGCCCGCGCGGCCCGCTGCTTGCGCAGGACGTGTGGCTGCACGAGAAACTGGGCAACTTCGTGCGCGAGGTGATCCCGGAGCGGCGCATGCACGCCAAGGGCTCCGGCGCGTTCGGCACCTTCACCGTCACCCACGACATCACCCGCTACACGCGCGCCGCGATCTTCTCGAAGGTCGGCAAGAAGACGGAAATGTTCGCCCGCTTCACCACGGTGGCCGGCGAGCGCGGCGCGGCGGACGCCGAGCGCGACATCCGCGGCTTCGCGCTGAAGTTCTACACCGAGGAAGGCAACTGGGACATGGTGGGCAACAACACCCCGGTGTTCTTCATCCGCGATCCGCGCAAGTTCCCCGACCTCAACAAGGTGGTCAAGCGCGATCCGCGCACCAATCTGCGCAGCGCCACCTACAACTGGGACTGGTGGACGCTGCTGCCGGAGGCACTGCACCAGATCACCATCGTGATGAGCGATCGCGGCATTCCCGCCAGCTACCGCCACATGCACGGCTTCGGCTCGCATACCTACAGCTTCTGGAATGCCGCCGGCGAGCGCTTCTGGGTGAAGTTCCACTTCCGCACCCAGCAGGGCATCAGGAACCTCACCGACGCCGAGGCCGCCGAAGCGATCGGCAATGACCGCGAGACCCACCAGCGCGACCTGTTCGATGCCATCGAGCGCGGCGACTTCCCGAAATGGAAAATGTATGTGCAGGTGATGCCGGAAACCGACGCGGAGAAGGTGCCCTACCACCCGTTCGATCTGACCAAGGTGTGGCCGAAGGCGGACTACCCGCTGATCGAAGTCGGCGAGTTCGAGCTCAACCGCAACCCCGAGAACTTCTTCGCCGACGTCGAGCAGAGTGCGTTCGCGCCCAGCAACCTGGTGCCGGGCATCGGCGTGTCGCCGGACAAGATGCTGCAGGCGCGGCTGTTCAACTACGCCGATGCGCAGCGCTATCGGCTGGGCACCAACTACCAGCAGATCCCGGTCAACGCCGCGCGCTGCCCGGTGCACAGCAATCACCGTGACGGCATCGGCCGGGTCGACGGCAACTACGGCGGCCTGCCGCATTACGAGCCCAACAGCTTCCAGCAGTGGCAGGAACAGCCGCAGTTCCGCGAGCCGCCGTTGAAGATCAGCGGCAACCTCGCGGACTGGTTCAACTACCGCGAGGACGATGCCGACTACTTCAAGCAACCCGGCGACCTGTTCCGCCTGATGACGCCGGAAAAACAACAACTGCTGTTCGACAACACCGCCCGTGCCATGGGCGACGCGCCCGACTTCATCAAGCGCCGCCACGTGGACAACTGCACGAAGGCCGACCCGGCCTACGGCGCCGGGGTGGAGGCCGCGCTGCGCAAGCTCGGCGCCTTCGCCGGCGAGCAATCCCCAAACAGCCTGGGCTGAAGACTTCGCCATCCCGCCTGGACGCCGGCAGGTTCGCCTGCCGGCGTTTCCGTTGCGGGGTTACCCTAGCCGTACCCGCCAACCGGCGACCGCGCAGGAGTCCCGCATGCCGTCCCTGACCGATGATCTCTTTTCCCAGTTGTCCGGCCCCGCCCTGCAGCAGATCAGCCAGCAGCTGGGCACCAGCACTGCGCAGACCTCGGGTGCGATTGCAGCCGCCCTGCCGATGATCCTCGGGGCGATGGGCCGCAACACCGCCCAGCCGGGCGGTGCGGAAGCCCTGTTCGGCGCGTTGGGCCGCGACCACAACGGCGGCGGCGGGCTCGGCGACGTCCTTGGCGCGGTGCTGGGTGGCCAGCAGGGCCGCCAGACCGACGGACTCGGCCAGCTCGGCCATATCTTCGGCGGCCAACTGCCGCGTGCGGAAAGCGGCCTCGGCCAGGCCACCGGGCTGGGCGGGGACAAGGCGCAGATGCTGCTGAAGATCCTTGCCCCCATCGTCATGGCCTACCTGGCCAAGCGCATGTTCGGCGGCCAGCAGCAAGCGGCATCGCCGCAGGCGCTGGGCGACATCCTCAGCCAGGAACACGCGCAGGTGCGCCAGGCCGGCGGCCTTGGCGGCGGACTGCTGGGCGCCGTGCTCGACCAGGACGGCGACGGCCAGCTGGGACTGGGCGACCTGATGAAGATCGGCGGCGGGCTACTCGGCGGCGGTCGCTGACGCCGTGGGTGCGCGGACCTCCCCGTCCGCGCACCCACCCCGCACGTCCTCCCCGAATGGAGCGCAACGCATGAATCTTCCGCACGCGGGTTCCAGCTTTTTCGTCGGCTGGGGAACCCTGTCACTGATCAACGCCGGCCTGGCCCAGTCCAAGGGCCGCAGCGGTTTCGGCTGGTGGCTGGGCTCGCTGCTGGGCGGGCCGCTGGCGACGCTGCTGATCGTCCTGCTGCCACCGGTCGGCGGCCGGGCGGGCTGAGTCAGCCGGCACCGCGGTTTCGGCGCCGGCCTCCCTTGGCGCTCAGGCGCCGCTGGCCGCCATCGCCTGCGCCAGGTCGTCCCACAGGTCTTCCACGTCCTCGATCCCCACCGACAGGCGCAGCAGGCCGGCAGTGATGCCGGTGGCGGCCTTGACCTGCTCGTCCACCATGCGGTGGGTCAGGCCGGCGGGATGCTGGATCAGGCTGTCCACCGAACCAAGGCTCACCGCCGCGGTCATCACCTTCACCGACGCCATCACCTTGGCGGCTGCGTCGTGGCCGCCGCGCAATTCGAATGCCATCAGGCAGCCCGGCCCGCGCATCTGGGTACCGACCAGGTGCGCGCCGTGCGCACCCGGCAGGCCCGGATAGAACACCTTCGACACCGCCGGGTGTTCGCCCAGGCGCTGCGCCAGCACCTGCGCATTGGCCTGCGCGGCTTCCACCCGCAGCTTCAGCGTGGGCAGGCCGCGGTGCAGCAGGTAGGCGGCCAGCGGGTGCAGCAGCGCACCGGTAGCGGCGCGCACCGTGCGCAGCGGCGCGGCGCGGGCTTCATCGCAGCAGACCACCCCGGCGATCACGTCGCCGTGGCCACCGAGGAACTTGGTGGCGCTGTGCAGCACGTAGGCAGCGCCCAGCTCCGCCGGGCGCTGCAGCACCGGGGTGGCGAAGGTGGAATCCACCAGCACCGGCACGCTGCCGGCAGCCGCGACCACCGCCCGGATGTCGACCAGGTTGAGGGTGGGGTTGGCAGGGGTTTCGATCACCACCAATGCGGTATCGGGGCGAAGCCGCGCGGCGATGTCCTCGGCCTTCACGAACTCCGCCTCCAGCCCGCACATGCCGGTGGCCAGCAGGTGGTCGGCGGTGCCGTACAGCGGGCGCACCACCAGCACGTGCTTGCCGTGCTGGGCGCGATCCAGCAGCACGGCCGTCATCGCCGCCATGCCGGAGGCGTAGGCCACGCAGGCCTGGGTGCCCTCGAGCGCGGCGATGGCATTTTCGGCGCGGGCCACGGTGGGGTTGTGCAGACGCGCGTAGATCGGATTGGCGGCGCTGGCGTGGCCGCCCACCAGCGCATCGAAACTGGCGCTGCCGACATCGAGGTCGGCGATCGGATAGGTGGTGGACAAGTCCAGCGGGGGCGCGTGCACGCAGAGGTCGCCGAAGTCCTCGCGGCCGGCGTGGACGGCAGTGGTCTGGAAACGGTGCATGGCGGCCTCGGGTGCGATGGGATACCGCTATCCTAGAACCCTGTTCGACTGCCAACCGTCGTGTCGAACGATATTTCGCCAAGGCACCAAACCACCATGCTGGACCGAATCGATTACGCCCTGCTCCGCCTGCTGCGGAAGAATGCGCGGCTGCCCAACAAGGATCTGGCCGAAAAGGTCGGCATCGCGCCGTCCACCGCGCTGGAGCGGGTGCGGCGGATGCGCGAAGCGAAGATCCTGCTGGGCTACCACGCCGAGATCGCCCCCGAAGCCATGGGCGTGGGATTGCAGGCGATGATCTCGGTGCGGCTGGCCCGGCACTCGCGCGCACTGGTCGACGGCTTCCACCAGCACCTGCTGGGTCTGCCCGAGGTATTGGCCTGCTACCACGTGGCCGGCGCGGACGACTTCCTTGCCCACGTCGGCGTGCGCGACAGCGAGCACCTGCGCCAGTTCACCCTCGCCGCGCTCACCGAGCGCGAGGAAGTGGCCCACATCGAGACGCGGCTGATCTTCGAGTTCCAGCGCAACGTGGAGCTGCCGCCGCGGGAAACCGGCGCGTGAGTCGCCGACGCCTCACTGGAACAGCCGGTAGGTGCGGGTGCTGACCTCGGACACCCAGCGCAGGTAGCTGACCCGCCATTGCCGCCCGATGTTCGGCTCCCAAGGGTCGTACACCATCAGGGTGGTGCCGCGGCCGCTGGGATCGTTGTCACCGCGGATGCCGACCACCAGGGTCATGTGCCCCGGGCTGCCCTGGTAACCGCCGGGGATCCGGCGCAGGTAGCCGCCGGTGTTCCACAGCGTATCCACCATCACCGGGCCCTGCCGCACCATCGCCGCGAACGCCTGTGGCATCCACGAAGCAGGCGGATACGCGCGCAGATGGTGCACCCGCGCGTAACGCTCGGTCTGCGGCACCCAGTTGGCGACGTCCGACTGGTTGTACAGGCCGTTGGTGTCGTCCCACATGTCGGCGGGCGTCGCCGCCTTCACCGCGGCGACGCTGCTGTTCTTGAGCATCGCCGTCGCCGCCGCCCAGCAGGTGCTGTTGGTGGGCTGGGGAATGAACGTGCGCTGGTGCCGGGCCGGCGGATAGGCTTCCGCATCGAACAGCGCGTTCTGCGTGCACTGGCCCGCCTCGCCATCCACCACCAGCCAGGCCTGGTCCTGGTAACGGCGCACCGCATTGCGGGTCTGGTTGCCGAAGTCGCCGTCCGGGCGAAGGCTGCAGCCCGGCAACTTGCGGTTGAGCGCCTCCTGCAGCCGCCTTACCTCGCTTCCTTTCGACCCCATCCTCAATACCGTAACGGTCATGGCGCGGCTCCTTGCCTCCAGTGCTTCCAGCGCATGTTGGCAATGCACGGCACGCACCGCCATTTGCTGGAAGCACTAACCGCAGCGGCCGGGCCTAGCGCATTCCGCCTAATCCATTCCGCAGCGCCCCCGCGCCGCTGTCCTGCACGCGGAGCCGGTGCGGCACCCGCACGCCTGCGCCAGCCGGCTCCCCGCGCGCGGGAAGCCGGCCGGGCAAACGCACACTTTCAGTGGGCTTCCTCCTGCACCGGCTTCGATGCCGGCCTTGCGAGCGCGTCGTCGCGGGCATTCGCACGCTGCGCAGCGGCGCGCTGCAGGTGCGGCATCGCGTAGTCCCGGAACACCTGCTTGGGCTCGAGCTCGCCGATCTGGATGTAGTAACCAATGAACGCGGCGATGTAGAGGTCGGCCACGGTGAAGCGGTCACCGACCAGATACCGCTTGCCCGCCACCGCGCCTTCCAGCGTGCGCAGCAGGTCGGCCTCGTTGCCGTAGCCGGCCTCCATCGACGGCGCGATGGTGCCGTGCCGGCGCGCGGTGATGAAGAACTCCAGCGGACTGGCGAACAGCATCCAGCGATAGCAGGCGCCGCGCTCCGGCGTGCCCGGCGGCGGCAGCAGGCCCAGCTCCGGCACCAGATCGGCAAGATGCAGGCAGATGGCGGCGTTCTCGGTGATCGCCACGCCGTCGTGCACCAGCGCCGGCACCTTGCCCATCGGGTTGACGGCGAGGAAGTCCGGCGACTTCATGCTGGTGCCGAAATCGAGTTGCACCTCGTGGTATGGCAGGCCGGTTTCCTCCAGCATCCAGCGGGTGATGCGGGCGCGCGACATCGGGTTGGTGTAGAAGCGCAGCTGCGGGGTCATGGCGGGTCCTGCGTTGGGTGGACGCGCAGTCTGCGCCGGCCCTGCTGACAGCTGCTGGCAGCAGCCCTCAATCGCGCTGGCGGATCCGCTCGTGTTCGCGCCAGCGCTGCAGCAGCCCATGCCGCGTCTGCGGGTAGTGCCGTCCGGCGTCCTCGAGCCCCAGCACGCGATCGGCGCGGAAATGGCGGAAATCCCCGCGCAGCTCGCACCAGGCCGCCAGCAGGCGACGGTCTTCGAGGAATGCCATCGCGAACGGCCAGACCGTGCGCTGCGACACCCGGTCGCCGGCATCGGCATAGGCCAGGTGCAGCACGCGCTGCTCGCGGATGGCGCGGCGCAGCGTGGGCAGCCAGGGCTCGGGGGTCTTAGGGCACCAGTCCGGCGCGAACAGGCCGCCGGTTTCCACCTGCAGGCGCAGCCCAGCCGGCAGGATGCCGAGGATGCGGTCCATCGCGCCGCGCGCCGCCGCCGCCAGCTCGGGGTCGGCATGCGAGGCCACCCAGCGGGTTCCAAGCACCATCGCTTCCAGCTCCTCCTCCGAGAACATCATCGGTGGCAGCAGGAAGCCGGGACGCAGCAGGTAGCCGATGCCGGGGTCGCCCGCGATGTCGGCGCCCTGCCCGCGCAGGGCCTCGATATCGCGGTACAGGGTGCGCAGGCTGACCCCGAGCTGGGCTGCCAGCTGCGCGCCGCGGACGGGACGGCGCCTGCGCCGGAGATCATCCAGCAGCTGCAGGAGGCGGGTGGCGCGCTGCGTCATCGGCGGGTACGCGGGAAAGGCAGCGCAGGATACCCGCGCCGGCGGGCGGGCGCCGCCTGCCTACAGCGCGTCGATGTCGCCCAGCGCGCGGATCAGCCGGCGCGCCCGCTTGTCCGGCTTGGTGTCCGGTGGGTGGTAGCCGGCGCGCTCGGCGGCGCGCTGCGCACGGGCCTGCTCGCGCGCCTGCTTCGATGCATCCGATTCGCGATACAGGGTTTGCGCGACACTGGCCGGGCCGCGCACGGTGCCGAGTGCCAGCACTTCGACCTCGAAGCGCTCCTCCAGCCGGGTGACCTGCAGCGCATCCCCCACGCGCACCCCGCGCGCGGGCTTGGCGCGCTGCCCGCCGATCTCCACCTTGCCGGTGTCGATGGCGTGCTTGGCCAGCGCGCGGGTCTTGAAGAAGCGCGCCGCCCACAGCCACAGGTCAAGGCGGACGCTGGCGGCTTCCTCTGGCATCTGCATCGGCATGGCGTGATCTTGCGGCCCCGGAAACGCAAACGGCCACCCGGAGGTGGCCGTCGTGCGGACGCTGCGCCGGAATTACTCGGCGGCGGCTTCGGCAGCGGCCTTGGCGCGCGCCTTGGCGTTGCCGGCCAGGTCTTCCTTGATGCGCGCCTTCTTGCCTTCCAGGCCACGCAGGTAGTACAGCTTGCTGGCGCGCACGGCGCCACGGCGCTTCACTTCCACCGAGTCGATGGCGGCGCTGTGGGTCTGGAACACGCGCTCCACGCCGAAGCCGTGGGAAATCTTGCGCACGGTGAACGCGGAGTTCAGGCCGGCGTTCTTCTTGCCGATGACCACGCCTTCGTAGGCCTGCACGCGTTCGCGGTTGCCTTCCTTCACCTTGACGTTGACGACGACGGTGTCGCCGGGGCCGAAGTCGGGCAGCTTGCGCGAGATCTGCGCGGTTTCGAAGTCCTGCAGCAGGGTGTGGATCGAGGGCTTGTTCATGGGATCAACCTTGGATTTTTGTTGCGTGCATTGGCACGCGCCTGTTGGTGTCGTTGTTGCGCGAGTGCACGTGGACCCGCGTCATGGCTCGGTGCAGCGTGGTACATGGGCAGGGCCCAGCCGCGCATTGTAGCGGAAATCCAGCCGCGGTGCCGGGGCTCAGGCATCGCCCGCGGGCGGCTCGCCCACCGCCTGCAGCCAGCGCGCGCGGAATGCCTCCAACAGAGCGCGGTCGGCCTTCGACAGCGCCGCCTCATCCAGCAGGTCGGGCCGACGCAGCCAGGTGCGGCCCAGCGACTGCTGCCGACGCCAGCGCGCGATCTCGGCGTGGTTGCCGGACAGCAGCACCTCCGGTACCGCGCCGAGGGCATGTTCGACCGGCCGGGTGTAGTGCGGGCAGTCCAGCAGGCCGTCGCCCTCGAAACTGTCCTGGACCGCGGAATCGGCATCGTTCAGCGCGCCGTCCTGCAGCCGCGCCACTGCGTCGACCAGCACCGCCGCGGCCAGCTCGCCGCCGGACAGCACGTAGTCGCCGATGGAGATTTCCTCGTCCACCTCGGCCTGCAGCAGGCGCTCGTCGACGCCTTCGTAGCGGCCGCACAGCAGCACCAGCCGCGGCAGCGCCGCCAGCTCCCGGACCTTGCGCTGGTCCAGCCGGCCGCCCTGCGGGCTGAGGTAGACCACCCGCGCCGGGGCCGGGTCGGCGTCGCGCGCCGCGCGGATCGCCGCGCGCAGCGGGTCGATCATCATCACCATGCCGGGGCCGCCGCCGAACGGGCGGTCATCGACCCGGCGGTAATTGCCCTCGGCGTAATCGCGCGGGTTCCAGCCGTGCAGCGACAGCAGCCCGCGCTCGCCGGCACGCCCCACCACGCCATGCGCGGCGATCTGGGCGACGAAGTCGGGAAACAGGCTGACGATGTCGAAGCGCATCGGCATCCGCTTCAGAAGTCCGCGTCCCAGTCGACGGTGACCACGCCGGCATCGAAATCCACGCCATGCACGTACGCCGGCTGCGCGAACGGGATCATCCGCTCGCGCTCGCCCTGCGCCACCAGCACGTCGTTGGCACCGTTGTTGAACAGATGGGAGACCACGCCGAAGTCCGCGCCGTCCAGGTTGACCACGCGCAGGCCTTCAAGGTCGATCCAGTAATACTCGCCGGGCGCAGGCGGCGGCAGCGCGGAACGCGGCACCAGGATGTCCGTGCCGCGCAGCGCGTCGGCGGCATCGCGGTCTTCCACGCCCGGCAAGGTGGCGATCAGCCCCTTGCCGCCCTCGCGTACCTTCGCGCCTTCGCACAGCCGCTCGTTGCCGCGCGCATCGCGCAGCGTCCACGGCTGGTAGCGGGCGATGGCGCGCAGCGGATCGGCGTAGCTTTCCAGCTTCACTTCACCGCGCACGCCGAACGCACCGTGCAACCGGCCCATCGGGATCATCCGTTCTGGATTCTTCCGCTGGCCGGCGTCCGGTGCGTTCATGCGTTCGATGCAACGGGCCGCGCGAAGCGGCCCGAAGCCGTCAGGCGGCCTTGGCGGCCTGCTTGTACAGGTCGGCGACCTTGTCGGTCAGCTGCGCGCCGTTGTCCAGCCAGAACTTCATGCGCTCGACGTTCAGCTCGATGCGCTTTTCCTGGCCCTGCGCCACCGGGTTGTAGAAGCCCACGCGCTCGATGTTGCGGCCATCGCGGGCGCTGCGGCTGTCGGTGACGATGATGTGGTAGAAGGGGCGCTTCTTGGCGCCGCCACGGGTAAGGCGAATCTTGACCATGGTGCTTTCTCGGTGTTGCCCAGCGGCCGGGATGGCCGGGTAAGCCAGCAAGTATAGCTGCACCGGCTGCTACGGGGAAGCCGCCCCCACCCCGGCGACCTTGGCCGCCTGTTCGGCCGCCGCGATCCGCTCGGGACTGGGCGGATGGGTGGACAGGTAACCCATCGGGCCTTTTTCCAGCGCCTCCGGTACCTGCGCCGACAGTCGCCGCATCATCGCGGCGAACGTCCCGGGCGATTGCCCGTGCCGCCGCAGCAGGTCGAACGCGTAGGCGTCGGCCTCGCGCTCGTGGCCGCGGGAAAATCCGCTACCCAGCAGCGTGGCCGGGATCGACACCGCCAACGACGAGCCCGAGGCATCGCCGAACAGCAAGCCGGCGACGACGAAGACCGACGACTGCTCCAAGGCGCTGCGCATGCCGTGCCGGTGCACGTGGTGCCCGGCCTCGTGGGCGAGCACGGCCAGCACCTCGTCATCACTGCCGGCCAATTCCAGCAACTGGTCGGTGACGAAGATGCGCCCGTCCGGCAGCGCGAATGCATTCGCCCCGATTCCCCCTGCGTCCACGAACACGATGCGCATCTGCGCCGAACGCGGTTCGCCCCGCACCAGCTGCAGGAAGCGCTGCTCCAGCGTCGCCCGACGCGCGGCCGGCACTTGGCTTGGCTCGAAATGCAGCCGGTCGAGCAGCGCGACCACCTGCTCGCTGACGTGCCGCTCGACCACCGGCGGCATGCGCTCGGCCGCCTCGCGCGCCAGCCACGGCATGCCGTGGCGCAGGAACAGCACGGTCGCCGCCAGCACCAGCAGCGCCGAGCCCAGGATCGCGCTGCGGCGGCGCTCCAGCCAGTCGGCCCAGCCTTCGATGCGGCTGCCGCCATCCGGGAACCAGAGCGCCAGCTCGGGACTGTCCGCCACTTCCAAGCGGCCGCCATCGGGCAGCTGCAGCACCCGCGGGGTATTGCCCAGCCGCGGCCGGATCCGCACCGCCTCCAGTGGCCACTGCTGCAACCGGCCGTCCTCGAACGCCAGCTGCAGGAACCCGTCGGCGCAGTCCAGCCGCGCCGTGCGCATGCGGCTGGACTGGCCGTCGTAGCAGTGCGCGGTGGGCGTCATCAGAAGCCGAGGTCGACGCCCACGTCGAGCGCATCGACCAGCTCCGCGCCCGCGGCACCATGGTCACGCTCGCTGTCGTGCACGAACTCCTCCAGGCTGCCCTCGACCCACACCGCGAAGTGCGCCGCGCGGTAGCGGGCCAGCCGGATCATCGCCCACGGCACCGCCAGGCCCAGGGTGCAGACGATGGCGACCAGATTGCTGAAGTAGATCCACAGCATGTCGCGCACGCGCAGGGTGGATTCGAAGCGATGCGGGCCCAGCCGCGCGCTGTTCCACAGCAGGTTGGCGAACTTCACCCGCAGGAAGATGCCCACGCCGAACATGCCGCCATAGAGCAGCAGCAGCGCCGCCACCATCCCGACCCCGAGCGCCGCGCCGCCGGCGCCATTGACATCGCCTTTGCCGGCAACCACGCCAGCTGCGACCACCGCGCCGAAGCCCAGGAAGAACAGCACCATCAGGCCCACGCCGATGCCCAGCGCGACCAGGTATGGGATGTAGTAGCGCCCGGCATCGCCGGCGTAGGCGAAGCGCTGGCGCCCGAAGCCGTGGCCGGCGACGACGAACTCGTGCTGCCGCAGCTTCATCAGCGGGTACAGCAGGGTGGCGGTCAGGCCACTGAGGATCGGCCAGCCCAGGAACGGGCCGTAGGCTTCCCCGCCGCCGCGGTCGAAGCGGAAGCTCAGCCCGCGCCAGGCCGAATTGCGCGCACGGAAGCGCAGGCCCAGCACGATGATCAGCGGCATCAACGCAGCCAGCGCCAGCAGGATCACCGCATACAGCAGCGGCAAGAAATGCGACGACAGGGCCAGCGCGACCACCACCGCATAGGCGATCAGCCGGCCCTTGAGGATGGCGATGGGGTCGGCTAGGTAATCGAAGCTGGAACCCGCCAGCCGGGTATTGCCGTAGAAGTAGCGCTCGGTGCGCACCTTCGCCCAGGCCGAATAGATGCCCAGGGTGACGATGCCGAGCAGCAGGTTGACGAACCAGATGCCGAAATACTCGCCGACGCGGCCGGAGAACTCCGGCTGGAGGCGGACCACGGGCGTTTCCGCCGGCACGGCCGGCACATGCTCCGGCGTACCGGATTCTCCTTCGAACATTGCAGCTTCCCCATGCATGCGTCCCCCGACGCGATGGCGAAGCTTAACCGCAGGCTTCCAGCAGCGCTGCGAATGATTGGCAATGGCGCGCGGATCAGCCCTTCGCCGCGCGCGGGCTGACGTAATCGCCGATATCGGTGCGGAAGGCGACGTTGAGGCGGTTCCAGCCGTTGATGGCGATGATGGCCAGGGTCAGGTCGACCAGCTGTTTTTCATCGAAGTGCCGGCGCGCCTGCGCATACACCTCGTCCGGCACGTCCGCGGTACTGGCAAGCTGCGTCAATGCCTCCGTCCACGCCAGCGCCGCGCGCTCGCGTTCGCTGTAGCAGGGGGCATCGCGCCAAGCGGCGAGCAGGTACAGGCGCTGCTCGGTTTCGCCCAGTGCGCGCGCGTCCTTGCTGTGCATGTCCAGGCACCAGGCGCAGCCGTTGAGCTGGGAGGCACGCGACTTCACCAGTTCCAGCAGCAGCGGCTCCAGCCCACTCTTGTGCACCCGATGCTCCAACTGGAGCATGGCCTTGAAGGCGTCCGCGGACGCGGTCTTGTAATCGAGGCGTTGCGACATCGACCCTCTCCTTTCCAGCAAGCTCAGCCAAACCACTGCTGCACGTCGTCATAGCCAACGTCTGGCGCCAGCGCATCGAAACCGCCGGTATCGCGCACGGCCTGCGCGGCATCGCGTGCGGCCGCCAGCGCCACCATCGCCAACCGGGTGGCCGTGCTCACCCGCGCCACGCCCAAACGGCCCAGCATGTCCAGGCCAGGCAGGCCGGGACGGGCGCCAATATTCACCGGCGCGGCAACCGCGGCGCAGAATCCGCCGATGGTGGCCGGCTCGGCCAGCGCGATCGGGTAGACGCCGTCGGCACCGGCATCCAGGTAGGCACGGGCGCGGCGCACGCCATCCTCGAACAATGCACCCGTGGCCATCCCGCCGACGATCCAGCCGTCCACGCGTGCGTTGATGAAGGCGGGGATACACATTGCCTCGGCCGCGGCCCGCGCCGCCGCGATCCGCGCAGCAGCATCGCCGAGGCTGCGCAGGCGGGCATGGGCGATGCCGTCCTCCAGGTTCAAACCCACCGCACCGGTGTCGAGCAGCGCGCGCACGCTGTCGCCTACCTGCGCGGGCGTCGCGCCGAAACCGGCTTCGAAATCCACCGTCACCGGCACGTCGACCACGCGCACGATGCGGCGCACGGCTGCCAGCAGGTCCTGCAGCGGCAGCTGCTCGCCATCGGCATGACCCAGCGACCATGCCAGCCCGCCACTGGTGGTGGCGATGGCGGCAAAACCCATCCGGGCCAACATGGCCGCGCTGCCGGCATCCCACGCGTTGGGCAGCAGCAGCGGCCGGCCGGCCCGGTGCAGCGCGTGGAAGTGCCGGGCCTTGTCCATCAGTGGATCAGCGGAACGGCAGCCCGCCGCGCCCGCCCATCATCCCGGACAGGCCACGCATCATGCCCTTCATGCCGCCGCGGCCCAGCTTGCCCATCATCTTTTCCATCTGCTGGTACTGCTTGAGCACCTTGTTGACGTCGGCCGGGGTCTGCCCGCTGCCGCGCGCCACGCGGGCGCGCCGCGAACCGTTGAGCAGGTCGGGGTTGCGGCGTTCCTTCTTGGTCATCGAATTGATGACGGCGATCATCCGCGGCACTTCCTTGCCGGTGACCTGCTGCTTGACGTGCTCCGGCAGCTGGCCGACGCCCGGCAGCTTGTCCATCAACCCGGACAGGCCGCCCATGTTCTGCATCTGCTCGAGCTGGTCGCGCATGTCGTTGAGGTCGAACTTCTTGCCCTTGGCGACCTTCTCGGCCAGCTTCTGCGCCTTGTCCTTGTCGACCTGCGCCTCGACCTGCTCGACCAGCGACAGCACGTCGCCCATGTCGAGGATGCGGCCGGCGGCGCGGTCCGGATGGAACACGTCCAGGCCGTCGGGCTTTTCGCCCACGCCGATGAACTTGATCGGCTTGCCGGTGATGTAGCGCACCGACAGCGCCGCACCGCCGCGGGCATCGCCATCGGTCTTGGTCAGCACCACGCCGGTCAGCGGCAGCGCCTCGCCGAAGTGCTTGGCGGTGACCGCGGCATCCTGGCCGGTCATCGAGTCGACCACGAACAGGGTCTCGACCGGGTTCACCGCGCCGTGCAGCGCCTTGATCTCGGCCATCATCGCGTCGTCGATGCTGGTGCGGCCGGCGGTGTCGACGATCAGCACGTCGGCAAAGGTCTTCTTCGCCTCGTCGATGGCGGCCCTCACGATGGCCTCGGGCTTCTGCGAGGCCTGCGACGGGAAAAACACCGCGCCCACCTGCCCTGCCAGCGTCTGCAACTGCTCGATCGCGGCCGGGCGGTAGACGTCGGCGCTGACCACCATCACCTTCTTCTTGCGCTTGTCCTTCAGGTGCTTGGCGAGCTTGGCCACGGTGGTGGTCTTGCCCGCGCCCTGCAGGCCGGCCATCAGGATGACCGCCGGGGCCGGCACGTTGAGGTTGAGGTCGGAGGCCTGCGCGCCCATCACCGCCGCCAGCTCGTCGCGCACGATCTTGACCAGCACCTGGCCGGGCGAGAGCGAGCGCATCACCTCCTGGCCGACCGCGCGCACCTTGATGCGCTGGATCAGCGCCTGCACCACCGGCAGCGCCACGTCGGCCTCCAGCAGGGCAATGCGCACCTCGCGCACGGCCTCGCTGATGTTGGATTCGGTGAGGCGGCCGCGGCCGCGCAGGCGCTCGATGGTGCCGGACAGGCGCTGGGTCAGGGATTCGAACACGCGGGCGTGACCTTCGACGGGGAAACGGGAACCGCGAATTATAAGGCCATGGGGCGCCAGCCCATCCGGCGGCCGCGCGCGCTTCGCCGGCATGGCCTTGCCCTACACTTGCGCCGTTCACCCCCAAGGAACGGACATGACCCGCAACCGCTTCGCCGGCCTGCTGCTGGCGCTTGCAAGCCTCCTGCCCATCGCCGCGCAGGCCCAGACCCCGGCCAGGAAGCCGGCCGCGCCGGCGGTGGCGCGGGTGGCGGTGGCCTCCAACTTCGCCGACGCAGCCAGGCAACTGGCCGCCGCCTACGGCAAGCAGAGCGGGCACCGGATCGAGGTCAGCGCCGCCTCCACCGGCAAGCTGTATGCACAGATCCACGGCGGGGCACCGTTCGACGTCCTGCTGTCGGCCGATGCGGAAACGCCGCGCATGCTGGTGGACGAAGGGCTGGCCGATGGCGACACCCTGCAGGACTACGCCATCGGCCGGCTGGTGCTGTGGAGCCGCGATCCTTCGCGGGTGAAGGATGGCGAGGCGCTGCTGCGCAAGGGTGCGATCGAACGGCTGGCGATCGCCAACCCCGACCTTGCCCCGTATGGCGCGGCGGCGCGCGAATCGCTGGAATACCTGCGCCGCTGGGAAGAGCTGCGGCCGAAGCTGGTGCTGGGCGAAAACGTCGGCCAGGCCACCCAGTTCGTGGTCAGCGGCGCCGCGCCGCTGGGCCTGCTGCCGCGCTCGCTGGTGCAGCAGGCGCGCAAGGGCCAACCCGGCTCCGGCTGGGAGGTACCGGCCAGCTGGCATGCGCCGATCGTGCAGAGCGCGGTGCTGCTCCAGCGCGGCGAGCGCAATCCCGCCGCGCGCGGCTTCCTGAAGTACCTGCAGAGCGCCGCGGCGAAGCAGCGCATCCGCGCCTTCGGCTACGACTGACCTCCCAATGGACGCCGCCACGCCGGCCTGGCTGGCCGCCAGCTGGGTGACCCTGAAGCTGGCCGGCCTAACCACCCTCATCCTGCTGGTGCTGGGCATGCCGCTGGCGTGGTGGCTGGCGCATACGCGCTCGCGCTGGCGCGCGCCCGTGGGCGCGGTGGTGGCGCTGCCGATGGTGCTGCCGCCGACCGTGCTGGGCTTCTACCTGCTGATCGGGCTCGCCCCCGATGGTCCGCTCGGCCAGCTCACCGCCGCGCTGGGACTGGGCACGCTGGCGTTCACCTTCAAGGGCTTGCTGCTGGCTTCGGTGCTGTATTCGCTGCCGTTCGTGGTGCACCCGCTGCAGGCGGGCTTCGCCGCGCTGCCGCCGTCGCTCCTGGAAGCGGCCGCCACCCTGCGCGCCTCGCCGCTGGACCGTTTCTTCAGCGTGGTGCTGCCGTTGTCGCGGCCGTCGCTGGTCACCGCCAGCCTGCTCGGCTTTGCCCATACCGTGGGCGAGTTCGGGGTGGTGCTGATGGTGGGCGGCAATATCGAAGGCGAGACGCGGGTGCTGTCGGTGCTGCTGTACGATCAGGTGGAAGGCATGGCCTACGCCGATGCGCACCTGCTGGCGGCCGGGCTGCTGGGCTTCTCGTTCGCGCTGCTGCTACTGATGCAGTGGCTGGGCCGGCGCACGGCGGTGGCGCATGGCTGAGCACATGGACGACATCCACATCGCGCTGCGGCTTGCCCGCGGCGACTTCCGCATGGATCTCGACCTGCGCCTGCCGGGCGCCGGCTGCAGCGTGGTGTTCGGCCCCTCCGGCTGCGGCAAGAGCACCCTGCTGCGCGCCATCGCCGGGCTGGAGCCAGACGCACAAGGTGGAATCCGGGTGGGCGATTCGCGCTGGCAGGACGCACGCAGCGCGCTGCCGGCGCACCGGCGCGGGGTCGGCATGGTATTCCAGCACAGCGCCCTGCTGCCGCACCTCTCGGCGGGCGCCAACCTGCGCTACGGCTGGAAGCGCGCGGGTGCGCCGCGGGCACTGCTGGAAACCTGGATCGAGCGGCTGGCGCTGGCGCCGCTGCTCGCCCGCAGGCCGGACTCGCTATCCGGTGGCGAGCGGCAGCGGGTGGCGCTGGCGCGCGCACTGGTCAGCAATCCACGCCTGCTGCTGCTGGACGAACCGCTGAGCGCGCTGGACGCGCCGCGTCGTGCCGAGATCCTGCCCTACCTGGAAGCGGTGCGTCGCGAAGCTGGCATCCCGGTGCTGTACGTGACCCACGCGATCGAGGAGGTCGCGCGCCTGGCCGACCACCTGATCCTGCTGGACGCCGGCCGGGTCACCGCCGCCGGACCCGCGCTGGAGGTTCTGAACCGCGACGACCTGCCGCTGGCGCTGCGCGACGATGCCGGGGTGGTGCTGGAGGCCGAAGTCAGCGCGCGCGATACGCACGGCCTGCTCACCCTGCACACGCCCGCCGGCACCCTGCATGCGCACGGCGGCGCGCATGCGCCCGGCACCCGCCTGCGCGTGCGCATCCAGGCCCGCGACGTCAGCCTGGCGCTGAGCCGGCACGATGATTCCAGCCTGCTCAACTCATTGCCCGCGACACTGGTCGCGCTATCCGACCTACCCGGCGGGCAGGTGCAGGCGCGGCTGGATGCGCAGGGCCAGGCGCTGCTGGCGCGCATCTCGCACCGCTCGGTGGAGCGGCTGGGGCTGCAACCGGGCAAGCCGCTGTGGGCGCAGGTGAAGGCGGTGGCGCTGCTGGTATGAGCGGCGATATCCGCATGCCCCCGGCTTGATCCCGATCAAACGGCCTGCACCCCTCCGCCACTAGTCTCGACCAGCCTCCCCACGGCACCGGTCCACCGCCCCAGCCCGCCACGGGAGAATCGCCATGCCTGCCCTGCTCCAGCACGTCCGCGCGTCCACCGAGAACCTGTCGCCGGGCTATTTCAGCATGGTGATGGCCACTGGCATCCTGTCGCTGGCGGCGCACATGCTGCACGTGCCGGTACTGCCCATCGTCCTGCTGGCACTGAACTGGTGCCTGTTCGTGGTCATCGGCGTGCTGGCGCTGGCGCACCTGTACTGGCACCCGCGGCGGGTGCTGGACGACCTGTTCAACCACCTCAACGCGCCGGGCTTCTTCACCTTCGTCGCCGCCTGCTCGGTGCTGGGCAGCCAGAGCCTGCTGATCGGCGGCAGCCTGCGGGTGGCGGCGGCGCTGGGCATCGTCGGCTTGCTGGCCTGGGTCGCCTTCACCTACACCATCTTCACCGTGCTCACGGTCAAGCAGGACAAGCCCGAACTGGCGCGCGGGATCAATGGCGGCTGGCTGCTGGCGGTGGTGGCCACCCAGTCGATGGCGGTGCTGGCCGCGCTGGTCGCACCCGAAGTGGCGCAGCCGCTGCGGCTGGAGCTGAACTTCTTCGCCCTGTCGATGTGGCTGTGGGGCGGCATGCTCTACATCTGGATGATGTCGCTGATCTTCTACCGCTACACCTTCTTCGCGTTCTCCCCCGCCGACCTGTCGCCGCCGTACTGGATCAACATGGGGGCGATGGCCATCTCCACCCTGGCCGGTTCGCTGCTGATCCTCAACACCCCGCACGCGCCGTTCCTGCACTCGATGTTGCCCTTCATCAAGGGCTTCACGGTGTTCTACTGGGCCACCGGCACCTGGTGGATCCCGATGCTGGTGGTGCTGGCGATCTGGCGCCACGGCGTGCGCCGCTTCCCCTTCAGCTACGACCCGATGTACTGGGGCGCGGTGTTCCCGCTGGGCATGTACGCCGCCAGCACCCTGCGGATGATGCAGGCGATGGAACTGGATTTCCTGCACCCGCTGCCGCAGGTGATGTTCGGGGTCGGCCTGACCGCCTGGGTACTGCTGTTCAGCGGCCAGCTGCGCGCCCTGCACCGGCAGTGGCGGACGGCGGGCGCCGGTTGAGGCCGATGCGCCGCCGCGTTATCCCCGCGGCGGCGCCATGATCGAACCTCAGCGACCCGCCTTGGCGTTGATGATTTCCGGCAGGTCGGTCTCGCGGTCCAGCTGCGGGAACTTGCTGCGCTCCATCCGGCGGATCGCGAAGTGCATCCATGCCAGTGCGCTGCCCACCAGCACGAACAGCAGCATGAAGCAGCTGGTCCAGATGCCGGTCAAGTCATTGAGCGCGCCGAAGGCGATCGGCAGCAGGAAGCCGCCCAGCCCGCCGATCATGCCGACCACGCCGCCCACCGAGCCGACGTACTGCGGGTAGTACACCGGGATGTGCTTGTACACCGCCGCCTTGCCCAGCGACATGAAGAAGCCGAGCACGAACACCAGCACCGTGAACGGGACCAGACCGATGGCAAGATGGAAGCTGATGTCGCCCTGGATGCCCTTCACCACGTACTGCGTATCCGGGTAGGCCAGCAGGAAGCAGCAGACCACCGAGACGCCGAAGGTCCAGTACATCACCTTGCGCGCGCCCCATTTGTCCGACAGCCAGCCGCCGACCACGCGGAACAGGCTGGCCGGGATCGAGTAGCACGCGGCCAGCACGCCGGCGGTCTTCACGTCCATCCCGTAGGCGCCGATCAGGTAGCGCGGCAGCCACAGCGCCAGCGCGACGAAGCCGCCGAACACGAAGAAGTAGTACAGGGCGAAGCGCCAGACCTGCAGGTTCTTCAGCGGTGCCATCTGCTCGCGGAACGGCATCGGCTTGACGCCGGACTTGCGGCGCTGCTCCAGCGACGGATCTTCCTGCGAGAACAGGAAATACAGGATCGCCGCCACCGCCAGCCCTACCGCCCAGACCTTGGCCACCATCGTCCAACCCGCCGCCACCATCACCATCGGCGCCAGCAACTTGGTGACCGCGGAACCGATGTTGCCGGCGCCGAAAATACCCAACGCGGTGCCCTGCTTCTCCGCCGGGAACCACTTCGAGACGTAGGCCACGCCGACCGAGAACGAACTGCCGGCGATGCCCACGCCCAGCGCCGCCAGCAGGAACTGCGGATAGGTCTGCGCATGGGTCAGCAGCCAGGTGGCGATGGCGCCGGCCAGCATCACCCCGGTGAGCACCTTGCGCCCGCCGAGCTGGTCGGCCCAGACGCCGAGGAAGATGCGCAGCAGCGACCCGCTGAGCACCGGCGTTGCGATCAGCAGGCCGAACTGGGTGTCATTGAGGCCCAGGTCTTTCTTGATCTGGATGCCGATGATCGAAAAGATCATCCAGACGGCAAAGCACGTGGTGAAGGCGAACGTGCTCAACCACAGCGCCCGCTGCTGGCGGGCGCCGCTGATTTGCGAAAGGTCTTGCATGGGTCACTTCCGGTCGAGGTTGGGAAACGCGTTGTTGCCGTGGCGACCGTGGGGTTGGATCAGGCCGCTTCGGCTTCGATGGCGTCCAGTCCGCGGACCTCGTAGCGCTCCTGCAAGCCCTGCAGGTACTGCTGGAGTTCGCGTTGCCGGACCTGCAGTTCAAGGTAGTCGGAAATGCGCTGGTGGACTTGATCGAACGCAAGTTCCTCGCCGCTTTCGATCGCGTCCACGCTGACCACGTGGTAACCCCAGCGCGACTCCACCGGAAACGCCGCCAGCCCCACGCGCAGGCGGAACACCTGGCGATCGAACTCGGGCGTGGTCTGCCCGCGTTCCAGCCAGCCCAGCTCACCGCCCTCGTCCTTCGACGGGCAGTCGGAATGGCGCATGGCGAAATCGGCGAACAGGTGCGGCTGCGTCTTCAGCTCGGCGATGAGCTTTTCCGCCTGTTCCCGCGCACTGAAGCGGCCGCTGACGTCATCGGCAGCCGCCCCCAGCAGGATATGGCGCACGCGGATGCGGTCCGGCGCGTGGAAGCGCTCCGGGTTCTGCGCGTAGTAGCGGCGGCAGTCGTCCTCGCTGGGCACGCGATTCTCGATCTCCTGCTCCAGCAGCACCCGGATGCAGGCTTCCTCGACCGCCTCGCCACCAATCGGCTGCACCGCTTCCTGCAGCCCCAGCCGCAGGGTTTCCTGCCGCAGCAGTTCACGCACCACCAGCGCGCGCGCCGCGTCGGCGCGCGACTGCTCCGGGGTCATCGCGCGGTGGAACTGCATCTCGCGCGCGATCTCCGCCTCGCTGATCGCCACGTCGCCGACGAACAGGTAGGCCGGCGCCGCCTGGCCCAGCGAACGCGGGCCCTCGTCGGCATGGTCGTGGTGGTGCGCATGCGCCTCCTCGGTCACCGACTTGCCGCTGTCGATGACGGTGATCGGCAGTTCGCGCCGCGGCTTGCCCTCGTCCATCGCTTATGCCCTCGGCCCGTAGCGCAGCGCCGGCTGGCGGCGACGCACCACCTGGTAAGGGCGCCACAGGTAGCTGACCGGGATGCTCCACACGTGCACCAGGCGGGTGAACGGCGCCACCAGGAACAGGGTCAGGCCGAGGAAGATGTGCGCCTTGTAGACCCAGGCTACCGGCGCCACGAACTCGGCCGCGCCGCCGCGGAAGGTGACGATGTGCTGCGCCCATTCGGCCAGCATCATCATCACGCTGCCGTCCATGTGGTGGGTGGACTCGACGATGGTGTACATACCCAGCAGCAGCTGCGCGAACAGCAGCAGCAGGATCACCGTGTCACCGGTGGTGCCGGTGGCCTTGACCCGCGGGTTGGTCAGCCGGCGCACGGTGAGGATGGTGATGCCGACCAAGCAGACCAGGCCGAATACACCACCCGCCACCATCGCCAGCAGCTGCTTCTGCGGCGCGGTGATCAGGCCTTCGTACAACGCATGCGGGGTCAGCAGGCCGACCAAGTGGCCGCCGAGGATGGCGAGGATGCCGAGGTGGAACAGGTTGCTGCCGATCCGCATGCCCTTGTCGGACAGCATCTGGCTGGAGCCGGTGCGCCAGGTGTACATCGAGCGGTCGAAGCGCAGCCAGCTGCCGATGAAGAACACCGCCAGCGCGATGTACGGATAGAGTTGGAACGCGAAGGTATTGAGATAATTCATGGCTGCACCTGTCGGGGGGCGGCGGGGGTGGCGGCACGGGCGGGCATGCGGGTTGGCGGCGCGCAGTCTTCTCCGGGCGCTTCCGCCCCGAACCGCACGGCCTCTTCCTCCCACAACCGGTCCATCACCTCGGGGGTGTCGTCGCGGGGCTCTTCGCTGGCGCGCTTGCGCAGGGCACCAAGGTCGAGCCCGCCTTCGGCGTATTCGACCAGCAGCTCCAGCAGCAGCGCGTACGGACTCTGCCGCTCGCCGGCGCGCGCGGCCAGCAGGCCGATGATGTGGCTGACGTGGTGCAGCCAGTCGCGCGCCTCTTCCTGCGGGCGCAGGCTGAGGTATTCCAGCAGCAGCGGCAGGTAGTCCGGCAGCTCCTTGGCATCCAGCTCGAAGCCGTTCTTGCGATAGGCCTCGATCAGGTCGACCATCGCCTGCCCGCGATCGCGCGATTCGCCGTGGATGTGTTCGAACAGCAGCAGGCTCATCGAGCGGCCGCGGTCGAACAGCGACAGCCAGCGGTCCTGCGCCTCCAGCGGGTCGCTGGCCAGCAGCTCGCGCACGAAGCCGGCCAGCGCCGCGCGCCGCGCCTGCGGCAGGCCCGGGTCTTCCGCGGCCGCCAGCAACTCATCGCCGTGCTGCCACAGCGCGTCCTGCGGGTAGTCCAGCAGCACGCCGACCAGCTTCAGCAGGCTCATTCGACCACCTCGAGCGATTTCTCCTGCCGGTTCGGGTGCACCGCGTAGCTGGTGGTCTTGCGCTGGCCGAACAGGTCGGCCGGCGAATCGCCGCTGCAGCCGTTTCCGAAGGTGAAGCCGCAGCCGCCGCGCTCGCCGAAGGTGTCGTTGGCGTACTCGCGGTGCGCCGACGGGATCACGAAGCGGTCCTCGTAGTTGGCGATGGCGAGATAGCGGTACATGTCCTCGGCCTGCGCCACGGTCAGCCCGGCCTGCTTGAGCACCGCCAGGTCTTCCACGCCGTCCACGTTCTTGGCGCGGCGCCAGGCGCGCATCGCCATCATCCGCTCCAGCGCGCGGATCACCGGCGCTTCGTCGCCGGCGGTCAGCATGTTGGCGAGGTAGCGCACCGGGATGCGCAGCGAGCCCACGTCCGGCAGCTCGCCGTTCATGCCCACCCGGCCGCGTTCGGCGGCGGACTGGATCGGCGACAGCGGCGGCACGTACCAGACCATCGGCAGGGTGCGGTATTCCGGGTGCAACGGCAGCGCCAGCTTCCAGTCGATCGCCAGCTTGTAGGTCGGCGAGTTCACTGCCGCTTCCAGCCAGCTGTCGGGGATGCCTTCCTTGCGCGCGGCTTCGATCACCGCCGGGTCATTGGGGTCGAGGAAGATGTCCAGGTGGGCCTGGTACAGGTCCTTCTCGGCCGGCACCGAGGCGGCTTCCTGGATGCGGTCGGCGTCGTACAGCAGCACCCCGAGATAGCGGATGCGGCCCACGCAGGTCTCCGAGCAAACGGTGGGCTCGCCCATCTCGATGCGCGGGTAGCAGAAGATGCACTTCTCGGATTTGCCCGACTTCCAGTTGTAGTAGATCTTCTTGTACGGGCAGGCCGACACGCACATGCGCCAGCCGCGGCACTTGTCCTGGTCGATCAGGACGATGCCATCCTCCTCGCGCTTGTAGATCGCGCCCGACGGGCAGGCGGAGACGCAGGCCGGGTTGAGGCAGTGCTCGCACAGCCGCGGCAGGTACATCATGAAGGTCTTCTCGAACGCGCCGTAGATCTCCTTCTGCACGTTGTCGAAGTTGCGGTCCTTGCTGCGCTTGGCGAACTCGGTGCCGAGGATCTCCTCCCAGTTCGGACCCCAGTGGATCTTCTGCATGCGCTGGCCGGAGATCAGCGAGCGCGGGCGCGCGGTCGGCTGGTGCTTGCTGTCCGGCGCTTCGTGCAGGTGCTGGTAGTCGAAATCGAACGGCTCGTAGTAATCGTCGATCTGCGGAAGGTCGGGGTTGGCGAAGATCTTCGACAGCATCCGCCAGCGCCCGCCGGCGCGCGGCACCAGCTTGCCGGCACGGGTGCGCACCCAGCCGCCATTCCACTTGTCCTGGTTCTCCCATTCCTTGGGGTAGCCCACGCCGGGCTTGGTCTCGACGTTGTTGAACCACGCGTATTCCACGCCTTCGCGCGAGGTCCACACGTTCTTGCAGGTGATGGAGCACGTGTGGCAACCGATGCACTTGTCCAGGTTCAGCACCATCGCGATCTGTGCACGGACCTTCATCACACCACCTCCTGGGCATTGGCAGGCACGGGCTCGCCGTCCAGCCAGTCGATCTTGTCCATCTTCCTCACCACCACCAGTTCATCGCGGTTCGTGCCCACGGTGCCGTAGTAATTGAAGCCATAGGAATACTGCGCATAGCCGCCGATCATGTGGGTGGGCTTGAGCACCACCCGGGTGACCGAGTTGTGGATGCCGCCGCGGGTGCCGGTGATCTCCGATCCGGGCGTGTTGATGATGCGTTCCTGCGCGTGGTACATCATCGCGATGCCGTTCATCATGCGCTGGCTGACCACCGCCCGCGCCGCGATCGCACCGTTGACGTTGAACAGCTCGATCCAGTCGTTGTCCTCGATCCCGGCGCTGCGCGCGTCATCCTCGCTGAGCCAAACGATCGGGCCGCCGCGCGACAGCGTCTGCATGATCAGGTTGTCGGAATAGGTGCTGTGGATGCCCCACTTCTGGTGCGGGGTGATCCAGTTCAGCACGATCTCCTTGTGGCCGTTCGGCTTCTTGCCCAGGATCGGCGCGATGGTCTTGGTGTCCACCGGCGGGCGGTACTGCATGAAACCCTCGCCGAAGGCCAGCATCCACTCGTGATCCTGGTAGAACTGCTGGCGCCCGGTCAGGGTGCGCCACGGGATCAGCTCGTGGACGTTGGTGTAGCCGGCGTTGTAGCTGACGTGCTCGTCCTCCAGCCCCGACCAGATCGGCGAGGAGATGATCTTGCGCGGCTGTGCCTGGATGTCGCGGAAGCGGATCGCCTCGTGTTCCTTGCCGACCGCCAGATGGGTGTGGTCGCGGCCGGTGAAGGTACCCAGCGACTCCCACGCCTTGACCGCCACGTGGCCGTTGGTTTCCGGCGCCAGGTGCAGGATCACCTCGCAGGCGTCGATGGCCGAATCGATCTGCGGCCGGCCGTGGCTGACGCCCTCCTCGCGCACGCGGTGGTTGAGATCGCCGAGGAAATGCACTTCGTCCTTGGTATCCCAGTTCATGCCCTTGCCGCCGTTGCCCTGCTTGTCCAGCAACGGGCCCAGCGAGGTGAACTTCTTGTAGAGATTGGGGTAGTCACGCTCCACCACCACCATCGACGGCATGGTCTTGCCGGGGATCGCCTCGCACTCGCCCTTCTTCCAATCGGTGACGCCCAGCGGCATCGCCAGCTCGTTGGGGGTGTCGTGCAGGGTCGGCACCAGCACCAGGTCCTTGACCACGTCCAGCACGCCGGGAGCCAGCTCGCTGACGGTGCGGGCGATGCCCTTGAAGATGTCCCAGTCGCTGCGCGATTCCCACGCCGGATCCACCGCCTTCGACAGCGGGTGGATGAACGGGTGCATGTCGGAGGTGTTGAGGTCGTTCTTCTCGTACCATGTGGCGGTAGGCAGCACGATGTCGCTGTACAGCGCCGTGGTGCACATGCGGAAGTCCAGCGTGACCAGCAGGTCGAGCTTGCCTTCCGGCGCCTCGTCACGCCACTTCACCTCCTCCGGCTTGAGCGCGCCGCGCTCGCCGAGGTCCTTGCCCTGCACGCCGTGGCGGGTGCCCAGCAGGTGGCGCAGCATGTACTCGTGGCCCTTGCCGGACGAACCCAGCAGGTTGGAGCGCCAGATGAACATGTTGCGCGGGTAGTTCTGCGGCGCATCCGGGTCGGCGAAGGCGAAATCCAGCGCGCCGGACTTGAACTGCGACACCGCGTAGTCGACCGGCGCCACGCCGGCCTTCTCGGCCTCGCGGACCACTTCGATCGGGTTGCGGTCCAGCTGCGGGGCGCTGGGCAGCCAGCCCATGCGCACCGCGCGCAGGTTCATGTCGGCCATCGAGCCGGTGAATTTCGACGGATCGGCCAGCGGCGACAGGATCTCCTTCACGTCCAGCTTTTCGTAACGCCACTGGTCGGAATTGAAGTAGAAGAACGAAGTGCCGTTCATGTGGCGCGGTGGCTTGCTCCAGTCCAGCGCGAACGCCAGCGGCTGCCAGCCGGTCTGCGGGCGCAGCTTCTCCTGGCCGACGTAATGCGACCAGCCGCCGCCGGTCTGGCCCACGCAGCCGCACATGACCAGCATGTTGATCAGGCCGCGGTAGTTCATGTCGTTGTGGTACCAGTGGTTCATCGCGGCACCGACGATGATCATGCTGCGGCCACGGGTCTTGTCGGCGGTGCGGGCGAACTCGCGGGCGATCTCGATCACGTCGTGGCGCGGCACGCCGGTGATCTTCTCCTGCCACGCCGGGGTACCCGGGATGTTGTCGTCGAAGCTGGTGGCCACGTTGCCGCCACCGAAGCCGCGGTCCACGCCGTACTGCGCCAGCAGCAGGTCGTACACCGTCGCGACCAGGGTCTCGCCATCGGCGGTCTGCAGCTTGCGCACCGGGAGGTTGCGCTCCAGCACGTCCTCGAACTTGGAGGCCGTCCACTTCTCGTGCTCGACGCCGCCGAAGTACGGGAAGCTGACCGCCTCGATGCCGTCGTTGCCGTCCTTGAAGCTCAGCCGCAGGCGCGTCTCGCGGCCGGCGCTGTCCTTCTCCTCGATGTTCCACTTGCCCTTCTCGCCCCAGCGGAAGCCCACCGAACCGTTCGGCACGGTGATGGCGCCGGTGGTCTCGTCGAACGCCAGCGTCTTCCATTCGGGGTTGTTGGCCTCGCCCAGTCCGCCGAGATCGGAGGCGCGCAGGTAGCGCCCCGCCACCAGCCGGCCGTCCTCGCGCCGCTCCAGCCGCACCAGCAGCGGCATGTCGGTGTACTGCCGGCAATAGTCGGTGAAGTACTGCGAGGGCTGGTCGACGTGGAACTCCTTCAGGATCACGTGGCCGAACGCGAACGCCAGCGCGGCGTCGGTGCCCTGCTTGGGGTGCAGCCAGTGGTCGGTCAGCTTGGCGACCTCGGAATAATCCGGGGTGATCGCCACCGTCTTGGTGCCGTTGTAGCGCGCCTCGGTGAAGAAGTGCGCGTCCGGCGTGCGGGTCTGCGGGACGTTGGAGCCCCAGGCGATGATGTAGCGGCTGTTGTACCAGTCGGCCGATTCCGGCACGTCGGTCTGCTCGCCCCACACCTGCGGCGACGACGGCGGCAGGTCGCAGTACCAGTCGTAGAACGACAGGCAGGCGCCGCCGAGCAGCGACAGGTAGCGCGCGCCGGAGGCGTAGGACACCATCGACATCGCCGGGATCGGCGAGAACCCGACCACGCGGTCGGGGCCGTACTGCTTCACCGTGTACAGGTTGGCGGCGGCGATCATCTCGTTCGCCTCCTCCCAGCGCACCCGCGCGAAGCCGCCCATGCCGCGGCGGGACTTGTAGTCCTTCGCCTTGGCCTTGTCCTCCACGATGCTGGCCCAGGCATCCACCGGCGCCATCGTCTTGCGCGCCTGCCGCCACATGCGCAGCAGCGCGCCGCGGATCAGCGGGTACTTCAGGCGGTTGGCGCTGTACAGGTACCAGGAATAACTGGCGCCACGCGGGCAACCGCGCGGCTCGTGGTTGGGCAGGTCGGGGCGCGTGCGCGGGTAGTCGGTCTGCTGGGTTTCCCAGGTCACCAGGCCGTTCTTGACGTAGATCTTCCAGCTGCAGGAGCCGGTGCAGTTCACCCCGTGGGTGGAACGCACGATCTTGTCGTACTGCCAGCGCGCGCGGTAGCTGTTCTCCCACTCGCGGCTCTCGGTCTTGGTGAAGCCGTGGCCGTCGGCGAACTCTTCCGGGTTGCGCTTGAAGAACTGCAGACGGTCAAGGAAATAACTCATGGGAACATCCTCTTGGCTGGCACGCACGAAACGCGCGCATGCATCTTGCTGGGGGTGGCTGCAGCCACCGCGTCAGGGGTGTCGCAGGTCAGCACGGCGTTTCCGCACCGCGCCGGTAGTACCACCACCAGGTCACCACCAGGCAGGTGGCGTAGAAGGCGATGAAGCCGTACAGCGCCAGTTCCGGGCCGCCCGTCCAGGCGATCGAGGAGCCATAGCTCTTCGGGATGAAGAAGCCGCCGTAGGCGCCGATGGCCGAGCTGAAGCCGATCACCGCCGCCGATTCGATGCCGGCCTGGCGCGACGCGGCGGTCTTGCCCTCCGCGTCGGCGCTGGCCGACCAGCGCTCGTGCAGGGTGCGGAAGATCACCGGGATCATCCGGAACGTCGAGGCGTTGCCGATGCCGCTGAGCACGAACAGGCCCATGAAGCTGCCGAGGAAGCCGTAGAAGTTGCCGCCCTGGCCATCGTGGTCCGGCAGAAAATGCAGCACGAAGAACACGCCGACGATCATCAGCGCGAACACCCAGAAGGTCAGCAGCGCGCCACCCAGCTTGTCGGACAGCCAGCCGCCCACCGAACGCATCAGCGCGCCGACCAGCGGCCCGAGGAAGGCGTAGGTCATCGGGTTGACGTCGGGGAACTGGGTCTTGATCAGCATCGGGAAGCCGGCCGAGAAGCCGATGAACGAGCCGAAGGTGCCGATGTACAGCCAGCACATCAGCCAGTTGTGCTTGCGCTTGAAGATCACCGCCTGCTCTGCGAACGAAGAGCGCGCCGCGGCCAGGTCGTGCATGCCGAACCACGCGGCGATGGCGCAGACCACCAGGAACGGCACCCACACGAAGCCGGCGTTCTGCAGGAACAGCTCCTTGCCGTCGGCGGTCAGCTGCGGCCCGCCCACGATCCCGCCGAACAGCGCGAGGGTGATGACCAGCGGGATCACGAACTGGGTGGCGGACACGCCCAGGTTGCCCAGCCCCGCGTTCATGCCCAGCGCGAAGCCCTGCTTCGCCTTCGGGTAGAAGAACGAGATGTTGGACATCGACGAGGAGAAATTGCCGCCGCCAAAGCCGCACAGGATGGCGATCGCCACGAAGTGCCAGTAGGGCGTGGAGGTGTCCTGCACCGCGATGCCCAGCCATACCGCCGGGATCAGCAGCGAGGCGGTCGCGATGGCGGTCCAGCGGCGGCCGCCAAACAGCGGCACCACGAACGAGTAGAAGATGCGCAGGGTGGCGCCGGACAGCGCAGGCAGCGCGGCCAGCCAGAACAGCTGGTTGGTGTCGAACTGGAAGCCCACCAGCGGCAGGCTGATGGCCACCGCCGAGAACATCTGCCAGATGGCGAATGCCAGCAGCAGGGCCGGGACCGAGATGGCGAGATTGCGATTGGCGATGCGATTGCCGGTCTGTGCCCAGAACGCCGCGTCCTCCGGCCTCCAGTCCTGGATCACGGAACCGACGCTGCGTGGCTTGCTGGCCAGTTGGGCGCTCATGGGACGTACCTGTGCTAGGGATAGCCGGCGATGCCGATCATCACCCTATTTCGGCGTGACGGCAAAATTTGTTGCGCAAGCGTGCGGCAACACCCCCCGCGCCATATTGATCGGAGTCAAATCCCGTCCGCACCCCATCGCGGGTTGATCCCGGTCAAGCCGGCGCCACAAAAGCGTCCGGCCCCCTTGCGCTCAGCGCTTGGGCACGCCCCGGCTGCGTACGCTGTCGCGCACGTCCACCTCCAGATCGATCTCGATCACGTCTTCCGCCCCTTCGGCCAGCGGCAGGCGCAGGCGCAATCCCTCGCGGCAGGGCAGCCGCGCAACGTAGGCGGCCAGCTCGGCGGGCGGCAGCAGGCAACCCCAGCCCTGCGCGTCGCCCACCAGCAATTCCGGTTGCGACCCCTTTCCCAGCCGCAGCCACTGCCGCAGCGCCAGCCCGGCCGGCAGCCGGGTGAGGTTTTCCACCGTTCCGCCGGCCTGCAGGCGTGCCAGTTCGGCCTCGCTGATGCGCAGCCGCACCAGCTGCCCCTGCAGCTGGACTTTCACCGTCCCGGCTCCGGGGCATGCTGGTGGTGGTGGCCGGGCGCGTGTGCATGCGCCTGCCCGCCCGCTGGCGCGTGGCCCTCGCACAGCGAACAGCCTTCGCTCCAGACACTGTCGCCGTCGACGTAGTGCTCCTGCTTCCAGATCGGGCTGGTGTGCTTCACCGCCTCCACCACCTGCCGGCAGGCGCGGAAGGCTTCGTCGCGATGGGGAGTGCCGGCAGCCACCACCATCGCCAGGTCGCCGATCCCCAGCCGCCCCTTGGCGTGGCCGATGTACAGCTTGAGCTTGCCGCCGAAGTCGCGCTCGGCCTTGGCGGCAATCTCGGCAAACCCGTTCAGCGCCAGCGGCACGAACATGTCGTAGCTGATGCCGGTGACGTCGCGGCCATGGTTGAGATCGCGCACGCGGCCGACGAACATCGTGATGCCGCCGAAACCGGGGTCGGAGACGAACTCCAGCGCGGCGTCCGGGTTCAGTTTGCCCTCGGCGATCTCGACCACGGTGAGATGGTGGCGATCCATGCTCAACCCCCGCTCACCGGCGGCAGGATCGCCATGCCCACGCCCGCCGGCACCGGCTGCGCATCGCGTAGTACCGCGCTGTCGCTGGCGAAGGCGGAACGCGCCAGCAGCGCCGGGTTGAAGTTCGGCCAGTGCGCGCGGCCATGCGCCTCCAGCGCGGCGCGCAGGTCGGCCACGAGGGCGCCCTCGGCCAGCGCCAGCACCACCTGCGGCTCCGGCTGGCAGTCGCGGAAGGCCCCGAACAGCTTCACTTGCACATCCATCAGCCTTGTCCCTGCAGTTGCAGCCCGAGCAGGTGCCCGGGCGGGTACACATCGACCAGTGCGCCCTCGGCGAGATCGCCGGCGGCGGCATCGACCACGATCCACGCATTGCTGTGCGCCAGCGGCGCGATCCGGAACGACTCCTGCCCCGGCAGCACCCGCGCCTGCAGCCGGCCGTCGCGATCCAGCCCCACGTGGCCCTTGAGGTGGAAGCGCAGCGGGTGGCGCTTGCGGTAGCCGCCCAGCAGCGGCAGCCGCAGCGGGCGCTCCGGCGCCAGCCCCAGCATCGCCCGCAGCGCCGGCTCGACGAAGAAGCGCAGCCCCACCGCGCTGGAGGCCGGATTGCCCGGCAGCCCGAAGAACAGCGCACCGTTGGGCAGGGTGGCGAACAGCAGCGGCTTGCCGGGGCGGATCGCCACCTTGTGGAAATGGAGGGTCGCACCGAGCTTGCGCAGCGCATCGGGGATGAAGTCGTAGCGGCCCATCGACACCGCGCCGGTGCTCAGCACCAGCTCAGCGCCGGCCGAGCGCGCCTGCTCCATCGCGATGAAGAACGCCTCCGCTTCGTCGCTGACGGTCTGCCGCAGTACGAGCTCGGCACCCGCCTGCTCGATCCGTCGGGCCAGGTACGGGCCATTGCTGTTGCGGATCTCGCCGGAGCCCAGCGCCTGCGCGGGATCGTCCACCAGCTCGCGACCGGTGTTGAGCAGCGCCACCCGCGGGGCCGCGCGCACGTCCACCAGCGGCACCCCCAGCGCCGCCAGCAGCATCAGCTGCGGCGCATCCAGGCGGGTGCCGGCGGCGAGGAAGCGGTCGCCCTTGCGCACGTCCTCGCCGTGCCGGCGTACATGCTGGCCGGGCGGCACATCGGCCTGCAGGCGGATGCGAGCCGGCTTGCCGTCGCCATCGCGGGCCAGCACTTCGACCTGCTCGACCGGGATCACCGCATCCAGCCCATCCGGGATGCGCGCGCCGGTCATGATTTCCCACACCCCACCCTGCGCCGCGGCCTGCGCGTCGCCTGCCGCCTGCGCGCCCAGCACGTCGAACTCGGCGCCCGCGGCCGCGCCGGCATCACCCACCCGCAGGGCAAAGCCGTCCATCGCGGAATTGTCGAACGGCGGCAGGTCTTCAGCGCTGTGCACCGGCTCGGCCAGCACCTGTCCCGGCACCGGCGTGCGCGGCACCGCCGGCAGCGGCTTCGCCTCGCGCTGGATGAGCGCCAGCGCCTCGTCGTAGCCGATCACGGGTGCGGCCTGCCGTCGAGCATCGCCAGCGCATGCGCCAGCAGCGGCTGCAGCATGTCCATGCACTGCTGCGCCGCGCGCGGGCTGCCCGGCAGCGCGAACACCAGCATGCCGTCCAGCTGCACCACTTCGGCGCGGCTGAGCCAGGCCAGCGGGGTGTGCTTGGCGCTTTCGCTGCGCAACATCTCGGCGAGACCTTCCACCGGGCGATCTGCGACCAGCCGCAGCGCTTCCGGCGTCACGTCGCGCGGCCCCAGACCGGTGCCGCCGCTGCACAGGCACAGGCGCACGCCCTTGGCGGCCAGCGCGCGCAGGCGTTCGGCCAGCGGGTCGATGCCGTCGGGCAATACTTCGATATGGCCGACCTCGGCGCCCAGCTTGCGCAGGGCCTCCACCAGCACCGGGCCGGAGCGGTCTTCGTATTCGCCCGAACTGGCGCGGTCGCTAAGGGTGATGACCGCGCAGGGCACCCCGTCGAGGCGGGCCAGGTCGCGCGGCTGGTAGTGCGCACGCTCGTCGCCCGTCATGCCGTCGGGGTGCACCCACAGCCCTTTCTTGCCGCCTTCCTTGAACAGCAGGCGCACGCCGTTGATGGCAAGCGCAGGCTCGACCGGCTTGGTCAGATCGTAAAGCGTGAGCAGGGCCGCGTTGACGCCGGCCAGCGCTTCCATCTCGACGCCGGTGCGGGCCTCCAGCGCGCATTCGCAGTAAACGCGGATGGCGTGGCGCTCCGGCACCGGCACGCAGCGCACGCGCACCAGTTCCAGCGAAATGGGATGGCACAGCGGCATCAGCATGGAGGCCATCTTCGCCCCCTGCAGGCCGGCGATTTCCGCCATCACCAGCGCATCGCCCTTGGGCAGGCGGCGCTCGATGACGGTGGCGAACGCGTCCGGTCCGGGCAGGAATTCGCCCACCGCCACCGCGCGGCGGCGGGTCGGGCGCTTGTTGCGGATGTCGGCCATGTAGAAGGCCGCGTCGCGTGGGGTCGTCATGGATTGTGTTTATCCGCCGATTGAGGCCAGGTGCGGGGTGATGCCGGTGTTGCCCTCGTGCAGGCCGTGGCCCGCGGCCTTCAGGCCCAGCTGGGTGGCGATGCGTGCCGCCAGCGCGTCGTGGTCTTCATCCGACTGCAGCAGCGGCCGCAGCGGGATGCCGAAGTCGCCGAACAGGCACAGCCGCAGGTCGCCGCGGGCGGTCACCCGCAGGCGGTTGCAGCCAGCGCAGAAATCCTTCGAATACGGGGCGATGATGCCGATCCGCCCGCGATAGCCAGGGTGCGCGTACTCGCGCGCCGGGCCGGCATCGGCGGCGCGCGGCCGGAGCGTCCAGCCGGCATCCACCAACTGTTGTTCCAGCGCCTCGGCGCGGTAGTGGTGGCGTTCGAAATAGGCCGCGTTGTCGCCGGTGCGCATCAGCTCGATGAAGCGGATCGACACGTCGCGGTCGCGCAGGAAGTCCATCCACGCCGGCAGCTCGTCGTCGTTCAGCCCGCGCAGCAGCACCGCGTTGAGCTTGACCGCGTCGAAGCCGAGCCCCTGTGCGATCTCGACGCCCTCCATCACCTCAGCGAAGCGGTCGTGCCCGGTGATGGCGGCGAAACGCGCCGATTGCAGGCTGTCCAGGCTGACGTTGAGCGCGGTCAGCCCGGCTTCGCGCCACAGCCGCACATGCCGGGGCAGCAGGCAGCCATTGGTGGTCAGGGCGATCTTCTGCACGCCCGGCGTCGCCGAGACGGCGGCGATGATCGACGGCAGGTCCTTGCGCAGGCTGGGCTCGCCGCCGGTCAGGCGGATCTTGCGCATCCCCACCGCGGCGAAGCCGCGCACCAGCCGCTTGATTTCCTCCAGCGACAGGAAGGTGGGGCGTCCATCGGCCTGGTAGCCATCCGGCAGGCAGTAGCTGCAACGGTAGTTGCAGGCCTCGGTGAGCGAGAGCCGCAGATAGGGGAACGTGCGGCCGAAGCCGTCCACGAGGGTTGCCATGTTGTCGCTCCAGTCCGAACGCGGGAGGCCGGCCCGTTTCCGGATCCGACCCGGTGGCGGCAACCTTCCGGTCACTGCCACGGCCCCGTTGCCATATTCGCGGACGAACCCAGGCAAGGGGGCTTGGAGGGTGGTACGACGACAGCTTATCCCCAGCCGCAGACTGTGCGCTTGATTGCGATCAATATTCGCGGCTGCCGGCGCCGCCACGGTCGCGCGCTCGTGTTAGCTTCGCGCCTCCCCAACCAGCCCCCCCACCGCCATGAGCCTTGCCAGCTTCCAGGACCTCCTCGACGCCGCCCGCCAGCAGCCGGAACCGCAGCGCCTGCTGCTGGTGTTCGCCAAGGTGGAGTTGCCGCAGAACGCCACGGCCGAGCAGCGCGAGCGCTTCGAGCGGCGCGAGGGCGGCACGCTCGCCCCCTGCCTGTGCGTGGACAAGACCCCGGGGGAAATCGCCAGCTTCGAAGCGTTGGCGGAGGAATCCAAGGCCACCGGCCAGGACTGGGACCTGCTGTTCGTCGGCGGCCTGGCGGGCCGCGCCGGCATCGCCCCGAGCGCGGACGAAGCCGCGCAGCCGCTGCGCTTCATGGTCAACGCGATCAACGACGGCCGGGTGGCGCAGTTCGCTACCTTCGACCGACAGGGCGAGGTGGTGCAGTTCGGCTGAGCCGGCTCAGCCGCCGACCAGCGCGCGCACCATCTGCAGGCCAAGGAAGAACGCGATCAGCACGGTGTTGATCGCCCACGCCACGGTCAGCGCCTGCGCCATCACGCCATAGCGCGGGTCTTTTGCATTTGGCGCGGCCTTCCAGACCGCGGCGACGATCCAGGCGGTATAGCCGAGCAGGAAGACCAACAGGCCGAGGGTGGCGCCCGGAAGCTGGCCGTGATCGACCAGCCAGGCCACTGCCAGCCACAGCAGGTTGCTGGGGAGGACGCCATACAGCCAGAACACCTTCCACAGCGGACTGCGTTCGGGCAGATGGATGGCATGCGAAGCGTGCATCGGAACTCCCCGGCAGTGGTGTTGCCGCCAGAATAACACCGTGCCCGGGCGTTCTGGGATGGCGTGTCGCTGTGCGACACTTGCCGGATGTTGATCGTCCTGTCCGCCGCCGTCCTGTACCTCGCGGCAGCCCTCTGGCTGGCGTTGGACGCCCGCCGTGGCCAAGGCGCCGGCGGTCGCGGCTGGCTGCTGCCGGCCGATGCCGCCGTGCTGCTCCACGGACTGGCCCACTACCTCGCATGGCGCGGCAGCGGCGCCACCGACCTGCATTTCTTCGCCGCGCTGTCGCTGGTGGGGCTGGGCATGGCCGCACTGACCGCACTGGTTGCCGCCACCGGGCGCATGCGTGCGCTGGGCGTGGTGGTATTCCCGCTGGCCGCACTGGTGCTGCTGGCCTATCGCTTCTATGGCCACGCCACCCCGGCCGATCCGCTGGACTGGCGCATGCTGCTGCACGCTTGGCTGGCCCTGCTGGCCTACGCCACGTTGGCGCTGGCGGCGGTGCTGGCGGTATTCCTGTGGGCACAGGAGCGCGCCCTGCGCCGGCGCGAATTCCACGCTTGGCTGCGCGCGCTGCCGCCGCTGACCGAATTGGAAACCCTGCTGTTCCGCACCATCGCGGTGGGTTTCGTGCTGCTGACCGCCACCCTGTTGACCGGGGTGCTGTTCGTGGAGAACCTGCTGGCCCAGCACCTGGTGCACAAGACCGTGCTCAGCGTGCTGTCGTGGCTGGCCTTCGGTGCGCTGCTGCTGGGCCGCTGGCGGCGCGGCTGGCGCGGCGCCACCGCGGTGCGCTGGACGCTGGTGGCGATGGCGCTGCTGGTGCTGGCGTTCTTCGGCAGCAAGTTCGTGCTGGAGCTGGTCCTGCACCGCACCGCCTGAGCGGCCTCCCGCGCCAACCCCATCTCGAGCTGACGCACGCCTGCTGCGCAGGCGTGCCGCTTCGTGCCTTCCCCTGATGCGCTTTCGATGCGCTGGCCGCTGGCGATGGCCGCCGCCTGCCGCGAATACGTTTGCAATGCAAACATTTGCATTGACAACTATTGCCCATCGAAACAAAATGCCGCCCCATGAAACCGTCCGACCCGTCCGCCGACGCCTGCAGCACCTCGCTCGGCCTGCTGTTCCGCCAGCTGCGCGATGCCATGTGGGCGCGCATGGAGCGGGAACTGGCCACGGCCGGGCATGAGCTCACCTTCAGCCAGTACATCACCCTGAAGAAGCTGGCCGGCGGCTGCACTGCCGGCGTCACCGACCTCGCCCGCGCCGCCGACCTGAATCCGGGCGCCATGACCCGGCTGCTGGACCGGCTGGAGGCGCGCGGGTTGCTGGCCCGGGTGGCCGATCCGCGCGACCGCCGCGCCCTGCACATCCACCTGACCGATGCCGGCCGCGACATGTGGCATGACGTCGACCAGTGCGGTGCACGCGTGCGCGAGCGCGCGTTCCACGGCATGGACGAGGCCACGCGCGCGCAATTGACCGGCTTGCTTGAGCAAGCCCGCGACAACCTGCTTTCCCCGGACTGATCCCATGCCGCGACTTTCGATTCTTGCCACCGCCCTGGGCGGTGCCTTGCTGGTGGCCGGTTGTGCCAGCACCGCCGGGCTCGCGCCGCAGGGCGCACCACGCGACGCCGCCACCCTCGCGACCGGCCTTGCCCTGGCCGGCGCGCCGCTGTCGCCCGCCGCCTGGCCCAACGAACGCTGGTGGACCGCATTCGGCGATGCCCAGCTCGACGCGCTGGTCGATGAGGCGCTGGCCGGCTCGCCCTCGCTGGACGCCGCCGAGGCGCGTGTCCGCAAGGCGCAGGCGCAGGCCGGGCTGGCCGATGCCGCGCGCAAGCCCAGCGTGGGCGGCGGCGCGCAGTACGCGGTGGCCCAGCTGCCGGCGGGGCTGGCCGGCGAAGAGCTGGGAGGCCAGCTGATGCACAACGCGGTGCTGACCCTGAAATTCGACTGGCCGCTGGACGTCTGGGGTGGCAAGCGCGCCGACTACCTTGCGGCGCTGGGCCAGGCCCGTGCCAGCGAAGTCGACGCGCAGGCCGCGCGGCTGTCGCTGGCAGCCAACGTGGCGCGCAGCTACGTCGCGCTGGCGCAGGCGTTCGATGACCTCGACCTGGCCCGCCGCGAGCAGGCGCGCACCGGCGACCTGGTGGCGCTGGGCAAGCAGCGCATCGCCGCCGGACTGGACAACCAGGCCGCCCTGCGCGGCAACGAGGCCCTGGCCGCCACCGCCACGGCACAGGCGGACGCCGCCCGGCACCGCATCGATGCGCTGCGCAACGCGTTGGCCGCGCTGCTGGGACAAGGCCCCGACCGCGGCCTGGCGATCCAGCGCCCGCACCTGCTAGAGACCCCCGCCCCGGCACTGCCGTCGGTGCTGCCCAGCGAACTGCTGGGCCATCGCCCCGACGTCGTCGCAGCGCGCTGGCGGGTGGAAGCGGCCGCGCAGGACGTCACCTCCGCGAAGGCACGGTTCCGACCCAGCATCGACCTGAGCGGCCTGGTCGGGCTTGCCGCCACCGGCTTCAAGGGCCTGTTCGACAGCGACGCCTTCCTCGGCTTCGGCGGCCCCGCGCTGAGCCTGCCGATCTTCGACGGCGGCCAGCTGCGCAGCAACCTGGCCGCGCGCGATGCCGATTACGACCTCGCCGTGGCCGAGTACAACCGGACCGTCGTCGATGGCCTGCGCCAGGTCACCGACGCGGTGCAGGCCATCCGCGCGCTGGACGCCCAGGCGGCCGCGCTGGAACAGGCCCGCAGTGCAGCTGCCGCCGCCGCCCAGGTGGTGGAGCAGCGCCAGCGCGCCGGGCTGGCCAACCGGCTCGACCTGCTGGCGGCACGCAAGCCACTGCTGCAGGCGGAGCAACAGCTGGCGGCCGTGCGCAGCCAGCGCTACGCCGCCGCCGTCGACCTCGACCAAGCGCTGGGCGGCGGCATCGCCGTCACCGCGCCCACCCCCATCGCCTCCCACTGACGCGCCCCCATGACCACCGAAACCACTCCGAACACCTCCACCGGCCCGGCCGCTCCGCTGCCGCCCTCGCAGGTCACGCGGACGCCCGCGCAGGGCAAGCGCCGCCGCGCGCTGCTGGTGCTGCTGGCCGTCGTCGTCGTGGCCGGCGTCGCCTGGCTCGCCTACTACCTGCTGGTCGCCCGCTGGCACCAGGACACCGACGACGCCTACGTGCAGGGCAACATCGTCAGCATCACCGCGCAGACGCCGGGCACGGTGGTGTCCATCAACGCCGACGACGGCATGCGGGTGCAGGCCGGCCAGGTGCTGGTGCAACTGGACCCCAACGACGCCCAGGTGGCACTGGCGCAGGCCGAAGCCAACCTCGCGGCGACGGTGCGCCAGGTCCGCGGCCTCTTCAGCAGCGTGGACAGCGCGCAGGCCGACATCGCCGCCCGCGAGGTGGCGTTGCAGCAGGCCCGCGCCGACGTCGCGCGCCGCAGCGGGCTGGTCGCCAGCGGCGCGGTCTCCGCCGAGGAGCTGGCGCATGCGCAGGCCCAGCTGAAGGCCGCCGAAGCTGCGCTGTCGGCCTCGCGCGGGCAGCTCTCGCGCAACCGCGCGCTGGTCGACGCCACCACCGTGGCCAGCCAGCCGCAGGTGCAGGCCGCCGCCGCGCAGCTGCGCCAGGCCTACCTGAACCTGCAGCGCGCCGCGATCGTGGCGCCGGTCGATGGCTTCGTCGCCAAGCGCAGCGTGCAGCTCGGCCAGCGCGTGCAGCCCGGCGGCGCGCTGATGGCGGTGATCCCGCTGCACGACGTGTGGGTGGACGCCAATTTCAAGGAAACCCAGCTGCACAACATGCGCCTGGGCCAGCCGGTGAAACTCACCGCCGACCTCTACGGCAGTGACGTGGAATTCGACGGCAAGCTGGCCAGCCTGGGCCTGGGCACCGGCAGCGCGTTCGCCCTGCTGCCGGCGCAGAACGCCAGCGGCAACTGGATCAAGATCGTGCAGCGCATACCGGTGCGCATCCAGCTGGATCCCAAGCAGCTGCGCGACCACCCGCTGCGCCTCGGCATGAGCATGGCGGTGGACGTCGACGTGCATGACCAGGGCGGCCCCGTGCTCCCGGCCGCGCCGGCCGACAAGCCGGTGCTGACCACCGACGCCTATGCCCGCCAGCTGCACGATGCCGACGCGCTGATCGAACGCATCATCGCCGGCAACCTGCCGCAGGCCCGCGCGTCCTGACCCCCTTCGCAGGAGTCGCGCCGGCGGCGCCCCGTTCCCTCCCCCTCCCCCTTTGGGTAACGGATCCCGCCCGGCCGGCAGCCACCGCGCTGTCGCTCCTGCACCTCTTCCGATAGCGATCCCCCATGGCCACGACCCTTGCCCAGGAAGAAGAATCGATGGGCCTGCCGCCCGGCCGCGAGGTCCAGGCGAAGCCTTCCGATTTCCGACCGCCGAACGTGGCGCTGACCACGCTCGGGCTGGCGCTGGCCAGCTTCATGCAGGTGCTGGACACCACCATCGCCAACGTGTCGCTGCCGGCCATCTCCGGCAACCTGGGCGGCAGCGCCAACCAGGCTACCTGGGTGATCACCTCGTTCGCGGTCAGCACCGCGATCGCGCTGCCGCTGACCGGCTGGCTGACCCGCCACTTCGGCGAGCGCAAGCTGTTCATGTGGTCCACGCTGGCGTTCGTGTTCGCCTCGTTCCTGTGCGGCATCGCCCACAGCATGGGCCTGCTGGTGGTCGCGCGCGCGCTGCAGGGCTTCGTGGCCGGCCCGATGTACCCGGTGACGCAGGCGCTGCTGCTGTCGATCTACCCGCCCGCCAAGCGCGGGCAGGCGATCGCGCTGCTGGCGATGGTGACGGTGGTGGCGCCGATCGCCGGCCCGATCCTGGGCGGCTGGATCACCGACAACTACAGCTGGGAATGGATCTTCTTCATCAACATCCCGATCGGCATCTTCGCCAGCACGGTCGTCGGCCGGCAGCTGAAGGGCCGGCCGGAGCGGCTGGAAAAGCCGAAGATGGACTACATCGGGCTGGCCACGCTGGTGGTCGGCGTGGGCGCGCTGCAGGTGCTGCTGGACCTGGGCAACGACGAGGACTGGTTCGCCTCGCCCATGATCGTGTCGCTGGCCGTGGTGTCGGCGATCGCGCTGGCGGTGTTCGTGATCTGGGAGCTGACCGACCAGGACCCCATCGTCAACCTGCGCCTGTTCCGGCACCGCAACTTCCGCTCCGGCACCATCGCGATGACCGTGGCCTACGGCGCGTTCTTCAGCGTCGGCATCCTGGTGCCGCTGTGGCTGCAGCGCAACCTCGGCTACACCGCCATCTGGGCCGGTTTCGCCACCGCGCCCATCGGCATCCTGCCAGTGATACTCACACCCTTCGTCGGCAAGTACGCCAACCGCTTCGACCTGCGCATCCTCGCCAGCTTCGCCTTCATCGCGATGTCGCTGACCAGCTTCGCGCGCTCGCACTTCAACCTCGACGTGGACTTCCAGCACGTGGCGCTGGTACAGCTGTTCCAGGGCCTGGGCGTGGCGCTGTTCTTCATGCCGGTGCTGCAGATCCTGCTGTCCGACCTGGAGTCGCACGAAATCGCCGCCGGCTCGGGCCTGGCCACTTTCGTGCGCACGCTGGGCGGCAGCTTCGCCGCCTCGCTGACCACCTATGCCTGGAGCGAGCGCGGCGCGGTGCACCACGCGCACATGACCGAGCGGGTGTCCACCCTCGATCCCACCGCGATGGACGCGGTGGCGCAATACGGCGGCGGCGACCTCCTGCGCGGCGCGGCGGTGCTGGAGAAGATGATCTCCAACCAGGCCGCGCAGCTCGGTTTCAACGAGATCTTCCACCTGCTGGGGATCATCTTCATCGGCGTGATCCTGTTCGTATGGCTGGCGAAGCCGCCGTTCGGGGCCAAGACCGGCGGCGCGCCCGCGGGTGGCGGGCACTAGCCCACGCATCAACTCAATTCTTCGGTGGCGCAGGTGGCAATCCGGCCCCGGCCATGCCGTCCGCCAGCAGCATGCCCGGGTTGTCCGGCTTGCCCTCGGTGACGGCCATCAGGAAGTCCGCCGCCCCATCACCACCGCGCTTGCGCGCCGCCGCGATGAAAGTGGCGGCGGTCCACGGTGCGCCGCCATGCACCCGGGCCTGGAAATCGCGCCAGACGCAGGACAGGCCGCACTGCCCGCCGGTGGCCCGGCGCACCGCCGCGTCCACCGCCATCTGCAGGACGAAACCGCAGCGATAGTAGGCATCGAAGTCGCCGCGCTCGCCCGCCTCCGCCAGCGGTCCGGCAGCGAGGCTGGTGGCGCAGCTGTCGCGGGCATCGCGCAGCCGCACGCCAAGCGCCGCGGGGTCGGACTCGCCGAGCTGCTGCAGGGCGACCGCGGCCAGCGCGTCCGCGCCGCCCTCGTGGATCCAGCCCTCGCCTTGGTCGGTGGCCGGATAGTGCTGGTACATGTGCGCCGCCTCGTGGGCGAAGAAGGCGTCCATCCGCGCGGCGAACGCCGGGGTGGCGAAGGCAGGATGGTCGCCGTAGATGTGCATGAACACCTGGCCCGGCAGCGTCCCGCCCTGGTAGCCGTAACCGCCACCCGGATGGGCGGCGTCGCGCGACGCGAACAGCATGGGCTTTGCCGGCAGCGCGCCCAGCTCGCGGGCGTACAGCGCCATCAACCGCGGCAGCAGCGACTGCAGGCGCTGGCGGATGCCGTCCGGCATGGCCTGGTCGATCACCGCCAGCACGTCCGCGGTCTCGACCGGAGTGGCCTTGCCGACGTACAGACTGGTGCCGTCGTCGCCATCGAGGAAATCCACCGCCGCAACCACCTGTCCGCCCACGATCGCGTGTTCACCCGCGGATGGCATGAGCCTGACCCGCCAGCGGACCGGCCGGCCAGTACCGACCTCGGGGCAGCGTTCCGCACAGGCGTGGAAGCGCCCGCTGTGGACCAGCAGACCGCCGTCGCCAAACGGCGCGAACGGTGCGTAATCCTTCTCCAGGGTCACGTACCGGGTCGGCATCGTGAACACCGCCTGGGTGAACGGCGCACCGTCGCGACGGCGCACCGCCTCGACGCCGTTCTCAACGACCAGCTGGAAGTCCGGATCGAGCGCGGTCCAGTCGCGCGCCCGCGTACCGCGCGCATCGGCGCGCACGAACACCAGCTGCCGGGCCGGCGCCGGCAGCACGTAGCGCACCGCCCAGCGCCCTTCCGGGTGCCGGGACAGGGCAATATCAGGCATGTCCGGCGAGGCCGGATTGCCCGCCATCAATGCAGGTGCAGCGCCGACAAGGCATAGCAGGAGGGCGGCGCGGCGCACAAGGCCGGTCAAGCGCATGCAGGGGGGATCGGGTCGGGAGGAGCGTCCAATGTGTCGGTCGCGACGACGACCGACCAGTGCCTGCCGTCATCGTGACCAATGTCGCGCTTGACGAGCCTCAGGCCTGCTCCAGTGCATCCGCCAGCCGCTCCACCGCCACCACCTCCATGCCCTTGTAGCTGCCCGATTTCGGTGCGTTCGCCTTCGGCACGATGGCGCGCTTGAACCCATGCGTCGCCGCTTCCTTGAGGCGCTCCTCGCCGTTCGGCACCGGGCGGATCTCGCCGCTCAGGCCCACCTCGCCAAAGGCGATGGTCTTCTCCGCCAGCGGCGCGTCGCGCAGCGAGGACAGCACCGCCAGCAGCACCGGCAGGTCGACCGCGGTTTCCTGCACGCGGATGCCGCCGACCACGTTCACGAACACGTCCTGGTCGCCCACCATCACCCCGCCGTGGCGGTGCAGCACCGCCAGCAGCATGGCCAGGCGGTTGCCTTCCAGACCCACCACCACCCGGCGCGGATTGGACAGCGGCGAGGCATCGACCAGCGCCTGCACCTCCACCAGCAGCGGGCGCGTGCCTTCGCGCGTGACCATCACGCAGCTGCCCGGCTGCGGCGCGCCGGTGCCGGACAGGAAGATCGCGGACGGATTCGACACCTCGCGCAGGCCGCCGTCCGACATCGCGAACACGCCCAGCTCATTGACCGCGCCGAAGCGGTTCTTGAACGCGCGCAGCACGCGGAAGCGGCTGCCGGAATCGCCTTCGAAATACAGCACCGCGTCCACCATGTGCTCCAGCACGCGCGGACCGGCGATGCCGCCCTCCTTGGTCACGTGGCCGACCAGGAACACGGCGGTGCCGGTTTCCTTGGCATAGCGCACCAGCCGCGCGGCGCTCTCGCGCACCTGCGACACCGACCCGGGCGCGGCGGTCAGGGTGTCCGTCCACAGGGTCTGGATGGAGTCGGCGATCAGCAACCGCGGCTTGGCGGCGATGGCATGTTCGAGGATGCGCTCCACGCAGGTCTCGGCCAGCGCCTGCAACCCTTCCAGCGGCAGCCCGAGGCGCTGCGCGCGTCCGGCCACCTGCGCCAGCGACTCCTCGCCGGTGACGTACAGGCCCGGCCAGGTGGGCGCCATCCGGGCCAGCGCCTGCAGCAGCAGGGTGGACTTGCCGATGCCGGGATCGCCGCCCACCAGCACCACCGCGCCCTCGGCCAGCCCGCCGCCTAGCACCCGGTCGAATTCGCCGATGCCGGTCGAGGCGCGCGCGCGCGCGTCCAGCTGCACGTCCGCCAGCGCCATGATCTTCGGCGCGTCCACCTTGCCGGCCCAGCCGCTGCGGCGCGACGCCGGCGATTTGGCCTGCGCCGCGGTTTCCAGCGCGATCTCCGCCAGCGTGTTCCACGCCCCGCAGGCCTCGCACTGGCCCTGCCACTTGGCGTAGTCGGCGCCGCACTCGGCACAGACATAGGCGCTGCGGCGCTTCGCGGCGGACGACGTGGTTGCGGGCTTCGACATCGGGGGCTCGGCAAGCGGGGATGCGTTCACTTTAGCCGGCGCGCGTCGCATCCGCCGCGACGAACGGCGCTAAAGTTTGCCCGCTAACGGGCGCTAACGACTTCGAGCCCCTCCCCCAGCTCCCCCCGCCCATGATCGTCACCGCCTCCAACCTGCAGCTCACCGGCAGCCATGCCTCGCTGGAATACCAGCGCCGCCACGAATCCCTGAGCGCATGGCGCGACGGGCCGAACGGCCGCAGCCAGATCCAGCTGGAATCCACCAGCGAGTCGCTGCGCCTCGAAGCCAGCGCTACCCGCCTGACCTTGAGCCAGGAGGCACTGCGCCCGCCGATGGACCTGCCGCAGGCGCCGCCGGCGGTGGATGCCCCGAACGCCAGCAGCGAGGTGGATGCCAAGGCGAAAGACATCGGCGAACTCAAGGTCACCCTGCTGCGCCTGCTGGTGGAACAGCTCACCGGCCGCAAGGTCGAGGTGGTCGACGCCGCGAAACTGGGCAAAGGCGATGCCGACACCCAGCCCCCGGCGGAGCTGGGCGAAGCTGCGTCCAAACTTGGCACCACGCCGCCAGCGGCTGCCGGCAACGGCCGCGCCGGCTGGGGCGCCACCTATTCGCTGGAGGAAGTCCATTACGAAAGCGAGGCCAGCCGCTTCACCGCGCAGGGCATCGTCCACACCGCCGACGGCAAGGAAATCCGGCTGGCGCTGGAGCTGGACATGAGCCGGGAGTTCGCCAGCCACACCCGCGTGTCGGTGCGCGCCGGCGATGCGCTGAAGGATCCGCTGGTGATCAACTTCAACGGCAGCGCGGCGCAGCTGGCGCAGACCACCTTCAAGTTCGACTTGGATGCCGACGGCGCGGCCGACGCCATGCGCTTCGTCGCCCCCGGCAGCGGCTTCATTGCCCTTGACCACGATGGCGATGGCCGCATCAACGACGGCCGCGAGTTGTTCGGCGCGCTGAGCGGCAACGGCTTTGCCGACCTTGCCCGGCACGACGACGACGGCAACGGCTGGATCGACCAGGACGATGCGGTGTTCGACCGCCTGCTGGTCTGGACCCGCGACGGCGACGGAAAGGACAACCTGCAGGGCCTGCTGCAGCACGGCGTCGGCGCCCTCTACCTGGGCAATGCGGACACCCCGTTCGCACTCAAGGACGGCGCCAACGCGCTGCAGGGCGCGGTGCGCGCCAGCGGCCTGTACCTGCGCGAGGACGGCGGCGCCGGCACGCTGCAGCAGATCGACCTGATGGTGTAGCCGCGACATTCCGGAACCCCGCAAACAAAAAAGCCGCCCCAAGGGGCGGCTATTCTGTTGCTGCTGGTGCCGGAGATAGGAATCGAACCTACGACCCCATCATTACGAATGACGTGCTCTACCAACTGAGCTACTCCGGCGTGGCCGGCGATTGTAGCGGCTGCCGGGTCACTGCGCCAGCTGGCGCAGTTCCTTCGGCAGGGCGAACACCATGCTTTCCGGCTCGCCGCGCAGCTCGCGCACGTCGCCGGCGCCCAGCTCACGCAGGCGCTCCAGCACGCCCTGCACCAGCACTTCCGGGGCGGAGGCGCCGGCGGTCACGCCGATCCGCTTGTGGCTGGCGATCCAGGCCGGGTCGATCTGGCCGGCATTGTCTATCAGCCACGCCGCCGCGCCCTCGCGCTCGGCCAGCTCGCGCAGGCGGTTGGAATTGGAGCTGTTGGGCGAGCCGACCACCAGCACCGCGTCGCAGCCGTCGCGCACCAGGTCGCGCACGGCGTCCTGGCGGTTCTGGGTGGCGTAGCAGATGTCGTCGTGCTTGGGCCCCTGGATGTTCGGGAAGCGGGCCCGGAGCGCGGCGATGATGTCGCGGGTGTCGTCCACGCTGAGCGTGGTCTGGGTGGTGTAGGCGCAGTTGTCGGGCTGTTTCAGCACCAGCGCGGCGACGTCGTCGATGTCTTCGACCAGGTGGATCTGGCCGGCTTCGGCATCCGCGCGCCACTGGCCCATCGTGCCTTCCACCTCGGGATGCCCGGCATGGCCGATCAGCACCATGTCGCGGCCGCGCCGGCTGGTGCGGCTGACTTCCAGGTGCACCTTGGTCACCAGCGGGCAGGTGGCGTCGAACACCTTCAGCCCGCGCCGCTCGGCCTCCGTGCGCACCGCCTGCGACACGCCATGGGCGCTGAAGATGACGGTGGCGCCGTCCGGCACCTCGTCCAGCTCCTCGACGAAGATAGCGCCGCGCGCCTTCAGGTCATCGACCACGAACTTGTTGTGCACCACTTCATGGCGCACGTAGATCGGCGCGCCGAACACTTCCAGCGTGCGCTTGACGATCTCGATGGCGCGGTCGACGCCGGCGCAGAAGCCGCGCGGGTTGGCAAGCAGGACATCCATGCGTCGATTCTACCCCGCGGCCTTGGGCTTGCCGCCCAGCAGGCCGAACAGGGCGATGCCGATGGCACCGCCCACCACCGCGCAGTCGGCGATGTTGAACGCCGGCCAGTAGTGCTGGCCGACATGCCACTGGATGAAATCGACCACGTGGCCGTGCAGGAAACGGTCGATCACGTTGCCGACCGCACCGCCGATCACCAGCGACAGCGGCAGCGCCTGCATCCAGTCGCCGCGCCGGGTCTTCGCCAGCATCCACGCCATCAGCCCACTGATGGCGAACGCCAGCACCATGAAGAAATACTTCTGCCAGCCGCCGGCATCGGCGAGGAAGCTGAACGCCGCACCGGTGTTGTAGGTGCGGTACCAGTTCCAGAAGCCGTCGATGACCGGCACGGCGGTGTATTCCGGCAGCGACGCCAGCACCCACGCCTTCGACCACTGGTCAAGGACGAGGACGAGGGCCGAAACGGCCAGCCAGGCAAGCGCGTTGGGCTTGGCGGACGCCATCAGAACCACTTCCTCTCTTCGCCCGGGCCTTCCACGTTCGCCACGCAGCGCCCGCACAGCAGCGGGTGCGCCGCGTGCGCGCCGACGTCCTCGCGGTGGTGCCAACAGCGCACGCACTTGGGCTTGGCGGTGGGCTGGGCGAACACGCCGATCACGCCCTTCGCCTCCGTGTCCGGGACCACGCGCACGTCGCCGCTGATCAGCAGGAAGCGCAGCTCGTCGGCCAGCGGCGCCAGCCAGTTCTGGTCGGCCACGCTGCAGCGCAGTTCGATCTCGGCTTCCAGCGCGGCGCCGATCTGCCCGGCGGCGCGCATCGGCTCCAGTGCCCGGGTCACCTGCTCGCGAAGTTCCAGCAGGCCCTCGAAATCCTTGGCGGACAGCGATGCGTCGTCCGGCAGCGGCGCCAGGCCGTCGTACCAGGTGGTGAACAGCACGTTGCCGGGATGCTCGCCGGGCAGGTGCGCCCACATCTCGTCGGCGGTGAAGCTGAGCACCGGCGCGATCCAGCGCACGAAGCCCTCGGCGATGCGATGCATCGCCGACTGCGCGCTGCGCCGCCCGCGCGAATCCTCGCGCATGGTGTACAGGCGGTCCTTGGTGACATCGAGGTAGAGCGAGCCCAGGTCCACGCTGCAGAAATTCATCAGCGCCTGCACCACCGCGGCGAAATCGTAGTTCGCGTATGCCGCGGCGATCTCTTCCTGCACCTGCCAGGCGCGATGCACGATCCAGCGGTCCAGCGCCACCATGTCTTGCAGTGCCAGCAGGTCGCGCTCCGGGTCGAAGCCGTGCAGGTTGCCCAGCAGGAAACGCGCGGTGTTGCGGATGCGGCGGTAGGCGTCGGCGTTGCGCTTCAGGATTTCCTGCGACAGCGACATCTCGTTGCTGTAGTCGGCGCTGGCAATCCACAGGCGCAGGATGTCCGCGCCCAGCGTCTTCATGATTTCCTGCGGCTCGATGCCGTTGCCCAGCGACTTCGACATCTTGCGGCCGTGCTCGTCCACGGTGAAGCCGTGGGTCAGGCACTGCCGGTAAGGCGCGGCGTTGTCGATGGCCACGCCGGTGAGCAGCGAACTCTGGAACCAGCCGCGGTGCTGGTCGGAGCCTTCCAGGTACAGGTCGGCCGGCTTGCCGAGCCCGCGCTCCAGCAGCACGCCCTCGTGGGTGACGCCGGAATCGAACCAGACATCGAGGATGTCGGTGATCTTGTCGTAGTCCTTCGCATCACTGCCCAGCAGCTCCGCGGCGTCCAGCGAATACCAGACGTCGATGCCGGCCTGCTCGACGCGTTCGGCCACCTGCCGCATCAGCTCGACGCTGCGCGGATGGATGTCGCCGGTCTCGCGATGCACGAACAGCGCGATCGGCACGCCCCAGGTGCGCTGGCGCGAGATCGTCCAGTCCGGGCGGCCCTCGACCATGCCGGCGATGCGTGCCTGGCCCCATTCGGGATACCACTTCACGGTTTCGATCGCGGCCAGCGCGTCGCGGCGCAAGTGCGCCTGCTCCATCGAAATGAACCACTGCGGGGTGGCGCGGAACGCGATCGGGGTCTTGTGCCGCCAGCAGTGCGGGTAGCTGTGCTTGAGCGGCGCGAACGCCAGCAGCGCGCCAGTCCCGCGCAGTACCTCGACGATGGCGTCGTTGGCCTTCCACACATGCAGCTGGGTCAGGTCGACATCGCCCGCCGGCGGCGTCGACGGCAGGTACACGCCGCGGCCATCGACGGGGTTGAGCTGGGCCGCGCTGTACTTCTCGACCAGGCCGTACTTCTGGCCCACCGCGAAGTCCTCCTGTCCGTGGCCGGGCGCGGTGTGCACGGCGCCAGTGCCGTCCTCGGCGCTGACGTGGTCGCCGAGCAGGATCGGGATGTCACGCTCGGCGTAGAACGGATGCGCGAACAGCATGCCTTCCAGCTTTTCGCCCTGCGCGCGACCGAGCACGACTACTTCGTCCACGCCGTAGCGCTTGAGCGCCTTCTCGGCCAGCGCCTCGGCCAGCACCAGCCAGCGCCGCCCGCCATCCGCCGAAGCCGGACCTTCCACCAGCACGTAGTCCAGCTCCGGCCCCAGCGAGATCGCCAGCGAGGCCGGCAGCGTCCACGGCGTGGTGGTCCAGATCGGAACGACCACCTCCACGCCTTCCGGCAGCTCGCTGCCGAAGGCGCGGCTGAGCTGCTGCGGATTGCGCGCGGCGTAGGCCACGTCCACCGCCGGCGAGGTCTTGTCCTGATATTCGATCTCGGCCTCGGCCAGCGCGCTGCCGCAGTCGAAGCACCAGTACACCGGCTTCACCCCGCGCAGCAGGTGGCCGTTCTCCACCACCTTGGCCAGCGCGCGGATCTCGTCGGCCTCGAAGCGGAAGTCCAGCGTGCGGTACGGCCGTTCCCAGTCGCCCAGCACGCCCAGCCGCTTGAAGTCGCGACGCTGCACATCGATCTGCTCGCTGGCGTATTCGCGGCACTTCTGCCGGAACGCGACCGCGTCGAGCTTCACGCCGACCTTGCCGAACTTCTTCTCGATGGCGATCTCGATCGGCAAGCCGTGGCAGTCCCAGCCCGGGATGTACGGCGCATCGAAACCGGCCAGCGTCTTCGACTTGACGATGATGTCCTTGAGGATCTTGTTGACCGCGTGCCCCAGGTGGATCGCGCCGTTGGCATAGGGCGGGCCGTCATGCAGCACGAACTGCGGACGCCCCTTGGCCGCCTTGCGGATCTGCGCGTACAGGCCGTCGGCCTCCCAGCGCGCCAGCGTCTCGGGCTCGCGCTTGGGCAGGTCGCCGCGCATCGGGAACGCGGTTTCCGGCAGCAGGATGGTGGCCTTGTACGGGTTTTCGGTCTTGTCGGTCACGGACAGCGTCTCGAACGGTGTGCAGGAGCGCCTTCAGGCGCGACAGGATTGAACGGCGGCAATTGCACCAGAAGGCGCATCGTCTTGCAGGATGGCACGTGCCTGCGCTTCGTCGTGGTGCATCTGCGCCACCAGCGACGGCAAGTCGGGGAATTTTTCCTCGTCGCGCAGGTGGGCGACGAATTCGACCTCGATCCGGCGCCCGTACAGGTCGCCCTCGAAGTCGAACAGGTGCGCTTCCAGCAGCGGCTCCTGCCCGTCCACCGTAGGACGGGTGCCGAAGCTCGACACCGATGGCCACGGCCGCTCGCCGACGCCGTGCACCCAGGTGGCGAAGATCCCGCGCAATGCCGGCGTCTTGCCGCCGTAGCGCAGGTTGGCGGTGGGATAGCCGAGGGTGCGGCCCAATTGCCGGCCGCGCACCACCCGCCCACCAATTGCATAGGGCCGGCCCAGCAGGCGCGCGGCGTACTCGAAGTCGCCCTGCACCAGCGCGGCGCGAATGGCCGTGCTGGACACGCGCTCGCCGTCCACATGCAGCGGCGCGATCTCGTGCGCAGTGAAGCCGCACGCTTCGCCCAGCGCACGCAGCAGCGCGATGTCGCCGGCGCGGCCGCGGCCGAAATGGAAACCGGGGCCCACCCAGACTTCACGCACGCCCAGCCGCGCCACCAGCACCTGGCGCACGAAATCCTCGGCGGACATCGCCGCCAGCGCCGCGTCGAACCGCAGCAGGCCGACGCCATCGCAGCCCATCGCGCACAGCCCTTCCAGCTTGGCCCGCGGCAGCATCAGCCGCGGCGGCGGCGCGCCCCGGGCGAACAGTTCGCGCGGCAGCGGCTCGAACGACAGCGCCACCGCCGCCACGCCCAGCGCGCGCGCGCGCCCGACCGCGTGGCCGACCAGCGCGCGATGGCCCTGGTGCAGGCCGTCAAACGCACCGATGCAGACCACGCTTCCCTGGGGGCACAGCGCCCCGCCAGCGGTATCGCGGAACAGGAAGGTCATGATGATCCGCCAGTATAGCCGCGCCGCAGCAACGATCAGTGGCGCAGATCGCGCGGACGCAGGCCCAGCCCCAGCAGCACCAGCACGTAGCTGAGACCACCCGCGGCAATCACCGCCACCAGCAGCAGCGCGCGATGCAACAAGCTGTCGATCGCGGTCCAGTCGCCGATTTCCCAGCGCAGCCCCAGCACCACCGCGCTCATCGCCACGCAGGCCAGCGCCAGCTGCAGCCAGAAGCGCGCCCAGCCCGGTTGCGGCCGCATCAGTCCGGCGCGCTTGAGATAGCGCCACAGCAGCCAGGCATTGATGATCCCGGACAGGCCGGTGGCCAGCGCGATGCCGCCGTGCGCACCGGGAATGTCGTTGAGCCACAGCGGCAAGGTCAGGACGATGGTCAGCAGCACGTTGCAGACCACCGTCCAGATCGCCGCCCGCATGGGTGTCTTGCTGTCCTGGCGGGCATAGAACGCCGGCGAGAGGACCTTGCTGAGCATGAACGCAGGAATGCCCAGGCTCATCGCGCTCAGGCTGATCGCCGCCATGCGGGTATCGAAGGCGGTGAACTTCCCGCCCTGGTAGACCACCGCGGTCAGCGGCTCGGCCAGCAGCAGCAGGCCCAGCGCCGCCGGCACCCCCGCCAGCAGGGCCAGCCGCAGCCCCCAGTCCAGCGCGGCGCCGTAGCCATCGGCATCGGTGGCGGCATGCCGGCGCGACAGGTGCGGCAGGATCACGGTGCCGATCGCCACCCCGAACAGCCCCAGCGGCAGTTCCACCAGACGGTCGGACAGGTACAGCCAGGTCTGGCTGCCGGTGGCAAGCAGCGAGGCGAACACCGTGCCCACCAGCAGGTTGAGCTGGGCCACCGACGACGAAAACAGGGTCGGCAGCATCAGCTTGGCCACCCGCCGCACGTCCGGATGGGAGAAGCCCGGCTTGAGCCGCGGCCGCAGCCCCAGCTTGCCCAGCGCCGGCCACAGCACCAGCAGCTGCAGCGCGCCCGCCACCAGCACGCCCCAGGCCAGCGCCTTGACCGGTTCGGCGAACTTCGGCGCCAGCCACAGCATCGCCGCGATCATGGTCAGGTTGTGCAGCACCGGCGTGGCCGCGGGCAACGCGAACTTGCCGAAGCTGTTCAGCACCGAAGCCACCAGCGCCATCATCGAGATGGCGACCAGGTACGGGAATGTGATGCGCAGCATCTGCGCGATCAGCGCCAGCTTCTCCTCCCCGCCCGGCGAGCCCACCGCGCCGGGGGCGAACAGCTCGGCCAGCAGCGGCGCCGCCAGCATGCCGATGCCGGCGACCACGAACACCAGCGCGAACAGCGCGCCGGCCATGTGGTCGATGAAGTCCTTCAGCGCCGCCTTGTCGCCGCGCTCGCGCAGCTCATTGAGGACCGGCACGAAGGCCATCTGCATCGAGCCCTCGGCGAAGATCCGCCGCAGGTAGTTGGGGATCCGGTAGGCGATGACGAACGCATCCATCGCCACCGAAGTGCCGAACAGCCGCGACTGCAGGGCATCGCGCAGGAAGCCGGCGATCCGCGACAGCAAGGTCATCGCGCTGAACACCGCGCTGGAACGCAACAGCCCGCTCATGCCTTCGCCATCCCCGCCCGCCCCGAAAAAACCGACATATTGACCCAAGCCATTGAATCACCCATAATTTCCAGTCTTCCGTATTCTTTCGTCCGTGGGCAAGCCTGCCAGCGGGCGGTTTTCACAGCCCCACCCACAGACTTTCCAGGATCCTCACCCGTGGCCAACATCAAGTCCGCCAAGAAGCGCGCCAAGCAGACCGTCGTGCGCAATGCCCGCAACGTCGCCCAGCGCTCGCAGCTGCGCACCGCCGTCAAGAAGGTGATCAAGGCGCTCGACGCCAACGATGCCGCCGGCGCTACCGAAGCCTTCGCCACCGCCCAGCCGCTGCTGGACCGGTTTGCCGCCCGCGGCCTGATCCACAAGAACAAGGCCGCCCGCCACAAGGCCCGCCTGACCGCGCGCATCAAGGCGCTGAAGGCCGCCTGAGCCCAGGCTGCAGGATTCGAAAAACCCCGCTCCGGCGGGGTTTTTCGTGCCATGAAAAAACCCGGCGGATGCCGGGTTTTTCGCGTGCGGGCGCTGCGCCTCACGCACCTGCCTGTGCCTCCAGCGCTTCCTCCCGCAGGCGATCGAAGAAGGTCTGCACCGCCAGCATGATCGGCCAGGTCCCCTCGCGGCCCAGCGCCGAGACCAGGTACCAGGGCTGGGTCCAGCCCAGCTCGGCGACGATCTTCTCGGCAGCCTCGCGCGCCTCGTCCTCGAACATCAGATCGGCCTTGTTCAGCACCAGCCAGCGCGGCTTTTCCAGCATCGCCGGGTCGTACTTGCGCAGCTCGGCCTCGATCGCGCGCACCTGTTCGGCCGGCGATACCGCGCTGCCCTCGTAGTCCATCGGCGCGATGTCTACCAGGTGCAGCAACAGGCGGGTGCGCTGGACGTGGCGCAGGAACAGGCTGCCCAGGCCGGCGCCATCGGCCGCGCCCTCGATCAGCCCGGGGATGTCGGCGATCACGAAGCTGCGACCCGTCTCCACGCTGACCACGCCAAGGTTCGGATACAGGGTGGTGAACGGGTAGTCCGCCACCTTCGGGGTCGCCGCCGACACCGCGCGGATAAAGGTGGACTTGCCGGCGTTGGGGAAGCCCAGCAGGCCGACGTCGGCCAGCAGCTTCAGCTCCAGCCGCAGCGTGCGCGACTCGCCCTCGCCGCCCGGCGTGGCCTTGCGCGGCGAGCGGTTGACCGAGCTCTTGAAATGCATGTTGCCGAGGCCACCGTGGCCACCCTTGGCCACCAGCAGGCGCTGGCCGTGCTCGGTGAGGTCGCCGATCACCTCGTCGGTATCGACGTTGTGGATCACGGTGCCCACCGGAACGGTGATGACGGTGTCCTCGCCGGCCTTGCCATAGCGCTGGCTGCCCATGCCGTTCTCGCCGCGCTGGGCCTTGAACCTGGTCTGGTGGCGGAAGTCCACCAGCGTATTGAGGTTCTCGTCGGCCTGCAGCCAGACGTCGCCGCCGGCGCCGCCATCGCCACCGTCCGGCCCGCCCAGCGGGATGAACTTCTCGCGGCGGAAGCCGATGCAGCCATTGCCGCCATTGCCGGCAGTGACGGTGATTTCAGCTTCGTCGACGAGTTTCATGGGCGTGATTGTGCAGTGTCATGTGGGATTTCGGCGAAGTGGCTTCGCCTGCAAACGAAAAGCCCCGCCGAGGCGGGGCCCTTCGCGCTACAACACCGCCTGCGCTTACTGCGCGGCGACGATGTTGACGGTGCGGCGCTGCTTCGGGCCCTTGGTGGTGAACTCCACCTTGCCGTCGATCAGCGCGAACAGGGTGTGGTCGCGGCCGAGGCCGACGCCGGTGCCCGGGTGGAACTGGGTGCCGCGCTGGCGGACGATGATGTTGCCCGCTTCGATGGCCTGGCCACCGTAGATCTTGACGCCCAGGTACTTCGGGTTGGAATCGCGGCCGTTACGGGTACTGCCGCCTGCCTTTTTGTGTGCCATTGCTTAGTTCTCCAGGCTGACGATCAGGCGTTGATGCCGGTGATCTGGATTTCGGTGTAGTGCTGACGGTGACCCATCTGCTTGCGGTGGTGCTTGCGGCGACGGAACTTGACGATGCGCACCTTGTCGGCGCGGCCGTGGCCGACGACCTTCGCGGTGACGGAAGCGCCCTTCAGCGCGTCGCCCAGCTTGATGCCGTCGGCATCGCCCAGCATCAGGACGTTGTCCAGCTTGATCTCGCTGCCGGCTTCGGCTTCGAGCAGTTCGACGCGGAGCGTTTCGCCCTGCATCACGCGGTATTGCTTACCGCCGGTGACCAGTACTGCGTACATGTTGATGTCTCTCGGTTCTGTAGTTCTTCTGGGTACCCGTTGCCGTATTTGCGCAGGGTCTGCCGACATCGAGGGCGGACAGGAGCGGAATTGTAGGGGATTCAGCGGGTTAGGGTCAACCTATCCCCGGCACGCCCCGGCACCGGCAGATCGCCCCGGCCGGGCCGCCCAGCCATCGCGCCGACGGGCGCGCGCTGCATCCGGACGGCCCCGATGTCCGTCTCATCCCAGGCGACGCCCGCCACCGAAACTGGCAATCCCGCGATTTGCCCCCAAATCGCCCCCTCGCTACGCTTCCCGATTGGCCTGCGCCCGCCGCCGGCCGTCCCCCACCGCAGGACACACCCGATGGCCCTGGACTACATCCGCATCCGCGGCGCACGGACGCACAACCTCAAGAACATCGACCTCGACCTGCCGCGCGACAAGCTGATCGTGATCACCGGCCTGTCCGGTTCCGGCAAGTCGTCGCTGGCGTTCGACACCATCTACGCCGAGGGCCAGCGCCGCTACGTCGAGTCGCTGTCGGCCTACGCGCGGCAGTTCCTCAGCGTGATGGACAAGCCCGACATCGACCATATCGAAGGGCTGTCGCCGGCGATCTCGATCGAACAGAAATCGACCAGCCACAACCCGCGCTCCACGGTCGGCACGATCACCGAAATCCACGACTACATGCGCCTGCTGTACGCGCGCGTGGGCAGCCCGCGCTGCCCCGACCACCACTTCCCGCTGGAAGCGCAGACGGTCAGCCAGATGGTCGACCAGGTGCTGGCGATGGAGGCCGACGAGGCGCTGGCCGGGCAACGCTGGATGCTGCTGGCGCCGGTGGTGCGCGAGCGCAAGGGCGAACACCTGCAGGTGTTCGACCAGCTGCGCGCGCAGGGTTACGTGCGGGTGCGGGTGGACGGCGTACTGCACGAGATCGACGCAGTGCCGGCGCTGGCGCTGCGCCAGAAGCACACCATCGAGGCGGTGATCGACCGCTTCAAGCCGCGCGCGGACATCCGCCAGCGGCTGGCGGAGTCGTTCGAGACCGCGCTGAAGCTGGGCGACGGCATGGCCATCGTGCAGTCGATGGATGAAGCCAGCCGCGACCCGCTGCTGTTCTCCTCGCGCTATTCCTGCCCGGTCTGCGACTACTCGCTGCCGGAGCTGGAACCACGGCTGTTCTCGTTCAACTCGCCCACCGGCGCCTGCCCGGGCTGCGACGGACTGGGCGTGGCGCAGTTCTTCGATCCGGCCAAGGTGGTTGCGCATCCCGAGCTGTCGCTGGCCGCCGGCGCGATGCGCGGGTGGGACCGGCGCAACACCTACTACTTCTCGATGATCGCCTCGCTGGCCAAGCACTACGGCTTCAAGGTCGACGTGCCGTGGCAGCAGCTGCCGGAGCATATCCGCGAGATCGTGCTGCGCGGCAGCGGCGGCGAGGTCATCAACCTCAGCTACGTCGGCGAGAACGGTAACAAGTACCAGCGCAAGCACGCCTTCGAAGGCATCCTGCCCAACCTCGAACGCCGCTACCGCGAAACCGAAAGCGCGGCGGTGCGCGAGGAGCTGGCCAAGTACATCAGCGAACAGCCCTGCCCGGAGTGCGGCGGCGCGCGGCTGAACCGGCAGGCGCGCAACGTGTTCGTGGCCGACCGCCCGCTGCCCGAGATCGCGGTGCTGCCGATCGACGCCTGCCTGGCCTTCTTCGACACCCTGACCCTGCCCGGCTGGCGCGGCGAGATCGCCGCCAAGATCGTCAAGGAGATCCGCGAGCGGCTCGGCTTCCTGGTCGACGTCGGCCTTGATTACCTGACCCTGGAGCGCAAGGCCGATTCGCTGTCCGGCGGCGAGGCGCAGCGCATCCGCCTGGCATCGCAGATCGGCGCGGGACTGGTGGGCGTGATGTACGTGCTGGACGAGCCGTCCATCGGCCTGCACCAGCGCGACAACGAGCGCCTGCTCGGCACCCTGACCCGCCTGCGCGACCTCGGCAACACGGTGCTGGTGGTGGAACACGACGAGGACGCGATCCGGCTGGCCGACTACATCGTCGACATCGGCCCCGGCGCGGGCGTGCACGGCGGCGAAGTGGTGGCGCAGGGCCAGCTGGCCGATGTGCTGAAGGCGCCGCGCTCGCTGACCGGGCAGTACCTGTCCGGCACGCGCAAAATCGAGGTGCCGGCGCACCGCAACCCGCCCAACCGCAAGCTGCTGCTCAAGCTGAAGGGCGCCAGCGGCAACAACCTGAAGAACGTGGACCTGGAGATCCCGTCCGGGTTGCTGACCTGCGTGACCGGCGTGTCCGGCTCCGGCAAGTCGACCCTGATCAACGACACCCTGTACGCGCTGGCCGCCAACGAGATCAACGGCGCTTCGCACACGCCTGCGCCGCACAAGGATGTCATCGGGCTGGACCTGTTCGACAAGGTGGTGGACATCGACCAGTCGCCGATCGGCCGCACCCCGCGCTCCAACCCGGCTACCTATACGGGTTTGTTCACGCCACTGCGCGAGCTGTTCGCGCAGGTGCCGGAGGCGCGCGCGCGCGGCTATTCGCCGGGCCGCTTCAGTTTCAACGTGCGCGGCGGCCGCTGCGAGGCCTGCCAGGGCGATGGCCTGATCAAGGTGGAGATGCACTTCCTGCCGGACGTGTACGTGCCCTGCGACGTCTGCCAAGGCAAGCGCTACAACCGCGAGACGCTGGAGATCCGCTACAAGGGCTTCAGCATCCATGACGTGCTGGAGATGACCGTGGAAGCGGCGCTGGACCTGTTCCAGCCGGTGCCCAGCATCGCCCGCAAGCTGGAGACGCTGGTCGACGTGGGGCTCTCCTACATCAAGCTGGGCCAGAGCGCGACCACGCTGTCGGGCGGCGAGGCGCAGCGGGTGAAGCTGTCGAAGGAGCTGTCGCGGCGCGATACCGGCCGCACCCTGTACATCCTCGACGAGCCCACCACCGGCCTGCATTTCCACGACATCGAGGCGCTGCTGGCGGTGCTGCACAAGCTGCGCGACGACGGCAACACGGTGGTGGTGATCGAGCACAATCTCGACGTGATCAAGACCGCCGACTGGGTGGTGGACCTGGGCCCCGAGGGCGGCCATCGCGGCGGCCAGATCATCGCCGTGGGCACGCCCGAGGACGTGGCGGCGAACCCGGCCTCGCATACCGGCCGCTTCCTTGCGCCATTGCTCGAAAAACATCCGGCAAGCTCCGCTGCGACCCCGCGCAAGAGCAGGAAGAAGGCAGACGCATGACCCACAACACCGTGTTCCGCATGTCCATTCCGCTGCGCTGGAGCGATCTGGACGCGTTCAACCACGTCAACAACGCGCGCTACCTGACCTTCCTGGAGCAGGCGCGCATCGAGTGGTTCGAATCCATCGGCGAGCCGTGGGTGACCGACGCCGCCGCGCCGGTGGTCGCTTCGGCCACGCTCAACTTCAAGCGTCCGATCGAATACCCGGCGCAAGTCTCCGTGGAACTATTCACCGAGAAGCTGGGCAACAGCAGCGTGGTGATCGGCCACCGCATCGTGGCCGCCGACGGCACCCTGCACTGCGACGGCAACGTGGTGGCGGTCTGGGTGGGTCGCCGCGACGGCCGCCCCACGCCGTTGCCCGACTGCGTGCGCCGCGCCTCCGAGCGGCTCTTGGCCGCGCCCGCCGCCTGATCCCGCATCGCCGACGCGCACGCCTATGATGGCCGCACGTCGCACAGGAACCCGCCCATGTCGCTGATCGAATCCACCGTCCACGGCCAAGTCCACGAGCTGCGGCTGGCGCGGCCGCCGGTCAACGCGTTGAATCCCGAGCTGTGCGCCGATCTGGTGCAGGCGCTGCACGAAGCGCCGGCGCGCGGCGCCCGCGGGATCGTGCTGGTGGGCGGGCCGAAGGTATTTTCGGCAGGCTTGGACGTGCCCTATCTGCTGTCGCTGGGCGAAGATCAGGACGCGCTGCTGCGGGCGTGGACGGTGTTCTTCTCCGCCGCCCGCGCGCTGGCGGAATGCCCCGTGCCGGTGGTGGCGGCGATGGCCGGCCACGCGCCGGCCGGTGGCTGCGTGCTGGCGCTGTGCTGCGACTACCGCATCCTCGCCGACGGGCCCTATCGGATCGGCCTGAACGAAACCCAGGTGGGCCTGGTCGCACCGGAAGGCATCCAGGCGCTGCTGGCGCGCGTGGTCGGCCCGCATCGCGCCGAACGCCTGCTGGTAGCCGGGGCGATGCCGGATGCCCAGCAGGCCCTGCAGATCGGGCTGGTGGACGAGCTGGTGCACGTGGACGAAGTGGCCACGCGCGCGCGGGTCTGGCTGGAGGAGCTGCTGCAGCTGCCGCACATGCCGATGCTGGAAACCCGCGCGATCGCCCGCCGCGACGTCATCGCCGCGCTGGCCGACGAACGCATCGACCTGCCCCGCTTCGTCGCCCAGTGGTCGCATCCCGACACGCAGGCGGCGCTGCGCGCGATGCTGGCGCGGATCGGCAAGTAGTCGCCGGTGTGCGGCCGCAAGGTCGCGGCCGTGATTCGCTACAGCAGCTCCAGCACCGTTTCCGGCGGCCGGCACAGGCGCACGCCCTTCGGCGTGAACACGAACGGGCGATCGATGAGGACCGGGGCGGCCACCATCGCTTCCAGCAGCACGTCGTCCGGCAGCGCCAGATCGGCCAGGCCGCGCGCGGCGTACTCGGATTCCTTGCTGCGGATCGCCTGCCGCACGCTGAGCCCGGCATCGGCAATCGCCTGTCGCAGCCGCGCCTTGGTGGGCGGGTTGGCCACGTAGTCCACGACCACCGGTTCGACGCCGGCCTCGCGCAGGATCTCCAGCGCGCCGCGGGATTTGCTGCAGCTGGGGCGATGCCAGATTTCCACGTTGCGTCCTTGCACGCTCATGCCCCGGTCGCCACCGGCCGGCGCTGGTCGGCCAGCCAGCCGCTCCACGAACCGGTGAACAGCTTGGCGCCACGCAGCCCGGCACGTTCCATCGCCAGCAGGTTGTGGCAGGCGGTGACGCCGGAGCCGCACATCACCACGACCTCGGACGGGTCGCGCCCGGCCAGCAGCGCGCGGTACTCGTCGGCCAGCTGCATCGGCGACTTGAAGCGGCCCTCTGCCATGTTCTCCGCGTATGGCCGGTTGACCGCGCCGGGGACGTGACCTGCCACCTTGTCCAGCGGCTCTTCCTCGCCGCGGAAACGCGCCGCCGCCCGCGCATCGACCAGCATCCCGCCTGCGGCGAGATGGGCTTCGACGGCCTCGGCATCGAGCAGGCGCGAGGCATCGAAGCTGGCGACGTAGCGCTGGCTGGCGGGTTCGCGCGGCAGCGACGAGGCCGGCAGGCCGAGCGAGGTCCAGCGCGTCCAGCCGCCGTCCAGCACCGCCACTTTCTCGTGGCCGAGCGTGCGCAGCAGGAACCACAGCCGCGCGGCGTAGGCGCCTTCGGCGTCGTCATAGGCCACCACCTGCGTGGTCGGCGCGATGCCCCAGCGGGTCAGCTTGGCGCAGAAGGTTTCCGCATCCGGCCACGGATGCCGACCCTCGCCCTTGCGGGACATGTCGGATAGATCGCGCTCGAGGTGCGCGTAGGCCGCGCCGGGGATATGCGAGCGGCGCCAGGACTGTTCGCCCAGGTTCGAGTCGAGCAACGAGAAGCGGCAGTCGACGATCACCAGGTCGGGGCGCCCCAGCGCCACCGACAGGATGTCCGCCTGCACCAGGGTAGTCCATCCGGCCATCACACCCTCCATTGGTTCGAGCCAGCCAGCCGCTCGCGCAGGTTGTACAGGATCGAGGCGGTCGCGCCCCAGATCCGCTGCGGCTGGTAGCGGTATTGGAACACGTGGCGGGCGCGCCCGCCGAACTCCAGCTCGATGGTGTCCAGCTGCGCCGGGTCCAGGAGCATTTCCAGCGGCACTTCGAACACTTCGGCCACCTCGCCCGGCTCCGGCACCGGCTGGAAACCCGGATCTACCACCACCACCGTTGGCAGCACGCGAAAGCCGGTGATGGTCAGCAGCGGATCGAGATAGCCCAGCAGTCGGGCTTGCGCGGCTTGCAGGCCCACCTCCTCGCGCGCCTCGCGCAGCGCCGCAGCGGCCGGGCTGGGATCGTCGGGCTCGATGCGCCCGCCGGGAAAGCTGACCTGGCCACCATGGTGGCGCAGGCCGTCGGTGCGGCGGGTCAGCAGCACGCCGGCGCCAGCGGCGCGCGGAATCACCCCGACCAGCACCGCCGCCGGGCGCGGCGCGACCGGCGGGGCCAGCCCGGCCAGGTCGGCGAGGTTCCACGGCGCCGCAGCGGGGGGCGCATCCAGCGGATGCAGGGCGCCGCACAGCCATTCGGCAAGCGCAACGGCGTCCATCAGGCGTCTTCCGCCGCTGGGCGCGCCGGCAGGACCACGTCCATCAGGTGCAGGCGGGCGGCATCGTCCAGCGTGGTCCACGCTGCGATTTCGTCGCCGGTGCGGCGGCAACCGCGGCACAGTCCGCCGTCATCCAGCGTGCAGACGCCGGTGCAGGGACTGAGCACGGCGCGGAACAGATTACTCATGTCGCGCATGGTAGCGCTGCAAACGCGATGCGCCGGCACATGGCCGGCGCATCGGGACTTGCCGCGGTGCCGCGCCAGCGCGCGGCCAACCGGATTACTTGACCGCGCCCAGCTCGATCTGCATGGCCACGGCCTGCTGCGCGAACTGCTGGTTCTGGTTGCCGCCCAGGCCCTTGCCCGGCGGGATGACCACTTCCCAGACCGCGCCCTGCTGCATCAGCGGCAGGGTTTCCTTCAGCGCCGGGATCGGCGCGTCGGCCACCTTGAACGCCGGCGGGGTCTGCACGCCGCTCAGCGGAACGCCCACGGCCGCCAGGAAGCTGCGGAAGGCAATCTGCACTTCGCTGGTGGCGGTCGGCTTGGCGCCGGTGCCTGCCTTGGCCACGCGGTACATGATGCCGCTGGGCAGGGTGATCACGCCCTGCTCGGCCTTGAACTTGGTGACGAACGCGGCGGACTGCGCCTGGTTGTCGGCCAGCGCCTTGCGGAACGCTTCCTGCGCCTTGATCTCCATGCGCTGCTGGAAGGCGGAGTAGGCGGTGCCCAGCTGCTGCTCGGTGTAGGCCGGCTGCTTCTTGGCGAAGGCATCCTGCACGCCGCGCACCACGGTGGCGATGTCGATCGGCTCGCCGGTGTTGGCCAACTCCTGGCCGAGCTGCCAACCGAAGGCATAGCTGGCGTGGGTTTTGTCGACCGCCGGCGGCACGGCGGGCGCGGCGGTGGCGGGCTTTGCGGGGGCCGCTGCCGGCTTGGTCTGCGCCGAGGCGATGCCGGCGGTCAGGGTCAGGGCCGCCGCACTGGCAGCAATCGCACGCAACTTCATCCACAACCTCGTAAGTCGAATGAGGCCGCCAACGCGGCCCGCAGGAATCCGGCGCAGGCCGGAGGTTTCGCCGCGACCGGGCGGAATGCCCGTGCGCGACACGTTAGGATACTGGCCCCGGCACTTGACGGCTACCGGCACCGCTCTGCGACCCGGCCCGGCCCTCGAAGTTCCCTCCCGGCACACGAAATCCGACTGGACCACCTGCATGAGCGACCACCTGCTGCTGATCGACACCACCGATGGCGTGCGCACCCTCCGCATCAACCGCCCGGACAAGCTGAACGCGCTGAACGCCGCCACAATCGACGCACTCGATGCGGCCTTCGCCGACGCTGCCACCGACGACGCCGTGCGCGTGGTGGTGCTGACCGGCGCCGGCCCCAAGGCGTTCGTGGCCGGCGCGGACATCGCCGAGATGAATGCGCTCAGCCCCGTGCAAGGGCGCGATTTCTCGCTGCGTGGCACGCGGATGATGCGGCGGGTGGAAAAGCTGAACAAACCGGTGATCGCGATGATCAACGGCTTCGCCTTGGGCGGTGGGCTGGAGCTGGCGATGTGCTGCCACCTGCGCGTGGCCGCGGATACCGCCAAGGTGGGCCAGCCGGAAATCAACCTCGGGCTGATACCCGGCTTCGGCGGCAGCCAGCGCCTGCTGCGCCTGTGCGGTCGCGCGGCGACGCTGGAACTGTGCCTGACCGGCGCCCCGGTGACCGCCGAGCGCGCGCTGCAGCTGGGCATCGTCAACCGGGTGGTGGCGGCCGCCGAGCTGGAAGCGGAAACCATGAAGCTGGCCGCGCAGCTGGCCAACGCCGCGCCGCTGGCGCTGCGCGGGATGCTGGACTGCGTGAACATCGGCGGCGAATGCGGCATCGAGGAAGGGCTGGAGTACGAGTCCGCGCAATTCGGACTGATGTTCGCCACCGAGGACATGCGCGAAGGCACCTCCGCGTTCCTCGAAAAGCGCAAGCCGGCATTCACCGGGAAGTGAATCCGCCTCGCTCCCGCGCCCGCGGGAGTGGCGAGCAAGCCATGCCCCCTGCCTGCCCGAATTGCAGCTGCGCCGCGACGCACCCGACCCACGCCCTGCTCGCGGCGCTGTGCGAAGACGACCTCGACGCCGCGCTGGCGCTGGGCCTGCTCGACGCCGCGCCCTGTCCGTCCTGCGCCCCCGCCTGCGGCGCGCGATTGATCGCCGCGCGCGACGCGCGACGCTTCGCGCTGGCCGCGCGGCAGCGGCACCACGCCCGCGCCGAACGGCTGGCGCGGATCAAGGCTGAACGCGACGCCGCGCGTCCCACCGCCGTTGCGCCAACGGCCCGGCAGGCCACGCCCGCACTGCCCACGGCTGCCGCCGATGCACTGGCGCGGGCGCTGGCGAAAGCCAAGGCGCGCCACGCATGAGCTCGGCACCGAGACCGCGCGCCGCGCGCGGCAGCAAGCTCACGTCCGCTGAAATCACCGAGATGTTCACCCGCCTGCGCGCGGGCGACCCGCACCCCACCACCGAGCTGGAATACACCACCCCGTTCGAGCTGCTGGTGGCGGTGGTGCTGTCGGCGCAAGCCACCGACGTCGGGGTCAACAAGGCCACGCGCCGGCTGTATCCCGCCGCCAACACGCCAGCAGCGATCCTGGCGCTGGGCGAAGACGGCCTGAAGGGCTACATCAACACCATCGGCCTGTTCAATGCGAAGGCGGCCAACGTGATCGCGCTGTGCCGGCTGCTGCTGGAACGCCACGGCGGCGAGGTGCCGCGCACGCGCGAGGCGCTGGAAGCGCTGCCCGGCGTGGGCCGCAAGACCGCCAACGTGGTGCTCAACACCGCGTTCGGCGAGCCCACCATCGCGGTGGACACGCACATCTTCCGCGTCTCCAACCGCACCGGGCTGGCGCCGGGCAAGGACGTGCGCACAGTCGAGGACAAGCTGGTGCGGCTGGTGCCGGCCGAATTCGCGCGCGATGCGCACCACTGGCTGATCCTGCACGGGCGCTACACCTGCAAGGCACGCAAGCCGGACTGCGCGCGCTGCGTGCTCCACGACCTGTGCCGCTGGCCGGACAAGGGTCCGTCGGCGCAGCCCGCCGCGCCCTGAAGAACACCCGGCGCGACGTCGCTAACCCTGAACCCTGCGGAAGATGGCGCACACCGAAGGCTGCGCAAAAAACGACGCCCCGCAGACGCGGGGCGTCGTCTATGGCATGCCGGGAGCGATGATCAGAACGCGAACTGCGTGCGCAGCGCGATCTGGCCCGGCTCGTCGCCGGTCTTGTCATTCTTGCCCTTGGTGTAGTTCAGCATCACCCGCATGTTCGGGTTGATGTAGTAGTTCAGGCCGATCAACGCCGAAGTGGTCTTCATGTCGTTGACGTCCTTGTTCTCCATCACGTCGTAGCGTGCGGTGAGTTCCCACAGGCCGGACTCGCCGACCTTGGGTGAGCCGAACACGCCGGTGGCGCCCTTGTACGCCTTCAGGCCGCCGTTGAGCATGAAGCTGCCCTGCACGTAGTACGCGTCGACGTCCTGCGAAGTGCCGTTCGCCTGACCGTAGCTGGCGCGCGCGTACTCCGACTGCAGGAACAGCGGACCGTTGCGGAACGCGGCTTCCAGACCGAAGGTGTCGATCTGCGAATCGTTGCCGCCGGTGCCGGCGGTGGTGGTGGCCATGGTCTGCGAGGGACCGCGGCGGCCGGCGTAATGGGACACGGCCGACAGGTTCGGGGTGCCCTTGTTCAGGTTCTCGTGGCTGTACGAACCGCCCAGGTGCAGGGTGGTGGTACCGGTATCGATCGGCGCCCAGGTGCCGCGCGCGGAGAAGCCCAGACCCTCGGTGCGGGCGGTCGGCGCGCTGCGCATGTTGAACGCGCTGACGCCGAAGGTGTAGCTGTCGCCGGCGCGCAGGTAGCCCACGCCCTGCTGCCGCTGGCGGCCGTTGTAGAGGCCGGTGGCGGAGGTGCTGGGGCGCTCCATCATCAGGATCTCGTTGGAGCTGGTCAGCTCTTCCATCGAGCGGTACGGCTTGAAGTGGCCGATGGTGAGCTTGCCGCCCATCATGTTGCGGGCGATGTACATGTCGCGGATGCCGTCCAGGTTGGTACCGGCGGAGAAGTCCTGCTCCATCTTGTATTCCCAGCCGTAGGCCTTGCCGGACAGGGTCAGGCGGGCACGACGGAACTCGGTGGTGTCGGTGGTCGCCGCCACGTCCTTGTCGAAGCTGTAGGCGTCGAAATGGATGCGGCCGCCCAGCGAGGCCTCGAAGTTCTTGTCGGCCGAGGTCACCTTCAGGCCGCCCTTGGTCTCCACCTTCACGCTGTTGTTGGTGAGGTTGTCGAGCTGGGTGGCGGTGTCGACGTTGACTTCCGACTGCGCATCGTTGCGCTCTTCCAGGCTCTGGATCTGGGCCTGCAGCGCGGCGATCTGCGCCTTCAGCTCGGCGATGTCCTGGGCGCTGGGGGCACTCTGCGCGGCGGCGTTGAAACTGACGGTGCCGGCGATCAGGGCGATCGCGACGGCCAGACGGGTGGGACGCATGTGGGAACTCCGTTGTGATGGAAAGCTGTCTGGTGGGCAGCGCGCGGGTCTCCGCCTCGCGTCACCTGCAGCACGCATTTGACCCGCCATCGATTGCAGTTTTATTTCCCTTGCGCGCTTTTCTTCACGCGGCCACCGGTCGCGCGCCACGCCGCCCCTGCGCAACCGTCATGCCACCGTCACACGACTGACCCGCGGGCGTCACGCAAGCGCGATGGAATGCGCCACGAACCGGGCATCGCCCCGTCGCATCCGCTCACCAGGAGTTCTTCGTGTCCAAGTCCTTCAAGATCCGCATCGCCGCGCTCGCGCTGGCGACCAGTCTCACCGCCGTCATGTCCGCCAGCGCCTTCGCTTCCGACGTCACCGGCGCCGGCGCCTCCTTCGTCTACCCGGCGATGTCCAAGTGGTCGTCCGACTACAAGGCCGCCACCGGCAAGGAAGTGAACTACCAGTCGATCGGCTCCGGCGGCGGCATCGCCCAGATCAAGGCCGGCACCGTTGATTTCGGCTCCTCCGACAAGCCGCTGCCGCCGGCCGAGCTGGCACGCTCGGGCCTGGCGCAGTTCCCGTCGGTGATCGGCGGCATCGTGCCGGCGTTCAACCTGCCCGGCATCGCCGCCGGCGCCATGAAGCTGGACCCGGACGTGCTGGCCGACATCTTCCTCGGCAAGATCAAGATGTGGAACGATCCGCGCATCGTCGCCAGCAACCGCGGCCTGACCCTGCCGGCGCAGAAGATCACCGTGGTGCACCGCTCCGACGGCTCCGGCACCACCTTCAACTTCACCAACTACCTGTCCAAGGTCAGCCCGTCGTGGAAGACCGAGGTCGGCGAAGGCACCGCGGTGAAGTGGCCGGTCGGCATCGGCGGCAAGGGTAACGAAGGCGTGTCCGCCTACGTCAAGCAGATCCGCGGCAGCATCGGCTACGTCGAGCTGGCCTACGCGATCCAGAACAAGGTCGCCTATTCGCGCCTGAAGAACGCCGCCGGCAACTACGTCAACCCGAGCGACGACAGCTTCGCCGAGGCCGCCGCCAGCGCCGACTGGAAGTCGACCAAGGACTTCTTCCTGATCGTCACCAACGCGCCGGGCGAGAACGCCTGGCCGATCACCGCCACCAACTTCATGCTGGTGCACAAGAACAGCAAGCCGGGCACCAAGGCCGCGCTGGACTTCTTCCGCTGGGTCTATGCCAACGGCGATGCGTCCGCCGCTTCGCTCGGCTACGTCCCGCTCCCCGACTCGCTGGTCCAGCAGATCGATACCTACTGGACGCAGAACGTCAAGTAAGCCGCATTCCGCATACCCCCCCTGTTGCGGGCCTTCGGGCCCGCTTTTTTTTCCGCCGTCTCCCGGCGGGAACCATGACAAAACGCCTGCGACGGTCATCGGCCTGTCACAAAAACATCGTTTGATGTGCGCATCCGGCCATAGCCATCGAGATACGCCATGTTCCGCTCCGCCTTCCGCCTCACCGCCCTCTGCCTGACCCTGGCCACCGGCCTGGCCGCGTGCTCCGGGGACAGTGACCGCACCGGCGCCGATGCCACGCAGGCCGACCGGGTTGCCGACGTCGTCACCGGCGCCGGTGCCAGCTTCGTGTATCCGCTGTTCTCGAAGTGGTCGTCCGACTACGCCAGGCTGAACGGAAAGCGCATCAACTACCAGTCGATCGGCTCCGGCGGCGGCATCGCCCAGATCAAGGCTGGCACGGTGGACTTCGGCTCCTCCGACAAGCCCCTGCCCACCGACGAGCTGGTGAAGGACGGGCTGATGCAGTTCCCCTCGGTGATCGGCGGGGTGGTGCCGGTGGTCAACCTGCCCGGCATCGAGGCGGGCAAGCTGCGCCTGACCGGCCCGCTGCTGGCGGATATCTACCTCGGCAAGGTGACCCGCTGGAACGACCCGGCCATCGCCGCGGCCAACCCGGGCCTGGTGCTGCCGGCCGAAAAGATCAACGTTGTGCGCCGCTCCGATGGTTCGGGCACCACCTTCAACTTCACCAACTACCTCTCCAAGGCGAGCGCCGACTGGAAGGCGCAGGTCGGCGAAGGCACCACCGTCAACTGGATCGCCACCAGCGTGGGCGGCAAGGGCAACGAGGGCGTGGCCTCCTACGTCAAGCAGCTCAAGGGCGCGATCGGCTATGTCGAGCTGTCCTACGCGCTGCAGAACAGGATGGCCTATACCGCGATGCGTAATGCCGCCGGCAACTGGGTGCAGCCCGGCGCGGCGAGCTTCGCCGCAGCCGCTGCCAGCGCCGACTGGAAGAACGCGCGCGACTTCGCGCTGGTCATCACCGACGCGCCGGGCGCCGACGCCTGGCCGATCGCCGCCACCAATTTCATCCTGATGCGCCGGCAGCCGCGCGATCCCGCCTCGGCCGAGGCGGCGCGCGAGTTCTTCCGCTGGGCCTGGGCCAACGGCGGCGCGCAGGCAGCGGCGCTGGACTACGTCCCCCTGCCGCCCGAACTGGTGCGCCAGATCGAGGCGTACTGGGCCGGGCAGCCCGCCTGACGCCGCCGCGGACCGCCCCCCGATTCCCACAGTGCCCGCCCCGCGGGCCTGACGAGCAGACCGAATGAGCGCCACCACTTCCGACCTTCCGATCGCCAGCCGCCGTGACGCGACCGATGCGCGCCACGACCGCTGGTTCCGCTGGCTGCTGACCGCCACCGCGGTCTTCGTCCTGTTCAGCCTTGCCGGCGCCGCCCTCTCGATGCTGTGGGGCGGGCGCAGCGTGCTGTCGCACGAGGGCCTGGGCTTCTTCTTCTCCACCGACTGGAACCCGGTGGAGAACAAGTACGGCGCGCTGGTGCCGATCTACGGCACGCTGGTCACCGCGCTGATCGCGATGGTGATCGCGGTGCCGGTGAGCTTCGGTATCGCCTTCTTCCTCACCGAGGTGGCGCCGCGCTGGCTGCGCACGCCGGTGGGCACCGCCATCGAACTGCTGGCCGGCATCCCCTCGATCATCTACGGCATGTGGGGCTTCTTCGTGCTGATGCCGGTGATGCGCGAGCACCTGATCCCCTGGATGGACGCACACCTGGGACCGCTGCCGGTGATCGGCCCGCTGTTCCAGGGCCCGCCGATCGGCGCCGGCATGCTGACCTCCGGCCTGGTGCTGTCGGTCATGGTGATCCCGTTCATTTCCTCGACCATGCGCGAGGTGTTCCTGACCGTGCCGGCGCGGCTGAAGGAATCGGCCTACGCGCTCGGCGCGACCAAGTGGGAAGTGAGCTGGGACATCGTCCTGCCCTACACCCGCTCGGCGGTGATCGGCGGCGTGTTCCTCGGCCTTGGCCGCGCGTTGGGCGAAACCATGGCGGTGGCCTTCGTGATCGGCAACAGCGTGTCGTTCACGGCATCGCTGCTGGAGCCGTCGACCACCATCGCCGCGCTGATCGCCAACGATTTCGGCGAGGCCACCGAGACCTATCGCGCCGCCCTGCTGCTGCTCGGCTTCGTGCTGTTCATCGTCACCTTCATCGTGCTGGCACTGGCCCGGCTGATGCTGCTCAATCTGGCGCGCAAGGAGGGCAACCGGTGAACGCCCCGTCCGCTTCGCTGTACCGCAATCGCCGCATCAAGAACGCCGTGGCCATCGCCCTGGCCTGCGTGGCCGCGCTGTTCGGCCTGGCATTCCTCGGCTGGATCCTGTGGACCCTACTGGCCAAGGGCCTGGCGCACCTGAACCTGGCGCTGTTCACCCAGGACCAGCCGCCGCCGATGGAGGCCGGCGGCCTGCGCAACGCCATCATCGGCAGTCTGCTGATGTGCGGCATGGGCGTGGCCATCGGCACCCCGCTGGGCATCGCCGCCGGCACCTGGCTGGCGGAGGTCGGCGGCCATCGCAAGCTCGGCACCGCGGTGCGCTTCGTCAACGACATCCTGCTGTCGGCACCCTCCATCGTGCTGGGCCTGTTCGTGTACGCGGCCTTCGTGATGAACACCGGCGGCAATTTCTCCGCCTTCGCCGGCGCGCTGGCGCTGGCCTTCATCGTGCTGCCGGTGGTGGTGCGCACCACCGACGAGATGCTGCGGCTGGTGCCGGTGCAGATGCGCGAAGCCGCGCTGTCGCTGGGCGTGCCGCAGTGGAAGGTCACCCTGCAGGTGCTCTACCGCAGCGCCCTGCCCGGCATCGTCACCGGCGTGCTGCTGGCGCTGGCGCGGATCAGCGGCGAAACCGCGCCGCTGCTGTTCACCGCGTTCGGCAACGAGTTCTTCAGCCTCGACATCGGCGGCGCGATGAGCGCGGTGCCGCTGACCATGTACAAGTTCGCCGGCTCGGGCTTCGAGAACTGGGAGCAGCTGGCCTGGGCCGGCGCGCTGCTGGTCACCCTGTTCGTGCTGGCCACCAGCCTGCTGGCCCGCTTCATCCTCCTGCGCAAGCGCGCCGCCCATGACTGACCTCCGGACCATTCCGATGAACTATGCCCAAGCCGCCATGCAAGCGCCGCACGATGCCGCCCTGCCCCAGTCGCCGCCGGTGAAGCTGTCCGCCCGCGGGCTGAACTTCTGGTACGACAAGTCCCTGGCGGTCCGGAACATCAACCTCGACATCCCCGAGAAGCGCGTCACCGCGCTGATCGGCCCGTCCGGCTGCGGCAAGTCCACCCTGCTGCGGGTGTTCAACCGCATCTACGCGCTCTATCCCAAGCTGCGTGCCGAAGGCGAGGTGCTGTTGGACGGGGAGAACATCCTCGATCCGAAGTACCCGATGAACCGCCTGCGCAGCCGGGTGGGCATGGTGTTCCAGAAGCCGGTGCCGTTCCCGATGACCATCCACGAGAACGTGGCTTATGGCATCCGCCACCACGAACGCCTGGGCAGGGCCGAGCTGGACGTGCGCGTCGAGCAGGCGCTGCGCCAGGCCGCGCTTTGGGACGAGGTGAAGGACAAGCTGAAGGAAAGTGGGCTGGGCCTGTCCGGCGGCCAGCAGCAGCGTCTGTGCATCGCCCGCGCGGTGGCGCTGAAGCCCGACGTGCTGCTGCTGGACGAGCCGACCTCCGCGCTGGACCCGATCTCCACCGGCCGCATCGAGCAGCTGGTGGAGGAACTCAAGCAGGAGTTCACCATCATGATCGTCACCCACAACATGCAGCAGGCCGCGCGCGTGTCCGACTACACCGCCTTCATGTACCTGGGCGACATGGTCGAGCACGGCGCGACTTCGCAGATTTTCTCCAACCCGGCCAAGCAGCAGACCGAGGACTACATCACCGGTCGTTTCGGCTGACCAGGCCAGTCCACGCACACGTAACGACCCTCGTCCCCTTGCGGGGCACTTCCCCGGCCATCGGGAAGAAGGAGCAAGACATGAACGAACAGCACAGCCACATCGTCCGGAGCTACGACGCCGAGCAGCACGCGCTGCAGGGCGAACTGATCCGCATGGGCCTGATGGCCGCCTCCCAGCTGGAAGCAGCGCTCGAAGTGGTGGAACGCCGCGACGATGGCGCCGCCGAGCGGGTGGTCGCCAACGACGAAGCCATCGACGCGCTGGAACAGCAGGTCAACCACGACGTGATCCACCTGATCCGGCGCGGCCCGATGGCCACCGACCTGCGCATGATCCTGGCCGCGCTGCGGGTGGCTTCGGACATCGAGCGGATCGGCGACTACGCGGCGAACATCGCCAAGCGCTCGCTGGTGCTGAACCAGCTGCCGCCGCTGCCGCATACGCGCGGGCTCGGCACCCTCGGCAGGATGGCGGTGCAGCAGGTGCGCGACGTGCTGGAGGCCTACCGCGAACGCGACGGCGAGGCCGCGCTGCGCGTGCGCGCGCGCGACGCCGAGCTGGACACCCTCTACACCGGGCTGTTCCGCGAGCTGTTGACCTACATGATGGAGGACCAGCGCGCGATCACCGCCTGCACCCACCTGCTGTTCATGGCCAAGAACATCGAGCGGATCGGCGACCACGCCACCAACATCGCCGAGAACGCCTGGTTCCTGATCCACGGCGAGGAGCTGCTGCCGCAGCGCGACAAGCGCGACGAAAGCAACACCACCGCCGTCTGAACCACCCGGGACAGCGCGCCTGCCGGCGACTGGCCGCCCCGTGCCGCAAGCGGTAGGATCGCCCCACCATCAGGCGCATTCGCGCAAGGAGTCGACCATGTCGCAATCCCGCAATCCCCTGGCGCTGGTGATCGGCGCCGCCGTTGCCACCGGCGCGCTCGCCGGCCCGCTGTTCTCGATGGACGCGATGGCCCACGGCTACCTGCAGGAACCGCCCAAGGCCGCCGCCAGCGAGGGCAAGTGCGGGGAAGGCAAGTGCGGCGCCGGGATGATGGGCGCCGCCAAGCCCGCCAAGGCCGACAAGGCCAAGCAGGAAGGCAGCTGCGGCATGGCGCAGAAGGACACCGACAAGGACGGCCGCATCTCCCGCGCCGAGTTCGCCGCTGCCCACGGCGGCAAGGACACGATGTTCCCGAAGATCGACACCGACGGCGACGGCTTCATCAGCCAGGCCGAAATGGACGCGCACCACGCTGCCATGAAGAAGGACGGCAAGGCCGCCGGCGAAGGCAAGTGCGGGGAAGGCAAATGCGGCGAGGGCAAGTGCGGCGGCAGCATGTGAGCCGTGGCTGAGGCCCTGCCCCAGCACGGCGCCGGGCTTGGCCTGCGCCGCGCGCTGCTGGACGAATTGATCGGGGCGCCTGCGGGCGCCTTCGATTTTCTGGAATGCGCGCCGGACAACTGGATCGGCGTCGGTGGCGCGCTCGGCGGGCAGCTGGAAACGCTCACGGCGCGGCATCCGCTGAGCTGCCACGGCCTGTCGTTGTCGCTGGGCGGCCCGGATCCGCTGGACCACGCGTTCCTGCGCCAGACCCGCGACTTCCTTGATCGCCACCGCGTCGCGCTCTACAGCGAGCACCTGAGCTATTGCGCCGCTGGCGGCCACCTCTACGACCTGCTGCCGCTGCCGTTCACCGACGAAGCGGTACTGCACGTCGCCGCGCGCATCCGCGAGGTGCAGGACGCGCTGGGCCGGCGCATCGCGGTGGAGAACGTGAGCTACTACGCCGCGCCGTTCCAGCAGCTTGCCGAAACCGACTTCATCCAAGCGGTGCTGGCCGAAGCCGGCTGCGACCTGCTGCTGGACGTCAACAACGTCTACGTCAACGCGATCAACCACGGCTACGACGCGCGCGCTTTCATCGCGGCGATGCCGACGCAGCGCATCGCCAGCTACCACGTTGCCGGCCACTTCGACGAGGCCGACGACCTCAAGATCGACACCCACGGCACGGCGGTGAAGGACGACGTGTGGGCACTGCTCGGCTTCGCCTACGCCACCCACGGCGTGCGCCCGACCCTGCTGGAGCGCGACTTCAACTTCCCGCCGCTGCCCGTGCTGGTGGACGAGGTGGCACGCATCCGCGCGCTGCAGGCGTCAGCGCCATGAGCGCGCTGCACGACCAGCTGCACGCACTGGCCGCGCACGTGCGCGATCCGGCCACCCACCCCGGCCCGCCCGGCATCGAGGACCGGCGACTGGCGGTCTATCGCGAGCTGGTGGCCAACAACCTCGACGGCCTGCTGGCCGGCACCTTCCCGGTGATCCGCAGGACCCTGGGCGATGCCGACTGGCAGGCGCTGCTGCGCCGCTTCCTCATCATCCATCACAGCGAAACCCCGCTGTTCACCCGGCTGGGACTGGAGTTCATCGCCTTCCTCGAGGCTGCGGAAGATCCGGTGCGGCCATGGCTGGCCGAGCTGGCGCACTACGAATGGGCCGAGCTGGGCCTGCAGCTCAGCGACGCCGCGCTGTCTGCGCACGATCCCGATGGCGATCTGCTGGACGGCGTGCCGCTGCTGTCGCCATTGGCGTGGCCGCTGGCCTACCGTTGGCCGGTGCACCGGCTTGGCCCGGACTGCCAGCCCGCCGAACCACCGCCCGCACCCACGCTGGTGCTGCTGCGCCGCGATCCCGGCGGCCGCGTCCACTTCTCGATGCTGTCCCCGCTGCTGTATCGCTTGCTGGCGCTGGTTGCCGCCAACGAAGGGCGCAGCGGCAGGGCGCTGTTGCGCCAGCTGGCGGAGGAAGCGGGCCACCCCGATTTCGACGCGTTCCTCGGCGAAGCGCTGCCGATGCTGGAACGGCTGCGCGCCGAGGGCGTGCTGCCGGGTACCGCGCCGCCCGCGCGCTGAAAGCGACGTGGGCCGGAGGGCCGCTCTGCTAGGCTTTGCCGATGACCGATACGCAAGATGCACCCGCCTTCGCGGCGATGGCCGAGCGCTTCCGCGGCTACCTGCCGGTGGTGGTGGACGTGGAAACCGGCGGCTTCGACTGGAACAAGCACGCCCTGCTGGAGATCGCGGCAATCCCGATCGAACTGGATGCGGCCGGCAACTACGTGCCGGGCGAAGTCGCGCATGCGCACATCGCCCCTGCGCCCGGCACCAGCATCGACCCGAAATCGCTGGAGGTCACCGGCATCAAGATCGGCCATCCGCTGCGCGGCGAGGTGGACGAGCGTACCGGGCTGGACGCGATCTTCGTGCCGGTGCGTGCCGCGGTGAAGAAGCACGGCTGCCAGCGCGCCATCCTGGTGGGCCACAACGCCCACTTCGACCTCAACTTCCTCAACGCCGCGGTCGCCCGCGTGCAGCACAAGCGCAACCCGTTCCATCCGTTCAGCGTGTTCGACACGGTGACGATGGCCGGCCTGGCCTACGGCCAGACCGTGCTGGCGCGCGCGGCAATGGCTGCCGGGCTGGGCTGGGATCCCAGCCAGGCGCATTCGGCGGTATACGACACCGCGCAGACCGCGAAGTTGTTCTGTGCGATTGCAAACGCGTGGCAAAAACCATATCCCGCAGCGCAGGGCGGTTCGTCCGCATCGAGCGCGGGGACAATCGGCGCCATGGATGGCGCCGATTAGCCTGCATGGGTGAGGCAAGCGCTTGCGAAGCATTGCTTCGCGCGCAGCCGAACGCCTGCAACCTGTGATTGCGGGCCGGGCCCGCTCAGCGGGTACTTGCGGCGTGTCCCAAGCCGATGTGGGCGGAGCGCCCTGCGCGTAATGGGCTCACGTCTGCTTCGCCCGTGATTTCACCCTGAGCGTGCGCACGATCCCGTAGGCGCTGATCGCCATCCACACGGCTTCCAGCACGAACACCGATACGTTGAACTTGCCCAGCAGCGACACCAGCACGCCGCCGGAGCCGAACAGGTTCAGCAGCTGGTAGACGATGCCAGTGCCGGACAGCTTGCCGGCCTGCAGCAGGAAGAACGCCACCAGCACCGCCAGCGTCCCGGCGATGCCCACCCAGTCGTACCACATCAGGTTCAAGGCCATCACGCGCTCCTTTGCCGCACGGCTTCGAACAGCGCCACGCCGCTGGCGACCGAGACGTTGAGGCTCTCGAAACCGCCCGGCATGGGGATCTTCACCAGCTGGTCGCAGTTTTCGCGGGTGAGCCGGCGCAGGCCTTCGCCTTCGCTGCCCATCACCAGCGCCACGTTGCCCTTCAGGTCGATGGCGTACAGCGACGCGTCCGCCTCGCCGGCCAGCCCGTAGATCCACACGCCGGCCTTCTGCAGGTCACGCAGGGTGCGCGAGAGGTTGGTCACGCTGAAGATCGGCAGCGTGTCCGCTGCGCCGGCCGAGGTCTTGCGCACGGTGGCGTTGACCTGCACCGCCTTGTCCTTCGGAATCACCACCGCGGTCGCGCCCGCCGCCGCCGCGCTGCGCAGGCAGGCGCCGAGGTTGTGCGGGTCCTGCACGCCGTCCAGCACCAGCAGCAGTGCCTTGCCTGCGGCGGCTTCGATCAACGCCGGCAGCTCATGCTCGTCCCAGGTCTTCGCCGCCGCATAGCGCGCCGCCGCCCCTTGGTGGCGCACCCCGCCGGCCACGCCGTCCAGCGCCTGCTGGGCGACCCGGCGCACGTCGATGTCCTTGCGCCGCGCCTGCTGCTCGATTTCGACGATGCGCGGATTCTTGCCGCCGGCTTCCAGCAGCACTTCGCGCACGTGTTCGGCGTCGTGTTCCAGCGCGGAAGCCACCGCGTTCAGGCCGACGATCCATTGGGAGGATTTGCTCATGCGGCTATTGTGATGCACGCGCAAATCCGGCGCACCCGGCGCGGGGCGGGGAATTGCAGGCTGCCGGCCATCGACGGCCGGCAGCCGCGCCCCGAGCGGAACACGCGCGGACGCGGAGCAGCACCCCGCCGCCCCGCGCCGCGCGCCTCCCGCCCGCTCAGTACCGCTTCTTCTGCCGCTTGGCCGGCTTGCCGCGTTCCGGCAGCGCCGGCAGGCCGGCGTCTTCCTCGGCCAGGCGGAAGTCGATCTTGCGCTCTTCCACGCTGGCCTTCAGCACCACGATGCGGACGCGGTCGCCGAGCCGGAACTCGCGGCCGCGGCGCTCGCCGGTGAGCGTCTTGCGCACCGCATCGAAGTGGTAGAAGTCGCGCGGCAGCTGGGTCACGTGGACCAGGCCGTTGACCTTGGAATCGTCCAGTTCCACGAACAGGCCGAAGCTAGTCACGCCGCTGATGGTGCCGTCGAACTCCTTGCCGACGTGGCTTTCCATCCACGCCGCACGGTAGCGCTCGTCGACCTCGCGCTGGGCCTCGTCGGCGCGGCGCGAGCGCTCCGAGCACTGCAGCGAAAGGCTGGCCATTTCGTGCGGCGAGTATTCGTACGCTTCCGGCTGGCCGCCGGCCAGCGCGTGCTTGATCGCGCGATGCACCAGCAGGTCCGGGTAGCGCCGGATCGGCGAGGTGAAGTGCGCGTAGGCCTCCAGCGCCAGGCCGAAGTGCCCGATGTTGTCCGGCGCGTACACCGCCAGCGACTGGCTACGCAGGATCACCGATTCCAGCAGCGCGGCGTGGGGGCGCTCGCGGATCTTTTCGAGCAGCGCGCGCAGGTCCTTCGGCCGCACCTTGGCCCACGGCGGGACGCGCAGCTGGAACTCCTTGAGGAATTCCTCCAGGTCGGCGTACTTGGATTCCGGCGGCCTGTCGTGGTCGCGGTAGGGCGCGGGGACGCGCGCCTGCATCAGGTACAGCGCGGCCTGCACGTTGGCCGCGATCATGCACTCCTCGATCAGCTTGTGGGCGTCGTTGCGCTGGAGCATGCCGGCCTGCGTCACCACGCCCTTGGCGTCCAGCAGGAAGCGCACTTCGCTACTCTCGAACTCGATCGCTCCGCGCTTGGCACGCGCCCTGTCCAGCACCTTGTAGAGCTGGTGCAGGCGCTGCACCTGCGGCAGCAGGGGGCCGATCTTCGCCAGCGCGGCGTCGTGGTCGTCCTCCGGGATGCCCTCGCCCACCGCGTTCCACACGTCGGTGTAGGTCAGGCGCGCGTGCGAGTGCATCACCGCCTCGTAGAACCGGCTCGACGTGACGATGCCGTCGCGGCCCACCTGCATGTCGCAGCAGAAGCACAGCCGGTCCACCGCCGGGTTGAGCGAGCAGATGCCGTTGCTGAGCGTTTCCGGCAGCATCGGCACCACGAAGCCGGGGAAATAGACCGAGGTCGCGCGCAGCTGCGCCTCGTCGTCAAGCGGCGTGCCGGGCCGCACGTAGTGCGAAACGTCGGCGATCGCGACGATCAGGCGGAAGCCGTCTGCGTTGGGTTCGCACCACACCGCATCGTCGAAATCCTTGGCGTCCTCGCCATCGATCGTCACCAGCGGCACGCGCCGCAGGTCGACGCGCGAGGCGGTTTCGTCGTACTGGACCTCCAGCGGCACCGCAGTGGCCTGCGCCAGCACCTCGGGCGGGAATTCGTGCGGGATGTCGTGGCCGTGGATGGCCGCCTCCACCGCCTGCGAGGCGGTGAGCTTGTCGCCCAGCACCGCCAGCACGCGGCCGATCGGCGGGCGGTGCGCGTCCTGGGGCGTGGTGATTTCCACCACCACCAGCTGGCCCGCCTTGGCATCGTTGCGCGCGTCCTGCGGCACCATCACGTTGCGCTGGATGCGCTTGTCGTCCGGCACCACGTAGGCGATGCCCAGCTCCTCGGTATAACGCCCCAGCAGCCGGGTCAGGCGGCGTTCCAGCACCTCGACGATGGTCGCTTCGCCGCGCCCGCGCCGGTCCATGCCGGTGAGGCTGACCAGCACGCGGTCGCCGTGGCTGACCTTGCGCATCTCGTACGGCGGCAGGAACAGGTCGTCGCCGCCCTTCTCCGGGCGCAGGAAGCCGAAGCCGTCGGGGTTGGCGATCACGCTGCCGGCGATCAGCTCCGCCTGCGCCGCCGGCACGTAGCCGCCACGCCGGTTCTGCAGCAGCTGGCCGGCGCGCAGCATGGCGCCAAGGCGCTTCTGCAGGGCCTCGAAGCGGTCGGGCGCGGTCAGCGCCAGCTTCTCCGCCAGCGCGCGGTCGTCCATCGGCCCGTCCTGCGCCGCCAGCACCTGCAGGATCATTTCGCGACTGGCGATCGGGTGTTCGTAGCGCTGGGCTTCGCGATGCGCATGCGGGTCGGCGGCAGGCGCCGAAGCCGGCCGCGGCGCGCGCCGGCCTGCCCCGCTCGGCGGGGGTTCGGGCAGCCATCCCGGCCGCTTGCCGGCGCCCTTGGCCGATGATCCAGTGGACTTGCCGGCGCCCTTGGCGGTGCCGGCCCCCTTGCCGCGGCCCGTGCCGCGCTTGCTGGGTGGTTTGCTCATCCCGCGATGGTACAGGCCCGGCGTGAACCGTACGCGCAGCCACAAATAACTGTTGACAGCCCCAGCGCATCTCTGGAGAATGCGCGGCTCACCACCGGCCCAGGTGGCGGAATTGGTAGACGCACTAGTTTCAGGTACTAGCGGGTAAAACCGTGGAGGTTCGAGTCCTCTCCTGGGCACCACAGTGGTTCTGAAGAAGCCCGCGCAAGCGGGCTTTTTTGTTGCCTGCCGCAAGCCGCGCAGTGGGCTCGATGCCGGCGCGATCACGGGTCGGCGACCTGCCGCGCGCTCAGTGGAAATCGCGGCTGCGCACGTCCAGGCTGCCGAGCAGCGGAGTCAGGTCATGCAGGCGCCTGGCGATCAGGTGGCGCACGCCGTGTTCGGCTTCCAGCCGCCCCTCCGCCACCATCAACTTCGACTCCAGCAACGGCTGCCGCTGCTGGTCGGCCACCGGCTTCCAGGCCACCACGTTGGTCGTCCCGTGCTCGCCCTCCAGCGTCACGAAGGTGGCGCCGCCGGCAAGGTGGGCGACGACAAGCAGCAGCGCCGCGCCGGGCAGGGCCGCTAGCGACCCTTGCCACCTTCAGCTGCGCAGCGTGGCGAGGAAGTCCTCGCACCACGCATGGATGTCGTAGCGTGACACCGGCGCCATCATCGATCCCCAGCGTTCGCGCCGCTCCGCCAGCGGCATCGCCGCAGCGCGTGCGAACGCATCGGCCACTCCGTCCAGGTCGTAGGGGTTCACCAGCAGCGCGCCCTGCTCCAGCTCGGCGGCGGCGCCGGCGAACATCGACAGCAGCAGCACGCCCGGATCCTGCGGGTCCTGCGAGGCCACGTATTCCTTCGCCACCAGGTTCATGCCGTCGCGCAGTGGCGTGACCACGCCGATCGCGGCCAGCCGGTAGAACCCGGTCAGGGTGGCATGGGCGAAGTTGCGGTTGACGTAGCGCAGCGGCGTCCACTCCGGGTCGGCGTGGGTGCCGTTGATGTGGCCGGCGATGCCCTCCAGCTGGTCGCGCAGCAGCCGGTATTCCTGCACCTCGCCGCGCGAGACCGGGGCGATCTGCAGGAAGGTCAACCGGCCGCGATCCTGCGGGTAACGCTCGAGATAGCGCGAGAAGCCGCGGAAGCGCTCCGGCAGGCCCTTGGAATAGTCCAGCCGATCCACGCCGATGGCCAGCTCGCGTCCGCCCATGCTGGCCTGCAGCTGGCGCACCGCCGGCTTGGAGACCGCCGCCGCGGCCTGGCCGGCGATCCGCCGCGCATCGATGCCGATCGGAAACGCGCCGACGCGCACGCTGCGCCCGTCGGACAGGCGCAGGCCGTCATCGCCGACAAGGGTCGCGCCCCCGAACAGCCGCGCGTAGCTGCGGAAGCGCTCGGCATCGCGCCGGGTCTGGAAACCGACAAGGTCGTGCGCGAACAGCGCGCCGAACAGCTGGCCGTGCTCCGGCAGCGACGCGACGATGTCCGCCGATGGCATCGGCACGTGCAGGAAGAAGCCGATCCGGCAGCCCACGCCGCGCTCGCGCAGCATCGCCGCAAGCGGGATCAGGTGGTAGTCGTGGATCCACACGATGTCGTCGTCGCGCAGCAGCGGCGCCAGCCGGTCGGCGAACAGCGCGTTGACGCGGCGGTAGCCGGCGCGGGTTTCGCGCGCGTAGTCCACCAGGTCCAGGCGGAAATGCAGCAGCGGCCACAGCGTGCGGTTGGAGAAGCCGTTGTAGTAGGCGGCCACGTCCTGTCGCGACAGGTCGAGGGTCACGTAGCGGATGCCGCCTTCGCCCTGTTCGTGCAGCGCGCCGCTATCCTCGCGCACGGTCTTGCCGCTCCAGCCGAACCACAGCCCGCCGCGCGCCGCCAGCGCCGCCTGCAGCCCCACCGCCAGCCCGCCGGGCGCACTCTCGCCCGGCAGCGCCACCCGGTTGGAGACCACCACCAGCCGGCTCACAGCGCCTCCGTCCACGGCCGCGACAGGCGCATCGCCGCCATGACCAGGCCGACGTGCGAGTACGCCTGCGGGAAGTTGCCCCAGGCCTCGCCGTCCTCGAAGGCCATGTCCTCCGACAGCAGGCCAAGGTGGTTGCGGCGCGCGAGCACGCGTTCGAACAGCTGCCGCGCCTCGTCGTGGCGGCCGATCGCCGCCAGCGCGTCGATGTACCAGAACATGCAGATGGTGAAGCTGGTTTCCGGCACGCCGAAGTCATCCGCGGCGACGTAGCGGAACAGTCCGTCGCCGCGCTTGAGCTCGCGCCCGATCGCCTCCACCGTGGCGATGTAGCGCGGGTCCTCGGCGGGCAGCAGGCCGATGTCGGCCAGCAGCAGCAGCGAGGCATCCAGGTAGGTGCTGTCGAACGAGGCGCTGAACCAGCCGACGTCCTCGCGCCAGGCGCGTTCCAGCACCCTGGCACGGACGGTGTCCGCACGCTCGCGCCAGTACGCCGAGCGTTCCACCAGGCCGAGCTTGGCCGCCACCCGCGCCAGCCGGTCGCAGGCGGCCCAGCACATCGCCGCGGTATAGGTATGCACCTCGGCGCGGCCGCGGAACTCCCACAGGCCGGCATCGGGCACGTCGTGCAGCGCGAACGCCCGCTCGCCCAGCGGTTCCAGCCGGGCGAAGGTGGCAATGTCGCCGGGATCGGCCAGGCGCTGGTCGAAGAACAGCTGGGTGGTGGCCAGCACCACGCTGCCGTACACGTCGTGCTGCTTCTGCAGCCAGGCCAGGTTGCCGCGTCGCACCGGGCCGCAGCCGCGGTAGCCGTCCAGGGACGCCACTTCCTCCTCGTGCAGCGCGGTCTCGAAGGCGATCCCGTACAGCGGCTGCAGGCTGCCGTCGTGGGTGGCGATGTCGAAGATGTAGCGCAGGAACTCCTCCATGCTGCGGGTCGCGCCCAGCCGGTTGAGCACGCGCACCACGAAGGCCGCGTCGCGCAGCCAGCAATAGCGGTAGTCCCAGTTGCGCGACGACCCCGGTGCCTCCGGGATGGAAGTGGTCATCGCCGCGATGATCGCCCCGCTGTCCTCGTACTGGCACAGCTTCAGGGTGATGGCGCTGCGGATCACCGCGTCCTGCCACTCCAGCGGGATCGACAGGTAGCGCACCCATTCGCGCCAGTAGTCCAGGGTGCGGTTCAACGCTTCCTCCACGTAGCCGTCGATCGAGCGCGCCAGCGGCTCGTCCGGCCCCAGCACCAGGTGCAGGCGGTGGTTCAGCACGAACGGCAGCTGTTCGCGGACGAAGCGGACCGGCACGTCGGTGGTCAGCCGCAGGGTCATCTGCGGCAGCAGCCAGCGGATGTGGTTGCTGCCCCAGGTACTGTCCGGGACGCGTGCGCCCCAGTCCGCCAGCGGCCGTGCACGCACGCGGATGCGCGGCGTACCGGCCAGCGGGGTGATCCGGCGGAGCAGCGACACCGGTCGGTAGAAGCGCCCGTCCTGGTGCCAGCGGGGAGCGAAGTCGAGGATCTCCACCGAGCCGCCGCGATTGTCGTGCAGCACCGTGCGCAGCACCGCGGTATTGGCGATGTAGTGCTGCTCGGCGCGTTCGAAATCTTCCAGTTCGATGGCGAAGTCGCCGCCGGGGTGTCGGCGCGGCGACAGCAGCGCGCAGAACGCAGGATCGCCGTCGAACGCCGGCAGGCAGGCCCAGACCACCCTCGCCTGCGCATCGACCAGCGCGGCGAAGCTGCCATTGCCGACCACGCCCAGGTCGAGCGTGTGCACGGGCGGGCGTTCTTCGTTCATGCCACCTCCCCCAGCCAGCGGCGCACGGCGACCGGGTTGGCCAGCCGGTGCGTCGCCAGCGTCGGCCTGCGATCGCCGACCACGATGCTGATGCCGTCGCGCCGGTTGACCAGCGCGAAGCCGTGCTCGTCGGTCAGGTCGTCGCCGGCGAACACCGGGCGCCGCCCGGCGAACGGCGGCTCGTCCAGGAACGCCGCGATCGCGGCGCCCTTGTCGGCGCCTTCCGGCCGCAGCTCCAGCACGCAGTCGCCCGGCTGCAGCCGGTACCCCGGCAATCGTGCCAAGGCGGCGGTGGCGAAGGCGTGCGCCTGCGCTGCGGCCTGCGGCGCGGCCCGCCAGTGCAACGCCAGCGCGCGCCCCTTGTCCTCCACCCGTGCCAACGGATGCGCGGCCATCCAGGCGCGCGCATCGGCAACCAGACCCGCCCACGCGAGCGGATCAATCGCGGCGCCGGTATCCGTATCCGGCATCGTCGCACCGCGCCGCTCCAGCCCGTGCAGGCCACCGACCGGGAACCGCGCCGGTGCGAACACGCGGTCGACGCTGGCGATGCCGCGTCCGCTGACCAGCGCCAGCGCGCCGCCAAGCCGCTGCGATACCGCCGCGAGCTGCGCCGACAGCGATGCCGGCGCGCGCACGCGGTCGGGATCCTCCTCGAATTCAAGCAGGCAGCCGTCCACGTCCAGGAACAGCGCCCAGTCGGCGGACAGCGGTGGTGGTGCGGGAAGCGATGCGTGGAACTCGGCAACGGGCATGGGGGTACCGGGGGGAAACATGCTGCGGCGCCGCCGATGCAGCCAGCGGCACGCGGTTCCCGTTCTACCCGCACGGATGTCGAGGAAATGTCATCCCGCGCAGGCAGGCGGCCGCCTGCTGCCGCAGCATTGCAGTCATCCCGATGTCCCTACGGGCGTTCGGCAGCGTCGAAAAAACACCGCGATGCCCATGGATCGTGGGGAGCGGCAGGCGACGGCGGCAGGTGCAGCGCAGGCGCGCGCCGCGCACAGCGCCTGTTTTCCACGCTTGCGCAGGAAAGCCTCCAAGAGGGCAGCCATTGCCCTAGCGTGTCGCGGCAGGCTCGCGGGCAACACAAACCCGCCGGCGGCGGGTTCCAAAAATGGCTGTCTTGCCGCGCTATTCCAGCCCGCGCCGACGCGCCAACTGGTCGCGGTCCAGCTGCATCAGGTAGCGGAACAGCTTGCGCTGCGCCGCCGGGGTCAAGCCGACGAACTCGCAACCGGCCTGCGCCGCGTCGTAGCCGATGTGGCCGCGCACCAGCACGTGGCGGACCTGCAGGTTCACCTCCACCTCGCCGATCTCCGGCAGTTCGATCCGGCACCCCTTCAGCACGTCGCCGGTCTTGAACGTGGCTTCCGCGCGGGTGGCGACGATGGCCAGCCCGCCGCCACCGATGTCACGAATGCTGGCCTGGACTTCGCGGTCGCCGTCGGGCAGGCGCAGGTGGCAGACGAGGGCGCCGCTGGGCGGCTCGCGGCGCATGAACTCACGCCGCTGCAGGTACAGCATGCGGGCGGGCAGCGTCAGCCGCAGCGCCGGCTTGTCTTCGAAACTATCCAGCCACGCCGGGCCGGCGGAAAAACGCAGCGCGGCACGGTCGATACTGCCCTCGATGCGCAGCAGGTGCGCGCCCATCCAGGCATCCAGCAACTTGCGGCTGGACGGCACGTCGATCCACAGCGAGCCGTCGTCCACCCGCAGCAGCATGGTCGCCATGCTGTGGTCGCTGCCTTCCGCCCGCACCATCAGCGCGCAGCGCTCCCCCGCCAGCCGCTGCAGGTGGTGGCGGATCTCGCCGGCGTCGTGGACGTAGAACTTGTCGTAATAGCCGTCCAGGTCGGCCGCGTCCAGCTCGGCAGGGGGCGGAACTTCGCTCATCCACCAAGCTTAACGGCTGGCAGGGGCCGATGCTTGATGGCGGGTTTCATTCCGCGTCGGCCAGGTCGCCCTCGCGCACGCCGACATTGGTCGGGGCGGCGTCGAACACCTGCCGGTCCAGCAGCCCGGTCTCCCGCGCCACCAGCACCGGCACCAGCATCTGCCCGGTCACGTTGGTCATGGTGCGCATCATGTCCAGCACGCGGTCGATGGCGTACAGGTAGCCGATGGTTTCCAGCGGCAGCCCGGCCGCGCTCAGCACCACCGTGGCCATGATCACCGCCGTGCCGGGCACGCCGGCGGTGCCGAAGCTGCCCAGCACCGACGCCAGCGCAATGACCAGGTACTGCGACAGCGACAGCTCGATCCCGGCGTACTGCGAAATGAACACCGCCGCCAGCGCCGGGTAGATCGCGCCGCAGCCGTCCATCTTGATGGTCGCGCCCAGCGGCACCGCGAACGCCGCGTAGTCCTTGTCCACGCCGAGGTTGTGGGTGGCGCTGCGCAGGGAGACCGGCAGCGCGGCGAAACTGCTGGACGCCACGAACGCCACCTGCATGCCGGGCGCGGCGCCGCGGAAGAACTTCAGCGGGTTCAGCCCGTGCGCCAGCAGCAGCCCGCCGTAGACCACCACGATGTGGAAGGCGCAGGCCGCATACAGGGCAAACACGAAGTTCAGCAGGGGGCGCAGCTGTTCGAAGCCATAGCCGCCCACCAGCGCGGCGATCAGGCCGAAGGTGCCGAACGGGGTGAACTCCAGCACGTAGCGGGTCACCTGGATCATCACGTCGCTGGCTTCGCCGACCAGCTTGCGCACGCCGGCCACCTTCTCGCCCAGCTTGACCATCGCGAAGCCCACCAGGCCGGCAAAGAAGATCACCTGCAGCACGGTGCCGCTGCGCGGGACCAGCACCTTGGTGCCGTCGGCCAGCTTGGCGGTGGCGGCGCCGCCCAGCGCCTGGAAGGGATTGGCCGGCACCAGGTTGAGCAACATGTCCAGCGCGCCCGGCACGTCCTTGGGCTTGTAGTCGGAGGCGACCTGCAGCACGCCGACGCCGCTGCCGGGCTGGATGATCCAGCCGAACAGCAGGCCCACGCCCACCGCCAGCGCGGCGGTGATGGCGAACCAGGCGAAGGTGCGGCCGGCCAGCGCGGCGATCGACTTCTGCCCGCTCAGCGACGCCACCGCGTTGATCACCGCGAAGAACACCAGCGGCACCGCGATCATCATGATCAGGGTGACGTAGAGGTCGCCGATCGGCCCGAACCAGGTTTCCGCATCCTTGCCGAAGGCCCAGCCGGCCAGCGCACCGAACACGAAACCCAGCACCACGCGCTTCCAGAACTTGATGCGGAACCACCAGTCGAACATGCGCGTAACCCCGGGAAAGACCGTCGAACGATACCGGAGCGCCGCCCCGGCGTCAGCGCCATCCGCGCAACACTGCGGACATGCTGACCATTCATAATGCAGGGATGACGAAACTGCATTTGCGCCTGCTGCCGCTTGCCTGCGGCCTGACCCTCGCCGCCTGCGCCAGCACGCCACCCACGATCGTGACGCCCGCCGCCAGCGTGGTGGTGGAGGTGCCGGCAGTCGCCCATCCCAACGGCGAAACGCCGGCCTGGTGGTATCGCAGCGGTGCCGCGCAGGCCGCGCAGCGCGGCGCCATGGCCGGCCGCGCGAAGAACGTGATCGTGTTCCTCGGCGACGGCATGAGCCTGGCCACGGTGGCCGCCGCGCGCATCCTCGAAGGCCAGCGCAATGGCGGCAGCGGCGAGGAGCACCAGCTGTCGTGGGAGACGTTCCCCGCCACCGCGCTGGCTAAGACCTACAACACCGATTCGCAGACCCCCGATTCGGCCGGCACCATGACCGCCATCACCACCGGGGTGAAATCGCACATGGGCGCCATCGGCGTGCATGCCGGCGACAAGAACGACTGCGCCGACAGCCTCGGCAAGCAGGCGCAGACCTGGCTGGAACTGGCCGACGCCGCCGGCATGGCCACCGGCATCGTCTCCACCGCCCGGATCACCCACGCCACCCCCGCCGCCACCTACGCGCACGTGCCCAACCGCAACTGGGAGAACGACGCCGCGCTGCCGGCACGGGCCGTGGCCGAAGGGTGCAAGGACATCGCCCGCCAGCTGATCGAGGCGACGCAGGACGGGCGCGGCCCGTCCATCATGCTGGGCGGCGGCCGCAAGCAGTTCCTCACCACCGCGCAGGCCGACCCGCAGCAGCCAGACAAGCACGGCCTGCGCCGCGACGGCCGCGACCTGGTCGCCGAATGGCAGCGCGCCCACCCACGGGGCGTGTATGCCACCAGCGCCGCGCAGCTCGCCGCCGCGGCGGGCGCGCCCAGCGTGCTCGGCCTGTTCAACCACGACCACATGCAATACGACCGCGACCGCATCGCCAGCGGCGGCGCCGAGCCCAGCCTGGCCGAGATGACCCGCGCCGCCATCGCCCACCTGTCGCGCAAGGGCGAGGGCTACGTGTTGATGGTGGAAGCCGCGCGCATCGACATGGCCCACCACGAGGGCAATGCATTCCGTGCGCTCGACGACACCATCGCGCTCTCCGATGCGGTGCGCGTGGCGATGCAGGCGACCTCCGCCGACGACACCCTGGTCCTGGTGACGGCCGACCACGCGCACACCCTCGGCTTCGTCGGCTATCCCGCCCGCGGCAACCCGATCCTGGGCAAGGTGCGCGGCAGCAGCAGCTTCGACGGCGAGCCGGGCAAGCTGGCGCTGGATCTCAATGGCCAGCCCTACACCACCCTCGCCTATGCCAACGGCCCCGGCAACACCGGCGCCAGCGATGCCCAACCTGCCGGCCCCAAGCGCTACCCACACTGGCCTAGGCAGCAGGTCGCGCCCGCCAACGGCCGCCCGGACCTGGCCGACGTGGACACCACCGACCCGGATTACCTGCAGGAGGCGTTGGTTCCCTTGGGCAGCGAAAGCCATGGCGGCGACGACGTCGGCGTCTGGGCACGCGGCCCCGGCAGCCAGGCCGTGCGCGGCACGCTGGAGCAAAACACGCTGTACCACATCATCGTGCAGGCCACCCCGCGCCTACGCGCGGCGCTATGCGCGAAGCAGCCGTGCGACGGCAACGGCGTGCCGGTGGAACTGCCGCGGATCGAAAGCTTCCGCGAGCCGCCGGCCCGCCCCTGACCGGGATCCGGCTTCGCGGCGCACCGACAGCGCTCGCGAAGCCGGAGCGGGGATCAGAACGGCTTGGCCAGCACCAGCCAGACGATCGCCACCAGCGCCGGCAGCGGCAGCTCGTTGAACCAGCGCAGCGCCCTGCCCGACGGCAGCGGCCGGCCGCGCTCGACACCCTTCAACCAGCGCCCGGTGACGATGTAGAACGCGAACAGCAGCACCACCAGGCCCAGCTTGGCGTGCAACCAGGCGGTGCCCGCGCCGACCATGGTCGGGAACGCCGGCAGTACCCGGTAGCCCAGCCACAGCACCAGCCCCAGCACGAAGGCGATGCCGAACATCACGTGGCCGAAGCCGTACAGCCGCCGCCCCATCAGCAGCAGTCGCGCACGCACCTCCTGTGACTCGCCCGCTTCGGCGAGGTTGACCAGGATCCGCGGCAGGTAGAACACCGCCGCCATCCAGGCGATCACGAACACGAGGTGGAAGGTCTTGGTCAGCAGGTAGGCCATGCGGTCGCTCCGGGATGTTTCAATTCGCCATGCCCGCGCGGGCGCTGGCCGATGCGCCTTCGCCGCCGCCGCTGGCGCGACCCTCGACGATGGCAACCAGCGGATGATACGCACACGATGACCAAGACCTACGACCGCGCCTACTTCGACCGCTGGTACCGCCACGGCGGCATCGGCCACGCCGCGCGGCTGGCGCGCAAGGTGGCACTGGCGGTGGCCACCGCCGAATACCATCTGGAGCGGCCGGTCCGCAGCGTGCTGGACATCGGCTGCGGCGAGGGCGCGTGGCGTGCGCCGCTGCTGAAGCTGCGCCCGAACGCGCAGTACCTGGGCTTCGACAGCAGCGACTACGCCATCGCCCGCCACGGCCGCCGCCGCAACCTGCACCATGCGCGCTTCGCCGACTTCGCCCACTTGCGTCCCTGCCCGCCCGCCGACCTGCTGGTCTGCAGCGACGTGCTGCATTACCTCGACACCCGCGAACTCGACCGCGGCCTGCCCGCGCTGGCCGAGCTGTGCAGCGGCGTGGCCTTCATCGAGGTGTTCGCGCGCGGCGACGGCGCCGAGGGCGACGAACACGATTTCAAGCAGCGCAGCGCCGCGTTCTACCGCGAACGCCTGCGCGCGCTCGGACTGCGTCCGCTGGGCTCCCACTGCTGGCTGTCACCGGCACTGGTGCCGCACGCGACCGCGCTGGAACTGCCGGACTGATCGGCGGAACCGCGATAGCGATCACGGTCCCGTCATTCCCATGGGTTATGCTGCACTGCCGCAATCCGGGGCGACCCAAGACGCATCATGCTGCTGTACCAACTGCACGAATTCTGGCGGGCGGGCCTTGCGCCCTATACCTATTGGGCCGACGCCGGCGCGAAGATGTATTCCGCGCAGGACAGCTGGCTGTCGGCGCTGCCCGGTGCACCGCGCACGGCGGCTGCGTTCGAGCTGATGTACCGGCTGGGCAAGGATTACGAGAAGCCCGAATTCGGCATCCACCAGATTGAGGTCGAAGGCCTGTCGATCCCGGTGGTCGAGCGGGTGGCGCTGGAGAAGCCGTTCTGCCGGCTGCTGCGCTTCAAGCGCTACCACGACCAGGCCGACGGCCTGGCGCGGATGAAGGACGACCCCACCGTGCTGGTGGTCGCCCCGCTGTCCGGCCACCACGCCACCCTGCTGCGCGACACCGTGCGCACCCTGCTGGCCGACCACAAGGTCTACATCACCGACTGGACCGACGCGCGCATGGTGCCGGCGGCCGAGGGTGCGTTCACCCTCGACGACTACATCGCCTACGTGCAGGAATTCATCCGCCACATCGGCGTCGAGCGCCTGCACGTGGTCAGCGTCTGCCAGCCCACCGTGCCGGTGCTGGCGGCGATCTCGCTGATGGCGGCGCGCGGCGAGGCGCTGCCGAAGTCGATGACGATGATGGGCGGGCCGATCGACACCCGCCAGTCGCCCACCTCGGTCAACAACCTCGCCACCCGCCAGCCGCTGTGGTGGTTCGAGAACAACGTCATCCACACCGTGCCGGCCAACTATCCCGGCGCCGGCCGGCGCGTGTACCCGGGCTTCCTGCAGCACCTCGGGTTCGTGGCGATGAACCCGGAGCGGCACTCGACTTCGCACTGGGACTTCTACCAGGACCTGGTCAAGGGCGACCTCAGTTCCGCGCAGTCGCACCGCAAGTTCTACGACGAGTACAACGCGGTGCTGGACATGCCCGCCGAGTACTACCTCGACACCATCCGCACCGTGTTCCAGCAGCAGCTGCTGCCGCGCGGGCTGTGGGACGTGGCCGGCGAGCGCGTCGATCCCTCGAAGATCAGCGGCTGCGCCCTGCTCACCATCGAGGGCGAACTGGACGACATTTCCGGGCAGGGCCAGACGCGCGCCGCGCACGCCCTCTGCACCGGCATTGCCGACGCCGACCGCAAGCACCTGACCGTGGCCGGCGCCGGCCACTACGGCATCTTCAGCGGCCGCCGCTGGCGCACCCAGGTGTATCCGCAGGTGCGCGACTTCATCGCCACGCATGCCGGCACGCCGGAAGCGCCCGCCGCCCGCAAGCCCGCGCCCGGGCGCCGCTGACCACACCGCATTCAGCGCTTCATTCACGCGCCGGCAACGACGGTCGCTCCAGTCTCGACCTTCCCGACTGGAGGACAGCCATGCCCCGCGGCGACAAATCGGCCTACACCGACAAGCAGAAGCGCCAGGCGGCGCACATCGAAAGCAGCGAACGCAAGGAAAGCCGCTCGCAGGAAGACGCCGAGCGCATCGCCTGGGCCACGGTCAACAAGCAGGACGGCGGCGGCAAGCAATCCGGCAGCGGCCGCAAGGACGCGAAGCACTAGCCGGATGGCTGCGGCACCCTCGGCGCGCGGCGGCTATGCTTGCCGCTTTCGCCGAGGATGACCGCCATGCGCCACGCCCTGCTCGCCTTCGCCGTTGCCGCCATCATCGCGGCGCCCGCCATCGCCGCGGACGGCGCCCAGCCGCCCAAGCGCAAGTCGGCGCAGGAGATCATCGATGCCGCCCCGGCCAGCGCCTGGCGCGACCTCGATCCGAGCAACACCCTATACATGGAGCTGCCGACCGGGCGGGTGGTGATCGAGCTGGCGCCGGGCTTCGCGCCCGAGCACGTGGCGAACATCAGGACGATGGCCAAGGGCGGCTTCTGGGACGGGCTGACCATCTACCGTTCGCAGGACAATTTCGTGGTGCAATTCGGCGATCCGGACGGCGAGGAAGCCGGCAAGGCCAAGCCCTACCCGGCCGGCACCAAGACCCATCTGCCGGCGGAATTCACCCGCAGCGACAAGGGCGTGCGCTTCGACCGCCTGCCCGACGTGGACGGCTGGGCGCCGCAGGTCGGCTTCGCCGACGGCATGCCGGCCGCGCGCGACCCGAAGACCGGCAAGCTGTGGATGGCGCACTGCTACGGCGTGCTCGGCGCCGGCCGCAACAGCGCGCCCGACAGCAGCATCGGCGCCGAACTCTACGTCGTCATCGGCCAGGCCCCGCGCGCGCTGGACCACCAGCTGACGGTGGTGGGCCGGGTGGTCAAGGGCATGGAGCTGCTCAGCGTGACCCCGCGCGGGCCGGCGCCGATGGGCTTCTACGAGAAGCCGGAACAGCGCGCGCCGATCCTGTCGATCAAGCTGGCCAGCGAGGTGCCCGAGGCGCAGCGCACCCCGCTGCAGCTGCTGCGCACCGACAGCCAGGCCTTCATCGACGCCACCGAGGCGCGCCGCAACCGGGTGGACGACTTCTACACCCAACCGGCCGGCCACATCGACCTGTGCAACGCCAGCCTGCCGGTGCGCCCGGCCCCGTGAGCGGCGCCATCACCCGGCGTTCGCCTGCCTCCGCCTAGCCTGCGTTCCCCTTCCACGGAAGCCACCGCCATGCCCATGATGCGCATCCGCTTGACCGGCAGCGAGGACGATGTCCGCGCGATCACCAACCTGCTGCAGAGCCTGGACGGCATCGAGCACGTCGAGGAAATCGACGACCTGATGCCGCACATGGACGACGCCGACTCCAGTTCGGCGGGGCTGAGCGACGTCACCGGGCCGGACACCCACGAACTGGAAATCGACGCCCCCAACGCCGCAACCGCGCAGAAGGTACGGCAGACGGTGGAGGCGCTGGCCTTCGACCTCGACGTGATGGCCGAATTCGAAGAGGACGAGGGCTGACGGCACCCGCTGCGCCGGGCTGACGGTTCCGCGCAGGAACGAAAAAGGCGGCCGGGGCCGCCTTTTCCGTTGCAACATCCGGCTGGAACCGGATCAGAACTCCTTGCTGACCCGCACCCCGAACGTGCGCGGCTGCGCGATCACGGTGTAGGGCTCCTCGCCGCAGGTCAGCGCGGCGCACTGGGCGAACCGGCTCATCTGCGCGCGCTCGTCGAAGGCGTTCTTCAGGAACAGGTCCACCGACCAACTGTCCTTGCGCCAACCCGTCGACAGGTCGACCAGCGTGTAACCGTCGAGATAACCCAGGAATGCGGTCTCCTTCGTGCGCATATCCACCCGCCGCTTGCCCGCGTGCGACAGCGAGGCCTGCCAGTACGCTTCGCCCGCGCCCAGCTCGAAGCTGTAGCGGGCGCTCAGCGCGCCCTTGAAGCGCGGCGTCACCGGCAGCGAGGTGCCGGCGGCGGCCTGCGGACCATCTGGGAAGGAAACGCCATCGACCACGCTGCCCGGCGGACAATCGACGATGATTTCGCCGGTAATCGGCGACGCCGCGCCGCAATAGTTCTGGGTCAGCTTGGCGTCGTACCAGGCGAAGCTGCCGGTGAACTGCAGGTTGTAGGTGGCCGCCCAGCTCAGGTCCAGCTCCATGCCATCGATGCGGGCCTGGTTGGCGTTGCGGATCTCGGTCAGGCCGTTCTGGCCGAGGTAGGAGAACTGGAAGTCCTTCCAGTTCTCGCGGAACACCGCGCCGTTGAAGATCAGCGTGCCGCCCGCCCACGAGGTCTTCCAGCCGGCCTCGTAGTTGGTCAGGAAGTCCGACACGTACGGCGGCAGCGTGCCGCGACGGTTGATGCCGCCGGGCCGGTAGCCCTGCGACCAGGTCGCGTAGACCAGCTTCTTGTCGTCGATCTTCCAGGTGGCGTTGAGCCGGTAGGTGGCGTCGTTTTCCTTGACCCGCTTGTCCACCACCTTGCACGGCGCGCCGTCGTACGGCACCCAATTCGAGGGCGCACCGTACTGCGCCAGGCAGCCGGCCTCGCCATAGCGATCGGCCGGATCCAGGCCGCTGCCAGAGGAATAGCCGTTGGCGAACCCGAAGTAGCCCTTCAGCCCGTTCTCGGAACGGAACCAGCGACCGCCCGCCGTCAGTTCGAGCTTGTCGGTCGCATCGAAGCTGACCTGGCCGAACACCGCCTGGTCGCGGTCGCGGCGATCCTGCTGGGTCAGCCAGATCGTGTCCGGCCAACCGCTGACCGACAGGTCGCTTGCCAGCCCGTCGATGCGGTAGCGCTGCTCGATGTCATGGCTCTGCTGCTGCCAGAACAGGCCTGCCACCACCCGCACCCGGTTGTCCTGCGGCGAGGCGATGCGCAGCTCGTGGCTGGTGCGCTTGTAACCGTCCTTGGCATCGATGTGCTGGGCCGGGTTGATCAGGTCGCCGTTGTCGTCGTAGAAGTAGGCGCCGTAACCGGCCAGCGCGTCGTACCAGTAACCGTAGTCGCTGTAGTCGGACGCGGAATCGACGTCGCGCTTGAGGTGCGAGAACACGTAGGTCAGGTCGAAGTTGCCGATCTTGCCTTCCACCGTCATCGCCGCCTGGTACCAGCGGTCGTCCGAGAACTCCGGGTAGAAGTGCTTGACCGCCATCTCGCCGCTGGCGGCGTCGTAGCCGGCGGCGGCGCTGCCCACCAGCGGGTCGATGCCGGCGCTGCCGTAGGCCTTCTGCTTCTGCGCGATGACGTGCGGGGTGATGGTCCAGCGGTCGTTGATGTCGAAGCGCAGCGCCGCGCGCATGCCGACAGTGTCGGCGGTGTTGTAGTTCTTCTCGGCCAGGTCGGCGTTGTCGTCGACGATGCCCGAGGTCGGGTAGGTGCGGGTGCCGTACAGATTGTCGACGTAGCCGGCGTCGTGCTTTTGCCAACCGACCAGCCGCACCGCGGCGGTGTTTTCCTTGATCGGCAGGTTGACGAAGCCTTCCAGCACGTGGCCGATGCCGCCGCCGTCGATGGCATTGACCTCCATCGCGGCGCCGGCCGAGAACCCGGACGGATCAGGCTTGCGGGTGATGATGCGCACCGTGCCCGACTGCGAGCTGGCGCCGTACAGCGTGCCCTGCGGACCGGCCAGCGCCTCGACCCGGTCGATGTCGTACATGTGGATGTCGAGCGCACCCTGGATGGTGGTGATCGGCTGCTCGTCCAGGTACATGCCCACGCTGGGCTGGGAGCCGGAATGGTTGCCGTCGCCGCCGCTGGCCACGCCGCGCATGTACACCTGCACGAAGCCCGGCCCGGAGAACACGCCGCCGCCGGCGGTGCCATAGCTCAGGCTGGGGATCATCTTGGCGTAGTCGGCGAACGAGGCGACGTTCTGCTGCTCGAGCTGGGAATTGCCCAGCACCTGCAGGCTGATCGGCACCTTCTGCAGATTCTCCTCGCGCTTCTGCGCGGTCACCGTGACGGTGTCGAGGGTGCGCGCCTCGCGGTCCTTCTGCGGCGGTGCGGCCTCCTGCGCCCATGCCGGCGCGGCGAACGCCAGCGCCACTGCGGCGGCCAGCGGGATCCTGCGGAAACTGCGGCCTGTGTCGCCGTTGCGCCGGCGACTGCGTTTGTCTGCTTGCATCGTGGACTCCCCTCCAGTTGTGGCACTCGAATTGTTGTTGTGCGGTTCCGCGGCCCCCCTGGCCGCTCGACCGATGACGCACCCTCAGCGCCGGGCCGGCAACTCCTCCGCCGGCGGCACGGCCGGATAACGGGCCAGTACCGGCCCCAGTGCTTCTTCCAGCGGGCCCAGCCACGGCGCGAAATGCCGCCACTGGTCCAGCCCCTCGCGGTAGATCGGCCGGCGCACCTGTTCGGAACTGGCGGTGCGCACCGCCCGCTCGTTCTCGAAAAAGCGCAGGCAGCGCGCGTCGAACTCCAGCCCGCAGTAGTCCAGCAGCGCGCGCACCTGCGCCTCGGTGTCGGCCACCATGTCCTCGTAGATCACGCGGTGGACGCGGCCCGGCAGCACTTCGTCGAAGTGCGCCATCAGCGCCACGTAGTCGGCGTAGTAGTGGCCCATGTCGGCCAGGCCGTAGCTGAAGGCCTGGCCGCGGGCGAAATGCTGCTTGAAGTTGGAGAAGCAGCAGGCCAGCGGGTGCCGGCGCGCATCGATGATCTTCGCGTTCGGCAGGATCGCCTGGACCAGGCCGACGTGGGCGAAGTTGTTCGGCATCTTGTCGATGAACAGCGGCCGCCCCTCGCGCCGGTGCGGCTGCGCCCGGCGCAGGTAGTCCCGGCCCAGCGCTTCCAGCTCGGCGCGGTCCAGCCCGGCCAGCACGTCGTGATAGGAGGTGGTCTCCGGATTGCCGTCGCGCTGGCGCAGCTCGCGGGTGATCGCGATCAGCGCCGGCAGCTCCATCGTGCCTTCCACCCGCGGGTGGCTGGAGAGGATCTGCTCGACCAGGGTGGAGCCGGCGCGCGGCATGCCGACCACGAAGATCGGATCCGGGGCCGTGCAGCCCGCGCCTTCGCGCTCGGCGAAGAAATCCCGGCTATAGGTGCGGATGGCTCGGCGCGTGCGCTCGCGCCCCAGCGCGGCGTCATAGGGCAGCTGGCTGCGCCGCAGCGCGTTGCCGCGGGCGTAGTGGCCGAACGCCTCGCCGTGGTCGCCGGCATCTTCCAGCGCCTTGCCGAGCGCGAACTCGAAATGCAGGCGGGCGTCGTCGTCGAGGTCATCGCGGCGCAGCTGCGCGCGCATCGCCTCGATGTCGGCGGCATCGAAGCGCACCGTCTTGAGGTTGGCCAGGCTCCACCATGCGCCGCCGAAACCCGGCTTCAGCGCGATCGCGCGGCGGTACGCGGCCACCGCGTCGGCGGTGCGGTTGGCGGTCTTGAGCGCATGGCCATAGCCCAGCCAGACCTGCCACTGCCCCGGCGCGCGCGCCAGCACGGCCTCGTAGGTGGCGATCGCGCCGTCGAAGTCGCCCAGCTTGCCCAGCACCACCGCGCGCATGTTGCGCAGCGGCTGGTTGCCGGGATCGCGCTCCAGCAGGCGGTCGATCTCGGCCAGCGCCTCGGCGTGGCGGTTGCCGCGGTTGAGCACGGCGGCGTAGTTCTGGCGCGCGGCATCGAAGCCGGGCGCGCGCTCCAGCGCATGTTCCAGCAGCAGCGCGGCCTCTTCATTGCGACCCAGCCGCACCGCCAGCTCGGCCAGCATCCGCAGCGCCGCCACGTCGCCGGGCTGGCGGGCCAGCCGCGCGCGCAGGCGGGTCTCGGCCTCGGGCAAGTCGCCACGCGCCAGCGCGTCGGCGGCCGCCATCAGCGCGGGATCGCGTGCGCTGTGGCGCACATGCTGGAGATAGGCGGCATTGGCGCCGTCCTCGTCCCCGGCGGCGAAGCGCAGGTCGGCCAGCGCCAGCCACGCACCGGGCAGGGCCGGCTGCAGCGCCACCGCGCGTTCGGCGCAGGCCAACGCGTCCACCCGCCGGCCAGCGCCGATGCGCGCGCGCGCCAGTTCCAGCCAGGTCATCGCCGAGCGCGGCTGCGCGCGTGCCAACCGGTCGAGCCGCTGCAGCGCGGCGTCGAAATCGCCGCGTGCGGTATCGGCCATGCCCAGCAGCAGTTCGGCAGCGGGATGCCCGGGCGCCACCGCCAGCACCTCGCGGGCCTGCTCCGCGGCCAACGCGGGGTCGGCGGCCAGCAGCTGCAGGGCGTTCGCCAGCGCGCGCTCGACGTCGGCGGTCGGTGCCGGGGCGGTCATGGTCTGCATGCGCGTCCCCGTCCCATGTCCGTCGCCCGTCCCTGCACGTCAGCGGCTTGCGCCGTCGTAGGCGGTGACCTTCAGCGACGACAGGTCGAGGTCCGGCAGGCAGCGCAGGTTGACCGCCGCCATCGCCTCGCCGCTGCGCGGATCAATGCCCTCGCTGAAAGGTGCCACGCCGCACGTCGGGCAGAAGTGGTGGTGGATGGCATGGGTGTTGAAGGTGTAAGTCGCCATGTCGGTTTCCGGCGTGCGCAGCACCAGCGCCTCGCGCGGGAAGAACGCCAGCAGGCCGCCGCGGCGACGGCACAGCGAGCAGTTGCAGTCGATGGCCGCCTCGATCGGGCCTTCAACGGTGAACGCGATGGCGCCGCAGTGGCAGCTGCCCTGGTGGATCGTCATGCCTGCCTCCCCGTCGGCCGTGACTACCGGCATGTTGCCACGTCCCGGCGCTTCGCACATCGTGGCGGCAACTTTGCCCGCATTCCGCCGGAGAACCCATGCACAGCCACCGGGTATCAGTCGCCCTGTCCACCTTGCTTGCGCTGTCATCGATTCCCCTGCTGGCCAAGACCCCTGCCACGGTGGCGCCCGCCGCGCCGGCCACCGCCTGCCCCGCCATCCCGATGGCTGCACCCGACGCCGGCGCGGTGCGCACGCCCAGCGCAGCGGACGCCTGGGGCGGCCCGCGCCGGGCCGACGCCGCCACCCTGTCCGACCGCGTGGTCTCGTATTCGATCGACGCCGAGCTGGACCCCGCCAAGCACACCCTGCGCGGCAAGCAACGGCTGGCCTGGCGCAACCGCAGCGCGCAGCCGGTGTGCAGCGTGTACGTGCACCTGTACCTCAACGCCTTCGAGGGCCCGGGCAGCACCTTCATGGCCGAGCAGCGGGCCAGCGAGCAGGGCTTCCGCAGCAACGTCGCCACCAGGGACGGCGAATACGGCTACATCCGCCTGGACAAGGTGGCGCAGGGCGGCCAGCCGGCGAAGTGGACGTTCGTGCAGCCCGACAACGGCCCCAAGACCGATCGCAGCGTGGTCCGGATCGACCTGCCGCAGCCGGTGGCGCCGGGCGCGACCACCACCCTGGATATCGACTTCTTCGACCAGCTGCCGCGGGTGGTGGCCCGCACCGGCTATTACGGCAGCTTCCACCTGATCGCGCAGTGGTTCCCGAAGATCGGCGTGCTGGAACTGCCGGGCGAGCGCGGCGCCACCGCGCCGCGCTGGAACGCGCACGAGTTCCACCTGCACAGCGAGTTCTATGCCGACTACGGCAGCTATGACGTGCGCATCACCGTGCCGAAGGACTACACCGTCGGCGCCACCGGCCAGCTCACCGGCAAGCCGGCCGAACGCGGCGGCAAGGTCACCCACCGTTACGTCCAGCACGACGTGCATGACTTCGCCTGGACCGCGGACAAGCGCTATGCCAAGCCGCTGGTGAAGACCTGGAACGGCCCGCTGGGCCCGGTCGAGGTCAAGGTGCTCTACACCCCGGAATACGAAAGCAACGCGGAACCCGTCCTGCAGGCGACCATCGATTCGCTGGACTACTTCTCGAAGACGCTCGGCCCGTATCCGTACCGGACGGCGACCGCGGTGGTGCCGCCCTACGGCGCCAAGGAAGCCGGCGGGATGGAGTACCCGACGTTCTTCACCGCCGACAGCACCACCATGGTGGCGCCCGGCAGCATCGGCCGCTGGATGCTGGACTTCGTGACCGTGCACGAGTTCGGCCATGGCTACTTCTACGGCATCCTGGGTTCGAACGAGTTCGAGGAACCGATGCTCGACGAGGGCATGAACGAGTACTGGGACCAGCGGATGATGACCGGCCGCAAGCAGGACCTGGCGCTGGAGATGCCCTGGACCCGCTGGTTCAACATCGGTTTCCGCATCCCGCCGTTCCAGATGGAGCGCCTGGGCGCCAGCCTGGCCGACCCAGCGGACCCGCTGGGCCGCAACTCGTGGACGCGCCTGTCCAGCGGCAGCTACAACACCGTCTATTCGCGCACCGCCACCACCATGCGCCAGATCGAGGCGCTGGTCGGCACCCCGGCGATGGAACGCGCGATGAAGCTGTACTACGAGCGCTGGAAGTTCCGCCATCCGTCGCTAGCCGACTTGCGCGACACGCTGGCCGAAGGGACCGGCAAGCCGGCGATCGTCAATGCGGCGTTCGATGCCTACATCTACGGCACCGGCCGCACCGACGACCGGGTGGAAAGCCTGTCCAGCAACGAAGTGCTGCCGCTGCCCGGCTACTACGAATACAAGGGCCGGCAGGTACTGGTGGGCAGCAAGGCCATCGACAAGGCGATCGAGAAGCACCGCAAGGCCTGGAAGGACAAGCACCCGGATGCCAAGGCCGGCCAGGGCGCGTTCCCGTACCGCACCGTGGTGGTGGTACGGCGCGACGCAGCCAAGCCGCCGCAGGTGCTGCGCATCCGCTTCGCCGACGGCAGCCACCGTGATTTCCCGGTGGCTTCGCAGGAAAGCTGGCAGCGCGTCGTGGTGACCACCCGCGCCAAGGCGGTCTCCGCCGAGCTGGATCCCGACCACCTGCTGTGGATGGACGCCAACAAGCTCAACGACAGCCGCACGCTCGAAGCACAGCCCGCCGCCTCGCGCCGCTGGTTCGGTGATTTCGCCGCGCTGCTGCAGTCCTTCCTTGCCCTGCTGGCCACCGTCTGAGGCGCCCCGATGAACACGATCAATCGTCCGCTCCGCGCCCGTACCTCCGTTCCAGGCGCCCTCGCAGGCGCCCTGCAGTGGCGCCTGCTGTTGCTGTGGATCGGCGCCACCCTGCTGTGCGCGCTGGTCGGCGCCCTGCCCGCCTGGAACTGGCTGGGCAATGTGCTGGACCACGCCATGCAGGCCCCGGCGATCGCCGAAGGCCGCGCCCCGGGGCTGCTGATGGAGGCGCTGACCGCCCGCACCACGCCGATGGGCGTGCTGTCCACGAGCCTGTGGGCCAGCACCCTGCTGATGTTGCTGCTGTCGCCACTGCTGGCCGGCGCCACCGTGGCCGCGGCGCGCAGCCGCACGCCGCTGGGGTTCGGCGACCTGCTGCGCGGCGGCATCGGCGACTACGGCCCGATGCTGCGCCTGCTGCTGTGGTCGCTGATCCCGCTGGGCGTGGCCGCGGCGATCCTGATGGGCGCGGTCGGCTTCAACGAGAAGGCCCACGAACACGCCATCCTCGCCACCGACGTGGAGCATGGCCGCAACATCGCGCTGGCCGTAGGCGGCCTCCTGCTGCTGCTCGCCCACGCCGGCATCGAAGCCGGCCGCGGTTGGCTGGCCGCCGACGCCCGCCTACGCTCGGCCTTCAAGGCCTGGTGGCGCGGCACCAAGCTGCTGTGCCGGCGGCCGATCGCTGTGCTCTCGGCCTATGCGCTGCCAACCGTGCTGGCGCTCGCGCTGGCGGCCGGGCTGCTGGCCCTGCGCCAGCGCGTGGATGCCAGCGGCATGGCTGGATTCCTGCTGGCGCTGCTGCTGGGCTGCGCCATGGCCGGCGCGCTGGCCTGGGGCAAGGTGGCGCGGCTGTTCGCCCTGCGCGCGCTGGCCGAGGACGCCCACGCCCGCCGTTGACCCGGCGGGTTCACGGTAAGATGCCCTGGGGACAACCTGGGGAAGCCGACGCGTGGGATTTTTCGACCTGTTCAAGCGCATCCGCCCGCCGGCGGGCGGGTCGGCCGCGGCGCCGACCACCGAGGCAAGGCGCACTTCGCCGGCCACGGAACCTCCGGCGCAGCCACAGGCCAATGCTGGCGATGACGAAGCCGCGCACGGCGGCGTGCTCGAGCGGCGCGAGCGTGAACGCCGCAATGCCCGCCCCGGCACCCGCATCCTGGTGGTCGACGATTCGCCCACCATCGTCGCCCTGCTCAAGCGGATGCTGGTGCAGAACCATTTCGAAGTGCTGGTGGCCTACGACGGCGAGAGCGCGCTGGAGATCGCCCACCGCGAGCGCCCCGACCTGATCTTCCTCGACATCGTGCTGCCCGGCATCGACGGGTTTAGCGCGCTGCGCAAACTCCGGCGCGACGAGGCGACCCGCGACGTGCCGATCATCATGATCAGTGGCAACGCCCAGGCCACGGAGCAGTTCTACGTGCAGCGCATCGGCGCCGACGATTTCATGAAGAAACCCTTTTCGCGCGCGGAGGTGTTCAGCCGCATCGAGCACCTGCTGGACGAACAGGGCGTGCCGCGCCACGCCAGCCGCCGCCCCGAGGTCGCTGCGACCCCGCGCTGAGGCGCATCCCATCGCCGGCGTCAACGAGGCCGGCGCAAACGAAGAAGGGGCCACGAGGCCCCTTCTCCATGCGCGCGACCAGGGCGCTTACTGCGGCTCCACCCCGACCAGCACGCGCACACGCTCGCCCGGGTGGTAGTCCATGCGCCGGGTGTAGCGCCGGCCGTTGTACTCGTAGGTCACGTCATAGCCACCGGCACCGCCATCGCGATAACCAGAGCCCGGGTAGCCACTGCGCACCGGCTCGGGATCGCAGACCCGCACGGTGCCGACCTGCCGGCGACCGCGCTGGTTCTGGTCGTAGATCTCGCGCCCGGCCATGCCGCCGAGCATCGAACCCACCGCCGCCGCCGCATAGGTGCCGCTGCCGCCGCCGACCTTGCTGCCGAGCACCGCGCCGGCGATGCCGCCGACCACCGTGGCGACATTGCGCCCGGTGTCGCTGCCGTAGCCGCTGCGGCCGTCATAACGCCCGTCGTAACCGCCATAGCGACGGTCGTAGCGGCCGTCGTAGTCATCGTAGCGGCCGCCGTAGCCATAGCCGCCGGCGGTGGTGGTTTCGTAGCAGCGGCGATCGCTGCCATAGGCCTGGCGGTAGCCGCTGCCGCCCAGCACAGGATCGACCCGGATCACCCGCGCATAGTCGTAATAGCGGTCGCCTTCGGCATAACCGGGGCCGTCATGGCGGCCGTAGCCTGCGGACTGGGCGAAGGCGATGTTGCCGCCGGCGGCAAGGCCGAGGGCGAGCAGGCTGGCAAGGAGGCGCTTCATGGCAGGTTCCGGTCGCCGGGAAAGGGAAAGGGCCGGCGCGGTTTGCACATTGCGTAGACATGCTTGACGCGAAGCTGAATCGGGCAGGCTCGGGCGAATGCGTTTAACGGCGCGACAGCCATCCGCCCGATGCTGCAGCGCAAGAGGACAACCGCCACGGCTGCGCTAAGGTAAATGCCCGCCATGACCGCCCGCCGAGCGCCCAACGCTCTGGCGCGAAACGCGGACAGCCATGACGCCACGTCCATTCGCATGCGAAGGAGGAACGGGCTCATGTCTTATTCGACCCAACAAATCCGCAACGTGGCCTTGGCGGGCCACCCCGGCGCCGGCAAAACCACCCTGTTCGAAGCCCTGCTGCATGCCGGTGGCGCACTCCAGGCGGCAGGCACGGTGGAACGCGGCAATACCGTGTCCGACTTCGATCCGCTGGAACGCGAGCGCGGCCATTCCATCGATGCCGGCATCGCCAGCGTGGACCGCGGCGGCCTGCACCTGAACCTGCTCGACACCCCTGGCTACCCCGATTTCCGCGGCCCCGCGCTGGGCGCGCTGGCGGCGGCGGAAACCGTGGCGATCGTGGTCGATGCCGACACCGGCATCGGCCACGGCACCCGCCGGATGATGGAATACGCGAAACAGCGGGGGCTGTGCCGCGCCATCGTGGTCAACAAGATCGACCACGCCGGCCACGACCTGGCTGCGCTCGTGGACATGCTGCGGGTGGAATTCGGCCCCGAGCTGCTGCCGCTGGACCTGCCGGCCGCCGACGGCACGCGGGTGGTCGACTGCTTCCGCAACCAGCAGGGCGACAGCGACCTGGGCCCGGTGGCGGACTGGCACCAGAAGATCATCGACCAAGTCGTGGAGATCAACGAAACGGTGATGGACCATTACCTCGACGTCGGCGAGGGTGGCCTGTCCGGCGCGGAGTTGCACGACGCATTCGAACAGTGCCTGCGCGAAGGCCACTTGGTGCCAGTCTGCTTCGTCTCCGCGCGCACTGGCGTGGGCGTGCCGGAATTGCTGGACATCGCCGAGACCCTGTTCCCGCATCCCGGCGAAGCCAACCCGCCGCCGTTCGTGAAGGGCCATGGCAACGACGCGCGACCGGTGGAGGCGCGCCCCGACCCGGACGCGCACGTCATCGCCGACGTGTTCAAGATCGTCAACGATCCGTTCGTCGGCAAGCTGGGCATCTTCCGCGTCTACCAGGGCACCGTGCGCAAGGACATGCAGCTGTTCGTCGACGACGGCCGCAAGCCCTTCAAGGTCGCGCACCTGTTCCGGCTGCGGGGCAAGGACCATATCGAGATCAACCAGGCCATCCCCGGCGACATCGCGGCGGTGGCGAAGATCGATGAACTGCATTTCGATGCGGTGCTGCACGATTCGCACGACGAGGACCACATCCACCTGGCGCCGATGGCGTTCCCGAAGCCGATGTTCGGGCTGGCGGTGGAGCCGGCCAGCAAGGGCCAGGAACAGAAGCTGGCGACCGCGCTGCACAAGCTGGCCGAAGAGGATCCGGCGTTCGCGGTCGAGCACAACGAAGAGACCAACGAAACGGTGATCCGCGGCCTGTCCGACCTGCACCTGCGGATCATGCTGCGCCGGCTGAAGGACAAGCATGGGGTGGAGGTCAACACCCATCCGCCGCGCATCGCCTACCGCGAAACCATCGGCGGCAGGGCCGAGGGCCACCACCGGCACAAGAAGCAGACCGGCGGCGCCGGCCAGTTCGGCGAGGTGTTCCTGCGCATCGAGCCGCTGCCGCGCGGCGGCGGTTTCGAGTTCGTGGACGAGGTGAAGGGCGGCACCATCCCCGGGCAGTTCCTGCCGGCGGTGGAAAAAGGCGTGCGCCAGGTGCTGGCTGGCGGCGCGGTGGCCGGCTTTCCCATCCAGGACGTGCGGGTGGTGGTCTATGACGGCAAGCACCACCCGGTGGACAGCAAGGAAGTCGCCTTCATCGCCGCCGGCAAGCGCGCCTTCCTCGATGCCATCGGCAAGGCGCAGCCGCAGGTGCTGGAGCCGATCGTCGAACTCGAAGTCAGCGCGCCCGAGCAGCACATGGGCGACGTCAGCGGCGGGCTGGCCTCCAAGCGCGCCCGCATCAGTGGCACCGACACCCTGCGCGGCGGCGACATCCTGATCCGCGCACAGGTGCCGCTGTCGGAACTGGAGGGCTATGCCGCGGAGCTGAAGTCCGCCACCGCCGGGCGCGGCCGCTACGCGCTGGATTTCAGCCACTACGAAGCGGTGCCCGCGCAGGTGCAGAAGAAGCTGGCGGAGGCGTACAAACCGCGCCACGACGAGGATTGAGCGGTCCGTCCCGGCTGGGTCCACGGATGCGCGCTATCGTGTGCGCATCCGTTCCCCGAGCCACGCCATGCACCGTTTCCGCTTCCCCTCCACCGTGCTGCTGGTCGCGCTGCTGGTCGCCTGCGGCGACCACGAACCGGTCGGCGACGACGCCACCGCCGCCGACGCGAGCCTACCCAAGCCAGAGGCGACGGGCGGCTCGGCAACCGGCATGCCCGCGCCCGGCGCATCGACGCCCGACCCCGGCCGCGTCGAAGATCCCGCGCCCGCACCGGCGACGTTGAACGACGGCATGGCACAACCGGCCGGCGACGGGTCCATCGCGCAGGACGAGCCCGGGGCCGAAGCCGCGGTGGCGGTGTTGCGCGATTACTACGCCGCCATCAATGCCCGCGACTTCGCACGCGCGCATGCGCTGTGGCGGCAGAACCCGCAGACGGTGGCGCAGTTCGCAGACGGCTTCGCCGGCACCGCCGGCGTCAGCGTCGAGATCGGCGCGCCGGGGCCCGTCGACGCGGGCGCCGGCCAGCGCTTCATCGAAATCCCGGTGAAGCTGGACGCCACCCAGCAGGACGGCCGCATCGATCGCTACGCCGGCCGCTACGTCCTGCATCGCAGCGTGATCGAAGGCGGCAACCCCGACTGGCGGATCGAGCGGGCGACGCTGGCGAAGCAGTAGGGCGACCGCCTCGCGGCGCAAACTAACGCCTGCGCATCGCAAGCGTGCAACGCACCGGCGCTCAGCGCTTGGGCTTGAGCATCGTGCCGGTGCAGTCCTTCGAGCCGCAGCGGCAGGCCCAGATCTTCTTCAACCGCGGCGTGTGGCGCTCGGCCAGGGTGATGCCGTAGTCGTAGGTCAGTTCCTCGCCCGGCTTGATGGCGCGGATCGCCTCGATGAACACGCGCGACTTCTTCGGATCGGCCTCGTCCTCGACCATCACCGCCTCGCAGTTCGGCGCGCAGCTGTGGTTGATCCAGCGCGCGTCGTTGCCGTCGAAGTTGGCATCGATCACCCAGTCCTCGTTGAGGGTGAACAGGAAGGTGTGGCCGCTTTCGATATCGCCGCTGTCGCCCGCGTCCACCTCGTCGTGGGTGCGGCGGCGGCCCTTGTATTCGATCAGGCGCTCGCCCTTGTCGATCGGCAGCGCGGCGAACACGCCGTTGCCGTGGATGGCGGACTTGCGGGTGGCGATCTTCTTCGGCATCGGTGCGGCGCGGCTTGGGGAGGGGCCATTGTGCCCAGCTGAACGATTCCCGTCACCGCGTGGCCGGCCATCCGCAAAAGCTGCGTCTTTCCGGCTACCTCCCGATACCGAACCGCCATGTTCCAGCCCCTGCTCCGCTCCGCCCTTGTCCTGCCTGCCGTGTTCGCACTTGCCGCCTGCACCGTTCCGGCGCAGGAAACCTCGCTCGCCTCCCCCATTCCGCCGCCGGTCGACAACCAGGGGGCGGCCCTCAGCGCGCGCGGCGAATACCTGGTCCGCATCGCCGGCTGCAACGACTGCCACACGCCCGCCTACGGCGAACGCGGCGGCAACGTGCCCAAGGAGGAGTGGCTGACCGGCTCGCCGGTGGGATTCCACGGCCCCTGGGGCACCACCTATGCCGCCAACCTGCGCCTGAAGGCCGCGGACATCGACGAGGCGGGGTGGATGGAATACACCGCCAACCTGCATACCCGCCCGCTGATGCCGGACTACAGCGTGCGCGACATGACCGCGGAAGACCGCCTCGCCCTGTACCGCTTCCTGCGCGCGCTGGGCCCGGCCGGGACCAAGGCGCCGGAGTTCCTCCCGCCGGGGCAGACGCCGGCACCGCCCTACCTGCAGCTGGTCCTGCCGCCGCCCGCCGGCTGAGCCCCGCTCAGCGCAGCAGCCAGCTGGCGGCGCCGCTCCAGTACAGCGCCATGCCGATGCCGAACAGCGTCCAAAACAGCTTCTTGGCGCTGCGCCCCACCCGCCAGAGCAAGAACAGGGCCCCGCCCACCAGCAGCCAGCGCAACAGCCGCGACCGCTTCGGACCGGGGGCGGCGCGGGCCGCGCGCTCCACCAGTTCTCCCACGCTGGCCTGCAGCTGGTCGGCGAATGCCGTGCGGGATCGGGTCTGGGTCGGCATGGGGCTCTCCTGCGTCCGGATTGGACATGGCCCATTTTCCGCAGCGGTGTTGTCGACGGCAGGGAACGTCGTCAGCCATCGCGGCTGACAGCTGTCACCCGAGGAAGCTGCGTGCCACCCGCGTCAACCGCCGGTGGCGTCGATGCGTTGCCGCTATGTCCCCAACGCAGGAACGCCCGCCATGGCCCAGCGCTTCCCGATCCACATCGGCCTGCTTGCACTTTGCCTGGTCGCCACCGCCAGCGCCCCGGTGCCGGCACAGCAGCGCCTGCGCGAACGCATCCTGCAGCGGATGCAGCCGCAAACCGAAGACGCCGGGCGTGGCGAACGCACGCCGCTGCCACCGGGCGTGCGCGTGGAACGCGACATCGCCTACGGTCCGGATCCGAGGCAGCGCTACGACGTCTACCTGCCGGCCCACGCGCGGCCGGACGCGCCGATCCTGTTCATGGTCCACGGCGGCGGCTGGCGCCGTGGCGACAAACGCATGCCCAACGTCGTCGGCAACAAGGCGGCGTACTGGCTGCAGCGCGGCTTCGTGTTCGTGTCCGCCAATTACCGGATGGAACCCGATGCCGATCCGCTCGTGCAGGCCGGTGACGTGGCCGCCGCGCTGGCCTCGGTGCAGCGGCGCGCCCGCCAGTGGCATGCCGATCCGGCGAAGGCCCTCCTGATGGGCCATTCCGCCGGCGCGCATCTGGTGGCCCTGCTGGGCAGCAATCCCGAAGGCCTGCTGCGGCAAGCCGGCGCGCAGCGCCCGCTGGGCGTGGTGTCGCTGGACAGCGGCGCGCTGGATGTCCCCGCGCTGATGGACCAACCGCGGCTGCCGCAGCTCTATCGCGATGCGTTCGGCAGCGATCCGGCTTACTGGCGCTCGGTCTCGCCGCAACAGCAGCTTGCACGCGACGCGCTGCCGATGCTGCTGGTCTGCTCCAGCAGCCGCCATCGTCCTACCTCACCCTGCGCCGAGGCCGGCAAATTCGCCGCCCGCGCCAGCGCCCTGTCGGTGCCGATGCAGGTGCTGCCGGAGGCACTGCAACATGGCGAGATCAGCGACCAGCTGGGCCTGCCCTCGGCCTATACCGAGGCCGTCGCGGCGTGGATCCAGCGCGCCTTGATGCAGGTCAGGCACTGAAACTTGGCGGCGGCGGCGCCAAAACGTACAATTTCAGTCCAGATTCCCCCGCCCGCCCCGCCACGCCATGCTCCGCGTCACCCGGCTGACCGATTACGCCACCGTTGTCATGACCGTGCTCGCCGCGCGGCCGGATGCGGTGCTGAGCGCGCCGGATCTGGCCGAACGCGCCGGGCTGGAAGCGCCCACCGTGGCCAAGGTGCTCAAGCCGCTGGCCGCCGCCGGGCTGGTGGCAGGCTTCCGCGGCGCCAATGGCGGCTACCGGCTTGCCCGCCCGGCCGAGGCGATCAGCCTGGTCGAGATCGTGGAAGCGATGGAAGGCCCGCTGGGCATGACCGAATGCAGCGTACCCAGCGGCCAGTGCGGGATCGAGCACAGCTGCGGCGTACGCGCCAATTGGCGCCGCATCAACGACGTGGTGGTCGAAGCGCTGGGCAACATCTCGCTGGCGCAGATGCTGGAACCACCGCAACGCCCCGCGCGCGGGCGCATCGCCGCCCGCCTGGCGCAGGCCTGAGGAACACCCCCATGAACGAACCGCAGAACGCCGAGATCCACGCCCAGCTGGGGCGCAAGTACGACGCCGGCTTCATCACCGACATCGAAACCGATTCGCTGCCGCCGGGCCTATCGGAGGACATCATCCGCGCGCTTTCGGCCAAGAAGCACGAGCCGGAATGGATGACCGAGTGGCGGCTGGAGGCCTACCGCCACTTCCTGACCATGCGCCAGCCCGATTGGGCGAAGCTTTCGATCGGCCCGATCGACCTGCAGGCGCTGAGCTACTACAGCGCGCCCAAGGGCCCGAAGTACAAGTCGCTGGACGAGGTGCCGAAGGAACTGCTGGACACCTACGACAAGCTGGGCGTGCCACTGCACGAGCGCGCCAAGCTGGCCGGGGTGGCGGTGGACGCGGTATTCGACTCGGTCAGCGTCGGCACCACCTTCAAGAAGGAACTGGCCGCAGTCGGGGTGATCTTCACCTCGATGAGCGACGCCATCCTCAACCACCCGGAGCTGGTGAAGAAGTACCTCGGCACCGTGGTGCCGGTGGGCGACAACTACTTCGCCGCGCTCAATTCGGCGGTGTTCTCCGACGGCAGTTTCGTCTACATCCCCAAGGGCGTGCGCTGCCCGATGGAGCTGAGCACCTACTTCCGCATCAACGCCGGCCACACCGGCCAGTTCGAGCGCACCCTGATCATCTGCGAGGACAAGGGCCACGTGTCCTACCTCGAAGGCTGCACCGCGCCGATGCGCGATGAGAACCAGCTGCACGCCGCGGTGGTGGAACTGGTGGCACTGGAAGACGCCGAGATCAAGTACTCGACCGTGCAGAACTGGTACCCCGGCGACGAGAACGGCGTCGGCGGCATCTACAACTTCGTCACCAAGCGCGCCGAATGCCGCGGCGCGCGCAGCAAGGTGACGTGGACGCAGGTGGAGACCGGCAGCGCGATCACTTGGAAGTACCCAAGCTGCATCCTCACCGGCGACGACTCCACCGGCGAGTTCCACAGCGTGGCGCTCACCCACCATTACCAGCAGGCCGACACCGGCACCAAGATGGTGCACATCGGCAAGCGCACCAAGTCGAAGATCGTCAGCAAGGGCATCAGCGCGGGACGCGGCCAGAACACCTACCGCGGACTGGTGAAGGTTGCCGCCGGCGCCGACGGCGCGCGCAACCACACCCAATGCGACAGCCTGTTGATCGGCAAGACCTGCGGCGCGCACACCTTCCCCTACATCGAGGTGAAGAACCCCAGCGCCACCGTCGAACACGAGGCCACCACCTCGAAGATCAGCGACGACCAGTTGTTCTACTGCCGCAGCCGCGGCATCGGCCAGGAGGACGCGGTGTCGATGATCGTCGACGGCTTCTGCAAGCAGGTGTTCCGCGAACTGCCGATGGAATTCGCGGTGGAAGCCAAGAAGCTGCTGGACGTGACGCTGGAAGGCGCGGTCGGCTGATTTTCTCCGTCCACCCGCAGGGGATGGACTCGAAAGGACCTATTGGAAACGCACATGCTCAAGATCACCGACCTCCACGCCACCGTTGCCGGCAAGGAAATCCTCAAGGGCCTCTCGCTCTCCGTTGCAGCGGGTGAAGTGCACGCCATCATGGGCCCGAACGGCGCCGGCAAGTCCACGCTGGGCAACATCCTGGCCGGCCGCGACGGCTACGAGGTCACCGCCGGCACGATCGAGTTCGATGGCAAGCCGCTGCTGGAGCTGGAGCCCGAGGAGCGCGCCGCCGCCGGCGTGTTCCTGGCCTTCCAGTACCCGGTGGAAATCCCTGGCGTGAACAACACCTACTTCCTGCGCGCGGCGTTCAACGCCCAGCGCAAGGCGCGCGGGCAGGAAGAACTCGACTCGATGCAGTTCCTCAAGAAGGTGCGCGAGAAACTCGCGGTGCTGCACCTGAAGGACGAGCTGCTGCATCGCGGCGTCAACGAAGGCTTCAGCGGCGGCGAGAAGAAGCGCAACGAAATCTTCCAGCTGGCCCTGCTGGAGCCGAAGCTGGCGATCCTCGACGAAACCGACTCCGGCCTCGACATCGACGCGCTGAAGGCGGTGGCCGACGGCGTCAACGCACAACGCTCGCCCGAGCGTGCCTTCCTCGTCATCACCCACTACCAGCGCCTGCTCGACTACATCAAGCCGGACGTGGTGCACGTGCTGGCCAACGGCCGCATCGTCGAAAGCGGTGGCCCGGAGTTGGCGCTGCAGCTGGAAGAGCACGGCTACGACTGGATCAAGGACCGGCTGGCGCCGGAGGCCGCCTGATGGGCGCCCTGCTCGACTCGCTGGCCGCAGGCTTCGAGGGCGACGCCAGCCGCCGCGCGCTGCTGGACGAAGTGCTGCGCGACGGCCTGCCGCAGCGCGCGGAAAGCTGGAAATACACCTCGCTGCGCCAGCTGGAACGCCGCAGCTTTGCGCAGGCCATGGCGGTGACCATCGATGCCGCGCTGCTGGCCGCGATTCCCGCGCCGCGCATCGTCTTCGTCAATGGTCATTTCGATGCAGCCTTGAGCGATGTGTCGGCGCTGCCCGTCGGCATCGAAGTCGGCCCGCTGTCGCGGCTGCTGCAGGGCGATGATCCGCGCGCAGTCAATTTCCTCGAACGCCGCTACCAGCGCATCGACGAACCCTTCGCCCGCCTCAACGCCGCGCTGGCACGCGAAGGCGTGGTGGTCCGCGTCGACGCCGGGGTGCAGGTCGCCCCCCCCCTGCACATCGTCCATGTCGGCGCGCCGCAGGACGGCGGCGATGCGGCGTGGCACCTGCGGCATTTCATCGAGCTGCGCGAAGGCGCGGCGCTGCAACTGGTGGAACATGAACTGGCTGCGGGCGAGCACGCCCACCTCGGCAATGCGCTGCTGCATGCACACGTGGCCGATGGCGCACGCCTGTCGCACGTGCGCATGCAGGATGCCGCCGCGCGCGCCAGCCTGTTCGCCCGCACCGACGCGGTGCTGGCGCGCGATGCCGGCTATGCGCGCACCGAGCTGGAGCTGGGCGCGGCGCTGTCGCGGCACGAACTCAACGTACGGCTGGAAGGCGATGGCGCCACGTTGCAGGCCGATGGCGTGCTGCTGGCCGACGGCCGCCGCCACGTGGATACCCGCCTCGGCATCGACCACCTTGCCCGCGACAGCCGCTGCAACCTGACCTGGCGCGGCTTGGCCGGCCAGCGCGGGCGCGCGGTCTTCCACGGCGGCATCACCATCCACCCCGGCGCCGATGGCACCGAGGCCGACCTGTCCAACAAGAACCTGCTGCTATCCAACGAGGCGGAGATCGACACCCAGCCGGTGCTGGTGATCCACGCCGACGAGGTCAAGGCCGCGCACGGCGCCACGGTCGGCCAGCTCGACCCCACCGCCCTGTTCTACCTGCGCTCGCGCGGATTGCCGGAGGTGCAGGCGCGCGCGCTGCTGACCGGCGCGTTCTGCCGCGAGGTGGTCAACGCCATCGGCGACGGCCCCACCCGTGCGCTGGCCGACGCCGCGCTGGATCGCGCCCTGGCGAGGCTGGGCGCGTGAACATGGAAACGGCATCGGCGATCGACTGGGCGGCCGTGCGCAGCGACTTCCCGCTGCTACGGCGGCAGGTCCACGGCAAGCCGCTGGTCTATTTCGATGCCGCCAATACCGGGCAGAAGCCGGAGGCGGTGATCGCCGCCACCGACGACTTCTACCGCCGCCACAACGCCAACGTCAGCCGTGCGGTGCACGCGCTGGGCAGCGAGGCCACCGAGGCCTATGAAGGCGCACGCGGCAAGCTGGCGCGCTTCCTCAACGTGCGCACCGACGAGCTGATCCTGTGCAGCGGCACCACCTTCGCCATCAACCTGGTGGCGTATTCGTGGGGCCTGCCGCGGCTCAAGGCGGGCGATGCCATCCTCGTCACCCGCATGGAGCACCACGCCAACATCGTGCCCTGGCAGCTCATCGCCCAGCGCACCGGCGCGACCATCAAGGTGGCGGAACTGCTGCCCGACGGCAGCCTCGACCTCGATGCGCTGCTGGCCGCGATGACGCCCGAGGTGAAGCTGCTGGCGCTGGCCCACGTCAGCAACGTGCTGGGCACCATCAACCCGGTTGCCGACATCTGCCGCGAGGCGCGCAAGCGCGGGATCACGACGGTAGTCGACGGCTCGCAGGCCGCGCCGCACATGCCGGTGGACATCCCCGCCATCGGCTGCGACTTCTACGCGGTCACCGGCCACAAGATGAGCGGGCCCACCGGCACCGGCGCGCTGTGGGCGCGGCGCGAACACATCGATGCGATGCCGCCGTTCCTCGGCGGTGGCGAGATGATCAAGGAAGTGCGTTTCGACGGCACCGTGTTCAACGAAGGCCCGCACAAGTTCGAGGCCGGTACGCCCAACATCGCCGGCCATGTCGGGCTCGGCGCAGCCTGCGACTATCTGGCCGGCATCGGCATGGCCAATATCGCCGCGCGCGAACAGGCCCTGCTGGCGCATGCCACCGAAGAATTGCTGAAGATCGAGGGCGTGCGCATCTTCGGCACCGCCCCGCACAAGGCCGCGGTGATCAGCTTCGCGGTCGCGGGCACGCATTCGCACGACCTTGCCACCCTGCTCGATCTCGAGGGCGTGGCCGTGCGCAGCGGCCAGCACTGCGCGCACCCGCTGCTGCAGTGGCTGGGCGTGGGCACCACCTGCCGCGCCTCGCTGGCGTTCTACAACACGCACGAGGAAATCGATGCGTTCATCGCGGCGCTGCGCAAGGTGAAGCGCCTGCTGGCATGAAAAAGCCCGCGTCGCGGTGCGCGACGCGGGCCCAGGTTTGCCCGGGATCGATCCGTCGGGATCAGGGCTTGAACACCACCTTGACGCTGCCATCGACGGCACCATCGCTGATGTAGCCCACCGCCGCCGGGTTGTCGCCCAGCGCGGCCTTGACCGCCGCATCGCCCGACACCTTGCGCGGCGGCTGCGCCTTGCCGGTGAAGGTGAGCTGCGACCAGTACGCCTTCATCTGCGCGGCGGACTTGTCGGCCACCTTGTCGTAGAACTCGTTGCGCACGGCCGAACCTTCGGCCTGGTCGATCGGCTTGGCCACCCGCCCGTTGGGCAGGGCGTCGGTCTTGGCCATGAAGATCTGCGCCACCTGCGCCTTGCTCAGGGACGACACATCGCTCTTGGACGACATCACCACCACCACGCCGGCTTGCGCCACCGAGGTGGCGGACAGCAGGACGGCCAGCAGGACCATGCGCCGCTTGAAAGGAATAGTCATGGGCGCACCTCAGAAAACGAAGTCGACGGAAGCCGACAGCAGGCTGTAGCCGCGGCCCGGCTGGAAGCCCGGCTGCAGGTTGTCCAGCCCGCCGAACGATCCGGCGTGGTGCTCGACGCGGCTGGCCTGGAACTTAAGGGCGACGTTGTCGCGCACGTCCCAGCGCAACGCGGCGGAGTAGCTGTGGCGGTCGCCGTTGTTGCTGGCCACCGCGCCATTGAGCAGGCCGAACGGATCCAGCGCGCCCGGCATTTCCTGCCCGCGCACGTCCACGTGGGCGACCGTGAACGACGGCGTCAGGCTGCCGTGGCGATAGCCCACGCTCGCGTAGCCGGAAGTGGTCTTGCCGCTGATCGACGGCGCGTAGTCGGCGCGGATGACTTCGCTGCGCAGGAACCAATCGCCCGGGTCGTAGCTGTAGCCGATGCCGCTGAAGCTGCCGTCCATGTCGCGCGGATCCAACCGGGCCGCAGCCGCCGCCAGCGCCGGGATCGGCAGGTTGCGGTAGGTGTTGAACAGCGTATTGATGTCGTCGGTGACGTAATGCGCACGCCCCACGATGTGGCTGATGCGGAAGCTGGAGGCACCGCGATCCACCAGCACGGCCACGCCGCGCATCGCGTCGACGTCGGCCTTCTCCGAATCAATGCGGCCATAGAAGCCCTGGATGCCGATGACGGTATCGCCGGCGGTGATGTTGTACAGGCCCTCGATGCCGTCCATCGGCAGCAGGTAGTTGTAGACCTCCTGCGGCGGACGGGCCCACGGCATCGCGTAGCCGACGCGCTGGTACTCGGACAGCATGTACAGCGGCGCGGAAATGCGGCCGAGACGGGCGCTGAACGCGGACGAGAAGCGGTACTTGACGTGCGCCAGGGTGATCTCCGGGCGGTACGACTTGGTCACCGCGTACTCGCTGACGGCCTGCACCACGCCGCTGAAGTTCTCGGTGAAGTTGGCGTTGAACTGCACGCCGACCCGCGAGTCCAGCCTGCCGGAAGTAGAGTCGCTGGCACCGACGCCGCGGTCGGTCTGGAAGTCCGAGGTCACGTCGGCCTTGTCTTCGCTGGAATGGGCGACACCCAGCGTGCCGAAGCCGCTCAGCTTGAACCGGTCGTCACCGTCCTGTGCCTGTGCGCCTTGCGCGAGCGCAAGGCCGATTGCCAGCGCGATCCATTGTTTCTTCTGCTGCATGGGCATGCTCTTTCTTGGTTGGGGGAGGTCCGGGCCACGCCGGCCTGGGCACGGCCGGTGACACCATTCGCGGTCGTACGGACCCACCCTGAGTAACGGCGCCCATTGCCGGGAGTTGAGCGCCGCCCATCCGGACAGCGACGGCGATCACGGTTGCGGGCGGGAAAGACCGGCCCCGGCCACCGCGTACGATCTTCCGTGGCGGCGGCGTGGACCGTTACCGGGCGCGTCCGCCGTGGAGGCGGAATACCGCGACCGCCGCGCTCAGCTGGCGCGCCTGCTCTTCCATCGAACGGGCCGCCGCGGTCGCCTCTTCCACCAGCGCCGCGTTCTGCTGGGTGGTCTCGTCCATCTGGGTCACCGTGCGGTTGACCTGCTCGATGCCGGAGCTTTGCTCCTGCGAGGCCGCGGAGATGTCCGCCATGATGTCGGTGACCCGCTGCACCGAGGTCACGATCTCGTGCATGGTGCTGCCCGCCTCGCGCACCAGCGCCGAGCCGTCGGTCACCTTGCCCACCGATTCCTCGATCAGCTGCTTGATCTCCTTGGCCGCGCCGGCGCTGCGCTGTGCCAGCGCGCGCACTTCGCCCGCCACCACCGCGAAGCCGCGGCCCTGTTCGCCCGCACGTGCGGCTTCCACCGCCGCGTTCAGGGCCAGGATGTTGGTCTGGAAGGCGATGCCGTCGATCACGCTGATGATGTCGGAAATCTTCTTCGACGAGGCGTCGATGGCCGACATGGTGGTCACCACCTGATCAACCACCTGGCCACCCTGCGCCGCCACCTGCGCCGCACCCTGCGCCACCTGGTTGGCTTGGCGTGCATTGTCGGCGTTCTGCTTGACCGTGGAGGTGAGCTCCTCCATCGACGCCGCGGTCTCCTCCAGCGAGGCCGCCTGCTGTTCGGTGCGGCGCGAGAGGTCGTCGTTGCCGGCGGCGATCTCGCTGGCGGCGGCATTGATGTTGCCGGCGGCCTGCTGGATACCCGAGACGATCCCCGTGAGCTGGGCCACGGTGGCGTTGGCGTCGTCGCGCATGCGTGCGAACACGCCGCGGAAGTCCCCGTCCATGCGCGCGGTCAGGTCGCCCTGCGACAGTGCGCGCAGCACGGTGGATACCTGCTCGACGCTGCCGGAAATCGCGGACAACAGCTCGTTCATCTGCCCGGACAGCTGCAGCAGGAAGCCCTGCTTGCCATCCAGCGGGATCCGCCCGGACAGGTCGCCATCGACCGCATTGCGGATGATGTCGCTGACCTCCCCTTCGATCCGCACCTCCTCGGTGCGGTCGTCCCACTCCACCACGTAGCCAACGCGCTGGCCCTGCGCGTCGGTGACCGGGTTGATGAGCTGGCGCAGGATGTGGTTGCCCACGGTGATCTGCGCGCGGTGGGTGCCGCGCAGCTCGCCCAGCAGCCGGCGCTGGTGCGCGGGGTGCTTGTGGAAGATGTCGATGTTGCTGCCGATCATCGTGCGCAGGTCGAACTGCGGCAGGTCGCGGCGCAGGTCCTGCTCGGCCTCGCCCAGCATCTTCATCAGCGGCTTGTTGCCATAGATGATGTTGAGGCCGGCGTCGGCGATCATCACGCTGGTGCTGACTTCGTCCAGCGCGGTGCGGATGCGCAGGTCCTCCGCCGCCCGCGCCCGGTCCTGTTCCGAGCGCGCCCTCAGCTGGTCGACCATCCGCCGCTGTGCCTGCAGCAGCCGGCCCAGCTCGTTGTTGCCGACCTGCGGGATATGGGTGTCCAGCCGGCCGTCGGCCACATCGCCGGAAACCCGCACCGCCTCCGCCAGCGGACGCAGCACCAGCTGGCGCAGCACCAGGTACAGGCCGGCGCACAGCGCCACTGCGGCCAGCAGGCCGATCAGCACCACCAGCACCAGCTGCGAGCGCGCCTGCGCCGTCAGCAGCGCCCGCGGCACCAGCACGCCCAGCGCGAAACGGCGGTTGCTCTCGCCCACGCGCAGCGGCGCGTAGACCTTCACCATGCCCTGTGCGTCGGCATTGAAGTCGCTATAGAGCCGGTCCTCCGCGGTCGCGGCCAGGATCGCCTTGGTGGTCGCGTCCTCGCGCTTCTTGCCGATGCTGGCGGCATCGGGCGACGCCACCACCGTGCCCATCGGCGACAGCAGTTCGGCGCGCCCCTCGCCCAGCGGGCGCAACTGCGCAACCCGCTGCTGCAGGGTGGACAGTTCAAAGTCCGAGGTGACGACGCCCAGCACCCGCTCGCCGTCCATGATCGGAATGGCAATCGTGGTCAGCATCAGGGTCTTGCCGCCCACCTCGTACGGGTAGGGCTCGATGATCACCGGCCGCTTCAGCGTCTTGGGGGTGACGTACCACTCGCCCAGCTTCGGGTCTTCGTAGTCGCGCAGCGGCTCGCCCACCACCTTGCCATCGACGCGCGCGTAGTAGCTCATGAAGCGGCCGGTGGCGTCGTGCATCGGCGCATCCACGAACTCCGCGTCCTTGCCGTCGAAGGCGTCGGGCTCGAACAGCACGCACATGCCTGCGCGCTCCGGGTGCATCTCGACCTGCTGCTTGAAGGTCTCGTCGACCACCGCGCGGCTGACTTGGCCGCGCTGGGTCTCCAGGTTCTCGGCGAGGGTCTGCACCGCGTCATAGGACTGGCTCATCTCCACCGCGACGCGCTGGGTTTCGTACTGCGCCAAGTTCTCCAGCGCCCCCTGCGCCGACGCCAGCAGCGCGCGGCTGCTCTTCCAGTAGCTCACCGCGGCGGTCAGGCCGAACGCGGCGATGGCGATCAGGGCGACCCCCAGCATCAGGCGGGTGGCGACGCTGCCGCTGCGGGAAGCGGGGGATTTGGACATGACATGGACCTGCGGAGGTTGTGGACGCCGGGCCGGAACCATCCGCGCGTCCCGGCGAAACCGCCACGACCGACCGCAAGGGCAACGCGGCCTGATCCGCTCCCTTGCCACGTCAACGGCAGGGACCGACTTTTCTTGACGATTTCATGACGGCCGTCCGCTGCGCTTCAGCGCGCCCGGCAGGCGCCCAGCAGGTCCCGTTCGGGGCGGTACACCGACGCCTGGACGTCGAACACGCCCAGCACGGTCGAGAACAGGTGGTCGTGGCTGGCCGGCCGCTTCGCCACCTCGCGCAGGCAGGCGGCGTCCAGCCGCTCGCCGGCGACGAAGCCGGGCGACATCCACAGCGTCATCGGCACGTGCAGCTGCGGCTTAGGCGCGATGGCGTAAGGCGCGCCATGCAGGAACAGCCCGTATTCGCCCAGCGATTCGCCGTGGTCGGACACGTACAGCATGGCCGCGTCATGGCCCTGCTGCTGCGCCAGCAGGTCGATCAACTGGCCCAGCACCGCATCCGAATAGAGGATCGCGTTGTCGTAGGCATTGACGATTTCCTGCTGCGTGCAGCGCCCCAGTTCGGCGGTGCGGCAAACCGGTTTCCAGCGTTCGAACCTAGGCGGATAGCGTTCGAAGTAATTCGGCCCGTGGTTGCCCAGCATGTGCAGCACGATCAGTGCATCGCCCGGGACGGCGTCGATCCGGGCCTGCAAGCCGGACAGCAGGATCTCGTCGAAACAGCGCCCATCCGCGCACAGCGCGGCGCCGTCGGACGGCCCCATCGTCTCCGAGCGCTGGCGGACGCAGATCCCCTTGCAGCCCGACTGGTTGTCGCGCCAGAGCACGCCCACGCCGGCGCGGGCGGCGACGTCGAGCAGCGATTCGTGGCCGCGGATGGCGTCGCGGTCGTAACGCTCGCGTCCGAACGGGGAGAACATGCAGGGCAGCGACACTTCGGTGCTGGTGCCGCAGGCGGTCACCTCGGGGAAATTGACCACCCCGCGCGCCGCCAGCTCCGGCGTGGTCTGGCGGGCGTAGCCGTTCAGTCCCCAATGGTCGCCGCGTACCGTTTCGCCGACCACCAGCACCAGCAGCCGCGGCTTGCGTGCCAGCGCCCCGGGCGGCCGGTGCGCATCGGCGCCGACCACCTTCACCGGCCCCCTCGCCTTCGAGGGCTTCAATACCCGCACCAGCGAAACGATGTAGTTGCCGGGAGTGATCCGGTAACGCAGCGCGGGATCACTGCGCATCAGCGAGAACACGCCCTGCGAGGAGGCAGCCAGTGCGCCGCCGGCCAGCAGCGCCATCGCCAGCAGGAAGCCCGCACGGTGCAGCAGCCCGCGCCGCCAGCCGCGCGCCGGCAGCGGGCGGGCCAGCAGCACCGCCGCGGCCGGCAGCACGCCCAGCAGCAGCGCATGCAGGAGCATCCGTACCGACACCAGCTCCCGGCTCTCGGCCACGTCGGTTGCCAGCACGTTGCGGATCATTTCCGGATCCAGCACCACCGCGTAGCGGGTCATGTACCAGTGGGCGAACGCACTCACCACCAGCAGCAGGGCCAGCAGCGGCCGTGCCAGCCTGCCCCAGCACAGCAGCCCGAACAGCAGCGCCTGCAGCGCGAACACCGCCACGCCCAGCGACAGCAGCACCCGCAGGGAACCGCTGCCGGCCTGCACGGATGCCCACAGCGGACCATTGAGGACGAGCGCGAACCAAACGCTGGCCAGCGCGGCCAGCGCTTCCGTGGACACGCGCGGCCGCCACCAAGGGCCATCGCCGCCAGTGCGCAGGCGCATGTTCCGCAGCAAATCCGTCACGCCGTTCTCCGCCCGCAGTGGGTGCAATGGTATTGGCGCGCGACACTACCACCCGCGCGGCGTCCCGCCCAGCCGGCGGTGCCGCCGGATGCATCCGCATTCCGGCGGGATTTATCGGCTAGGGCGCGCCGCCAGGCGTTACCAGATCACCACCTGCTGGCCGTCCCCGCGCACCATCGCATCGCCCGCCTTGCAGCCGAACGCGCTGGCGAAGGCCGGCAGGTTGGACGGCGCACCGATGGCGCGGAAGTTGGCCGGCGCATGCGGGTCGGTGGTCAGCCGGACCTTCAGCTCTTCCGGGGTGAAGTTGCGGCGCCACACCGTGCCCCAGTTCAGGAAGAAGCGCTGGTCGCGGCTGAGGCCGTCGGTCTTCGGATCGTCCTTGCCTTCGGTGGCCTTGCGCATGGCGTCGTAGGCGGTGGCCAGGCCGCCCAGGTCGGCGATGTTCTCGCCCAGGGTCAGCTTGCCGTTGACGTACTGGCCGGGACCGGCCAGGTAGCCGTTGAACTGCGCGATCAGCTTGTCGGTACGGCTGGAGAAGCCCTTGGCATCTTCCGGGCTCCACCAGTTCTCGAACTTGCCGGTGGCGCCGAAGCGGCTGCCCTGGTCGTCGTAACCGTGGGTCATCTCGTGGCCGATCACCGCGCCGATGCCGCCGTAATTGGTTGCGTCGTCCGCGGCCGGATCGAAGAACGGCGGCTGCAGGATGGCGGCCGGGAACACGATTTCGTTCTGCAGCGGGTTGTAGTAGGCGTTGACCGTCTGCGGGCTCATGCCCCATTCGGTCTTGTCCACCGGCTTGCCGATCTTGCCCAGCATCCACTGGTAGTTGAAGGCGTTGGCGGCCAGCACGTTGCCGATGTAGCTGTCGCGGCTGGTAGCCAGCCCGCTCCAGTCGCGCCACTTGTCCGGGTAGCCGATCTTGGGCGTGAAGCTCGCCCACTTCTCCATCGCCTTGGCCTTGGTCGCATCGCTCATCCACGCTAACCCGCCGATCCGCACCTTGAGCGCTTCCGACAGGTTCTTCACCAGCTCCTGCATGCGCGCCTTGGCTTCCGGGGAGAACGCGACCTTGACGTAGATCTGACCCAGCGCCTCGCCGGCGCTTGCGTTGAGGGTATCCAGCACGCGCTTGCCGCGCTCCTTGATCTCCTGCTGGCCGCGCAGGGCCTTGCCGTAGAAGTTGAAGTGCTCCTCGGCAAACGCATCCGACAGGTAAGGCGACGCGCTGTCCACGGTATGGAAGCGCAGGTAGCCCTGCCACTGCGCCGCAGGCACCTCGGCCAGCATCTTGCTGACCTCCTGGTGGAAGGCCGGGATCGCCAGCGAAAACATCTTCGGCGCCGCGATGCCCTGGGCCTCGAAGAACTTCGTCCACGGGAAGTTGGGGGTCAACTTGTCAGCATCGGCCGGGCTGACCGGGTTGTAGTACAGCGAGACGTCGCGCGACATCTCCTCGCTGGACTTGGACACCTTGGCCAGCCGGGTTTCGAACGCCACCACGTCCTTGGCCTGGCTCGCGGCGTCGGCAGCCGGTACGCCGGACAGCTCCAACACCTTGGCGACGTGGGCCTGGTAGGCGGCGAGCTTGTCGGCCTTGTCCTTGTCGAAGTAATAGCCGCGATCCGGCAGGCCCAGGCCGCCCTGGGCGGCGTAGGCGATGTTCATCGACGGGTCGTTGAAGTCCGCTTCGGGGCCGAAGCCGAACAGCAGGTTCTCGCCCTTGGCTGCGCTGCTGCGCAGGTAATCGGCGATCTTGTCCTGGCTGTCGAGCGCCGCGATCGCGTCGAGCCGCGACTGCAGCGGCGCGATGCCCTGCGCGTTGATCTTCGCCGCATCCATGCCGGCGGCCCAGAAATCACCGACGATCTTGTCGATGCCGCTGGCGTTGGCCTTGGCCGCGGCCTGTTCGGCCAGCTGGCGCTGCACCGCCTGCGACCGTTCGTCCAGCATTTCGAACGCACCCCAGCTGGTACGGTCGCCCGGAATCGCATTGGCGGCCAGCCACTTGCCGTTGACGTAGCCGCCGAAGTCGGCGCAGGCGTTCTTCACCGGATCCAGGTCGCCGGGCAGGAAGCGGTTGACCGGCGGCAGCTTGGATTCGTCCAGCGTGTAGGCGGCCGGATCGGCCTTGGCGTCGCCCGCGCCGGCGTTGGCGGCCGGTTCGGCCGGTTTCTGGCAGGCACCCAGCGCCGTGGCGATGGCGAGGGACAGCAGCAGGGATTTCGGGGTGTTCACGGCAGGCGGCTCCGGCGAGGCGGGAATGAAAAAAAGACGCGGCACCTGGCCGCGTCTTCGGACTGTATCGGCTGCCCGGCGCGCGGGAGGGTGCCGGAGGTCATGGCCACCGGCACCGCCCCGCGTTCAGGGTGAGAAGCGCGGATCTGTCAGCTTCATCTCGGTGACCGGACCGTAACCCTTCATCACATCGCGGATCTTGGCAGCATCGCCGATGGCGACGATCACCAGGTCCTGGCTTGCCGGGAACACCGCGCGCGCGGCCGCCACCTGCGCCGGGGTGGCGGCCGCGACCTGGCCGAGGTAGCCGTCGATGTAGTCGCGGCCGTCGCCATACAACGCCAGCCAGGCGATGGCACTGGCGAGCTGCGGCGCGGTTTCCATGCCCGGCGCGAATTGCCCGGCGATGTAGTTCCGCGCCGACTGCAGGGTGGCGGCGTCCAGGCCGTCCTTGTGCAGGCGGTCGAGGGTGGCGATGGCCAGGTCGATCGCGGCCTTGGTCGAGTCGGTCTTGGTGAAGCTGGTGATCTGGACGGCGCCCGGCTGGCGCGGGCGTTCGATCCGCGAGCCGGCGCCGTAGGTCAGGCCCGACTTCACCCGCAGCTCGGTGTTGAGCATCGAGGTGAAGCGGCCGCCGAACGCGGTCTGCACCAGATCCTGCGCGGCGCGGGCCGGATCGTCGCGGCGGCTGCCGACGTTGCCCAGCGCGAAGTAGGTCTGGGTGGCGCCGGGCTTGTCCACCAGCAGCACGCGGCGGCCGGATTCCGTCGCCTTGCCCGCGACCTGCGGCAGCGCACCCTGCGCCTTCGCCCAACCGCCGAATGCCTGCTTCACCTGCGCGGTGACCGCAGCAGGATCGAAGTCGCCGGCGATGGAGACGATCAGCCGGTCGCCGCCCATCTGCTGGCGGCGGAACGCCTGCAGGTCATCCAGGGTGATGTTGGCCAGGCTGGTTTCGTCGCCGCCGGCCGGGCGGCCGTAGGGATGGCCGCGGAACAGCCAGCCGCTGGCGTACAGGCCGATCAGCTGGCGCGGATCGGAGTCCTTGGCAGTCGCTATCCCGTCGATGGCGCGCTTGCGCAGCTTGTCGAACTCGGCCGGCGCCATCGCCGGACGCAGCAGCGCATCGGCCAGCAGCGACAGCATGAGCCCGGTGTCCTTCGACAGGAACTGCGCGTTGGCGGTGAGCGCCTCGCTGGAACTGCCGAAGTCGAGGTTGCCGCCGGCGCCATCCACCGCCTGCGCGAACGCCAGCGCATCGCGGCTGCCGGCGCCCTTGGACAGCATTTCCGCCAGCAAGTCGGCGGTGCCTTCCTTGCCGGCCGGGTCGGCCAGCGCGCCGCCGCGCACCAGCACGCTGGCCGCGACCATCGGCACGTCCTTGCGCGGGGTCAGCAGCAGGGTGGCGCCGTTGTCCAGCCGGACGGTCTGGTAGTCCGGCAGCTTGATGTCGGCAGCAGCCGTGGCGCTGCCGAAGGCGAATGCGGCCAGCGCCGCGAACACGAAACGCAGGCCGCTCATCGTGCGCCCTCCTGGTTGGCCGCGGGCGCGGCGACGGGTTGCAGCAGGCCGGTGGTGCGGTTCTGCCTGCGCAGGATCTTTGCGGCCAGCGCCTGCACTTGGGCGGCGGTGACGGCTTCGAAGGCGGCGGGTTCATTGAAGGCCTTGCGGTAGTCACCCTCGAACACCTCGGCGGTGCCCAGCGCGCGGGCCTTGCCGTTGATCGTGGCCATGCCGCGCCAGAACGCGGACAGCTTCAGGTTGCGGGCCTTGTCCAGCTCGGCGGCGGTCACCCCGTCGCGGGCGATCTTCGCCAGCTCGTCGTCCAGCAGCGCCTCGGCCTTCGCCAGGTCGCCACCCGGCGGCAGCATCGCGTACACCCACAGCAGACCGGGGTCGAAGCCGGCTTCGGCGAACGCGCCGGCGCCCACCGCCGCCTGCTCGCGCTCGACCAGCCGCTGGTGCAGGCGCGAGGAGTCGCCGCGCGCCAGGATGGTGGCCAGCAGTTCCAGCGCCGGATAGTCCTTGCTGCCGGCGCCGATGCCGCTGTGAAAGGCGTAGGCCAGGATCGGCGACTGTGCATCGCCGCGCTCCACGGTGATGCGCCGTTCGCCCAGTTGCTCCGGCTCCACCGTGGTGACCGGCGTCGGTTCCGGTTGCCGCGGCAGCGCGGCCAGGTACCTGTCGGCCAGCGCGAACACCTGCGCCGGCTCGACGTCGCCCGCCACCACCAGCACCGCGTTGTTCGGCGCGTAGTAGGTCTTGAAGAACTGCTTGAGGTCCTCGGTTTTCCAGCGCTCGATGTCGCTGGGCCAGCCGATGGTGGGGATCTGGTAGGGATGCGCGACGTAGGCGGTGGCCTGCATCTGCTCCATCAGCGTGCCCATGCTGTCGTTGTCGACGCTGGAGCGGCGCTCGCTGTAGACCACGCCGCGCTCGCTCTCCACCACCTTGGGGTCGAACGACAGGTTGGCCATGCGGTCGCCTTCGAGGTCGAAGATCGCCTCCAGCGCGCTGCTCGGGAACCAGTCGGTATAGATGGTGAGATCGTTGCTGGTGCTGGCGTTGTTGCTGCCGCCGGCGGCCTCCATGGTGCGGTCGAACTCGCCCGGCGCGCGCCTGGTGGTGCCGTTGAACATCATGTGTTCGAAGAAGTGCGCCAGGCCGGTGATGCCGGCGCGCTCGTTGCGGCTGCCGACCTTGTAGAAGGTGTAGTAGTTGGCGTTGGGGATGTCGTGGTCCGGCCAGACGATGATCTCCAGGCCATTGGCCAGGGTCTTGCTGGCGATGGCCTCGCTGCCGGGGACGGCAGCCACGATCGGGGCGGGCGTGGCCGCCGGGGCGGCGAAAGCCGCGGTGCCGAGTGCGAGCGCACAGGCGATGGAAAGCAGACGCATGGGTGGTTTCCCGTTTTGCAGGCGGCATACATTGCCGCACCCACGCGCGCATCGCCATCTGCCGGAAGTGGGGGTTGCTGGGTTACCCTGCCGCAACGCAACGGAACGGGTAAGCGCATGCGCGTGCATTTCCACGGAGCGGCCGGTGAAGTCACCGGCTCGATGCATCTGGTCGAAGCCGCCGGCCGGCGCATCCTGATCGACTGCGGCCTGGTCCAGGGCAGCCCGGAAGCCGACGCCCGCAACTTTGCGCCGTTCCCGTTCGACCCCGCCGACATCGATGCGCTGATCCTGAGCCACGGCCACATCGACCACGTCGGCCGCGTGCCGCGGCTGACCCTGTCCGGCTTCCACGGCCCGATCTACGCGCAGGCCGCCACCGTCGACCTGCTGCCGATCATGCTGATGGATTCGGCCACGCTGCAGGAAAACGACGCCGAGCGCAGCAACCGCAAGCGCAAGCCGGGCCAACCCAAGGCGATGCCGCTGTATACCCGCGAGGACGTGCGCGGCGCGCTCTCGCAGCTGCGCCCCCTGCCGTACGCGACGCGTACCGAACTGTTCCCCGGCATCGAGGTCGCCTTCCGCGATGCCGGCCACATCCTCGGCTCCAGCATCGTCGAGCTGTGGGCCGACGGCCGGAAGCTGGTGTTCTCCGGCGACCTCGGCATGCGCAACGCGCCGATCCTGCGCGACCCCGTGCAGATCGCAGAGGCCGACCTACTGCTGCTGGAATCCACCTACGGCAACCGCAACCATCGCGAGCGCGACGCCACCGTGCGCGAACTGGGCGAGATCTTCGAAGCGGCCTGGCGCGACGGCGGCAACGTGCTGATCCCGGCCTTCGCGGTGGGCCGCACGCAGGAACTGCTGTACTGGTTCGCCCGCCACTGGGACGACTGGGACATGTCGCGCTGGCGGATCTTCCTCGACAGCCCGATGGCCTCGAAGGTGGTGCAGGTGTACGACCGCCACCACGCCCTGTTCGACGCCGAAGCGCGTGAAGTCTGGCGCGGCACGCCCAATCCGTTCCGCCTGCCCAACCTGCGCGTCACCGAAACCGCCGAGGAGTCGATGGCGATCAATCGCATCCACGGCGGCGCGATAGTGATAGCCGGCAACGGCATGGCCAGCGGCGGCCGCATCCTCCACCACATGCGCCAGTGCCTGCCCAAGCGGCAGACGCGAATGGTGTTCGTCGGCTTCCAGGCCGAGGGCACCATCGGCCGGCGGCTGGTGGACGGCGCGCGCTGGGTACGCATCCACGGCTACGACGTGCGCGTGAATGCCCACCGGCACACGGTGGGCGGGCTGTCCGCGCACGCCGACCAGCATGGCCTGCTGGACTGGTACGCCGGTTTCAGCACGCCGCCGCCGGTGGCGCTGGTGCACGGCGAGGACCTTGCGCGCGAGGCGCTGGCCGGCGAGATCCACGAGGCCCACGGCGTGCAGGCGGTGCTGGCGCGGCCGGGGATGCAGCTGGACGTCTGAGCGCGCGCGCCGCCGCGACCTCAGCGCGGATCGATGACTTCCGGCGTGCCGCGGTCGGCTTCTTCGTCGCTGCGCTCGCGCGCAGTGCGCGCCAGCGCGACATAACGGGCGCGGAACACATCCAGCTCGCGCTCCTCCAGTTCCTCCAGGTCCAGCAGCGCGTTGTGGGCGCCACGGGTAGCGCGGATCAGCTCGTCCAGCTTCAGCTGGATCGCCTCGGTATCGCGGTTCTGCGAGTTCTGGATCAGGAACACCATCAGGAAGGTGACGATGGTGGTGCCGGTGTTGATCACCAGCTGCCAGGTGTCGCTGAAACCGAACAGCGGCCCGGTGAGGATCCAGGCAAGCACCACCAGCACGGCCAGCGCGAACCCAAGCGGCCGGCCGGCCGCGCGCGAGGCCCACTTGGCCAGGCGGCTGAACAGATGCGACGGCGACATCGGGCACTCCTCGGCGGGGACGCCGGGAGTATGCCGCGGCTCAGTCGTTGTACTCGACTTCCCCGTACAGGTCGTGCTCGTCGCTGCCCATGATCCGCACGTCGACGAATTCGCCCGGTTGCAGGCCGGCCTCGCGACCGTCCTGGATCTGCACCAGGCCGTCGATCTCCGGCGCATCGGCCATCGAACGCGCGATGGCCAGTTCGCCGTCGATCGCATCCACCAGGCAGCGCTGCACGCTGCCGACCTTGGCCGCCAGACGCGCTTCGGAAATCGCCGCCTGCCGCTCCATGAAGCGGGCCAGTCGCTCCTGCTTCACGTCCTCCGGCACCGGGTCCGGCAGCTCGTTGGCCTTGGCGCCGGTGACCGGCGAATAGGCAAACGCGCCGACGCGGTCCAGCTGCGCCTCGTCGAGGAAGTCCAGCAGCTCCTCGAACTCGGCGTCGGTCTCGCCGGGGAAGCCGACGATGAAGGTGCTGCGCAGGGTGAGGTCCGGACAGATCGAGCGCCAGCGCTGGATCCGCTCCAGCGTCTTGTCCACCGCGCCAGGCCGCTTCATCAGCCGCAGGATGCGCGGACTGGCGTGCTGGAACGGGATGTCGAGGTACGGCAGCACCTTGCCGTCGGCCATCAGCGGGATCACGTCGTCGACGTGCGGGTACGGATACACGTAGTGCAGGCGCGTCCACACGCCCAGCGTGGACAGGCCTTCGCACAGCGCCTTCATCCGCGTCTCATGGACGTTGTTGCCCCACAGCCGCGGCGCGTACTTCAGGTCGACGCCGTAGGCGCTGGTGTCCTGCGACACCACCAGCAGCTCCTTGACCCCGCCGCGCACCAGCTTCTCGGCCTCGCGCAGCACCTCGTCGACCGGCCGCGAGACCAGGTCGCCGCGCATCGACGGGATGATGCAGAAGCTGCAGCGGTGGTTGCAGCCTTCGGAAATCTTCAGGTACGCGTAGTGCTTCGGGGTCAGCTTCAACCCGTAATCCGGCAGCAGGTCCACGAAGGGGTTGTGCGTCGGCGGCACCGCGGCGTGCACCGCATCCATCACGCTGGCGTAGTCCTGCGGGCCGCTGATCGACAGCACGCCCGGATGCGCCTGCCGGATCACGTCGGCGCGCTTGCCCAGGCAGCCGGTGACGATGACCTTGCCGTTCTCGGCCATCGCCTCGCCGATCGCGTCCAGCGATTCGGCCACCGCGGAATCGATGAAGCCGCAGGTGTTGACCACCACCACGTCGGCATCGTCGTAGGTCTGCACCAGATCATAGCCCTCCCCCCGCAGCTGGGTAAGGATGCGTTCGGAGTCCACCAAGGCCTTGGGGCAGCCGAGGCTGACAAAGCCGACTTTGGGATTGGCGGAGGCGGGGGTCTGGGACATGGACATCGTGGACGCTGGCCGGCGGGGGTCCGCCGCGGGCCGCGTAGTATACCGGCGGGGGGCTGGCGGCCCGCCCCCACAGGCGTACTATCGCGGCGACGGACGGAGCCAAGCCCATGAGCGAGTGGATGTCCCTGGAAACCCCGAGCGGCCGCATCCGCGCCTGGCTCGCGACACCGCACGTGCCGCCGCGCGGCGCGCTGGTGGTGGTGCAGGAAATCTTCGGCGTGAACGCCCATATCCGCGCGGTCTGCACGACCTTCGCCGAGCATGGCTACGTGGCCATGGCGCCGGCGCTCTTCGACCACTTCGAGCACGACGTGCAACTGCGCTACGACCCCGAGGGCGTGGCGCGCGGGCGCGAGCTAGTGGAGAAGCTGGGCTTCGAGCGCGCGCTGGAAGACGTGAAGGCCGCCGCCGCCCAGCTGCAGGAATACGGCAAGGTCGGCGTGGTCGGCTACTGCTGGGGCGGCACCGTGGCCTATCTGGCCAACACCCGCCTGTCGATGCCGGCGGTCAGCTATTACGGCGCGCGCACCGTGCCGTTCCTGGACGAACAGCTGGATGCGCCGATGATGTTCCACTTCGGCGAGCACGACCCCAGCATTCCGCAGGCCGACGTCGAGCTGCACCGCCAGCGCCATCCCGAGGCCGACATCCACGTCTATCCCGCCGGCCACGGCTTCAACTGCGACCAGCGCGACGACTTCCACCGCGCCAGCGCGGAACTGGCGCTGGAGCGCACGCTGGGCCTGTTCCGCCGCGCGCTGCGCCCCGCCTACTGAGCCGAGGACGCCATGAGCCCTTCCCAGCCCCCGTCGCGCTACGAACTGCACCCGCAGCTGGCCGACGATACCGCCCCGGTCTGCGACCTGTCGGTCTGCGAAGTGCGGCTGATGGACGATGCCAACCACCCGTGGTTGGTGCTGGTGCCGAAGCTGCCTGGTGCGGTCGAGATCATCGACCTGACCCCGGCGCAGCGCACCCAGCTCAGCGCCGACATCGACGCCGCGGCGCGCGCACTGAAGGCGCTGTTCAAGCCGCACAAGCTCAACGTGGCCGCGCTGGGCAACCAGGTGCCGCAGCTGCACGTCCACGTCATCGCCCGCTACACCGACGACATCGCCTGGCCGCGCCCGGTCTGGGGCGCAGCCAACGCGCGGCCGTACGCGCCGGAACAACTCATCGAGCGGGTCAGCGCGCTGCGCGCGGCGCTGGCGCGGTAGGCGCGCTTACGTGCGCGGCAGGGTGACGCCGGTCTGGCCCTGGTACTTGCCGCCGCGGTCCTTGTAGCTGGTCTCGCAGACGTCGTCGGCATCCGACTGGAAGAACAGCATCTGCGCCACGCCTTCGCCGGCGTAGATGCGCGCGGGCAACGGCGTGGTATTGCTGAACTCGAGGGTGACGTGGCCCTCCCACTCCGGCTCCAGCGGGGTCACGTTGACGATGATCCCGCAGCGCGCATAGGTGCTCTTGCCCAGGCACACCACCAGGGTGTCGCGCGGGATGCGGAAGTACTCGACGGTGCGCGCCAGCGCGAAGGAATTGGGCGGGATGATGCACTCGTCGCCGACGATATCGACGAAGCTCTTCGGGTCGAAGTGCTTGGGGTCGACAATGGTCGAGTTGATGTTGGTGAACACCTTGAATTCGCGCGAGCAGCGCACGTCGTAGCCGTAGCTGGATGTGCCGTAGCTGACGATGCGCTGGCCATCGGCAGCCTGCTTCACCTGGCCCGGTTCGTACGGCTCGATCATGCCGTGCTGCTCGGCCATGCGGCGGATCCAGCGGTCGCTCTTGATGCTCATGCGGTTCGGTCCCGGTGCGGAACCCGCGAGTTTAAGCCAAGCAGGGGGATTGATGCCGTCCCGCATGCCGCCCCGCGTTCGCAGGCCCGCGGCGAGGCAACTCGATAGCTCCGCCTAGCCCAGCAGCGAAGCCATGATCCCGGTGCGCACCTTCGGCCGCTTGTCCAACTCGGCCAGCAACGCCCGCGCGGCCGCACGGTAGGCCTGCGCCGCCGGGGAATCCGGCTGCGCGGCGACGATCGGGGTCCCGGCATCGCCATGCTCGCGGATGCCGGTCTCCAGCGGCAGCGCGCCCAGCTGCACCACCCCGTACTGCTCGGCCATCTTCCTGCCGCCGCCCTCGCCGAAGATGCGCTCGGCATGGCCGCAGTTGCCGCACACGTGCACCGCCATGTTCTCGATCAGGCCGAGCACCGGGATGTTCACCTTCTCGAACATCTTCAACGCCTTGCGCGCGTCCAGCGTGGCGATGTCCTGCGGCGTGGTGACGATGACCGCGCCGGCCACCGGGATCTTCTGCGCCATGGTCAGCTGGATGTCGCCGGTACCGGGCGGCAGGTCCACCACCAGCACGTCCAGATCGCCCCAGCGGGTATCGCCCAGCAGCTGGTTCAGCGCCTGCGTGGCCATCGGGCCGCGCCAGATCATCGGCGTGTCCTGGTCCACCAGCAGCCCGATCGACATCGCCTCCACCCCGTGCGCCTGCATCGGCGTGATGGTCTTGCCGTCGGGGCTGTCCGGACGGCCGGACAGCCCCAGCATCATCGGCACGCTGGGGCCATACACGTCGGCATCGAGGATCCCCACCTTCAACCCTTCGGCGGCCAGCGCCAGCGCCAGGTTCACCGCGGTGGTGGACTTGCCCACCCCACCCTTGCCGGAACCAACGGCGATGATGTTGCGGACGTTGGCGAGCGGCTTGAGCTCGCCCTGGACGGCATGGGAAGGCAGGCGGGACATGGCGGGCTGTGGCATGGGGAGGGCTCCGATTCTAGCGAAGCCGCCCTGCGTCCTCCTTGATTCGCATCAGCACGCGACGCGCACGGCCGCGCTGGATCCGGACGGCTACGCGATTGCCGGTGCCGGCCGCGCTGGCTCGTACACTGCGGAACTTCAACGCCACCGACGCACTGAAGCGCTCAATTCCGGGTCCACAACCCCAGCAACCGCATCCCCGGCATAGGCGTCTATTCGGACTCCGGCCCCAGCGGCGAGCCGTATGACAACCCTAACTTCGACATCCTGGGCCGCGCCTACGACCTCGAAGCAGCTTCGGCAAGAAGTAAACAACGTCCAGCGCGCCACGCAAGAACCCCGCCGAAAGGCGGGGTTCTTTTTGCCCGGCTGAATTGACTGCGCCCAGGCGCGACGGACGAGACCTTCCATACGCCATCGGATGGGTTATAAAGCCCGAGAGGGGCGCGCCGCGCCCCGCTGATCCCCGGAGGGAAGGTACATGCGCAAGATGATCCTGGCAGCGGCGCTGGCGTCGCTTTCGTTCGCGGCGACCGCGCAGCACTCCGCCACCTCGCCGGTGGGCAAATGGAAGACCCTGGACGACAAGACCGGCAAGGTCATGACGATCTCGGAAATCTACGAGGCCAAGAACGGCACGCTGGCGGCGAAGATCGTGGAAGCAGTGGGCGTTCCCGCCACCTGCACCACCTGCAGCGGGCAGCACCAAAACAAGCCGATGGTCGGCATCGTCACCCTGTGGAACCTGAAGGCCAACAAGGACGGGACCTGGGGCGGCGGCAACGGCTACAAGCCGTCGGAAGACCGCAGCTTCACCGCCAAGTCGATCAAGCTGGTCGCCGGCGGCAAGAAGCTGGAAGTGAAGGGCTGCGTGGCCTTCATCTGCCGCACCGCCACCTGGGAACGGGTGGATTGACCATTCTCCGCGCACCATCCGGACGGCCCGCTGCCCGGGCCGTTCCCGGCGCGTTGCGCCAGTGGGGACGCGCGGCCTTCGCCGGCCTGCTGCTGGCCCTGGCGGCGCCCGCGCCCGCGCAGGAAGCGCTGCTGGGACGCTGGACAACCATCGATGACGCCACCGGTAAGCCCAAGTCGGTGGTGGAGGTCTACCGCGCCCGCGACGGCAGCATCGCCGGCCGGGTGGTCGACATCCTCGACCTCAAGGACGGGCCCAACCCGCCCTGCAAGGCCTGCAAGGGACCGCTGCACGGCAAGCCGATCCGCGGGTTGGTGATCCTGTGGGGCCTGCGCCCCGATGGCGACGGCGGCTGGTCGGGCGGGCGCGTGCTCGATCCCGAGAACGGTAAGGACTACAAGGCCAAGCTGGCCCTGTTGGAGGACGGCCGCGCGCTCGGCATGTCCGGCTGCATCGCGTTCTTCTGCCGGCAGCAGGTCTGGCGACGCGAATGACCGACGGCCCGCCCGCCCACGCGGGTGGGTCGGGGGCCGTGGCTCGCGTGCGATAATCGCGGGTCGCCCCGCCACGCCACGCCCATGCCCCGTCCCGCGCTTGTCACCAATGCCCTGCCCTATGCCAACGGCCCGCTCCACCTCGGCCACCTGGTGGGCTACATCCAGGCCGACATCTGGGTGCGGGCGCGACGCATGGCCGGCGGCGACGTGCACTTCGTCTGCGCCGACGACACCCACGGCACGCCGATCATGCTGGCGGCCGAGAGGGCCGGCACCACGCCGGAGGCCTTCATCGCTGCGATCAAGGCCGGCCACGAGCGCGACTTCGCCGACTTCGGCGTGGCCTTCGACTGGTACCACTCGACCCATTCGGACGAGAACCGCCAGCTGACCGAACGCTTCTACGCGGCGCTGGACGCGCGCGGCAGCATCGAACGCCGCTCGATCGAGCAGTTGTACGACCCGGCCAAGCAGATGTTCCTGCCGGACCGCTACGTCAAGGGCACCTGCCCGACCTGCAAGTCGCCCGACCAGTACGGCGACAACTGCGAGGTCTGCGGTGCCACCTACAACCCCACCGACCTGATCGACCCGCGCTCGGTGGTCTCCGGCGCCACCCCGGAACTGCGCGCCTCCGAGCACTTCTTCTTCAAGCTGGGCCAGTACACCGACGTGCTGCGCGACTGGCTGCAGGGCGACGTGGCGGTGCCGGGCGTGAAGGCCAAGCTGGGCGAATGGATCAACGGCGAGGGCGGCCTGCGCGACTGGGACATCTCCCGCGACGCGCCCTACTTCGGCTTCGAGATCCCCGGCCATCCGGGCAAGTATTTCTACGTCTGGCTGGACGCGCCGATCGGCTATTTCTCCAGCCTGCTGGCGCTGGCCCGCAGCGGCAAGACCGCCGGCTTCGACGAAGCGCGCATGGCGGCCCTGCTGCAGCCGGGCGACGAGGCAGAGCTGCACCACTTCATCGGCAAGGACATCGTCAACTTCCACGGCCTGTTCTGGCCGGCGGTGCTGGAGGGCAACGGCCTGCGCAAGCCCGACCGCCTGCACGTCAACGGCTACCTGACCGTGGACGGCGCCAAGATGAGCAAGTCGCGCGGCACCTTCGTGATGGCGCGCACCTACCTCGACGCCGGGCTGGACCCGGAAGCACTGCGCTACTACTTCGCCTGCAAGACTTCCGGCGGCGTGGACGACCTGGACCTCAACCTGTCCGACTTCGTGGCCCGCGTGAACAGCGACGTGGTCGGCAAGTTCGTCAACCTGGCCAGCCGCAGCGCCAAGCTGCTGGAAACCCACTTCGGCAACACCGTCGGCACCTCGCCGTGGGCCGAGGCAGGGCACGCCGGCGCCAGCGCGGGCTGGCTGGAGGACGCGCGCAACATGCTTGGCCATGTCCGGGCCAACACCGCACATGCCAGTTCGCTTTACGGCCAAGACAACCCCGCGGCCGTGACCCGCCATGCAATGGCGGCCGCCGACGTGGCCAACGAGTACATCGCCCACACCGCTCCCTGGGCGCTGGCCAAGGATCCGTCGCGTCGCGCCGACCTGCACCTCGTGCTGTCCACCGCACTGCAGGCCTTCGCCGACATCGCCGCCGCGCTGAAGCCGATCCTGCCGCGCACCAGCACCGACATCGAGAAGTACCTCGGCGTGGCGCTGCGGGCCCATATCGACAACAACCCCACCGAACTGTGGGGCCGCACGCTCAACCCCTACTCCCCGCTGTTCACCCGCATCGACCCGAAGCACATCCAAGCCATGATCGACGCCAGCAAGGACACCCTCGCCGCTCCTGCCCCAACCGCGCCCACGGCCGCCGCGCTGGCCAAGGCCGCGCCCGCCGCTGCGGATGCGACGCCCGCCCCCAAGGCCGCCACGGACACGGCCTACATCGGCATCGACGACTTCGCCAAGCTCGACCTGCGCATCGGCAAGGTGCTGGAATGCGGCTTCGTCGAGGGCAGCGACAAGCTGCTGCGCTTCCTGCTGGACGCCGGCGAACTGGGCCAGCGGCAGATCTTCTCCGGCATCCGCGGCAGCTACGGCGAGCCGGAGAAGCTCGTCGGGCGCAGCGTGGTGTTCATCGCCAACCTCGCGCCGCGCAAGATGCGCTTCGGCCTGAGCGAGGGCATGATCCTGTCGGCCGGCTTCGACGGCGGCGCGCTGGCGCTGCTGGACGCCGATGCCGGCGCGGAGCCGGGGATGCCGGTGCGCTGAGTACGGCAACCAGATCCCGCCCCGGGAAGCACATACTGCATGCACTGCCCCCGTCCTTCGGTCGACCGATGAACACCAGCAGGATCAAGAGCGACCACGACACCCTCTACGCCAGCATGGACGAGCTGCGCAGGCTGGTGCAGGCGGGCGTCGCCGGGAACGCCGACGCCCTGTTCGCCGAGCTGAAGAAACTCAACGCCACCATCAAGCTGCACCTGGCGATCGAGGACCGGATGCTGTATCCGGCCCTTGCCGGGGCCAGTGACCCACGGGTCGCCGCGGTCGGCAAGCGCTTCCAGCACGAGATGGGCGGGCTGGCGACGGCCTATGGGGACTTCACCGCGCGCTGGGACACGGCCATGCGGATCGGCGCCGATCCCGAGCGCTTCGGGCACGAGGCCGCCAGCCTGCTGGATGCGCTGCATGCGCGCATCCAGCACGAGGACCGCGAGCTGCTGCCGCTCGCCGAATTGCTATGAAGGCAGCGGCTTGCCCGGACTGGACGATCCAGCCTGCCCTGCGCAACGACTGCAGGGCATGACCGACCTGGTGGAACGCCTGGATCGCCTGCTGCCGCAGACCCAATGCGGGCAATGCGGCTTCGACGGTTGCCGCCCCTATGCCGAGGCGATGGCCCGCGGCGAGGCCGGCATCGACCACTGCCCGCCCGGCGGCGATGCCGGCGCACGCGCGCTGGCGAAGGCACTGGGCGTCGCGCCGCAGCCCTATGACCGCGGTCGCGGCACGCACAAGCCCGGGGAACTGGCCTTCATCGTCGAAGCCGACTGCATCGGCTGCACCAAGTGCATCCAGGCCTGCCCGGTGGACGCCATCCTTGGCGGCCCCAAGCACATGCACACCGTGCTGGACGACCTGTGCACCGGCTGCGAACTGTGCGTACCGGCCTGCCCGGTGGATTGCATCGTGATGCAGGCCTGCGCATAGCGCCGGTGACTCAGTCCGCTGCGCAGCTGTCGCAGATCCGCTCGACCGTGTAGCCCTTCGCCTTCAGCTGTTCCACCAGCCCGTCGCTGCCCAGCAGGTGCAGGGAGCCCACCACCACCAGCGTATTGTCCTGCTTCGATTCGGACAGGCGCTTCTCCACCTGCGGCAGCCACGCGCGGTTGCGCTCGACGTCGAGCAGGCGGTAGCTCTCCGGGGTCTTTTGCGCCATCTCCGCGCGCATCCCGCTGTCCAATTTCGCCACGTCGCCCGCGCGCCACCAGGCGTGCATGTCGCTCATCTGGCGGATCGCCTTCTGCGGGTCGGACAGGAACTCGTCCATGCCTTGCGCCTGCTCGGCATAGGGCACCGCGTCCATCGCGCGCATCTGGTCTTCCACCGTTTCCAGCCCGGCGGCCGGCTTGCCGGCGTCGCTGGCGCGCGCCATCAGCTTGCGGTCCAGCCCCAACTCCTGGCTGAAACCCATCGCACGGGTGACGCCCAGCACCAAGCCCAGGCTCACCGCCCACGGCTCGCTGTGCTCCAGCGCCTGCACGCTGCCGCCGCCGGCCGACACCAGCGTGGACAGCTTCTCCAGCGTCGGCTTGGGCAACACGGCGCTCAGGCTCTTGCCATCCTCGTAGGCCATGTACTTCTGCATCACCGCCATCGAATCGGGCGCGGTCAGCGCCGCCGGGTCGATCTCGAACAGCAGCGAGGCGCTGTCGTCGAAGGCGCGGTCCACTTCCACCGGCAGTGGGTAGTCGTCGGCCTTGAGCAGGTGGAACGAACCCAGCAGGTAGACCGAATTGTCGGCGTCGGACACCTTCCACAGCAGCGGGCGCTTGGCCGCCTGCGCCGAGGCAGCCGTCGCAGGCTGGTCGGCATGGGCAACGGGGAGCAGCAGCGCGCACAGCGCAAGGGCGAGCAATCGGGATTTCATCAGGCGTCCTTGGAGGATGACTCGGGTTTGCGATAGGTTTTCTCGCCCGCTTCCACCCGCAGGTCCAGCCGGTTTTCCGGCGGCGGCAGCGGGCAGGTGGCGAACGGAGTGAATGCGCACGGCGGGTTGTAGGCGCGGTTGAAGTCGAGCGTCAACCGGCCCCGTGCATCCGGCATCGGTGCGTCGATGAAGCGTCCGGCGCCGTAGCTGCCGTGGCCACTGGTGCGGTCGGCGAACACCAGGAACAGCGTGCCCTCGCCCTGGTCCAGCGCCTCCAGCCGGAACGGCGTGCCGTTGCGGGTGAACTCGACCACGCCGGGGTTGGGAATCTCGTCGGTGGTGCCGATGATGTTGGCGATCGGCAATGTCCTGCCGGGCGGATGTGGGATGAAGCGCGCCTGCACCCGCCACTGCGGGCCACCCGGCCAGTACTCCAGGCCGGCGAAATGCACCCGGCTGTCGGCCTCGCTGTGCTTGACCCGCAGCGCCAGCCGGCCGCCGCGTTCGATCACCGTGGCCAGTCCCTTGCCGTCGTCGAACCCGATCACGCTGGGGCCGCCCTGGTCGGCATCGCTGCGCAACGCGCCGCCCTTGCCGGGCTGCCCATCAATGGTGACCACCGCATCGGCCACGAAGCGCGCCTTGCCGTCGCGCACGCTGAACACGCCCAGATGCGGCGGGCCCAGCAGCAGGCGGATGCCGTTATCGACGGCGCTGCCGACGCGATGGCTGCCGCGGTCCAGCCAGTGCAGGCCGATCAGGCTGGCCCAGCCATCGGGCTTGGTCAGCTCGGCCAGACGCTGCGCGCGCCATGCGCTTTCGGAGGCAGCGAACTCGGCCGCGGCCTTCGCCTTCGCGGCTTCTTGCGCCGCGCTGGGCTCGCTGGAGCGATTGCAGGCAGCCATCGCCAACGCGGCGACAACCAGCAGGATCAACGACCGCGCAGGAACCATTTGTCCATCTCCGCCAGCGAAAAACGCGTCCACGTGGGGCGGCCGTGGTTGCACTGGCCGGACCGTTCGGTTGCTTCCATCTCGCGCAGCAGCGCGTTCATCTCGGGAATGGTGAGCCTGCGGTTGGCGCGCACCGCGCCGTGGCAGGCCATGGTGGCCAGCAGCTCGTCGCGGGTCTCGGCCACCCGGCGGGTGTTGCCGTGTTCGCGCAGGTCGGCGAGCACGTCGCGCAGCAGCGCCTCCACGTCGCCGTGCGCCAGCAGCGCCGGCACGCTGCGCAGCAGCAGCGACTGCGGGCCGCTGCGCTGCACCTCGAAGCCCAGCTGCGCCAGCGTCTCCGATTCGCGCTCGGCGATGTCGGCTTCGCGTTCGGACACCGCCAGGCTGCTGGGCACCAGCAGCGGCTGGGTGCGCAGGCCGGCGCCGTCGTGCGCGGCCTTCAATTTTTCGTAGCCGATGCGCTCGTGGGCGGCGTGCATGTCGACCACCACCAGGCCCTCGGCGTTCTCGGCGAGGATGTAGATGCCGTGCAGCTGGGCGACGGCGAAGCCGAGCGGCGGCATGCCACCCGGCGCGTCGTTCGGCATCGGTATCGCCGCCAGCGGCTGCGTCGATGCAGCATCGGCACGCGGCGCGTACAGCGCGGCATACGCGGCGGGCGCATCGCCCACGCGCAGGCCCATGGCCTGCTGCTGCGGCGGCGACGGCATCGACCAGCGCGGCACGTCCGCGGCAGGCACGGACATCGGCGGGGTGGGCGTGGCCATGCTGCCGGCACGGGTCTCCGCCAGCGCGGCGTGCAGGGTGCGGTAGACGAAATCATGCACGAGACGCGATTCGCGGAAGCGCACTTCGTGCTTGGCCGGGTGCACGTTCACGTCGACGCCGCGCGGGTCGAGTTCGAGGAACAGCACGTAGGCCGGGTGGCGGCCGTGGAACAGCACGTCGCTGTAGGCCTGCCGCACCGCGTGGGCGATGTTGCGGTCGCGCACGCTGCGGCCGTTGACGTAGAGGTACTGCTGGTCGGCGCTGGCGCGGTTGTACGCCGGCTGCGCGACCCAGCCGTGCAGGCGCATGCCGGCGCCGGCGTGGTCCACGCGCAGCGCGTTGCGGGCGAACTCCTCGCCCAGCGCCTCGTGCAGGCGCACGTCGCTGAGCAGGTGGCCCTCGCCCTTCCAGCGCCGCGACGGCTTGCCGTTGTGGCTGACCCGGATCTCCACGTCGGGCCGCGCCAGCGCCAGCGTGCGCAGCCACTCCTCGATATGCGATAGCTCGGTACGCTCGGCGCGCAGGAACTTGCGCCGCGCCGGCACGTTGAAGAACAGGTCCCGCACTTCCACCGTGGTGCCGTGCGGATGCGCGTTCGGCGCGACTTCGCCCAGCCTGCCGCCATCGATGCGCAGCTCGGCGCCATGCTCGGCATCGCGCCGACGCGAGGCCAGGCGGAAACGGCTGACCGAGGCCACCGACGGCAGCGCCTCGCCGCGGAAGCCGAGCGTGGCCACCGCTTCGAGATCATCGATGGAGGCGATCTTGCTGGTGGCGTGGCGGCTCACCGCCAGCGGCAGCTCCTCCGGCGCGATGCCGCCGCCATCGTCGCGGATGCGGATCAGGCGGATGCCGCCTTCCTCCAGGTCGATATCGATGCGTTTAGCGCCTGCGTCCAGCGCGTTTTCGACCAGCTCCTTGACCACGGACGCAGGTCGCTCGACGACCTCGCCGGCGGCGATCTGGTTGATCAGGGTATCGGGGAGTTGACGGATGCTCACCCGAGGATTCTAGCCGGCCACGCCCACCGTATCCGGCGCATGGCGGAACACATCGGACGCGGCGACGGTCGCGACGTCAGGGACTGCCGCCGGCGCCCACCGCGGCGATGTCCATGGTCCGGCCGGATGACGGAATCTGCGCCGACTGGTTGGCCTGCGCGCGCGCCGCATACAGCGTGCCCGGCGGCGGCTGGCGCGAGAAGTAGCGGTCGATCCCGTCCAGGATCGCGCTGGCGAGGGTGCGCTGGAAGGCGGGATCGGCCAGCCGCTTCTCTTCGTCAGGGTTGGAGATGAAGGCGGTTTCCACCAGCATCGCCGGCATCTTGTCGGAGGTGCGCAGCACCGCGAAGTTGGCGCGCTCGACGTCCGGCTTGTGGTTGTTGCCGACCCGCTTCAATCCGCCCAGCACGTGCTCGGCGGCATCTTCGGACGCCTTCATGTTGCCGCTCTGGGTGAGATCCAGCAGCACCGAGGTCAGGGTGTTGTCAGCCACGCGCACGCGCTCGCCGCCGATGATGTCGGCTGCGTTCTCCTTATCGGCCAGCCAGCGCGCGCGCTGCGAGGACGCGCCACGGGTGGACAGCACGTACACCGACGAGCCGCGCGCGCCGCGGTTCTCGGCGGCATCGGCATGGATCGACAGGAAGATGTCGGCACGGTTGGCGCTGGCGCGACGTGCGCGGTGGTTCAGCGGGATGTACACATCGCTGTCGCGGGTCAGGAACGCCTTCAGGCCCGGGGTGGCGTTGACCTGCCGGGCCAGCTCGCGGGCGATGGCGAGGGTGATGTCCTTCTCGCGGGTGCCGTTGGGGCCGTGTGCGCCGGGATCCTGCCCGCCATGGCCGGCATCGATGGCAACCACCAGCGGACGGGTGCCAGCCGACGGCAGCGGCCGGGGGGCGGGCACGTCCGGCGCGGCCTGCTGCACGGAGGGCGTGGCGGCGGGCGGCGGTGCCGGCATCGTGGCGACCGCGGGCTTGGCAGGCACGCCTTGCGTCGGCGTCGCGGCAGTGGCGAAGGCGGCAATGGGATCGGCGGCGGGCGTGCCGGTGGACGGCGACGGGCCTGCGGTCACGGGCTTTTCGGTCGTGGCAACGGCGGGCGTGGCGGCGGCAGTGGCCGGCACGGACGCCGGCGCCGCATCACCGGGCCATTCCAGCACCAGCACGGTGCCGGACGCGCCAGTATCCAGGGTGGTCGGAATCGCCCTGACCTTGCCGGCCAGGTCGAACACCACCCGCACCGTGCCCGGCACCGGCTGCCCGGTGCGCACGGCCTTGACCATGCCGGCGGCCGCCGGCAGTGCCAGACCGCGCGCCAGATGGCTGGCGGGGAAGTCCACTGCCAGCCGCTCGGGATTGGAAAGCGGGATCAGCCGGTACTCGCCGGCCTTGTCCAGATGCAGTTCGGCGCGCGTCCCGGTCGCCCCGGTCTCGATACGCAACTGCTTGATTTCAGAGGCATTTGCTTGAAAGCAGCCAAGCGCAGCCAGCAGCATGGCTGCCGGCAGGACGCGATTGCGGCGGTTCCCCTGAGGACGCATGGCCGGGAGTTAAGCACCTGTCGAGAGCGGACGCAAGCACTTTTCCCTGAATAATCCGCAACCTGCAAGACTTTCCTCGACCCGTGCAGAGCTTGCACCGGCAACTTCAGGCCATGCCGATCGCCGCCAGCCATTGCCGACCCACCGCGGTCCGCGCGTCCAGCCGGCAGCGACGGCCGTCGCCGTCCACCGCCAGCGCGATGTCCAGATCCACCGGCGGCAGCGCGCCCTGCCCGCGCTCCGGCCACTCCACCAGCCACAGCCGGGCTTCGGCCGGGTCGAGACCGAGGAACTCCAGTTCGCCCGGATTGCCGATCCGGTACAGGTCGAGGTGCAAGGCCAGCCCGCCGGCGGGCAGCGCGTACTGCTCGACCAGCGTGTAGGTGGGGCTGCGGATGGTGCCGGTGACGCCGAGCGCACGCAGCAGCGCGCGTGCGAGGGTGGATTTGCCGGCACCGAGATCGCCGTGCAGCTGGATCACCGCGCGCTCGGGCAGGGTCTGCGCCAGCCGCGCGCCCAGCGCTTCGGTGGCGGCGGCATCGGGAAGAAGGAAATCGGACATCCGGCTATCGTCGCACCGGATTGGCCAACCTGCGCAACCACGGCAGCAGGTCGGAGGGCAGCAGGCCGCGCTCGCCGTCCTCGCGCGCGGCCGCATCGCCCGCGGCGGCATGCAGCAGTGCACCGGTGACCGCCGCGTCATGTGCATCGAAGCCCTGGCCACGCAGCGCCGCGACGATGCCGGTCAGCACATCGCCCATGCCGCCGGTGCCCATGCCGGGATTGCCGGCGCAGATCACCGCGGGCGGGTGGCCCGCGGCCTGCACGATGCTGCCGGCGCCCTTCAGCACCACCGTGCAACCCAGCCGCGCCTGCAGGGCGACGGCCGCCGCGAAACGATCGCGCTGCAGCTCCGCGGTGGTGCCGCCCAGCAGGCGCGCGGCCTCGCCCGGATGGGGGGTGACGATGTCGTCCGCGCGCAGTGGTGCGCCCGTCGATGCCAGCAGATTGAGCGCGTCGGCATCCAGCACGCGCGGCTTGTTGCAGGCCAGTGCGGCATGGAACAGCGCGTGGCCCCATTCGCCCTGCCCCAGCCCCGGGCCGAGTGCAAGCACATCCGCGCGGTCCAGCAGCGGCAGCAGCTCCGCCGTGCCTTCCACCGCATGCACCATCGCCTCCGGGCAGCGCGCCAGCAGCGCAGGCACGTGCGCCTCGCGGGTCGCCACGCTGACGAGGCCCGCACCGCTGCGCAGCGCCGCCTGTGCGGCCAGCAGGATCGCGCCGCCGCTGCCGGCGTCGCCGCCAATGCACAGCACGTGGCCATTGCGGCCCTTGTGGCCATCGCGCGGGCGCAGCGGGAAGAAGCCGGCCAGCGCGTCGGCGCGCCACGCCAGCGCGACCGGGGCGATGCCCTCGGCCACCACGGCCGGCAGCTCCAGCGTCGCCAGCTCCAGTTCTCCGCAATGGTCCAGCGCCGTGCCGGTGCGCAGGCCGCGATGGCGGGCGAGGAACTGCAGCGTGCAATCGGCCTCGACCGCCGCGCCCGGCGCGCTGCCGGTGGCGGCATCGATACCGGTGGGCACGTCCAGCGCCAGCACCGGCGCGGGGTGCGCGTTGATGGCGGCGATCAGCGCGGCGGCGGCCGGATCCGGCGCACGCGCAAGGCCGATGCCGAACACGGCATCGACGATCAGCTCGGCATCGCCCAGTTCGCTGCCGATGGCGCCGCCCGCGGCCAGATAGTCCGCGCAGGCGCGCCGCGCCAGCTCACTGGCCGGCTCGGCCAGGCGCAGCACGCGCACCTCGCGGCCGGCCTCCTGTGCATGCCGCGCCAGCACGTAGCCGTCGCCGCCGTTGTTGCCGGGCCCGCAGGCGACCACGATCCGCAGCGCCCGCGGCCAGTGCTTGAGCGCGCAGCGCCAGCCGGCCTGGCCGGCGCGCGCCATTAGTGCGAACGCATCGCCGTCGCACAGCGCGGTGCCGCGCACCTCCAGCGCACGCAGCGCGGCGGGATCGAACAGCGGCAGCGGAGCATGCATGGCGGCGGTTCCCGGGGACGAACCTATAATTTGCGCCATGTCCACGCCCGACTACAACGCGCTTGCCGCGCGCATCCGCGCCCTTGCGCACGCCGCCGGCTTCCAGCGGGTGGGCATCACGGGGGTGGAGCTCAAGCAGGACGAGGCGCACCTGCTCGACTGGCTGGGCCAGCAGCTGTACGGCTCGATGGAATGGATGGCCCGCCACGGCGCGCTGCGCGCGCGACCAGCGGAACTGCTGCCGGGCACGATCCGGGTGATCTCGGTGGGGCTGGACTACGGCAAGGACCCGGACGCCGCCTGGGCCAACCTGCGCGAACACGAGCGCGCCTATGTGGCCCGCTACGCGCTGGGCCGCGACTACCACAAGCTGATGCGCAACCGCCTGCAAAGACTGGCCGAAGTGGTGCAGGCCGAGATCGGCCCGTTCGGCCACCGCGCCTTCACCGACTCGGCGCCGGTACTGGAGCGCGCGCTGGCACGCAATGCCGGGCTCGGCTGGATCGGCAAGCACACCTGCCTGATCGACAGGGACGGCGGCAGTTGGTTCTTCCTCGGCGAGCTGTTCGTCGACATCCCCCTGCCGATCGATCCGCCCGCCACCGCCCACTGCGGCAGCTGCACCCGCTGCATCGACATCTGCCCCACCGGCGCGATCACCGCGCCCTACCGGCTGGATGCACGCCGCTGCATTTCCTATCTCACCATCGAACACGAAGGCCGCATCGACGAAGAGCTGCGCCCGCTGATGGGCAACCGCATCTACGGCTGCGACGACTGCCAGCTGGTGTGCCCGTGGAACAAGTTCGCCCGGCGCAGCGACGAACCCGACTTCCGCGTCCGCAACGACCTCGACAAGGCCAGCCTGGCCGAGCTGTTCGCGTGGGAGGAGGACGAATTCCTGCGCCGCAGCGAAGGCAGCGCCATCCGCCGCAGCGGCCACGAGCGCTGGCTGCGCAACATCGCGATTGCCCTTGGCAATGCGCCGACCACGCCGGAGGTGCTGGCCGCGCTGGAAACCCGCCGCCACCATCCTTCGCCTGTCGTGCGCGAGCACGTGGAATGGGCGCTGCGCCGCCACGGAGCGGCCTGAGCGCGACCTGCCGGCGATCGCCGCGCTGGCCTTAGAATGGCCGGATGACCGACGATCTCCTCCGCGCCACCTTCCACGGTTTCGAACAGATCCCCCTGCGCGAGTACGCCGAACGCGCCTATCTCGACTACTCGATGTACGTGGTGCTGGACCGCGCCCTGCCGTTCATCGGCGACGGCCTCAAGCCGGTGCAGCGCCGCATCATCTACGCGATGAGCGAGCTGGGCCTGAACGCCTCCGCCAAGCCGAAGAAATCCGCCCGCACCGTGGGCGACGTGATCGGCAAGTACCACCCGCACGGCGACTCCGCCTGCTACGAGGCGATGGTGCTGATGGCGCAGCCGTTCTCGTGGCGCTATCCGCTGATCGAGGGCCAGGGCAACTTCGGCTCCAGCGACGACCCGAAGTCGTTCGCGGCGATGCGCTATACCGAATCCAAGCTCTCGCCGATCGCCGAAGTGCTGCTCGGCGAGCTCGGCCAGGGCACGGTGGACTGGACGCCCAACTTCGACGGCACCCTGGAAGAACCCACGTGGATGCCGGCGCGGCTGCCGCACCTGCTGCTGAACGGCACCACTGGCATTGCCGTGGGCATGGCCACCGACGTGCCGCCGCACAACCTCAACGAGATCGTCAGCGCCTGCGTGCGCCTGCTGGACGACCCCGACGCGACGGTCCGCGACCTGTGCGAGCACGTGCGCGGACCGGACTACCCCACCGCGGCGGAGATCATCACCGCGCCTTCCGACCTGCTCAACCTCTACGAAACCGGCACCGGCAGCGTGCGCGCACGCGCCGTGTTCGTGAAGGAACAGGCCAACATCGTCATCACCGAGCTGCCGCACCAGGTCAGCCCGAGCAAGGTGATCGAACAGATCGCCGCGCAGATGCGGGCCAAGAAGCTGCCGTGGTTGGAGGACATCCGCGACGAGTCCGACCACGCCAACCCCACCCGCATCGTGCTGATCCCGCGCAGCAACCGGGTGGACGCCGAGCAGCTAATGGGCCACCTGTTCGCCACCACCGACCTGGAGAAAAGCTTCCGGGTCAACATGAACGTGATCGGGATGGACGGCCGCCCGCAGGTGAAGAACCTGAAGCAGCTGCTGTCGGAATGGCTGGTGTTCCGCCAGACCACCGTCACCCGCCGGTTGAAGCACCGGCTGGACAAAGTCGAGCGCCGACTGCACCTGCTGGAGGGCCTGCTGGTGGCCTTCCTCAACCTGGACGAAGTCATCCGCATCATCCGCACCGAGGACGAGCCGAAGGCAGTGCTGATGGCGCGCTTTTCGCTCAGCGAAGACCAGGCCGACTACATCCTCGACACCAGGCTCAAGCAATTGGCGCGGCTGGAGGAAATGAAGATCCGCGGCGAGCAGGACGAGCTGGCCGCCGAGCGCGAAAAACTGCTGGCCACGCTGGACAGCAAGGCCAAGCTGAAGAAGCTGATCAAGGACGAACTGCTGGCCGATGCCAAGAAGTTCGGCGACGCCCGCCGCAGCCCGCTGGTAGCGCGCCAGGCCGCGCAGGCGCTGGACGAGACCGAACTCGTAGCCAGCGAACCGATGACCGTGGTGGTCAGCGAAAAGGGCTGGGTGCGCGCGGCCAAGGGCCATGACATCGACGCGGCCGGGCTGTCCTACCGCGAAGGCGACCGCCTGCTGGCGGCGGTGCGCTCGCGCAGCACCCAGCAGGTGGCCTTCCTCGATTCCACCGGCCGCAGCTACTCGACGTCCGTGCACACCCTGCCGAGCGCGCGCGGCAACGGCGAACCCCTGACCGGGCGCTTCTCGCCGGCGCCGGGCGCCAGCTTCGAGGCGCTGGCCAGCGGCGGCAACGACGACCGGCTCGTGATCGCTTCCAGCCACGGCTACGGCTTCGTCACCCGCTTCGAGAACCTGACCAGCCGCAACAAGGCCGGCAAGGCGCTGCTGTCGCTGTCCGAGGGCGGCCACGTGCTGCAGCCGGCGGCGGTGGCCAGCGTCGAGGCCGACCGCATCGTGGCGGTGACCAGCGCCGGCCACGTGCTGGCCTTCCCGGTGGCCGAACTGCCCGAGCTGGACAAGGGCAAAGGCAACAAGATCATCGAGATCCCGAAGGCCAAGCGCGGCACCGAAAAGGTGGTGGCGATCGCGGTAGTCCCGGAGGGCGGCAAGCTGCTGGTGCAGTCCGGCGCGCGCACCATGACCCTCGCCTTCCGCGACCTCGACCCCTACCTTGGCGCCCGCGGTTCGCGCGGCGGCCTACTGCCGCGCGGCTGGCAGAAGGTGGACGGGCTGGCCGTCGAAACCTGATCACTACCGCGACGGCGAGGAGACATGCATGCACCCTGATTTCTGGCACCAGCGCTGGCAGCAGAACCAGATCGGCTTCCATCAGCACACCCCCACTCCGCTGCTGCAGAAACACTGGCCAGCGCTGGGCGTGCCCGCCGGCGCCCGCGTGTTCGTGCCGCTGTGCGGGAAATCGCTGGACATGGCCTGGCTGGCGGCGCAGGGGCACCGGGTGCTCGGGGTGGAGCTGTCGCGACTGGCGATCGAGCAGTTCTTCGCCGAACACGGCCTGCAGCCCACCATCGAGGACAGCCGCTACGGCACCCGTTTCCGCGCCGGCGACATCGAAATCATCTGCGGCGATGCCTTCGGCCTGGACACCGAGCTGCTGGCCGACTGCGGCGCCATGTTCGACCGCGCCGCGCTGATCGCGCTGCCGCCGGCGCTGCGCCAGCGCTACGCGGGCGAACTGCAGTCCCGCCTGCCCGCCGGCTGCCGCGGCCTGCTGGTCACGCTGGAGTATCCGCAGGCCGAGCGCGATGGCCCGCCGTTCTCGGTGCCGGAGGCGGAAGTGCGGGAGCTGTACGCCGACGCATGGCGCGTCGACCTGCTCGAACGGCGCCCGATCCCGGCCGACCACCCGGGTTTCGTGAATGGGGTATCCACCTTGCAGACCGCCGTCTACGCGCTGCAGCGCCGGTGACAGCCCGCCACGTGGGTTGATCCGGATCAATTCGCATCCCTGCCAATCTGCCCTAAGCTGCGCCCATGCACTCCCAGCACATCGCCTTCGACGCCGGCCTGTTGCGCCGCTATGACCGGCCCGGCCCCCGGTACACCTCGTACCCGACTGCGCCGCAATTCTCCGCGGACTTCGGCGAGGCCCAGCTGCGCGAGGTCGTCCAGGCCAGCAACGAAGAGCCGATCCCGCGCCGGCTGTCGCTGTACGTGCACGTGCCGTTCTGCTTCAGCCCCTGCTTCTACTGCGGCTGCAACCGCATCATCACCCGCGACCTGGCCCGCGGCGAGGCCTACCTGGCGCGCCTGCACCGCGAGATCGCGCTGGTCGCGCCGATGTTCGACCGCGACCGCGAAGTGATCCAGCTGCATTTCGGCGGCGGCACCCCCAACTTCCTCACCCCGCAGCAGCTGGGCGACGTGGTCGACGCGCTGCGCCGGCAGTTCCATTTCGCCGAGGCCGGCGACCGCGACATCTCCATCGAGATCGACCCGCGCTTCTGCGAACCCGGCTGGCTGCCGGAGCTGGCGAAGATCGGCTTCAACCGCGCCAGTCTGGGCGTGCAGGACTTCGACCCGAAGGTGCAGGAGGCTGTCAACCGCATCCAGAGCGTGGAGGAAACCCGCGCGGTGGTGGACGCCAGCCGCAAGGCGGGCCTGCGCTCGGTCAACATCGACCTGATCTACGGCCTGCCCGGGCAGAACCTGGAAGGCTTCGGCAAGACGCTGGACATCGTCACCGAGATCCGCCCGGACCGGCTGGCGGTGTACAGCTATGCGCACATGCCGCACCTGTTCAAGCCGCAGAAGCAGATCGACGAGAAGCTGCTGTTGAGCGGCGAAGAAAAGCTGGCGCTGCTACAGCTGGCGGTGGAGAAACTCAGCGCCGCCGGCTACGTCTACGTCGGCATGGACCATTTCGCCCTGCCCGACGACGACCTGGCCCGCGCGCAGCAGCGCGGCGGCCTGCATCGCAACTTCATGGGCTACACCACCCATGCCGACAGCGACCTGGTGGGCCTGGGCGTGTCCGCGATCAGCCATATCGGCAACAGCTTCAGCCAGAACCCGCGCGACCTGCCCTCGTGGGAGGCGGCGATCGACGCCGGCCGCCTGCCGGTGTTCCGCGGCATGCGCCTGAGCGAGGACGACGAACTGCGCGCCGACCTGATCCAGTCGCTGATGTGCCAGGGCGAAATCCCGATGGCCGCGCTGGAGCGCCGCTATGGCATCCGCTTCGACGAGTACTTCGGCGAGGAAATGGAGCGCCTGCGGCCGCTGGCCGAGGATGGCCTGGTGCGGGTCTTGCCCGGACGCATCGAAGCCACCTCGCAAGGACGGCTGCTATTGCGTAACATTGCCATGTGCTTCGACCGATACCTGGCCCCGCCCGAACCCGACGCCCGGCCGCGCTTCTCCCGCGCGATCTGAGCCGTTCCCGCGATCCTGACGCCGGGCGTGTCCCGGTGCGCTGCCCAAGCGGGTGCCCACGATGAGCAATCTGCCGTTCCCGCGGCTGGGCCCGCAGGTCCTGTCCGACGATGGCGACGAGCTGCAGTTCTGCACCACCTGCGCGTTCTCGCATGCCTGCCTCTCGCAGGGCATGGACAAGAGCGCGCTGAAGGAACTGCACGTGCTGGTCGAGCACATCGGCCCGTTCCACGCCGGCGACTACCTGTTCCGCGAAGGCGACCCCTTCGAGGCGATTGCCGCGGTGCGCGCCGGCAGCGTCAAGACCTGCGTCACCGACCGCGAGGGGCACGAGCACGTGCTCGGCTTCCACTTCCCCGGCGAAGTGATCGGCCTGAATGCCATCGATGGCCATCGCTACCCGTGCGACGCGATCGCGCTGGACACGGTGATGCTGTGCCGCTTCTCGTTCCCGAAGATCTCGGTGCTGGCCACCCGCGTGCCCGGCGTGCAGCGCGAGCTGTTCCGCCTGCTCAGCCGCGACATCGGCCGTGCCGCCCTCTTGGCCGGCGACTGGAGCGCCGACCAGCGGGTAGCGGCGTTCCTGGTGGGGATGTCGCGGCGGCTGTCCGCGCGCGGCTTCTCGTCCACGCGTTTCCAACTGACCATGGCGCGCACCGACATCGCCAACTACCTGCGGCTGGCACCGGAGACGGTCAGCCGCGTGCTGCGGCGGATGCAAGACGACGGCGTGCTGGCGGTGGAACGGCGCGAAGTCGAACTGCTCGATCCCGCCCGCCTGGAAACGCTGGCCGCGCCGATCCTGCGCGAGTGAAACGCGTCATCGAAAACGCTAGGCTTCGTTAGGTCGGCGCGATCCTCGCAGGCAGTTGACGCAAGTCATGGTGCAGCGCGGCGGATCGGCCGACGATGCCGGCGCTCGTTCAATCGCTTGTTCAACTCCCGGGAGAGACGCAATGTCCATCACCAAACGGCTATGGCTGGGCTTGGGGGCCCTCCTGGCCGCAAGCTTCGCCGTCATGCTTTGGCTTGGCGTGGATCTGATCCATTCCAAGCCGCCCATCCCAGATCGCGTCGTCGCGGCCAACGGCCAGGTGCTTTACACCAAGGACGACATCCAGAAGGGCCAGCAGGCCTGGCAAAGCATCGGTGGCCAGCAACTTGGCTCCGTCTGGGGCCATGGCGCCCTGGTCGCGCCCGACTGGTCGGCCGACTGGCTGCACCGCGAAACCGTGGCCATGCTGGAGCTGCAGGCGCGCGCCGATACCGGCCAGTCCTACGACAGCATGGACGAGACCGACAAGGCCAAGACCCAGGCCAGCGTCAAGCCGCAGATGCGGACCAACACCTACGACGCGGCCAAGAACGAAATCGTGGTCAGCAACCAGCGCGCGCAGGCCATCAGCGCGGTGGCGGCGCACTACGAGAGCCTGTTCTCGAACGATCCGGCCACCCACAAGTTGCGTGAAGCCTACGCCATGCGCGAAGGCACGATGCCGGACGCGGATAGCCGCCGTGCGATGACCGGCTTCTTCTTCTGGGCCGCGTGGGCCGCGGGCACCGACCGCCCGGGCTACGAGAACCGCACCTACACCAACAACTGGCCGTACGAGCCGCTGGTCGGCAACAAGCCGACCTCGGACAACTTCATCTGGTCGGTGTTCTCGATCCTGTTCCTGATCGGCGGCATCGGCCTGCTGGCCTGGCACTACGCCGCCTACCACGGCAAGGAAGAGCTACCCACGCCGCCGGCGAAGGATCCGCTGCAAGACCTCACCATCACGCCCTCGATGAAGGCGACCGCCAAGTATTTCTGGGTGGTGGTGGCGCTGTTCCTGTGCCAGATCCTGCTGGGCGCGACCACCGCGCACTACCAGGTGGAAGGCCAGGAGGCCTACGGCTTCGCCATCTCCGAGATCCTGCCCTACTCGCTCACCCGCAGCTGGCATACCCAGCTAGCGGTGCTGTGGATCGCCACCGCGTGGCTGGCCACCGGCCTGTACATCGCCCCCGCGGTCTCCGGCCATGAGCCGAAGTTCCAGCGCCTCGGGGTGAACTTCCTGTTCGTCTGCCTGTTGGTCATCGTGGTCGGCGCCTTCGCCGGCCAGTGGTTCGCGGTGATGCAGAAGATGGACATGAAGTACAACTTCTGGTTCGGCCACCAGGGCTGGGAGTACGTCGACATCGGCCGCTTCTGGCAGGCGTTCCTGTTCATCGGCCTGCTGCTGTGGCTGTTGCTGATGGGCCGCGCCTTGTGGCCGGCGCTCAAGCGCAAGGACGAGATGTCCTCGATCGTCGGCCTGCTGTTCCTGTCCACCGTCGCCATCGCCCTGTTCTACGGCGCCGGCCTGATGTGGGGCGAGAAGAGCCACATGTCGGTGGTCGATTACTGGCGCTGGTGGGTGGTGCACCTGTGGGTGGAAGGTTTCTTCGAAGTGTTCGCGGTGGCGGTGCTGAGCTTCCTGTTCGTGAAGCTGGGCCTGATCCGCGGCAAGTCGGCCACCATCAACGTGCTGTTCGCCACCATCGTGTACATGGCCGGCGGCGTGCTGGGCATGTTCCACCACCTGTACTTCTCCGGCACCACCACCGCGGCGGTCGCGCTGGGCGCCAGCTTCTCGGCGCTGGAAGTGGTGCCGCTGGCGCTGATCGGGCTTGAGGCCTACGAGACCTGGAGCCACAGCCGCGCCACCGAGTGGATGGAACGCTACCGCTGGCCGATCATGTTCTTCCTGGCCACCAGCTTCTGGAACCTGGTGGGTGCCGGCCTGTTCGGCTTCCTCGTCAACACCCCGATCGCGCTGTACTACATGCAGGGCATGAACCTGACCGCACTGCATGGCCACACCGCGCTGTTCGGCGTGTACGGGATGCTGGGCATCGGCCTGATGCTGTTCTGCCTGCGCGGCCTGCGCCCGCAGGTGCAATGGCCGACCGGCCTGCTGCGCGGCGCGTTCTGGTGCTTCAACATCGGCCTTGGCCTGATGGGGCTGCTGACCCTGCTGCCGCTCGGCGTGCTGCAGCTCAACGCGGCGCTGGAGAACGGCTACTGGTTCGCCCGCTCCGCCGAGTTCATGAACCGCCCGATCATCGACATGCTGGTGTGGATGCGCATGCCGGGCGACATGGTGTTCGCAAGCGGCGCGATCCTGCTGGCGCTGTTCGTGGCCATGAAGTGGCTGAAGCCGAAGATCGCGGCGAACTGACCTTTCGCCACAAGCAACAAGACCACGGGGACGGCCAAGGCCGTCCCCGTTTTTTTGCGCGCACGACTGCAGCCCCGGCCCGGGCCCGGCGGCCGCGACCACAGTCGTCCCGCGGCAGCCGCGAGGCGATGCAAAATGCCGTTCTGGCCGTCTGACCTGAATCAAGGCGACCATCACCGGCGCGCGCGACACTTCCGGCATGGACAGGAACCTTCAAAACGAAGCCAGCGGCGGACTTTCGCCCGCGCTGCTAGCGGAAGCCCCGCACCGGCTGCTGTTCTTCGTCGGCGCGGTCAACGTGCTGCTGGCGATGAGCTGGTGGTTGCTGTGGCTCATCGATGCCCGCTGGGGCGCCATCGGCCTGCCCACCGGCACGCCGTTCGGCGGCTGGATGCACGCCTTCGTCATGCAGTACCAGCTGCTGCCGCCGTTCATGTTCGGCTTCCTGCTGACCACCTTCCCGCGCTGGACCGGCACGCCCGACCTGTCGCGCTGGCACTACGTGCCGGTGGGGCTGGGCCTGCTGGGTGGCCAGTTGGCGGTGGTCGGCGGCATGCTGTCCGGGCAGGCGGCGATGGTCCACGTCGGCGTGGTGATGTCGCTGGTCGGCTGGACCTACGGCCTGTCGCAGCTGCTGCGGGTGCTGCTGGCCGAGCGCCGCGCCGGCAAGGGGCCGACCTGGCACGCCTGGTCGTGCTTCGCCGCGCTGTCGTTCGGCCTGGCCGGCCTGCTGCTGATGGCGGCGCACCTGCACGGCGCCGGGCCGTGGGCGGTGACGGTGTCGATCAAGCTGGGCACGTTCGGGCTGCTGCTGCCGGTGTACGCGACGGTGGCGCACCGGATGTTCCCGTTCTTCGCCGGCAACATCATCCCCGGCTACCGCGCGTGGCGACCGCTGTGGGTGCTGGCGTCGCTGTGGGCGCTGCTGCTGGCGCATCTGGCGCTGGAGCTGGCGCATGCGAACGCCTGGATGTGGCCGGTCGATGCGCTGCTGGCCATCGGCAGCGCGTTGGTGCTGCTGCGCTGGTGGCCGCGCGGCAAGGCGCCGGGGATCCTGTGGGTGCTGTTCGCGGGTTTCGCCTGGCTGCCGGTGGCGTTCGCGCTGTATGCCGTGCAGAGCGCCCTCTATGCCGCCGGCGGCGAGTTCGTGCTGGGCCGCGGGCCGGCGCACGCGCTGTTCATCGGTTTCTTCGGCAGCCTGCTGGTGGCGATGGTGACGCGGGTGACGCAGGGCCATTCCGGCCGGCCGATGGCGATGCCGGCAGTGGGCTGGTTCGCCTTCGCCGCGCTGCAGCTGGTGGCGCTGACCCGGATCGCCGCCGAGGCCGCGCCGGATTCCTACTTCTGGCAGGTGGTCGCCGCTGCCGGCTGGCTGCTGGCGTTCCTGCCGTGGGTGCTGCGTTCGCTGTCGATCTACCTGCACCCGCGCGCCGACGGGCGGCCGGGCTGAGGGCCTGCGCATGTCGCCGATGATGGAGTTCTACCCGCAGGTCAAGTGGACGCACGTGCACGCGGTGATGTGCAGCGGCGCGATCTTCGCGCTGCGCGGCGGAGCCGCCCTGCTAGGCGCGCGCTGGCCGCGCCACTGGCTGCCGAAATACACCAGCTACACCGTCGATACGATCCTGCTGACCACCGCCACCATGCTGTTCTCGATGCTGCCGGGGGCGATGTTCGCCAACGGCTGGCTGTCGCTGAAGCTGGTGTTGGTGGTGGCCTACGTGGTGCTGGGCGTGCTGGCGATGCGCGAGAAGCGCAGCCGCGCCCAGCGTGCCGCCTTCTACGTGGCCGCGCTGGCCACCTTCCTGTTCATCTACGGCATCGCCCGCGCGCATCATCCCGCCGGCTGGCTGCTGCCGTTGCTGGGCTGACTTACCCGGAGCCTCCGATGCAATCCGCGACGCCCACTTCCGCCGCGCAGCCACGCGTGCCCGATGCCTGTTTCCTCGGCCCCTATGGCGAAAACGATTCGCTGCTGGAAAAACTCGTCGTCGAGTTCCTGCGCGACCACGTCTACTGGCGGCGCAATTTCCATCCCGAAGACCCGCCGGCGATCTCCACCGCCGCGGCACAGCACCCCGACTACCAGGCGTTCGAGGCGCGCATGCGCCGCGAGCTGCACCAGCTGTCGGCGGCGCTGAAGAAGTCGGTGCCGTTCCACAGCCCGCGCTACATCGGCCACATGGCCTCCGACCTGCTGCTGCCCGGGCTTGCCGCGCAGATCCTGACCCTGCCCTACAACCCCAACAACGTCTCCGAAGATGCTGCGCCGGTGACGGTGGAGCTGGAGGTGAAGGTGGGCCTGCAGCTGGCCGGGATGCTGGGCTATGTCAACGATCCGGCGCGCGCGGACTGCGCCTTCGGCCACCTGACCTCGGGTGGCACGCTGGCCAACTACCAGGCACTGCGGCTGGCGCTGGCGCAGAAGGCGTTTCCGGTGGCGCTGCTAGCCGCCGGGGTGCCCGACCTCGAACTGCCCGAGGACGCCTGGAGTGCATTCAACCTGCATCCGCACCAGGCCACCGCGCTGGTGGACCGCTGGGGCCAGTGGCTGGCGCAGGCGAGCGCCGGCGAGCGCAGGCGCTGGCAGGCGCGCGTGCAGGGCGAGCGCATCGAGCAGCGCGGGCTGGCCGGCTTCTTCGCCGCCCACCCCACCCTGAAGCTGCCGAAGGTGCTGGCGCCGATCACCGCCCATTACTCGTGGAGCAAGGGCTGCAAACTACTGGGACTGGGGCGCGCGCAGCTGGAACTGCTGCCGGAGCGCGGCATGCGCATCGACGCCGACGCGCTGGAAGCCACCCTCGAGCGCTGCCTGCGCGAGCGCCAGCCGGTGCTGGTGGCGGTGGCGGTGATGGGCACCACCGAATACGGCACGATCGACCCGATCGACGCGGTGGTAGGCGCGCGCCAGCGCTTCGCCGCGCGCGGACTGGGATTCGCGGTGCACGTCGATGCTGCCTGGGGCGGCTATCTCGCCACCCTGTTCCGCAACGAGGATGGCAGCCTGCGCCCGCGCGAGGAGATCGCCGCCGGCTTCACCGCCTTCCCCTCGCCAGAGGTGTATTCGGCCATCGCCGCGCTGGGCGATACCGATTCGGTGACGGTGGACCCGCACAAGCTCGGCTACCTGCCCTACGGCGCCGGCGCCTTCATCTGCCGCGACCACCGCGCAGTGGCGTTGCTGTCGGAGGAAGCCGACTACGTGTTCCACGGCGAGGCGCCGAAGGACTACATGGGGCGCTACCGCAGCCTCGGCCAGTTCATCCCCGAAGGCTCGAAGTCCGGGGCGGCGGTGGCCGGCGTGTATGTGACCCACAAGGTGCTGCCGCTGGACCATGCCCATTTCGGCCGCCTGCCGGCGCAGACCATCCGTTCTGCCGAAGCCTTCCACGCACGCGCGCTGCGCTTCGCCGGCGACCTGCACGACGTGGTCCGCGCGGTGGTGCCGTTCGCACCGGACAGTAACCTAGTCTGCTTCGCCCTCAATCCCGTCGGCAACCGCCACGTGGCCGCCGCCAACGCCTTCGTCCGCCGCGTGCACGACGAACTGCGCATCGACCCCAGCCGGCCGCTGCAGGACAAGCAGTTCTTCGGCTCGGTGACCACGCTGCGGCCGGACGCGCTGGGGGAAGTCGAAACCCGCCGCATCCTCGATGCGCTCGGACTGGACGTGGCCACGCTGGGCGAGGACGGCGGCGACCGGCTGATGATCCTGCGCCATACGCTGATGAACCCGTACCTGATCGACCACGAGAACGGCATCAGCTACATCGACCGCTACTTCGACTACCTCGGCGTGCGCGTGCGCGCGCTGCTGGCGGCGGGAAATTGAGGATCGGCGGCGGACGCGGGATCATGGGCGCATGAACACGACCACGATCCGTACCGACGCCGCCCGCGCCTGGGTGCACGATGCATTGGCCCTGCTGGAACAGGAGGCCACGCGCTCGGCCGACACCCACCTGCTGCGGCTGGATTTCCCCGGCTTCCCGGACATCGCCTTCTACTTCAAGGACGAGGCCAGCCACCCCACCGGCAGCCTCAAGCACCGGTTGGCGCGCTCGCTGTACCTGTACGCGCTGTGCAACGGCCGGCTGCAGCCGGGACAGACGGTCGTGGACGCCTCCTCGGGCAGCACCGCGATTTCCGAGGCGTGGTTCGCGCGGCTGCTGGGGCTGCCGTTCATCGCGGTGATGCCGGCCTGCACCGCGCCGCAGAAGATCCTCGACGTGCAGGCGCTGGGCGGCCAGTGCGACCTGGTCGAAGACCCGGCGCAGGTGCACGCGCGCGCCGCCGAGCACGCCGCCAACGGCGCCTGCCATCTGGATCAGTTCGGCCTTGCCGAACGCGCCACCGACTGGCGCGGCAACAACAACATCGCCGAATCCATCCTCGGCCAGCTGCGCCGCGAACCGCAGCCGGAGCCGTCGTGGATCGTCTGCGGCGTGGGCACCGGCGGCACCTCCGCCACCATCGGCCGCTACCTGCGCTACCGGCGCATGGACACCCGCCTGTGCGTGGCCGAGCCCGCCGGCAGCGGTTACGTGCACGGCTGGCGCCAGCGCAGCCGCGACGCGGTGGCCAGCAGGCCTACTTTGATCGAAGGCATCGGCCGCCCGCGAGTCGAGCCCGGCTTCATCTTCGACGTGGTCGACGACGTGGTCGAGGTCGAGGACGCCGCCTCCATCGCCGCCGCACTGCAGCTGGAAGAGCTGCTCGGCACCCGCTACGGCGGCTCCTCCGGCACCAACTTCGCCGCCTGCCTGCAGCTGGCCTCCGACATGCGTGCGCGCGGCGAGCGCGGCAGCATCGTCAGTCTTCTTTGCGACCGCGGCAAGCGCTACCAGCAGACTCTGTTCGATCCCGGCTGGCGCGACGCGCACGGCCTCGACATCGCGCCTTGGCAGCAGTCGCTGGCCACGGCACTGGCCACCGGAACATTCACGCCACCTGACGGTTCTTCATGAGCTTCCACGACCTGCGCGCCTACCTTTCCGCACTCGAACGCCAGGGACGCCTGCAGCGCGTCGGCGAGCCGGTCGACCCCGAACTCGAAACTACCTCGCTCAGCCTGCGCGCCCTGCGCGAAGGCGGGCCCGCGCTGCTGATGGAACATCCCATCGGCAGCGACCACGCCTATCTCGGCAACCTGTACGGACACCGCGACCGCATCGAGGCGGCGCTGGCCGGCCGCCCGCTGGCTTCGCTGCGCGAGCTCGGCGAGTTGCTGGCGGCGATCCGCGAGCCGCGCTGGCCGTCCAGCCTGCGCGATGCATTGAGCAGCTGGCCGGAGCTGGCGCAGCTGGCCCACGTGGCGCCGCAGAAGGTGCGCGAAGCCGCGTTCCAGCATGAAACGCTGGAAGGCGACGAGGTCGACCTGTCGCGCCTGCCGATCCAGCGCTGCTGGCCGGAGGATGCGGCCAAGCTCATCACCCTCGGCCTCGTGGTCACCCGCGGCACCCGCAAGCCGCGCCAGAACGTGGCGATCTACCGCCAGCAGGTGATCGGCAGGAACCGCATCATCATGCGCTGGCTGCCGCACCGCGGCGGCGCGCTGGACTTCGCCGACTGGAAGGCGACCCATCCCGGAAAACCGTTCCCGGTGCTGGTGGCGATCGGCGCGGATCCCGGCACCCTGCTGGCGGCGGTGGCGCCGATTCCCGACACGCTGTCGGAATACGAATTCGCCGGCCTGCTGCGCGGCGAGCGCACCCGCGTCTGGCCCAGCAAGCTGACCGGGCTGGACGCGCCGGCCGGCTGCGAGATCCTGCTGGAGGGCTTCATCGACCCGGCCGAAACCGCGCTGGAAGGCCCGTTCGGCGACCACACCGGCTACTACAACGCGCAGGACCATTTCCCGGTGATGACCATCCAGCGCATGCACCTGCGCAGGGACGCGATCTACCAGGGCAGCTACATGGGCCGCGCGCCGTTCGACGAGCCCTCGGTGATGGCGATGGCGCTGAACGACGTGTTCGTGCCGCTGCTGCGCAAGGTGTTCCCGGAAATCGTGGACTTCTACCTGCCGCCGGAAGCGTGTTCCTACCGCATCGCGGTGGTGTCGATCCGCAAGCAGTACCCCGGCCACGCGCGCCGGATCATGATGGGCATCTGGTCCTACCTGCGCCAGTTCACCTACACCAAGTTCGTGATCGTCACCGACGAGGACATCGACGTGCGCGACTGGTCGCAGGTGATCTGGGCGATCTCCACCCGCGTCGATCCGGTCCGCGACAGCGTGCTGATCGACAAGACCCCGATCGACTACCTCGATTTCTCCAGCCCGACGCCGAACCTCGGCTCGAAACTGGGGCTGGATGCCACCAACAAGTGGCCGGCGGAAACCAGCCGCACCTGGAGCAAGCCGATCCAGCTGGATGCGGGAGTGGAGAAGCGGGTGGATGCGCTGTGGCGCGGCGTGCTGGCCACGCAGGAAGCGCCTGTGCGGCAACGGTAGCCACACGCCGGACAAGCGTCCGGCGCGGGCCTGTGGAACGGGCGGCTCAGTGGGCCGCTTCGCTCCAGTCGTGGTCGTCGAACATCCGGGGATACAGCGCCAGCGCTTCTTGCATCGGCGCTAGTTCGGCCTTGCTGAACGTGCCGGCACGCGCGGCGCCGGCACCGGCGATGAACTTCGCCAGCAGCCCGTGCAGGGCGGCGTCGGCCTCCGGCTTGAGCTTGCAGTTGGCGATCATGTCCTTGATCGCGGCATCGATCTTTTCCACCGCGTTGTCGCGCTGCACATCATCCAGATGGCCCATCTGGTAATGGTTGAGCGTCTCGGTCGCCTCGCGCAGGTTGCGCATGCCGGCGCGCAGCGGCGCGTCCGTGGCCCAGCGTTGCGCCGGCACCTGCGGCTTGGCGTCGTGGCTGGCGTGCGCGGCGTGGTCGTGGTGGGCAGCGGACTGCGCCATCGTCGGCGCGGCGAACAGCGCGCCGACCAGCGCCAGCGCGGATGCAGAAAGCTTGATTCCCGACAGCATGGTTCTTCTCCAAGGTCGCAGGCGGTGCCCGCGCTGCATGCACCATCGCACGCCCCATTGCCAGCAGCCATGACCCATGTCAATACGCCAGCGCATTGACTTGGTCAGCCCGGCCGATCCTGCGCAGGCAACCGCATCACCAGCCGCGCACCGCCTAGTGGCGAGCGTTCGATCGCCAGCGAACCGCCATGCAGCGCGGCAATGGCGTGCACGATCGACAGCCCGAGGCCACTTCCGGTGCCCCCGCTGCGCAGGAAGCGCTCGCCCAACCGCTGGGCCTGGTCTTCGGGAAAGCCAGGGCCATCGTCGTCCACCATCAGTTCGACGTGGCCACCCCGCACCTGCAGGCCTATGTCCACGCGCCCCGGCGCTCGACCATGCGCGATGGCGTTGTCCACCAGGTTGTGGATGGCGATGCGGAGCAACCCGGCGCTGCCGTGGACAGGGATTCCGTCTGCCGCCATCAGCGAGAGCTGCACGCCCCGCGGCTGTGCGTGTTCGCTGGCATCGGCCGCCACGCCGCGCACCAGCTCGGCCAGCGACAGCGTGGCTGCGTCCGGCACCGCGTCCAGCGACTCCACGCGCGCCAGGGTCAGCAATTGCGTGACCAGCCGCTCCATGCGCTGCAGGCCCTCGCGCGCGCGCTGCAAATGTTGCGCGCGGCCCGTGGCATCGCCGGCCTGGCCGGCGAGGTCGAGCTCCAGCTGCAATACCGACAGCGGATGGCGCAGCTCGTGCGCGGCGTCGGCGGTGAAGCGGCGCTCGCGCGCGAGCGCGGTATCCAGCTTACCGACCAGCGCATCGACCGCCCGCGTCAGCTGGAGCAGCTCGACGGGCACGTCGGCGCGGGTCAATGTCGGCGTGCGCGCAGGCTGCGCATCGATGGAGCGGGACACCAATCGCAGCGGCGCCAATCCACCGCGCAGGCCCAGCCACGTCGCCAGTGGCAGCAACAGCAGCAGCGCCAGCAACGGCAGCAAGGTGCCCCGCACCAGCGCCGAAAGCAGTTCATCGCGGTCGTGCAGCGGCGCGGCGACCTGGATCCAGTGCCGGCCGGCCGCATCCCAGCGCTGGTACACGCGCCAGGTTTCGCCGGCGTGGGCCATGCTGTGGAAATGCGCCTTCGCGTCGTCGAGCTGCAGCGGCGGCAAGCTGGAGGCATCGAGCAGCACGCGGCCGCTGCGATCGCGGACCACGATCTCGGGGCGCGGCCCTTCGTCCCCGTCTTCGGCCAACGCGACCGCTACTCCGTTGCCCCGTGCGGCCAGCGCCGCGTCGGGCACCGAGGCGATCACCGCCAGCACGCTCGCGCCGGTGCGCTCGAGCTCGCGGTCGAACATCTCCGCGGTTTCGTGCCGCGCGCCCTGCGCCAGCCACAGCCCTGCGCCAATCCATAGCGCGACCACCGGCAGGCCGACGAACCACAGCAGTCGGCGCTGCAGCGAGGGGCGCCTCATGGCAGGGCCCCTTCGTCCCCCGCCATCGGCGTTGTCGCCGGCGGGAACAACGCATAGCCCACGCCGCGCAACGTGCGCACCCAGCCCGGCCCCAGCTTGCGGCGCAGGTGGTGCACGTGCACTTCGATGGCATTGCTCGCCACCTCCTCGCCCCAGCCGTACACCGCCTCCTCCAGCTGGGTGCGCGACAGCGCGCGCCCGGGATGCGCGGCCAGCGATTCGAGCAGCGCGTATTCGCGCGGCGACAGCTCCAACGGGCAGCCTTCGAGGCGCGCGCTGCGGTTGGCCGGATCCAGCTCCAGCGTCCCCAAGCGCTGGACGGGTGCGGCATCGCCGGCCGAACGCCGCAGCAGCGCGCGCACGCGCGCAGCCAGCTCATCGAGATGCACCGGCTTCACCACGTAATCATCGGCACCGCAGTCCAGGCCGGAGACCCGGTCGTCCAGCGCATCGCGCGCGGTCAGCAGCAGTACCGGGGTGGCATCGCCGCGACGACGCAGGGTGCGCACGACCTCGACGCCGGTCATGCGCGGCAGGTTCCAGTCGAGGATGGCCGCGGCGTAGGGCGTGCCATCAAAGGCATGCAGCGCGTGCAGGCCGTCCTCCACCCAGTCCACGGCGTGGCCGAGGTGGCGCAGGCCGTCCGCCAGGGCGCGGCCCAGCGCGTGGTCGTCTTCGGCTAGGAGCAGGCGCATGGGCGCACCTTAGGCCGGCCCGGAACGGGCAGCCTTGATCTGGGGCAAACCGCCGGCGCGCCTTCGCCCACCGCATTGGGTGGGCGAAGGGTGGCCGGCGCGACCTCAATCGGGCGCATTGTCGAGTGCCCGCTTGCGGCCATGCACCATCGCGGCGACCAGATTCTCGCGGTAGTACCAGCTCTCGACGATGGCCGCCAGCACGTGGACGCCGACCAGCGCGAGCAGGCCGTAGGCCAACGCCTCGTGCAGTTCCTCCAGCCATTCGACGCCCCAGTAGGCATCCAGCGTCTGCATCCAGCCGGTCACGCCCACCGCGGCCACCCAGGCCATCAACAGCAGGATCATCACCGCCGCCGCCGGATTGTGTCCCAGCCTGCGCCGTGAGCGGCCAGCAAGCCGCTCGCGCAGGTAGCTAGCCACCGACCGCGGGCCGCGCACCCAGTCTCCGAAGCGTGCATGGCGCGAGCCCACCATGCCCCACAGCACCCGGAATCCGATCAACCCGAGCGCGGTGTAACCCAACCAGCGGTGGGCGGTATCGCCCTCCTCCACCAAGAACGCGCCGAGGATGCACGCCGCCAGCGACCAGTGGAACAGCCGCACCAGCGGATCCCAGACCTTGACCGTCGGTGCCGGCGTCGCCGCCGGCCCATTGCCCGAATGCTGCAGGATGGTGTCCATCGCGAACCTCCGTCAGTCGTTGACACGTTCCTTGACCGCCTTGCCGTTGGTGGGGTCGTAGTAGATCTCCACCCGGTTGCCGGCCTTGTCCTTGCCGTAGATCTCGTAGCAGCTGCCCGACACCTTGAACTTGTCGATGACGTAACCGGCGCTGGTGATGCGGTCCTGCATGGTTTTCTCCGGCAGCCACTTGCCGCGCGGCGCGTCGGTGCACTTGGGACCGGCGACGGCAGCCGGCGCGAACAGCGCGGCGGTCACGGTGGCCAGCGTGATGAAACTGAGCAGGGGGGCTTTCATGTCGTCTCTCTCCAGGAGTGGGCGGCTTGCCCACGGACGCATTCCACCGCCGCCGGCTTATGGGCGCCTTAAGGCCTGGCCGGATCCGGGTTTCGTCCAGCGGCGGCCAACCCGATTGACGCAAATCAATGACGCCCCCCGGCCCCACGCCAGACCATGCACGCTTCCCCAGCTGGGAGCTTCCCATGCAACTGGTGTGTCCCGCCGGCAACCTGCCGGCCCTGCAGGCGGCGGTGGATGCCGGCGCCAACGCGGTCTACGCCGGCTTCCGCGACCAGACCAACGCGCGCGCCTTCCCCGGGCTGAACTTCAGCGACGACGAACTGCGCGCCGGCATCCGCTATGCGCATGCCAAGAACGCCAAGGTCTATCTGGCGCTGAACACCTACCCCGACGCCGTGCGCCTGCGCGACTGGCACGCCGCGGTGGACAAGGCCGCCTCGCTGGGCGCCGACGCCATCATCGCCGCCGAAATGGCGGTGCTGGACTACGCTGCGCGCACCCACCCCAACCTGCCTCGCCACCTGTCCGTGCAGGGCAGCGCCACCACCGCGCCGGCGCTGCGCTACGCGTTCGAGCGCTTCGGCATCAGCCGCGCGGTACTGCCGCGGGTGCTGTCGCTGCAGCAGGTGGAGCGGCTGTGCGAGAAGTCGCCGGTGGCGCTGGAAGTGTTCGCCTTCGGCAGCCTGTGCATCATGGTGGAAGGCCGCTGCCAGCTGTCCAGCTACGTGACCGGCGCCTCACCCAACCGCCACGGCGTGTGCTCGCCGGCCAAGTTCGTGCGCTGGGACGAACAGGACGACGGCAGCCGCAGCGTGCGCCTCAACGACGTGCTGATCGACGAATTCAAGCCCGAGGAACCGGCCGGCTATCCCACCGTGTGCAAGGGCCGTTTCGAAGTCGGCAACGAAGTCTTCCACGCGCTAGAAGAACCGACCAGCCTCAACACGATGGAGCTGCTGCCGCGCCTCAAGCAGATCGGCGTGGTCGCGCTGAAGATCGAGGGCCGCCAGCGCGGCGTGGCCTACGTCAGCTCGGTCACCCGCACCTGGCGCAAGGCGATCGACCAGGTCATCGCCGATGAAGCGCACTGGCAACTCAAGCCGGAATGGCAGGCGGAACTGTCGCGCCACGCCGAAGGCCACCAGACCACGCTGGGCCCGTACCACCGCGCCTGGCACTGAAGGAACCACGATGAAACTGAGCCTTGGCCCGCTGCAGTATTTCTGGCCGCGCGAGCGCACGCTGGCGTTCTACCGCGAGGCCATTCACTGGCCGGTCGACATCGTCTATCTCGGCGAAACCGTGTGCAGCAAGCGCCGCGAGCTGCGCACCACCGACTGGCTGGCGCTGGCGGAAGAACTGGCCGCCTCCGGCAAGCAGATCGTGCTGTCGACGCTGGCACTGATCGAGGCCGAATCCGAACTCAGCGTGCTGGACCGGCAGATCTCCCACGGCGGTTTCTGGGTCGAAGCCAACGACCTGTCCGCGGTGCAGCTGTGCAAGGAAAAGGGCCGGCCGTTCGTGGCCGGGCCGACGCTGAACGTCTACAACCACCGCGCGCTGGCGATGCTGGGCGAAGATGGGCTGCGCCGCTGGGTACCGGGCGTCGAACAGGGCCGCACGCTGATCGGCGAACTCAAGGACGCCTTTGTTGCCGACGGCGGCAGCATGCCGGAACTCGAGGTGATCGGCTGGGGCCGGCTGCCGCTGTCGTTCTCGGCGCGCTGCTTCACCGCGCGCGCGCTCGACGTGCCGAAGGACCAGTGCGGCTTCCGCTGCATCGACTATCCCGACGGCATGCCGCTGGCCACCCGCGAAGGCCGCCCGTTCCTGCGCATCAACGGCATCTCGGTGCAGGGCGAGGAAATCACCGACCTCGGGCCCGAACTGCCCGAGCTGCGCGCGCTGGGCGTGGACATCCTGCGGCTATATCCGCAGGCCGAGGGGATGGAAGCCATCGTCCGCCACTTCGACGCCGCCCGCACCGCCAGCGAAGCACCGGCGCGCATCGGCGAGCGCAACGGCTACTGGCACGGCGAGCCGGGCATGCGAATGCCCGCCGCGTGAGCCGCAACGTGTTTCGGGGGGCACAGGGACGTGCCCGTTTTGCATTTCAGGGCACATCCAGCGCCTGCTTGAGGAACGCCAGTCGGTCCACCTGCGAGCGCAATTCGTCGTCTGCGGACGAAATTGAATGCCCCGCATCGTCTTCGACGCTCAGCCAGACATTGGCGCGCCGACGTGCGTTTTGCAGCAGCGCAGCAGCAAACTTCGCGACCTGCCAGGACTCCACCAGCTGGTCGTTGAGGCCCGTGGTCAACAGGATCGGCGGGTAGTCGACGCCCTTGCGCACCGCCTGCACGGAGTCCATGGCCAGCAGACCACGAAACTCATCGGGATCCTTCACCGACCCGAATTCGGCCACGTTGCCGGGGCCATTGGCGGTGAATTCAAAGCGCAAGGTATTGAACGCCCCGACATCACCGATGGCCGCTCCCCACAGATCAGGCCGCTCCGTGTAGGCGCGTCCGACCAGAATGCCGCCGGCCGAACCGCCCCACAGCGCAAGCTTGCCCGGTGCCGCATGCCCTTCGTGCAGCAACCATTCGCCGACATCGATGGCGTCACGCCACGTGTTCGGCTTCTTCAGTTTCATGCCATCACGATGCCAGGTCTCGCCCAGATCGCCGCCACCGCGCACGCCCACGGTGGCGATATCGATGCCGCTTTCCACCAGCGCCAGCAGGTCGGGCCTGAAACCTTGATCTGCCGGATACCCGTAGGCGCCGTAGGCCTTCAGCAGGACTGCACGCGGGCCAGTGGCCTGTCTTTGCCGCAACAGCGTGACCGGAATCATCGCGCCGTCACGAGCCGCCACCCGCGTGCGCAGCACCTCGAAGCGCGACAGGTTCCAATCCGTGGGCGCCGACACCGACACCCCTGCATCATGCAAGCCTGGCCCCTGCAACGAGGACACCTGATAAGCAGCCGGCAAGCTGTTTCTGTCGGAGACGACATATCGAAAACCAGCCAGCACCCGATCCGCGCGAAGGTGACTGATCTGGCCATCCGGCATCCCGGCCACCGCCTCCACCTTGCCATCGCGGGCAATCCGCACGACCTGATTGCTGCCCAGCAGACCGCGCAGCACGTACAGCCCGTCGCTGGCCACCACCATCGAATCCAGCACTTGCTCCGCGGCCGGCAGAACCACCTCCGCGGAACTGAAATCGCCGCTGCGCGCGTCGATGGCGCGCAGCTCACCGTTAGCAACCCGGCCGTTACCGATGGCGTACACGGTATCGCCGACCAGCACCAGCTGCTGGATGCCGTCTTCGCTGCCGGCGACCCGCCGCCACTGCAATTTGCCGGCGCCCAATCCGCTTCCGTCGGCGATGTAGATCTGATTCAGGAACGTGTCGTTGAGGCGGTGGACCCCCAGGATCCAGCGCGAGCCGGGCGCACCCTCGCAATAAGGTTCGTCACTGCTCTGAGGCTGGAATCCGGGGCCTTCTCCCGCCGAAAACACCCGCACATCGGATGCTGGATCCGCTCCGATCACATGCAGCCAGCAAGCCCCACCTTCGCGGAAGTCCGAAGCACCGACAACCGCGCCTTCGCGGCGACGATAGAGGAATACGCCGTTGCCGTCGGCAGTCCAGCCCGCCCAATCCGCTACCCGCGGGTCCATGGGCGAATCGGCCAGCGTGTCCAGATCTATGACGCGCGGCAGGCTGAGTTCGGTTCCGCCCTCGGACAGACCGTAGGCGAACCAGCGACCATTGGGGGACAGCGAAGACCAGTCCGCACGGAAGGTCGAACTGGCGCTCCCGCCCTTGGCATCCAACAGCAGGGTTTCCCGGCCGTCGCGGCGCAGGAAATAGCGTACCCACGGCACCTCGCTGGAATACCGCATCACGATCTCCCGGCCATTGACGGCGTCAGCGACGACGGAGAGATCCACGTCCTGCCGGTAGCGCATGACCTGCGCCAACGCAGCATCCCGCCCGGGCAGCGCATCCAGCCGGTCGCGCGTATGGCGGTTTTGAGCGGTCAACCACGTCGCCAGACGTGGCACGATCGGCGCACCTTCCATCCAGCGGTAATGATCCACCACCGTGACGCCATGGATGCTGTCACGAACCGGCTCGTCCGGAGCCAGCGGCGGATCGCTGGATTGCCCACTGGCCATCCCCGGCCACGGCAACATCGCCAAGCACAGCACGTAGGAACCCCATCGGGAAACAGACATCGACATCTCCTTGCCGGACGAACCGAGAAGTCCGAGGCGGGGCCCCGGAAGAGACAATCGCCAGACGACGCCTTGTAGGACGGATGACAACTCGGCAGCCTCGCCACCTCGAGACCAACCGCCACCGCGTCGACTAATCCAACGCTTCCAGATGCGACGACCGGACACTCGAAACACGAAGCGGACTTGGTACGCGGCGTTTCACGTTCGCGAGAGGTGCGAATAGGCTGACGCCTCCGCATCGCTGCGGTAGTGCGCGCCCAGGCTTTGCGTCCGCCGCAGCGCCTCACCCAGCATCCGCTGCGCCAGTTCGCCCTGCCAGCCGAACCCGGCCAATTCCGTGCAGTCCTGCAGCGCCGCCTGCAAGGTCGCGCCGCTGCGCAGCGGCCCCATCGCCTGCATCATCAGCGCACGCAGATAGTCCAGCTGCGCGGCCTCCAGCGACGGCTTGCGCCGCACCATCCGGAAACTGCCGCGCGGCTGCCCGCCGTCAGGCAACGCGCGCAGCAGCGCGCCCAGCCGGCGCCCGAACACCACGCCCTCCAGCAGCGAATTGCTGGCCAACCGGTTCGCGCCATGCACGCCGTTGCAGGCCACCTCGCCCACCGCATACAGGCCCGGCAGCGAGCTGCGGCCGTCGGCGTCGACGGCAATCCCGCCCATGTGGAAGTGCGCCGCCGGGGTCACCGGGATCGGCTGCACGCGCGGATCGATGCCGTGGTCCATGCAAGCCTGGAACACCGTGGGAAATCGCTGCGGGAAGGCGGCGCCGACCTTGTGCGCATCCAGCCACGCGCCGCCGTCACGGCAGGCCTGCCAGACCCGGCGCGCGACGATGTCACGCGGCGCCAGGTCGGCCAGCGGATGCACGCCGTCCATCAGCGATGCGCCATCGGCGCCCAGCAGGCGCGCGCCCGCACCGCGCAGGGCTTCGGTCACCAGCGGCAGGCTGTGCAGGCCGGGCAGCGCCATCGCGGTGGGATGGAACTGGACGAACTCCAGGTCGCGCGCCTGCGCGCCGGCGGCCAGCGCCAGCGCCAGCCCATTGCCATCGGCATCGGCCGGGTTGCTGGTCTGCGCGAACAGCCCACCGATGCCGCCGGTGGCCAGCACCACCGCGCGCCCGTGCAGCGCCTCGCGGGTGCCATCGGCACGGGTGACGCAGACGCCGCAGACCTCGCCGTCGCGCAGCACCAGCCCGTCGACGTCCACACCGACGCGACGCTCGATGTGCGCTGCCGCGCGCGCGGCAGCGACCAGCGCCTCCATCACCTTCGCACCGGTGGCATCACCGCCGGCGTGGACGATGCGGGCACGGTCGTGGCCGCCTTCACGGCAGAACTGCAGGCTGCCGTCAGGTTCGCGGTCGAAGGCCACGCCGATCGCCTGCAGCCAGCGCACCGCATCGCCAGCGGCGGCGGTCAGCAGGTCGACGATGGCGGGGTCGTTGTGGAAGCTGCCGGCCACGCAGGTATCGCGCGCATGCGCCTGCGGGGTGTCGCCGGGATCGATGGCAGCGGCGATGCCGCCCTGCGCCAGCGCACTGGCGGCGCCGCGGGTGCCGGGCGTACGCGCCAGCAGCAGCACCGGCGCCGGTGCGGCGGCCAGTGCCGCCGACAGGCCGGCGATGCCGCCGCCGACGACGATGACGGGCGCGGGCGCGCTCACACCCGGTCGCGACGCCCCACCGCCAGCATCCGCGCCAGCGCGAGCCGCGCAGCAATCGCCACATCCTCGGGCACGGTCACCTCATGCTTGAGCTCGCGCAGGCAGGCATGGATGTTGGGCAGGGTGATCCGCTTCATGTGCGGGCACAGGTTGCAGGGCTTGATGAACTCCACCTGCGGGAACTGGTTGCGCAGGTTGTCGGCCATCGAGCACTCGGTGATCATCGCCACCCGCGACGGCTTTTCCTTTTCCAGCCACTTGCCCATGGCGCTGGTGGAACCGACGAAGTCGGCCTCGGCCAGCACCTCGGGCGCGCATTCCGGATGCGCCACGATTTTTGCGTCGAAGCGTTCGCGGGTGTGGCGCGCTTCCATCGCGGTGAACTTCTCGTGCACCTCGCACACGCCGTTCCACAGCACCAGCTCGATGCCGGTCTGCTGCGCCACCCAAGAACCGAGGTAGCGGTCGGGCAGGAAGATCACCTTGTCCACGCCGAACTCGGCGGCGATGGCTTCCACCACCTGCGCCGCGTTGGCGGAGGTGCAGCAAGCGTCGGATTCTGCCTTCACCGCCGCGCTGGTGTTGACGTAGCTGACCACCGGCGTGCCCGGGTGTTGCGCGCGCAGCGCGCGCACGTCGGCAGCGGTGATCGAGGCGGCCAGCGAACAGCCGGCTTCCAGGTCCGGGATCAGCACGGTCTTGTCCGGGGCGAGGATCTTGGCGCTCTCGGCCATGAAGTGGACGCCGCACAGCACGATCAGGTCGCTGTCGCAGTCGGCCGCGGCCTGCGCCAATGCCAGCGAATCGCCGGTGACGTCGGCCACCCCGTGGAAGATTTCCGGCGACTGGTAGCTGTGCGCCATGATCACCGCGCCGCGCTGGCGCTTGAGTTCGAGGATGGCGTCGATCCACGGCAGGTGCAGCGGCACCTCCATGCACGGGATCAGGCGTTCGAGCTTCTCGACCAGCGGCGCGTGGCGCGCTTCGAGTGCGGGATGCCAGGACGGCGCGACGGATGCGTTCATGGGCTCTTCGGATCGTGGACAGGCAACACCCGCGCGACGACCGCGCGGGCGATGGAAACAAGATGGCGCTCAGGCTTTCGCGCGATAGGCGCCACGGGCGGCGCGGGCGAAGCGGGCGCCGCGGTTGAGGGCGATGCGCAGGCCTAGCGGCACGGTTTCCCACGGCAGCCGGTCCAGCATGTTGCGCGCGGTCAGGCCCAGCTCGACGTCGCCGGTCAGGACCAGCCGGCGCTGGAAGAACAGGGTGTCGGCGTCCTCCAGCCGGCCGGCCAACAGCAGCAGGTCGGTGGCGGTGCCGCGGACGGTGGCTTCGGCAGGCGCATCCACCACCACCAGCTGCTGGCCCTGCAGTTCCACCACCCAGCGCAGGCCAAGGTCGCTGACCTCGATGCCCAGCCGGCGGCCGGCCATGAAGTCGAGGGTGCCATCGGCCATCGGCGCCGCCAGCACCTTCGCCATCGCCCGTTCCAGCAGGCGCTTCTGCGTGGACAGAGGCAGCACCCGCAGCAGCGGCGCGATGCGGCGCGGCGGCGGCACCAGCCGCAGCAAGGGATGCGCCGGGGCCGGCGCGGAATCGGAATGGGTGTGCATGATGGTCGCGATCATGCGGCCATCGCCGGGGGCCGCTCCTTGATCCAGGTCAGATTGCAGCCCCTGCGCCCGGCAGGCGTCGCCAATCGCCAGCGCCAGCACGCCGCTGGCGGTGGCCGGGGCCACCCCCAGCACGCTGGCCAGCGTTTCCGCGCGCCGGTGGACGCGCTGCTCGCGCGCATCGTCACGGCCCTGCATGCCGGCGCCGGCCTTGAGCCGGCCGGCCAGTCTTGCCAGTCGGGTCCGCGCGGCCAGCAGTAGCACCAGTCCATCGTCCACGCCGTCGATCGCCAGCCGCACCGGCGTCAGTCCTCGAGCCCGTTCACGCATCATCGCTCTCCTCCACCAGCGCCTGCGCCGCCGGCAACACCTGCTGCAGATACACCGCTTCGGCCTGCTCGCCATCGAAGTCGGCGTGTTTGCGTTTCTTAACCCCGTAGTCGGACAGCACCAGGTGGGTGTCGGCCACCACCCCGGCATTGGCCAGGCAGGCCGACACGCAGCGCAGCACGCAGCCATCCAGCGCCAGGATCGGGCGCTTGCTGCGCGCGGTGCGCACCAGCCCAGCCACGCCGCCGCCGACGCCTGCGATGCAGGACATTTCCGCCGCGCCGGCGCGATCCAACTGCAGCGCCAGGTGGTTGGCCATCTGCGCCGCGCTGGAACAGCCCGAACACGAATACACCAGCGGCAACGGTTTGCTCATCCCTGCTCCTTCAAACCGCGGATGAAACGGGTGCGGCGCCAGTCGACGCCGCACAGCGCGGCGAAGCCCGCCGCATGCGCCAGCAGCAGCGCGCTGCCTGCCAACCGCACCAGCGCAGGATGCGCCGTGGCGGCCAACAGCGCCATCGCGGACAGCCCGTGCAGCGCCAGCACGATGGCCTTGTCGCGCGCCGGCAGCAGCAGCTGTACGCCGGGCAGGCGCACCCCGCGCCCGCAGCGCCGCTGCAGGTCGATCCAGCCGAGGAAGGCGGAAATTTCCAGCTGCATGCCGGTGACCAGCAGCGGCAGCCCGATCGCCAGCGCCAGCACGCCGGCCAGCAGCAGGTTATCCTCGCCGCCCGCCAGCAGCGCGCAGGCCGCCGCGGCCAGCGCGGCGAAGCCCGCCATCCAGAAATACGTCAGCGGCGCACGCCGCAGTTTCGGTGCGCGCAACTGCACCAGCAGGCCACCGAGCGCGACGGCCAGCACCAGCAGCCCCGCGCCCATCCGCAGGGCCGGCACCGACTCGCCGCGCAGCGCCATCGCCAGCGCCGCCAGCAGCAGCGCGTACAGCGCCAACTGCCAACCCGCCTGCAAGCGCGCGGGCACCGCCGCCACGCCCTGGAACATCGGCATCACCACCCGCGCCACCGCCACCAGCAGCGCCAGCACCCAACCCAGCACGCCCCAGCCGGCGTGCGCATCGGTCAGCGGCAGCAGCGGCAATCGCCAGGCCCCGGCAACCGCCAATGCCAGCGACAGCCCGAGCAATGCCGCCACCAGCCCGCCGGCGATCGCACAGCCGATTCCCCAGCGCAGCAGCGCCTGTCCTGCAGCACCGGCCAGCCCCGGCAGCACCAGCGCCGCCAGCAGGACGAACGCGGCCAACAGCAGCAGGCCGCCCCAGTGCGGCGACAGCAGCGCCGGCTGGCGCAGCGCCAGTACCAGCAGCAGCGCACCTGCGTTGAGAAGCGCATGCAGCAGCCACGCCGCGGGGCGCCCGCCACGCACGCGCGCACCGGCGGCCACCGGCAGGAACTGCAGCAGGCTGCCGAACATCGCGTTGCCCAGCACGCCCAGCGCCAGTGCATGCACCAGCGCCAGCGTGGCGCCTCCCCAGCGCGATGCCAGCGCGCCGCCGCCATCGAGCGCCAGCAGCAGCCCGGCCACCGCGCCCCAAAGCGATGCCGACAGCAGGAACCGCCGCGGCGTGGCCGGCGTCGGCGCCTGCTGCATCGCCAGCTTGGTCATCGTGCCAACATCAGGCGGCGGGCCGCAGGATAGCCACCCACGTACCGTGGTCCGCGCACGGCTCGCTGCGCCAACGCAGGCCGCGCGCTTCCAGCGCCTCCAGCAACGGCATCGGCAACAGCGGCGTCAACACTTCCAGCGCCTGCCCCGGCTGCAGCGCATCGGCCGCGGCCAGTGCCTGCACCAGCGGTTCCGGTGCCGGCAGCGCGCGCAGGTCCAATTTCCTCATGGCGCCAGCGTCCGCGCGCCGCGCCATTCCACCTGCAGCCAGAGCTTGCGGTTGTCGCGCGAGAAGCCGTCGGCGCGGTAATCGGCCAGCTTCACCAGTCCGCCCAGGCCGCCCGGCAGCGGAAAACCAAGCGACGCGTTCCACTCGCTGCCGTAACGCAGGCCGCCGACATCGGCGCGGTAGTCGTGCCACGCCAGCGCCCAGGCCAGCTTGCCGTCGAGACGACCGCGGCCGAACTTGCCGCCGGCGCCAAGGTAACGATCTTCCAAACCCTTCGCCGGGGTGGTGCCGAACTGGTCGTCCCAGCCGTTGAAGGCATGCAACGTGGCCAGCGGCGACTGCACTGCCACCACGCCATTGCTACCCAGCCGCTCCCAGCCCGCGCGCAGGGTGGTCCTGCCCTGCGTCCAGCTGGGTTCCAGCAGCCAGTAGTCGAGGCCGAAATCGGCCGGATTGCGCGCATGGTCGGTCTGCCGCGCGTATTCCCCGGTCCAACCGAAGCCCTGTCCGCCCTGCCCGGCGGCACCGGTCCAACGCACGCCATAGGTAGCGGTGGAAGCGGAGGCGGTGTCGCGGTCGTCGTGCAGGTAGGCATAACCGACCAGCTGCTGCGCGCCGCGCTTCCACGCGACATTCAGCAGATGGCTGTCGAGGTCGCGCTCGCGCGCCAGTCGATTTACCGCCTTGTCGCCGGCCACCCGATGCACCCGGTCCAGCCAGTAGTACTGCACGCCTAGGTCCACGCGCGGCTTCCACTGCGCGCCCAGCGCATCGAAGGTCTGTTCGTTCTGCCGCCAGCCCACCGCGCCCACCCAGCGTTGGTTGTCCAGCGCGATGCGCTGGCGGCCGACGGTAATGCCGCCCTGCGCGCCCTTCCAGCCGACCCAGGCCTGGTTGAGTTCGGCACCGGTCGGATCCAGCACGGTCGGGAATGCGGTCTTGCCGTTGGCGCCACTGTTGTAGTTGCCGGCACCGGCCACGCCTTCGCCTTCGAGAAGGACGGTCCAGCCCGCCGCCGGCGCCAACCGCAGGCCGGCGCGCAAGCGTGCAGTGGTCGCAGCGGCATCGCGGCCGAAACCGGCGTCGTCCACCTGCTCGTGGCGCAGGCGCAGATCCCACTCCAGTGCGACCTTCGGTGGCTCGGCTGCATGCAGCGGGAAGCCCGCCGCCAACGTGATGACAAGAATGGAAATCACTCGTGTATGGTTCGCCATCGGGGGTGCCGGTATTGGATGCGTGGCGCAAGGTTCTGCGCTTCGCACGGGCCGCATGTTGATGCAGGTCAAGCGGTCGCACTGCCGATCGCTGGTCGCCTACGGGTTTTGACCTGGATCAACATGCAAAACCCCGCCGCCAAACGATGCTTGCCGCCAACAACGACACATCACTCCAAAAAGGGAAACACACGATGAAACCCGCAGTCAGGTATGCCACCCTGGCCTTGGCCGCCGCGGCCAGCTTGGGCCTGTCGGCTTGCCGCATCGAGCAGCCGAACCCGCCCCCGAACGGCGCCGTCCACCAAGACGAAACCGGCGGCTCCGCCAAGGGTGACTTCGGTCCGCCGGTGGGCGAACCGGTCCAGGCCGTGCTTACCTCGCCGCCGCTGGTGCCGCCGGCAACCGGCCGCAGCCAGCCCGCCAAGGTGATCGTCTCGCTCGACGTGGTCGAGAAGGACATGGAGATCTCCGAAGGCGTGACCTACACCTTCTGGACCTTTGGCGGCACCGTGCCGGGTAGCTTCATCCGCGTGCGCCAGGGCGACACGGTGGAATTCCACCTGCGCAACATGCCGGACAGCAAGATGCCGCACAACATCGACCTGCACGGCGTCACCGGCCCCGGCGGCGGCGCCGCCGCCAGCTTCACCGCCCCCGGCCACGTCAGCCGCTTCAGCTTCAAGGCGCTCAACGCCGGCCTGTACGTCTACCACTGCGCCACCGCGCCGGTGGGCATGCACATCGCCAACGGCATGTACGGCCTGATCCTGGTCGAGCCGCCGGAAGGCCTGCCGAAGGTCGATCGCGAGTACTACGTGATGCAGGGTGACTTCTACACCACCGGCAAGTACCGCGAGAAGGGCCACCAGGGCTTCAACATGGAGAAGGCCATCGACGAGAACCCGACCTACGTGCTGTTCAACGGCATGGAAGGCTCGATGACCGGCGACAAGGCGCTCAAGGCCAAGACCGGCGAGAAGGTGCGCCTGTACGTCGGCAACGGCGGCCCCAACCTGGTGTCCAGCTTCCACGTCATCGGCGAGATCTTCGACAAGGTCTGGTACGAAGGCGGCACCCGCTTCCAGGAGAACGTGCAGACCACGCTGATCCCGGCCGGCGGCGCGGCGATGATGGAGTTCCACATGGAAGTGCCCGGCAGCTACGTGCTGGTCGACCACAGCATCTTCCGTGCCTTCAACAAGGGCGCGCTGGCGATCCTCCAGGCCGAAGGCAAGGAGCGCAAGGATATCTACTCGGGCAAGGAAGTGGATGCCGTCTACCTGGGTGACCAGGTCGCCGGCACCAGCCGCGCACCGGTGTCGGTGGCCGCCGCCTCCGCCAAGGCCGGCACCCTGACCAAGGAAGAGCAGATCGCGGCCGGCAAGGTGGTGTTCGCCGGTACCTGCTCCACCTGCCACGGCGCCGACGGCAAGGGCATGGAGGGCGTGTTCCCGCCGCTGGCCGGTTCGGACTACATCAAGGCCAATCCGAAGCGCGTGCCGGAAATCATCCTGCACGGCCTGGTCGGCCCGGTGAAGGTCAACGGCAAGGACTACAACTCCAACATGCCGCCGATGAGCCAGCTGACCGACGACGAAGTGGCCAACATCTCGACCTATGTGCTGAACAGCTGGGGCAACCCGGGTGGCCAGGTCAGCAAGGCCGATGCCGCCGCGGCTCGCGCCGCCAAGCCGGCCAACGCCTCGGAGGGTCACTGAGGCCATGCGCAAGCGGCTGACCGCCCCGCTTCTGGTTCTGGGCCTCGTCGTCCTGCCCCTCGCCGGCCTCGCGGCCGGCGTGGTGGCAGGGCGCTATGCCGGGCTGCCGGGCGGCCAGTTCAAGTCTGTACTGCGCTACGAGGACGCCAAGAACGGCGTGCGCATCAAGCCGTTCGCGCTGATGCGCAAGCCGGTGACCAACGCCGACTTCCAGGCATTCCTGAAGCGCCACCCGGAATGGCGGCGCGACCGGGTCTCGAGCGTGTTCGCCGAATCGCGCTATCTCTCGCACTGGGCCGGGCCGGACACGCTCGGCCCGAACGCACTGCCGGACCGCCCGGTGGTGTGGGTCAGCTGGTTCGCGGCGGACGCCTATTGCAGCTGGCTGGGTGCGCGCCTGCCCACCTGGAACGAATGGGAATATGCCGCCGCGGCGGATGAAACCCACCGCGATGCCCGCCAGGATCCCGCCTGGCGCGAACGCATCCTCGGCTGGTACTCGCGCTCCTCGCGGGACGCCCTGCCGAGGGTGGGCATGCAGGCGGCCAATGCATACGGCGTACACGACCTGCACGGCCTGGTCTGGGAATGGACCGAGGACGCCTCCTCATTGATGGTCGACAGCGACAACCGCACCCAGGGCGACCCCGACAGGGGCAAGTTCTGCGGCGCCGGCGCGCTGTCGATGGACGACCGCGAGAACTACGCGGTGATGATGCGGGTGGCGATGCTGTCTTCGCTGGAGGGCCGCGACGCCACCGCCAACATGGGATTCCGTTGCGCCAGGAGCGCACCATGACGATGACCTCGAGTAAACACCTGCTGCGCGGCATCACCGCCACCGTGCTGCTCGGCTTGGCCAGCCTGGCCTCGGCCGCCCAGCCCGCGCCGGCGCTGCCGGGCGATTCGATCTACCAGCTGCCGCTGCCGCTCACCGACAGCCAGGGCCAGACCCGCGACTGGCGCACGCTGCGCGGCAAGCCGCGGCTGGTCTCGATGTTCTACACCTCGTGCCAGTACATCTGCCCGCTCATCATCGAGTCCGGCAAGGCGGTCGAGCGCCAGCTCACCCCCGCGCAGCAGAAGCGCCTGGGCGTGCTGCTGGTCAGCATGGATCCTGCCCGCGACACCCCGGCGGCGCTGAAGAAGGTGGTCGACCAGCGCAAGCTCGATCTCGGCCGCTGGACGCTGGCAACGCCGCCGGCGGACAACGTGCGTTCGGTGGCCGCGGTGCTCGGCATCCGCTACCGCCAGCTGGCCGACGGCGAGTTCAACCACAGCAGCATGCTGGTCCTGGTGGACGCCAACGGCCGCATCCTCGCCCGCACCGAGAAGATCGGCACCCAGCCGGATCCGGAGTTCGTCGCCGCCGTACGCAAGGCCGTGGGCGGCTGAGTTCGCCACCGCCGTCCCGCGCAGCGGGCCGGGGCTTGCCCCACGAAGGCGCGGCTTCTGCCGCGCCTTTTTACAGCAGCCGCAGGGCCAACACGAACGCCAGCAGCATGGCGACGATGCCCGGCAGCAGCCGCAGCGCATAGCCACGGCCACCACTGGCCCAGGCCAGGCCTAGCTTGGTGATCGAATTGGTGGCCAATGCCAGCGCGATGCCCGACATCGCGGCCCGTGGCCCGAGGTGGCCGGTCGCATGCAGCTGCGCCGCCGAAGCCGCCGCCGAATGGGTATCCGCAAAGCCGGAAACCGCCAACACCGCGCCCAGCGCCGCATTGCCCAGCCATGCCTGCAGCGCGGCCGCGGCCAGCATCACCAGCGCCACGATCGCCACGAACAGCAACGCCTGTTTCGGCTCGAACGCACGCCCGGTCGCAAGCGCAGGATCCCCCGGTACGTCACGCGCAGCGCGGACGGCAGCAAGGGCGAATGCAGCCACCACCACCCCGGAGACCAGCAGCGCCGGCCACAGCCGGCCCAGCAGCGGCGGCGACAGCAGCCCCACCACCACGCCCAGCTGCACCACGGTACTGACGTTGGACATCATCCCGGCACCGGCACAGGCGCTGGCCAAGGCGGGTTCATTACGCGCCCGCGCGCCCATGCTGGCGATGGTCGCGGAACTGGAGGCGAAACCACCGGCGAATCCCGCCAGCAGCAGCCCGTCGCGCACGCCGAATGCACGCCTGGCCACGTGCCCCAGCGCGCTGATCGCCATCACGATCACCGCCAGCAGCCACAGCTTGCGCGGATTGAGCACCTCCCACGGATCGATGGCGCGATCCGGCAGCAGCGGCAGCACCACGGTCGCGGCCGCCGCCAGCAGCAGCGCATCGTGCAGCTCCTGGTCGGTCAGCACCTGGTGGACGAAGTGGTGGGCGCGCGTCTTCATCGCCAGCAGCAGCGTGACAGCCACGCCGAGGCCCGCCGCCAGCACCAGCTCGCGCATCGCCAGCACGCCCAGCAGGAATACCACCAGCATAGCGGTCTCGGTGGTCAGGCCGGGGTCGCGGCCACGGCTGGCGCGGTAGCCGGCCAGCGCCGCCAGCACCACGAAGGCGCCACCCAGCGCGATCCCGATGCCGCCGATGCGCTCGGCGATCGCCCCCGCCAATCCGATCAATGCGAACGTGCGCACCCCGGCCACGCCGTGGCCGTCGTCGGCGCGCCGGCGCTCGCGCTCCACGCCCACCAGCAGCCCAAGTCCCAGCGCCACCGCCAGCCCGCGAAGAATGTCCAAGTCCGCCATCATCCGGGCAGCTTCGCGGAAGCCCCGCCGCCGGGCAAGCCCGGCAGGGACACGCCGCGCGAACCGGTCAGGCGCGGTCGCGCTTGCGCGGCTGCGGACTCAGGCCGTCGCTGCCGCCGTTGGCGGCCAGGCACAACGCCGTTTCGTCGAGGATGCGCACGCGGCGGCCGCGCACCTCGATCACGCCGTCCTCGTGCAGGCGGCTGAAGCCGCGGCTGACGGTTTCCAGCACCAGCCCCAGGTAGCGCGCGATCTCGTCGCGGCTCATCGGCAGCTGGAAATCATCGCTGGGCCGGCCGATGCGCCGGTAGCGCTCGCTCAGGCCGTGCACGAACAGGGCGATGCGCTCGCTGGCCTGGCGCCGCGACAGCACGTCCACGTGGTCGTGGTCGCGGTCGGCGCTCTGCCCGATCACGCGCAGCAGCTGCTGCTGCAGGCTAGGAAGCTTGGCGGCGATGGTCGCCAGCTGCGAGAACGGCAGTTCGCATACGCGCGCATCGCTCAGCGCCACCGCCTCGCAGCGGTGCTGGCCGCTGCCGATGCCGTCTAGCCCGAACAGCTCGCCCGGCAGGTGGAAGCCAAGCACGTGCTCCTCGCCGGCCGGGTTCACCACCACCGTCTTGAAGCTGCCCTCGCTGGCCACGAAGACCGCCCGCAGCGCATCGCCGGTGCGATACAGGCTTTCGCCCTTGGCCAGCGGCTTGCGCCGCTGCACCACCGTATCCAACCTGCCAAGGTCGTCCGCATCCACCCCGGCAGGCAGGCACAGCATCTGCAGCGAGCATTCGGCACAGGTACGCCGCAGCCGTGCCAGGTTCAGCGGGATCGGGTCGCTCATGACTCTGCTTGTGCCTGCAAATCGGGGAGGCTAGGGCTACAATTATCGCCGATCCTGCCATCCGTTGCCCGGCTTACACCGCCCGCCACGACTGCGATAGACCCCGTCAATTTGACCTACGTCAAGCCCCGGTCCTCGAGGCATGACTAGCATGTCCATGTTCACTCCGGAGACCCGCATGCAAGCCACCACCGGCACCTACAACGACAAGGTGGTGCACCAGTTCGCGGTTGCGACCGTGTTCTGGGGCATCGTCGGCATGGCCGTCGGCGTCCTCTGCGCCGCGCAGCTGTACTGGCCCGCCCTCAACTTCGACATCCCGTGGCTGACCTACAGCCGGATCCGGCCGCTGCACACCAACGGCATGATCTTCGCATTCGGCGGCTCGGTGCTGTTCGCCACGTCACTGTACGTGGTGCAGCGCACCTGCCATGTGCGGCTGATCTCCGACAAGCTGGCCCAGTTCGTGTTCTGGGGCTGGCAGGCAGCGATGCTGGGTGCGGTGATCACCCTGCCGCTGGGCATCACCCAGAGCAAGGAATACGCCGAGCTGGAATGGCCGCTGGACGTGCTGATCGCAATCGTCTGGGTGGCCTACGGCTGGCTGTTCTTCGGCACCATCGCCAAGCGCCGGGTCAAGCACATCTACGTCGCCAACTGGTTCTACGGCGCCTACGTGATCGCGGTGGCGCTGCTGCACATCGTCAACAACATCGTGATGCCGGCCGGGCTGTGGAAGTCGTACTCGGTCTACAGCGGCGCGGTCGACGCGATGGCGCAGTGGTGGTACGGCCACAACGGCGTGGCGTTCCTGCTCACCGTCGGCTACCTGGCGATGATGTACTACTTCGTCCCGAAGCAGGCACAGCGCCCGATCTACTCCTACCGCCTGTCCATCGTCCACTTCTGGGCGCTGATCTCGATCTACATGTGGGCCGGCCCGCACCACCTGCACTACACCGCGCTGCCGGACTGGGCGCAGTCGGTGGGCATGGTGTTCTCGGTGATCCTGCTGGCCCCCAGCTGGGGCGGCGCGATGAACGGCATCCTCACGCTCTCCGGCGTGTGGCACAAGCTGCGCACCGACCCGATCCTGAAGTTCCTGATCGTGGCGATCAGCTTCTACATGATCGCGACCTTCGAAGGCCCGCTGCTGTCGATCAAAACGGTCAACTCGCTGTCGCACTACACCGACTGGACCGTGGGCCACGTGCATGCCGGCACCCTGGGCTGGGTGGCGATGATCTCGATCGGCTCGCTGTATGCGCTATACCCGCGCCTGCTGGGCCTGCCGGGGATGTATTCGACCAAGCTGATCGACACCCATTTCTGGATGCACACCATCGGCGTGGTGTTCTACATCGTCTCGATGTGGATCGCCGGCATCACCCAGGGCCTGATGTGGCGCGCCACCAACGCCGACGGCACGCTGACCTACAGCTTCGTCGAGTCGCTGGTCGCCACCTACCCCTACTACCTGGGGCGGCTGCTGGGCGGCCTGCTGATCCTGTCCGGCATGTGCCTGATGGGCTGGCACATGTGGAAGACCTGGAAGATGGCGTCCGGCGTTGCCGAACATCCGGTCATGTCGCCCGACGTCGCTGAAGCCAAGGCCTGAGGACGAGACATGGGAATCGCACACGAGAAGCTCGAGAAGAACATCGGCCTGCTGGCCGTGCTGGTGGCCGTCGCCGTTTCCCTCGGCGGCCTGGCCGAGATCGTCCCGTTGATGTTCCAGGCCGAGGCGATCAAGCCGCTGCCAGGGGTCAAGCCCTACCCGGCGCTGGAACTGGCCGGGCGCGACGTCTACATCCGCGAAGGTTGCTACAACTGCCATTCGCAGATGGTGCGCACGCTGCGCTTCGAAACCGAGCGCTACGGCCACTATTCGCTGGCCGGTGAATCCGTCTACGACCGTCCGTTCCAGTGGGGCTCCAAGCGCACCGGCCCGGACCTGGCCCGGGTCGGCGGCCGTTACTCCGACGACTGGCACCGGGTGCACCTGGTCAATCCGCGCGACGTGGTGCCGGAATCGAACATGCCGTCGTTCCCGTGGTTGCAGGAGAACGCCCTGGACGGCGCCACCGTGCAGTCGCACATGCGCGCGCTCAAGCGCCTGGGCGACCCCTACACCGATGCCGAGGTCGCGGCCGCGCCCGCGGCCGTCGAGGGCAAGACCGAACTGGATGCGCTGGTGGCCTACTTGCAGGGCCTCGGCAAGCACGCGCCACGGGGGAATTGAGCAGATGATTTCCGGAATCGTGACAACGCTGCTGCTGCTGTTGTTCATCGGCCTGTGGGCGTGGGCCTGGCAGCCGGGCCTGCGCAGCGGCTTCGACGCCGCCGCGCGGCTGGCGGTGGATGACCACGTGCCGGCGGGCGAAGCCCTGGCCGGCGACAACGAGGGGACGAACGCATGACCACCGCATGGAACTGGTACGTCATCATCTTGGTGCTGTTCAACCTGCTGGGCGTGACCTGGCTGCTGTGGTGGACCGCCAAGCGCCGCCCCGGCGATCCCAAGCCGGAGGACACCAGCCACTACTGGGACGGCGACATCACCGAGTACAACAAGCCGATGCCGCGCTGGTGGATCAACGGCTTCTACATCGCCATCGCATTCGCCTTCGGCTACCTGTTCTGGTACGGCGGCTTCGGCACCTACCAGGGCTTTGGCAAGTGGAGCTCGCAGGGCGAACACGACGCGCAGGCCGCCGTCGCCAACGCGCGGCTGGAAAAAACCTTCGCCCCGTACAAGGGCCAGGCGATCGACGTGCTGGCGCGCGACCCGCAGGCGGTCACGCTGGGCAAGTCGATCTTCGCCAATACCTGCGCCACCTGCCACGGCTCGTCGGCGAAGGGCGCCGTGGGCTATCCCAACCTCACCGACGACATCTGGCATTGGGGTGGCAGCCCGGAACAGGTCCTGCATACGGTGGTGGAAGGCCGCGAAGGCGTGATGCCGCCGTGGGGCAAGGTGCTGCAGGGCATGGGTGGCCCGGATGCGGTGGACTACGTGATCGCCTACGTGCACCAGCTGGGCGAGCCGGCCGGCGGCAACCGCAACGACTACGCCGCGGCGCGCGGCAAGACCCTGTACGAAGGCGTCTGCGTGGCCTGCCACGGCAAGGACGGCAAGGGCGACCAGAAGGTCGGCGCACCGGACCTGACCGATGGTTACTGGCTGTACGGCGACGGCCGCGAGGCACTGCGGACCACCATCGGCGAAGGCCGCCATGGGGTGATGCCAGCTTGGGGTAAAGTATTGGGCGATACCCGTTCACGCTTGGTCGCGGCCTATGTCTGGTCGCTCTCCCACCAAGCCAAGCCAGACGCCCAGACCCAGCAATGACCCCGTACACCACCCCGGACTTCGACCATCCGCCGCGCCCCATGGCGCAGCGGATCGGGGCCATCCTGTGGCCCAGCTTCTTCGCGGCCGGGGTGGCGACGATGGTGTTCTTCGCCTTCATCGATCCGCTGGAACTGCGTGACCTGACCTTCCCCGGCCTGGCGATCACCCGCGGGCTGGGCTACACCCTCGGCTTCTTCACTTTCTGGCTGGCGACGGCGTCGTCCAGCCTCTTCACCTGGATCCTGCTGCGGCCTTCCAGCCGCTTCAACGGACCCAGCACCAGGTAACAGGCAGTGAACAAACGCATCGACATCGACCTGCTGGATTCCGGCGGCGATTCCGTCTATGTGAGCGAGCGGAAGGTCTATCCGCGCGACGTTTCCGGGCGCTTCGACCGCCTGCGCAAGGCGGCGGTGTTCTGGCTGCTGGGGATGTACTACCTGTTCCCGTGGCTGACCTGGGACGACCGCCAGGCGGTGCTGTTCGACCTGCCGGCGCGCAAGTTCCACGTGTTCGGGCTGACCTTCTGGCCACAGGACTTCAGCCTGCTGGCGCTGCTGTTGATGATCCTGGCGTTCACCCTGTTCTTCACCACGGCCCTGGCCGGCCGCCTGTGGTGCGGGTATGCCTGCCCGCAGACGGTATGGACCGAATGTTTCCTGTGGATGGAGCGCTGGACCGAAGGCGACCGCGCCAAGCGGATGAAGCTGGATGCCGGCCCGTGGAACCGTGAAAAGATCCTGCGCAAGGGCAGCAAGCACCTGCTGTGGCTAGCGTTCGCGCTGTGGACCGGGTTCACCTTCGTCGGCTTCTTCACCCCCATCGCCAGCCTGGGCGCGCGCTTGGTGCCGTTCGACTGGAACGGCTGGGAATTGTTCTGGGTGCTGTTCTACTCGCTGGCCACCTGGGGCAACGCCGGCATCCTGCGCGAGCAGGTGTGCAAGTACATGTGCCCGTACGCGCGCTTCCAGAGCGCGATGTTCGACCGCGACACCCTGATCATCGCCTACGACCCGATGCGCGGCGAGCCGCGCGGCCCGCGCAAGAAGGGCCTGGCCAGCGTGCTCGAACGCGCGCGCGGCCTGCTCGACCTGCGCACCGCCTACGACTACGTGTTCCGCGCCAGCAAACATCCCAGCGCCGCCGCATCGCGGCTGCAGGCCGCCGGCACGGTGATGTTGGATGGCACCGATGCCGCGCCGCTGCCGAAGTTCCAGACCGAGGAGCTGGGCGACTGCATCGACTGCACCATGTGCGTGCAGGTCTGCCCGGTCGGCATCGACATCCGCAACGGGTTGCAGTACGAGTGCATCGCCTGCGGCGCCTGCATCGACGCCTGCGACGACGTGATGGACAAGATGGGGATGCCGCACGGGCTGATCCGCTACACCACCCAGCACGCGCTGGACGGCAAGTCGGGCCGGGTGCTGCGCCCGCGCATCTTCGTCTATGGCTTCCTGCTCACCGCGCTGGTGGCGGCGTGGACCTGGGGCGTGTTCAACCGCAGCCCGCTGATCGCCGACGTGCTGCGCGACCGCAATGCGCTGTACCAGCAGCAGGGCGACCGCACTGCCAACGGCTACACCCTGAAGCTGGTCAACAAGACCGACGCCGACCGCAGCTACCGGGTGCGGATCGAATCGGCCGACGCCGCGTCGCTGTCGCTCAAGGACGCACCGCTGGAGGTGCGCGTGCCGGCCGGCGAAGTGGTGTCGCAGGCGGTCGAGGTGGGCGCGCCCGCCACCCTGCGCGGCCGCCACCCGCTGGTCTTCGTGATCGAGGCCGACGACGGCAGCGCCAAGGCGCGCGTCGACAGCACGTTCTTTGGCCCCATGTAACCCTCATCGTCGCGAACCGCTGCGCTTCCCGCAGCGGAGCGCGCACTGGCTTCCAGGAGAATCCGGATGGAACGCGAATCGTCATCGCCGTGGCGGCAGCCCATCGTTTGGCTGATGGTGGCACTGGTCGGCGCGGTGGTGGTTGGCAGCGTGGTCATGCTCACCGTCGCTGGCAACGGTGATGCCATCGACGCGGTGCCGGATGAAGTGCAGCGCACCGGCCAGGCCCAGCAGGCCGACCTCACCCCCGATGCACGGGCAGCCGAGCGCAAGCTGGGCGCGATCGTGCGCATCGACGAGGAACACGGTTTCGTCGAAGTGCTGCCGGTAAGCGGCGACTTCGACCGCGCAGCCGCGCTCACGCTGCGCCTGCACCACCCCACCCGCGCCGAACAGGACCTGTCGCTGGCACTGGCCGCCACCGACACCGGCTGGCGCATCGACGCCAAGCCGGCCGTGGACCACGACTGGCTGGTCCAACTGCAGCCGGCCTCTGGCGAAGACTGGCGCCTGCGCGGACGGATGCCGAAGGGCCAGCTCGCGGCGCAGCTGCGGCCGTCACTGGACGACGGGCAACCGTAGCGCGGTGAATGCCATGGCCGGGGTCTGCCACCACTGCGGCGAACCGCTGCCGCAGTCGCCGGTGCGCGCCGACGCTGATAGCGGCACGCGCGACTTCTGCTGCGAAGGCTGCGCCGCCGCCGCGCGCTGGATCGTGGACGCGCACCTGGACGACTACTACCGCTTGCGCAGCGCGCCAGGCGGACGGGTCGATGCCGACGCGCCGGCACTGGCTGCGTGGGACCGCGAGGAGCTGCTGGCTGGCCACGCCCGCGAGGTGGATGGCGGCCGCGAGATCACCGTGCTCACCGACGGCATGCGCTGCGCCGCCTGCGCCTGGCTGATCGACCGCGCGCTGGCACGCGAGCCCGGCGTGCTCGACTCCACCGCCAACGCCATCACCGGGCGCATCCGCATCGCCTGGGACCCCGCCCGCACCGCGTTGTCGCAGCCGCTGGCGCGGCTGGCCGCGCTCGGCTACCGGCCCTACCTCGCCACCGGCCAGGCGCGCGAAGCGGCGCGCCGGCGCGAACGCAACCGCGACCTGCTGCGGATCGGCCTGGCCGGCATCGGCGCGATGCAGGCGATGATGTTCGCGGAAGCGCTGTACCTCGACACCCGCGGCGAAATGCCGCTGCCCACCCGCGACTTCTTCCGCTGGATCACCTTCATGGTGTCCACCCCGGTGGTGTTCTGGGCCGGCTGGCCGTTCATCGTCGGCGCATGGAACGAACTGCGCGGGCGCCGGCTGGGCATGGACGTGCTGATCGCCGGCTCCACCCTGCTGGCGTGGGCGGTGAGCACCATCGAAACCGTGCGCGGCGGCGTCCACGTCTGGTACGACGCGGCGGTGATGTTCGTGTTCCTGCTGCTGGTGGCGCGCCAGCTGGAGCAGCGCGCGCGCGGGATTGCCTCCGCGCAGGTGGATGCGCTGGCACGGGCGCGGCCGGCGTTCGCCACCCGCGAACTGGCCGACGGCAGCCGCGAGTCGGTGCCCATCGATGCGCTGGCGGTGGGCGACGTGGTGCAGGTCGCGGTGGGCGAGCCGGTACCCGCCGACGGCGTGCTGCTCGAAGGCGAGGCGCATTTCGAGGAATCCCTGCTGACCGGCGAATCGGCACCGGTCACCCGCCATGCCGGCGACCCGGTGTTTGCCGGCACCGCCTGCCGCGAGCACGCGGCGAAGATCCGCGTGACCGGCGTCGGCACCGGCACCCGCCTTGCCGAGTTGGCGCGGCTGGTGGAAAGCGCGCAGGCGCACCGCCCGGCGCTGGCGTTGGGCACCGAACGCATCGCCGGCTGGTTCGTGGCCGGCCTGCTGCTGGCGGCAGTCGCGGTGTACTGGTGGTGGCGCGTGCATGAGCCGGCGCGCGCGTTCGAGGTGGTGCTGGCGCTGCTGGTGATCAGCTGCCCGTGCGCGCTATCGCTGGCGGTGCCCGCGGCGCTGGCCGCTGCCCACGGCGCGCTGGCCCGGATCGGCGTGCTGTCGGTGCGGCCGGATGCGCTGCAGCGCTTGGCGCAGGCCACCGACGTGGTGTTCGACAAGACCGGCACCCTCGGCGACGGCAAGCCGCACCTGCAGGGCGTGGATGCCTGCATCGGCGTTGATGCCGATGCGGCGCTGCGCATCGCCGCCGCGTTGGAGCGCGACAGCAGCCATCCGCTGGCCGCCGCGTTCGCGCAGGTGCCAGGCGCACCGGTGGCCAGCGGCGTGCGCGCGGTTGCCGGCCGCGGCGTGGAAGGCACGGTCGAGGGCGTGCGCTGGCGCATCGGCACCGCGCCGTTCGCGACCGGTGACGACGACGATGGTGCGGTCTGGCTGGGCAACGACGCCGGCGCGCGCGCACGCTTCAGCTTCGCCGAACGCGAACGTGCGGACGCCGCGCAGGCGCTGCAGCGGCTGCGCGAGCAGGGCCTGACGCTGCATCTGGCCAGCGGCGACGCCGCCGCGCCGGTGGCGCGCTTCGCCAGCGCGATGGGAATTGCGAATCCGCACGCCCGCCAGTCGCCGGAAGACAAGCTGGCACTCGTCCGCGCGATGCAGCGCGAGGGCCGGGTGGTGGCGATGGTCGGCGACGGCCTCAACGACGCGCCGGTGCTGGCCGGCGCCGATGTCTCGCTGGCGATCGGCGACGGCGCCGCACTGGCGCAGCGCTCGGCCGATCTGGTGCTGTCCGGCAGCTCGCTGGCCAACGTGCCGGCGGCCATCGGGATCGCGCGGCGCACCCGTCGCATCGTCCGCCAGAACCTGGCCTGGGCGATCGGCTACAACCTGCTGGCGCTGCCGCTAGCCGCCGCTGGGATGGTCACGCCGTGGCTGGCGGCGCTGGGCATGGCACTGTCCTCGCTGGCCGTCACCGCCAATGCCCTGCGCCTCACCAAGGTCCCGCCGCGATGAACATCCTGCTGTTCCTGATCCCCATCAGCCTGGTGATGATCGGCGCCGCCGCGCTGCTGTTCGCCTGGGCGGTGAAGCACGGCCAGTTCGAGGACCTGGACACCCCGGCGCTGGATATCCTGCGCGAGGACGACAGGCCACCGCCCCCCGCGCAAGGCGCGCCAGCGGACGACCGCGATGCCGGTTGACCTGCTGGTGCTCGGCGCGGCGCTGCTGACCGGCCTGCTGGGCGGCGCGCACTGCGTGGCGATGTGCGGCGGCATCGCCACCGGGTTCTCGGTGCATTCGCGCGGCTGGTTCGCGGCGCTGCAGCCGAACCTCGGCCGGGTCGGCGGCTACGTGCTGGCCGGCGCGCTGGTCGGCGGCCTCGGCGGCGGCCTGCTGGGCGTGGCGCGCATCCCGCAGCTGGGCATCGCGATGCGCGCGCTGGTCGGGATCGTGCTGGTCATTGCCGGCCTGCGCATGCTGGATGCCAAGGGCCGCCTGCCGCGCTTTTCCGGTGGTCCCGGCAACCGGCTGTGGCGGGCGCTTGCCCCCTTGCAGCGCCGCCTGCTGCCGGCCGACACCGCCGGCAAGCGGTTCCTGCTCGGGATGCTCTGGGGCTGGATGCCCTGCGGCCTGTCCACCACCCTGCTGGCCGCCGCGTGGCTCAGTGCCAGCCCGCTGCACGGCGCGCTGACCATGGCCGCGTTCGGGCTGGGCACGCTGCCGGTGATGGTGTCGCTGACCTGGGCCGGCGCGCGCATCGGCCAGCGCCTGCAGCGCGGCGCATTGCGCAATGCCGCCGGGGTGCTGGTGATCGGCGCCGGCCTGCTCACCATCGCGGCGCCCTGGCTGATGCAGTTGCCGGCCATGCACGGCATCCTCGCCGCACTGGGATGCCGCAGCCTGCCGGCCTGATCCCGGTCAAGGACCGCACTGATTCCGCGTTGCGGCTGCTGCATAATCGGGATGGCCGCAAGGCCGCCCCCCGCGCCAGCACTTCCACAGGAACCCTCCCGATGCCGGCCGGATTCGCCTTGGCCAACGCCCGCCAACCCATCGCCGCCCTGCCCCAGCGCATCCTGCTGCTGGAGAATTCCCGTGCCTATACGTCGATGCTGCGCGAAGCCATCGAGCAGCGCGTGCAGCTGCCGATCAGCGTGGCCTCGACGCTGGCGGAAGCGCGCGAACTGCTGGACCGCGAATCCGACTGGTTCCTCGCCCTGACCGGGCTGGTGCTGGCCGACGGCGACCGCGACCAGGTCATCGATTTCTTCGTCGAGCGGCGCATGCCCACCATCGTGGTCAGCGGCGTGTACGACGACGCGCTGCGCGAACGCGCGCTGCAGCAGCACATCATCGACTACGTGCTGAAGAGCACGCCGGACAGTCTCGACTACCTGGTCTGGCTGGTGCAGCGGCTGGAGCGCAACCGCCGGATCAGCGCGCTGGTGGTGGACGACTCGCTGTCGGCGCGCTCCTACATCGCCTCGCTGCTGTCGCTGCAGGGCTACCGCGTGTCCCACGTCGCCGACGGCCAGTCGGCGCTGCGCATGATCGAAGCCGATCCCGACATCCGCCTGGCCATCGTCGACCAGGAAATGCCGGGCATGGACGGGATCGAGCTGACCCGCCGCCTGCGCCAGCTGCGCGCGCGCGACCGGATGGCGGTGATCGGCGTGTCCGGCAGCACCGATGCCTCGCTGATCCCGCGCTTCCTCAAGAACGGCGCCAACGACTTCCTGCGCAAGCCCTTCTCGCGCGAGGAGTTCTTCTGCCGCGTCTCGCAGAACATCGACCAGCTGGAGCTGATCGGCACCCTGCAGGACCTGGCCACCCGCGACTTCCTGACCGGGCTGCCCAACCGCCGCAGCTTCCTCGAGCAGAGCGAGAAGCACATCGCCCGCAGCAGCAGCGGCGACGTGACCGTGGCGATGATCGACATCGACCACTTCAAGCACATCAACGACAGCTACGGCCACGAGGCCGGCGACCGCGCGCTGCGGGCGATGGCCGATACCCTGCACGCCCACAACCGCCCGGAGGATTATTGCGGGCGCTTCGGCGGCGAGGAATTCTGCATGCTGATCGATGGCCTCGATGCACAGGCCAGCCTGCGCCACCTGGAGGGCCTGCGCCAGGCGGTGGAAGCGATGGAGATCGACATCGACGGCCGGCCGCTGCGGATGACCATCAGCATCGGCGCCAGCCGGCGCTCGCCGCAGTTCCCCAACCTGCACAAGCTGCTGGGCGAGGCCGACCGGCACCTGTACCTGGCCAAGGCCGGCGGCCGCAACCAGGTGCGCGGGCTGGAAGCAGGCTGATTCAGCCCGCCGCCGCGATGGCGTCGTTGTGCACCCCCGCCACCGCGCGGCCGGAGGGATCGGCCATGCCGGCGAAGCTGGCGTCCCACGCGATCGCCGCCGCCGACGAACAGGCGATCGACTTGCCGCCCGGCACCGTCTCCGCCGCCGCGCGGCTGGGATAGAACTGCTCGAAGATGTGCCGGTACCAGTACGCTTCCTTGGTCTGCGGCGGGTTGACCGGGAAACGCTTGTCGGCCGCGGCCAACACGCGGTCCGACACCTCGGCCTCCGCGTGCGCCTTCAGTCCGTCGATCCAGCCGTAGCCCACGCCATCGCTGAACTGCTCCTTCTGCCGCCACAGGATTTCCGGCGGCAGATAGCCCTCGAACGCCGCGCGCAGCACGCCCTTTTCCATCCGCTGCGGGCCGGGATCGCCCTTGCGCACCATCTTGTGCGCCGCGTCCATCCGCATCGCCACGTCCAGGAACTCGCGATCCAGGAACGGCACCCGCGGCTCCACGCCCCAAGCCATCATCGACTTGTTGGCGCGCAGGCAGTCGTAGTTGCTGAGCGCATCGAGCTTGCGCACCAGTTCCTCGTGGAACTCGCGCGCGTTGGGCGCCTTGTGGAAATACAGGTAGCCGCCGAACACCTCGTCGCTGCCCTCGCCGGACAGCACCATCTTCACCCCCATCGCCTTGATCCGCCGCGCCAGCAGGAACATCGGCGTGGACGCGCGGATGGTGGTGACGTCGTAGGTTTCGATATGACGGATCACCTCCGGCAGCGCGTCCAGGCCTTCCTCGAAGGTGTATTCGAAACCGTGGTGGACCGTGCCCAGCATGTCCGCCGCCACCTTCGCCGCGGCCAGGTCGGGCGAGCCCTCCAGGCCGATGGCGAAGCTGTGCAGGCGCGGCCACCACGCCTCGGACCTGTCGCCGTCCTCGATCCGGTGGCGGGCGTAGCGCGCCGCCACCGCCGCCACCAGCGAGGAATCCAGCCCACCCGACAGCAGCACGCCATAGGGCACGTCGGTCATCAACTGGCGGTGCACGGCAGCCTCGAACGCTTCTCGAAGCTCGGCCAGCGGCACCTCGACGCCTTCCACCGCGTCGTAGTCGCGCCACGGGCGCTCGTAGTATTTCGTCAGTTGCCCGCTCGCGGTGTCATACCAGTACCCGGGCGGGAACTGCGCCACGTCGGCGCAATCGTCCACCAGCGACTTCATCTCCGAGGCCACGCGCAGTCGGCCTTCGGCATCGTGGCCCCAGTACAGCGGCACCACCCCGATGGGATCGCGGGCGATGATCGCGCGCCCCTTCGCGCTGTCCCACAGCGCGAACGCGAAGATGCCGTTGAGGCGGTTGAGGAACGACGCCGGCCCGCTCCCATCGGCGTCACCCTCGCGGTAGAGCGCGTTGATGACCTCGCAGTCCGACTCGGTCTGGAAGGCATACGGCTGCGACAGCTCCCGCTTCAGCGCCACGTGGTTGTAGATCTCGCCGTTCACCGCCAGCGCCAGCGCCCCGTCGGCCGACAACAGCGGCTGTGAACCGCCGGCCGGATCGACGATGGCCAGCCGCTCGTGCACGAGGATCGCGCCGCTGCCACCGCCGCCGTTGTCGATGTACACCCCGCTCCAGTCCGGGCCGCGATGGCGCTGCCGCTGCGAGCGTTCCAGCGACTGCCGCCGCAGGGCCTGGAGGTCGTCGCCGGGCTGCAGCCCGAAGATGCCGAAGATGGCGCACATGGTGGGGATTCCTTGGTGGATGGGTGAAAACCGCACAACGAAAAAGCCCGCATCCTTCGATGCGGGCTTTGGGTGGTTCCGGCTTGCTGTCGCTTCGCCTATGCGCGGGCCCGCAGCCGCGCACGATGGTTCGTGCCGCGATTATTGCGGTTGAGGTTGTTGGCGTTGGTGGCGAAGCGGCGCATGGCCCGACTATGGCACGCCGGATCGGGCGCGCGCAAGCGCCCTTCTCAATCCGCCAGCACCCGCTCCATCAATGCCAGGTAGAGGTCGGGCAGCCGCTCCAGATCGGCCACGCGCACGTGCTCGTCGACCTTGTGGATGCTGGCGTTGACCGGACCGATCTCGATGCACTGCGCGCCGAGCGGGGCGATGAAGCGGGCATCGGAGGTGCCGCCGCCGGTGCTTTCCTCGGGCATGTGGCCTGCGAACTGCGCAAGCACCTCGCGCGCCGCCGCGCGCAGCGGGCCTTCCGGGGTGTGGAACGGCTCGCCGCCGCGATGCCAGTGGACGCTGTAGTCCAGCCCGTGCGCGGCCAGCACTGCCTCGCACTCGGCTTCCAGCTGCGGCGCGCGCCAGTGCGGGTTGTAGCGCAGGTTGAACAGCGCCTGCAGTTCGCCCGGGATGACGTTGTTGGCGCCGGTGCCGGCGTGGACGTTGCTGATCTGCAGGCTGGTGGGCGGGAAGCTGTCGAAGCCATCGTCCCAGCGCCGGGCCGCCAGCACCGCCAGCGCCGGCATCGCCTGATGGATCGGATTGCGCGCCTTCTCCGGATAGGCCACGTGGCCCTGCACGCCACGCACAGTCAGCGTCGCCGACAGCGTGCCGCGCCGGCCGACCCGCAGCAGGTCGCCGAGCGTTTCCTTCGACGATGGCTCACCGGTGATGCACCAGTCGATGCGCTGGCCGCGTTCGCGGAACACCTCCGCGACCTTGCGCACGCCATCGATGGCATCGCCCTCCTCGTCCGAGGTCAGCAGCAGCGCCACCGTGCCGGGGTGGCCCGGGTGCGCGGCGACGAAGCGCTCCAGCGCGATGACGAATGCGGCGACGCTGCCCTTCATGTCGGCGGCGCCGCGCCCGTACAGCGCGCCGTCACGCAGCTCCGGCATGAAGGGATCCGAGGCCCACGCCGCCACCGGGCCGGCGGGCACCACGTCGGTATGACCCAGCAGCACCAGCACCGGGCCGCCGCTGCCGTGGGTGGCCCAGAGGTTGTCCACCTCGCCAAAGCGCAGGTGCTCGCAGTTGAAACCGGCCGCCTGCAGGCGATCGGCGACCAGGCGCTGGCAGCCGGCGTCATCCGGGGTCACCGAAGGACGCGCGATCAGCTCGCATGCCAGTGCAAGGACGCCAGCCATGTCAGCCGACGCCGAACAGCTTCTTGAAACCGTTGTCGGAAAAGCCCTGCGAAACGGTGCCATCGTCCAGTACCACCACCGGCCGCCGGATCAACTGCGGATATTCCTTCAGCAGCAGCTTCCATTCGGCATCGCTGCCCGGTGCCTTGCGGGTGGGCGGCAGCTGCCGCCACGTCGTGGACGATTTGTTGATGAGCGCATCCCAGCCGCCCACCGCGTCCTTCCAGCCAAGCAGGGTTTCCGGCGACTGGCGTTCGTCGCGGTAGTCGACGAACGCATGCGCGATATCGAAGCGCTTGAGCCAGTTCAGTGCCTTCCTGCAGGTGTCGCAGTTCTTCAGTCCGTACAGCGTTGCGGCCATGTCAGCGTTTCACCACCGGCAGTTCGATATAGCTCGCATTATCCGCCGAGTGATGGATCGCGTTGTCGGCCACCACCGCCTCGCGTTCGGTTTCGTTCGGCCCGCCGGTGTTGAGGTTGCGGGCGAACTTGGGGAAATTGGAGCTGGTGATCTCGACGCGGATGCGGTGGCCCTTGCCGAACTGGATCGAAGTGGTGATGGGCGTGGGCTTGAGCGTGTACACCGTGCCCGGCTGCATCAATGCGGGCACCGTGTAGCTGTCGCGGTAGCGCGCGCGCAGCATGGTGTCGCCGATGATCCAGGCGGTGCCGTCCGGCGCCACGTCCACCAGCTTCACCGCGAAATCGGTGTCCTTCGCGCTGGAGGAGACCTTCAGCACCGCATCGACGAAGCCGGTCACCTCCATCGGCGCCTCCAGCGGCGCACTGGTATAGACCAGCACGTCATGGCGCGACTCGATCTGGCGCTGGTCGAACGCACCGGGAATCACCACGCCGCCGTTGCAGCAGTCGCCGCCGCCGATGGTCTGCACGGGGTTGGCCGGGTCGTAGCGGTAGCTGTCCTTCGGCTCGTCCGCGCGCGGCGCCTCGAACGACAGCAGGCCGTCGCCGTACATCGAATTGGCGTTGCCGCCGGAGCGCAGGTACATGCGGACCGGGGTGGCGGCCTTCGGCGGCCACTGCGTGTCCGACTGCCAGCGGTTGGCGCCCATGGTGAAGTAGCGCACATGCGGCGTGTCGGCGGCGAACGCCTTCGGCTGGTTCTTCAGCCAGCGGTCGAAGAACGCGAAGATCTGCTGATCCACAGGGAAGCTGGCGTCGCCCATGTCGCGGTCGCCGACCTTGTAGTCCTTGCCCAGTCGCGCGAACTGGCAGTGCGGGTTCGGCCCCACCACCACGTACTGGTTGGCGCTGGCCTCCTTGTCCGAATTGACGTTGCGGGCGTGGTTGTACAGCGCCATGTTCGGGCCGATGGACACGTCGTACCAGCTGTTGAACCACAGCGCCGGCACGCCCCAGCCCATCGAGTCGTCGTACAGGCCGCCGGTCTTCCACGCCGGGTCGCCCGGGCCGCGCGCGATCTGGGTTTCGAAGGTGCCGGCCGGCTCGCCCAGCGAGGACAGCAGGCTGGCGTAAGGTAGGTGCCAGATGTGTTTCTTCCACTCGACATCAGGCTTCTTCGCGTCGAGGTCGTTGTACTGCGCGATCCGCGCGCGCATCGGCCCGGACAGGTCCTGCGGCAGCTGCGCACGCAGCGGATTGTCGACGCCGTACATCCAGATCGCGAACAGCGTGCGCGGCACGCCGCCGGTGTAGAAGTTGCCCTGCTCCCAGAACGGGCCGACCTTGCCGATGCCCGCGCCCGCCGCCATCGGCACCATCGCCGCGTGCGCGGGATGGTTCAGGGCCGCCAGCGCCAGCTGCCACTCCGCCGACGACGAGCAGCCCAGCGTGCCGACCTTGCCGTTCGACCACGGCTGCTTGGCGATCCAGCTCAGGGTGTCGTAGCCATCGGTCTGCGGGTAGCCGAGGATCTCGTACTTGCCCTGGCTGAAATAGCGGCCGCGTTCGTTCTGCACGATGAAGGCGTAGCCGTTGCGCACCGCCTCGGCGGCGAAGCGCGCGGTGCTGCCGCGCAGCACGTGTTCGTTGTACGGCGTCTTCCACAGGATCGTCGGCAGCGGGCCCTTCGCGCCCTTCGGCCGCCAGATGTTGGTGGACAAACCCACGCCATCGCGCATCGGCACCAGCAGGGCGATGTCGGCCTCGGCGATCGCACCCAGCTCCGCTTGCAGCCCGTCGTCGCCGTAGCGCGAAAGATCCTGCGCGGAATTGGCCGAGGCGGCCGTCAGCGCGGCGACCAGCAGGGTGATGGACAGGCGCTTCTTCATGGCATCGCTCCGGTGAGGATGCCTATCCTGTCGCATGGCGCGCCGCGCGGCTCCCCTGCCGAAAGTCATGGATCTCCGGAATGGACGGCGGGCAGCCAATCCCGCGACACGCCACGAGCCATGCCTGCGGGTTCGAAAGGCTGGCCGGCGTGCGTTGGCCGCGACCTTCGGCGGCATGGATGCCGCCGATGAGCCTACATGGACGTATTCACGGCGTGTCGCGGACAACGCATGCCGGCCAGCCCAGCGACGACACCATCAGTCAATCCGCCAGTCCACGCAAAAGATCGTTGACCGAAGTCTTGCTGCGGGTCTTTTCGTCCACCTGCTTGACGATCACCGCGCAGTACAGCGAATGGCTGCCGTCGGCGGCCGGCAGCGAGCCCGACACCACCACGCTGTACGGCGGCACCGAGCCGTAGGTCACCTCGCCGGTCATGCGGTTGTACACGCGCGTGCTCTGGCCGAGGAACACGCCCATGCCGACCACGCTGTGGTGGCCGACCACGAAGCCTTCCACCACTTCCGAACGCGCGCCGATGAAGCAGTGGTCCTCGATGATGGTCGGCCCCGCCTGCAGCGGCTCCAGCACGCCGCCAATGCCGACGCCGCCGGACAGGTGGCAGCCCTTGCCGATCTGCGCGCAGCTGCCGACCGTGGCCCACGTGTCGACCATCGTGCCCTCGCCCACGAAGGCGCCGATGTTGACGAAGCTCGGCATCAGCACCACGTCCTTGCCGATATGGCTGCCCGCGCGCACCACTGCGCCCGGCACCACCCGCGCGCCGAGCTGGCGGAACGCGGCCTCGTCGAAGCCGGCGAAGCGCGCCGGCACCTTGTCCCAGAACGGCGCCGGCGCGGCATCGACCAGCGCCATGTCCTGGGTGCGGAAATACAGCAGCACCGCCTTCTTCAACCACTGGTTGACCTGCCAGCTGCCGTTGCCGTCGGGCTCGGCCACGCGCAATTCACCGCTTTCCAGCCCGGCGATGGCCGCGTCCACCGCGGGCCGCACGCGGCCGGCGATGTCGTCGGCGCCCAGCTCGGCGCGGCGCTCCCACGCATCTTCCAGGATCGCGCGCAGGGCGGAAAAATCGGTTGCAGTCATCGGTTGTCTCCGTCGAAAACCGCCAGCAGCGCGGCGCGCAGGGCATCGCAACGTTCCGGCGAAAGGGGGTGATTGTGTTCGTCGCTGACCAGCAGCAGGTCTTCGGCGCGCGCGCCGAAAGTGGCGATGCGCGCATCGTGCACGCGCAGCCGCTGTTCGCGCAGCACCCGCGCCACGTCGGCCAGCAGGCCGGGGCGATCGGTGCAGACCAGGCCGATGCGGGTGCCGCCGGCCATGTCGGTGAAGTCCAGTTGCGGGGCCACGCGGAAGTGGCGCAGGTGGCGCGGCTGGCTGCGCCGCGCCGGTGACATGCGACTGAGGTCGCCTGAAAGCGCCCGCGCCAGCGCCGCGGCCAGCAGCGCCGGTTCCGGCGCCTGCCGCTGCTCCGCCGGCAGCACGTGGAAGGTGTCGAAGATGGTGCCGTCCGGGCCGTCCAGCACCCGCGCCTGCAGCACGCTCATGCCCAGGCGATCAAGCGTGATGACGATGGCGGCGAACAGGCCGTCGCGATCGGGCATGTGCACCAGCACGTCCAGCCCGTCGCGCCCGTCGCGACCCGGGATCGCGCGCGCCGCCACCACCGGCTCGAACGGCCGGACGCCATGCAGCGCGGTGGCCTGCCACGCGATCTGTTCGGGGCGGCTGCGCAGGAAATTCTCGTCCGGCATGCGCGCGAACATGGCGTCGACGTCGGCATCGCCATGTCCGGTTTCCAGCAGCAGCGCGCGCGCCGCGGCGCGGTTCTCGGCGACGCGTTCGGCCGCCGCCACCGGCTGCCCCAGCCCCCGTCGCAGCGCCAGCCGGGTGGCGGTATGCAGGTCGGCCAGCAGCTGGTCCTTCCAGCTGTTCCAGAGTTTCGGGGAGGTGCCGGCGATGTCGGCGCAGGTCAGCAGGTAGAGCGCATCCAGCCGCTGGCGGTCGGCCACCTCGGCGGCGAAACGGTGGATCACCTCGGGATCGGTGATGTCCTGCTTCTGCGCGGTCACCGACATCAGCAGGTGCCTGCGCACCAGCCACTCGACCAGCGCGGTGTCGGCCTCGGATAGGCCGTGCGCTTCGCAGAACGCGCGCGCGTCGACCGCACCGAGTTCGGAATGGTCGCCGCCGCGGCCCTTGCCGATGTCGTGGAACAGCCCGGCCAGCAGCAGCAGCTCCGGTTTGCGCAACGACGGCCACACGAGGTGCGCGATGGAGAAACGCGGATCAGCCTCGCCGCTGGCGAACTGGTCGAGGTTGCGCAGCACCGCCAGCGTGTGCTGGTCAACGGTGAACACATGGAACAAGTCGAACTGCATCCGTCCGGACACCCGCTGGAACGCCGGGATCCAGCGCCCCAGCACGCCGGAACGGGCCATGCGCTCCAGCGTCCTGACCGGCTGCGGCCCGCGCAACAGCTGCAGGAAGGCCTCGCGCAACGCCGGCGTCGCATCGGTGTAGGCGGGGATCTGCGGCAGCTCCTGCGCCAGTTCGCGCGCGCTCTGCGAATGCAGGCCGCGCAGGCCGGGGTCCGCCGCCCATGCGGCGAACAGCGCGAACAGGTTGGCGGGGTCGCGGGCCAGCCAGCCCGGCGTGCGCGCCGCCAGCCAGCCGCCGCGGCGCTCGAAATCCGCATCGATGGGCTCGGGCGTGGCAACGCCTTCGAAGTGCTCCTCGAAGCGCTGCAGCAGGCGGTCACCGATCCGCCGCACCACCGCGGCGCTGCGGTAGAAGCCCTGCATCATCTTCTCGACGCCGAGTGAATCGGCATCGTCTGCGAAGCCCAGCCGCGCTGCCAGCAGCTTCTGGTAATCGAAGCGCAGGCGCTCCTCGCGCCGGCCCGCCACCAGGTGCAGGCCGTAGCGCAGCCGGCACAGCGCACGGCGCTCGCGCTCCAGCGCGGCGGCCTCGTCCCAGCCCAGCCGGCCCAGCTCGATCAGCCGGTCCAGCGCGTGCACGCCGAAGCTGCGCAGCGCCAGCCAGCCCAGCAGGTGCAGGTCGCGCAGCCCGCCGGGGCCGTCCTTGAGATTGGGCTCGAGGTTGTCGGAAGTGTCGCCGAAGCGCGCGTGGCGGCGGCGCTGTTCCTCGCACTTGGCTTCGAAGAACGCTTCCGGCGGCCACACCCGCGACGGCGCGATGGCATCGCGCAGTGCCTCTTCCGTCGCTGCGGCGGCGCACAGCGGGCGCGCCTCGATCAGCGCGGTCAGCACGCTGTGGTCGTCGGCCGCGGCGGCGGTGCATTCCTGCGCCGAGCGCACCGCGTGGCTGGCCTCGAGGCCGGCATCCCACAGCAGCGCGACGAAGCGCGCCAGCGCCGTTTCCCAAGCGCGTTGCGCTTCGGGTTCGGCCAGCACCAGCAGGTCGATGTCGGACTGCGGGAACAGTTCGCCGCGGCCATAACCGCCCACCGCGAACAGGGCCAGCGGTGCGTCTTCCGGAATGCAGCGCCGCCACGCCGCGCGCACCTGCGCATCGACCGCGCGCGCGCGCAGGGCGACCAGGCGGTCGGCGGGATGGCCGCTGTCGAAGCGACGCGCCAAGCGGGCGTCGATGCGCGCCTGCGCGGCCTTCGCCGCGGCGGACCAGGCAGGATCACCGCCCGCCGGCGTGCTCACAGGTCGTTGTCGTCGCCCGGCAGCCGGGTCAGGATCTCGACGCCATCATGGGTCACCACCACGGTGTGTTCCCACTGCGCCGACAGCTTGCGATCCTTGGTGACCACGGTCCAGCCGTCCGGCAGCAGGCGGGTGTGCCGCGCGCCTTCGTTGATCATCGGCTCGATGGTGAAGGTCATGCCTTCCTGCAACACCAGCCCTTCGCCCGGGCGCCCGTAATGCATCACCTGCGGGTCGTCATGGTAGATCTTGCCGATGCCGTGGCCGCAGTAGTCGCGCACCACGCTGAAACGCTCCGCCTCGGCATAGCTCTGGATGGCGTGGCCGATGTCGCCCAGCGTCGCGCCCGGCTTGACCGCGCGGATGCCGCGGAACATCGCCTCGCGGGTGACGTCCACCAACCGCTTGGCCATCACCGACGGGGTGCCGACGAAGTACATGCGGCTGGTGTCGCCGTGCCAGCCATCCTTGATGACGGTCACGTCGATGTTGACGATGTCGCCGTCCTTCAGGACCTTGGCCTCGCTGGGGATGCCGTGGCAGATCACGTTGTTGACCGAGGTGCACACGGTCTTGGGATAGCCGCGGTAGCCGATGTTGGCCGGGATCGCGCCCTGCACGTTGACGATGTGGTCATGGCAGATGCGGTCGAGTTCCTCGGTGGTGACGCCCGGCTTCACGAACGGGGCGACCACCTGCAGCACTTCGGCGGCCAGGCGGCCGGCCTCGCGCATTTTCTCGATTTCGGCCGGGGTCTTCAGATTGATAGTCATTTGCGGATTATCGCGCATTGTGGCGGTGCCGGCTGCGCGGCCCTCCGGTCATCGCCCGGTGGCTGGTGCCCCGGGGGGACGGCAATACCCCGCAAATTGCCTTACCGGCACTTTTCCCCCATAATTCCACGGCTTTATCCGCCATGCCGGGCGTCACCGGCAAATCCACACCTGTCGGCAATCCCCGCTCCGGGGTGCCCGCGCAAGCGGGTTCGGAAGCGGTGACGACAGGGAGGCCCAACCCCGGAATCCAGCGCCAGCCCCTGCGGCCGCGGCGCAGCGCCTCCATCCAACCGGCGCGGGTTCCCTCATCGGAGTTTCAGAAATGCCCCAGATCACCATGCGCCAGATGCTGGAAGCCGGCGTCCACTTCGGCCACCAGACCCGCTATTGGAACCCCAAGATGGCGCCGTACATCTTCGGCGCCCGCGGCAAGATCCACATCATCAACCTGGAAAAGACCGTCCCGCTGTTCAACGACGCGATGAACTTCATCTCGGGCGTTGCGCAGAAGCGCGGCACCATCCTGTTCCTGGGCACCAAGCGCAGCGCGCGCGAGGCGATCAAGGAAGAAGCCGAGCGTTGCGGCCAGCCGTTCATGAACCAGCGTTGGCTGGGCGGCACCCTGACCAACTTCGCCACCGTCAAGAAGTCGGTGTCGCGCCTGAAGGAGCTGGAAGCCGCGGAAACCGATGGCACCTTCCAGAAGCTGGTCAAGCACGAAGTGATGGGCCTGCGCCGCGAGCGCGACAAGCTGGAAGCCTCGCTGGGCGGCATCAAGGAAATGAACCGCCTGCCCGACGCGATCTTCGTGATCGACATCGGCCATGAAGACATCGCCATCAAGGAAGCCAAGAAGCTCGGCATCCCGGTGATCGCGGTGGTCGATACCAACTACAACCCGGAGCTGGTGGACTACGCGATCCCCGGCAACGACGACGCCATCCGCGCCGTGCAGCTGTACGCCCGCGCCGCCGCCGACGCCGTGCTGGAAGGCAAGGCCGCCGCCCCGAACTCGGCTTCGGTGCGCGAGGAAGACTTCGCCGCCGCCGCCGAAGGCGAAGAGGCCAAGCCGGCCCGCCGCAACGGCAAGAAGGGCGAGTAACCGCCCCGTCCCGCGGCCGCGCCCAGCTGCGCGGCCGCGGGTTACTGCTCGCCATTCCCGCACGGGCGGGCGTCCACGGACATTGAACCCCGAACGGACAAGATCCCCGGATCCTGCTTTCGCAGGAACGGCGTTTCCAAACATCTAGAGGTAATCCCCATGGCTGAAATCACCGCTTCCCTGGTCAAGGATCTGCGCGAGCGCACCGGCGCCGGCATGATGGAGTGCAAGAAGGCACTGACCGAAAACAACGGCGACATCGACGCCGCCGCCGAGGCGCTGCGCAAGTCGGGCCTGGCCAAGGCCGACAAGAAGGCCAGCCGCGTCACCGCCGAAGGCCGCGTGGCCGCCGCCAGCAACGGTGGCAAGGCCGTGCTGGTCGAGATCAATTCCGAAACCGACTTCGTGGCCAAGGACGGCAGCTTCGTCGCCCTGTGCGACGCCATCGCCGCCGCCGCGCTGGGCTCCGACGCCGCCGACGTCGACGCCCTGAAGACCGCCAAGCTGGCCTCCGGCGAAACCGTCGAGGAAGCCCGCGCCGCCGCCATCGCCAAGCTGGGCGAGAACATCCAGGTGCGCCGCATGGTGCGCGTGGACGGCAACAACAACGTGGGCGCCTACGTCCACGGCGGCAAGATCGGCGTGCTGGTCGAGCTGGCCGGCGGCGACGCCGACCTGGCCCGCGGCCTGGCGATGCACATCGCCGCGATGAACCCGCCGCACAACAAGGCTTCCGACGTCCCGGCCGAGTTCGTGGCGAAGGAAAAGGAAATCGAGCTGGCCAAGATGAGCGAAAAGGACAAGGCCAAGCCGGCCGAGATCCTCGAGAAGATCATCAGCGGCAAGATCAACAAGATCATCAACGAGGTCACCCTGTACGGCCAGCCGTACGTGCTGGACGGCGACAAGACCGTCGAGGCCGTGGTCAAGGCCGCCGGCGCCGACGTGCTGGGCTTCCAGCGCCTGGTGGTCGGCGAAGGCATCGAGAAGGTGCAGGAAGACTACCTGGCCGAAGTCGCCAAGGCGATGCAGGTCTGAGTTTCCGCAACACCCGATCCACGAAAAACCCGCCGGCGACGGCGGGTTTTTTGTTGCCCGCGCGGGCCGTGATCAGGCACGGTGGTAGGGATGGTTGGCCAACAGCGCCGCGGCGCGGTAGAGCTGTTCGGCCAATACCAGCCGCACCAGCATGTGCGGCAGGGTCAGCGGCCCCAGCGACCAATGCTCGTCGGCACGGGCGATGACCTCGGCGGCGTGGCCCTCGGGGCCGCCGATCAGGAAAGCGAGGTCGCGGCCCTGCCCGCGCCAGCGTTCGAGGCGCTGGGCGAGCTGTTCGGACGAATGCATTTTCCCGCGACCGTCGAGTGCGACCACGTGGGCGTTCTTCGGCAGCGCGGCCAGCACCCGCACGCCTTCGTCGGCCATCGCCCTCGCGGTATCACGTCCCTTGCCGCGCACGCCGGGCTCGACCTCGGCCAGCTCCAGCGGCAGCCAATGCGACAGGCGCTTCTGGTATTCGGAAAAGCCCTGCGCCACCCAGCCGGGCGCGCGCTCCCCCACGGCGACCAGGCGCGCCTTCACCTGGACCACCCGTCGTCGGCTGCGTGCACGAAACCCGCATCCTCATCCGCCAGCTGGCGTTGCTGCCTGAGCCAGCGCTTCAGCGCCTGCGGCTGCTGCAGTTCGCGCAGGTCGCCGCGCAGCCCGGCCAGGTCGGCCTCGACTTCGCGCTTGCAGCGCGCCAGCAGTTTGTCCAGTTGCTGCGGCCTGGGGCGCTGCGCCAGGTCCAGCCCATAGTCCTCGCAGAAGCCCTGCTCCACCTGCGCCAGTTCCCGTGCGACCGCCTCGCACTGCCGCGACAGCTCGCGGTTGTACTGCTGCAGGCGCGCGTCGGTGAGCGCATCCACGCCGGCGGCATCCAGCAGGCCGATCTCCACCTGCAGCTCGATCAGGCCGATCAGGTCACCCGCCTTGTACGCGGCGTTGAGCCGCTGCATCAACACCGTGCGGCGCTGGCCGTCGGCGGCGTCGCGGGCGCGATCCGGATGCAGGCTGGCCGCGAGCCTGCGATAGAGCTCGCGCAGCGGCGGCGGCTCTTCGGCCTGTTGCTTGGTGGCTTCGCGCTGCTGCCGGCGTGCCTTGCATCGCCGCGCATGTTCCTGCTGCTGGCTGAGGCGCGCCTGCGCCTGTTCGAACACCGCGTCCGGCGAATCCATCGCCGCCACGTCCTCGGGCGACAGGCCGAACACGGCACCCAGTACCTGCTTGAGCATCGCATCCGTTTCCGACGCGTCCGCAACGTCGCCTTGCGGGTCGTGGCGCGCGTACAGCGGCTTGAGATCCTCGCGGCCGGCCGCGATCAACGGTCCGGCCAGCCGGCACAGGAGTTCGGAGAGGAAGGCGCGGTCGCCCTTGGCCAGCTTGATGGTGGCGTCGGCGCGGTCCAGCAGTTCCACCAGCGCCACGTCCAGCTCGATCCGCTGCGCCAGCAGCGGCGCCAGCTGCGACTGGTGGCGCTGGTGCCAGCGCGGCAGGGCCTCGGCCCAGGCGCGCAGCTCGCCGCGCTGCCGTTCCAGCTCGGACAGCAGCTTGTCGAAGCGTTTGCGCGCCGGGCTGGCCGGCGCGCGGAGGCCGGACTGCGCCTGCAGCTGTTGCAGGACGCTGGCGGCCGCCACCGGCGCAACCGCCGTGGCGGCACCCGGCTTATTCGTCTTCGCCACCCGCTGCCGGCGGCTGGTCGCCCACCGACCACAGCCGTTCCAGCGCGTAGAACTCGCGCACCCGCGGCAGCATGACGTGGACGACCACGTCGCCCAGATCCACCAGCACCCATTCGGCCTCGCGCTCGCCTTCCACGCCCAGCGGCATCACGTCGAGCTTCTTGGCGAAGCGCACCACTTCGTCCGCCGCCGACTTCACGTGGCGGGTGGAGGTACCGGAGGCAACCACCATGTAATCGCAGACGCTGCTCTTGCCGCGTACGTCGATCTCCACGATGTCCTTGGCCTTGAGCGCTTCCAGCCCGTCGTGCACGGCCTTGAGCAGGGCCTCCGCGGAGGGCGGCGGGGTGGGCAGGCTGGTCTTGATGACTTGGGCGGCGGTGGTCAAGGGCGATCGCTCGATGGAAACGCAGGCAGTATAACGGCCGGGTTGCGGTAGAGATGAAGGCTGTCGATACGCGCGGCCACGGCCGCCGGCACCCACTCCCGCCACGGTTCGCCGGCGGCGATGCGGCGGCGCAGCTCGGTGGAGGACTCCGGCCGCAATTCCGCCAACCGCAGCAGGACGAAACCGCCAGCCGGCCCATCAGCCAACGCATCGGGCGGCAGCCAGCGGCCATTGAGCTGGGCCAGCACCTGCGGCGCCTGTTCGCGCAGGCGCGCGGCATCGACCTGGGCGCCTGGGCGCTGCACGGCGACGATATGCGCCAGATCGAACAATTCGCGCCAGCGGTGCCAGGTATGCAGCTGCAGCAGCGAATCGGCGCCGACCAGCCACGCCAGCGGCGCGCTGGCGCCCGCTTCGGCGCGCAGCTCGGCCAGGGTGTCGAAGGTGTAGGACGGGCCGGCGCGGTGCAATTCGCGGGAATCGATCCGCAGCCCCTGCTCGCCCTCGATCGCCAGCGCCAGCAGCTGCGCGCGCTGGTCGGCATCGGCATGGGTGGCGTCCTTGTGCGGCGGATCGCGCGCCGGCACCAGCGCCACCTCGGCGTGCAGCGCATCGCGGGCGGCACGGGCGACGGCCAGGTGCCCGTTGTGCACCGGGTCGAAGCTGCCGCCGTAGAACACCCGCAGCGGGCTGCTCACGATGCCAGCAGGCGCAGCGCGCCCGGATCCGCGACCGCCAGCAGCAGGCGTTCCAGCTGCAGCCAGGCGTCGTGGGACTCGCGGCCCGGCCGCACCCGGCCCTTGGAAATTCGGTCCACGCCGCCGGCTTCCACCAGCAGCCGCTGCCAGCGCTCCGGCGGATGCCGCGACAGCGCGCGCTTGTACACGGCCTCCTTGGCCGGCCAGATGCGCTGCGCCTTGCACTCGGCGGCGAAATTGCGCGCGCGCGCCAGCGCGGCGACGGTATTGAGCTCCTTCACCACCATGCCCATCAGCGCGGGAATCGCCTCGCCTTCCGCCTTCAACCCGGCGATCACCCGCGAGACCTGCGCGGCCTGTCCGTTGAGGGCGGCATCGACCAGCCGGAACACGTCGAAGCGCGCGGAATCGGCGACCAGCGCGTCCATCCGCTCGACGTCCAGCACCTCGGCCTGCCCCTGCAGCAACAGCGCCAGCTTGTCCACTTCCTGCGCCGCCGCCAGCAGGTTGCCCTCCACCCGCTGCGCCAGCCGCGCCACCGCGTCGGGCGCGGCCTTGATGCCGCGGCTGCGCAGGCGCTGGCCGATCCAGCCCGACAGCTCGTGCGGCTTCACCGGCCAGACGATGGCGAGGTGCCCGGCGCGGGCGATGGCCTCGCTCCACTTGCCGGCGTGCGACTTCGACCATTCGCCGGCGATCACCAGCAGCACCACGTCCGGCGGCGGCGCGGCGCAGAAGCCGGAGATCAGCTTCGCGCCTTCCGCTCCCGGCTTGCCGGTGGGCAGCCGCACTTCCACCAAGCGCCGGCTGGCGAACAGGCTGGGCGCATTGATCGACGCATCCAGCCCGTCCCAGTCGGCGTCGCGGCCTTCCATGTCGTGCACTTCGCGGTCGGGGATGCCCTGCGCGCGGGCAGCGGCACGGACCGCGTCGGCCGCTTCCAGCACCAGCAGCGGTTCGCTGCCGGCAATCAGGTAGACCGGCCGCAGCGGCTCGTTGGCCAATTGCCCGACAAGGCGGTCGACGCCCAGTTCCATGCGCGGACAGCCGGCGTTATTGCGCGACCGGCTTGGAGGCGGCGTCGACGCGGCGCAGGATCGCGGCCGCCATGTCGCGGCGCAGCTCGCGGACCAGCATTTCGCGCTCGCTGGCCTTGCCGATGGAATCCACCGCCGGCGCGAGGTAGTCGCGCGACAGCTCCACCGCCTGCTGCGGCACCGCGGTACTGCCATCGGCACGGCGCAAGCTGAACACCACCGCATAGCGCAGCGCGTATTCCTGGGCGCGGCCGGACTGGTCGTTGCTGATCGGCGTGTCTGCCCACTGTTCGGAAATCACCTGCAGGGTGGCGACACCCTCGACGGCCTCCGCCGGGGCAGCCTGCGCGCCGGCGCGCTGCAGGCCCTCGGCCAGCATGTCGGCCAGCGGGCTGTAGCGATCCGCCGCCAGCACCCTGACGGGGCCGAGATCGGCCGGCAGGTTGAGCGCGTTGCGCAGGTGGAAGCCGCAGCCGGACAGCAGCGCGACGGACAGGGCGAGGATGGCGAGGCGGGATTTCATGTCGGGAGTGTATCGCGCTTCATCTCCAGCCCCCGAGTCGGGGGCGATTCGCGCGCAGCGCGAATGGGGGATGGAAGCCAAGGAGTGGGCCCCACCGTTTCGTATTCGAAACGGTGGGGCTGAACCACCCTTGGTGGTTCACACCACGATATTGACGATCTTGCCCGGCACCACGATCACCTTCTTCGGCGCCTGCCCGGCCACGAACGCAGCCACGTTCGGCTCCGCCAGCGCAGCGGCCTCGATCGCCTCGCGCGGGGTGTCCACGCCGACCTCGATGGTGCCGCGCAGCTTGCCGTTGACCTGCACCGCCAGCGTCACCGCATCGCGCACCAGCGCAGCGGCATCCGGTTTCGGGAACGGCACGTCCTCCAGCAGCGTTTCCGGATGGCCGAGCACCTGCCACAGCGCATGGCTGATGTGGGGGGTGATCGGATTCAGCAACAGGACGATGGCCTCGAACGCCTCGTGGCGCACTGCGCGCCCCTGCTCGCTCGTGTCGTTGAACTTGCCGATCGCGTTCATCAGCTCCATCAGCGCGGCGATGGCGGTGTTGAAGGCGTGCCGGCGCGCGTAGTCGTCGCCGACCTTGGCGATGGCCTCGTGCACCTGCCGGCGCAGCGCCTTCTGCGGGGCGTCCAGCGCGGCCCCGCTCTCGATCAAAGCGTGGACCGCCGGATGGTCCGGCTGGGCGGCATGCGCGTGCACGTCGCGCCACAGCCGGCGCAGGAATCGCGCCATGCCTTCCACGCCGGCATCGCTCCATTCCAGCGACAGGTCGGGCGGCGCGGCGAACATCGAGAACAGGCGCACGGTGTCGGCACCGTACCGATCCACCAGCAGCTGCGGGTCGACGCCGTTGTTCTTCGACTTCGACATCTTCTCGGTGCCGCCGATCTGCACCGGCTGGCCGTCCGCGGCCAGCGTGGCGCCGGTGATGCGGCCCTTGTCGTCGCGCTGCAGTTCCACGTCGGCCGGGTTGATCCACTCCTTGCCGCCATTGTCCAGCTCGCGGAAGAAGGTGTCGGCGATGACCATGCCCTGGGTGAGCAGGCGGGTGGCCGGCTCGTCGCTGTGCACCAGCCCGGCGTCGCGCAGGAGCTTGTGATAGAAGCGGAAATACATCAGGTGCAGGATCGCGTGCTCGATGCCGCCGATGTACTGGTCTACCGGCAGCCAGTAGTTGGCGCGCTCGTCCACCATGTCGGCGGCACCCGGCGAGGTGTAGCGGGCGTAGTACCAGCTCGACTCCATGAAGGTGTCGAAGGTGTCGGTTTCGCGCTCGGCCGCGCCACCGCACTGCGGACAGCTGGTCTTGCGCCACTCGGGGTCGGACTTGATCGGCGAATGCACGTCGCCCGATGCGAAGGCATCGGCCACGTCCTCGGGCAGCACCACCGGCAGCTGGTCTTCCGGCACCGGCACCACGCCGCAGCCGGGGCAATGGATGACCGGGATCGGGCAACCCCAGTAGCGCTGGCGCGAGACGCCCCAGTCGCGCAGGCGGAAGTTGACCCGTCGGGTGCCGGTCCCGGCCAGCTCGAACTTCACCGCCAGCGCCTCGAACGCGGCGTCGAAGTCCATGCCGTTGAACTCGCCGGAATTGATCAGCCAGCCGCGTTCGGTGTGCGCGCCGTCTTCCTCGATCCGGCGCAGGTATTCGCGCACCATGGCGACCGCCGCGTCGATCTCGTAGACGTCCACCGGGGCGTGGCCGCCCAGCGCCACCGCCATCGGATCGTCGTGTTCCTCCAGGTGCGAGGACATTTCCTCCAGCGCGTCGCGGGTCGCCGCATCGACGATCACCGGCTTGACCGGCAGGCCGTAGGCCTTGGCGAATTCCCAGTCGCGCTGGTCGTGCGCCGGCACTGCCATCACCGCGCCGGTGCCGTAGCCCATCAGCACGAAGTTGGCGACGTAGATCGGAATGTCCTCGCCGGTCAGCGGATGCTTCGCCCATTGGCCGGTGGCCATGCCGCGCTTTTCCTGCGTCTCCAGCTCCGCCTCGGACACGCCGCCCTGCTTGAGGCCGGCGATGAATTCGGCCAGCTCGGGATTGGTGCGCGCGGCCTTCCGGGCCAGCGGGTGTTCGCCGGCGATGCTGATGAAGGTCACGCCCATCAGGGTGTCGGGGCGGGTGGTGAACACGGTCAGCGGCTCGGGTTCGCCATCGACCGCGAACTGGATTTCCAGCCCCTGGCTGCGGCCGATCCAGTTGCGCTGCATGGTCTTGACCGAGTCCGGCCAGCCTTCCAGCTTGTCCAGTTCGTCCAGCAGCTCCTGCGCGTAGTCGGTGATGCGCAGGAACCACTGCGGGATCTCGCGCTTCTCCACCAGCGCGCCGGTGCGCCAGCCGCGGCCGTCGATCACCTGCTCGTTGGCCAGCACGGTCTGGTCGACCGGGTCCCAGTTCACCACCGAATTCCTGCGGTAGGCCAAGCCCTTCTTCAGCAGGCGCACGAACATGCGCTGCTCGTGGGCGTAGTAGTCCGGCTTGCAGGTAGCGAACTCGCGGCTCCAGTCGATGGCATAGCCCAGCGACTGCAGCTGCGCGCGCATGTGCTCGATGTTGGCGTAGGTCCACTTGGCCGGCGCGGTCTTGTTCTTGATCGCGGCGTTCTCGGCGGGCAGGCCGAACGCGTCCCAGCCCATCGGCTGCAACACGTTGTGCCCGGTCATGCGCTTGTGGCGCGAAATCACGTCGCCGATCGTGTAATTGCGCACATGGCCGACGTGCAGCGCGCCGGACGGATACGGCAGCATCGACAGGCAGTAGTACTTCGGCTTGCTGCTGTCTTCCTTCACCTCGAAGGCACGGGTATCGGCCCAGAACGACTGGGCGGCGGACTCGACGGTGCGGGGATCGTAGATGGCGGGCTCGGACACGGCGGAAGGCACGGGGGAATCGGACCGCGAAGCTTACCGCAGCGCACCACGGGCCGCCCGCATGGCACTATCCGCCGACTCGTGGGAGATCCGCCATGCGCACCCGCCTCGCCCTCGCCGCCGCCCTGCTGGCTGTCCTTGCCCCCGCTGCGCCTGCAGCCACCACCGGCGATGCCGTGCTCGCCTGTGGCCAGCTGTTCGACAGCCGCAGCGGGGCGCTGCTGGGCCCGCACACGGTGGTGGTGCGCGGCGGGCGCATCGCCGAAGTGGTGCCGGGGCGCAGCCCGGTCGCGGCCGGTGCCATCGACCTGTCCGACCGCACCTGCCTGCCCGGCTTCACCGACCTGCACGTGCACCTGGGCAGCCAGTCCAGTCCGCAAAGCTATTCCGAAGGGTTCCGGCTGGACCCGGTGGACTACGCCTACCGCTCGGTCGGCTACGCGGAAAAGACCCTGTCCGCCGGCTTCACCAGCGTCCGCGACCTCGGCGGCGAGGTCGCGCTGCACCTGCGCGATGCGATCAACCAGGGCCTGGTGAAGGGACCGCGGATCTTCGCCGCCGGCAAGTCCATCGCCACCACCGGCGGCCATGCCGACCCCACCAACGGCTGGAACGACGCGCTCTCGCACCTGGTCGGCCCGCCCGGCCCCACCGAGGGCGTGGTCAATTCGGTCGACGGCGCCCGCCAGGCGGTGCGCCAGCGCTACAAGGACGGTAGCGACGTCATCAAGATCACCGCCACCGGCGGCGTGCTCAGCTACGCGGCGTCCGGCGACGCGCCGCAGTTCACCGTCGACGAAGTGAAGGCGATCGTCGATACCGCGAAGGACTACGGCTACCGGGTGGCGGCGCACGCCCACGGCAAGGAGGGCATGACCCGCGCCATCCTCGGCGGCGTCACCAGCATCGAGCACGGCACCTACATGGATGACGAGGTGATGCGGCTGATGAAGGCGCACGGCACCTGGTACATCCCGACCATCCACGCCGGCCGCTTCGTGGCCGAGAAGGCGAAGATCGACGGCTACTTCCCCGAGATCGTGCGGCCAAAGGCGGCGCGGATCGGCGCGCTGATCCAGGACACCGCCGGCAAGGCCTACCGCAACGGGGTGAAGATCGCCTTCGGCACCGACATGGGCGTGGGCCCGCACGGCGACAACGCGCGCGAGTTCCTGTACATGGTCGAGGCCGGCATCCCCGCCGCGCAGGCGCTGCAGGCCGCCACCATCCGCGCCGCCGAGGTGCTGGGCGTGGACGACCAGGGCGTGCTGGCCGCCGGCAAGCGCGCCGACATCATCGCCCTGCCCGGCGACCCGTTGGCCGACATCGGCAACGTGCTGAAGGTGGATTTCGTGATGAAGGACGGAGTCGTCCATCGCGAGCCAGCGCGATGAGCCTGGAATGGCTGGGTTACCTGGCGGCCACCTGCACCACCCTGTCGTTCGTGCCGCAGGCGGTTAAGACCCTGCGCACCCGCGACACCTCCGGCATCTCGCTGTGGATGTACGTGGTGTTCACCTTCGGGATCGCCTGCTGGTTCGGCTATGGCATCTTCCTTGAGTCGTGGCCGATGATCGTTTCCAACGCGATCACCTTCGGGCTGGGGGCGCTGATCCTGCGGCTGAAGTTGAAGCACGGCTGAGCATCGCCGCGGCCAGCAGCCACCAGCCCAACCACAGCGCGAACACCAGCCGCTGCGCCAGCCCCACCCACGCATCGACCGGCGCCAGCACCGCCAGCAGCGGCACCAGCGCGCCAGCGGCGACACAGGCAGCCGCAAAGCCAGCGCCGCGTCGCGCGCCCAGCGCCAGCAGCAGCATCGCCGGCACGAACGCGATCCACCACAGCATCCACACCAGCGCATGCAGGCGCATCGCGTGCTCGTCCTGCCCGCTAGCATCCAGCGGCAGCGCGCCCTGCAGCCCGAATGCCAGCGCCGACAGCTGCGCCAGCGTCAGCCCGATCCGCGCCGCCCAGCCATGCCCGGCCAGCGAAGGCCGCAGCGCCTGCGAGGCCAGCAACAGCGCGATCCCCGGCAGCAGGAAGGCGCCGGCGTTGAACAGCATCGCCCCCGGCAGGCCGCTGGCGCCGCGCAGCGCCAGCGGATGGACGCGATGCGAGTACTCCGGCAAGCCGAGCCGGGCCAGCAGCAAGGTGAGCGTGAACAGGCCGATGGCGACCCCCACCCAGACGAGTCCTGCGCGCAATGGTTTCATCATTCCGGCCTGCTCCAATGAAAGACATCCTCGATGCGCACGCCGAGCGCATCGGCGATGCGGAAGCCCAGCTCCAGCGACGGGGCGTAGCGCCCCGCCTCCAGCGCGATGATGGTCTGGCGAGTCACGCCGCAGGCGTCGGCCAGAGCCTGCTGGGTCATCTCGCCGCGCTCGAAACGCAGCCGGCGGATCTGGTTGGCAATCGCGGTGCCGCTCATTGCCGGTCGCGCCAGTGCAGCCACGCCACCCGCGCCTCACCCACCACGTTGGCGGCCAGGATCGGCAACAGCAGCACGGACGCCACCTGCAGCGGCCCGCCCAGTGCACGGAACGGTGCCGGCCATGCCACCCAAGCGACGGCAAGCGCGACCATCGCCAGTTCCAGCAACCTCTTCGACAGGTAGTCGCCCTGTGCGCGGATCGCCCGGTCGCGCTCGTCCTCGGGCACCTCGCGATAGCGGCGGTGCTCCTCGACGAAGCGGCGCCGGAATGCGGGATAACAGACCACCAGCAGTGCATAGGTCCCGAACAGCAGGTAGCCCGCCAAGCTGCCGCGCAGCGAACCCAGCGGCACGCCGCCGAGCACCAGCAGCGCCGCCCAGCCCAGGCCGATCTGCGACCACGCCGCCTTTTCCGCGTGCGAGGGCGCGCTGTCATCGCGGGCGGGCCGCAGTGCGCGCATGTGCAGGCAACCAATCGCCGCCATCAGCAGGAACATCACTCCGCCGAACAGCAGGTGGGCGCGGCCCTCGTGCATGCCAATCGCCATGATCGCCACGCCCAGCGCGGCCACCACCGCGTAGGCCAACCGTGTCCAGACCTGCCCGCCGGCCATCATTGCGTGCCCCATGCTCAGGCCCTCCGGTCGCGCCAATACAGCACCGCGGTCACCAGCTGCTCCACCCACAGCCCGGCCAGCAGCGCCAGCATCAGCATCTGCGCGATGAAGGGGTAGCTGAAATCCCGCAACCGGTCGGTGTCGGAGAAGCCCAGCAGCACCGCGATGGCGATCACCCCGCCGGTGGCGGCATAACGCGCCCACTGGCCGGCCACCGATTCAATCCGCGCATCGCGTTCGTCGGCTTGCACCCTGCCCGCCCAGCGCTGCTTCAGCACCTGCGCCAGCACCAGCCAGGCCACGAACAGCGTGCCGATCGATTTGCCCGCTGCGCCGATCCCGGGGTTCCGGTGGATCGGCAGCTGCGGCAGGAACAGGTGTGCCTTCAGCATGATGGCCGCGATCACCGCACCGGAGAAAGCCACGCCGACCCAGGCCTGCCATTCGCCGGGGGCGACCTGCGCCTCCTCGTCGCTCTGCGCGATCGCGTGCAACTGCGCCACCGAGAACCACACCGCCGCCACGAACAGGCACATGCCCAGCCAGCCCAGCGGCAGGCCCAGGTCGCGGTATTCACCGGTGAAGAACAGCGCCAAGCCGACGCCGGCCAACGCCAACCATGTGGCAAATCGTGAGCGGGGAGAGAAACGCAGCATCGATGTCATCTCCAGCGGACTAAATGTAATGCAGACATTACATTGATCATTTTTGATGTCAACTATTTTTTACATCAGCTTGCGATTGCCGCCATCGTCGCCATCTACTGGACCATGTCCCTTACCGACCACGCCATGAACCAGACCGCCAGCCCGCACGTGTTCGACGCCACCGCCGCCCAGTTCGAGGAAGAGGTGATCCGCCGGTCGATGGAGACGCCCGTGCTGGTGGACTTCTGGGCCGAATGGTGCGGCCCGTGCAAGACGCTGGGCCCCCTGCTGGAGAAGCTGGCCGCCGATTTCCACGGCGCCTTCGTACTGGCCAAGGTCGACGTGGACAAGCAGCAGGAACTGGCGGCGGCGTTCCAGATCCGCTCGGTGCCCACGGTCATGCTGGTCAAGGGCGGGCAGCTGGTGGACGGTTTCCCCGGCGCGTTGCCGGAAGGCCAGCTGCGCGAATTCCTCAAGCACCACGGCATCGAACCCGCCGACGCCCCCGCCGAAGCGGCGGCACCGGCCGACGCCGCGCCGCTCGATCCGCACCAGGAAGTCGTGCGCCTGCGCAAGGCGGTCGAAGCCGAGCCGGACAAGGACGAGCACAAGCTCGATCTGGCCCTGGCCCTGCTGCAGACCGGCGCGGCCGGCGAAGCCGAGCAGCTGCTGGACCGCCTGCCGGCCAACCTCGCCACCGACGACCGCGCCATCAAGGCGCGCGCCAAACTGGGTTTTGCCGCCCTGCTCAAGGACGCGCCCCCCGCGGAAGTACTGCAAGCCGCGATCACCGCCGAACCGGGCGACCTGCGCGCGCGCCACCTGCTGGGCGTGCGCCAGCTGGTGGCGGGCGATGCCGAAGCCGGACTCGCCCAGTTCCTCGAAATCCTGCGCCGCGACCGCAAGTACGGCGACGACCTGGCCCGCAAATCGCTGATCGACGCCTTCCGCGTGCTCGACGACGACGAGCTGGTGGGCCGCTACCGCAGGCAGATGTCGGCGCTGCTGCTGGTCTGACCCCCGCTTCCGCGGGGGCGGCCGCACACGCCACAGTACGGCCGCGTATGGGATGATCCCCGCCCCGCCCCCAGCAACCTGCATCCCAATGCACGCCAGCCTGTTTCGGCACGGCCTCAACCTGTGGCCGCCCTACCTGTTTGCCGGCATCCACCTCACCGACCTGTCCGCCGACTACCGCCGGGCACGGGTGGAGTTGCGGATGCGCCCGTGGAACCGCAATTACGTGGGCACCCACTTCGGCGGCAGCCTGTTCGCGATGACCGATCCATTCTGGATGCTGATGGTGCTGCACCACCTGGGCCGCGACCATTTCGTCTGGGACAAGGCCGGCGAGATCGAATTCGTGAAGCCCGGCCGCGGCGTGGTGCAGGCCAGCTTCGTGCTCGAGGACGCGATGCTGGAAGAGCTGCGCGACGCCGCCGCCGGCGGCGGCAAGGTGCTGCGCTGGTTCGAGAACGACATCGTGGATGCCGGCGGCGAGGTGGTCGCGCGCACCCGCAAGCAGCTCTACGTCCGCCGCAAGCCCGCGCGCTGATCGTTCCATCCATCACCACCCCCGTCGTATGCTCGCGGCTTCGCCCGGGAAACGAACAGCGACGTGACCGACAAGACCTACCCCAGCATCGACGGCTACCGCATCCTGCGGGTGATCGGCCACGGCGGCATGTCCACCGTCTACCTCGCCGAGCAGGCCTCGCTGGACCGCAAGGTGGCGCTGAAGGTGATGCTCAGCGAGGCGCTGGCCGACGAGGTCAGCCGCGCCCGCTTCGAGAACGAGGCGCGCACCATCGCCCGGCTGGAACACCCCAACATCGTCGGCATCTACGAGGTCGGGCGCACCGGCGACGGCCTGCCGTTCTATTCGATGCCCTACCTGTCGCGCGGCCACTTGGCCCAGCGCCGGCTGGTCGGCGACCAGCCGAAGGTGGCGGCGATCCTGCGCAGCCTGCTCGACGCGCTGGACTACGCGCACGTGCGCGGCGTGGTGCATCGCGACGTCAAGGCCGAGAACGTGCTGTTCGACGACGCCGACCGGCCGATGCTGGCCGACTTCGGCATCGCCCTGCGCCGCGGCAGCAACCCGCGCCTGACCACCGCCGGGCTGGCGGTGGGCAGCACCGCCTACATGCCGCCGGAGCAGGCGCGCGGGCAGGAAGTCGACCGCCGCGCCGACCTCTACAGCATCGGCGTGCTGACCTGGGAAATGCTGGTGGGGCAACTGCCGTACAACGCCGGCGATGCGCTGACGATGGCGCTCAAGCACGTGCAGGAACCGGTGCCGCGGTTGCCGGCGGCGCTGAAGCACTGGCAGCCCCTGATCGACAAGGCCATGGCCAAGCAGCCGGACCAGCGCCATGCCAGCGCCAACGACATGCTGCAGGCGCTGGATGCGCTGGAGCGCCGCAGCGGCAAGAGCTTCGTCGCGGTGGAAGTCCCCACCGCCGCACGCGAACCGCAGCCGGCACCGCCGGCTTCGCGGCCGCACTGGCTGCTGGCCGGCATCGGCGTGATGGCGATACTGGCGATCGCGGCGAGTTACTTCGCCCTGCGTAATCCCCCGTCGCCAGCGGCGTCCAACGCCGCGACCGCCAGCGCCAACGACGCAACCGGCCTGCCGGTCCCCCCCGAAGGCGCAGCCACCGGACTGGGCGATCCGCTGGCCGCGAGCGGCGGTAGCGTCGCCGCCTTCGTCGCCAACGCCGAGCAGCAACTGCGCAGCGGCGCACTGCTGGCGCCCGCCAACGCCAATGCCTGGGACAGCATCGAAGCGGCGTGGCGGACCAACCCCACCGACCCCGACACCCTGCGCTTGACCGCAGAACTGTTCGATGCACTGGGCAATGCGGCCGAACGCGCCCTGCTGGAAGGCAACGTGGCTGCCGCACGCGCCGCCTTCCAGCGCGCCCGACAGCTCGACGCCCGGCGTGGCGGCACCGGCGCGTCCATCGTCCTGCTGCGCAAGCGGCTGGACGCCGCGCTGGAACGGCGCCTGGCCGCGCTGCTGGCCAAGCCCGCCACCCGCGCCAGCGCCGCCACCCTGCTGGCCGACAGCAGCTGGCTGGGGCTGGACGCCGCGCGCCAGCGGGCGCTGCAGGCGCGGGTCGGGCCCGCCACCCGGACGGTTACGGGAACCGCCAATGCAGGCGCAACCGCGGCCAACGTAGAGATCTTGACGGTCAGCCGCGCCGACTACGCCCGCTTCGCCAACGCCACCGGCCGCGCCGCGGCCGAATGCGGCAAGGGCTTCTTCGGCCGCAAGCTGAAATGGAACAACACCGGCAGCGACCGCAAGCCGGTCGCCTGCGTCTCCGCCGCCGATGCGCAGGCCTATGCGTCCTGGCTCGGCGTGCAGGACGGCGTGCGCTACCACCTGCCCAGCGCCGGCGAGCTGCGCGCGCAGCCCACCAAGGCAAGCGGCTGGCTGGCGCTGTGCGCCGACCATGCTTGCAACAACCGCATGGTCAACGGCGAAGAGAAGCCGCTGGATGCCTCGCGCGGCTATTCCGACGTCGGCATCCTGCTAGCACGCACGCGCTGAGGCATGCCGCCGGCGCAACGGGCAGCCGCTAGAATGCGCGGATGCCTCCTTCCCCTTCGCTTGGCCTGCGCCTGCAGCGCTTGTTCCTGACCGGCCTGCTCACCCTGCTGCCGCTGTGGCTGACCTGGGTGGTGGTGAAATTCGTGTTCGTGCTGCTGGGCGACCTCAGCAAGCCGCTGGTCGAACCCGGCCTTGCCGGCATCGCGGCCGGCAACCCGCGCACATTCGGCTGGCTAGTGGAACCGTGGGTGCAGAACGCGATCGCGCTCGTCGCCACGGTGGGCTTCATCCTGCTGGCCGGCTGGCTGGCGCGGCGGGTGGTGGGACAGCGCCTCCTTCGCTGGTTCGAGGCGCTGGTGGCGCGGATCCCGCTGGCCAACACCATCTACGGCAGCGCGCGCAAACTGCTGGACATCCTGCAGACCAAGCCTGACGGCACCCAGCGGGTGGTGCTGATCGACTTTCCGCACAACGAGATGAAGACGCTGGGCTTCGTCACCCGGGTGATGCGCGAAATCGGTACTGGCCGCGAACTGGCGGCGGTGTACGTGCCGACCACGCCCAATCCGACCTCGGGCTACCTCGAGATCGTGCCGATGGAAAAGATCACCCCGACCGACTGGACCGTGGACCAGGCGATGAGCTTCATCATCAGCGGCGGCGCGGTGGCGCCGGACACCATCCCGTTCGCGCCGCCCCCGGCCAAGTCGCCCTGAAGCATGCGCCTGCTGGATGATCGCGCGACCATCCTGTTCGCCGCGCTGGCGGCGTTCTTCTGCGCCAATGCGGTGCTGGCGGAGTTCATCGGGGTCAAGATCTTCGCGCTGGAAGGCACGCTGGGGATCGCGCCGCTGCAGTGGAACCTGTTCGGGCAGGGCGGCACGCTGGACTTCACCGCCGGCACGGTGGTCTGGCCGATCGTGTTCATCATGACCGACACGGTCAACGAATACTTCGGCAAGCGCGGCGTGCGGATGGTCAGCTGGCTGGCCGCGGGGTTGGTGGCCTACGGCTTCCTGTTCGCGTACATCGCCATCCGGCTGGCGCCCGCCAGCTGGTGGGTGGGCGCGGCGCAGGAGCAGGGCGTGCCGGACTACCAGGCCGCATATGCGGCGGTGTTCGGCCAGGGCATGTGGATCATGGTCGGCTCGCTGGTGGCGTTCCTGGTCGGCCAGCTGATCGACATCCACGTCTTCCACCAGATCCGCCGCCGCACCGGCGAACGCCATGCCTGGCTGCGCGCCACCGGCTCCACCGCGGTGTCGCAGCTGGTGGACAGCTTCGTGGTGCTGTACATCGCCTTCGTGCTCGGCCCGCAGCACTGGCCCACCTCGCTGTTCCTGGCGGTGGGCACGCTGAACTACGCCTACAAGATGCTGGCGGCCATCGCGCTGATCCCGCTGCTCTACCTCGCCCGCGCCGGCATCCACCGCTACCTGGGCCGGGAACGCGCTACGCAGCTGCGCGAACAGGCAGCCTCGGCCTAGGCAGGCACCGGTTTGCGGGGCGGCGCCCGCCCAGCTGCCCGCCAAGCGACCGCCGCCGCCCTGCTCCGCGCCCGCCGGCTGATCCCGGTCAAGGCGCGGCCGGCGGCGCCTGCGGATCATGGCGGCACCGCGCACAGCGCGTTCTGCCATTTCCTGGAGTTTCCCCATGCTGTTCGACGTCCTGGGCCTCGTTGACGAGGCCACTGCCCGCTCCATCGCTTTCGCCGTGCACGCGCTGGATCCGCAGGCCAAGATCACCGCCAACATCGGCCGCGGCCGCCTGCTGGTGGAAAGCGGCCTGAAGGAAAACGACATCAGCGACGCCCTGCGCGCCGCCGGCTTCCCCGCCACGCTGGCGCCCGAGCACGCCGAAGGCACCACCTGCTGCGGCAGCTGCGGCTAATCCCGCACGCCCCTGCTGGATGCACGCCGGGGCCCGCAAACGCGGGCCCCGTGCGCTTCCGGCCCCGCCTTCACGTTGCCGGCACCCGCCCGCGGCGCGACAATAGGCGGATGATCGATGCGTCCCGCTACCCGCTGTTGTCGAAGATCGACAACCCCGCCGACCTGCGCCAGCTGCCGGAAACCGACGTGCGCGCGGCGGCCGACGAGCTGCGCGCCTTCCTGATCGAATCGGTAGGCAAGTCCGGCGGGCATTTCGGCGCGGGTCTGGGCGTGGTGGAGCTGACCACCGTCCTGCATTACCTGTACGACACGCCGCACGACCGCATCGTCTGGGACGTGGGCCACCAGTGCTACCCGCACAAGATCCTCACCGGCCGCCGCGACCGCATCCACACGGTCAAGCAGAAGGACGGGGTGGCGCCGTTCCCCAAGCGCGAGGAAAGCGAATACGACACCTTCGGCGTCGGCCATTCCTCGACCTCGATCTCGGCCGCGCTGGGCATGGCCATCGCCAACGCGCGCGCCGGCATCGACCGCCGCATCGTGGCGGTGATCGGCGACGGCGCGATGACCGCGGGCATGGCCTGGGAAGCCCTCGGCCACGCCGGCGGCATGGACGAGGAACCGGACATCCTGGTGATCCTCAACGACAACCGCATGTCGATCAGCGAGGCGGTCGGCGGGCTGACCAAGATGCTCGGGCGGATGTCCGGCAACCGCACCCTCAACGCGATCCGCGAGGGCGGCAAGAAGCTGCTGGGCGACAAGCGCAACCCGCCGGCGCGCTTCGTCAAGCGCTGGGAAGAACACTGGAAAGGCATGTTCGTGCCATCCACCCTGTTCGAGCAGATGGGCTTCCACTACACCGGCCCGATCGACGGCCACGACACCGACGCCCTGCTGCAGACGCTGAAGACGCTGAAGGGCCTGAAGGGTCCGCAGCTGCTGCACATCATCACCACCAAGGGCAAGGGCTACGAGCTGGCCGAAGGCGACCAGATCGGCTACCACGCGGTCAGCCCGTTCGACCCGTCCATCGGCGTGGTCGGCAAGCCTGCGGCGAAGAAGCCCACCTATACCGACGTGTTCGGCGACTGGCTCTGCGACATGGCCGCCGCCGACCCCAAGCTGCTCGGCATCACCCCGGCGATGCGCGAAGGTTCGGGGCTGGTGCGCTTCAGCCAGGAATACCCGGACCGCTATTTCGACGTCGCCATCGCCGAACAGCACGCGGTGACGCTGGCCGCCGGCATGGCCTGCGAAGGCGCCAAGCCCGTCGTGGCGATCTACTCCACCTTCCTGCAGCGCGGCTACGACCAGCTGGTGCACGACGTCGCCATCCAGGACCTGGACGTGCTGTTCGCCATCGACCGCGGCGGCGTAGTCGGCCCGGACGGTGCCACCCATGCGGGCAACCTCGACCTCAGCTACCTGCGCTGCGTGCCGAACATGCTGGTGATGGCGCCGGCCGACGAGAACGAATGCCGGCAGATGCTGTCCACCGGCCACCACCACCCCGGCCCGGCCGCGGTGCGCTACCCGCGCGGCACCGGCCCCGGCGTGGCCGTGCAACCGGGCTTGGACACGCTGCCGATCGGCAAGGCGCAGCTGCGCCGCAGCGGCGCGCGGATCGCCCTGCTCGCCTTCGGCGCGCTGGTGCCGGCGGCGCAGCAGGTGGGCGAGGAGCTAGGCCTCACCGTGGTCAACATGCGCTTCGTCAAGCCGCTGGACCGCGCGTTGGTGCTGGAACTGGCGAACAGCCACGAAGGCTTCGTGACTCTTGAAGACAACGTGGTGGCAGGCGGCGCCGGCAGCGGCGTGGCCGAACTGCTGGCTGCCGAAGGCATCGTCCTGCCGATCCTGCACCTCGGCCTGCCCGACGCCTTCCAGCACCACGCCAGCCGCGAAGACCTGCTGGCCGAAGCCGGGCTGGACGTGGCCGGGATCCGCGCTGCGGTGCTGGAGCGCTGGCCGGAACTGCAGCAGCCGCCGCGCGCGCAGGCTGCATCCTGACTGCATGGCGCGGCAGAAGCCGCGCCTGCCAGCCGATATTCACTCGTCCGGCGCGATCACCGTATAGCCCTTGGCTTCCAGCCCAGCCAGATAGCCATCCGCGCCCAGCATGTCGAGCAGCGAGAGCGTGGCGAAGCTGACCGTATTGCGCTCCAGCGCGGCCTCGGCTGCCTCCAGCCACTTGGCCCGCAGTTTGCGCTGAGCGTCGCCGAAACCCAGCCGCTTGCCGATGCCGGCCTCGGAGATCGCGTTGTTGCAGGCCTCCCAGCGGTAGGCCGGCGGTAGCGAGCGCAGCGCGGCGACATCGCCGGTAGCCCAGGCGTTGGCGCGCACGCGCATGGCGTCGAGATCCGTCTCGATGAAAGTCATGGTGTTGTCGAAGCAGGCCAGATCGTCCAGCGTGGTCTTCGACCATTCCTTGAGCAGCGGCTTGGGATCCTTGATGGTGATGGTTTCCTTCACCACCGTGACCGTGGGGCTGTGCGCCTTGATCGCCTCGGCGACCACCGGCCAGGCCAGGTCGTGGGTGTCCAGCCCGCTCTTCTTCATCGCCGCCGAATACAGCTCTTGCGCCGCGAACAGCGGGCGCCGCTTCTCGACGCCGCCGTCGCTGCCGATGTAGCGCGCCTTCAGCGCCTGCCAGCGCGCATAGGAGGCGGGCGACACCACTTCCTGCAGCTTCCTGTCGTCCGGATTGTTGCGTGCGCCCAACAACTTTGGCATCAGCAGCAGGCCCTTGAAGAAGCCCACGTCGGCATCGATCTGCACGCCGCGCATGCGGATCACCTCCCGTGCCTGCGCCAGCACCTGCCGCACCTGTGCCGACTGCCACTGCATCTTCATCGGCAGGGGCCGCAGCGTGCCGAGGATGTAGAGGTCATGGCTGCCCTTGCGCACCAGCCACAGGCCCGGCCCAGGCTGCTCGCCTTCCACCACCACGGTGGCCTCGGTGCGGATGCCATCCACCGGCGGCGCGGCCTGCTGCGCTTGCAGCGGCATCGACATCAACCCAAGCGTCATCGCTGCCGCCAACATCGTCTTTCGCATCCATTCGCTCCATCGACTGCGGGAAGTCGAATTGTGACGCCTATCACCGCAAGAAGTTCAACCGTGGGCTGGATCCACGACGGCCGCGCGAGCGCTGCGCTACCCTCGATGGCGGTCCCCGCCGAGGAAATCCCCATGCCCATCCGCATCGTTCGCCTTGGCTCCCCGCGCCTGCCCGGGGAAGGCCTTCGGATCGGCACCGTGCGCCGGCCGCCACGCGGCGTGCCGAAGTCGGAATTCGCCAAGCGCGACTTCTACGACGTCTGGCTGCCCACCGTGGCGCCCAGTCAGGCGGCGATGGACATCGCCCATGCCGCCGTCACCGCCAAGGATTGGGCCAACTTCTTCAGGCATTACCGCAGCGAGATGAAGCGTCCCGATGCCGCGCACGCCATCGCGCTGCTGGCGGCGCTGTCGCAAGGCACGGATTTCAGCGTGGGCTGTTATTGCGAGGACGAGGCGCATTGCCATCGCCACGAGCTGCGCAAGCTGCTGCTGGAGGCCGGCGCGAAGCTCGCCCCCTAGCCGCCGCGGCGCTCAGTCCTGCGAGCGCGCCACCGCCTGCTTGGCGCCGGCGGCGGCATCGGCGATCCGCCACAGGTAGAAGCTGGCATAGCTGCGGTACGGCCCCCAGCGTTCGCCGCGCACCGCCAGTTCCCTCGGGGTCGGCATCGCTTCCAGCTTGTCCACCGCCTGCGCGCCCTTGCGGATGCCGAGGTCGTCGATCGGCAGCACGTCGGGACGGCCAAGCCGGAACATCAGCATCATCTCCACCGTCCAGCGGCCGATGCCGCGGACCGGCACCAGCGCGGCGACGATGTCGTCGTCGCTCATCGCCGCCATCCTTCGCAAACTGGGGATCTCGCCGGCCTCTTCGCGTCGCGCCAGATCGCGCAGGGCGAGCAGCTTGTTGCCGGACACGCCGCAACCGCGCAGCGTGGCATCGTCGATGCGCGCCAGCGTGTCGCAGTGGAAGCGGTCGCTGCCGATGGCGGTTTCGACGCGGCCGACGATCGTCGCCGCCGCCTTGCCACTGAGCTGCTGGTAGAGGATGGCGCGGGCCAGCGCATCCACCGGGTCGAACGGCTTGCGCCACTGCGGATTGGCCGCGATCGGGTCCAACCGGCGCATCCACGCACCCAGCTTGCGGTCGCGCTTGCACAGGTGCGCGAACGCCGCCTCCACATCGAATCCGCGGGCCATGCTCCGTCCCGCCTCAGCCACGCAACCGGTCGTAGGCGTGCAGCAGCCAACCGCTGATCATCAGCGCGCCGCCGAACGGGGCCAACATCGGCGATAGCCCAAGCACCACCACCGCCAGCAAGCTGCCGCAGAACAGGAACACCCCGCCCAGCAGCATCGCCAATGCCAACAGGCCCATCGGCCGCTGCGCCAGCGGTGCCAGTGCGGTCAGCGCCAGCCCATGGGCAAAGGCAAGGATCGCAGCCTGCAGCAAGCGTGGCTGCGCCTCCGGCGCGGCGGCGTGCATCGCGTAGGCGGACAGCGCCACCGCCAACGCGGCCAGCAGGCTGCCGATGGCGGCGAGGTAGCGCCGATAGACGACGAAGGCGGGGGCAGCGTGGCTGTTCATGCGTGCATTTTGCCTGCAAGCGCCGCCGCAAATGCAAACGCCGCGTCGAAACGCGGCGTTTGCAGGCATCGCGATGGCTTGCGCGTAGCGGTTACTTCACCGGCCAGTAGACGTCGAACTGGCCGTTTTCGGTGAAGGCGCCGGACACGCCGGACTTGTAGTCCTCGAAGGCGCGGTCCTTCACTTCATGCCCATGGGTCGCGGCCCATGCGCGCAGCGCGTTGCGGACGTTCTCCAGCTCGGCCATATAGCCGGTGTAGGACGCCACCGCGGCCTTCGAGGCCGGGCTCTGCACGTGCTGCACGGGGCCCTGGGTGGCGACGCTGGTGATCGCGCCACCATCCTTCTTGCGGACCGGCTGGACCACGTCGAACGTGTAGGTCTCGCGGCCCAGGTCGGTGGTGACGATGCGCAGCGGCCCGACCGCCTCGAGGCCGTTGGCGTCGATCACGCGCTTGATCCACTCGCTGTTGGCAGTCATCGAGGCCTGGATCTGCGCGTTGCCGCGCTCGACCGCACCGGCGCTGACGACCAGCAGGTCCTCGGCCGGGCGCTCAACCACCTTCGGGGTGGTCATCTTGCTGTCCTTGACCGCATAGTCGACGTTCGGCACCGCGGCCAGCATGTTGACCAGGCGGGTCAGGCCCATCTTCATGTCGTCGCCCACGTGGCGGGTGACGTACAGGCCGGCGAAGCGGCCAATCAGGTTCCAACCGTAGTCGACGTCGTAGGTCTGGATGATCTCGACGTTGCGGTTGTTGCGGCCGGTCGGCTTGAAGGTGAACGTGGTGCGCTTGTCGGTGCCGCGCTCCTCGTTTTCGATTGCGAACGCGATCTTCTCGCGCGGCACGCTCTCGACGATCTTCCAAGAACCAGTGCCCACGCCCCGCTTGTCCGACACATAGTCGAACTGGGCGCCCTCACCCTCCTCCGGACCGGACAGGGTGACCTGCATGCGCGGGTCGCGCAGCGCCAACGTGTTCCAGTCCTTGAAGCGACGGAAGCTGTTGAGGGTATCGAACACGATGGTGAGCTTGCGGTTGGTTTCGATCTTCTCCACCAGGTGGCGCGAAGACGGCAACGCCAGGCCAACCACTAGGTACAGCGCCACGACGATCGCGAGCGAAATCAGGATCTCGAGCAGACGAGTCATTCAGGAATCTCCGGGAAAGGCCGCCAACGGCCTTGGGCCGCACGGACTCGCCATCGTAGCAAACTGCAACCATCGGCGGCGAGGGTATGGGGGCGAAAAAACGCGACGGCGGCCACCAATCCGGCCACGAATGCCCGCGCCCGCCGCGGCGCGGGAAGCGGGCACCGGCGGTCAGACCAACTGCAGCTCGAACGCCTTGAGCACTGCGCGCGTACGGTCGCGCACGCCGAGCTTGCTGAGGATGTTGGACACGTGGTTCTTGATGGTGCCTTCGGCCACGCCCAGCGAATTGGCGATTTCCTTGTTGGAGAAGCCCGAGGCCATCAGCCGCAGGATCTCGGTTTCCCGGTCGGTCAGCGGATCCGGTCGGTCCAGGCTGACGAACTCGTTGCGCATGTGCTCCAGCCCCGACAGCAGGCGCTGGGTCACCGCCGGCTGCACCAGCGAACCACCGCCGGCCACGGCCTGGATGGCGTCCACCAGCTGCTCCAACGACACGTCCTTGAGCAGGTAGCCCTTGGCGCCGGCCTTGATCCCCGCCAGCACCAGCGCGTCGTCGTCGAAGGTGGTGAGGATGATGGTGGGCGGCAGGGTGCCGGCGCGGCCCATCGCCTGCAGGGCCTCCAGCCCGGACATCACCGGCATCCGCATGTCCATCAGCACCACGTCCGGCTTCACTTCCGGGATGCGTTCCACCGCCTGGCGACCGTCGGAGGCTTCCGCCACGACTTCGATCCCCTCGGCCAGGGCGAGCAACGAACGGATGCCCTGGCGCACCAGGGTCTGGTCGTCCACCAGGAACACGCTGATCGGGGTGGATCGGGTCATGCGATGACTCCTTCGGGGAGGCGGGTGGCGGCATTCGGCGCCACCGGCAGGGTGATGGTGAGCTGGAAACCCTGCCCGCGGCGGGTATCGATGTCGAGGCGTCCACCATGTTGGCGCAGGCGCTCGCCAAGGCCGCGCAGGCCGTTGCCCGGCAGCACCTGCTCGCTGCCGCGGCCATCGTCGCGCACCTGCAGGACGATATCGTGCCCATCCCGCCGCGCCGCCAGCCACAGCCGGGTGGCGCCGGCATGCCGCACCACGTTGGTGATGGCTTCCTGCGCGCAGCGCAGCAGCACGTGCGCGCGCTCGGGGTCGTCGACGGTGAGCGGCTGCTCGATGTCCATTTCGATGGCGAGCTTGGGCACGTTCTCGGCCAACGGTCGCAGCGCGGCGCCCAGGTCGATCGCACCGCCCTCGCGCAGCTGGCTGACCGCTTCGCGCACGTCGGTCAGCAGCAGGCGGGCCAGCGTATGGGCCTGCTGCACGTGCTCGCGCACGCGCCCTTCGGACAGGTGGCCGGCCACTTCCAGGTTCAGGCTGAGCGCGGTGAGGTGGTGGCCCAGCAGGTCGTGCAGTTCGCGCGAGATGCGGGTGCGCTCGTTGACCCGCGCGCTGTCCGCCAGCAGGGCGCGGGTGGCGCGCAGCTCGGCGTTGAGGCGGCGCTGCTCCTCGCGTGCCTGCGCCTGCTGCAGGGCGACCAGGCTGACCACGAACACGAAGCCGGAGAAGCCCGCGTACAGCATCGACTGCATCAGCGCTTCCATCGGCGGGAAGCCCAGCCAACGGATGAACACCGGCGCCACCGCCAGCTGGCTGACCAGCAGCCACGCCACCCCCAGCGGCAGCGGCAGCAGCCACGGGAACACGCAGGCCGCCACCATCAGCAGCACGCTGCCCATGCCGGTACCGCTGAAATAGCTGACCCCCAGCGCGGCCGCGGTGAGCACCAGCAGCAACAGGTAGTCGGCGGCGCTGCGCCGGCGCCCACCCAGGTTGCGGGTCAGCCAGACATAGCCGGCGCCGAATGCGATATAGGCCACCCAGCCCTGCCAGGGCATGGCCAGGTTGTCGCCGCCGGCGACCTGCTGCGGCCGCAGCCAGAAATACAGCAGCGGCAGGCCCACCATCGCCCAGGTGAATAGGCCGGCATAGCGCAGCAGGCGGGTGTGGGGGATTCGGGCGAACATGGCGTCTTATACCGCCTTGCGCCCCGCCGCGCCCTGCATCAAAGGTCATGGGGCGCGCCCCGGCGGCGCATGCGATAATCGCCTGTGGCCCGCACCGCGGACCACGTGTAGCAGCCATCCGGAGTTTCAAAGGGAGTTCCAAGGAATGTCGATCGCCATCCGCGACGTGCGCGAGCACGAGCTGGATTCCGTCCTCGCCCTCAACAACGCGGCAGGTCCTGCGATCCTTCCCCTGGACTCTGCCCGCCTGCGCCAGCTGTTCGACCGCGCCGAGTACTTCCGCGTGGCCGAGCGCGACGGCGCGATGGCCGGCTTCCTGATCGGCTTCGGCGCGCACGCCCAGCACGACAGCGTCAACTTCGCCTGGTTCCGCGAGCGCTACCCCGATTTCTTCTACATCGACCGCGTGGTGGTGGCCAGCCGCCGCCGCGGCGGCGGCGTCGGCCGCGCGCTGTACGCCGACGTGCAGAGCTATGCCGAGCTGCGCTACCCGCACCTGGCCTGCGAGGTGTTCCTCGAACACGGTGCCGACCACGCCCTGCTGTTCCACGGCAGCTTCGGCTTCCGCGAAGTCGGCCAGAACGTCATGCCTTCGGCTGAAGGCCCCGGCCACGACCTGCGCGCGGCGATGCTGATGAAACTCTTGTGCAGCTACCCGTGGGTACGCGATACCTACGGCGACGCCTTGCCCGACGAACCGTGGCTGCAGCGCCCACGCAGCCACGTCGCCGCCAGCCTGTCGGCACGGGGCGCCTGCGCATGAGCGCGCAGGCCGATTACGCGCAGGCGGGCGAACTGAAGTTCGGCCAGGTCGGCATCGCCAACCTGCGGGTGCGCAGCCTCGACCCGGCGCAGCTGGCCGCGGAGATGGCCGAGCGCGTGCAGCGCGCGCCCAACCTATTCGCCCGCGCCGCGGTGGTGCTGGACTTCGGCGGCCTGAGCAAGGCGCCCAGCCTCGACGAGGCGCGCGCGCTGGTGGAAGGCCTGCGCGATGCCGGCGTACTGCCGGTCGCACTGGCCTACGGCACCAAGGAAATCGACGCACTTTCACGGCAGCTGGGCCTGCCGCTGCTGGCCAAGTTCCGCGCCCAGTACGAACGCGCCGACGAAGCGCCGGCGCCGGCCCGCGCCCCGGAACCGCCCCGCGCGGCCGAGCCGCCCCCTGCCCCCGTAGCCACCCCAGCAGCCGCCAGCGCGGCCGCGCCCGGCCTGATCCAGGCCACGCCGGTGCGTTCCGGCCAGCAGGTCTACGCCGAACAGCGCGACCTGACCGTGCTGGCCACGGTCGGCGCTGGCGCGGAAGTGCTTGCCGATGGCAGCATCCACATCTACGGTGCACTGCGCGGCCGCGCCCTGGCCGGTGCGCGCGGCAACGAAGGCGCCCGGATCTTCTGCCGCGAGTTCCATGCCGAACTCGTCGCGGTGGCCGGGCACTACAAGGTGATGGAAGACATCCCCGCCGAACTGCGCGGCAAGGCCGTGCAGGTGTGGCTGGAACACGGACAACTCAAGCTTGCGGCGCTCGACTGAACGCCGCTCCCACAGCATCACGGAGGAAGCCAACTTGGCTGAGATCATCGTAGTCACCTCGGGCAAGGGCGGCGTCGGCAAGACCACGACCAGCGCCAGCATCGCCACCGGTCTCGCCCGCCGCGGCAAGAAAGTCGCGGTCATCGACTTCGACGTCGGCCTGCGCAACCTCGACCTGATCATGGGCTGCGAACGCCGGGTGGTGTACGACTTCGTCAACGTGATCCACGGCGAGGCCACCCTCAAGCAAGCGTTGATCAAGGACAAGCGCTTCGACAACCTGTACGTGCTGGCCGCCAGCCAGACCCGCGACAAGGACGCGCTGAGCAAGGACGGCGTGGAGAAGGTGCTGAAGGACCTGGCCGCCGAAGGCTTCGACTACGTCATCTGCGACAGTCCGGCCGGCATCGAGAAGGGCGCGTTCCTGGCGATGTATTTCGCCGACAAGGCGATCGTGGTGGTGAACCCGGAAGTCTCCAGCGTGCGCGACTCCGACCGCGTGCTGGGCTTGCTGGCCTCCAAGACCCATCGCGCCGAGCGCAGCGATGGCGAAGTCTCGGCGCACCTGCTGCTGACCCGCTACAGCCCGGTGCGGGTGGAGAGCGGCGAAATGCTGTCGATCAACGACGTCGAGGAAGTGCTGGGCCTGAAGACCATCGGCGTGATCCCCGAGTCGGGCGACGTGCTCAATGCTTCCAACAAGGGCGAGCCGGTGATCATGGACGGCGAGTCCATCGCCGGGCAGGCCTATGACGATGCGGTGGCGCGGCTGCTGGGCGAAGAGCGCCCGCTGCGCTTCACCACGGTGGAAAAGAAAGGCTTCTTCAGCAAGTTGTTCGGGGGTTGAGGCATGGCTATTTTTGATTTCCTCAAGCCCAAGAAGAACACCGCCTCGGTCGCCAAGAACCGCCTGCAGATCATCATCGCGCAGGAGCGCAGCTCGGCCGGCGCGCCGGACTACCTGCCGCTGATGCGGCGCGAGATCCTGGAAGTGATCCGCAAGTACGTGAACGTGGACACCGACGCGGTCAAGGTGGACGTGGTCAAGGACGGCGAGCACGACGTGCTGGACATCTCGGTGTCGCTGCCGGAACGCGGCGCCTCGCCGGCCTGAGCACGGCCCGGCCACCCGCCGTGGAAACCCCGCCGGTGCTGGCCTTGGCCGACATCGGTTTCGATGCGCCGCGCGCACTGCTGGCCCGCTACGGGCTGGCGCTTGCGCGCGTGGCCGACGGCGAGCCCATTCCCGGCAGCTACTGGGGCGACAGCGAGGCCGGCATCATCGGCACCACCGTCTACGCCCGCGCCGACACCCCCGTGCATTCGCTGCTGCACGAGGCCGGGCACCTGATCGTGCTGCCGCCGGAGCGCCGCGCCGGCGTGCATACCGACGCCACCGACTCGGTGCCCGAGGAAGACGCGGTGTGCGTGCTGCAGGGCCTGCTGGGCGATGCCCTGCCCGGCGTTGGCCGCCAGCGGGTCTGGGCGGACATGGACGCCTGGGGCTACACCTTCCGGCTTGGCTCCGCCCGCGCCTATGTCGAGTACGACGCCGCCGACGCTTGGCGGTGGCTGCGCGAGCACGGGCTGGTGGATGCCAACGACGCGCTGGTGTTCGCCGTCGCCGGCGGCTGAACCCACCGCAGCTGGCCTTTCCCGCTGCGGGGTGCTGCAGCGGGGCCGCCGCGCTTGCCCCGGCTCACCCCTCCCGTCTAGCCTTGCCGTTTCCAGCACTCCCTGCCACCGAGGTCCGACCCGTGAAGCTTCGCCACGCCCTGCTTGCCACCGCCATCATCGGCACCCTCGGCCTTGCCGCGTGCAAACGCGACGCCGAACCCGCGGCGCCCGCCGCCACGCCCGCCGCGCAACAGGGTGAAACCGCCGACCAGTTCGTCGCCCGCGTCAACGAGGAGGTGCGCAAGCTCAGCACCGAGCTCAATTCCGCGCAGTGGCTCTCCAACACCTACATCAACAGCGACAGCGAGCTGGTCGCCGCCAAGGCCAACGAGCGCTGGCTGGCCCAGCTCAACGCCTGGATCGAGCAGTCCAAGCGCTACGAAGGCCAGCAGCTGAAGCCGGAAACCGCGCGCGCGCTCAAGCTGCTGAAGCTGTGGACGGCGATGCCGGCGCCGAAGGATCCGAAGAAGCTGGAGGAGCTGACCCAGCTGGTGACGCGCATGGAAGGCATGTACGGCGCCGGCAGCTATTGCACGGGCGAAGGCGCGGCCCGCAGCTGCCGCGACATCGGCCAGCTCAGCGAGGTGCTGGCCAAGAGCCGCGACTACGACGCACAGCTGGACGCCTGGCAGGGCTGGCACACCATCAGCGTGCCGATGCGCAAGGATTACGTCCGCTTCACCGAACTGGTGAACGAAGGCGCGAAGGAAATGGGCTTCGCCGACGCCGGCGAGATGTGGCGCTCGGGCTACGACATGTCGCCGGCGGAACTTGCCAGCGAGAGCGACCGCCTGTGGGGCCAGGTCAAGCCGCTATACGAACAGCTGCACTGCTACGCACGCACCCACCTGGACGCGCAGTACGGCAAGGACAAGGGCGAAGTCGCCGGCGGCCTGCTGCCCGCCCACCTGATGGGCAACCTGTGGCAGCAGGACTGGAGCAACCTCTGGGACATCCTGCAGCCGTACAAGGCGGCCGGAAGCCTGGATATCAACAGCGCGCTGGAGCGGATGGCCGCCGCCGACCTTGCCCGCGAGCTGGCCAAGCCCGCGGCGGCCGGCACTTCCGCCGCCGAACGCAGCTTTGCCGCCCAGCGCGCCGCCCAGCTGGCCACCGCCAAGGCGATGACCGAGCGCGCGCAGGATTTCTACGTCTCGCTCGGCATGCCCAAGCTGCCCGAGAGCTACTGGCAGAAATCGCAGTTCATCAAGCCGATGGACCGCGACGTGGTCTGCCACGCCAGCGCCTGGGACATGAACATGGCCGGCGACGTGCGCACCAAGATGTGCATCGTGCCCAGCGAGGAAGAGCTGACCACGATCTACCACGAGCTTGGCCACATCTATTACGACCTGGCCTACAACAAGCAGCCGCCGATCTTCCAGAACGGCGCCCATGACGGCTTCCACGAAGCCATCGGCGACACCATCGTGCTGGCGATGACCCCGCAGTACCTGGCATCGGTGGGGCTGGTCGATGCGCCGAAGCAGAGCCAGGAAGCGCTGATCAACGCACAGATGCGGATGGCGTTGGCCAAGGTCGCCTTCCTGCCGTTCGGGCTGATGATCGACCGCTGGCGCTGGGGCGTGTTCGATGGCTCGATCAAGCCCGACGGCTACAACAAGGCGTGGTGGGAGCTGAAGGCGAAGTACCAGGGCGTCGCCCCGGCCACCGCCCGCGGCGAAGGCTTCTTCGACCCGGGCGCGAAGTACCACGTGCCCGGCAATACCCCGTACACCCGCTACTTCCTCTCGCACATCCTGCAGTTCCAGTTCTACAAGGCGCTGTGCGATGCCTCCGGCCACAAGGGCCCGCTGTACGAATGCAGCTTCTACGGCAACAAGGAAGCCGGCCAGCGCTACTGGGCGATGCTGTCCAAGGGCAACAGCCAGCCGTGGCAGCAGACCATGAAGGAGCTAACCGGCGGCGAGAAGATGGACGCCAGCGCGGTGCTGGAATACTTCGCCCCGTTGCAGGACTGGCTGAAGCAGCAGAACGCCGGCCAGCAGTGCGGCTGGCAGGCGCCCGCCGCAGGCGCCTGATCCACGGCGCGCAGGTACGCGAAGAAGGCCGGCCCTGCCGGCCTTTTTCATTGCCCGCGCCCGCGTGATCCGCGCAATACTGCCGGCATGGACGCCGACCTCGCCCCGCAACCGCAAGCCACCGCCACCGCCCTGCCCGCGCGCTTCTATGCCGGGCCGGCGATGGCCGCCATCGACCGCAACGCGATCTTCGACCGCAGCTGGCAACTGGTCGCGCACGTCTCGCAGCTGCGTGGCGCTGGCGACCACGTCGTCGCCAACCTCGCCGGCCTGCCGGTGATCGCGGTGCGCGGCGCCGACGACACGATCCGGGTGATGCACAACGTCTGCCGCCATCGTGCCGGCCCCATCGCCCAGTGCGACGGGCTCGCCGCGAAGGCGTTGCGCTGCCGCTATCACGGCTGGACCTATACCTTGGAAGGCCAGCTGCGCTCGGCGCCGGAAATGAAGGACGCGCAGGGTTTCGATGTCGCCGACGTGCGCCTGCCGCAGCTGGCCGTGCGGATCTGGCAGGGGCTGGTGTTCGCGGCGGTCGATGCAGCGAATGCGCCGGATTTCGACGCCTTCGTCGCCGGCATCGACGCCCGCCTCGGCACCGACCGCGGGCTGGAACACTACGGCGGCCACCATCGCGCCAGCTACGACATCGCCTGCAACTGGAAGGTGTACGTCGACAACTACCTGGAGGGCTACCACGTCCCGTTCGTGCATCCGGGCCTGAACCGGCTGCTCGACTACCGCAGCTACCGCACCGAGCTGGCGCGCTGGCATTCGCTGCAGTGGAGCCCGCTGGAGAGCGACCCCGCGCTTTACGGCAACGGCGACGCGCTGTACTACTGGCTGTGGCCGAACACCATGCTCAACATCCTGCCCGGGCGCCTGCAGACCAATACCGTAGTGCCGCTGGGCGTGGACCGCTGCCGGGTGGTGTTCGACAGCTACTACGCCGATGCCGGCGACGCCGCGCGGCGCGACGCCGACCTCGCCTTCAGCGACGAAGTGCAGCATGAGGACATCGGCATCTGCGAGGACGTGCAGCGTGGCATGGCTTCCGGCAGCTACGTGCCCGGCCGGCTGAACCCGCTGCGCGAGACCGGCGTCCACCACTTCCACGAACTGCTGCGCGATGCGTATCGCAGCGGCGCAACGGCTGCCGGCGGCAATGTCTGACGCCCTCGCCCGCGCGGAGCCAACGGAACGCAAGCCGCTTGGCCCGTGGTCGGCCACCGCGCTGGTGGTCGGCAGCATGATCGGCAGCGGCGTGTTCCTGCTGCCGGCGTCGCTGGCGGCGTACGGCGGCGTCAGCCTGCTGGGCTGGGCCATCACCCTGTCCGGCGCGCTGGCGCTGGCGCTCACCTTCGCCCGCCTGGCGATGCGCTGGCCGCAGACCGGCGGTCCCTACGCGTTCGCCCGCAACGCCTTCGGCGAGGCACCGGGGTTCATGGTCGCTTGGAGCTACTGGGTGTCGATCTGGAGCGCCAACGCGGCGATCGCGGTGGCCTTCGCCGGCAGCCTGGGCGCGCTGTTCCCGGCGCTGGTGTCCACCCCGCTGCGGGCCGGCGCCTGCGCGCTGGCGGGGCTGTGGCTGTGCGCCGGGATCAACCTGCTGGGCCTGCGCGAAGCGGGCCGGATGCAGATCGTGCTGACGGTGCTCAAGTTCGTGCCGCTGGCGCTGTTCGCCGGCATCGCGATCTGGTTCGTCGAGTCGGCGCAGTTCCAGCCGTTCAACCGCAGCGCGGAGTCGCTGCCCGCGGCCACCCACGCCTGCGTGGCGCTGGTGCTGTGGGCACTGCTGGGGCTGGAGGCCGCCACCGTGCCGGCCGGCGCCATCGACGACCCGGCGCGGACCATCCCGCGCGCCACCCTGGCCGGCACCGCGCTGGCCGGCATCGCCACGGTGCTGGCGGTGACCGCGGTGATCGGCATCGTCCCGGCGGCGCAGCTGAAGGACTCCACCGCACCGATGGCGGATGCCGCGCGGATGCTGTGGGGCGGCTGGGCCGGCATCGCCATCGCCACGGTGGCGGCGGTGTCCTGCCTCGGCGCGCTCAACGGCTGGGTGATGCTGTCGGCGCAGATCCCGCTGGCGGCGGCCCGCGACGGCCTGCTGCCGCGCGCCTTCGCCCGCCAGGACGCGCGCGGCACGCCGGTGTTCGGCATCCTCGCCAGCAGCCTGCTGGCTTCGCTGCTGGTGGCGGCCAACTTCAGCCGCTCGCTGGTGTCGCTGTTCACCTTCTCGATCCTGCTGTCCACCGCTGCCACCCTGCTGCCCTACCTGGCCGGCAGCGCCGCCTGGCTGCTGCGTGGCGAACGCAAGGGACGCGTGGTCGCGGCTTTCGCGCTGGCCTACAGCGCCTATGCCCTGCTCGGCGCCGGCGCCGAAGCGCTGCTCTGGGGCGGTGCGCTGCTGCTGGCGGGCGCGCCGGTATATGCGTGGATGCGCCGGCCTACAGCTCGCTAGGCTCCATGGCGGCCGGCACCGCCGGCACCCGCAGGGCGCGGCCCGAGACGCGGTTTTCCCACCACCAGGACAGCCAGCCGGCCAATACGAAGGCAGCCGCACCCAGCGCCAGTTGCAGGGCGCTGTCGCTGAGCAGCGGCGACAGCACGCCGGCGATGATCGCGTTGGCCAGCAGGCCGAAGAAGGCCTGCAGTGAAGACGCGCTGCCGCGCCGGTGCGGGTACATGTCGAGGATGGCGAGGGTGACGATCGGGAACACCAGCGCGATGCCGAACGCGAGCAGGCTCATCGGCAGCACCGCCCACGGTACCGCCGGCGCGTCGACCCACAGGGTGTAGCCCAGGTTGAGCGCCATTGCCACGCCGCAGCAGGCGAAGCCGATGTTGGCCAGCCGGCGGCCGTCGATGCGCCCGGCGGAACGGCCGGAGACAAACGCGCCCAGCATCATCCCGCCGATCATCGGGATGAAGAACCAGCCGAACTGCTGCTCGCTCAAACGCAAATGCTCCAGCACGAAGGCCGGGGCGGAAGCGATGTACAGGAACAGCGCGCCGAAGTTGAGCGCCGCCGCCATCGACAGGCGCAGGAAGCGCGGGTTGCGCGCCATCCCCAGGTAGCCGCGCAGCAGCACCGGCGGCCGCAGCGGCAGCCGCGCCACGGGCGGATGGGTTTCCGGCAGCGCGCGCTGCACCGCCACGATCAGCACCAGCGCGAACGCGGCCAGGAACCAGAAGATCGCCGGCCAGCGGTGCCAGCCCAGCAGCCAGCCACCCAGCACCGGCGCCACCGCCGGGGCGATGCCGAAGATCATCGACACCTGGCTCATCAGCCGCTGCGCGTCGTCGCCGTCCAGCACGTCGCGGATCACCGCGCGCCCCACGATCAGCCCCACCCCCGCGCTCAGGCCCTGCAGCGCGCGGAACGCCAGCAGCTGCGGCAACGTGGTGGCCAGCGCGCAACCCACCGAGGCCAGCAGGAACACCACCAGCCCGCCCAGGATCACCCGCCGCCGCCCCAGCGCATCCGACAGCGAGCCGTGCACCAGGCTCATCCCGGCGTAGGCCAGCAAGTAAACGCTGATGGTCTGCTGCATGGCCAGCTTGTCCGCGCCCATCTGCGCGCCGATCTGCGGGAACGCCGGGAAGATGGTGTCGATGGAGAACGGGCCGAACATCGACAGTCCGCCCAGCAGCAACGCCAGGCGACGGAAGGAGATGGGTGGGGTCACGGCCGGGGGATGGGGGAATGCCGGCCGGCAGGATAGCAGCGGCGGGGGCGCCGCCCGTCGCGGAAAAGCTGCGTTGCACGCTTGCAACTGTCGGCAACCGCTATAATCGCGCCACACGGAGGGAGAAGCGCGCGGACCTCGTCCCGCAGCGCTGCCGAAGGCGCAACCGCCCGGAATCGCTCAGGCCCAAGACCGCCGTGTGACCACACTCTGGAGAGATCGGACGCCATCCATCGGCGATACCGGCGCCGAAGGGGCAAGAAGCCGCGCGGATTCCCCTCCCCGCCCGCGCGCTTCCAAACTCTCAGGCAGAAGGACAGAGCGGGCATCCCCTCCTTGCGCCCTCGCGCCCCCGGATGCCGCCATGACCCAGCCCTCGCTCCGCTCGCTCGAACACCACGACGCCTTCATCGAACGCCACATCGGCCCCAACGACGCCGAGATCTCGGCGATGCTGGGCCAGCTCGGCTTCGATTCGCTGGAGGCGTTCACCGACGCCATCGTCCCGGCCAGCATCAAGTCCACCGCCCCGCTGGCGCTGCCGGAGTCGATGACCGAAGTCGACGCGCTGGCCAGGATCCGCGCCATCGCCGACAAGAACCAGGTGTTCCGCAGCTTCATCGGCCAGGGCTATTACGGCACCCACGTGCCGAACGTGATCCTGCGCAACATCCTCGAGAACCCGGCCTGGTACACCGCCTACACCCCGTACCAGGCGGAGATCTCGCAGGGCCGCATGGAAGCGCTGATCAACTTCCAGACCATGGTCGCCGACCTGACCGGGATGGACATCGCCAACGCCTCGCTGCTCGACGAAGCCAGTGCCGCGGCCGAGGCCATGACCCTGGCCAAGCGCAGCGCCAAGTCGAAGTCCGACACCTTCCTGGTGGTCGGCGACACCCACCCGCAGACCATCGAAGTGCTGCAGACCCGCGCCGAACCGCTGGGCCTGAAGGTGAACGTGGTGCGCGGTACCGACGCAGTGCACGCCGCCATCGCCGAAGGCGACTATTTCGGCGTGCTGGTGCAGTACCCGGCGTCCAGCGGCTGGATCGCCGACTGGGAGAAGGACGCCGAGGCCATCCACGCGCACAACGCGCTGTTCGTGGTCGCCACCGACCTGCTGGCCCTGGCCCTGCTGAAGTCGCCGGGCGAGATGGGCGCCGACATCGTGATCGGCAACACCCAGCGCTTCGGCGTGCCGTTCGGCTTCGGTGGCCCGCACGCCGCGTTCATGGCCTGCCGCGACGCCTTCAAGCGCAGCATGCCGGGCCGCCTGATCGGCGTGTCCATCGACGCCGCCGGCAACCCGGCCTACCGCCTCACCCTGCAGACCCGCGAACAGCACATCCGCCGCGAGAAGGCGACCTCCAACATCTGCACGGCGCAGGTGCTGCTGGCGGTGATGGCGGCGATGTACGCCGTCTACCACGGACCGGACGGCCTCAAGCGCATCGCCCAGCGCGTGGCCCGCTACACCGCCATCCTCGCCGCCGGCCTGCGCGAGCTGGGCCACGCCAGCGTCCACGCCACCGCCTTCGACACCCTGTGCATCGACGCCGGCGACCAGTCCGCAGCGCTGGTCGAGCGCGCCCGCGCGCACCGCGCCAACCTGCGCGTGCGCGGCAACGGTTCGATCTGCATCTCGCTGGACGAAACCACCACCCGCGCCGACCTGGAACTGCTGTGGCGCATCTTCGGTGGCGACGACGCCAAGTTGCCGTCGGTCGACGCACTGGATGCCAGCGCGCCGTCGCTGATCCCGGCGGAACTGGCGCGCACCAGCGCGTTCATGACCCACCCGGTGTTCAACACCCACCACAGCGAGCACGAACTGCTGCGCTACCTGCGCACGCTGGCGGACAAGGACCTGGCGATGGATCGCACCATGATCCCGCTGGGCAGCTGCACCATGAAGCTCAACGCCACCGCCGAGATGATCCCGATCACCTGGCCGGAGTTCGGCAACATCCATCCGTTGGTGCCGGCCGAACAGGCGCAAGGCTACAAGGAACTGATCGCCGGGCTGGAAGCGATGCTGGTGGAAGCCACCGGCTACGACGCGGTCAGCCTGCAGCCCAATTCCGGCGCGCAGGGCGAATACGCCGGCCTGCTGGCGATCCGCGCCTACCACGCCTCGCGCGGCGAGGGCCATCGCAACATCTGCCTGATCCCGGAATCGGCGCACGGCACCAACCCGGCATCCGCCAACATGTGCGGGATGAAGGTGGTGGTCACCAAGTGCGACGCCAACGGCAACGTCGACGTGGAAGACATCCGCGTGCAGGCCGAGAAGCATTCGGCCAACCTCGCCGCGCTGATGATCACCTACCCGTCCACCCACGGCGTGTTCGAGGAGGACGTGGTCCGCATCTGCGAGATCATCCACCAGCACGGCGGCCAGGTGTACACCGACGGCGCCAACATGAACGCGCTGGTCGGCCTGGCCAAGCCCGGCAAGTGGGGCTCGGACGTCTCGCACCTCAACCTGCACAAGACCTTCTGCATCCCGCACGGCGGCGGCGGCCCCGGCGTCGGCCCGTGCGCGGTGAAGTCGCACCTGGCGCCGTTCCTGCCCAAGGCGTTCGGCGAAGGCGGCGTGCGCACCGCGGGCAGCGGCGGCGGCGCGATGGTGTCGGCGGCCAGCTTCGGCAGCGCCTCGATCCTGCCGATCAGCTGGATGTACATCGCGATGATGGGCCGCGACGGCCTGCGCAAGGCCACCCAAGTGGCGATGCTCAACGCCAACTACATCGCCAAGCGCCTGGCCCCGCACTACCCGACGCTCTATACCGGCCGCAACGGGCTGGTCGCGCACGAATGCATCCTCGACCTGCGCCCGCTGGAGAAGCAGTCCGGCATCAGCGCCGAGGACGTGGCCAAGCGCCTGATCGACTTCGGCTTCCACGCCCCGACCCTGAGCTTCCCGGTCGCCGGCACGCTGATGGTGGAGCCGACCGAGTCCGAATCGCAGCACGAGCTGGATCGCTTCATCGACGCGATGATCCAGATCCGCGCCGAGATCCAGGACGTGATCGACGGCAAGCTGGACCGCGCCGACAACCCGCTCAAGCACGCGCCCCACACGGCGATGCAGGTGTCGGCCAGCGAATGGGCCCACGCCTACCCGCGCGAGCTGGCCGCGTTCCCGCTGCCGGTGCTCAAGCAGGTCAAGTACTGGCCGCCGGTGGCCCGCGTGGACAACGTGCACGGCGACAAGAACGTGATGTGCGCCTGCATCCCGGTGGACGCGTACAAGGACGAAGAAGCGTAACCGTCGCCGCAGCGCGATGACCTACGACAGGCCCCGCCACGCGGGGCCTGTTCGTTCTAGGGGCCGCGCAGCCTGCCCCCGACGCCGCGTAGGTTTATTCCCAGCCAGCGCCGGGATCGCAAGACCTATTCCAACGCCAGCCAATCCCGACTAGATTGGCCGGGTGTCCGTCGCATCGCGCCGCAAGGCGGGACTGCAGGACCGTGCGCCAGCCCATCGGGCGGCCGACTTCCAATCAATCCCTGGGGAGGGAAACCATGGACAACCGTGCGAAACCCGGCAAGCATCGGCTCTGCATCGCCCTGCTGGCTGCGCTGGCGCTGCCGGCGATGGCCCAGCAGGCCGAGGACAAGCAGCCCGCCACGGACAGCAAGGTCAGGACGCTGGACCGGCTGACCGTCACCGGTTCGCGCATCCAGCGCACCGAGATCGAACAGGCGCTGCCGGTGACCTCGGTCACCCGCGCGCAGATCGATGCCGCCGGCATCACCTCGGCCGAGCAGCTGCTGATGCAGCTGAACATCGCCGGCAACGGTTCTGACAACCTCTCCAGCAATGCCGGCATCGTCCATGAGGACCAGCGCGGCAACAACGGCGTTTCCGGCGCCAACCTGCGCGGCCAGGGTGCCGACGCCACGCTGGTGCTGCTGAACGGCCGCCGGGTGGCGACGCATGGCCTGAAAGGCCGCGCGGTCGACCTCAACGCGATCCCGTTCGCCGCGATCGAGCGGGTGGAGGTGCTGCGCGATGGCGCTTCCGCCATCTACGGCACCGATGCCATCGGCGGCGTGATCAACTTCATCACCCGCCGCGACTTCCAGGGCGCGCAGGCGTCGGCCTTCATCGACGTGACCGAAGCCGGCGGCGCCAACGTCTACCGCAGCAGCCTGCTGTTCGGCCGCGGCGACCTCGACCGCGACAGCTGGAACGCCTTCGGCACCATCAGCGTCAAGCGCAACACCATCCTGGAAGGCCACGACCGCGACTTCTCCAACACGTTCCAGCGCAACCGCGGCCTGTCGCCGGACACCCGCGGTACGCCGTTCGCCACGGTGTTCAGCCTGGGCAGCTCCGGCGTGGGCGCCAGCAGCATGCTCAGGAACGGCGTGCTGGATCCAGGTGGTGGCAGCACTCGCATGACCGCGGTCAACATCTACAACCTGCCCGGCGCGGAAGGCTGCGAGGCGGCCGGCCCCGACATGGGCCCCTACGCCTACGACCTCTGGGGCGTGCCGGCGTCGCGCTACGCCTGCGCCTGGGACTACCCGGCGGCGGCGGTGATCCAGCAGCCGCAGGACAGCGTCGACTTCATCGGCCGCGCCACCTTCGACATCGGCAGTGCGCACCAAGCGTACGTCGAGCTGACCGCATCGCGGGTGGAGGTGGCCAAGACCTTCGAACCCAACCAGATCTCCTCCAGCACCAGCAGCGCCGCAACGTCGCTGGGCCCGACCACCTGGTATCCGCTGAACGCCACCACCAAGGCGACCTACGACAAGGTCTACGACGCGTTGGCGGGCTACTTCGGTGCCGGCCAGCTGAATTACGGCGCGCCGATCGCCTACCGCTGGCGCTGCATGGCCTGCGGCCCGCGCCAGATCGAGACCACCACCGATGCCTACCGCTTCGTCGCCGGCATCGGCGGCCTGCTGGGCGACTGGAGCTACGACGCCGGCCTGACCCGCGCCTCCAGCAAGTCCAAGTCGATCCTGGGCACCGGTTTCCACTACACCGACGCGCTCAAGGCGGTGCTGGGCAGCGGCCTGATCAATCCGTTCCTGGCACCCGGCCAGTCGCAGTCCGCCGAAGCGATGGCGGCGCTGGACGCCGCCTCGGCGCATGGCGTGGCGCTGTACGGGGGCGAGTCGATCACCACGTCGCTGGACGCCTCGATCTCCGGCGAGCTGGGCTTCTTCCGGCTGCCCGCCGGCAGCATCGCGATGGCGGCAGGCGTGGACCTGCGCCGCGAGGAGTTCCGCTTCAACGGCGACCAGCGTGCCGAACGTCGCACCGTGTTCAATGCGCCGTTCGACGATGCCAACGCGCTGGACAACGTCAGCCGCGACATCAAGGCTGCCTACGTCGAGTTCGAGCTGCCGGTGTTCAAGGGCTTCGACCTCAACCTGGCCGGCCGCTACGACCATTACAGCGGCTTCGGCGGCACCACCAACCCGAAGGTGTCGTTCAGGTACCAGCCGATGGACACGCTGCTGTTCCGCGGCGCCTACAGCACCGGCTTCAAGGTGCCTTCGTTCAACCAGCTGTTCAACGGCGTCAGCGAAGTCCAGTACACCGGCCTGGACCTGGCGGATCCGAAGACCTGCCCCGGCGGCAAGGCCAACCCGAATGTCGCCGGTTGCGAAACCATCCGCCCGGACGAGCTGTTCGGCGGCAAGGCCGACCTGAAGCCGGAGACCTCCAGCCAGCGCAGCTTCGGCCTGGTGTGGTCGCCGATGGCGCAGTTCAACCTGGCGCTGGACTGGTGGGAGATCGAGCGTGAGGACACCATCCGCGCGGCGCCGCGCGACACCCTGATCCAGTACTACGCCCTGTTCGAGGCGAACTGGATCCGCGATGCCAACGGCCAGGTGGTGCAGATCGACCGCCGCTTCATCAATTCCGGCGGCAGCCTGATGCGCGGCGTCGAACTGGACGCCAACCTCAACGGCGAGCTCGCCGGCGGCCGCTGGAACCTCAACCTCAACGGCAGCCTGATCACCCACTTCCGCACCAAGGCGCTGGATACGCTGCCCTACACCGGCAACCTCGTCGGCACCTATGTGCGCTACTACAACCTGCCGATCCAGTGGAAGCACACGCTCAACTTCAGCTACAGCCGCGGCGACTGGTCGCACAGCCTGACCCAGGTCTACCGCGACGGCTACGAGGACGAACTGCCCAACAGCGTGCGCAGCAACAACTACATCCCGCCGGCATGGACGCCGAACGTGGAGAGCTACACCACCTACAACTACAGCGTGACCTGGACCGGTATCGACAAGCTCAAGCTCGCCCTCGGCGTGAAGAACCTGTTCGACACCGATCCGCCGTTCACCGCGCACCAGAACGACTTCGCGGCTGGCGCCGCGTGGGAGCCGCGCATCGCCGACCCGCGTGGCCGCGCCTTCACCCTACTGGCGGAATACAGCTTCTGAGTCGGTGTTGTCCCGAACGGCAAAAAAGAGAGGCCCTGCATCGCGGGGCCTCTTCATTTCCTGCAGTCGCCGCAGCGGTCAGACGCCCTGCTGCTTCAGCCACGCATCGACCTGCGGCAGCCGCTGCTGGCGCAGCTTGACCCGGGTCTGGATGCCGTTGACCACGCGCTCGGCGTCGCGACGCGACGTGGGGGCGATATGCGCCTCGGCGAAGGCGTTGATCTTTGCCACCATCGCCAGGTCTCGGGCACTGCTGCCAAGGCCGGGATAGAAGCGCGCACGCGAGGTGGAGTCGACCAGCCCGTCCACCTGCTCGCGGTGAGCGACGGCGAAGTCGAACGCCAGATCAGCGTGCTCCCAGGACACCGCGGAGATCATCGCCGCACCGTTGGTGGCACCGGGTTCGTCGGTCAGCGCCATGTCCAGCGCGCGCTGCGCCAGCGCCTTGTCCTTGGCCCGCGCCAGCAGGCCGTAGTACTGGTCGCGCAGCATCGAGGATTTCTCCTGCCGCGCCAGCGTGTGCAGGCGGTCCCAGGTGGCGGCGTCGGCATTGCGCGCCACCATGCCCAGCACGGTGCGGCGCAGGTCCGGCGACAGCGAAGCGGGATCGGCCAGGAATGCATCGAAGCGCCGGCGCGCTTCCGCCAGCACCGCGGCATCGCCCAGTTCGCCCAGGGTCGAAATCAGGGTGTTGCGCAGCTGCCGGGTGGCGGCAGAGTCGCCGGCGCGGTTGTCCCAGCCCAGCTGGGCGAACTTCGGCGCCAGCCGCTTGATCGCGAAGGCATGAATCGCGGCCTGGCGCTTGGCATCGCCCTTGAACAGGTCATCCAGGCCACCGAGCGAACCGGCCACCATCTGCCACAGCTCCGGCGCGGCATCGGCCGGCACCTGCATGGCCAGGTCCAGGCTATCGGATTCCGGCTGCAGGCCGACCGCCGCCAGCGCGCCGGTATCCAGCACTAGGCCCATCTGGTCGACCACCGGCAGGGTGGCGAAGGCGCTGCGCAGCGCCTTGGACTGGGCCGGTGCGTACAGCGTGCGGAAGTAGCCCTTCTGCCCGGCATTCACCAGCGCCGGGGCGTCGCAGCCGGGCAGGGTCACGCTGGCCTTGCCGTCCACCAGCACGCGCACCGCCTTGCCTTCGCCACCGCGCACGCTGACCGGCACGCGCCAGCGCAGCGGGGTCTTGTCGGGACGGTCCACGGCGTACTCGCCCTGCTCCAGCTGCACGCGGGTGCTGCCGTCGACGCAGGCGCTGCTCGCCTTGATCAGCGGCACGCCCGGCTGCAGGGTGAAGTCATGCGCGACCGCGGCGAACTGCTTGCCCGGCGCGGCCTGCTCGATCTCGGCCCACAGGTCATCGGTCACCGCGTTGCCATAGGCGTGCTTGCCGATGTAGCTGCGTACGCCGTTGCGCCACGCGTCCTCGCCCACGTAGTCCTCCAGCATCGAGATCACCGCGGCGCCCTTGCCATAGGTGATGCCGTCGAAGGCCTGGCTGGCCTGCTCCACCGTCGCCACGTGCTGCACCACCGGGTGGGTGGTGGCGAACGCGTCCTGGCCCATCGCGCCGCGGCTGGTGAAGGCCGCATCGACGCTGTCGACGTCCCATTCCGGATGCAGCTTGCGGGTGGTGCGACCTTCCATCCACGTGGCGAAACCTTCGTTCAGCCACAGGTCGTCCCACCACGCCATCGTCACCAGGTTGCCGAACCACTGGTGGGCGATCTCGTGCGCGGCGGTGCTGAACACCCGCTGCTGGTCGGAGACGTTGGAGGTGGCCGGGTCCAGCAGCAGCGAGGACTCGAAGGTGAAGATCGCGCCCCAGTTCTCCATCGCGCTGAAGAACTGGCTGCGACCCGGCGCGGCGATGTTGTCCAGCTTCGGCAGCGGATATTTCACGCCGAAGTAGTCGTTGAACTCGCGCAGCGCGTCGCGGCTGGCCTCCAGCGCGAAGCGCGCCTGCTCCACCTTGCCCTTCTGCGCGATCACGCCGATCTCCACGCCGCTGTCCTCGAGGGTGGCTCGGTCGAATTCGCCCACCGACAGGAACAACAGGTAGGTGGACATCTTCGGCGTCGGCTTGAACAGGGTCAGCGTGCGTCCGTCGCCCAGGCCGCGCGTGCTGGCCACCGGCATGTTGCTGACCACCATCTGCGCGGACGGCGCGGTCACCGCCAGCCGGAACGTGGCCTTGTGCGCAGGCTCGTCCCAGGACGGGATGAAGCGACGGGCATCGGAGTTCTCGAACTGGGTGTAGAGCGCGCGCTGCTTGCCGGCTTCAGTCGGATAGTCCAGCGCGAACAGGCCGTTGGCCTGGGTGCCGATCTTGCCCTTGTATTCGATCGTCAGCAGGTAGCTGCCCGCCGGCAGCGTCTGGTCGAAGGCGAAGGTCGCGGTCTGCGCCGCCGCATCGACGCTGGTTTTCGGCACCAGCGCCTTGCCGTTGGCGCGCTCCAGCCGGACCGTGCCGAACTCGAGGTCGGCCGCGTTCAGGGTGATGCTGCGGGTGGGCGCCAGCACGTCGACATTGATCCGCACCTTGCCGTCGAACGCCATGCGCTCCGCATGCGGTTCGACCTCGATGTCGTAGTTGGTTGGGCGGACGTCGCGCGGCAGCTGCGTCACCACCACGGGCGTTGCGGCGGTCGCGGCAGCGGCGGGCTGCGCGAGCGCGGCGTTGCCGGCGCCGGCCAGGGCCAGCGCGATGGCGGTTGTCAGGATGCGACGCATGGACGACCTCGGGGCGATGGATGCGAAGCCCCGATCATCCGGCCTACGCCAGGCAGCGCACACCGCCGGAAGTCATGCGCGCCGTCCGCGGTTACAGCAGGTGCAGCATCACCGCGACGTAGTGGCAGACGCTGCCGGCGATCACGAAGCCGTGCCAGATCGCGTGCGACCAGCGCAGCCGCGGGCGCATGTAGAAGAACGTACCGGCGGTATAGGCCACGCCACCGGCCAGCAGCCACAGCAGCGAGCCCGTGCCCAGCGCATGCAGCATCGGCTTGATCGCAAACACGATCAGCCAGCCCATGCCGATGTAGATCAGCGTCGACAGGCGCTTGAAGCGGCCGGTGTAGAACAGCTTGAACACCACCCCGGCCAGCGCCAGCGTCCAGATCGTGCCGAACAGCCACCAGCCGGTGGGGCCGCGCAGGCCCACCAGGGTGAACGGCGTGTAGGTGCCGGCGATCAGCAGGTAGATCGCGCAGTGGTCGAACACCTTCAGCCGGCCCTTGAGGACCGGGTGCGAGATCGCGTGATAAAGAGTGGAAGCGCTGTAGAGCAGCAGCAGCGCCACGCCGAAGACGATGGCCCCGGCCAGCTGCCAGCCGTCGCCAAACAGCGCCACCAGGGTGATGAGCACCGCGCCGCCGGCCAGCGCCGCCGCCGCGCCGACTCCGTGGGTCAGCGCATTGGCCAGCTCTTCGCCGGGATGTGGGACGACGCTGGAATGAGCTTGAGCGTATTGCATTGCAGCAGGATAGCCCCAGCCGACGCCGATGGGTGAAGCCAGCCCGAACTGCCCGCAGGCAGCGGCCGGAAACCGGACCGAGTTCGCCGTTTCCGCGCCGGTGGCGGCGTAAAGTGGGCCGCGCCTACCCGACGCGGCTGTCCGCCATGACCATTTCCGGCGTTTCATCGACTATCGCGGCCTCCGGCATGCACGCGGCGATGCAGCGGATGCAGGCTGCCGCCAGCAACACCGCCAATCGCGAAACCGCCGGCTTCCAGCGCCGTGAGGTAGTGCAGTCGGAAACCCCGGATGGCGGCGTACAGGCGCGCATCGTGCGCACCGACGCGCGCAACGACACCACCTCGGCAGCGGTATCCGATGTCGTCGATGCCCATCAGGCCGCCCACGACTTCGCCGCCAACACCGCCGTCTTCCGCGCCCGCGAAGACGCGCTGGGCACCCTGTTCGACGCGCTGGCCTGAAACCGTCGATCCCATCGCGATGCACATGCCGGTGAGGCGTCGTTTCTGACTCAATAAGCGTGAGTCGACGCGCCTGCCGACGTGCCCGGACGACAAAGAGCCCGACTAATTCACGGCTGGCGCCAACCCGAAGCAACCACGGCCCGCTCGTGCGCGGCATCGAGCGCTTCGCCCTTGATGCGTGCATCGATTGCAGCCAGCACTTCCGGCGCCGTCCCGGCCCCTGCCTGCCGCAGTTCGCCCGTGCTGGCCGCTGCCTGCACCAGCAGCTCCACGCGCCATTGCCCGTCTTCGCGACATGCCAGTCCCTGCCAGCCGCCGTCGACGCCGTCGAAACTGCGGCACCAGCGGCCACCCTGATCGCGGAAGGTCAGGCCCACGCGCACGCCGTCCACCGGCACCGCGGACATCGATCGATCCAGCACGCCGGCAAATCCGCCGCGCGCGACCAGCGCACCATCCTCGCGCGTCCACGGCGCGCTGCCCTCGTGGCGAAACGCCAGCGACGCCGCAACCAGCGCCAGCGACGCGGCAAGCGCATAGACCGGCGCACGCCAGCGCAGCGCGCGCCGGGCGGTGCGCTGGGTGGCCGGCGCAGGCGCGTCCACCAGCCGGCGCAACGCCTCCGGCACCGGCTCGTCAAGCACGCCATCGAAAGCGCCCTGCAGCCGTTCACGCATGCGCTGATCACGCCTGATCACCTCGTCCAGTGCAGGATCGTGCAGACGCGCTGCCTCGATGCGGGTGCGCACGTCCGCATCCGCTTCGCCATCCAGATAGGCCTGCAGCGCTTCGGCGTCATTCGAATTCATGGAGGTTGGTTGCATCATGGAATCCTCATTCATCCCCGAGCCAGTCGCGCAGCGCTGCGCGTGCGCGCGACAGGCGGCTCGTGACCGTGCCCTCGGGCACACCCAGCACGCGCGCGGCCTCGCCATAACGCATGCCTTCCACCAGCACCAGCGCCACCACCTCGCGCTGCTCGGGTGGCAACCGCCTCATTGCCTCGGCCACCGACAGCGCCTGCACATGGCGCTCGATGGTCGCTTCGCCGACCGCAAGCCCGGCCTCCTCGTGGACGAAGACCGCCTGCTTGCGGGTGCGGGCGCGCAGTTCGTCCAGCCACGCATTGCGCAGGATGCCGAACACCCACGCCTCCACCGGGCCTTCCGGACGCCACTGGTTGGCGCGCGCAAGCGCGCGCTCCAGCGCCAGCTGCACCAGGTCGTCCGCGTCCGCGACATTGCCTGCCAGCGCGCGCGCCATGCGGCGCAGGCGGGGCAACAACGCGGGCAGCGCTTCACGGACGATTTCGCGATGGCTCATGCGTACATGGGGTCCTACGAACGTGAGCGCGGTTTCCATCCGCCGCGCGCGCAGGACGCTCAGCGGCGGTGCAGGAGCGGATGCTAGCATCCGGCCGCATCCACTCCAGCCGGTGCCGCATGCGTTGTCTCCTGTCCAAGCTTGCATGCCTGCTGCTCGTACTCGCGCCGGCGCTGCCAGCTGGCGCGCAGGTGCTGCGCGGCGGCATCCCGGCACTGCCGCGGGTGCCGGCAGGCGCGCCGGTCGACACACTCAACCGGGCGCTCTCCGATACCGCCGGCGAGGTGCTGACCACGGTTGGCAGCTATCGCCAGCAGGCCGAAGCGTTGCTGCGCGAAGCGCGCCCGCAGGTGGCGCGTGCGCCTGATGGCGCGATCATGCGCCGTGCCGAATATCTGGCGCTGGATATCGACCCTGCCGACCACGACGCGATCCGCGCTGCCGGTTTCGTGATAGTGCGCGAAGACCACGACGACGAATTCGGACTGACGATCGCGCTGTTGCGCGACAGCCGCGGCCGCAGCTCCGGCCGCGCCCTGCGCGTGCTGCGCGCGGCCCTGCCCGGCCGGACCATCGAGCCCCACCACCTGTTCCTGCCCGCCGGCGGCAATGCCGGCCAAGCCAGTGAGCCGACATCGACCGATGCAGGGCTTCGCGTCGGGCTCGTCGATGGCGGCGTGGACGCCACGGTTCCCGCATTGGCGCGCGCCCGCGTCGTGCCGCATGGTTGCGATGGCCACAGCCTTCCGCAGCCGCACGGCACTCAAGTGGCGATGCGCCTGATCGCCGGCGCATCCGCCACGCTGCTGGCCGCCGACCTGTGGTGTGGCCGGCGCGTCGGCGGCGAAACGCTCGCGCTGGTGGAAGCGTTGCGCTGGATGGCGCAGCAGCGCGTGGCGGTGATCAACATCAGCCTGGTCGGACCGGATAACGCCGCGCTGCGACAGACGGTCGAAGCGCTGCTCGTGCGCGGACAGGTGGTTGTCGCGGCGGCCGGCAACGACGGCCCGGCCGCGCCACCGCGCTTCCCCGCCGCCTACCCGGGCGTGGTCGCAGTCGCCGCCCTCAACGCCCGCGGCGAGCTGTTGCCGGAATCGGCGGTCGGCAAGCACATCAGCGTCTGTGCGGACGGCGTGGTGGGTCCGCGCATGCGCGGCACGTCGTTCGCGGCGCCGGTGGTGGCGCACAGGCTCGCGGCCGTCTGGGCCGCACCGGCGCCTGGACACAGCGCGGAAGCCATGCGCTTGCTCGCACGCGCGGCGCGCCCGGCGCGTTCGCCGCGCTGCGGGCTGGGGATCATCGCGCCAACCTGAACGGATTCCATCCGCGTTGCCATGCGCGGGATGGATCCGGCATGCCCGGTCGTTCTGTCCTTACACGCGGACCCGCCGCGGATGAAAGGAGAACCCCGATGTGCAAGACCTCTCTCACCCTGATCGCACTCGCCGCCTTCGCCTGCGTGGCACCTGCCCGCGCCCAGGTACTGGGTGGCCGCAGCGACCTCACCGGCGGTCTCAGCGGCGCCATCGACCGCACGGGCGGCATGCTGGGCGGCAACTTCTCCGGCAACGGCCGCATCGATGGCCGGCTGCCTGCAGCGGGCGCCATCGACCGTCTCGAAACCGCCCGCGAACGTGCAGCCCGCCGCGCGCGGGCCAGCGGCAATGCCATCGCCGGCGCAGCCAGCGATGCCGCCGCGCGTGGCAAGAACGCCGCGACTGCCGGCGCCAGCCGCGCGGCCAGCCAGGGCGAACGCGGCATGGCGCTGGCCGGCACGCTCGCGGGCGCAGCCCAAGGCACGCTGCAGGGCAACGACACCACCACGCCTCCGCCCGCGGATGCGCAGCCGCACGCACCGGGTCTGGATGTCGCTGGCAGCGGCAACGGCGCTGCCAGTGCGGTGCTGGGGCGCGCCGCGCAAGAAGACGCGAGCGACGATTCCGGCACGTCCGACAACGCCGCCGCGCATCGCCCGCTACTGCCCAGCGTGGATGCCGACGGTTCAGCTGACGGCAGCGCGTCGGCTTCGGCGTCGCGTGAATCCGGTGTCAGCGCTTCCGCCAGCGGCTCTGCGGACGGCTCGGCGCAGCTGCAGCGCGGCAAAGCGAGCGGGGCCAGCGACACTTCCCCGGCAGTGCCAGAGAAACAGCGCCAGACTCCAGCCAAGGCCAGGCACGACGACAAGTCGGTCGATGACCGCCGCTGAGCCATCGCGCCGCGCACAGGCCCGCAACGACGAAGCCCCGCGCAAGCGGGGCTTCGTTCTGGTACTCGCGACGATCAGGCCTCAGGCGAACGGATCGCGCAGCACCATGGTGTGGTCGCGGTCCGGGCCGGTGGAAACGATGCTGATCGGGCAACCGGCCAGCTCCTCCAGCGCACGCAGGTAGGCGCGCGCCGCCGGCGGCAGCTTGTCCCATTCGGTGATGCCGTGGGTGTTCTCGCTCCAGCCCGGGAACTCCAGGTACACCGGGGTGATTTCTTCCCAGCCCTGCGCATCCAGCGGCGCATATTCGGTGCGCTTGCCGCGGTATTCGTAGGCGATGCACATCTTCAGCGTCTCCATGCCGTCCAGCACGTCGAGCTTGGTGATGCACAGGCCGCTGATGCCGTTGATCGCCACCGCGCGCTTGAGCGCCACGATGTCCATCCAACCGCAGCGACGCGGACGCCCGGTCGACGCGCCGTACTCGGCGCCGCGGTCACGGATGCCCTGGCCGATGGCGTCGTCCAGCTCGGTCGGGAACGGGCCGCCGCCAACGCGCGTCGCATATGCCTTGGCGATGCCCAGCACGTAGTCGATCGCGTCCGCGCCCACGCCCGCGCCGGCCAGCGCGCCGCCGGTGGTGGTGTTGGAGCTGGTGACGTAGGGATAGGTCCCGTGGTCGATGTCCAGCAGCGCGCCCTGCGCACCCTCGAACAGCACCCGCTTGCCCTGCTTGCGCAGCTCGTGGCAGATGCCGGCCACGTCCGACTTCATCGGCTCGACGTATTCGCCGAACGCCAGCGCCTCGGCATACACGGTGTCGAAATCCACCGGCTCCACGCCCAGGTACTTGGTCAGCACGAAGTTGTGGTAATCGAGCGCGGCGCGCAGCTTCTCGGCCAGCTGCTCGGGGTAGTGCAGGTCGGCGATGCGGATGCCGCGGCGCGCCACCTTGTCTTCGTAGGCCGGGCCGATGCCGCGGCCGGTGGTGCCGATGGCCTTGCCGCCGGCGGCCTTCTCGCGCGCCTGGTCCAGCGCGATGTGGTACGGCATGATCAGCGGCGCGGCCGGCGAGATCTTCAGGCGGCTGCGCACGTCGACGCCGGCGGCCTCCAGCTCCTCGATCTCCTTGCGCAGCGCGGCCGGCGAGATCACCACGCCGTTGCCGATCAGGCACAGCGCGCCGTCGCGCAGGATGCCCGACGGGATCAGGTGCAGCACCGTCTTCTTGCCGTTGATGACCAGGGTATGGCCGGCGTTGTGGCCGCCCTGGAATCGCACCACCGCACCGATGTCCTCGGTCAGCAGGTCGACGATCTTGCCCTTGCCCTCGTCACCCCACTGGGCGCCCAACACCACGACCGACTGGCCCATGGCCGCAACTCCTTAGTTTTCTGGCGACCATCGGGGCCGCTGGATGGATGTGCCGGCATCCCTACCGCCATTCGCGGGCTGCCATCGGGGCGGCCCGCGGCGGCGGGAACGCCAGGCACGGAAAAAGCCGAGGCGAACCCCGGCTTTTGCGCATTCTACCCGCTTCCGGAACCAGTCGCGAACTTGGCTGGTGGCTGCGTTCAGGCCGCGCCCCGACGCTGCGGGCGACGGCAAATTTTTAGCCGCGCACCAGCCACAGCGACACCAGCCCGAGCGCCAGCACGATGCCGCCGATCCGCCGCACGTGTTCGTCGGGCAAGTCCAGCAGCTGCGCCGCGGCACGCTTCCAGGCGCCGGGCGCGGCGAACAGGAACAGGCCCTCGATGACCGCCACCAGGCACAGCGCCGCCCAGAGCTCAGCCACGGCGATGCAGTTGCAGGGCGGGCGTCTTCGCCACCGGACGGGGAACCATCAGCGGTCGCTGCGCATGTACTGCAGGAACGGGTCGTTGCGCTCCAGCACGATCACGCTGTCGCTGCCGGAGAACGCCTTGCGGTAGGCCTCCAGGCTGCGCTGGAACGCGTAGAAGGACGGATCGCGGTTGGCTGCCTCGGCGTAGATGCGCGCGGCCTCGGCATCGCCTTCACCGCGCAGCTTCTGCGCGTCGCGCTCGGCTTCGGCCAGGATCACCTGCTGGTCGCGGTCCGCGCCGGCGCGGATCTCGTTGGCCTGCTCCTCGCCTTCCGCGCGCAGTCGGCTGGCCACCTGCTGGCGCTGGGCGCGCATGCGGTTGTAGACGTCGTCGATCACGCGGCTGTCGGTGGGCAGGTCGAGCTGCTTGATGCGCAGGTCGATGATCCGCACGCCGAGCGTGGCCGCACCCTTGTTGATGATGTCCAGCTGGCTCTTGACGATCTCGGTACGGTCGCCCGACACCGCCTGCTGCAGCGTGCGCGCGTTGATCTCGTTGCGCAGCGCGTCCTTGATGATCGGGGCGAGGCGGTCCACCGCCGCAGCCTCGTCGCCGCCGGTGGCGCGATAGAAGGCACGCGCATCCTGGATCTGGCCGACCGCGAAGAAGTCCACGCTGACGTCCTTGCGCTCGGAGGTCAGGTAGCGCTCGGGTTCTGCCGGCAGCACCTGCAGGCGCTTGTCGAACACGCGCGCGGTTTCCACCATCGGCCACTTGAAGTGCAGGCCGGGGCCGAGGTCGACACGCGACACGCGGCCGAGGTTCAACACGATCGCGGTATGGCCTTCGCTGACCACGAACACCGAACCCATCAGCAGCACCAGCGCGGCGACTACCGCCGCCATCCATGCCGGGAATCTCATCGCACCACCTCCTCACGACCCGCGGGGCGGCCGCTGCGGGCGGGGCGCGCCTGCGCCTCCGGCGCGGCGGCTTCCACCGTCGGCGACAACAATTCCGGCAGCAGCGCCTGCGCGGGTGCCTGCTTGGCGCCGCCATCCATCGGCACGTAGATCAGCTGGCGACCGTCGCCACCGACGATCTTGCGGTTGCGCGCCAGCACGTCCTGCACGGTTTCCAGCCACAGGCGCTTGCGGGTCACCTCCGGCGCGTCCTTGTACTGGGCCACCAGCAGGCTGAAGCGCTCGGCGTCACCGGTGGCGCGGGCGATCTCGGCGGTCTTGTAGCCTTCCGCCACGGTGCGCACGCGCGCGGCCTGGCCGCGCGCTTCCGGCACCACCTTGGCGGCGTAGGCGCGGGATTCCGAGATCAGCCGCTCCTTGTCCTGCTGGGCACTGTTGACGTCGTCGAACGCCGGCTTGACCTGTTGCGGCGGACGCGCGTCGGGCAGGTTCAGCTCGGTCACGACCAGACCGGTGCGATAGGCTTCCAGCGACTTCTGCAGGCGCTCGCGCGCCCCAACCGCCAGCTGCTCGCGTGCGCCCAGCACGGTATCGAGGGTGGAACGGCCCACCTGCTCGCGCACGGTGCTCAGCGCGGCCTGGCGCAGCACTTCGTCGCCGTCGCGGGTGCCGAACAGGTACAACTGCGGGTCGGCCACGCGGTACTGCACGTTCACCGCGACCTCGACGATGTTCTCGTCGCTGGTCAGCACCGGCACGCGGTCTTCATAGTTCTTGATCTGGGTGGCGTTGACCTTGATGACGCGCTCGATCGGCCACGGCAGCTTGAAGCTCGGGCCGGGCTGCATCACCCGGTCGAACATGCCGAAGCGCAGCACCACGCCGCGCTGCTGTTCGGCAATCAGCACGAAGCAGTTGAACGCCAGCCACAGCGCGAACGCCAGTCCTATCCAGCGCAACGGGCTGCCGCCACCGCCGAAGTCCGGCAGCTTGTCCAGCAACCGGCCGAAACCGCCACCCGTGGACCGGCCGGAACTACCGCCGGGCCGGTTCCACGCCATCCAGACCGATTTGGGCCCGCGCGGGCCGCTGTTGTGTGTCGTCATGTGCCTGATTCTACTGAGAAGCGGTCCGCCGGGTGGGGCTCATCCGGAAACTCCGGTTCCTCCGGCAGCAGCGCGCGCAGCGGCGCGCCGTCGGATTGGGCCGCCAGCCGCGCGGCGTCGGCCTGCGGCAGGTCGATCGACAGGCGCCAGCCATCGGCGTCGTGGGTTTCCCCGCGCACTGCGTCCAGCGCGTGCAGGCGCGCGCGCAGGCGGCCGGCGTCGGTGGGCAGGTGCACCTCCCCGACCACGCGGCGCAGGCCGAGGCGTTCGCCCAGGGCGTCGCGCAGCAGGTCCAGCCCCAGCCCGTCGCGCGCCGACAGCCAGACCGCGGCGCGCGCTTCGCCGCGCGCGTCGATCCGCGGCTGCGCGCCTTCGATGCGGTCGATCTTGTTGAACACCAGCAGCTGCGGGATGTCTCCCGCACCGATCTCGTGCAGCACCGTCTCCACCTGCGCCATGCGCTCATCGCGCAGCGGGTCGTCGGCATCGATGACGTGCAGCAGCAGGTCGGCTTCGCGCGCCTCGCTCAGGGTGGAGCGGAACGCCGCCACCAGCTCATGCGGCAGGTCGCGCACGAAACCGACGGTATCGGCCAGCACCACGCCACCGCCGGGCAGCATGATCCGGCGCACGGTCGGGTCGAGGGTGGCGAACAGCTGGTCGGCGGCATAGGCATCGGCGCCGGTCAGCGCATTGAACAAGGTCGACTTGCCGGCGTTGGTGTAGCCCACCAATGCAACACGCGGAAGTTCGCTGCGCACCCGCGCGCGGCGCATCTGGGTGTGCTGCACCTCGACTTTCTCCAGCCGCTTCTGCAGCATTTCCATGCGCTTCTGCAGCAGCCGACGGTCGGTTTCCAGCTGGGTTTCGCCGGGCCCGCGCAGGCCGATCGAACCGCCGCGCTGGCGCTCCAAGTGGGTCCAGCCGCGCACCAGCCGGGTCGCCATGTGGCGCAGCTGCGCCAGTTCGACCTGCAGCTTGCCCTCGTGGCTGCGTGCGCGCTGCGCGAAGATGTCCAGGATCAGCCCGGTGCGGTCCACCACCCTGCGCTCCAGCGCCTTTTCCAGGTTGCGTTCCTGGATCGGCGTGAGCGCGTGGTTGACCAGCACCAGGTCGGCACCGGTAGCCTCGCAGGCGGCCTTCACCTCCTCAAGCTTGCCGGTGCCGATCAGGATCGACGGATTCGGCTTGTCGATCCGCGCCGGCAAGGTGGCGGCCACGCGCGCACCCGCCGAGCGCGCCAGCTCGGCGAATTCCTCCAGCACGCCTTCGGCCGGCGGGCCGCCGGCGTGGGGCTGGATCAGCAGCGCGTTTTCACCGCCGCGCGAGCGTTCGAACAGTTGGGTCGGCATCGGGACGTAAGTGCGGGCGACGGCCCGCGATTGCAAGCCCGCGCCGCGACCGGGTCAGTCGGCTTCGACCTGCGGCTGCCCGGGCTCGCCGGCATCGCCGGATTCCCCCGCCCCGCCCAGGCGCACGTTGCGCGCCGGCACCACGGTGGAGATCGCGTGCTTGTAGACCATCTGGCTGACGGTGTTGCGCAGCAGGATGACGAACTGGTCGAAGGATTCGATGGTGCCCTGCAGCTTGATGCCGTTGACCAGGTAGATGGACACCGGTACGCGCTCGCGGCGCAAAGCGTTCAGGAATGGATCCTGCAAGGACTGCGACTTCGTCATGGATTCCCCGTACTTCGTACGTTGTTGTTTGTCGTGGGCCGACGCCCGTGGCGATCCCCGGCCCCGCACCCGTCCATCGCGGCAGGCGCGTCCCGATGTTAACGCAGGAGTCAGCCCTGCGGAAACGCCGCTGCCGCACACCGCCACCGCCGCACCGTGATGCCGGCCGCGCCTATACGGTGCCGTTGCGGCCGAGGAAACCATCCACCGCCGCGTCCAGCGCCACGCGTTGCGATGCCGGGTCGAACCAGCGTGCATCCAGCTCGCCGCGCAGCCAGGTGAACTGGCGCTTGGCCAGCTGGCGGGTCGCGGCGATGGCGCGTTCGCGGAACTCCGCAGCGGATGTCGCGCCGTCCAGATGCTCCCAGGCCTGCCGGTAGCCCACCGCGCGCAGCGCCGGCAGGTCCAGCGGCTGCGGATGCGCGGCAAGTTCCGGCAGTGCGCGCAGCGCGCGCACCTCATCGAGGAAACCCCCTGCCAGCATCGCGTCGAAACGGGCTTCGATGCGGGCATGCAGGTCGGCGCGGCGCGGTGGCGCCAACGCCAACTTCAGCGTGCACAGCGGCAGGCGCTGGTTGGAAGCCGTGCGCTGCCAGTCGCTGATGGTGCGCCCGCTGAGCCGGTAGACCTCCAGCGCGCGCTGGATGCGCTGCGCGTCGGTGGCGTGGATGCGCGCGGCGGCCACGGGGTCGATCCGCGCCAACTCGGCATGCAGCGCGGCCCAGCCGCGCACGCTGGCCTCCTCCGCAAGCGTGGCGCGCAGCGCAGGATCAGCCGCCGGCATGTCGGACAAGCCATCCAACAACGCGTGGAAATACAGCCCGGTGCCGCCCGCCAGGATCGGCAGCCGGCCGCGCGCGACGATGCCGTCGATGGCCGCCCGCGCGTCCGCGGCGAACTCGGCCGCGGAATACGGCTGCCAGGGCTCGCGCAGGTCGATCAGGTGGTGCGGCGCCTGCGCCTGTTCCTCGCGGGTCGGCTTGGCCGCGCCAATGTCGAGGCCGCGATACACCAGCGCCGAATCGACGCTGACGATCTCGCCGCCCAGCCGCCGCGCCAGCGCGATGGCGTAGGCGCTCTTGCCCGACGCGGTCGGGCCCATCAGCGCGATCGCGCGCGGGCGCGCGTCCAGCCCCATCGCGCTCAGCAGCCGCTTTCGCGCAGGCTGGACTGGACCTGCGCATGGCGTGCCTGCACCTCGGCCGGCGGCGGCCGCGACAGCAGGCTGCCGGCCACGATCGCAATGCTCGCCACGATGAAGCCCGGCACCATTTCGTAAAGCGTGCTGCCGGTGTGCTTCCACAGCACCACGGTCAGCGCGCCGGCGAGCATGCCGGCCAGCGCGCCGGTGCCGGTCATCCGGCCCCAGAACAGCGAGAACAGCACCACCGGCCCGAACGCCGCGCCGAAGCCTGCCCAGGCATAGCTGACCAGGCCCAGCACGCGGCTGTCCGGGTCGCGCGCGATCCAGATCGCCAGCAGCGCCACTGCCAGCACGGTGCCGCGGCCCACCCACACCAGCTCGCGCTCGCCCGCGTGCGGCCGGAAGAAGCCGTGGTAGAAGTCCTCGGTCAGCGCGCTGGAGCAGACCAGCAGCTGGCAGCTGAGCGTGCTCATCACTGCGGCCAGGATCGCCGAGAGCAGCACGCCGGCCACCCACGGGTTGAACAGCGCTTCGGCCAGCACGATGAAGACGCGCTCGGGGTTTTCGCCCAGCGCGACCGCCTGCTGCGGGTGCTGGGTGGCCCAGGCGATGCCCGCCAACCCCACCGCGACCGCGCCCAGCAGGCACAGCACCATCCAGGTCATGCCGATCCGCCGCGCCTGCGGGATCACCGCCAGCGAATCGGCCGCCATGAAGCGGGCCAGGATGTGCGGCTGGCCGAAATAGCCCAGCCCCCAGGCCAGTGCCGACACCACCGCGACCAGGCCGCCACCGCCGATCCACTGCAGCCGCGCCGGATCGACCTGCTCGATCACACGCAGCGTCTCGCCCGGGCCGCCCACGCTGAGGATGACGATGACCGGCGTCAGCAGCAGGGCGAAGATCATCAGGGTGGCCTGCACGGTGTCGGTCCAGCTCACCGCGAGGAAACCGCCGATCAGGGTGTACAGGATCGTTGCCGCCGCGCCCCACCACAGCGCCTGCGCATACGGCAGGCCGAACACGCTCTCGAACAGGCGGGCGCCGGCCACGATGCCGCTGGCGCAATAGATCGCGAAGAACACCAGGATCACCAGCGCCGACACGATCCGCAGCAGGCGGCCGTTGGCGGCGGATCCATCGCTGGAGAAGCGCGTGGTGAAGTAGTCCGGCAAGGTCAGGGCGTTGTCGGTGCGCTCGGTATAGACTCGCAGCGGGCCGGCCACGAAGCGCCAGTTGCACCACGCGCCGACGCACAGGCCGATGGCGATCCACGCCTCGCTGACGCCGGTCAGGTAGAGCGCGCCGGGCAGGCCCATCAGCAGCCAGCCGCTCATGTCGGAGGCGCCGGCGGACAGCGCGGTGACGTAGCCACCCAGCGAGCGTCCGCCGAGGATGTAGTCGTCGAGGTTGCGGGTCGAGCGCCAGGCCGCCAACCCGATCCCCACCATCGCAAGGAGGTAGAGGCCAAAGGTGATCAACAGCGGGGTACTGGCGGTCATGCGCGCGCTCCGGTTGGACGGCGCACTTTAACCCGGCGCGGCGCGGCGCGGCGCCGCTTATTCCGGCCAGGCGGTTTCCGGCCGGCCGGCGTCCTTGCGCGGCGGCGCAACCGCGGCCACCGCGGCCCAGACCTTCAACGCATCCACGGTCGCAGCCACGTCGTGCACGCGCACGATGGTGGCGCCGTTCTGCGCGGCGATGAGATGGGCCGCCACCGAACCATGCACGCGCTGGCGCGGCTCGTCGCGCCCGGTGAGTTCGCCGATGGTCTTCTTGCGCGAAAGTCCGGCCAGCACCGGCACGCCCAGTTCGGTGAACCGGCGCAGCTGTGCCAGCAGCTGCAGGTTATGGGCGGTGGTCTTGCCGAACCCGAAGCCGGGATCGACCACGATGTTCTTCCTTGCGATGCCCGCCATCTCGGCGGCAAACATGCGTTCGGCCAGGAATCGGTGCACCTCGCCGACCACGTCGTCGTACCCAGGCGCCGCCTGCATCGAGCGCGGCTCGCCCAGCATGTGCATCAGCACCACCGGCACCGCCAGTTCCGCGGCCGCATCGAGTGCGCCCTCGCGGCGCAGGCCGTACACATCGTTGAGCATGCCGGCGCCGGCCGCGACCGCCGCGCGCATCACCTCGGGCTTGCTGGTGTCGATGCTGATCGGCAGCGTGGTTTCCCGCGCCAACCCTTCGATCACCGGGACCACCCGGCGCAGCTCCTCCTCCACGGTCACTTCCTGCGACCCCGGGCGGGTGGATTCGCCGCCGACGTCGAGGATGTCGGCGCCCTCCTCCGCCAGCCGCAGGCCGTGGGCGATGGCGGCGCCGGAATCGAAATGCGCGCCGCCGTCGGAAAACGAATCCGGGGTGATGTTGACGATGCCCATCACCCGCGGGCGGTCCAGTCGCAGGATGCGGCCGTTACAGTCGAGCTGGGGCGAGGTGTCGAACATCGGAAACCGCCAACGAAAAAGGCCAGGGCGAACTCTGGCCTTTTCGTCATCCTGCGGCAAGCATCGCTCAGCCCTGCACCACCGGGCCACCAATGGGCGCGGCCGGCGGCGCGGCGTCGCCACCGGGCTTGCTGCCCGGCTTGCTCCAGCCCATCGGCGGCGGCACTTCGCGGCCGTCCATGATCGCGTCGATCTGCGGCACGTCGATGGTCTCGTACTCCAGCAGCGCCTTGGCCATCACGTGCAGCTTGTCGATGTTCTCGTTCAGCAACTGCGTCGTGCGCCCATAGGCACGGTCGAGGATGCCACGCACCACGTCGTCGATCCGGCGCGCGGTGTCGTCGGAGACGTTCTTGTGCTGGGTCACGCTGCGGCCGAGGAACACCTCGTCCTCCTCCTCGCCGAAGGTAATCGGGCCAAGCTCGGACAGGCCCCACTTGGTCACCATGTTGCGGGCCATCTTGGTGGCGCGCTCGATGTCGTTGGACGCACCGGTTGTCACCTTGTCGGCGCCGAAGATTAGCTCCTCGGCGACGCGGCCGCCGTACAGCGAGGCCAGCTGCGACTCGATCGCGATCTTGTTGTAGCTGTACTTGTCGCCTTCCGGCAGGTACATGGTCACGCCCAGCGCGCGGCCGCGCGGGATGATGGTGACCTTGTAGACCGGGTCGTGTTCCGGCACCAGCCGGCCGACGATGGCATGGCCGGCCTCGTGGTAGGCGGTCAGGGTCTTCTCCTGCTCGCTCATCGCCATCGAGCGGCGTTCGGCGCCCATCAGGATCTTGTCGCGCGCCTTGTCGAAGTGCTCCATGCGCACTTCCTTGGCGTTCTCGCGCGCCGCGAACAGCGCGGCCTCGTTGCACAGGTTGGCGAGGTCCGCGCCGGAGAAGCCGGGCGTGCCGCGGGCGATGGTCATCGGCACCACGTCGTCGGCCAGCGGCAGCTTGCGCATGTGGACCTTGAGGATCTGCTCGCGGCCCTTCACGTCGGGCAGGCCCACCACCACCTGGCGGTCGAAGCGACCAGGGCGCAGCAGCGCCGGATCGAGCACGTCCGGGCGGTTGGTCGCGGCGATCACGATCACGCCCTCGCCACCCTCGAAGCCGTCCATCTCCACCAGCAGCTGGTTGAGGGTCTGCTCGCGCTCGTCGTGGCCGCCGCCGAGGCCGGCACCGCGATGGCGGCCGACCGCGTCGATCTCGTCGATGAAGATGATGCACGGCGCGTGCTTCTTGGCCTGCTCGAACATGTCGCGCACGCGCGACGCACCGACACCGACGAACATCTCGACGAAATCGGAGCCGGAGATCGAGAAGAACGGCACCTTGGCCTCGCCGGCGATGGCCTTGGCCAGCAGCGTCTTGCCGGTGCCGGGCGGGCCCACCATCAGCACGCCGCGCGGGATCTTGCCGCCCAGCTTCTGGAAGCGCGACGGGTCGCGCAGGAACTCGACCAGCTCGGCCACGTCCTCCTTGGCCTCGTCGCAACCGGCGACGTCGGCGAAAGTGACCTTGACCTGATCGTCGGACAGCAGCTTGGCGCGCGAACGACCGAACGACATCGCGCCCTTGCCGCCGCCACCGCCCTGCATCTGCCGCATCATGAACAGCCAGAAGCCGATGATCAGCAGCACCGGCAGGAAGTTCAGCACCAGCGACCAGAACGAGATGCCGGAATCCGGCGGCGCCTGCTTGATCTCGACCTTGTGCTGGATCAGGTCGTTGATCAGGTCCTTGTCGCGCACCGGCGCGGTGGTGGTGCCGGTGCTGCCGTCGGCGCGCTCGAAGGTGATGCTGCGCTCGTTGCTGGAGATGTCGACCTTCTTGATACGGTCGTTCTCCACGTCCTGGACGAACTGCGAATAGACCACGTCCTGGCTGGCGGCCAGCTTCGGCGAAAAGCTCTGGAACACCACCATCAGCACGGCGGCGACCACCACCCAGAGCAGCAGGTTTTTCGCGAGATCGTTCATGTCGGCCCTTGGCAGTCCTTCCGCGTCACGTCGTTGTGGAACATCACTTGATCTGTGCCAGCTTGCCGGTGGCCAGTGCGTATACCTCCGGCGAGCGGTTGCGCGAGGCCGCCGGCTTGCGGATCACCACCTTGGCGTAACGCCGCCGCAGTTCCCGCACGTAATCATCGAATCCCGTTCCCTGGAACAGCTTGATCAGGAACGTGCCGCCGCTGCGGAGCTGGCCATCGGCGAAGTCCATGGCCAGTTCCGCCAGGTGCATCGCGCGCGGCTGGTCCACCGCCGTCATACCGCTCTTATTGGGGGCCATGTCGGACAAGACAAGGTCGACCTGTTCACCGTTCAGCATCTGCAGCAGCTGCGATAGAACCGCATCTTCCCTGAAATCGCCATGAAGGAAGTCCACCCCGGCCAGCGAGGGCATCTCCAGGATGTCGCTGGCGATGACCCGCCCGGGACGGTTCACGTCCAGCCGGTCCAGTTCCTGGCGCACCCATTGCGACCAGCCTCCGGGCGCTGCGCCGAGGTCCACCACCACCATGCCGGGCTTGAGCAGGCGGTCGCGCTCGACCAGTTCCTCGAGCTTGTAGGCGGCACGCGAGCGCATGCCCTCGGCCTGCGCCTTCTTCACGTAGGGGTCGGAGAAGTGTTCCTTGAGCCAGCGCTGGCTGGATTTACTGCGGGTAGCCATGCGTCTCGTCCCCCTCCCGGGGCTGGGAGGGTCGTGGGGGAATGGAGCCCCCCGCGGGCGGCTCCCATCGTCCGCATGATACCCTGCGCACCCTCCTTTTATTCCGCTGCGTGCCGCATGCCGATCGCCCTGACCAATGCCCAGATCCGCTTCCTGCGCGGGCAGGCGCACGACCTCAAGGCGATGCTCCAGGTCGGCGGCAAGGGCATCACCGACGCGCTGGTGGCGGAAGTCGAGCTGGCGCTGGAGCACCACGAGCTGATCAAGGTGAAGGTGGCCGGCGAGGACCGGGAGGCGCGCGACGCCATGATCACCAGCCTGGCCGAGCGCGCCGATGCCGCGCTGGTGCAGCGGATTGGCCACACCGCGGTGCTCTATCGCCCGAGCAAGGACAAGCGGCAGATCGTCCTGCCCCGCGGCTGACCACGGCCACCACCCAAGATGCAGCTGAACCTCGAACGCCCGGATTACCAGTACTTCCTGCGCGGGGCCGATGGCACCGGCGCGCTGGTCAACGAGCGCCGGCTGGCCGCCAGCTTCATCATCGCCCCGGAGGCGCTGGTCGAGGACTGGCCGGTGCGCGATGCCTCCGCCATCATGGCCGCCGACCTTGAGCCATTGCTGGGCTTGTCGCCGGAATTGGTCTTGCTGGGCACCGGCGCCAACCAAGTATTCCCGCCCGCCGCCACGCTGGCCGCCTGCCTGCGGCGCGGGATCGGCATCGAAGTCATGTCCAACGCCGCCGCCGCGCGCACCTACACGGTGCTGGCTGGCGAAGGCAGGCGGGTTGTGGCTGGCTTCCTGTTCCCCAGTAAGGTTGCCGGGCCGTTGAATCGCGGCTAATGTTCCCCCAAATCCCAAGATACCCGCGGGCGACGCGCCAGCCGCGCCGCCCGCATTGCTTTGCAGGAGCCTTTGCCAACATGAGCACCGCCACCCAACGTCCCACCCTGCTGCTGTCCCGCGTGGACGTGGAGCGCATCGAGGACCTGCTGGACCGCCCGCAGTACCGCAGCCTGAACACCGCGCCGCTGCGCGAGGAACTGGAGCGCGCCGAACTGGTCGAGCCCGGCGACATGCCGAACGACGTCATCACCATGAATTCCACCGCCCTGGTGAAGGTCATCGACGACCAGCAGCAAGCCCACGAATACGAGCTGACCCTTGTGTATCCGCGCGATGCCGACGGCAGTAGCGACAAGGTATCGATCCTCGCCCCGGTGGGCAGCGCCCTGCTGGGCCTGCGGGTGGGCGACAGCATCGACTGGCCGATGCCGGGCGGCCACAGCGCCCGCCTGCACGTGCTGTCGATCCGCTACCAGCCGGAAGCGGCGGGCGAGCTGCACCGCTGAGCCGGCGCGGTCAGGACGCGCCGATCTCCTTCGGCGCGCCCAACCGCCCCAGTTCGCCCAGCATTTCCCACGACTTCAGCCCGCGACCGCCGAGATGGTGCAGCAGCACCGTCCGCAGCGGCAGGCGCAGGCTGGCCAGGTCCTCGCTTCCTGGTTGCAGATCCGACGCCAGTGCCAGCAGCGCGCGACCGGTCGCATTATTGCGGCGTTCGCCTGCGCGCTCGCTGCGCAGGCGGCGCGGCCCTTCCTCGGGATCCAGCCGGTAGCGTGCGGCAGGATCGATGTCGCCGCCGTCACCGTCCAGCCCGAACGCCAACCCCACCCCAAGCGCCTCCAGCAGGTCGCGCTCGAATCGGCGCAGCGTCCACGCCAGCGGTTCGCCGTCACGCAGGCGTTCGCGCACCTGCGCGTAGCCCGCGTGCAGTTCCGGCTGCGGCACATGCCGCGGCGCCAGGCGCAGGCACAGCTCGTTGACGTAGAACGCCGCCAGCGCGGCATCGCCCTGCAGCAGCGGCGCGGCGTCCACCGCCTCGGCGGCGGCCAACTGCGCCAGTTCGCCCTTCTGCACGGCATCGAAACGGATCGACTGCAGTGGCTGCAACGCCGCCCGCAGTACATGCTTCTTCGGCCCCGACACCCCCCGCGCCACCAGCCCGATGCGGCCGTGCTCCGCACTCAGGACTTCGACCAGCAGGCTGGTTTCCCGCCACGGGCGGGCATGCAGGACGAAGGCGGGTTCGGCGATGTAGCGCATGCGCCTATTGTAGGAGTGGCCCCGACCGCGGCCGTCGCCCCGGTGCGCGCTGCGGCCAGCCGCGAGCAGGACACCCCGGCCGAAGCCGCGCGCACCCGGAGGCGAAGCGCCTAGTCGTGGTAGCCCAGCGCGCGCAGCGCGGCTTCGTCGTCGCTCCAGCCTTCGCGCACCCGCACCCACGTCTGCAGGAACACCTTGGCGTCGAACAGCCGCTCCATCTGCTCGCGGGCGTGCTTGCCGATGTCGCGCAGGCGCTCGCCGCCCTTGCCGATCACGATGGCCTTCTGGCCTTCGCGCTCGACCCAGATCACCGCATCGATGCGGTACATCACGCCGGTCTTGGGCGAGGGTTCCTCCTCGAACCGCTCCACTTCCACCGTGGTGGCGTACGGCAGCTCCTCGCCAAGCCGGCGCATCAGCTGCTCGCGCACCAGCTCGCCGGCGAGGAAGCGCTGGCTCTTGTCGGTGATCTCGTCCTCGCCGAACGCGGGTTCGCCTTCCGGCATCAGCCCCAGCAGGGTGGCGACCAGCGGCTCCAGCCCACTGCGCTTGAGCGCCGACAGCGGATGCACCGCGGCGAATTCGCGCCCTTCCGTCACCTTGGCGATGAACGGCAGCAGCGCGGTCTTGTCCTTGAGCTTGTCGACCTGGTTGACCACCAGCACCACCGGCAGGCCGGCCTCGCGCAGTGCGTCGAAGGCGAGCCCGTCCTCGTGGTCCCAGCGCCCGGCCTCGATCACCAGCAGCGCGGCGTCCACGCCTTCCAGCGCGCCGCGGGCGGCGCGGTTCATCATCCGGTTCATCGCCTTGCCGGAACGCTTGCCCTGCTCGCCGTGGATGCCGGGCGTGTCCACCAGCTGCAGCTGGCCGCCGGGGAAGGTGGCGATGCCCAGCAGGCGGTGCCGGGTGGTCTGCGGACGGTTGGAGGTGATGCTGATCTTGGCGCCGACCAGCGCGTTGACCAGGGTGGATTTGCCGACGTTGGGGCGGCCGATGACGGCCACCGCGCCGCTGCGGGATGTGGGATTCATGCGCGGATTGTAGAGCGCGGCCCGGTCCGCCGCTTCAATTGCCGCAGATTCCCGGACGTGGGCCGTGCAGCTGGGATCAGCAGGACTCGAGGAGTTCCAGCATCGCGCCCGCGGCAACCTGCTCGGCGGCGCGCCGCGAACTTCCCTCCCCCTCGGTGCGCAGGGGGGGGCTGGCAAGGGTGCAGCTGACGCTGAAGATCCGTGCGTGGTCCTCGCCGCCCTCGTGCAGCAGCGCATAGACCGGCAGCGGGTGCTGACGCCCCTGCAGCCATTCCTGCAGGCGGGTCTTGGCGTCCTTGCCGACCTTGTTGGGCGGCGGCAGGGCGTCGATTAGGGGCGCGAACCAGGGCAGCACCGTCACCCGGCAGGCGTCGAAACCGGCATCCAGGTAGATCGCGGCAACGATGGCCTCGACCGCGTCGGCCAGGATGGAATCGCGGCGATGGCCGCCGGTCTTCATTTCACCCGGCCCCATCACCAGCCGCGGGCCGATGTCGAGCCCGCGGGCGATGCCGGCGAGCGCGGATTCGCGCACCAGTTCGGCGCGGGCGCGGGTCAACGCGCCTTCGTCGGCCCTGGGCCAGTGCCGATACAGCGCCTCGGCGACGAACTGGTTCACCAGCGCGTCGCCGAGGAATTCCAGTCGTTCGTTGTTCGGACTGCCCGCGCTGCGGTGGGTCAGCGCCTGCGCCAGCAGCGCGGGATCCGCGAACACATGGCCGGCGAACGCCGGCGGCATGCGATCACTCGCCGCTGGTGCCACGCGCCAGCACCTGCTCGGCGTGGAACTTGCCGACCACGTCGAGGTTGGCGAGCAGCGACTCGCGGCGCTCGTAGTCCACCACCATCTTCACGCCGCCGTCGCCGGACTCGAACCGCATCGCATCCATCTTCTTGACGTGGTCGGCGTAACTCATTTCCAGCCGACGCAGGTACATCTCGCGGATCTTTTCCTTGCTCGCGCCTGCCAGCGCCTGGTCATCGGCCAGGCCCTTGAGCGCTTGCTTCACCGAGTAGAACTCGATGTACATGGGCACGATCTTCATCGCGCAAAAGGCGAAGAAAATCCCAAGGCACAGCACCATCAGGAACCCCAGCATGGTCATGCCGCGCTGCTTCTGCTTCATTCGTGCATCCCCTCTTGGTTGAACGGCCGTGCCCCTAGCCAGGCCTTGATCAAGGAATACGTGTTCCGATACGGGAAACGTCCACCCAATGATCCGCGCTGGCGTCGAAGTTCATCCACACCATGAACGCCTTCCCGCGCAGGTTGGTCTCCGGCAGGAATCCCCAGAACCGGCTGTCCTCGCTGTTGCCGCGGTTGTCGCCCATGACGAAATAATGCCCCGCCGGGACCGTCCAGTCACCATCGGCGACGCTGAACTCGCCTTCCAGCACGAAATGCGGGCGGCCGGGCATGCCCTCGGTCCGCTTGGAATCGCCGGTTTCGCCGGCGCCCTGCCCGACCCCGGTGTACACGCCTTCCACCCGGTACGGCAGCACCTGCCCGTTCACGCTGACCTTGTGGTCGTGGTAGCCGATGACATCGCCCGGCACCCCGATCACGCGCTTGATCCAGTCCTCGCGCGGGTGGTGCGGCGGGCGGAACACCACTACGTCACCGCGCGCCGGCTCGCCAAGCTCGACGAACTTCTTGTTGCTGATCGGCCAGCGCAGGCCGTAGCTGAACTTGTTGACCAGGATGAAATCGCCGATCAGCAGGGTCGGCATCATCGAGCTGGAAGGAATGCGGAACGGTTCGGCGACGAAGCTGCGCAGCCCCAGCACCAGCGCCAGCACCGGGAAGAACGCCTTGGCGTAATCGACCAGCAGCGGCTCCTTCACCTCGTCCAGCGGGCCGGCGTTGACGGTGCGGCGCTTGGCCAGGAACAGCTTGTCCAGCAGCCAGACCAGGCCGGCCAGCAGGGTCAAGGTGACCAGGATCGTTTCGAACCACACCATCATGCGATGTCCTCCAGGCGCAATGCCTTATTTGCTGTCCACCTGCAACACGGCGAGGAAGGCCTCCTGCGGGATTTCCACCCGGCCGACCTGCTTCATCCGCTTCTTGCCTTCCTTCTGCTTCTCCAGCAGCTTCTTCTTGCGCGTCGCGTCGCCACCGTAGCACTTGGCCAGCACGTTCTTGCGCAGCGCCTTGACCGTGGTGCGGGCGATGACCTGCGCGCCGATCGCGGCCTGGATGGCCACGTCGAACATCTGCCGCGGGATCAGGTCCTTCATCTTCTCGGTCAGCTCGCGGCCACGGCGGTCGGCGTGGCTGCGGTGGACGATGATCGACAGCGCGTCGACGCGGTCGCCGTTGATCAGCGTGTCCACGCGCACGAACGGGCCGGCGTCGAAGCGCAGGAAGTGGTAGTCCAGCGAGGCGTAGCCGCGGCTCACCGACTTCAGCTTGTCGAAGAAGTCCAGCACCACCTCGGCCATCGGCAGCTCGTAGCTGATCTGCACCTGGCTGGCCATGTAGGTGATGCCGATCTGCACGCCGCGCTTTTCCTCGCACAGCTTGATGATGTTGCCGATGTAGGCTTCGGGGGTGAGGATGTTGGCGCGGATGATCGGCTCGCGGATCTCCTGCACCTGGTTGATCGGCGGCAGCTTGGCCGGGTTGTCCATCGGCACGATGGTGCCATCGGTCTTGAGCACCTCGTAGATCACCGTCGGCGCGGTGCTGATGAGGTTGAGGTCGTACTCGCGCTCCAGCCGCTCCTGCACGATCTCCATGTGCAGCATGCCGAGGAAGCCACAGCGGAAGCCGAAGCCCATCGCCTCCGAGCTTTCCGGCTCGAAGCGCAGCGCGGCGTCGTTCAGGCGCAGCTTGTCCAGCGCCTCGCGCAGCGCCGGGTAGTCCTCGGCATCGACCGGGAACAGGCCGGCGAACACCCGCGGCTGCATTTCCTGGAAGCCGGGCAGCGGCTTCGGCGCCGGGTCGCCGGCAAGGGTAAGGGTGTCGCCCACCGGCGCGCCATGCACGTCCTTGATCGAGGCAGTGATCCAGCCCACTTCACCCGCGCGCAGCACCGGCAGCACCTTGCGCTTGGGAGTGAACACGCCGACCGCGTCGACCTGGTGGGTGCGTCCGGTGCTCATCACCAGCATCTTGTCGCCTGGCTTCAGCTCGCCCTGCATGACCCGCACCAGCGAGACCACGCCGAGGTAGTTGTCGAACCACGAATCGATGATCAGCGCCTGCAGCTTGTCGGTGTCGCGCGGCCGTGGCGGCGGGATGCGCTGGACGATGGCCTCCAGCACGTCGCCGACGTTGAGCCCGGTCTTGGCGCTGATCGCCACGGCGTCGGTGGCATCGATGCCGATCACGGCCTCGATCTCCTCCTTGACCTTGTCGATGTCGGCGGTCGGCAGGTCGATCTTGTTGAGGACCGGCACCACCTCCAGCCCCTGCTCCACCGCGGTGTAGCAGTTGGCCACCGACTGCGCCTCCACGCCCTGCGCCGCGTCGACCACCAGCAGCGCGCCTTCGCAGGCGGCCAGCGAGCGGCTGACCTCGTAGCTGAAGTCGACGTGGCCGGGGGTGTCGATGAAGTTCAGGAAGTAGGTATTGCCGTCCTTCGCGGTGTACGGCAGCGAGACCGACTGCGCCTTGATGGTGATGCCGCGCTCGCGCTCGATCGGGTTGTTGTCGAGCACCTGCGCTTCCATCTCGCGCGCGGTCAGGCCGCCGCAGAGCTGGATGATGCGGTCGGCCAGGGTCGACTTGCCGTGGTCGACATGGGCGATGATGGAGAAGTTGCGGATGAACCGCATCGAATCGTGCTGCATGGGGGGCGTCGGCTGAGTGCGGCAACGGCCGCGGGATCGCGGCCTGTGGGAAAGACAGCCGCGCATTATCGCACAGGCCCGGACGCAGCCCTGATGGCTTGCCGACGCCGCACCCGGCCGTCAGGACGGCCGGGTGCAGGCTCCTTTGCCGGTGTCAGCGTTCGACCGGCGTCACGGTGATGTAACGGGTACCGCCGCCGCGCCGCACCAGCAGCATCACCGGCTTGCCGGCGCCCACCGCGCGCAGCTGGGCGTCGAGGGCTTCGACGCTGCCGACATCGTGGCGACCCACCGCCAGCACCACGTCGCCGCGCTGCAGGCCCGCTTCACGCGCGGCAGCCCCCTCGACGCGCGCGATCAGCACGCCCTCCTTCGGCTGCAACCCCATGCCGCTGCGCTGCTGGGCGGTCAACGCCTGGCCGATGATGCCCAGCGGATTGGCCTGCGCCGGCGCCGCCGGCGCCTGGCCACCGGCCGCTTCGCCGCCGGCCGCTGCAACGCCTTCGTCGAGTGCGCCCAGCGTTGCACTGAGCGTGCGCGGCTTGCCGTCGCGGATGACTTCCAGCGTGACCTTGCTGCCCGGCGCCATCGCGCCGATGATCGGCGGCAGGTCGCTGGATTCGTACACGCGCTGGCCGTTGACGCTGCGGATCACGTCCTGCCGCTGCAGGCCGGCGCGTTCCGCGGCGCTGCCCGGCTCGATGGTCGCCACCAGCGCGCCGTTGGCATCGGGCAGCCCCAACGCGCCGGCGGCATCGCGGTCCATGCCTTGGATCTGCACGCCCAGCTGGCCGCGGGTGACCTTGCCGGTGGCCTTGAGCTGCTGCACCGCGTTCATCGCCACGTCGATGGGAATGGCGAAGCTCACGCCCATGTAACCGCCGGAATTGCTGAAGATCTGCGAGTTGATGCCGACCACCTGGCCGCGGGTGTCCAGCAGCGGGCCGCCAGAATTGCCGCGGTTGATCGCCACGTCGGTCTGGATGAAGGGTACGTAGCGCTGGTCGGCACCGGGGTTGGCGCGGCCGACCGCGCTGACGATGCCGGCGGTGACCGAATGGTCGAGGCCGAACGGGGAACCAATCGCCACCACCCACTGGCCGGGCTTGAGCGCATCGGAATCGCCGATGCGCATCACCGGCAAACCCTTGGCGTCGATCTTCAGCAGCGCCACGTCCGACTGCGGATCGCTGCCCACCACCTTGGCGGTGAACTCGCGGCGGTCGGACAGCTTGATGCGCACGGTATCGGCGCCGTCGACCACGTGATGGTTGGTCAGCAGGTAGCCGTCGGCCGAAATGATGAAGCCGGTGCCCAGCGAGGTGCCGCGCGGGCGCGCGTCGGGCATCCCGGGCATGCCCGGCATCGGCATGCCGGGGCCGAAGAAGCGGCGGAAGAACTCGGGGATCTGCTCGTCGCCTTCCTCCCCGTCTTCCGGCATCTGCGGCATCCGTCGCGCCTGCGCCGTGGCCTGCGAGCGGCCGCCAATCTCCGCCTGCACGCTGACCACCGCCGGGCCCACCTGGTCCACCAGCCGGGTGAAATCCGGCAGGCCGGCCACCAGCTCGGGGGCCGGCGCGGTGGCCGGCGTCGCCAGCGGCGTCTGTGCATTGGCGGCGTTCTGGCCACTGCAGGCACCGACGCCGGCCACCGCCAGCGCGGTGGTCAACAGCAGGGGACGCAGGGAAGCGAGCTTGATCGCGGGCATGGCAAGGGATTCCTCTTCGCGTGGATCGGAAAACGGGTGACGACGCTGGCGCCGAACAACGTCGGAACGCGCAACGCTCAGGGCTGCGACTGATCCTGCGTCTCGGCGCCGGGAACGGCCTGCGGCGTTTCGGCCTCGTCGGAAAGCAGCTTCGGCGCGGCGCCGAAGACCGGCGGGGTGAACGGATTGTCGGCGCGCCGCGGATGCGCGCCGAAGCCCACCGCAAGGCCGCTGCTGCCGGCGTACTGCGGCAGGATCGAACGCGGCCACGGCCGGGTGGCGATTTCGGCCTCGGGCAGGCCGCGGAATTCGGCGGGAGCAACCTCGAGCGCAGCCGGAGCGGCCACGGCGATTTGGCTGGCTGCAACCGTCGCGGGCGCAGCGGCGGATGTGCCAGCCGGCTTGCCGCGCCGGGCGGGTTTGGTGGACACGGTGGCGACAGCCGCCATCGTTGCAGCGGCCAGCATGTCGCTATTGCCGGCCGGGTCCGCCGGGGCGCTTGGCGCGGGCAGCGATGGCGCGGGCTGGCCATGCGCCGGCAGCAGCGCTGTCTTGGCCGCCGCAGCCACCTGCGCGGGTGCAGTAGGCAAGGCGTCGTTCTCCAGCGCAGGCCGGCCCATCAACGCCACCACCGCCAGCGCGGCGGCCAGCGCGCCGATGCCGGCGCCGCGCCGCAACCATGCAGGCCGCGAGGTCGTGGCGGCCGGGGCCGCCACCACTTCGCCGCCATGCAGCGCCGCGGAAACACGCGAGGCGAAATCGGCCGGCAGGTGCCGGGCCGGCGCCATCCCGCGCATCACGTCGCTGGCGATGCGCCAGCGCTCCCAGCTGCCGGCCAGCTCGTCATCGTGCTGCAGGCGGCGCAGCAGGAAGCGGGTCTGGTCCTCCGGCAGCGCGCCGTCCATCAGCGCGGACAGCTGTTCGCGGCTGCTGAGCTGGGTGAGGTCGATGCAATGGCGGTCGGTATCGGTATTCATGGGCGTCATGAGGCGTGCGAACGCTTCGGGAGTTCATCCTGGTCGAGCAGGGGGCGCATGCGGGCATCGATGGCCTCGCGGGCGCGGAAGATGCGCGAGCGCACCGTGCCGATGGGGCAGCCCATGCGCTCGGCGATTTCCTCGTAACTCATGCCTTCCACCTCGCGGAAGGTGATCGCATCGCGCAGGTCCTGCGGCAAGGCTTCGACCGCGGCCAGCACCGTTTGTTCCAGCTGCTGGCGCATCAGCTCGCGTTCGGGGGTGTCGTTGTCGCGCAGGCGCAGGCCGGATTCGAACTGCTCGGCATCCTCGATCTCGATGTCCTCGCCCGGCGGCCGGCGGCCATGCGATGCGAGATGGTTCTTGGCGGTGTTGACCGCGATCCGGTGCAGCCAGGTGGGGAACTGGGCATCGCCGCGGAACCCGCCGATCGCGCGGTAGGCGCGGATGAAGGTGTCCTGGGCCACGTCCTGCACTTCCGCCCAGTCATGCACATAGCGCGAAATCACCGCGGCCACGCGGTGCTGGTATTTGCGCACCAGCAGGTCGAAGGCTGCGGCGTCACCGCGCTGTACGCGGCCTACCAGGTCCTGGTCCAGCGCTTGCGACACTCGATCCTCCGTCATTTGCGCCGTGCCCTCGTGGTTGGGCCCGTTCGCTTCCGGGCGTTATGACAGGAACGGGCCGCGAAAGTTCCGCGACCTTGCCCCGGAGTTGCAGGCATTTAGACAAGTATTCAAGTTTTCGCGGGCTACGATAGCCGCTTCCCAGCTGATACGGATGGCATGCGCATGGCCGACACCTCCGCAACCGGTTTTGACGGACTCCGCCTTCGCCACTGGAAGCCGCAGCGCCGCGACGACGGCGTGCTGGTGCTGTGGTTCGACCGCGCCGACGCACCGGTCAACGCATTTTCGCAGGATGCGCTGATCGAGCTGGGCGATGCGCTGGAACGCATCGCCATCGAACCGCCCAAGGCGCTGGTGATCGCCTCCGGCAAGGCCAGCGGCTTCATCGCCGGCGCCGACCTCAAGGAGTTCCAGGCGTTCGACCGCCGCGGTACCGTCAACGACGCCATCCGCCGCGGGCAGGACGTGTTCCAGACCCTGGCCACCCTGCCTTGTGCCACCGTCGCCGCCATCCACGGCTTCTGCATGGGCGGCGGCACCGAGATCTCGCTGGCGTGCCGCTACCGCGTCGCCAGCAGCGACGCCTCCACCCGCATCGGCCTGCCGGAAGTGCAGCTGGGCATCTTCCCCGGCTGGGGCGGCAGCGCCCGCCTGCCGCGGCTGGTCGGCGCGCCGGCGGCGATGGACATGATGCTGACCGGGCGCGCACTGAGCGCGAAAGCCGCACGCGGGATCGGGCTGGTGGACAAGGTGGTGGAACCGGCGCAGCTGATCGACGCCGCCGCCACGCTGGCGCTGGGGGGCACGGTGCGTCCGTTCAAGCAGCGCGCGCTGGGCTGGCTGACCAACACCCTTCCCGCGCGCAAGCTGCTGGCGCCGCAGATGGCCAAGCAGGTCGCGCGCAAGGCACCGAAGGCCTTCTATCCCGCGCCCTACGCGCTGATCTCCACCTGGGAGCGCAGCGGCGGCGCCGGCATCCGCGGCCGACTCGACGCCGAGCGCCGCGCGGTGGTGAAGCTCGCCGGCAGCAGCACGGCGCGCAACCTGATCCGCATCTTCTTCCTCACCGAGCGGCTGAAGGCGCTGGGCAAGGGCGAACCCGGCATCGCCCGCGTGCACGTGGTCGGCGCCGGCGTGATGGGCGGCGACATCGCCGCATTCGCCGCCTACAAGGGCTTCGAGGTGACGCTGCAGGACCGCGAGCAGCGCTTCATCGACGGCGCCCTGCAGCGCGCGCAGGCCCTGTTCGAGAAGAAGGTCAAGGACGAGAGCAAGCGCCCTGCGGTGGCGGCGCGGCTGAAGTCCGACCTCGACGGCGCAGGCGTACCCGAGGCCGACCTCGTCATCGAAGCCATCATCGAAAATCCCGACGCCAAGCGCGACCTGTACCAGTCGGTCGAACCGCGCATGAAGGCGGACGCGCTGCTGACCACCAACACCTCGTCGATCCCGCTGGACGAACTGCGCCCGCACATCGCGCGCCCGGCGCAGTTCGCCGGCCTGCACTACTTCAACCCGGTGGCGCAGATGCCGCTGGTGGAAATCATCCGCCACGACGGCATGGCCGCCGAGACCGAACGCCGGCTGGCCGCGTTCTGCAAGGCGCTGGGCAAGTTCCCGGTGCCGGTGGCCGGCACCCCCGGCTTCCTGGTCAACCGGGTGCTGTTCCCGTACATGCTCGAGGCCGCGACCGCCTACGCAGAGGGCATCCCCGGCCCGGCCATCGACAAGGCGGCTACCCGTTTCGGCATGCCGATGGGGCCGATCGAGCTGCTCGACACCGTGGGCCTGGACGTGGCCGCCAGCGTCGGCCGCGAGCTGGCGCCCTTCCTCGGCCTGGACGTGCCGGCGGCGCTGGCGACGGTCGAAGCCGGCAAGCGCGGCAAGAAGGACGGCCAGGGCCTCTACAAATGGGAAAACGGCAAGGCGGCGAAACCCGACCTGCCGGCAGGTTTCGTCGCGCCCGACGACCTGGAAGACCGCCTCATCCTGCCGCTGCTCAACGAAGCCGTGGCTTGCCTGCACGACGGCGTGGTCAGCGATGCCGACCTGCTCGATGCCGGGGTGATCTTCGGCACCGGCTTCGCGCCGTTCCGCGGCGGCCCGATCCAGCACATCCGCGCCGTCGGCGCCGACACGCTGCTGGCGCGGCTGCAGGCGCTGCAGGCGAAGTACGGCAACCGCTTCGCGCCGCGCGCCGGCTGGGACCACCCGGTCCTGCGCGAACCCGTCGCCTGATCATCCCCGCGGGCATCGGCGCCGGCGCTCAGCGCGCCGGCTTTCTTGCCAGCGCCCGGAACTCCGGGCCCGCCGCGCGCAGGTTCTCGCGCAGGTAGTCCCGCAGCCGCGGACCCGCGGGCTCCGGCACCGGCCCGCCGAGGTGGCGCTGCAGCATGGTCTCCATCGCGAACAGGTAGGCCTCGCGCGGGATCGGCGCGGCAGGCGAATGGCCGCCGCCCGGCTCCACCAGCAGGGTGACGGGACTGCCCTGCGCTTTCAGCGCCGCGACGTAATGCGTCACTTCGCGGATCGCCACGGTGCGGTCGGCGCCACCGGCCATGATCAGCAATGGCCGCTGCATCATCGAAGCGTTCACCTGCGGCGACTGTGCGTGCAGGCGCGCGTAGGTCGCGGGATCGGTGGCGTCCAGCGACAACGCCGCCAGCGTGTGCTTGAGCGAGCGATCCGGCAGGTCGCCCTGCTCGCCGGCCGCGACCAGCCAGCGCATGCCCCAGCCTAGGTCCGCCGGCGGTGCGCCGGCCACGCCGACCTTGAACAGCTCCGGCTGGAAGGTCAGCCCCAGCAGCGCGGAATAGCCGCCGAAGGAATGGCCGACGATGCCGACGCGATCCTTGTCGCCGATGCCCTGCGCCAGCAGCCAGCGCACGCCTTCGACGATGTCGCGTTGCACCCGGCCGTTGCCGTAGTCGCCGTTCGACGCGAACGTGTAGGCGCGGCCATGACCGGTGGAGCCGCGGAAGTTCGACTGGAACACCACGTAGCCGCGGTTGGCGAGGAACTGCGCCACGCCATCGAAGCCCGGGCGGAAATGGTTGATCGGCCCGCCGTGCACGTGCGCGATCAGCGGCGCGCGCGCGGGATCGACACCCGGCGGCAGCAGCAGGAAGCCATGCACGCGCAGCCCGTCCGAGGCGAGGTAGGACACCGCGAGCTTGCGCGCCAGTTGCGACTCCTGCGGCGAATGCGCGGTGATCGCGGCCTCGTCGAGGATGCGCCGATGCTTGCCGCTGCGTGGGTCGAACAGGTGCCAGCGCGGATCGCGCAGGGTCGACGCGCGTTCGGACACCAGCCATGGCGAGGATGCGGCGCTGCCGGCCTGCACGGCGATGTCGCGGCCCGGGAAGCGCCGTTCGATGGCGGCCACGATCGGCGCGGCAGCACCGATGCCGTAGGTGGCGGCCACGGTGCTGCGATAGCTCGCCGCCAGCGGCTGCGCCGTGCGCGGATCCAGCACGACTTCGTCGAGGTCGGCCTCGTGGCGCGGGTCTTCGTGCAGCGTCTGCAGCGTGTCGCCGGGCGTCAGCCGCAGCACGCGACGGAAGTTGTTGGCGGGCACTTCGCTACCCGGGTTGCCCTCCAGCAGCAGGCTGCCATCGGGCATCGCGGCGAGCAGGTTCAGCCGCTCCATCGGCGCGAGACGCAGCACTTCGCGCAGCGAACCATCCGGCAGCACGCGATGCAGCGCATCGTGGTCGCCCTCGAAACGCGCCAGCGCGACGATCCGGCCGCGCGCATCCAGCGCGACATCGTGGACCCAGCGCGGATCCTCGCGCAGCACGCCGCGCTTGCCGCGCACGTCCATGCGCACGATCCGCCAACGTTCGCTCTTGCCCGCCGACACGCGTTCACGCAGCAATACCGCGGCCGGCTGCGAGGGGTCGATCTTCATCGCCCGCCGCCGCTCCGCGCCGCCCATCGGCACGCGCACGCCGGCACGGCCGTCCACCGACACGCTGGCCAGCGACTTCGGCGCGCGCAGGAACAGCCAGCGCCCGTCGTGCGACCAGAACAACTGTTCGGCCTCGGTGCGCGCGACCAGCACCCGCGGCTTGCCGCCCGCGGTGGGCAACAGGAACAGGCTGCGCGATTCGCCCTGCTCACGCAGGTAGGCCACGTAGTCGCCGGTCGGCGACAACTGCACCGCGGCCAGGCCGCGGCCTTCGAGGAAAGCGGTGCGCGGCAGCTGCGGTGCGCGCGGCAGCGCGCGCTGCGCGGCGATGGCGCTGCGGATTTCGACGGTGGCGTCGGCCGCCGGCACTTGCCCCGGCGCGAACAGCAGCGCGAGCAAGGCCAGCGTCCCGCACAGCTCACGGAACTTCGTCATCTCGATCTTCTCCGTAAGTCCGTGGGTTCAGGCGGCCGCGGCCTGCAGGTCCGGCAGCGATGCCGGCAGCGTTTCGCGCTTCGGCACCATCAGCCACAGCGCGACCAGTGCGGGCAGGCCGACCACGCCGCACATCGCCACCCACAGCCAGCGGTTGCGCGGCGCAAGCTGCAGGCGTGCGCTCAGCCAGATCGCGCCGAGCACGGACGCCACGCAGCAGGCCAGCGCCAGCCACAGCATCCCGCGCGGCATCGGCTGCGGCGGTGCGCGCAGCGGGTCCGGCGCGGCGTACAGGTCCTGCGCGCCCAGGCACAGCGTGCGCAACGCCGGCGACAGCCACCAGATGCGCGCGGTGTAGGCGGTCGGCAGGTCCTGGCCGATGTCGCGGCGCGCCACGACGCGCACGCGGCCGTTGCCGTCGACGCGCAGCACCTGCTGGAACGGATGCTGCAGCTCGCTCGACCACACGCCCCAGGTGTAGGTGAACGACACCAGGTAGCCATCGAGCAGTTCGACCACGTCCATCCGGCCGAGGTTGCCCACCTTACCCGGCATCGGCACGCGCATCAGCGGTTGCAGCAGGTCCAGCCCGTTCATCGCCTCGCGGCCGGGATAGAAATAGGCGGCGCGGTCGCTGAGCGCCAGCAGGTTGTCGCCGGCCGGCTGCGGCGGGCTGGCCATCACTTCGCCCCGTGGCAGGCGGATGCGTTCGTGGATGCGTCCCTGGCCGTCGTCGTACTGGTAGGCGGCGTGGGCGTTGTACAGGTAGTTGGCGGCGAACGGCATGGTCGGCGCCGGGAATTGCCCGGCAGCAGCGCCCGCCTGCCCCTCACCTACCCCGAGCTCGCCGCGCGCGCGCTTGTCCAGCGTCCCGTAGCCGACGAAGCGCATGCTGTCGTGCTTGAACACCCAGGTGATGTTGCGCTCGCCGTCGGTGAATTCCATCGGCTGCAGGTTGGTCATCTCGCCGCGGCGCGGCAGGTTGCGCAGCGGGTAGTGCGTGTAGACGTCGGACAGCGCGATCTGCTCGCGCCACAGCGCGGCCTCCGGGTCGCGGCTGCGCTCGATGCCCATCAGCAGGATGTCCTTGCCTTCCGCGCGATCGGCCTCGATGTAACCGCCGTGCGGCGGCGTGGCCATGTTGAGCGGATGGGTGCCGGAGGCCGTCCAGAACAGCTCGACCCCGTAGCCCAGCATCCACAGCAGGAAATACGCGCCGAGCTGCACCGGCAGCGCGGTTGCCGCGGCGGCGGCGAAGCTGCGCGGTGCGGCCACCGGATCGGGCCGGAACACGATGGCGACCAGCCCCGCCAGCACGGCCAGCAAGGTGGCCTGCAATGCCAGCATCGCCACGCCCGAGGCCTGCGCGAACATCAGCAGCATCGGCAGCACCAGTACCGCGAACGAATGCCGGCGGTTGCCGATCATCGCGTAGGCGCCCGCCGCGTAGCCGATCAGGGCGACCAGCCAGCCGGCGATCGGCATCATCCAGTGGCGCATGTCCACCACGCGCGCGGTCATCGTGTCCTGGTAGAGCGCGATCAGCGCGATCGGCAATGCCGCGGCGACGAACATCAGCACCGCGCCCGCGCCACCCAGCGCGCCGGCGATCTGCAGGCGGTGCATCGGCCGGTGCAGCAGGCTGAGCCATTGGTTCGGCTTGCGGTAGGTACCCATCTGGTACAGCCCGAGCAGGGTGCCGGCCACCGCGTAGGTCACGGCGAAGGCCTGGTAGACCAGCAGCGGCTGCTGGGCGAGGTCGACGATGCGGGTCAGGAAACCCAGGACGCCGGCGTGCACCGCCGCGGCCGCGATGGCCCAGGGGCGGAAACGCAGCAGTTCGCTCTTGAAGAGATCTTTCATGTTGGTGTCCTCAGGGCACGGCGCGGCTCAGGCCGCGACCGGCGCCGCATGGTTCTTGGCAAGGAAGGCGTTGACCGCGCGATCCAGGCTGACCGGCATCGACTGCACGTTGCGTGCGCCGGCCTCGCGCAGGAAGCGCTCGAAGCCGGCGTCCTGGTCCAGCACCAGGTAGTGGTGCAGGCCGTCGAGGCGCTGGGCTTCCAGCAGGCCGGGCACGCTGCGCGGGTCCGGACCCTTGAACGGCACGTCGGCCACCCAGTGGCTCACGCGCGCGGTGAAATCCTCCGGCGCCGACATGTGCCGCAGCTGCCCGCGTTCGAGGATGATGAGGTTGTCGGCAACCCGCTCGATCTCCTCCATCTGGTGCGAGCAATAGATCACCGTGCAGTCGTCCGCGGCATTGCTGTACAGCAGCGACTCCAGGAAGGCGCGCTTGGCGACCACGTCGAGGCCCAGCGTCGGTTCGTCCAGCACCAGCAACTCCGGCCCTTGCGCCAATGCCAGCGCGAGGTTGAAGCCGGCCCGCTCGCCGCGCGAGAGCTGGCCGACCTTCTGCTCCGGCAGCACGTGGTAGTGGCCGATCACGCCGTCGAAGGCCTGCTGGTTCCAGCGGCCGTACTGGTGGCGCTGCATCGCCACCACCTGCGACACCCGCATCCAGTTCGGCAGGGTGTGTTCCTCGTTGACGAAGCCAATCCGCGCGCGGTCCTGCGGCGTCAGCTGCTGGCTGTCCTTGCCGAGGATGCGCGCCTCGCCCGCGCTGGGCGGCATGAAGCCCAGCAGGATGCGGAACAACGTGGACTTGCCTGCGCCGTTGGCACCGACGATGGCGTGGACCCGGCCGCGGGGAATCGCGAGGTCAAGCCGGTCCAGCGCCAGCTTGCGTCCGTAGCGCTTGGACAGCGCACGGGTTTCGATGATGGAGTCGTTGGGCATGTAGGCGTATCCGGATGGGCCGGCCGATCCGCGGATCGCTGCCCCCCTGCGCTGGGCGCAGACGGACGGCCCCACGGCGGCGATGGCGGGGTCAGGCGGTCTTGCGGGGCACCAGCAGCTCGAAGGCGTCGGCGACGCGCGCCTGCACCTCGTCGGCTGCAAAGCCCAGCGGGATCACGTCGTTGACGAAGCGGCCGACGGCGTCGTCCAAGCGGCGTTCCCGCTCGGCGTCGGACAATCGCTGGCGGGGTGCGGAGACGAACAGGCCCGTGCCCTGGCGCGATTCCAGCCAACCCTCGGTGGTCAGCTCGGCATAGGCCTTGGCGACGGTATTCGGATTGATCATCAGCTGCTGGGCAAGCCCGCGGACGCTGGGCAGCTGGTTGCCGTGCGTGAGCTCGCCGGTGGCGATCTTCATGCGCACGGCATCGACGATCTGGCGGCCGATCGGGCGCGGATCGCCGGTGGCGACCTGGATCATCAGGGGGCTGGTTCGGGCCATCGGCGCACCGCCTTATCTGTACTATTTGAAATAGTACAGCGCGAACAGCCAGTCGTCGTCAACCGGCCTGCGACGAAACGCCTTGGGTGGCGATGAAGCCGGGCCGGACGCGGCCCAACGAGGGCATGCGGGACTGGACTGCACGCACGGCCTCGCGTTTCCGCAGGCCAAGCACGCGTCGTCGCCAGGGGCGTGTCCAGTGCAGCGGTGCGGCCGCGCCGGTCATCCCAACCAAGGCCGCAGTTACATCGTCTGCGTCGGTTGGTCCGCGTTGAGGGTGCCAGCCAGGGTGGTTTCGATCTTGCTGCGCACCGCTTCGCCTTCGGCGGTATCGGCGAACTGCACGCCGATGCCGGCGGCACGGTTGCCCTGCGCGCCGGTGGGCGTCACCCACACCACCTTGCCGGCCACCGGCAGGCGTTCGGAGGAATCCGGCAGGGTCAGCAGCAGGAACACTTCGTCGCCGATGAAGTAGCGGCGCGCGGTGGGCACGAAGATGCCGCCCTGGCGGATGAAGGGCATGTAGGCGTTGTACAGCGCCGCCTTGTCCTTGATCGCCAGCGACAGGATGCCCTGCCTTGCCCCACCGGTCGGATTGCTCATTCCCCGTTCCCTGTCAGTTGCCTGTCCCAAGCCTCAGCGCCATGCCAGCAGCGCTTCCGCCACCGCCAGATCCGCGCGCACCGTGGTGTGCAGCAGCTCGCGGGCGCGGTTGGCCGCGTCGAAGCGCGCGGCCAGCGTGCGGGTTGCGGCCGGATCGGTCAAGCCCGCGGCTTCGCGCAGCGCGAACTCGGCCAGATGAGCCAAACGTTCCGCGGCGCGTCCGTCGGCCACCCAGCGTTGTGCGACCTCGCTGGCCTCGGCCTGCCCGCGCAGCAGCGCCTGCGCGTCCTTGGCCGCGTCACGGCGCAGCGCCAGGCCATCTCCCGATGCCCACGCATCGGCCAGCCCCGGGTGCCCGCGCGCGGCATCCAGCGCCTCGCTGGCCACGGCCTCCGCGTGGCCACGCTGGCGCAGCCACTGCAGGGCTTCATCGTGTGGCGGCAGCCGCAGCTCCAGCCGCTGGCAGCGGCTGAGGATGGTGGCCGGCAGCCGCGCCGGGTTGGACGCCAGCAGCCACAGGTAACGACCCGGCTGCGGCTCCTCCAGCGTCTTCAGCAGCGCGTTGAAGGCGCTCCAGTTGATCGCATCGCAGGGGTCGACGATCACCACCTGCGCACCGCCCAGCTGCGCGGTCATGCCCATTTTTTCCGACAGCGCGCGGATCTGCTCGATCACGATCTCGCTGCGCGGCTTGCCGGTCTTGTGGTTGATCTCGTAGCCGAGGAAGCGCAGGTCCGGATGCGCACTGTGCCCCCATGGATGCGCCGGCGTGCCGTCCGGGCGCACCTCAAGTGCTTCCATCTGCGCGCGCGAGGCGAACAGCGTGCAGCTCCTGCATCCGCCGCAGGCCTCGCCATCGGGGCGCGGCGACAGGCACAGCACGCGCCGGGCCAAGTGTTCGGCGAGCAGGCGCTTGCCGATCAGCGCCGGCCCGGTGACCAGCGTTGCGTGGCCGAAGTGCCCGGCTTCGATGGCGGCGGCCGCCTGCGTGTAGGCGCGCTGCTGCCAGGGCGAGAGCGGCGGCAGGTTCATGCCAGCGCCTTGCGGTAGTCGGCCAGCACCGCCAGCGCGGCGGCGGCGACGGTGGCGGCGTCCGGACTGGCATCGAGCACATGGATGCGCTGCGGATGTGCCGTCGCACGCGCCAGGAAGCCTTCGCGCACGCGCTCGAAGAAGTCGTCGTGCTCGCGCTCGATGCGATCCGGCGAAGCGCCGCCCAGCAGGTCGCGCCCGCGGGTGCGTTCGCGCGCATGCGCCACGCCCAGGTCCAGCAGCAGGGTCAGGCCGGGCTCGATGCCGACCGCGCGCCGCTCGAGTTCGGCGATGAAACCTTCATCCATGCCGCGCGCCGCACCCTGGTAGGCGTAGCTGGAATCGGTGAAGCGATCGGAAATCACCCACGCGCCGCGCGCCAGCGCCGGCAGTACCAGCCGCTGCACGTGCTGCGCGCGCGCGGCGAACATCAGCAGCAGTTCGGCATGCGGATGCACCGGCTCGTCGCCGGCGTCCAGCAGCAGGCCGCGGATGCGTTCGGCCAGCGGGGTGCCGCCCGGCTCGCGCGTGCAGACCACTTCGCAGCCATCGGCCAGCAGGGCGTCGCGCAGCGCCGACAGCACGGTGCTCTTGCCCGCACCCTCGCCGCCTTCGATGGTCAGCAGGCGCGGCTTTGATTGCAGCATCGTCACTTCGGCGTGGCTCCTTCACGCTCGGCCTGCCGCTGCGCGCGGTAGCGCTGCACGTAGTCGCGCACCGCGCTGTTGTGTGCGTCCAGCGAGGCGCTGAACACGTGCCGCCCGCTGCCATCGCCCACCGCGACGAAATACAGCGCATCGCCCGGCGCCGGATGCGTGGCCGCCTGCAGCGCCGCCTTGCCGGGCATGGCGATGGGCGTCGGCGGCAGGCCATCGCGGGTGTAGGTGTTGTAGGGCGTATCGGTGGTCAGGTCGCTGCGGCGGATATTGCCGGTGTAGCTGGAGCCCATGCCGTAGATCACGGTGGGATCGGTCTGCAGGCGCATGCCGGTCTTGAGCCGGCGCACGAACACGCCGGCGATGGCCGGCCGCTCCTCGGCGATGCCGGTTTCCTTCTCGACGATGGAGGCCAGCGCCAGCGCCTGGTCGCGATTGTCCAGCGGCAGGTCCGGAACCCGCGATTTCCACGCCGCATCCAGCGCCTTGTCCATGCCGGCGTAGGCGCGCTTGAGGATGTCGAGGTCGGAATCGCCACGTACCCAGGCATAGGTCTCCGGCAGGAAGCGGCCCTCCGGGTGCTGGCCGGCATGACCCAGCGCGGTCATCAACGCGGCGTCATCCATCTGCGTGGTCTCCTGCCCAAGCAGCGGCGCCTTGCGCAGCGCCGCGCGCAGGTCGCGGATGTTCCAGCCTTCGATGATGGTGAACATGCGCCGCACCACCTTGCCGTCGCGCATGGCCTGCAGCAGCGCGCGCGGCGAGGTGTCCTCGCGCAGCGCGTATTCGCCTACCTGCAGCCGGCCGGCAGCTCCGGTCTGGCGCGCCAGCAGTTGCCAGTACAGCCGGTCGCCGGTGTCCACGCCCTGCGCCTGCAGCTTGCGCAGCACCTTGTCGAGGTTGTCGCCGCGTGCGACCACCAGCCCGGCGTCCGCCTGGATGCCGGGCAACGGCGCCTCGGCGAAGGTCCGGAAACGATCCCAGTACCACGCCGCCACCGCCAGCACGGCCAGCAGCAGGATCAGCAGCGGCCGACGCGCCTTCATGCGCCCACCGCGGGATTGGAAAACATGGGATAGGCCATCGCCAGTCGCGCCTGCAGTTCGGTCAGCGCCGGGTGCGCCGCCCAGTTGCGCGCGCCCAGCAGGGAGACCGGCAGGATACCGCGCACGGCGTTGCAGAGCGCCAGTGCGTCGGCGTCCTCCACCTCGCCTGGCGTCAGTTCGGCCTCCTCCACCAGTCCCCGCGCCAGCAGCCAGCCGCGCAGCACCCCGGCCACGCCGCTGCGGGCAACCGGCGGCGTCAGCCAGCGGCCATGGCGATGCGCCAGCAGGTTGGCGGCGGTGGCGCCGGCCACGCGGCCTTCGCTGTCCCGCATCAGCCCTTCGTCGCAACCGGCGCGCTCGACTTCGGCGCGCGCGAGCACCTGTTCAAGACGGTTGCAATGTTTGATACCGGCCAGCGCGGGCTGGATCGCCAACCGTGTGTCGCAGGCATGCAGGCGCAGGCTGCCGCCGGCGATCGGCGGCAGCGGATGCAGCGCCAATGTCCACACCGGCTGCGCATCGACCGGCGGCGCGTAGCCGCGGCCACCGTCGCCGCGGGTGAGCAGCAGCTTGAGTACGCCGGCATCGGCGCCGTCGATCATCTCGGCGATGCGTGCTTCGATGAAAGCCGGATCGGGCAAGCCGATGCCGAGCCGCTGCGCGCCTTCGCGCAGCCGCGCGAGATGGCGCGGCCACAGCGGCAGTTCGCCGCCATGCACGCGCATGGTTTCGAACACGCCGTCGCCGTAGGCAAGGCCGCGATTGGAAATGGACAACTCAGTCGATCGAGTTACGCCGGAAAAAATCATTTTCCCTCCCGGCGGCCAGCGCAGGTTGCAAGCGGATGCCGTGGGCCTTGGCGCACCAAGCGAGTATCGGGGAGCGACTGCGCCAAGGCCCATGGCATCCGCCGCTCGATCACTCGCATCCCAGTGCCCTCATCATCCCCCGCGCCTTCGCCCGCGTTTCCTCCAGCTCGCGCTGCGGATCGGAGTCGATCACGATGCCGGCGCCCGTGCGGAAGCGCAGGGTGTCGCCCTCCACCTCGGCGCTGCGGATCAGGATGTTCAGGTCCATGTCGCCGTCGTGCCCCAGCCAGCCCATCGCGCCGGTGTACGCGCCGCGGCCCACGCCCTCCAGCTCGGCCACGATCTGCATGCACCGCACCTTCGGGCAACCCGTGATCGTGCCGCCGGGGAACAGCGCGGCCAGCGCCTGCCCCGGCGTCACCCCCGCGCGCAGCTGGCCACGCACGTTGCTGACGATGTGGTGGACATGCGCATAGCTTTCCACCGTCATCAATTCATCCACCTGCACGCTGCCCGGCGCGCACACGCGGCCGAGGTCGTTGCGCTCCAGGTCCAGCAGCATGACGTGCTCGGCGCGCTCCTTGGGATGGCCCACCAACTCGCGGATGCGCGCGGCATCGTCGTCGCCGGGAAAGCGCGCGCGGGTGCCGGCGATCGGGCGGGTTTCGGCAACCCCAGCGCGTACCGACAGCAGCCGCTCCGGCGAAGCGCTGACCACGCTGCCCCACCCACTGTGGAACAGTCCCGCGAACGGCGCCGGATTGTGCTGGCGCAGGCGCTGGAACAGCGCGGCGGGATCCAGCGCGCCCTCGAAGGTCGCTTTCCAGCCGCGCGAAAGGTTGGCCTGGAACACATCGCCGGCGGCGAGATAGTCCAGCACCCGCGCCACGCCATCGAGATAGCGTTGCGGCTCGTCTTCGTCGATGCGGATCGGCGCCACCCATGCCGGCAGCGGCGGCAGGGCACGCGTCCGTTCGATGTCCGCTTCGATGCGCGGCAGCCACGCCTCGAAGCCGGCCTCGGCGGCAACCCGGAGCTCGCCGCTGCTGCGATCGCGCAGGACCACCGCCGGGCAGCGCAGCGCGATCGCGACGGGCAGCCCGCCCGCCGCCTGCGGCAGCGCCAGCACCGGCTCCACCTGCGCGGCCAGCTCGTAGCCCAACAGCAGCGCCCAACCGCCGGCCAGCGGCAAGCCGGCGCCGGTCGCAGCCGCCTGCCATTGCCGGTCGAGCACGTCGAAGAAACCGCCTGCGAGCGCTTCGCCCGACAGCGTGCGCACCACCCCATCGCGATGCAGGGCGAAGCCCTCGCCAGCGTGTGCCAGCAGCAGGTCGCGACGACCGTGCGCGCCAGTCGCGCTGGATTCCAGCAGCACCGGGTAGCGCGCCGGGTCGAGCCGGTGCAGGTCGAGCAGGTCGATGTCAGCGGGCAGGGTGGCGGCGATCATTGGTGAAGTGCACCCTCCCCGGCCCTCCCCTGCCGCGCAAGGGAGGGCGTGGGCGTCAGATCCGCTTGAACACCAGCGTGCCGTTGGTGCCGCCGAAGCCGAAGCCGTTGGACACCGCCACGTCGATCTTCGCCTCGCGCGCCACGTTCGGCACGTAGTCCAGGTCGCAGCCTTCGCCCGGGGTTTCCAGGTTGATGGTGGGCGGGATCACGCCGGTCTGCAGCGCCTTGATCGAATAGATCGCCTCCACCCCGCCGGCCGCGCCAAGCAGGTGGCCGGTCATCGACTTGGTCGAGCTGACCATCGTCTTGTAGGCGTGGTCGCCCAGCGCGCGCTTGATCGCCAGCGTCTCGGCAAGGTCACCCAGCGGGGTGCTGGTGCCGTGCGCGTTGAGGTAGCCCACGTCCTCCGGGTTGATGCCGGCGTCGCGGAACGCCATCGCCATGCAGCGTGCGGGGCCTTCGCCGTTCTCGCTGGGCGCGGTCATGTGGAAGGCGTCGGAGGACGCACCGAATCCTGCCAGCTCGCAGTAGATGCGCGCGCCGCGGGCCTTGGCGTGCTCGTACTCCTCCAGCACCAGGATGCCGGCGCCGTCACCCAGCACGAAGCCGTCGCGTTCGGCATCCCACGGCCGCGAGGCGCGGGTGGGATCGTCGTTGCGGGTGCTCATCGCCTTCATCGCGCAGAAGCCGCCCATCGCGGTCGGCGAGCTGCCGCGCTCGGCGCCGCCGGCGAACATCACGTCGGCATCGCCGTACTGGATCATCCGCATCGCCATACCGATGCTGTGGTTGGCGGTCGCGCAGGCGGACACGGCCGAGAACGTCGGCCCCTTGATCCCGGTCGCCAGCGACAGCTGGCCCGGCATCATGTTGATGATGGTGGAGGGGATGTAGAACGGGCTGATCTTGCGGACCCCGCCCTCGTGCAGCTTGATGGCGGTTTCCTCGATGCCCCAGATGCCGCCGATGCCGGCGCCGATCAGCGCGCCGATGCGCTCGGCGTTGGCTTCGATCACTTCCAGCCCGGCATCGTCCTTCGCCATCAGCGAGGCGGCCATGCCGTAGTGGATGAAGTGGTCCATCTTCTTGGCGTCCTTCGGGTTCACCCAGCGGGTGATGTCGAAGTCGCGTACCTCGCCCGCGATGCGGGTGGGATAGGTGCCGGCGTCGAAGCCTTCCACCATGCCGATGCCGGAGCGGCCGTTGACGATGCCGTCCCAGTTGCTGGCCAGGTCGTGGCCCAGCGGCGAGACGATGCCCATGCCCGTGACCACCACGCGTCGCTTGCCCATCGCCTTCTCCTCCACGCTTTTCGTTACGTTCGATGCAAACACAGGGGGCCGCATGCGCGGCCCCCGGGGTACAGCTGGCGGACGCCGGGCTTACGCCTTGACGTGGGCCTTGATGTAGTCGATCGCAGCCTGCACGGTGCTGATCTTTTCCGCGTCCTCGTCCGGGATCTCGCACTCGAACTCTTCCTCGAGCGCCATCACCAGCTCCACGGTGTCCAGCGAATCCGCGCCCAGGTCGTCCACGAACGACGCGCTGTTGGTGACGTCTTCTTCCTTGACGCCCAGTTGTTCGACGACGATCTTCTTGACGCGCTCTTCGATGTTGCTCATGTGGGTTGCTCCTCCCGGAAATGGGGTCGTTCAGTGGTGAAGTGTACGGGAAACCCGGGCGGCATGAAGTCGGGCCGCCCGGCCATGGATCACGGCATGTACATGCCGCCGTTGACGTGCAGGGTCTCGCCGGTGATGTAGGCCGCCGACGGGCCGGCAAGGAACGCCACCGCGCGGGCGATGTCGGCCGGTTCGCCCAGGCGCCCAAGCGCGATCTGGCCCAGCATCGCCTCCTTCGCGGCCTCCGGCAGGTCGGCGGTCATGTCGGTGGCGATGAAGCCGGGCGCGACCACGTTGACGGTGATCCCGCGCGAGCCGATCTCCTTGGCCAGCGACTTGCTGAACGCGATGATCCCGGCCTTGGCCGCGGCGTAGTTGGCCTGGCCGGCGTTGCCGGTCACGCCGATCACCGAAGCGATGTTGACGATGCGGCCCTTGCGCGCCTTCATCATCCCGCGCAGCACCGCCTTCGACGCGCGGTACACGCTGGTCAGGTTGGTATCGAGGATGGCCTGCCAGTCCTCGTCCTTCATCCGCATCAGCAGGTTGTCGCGGGTGATGCCGGCGTTGTTGACCAGGATGGAGATCGCGCCGAATTCGCTGGACACGGCCTCCACCAGCGCCTCGATGGCGCCGGCCTCGTTGACGTTGAGGCGACGGCCGTGGCCGCCGCGCGCGGCCAGCCGCTCGCCGATCGCCTGCGCGCCGGCGTCGCTAGTGGCGGTGCCGATGACGGTCGCGCCCAGCGCCGCCAGTTCGTCGGCAATCGCCGCGCCGATCCCGCGCGATGCGCCGGTGACCAGTGCAACCTCGCCCTTCAGCAACAATTCGCTCATGCCTTCCATTCCTCGATGGCGCCGGCAAATTCGGCCGGCGTGCCCAACGCGCGGGCGTCGAGCGATTTGTCGATGCGCTTGGCCAGGCCGGTCAGCACCTTGCCCGGGCCGCACTCGGCGATCCGGGTGACCCCGCGCGCGGCCAGCGCCTGCACGCAGCCGGTCCACTGCACCGGCAGGTAGAGCTGGCGCACCAGCGCGTCGCGGATCGCGTCGACGCTGTCGTGCGCACGGGCATCCACGTTCTGCACCACCGGCAACGCCGGCAGCTTCCATTCCAGCCCGGCCATGGCCTGCGCCAGCCGGTTGGCCGCCTCGCGCATCATCGGCGTGTGCGACGGCACGCTGACCGCCAGCTTCACCGCCTTGCGCACGCCCTTTTCCTGCAGCAGCGACAGCGCGCGGTCCACCGCCGCGGCGTCGCCACCGATCACGATCTGGCCGGGCGAGTTGTAGTTGGCCGGCACCACCACCTGTGCGCCGGAGGCTTCCACGCAGACGGCTTCGACCAGCGCATCTTCAGCACCCAGCACGGCCGCCATCGCGCCGGTGCCGGCGGGCGCGGCGTCCTGCATCAGCTGGCCGCGGATGCGCACCAGATGCGCGCCGTCCTGCAGCGACAGCGCGCCGGCCGCGACCAGCGCGGTGTATTCGCCCAGGCTGTGGCCGGCCAGCACCGACGGCATCGGGCCGCCCTGCTCGCTCCACAGCCGCCACACCGCCACGCCTGCGGCCAGCAGCGCCGGCTGGGTGTATTCGGTGCGGTTCAGCATTTCCTCGGGGCCGCCCTGCGACAGCGCCCACAGGTCCACGCCGGCGCCTTCGGAGGCCTCCTGGAACGTGGCCTTCACGACAGGGTGCAGTTCGGCCAGTTCGGCCAGCATGCCGACCGCCTGCGAGCCTTGGCCCGGGAACACCAGGGCGACCGGATTGGATTGGATGGCTTCGTTCACGCTATGCAAACCGTGCAGGGGGGGGGGCGCAGGACGGAGCCCTGCGATGGGGCGGGCATGATACGAGTAATTGCTCTAGCCTGTCTGTACCGCGGCGTATGCTCGCAGGCGCCCGCCGGCGATGAGGGCGGGGCCGGAAGCGCCGCCCCGCCCGGCCGGGCTCAATAGCGCAGCAGCGCCGAGCCCCAGGTGAAGCCGCCACCGAACGCTTCCAGCAGCACCAGCTGGCCACGCTGCACCCGGCCCGAGCGCACCGCCTCGTCCAGCGCCAGCGGCACCGAGCCGGAGGAGGTGTTGCCGTGCTTGTCCACGGTCACGATCACCCGGTCCATCGGCATGGCCAGGCGCTTGGCGGTGGCTTCGATGATGCGCAGGTTGGCCTGGTGCGGCACCAGCCAGTCCAGCGCGGTACGGTCCAGCCCGTTCGATTCCAGCGCTTCCTCGACCACCGCGTCCAGCGCCTTCACCGCGTGCTTGAACACCTCGTTGCCGGCCATCATCACCCGCACGCCGGCGTTCTGCTCTTCCGGCTTGAAACCCGCCGACACGCCCACCGGGTTCCACAGCAGCTCCGCCTTGCTGCCATCCGCATGCATGTGGGTGCTGAGGATGCCGGTGTCGGTGTCGGCCTTGAGCACCACCGCGCCGGCGCCGTCGCCGAACAGCACGCAGGTGCCGCGGTCGTTCCAGTCCAGCATGCGGGTCAGGGTTTCCGCGCCGATCACCAGCGCGGTCTTGGCCGCGCCCGAGCGGATGAACTTGTCGGCGATGGTGAGCCCGTAGATGAAGCCGGAGCAGGCCGCGTTGACGTCGAATGCCGGGCAGCCGGCGACGCCCAGCTTGTGCTGGACCAGGCAGGCGGTGGACGGGAAGATCAGGTCGGGCGTGGTGGTGCCGACCACGATCAGGTCCAGCTCACTGGCGGCGACGCCGGCCGCCTCCAGCGCGCGCAGCGCAGCCTGGTAGCCGAGGTCGCTGGTGGTCTGGCCTTCCGCCGCCACGTGGCGCTCGCGGATGCCGGTACGTGCGGCGATCCACTCGTCGCTGGTGTCCACCATCTTCGCCAGGTCGTCGTTGGTCAGCACCTTCTCGGGCAGGTAGCTGCCGGTGCCGGCGATGCGGGCGTAGATGCGGCTTTCGGTCTGGCTCATGCGGACGGCAACTCCCGTGGTCAAGCGGACAAGATTAGCCGATGCGGGGCGCGGGCGCGGCCAAGGCCATCGCCGGGGCCACCGCCACCGGGATTGCAGGCGCAGAAACGCCAACGGCCGCGCCATGGGGCGCGGCCGGGCGTGGTGCGTCGTGGCGCCGGCCTTGCGGCCGACGGATCACTCTTCGTCAGCCACCTTGGTCTTCGGCACGATGACCTGCTTGCCGCGGTAGTAACCGTCGGCGGTCACGTGGTGGCGCAGGTGGGTCTCGCCGCTGGTCGGATCGGTGGCCAGCTGCTTGGCGGACAGGGCGTCGTGGGCGCGGCGCATGCCGCGGCGGGACGGGGAAACGCGGGACTTCTGGACAGCCATCGGACAACTCCAAGAAAAACGTATGTGACGCGCGATGCGGCGATTATCGCACTATTCCTTCTTCCACCCGGACAACGCCGCGAACGGGTTGGCCTGGGCGGCTTCCTCCACGGTGGGCGCGAAATCGCGCTCGACCGTCTCGGCATCGGGCGAGACCGGCACCACCGGCAACGCCAGAATCAATTCGTCCTCGACCAGCTCGGCTGGCCGCAGCATGCCATCGGCGGGCACCAGCAGCGGCTCGTACTCCGGCGGCAGGGCCGCTTCGTCGGCCTCGTCGCGGATCAAGCCCAGCCGCTGCACCAGCCGCACCGGCTGCAGGAACCGCTGCAGGCTGCGCTGGCATTCCAGCGGCAGCTCCGCATCGATCCGCAGCTCGACGTGGGGCACCTTCAGGCTGTCGGTATCGAAGGCCAACAGGTAGCGAACCTCGCCTTCGGCATCGACCAGGCTGCCACGCAGCCGGGTCATCGCCGCCAGCGGGATCCTGCCCTCGAACTCGCGCCGCGCCGCCACCATGCGCCAAGCATCCAAGACTTCGGGCACCCGGCTTGTCGGCTGTTCGGACATAAGCCGCAAAATGCTACGCGGCGCCCAAGCCGGTGTCAAATCCACCAGGGAGAGCCGCGCCATCCATCCTCGCCCGTTTGCGGGCCCGGGCGGGCTCGCGCAGACTGCGCCGATGGAAATCTTCCTGCCATTGCTCTTCCTCGCACTTGCCGGTGGCGCGTCCTGGCTAGCGCTGCGCCTGCGGCGCGGCAGCCGTGGCCGGCAGCAGGCGATCTCGCAGCTGCTGGACGCCGCCGATGCGCTGGAATCGCGCCTGCGCGCGGCGCGCGCCGAGATCGAGGCGGTCGCCGGCAGCGACGAGAACCCGGTGCGCGCCGCCATGCAGGAGCTACTGCGGCAGCGGCTGTGGCTGCAGGACAACGCCGAGCGCGCCAGCCTGGAGCAGCTGCACGGCGTGCGCGATGCGCTGGACGCCGCCCGCGCCAGCATCGAGCGGCAGCTGCAGCGGGTGGATCGCGCCCGCGCCGGGGCGGCCTGACCGATGCCCCGCCTGACCCTCGCCTCGACCTCACGCTACCGCCGCGAACTGCTGGAACGGCTGCGCCTTCCCTTCGCGGTGGCCCGTCCAGAGGTGGATGAAACCGCCCTGCCCGGCGAAACCCCACTGGCGCTGGCCATTCGCCTGGCCGAAGCCAAGGCACAGGCGGTGGCCCGCACCCTCACCGGCGACAGCTGGGCGCTGGGCTCGGACCAGGTCGCCGACCTCGACGGCCGGCCGCTGGGCAAGCCGGGCCGCCGCGACGCCGCCATCGCCCAGCTGCAATCGATGTCCGGCGGCGTGGTGCGTTTCCATACCGCGCTATGCCTGGCCCATGCCGACGGCCGCGCGCTTGCCGCCATCGACCTCACCGAGGTGCGTTTCCGCGCGTTGACCGACGCCGAAATCGAGCGCTACGTGGATGCCGAACAGCCGTTCGACTGCGCCGGCAGCTTCAAGTCGGAAGGCCTGGGCATCGCCCTGTTCGAGTCCATCGACAACCGCGACCCAACCGCGCTGATCGGACTGCCGCTGATCGCTACCTGCACGCTGCTGCGGCAGGCGGGATTCTTGCTGCCCTGAGCGCGCACCGTCACTCGGCGGCGACGCGGTCGAACGGCGCAAAGCCCCAGCGGCGCAGCAGCACCAGGCGTTGCCGCGCGGCGTCGGCGCGGTCGCCGTAGGCCTGCGCCAGCAGGGCGTCGTCCAACTGCGGCCAATCGACGCGGATCTGCGCGGCGAACGCAGCCGCACGCTGGTGCGTGGCGAAGGCCTTCTTCGCCAAATGCACGCCGTTCACCGCCGCGAACAGCAGCGTGACCAGCAGCAGCGGTCGCAGCCAGCGCCACGCCCTGCCGGCATCGCGCCAGGCCAGCACCATCAGCCCCAGCCAGCCGATCCAGAACAGCAGCGCGAAGCTGGCGTACCGGGTCACGAACGCATGGTCCGTGCCGAAGCTGCCGGCGCGCCCCAGCGCGGTAAGCAGGGCGCAGCCCAGCGCGAACGCCATCAGCGCCAGCCACGGCCGCGCCTGCGCCTGCCGGCGGCAGCGCACGGCGGCGGGAATTGCCAGCATCAGGGCCAGCAGCGTCCACCACGGCGCCACGTCCTCGGCGAACCGCAGCACCCCGCCGCCAAGGTAATTGAGCGCGTACAGCGCCAGCACGCCGGCGCCGGGCAGCGCCACCGGCTGTCCGCGCGCCGCCAGCAGCCATGCCACCAGGCCGCCGCCGACCAGCAACCATGGCAGTGCGAAGGCGATGCGCCGCGACCACGGCCATTCGCCGCGCAGCGCCACCAGCGCCAGCGCCAGCGCCACCGGGAACACCGCTAGGGTGGTGGAAAACCCCAGCACGCCAAGCACCGCCAGCACCACGCCAGCAAGGTTCAGCGCCAGCGTGGGGCGTTCCAGCGTCAGCCAGTGGATCGGCGCCACCGCGCCCAGCAGGCTGATGAACACTGCCACCTGCCAGCCCCACTGCAGGTTGGCCAGATGTCCGGGATGGGCGATCAGCAACAGCATCGCCCACCACCAGCCGCGCGCCAGCTTCTGCTCGCGCCAACCGTTGCCGACCAGCCGCCACAGCGTCCACGCCAGCAGCGCGTAAAACGCCCAGCCGGCCACGCAGTCCAGCCACGGCCGCCCACCCGACAGCCAGGTGGTGGCCAGCAGCACCGCATAGGCCGCGGAATGGAAATGGCTGCCGTCGTGGATGCGCCAGAACTGCGAAGCGGCAAGCCCGCCGCGCTGCCATGCGTCGTAGATCGGCACCAGGTCGACGTGGTCCCACAGCATCAGCGGCAGGTGCAATTGCAGGGTGGCGGCCAGCAGCAGGCACAGGGCCAGCGGCAGGGCGACGGCGGGCAGCGGGGAAAGGCGGGAAGCGGTGTGCATCGTCGGGTTCAGCGCAGTTGGATGGGTTGTGCGGGGCCATCCTCGACCGCACCGTCGCCGCCGGTCACGCGCAGGCCCAGCCAGTGCGTGCCGGCTGGCAGCGCGCTGGCGTCCACCTCGGCGGCGAACTGCACCTGCGGCACGGCCGGATCACGCGAGCGGCCCTGCAGGAAATCATCGACTACCCACGGATTGGCCCCCACGCGCCGCGCGGTGGCCACCACCCGGCCATCCAGCAGTACTTCCACCCTGCGCACGCCGGCCACGTCCTTGGCCGCCCACGCCGACACCTTGAACCGCCGCCCGACCCGCGCGCCGGCTGCAGGCGCATCGATATTGGCCAGCGCCGGCGTCACGCACGCGCCGTCGCCGCGCTGCGCCGGCAATGCGAACAACAGGAAGCGCTGGCGGCCGTGGTCGATGTCCAGCACGCGTGGCGGCGGCAGCGGGCCGACCTGCCCGCAAAGCTGCTGGAAATACGCCAGCTGCTCGCGGAACTTCACGTCGGTGGCGGCGACCACCAGCAGCATCGGCGCATCGCGGGCGCCGTCTTGCTGCAACCCCCACAGCGCCAGCTGCGGCGCGCGGCCGTGGTGGTGGTTGAGCGGATGGTCGAGCACGGAGATGCGCGGGTCGCCGAGCAGGAATCCGAGCTCCGCGCCGATCTTGAAATTGCCAGCGAGCAATTGCGTCCCGGCCGGCATGGCGGCGCGTTCGCCGCGCACCGCCCCTGCCAGCGCACTCCAGCCGGCGAAATTGGCCGGATACAGGCGGTGCCCCGCGGTCTGCTCGCGCCACGCCGGCACCGAGGCCATGAGGAAGAAGCCCAGCACCAGCACCAGACCGGCCGCCGCGGTGGCCAGCGTGGCGATGCGCCAGCTGCGTGGCCAGCCGGCCAGCACCGCCGGCAGCAGCGGCAGCAGCGCGACGAAGCCGGGCAGCGGCCAGTGGAAGCTGACCCGCTCGCGGTCGGCGAAGAACCCCAGCAGCAGGAAGCCCAGCACGATGCCGCTGCCGCACAGCGCCAGGTAGCGCGCGGCGGGTCGCGGCTCGCGCAGGCCGCGCCAGGCGGCCACCGCCATCGCCGCCAGCAGCAGCGGCGTGGCCGGCAACAGCTGCAGCAGGCCCAGCAGCAGGCCGTCGCCACCGAACTGCCAGGGATGCCGATCCACCAGCTGGAAACGCAGGCCGGCATCGGCGTTGCGCAGGTTCCACAGCAGCAGCGGTAGCCAGGCCAGCGCGCCGATCGCAACCGCCACCCACGGCGCGGGATGCCGCAGCGCGCGACGCCCGTCGCGCAGCACCAACAACCCGGCAAACCCCACCGCGATCACCGCGACGAAGCGGTAGTGGGTCAAGCCGCCCAGCAGCAGGCCCAGCGCCAGTTCACCCGCTCCCAAGACATCGACCCGGCGCAGCAGCCGCAATCCGGCGTCGAGGCAGAGCAGCGTGGCCAGCAGCAGCGACACGTCCGGCAGCGCCAGCAGGCCCAGGCTGCCGGCCAACGGCAGCAACAGCACCAGCAGACCGACCTGCCAGCCGGTGTTCGCATCGAATTCGCGCGCGGCCATCCGCACCACCAGCCACGGGAGCGCCGCGCCGACCAGCAGGAACGGCAGCCGCAGGCCCAGCGCATGCTGGCCGAACAGTTCCACGCCCAGCCGCGCCAGCCACGCGGTCAGCGCCGGCAGGTCGGAATAGGCCCAGGCCGGATGCTGGCCCTCCTGCCAGTAGAAGGCCTCGTCGACGAACAGTGGCAGCTGCACCGCCAGCGCCAGCTTGAGCGCGCACAACAGCAGCCAGCCGGCGATGAACCCGCGCCGCGCCGCCGCGCTTCCCGCATCCTGCATCCCGGGCGTCCTCGCTACACTCGTTGCCACTTCCGAGAACCGATGCCCAACGACATGTCCGCGATCCCGGTACCGGCGCCGATGCTAACCGATGAGCTGCAGCAGGCCCTGCGCGACGCGCAGGCGCAGGTGAACACGCTGGTGCTGGGCAAACCGGTGCAGGTGCGGCTGGCCTTCGTCGCCCTGCTGGCGGGCGGCCACCTGCTGATCGAGGACCTGCCCGGGCTCGGCAAGACCACCCTGGCGCACGCGCTGGCGGCCACGCTGGGACTGGACTTCAGCCGCGTGCAGTTCACCTCCGACCTGCTGCCGTCCGACATCCTCGGCGTCTCGGTGTACGAGGCGCAGGCCCGGCGCTTCGAGTTCCATCCCGGCCCGGTGTTCACCCACGTGCTGCTGGCCGACGAGATCAACCGCGCGCCGCCGCGCACCCAGAGCGCGCTGCTGGAGGCGATGGCCGAACACCAGGTCAGCATCGACGGCCAGACCCGCGCCCTGCCCGATCCGTTCCTGGTCATCGCGACGCAGAACCCGGTCGACCTGTCCGGCACCTACCCGCTGCCGGATTCGCAGCTGGACCGCTTCCTGCTGCGGCTGGCGCTGGGCTATCCCGATGCGGCGGCGGAGCGCGCGCTGCTGGCCGGCAGCGACCGCCGCGACCTGATCGCGAACATCGCGCCACTGCTGGACGCGCCGCGCATCCTCGCCCTGCGCCAGGCGGTGCCGCGGGTGCACGCCAGCGACGCGCTGCTGGATTACGTGCAGGCGCTGATCGCGCGCAGCCGCCAGCAGCCGGGCGTGCGGGTGGGCCTGTCGCCGCGCGCCGGGCTGGCGCTGCTGCGCGCCGCGCGGGCGCATGCGCTGCTGCTGGGCCGCGGCCACGTGGTGCCCGAGGACGTGCAGGCGTTGTTCCCGGCGGTGGCCGAGCACCGGCTGGTGGCGGATGCCGACACCCCGGCCGCCAGCCTGGCCAAGGCGATCCTGCACGCGGTCGCGGTGGACTGAGGTGATCGCCACGCTGCGCAGGCGCACGCAGGCGTGGATGCGCCCGCGCGCGCCGGAAACGCTGCCGGCGCGGCTCACGCGCCACCGCATCTACGTGCTGCCCACCGCCAGCGGGCTGTTCTTCGGCCTCCTGCTGGGGGCGATGCTGCTGGGCGCACTCAACTTCAACAACAACCCGGCGCTGCTGCTGGCCCTGCTGTTGGCCGGCGCCGCGCAGGCCAGCCTGATCGCCGCGCATATGCAATTGTCCGGGCTGCGGGTGGAAGCGGTGGCAGCCGAACCGGTGGCGGCCGGCGAGGACCTGCACCTGCGCATCGCGCTGGGCGCCGCCGATGCGCGGGTCCGCCGCGGCCTGCGGGTGGCGGTGGACGGACACGCCACCCACGTCGCGCTGGATGCCAGCGGTGCCTCCGCCGAGCTGCGCCTGCCGACCACGCGCCGCGGGCTGCTGCCGCTGCCGCGGCTGGAGCTCTCCAGCGTGCAGCCGCTGGGGCTGGCGCGGGCCTGGGGCTATGCCTGGCCGGCGCAATCATTGCTGGTCTACCCGGCGCCGGAAGCCCAGGCGCCACCGCTGCCGGTGCCCGCCAACGGGCAGGACCATGCGCAGGCCGCGCGCTCCGGCGACGACCCGCACCACCTGCGCGGCTACCGCCCGGGGGATCCGCCGCGCACGGTGGCGTGGAAGGCTTCGGCCCGCCACGACAGCCTGCTGGTGCGCGACTACGAACAGCAGCGCGGCGGCGAACTGCTGCTGGATTGGCAGCAGACCGCCGGCCTGCCTTATGAGCAGCGCATCCGCCGGCTGGCACGCTGGGTCGACGATGCCGAGCGCGACGGCCGCCGCTACGGCCTGCAGCTGCCGACGCAGCCGCCCATCGCCAGCGACCGCGGGCCGCCGCACCGGCACCGCTGCCTGCGCGCGCTGGCGTTGCTGCCGCAGGACCCGCCGGCGTCGGAGCCTGCGCATGGCTGAGCACGCCTCGCCGCCGATGACGCCACGCGCCCGCATGCAGGTGCTGCTGGCGGCCGCCGCCTGCCTGCTGCCGCTGCTGCTGCAGCTGCCGGCCTGGCTGGGGCCGGCCTTCGGCGTCGGCGCGCTGGCGGTGGCCGCAGCCTCCTGGCGGCGGCCGATGCCGGCGCTGCTGCGGCTGCTGCTCAGCGCCTGCGCGTTGCTGGCGGTGGCGGTGGTGGCACCGGGGATCGGCCGCGATACCGCCTGCGCGGTGCTGGCCGCGATGCTGGCGCTCAAGCCCAGCGAAACCTCCAGCCTGCGCGACGGTCGCAGCCTGGTCGGCTTCGGCCTGTTCGCGCCGTTCGCCACTTTCCTACTCGACCAGGGGCCGGCCAGCCTGGGGCTGGCGCTGGCCGCGGTGCTGCTGGCGCTGCTGGCGCTGCAGCGGCTGGCCGCGGACGAGGGCGAGGTGATGCAGGCGGTCAGGCGCGGCGCCGCCACCTTCGGCGTGCTGCGCCTGTTCGCGCTCGGGCTGCCGCTGGCATTGGCCGCGTTCTGGCTGTTCCCGCGCCTGCCGTCGCCGCTGTGGGGGCTGCCGCATCGCAGCGTCGCCACGCCGGGCCTGTCCGACACGATGACCCCCGGAGCGATGGCCGATCTGCTGCGCGACGACAGCCCGGCCGCACGCGTGCAGTTCTTCGGCGCCGCGCCCGCGCAGGAGCAGATGTACTGGCGCGGGCCGGTGCTATGGGACTTCGATGGCCGCAGCTGGCGGCAGGCGCGCGACCTGCAGCGCTTCCCCGCTGCGCCGATGCAGCCGGCCGGCGCGGGCTGGGATTACCGCATCGATATCGAACCCACCGAAGACCGCCAGCTGGTCGCGCTGGACCTGCCCACCCAGTTGCCCGACGGCGCCTACGTCAGCCGCGACTACACGCCGTGGGCGGCGACGCCGCAGTACAACGTCTCGCGCTGGCGCATGCGCTCGGCGCCGCCGGCCGCGTTCGAAGCCGAGCTGCCGCCGCCGCTGCGCGCGCGCGCACTGGCGCTGCCGCGGGGCTACAACCCGCGCACCGTCGCGCTGGGCCGGCAGTGGCGGCGCGAAGCCGGCAGCGACGCGCAGGGTCACGGCGACGCCGCCCTCGTCGGCCGCGCGCTGGCGATGATCCGCCGCGACTTCGCCTACACCCTCGAGGTGCCGCTGGCCGGCCGCAACGAGGTCGACGACTTCCTGTTCGACCGCCGCGAAGGCTATTGCGAGCACTTCAGCTCCGCCTTCGTGGTGCTGATGCGCGCCGCCGGCATTCCCGCACGGGTGGTCACCGGCTATGCCGGCGCCTATCGCAATCCCATCGGCGACTACTGGCTGGTGCGCAAGTCCGACGCGCACGCGTGGGCCGAAGTGTGGCTGCCGGCGCGCGGCTGGGTGCGCGTGGATCCCACCGCCGCGGTCGCGCCCGAGCGCGTCTACGACACCATCGCCGACCGCCAGCCGGGCCGCATCGCCGGGCTCGACGCGCTGGTGCCGATGTTCAACGCCAGCGACTGGCTGCGCCGCGGCTGGAACGACTTCGTGCTGGGCTTCAACGCGCAGCGCCAGCAGAGCCTGCTCAAGCCGCTGGGGCTGGAGCGGCTCGGCGCGGGTGCGCTGGTCGCGCTGTTCGCCGCCATCGCCGCGCTGGCGCTGGCATGGATGGCCTGGCTGATCGCCCGCGGCGAACGCCAGCGCGACCCGCTGCTGCGCGCCTGGCATGCGCTGGAGGCACGCTATCGCAGGCTTGGCCGCGGCCGCGCGGCGCACGAACCGGCGCTGGCCTGGGCCATCCGGGTGGCGGCGGACAGCCCACGCGCCGGACAGCACCTGGCCACGCTGGCCGCGCGCTTCAACCTGGCGCGCTATGCACCGACGGGCAACCGCGCGGCGCTGGTGGCCCTGCTACGCGACCTGCGCGCACATCGTCCCTGAACCACGGCGGTCAGGATCAATCCATCGACATCACGTCCGCGCAGTGCGGATGGCGCGGCGGACGGCGACCCTAATCCTGCGGCGTGCCGAACCGCCCCAGCGGCGCCCCGGCCAGCAGGTGCAGGTGGATCTGGAACACGGTCTGGCCGGCGTCGCCGTTGCAGTTCATCACGATCCGGTAGCCGTCCTCGGCGAAGCCCTGCTGCCTTGCGTAGCGCGCGGCCGCGGTCGCAAGCCGGCCGACCACAATCGCCGCGTCTTCTGGCACGTCGTTGAGGGTGGCGAAGTCCTGCTTCGGCACGAACAGCACGTGCACCGGCGCCTGCGGCGCGATGTCGCGGAACGCGATTAGGTGCTCGTCCTCGAAGACGATGTCGGCGGGGATCTCGCGGCGGATGATCTTGTGGAAGATGGTGTCTGGCATCTCGGACTCCTGGCGGACGCCCGATTGTAGGAGCGCACCGCGCGAATGCGACTCGAATGATTGATCGCTTCGGGGCGCCCCGGTGCTACGGGATTTCGCTGCGGCTGCCGAACGCGTGCGACAGGGTGCCGCGGTCCACGTATTCCAGCTCGCCGCCCAGCGGCACGCCGTGCGCCAGCCGGCTGGGCTGGACGCCGCGCGCACGCGCCAGCTGGGCCAGGTAGTGTGCGGTCGCCTCGCCTTCGACGGTGGGGTTGGTGGCGACGATCAGTTCCCGCACCTCGCCCTGCTCCAGCCGCTGCGCCAGCTGGTCCAGGCCCAGCTCGCGCGGGCCGATCCCGTCCAGCGGGCTCAACCGCCCCTGCAGTACGAAATACAGGCCGCGGAAGCCGGTGGCCTGCTCGATCGCCAGCCGGTCCGCCGGGGTTTCCACCACGCACAGCAGCTGCGCATCGCGCGCGCTGCTGGCACAGGTCGGGCAGACCTCGGTCTCGCTGAAGTCGCGGCAGCGGCTGCAGTGGCGGATCCGCTCCATCGCCTCGGCCAGCGCATCGGCCAGCCGGCGGCCGCCGTCGCGCTGCCGCTCCAGCAGGTGGTAGGCCATCCGCTGTGCGGATTTCTGGCCTACGCCCGGCAGCACGCGCAGTGCGTCGATGAGTTGTTCGAGCAGGGAGGCGGTCATGAATCAGGAGTCTGGTGGTGCGCCCGGATGTGCGCATGCGGCGCACACCGGGCAACGCAGAGGCGGGCGAGAACCGCGGTGCCCGCCCGCTTTGCGAATTCGGCGGGATGCCGCGTCATTCGCCGGATCAGAACGGCAGCTTGAAGCCCGGCGGCAGCTGCATGCCGGCGGTGGCGCCGGCCATCTTTTCCTGCGAGGCGGCGTTGATCTTGTTGACCGCATCGTTGAATGCGGCGGCGATCAGGTCCTCCGCCATCTCCGGGTCGGCCAGCGCGGCCGGGTCGATGCGCACCTTGCGGCAGTCCATGCGCCCGCCCAGGGTCACGCTGACCATGCCGCCGCCGGCGCTGCCGGTGGCTTCCAGCGCTGCCACTTCTTCCTGTGCGCGCTGCATGTTTTCCTGCATCTTCTGCGCCTGCTGCATCAGCTGGGCGATGTTTCCACGCATGTCGTTCTTCCGTTGTTGCAGTGTGGGATGTTCAGTTCGCGTCGAGCGGGCGCACCGAGTCCGGCACGATCTGCGCGCCGAACTGCTGGACCAGCCGCTGGATGCCGGGATCGGCGGCAAAGCCGCTTTCCGCGCCGGCCTGCCGTGCATCGCGCTCGCGCGCGTTGCGGGCGTTCGCGGTTTCGCCTCGCGGCTGGCCGATCTCGAAGCGGACCTGCACCTCGCCGCCCAACTGCCGGCCGATCGCTTCGCACAGCTGCAGCACCAGGCTGGGCGACTTCAGGTGTTCCTGCTCCGGCGCCAGCGACAGCCGCAGCACGCCATCGGCGTGCCCGACGAAGCCGGCGTTCTCCGCCAGCAGCTTGGCCGGGCCGCGCAGGCCGCAACCGGCGACGAGCTCCAGCCAGTGTTCGGAATCGGTGACCAGCAGCGTGCTGGCCGTTGCCGGCGAAGGCACCGGCGCCGCTGGCGCGTGGGCTGGCGGCAATGGAGGTGGCGTGGCAACCGCAGGCGCTGCTGGCGGCGGTTCGCGCACGACGGCCGGCGCCGGCAAGGCTTCGGCCAGCGCGGCGCGCGCGCGCGCGGCGGCCTCACTGCGGGCCTGCGGACTGGTGGCCGGCGCGGCCGGTGCCGACGCCGACTGCGCCCGTGGCAACGCCGCCTGGGCGGCGGCATCGGGGCGGAACGCCAGCATGCGCAGCAGGGTCATTTCGAAGCCGCTGCGCGGGCTCGGCGCATGGCCAAGGTCGCGACGGCCGTTCAGCGCCATCTGGTACCACAACTGCACCAGCTCCGGCCGCAGCTGCTCGGCCAGCCCTTCGACGTCGATGGCATCGCTGCCGACATCCACCGACGGCACCAGCTGCTTCACCTGGATGCGGTGCAGCGCCTGCGCGAAGGCATCGAGGATGCTGGCCCAGTCCGGCGAGAATTCCGCCAGTTGCGCGGCCTCGTCCAGCAGGCGCGCGCCGTCGCCATCGGCCAGCGCGGCCAGCAGCGCCTGCACGCGGCTGCGGTCCACCGTGCCCAGCATGGCAGCCACGGTGGCGCCATCCAGCCGGCCGCCGGCGTAGGCGATGGCCTGGTCGAGCAGCGACAGCCCGTCGCGCAGGCTGCCGTCGGCCGCGCGGGCAAGCTGCGCCACCGCGTCGTCGTCGGCCTCGATGCCCTCGGCGCCGAGGATCTTCACGATCTGGCCGCGGATCTGCGCCTCGTCCAGCCGCTTGAGGTTGAACTGCAGGCAGCGGCTCAGCACCGTGACCAGCAGCTTCTCCGGATCGGTGGTGGCGAACAGGAACTTGACGTGTCCCGGCGGCTCTTCCAGCGTCTTCAGCAGCGCGTTGAACGCCGGCTTCGACAGCATGTGCACTTCGTCGATCAGGTAGACCTTGTACTTGCCGCGGCTGGGCATGTACTGGGCGTTCTCGATCAGCTCGCGGACGTTGTCCACGCCGGTGTTGGAGGCGGCGTCGATCTCCAGCAGGTCGATGTAGCGGCCGGCATCGATGGCCAGGCAGGTCTCGCACTCGCCGCAGGGATCGGCGCCGGTGCCGCGCTCGCAGTTCAGGCTCTTGGCGAAGATGCGGGCGATGGTGGTCTTGCCGACGCCGCGGGTGCCGGTGAACAGGAACGCGTGGTGGACGCGGCCGGTTTCCAGCGCGTTGGTCAGCGCGCGCACCACGTGTTCCTGGCCGACCAGTTCGGCGAACCGCTTGGGGCGCCACTTGCGGGCGAGCACGAGATAGGACATGCCGCCATTGTGGCATGGGCCACCGGCCGCCCGGCGCCCGCCCGCGCGGTTCTGTTGTGGAACCGCCGGGCCACCGCTAGAATGCGCGATCCCGGAGAGGTGTCCGAGTGGTTGAAGGAGCACGCCTGGAAAGTGTGTAAGCGTCTAAACCGCGCTTCGGGGGTTCGAATCCCCCTCTCTCCGCCAGGTTCCAGGGCCGCGCGCTGCGCGGCCCACGTCTATGGTGGCCCCGTCGGCCCCTCGCGACGCTAGGTCGAAAACCCCGCCAGGGCCGGAAGGCAGCAACGGTATCGACTGACGCGGGCGCCGAGGCCAGCCGGCGGGGCCACCGCCTTTTCGGGCTTCGCCCGAAAACCCACGGTTTTGCTGCGCAAAATCGTGGGCCCCGGCTCGTTGCCTCCACATCCCCCGGCGCTGCGCGCCGCCCCCTTGACCCAAGGTGGCTGAAGAGCGCTCCGCCGATTTCCTCCGACCTCAGTAGCCGCGATCCCATGCCACTGCGTAGGCCGCACGCAGGCGGGCGAAATCGGCATCCACCTCGCCTACGCTGCGCGAACCCCGTAGCTTGCGCAGCGACCGCTGCAGGCGCGCGAGGTTGGCCTCTCGCCAAGCCGTGGCGGGGATATGCAGCCGCGACTGGTCAAGGTCGATGAACCAGCCGCGCCCTTGCCCGTCGAACAAGATGTTGTGCGCGTTCAGGTCGGCATGATCGAGCCCGACGCGATGGAAGCGCGCGATCAGTTGGCCGGTGGCCTCCCAAGGCGCGGTGCCCTCGGCCGCCAGCGCCGCCAGCGGCCGCACGTCCTGCAAGCGCTGCATCAGGATCGCCGCGCGGTAATGCAGCCCATCACGGTGGTACCAGGCGGCGAACGGCAGCGGCACCGGCAGCTTCTTCGCCCGCAGGGTGCGCAGCAGGCGGAACTCGGCGAAGCTGCGCACCCGCTGGATCCCGCGCCACAGATGGCGGTCGCGGTTGAAGCGAGCGACCAGGCCGCCACGCAGGTAGTGGCGCAGCAGCGCATCGCCCTGACCGAAATCGATGAACCATGCGCCGCCGCGACCACCTTCAGCCACCTGCTGCGCGGCCATGCCCCAGTGCCCGGGATCGAACCAGCCGGGTTCGGGTTGCCGCAACTGCGTGCGGTCGAACAGAATCGCGCCGTAGCCGCGCGCATCGCGGAACGGCGTCAAATGTTCGTTGGCGTCGAAACCCGTCATCTCCTCGAGTGTAGCAATCGCGTGCAAAAAGCCCATGCCCCGCGTTCAATCTGCCTGCTGCGGCTGTCCGCGCTGGGCGACGTCACCCACGTGCTGCCACTGGTGCACACGCTGCAAGCGGGGCTGCCGGGCGTCGAGCTGGCCTGGGTCATCGGCCGCGGCGAGCGCCGGCTGCTGGACGGCCTGCCCGGCGTGCGCTTCGTGGAATACGACAAGAAGACCGGGATGGCCGGGATGCGCGCCCTGCGCCGCGAACTGGGCCAGCGCTTCGATGCGCTGCTGCAGCTGCAGGTGTCGGCGCGCGCCAACCTGCTGTCGGCCTTCGTGCCGGCGCGGCGGCGGGTCGGCTACGACAGATCGCGCAGCAAGGAAGGCCACGGCCTCTTCATCAACGAACGCATCCCCGACCACGGCGACATCCACGTGCTGGACGCCATCGGCAGCTTCTGCGAGCCGCTGGGACTGGTGCGCGAGGGCGTGAGCTGGAACCTGCCGGTGCCGGACGACGCCCACGCCTGGGCGCGCGCGCAGTGGGCCGACGACGGCCGCCGCACGCTGATGATCTCACCCTGCTCCAGCCATGCCCTGCGCAACTGGCGTGCGGAGCGTTACGCCGCGCTGGCCGACCACGCCGCCGCGCAGGGCTGGCGGATCGTGCTGTGCGGCGGGCGCAGTGAACTGGAACGCAGCACCGGCGACGCGATCCTGGGCGCGATGACCGCGCGCGACGGCGTGCTGGACCTGATCGGCAAGGACACCCTCAAGCAGCTCCCGGCCCTGCTGGCCCGTGCCGACCTACTGATCACGCCGGACTCCGGCCCGATGCACATCGCCAACGCGATGGGCACCGCGGTGCTGGGCCTGCACGCCGCCACCAATCCGCACCGCAGCGGCCCGTATTCGGACCGGCGCTGGTGCGTGGACCGCTACGACGATGCCGCGCGGAAATACCGCGGCAAGCCGGCGTCGGACCTCAAGTGGGGCACGAAGATCGAAGCCGAGGGCGTGATGGACCTGATCCGCGTCGAGGACGCCGTGGCGGCGTTCGAGCGCTTCCGCGCCAACCTCGGGTGAGGCTCAGGCGCCCTGCCCGCTGCCGTAGTCCTGATATGACTTTTCCTCGACGTAGGCCGAGCCCAGCGCCAGGTTGATGTCCTTCTTCACCCGCGCGCGGATGTCGTTCTGGAAGTAGACCGAGCGCGCCAGCTGGATGAACGCGTCATCGAACGCCTGCGCCTTTTCCTTCAGGCGGATGTCGTCCTCGATCACCCACAGGCGCTCGTTGACCGCCTTCAGCTCGGCGCGCAGCTTGACGATGTCCTGGCCGGCGGCGGGGTGGGCCATCCAGGTCTTCTCCAGCGCGGACAGCTCGGCGCGGACGTTGGCCAGCTTGGCCGGGTCGGTCATGCGCTCGGACTTGATCTGCAGGATGGCGATCTTGTCCAGCAGCTCGCCAAACGACACGGGCACCAAGATTTCGGACATCGGGACGCAGCCTCCGGAGGGGCGGCCAGTGTACCCGCCTTGCCGCCGGGCCACGCGGCCCGTATCATGCGTGGCCCGCTTCCGGAGAGGTGGCAGAGCGGTTGAATGTACCTGACTCGAAATCAGGCGTAGGTTTATAGCCTACCGAGGGTTCGAATCCCTCCCTCTCCGCCAGATCGAAAGAAAAAGCCCTTGATGATCAAGGGCTTTTTTCTTTTTCCGGTCGCCCTCGGCCGCCCCGGGGCCCGGGCCTAGGCCTCGCCGCGGCGCAGGTCCTCCTCGCTGGCGGTGTGGAAGTGCCGCTTGAACGGCACCTCGTCCGTCTTGGGTTGCCCCAGTTCCTGTGCGTAGCGATGGCCGGCGTACACCGCGTGGGCGATCAAGCCCGGCGCCAGCGCGTCGCCGATGCAGTCCACGGTCTCGATGCCGGCATCGGCCCACTCGGCTTCGCGGGCCTTCAGCGCGTGGTACAGCGCGTCGTTGGGCAGGCGCGCAGTCACGGTGACCAGCGCATCGACCTCCAGCGTGGAAGGGGCGTCCGACCAGACATCCTCCAGCGCCAACGTGCGCCCGGCGAAGCCGGTGATGTTGGCGGACACGCGGACCTCCACCCCCAGCGCCGCGAGCCGCTTGCGCACGTGGCGGTATTCGAGCGTGTAGGCACCCCACGAGGCCGGCGTGTCGTCCGGGGTGATGAACACCACGCGGCAGCCCGCCTTCACCAGCGCCTCGGCGGCCACGGCGGCGTAGTAGAAATAGTCGTCGTCGAACACGGCCACGGTGCCGCTGGGCATGCGGCCGTCCATCAGGTCGTCGGGCGTGAACACCGCCGGATGTTCCGCCAGGCCGGGAATGCCCAGGCCATTGCTGCGGCCGAAGCCATCGCGGCGCCAATGGCAGCCGGTGGCGAGCACCACGTGTTGCGCGCCAAAGTCGAGCACGTCCTGCGCCGACATCGTCGAATCGAGGTAGGTCTCCACGTTCGGCAGCTTGCGGATCTGCCCGACGCGCCAGTCACGCACGCGCCCCCATTCGGACAGCCCGGGCAGGCGCGCCTCGCGGCTGACGCGGCCACCGAGCTCCTTCGAGGCCTCCGCCAGCGCCACCTCGTGGCCGCGCTGGCCCAGCGCCCGCGCGGCCTCCAGGCCGGCCGGACCGCCGCCGACCACCAGCACGCGCGCGTCGGAGGACTTCGGCGCGATGCGTTCGGGGTGCCAGCCCTTCCGCCACTCCTCCCCCATGCTCGGGTTCTGCGTGCAGCGGAGGGGGGTGATGGTGTTGTCGCCGGAGACACAGATGTTGCAGCCGATGCATTCGCGGATATCGTCGAGCCGACCCTGCTCGATCTTGCTGGGCAGGAAGGGATCGGCGATGGACGGGCGCGCGGCGCCGATGAAATCCAGCACCCCGCGGCGCAGCTGGCTAACCATGGTGTCGGGCGAGGTGAAGCGGCCAACGCCCACCACCGGCTTGGTGGTGGTCTTCTTCACGAAGTCGATGAAGGGCTCCTGCGCACCCTCGGGGGCGAACCGCGAGGGCACCGAGTCGTTGTACCAGGCCGCCACGTTCACGTCCCAGAGGTCGGGTAGCTCGGCCAGCATGGCCACGACGTCGCGCGCCTCCGCCAGCTCCACGCCGCCGGGCCCCAGGAATTCGTCGGTCGCGAAGCGCAGGGCCACGCCGCAGCGGTGGCCCACCGCCTCCTTGGTGTCCTCCAGCACCTCGCGCAGCAGCCGCACGCGGTTCTCCAGCGACCCGCCGTATTCGTCCGTGCGCTGGTTGCGGCGGCGCTGCAGGAAGTGCATGGCCAGCGAGAGGTCGTGCGCGGCATAGACGTAGACGATGTCCATGCCGGCGCGCATGCCGCGCACGGCGGCGTCGCGGTGCCACCGCCGGTAGGCGCGGATGTCGGCCTTGTCCATGGCCCGCGCCTGCGCCGGGTAGCCGTACTTCGAGGGCTGGTGCGAAGGCGCAAGTAGCACCTCGCGCGAGTACAGGTTCGACGCAGTGGGGCCGTTGTGGCTGAGCTCGACGGCCGCCAGCGCCCCATGGGCGTGCACCTTGTCGGCCATCAGCGACAGCGCCGGAATGTCGCGGTCGTCCCACAGCCGTGCCTCTACGTAGGGCGTGACGTCGGAGCTGGGGTGGATTTCGCACTCCTCGGTGGAAATCACCGCCCAGCCGCCCTCGGCCTTCACTTCGCGCATGGCGGCGTGCGCCAGCGGCATCTGGTGGCCCATGCCGTTGCAATGCGGCACCTGGAAGAAGCGGTTCTTCGCCACCACCGGGCCGATCCGGACCGGTTCGAACAGGATGTCGTAGCGCGGGTCACGCATGGATGCCAGCCGTTTTATTGGAAGTAAGCAGGTAGGCATACAGCGGCGGGCCGGCCACCGCAAGCACCAGGGTCCCGCCACGGCCCATCCAACGAAGGCGAATGCCACGAATGCCAGCCCCTGCAACGAAGCCATCGGCATGCCCTGCCGCGCGCCGCCTACCGGTCCGCCAGCGCCAGCGCCTTCATCAACAGGGCACGCGCCGGCGCAGCGGCGTCTCCATGCCTGGGGGGCATGCGACAAACGGGATACCCCAGTGGTTTCGACCGATTGGCAAGAAAGCCGATCGGGGCAGGCGCAGCTGCCCCGGGCAAGGACCAGGGAGGGTTCAAATCAATTCCCCTGCCCCTGCGCAGACTTCCGGCACAGGCACCCACCCACGATCTCCGCGACCATCGTTAAACAGCAACGCAAACCTGCATTGCGGTCACGTCCGGTTCCTGCGCATGATTCCGTTACTTTCCATGACTCCCGGACAAATGCCGCGCGCATGATCGAATTCGGACATCTGACCCATGTCGGCCTGCGGCGCGAGCTGAACGAAGACACCTATTACGGCGACAGCGACCTGGGCCTGTGGCTGGTGGCCGACGGCATGGGTGGCCACGAGTACGGTGAGGTCGCCAGCGCGCTGGCGCGGGAAACCATCGTCCGCCAGGTGCGCGCCGGCAGCACCCTGGCCGAAGCCATCCGCATCGCCGACGAGGAAATCATCCGCTGCTCCCGCCGCCGCGGCGACAGCCTGCCGATGGGCACCACCGTGGTGGCGGCCCGCGTCAACGGCAACCGCTTCGAAGTGGCTTGGGTCGGCGACAGCCGGGTCTACCTCTGGCGCGACAGCGCCCTGACCCAGATCTCCCATGACCACAGCTACGTGCAGGAGCTGATCGCCCAGGGCGCCATCAGCGCCGACCAGGCCCGCAGCCATCCGCATCGCAACGTGGTGACCCAGGCGCTGGGCGTGACCTCGCCGGAACAGCTCAACGTGGAAACGCTGGCCGGCGAGCTGCGCCCGGGCATGCAGCTGCTGTTGTGCAGCGACGGCCTGACCGAAGAGGTCGACGACCGCCATATCGCGCAGGTGCTGGCGCACCGTGAATGCAGCGCGCAGGAATGCGTCGATGGGTTGGTCGCGGCGGCGCTGGACGGGGGCGGTTCGGACAACGTGACGGTGGTGCTGGTTCGCCGGCACTGAGCCACGCCCCGCGCAACACGCAGCGGCGGGCACTGCCCGCGCCCTGCCGGACTTAGGCCAGGCCCGCTTCGTGCTCCGCCTCCAGCACCAGCCATACGGCCTGCCCGGCCTTCTTGGCCAGGCCCGCCAGCCGGGCGACGTGGGCCTCGGCCTCCTCGGCGGAGACGCGTACCCGCGGGCGCGGCGCAGCTTCGCCCGCCGCCACGAAGGCGACCTCGGCCGCTGCCTGCGGCGGCGCCTCGCTGTCGAACCCGATCTCGCCCTGGCCCGAGGTCAGCGCCAGGTACACATCCATCAGGATCTGGGCGTCGAGCAGCGCGCCGTGCAGCTGGCGCTGCGAGTTGTCCACGCCCAGCCGCTTGCACAGCGCGTCCAGCGAGTTGCGCTGGCCGGGATAGCGCTGCCGCGCCATCAGCAGCGTGTCCTCCACCGTGCAGCGGTCCTGGATGCGCCCCAGCCCGTCCAGGCGCGCCAGCTCGGCATTGAGGAAGCCGAGGTCGAAGGCGGCGTTGTGGATGATCAGCTCGGCGCCATCGATGAAGCCCAGGAACTCACCAGCGACCTCGGCGAAGCGAGGCTTGTCGGCAAGGAACTCCAGGGTCAGTCCGGTGACTTCCTGCGCGCCGGGCTCGAACTCGCGGTCCGGCTTCAGGTAGCGGTGGAAGGTGCGCCCGGTCGGCCGCCGCTCCAACATTTCCACGCAGCCGATTTCAACCACCCGGTTGCCCTTCTGCCATTCCAGGCCGGTGGTTTCGGTATCGAGGATGACCTGCCGCATCAGCCCGTGTACTCCTTGTGCTTGAGCGCCTGCAAACGTGCCAGCTGGTCGACGCGCTCGTTCTCCGGATGCCCGGCGTGCCCCTTGACCCAGCGCCAGTCGACCACATGCCGGCCGGCAGCCGCATGCAGGCGTTCCCACAGGTCGCGGTTCTTGACCACATCGCCGCCAGAGGTTTTCCAGCCGCGCCGGATCCAACCGGCCATCCATTCGGTGATGCCCTGGCGGACGTACTGCGAATCGGTGGTCAGCACCACGTTGCACGGCTCCTTCAGGGTCTCCAGCGCGGCGATCGCCGCCATCAGCTCCATCCGGTTGTTGGTGGTGGCCGGCTCGCCCCCCGACAGCTCGCGCTCGACGCCCCGCCAGCACAGCAGCGCGGCCCAGCCGCCCGGCCCGGGATTGCCCAGGCAGGCGCCGTCGGTATGGATGTCCACGTGCTTGCGTGCAGGACTCACGCAGCCGTCCCCGCCTGCAGCGCCAGCGGGCGCGGCTTGCGCAGCGGCGTCATCGGCAGCCTGCGCTTCTCGGCACGCAGCAGGAACGCGGCGCGCAGGCCCACGCCATCCTGCAGGCGCGCATCCGCGGCGATGTCCCAAACCGGGCCGATCCCCTGGGTCAGCGAGTCCGGCGCCAGCCCGGCCGCGCGCAGGCGCTTGCGCCAGGTCACCGGCTCGCGCGCACGCAGCCCCTGCCCCCGCCAGCGCAGCCGGTAGGGCGAGAGCGGATTCAGCGCCAGCAGCCACAGCCAGCCACCCGGCAGCAGCACCCGCGCGCATTCGGCCAGCAACTCCGCCTGGTCGCAGCCGGAGGCGTCGCCATGCTGGACGATGACCACCGCGCAGGAATCGCTGGCCAGCGGCAGCGGCAGGCCGCAGCGCAGGTCGCCGTGGAAGGCGGCGCCCCCCATGTGCAGGCGCACGGGCAGCGGACCCTCGCTGCCATCCGGCAGCGACGCGGCCGCAGGCCCAAGCCATAGCGCCGCCTGCGCCGGCCGCTGGCGCAGCGCAGCGCCCACGCAGTCGGCTTCGCTGTCCAAAAGCACCTGCCCCATCGCCCCCGCGAACCAGACGGCGGCGGCGGCGGGATCGGGTTGTGGGCGGAACGAGGACAGCGGCATGATCGGGATTCTGCGGGAAAGCCCGCACCACGTCACGGCTGGACAAATGCACCTGCTGTCGCTCCCGGCATTCGACGACAACTACATCTGGCTGCTGCGCGACGCCGCCGGCCGCGCGCTGGTGGTCGATCCGGGCGACGCGGCGCCGGTGCTGGCCGCACTGGGCGACGGCCCGCCGCCGCACGCGATCCTGCTGACCCACCACCACGGCGACCATGTCGGCGGCGTGCCTGCGCTGCTGGCACGCTGGCCGGGCACGCCGGTGTTCGCGCCCGCCGACGAGCGCATCGGCACCGCCAGCCAGCGGGTGGAGGATGGCGAAGAGGTGGCCGTCGGGCCGTGGCGCTTCCGCGTGCTGGCCGTCCCCGGCCACACCCGCAGCCACGTGGCCTACTCCGGCGAAGGCCTGCTGTTCTGCGGCGACACGCTGTTCAGCCTGGGCTGCGGGCGGATGTTCGAGGGCACGGCTGCGCAGATGCACGCCTCGCTGGCGCGCCTCGCCGCGCTGCCGGACGATACCCGGATCTGCTGCGCGCACGAATACACGCTGGCCAATGCGGCGTTCGCACTTGCCGTGGATCCCGACAACCCGCCGCTGCGGGCGCGGGCGGACGCAATCCGCCGCCTGCGCGCGGCGGGCCAGCCCACCCTGCCGGCACGGCTAGGGGAAGAGCGCGCCTGCAACCCGTTCCTGCGCTGCGCCGAACCGGCCGTGCGCGCGGCGGCGCAGCGCCACGCTGGCCGACCGCTGGACAGCGACGCCGAAGTGTTCGGCGCGCTGCGCGCCTGGAAGGATGGTTTCCGCGCCTGACCGCCTCCGTACGGGCGCGCACACTGGCCGCAACCCCGCGCGCAGGGCACACTAGAGCATTCGCTCGACGCGCCCCACGCGCACATTCAAGGAGACACCATGGGATTCCTGCAGGGCAAGCGCGCGCTGGTCACCGGCATCGCCAGCCAGCGTTCGATCGCCACCGGCATCGCCGACGCCTTCCACCGCGAAGGCGCCGAGCTGGCGCTGACCTACCAGAACGAAAAGCTCAAGTCGCGCGTCGAGGACGCCGCCGCCGGCTACGGCAGCAACATCGTGCTGCCGCTGGACGTGGCCGACGACGCCCAGATCGACAACTGCTTCGCCGAGCTGGGCAAGCACTGGAGCGACGGCTTCGACATCCTCGTGCACTGCATCGCCTTCGCCCCGCGCGAGGCGATCGAGGGCGACTTCCTCGACGGCATCAACCGCGAGCGCTACCACATCGCCCACGACATCAGCGCCTACTCGCTGGCCGCGCTGGGCAAGGCCGCGCGCCCGCTGATGAAGGGCCGCAACGGCAGCATCCTCACCCTGTCCTATCTGGGCGCCGAGCGCGCGCTGGCGAACTACAACACGATGGGCGTGGCCAAGGCGTCGCTGGAAGCCACCGTGCGCTACATGGCGATGGCGCTGGGCCCGGAAGGCACCCGCGTCAACGCGATCTCGGCCGGCCCGATCCGCACGCTGGCCGCGTCGGGCGTCGCCAATTTCCGCAAGATGCTGAGCAGCTTCGAAGCCGCCGCCCCGCTGCGCCGTGCGGTCACCATCGAAGACGTGGGCAACACCGCCGCGTTCCTGTGCTCCGACCTGGCCAACGGCATCACCGGCGAGATCACCTACGTCGACGCCGGCTACAACATCATGGGCATGAGCGGGATCGACTGATCGGGCTCCACCGCAGCAAAAAAAACGCCCGGCAATGCCGGGCGTTTCCATATCCGGGCGATGGCGACGCGATCCACCGCGCCGCCTGCCACGCGTCAGAGCCGGTCTTCCGCCACCTTGATGCTGTACTTGGCGCGCGCCGCGCGGATGAAGGCATCCTGCGCCTGCATGCCGTGCGCCGCCGCCATCTGCTTGCGCAGGGTGTCGCGCTGTTGCGGCGTGACCTGGCCAATATCCGCGTCACGCACCGCGCGCACCGCGAACACCACGTACTGGCCGCCCGCGAGCACCTTGTTGACCGACGCTTGGCCGGCCTGCGGGCGCGGCTGGTTGAAGAACGCCTCCGCCGCCTGCGGCGACGGCACCGGCATGCCGCGGGTGATGTCGTCCAGGTTGGCCACGGCCAATCCGGCCGCCTGCGCCGCTGCCGCCAGGCCCTTGGCCTTCGCCGCCTCCACCAACGCATCGGCGGCGGCCTCGGCGGCCTTGCGCTGGCGATCCGCGTGGATCGCCGCCACCACCGCGTCGCGCACCTGCGCCAGCGGCAGCGCCTTCTCGGCCTCGTGCTCGATCACCCGGACCAGTACCGTGCGCTCCGGCCCCAGCTCGATCGGATCGCTGGCGGTGCCGTCCTGCAGCATCGTCTCGGAGAACGCCACCCGCAGCACCTTCTGGTCACTGGCGATGCCCGGGCCACCAGCGCGGGTGAACGCCGGGGTGGTTTGCAGCGGCAAGCCCAGCGCCTTGGCGGCCGGCTCCAGCGAGGTCGGGGTGCGGTAGGCGGCGTCGACCAGCTTGCCGGTCAGCTCGTTGAAGGCGCGCTCGCGCGAGCCTTCCTGCAGCTCTTGCTCCAGCTCGGCGCGCACCTCCTCGAACGGCCTCTGCACCGCCGCCTGCACGGCGTTGACCTTGATGATGTGCCAGCCGAAATCGGTCTTCACCGGCCCGCGCACCTCGCCCGCCTGCATCGCGAAGGCGGTGTCGTCGAACGCGCCCGGCATGCCGCCCTTGGCGATCAAGCCGAGGCTGCCGCCGCCGGCCTTGGAGCCGGCGTCATCCGAGTTGGCACGCGCCAGCGCGGCGAAATCCGCGCCCGGCGCCTTCGCTTCGGCAGCCAGCTTGTTCGCCTTCGCCTCGGCCGCCTTGCGCTCGGCGGCGCTGGCATTCGCGGCCGCGGCCACCAGGATATGCGCGACCTCGCGCTTCTCGGTCGAGGAATACTTGGCGATCTGTTCCTGGTAGCGCTTGCGCAGCGCGGGCTCGTCCACCGCCGGTGCCGGCACTGCACTGCCGTCGACTTCGACGTATTCCAACCGCACCGTCTCCGGCTTCCGGTATTCGGACTTGTGGGCCTGGTACCAGGCATCGACCTGCGCGGCCGTCACTTCGCCGGCATCCGGCGCGGCCGGCGGCAAGGCCACGAAGCTCACGTCGCGATGCTCGCCGAGCAGGCGCATCAGGCGATCCAGCTCGACGTCGGTGACGAATGCGGAACGGGCGATGCCAGACGGGATCAGTTCGTTCTTCAGGCTGCCGCGGATGCGCGCCTCGAAATCACGCGGGGTCATCGGCGGGTTCTGCGACGCCAGCAGCAGCTGGTAGCGGTCGGCGTTGAACGCGCCGTCCACCTGGAAGTCCGGGAACTTGCGGATCGCGTCGCGCACCTCGGCGTCGCTGATGACGATGCCGTCGCGCTCGGCGGCCAGCTTCATCAGCTGTTCGTCGATCAGCGCATCGAGGATCCGGCGCTTGTTCTCCACCGACTCGAACGCCTTCGGGTCGAAGTCCTCGCCCTGCTGCTCGCGCAGGTTCATGCGCGCCATTTCCAGGCGCTCGCGGTAGGCCTGCGAATCGATGTCGTGGAACGTCCACAGGTAGGTCACCGGCCACACCTGCGGCGCCGACTTCCACCACGAAGGTGGCTGGGCGATGCGCGCGACGTAGTTGTCCACTTGCTGCGACATGTATGACTCCATGCCGAAGAAAGCGAACGGAACGATCAGCAGGCCGAGGATCACGGTGGCGATCCAACCGGAAGTCTTTTCGCGGAGTTTCTGCAGCATGGGCGAACCGGCAGTGAGACGTAGCCGGTTAGTCTAACCCGAGCGGCGCGGCAGGCAGCGGGGATCGAGGCGCGCGCACAGCAAAAAGCCCCGCATTCCTGCAGGGCCCTTGCTTCAAACTGGCGGAGTGGACGGGACTCGAACCCGCGACCTCCGGCGTGACAGGCCAGCATTCTAACCGACTGAACTACCACTCCGCTGTGAGCCCGCAATCATACCTACATTTTCCGTAGGCGCAACACTTTTCTTTCGCAACCTGGTGGGCACTGAGGGGATCGAACCCCCGACCCGCTCCGTGTAAAGGAGCCGCTCTACCGCTGAGCTAAGTGCCCGGGCCGGGGATTATCGCAGCCCTCGCCGAACAACGGAACCTTCCCGGCCAACGGCAGGCACGAAAAAGCCCGGCTTGCGGCCGGGCTTTCCGGATGCTCCCCAGGGGGGAACGATCAGTTGACCGCGTCCTTCAGCGCCTTGCCGGCCTTGAACGCCGGGTTCTTGGAGGCCTTGATCTTGATGGTGTCGCCGGTGCGCGGGTTGCGGCCGGTACGGGCGCCGCGCTTGCGGACCGAGAAGGTGCCGAAGCCCACGAGGGTCACGGTGTCGCCCTTCTTGAGGGCCTTGGTGATGGCGGCGACCATCGCATCAACAGCGCGACCGGCATCGGCCTTGGTCAGTTCGGCATTGTCGGCGACGGCTTCGACGAATTCGGCTTTGTTCATTTGCTTGTTGGCTCCGTTGCGGAAAGTGACGCGGAGAATTCTCGTTGACCGGAACCGCGGCGCTCCCCTGCCGTGGTTCCGGGCTTGCCGCGACGCCAGGCCAGGCCGCCGCGGTTGCCAACCTTATACCAGCGCCGTTTCCGGTGCGCAACACGAAAGCGAGCAGTGGCGCGGCTTTCAGACACATGCCGGCAACCATGCATGCATATCCGCGGGCGGCGTTCAATGTTGCACGGCGGGACGGCTGCCCGCCTTGCCCCTGGCCTTGCCCTTCGAGGCCGCCACCGGCTTGCCGCTGCCACGCGCCTGCGCGGGCAACGGCCGCTCCAGCGCCAGGTCCAGCACCTCGTCGATCCATTTCACCGGCACGATCTTCATGTGCTTCGTCACCGTCGCCGGGATGTCGGCCAGGTCCTTGCGGTTCTCGTCCGGGATGATCACCGTGCGGATGCCGCCACGCAGCGCCGCCAGCAGCTTCTCCTTCAACCCGCCGATCGCGCTGACCTTGCCGCGCAGGGTGATCTCGCCGGTCATCGCCACGTCGTGGCGCACCGGGATCTTCGTGAGCATCGACACCAGCGCGGTGGCCATGGCGATGCCGGCGCTGGGGCCGTCCTTCGGCGTCGCGCCGTCCGGCACGTGCACGTGGATGTCGTGCTTCTGCAGGAAATCGAGTTCGAGGCCGAGCTGCTCGGTGCGCGCGCGCACCACCGACAGCGCCGCCGATGCCGACTCCTTCATCACGTCGCCCAGCTGGCCGGTCAGGATCAATGCGCCCTTGCCCGGCACCAGCGTGGACTCGATCTGCAGCAGGTCGCCGCCGACCTCGGTCCATGCCAGGCCGGTGACCAGGCCGATCTCGTTCTCCGCCTCGGCGCGGCCGAAGTCGAAGCGCTGCACGCCCAGGTACTTGTCGAGGTTCTTGTCGGTGACGACGATGGTCTTCGCCTTCGCCGCCTTGCCCTTCTTCGGCGCCGACTGCGGGCCCTTCAGCGCGATCTCCTTGACCACCTTGCGGGCGATCTTGGCGATCTCGCGCTCGAGGTTGCGCACGCCGGATTCGCGCGTGTAGTAGCGCACGATGCCGGTGATGGCACTCTCGGCGATCGACAGCTCGCCCTCGCGCAGGCCGTTGGCCTTGAGCTGCTTGGGCACCAGGTAGCGCATCGCGATGTTGAGCTTCTCCTCCTCGGTGTAGCCGGGGATGCGGATCACCTCCATGCGGTCCAGCAGCGGGCCGGGGATGTTCAGCGAGTTGGAGGTGGCGACGAACATCACCTCGGACAGGTCGAGGTCGACTTCCAAGTAATGGTCGTTGAAGGTGTGGTTCTGCTCGGGATCGAGCACCTCCAGCAGCGCCGAGGACGGATCGCCGCGGAAGTCCATCGACATCTTGTCGATCTCGTCCAGCATGAACAGCGGGTTGCGGGTGCCGACCTTGTTGAGGTTCTGCACGATGCGGCCCGGCATCGAGCCCACGTAGGTGCGGCGGTGGCCACGGATCTCGGCCTCGTCGCGCACGCCTCCCAGCGCCATGCGCACGAACTTGCGGTTGGTCGCCTTGGCGATACTCTGCCCCAGCGAAGTCTTGCCCACGCCGGGCGGACCGACCAAGCACAGGATCGGGCCCTTCATCTTGGCCACGCGCGACTGCACCGCCAGGTATTCGAGGATGCGGTCCTTGACCTTCTCCAGCCCGTAGTGGTCGGCGTCCAGCGTTTCCTGCGCGCCCTTGAGGTCCTTGCGCACCTTGCTGCGCTTCTTCCACGGCACGCCCAGCAGCCAGTCGAGGTAGTTGCGCACCACCCCGGCCTCGGCCGACATCGGCGACATCTGCTTGAGCTTGGCCAGCTCGGTCCGCGCCTTGGTTTCCACCGCCTTGGGCATGCCGGCGTTGGCGATCCGACGGGCGATCTCGTCGAGGTCGTTGGGCGCGTCGTCGAGTTCGCCCAGCTCCTTCTGGATCGCCTTCATCTGCTCGTTGAGGTAGTACTCGCGCTGGCTCTTCTCCATCTGGCCCTTGACCCGGCCGCGGATGCGCTTTTCCATCTGCTGCACGTCGATCTCGCCGTCGACCAGCCCCACCAGCAGCTCCAGCCGGCCGGCGGTATCCAGCGTCTCCAGCAGCTTCTGCTTTTCGGCCAGGCGCACCCCCAGGTGCGCGGCGATGGTGTCGGCCAGGCGGTCGGGCTCTTCGATGCCGGACAGGGTCTGCAGCAGCTCGGGCGGCAGCTTGCGGTTGGTCTTGATGTACTGCTCGAACAGCGACAGCAGGGTGCGCACGATCGCCTGCACTTCGCGCGGCTCGCGCTCCTCGCCCGCGGCCACTTCATGCGCGGTGGCGAACAGCGCGCCGTCCTTCGCATGCACCTCGTCGGCGCGCGCGCGCGACAGGCCCTCCACCAGCACCTTGATGGTGCCGTCCGGCAGCTTCAGCAGCTGCAGCACCTGCGCCATCGTGCCGATGCCATGCAGGTCGCCGGCTTCGGGATCGTCGGTGTCGGCGGCCTTCTGCGCCACCAGCAGGATGCGCTTGTCGCCTTCCACGGCGATGTCCAGCGCGCGGATCGATTTTTCGCGACCCACGAACAACGGGATCACCATGTGCGGGAACACCACCACGTCGCGCAGCGGCAGCACCGGCAGTACGGGGGATTCGGATCGGGTCGGGGCAGCCATGTGGGGGGACTCCGTTGCGGCCGCGGCGCGCCTGCGCCGCCATGCCTCGTTTATGGGGATGTTGCACCCGGGTTGCAAGCAGCCTCGGCCGCGGGCACGCAATCCCTTTCGCATCAGTACGTTGCGCCTTCCCTACGCGGCACGGGCACAAGCTTCCCATCGCTAGGAACGCGAAAGCCGCCCGAAGGCGGCTTTCCACGCACCCGCGGCGGCGGGGTTCAGTCCGCGGCCGCGGCCTTGGCCGGCGCCGGCACGGTCTGGTAGATCAGGTACGGCTCGGACTTGTGTTCGATCACCGACTCGTCCACCACCACCTTGCTGACGTTCTCCAGCGACGGCAGTTCGTACATGGTGTCCAGCAGCACCGATTCGACGATGGTGCGCAGGCCGCGCGCGCCGGTCTTGCGCTTGATCGCCTGCTTGGCGATCGCCGCCAGTGCATCGGGGCGGATCTCCAGCTCCACGCCTTCCATCTCGAACAGCTTCTTGAACTGCTTGGTGATGGCGTTCTTGGGCTCGGTGAGGATCTTGACCAGCGCCGCCTCGTCCAGCTCCTCCAGCGTGGCGACCACCGGCAGGCGGCCGACGAATTCGGGGATCAGGCCGTACTTGATCAGGTCCTCGGGCTCGACCCGCGCCAGCACCTGGCCGACGTCGGCCTTGCGTTCCGCGCTCTTCACCTTGGCGCCGAAGCCGATGCCGCCCGCCTCGGTGGAGCGCTGCTGGATGACCTTGTCCAGGCCGGCGAACGCGCCGCCGACGATGAACAGGATGTTGCGGGTATCCACCTGCAGGAACTCCTGCTGCGGATGCTTGCGCCCGCCCTGCGGCGGCACGCTGGCGAGGGTGCCTTCGATCAGCTTCAGCAGCGCCTGCTGCACGCCTTCGCCGGACACGTCGCGGGTGATCGACGGGTTCTCGGACTTGCGGCTGATCTTGTCGATCTCGTCGATGTAGACGATGCCGTGCTGCGCCTTCTCGACGTCGTAGTCGCACTTCTGCAGCAGCTTCTGGATGATGTTTTCCACGTCCTCGCCGACATAGCCGGCTTCGGTCAGCGTGGTGGCGTCGGCCATGGTGAACGGCACGTTGAGCATGCGCGCCAGCGTTTCCGCCAGCAGCGTCTTGCCCGAGCCGGTCGGGCCGACCAGCAGGATGTTGGACTTGGCCAGCTCGACGTCGTCGTTCTTCTGCCGGCTCTCGATGCGCTTGTAATGGTTGTAGACAGCCACCGCCAGCGTCTTCTTCGCCCGCTGCTGGCCGATCACGTACTGGTCCAGCACCTCGAGGATCTCGCGCGGCTTGGGCAGCGAGCTGCGGCTGGACTGCGCCTTCTCCTCGAGTTCCTCGCGGATGATGTCGTTGCAGAGCTCAACGCACTCGTCGCAGATGAACACGCTGGGCCCGGCGATCAGCTTGCGCACCTCATGCTGGCTCTTCCCGCAGAAGGAGCAGTAGAGGATCTTGCTGTTGTCGCCGGTGTTGCGTCCCTGACGGTCTTCGCTCATTCGCCACTCACTCGCCGCGCAGTGCGGCTTCGGCCCGAGAATACCATACGCCCCCGCCGGGCCCAGCCGGGGCGGTTCTTCGTTGTACGCCAGTTATCGGCCGGCGGGCGGAAACCGTGAACCCACGGCCCGCCGCCTATTCAGCTGGTCTGGATCGACTCTTCCGGGCGCCGGCTGAGCACTTCGTCCACCAGCCCGTAGTCGCGGGCGGCCTCGGCACCCTTGAAGTTATCGCGCTCGGTGTCGCGGGCGATCACGTCGATGGCCTGGCCGGTGTGGCGGGCCAGGATCTCGTTCAGGCGCTCGCGCATCGCCAGGATCTCGCGCGCCTGGATGTCGATATCGGTGGCCTGGCCCTGGGCGCCGCCCAGCGGCTGGTGGATCATGACCCGCGAGTTGGGCAGCGCGTAGCGCTTGCCGGCGGCGCCAGCCGCCAGCAGCACCGCGCCCATCGAGCAGGCCTGGCCGACGCAGATCGTGCTCACGTCCGGCTTGATGTACTGCATGGTGTCGTAGATCGCCATGCCGGCCGTCACGATCCCGCCGGGCGAGTTGATGTACAGGCTGATGTCCTTCTCGGGGTTCTCCGCCTCGAGGAACAGCATCTGCGCGACGACCACGTTGGCCACGTGGTCGTCGATGCCGCCGACCAGGAAGATCACCCGCTCCTTCAGCAGGCGCGAATAGATGTCGTACGCGCGCTCGCCGCGGCTGGTCTGTTCGACCACCATCGGCACCAGGTTGAGGTTCTTGATCGGATCCATTGATTGCTCGCTCGGCGTTTCCGCCTGTTGAAGTTACTGGTTGATCGCTTCCTGGAAGCTCAGCGCCTTCTCGGTGTGCTGGGCACGCGCGGCGATCCAGTCGGTGACCTGCTCTTCCATCACGCGGTTCTGCAGTCCCTGCATCAACTGGGGGTCGTTGCGGTACAGATCAATGACCTGCTGCGGCTGTTCGTAGGTGGAGGCGATCAGGTGCATGGTTTCGTTCAGGCGCTCCGGCTCCAGCCGCAGTTCGTTGCGGCGGGCCACTTCGCCCACCAGCAGCGCCACCAGCACGCGCTTGCGCGCGGCGTCCTGGAACGCCTCGGGCGCGGCGGCAAGCTGCTGGCCCTGGCGACGGGCCTGTTCGGCGGCGTTGGCCATCAGTGCCTGCGCCTCATTCTCGACCAACCGCGGCGGCAGCTCGACGTCCTTGTAGACGGCCGCCAGCTGTTCGCCGACTTCGCGACGCAGGCGGTTCATCAGCGCGCCCTTGAGCTCGCGTTCCAGGTTGCTGCGGATGTCGGCCTTGAACTGCTCCAGGTCGCCGCTCTTGACGCCGAAGCTGCGGATGAACGCGGCATCGACTTCCGGCAGCACCTGCTCGGCGACGTCGAGCAACTTGAAGGTGGAGGTGATGGTCTTGCCGGCGAACTGCGCGGCATGCCAGTCGGCCGGCAGGGTCACGTCGAGGGTCTTCTCCTCGCCCGGCTGCATGCCGACGATGGCGGACTCGACCTCGGGGTAGATCGCGGCCGAGCCCAGCACGGTGCTGGTGCGCTCCGCGCCTTCGGCCGGCATGCGCACGCCGTCGACGATGCTGCTGGTTTCCAGGTTCACCAGGTCGCCGGCCTTGGCGGCGCGGGCGGCCTGCGTCCAGCTGGCGCGCTGCTGGCGCAGGTTCTCGAGCATGCGCTCGACGTCTTCGTCGGTGACTTCCGCGGTATGGCGGACGATCTCCAGCTTGCCCATGTCGAGCTCGCCGAAGTCCGGCGCCAACTCCACCGAAGCCACGTACTTCAGCTCGCCCTCGGCAGCGTCTTCGCCCGGCATCATCTGCGGCGCGCCGACGACGTTCAGTTCGTTCTCGCGCACCGCCTTGCCCAGGCCCTCGCGCAGCAGGCCATCGAGGATCTCGGCGCGGACCTGGCCGCCGTAGCGCTGTTCGACCACCTTGGCCGGCACCTTGCCAGGACGGAAGCCCTTGATCCGCACCGTGTGCGCGATTTCGCGCAGGCGGCTGCCGATCTGCGCCTCGACGTCGCCGGCGGGCAGGCTGAGGATGACGCGGCGCTCGAGGTTGCCGATGGATTCGACCGAGACTTGCATGATGCGATGACTCCTGGCGGGTTCGCGCGAACCCTGAAATGGTGCGGATGGATGCGGTTACCGGGACGACCGTCCCGGGCGCGGCCACGACCGCGCGGAACTTGCTAGTTTCCTCGATTTCCGGCCGCCTCGCCACCCACCCATCCGCGATGCGTTGACAGACGGCGCGCGCAGACGGACAATGCCCGGCCTTTCGTTGCGCTGGCGTGCTCGGAAGACAGTGATCGCGGCAGTCGGGCGGCGCTGGAATGAATCGGTTCCATCGGGCGGGGTATAGCGCAGTCTGGTAGCGCGCCTGCTTTGGGAGCAGGATGTCGGGGGTTCGAATCCCTCTACCCCGACCATTCCGGTGCAACCCGATCCAAGTTCCGGCCCGGGCGCCCGTAGCTCAACCGGATAGAGCACCGGCCTTCTAAGCCGGTGGTTGCAGGTTCGATTCCTGCCGGGCGCGCCAAGCAGCGGGACAGTTTTCGGTGGTGGCTGTAGCTCAGTTGGTTAGAGTCCTGGATTGTGATTCCAGTTGTCGAGGGTTCGAGTCCCTTCAGCCACCCCACCCTTTGATGAACGATCGACCGCGGGTACTTGCAGTTGATCGGGTGTTTGCTACAATTTCGCTTCTTCGGGGCCGTTAGCTCAGTTGGTAGAGCAGTTGACTCTTAATCAATAGGTCCAAGGTTCGAATCCTTGACGGCCCACCAAACCCCGAAACGCCCGGCCACAAGCCGGGCGTTTTCTTTTGCCTGGCATGCGCCAGCGCGGATTCGAGCCACGGTTCGCCCACCACGCCCATCGACGCCGCTACAATGCCGGCGCGCGAAAGTGGCGGAATTGGTAGACGCCCTGGATTTAGGTTCCAGTGCCGCAAGGCGTGCGGGTTCGAGTCCCGCCTTTCGCACCAACACAACGATCAACAACATCCAAAGAAGTCCAGCGAAGCCCTCTCAGACCCGCCTGCATGGCGGGTTTCTTGTTTCATGACATCCAAGAACATCCCATTGAATCCCAAGTCAGTAAGGGGCAACATCGGGGGCAACGTAGGGGCAATTGTGGGGCAATCCTGCCGCCAGCCCTGCGGGAGAGCTCTGAGATGGCTACAACCGTCAACCGATTGACTGCCCTGACCCTGAAGACCGCGCCACCAGGCAAGCACTTCGACGGCGGCGGCCTGTATGTCGAAGTGACAGCAGCCGGAGCGCGGCGCTGGTACCTGAAATATCGGCGGCCCGATGGCAGGGAGAACCGCCTGTCTTTGGGCGTGGGGCTATCGATTGCCGAGGCCCGCGACAAGGCCGGCAAAGCCCGTGCGCTGCTGCGGGATGGGGTCGACCCGGCAGCCGAGCGAGCCGAACGCAAGGCAACCGCCAAGCGCGACGCGTCTGCCGGCTTCCCCAAAGTAGCCGAAGCGTGGATCGAGCGGAACAAGCCGAGCTGGGCACCCGCCACGTTGAAAAAAGCGCGGTACATCATCCATGACTACCTGACGCCTGCCCTACGGAATCAATCCATCGCAACGCTATCGAGCAAGGCGGCGTCTGACGCACTGGGAAAGATCCCACCCACATTGGCCGTTATGGCCCGCAGCTACCTAGGCCGCATCGTGGCATACGCGATGCAGGAGGGCTTACGGGACGACGGCCGCCTGCTGTCGCTGCGTGGCTCCGTGCCCAAAGTGGACAAGGGACACATTCCCGCCGCCGTGAACCTGTCGGACGTGAGGCAAGTGCTGGAAGCTGTCGAAAGCTACCCCGTTCCCGTCACCCGCGCGGCCCTGCGGCTGGCGATGCTGACCGCACAGCGGCCTGGCAACGTGGCCGGTATGGAATGGGCGGAGGTGGACTTGGAGGCAGCAGAGTGGTCTTTGCCTGCCGCCAAGATGAAGATGCGGCACGCGCACATCGTCCCGCTGTCCCGGCAAGCGGTCGACACCCTGCGCGGAATGCTGGTGTACACCGAAGGCAAGCAGTACGTTTTCCCACCGCTGGCCCGGCAAACAACCCCACACCTGCACCGGGACGCCCTGAGCGCGGCCCTGCGCCGTAGCGGCCTCCAAGGCAAGCACGCCACGCATGGCTTCCGGGGCATGTTTCGTACCGTGGCCCGAGAACGGCTGAACATTCCGGCTGACGTGCTGGAAGCGCAGCTAGCGCACGCCAAGAAGGACGAGATCCAGAAGGCCTATGACCGCACCGCGTTTCTGAGTGAACGTCATAGGACAATGCAGGCATGGGCGGACTATCTGGACAATTTGCGCGCTGACGCGCAAGTGATCCAGATGACCAGAAAGGCAGGGTGAACTTCTCCCTGTCGGGGCGAGCCGCCCCTCCGTTGACTGCTCGTCCAAGGGGTATTTAGTAGGTGTCGCCCGGCCCAGTGGGGGCCGACATGAGGCGATACGATGGAACGCAGCACCACCAACACCGGCTTCCTGCGACTGCCCGATGTCCTGAAGCTGTACCCGGTTTCCCGTTCCACCTGGTGGGCGGGTGTACGCGACGGACGCTATCCGCAACCCGTCAAGATCGGCGAGCGCTGTACAGCGTGGCGTATCGCGGATATCCGCGACCTGATTGAGCGCGCCAGCGCAAAGGGGCGCGCTGAATGAACTTGCGACAGGAGTACCAGCACGGACTAGGTGCAGGCTTGCGCAAGCTGGCCTGCTGGGCGCAACTCAATGCTGACACCATCGCCAATACCGTGCCGTTAGCCGTGATGGCCACTGCGATCATCTTGCGGGGGGTGGCAAATGGGCGTTGATCTGATCCTCTCGCGGCTGGAGCACGTGAAGCCCAACGGCATAGGATGGCGAGCAGATTGTCCGGTGGGCCATTCGCACGCACGCGGCAGCCTTTCTCTTAGTGAAGCGGACAATGGCAACATCCTGTTGTGGTGTTTCGCCTGCGGGAACGCTACCGACCCGCTGCGCGCGCTGGGGCTGGAGCTGGCCGACCTGTTCCCCGAGCGGATCAAAGACCTGTCGCCGGATGCTCGCAAGGAGGCGCAGGAAGCGTTCAAGCGGGCAAGCTGGCGTGCGGCGCTGGGCGTGCTGGCGCGGGAGTCTTGCCTACTCCTGATTGCAGCGCGCGATCTGCGCGCAGCGGAGATATTCGCAGGCGAGGATGCCGACCGGCTGGCGCTGGCGGTGGATCGCATCGAACGCGCGCGGGAGGTGCTGGCATGAACCTGCCCACTGAACTGCCCGCATCGGTGCGAAGTCTGGAGGAGCGCGCGGCGCGTGACCTAGCCTTTCTGGGACGTGTAGCAAGCCCTGTGGGTGCAGCGTGTCGCACTTCCCCACGCGATGCTGACATGGCGCCGACGGTCATCCTACGCAAGGGATCAAGCTATAGGCCGACCCGGACGGATTGGCTCTGGAATGGGTGGTTGGCAGCCGGGAAGCTGGCGATCTTGGGTGGCCAGCCCGGTACCGGTAAGACCACGATTGCGCTGTCGCTGGCGGCAGCCGTGACCACTGGCGGGTATTGGCCAGACGGACGGCAGGCCCAGCGCGGCAGCGTGGCGATCTGGTCGGGCGAGGATGAGCCCGACGATACCCTGATCCCGCGCCTGCTGGCCGCAGGTGCAGACGTGAATCGCGTGCATGTCGTGGTGGGGGTTCGTCACGGGAAGGAGCAACGGCCATTCGACCCGGCAAGAGATTGCGGCCCGCTGGCCGCAGCACTGGCCAGCATTCCCGACCTGCGGCTGCTGATCGTCGATCCTGTGGTTTCCACAGTGGCGGGTGACTCGCACAAGAACGCCGAGGTGCGGCGCAGTCTGCAACCGCTGGTGGACATTGCCAGCCGGCACCGCTGCGCGCTGCTGGGCATTACACACTTCACGAAAGGCACCGCAGGCCGGGAGCCCGTCGAGCGCATTACCGGTTCGCTGGCATTCGGTGCGCTGGCCCGGCTGGTGCTAGTGACTGCGAAGGCGGAGGCAAAGGACGGCGAATCCGCGCGGCGGTTTCTAGCCCGTGCGAAGTCGAACATTGGCCCGGACGGCGGCGGCTTTGCCTACGATCTGGAGCAATACAACGTGGATGGTGATGCAGGCTATGAAGCGTCACGGGTGCGCTGGGGTGCGGCGCTGGAAGGTTCAGCGCGCGAGCTGCTGGCGTCGGCGGAAGCGGTGGAGGATGAGCCTGGCGCAGATTCGGCGGGCTTCCTGCGCGAGCTGCTGCACTATGGTTCCCGTCCGGCAAAAGAGGTGTTTGCAGAGGCATCTGCGGCGGGATTCTCGAAAGACGCCATGCACCGGGCAAAGCGGAAAATTGGCGCGGTGGCCGTCAAGGACGGGATGGCCGGCGGCTGGCGCTGGCGGCTCCAAGCTCCCGAAGGTAGCGCCGAAGATGGCGAAGGTGGCGCACAAAATTGCCCGCTATCTTCGCCACCTTCGGAGTCGGTGCCGCCATCTTCGAGCGATGAAGTGGAGGCGTTCGACCTATGAGCGCCCATGCACTACTGGCCGAAATCCGGAATGCCGGGATCAAGGTCGAAGCACGCGGCGAACGCCTGCACGTCGAAGCCAAGCCCGGCACCCTCACGGAGGAGCTGCGCGCAAGGCTGGCCGCGAACAAGGCCGCCTTACTGGACGCGCTGCATGATCAATCGCACGTGCAGCCGCTGCCGGTGGGCGCACGTATGGCCACCATCGGGCACATGCGCAAGGAGCTGCTGCGGCTAGCGGAGCTGGAGGATATCGACCTGACCCACGTCGAGCGCATGGAGGATGCCGACGTACTGACCTATGCCCAAGTCCCCGACTTCACCGAACGGAACTACCGGGCGCACCTGCGCGCGCTAGCCGCGTCCGCCGACATGGATGCAGGCAAGGTGCCGGCGATCTGGCGAGGCGCACAGGCAGCGATCTGCGACGGCTGCGGCCCGGTACTGCTGGAGCTAGGCGCACCTGACCGGGTAGGCAATTGCCCGTGGTGTTTCAGGCGTAGGGCAGGCAAAGCGATACCTAGGCCGACGGCGGAACGATGAACGACCATCCGAACTCGAACGACTTGGCCGCTACCGACGGCTACCTGTCCCGCTGTAAACAGCATTTGAACCGACTGCAACGGGATCGTCGCGCGCATATCGTTCGGATTGACTACATGCCGGGCGAAGTGGCGCAGGCGGTCATTGAAGCCAAGCGGGCAACCTTGCGACCAGGTAGCGTGGAGGCGACCAATAGCGCCACGCTGGACGCCATCCTGATTGAATGGGCCAGGCTGACTGGGATAGAGCGTAGCGAAGCAGAGCGCCCCAAGAGTCCGGCTAGTGAACCGGAATTGTGCGACCAATACACGCAGGCGCGTATGAGCCGGATACCTGAGCGTTCCGCGCGCGCGCAAGAGTCCGGCAGAATGACCGGAATTACCGCACGCATCGCGCGCGCGCGCGCAGGCGCGTATGAGTCCGGTAAGACTACCCTGCGTGTCGAGTGTGGAGCGAAGCGGCACCGGGACGGACTACCTTGCCAAACCAAGAGCGAGCCGGGAAAGCGCAGATGCAGATTCCACGGAGGTCGATCCACTGGCCCCAAGACCTCTGCGGGGAAAGCCCGCTCGCTGGCGAATCTGCGTCAGTATCAAGGCGCACTGAAAAGACTGTAGGCCCACGCCCCGTTAGCTACGGCATGAATGATTGACACGCTCCCATGCGACCAGCAAACCTGACTTCTTGAACCACCCCGTTCGCGTCAATGAATGCGAACATTTGACACTGATACTGAGCGGTCTCGTACGTGGGGGTCGCGATGGTGGCGCTATAGGGAATACTGCTATACGGCGGCTTTAGTGGATCACCAACGCTCCCTTGGACGCGCGTATTTTGGGTTGGCCCCGACCATTGCATCGTCGTGTTGGCTTGCCAGACGAAGACATCCTTCCCGGATAGCGTTGTCCGGCTCATCGGCAGCCCAAAGCGCATCACAATGGCATCGGCACTTCGGCCGGCGAAAGCGATATTAGCGGCATACTCCAAATCATTGGGCGTGGGAATACTTGACCCCCCATAAAATCCACTTGCGCACCCAGCAAGCGAAGTGAACAACGCGCACGCAACGATCAATTTCATACTGCCCCCCCAAGCACGCGAAATACAAGACTATCCTACTGAATCGGGGACTATCCTACTGAATCGGGCAAGATCACTGCTACATGCTTTTTCAACGATTTGGCGAAGAATTTCATGGCACTGACCAACGAGCAGAAGCAAGCAATCCTGCGGAAAGTGCAGGCGGACGTGGCGGCAGGCAAGCCGGCTCCGGCATGGAGCAGGCATTCCAGCTCACCCAGCAGCAACCCCCAGCAGAGCAAGCAGCAACCCACGAAGAAGTAGGGCTGTTCACTCCACCTACCGCGCAAGAGCGCAACAAGGCCGCACAGCAGCAGAAGGACGCGAGCCTGTACCCGCTGCAATCTAGGGGCAATTCTGGGGGCAACACGATGAGTCGACCCTAGCAAAATAAGCACTCGCTACGTTTCAGCGCACGATTCGAGTCCCGCCTTTGCACCAGCGGTGGCAGCCTTTAGCCGCGCGGGCTATCCTCGGGCAATCCCGGCAACGGCCGGCCAAGCACAGGATGATCCCCATGCGCAGCGGCAATCCCGCACTCAAGGACAACACCTTCCTCGACCTCGGCAGCGGCACCCTGGTGCAGGGCGGCGCCGGGGCGATGACGCTCAACGGCGCGGTCAACAAGACCGCCATCCTGCTGGTGCTGACGCTGGCCGGCGCACTGTTCAGCTGGGCGCAGTTCTCGGCGGCGATGGCGGCCGGCAATCCCGGCGCGGTGATGCCCTACGCCTGGGGCGGCGCGATCGGCGGCTTCATCGTCGCGCTGGTGACGATCTTCAAGAAGACCTGGTCCCCCTACACCGCCCCCGCCTACGCGGTGCTGGAAGGGCTGTTCCTCGGTGCGGTGTCGGCGATGTTCGAGCTGCGCTTCCCGGGCATCGTGATGCAGGCGGTGGGCCTGACCTTCGGCACCCTGGCCGCGCTGCTGCTGGCCTATCGCAGCGGCCTGGTCAAGGCGACCGAGAACTTCAAGCTCGGCGTCGTGGCAGCCACCGGCGGCATCGCGCTGCTCTACCTCGTCCAGATCGGACTGGGCCTGTTCGGCTTCAAGGGCATGGGCTTCATCCACGACAGCAGCCTGCTCGGCATCGCGTTCTCCGGCTTCGTGGTGGTGGTTGCCGCGCTGAACCTGGTGCTGGACTTCGACTTCATCGAACAGGGCGTGGAACAGGGCGCACCCAAGTACATGGAGTGGTACGCCGCGTTCGGCCTGCTGGTGACGCTGGTATGGCTGTACCTGGAGCTGCTGCGCCTGCTCAGCAAGCTGCAGTCGCGGAACTGAAGCCGGCCGTCGCCGGACATGGAAAAGGGCACCGCAAGGTGCCCTTTTCCGTTGCGGTGCCGGCGTCGACGCCGGCGCGCGATGAAGCGCTTACAGGCGCGACGCGATCGCCTTGGCGAACGACATCGTGTTGCCCTCGCCGCCCAGGTCCGGGGTCAGCGAATCCTTGGCTTCCAGCGTGGCGATGATGGCCTCGCGCAGGCGGGTGGCCTGGTCGGGCTTGGCCAGGTGGTCGAGCATCTGCGCCGCACCCAGCAGCAGCGCGCACGGGTTGGCAATGCCCTTGCCGGCGATGTCCGGGGCGGAGCCGTGCACGGCTTCGAAGATCGCCACGTCGGTGCCGATGTTGGCGCCGGGGGCCAGGCCCAGGCCGCCGACCAGGCCGGCGCAGAGGTCGGAGATGATGTCGCCGAACAAGTTGGTGGTGCAGATGATGTCGAACTGTTCCGGCTTCATCACCAGCTGCATGCAGGTGTTGTCCACGATCATCTCGTTGCACTCGATGTCGGGGTACTGCTGCGCCACTTCGCGCGCGGTCTTCAGGAACAGGCCCGAGGTGGACTTCAGGATGTTGGCCTTGTGCACGATGGTGACCTTCTTGCGGCCGGTCTTGCGGGCCAGCTCGAAGGCGTAGCGGACGATGCGCTCGGAGCCCTTGCGGGTGACCTTCTGGGTCAGCACCGCGGTCTCGCCGTCGGCCGAGACTTCCTGGCCTTCACCGATGTAGGCACCCTCGGTGTTCTCGCGCACGGTGACCAGGTCGACGCCGCCGGTGAAGCGCGACTTGGTGTTCGGGAAGCACTTGGCCGGGCGCACGTTGGCGTACAGGTCGAAGCGCTTGCGCAGCTCGACGTTGATCGAGGAGAACCCGCCGCCCACCGGGGTGGTCAGCGGCGACTTCAGCGCGATCTTGTTCTTGCGGATCGAATCCATGGTCGTCGCCGGCAGCAGGTCGCCATGCTTCTCCAACGCGACCATGCCGGCGTCCGCGTACTCGTACGAAAGGCCCAGCTGCATCGCGTCCAGCACGTGCAGGGTGGCGTCCATGATTTCCGGGCCGATGCCGTCGCCGCGGATGACCGTGATCGTTGTCATTTCCAGTTTCCAGACAGGCCGGCACCGCGCGCCGCGCGATGCCGGGGGTGGGGGCAGATAACCCGCGATTATCGCAGATGCCGTGCGACGGCGTATGCCAGCCGACCTTCAACCATGGTCGTGGGTGGCCGGCGCTTCGACCTCGCCCTGCTCCAGCCGGTCAAGGAAATCCACGGCACGGCGCAGGTGCGGGATGACGATGGAGCCACCCACCACCAGCCCGACCGAGAACGCCTCGAACAGCTCTTCGCGGGTGACGCCGGCATCCTTGCACTGGGCCACGTGGTAGCTGATGCAGTCATCGCAGCGCAGCACCATCGAGGCGGTCAGCCCCATCAGCTCCTTGGTCTTCACGTCCAGCGCGCCGGGCTGGTAGGCCTGGGTGTCCAGCGCGAAGAACCGCCGCACCACCTGGTTGGGTTCGTCCAGGATGCGCTTGTTCATGCGCTGGCGGAATTCGGTGAACTGCTTCACCCGGTCGTCGGCGCCGCTCATGCGGGCTTGCCCTCGAGCAGCGGCTCCAGCTTGCCCTCGCGGTGCAGCGCCATCATGTCGTCGTAGCCACCGACGTGGACGTCGCCGACGAAGATCTGCGGCACGCTGGTGCGCTTGGCCAGGGCCACCATCTTTTCGCGCTCGGCCGGGTCGGTGTCGATGCGGACCTCGGTCCACTCGCGGCCCTTGCTCTTTAGGAAGTTCTTGGCCATCACGCAGTACGGGCAGACCGCCGTACTGTAGATGGTGATGGCGGGGGTGCTGGCATCGCTCATGGCGTCTCCTGAACCTGTGGGCGGGATTCTGGTCGAATATGGGGTCGCCGCGCTGGTTTTCCAGCCGCTCAAGCCCCATTCACGCCCCGCCCCTGCCCAGCCCGCATCCTGTCCGCATGACTCCTGCCCCGCGCCGCCTGTCCACCGCCCTTCTCGCCTGCCTGCTGGCTACCGGCACCGCCGCGGCCATCGCCCAGGATCGCGGCCTACCGGACATCGGCTCCTCCGCCGGCAGCATGCTCTCGCCCGCGCGCCAGGCCGAATACGGCGCAATGATGCTGGCGCAGCTGCGCCACGCCGGCTACGTGCTGGACGACCCGCTGCTGGACGGCTGGCTGGACGACGTCGGCCAGCGCCTGTCCGGCGCCAGCGACCGGCCACAGCAGGGCTTCACCTTCTTCATGCTGCGCGACCGCCAGATCAATGCCTTTGCCACCCTCGGCGGCTACATCGGCATGAACGCCGGGCTGGTGCTGGCGGCGGAGCGCGAGGACCAGGTGGCCGGCGTGCTGGCCCACGAAATTTCCCACGTCACCCAGCAGCACGTGCTGCGCGGCGCCGAGAAGGCCCAGCGCGAGAGCCTGCCGATCCTGCTTGCAACGCTGGGGGCGATCGTGGCCGCCCAGCAGGCCGGCGGCACCTCCAGCGGCGACGCCACCTCGGCCGCATTGATGACCGGCCTGGGCGTGCTGCAGCAGCGCCAAATCAACTACACCCGCGACAACGAGGCCGAGGCCGACCGCATCGGCATCCGCACGCTGGCCCACGCCGGCTACGACCCGGAAGCGATGGCGGACTTCTTCCAGACCCTGCAGTCGGTGGTGCGGATGAACCAGGGCGACGAGCGCAGCGCCGTCCCCGGCTACCTGCAGACCCACCCGCTGACCCTCTCTCGCATCAGCGAGGCGCGCGAACGCGCCGCCAAGCTGGAGCCGACGCTGGCCAATACCGCCACCGCCGGGCCCAGCAACAACCCGCTGCTGCCGCCGGGCCTGCGCATCGCCACCGGTGCGCGCAGCCGGCAGGGCCAGGGCAGCACCGGCGACTTCGACTGGGCGCGCGAACGCCTGCGCGTGCTCAGCGCACCCACGCCGGCGCAGGCAATTCGCGAATACCAGCAGATGCGCGCCAAGGCGCCGCTGGACGAGGCGCGCCGCTACGGATTGGCGTTCGCCCACCAGCAGGCCGGGCAGCATGCGCAGGCCCTGCAGGAACTGGCGCCGCTGGCGCAGGCGCGGCCAGGCAACCTGTGGGTGCAGATCGCGCTGGGCGAATCCGAGGCGCGCAGCGGCCACGCGCAGGACGCCGACCGCCGCTTCGAGGCGCTGCTGGCGCGGATGCCCACCCACCGCGCGCTGGCGCTGGGCTATGCGCGGCTGCTGGGCGAGCGCAACACCCGCGAGGCCGGCATCCGCGCGGTCGCGGTGCTGCGGCCGCTGCTGGGCGGGGCCGGCGACGACCTGCCGTTCCAACAGGCCTATGCGCGCGCCAACGAGATCGCCGGCGAGCCGGTGCGCGCGGGCGAAGCCTGGGCCGAGGCGGCCTACCTATCCGGCCGCCCGGAGCAGGCGCTGGTGCAGCTGAACAACTTGAAGAAGCGCGACGACCTGGACTACTACGCCCGCGCCCGCATCGACGCGCGCATCGCCGCGATCACCCCGACCGTGCTGGAACTGCGCCGGCAGGGCGTCCGCGACGAGGAGGCCAGCGGCGGGCGGCTGGGCTTCGGGGTGCCCGGCGACAGGTGACAGGGTCACGAAACTGTCACCAAACCGTCGTGTAATGATGGCGTGCGCCTTTCCACGGCGCGACCATCGGACGACATGCAAAAGCACATCCTGATCGTCGAAGACGAGCCCGCGATCCGCGACATGCTGGCCTATGCGCTGCGCAAGGGCGATTACGCGCCGCTGCTGGCCGCCGACGCCCGCGAGGCCCAGGAGCGCATCGCCGAACGGGTACCCGACCTGATCCTGCTGGACTGGATGCTGCCCGGCACCAGCGGCCTGGAGCTGGCCCGGCGCTGGCGGCGCGAGGCGCTGACCCGCGACATCCCGATCATCATGCTGACCGCACGCGGCGAGGAAAACGACCGCGTCGGCGGGCTGGAAGCAGGCGTCGACGACTACGTGGTCAAGCCGTTCTCCGCGCGCGAGCTGCTGGCGCGGATCCGCGCGGTGTTGCGGCGCTCGCGCGACGACGACGACGACGGCAGCGTGCAGGTCGGCGCGCTGCGCATCGACGGCGCCGCGCACCGGGTGTTCGCCGACCTCGGCGGCAGCTCGCACCCGATCCAGATGGGCCCCACCGAGTACCGCCTGCTGCACTTCTTCATGACCCACGCCGAGCGCGTGTACTCGCGCACCCAGCTGCTGGACCACGTCTGGGGCGGCAGCGTGTACGTGGAGGAGCGCACCGTCGACGTACACATCCGCCGCCTGCGCAAGACGCTGGAGCCGCACCAGCTGGACGCGATGGTGCAGACCGTGCGCGGCGCCGGCTACCGGTTCTCCGCCTCGGCCTGATCCGGCGCCGCGCGCCCGCGGCGCACGAAGCAACGCCACCCGCCGCCGCCCACCTCCCGCCTCCCCGGCAAGCAGGCCGGGGGGCAAACACGGATACTTGCCCGATGTCGCCCGAAGCCCGCCAAGCCTGGTTCCGCACGCTGGGACAACTCGCCCTGGTGCTGCTTGCCGGGCTGGGCCTGGGCCTGCTGCTCGGGCAGCCGTGGCCGGCGCTGGCAATCACCGCGCTGGCCGTGGTGGGCTGGCATTACTGGCGGCTGCACCGTGTATTGCAACGGTTGGCGGCGCGGCAACGGCCGGAACCAGCCGGCGGCAGCGGGGCCTGGAACGCACTGGACACGCTGCTATTCCGCGGCCAGACCGAAATGCGCATGCGCAAGCGCCGGCTGCTGGCGATGCTGCGCGCCTACCGGGCGGTGGCCGCGGCGCTGCCCGACGCGGTGGTGCTGGTGGAACGCAACAGCCAGCGCGTGCTGTGGTTCAACGAGGCCGCCACCCCGCTGCTGGGCCTGCGCTACCCGCAGCACCACAACGCGCCGGTGGCGGACGCGCTGCAGCCGCTGCCGATGGCGCAGTGGCTGGCGGCGGGGCGCAATGCCGAGCCGATGGAAGACGTGGCCTCGCCGGCCGACCCCGGCCGCCGCCTGAGCCTGCGCCTGATCCCCTATTCCGACGAGCTGTGGCTGCTGCTGGCGCGCGACGTCAGCAAGCTGCTGCGCTTGGAACACATGCGCCGCGACTTCGTCGCCAACGTCTCGCATGAGCTGCGCACCCCGTTGACGGTGATCCACGGCTACCTGGAGATGCTGGACGCCGACGACAACCCGGAATGGGCGTCGCTGCTGGCGGAAATGCGCCGGCAGTCGCAGCGCATGACCCGGTTGGTGGAGGACCTGCTGACGCTGTCGCGGCTGGAAGCGCGCGACCAGCTGCCGGAGGAGCACGTGGCGATGGCGCCGATGCTGGCCAACCTGCGCCGCGAAGCCGAAGCACTGAGTGGCGGCCGCCACCGCGTGCAGGTCGAGGATCTGGCGCAGGTGGACCTGCGCGGCGCGGCGAAGGAACTGCACAGCGCCTTCGGCAACCTGGTCAGCAACGCGGTGCGCTACACCCCCGACGGCGGCGAGATCACCATCCGCCTGGGCCGCGATGCCGGTGGCGGCGTAGTGCTGGCGGTGCGCGATTCCGGCTACGGCATCCCGGCCGCGCACCTGCCGCGCCTGACCGAGCGCTTCTACCGCGTCTCCACCAGCCGCTCGCGCGAATCCGGCGGCACCGGCCTCGGCCTTGCCATCGTCAAGCACGTGCTGGGCCTGCACGAAGCGCAGCTGCGCATCGACAGCGAAGTGGGCGCCGGCAGCACATTCTCCTGCCATTTCGGCCCCGAGCGCGTGCTCGACCGCGGCCTCGACCACGACTCTTTGGCATCCTTCCCGACATGACCGCCGATTCCAGCCCGCCATCGCTGCACGACCCCTCGCTGTATGCCAACCGCGAACTGGGGCAACTGGATTTCAATTTCCGCGTGCTGGCGCAAGCGCAGGACCCGTCGGTGCCGCTGCTGGAACGCCTGCGCTATCTCTGCATCTCCTGCACCAACCTCGACGAGTTCTTCGAGATCCGCGGCGGCGCGGTGCGCCACGCGGTCGAGCTGAACCTGCCGGCGGGCACCGACGGCCTCGCCCCGGCGGTGCTGCTGGAGCGCATCCACGAACGCGCGGCGGCGCTGGTGGACGCGCAGTACCGCTGCTTCTACGAGGAACTGCGGCCGGCGCTCGCGCAGCAGGGCATCCGCCTGCTCCAGCGCGAGCAGTGGACGGCGGAACAAGCCGGCTGGCTGCGCGCGCACTTCCAGGAAGAAATCATGCCGGTGCTGTCGCCGCTCGGCCTCGACCCGGCGCACCCCTTCCCCAAGATCCTCAACAAGTCGCTCAACGTGGTGGTGCAGCTGGAAGGCCGCGATGCCTTCGGCCGCGAAGGCCACCTCGCCATCGTGCGCGCGCCGCGTTCGCTGCCGCGGATCATCCGCCTGCCCGACGCCGACGGCGACGGCGACGCCTTCCACGACTTCGTGTTCCTGAGCGAGGTGCTGTCCGCGTTCGTGCACGAGCTATTCCCGGGCATGACGGTCAAGGGCGCGCACCAGTTCCGGGTGACCCGCAATTCCGAGCTGATCGTCGACGAAGACGACATGGACAACCTCGCGCTGGCGCTGCGCGACGAACTGCTGGGCCGCGGCTACCTGCGCGCGGTGCGGCTGGAGATCGACGAGCGCTGCCCGCAGCCGGTGGTGGACAGCCTGCTGGCGAACTTCGACCTGTCGGAAAGCGCGGTCTACAAGATCAATGGCCCGGTCAACCTCAACCGGGTGGTGCAGGTCTACGACATGGTGCAGCGCCCGGACCTGAAGTTCCGGCCGTTCCAGTCGCGGGTGCCGCGCGACATGGACGCGATGTTCGAGCTGATCCGCCAGGGCGACGTGCTGCTGCACCATCCCTATGACGGCTTCACCCCGGTGCTGGAGCTGATCCGCCAGGCCGCCGAGGATCCGGACGTACTGGCGATCAAGCAGACGCTGTACCGCACCGGGCGGGAATCGCCGATCGTCGAACACTTGATCCAGGCCGCGCGCAACGGCAAGGACGTGACCGTGGTGGTGGAACTGCGCGCGCGCTTCGACGAGGAAGCCAACCTGCGCCTGGCCGACCGCCTGCAGGATGCCGGCGTGCAGGTGGTGTACGGGGTGGTCGGCTACAAGACCCACGCCAAGATGCTGCTGATCGTGCGCCGGGAGGGCAGCACGCTGCGCCGCTACGTGCACCTGGGCACCGGCAACTACCACAGCGGCACCGCGCGGGCTTACACCGACTTCGGCCTGCTGACCGCGCATCCGGAAATCGGCAACGACGTGCACCTGATCTTCCAGCAGCTGTCGGGCCTGGCCGCGCCGCTGAGCCTGTCGCGCCTGCTGCAGTCGCCATTCACCCTACACCCCGGGGTGCTGGCGCGGATCGCGCGCGAGGCCGCGCATGCGCGCGCCGGCCGGCCGGGCCGGATCGTCGCCAAGATGAACGCGCTCAACGAACCGGAAGTGGTGCGCGCGCTCTACGAAGCGTCGCAGGCGGGGGTGGAGATCGACCTGATCGTGCGCGGCGCCTGCGCGGTGCGGCCGGGCATCGCCGGGATTTCCGAGAGCATCCGCGTGCGTTCGGTGGTGGGCCGCTTCCTGGAGCACCACCGGATCTGGTGGTTCGGCAACAACGACACGCCGGAGCTGTTCTGTTCTTCAGCCGACTGGCTGGAGCGCAACCTGCTGCGGCGGGTGGAAACCGCCTTCCCGCTGCTGGACCCCTGCGTCGCCGCGCGGGTGCAGCGCGAAGGCCTGCTGAACTACCTGGCCGACAACCAGAACGCCTGGGAACTGCGCAGCGACGGCTGCTACGAGCGCCGCCTGCCGGCGCCCGGCGAGGAGCCATTCTC
>JAKACT010000010.1 GCA_021821195.1 Pseudomonadota bacterium | reverse complement strand
CGAACCGTCTGCAGGAGGGCCGCGAATCATACCCGGGTTACAACCTCTGTCAACACCCGGATCGCCTCACTTCCCTGCCCCGCCCCCGCATTCATCCGCAGCGGCAAGGGGGCGCATCTTGCACCCCTTCAGGACGATTGGGAAGTCTTGATTTCGCTGCCTGAATGCGACTATCGCGCGCGCATTCAGCTAAAACATCGCAATCAACTGGCCTGGCGCAGACGCACGCGCGCGAAGTTGCGCTTGCCCACCGCCAGCACAGCCTCGAAGCCGGGCGCGAACACCCGCGAAGCATCCTCGAACACCTCGCCGTCGATGCGCACCGCGCGCTCCTTGAGCTTGCGGCCGGCTTCCGAGTTGCTGGGCATCAAGCCGGCCGCCACCAGCAGGGCAGCGATGCGCAACCCCTCGGCCGGCACCGCGACGTCCTGCAGCGGCAGCGCGGAGAGATCGCCTTCGCCACGCACCGCGGCATGCCAGCCGGCGATGGCCTGCTCCGCCGCCGCAGCGTCATGGAAACGTGCCGCGAGCTCGCGCGCCAGGCGCAGCTTGACGTCGCGCGGATTGAGCCCGGCCTCCACCTCGGCGCGCAGCTGCGCGGCCTCGTCGATGCCGATCTCGAAGCTGAGCAGGTCGATCCACTTCCACATCAGCGCGTCGCCGATCTTCATGGTCTTGGTGACGATGTCGATGGCCGGCTCGGCGATGCCGATGTAGTTGCCCAGCGACTTCGACATCTTGTTGACGCCATCCAGACCCTCCAGCAGCGGCATCGTCAGCACGATCTGCGGCGACTGGCCATGGTGTTCCTGCAGCCCGCGCCCCATCAGCAGGTTGAACTTCTGGTCGGTGCCGCCGAGCTCGACATCGGCCTTCAGCGCCACGGAGTCGTAGCCCTGCACCAGCGGATACAGGAATTCGTGGATCGCGATGGACTGCTGCGCCGCGTAGCGCTTGGCGAAGTCGTCGCGCTCGAGCATGCGCGCCACCGTGTGCTGGGCGGCCAGACGGATCATGTCGGCGGCGCTCATCGCGCCGAACCATTCGCTGTTGAAGCGCACCTCGGTGCGCTCGCGATCCAGCACCTTGAACACCTGCTCCGCGTAGGTCTGCGCGTTGGCCAGCACGTCCTCGCGGGTCAGCGGCTTACGGGTGACGTTCTTGCCGGTGGGGTCGCCGATCATCCCGGTGAAGTCGCCAATCAGGAAGATGACCTGGTGGCCCAGCTGCTGGAACTGCCGCATCTTGTTGAGCAGCACGGTGTGGCCGAGGTGCAGGTCGGGCGCGGTGGGATCGAAGCCGGCCTTGATCCGCAGCGGGCGGCCAAGCTTCAGGCGCGCTTCCAGTTCGTCGCGCTTGAGGATTTCATCGCTGCCGCGGGCAATCAGGTCCAGGGTGGGCTGCAGGTCGGCAGGGGACTGTGGGGACACGGGCACTTCTCTCCGGCGGCGGGTGACGACACCGCATTCATGTTCGGGACGGGTGGCGTTAACCACGCGTTAAACCGTGAACTGGAAAAACATTCGCAGATTCAACGGGTTGACGCAGGTTCCTAGCATGCCTATGGTAGCGCGTTGACGCTTTGTACACAGGCAGGGGACGATCATATGACGGATTCGAATCACGACGCCGTGCGTCGCGAGAATCTCGAACGTGCCCGCGTCAACGCGGACCGATCCGTCCCCACCGATTCCCTGCCCTATCGCGGCCGCTGGACGCGGCGCCACTGGGCGCATGCCAGCGTCCTGACCACCATGGGCGTGCTGCTGGCGGCAATCGTGCCCGGTTTCTCCAGCGTGCTGGAGCATCCGGGTGACATGCAGATGCAGCGGATGACGCTGGCGCTGTCGCTGCCCAAGCTGGACAAACGCGCAGCCAAGAGCACCGACGACCAGTGGCAGTCGGTCACGCTGAAGCCGGGCCAGACCCTGAGCGGCGTGTTCGAGGAGCTGGGCATCCCCTACGACCAGCTGGCGCGGGTGATGCAGCACCCGAAGATCAAGCCGACCCTGCGCAAGCTGCGCCCGGGCACCGCGCTGAGCTTCAACCTGCCGGCCGACGGCAGCGTGCGGGCGATGCGCCTGGAAGCCGGCCCGGGCATCGGCGATACCCCCATCGAGCTGGAATTCAGCGGCGACACCCTGCGCGAGCGCGCGGTGCCGGTGGAGATCACCACCCGCACGGTGGTGCTGACCGGCGAAGTGGGCAAGTCGTTGTTCGCCTCGGCGCGCAAGCTGGGCCTGGGCAGCGCCCAGCTCAACCAGCTCACCGACGAGATGTTCAAGTACGACATCGACTTCGATTCGGACCTGGGCGAGGACGACCGCTTCAGCGTGGTCGTCGACCAGACCTGGAAGAACGGCCAGCTGGTCAACACCGGTCCCGTGCTGGCCGCGACCTTCACCGTCGACGGCAAGCTCAAGAGCGCCTTCCGCTACATGCGCGACGGCAAGCCGGAGTACTTCACCCCGGACGGCCGCTCGCTGCGCCGCCCCTTCATCCGCATGCCGATTCCCTATGCGCGCCTGAGCTCCGGCTTCGGCGGCCGCAGGCACCCGGTGCTGGGCCGCTTCCGCCTGCACAAGGGCGTTGACTACGCCGCCGGCACCGGCACCCCGATCCAGGCCGCGGGCGATGCGCGGGTCGAGTTCGTCGGCCGCAAGGGCGGCTACGGCAACACCGTGATCCTCAACCATGGCGGCGGCAAGACCACCCTGTACGGGCATATGTCACGCTTTGCGAAGCTGCGCCCCGGCCAGCGCGTGGCACAGGGCACGGTGATCGGCTACGTCGGCAGCACCGGCCTGGCCACCGGCCCGCACCTGCACTACGAATTCCGGGTCAACGGCGTGCACATGAACCCGCTGAAGATGACCCTGCCGCCGCCCACGCCGCTGACCGGGCAATCGCTGGTGGCGTTCAAGAGCGAGACCCATCGCGCCCTGGAGAAGATCCGCGAGGTCGAGGACGTGGTGTTCCAGCTCGATGACGGCAGCCGCGTCGCCAGCGCCGCCGCCAAGCCGGCACCCGCGCCGAAGAAGGGCTGAGGCCACGCACGCGGCGATGCGATACTGCATCGCATGAGCGACCTCCCCACTGGCCGGATCTTTCTCGGCCTGATTTCCGGCACCAGCGCCGACGGCATCGATGCCGCGCTGGTGCGGTTCGACGACGACCACGCGCACGCACGCCCCACCCTGCTGCATGGCCGCACCCATGCCTGGCACCCCGCGTTGCGCGAGCGCCTGGTGGCGCTGGGCCAACAGGCGCAGGCGCTGACCCTGGACGAAGTGGGCGAGCTGGACGTGCGCATCGGCCACGCGTTTGCCGCCGCCGCGCTGGCGACGCTCCGCGACGCCGGGCTGACCGCACGCGATATCACCGCGATCGGCTCGCACGGGCAGACCCTGCGCCACCATCCGCACGGCGACGCGCCGTTCACCCTGCAGCTGGGCGATGCCCACGCGATCGCGGAGCGCTGCGGCATCCAGGTGGTGGCGGACTTCCGCCGCCGCGACGTCGCCGCTGGCGGCCACGGCGCGCCGCTGGTGCCGGCCTTCCACGCGGCCACCCTGCACGATCCCGGCGAGGATCGCGCGGTGCTGAACCTGGGCGGGATCGCCAACCTCACCCTGCTGCCGGCCCGCGGCACGGTGCGCGGGTTCGACACCGGCCCGGCCAACGGGCTGATGGATGCATGGTGCCAGCGCCACACCGGCACGGCCTATGACGTGGGCGGTGCGTTCGCCGCACGGGGCCATGTCGATGGCCCGCTGCTGGCGCGCCTGCTGGCCGAGCCGTGGTTCGCCGCGCCGCCGCCGAAATCGACCGGCCGCGACCGCTTCCACCTCGACTGGGTGGAAGCCGCGCTGGCCGGCACCGAAGCGCCTGCCGACGTGCAGGCCACCCTGCTGGCGCTGACCGCACGCAGCGTCGCCGACGCCCTGCGCGCCACCCAGCCGGGCACCCGCCTGGTCATCGCCTGCGGCGGCGGCGTGCACAACCCGCTGCTGATGGCGGCGCTGGCCGAAGCGATGCCGGACGCGCTGATCGAGTCCAGCGCCGCACACGGGCTGGATCCGGATTTCGTCGAAGCGATGGCATTCGCCTGGCTGGCGCGCGAACACCTCGCCGGCCGACCGGGCAACCTGCCCGCGGTCACCGGCGCCGCCGGGCCGCGCGTGCTGGGCGCGCTCTACCCCGCCTGAGCAGGGGCTGCGGCGCGCATCCGTCGCGCCAGCCACAGGCACAGCAGCAGCGCCGGCAACCCGGCCAGCGCGGTGCCGAGGAAGAACAGCGCATAGCCGTCCAGCAGCGTGCGGCCGACGGCGAGCTGTTCCACCGCGACGCCGGAGAAGCCCTTCAGCAGCTTGCCCAGCAGCGCGTAGAACGAGCTGAGCAGGGCGTACTGGGTGGCGGTGTAGCCGATGCTGGTGAGGCTGGACATGTAGGCCACCAGCGCGGTGCCGGCGAAACCGGTGGAGAAGCCGTCGATCGCCATCGCCGCCACGAACACTGCGTGGTCGCCGCCGGCATAGGCCACCCAGGTGAACGCGGCGTTGGAGCCGGGGCCGAGGATGGCGCCGGCCAGCAGCGTGGGCACGAAGCCGAAGCGCACCGCGCTGATGCCGGCAGCCGCGATCCCCAGCAGCGAGGTAGCAAGCCCGATCGAGGCGCGCACCTCGCCCACGAATTCCTTGCTGATGCCGATGTCGGCATAGAACGGATTGTTCATCGGCCCCATCACGAAATCCGGCAGCCGGTACAGGCTGATCGCCGCCAGCATCAGCAGCGCCCACTGGCCGTGGGTCTTGAAGAAGGCGATGAACGGCCCGGCGATGGCGTCCCACAGCCCGGACACGGTCCACATCGGCGCGTGCGCGGTGGCCTCCGGGCGCTGCGAGGCGGACGGCTCGCGCGCCAGGAACAGCGCCGCGCACAGGCCCACGCCCATCAGCACCGCCATCGCCCAGTACGACAGCGACCAGCCGACGTAGGTGGCCAGGATCAGGATCAGCGCATCGGTCACCAGCAGCGCGGTGCGATAGCCGAACTGGGTGCCGGACGTGAGCAGGCCCAGCTCTTCGGGATCGTCGGCGATCTCGATGCGCCAGGCGTCCACCACGATGTCCTGCGTCGCCGAGGCGAACGCCGCCGCCAGCGCCAGCGCGCCGAACACCAGCAGGTGCTCGATGGCGAAGCCGGCCAGCTGGAACTGGCCGCCCTGTGGCTGCACCACCGCCATCCCGCCCAGGCCCAGCGCCACCACGACCTGCGACAACACCATCCAGCCGCGGCGGTGGCCAAGCCGGCCCAGCAGCGGCACGCTGGTCTTGTCGATCACCGGCGCCCACAGGAACTTCAGCGTGTAGGCCAGGCCCACCCACGACAGGAAGCCGATCGCCGACAGCTCGCTGCCGTTCTCGCGCATCCAGTAGCCCATGGTGTTGCCGACCAGGTACAGCGGCAGGCCGGAGGAGAAGCCCAGCAGCAGCATCGCCAGCACCTTGGGCCGGCGCAGCGCGCGCAGGACGTCGCGGGTGGTCTTCTTGCGGGTGGCGGCGCTTTCTGGCATCGGGATTCCTGTGGCAGCGCCTGCCGGCGCGACGGGGTTGGCGGGAGGCGATCGTGCCGGGCTGGCCTATGCGGCGTAGTCGACCAGCACCGGCGCGTGGTCGGAGAACTTCGGCTCGGGGAAGATCTCGGCGGCGCGGATCGACGCGGCGATGCCGGGCGTGCAGATCTGGTAGTCGATGCGCCAGCCGACGTTGTTGGCGCGCGCGGCGCCGCGCTGCGACCACCACGAATACTCCACCACCCCGGGCTTGGCCACCCGGAAGGCATCCTTCCAGCCCTGCGCGGGCGGCGCGACCAGGCCGTCGTGGCAGTCGTCCGCGATCATCCCGCTGAGCCAGGCGCGCTCGTGCGGCAGGCAGCCGGAATTCTTCTGGTTGCCGGTCCAGTTCTTGATGTCGTTGCGCGCGCGGACGATGTTCCAGTCGCCGCACAGGACATACTCGCGGCCACTGGCCAGCCAGCCGTCCATGATCGGCTTCAGCCAGGCCATCACTTCTTCCTTGAAGCCCTGGCGCAGTTCGCCGGAACTGCCGGAGGGGATGTAGAAGCTGACCACCGACAGGTTGCCGAAGCGCGCCTCGATGTAGCGGCCCTCGTCGTCGAAAGGCGCCCAGCCCAGTTCGGTGCGCACCTCGTCGGGCTCGCGCCGGCTGTAGATCGCCACGCCGCTGTAGCCCTTCTTCTGCGCGTCCTTGAACCACGCCTTGTAACCTTCCGGCCGGAACGCGGCATCCGCCAGCTGGTGTTCCTGCGCCTTGGTTTCCTGCAGGCAGAGCACGTCGACGTCGCGCGCGGCGAACCAGTCGAAGAAACCCTTGGAGGCGGCCGAACGCAGGCCGTTGGCATTGAAGGTGAGGATGCGCATGGATGGGATCGTGTTGCTCGAAGTCGGAGGCAGCAGCAGGTGGACGCGCCATGCGCCCGAAGCACGCAAGCATACCTGTCCAGCCGCGGAGGCTCTGGCGCATGCGGTACGCTTTCCATCCCACGCCCACCTGACCCGAATCGCCGTGCCCGACCACCGCCACCGCTTCCTGCAGCTCGCGCTGCGCGCCGACGCCCTGCGCTTCGGCGAATTCACCCTCAAGTCCGGCCGCAGCAGCCCGTATTTCTTCAACGCCGGGCGCTTCGACTCCGGCGCCGCGCTGGCCGCGCTGGCGCAGTGCTACGCCGACGCGGTGGACGCGGCGGCGCTGGACTTCGACCTGCTGTTCGGACCGGCCTACAAGGGCATCCCGCTGGCCACCGCGCTGGCCTGCGAATACGCGCGGCGCGGCCGCGACCTGCCGCTGGCGTTCAACCGCAAGGAAGCCAAGGCGCACGGCGAGGGCGGCAGCCTGATTGGCGCGCCGCTTGCCGGGCGCAGGGTGCTGATCGTGGACGACGTGATCACCGCCGGCACCGCCATCCGCGAAGCGCTGGCGATCATCCGCGAGGCTGGCGGCACGCCGGCCGGGATCGTGATCGCGCTGGACCGGCAGGAACGCGTGCGCGAGGATGCCGCCGAATCCGCGGCGCAGGCGGTGGCGGCCGAGCACGCCATCCCGGTGGTCGCGGTGGCCACGCTGGACGACCTGCTGGCATTTGCCGGCGAAGACGCCGGACTGGCCGCCCATCGCGATGCGCTGCTTGCCTACCGCGCGCGCTACGGCGTCGCCTGATACGCTCATCCGACTGCCACAGGGGGCCGTCATGCCGCACCAACGCCACATCCTCCGCGCCGCCGTCGCCGCGCTTGCGCTGGCCGGCACCGGCGTCGTCGTCGCCCAGACCGCCGCACCCACGCAGAAGAAGATCTATTGCTGGGATGAAGGCGGGCGCAGGGTCTGCGGCGATGCGCTGCCTGCCTCCGCGGTGGACAACGCACGCACCGAATTCAACGCCAAGAGCGGCCTGGCCACCGGGCAGGTAGGCCGCGCACTCACCGACGAAGAGCGCGGCGCGGCGGAAGTCGCGGCCGAAGCCGCGCGCCGGCAGGCCGAGGCGGAGGCGCTGCAGAAGCGCCGTGACCTGGCGATGGTGGAGTCCTACCTGACCGAAGCCGACCTGCGCCGCGCCTATGGCGAGCGCACCGCGCTGCTGGACGAAACCCTCAAGGCCAGCCGGCTGGGCCTGGCCAACCTGCGCCTGAGCCTGCTGTCGCTGCTGCGCCAAGCCGGTGACCTGGAGCTGGCCGATGGCCCGGTGCCGCGCAAGCTGGCCGACTCGATCCGCCACCAGCACGGCGAACTGCTGCGCCAGCAGCAGATCCTGCGGGCGCAGGAAGTAGACCGCGCCGAGCTGGAACGCGAACTGGCCGACTCGGTGCAGCGCTACCGCGCGATGCGCCAGGATCCCAACGCACCGGCGCCAGCGCCGGCAGCGCCGACGCCGGCGGGCTAGGCAGCCGCCGTCAGAACGGCAGCTGCAGGCCCGGCTCCAGCCGCAGCAGGTTGTCGCGGAACGCCTGCTGGATGCGCGCCATCGCCGCGCTGCTGTCGGCATCGAAGCGCATCACCAGCACCGGCGTGGTGTTGGACGCACGCACCAGTCCCCAGCCATCCGACCAGTCCACCCGCACGCCGTCCAGGGTGGTCTGGCGCGCGCCCTCGAACGTCGCGGTCAGGCGGAAGCGCTCGACGAACGCATGCGGGTCGCCGTCCGGGGCATCGACCTTGATCTCGGCGGTGGACACGCCGTCGGGCAGCGCGTCGAACACCGCGTCCGGCGACTCTTCGCGGGCGTCGAGGATTTCCAGCAGCCGCGCCGCCGCATAGATGCCATCGTCGAAACCGAACCAGCGTTCGGCGAAGAAGAAATGGCCGCTCATCTCGCCGGCCAGCGCGGCATCGACCTCGCGCATCTTCGACTTGATCAGCGAATGCCCGGTCTTCCACATCAAGGGGCTGCCGCCGTAGCGCAGGATCTGGGTCGGCAGCCGGCCCGTGCACTTCACGTCGTAGACGATGACCGCGCCCGGGTTGCGCTCCAGCACGTCGGCGGCGAACAGCATCAGCAACCGGTCCGGGAAGATGTTCTTGCCCGCCTTGGTGACCACGCCAAGGCGGTCGCCATCGCCATCGAAGGCGATGCCGAGGTCGGCGTCCAGCCGCTGCACCATCTGCACCAGCGCCTCCAGGTTGTGCGGCTCGCTGGGGTCGGGATGGTGGTTGGGGAAGGTGCCGTCGATGTCGCAGAACAGCGGGGTGACGTCGGCGCCGATGGCCTCCAGCACGCGCGGGCCCAGCACGCCGGCCACGCCGTTGCCGGCATCCACCACCACCTTCAGCCGCTGGCCGATCTGGATGTCGCCGGCGATGCGCTGGACGTAGTCCTCGCCGATGTCGCGCTCGTCCAGGTTGCCGCGCACCTCCGCCGTGAGCAGGCGATCCTCGGCGATGCGCGCGTGCAGGTCCTTGATCGCATCGCCGGACAGGGTTTCGCCGCCGACGACGATCTTGAAGCCGTTGTAGTCCGGCGGGTTGTGGCTGCCGGTGATGGCCACGCCGCAGCCGGTGCGCAGGTGGTAGCCGCCGAAGTACACCACCGGCGTCGGCGCCATGCCGATGTCGATGACGTGGCGGCCGGCCTTGCGCAGGCCTTCGATCAGCCCTTGCGCCAGCTCCGGCCCGGACAGGCGGCCGTCGCGGCCGACCACGATGGCATCCAGCCCCTGCTCGGCCATCACCGAGCCGATCGCCTGCCCGATCAATTCGGCCACGCCGGCGTCCAGCGACTGGCCGACGACACCGCGGATGTCGTAGGCGCGGAAGATGCGGTGGTCGATCACCACCTGCACCTTGGAAGCAGGTTTGGCGGCATCCTGCTCGCGCTCCTTGGTGCGCACCGTCGGCTCGACCGGCGGCAGGGTTTGCTGCAGGTCGGACAACGTGGGGCCGGCCTCGACCGCAGCGGCGCCACCCATCGCCAGCAGGCGCGGGCGCAGCACGAACCACAGCCCGCCGCACAGCAGCAGCAGCGCGACGCCCAACCCCAGCGAGGTCCAGCCGTTCAGCCCGAACGGCGCGGCCATGCTGTCCGGTGCCGCCGCGGCCACCCGCAGCTCGCTGTCCGGCACCTTGGCGCCCAGCGCCTCCGCCGAGGCGGCCAGCTCGGCCTCGCCCCGCTCGACCACGCTGCGCGGCCCCTGGCGCAGCGCCAGGTAGGTGCCACCCGGCAGGGTCGGGCTTTCCACGCTGCTGCGCAGCCTGTCCAGCGGCAATTCCACGTAGGCGATCATGCCGCCGTTGCCAACCATCGCGGCCATTGCCAGCCGCGGCCCACCGCCGGCGCGCACCACCCGCACCGCCATCTTGCCGCTGGCCAATGCATCCTCGGCCGCGGCCAGGCTGCCGAAGCCTCCTTTCGGTAGCTGCTGATAGCGCGCATCCAAGTCGGAAGGCCACAGCTCGGCGCGCTCCACCTCGCTCCAGCCCTTGAGCGCCGCGGCCGCCGCCGCGGTGTCGCCCGCCGCCAGGGGCGCGGTGAATTCCTTCGCCGCCAGCCGCGCACCGAACTTCTGCCGGTGCTCGTTGAGGGTGCGCCGCACCGCCACCACCACGTCGTCGCGGGTGAACTCCAGCGCGCCCTGGCGGCTTTCATCGCGCTGGCGCAGGCCGCCGGCGACTAGGCACCACAGCCCCAACAGGCCCAGCAGCGCAACCAGCCACGGCAGCGCGCGCGCCGCCTGCAGCGGGTCGTACGCCAACTTGCCGTCCGCTTCCGCGCCCGCGGCGCCTTTCTTACTACCCAATCCGAACAAAGCCATCGCGTTCCCCTGTCAGCGCACGCCGGTGTGGCCGAAGCCGCCCTGTCCGCGTGCGCTCTCCTCGAAAGTATCCACCACCTGCAGCGCCGCACGCACCACCGGCATCAGCACCAGCTGGGCGATGCGGTCGCCGGGCTCCACGGTGAAGGCGGTGGCGCTGCGATTCCACAAGCTGACCATCAGCGGCCCCTGGTAGTCGGCGTCGATCAGGCCGGTACCGTTGCCCAGCACGATGCCGTGTTTGTGGCCCAGCCCCGACCGCGGCAGGATCATCGCGCACAGGCCCGGGTCGCCGATGTGGATGGCCAGCCCCGACGGCACCAGCACGGCCTGCCCGGGCGCCAGTTCCAGCGGTGCGTCCAGCGCGGCGCGCAGGTCCAGTCCGGCGCTGTGCGCGGTGGCGTATTCGGGCAGCGGCCATTCGCCGCCGATGCGCGGGTCCAGCACTTTCACCTGCAGCGTGCGTTGGCTCATGCGGCCCCCCCGGCCTGCAAGCGTCCGCCGATGATATCCAGCAGCACCGCCGCCAGTTCGGCCTTGGGCGCGGGCCCGAGCGCGCGCTCGCCATTGGCATCGATGACCAGCAGCGCGTTGTCGTCGCTTTCGAAGCCGCTGCCCGCCAGCCCGACCCGGTTGGCGCAGATCATGTCCAGCCGCTTGCGCTCCAGCTTGTCGCGCGCGTAGCGGGCCACGTCGTCGGTTTCCGCGGCGAACCCCACCACCAGCCGCGGCCGCTGCGGGTGCACGGCCACCTCCGCCAGCACGTCGCGGGTCTTGACCAGTTCCAGCACCAGCGTGTCCTGTCCCGGCTGCTTCTTCAACTTGCTGGCGGCGATCGCGCGCGGGGTGAAATCGGCCACTGCCGCGGCGCCGATGTAGGCAGCGCAGGGCAGCGCGGCCATCACCGCGTCGAACATCTGCGCCGCGCTGCGCACGTCCACGCGGGCGACGCCCGGCGGCGTCGGCAACTGCACGGGACCGGCCACCAGCACCACCTCGGCGCCACGCCGTGCCGCGGCGGCGGCAATCGCGAAGCCCATCTTGCCGCTGCTGCGATTGCCGAGGAAACGCACCGGGTCGATGTCCTCGAAGGTCGGGCCCGCGCTGACCACGAGGCGCATGCCCGCCAGCGGCGCGCTCATGCGCCCACCGCCAGCGCGGCCACGATTTCCGCCGGCTCGGCCATCCGCCCGGGGCCGGATTCGCCCTCGGCCAGCGGGCCGTCGTTGGGGCCGATCAGGCGTACGCCGCGCGCCAGCAACGTGGCGACGTTCGACTGGGTCGCCGGGTGTCGCCACATCCGGTGGTTCATCGCCGGCGCGACCAGCAGCGGCGCCTCGGCGGCCAGGCACAGGGTGGACACCAGGTCATCGGCCAGTCCGTGCGCCAGCTTCGCCAGCGTATTGGCGGTGGCCGGGGCCACCACCACGTGCTGGGCCCAGCCGGCCAGTTCCAGGTGCCCCATCGCCGCCTCGGCCTGCGCATCCCACAGGGAGGTGCGCACCGGCCGGTGCGAGAGGGCCTGGAAGGTCTGCGCGCCGACGAAGCGCTGCGCACTGTCGGTCATCGCCACCTGCACCTCGGCGCCGGCGTCGCGCAGCCGCCGCACCAGCTCGGCGGACTTGTACGCGGCGATGCCGCCACAGACGCACAGCAGCACGCGGACGCCACCGGCGGGGGAAAACGTAGCCTGCATCGGGCCATTCCCTGACCACTTGGAGAAGCAGCAGCTTACCCGATGCCGCGGCCGCTTCCTTTGCCCCGCGGCGCTGGCCGACGCACGCTGGCCGCATGCATATCCGCGACTGGCCCGAATCCGAACGCCCCCGCGAAAAACTGCTGGCCCGTGGCCCCGGCAGCCTGTCCGATGCCGAGCTGCTGGCGCTGTTCCTCGGTTCCGGCACCGCCGGCAGCGATGCCGTCGCCAGCGCGCGCGGCCTGCTGGCCGGTCAGGGCGGCCTGCGCCGGCTGCTGGACCGCGACCCCAGAGCACTGACCAGCCTGCGCGGCATCGGCCCGGCCCGCGCCTGCCTGCTGGCGGCGGCACTGGAACTGGGTCAGCGCCATCTGGCCGCGCAGCTGGAACGCGGCGAGGCGCTGGGCGACCCCGCCTGCGCCGGCCGCTACTTCGCCCAGCGCCTGCGCAGCTTGCAGCACGAGGTGTTCGCGGTGCTGTATCTGGACACCCGCCACCGCGCGCTGGGTTTCGAGGAACTGTTCCGCGGCGGCATCGACGGCGCCGAAGTGCATCCGCGCATCCTCGTGCAGCGCGCGCTGGCGCACGGCGCGGCGGCGGCGATCATCGGCCATAACCATCCCAGCGGCAGCCCGGAACCCAGCGCCGCCGACCGCGCGGTCACCGCGCGCATCAAGCAGGCGCTGGCGCTGGTGGACGTGCGCCTGCTCGACCACTTCGTGATCGGCGACGGCCCGCCCACCTCGATGGCCCAGCGCGGGCTGGTGTGAAGGTGGCCTCGCGTACAATGGCGGGTCGCTTCAACCGCAGCATTCCCGCACGTGAAAACCCAGCTCCGCGCCCTGATCGAACAGGGCCTGTCCGCCTTGCGCAACGCAGGCACCCTGCCCGCCGACCTGCCCAGCCCCGACTTCTCGGTCGAGCGGCCGAAGGAGCGCGCGCACGGCGACTTCTCCACCAACGCGGCGATGCTGCTGGCCAAGGCCGCACGCGGCAATCCGCGCGCACTGGCGCAGCAGCTGCTGGACGCGCTGCCGGCTTCCGATGCGATCGCCAAGGTCGAGATCGCCGGCCCCGGCTTCATCAACTTCCACCTGACCCCGGCCGCGTGGCAGCAGCAGGTACGCGACATCCATGCCGCCGGCCCCGCGTTCGGCCGCAATGCCAGCGGCGGCGGCAAGACGGTGGGCGTGGAATACGTGTCCGCCAACCCCACCGGCCCGCTGCACGTGGGCCACGGCCGCGCCGGCGTGATCGGCGACTGCATCGCGCGGGTGATGGCCGCCAACGGCTGGGACGTGAAACGCGAGTTCTACTACAACGACGCCGGCGTACAGATCAACAATCTCGCCATCTCCACGCAGGCGCGCGCCAAGGGCTTCAAGCCAGGCGACGCGCAGTGGCCGGCCGACGCCTACAACGGCGACTACATCGCCGATGTTGCCCAGTCGTACCTGCGCGGCGACAGCGTGGAAGTGGACGGCCACGTCGTCACCGGCAAGGACGACGCCGACGACCTCGACGCCATCCGCGCCTTCGCGGTGGCGTACCTGCGCCGCGAGCAGAACGCCGACCTGCAGGCCTTCGGCGTGTCGTTCGACCGCTACTTCCTGGAGTCCTCGCTGTACACCGACGGCAAGGTCGAGGAAACCGTGCGCGAACTCATCGCCAAGGGCCACACCTATGAGGAAGGCGGTGCGCTGTGGCTGCGCACCACCGACTTCGGCGACGACAAGGACCGGGTGATGCGCAAGTCCGACGGCACCTACACCTACTTCGTGCCGGACGTCGCCTACCACCTCTCCAAGTGGCAGCGCGGCTACCAGCGCGCGGTCACCGAGCTGGGCGCCGACCACCACGGCTCGCTGGCGCGCGTGCGCGCCGGCCTGCAGGCGCTGGACTGCGGCATCCCCACCGGCTACCCGGACTACGTGCTGCACCAGATGGTCACGGTGATGCGCGGCGGCGAGGAGGTGAAGCTGTCCAAGCGTGCCGGCAGCTACCTGACCCTGCGCGACCTGATCGAGGAAACCAGTGCCGATGCGGTGCGCTGGTTCCTGGTCGCGCGCAAGCCGGATTCGCAGCTGACCTTCGACATCGACTTGGCGCGCTCGCAGTCCAACGACAACCCGGTGTTCTACGTGCAATACGCGCACGCCCGCGTGTGCAGCCTGCTGCGCCAGGCCCGCGAAAAGGGTTACGCGCACGACGCGGCAAACGGCGCCGCCTCGCTGCAGGTGCTAGGCGATGCGCCGGCGCAGGAGCTGATGCGCGAACTGTCGCGCTTCCCCGAGGTGGTGGAGGCCGCCGGCGCCACGCTGGAGCCGCACCTAGTCGCGCAGTACCTGCGCGAACTGGCCAACGCCTTCCACGGCTGGTACCACGCCAGCCCGGTACTGGTGGACGATGCCGCCCTGCGCGATGCGCGCCTGGCGCTGGCGCTGGCCACCCGCCAAGTGCTGGCCAACGGCCTTGACCTGCTGGGCGTGTCCGCCCCGGAGAGCATGTAATGGCGGCACGACGCGGAAAATCGCAGGCGAAGCGCAATTCTTCCGGCGGCCTGCCCGGCTGGGCCTGGCTGGTGATCGGCGTGCTGCTGACGCTGCTGGCGGTGCTGCTGCTGCCGCGCTACCTGAAGTCCGACGGCGGCGACGGTTTCTTCCGACCCAAGCCCAATCCCGATGCCCTGCCGGCCGCAGTGAGCGACGAAGGCGAGGCCATCGCCCCGGACACCGCGCCCGCCGGCGAGGCGAAGGTCGATGCCGACAAGCCCAAGCCCACCCAGTACGACTTCTACACCCTGCTCCCGGGCCAGGAAGTGGCGGTGAGCGATGCCGAACTGGCCGCCAGCGCCAAGGCCGAAGCCGAAGCGCAGGCCAATGCCGCCAAGCCGGCGGCAGGCACCGCGGCAGCGGCGGGCAGCGGCGCCGACGCCCTGCCCGCGCCGCTGGGCGAAACCCCGGTCGCGACGGCGCCAGCCCCCGCTGCGGCACCGGCCGCCAGCCCGGAGGCCGCACACGGTGCCACTGCCACCCGCTACATCCTGCAAGCCGGCGCCTTCGGCGCCTCAGGCGATGCCGAAACCACCAAGGCCAAGATCGCCCTGCTGGGCCTCAATGCGCGCGTGGAATCGGCCCAAATCGGCGGCAAGACCGTCTACCGGGTGCGCATGGGCCCGTACGGCAGCGCCTCCGAACTGGCAGACGCCAAGGCCAAGCTGGCCAGCGGCGGCCTGCCGGCGATGGCGGTCAAGACCCACTGAGTCGCGCCGCCGGCGGTCGTAGAATGGGGGGATGGAGACCACGCCCCGCACCGCCCTCATCACCGGCGCCACCGCCGGCTTCGGTCGCGCCGCCGCGCGCCGCTTCATCGCCGCCGGCTGGCAAGTCATCGCCACTGGCCGCCGCGCCGACCGCCTTGACGCCCTGCGCGCCGAACTCGGCGAGGCACTGCACCCCGCCTGCTTCGACATCCGCGACGAGGCCGCCATGCGCGCCGCGCTGGATGCTCTGCCGGAACGCTTCCGCGGGATCGACCTGCTGGTCAACAACGCCGGGCTGGCGCAGGGCACGAAGCCGGCGCAGGACGCGCTGCTGTCCGACTGGAAGACCATGATCGACACCAACGTCACCGCGCTGGTGACGTTGACCCACGCCCTGCTGCCCACGCTCATTGCGCGCAAGGGCGCCATCATCAACATCAGCTCCACCGCGGCCACCTACCCCTACACCGGCGGCAATGCCTACGGCGGCACCAAGGCCTTCGTCAGCCAGTTCTCGCTGGGCCTGCGCGCCGACCTGCACGGCACCGGCGTGCGCGTGACCGCGATCGAACCGGGCATGGCCGAAACCGAGTTCACCGTGGTCCGCACCCACGGCGACCAGGCCGCCTCCGACAAGCTCTATGGCGGCGCCAACCCGATGACCGCCGACGACATCGCCGAGACGATCTTCTGGGTCGCCAACCAGCCGCCGCACCTGAACATCAACCGGATCGAGCTGATGCCGACCTCGCAGTCGTTCGCCGGCTTCCAGGTGCATCGCGAGGCCTGACCCCAGATTCGACCGTTCAGGCTATTTTTCCCCAAAAGGGTATATTTCCCCCAGATACCCTCTGGAGACAGCGCCATGGCCGCCACCATCCTGAAACCGATGGCTGACCTGCCGCACACCCCTGCTTCCGACGTGAAGAAGCTGGGCTGGCGCGGGGTGATGCAGGTCGTAGCGCGCAACGGCAAGGTGGTGGTGACCAACCACAACAAGCCGGAAGCGGTGATCCTGCCGGTGGAGGAATACGACCGCCTGCTGGCCCTGCTGCGCGACGCCGGCGAGAAGGACCGCCTGCTGCTGGAAGACCTGCGGCGCAGGTTCGACGAGCGTCTGGCCTGCCTCGATGCGCCGGGAGCCGGCGACACGCTGCGCGACATCCTGCGCAAGCCGTTGCAGCTGGAAGGCCGTGTCATCGCCGGAGAAACCTGCTGACATGCCTGCGGCGCGTCCGCTGGTGTTCGTGCTCGCCGGGGTCAACGGCGCCGGCAAGAGCTCCATCGGTGGCGCGGCGCTGCGGCATGCCGGCATGGACTGGTTCAACCCCGACACCTTTACCCGCCAGCTGATGGAGGCCACGGGCAGCCCGCTGGCCGACGCCAATGCGGCGGCGTGGCAGGAAGGGGTGCGCAGGCTGGAGGCCGCCATCGCCAATGGCCGCGACCATGCCTTCGAAACCACGCTGGGCGGCAACACCATCGCCGCGAAACTGCGGGATGCCGTGCAGACCCACGATGTCGCCATGTGGTTCTGCGGACTGGATTCGCCGGAGCACCATATCGCCCGCGTGCGCTATCGCGTCAGCCGCGGCGGGCACGACATTCCCCAAGCGAAGATCCACGAACGCTACGTCGCATCGCTGGCCAACCTCGCCACCCTGCTGCCGTACCTTTCACAGCTCCAGGTCTACGACAACAGCATCGATGCCACGGCCGGCTCGCCCATCGGCGATCCGCGCCTGCTGCTGCAGATGGAAGCCGGGCGGATCACTTGGCCCACCGATGCCGCCACCCTCGGGCAGACGCCCCATTGGGCCAAACCGATCCTGGAGGCAGCGCTGCGGCTGCACGCGCGGCAGCTCTAGGCCACGGCAGGCAGGGCCCGGCGCCTTCGCGCCAGCACGACGCCACGCAGCCGCAGGAACGGCCGTTCCACCGCGTAGTACAGCAGTGCCGCCACGGCCAGCGAGGCCGCGCCATAGGCCAGCCAGGCGACGAGGCCGCGCCCGTCCAGCCACCCGCCCCAGTGCCCCTGCACCACCGCGTACATAGGCTTGTGGACGAGGTAGAGGCTGTAGGAGATCGCCGCGACCCAGCCCGCGCCCGGCAGCGCACGCGCGCCCAGCACGCCGCGCGCCTGCGCACCGGCAAACACCAGCAGCGCCAACCCCAGCGACAGCACCGGCCAGCCGATGCTGTTGCCGGGCAGCCCGACGCGGTCGCGGAACAGCCAGAACGCCAGCGCCATCACCGCCACGCCGGCCAGCGCGAACCCGTTGGCGTGCTGCGCGGCGCGCGCCCAAGAAACGGGGCGATACGCCTGCCACGCGGCCAGCACCACCCCCATCAACAAGCCGTCGAGGCGGTTCCATGTGGGGTAATAGATGTCCTCGACGAACCACGGGCGCTGCGGCTGGGTGGCGTCATCGTGCAGCCAGATGCCGCTGCGCAGGGCGATGCCGCCCAGCAACACCGCCACGCACACGGCCCAGAATTTCGCCGGCGACGGCTTGCGCGCCAGCAGCAGCGCCAGCGCCGGGAACAGCAGGTAGAAGTGTTCCTCCACGCACAGCGACCACGCGTGCGAGAACGCGGCGTTGGCGGCGTAGTCGATATCGAGGTTGACGAAGAACAGCGCGAACTTCCACCACGGCTCCATCCCCGGCGCCTCGCGGAAGCCCGGCCACAGCAGGTAGACCGCCAGCACCGCCCAGAACGCGGGCAGGATGCGGAACGCGCGCTTGAGGTAGAACGCGCGCAGCGACGGCGATTCCCCGCGCGCCAGCGGCCGCAGCAGCTGCCCGCCGATCAGGTAGCCGCTGAGCACGAAGAACAGGTCCACGCCCATCCAGCCGTAGCGCTCCAGCCACGCCCAGCCTGGCCCCAGCCCACCGACGATGAAGCTATGGAACTGCATCGTCCACAGCACCGCGATGGCGCGCAGCAGGTCCAGGCCCGGCAGGCGCGCCGGCGCCGCGGCGGTGCTCACTGCGGCGTGTCGTCGAGGTAGGTGTAGGCGGTCAGGCCGGCTTCCAGCGCCGCCTTCAGCGCGTCGCTTTCGGCGGCCGGCAGGCCGGCGGCATCGACCTTCGCGGCGTATTCGCGGCGCAGGTCCTCGAGCTTGTAGCCCACGTAGTCCAGCATCACGTCGGTGGTGTCGCCGCGGCGCTGCTGGCCGATGGCGAAACCCTCGCCCTGGCAGAGCACCTCGATGGCATCGGTGTCGCCGAACAGGTTGTGGATGTCGCCCAGGATCTCCTGGTAGGCGCCGACGAGGAAGAAGCCAAGCCGGTAGTTCTCGCCCTTGCGCAGCTCGTGCAGCGGCAGCGAGGAGTCGAGGTCCTCGTTCTCCACGTAGGTATCGATCTTGCCGTCGGAATCGCAGGTCAGGTCGGCGATGATGCCGCGCCGGGTGGGTTCCTCGTCCAGGCGCTCGATCGGGGTGATCGGGAACACCTGGTCGATCGCCCACACGTCTGGCATCGACTCGAACACGCTGAAGTTGACGAAGTACTTGTCGACCAGCCGCTCGTTGAGTTCGTCGAGCAGGTCGCGGTGGCTCTTCTCGTCGTAGGTCAGCCGCGCCTTCACCGCATGGGCAATGGCGTAGAACAGGTCGTCGATGCGCGCGCGCTGCACCAGGTCCAGCTGGCCCAGCGCGTACAGGCTCAGGCCTTCCGCATGCGCCTGCGTGGCCTCGTGGAAGACTTCCACCGCCGGGCGCTGCGCCATCTCCCCGTGCAGTTCGCGCAGCTGGCGCACCGGCGTGGACTCGTCGCTGTGCGATTCCGGCACGCGGCCTTCCGGCGCACGCTCGACCTCGCTGACGTTGGTCACCAGCACCGCGTGGTGGGCGGTCATCGCGCGGCCGCATTCGGTGAGGATGCGCGGCGGCACCAGGCCTTCCTCGCGGCAGGCATCGGCGAGCGGCTGCACGATGCTGGAGGCGTAGTGGTGGATGCCGTAGTTGACCGAATTGAAGGAGCGCGAGCGCGTGCCTTCGTAGTCGATGCCCAACCCGCCGCCGACGTCCACGTGGGTGATGTTGGCGCCCAGCCGCGACAGCTCGACGAAATAGCGGGTGGCCTCGCGCATGCCGGCGGCGATGTCGCGCACGTTGGAAATCTGGCTGCCCATGTGGAAGTGCAGCAGCTGCAGGCAGTCGCCCATGCCGGAATCGCGCAGCTCCTTCCACAGCGTCAGCAGCTGGCGCGGGTCCAGCCCGAACTTGGCCTTGTCGCCACCGCTGTTCTGCCACTTGCCGGCGCCCAGCGAGGCCAGCCGCATGCGCACGCCCAGGCCCGGCTTGACGCCCAGCGCGGCCGCTTCCTCCAGCGCCACCTGCAGCTCGGAGGGCTTCTCGATGACGATGAAGGTCTGCAGGCCGAGCTTGCGCCCGATCAGCGCCAGCCGGATGTATTCGCGATCCTTGTAACCGTTGCAGACGATGGTGCCGCCCGGGCGCGACAGTGCCAGCACCGCCATCAGCTCGGGCTTGCTGCCCGCCTCCAGCCCGAAGCCCTCGCCGTGGTGCATCGCCAGCGTGCCGGCGACACCGGCGTGCTGGTTGACCTTGATCGGATAGACCGCGGTGTAGCCGCCGGCGTAGTCCCAGTCCTGCCGCGCCTGCGCGAACGCGGCCTGCAGTTTCTGCAGGCGGTGGCCGAGGATGTCGGGGAAGCGCACCAGCACCGGCAGGTTGCCGCCGTTCGCCAGCGAGGCATCGACGACCTCAGGCAGCGCGATCACCGGGCCATCCGTGCCCTTCGGACGCACCACGATACGGCCCCGTGCGTCGACGTCGAAATAGCCGTCCGCCCAGTGCGGGATCGAATAGGTCTTGCGGGCAAGGTCGGGGGACCAGTGGGACATCGCGGCAACTCCGGCAAACAGGCGCGCATTGTAGGGCCGCGCCCGTCCTGCTGCGGTGACCGCGCCGGACCCGCCGCCACCCGGGCGCGGCCCGGCAGACCGGCCACGACATCCCGGGAAACCCCTTTCGCTACAATGCGCGGTTACCACGATTCCCCGGAACCCCCCGCCATGACCGACTCCAACTGGCTGTACGAGAACTTCGACAAGGCCGGCTCGTCCATCGGCTTCCGCATCACCCGCAAGCTGGACGAGGTGCAGTCGCCGTTCCAGAAGATCGAAATCTTCGAGTCGACCGACTGGGGCAACGTCATGCTGATCGACGGCGCGATGATGCTGACCAGCCGCGACAACTTCCTCTACCACGAGATGATGTCGCATCCCGCGCTGTTCACCCATGCCGACCCCAAGCGCGTGGTCATCATCGGTGGCGGCGACTGCGGCACGCTACGCGAGGTGCTGCGCCACCCGGGCGTGGAGAAGGCCGTCCAGTGCGACATCGACGAGCAGGTCACGCGGATGGCGGAGAAGTACTTCCCCGAGCTGTGCGAATCCAACGCCGATCCGCGCGCCGAGCTGCTGTTCGATGACGGCATCGCCTACATGGCCAACTGCGAACCCGGCAGCGTGGACATCGTGATCGTGGACTCCACCGACCCGGTCGGCCCGGCCGAAGGGCTGTTCAACAAGGCCTTCTTCGAAAGCTGCCACCGCGCGCTCAAGGACGACGGCATCCTGGTGCAGCAGAGCGAATCGCCGCTGGTGCTGCTCGACCTGATCAAGGCGATGCGCGCGGAAATGGGCAAGGCCGGCTTCCACGGCTTCCAGACCCTGCCGTTCCCGCAGCCCTGCTACCCCACCGGCTGGTGGAGCTGCACGATGGCGAAAAAGGTGGCGAATGCCGATTTCGGCTTCCGCGAGGCGGACGCCCGCGGCAAGGGTTTCGCCACGCTCTACTACACCGCCGACATCCACAAGGGCGCGCAGAGCCTGCCGCCGTTTGTGACGGCCGCCCTGAAAGCCTGAAATACCGGGGGCAGCTCCCCCACTGCCGCCGGAAAACCGCATACCATCAACCTGTCGCGATGCCGCGGCGATGGCATGCAGGAGCCCGGATGGAAATGACCCGGTTGCTGCGTAAGGCAAGCCTGCTGCTGGCACTCGTGCTGGCGGCCAGCACGGCCGTGGCCGCCCAGCCGGGCACCCAGCGCGATGCAGCGGTGCCGTCGGCAAGCCGCTTCGACACGGTGTTCGCCGAGGTGATCGGCCCCGGTTCGATGGACATGACCTACGAGCGCTACGAGGCGTACCTGCAGCAACTGCGCGTGCTGCTGCCGCCGGGGGATCGCAAGCGCGAAGTGCAGTTCCGCTCGGTGTATTGCACCAGCGAGCGCTGGAAGGATCCGAAGCAGGGGCTGGCCTATGCCGACGAGGCCCAGCGCCGCGCCCGCGAGGCCGGCGACTTGGCCTCGCAGGGGCGCGCGCAGTTTTGCCGGATCGGCTACGTGCAGGAGCTCGAGGGCGCCGGACAGGCACTGCGCGAAGCCGACCGCATGGTGCGCCTGCTGGAAAATTCCACGGAATCGCAGCTGCTTGGCGAGGCCCTGATCCAGCGCGGTTCGCTGCTTTCCCAGCAGGGTGAGCAGGCCCGGTCGCTGCTGGACTTCCAGCGCGCCCGCGCCAGCTTCCGCCAAGCCGGGATCGACCACGAGATCGACACGCTGATGCTGTGGATCGCGATCACCTACCGCCGCATCGGCGACTGGGCGCAGGCCGAGCGCTACTTCACCCGCTCGGTGGAAACCATGCAGGACAAGCAGGACTGGGATCGGGTGGTCACCGACCTGGTGCAGCTTGGCTTCCTCTACGACGAGTCCGGCAAGCCACAAAAAGCGAAGGCCTCGTTCGCCCGCGCCATCGACGTCGCCAATGCCCACAAGCTGCCGCTCAGTGCCGCCAATGCGCAGGTGGGGCTGGCCGCCGCGCAAGTGTCGCTGGGCGAGCACGACGCCGCGCTGGCCACGCTGGCGCAGGCGCAGGCGATCTTCGACGCCGAAGGCGTCAACGCCAGCGCGGACATGCGGCTGCTGCTGACCGGCCAGGCCTTGGCCGGCAAGGGCCAGCATCAGGAAGCGATGGCCCGCTACGCGCAGGCGCTGCCGCTGATCGAAAAAGACGGCAACCAGCGCTACCTGGCCCTGCTCTACCAGGCGCGCGCCGCCAGCGAGGAAGCGCTGGGCAGTACCGCCAACGCACTGGCCGACTACAAGCGCTACTCGACGCTGCAGACCTCCTTGCAGGGCAAGATGCGGCTGGAGCAGAGCCGCCTGCTGGAATACGAATACGAGATCCGCAAGCGCGAGTTCGAGAACCACCGGCTGCGCGCCGAAGCCAGCACCCGCCAGTCGCAGCTGAAGGCGCTCGAACGGATCCGCGGGTGGCAGACCCTTGCCCTGCTGTTGGGCGTGCTGCTGGTCGCCGTGCTGGTGGCGCTGGCCCTGCGCCAGCGCCAGCGCACGCGCCGCCTGCGCACGCTGGCGATGACCGACCCGCTAACCGAGGTGGCTAGCCGCCGCGCCATCGAGAAGATCCTCGAACGGGAATTGGCCGAGTCGGCCCGGGCACAAACACCGCTCACCATGCTGCTGCTGGACCTGGATCACTTCAAGACGATCAACGACCGCTACGGCCATGCCGCTGGCGATGCAGTGCTGCGCGCCACCACCGCGGCCTGGCAGGCACAGCTGCGCGGGCGCGACCTGCTGGGACGGATCGGCGGCGAGGAATTCGTGGTGGTCTGCGTGGACGCCAACCGCGAGCAGGCGCTGGCGATCGCCAACCGCCTGCTTGGCGCTACCCGTACCCTGCAGCTGCCGGACATCGACCCCGCGCTGCACGTCCGCACCAGCATCGGCATTGCCGAAGCGCACCCCGGCGACACCCGCGAATCCCTGTTCGCGCGTGCGGACGCGGCGCTCTATCGGGCCAAGCACGAAGGCCGCGACCGGGTGGAAGAGTAGCGTCGGCTACAGCGCGTCGCCGTCCAGTTCACCGGTGCGGATGCGCACCACCTGCTCCAGGTCCCAGACGAAGATCTTGCCGTCGCCGATCTTGCCGGTGCCGGCCGCCTTGATGATCGCCTCGGTCACCGCTTCCACGCGGTCGTCGGTGACTGCGATCTCCAGCTTGATCTTGGGCAGGAAATCCACCACGTATTCGGCGCCGCGATACAGCTCGGTATGCCCCTTCTGGCGGCCGAACCCCTTCACCTCGGTGGCGGTGATGCCGGCCACGCCGACCTCGGCCAGCGCTTCGCGCACATCGTCCAGCTTGAACGGCTTGATCACCGCCATCACCATTTTCATCGTTGGCCCTCCTGCCTGGTGTGGGGAGCATATCGCGGGCGATGCGGGCATACTTGCACCCGCAGGATCGGACTTTTCCCACCCCGCTCCGGGCCCCGCACCGACGGCGCGCGCACATCCTCCCGCGCATGCTGGCGACACCCTGCAGGAGGCCCCCCGATGACACCCGCACGCATGATCGACCTGACCCAACTCGACGAACTCGCCCGCCGCCTCAGCAGCCTGGTCCCGCCGGGCCTGCGCGATGGCCGCGAGGAACTGCAGCAGAACTTCAAGTCGGTGCTGCAGGCCGGGCTGGGCAAGCTGGACCTGGTGACCCGCGAGGAATTCGACGTGCAGCGCGCGGTGCTGGCGCGCACGCGCGACAAGCTGGAAGCGCTGGAGCGCCAGCTGGCCGAACTGGCCGACGCCGGCAACCACACCGCCGCCCCACGCCACTGAGGGCCGCCGCCATGGGCCTTGCGATCGTGCACAGCCGTGCGCGGGTGGGCGTGCGCGCGCCCGAAGTGCGGGTGGAAGTGCACCTGGCCGGCGGCTTGCCGTCGATGTCCATCGTCGGCCTGCCGGAAGCAGCGGTGCGCGAGGCCAAGGATCGGGTGCGCGCGGCGATCCAGTGCGGGCAGTTCGAATTCCCCGCCCGCCGCATCACCGTCAACCTCGCCCCCGCCGACCTGCCGAAGGACGGTGGCCGCTACGACCTTGCCATCGCGCTGGGCATCCTGGCCGCCAGCGGCCAATTGTCGGTCGAGGCACTGGATGGCTGGGAGTTCATCGCCGAACTGGCGCTGACCGGCGAACTGCGGCCCGTGGATGGCGCGCTGGCCGCCGCGCTGGCCACCGGCAGCAGCGGGCGGCGCCTGCTGGTGGCCGCCGGCAACGGCGAGGAAGCCGCATTGGCATCCGCCAGCGTGGAAGTGCGCACCGCGCGCACCCTGCTGGAAGTCTGCGCGGCGCTGGACGGGCGCAAGACGCTGCCGCTGGCCAGCCCACGCAGCTACGGCGAAACGCCGATGCCGGACTTGGCCGACGTGCGCGGGCAGGCGCAGGCGCGGCGCGCATTGGAAATCGCGGCGGCCGGCGCCCACCACCTGCTGCTGGTGGGCCCTCCCGGCAGCGGCAAGACCCTGCTGGCTTCGCGGCTGGGTGGCATCCTGCCGGAGCCCAGCGACGCCGAAGCGCTGGAAGCCGCCAGCATCGCATCCGCCAGCGGCCGCGGGCTGGACCTGGCGCGCTGGCGCCAGCGGCCGTTCCGCGCCCCGCACCACACCGCCAGCGCAGCGGCGCTGGTCGGCGGCGGCAGCGACCCACGGCCCGGAGAAATCTCGCTGGCCCACCACGGCACCCTGTTCCTCGACGAACTGCCCGAGTGGAGCCGGCACGCGCTGGAAGTACTGCGCGAGCCACTGGAGTCCGGCAGCGTCAGCATTTCGCGCGCCGCCCGGCAGTGCGAGTTCCCCGCCCGCTTCCAGCTGGTGGCGGCGATGAACCCCTGCCCGTGCGGCTGGGCCGGCGACCCGTCCGGACGCTGCCTGTGCAGCGACGAGGCGATCCGCCGCTACCGCGGCCGCATTTCCGGGCCGCTGCTGGAGCGCATCGACCTGCATATCGAGGTGCCGCGGCTACCGCCCACCGCCCTGCGCACCGACGGCCCACCGGGCGAAGCCAGCGCCCTGGTGCGCGCGCGCGTGGTCGTGGCACGCGCCCGCCAGTACGACCGCTGCGGGCAGCCCAACGCCCGCCTCGACCAGGCCCAGACCAATGCGTTCTGCCGGCTGTCCCCACGCGACACCGCCCTGCTGGAGCGCGCAGTCGATGGCCTGCAGCTGTCCGCCCGCTCGCTGCACCGGATCCTGCGGGTGGCCCGCACCATCGCCGACCTGGCCGGCAGCGACGCCATCGAGACCGCGCACCTGGCCGAAGCGATCGGCTACCGCAAGCTGGAGCGCGGCAGCGAGCGCGCCGCGGCGTGATCGACGCGGGGCCGGATGCTCCGGCTTCGCTGCATGCGCCCTGAAGCGCGAACCGATCGGTGCACGCCGGCCCTTGCATAACGCAATGCCGCCTGGCCGACAGCGCGCCAGCCGCACCCGGGCCCTCGCGACTGCGCGTGTCGTCAGCGCGGCCAGACCAACCGGTTGGGGTCGAATTCGGACTCCACCAGCGTGGCCGCACGCGGGCCAAAGCCGCACACCACGAGCGGGCTCTGCACGTAGCCGGTCATCCCGAACGCGCGTTCGATATCCACTTCATTGATCGCGCCGGTGACGAACGGGCCCAAGCCGGCCTGGGTGGCGCATAGCTGCAATGTCTGCGACAGGTGGCCGACGTCGAGCACGCAGACGCGGTAGGCCTTGGCGTGGTTGCGGTACTTCCAGAAATTACGATGGAAGCGCGGCGCCAGCACGCACAACACCGGCGCATCGGCAAAGAAGTCCTGCCCGGCCACCGCGATCCGCGCGAACGCACGCAGCTCCCCTGCACTCCATGCGCGCGGCGCGGCATCGCCCAGCGCATGCGTGCCCACGTCGCCGGCCTGCGGCGGCGCGATATGCGGCACTACCGGCTCCAGCGCATGCCCTTCGACCCGGTAGCGGTACAAGCCCGCGGCGATCCCTTCCACCCGCTGCACGATCAGGAAACACTCGGTGGGATGCAGCGCGCCGCCGGAGGGACTGGTGCGCTTGCTGACGTCGAAGCCGGGCGCGGGATGGCCACTGCCGCGCGCACCGAACACCCGCGCCAGCAGCTGCGAAAAAGTCGCCAGCGGCACCGCGGCGGCGGTGTCGTAATTGCGGCAGGTCGCGCGGGTATCCAGCAGTGCGTCGAAGCCATCGCGCTCGACGCGTGGCAGTGCCAGCATCGCAGCCACCGGCGATGCCGGCGTTTCTCGCGGCGGCGGCAGGCCGTGCTGGCGCAACAGGCCCTCGTTGCTGTCCAAGTCCTGTTCGGCCATCCCCTTCGGGCCGTCGATGGCCTGCCAGCGCCCGGCCATGTGCGCGACCGCCGCCGGCGGGTGCCAGCCCTGCGCGCGGAAGCCGGCATCGGCCAGCGCGTCTTCGCCCTCCTCCGGCTGCGGCAACAACAGACCAGCGGCCAGCAGCGCATCCACCGCATCCGTTCCGAATTGCGCATCAAGGCTCGCCCGCTCGATCCAGTCGATGGCGCCCAGCGCGCCCAGCAGCGGCACGTGAGCAGCATCGACCTCCACCGCTTCGCCCAGATGCGGCGCGTGTGCGAACCACGCCAGCCGCGCCACCACGCCGGTGCCGCCGGACAGCAGGTCATCCAGCTGGAACGTTGCCACCTCGCGCGGCTCCAGCCACGCCACCGCACATCGCCTGAGTCGCATTCGCGTACGTCCCCCGTTGCATCGCGATGGTATTGTCGCGGCTCCATCCAACAGGGGAAACACCGCGATGCCCGAGCCCACCATTCCGCCCGCTGGCCTGCATCCGCAGCTGGTCAAAAAGCTGCTGGACAACCTTGAAAGCAACGACGATTTTCGCGCGCTGTTCCAGAAATCACCGGAGCAGGCATTGCGCTCGCTGGGTTATACCGATCCGTGGGCATGCATGAGCCTGAAGTCGGGACTTGCATCACCCGAAGAGATCAAGAAACAGCGCGCCAAGCTGGAGGATGCACTGAGCGGCATCCAGGGCATGGTCTGCCCGCTGGACGAACAGGCGACCGCCGGGCTCTGATCCGCACCGCCGTCGACGATCCAAAGGCGTGAACCGGGACTTCCCGGGCCACGCTCACTTCATCGGCATCGCAGTGGACGCGGCGCGCGCCGCGATGCCGGCGTTGAAGAAGCACAGCACTTCGCTGGTCGTTCTTTCGGCGAAGACACGGCCGCGATGGTTTGCGAACCAGCGCATCTGTGCCTGCGCGCCGGCCGCGTCACCCGCCGCCTGCGCAGACCGCAGCAGCGCCCAATGCACGGCCACAAGCGCGGTGTCGCGCTGCGCCAGCGGCCGCAGTCGCGCCAGCGCCGCGCGCGGCTGGCCGGCCAACCGCTCCTGTTCGGCCAGCAACACCTGCCGCAGCTGCGCTAACGTCGGATAGTCGCGCACCAGCGCGCTGCCTTCAGTACGGCGCAGGGCTTCGTCTACTCCAGCGCGATCGCTGCGATGGGCGGCCAGCAGTCCGGCAAACAGCCGCAGCTCCGCGGAGAGCGGAGGATAGATGGCGCTGGCGTCGGATTCCCGCGCATTCACCAGCGTCAACAGGTCGCGCAGCGCCGGACCGGGATCGCCTTGACCCGACAGAGCCGCCACTGCGGCCACCGCCGCGCGGGCACGCAGACGTTCAGCCAGGTTATCGTCCGCGTCCATGCGTTGCCGCCATTCACGCGCGGCGTCGGCAGCGCGGGTGGGCTGGCCACGATCCAGCCAGGTGATCACCGCCGTTTCGCCCTGCCAGCCATCGCGCCCGCTGGTGCTGGCGGCATAGGTCTTGTCGGCTTGCGCATGCTGGCCGCGTGCGTCGTAAACGCGCGCGTGCAGCTCACCCGCACCGAGGAAACCAGTCTCGCTCGCCCGGCGGAATTCCAGCAGGGCGGCATCGTATTTTTCCTGACCGAGCAGATAGATGCCCAAGCTGTAGTGCGCCGCGCCGAGGCGCTCGAACTGCGGTTTCAAGCTGCGTCGGATCAGCGATTCGGCGGTACGGAAATCGTTGCGCTGATGCCATTGATTGGCCGACAACCGACTGATGACGCGATAGTCATCCGGATACAGCGCCAGATATTCCTCTGCCTTGCGGAAGTACGCGGCCGGACCGTCGTTCGAGGCCAGCATCAGCTCGACCATCTGGCGTTCCTGTGGCGACAGCCGCTGCGGCAACGCCTGCGCCCTGCGCCAGGCCTCGCTGGCCTGCGCCACTTCGCCCAGCGCGGCATGCAGGCGGGCGATGTCGGCGTAGGCCAGCGCGAACTGCGGGTCCAGCTGCAGCGCGCGCCGGTACAGGCCCAGCGCCTGTTCGCGATCTTGCGAGGTGTTGGCGACGTTGCGCGCCACCGCGAACGCCTTCAGCGCATCCAGGCTGGGGGTGGCCACGTTCGGCAGCGGCACCGAGGTCTTCTGCACGTTCTGCAGGGCCTCGCCCAGCTTGCCGCGCAGCTGGTCGGTGACATCGTCGATGGAGCCCAGCGCCGATTCGATGCCCTTGCCATCCGCCGATACCGCGTACACGGTGGTCTGGGTGTGCGGGTCGACGACCTCGGCGCTGACCCGCAGGCGGCCGCCGACTTCGGCCACGGTGGGCAGCAGCAGCGCACGCGCGCCGTCGCGCAGGGCGATTTCCGAACCCAGCGCGCGGTCCACCGCTGCGTCCGGCTTGCGCTGCATGCGCTGCAGGGTGTCGCGCACCTTGAGGTCGCCCAGCACGTTGACGTAGCGCGACTGCTCCAGGCTGATCCGGAACGCCTGCTCCAGCGCCTCGTCCAGGCGCGGGTCGCCGGTGAGGTTGCGCAGGTCGCCGACCACCACCCAGTCGCGTTCCGCGAAGGCGATGGCCGGCTTCGGCTGGGCCAGGAACCACGCGCCGATGGCCATGCCGGCCACCAGCAGGGCTTCCGCCGCCAGCGCCACCGGCCGCCGCCACAGCGGCAGGTCGCGCCAGGCCTTGGGCGTATGCGCGGGGATGCGCAGCGGCGCCAGGCCGGGCTCGCCGACTTCATGGACCTCCTGCGCCTCGGGAATGCCCTTGAAGCGCCAGCGTCCGTAGGACTTCCAGACCAGCAGCTCGCCGCGCTCGCCCAGTTCGCGCGCGGCGCGGTGGGCCAGCGGCTCGGCGGTGGCCGACAGCAGGATCTGGCCGGGCCGCGCCAGCGCCATCAGCCGGCCGGCCAGCGGCTTGGCCAGACCCTCGACTTCCAGTGGCTTGGCACCCAGCCGCACCGCATCGGCGCTGTTCTCCCACACCAGCACCTCGCCCACGTGCAGGCCGGCGCGCGCCTGCAGCGGCTGCTTGACCTGCATTTCGCGGCCCAGGTCGCGCAGGCCGCGGGCGTAGTCGAGGGCGAAGGCGAGGCCGTCGATGGGGCGTTCGAACAGCAGCAGCAGGCCGTCGCTGCGGTCGATCAGCCGGCCGCGCCAGCGTTGCTGCAGCTCCAGCACCAGGCGATCGTGGGCGCGGAACAGCGCGGCCGCGGCGGCATCGCCCAACCGCTCCACCAAATGGGTGGAATCCACCAGGTCGGTGAGCAGGAGCGTGCGAACCTGCGGCGCGCTGGCGTCCTGCATGCGCCCGTCAATCCAGCCACTCGACACAGTCGCCGCCGTTGCGCTTCGCCCGGTACAGGGCGTCATCGGCCAGCGCGTACCAGTGTTCCCAACCCGCATGGCTGCCGGCCCCGATCAGGCAGGCGCCGATGCTGAGCGTGGTCATCTGCGGCGGGCTGTTGTGCATGCGTTCGAGCATGCGCGCACTGTCGGTGACGTAGCCGGCGATCCGCTCCGCCCCGTCGCGGGTGTGGCCGCTCAGGATCAGGCAGAACTCGTCGCCGCCCAGCCGGCAGACGATGTCGTCGGCACCCGCCACGGCGCGCAGCAGGTTGGCCACGCTCTGCAGGACGCGGTCGCCCGCCAGGTGGCCGTAGGTGTCGTTGATCGACTTGAAGCGGTCGCAGTCCACCAGCACCAGCACATGCCCGTCCAGTCCACCGGCCTGCAGCCGCTGCTCCACGTGCGCGGCGAACCCGCGCCGGTTGGTCAGCCCGGTGAGCTCGTCGGTACGGGTCAGCGCCTCGGACTCGTCCAGCCGGTTGGTGGCCGACCGCAGCGCGTCCAGGGCTTCCTGCAGGTCCTGGTTGCGCCGGCGCAGGCGCGCGATCAGCGCTTGCTCGTTGAGCACCACCCGCATGATCGCGCGGCGCAGGAACTGCGCCAGCAGCGCAGGGTCGCGCTGGGCCAACAGTTCGAATTCATCGCGGCCCAGCTCCAGCAGCTCGCCGGCCTCGACCACCATCGCGTCGGCACTGCGGGCGTGGTCGCCGATCAGCAGGCCCAACTCGCCGAAGAAGGCGCGCGCACCCAGCCGCTTGCCGACCAGGTCATCGCCGAAATCCAGTTCGACGGCGCCATTGGCGACCACGTACATGGCGTCGCCGTGGTCGCCGCGCCGGAACAGCCTATGCCCGGCTTCCACCTGGCAGGACCGGGCTACCTGCGCGAACAGCGCGTACTCGTCAGGGTGCAGCGCGGACGCGCTGGCGTCCGCGCCCGTGCGGGCATCGATCATGTGCGCTAGTGCTGCCACGCGCTCCCCTGTGCGGCCCTGAACTCCTGATCCAGCCGCAGGATAGCATTGCATCCGCTGCGGGATTACGGCGGTGGCGCCGGTGTCGTCCCGCGATCCGGCCCCCCGCCGCCGCCATCGCCCGCGCCCCGGCGATGGCGGGAACGGGCCCGCTCAGGCGGCTGCGCGGGTGCCGGCGTGGAACTGCTCTTCCTCGGTGCTGCCCTTCAGCGCCACCGTGGAGGACTTGCCGCCCTGGATGGTCTGGGTGATGACATCGAAATAGCCGGTGCCGACCTCGCGCTGGTGCTTGACCGCGGTGAAGCCACGCTCGGCGGCGGCGAACTCCTTTTCCTGCAGCTCGACGAAGGCGCTCATTTGCCGGCGCGCGTAGCCGTGGGCGAGGTCGAACATGCCGTAGTTGAGCGCGTGGAAGCCGGCCAGGGTGATGAACTGGAACTTGTAGCCGTAGCTGGCGATTTCCTTCTGGAACTTGGCGATGGTGGCGTCGTCCAGGTTCTTCTTCCAGTTGAACGACGGCGAGCAGTTGTAGGCCAGCAGCTTGCCGGGGAACTTGGCATGGATCGCCTCGGCGAACTTGCGGGCGAACTCCAGGTCGGGCTTGCCGGTCTCGCACCAGACCAGGTCGGCATACGGCGCGTAGGCGAGGCCGCGGCTGATCGCCTGGTCCAGCCCATTCTTTGTCTTGTAGAAGCCCTCGATGGTGCGCTCGCCGGTGCAGAACGGCTTGTCGTTGTCGTCCACGTCGGAGGTCAGCAGGTCCGCCGCCTCGGCGTCGGTGCGGGCCACGATCAGGGTGGGCACGCCCATCACGTCGGCGGCCAGGCGCGCCGCGGTCAGCTTCTCCACCGCCTCGCGGGTGGGCACCAGCACCTTGCCGCCCATGTGGCCGCACTTCTTGACGCTGGCCAGCTGGTCCTCGAAGTGCACGCCGGCGGCGCCGGCCTCGATCATGCCCTTCATCAGCTCGAAGGCGTTGAGCACGCCGCCGAAACCGGCCTCGGCGTCGGCCACGATCGGCTGCAGGAAGTCGATGGAGTCGTCGCCCTCGGCATGGTGCAGCTGGTCGGCACGCAGCAGGGTGTTGTTGATGCGCTTGACCACCTGCGGCACCGAGTTGGCGGGGTACAGCGATTGGTCGGGGTACATCTCACCGGCCAGGTTGGCATCGGCCGCCACCTGCCAGCCGGACAGGTAGATGGCCTTCAGGCCGGCCTTGACCTGCTGCATGGCCTGGTTGCCAGTCATCGCGCCGAGGGCGTTGACGAAGGGTTCGCTGTGCAGCGACTTCCACAGCTTCTCGGCGCCGAGCCGGGCCAGCGAATGCTCGACCGGGACGGTGCCGCGCAGGCGCACCACGTCCTCAGCGGAATAGCTGCGGGTGACGCCGGCCCAGCGCGGATTGTTGGCCCAGTCCAGCTTCAGTTGTTCGGCGGTAGGCAGATGGTGCTTCATGGGGAAACCTCGTGGGGTTGGCGGCAGCAGGGGAAAGTCGGCAGGTGGATCAATCGATGCGTTCGTAAGCGGGAAGCGTGAGGAACTCGGCCAGTTCGTCGGCATGGGTCAGGCGGTCGAGCAGGCCGATCGCTTCGGACACCCGCGCGGCGCCGGGGATGCGGCGGGGATCGCCCAGCCGGCTGGGCAGCCCGATCAGCGCGCGTTCCAGCAGCACGAAGTCGACCGGGGTGCCGTCGTCCAGCGACAGCGGCTGGCCGCCGGCATCGGCGAAGTGCAGCCACTGCCACAGCTGGGCGCGGGCGATCTCGGCGGTGGCGGCGTCCTCCATCAGGTGGTGGATCGGCACGCAACCGTTGCCCTCCAGCCAGGCGGCCAGGTAGCGCACGCACACTTCGACGTTGTTCTCGAAGCCGGCGCGGGTGATGGTGCCCAGCGACGGGCGCAGCAGGTCCTCGGCCTCGACGTGCACGTCGTCGCGGGCGACGTGGCGCTGGTGGGCGCCCGGCATGCGCGCGTCGAACACTTCGCGGGCGATCGGGATCAGCGCCGGATGCGCCACCCAGGTACCGTCGTGGCCGGCGCCCACCTCGCGCAGCTTGTCGGTGCGGACGCGCTCCAGCGCGGCGGCGTTGGCGGCCTCGTCGCCGCTGATCGGGATCTGCGCCGCCATCCCGCCCATCGCATGGGCGCCGCGGCGGTGGCAGGTCTGCACCAGCAGCTCGGCATAGCCGCGCAGGAACGGCTGCACCATGGTCACCTGGCTGCGTTCCGGCAGCACCCGGTCGCGGTGCCGGCGCAGGGTCTTGATGTAGCTGAAGATGTAGTCCCAGCGCCCGCAGTTCAGGCCGACGATGCGGTCCTTCAGCGCGAACAGGATCTCGTCCATCTCGAACGCCGCCGGCAGGGTTTCGATCAGCACCGTGACCTTGATCTGGCCGTGGACCAGCCCCAGCCCGTCCTCGATGGCCGCCAGCGCTTGCTCCCACAGCGCGGCTTCTTCCATCGACTGCAGCTTGGGCAGGTACAGGTAGGGGCCGCGGTCGCGCCCGGCCAGCACATGGGCGTTGTGGAAGGCGAACAGGCCGACATCGAACAGCGACGCCGACATCCGCTGCCCGTCCACCAGCACGTGCTTCTCGTCCAGATGCCAGCCGCGCGGCCGCACGATCAGCACCGCCTGCTCGGCCTGCGGGCGCAGCTCGTAGCGCTTGCCGCTGGCCTCGTGTACCAGCGCCCCGCTGATCGCCGCGCGCAGCGCCTGCTGGCCGGTCAGCAGGTTGGCCCAGGTCGGCGCGGTGCTGTCCTCGAAATCGGCCATGTAGCAGTTGGCGCCGGAGTTCAACGCATTGATGACCATCTTCGGGTCGACCGGGCCGGTGATCTCGACGCGGCGATCCAGCAGCGCGGCCGGGGTCGGCGCCACGGTCCACTCGCCGTTGCGGATGTGGGCGGTGTCGGCACGGAAATCCGGCAGCGCGCCGGCGTCGAAGGCCTGCTGGCGGACCCGGCGGGCGGCCAGCCGGGCCTGCCGCTCGCCCTCGAAGCGGCGGTGCAGGCCGCCGAGGAAGCCGAGCGCGGCGGGAGTCAGCAGGGCGTCCTGCCCGGGCACCCGGCGGGTGGTCTCCACGCCCTCGCCGGGGCGGTCTTGCAGCACTGCGGACATCGGCGGCTCCGTGACACGTGTGGGGAAGCCAACCATCCGCCTGCGTGTTGTATTTGACAAACTAGATTTGTCAATGCTTAGTATTAAATTTCCAAATAACGTAATCGAAACATGCCGAAAAGCCCCGCCCCAGCGCTGCGTTTCGCCTACAAGGGCTCGCGCCTGAAGCCATTGCGGGCGTTCTGCCAGGTGGCGCGGCTGGGCTCGATTTCGCGCGCTGCCGAGGCGCTGTACCTCAGCCAGCCGGCGGTGACCCTGCAGTTGCAGGCGCTGGAGCGCGAACTGGGGGTGCGGCTGCTTGAGCGCGTTGGCCGCCGTCTGGTCCCCACCCGCGAGGGCGACCTGCTGTACGAAATGGCCCGCCCGCTGGTGGAGGGGCTGGACAACCTGGCCGCCAGCTTCCGCGAGCAGGTGCGCGGGTTGGACGCCGGCGAGCTGAACGTGGCCGCTGGCAGCTCCACCATCCTGTACCTGCTGCCGGGCATCGTCGATGCGTTCCGCCAGCGCCACCCAGACGTGCGCCTGAGCCTGCACAACGTCACCGGCGCCAGCGGCCTGGACCTGCTGCGCAGCGACGCCGTGGACCTGGCCGTGGGCTCGATGCTGGACGTGCCGGCCGACCTGACCTACGCGCCGGTGTACCGCTTCGAGCCGATGCTGATCACCCCGCCCGACCACCCGCTGGCAAGCAAGCGCGAGCTGTCGCTGGAGGACCTGTCGCCCTACGGGCTGATCCTGCCGCCCAAGCGCCTGACCACCTACCGGCTGGTCGACCTGGTGTTCCAGCAGAACCGGGTGCCGTACACGGTGGCGCTGGAGGTGGGCGGCTGGGAGGTCATCAAGCAGTATGTGGCGATGGGCCTAGGCATCAGCATCGTGACCGCGATCTGCCTGACCGAGGCCGACCGCCAGCGGCTGGCGGCGCGCTCGCTGGCGCGCTGGTTCCCGTCGCGCAGCTACGGCATCGTGATGCGCAAGGGCAAGTTCCTGTCAGCGCAGGCCCGCGCGTTCGTCGAGCTGATCCAGCCGGAGGTGCTCACGCCGCGCGGCTACGACGAGAGCGGGCATTCGGAGCGGTAAAAAGTGATGAAAGGGGGTCAGGTTCACTTCCGCGTGCGGAAGTGAACCTGACCCCCTTTCGGCCCCTTGTTCCCTCCGGCTCAGTGCGTGCGCGGCGTGGGCAGTGCGTCGGTCTTGTAGAT
>JAKACT010000003.1 GCA_021821195.1 Pseudomonadota bacterium | reverse complement strand
ACTACATCGAGATGTTCTACAACCCGATTCGCCGGCATGGTTCCGCTGGCGGCATGTCACCGGTAGAGTTCGAAAAGTGCTACGCGCAGAGCGGCGACTGAGTGTCTATGGAACTCTGGTCGGTCCAGTGGCGGGAGACCTGGCCTCACATGCTTGGGCCGAAGGCGTCACACCTGAGCTGCGCGAGGCGTACGCAGAACTGTTGGCCGAAGCTGATGATCGAGGCTGGGCGGTGCCGTTGGAACAGTGTCAGCTCTGAGCGATCAGCGCAATTGACGCAAGCTCGCGCCTTAGACCTGCCGGATGGAATTTTGACAACAGGCCAGCGTGGCCGGCAGCCCCATCCTCCCAGACGGGGCGCGCAACGGGTGGATGTCCTGGCCAGATGGCTGGTCCCGTGCGTTGCCGACAGGGCCAGACTACGCAATGACCTTTCTGCTCGCGATCAGGCAACTTCGTACCGTCGCGTCAGAAAATTCTGAAACCTGACTCCGACGGTTCGCGTTTGGCTCGCCGATTCGGATTAGAAGTTTTTCCGAGCAGATGCCACTTCGTTGCGTCGCACGGATTCACGCCGGCGGATAGCAGACCGCTTGCGGCAGGAGGGGACGGTCAAGGGTCTGAGATTGGCCCACGTTGTTGATCGTGCCCGTTTGGCAGGTGGCCGATCACCGTCGCTATGCGACCCAAAGCGGACCCCGGCCGGCTGGCGTCGAGCTACTTGCCGTGCTGCCGCCTCAACCTACGGCCCACCCGGAGCGCATGACATCGTGCAGTGCAGTCTGCGTGTCGCTGCCCGCCTTTGAAGCCCCGCCCGCCCATGCGATCGCGAGGGCTCCCAGGAACAGGTCCCGCCCATTGAGCGAGCTTCGCGCCTTCCCCGCGCGTTGCGCGGCACCGAGGAATCCGTCCGTCGCCTCGATGAGGGTCTGGCAGGCGGGACCCAGCACGGAATCGGGCCGCGTCCACGCCAGGCGAAGTGGCTCCGGCAGGCCGTCATAGGCATTCATCCATCGGCCCAGTGCGCCGATCCAGGCGTCCAGGGCGCGGCCGGCATCGGGTTCCTGCGCAGCGATGCGCGTGCGGGTCTCCAGCAGCCCGGCGTAGTGCTCTTCCAGCAGCAGGGCAGCGAGCAGCGCATCGCGTGTAGGGAAGTGGCGGTAGAGCGTTCCAGGGCCCACTCCGGCCTGCTTTGCGATGCTGTCCATCGACACATTGAGCCCTTCTTCCTCGAACGCCCTGGCAGCTGCCTCGAGGATCTGGACTCTGTTGCGGGTGGCATCGGCGCGGACGCGGCGCGCGCTGGGATCGTTGGACATGGTGTTTAGGAGCCGTTGCTTGATATCCGGAGAGTATCTCCATATAGTTGTCCCGTAAAGCGGAGGTGCCCTCCGTTTGTCCAGTGGTGGTGGACGCCGCAAGTGCTTCCTCACCCGTACCCAACCACCTGGAGAACAACCATGAAGATCGGCATCATCGGCACGGGCCACATCGGCAAGACGCTCGTCACCACCCTCAGCGCGGCGGGCCACGACGTGAAGGTCGCCAACTCGCGTGGTCCTGAAACCATCGGGGCGGAGCTGCTGGCCAACGGTGCCGAGGCAACGACCACCGAGGAAGCGATGGCGCAGGCAGACGTGGTGATCCTTTCGATTCCGCTGCTCCGGCTTCGCGACATCGCGCCGCTGGTGCAGAAGCTCCCGGCCGAGACGGTGGTCATCGACACGTCCAACTACTACCCGATGCGCGACGGCGCCATCGAAGGCATCGAGGCCGGGCAGGTGGAGAGTTTGTGGGTCGCCGACGTTCTCGGCAGGCCGGTGGTGAAGGCCTGGAATGCGATCGGGTCCGATTCGTTCGCGAGGAAGGGTACGCCCGCCGGTAGCGCGGGGCGGATCGCGATCCCGGTAGCCGCCGACGACAATCGCGCCCGCGCCATCGGCATGGATCTGGTCAATGACACGGGGTTCGACGGCTTCGACGCGGGCGGACTCGCGGAGTCATGGCGGCAGCAGCCCGGTGCGCCCGGATACTGCACGGACCTGACTCGCGAAGAGCTCGGCCCGGCGCTGTCGGCTGCGGAGCGGGCACGCCTGCCCAAGCGGCGGGACCTGGCGGTTGCAGTGATGCAGGAGCGTCTTGGGGATGCCAAGACGAACCCGGATGCGGAATTCGCGGTTCGCCTCACGCGGGCGATCAATATGTGATCCGGCGAGCGCTTGCCACGATCAGGGCAGTGTCCGCTCCTGGCGGCGGTTTCAACCGGTCAACGCAACAGCTTGTCGATATCGCTCGATCGGTGTCTCAAAGTCGAGGGTCTTCCGCGGTCGCTCATTCAAGCTTCTTGCAACTTCATCCAGCTTGGCCTGGGAAAAGCCGGACAGGTCGATGCCCTTCGGAAAGTACTGCCGCAGAAGGCCGTTGGTGTTCTCGTTCGAGCCGCGCTGCCAAGGGCTCTGCGGGTCGCAGAAATAGACTTGGATGTCGGTGGCCAAAGTGAAGCGACGATGGTCGGCCATCTCTTTGCCGCGGTCCCAGGTCAGTGATTTGTAGAGCTCGTTCGGCAGCTGATGCGCAGTGCGGATCAGCGCGTCCACGACCGTCTTCGTGTCCTTGCGATCGACCTTCACGAGCATGACGTAACGCGTGCTGCGCTCAACCAGTGTCGCAATCTGGCTGTTGCCGCTGCCGCACAGCAGGTCACCTTCCCAATGCCCCGGAACGGCCCGATCCTCGATGTCGGCCGGGCGCTCGCGGATCGACACGGTGTCACTGATCCGGCCGTGGTCTGCCGTCTTCTGCGTGTGGTGGCGCGATCGACGCATCCCCCGCGTCCGCCGCAAGTGCTCGAGCAACTCCTTCTTCAGCGCGCCCCGCGACTGGATGAAGAGGGTGCGGTAGATCGTCTCGTGGGACACCTGGCAGGTCGCATCGTCTGGGTAGGTACGCATCAGCCAGCCGGCGATCTGCTGTGGCGACCACTGTTGTTGCAGCTTGTCCGCCACTCGTGCCGCCAGCGTGGGATGCAGGGCCAGCTTACAAGCCTTGGGGCGATGCGCGCGGTCCCAAGCCGCCTGATCCGCATGACTTGCGCGATACCGTGCGGCGCCGCCGTTACGCCGGATCTCGCGGCTGATCGTCGATGGCGACCGCCCCAGCATTGCCGCGATCGAGCGGATCGAGTGCCCGGCGACCAGCGCCCGTGAAACGTCTTCCCACTCTGCCAAGCTCAATGCCAGTAGCGATCGACGACGATCCGGCGGGCGAATGCCGCCCGTCTCAGCGAGGATCCCGCGAACCGACGAATGATGCCGGTCGAAGAGCCGTGCGATCTGGTGCAGCGACTCGCCCTTCTGCCAGCGGTCCCACATCAGAGCTTTCTGACTATCCGTGTACCGGATCCGAGTCCTTCGCTTCATACGCAACACTCCCGCTGCCCGAGCAGCTAGCTGTGTGTTGCATCGATCGTATGAAACCGCCACCCAAAGCGGACATCGTTGGCTCCAAGTCTCCCTCGCGGCCGACTGGTTCTCGTGATCAACGCTCCGACCGCATACCTAGAAGCGGTGCAGGAGCCGAGCCCGGAGCAGCTGCCCGGCGAGGCCCCCCTTAGTGACTGCCGACGAACTCTTGCGGAAGGCACCGGGTTTGGTGGCCGGAGACCATCGCTGGGCACAGTCGATGCAGCGAGCGGCGTCTGCTGCTGGTTCACAGCGGAACCAGCGCATAGCCTTGCTGCTGCAGCGTGATGATGCTGGTCAACGCCGAAAGCGATATCGCGATGCCGGGCGCCAGCGAGTTGCTGTCCAGCTGCCGAGCGTGCAAGGCTTGGCCGCACACGAACATTTGCACTCCGGCCGCCGACAGTTGCGCGATCAGCCCAAGGTTCGGGTTAGCGACCCCATGGCGGGCGCGGTACGCGGGATCGGCCAGCGCTGAATCCGTTGCTCCTTCGCTGAGCAGCACGACGAAGTCCAACTGCTTCTTCGGCACTCCGCTTGCCGTGAGTAGGTTGACGGCGCGCGCGACCCGCTCCAAGCCCGGATCCGTCGCAGCGGGTGAAGCCGGCGCCACGGTCAGGCTGAATACCGCCCGCTGGCGCATGTTTGGGTCGGGTTGGTGGGCGGCGCCCGGCAGGACGATCGCTTTGCCATGCATTGCAATGGTGCGGGAGGGAGACGTCGCCGGCGTCGCCGCCTGCGCGAAGTGGGTCATGCCCGCCAGCACCAGGCCCAATAGCAACGATGCGCCCCGCATCAGCGTGGTCCGAGCACGGTGGCCAGGTCATCCGGTGCCGGCATGCCGGCTCGGCGCTGGACCGTGCCGTTGTCGTCGCGGAACAGGATACCCGGCGTGCCCTGGAACCCTAGCTGGACCATCAGTCTTTCGTTGGCATCGAGGGTGGCGCGCACGTTGGCGGGCACGGAGGCCGCCGGCTTGACGCCGCCGGAGCTGTAGCTGGTTTCATTGCGACGGAGCGCCTCCGACGGCGAGCTGGCAGTCATGATAGTGGCAACCTTGTTGGCGCTGTCGGGACGGATCACACCGACCATGATGTGCCGCAGTTGCACCTTGCCCGAATCCACCCACGGCCGCGCTGCACTCCAGAACTTGTTGCAGAACGGGCAGTTCGGGTCGCTGAACGTGTAGATCACGCGGGGCGCATCGGCCTTGCCGTCGGCGATCCATTCGCTCGCCTCCAGCAGTGCCCAGGTGCGGGCCGACATCGGACCGGCGACAAGTCGCTGCAGCGCCTCGGCGCCGATGTCCTCGCCTTTTGCATTGATCAGCGTCCCAACGACGGCATGTGCGCCGTCGTTGGTCGCATATACCGCCACGGGCTGCTGGCCTGCGACGCCTGCAAAGCCGCGAAGACCCGATGGGGCGTCGAACTCGCCGAGCACTTCGAAACCCTGGCCTTCAATGGCCTCGATCACGGCGGGCTTTTCAGTCTCCGGGTTGCTGGTGGCGTTCGTTGGGACAGCCGGCGCGGTGGAAACCGACTTTTCCTCGGCGGCCTGACTGCAACCGGTGGCGAGCAGCAGGGCGGACGAAAGCAGTATTGCAGTGGGGTTCACTCGTGCCATCACGGCACCTCCTTGGTTGGAAGGGTTGGGGGACTCGATGAGGGCGCAGCACCGAAGCGCCGCAGCTTTACGGCAAGGCTCGCATTCGAGAGTTCGCCCATGTGGGTGTCCACAAGCCGGCCGTCGGCATCGAAGAACAGCGTCGTTGGCAGGCCGCGCGAGCCGGACTCCTGCATTACGGACGAGAATGGATCGAGCAGCACATTGCTCAGTTGCAGGTGACTCTCGCGCAGGTAGTCACGGATCTCCGATTCGGATTCCCCCTGATTGACGAAGACGAACGACACGTCGCCGCGTTCTTCCTGCGCCTTGGCTAGGACCGGCATTTCGCGGCGACACGGCGGGCACCACGTCGCCCACAGGTTCACGACCATCGGCTCGCCGGTCATCGCCGAAAGCTTCGTGCTGCCGCCGTCGAGCGTGCTCAGTTCGGTCGCCGGCAGTTTCACCACCGACTGCTGCATCAACAGCAGCGCGCCCCCGAGAACGGCCCAGGAAGCTAGCCCTGCGATCGCACCGAACAGCAGCGGACGTCGAAGCGCGGGAGCGTTTCGCGCCCGCCGTGCGCCGAATGCGAGGCCCGCGAGCACGCCCGCCCAGATCGAGAAGCCGCCGTCGCCGATACGGACAATTGACCACGGATCCGCGAGGTACTGCGGCCACCATGCGAGCACGAAGGCTAGCCGCGCCGCGAGCACGCCGACCATCAGCATGTCGAGGAACGTCGAAAGCGGCTTGATCGCGGGTTGCCCGGGCAAGGGCACGACGAACTGCCGGGCGACCAGTGCGGCAATCGCGAGTGCGACCAGCAGCACTACCAGGGACATGGGGAACGGGCCAAGACTGACCATCATTGCGCTCCTTTCTGGACGCGCTGCAGGCGGGCCAGGAATGCTTCGGGGGTGATCTCGCCCACCGTGCGCTCGGCGCGGTGTTCCTGGCCGTCGGGTCCGATGAGCAGCAACGTCGGCGGACCGGCCACCTGCCATGCCTTCATCAATGCCCGGTCGGCCGCATCGTTGGCGGTGACGTCGGGCCTCACGACCTGCATGCCGGCGAGCATCGATGCCACCTGCGGGTCACCGAACACTTCCCGTTCGATGACATGGCAGGAAACGCACCAGTCGGCGTAGAAATCGACCAGCGTCCACTGGCCTCGCGCACCGGCTTCGGTGATGCGACGTGACAGGTCGTCGGCCGTCTTGGCTTCGACGAAGGCGACCGTCGGCGCGGCTACTTGTGCACTCGCGGCGCCGGCACCGAGTCGTTCCAAGGGGCGCCACGGGTCGCCGGAGCCGCTGGCACCGCCGATCATGAGTGCCAACGCCCAGACCGCCGACGCGGCTGCAAAATAGCGCGGCAGCCACAGGCGCAGCGAGCCGCTGCCGGGCGGTGCGACCAGGGCGAGGAAACCCGCCGCCGCGCCGAGCAGCCAGGCGCCCCACAGCACCAGCGCCGTCGCCGGTGCCAGCACCCGCGCCAGCATCGATATCGCCAACGCCAGCAGGACGTAGCCGAAGACCGCCTTGACGCGATCCATCCATGCGCCGGGACGCGGCAGGATGCGTGCGCCGAATACCGCGATCGCGAGCAGGGGCAATCCCATGCCCAGCCCAAGCGCGAACAGCGCCAGGCCGCCGGTCAGCGCGCTGCCCGACTGGCTGATGTAGAGCAGCGCGCCGGCAAGTGGCGCGGTCATGCACGGTCCCACCAGCAGCGCGGACAGGAGCCCGAGCGTGGCGGCGCCAGCGAGCGTGCCGCCGCGCTGCTGGCGACCGGCGCGATCCAGGCGGTTGCCGAGCCACGCCGGCAACTGCAGCTCGAATGCACCGAACATCGACAGCGCAAGCATCACGAACACCGCCGCGAACGCGCCCAGCAGCCACGGGTTCTGCAAGGCTGCCTGCAGGTTGGCACCGGCGATCCCAGCGGCCACGCCGAGCGCGGCGTAGGTCATCGCCATCGGCAGCACGTAGGCTACCGACAAGGCGAGCGCGCGCCGCGTGGTCGGCTGTCCGCCAACGATCAGGCTGGAGACGATCGGGATCATCGGCAGCGTGCACGGCGTGAACGCGAGCAGCAGCCCCATGCCGAAGAACACCGCGACCGACGCGAACAGACTGGCATCGGCGAGGCGGCTGGCGAAGCGCTGGTCCTCGCCGGCAACGGAAGGCGCGGGGGCGGCCTCCCTGATCGCGCCCGAGACGGATGATGCGCCGACGTCTACCGCGTTTTGTGCGACGGAGGCCGCAGAGGGGGCAGTGGGCGGCTGCGGGGCGCTGTCGCTTGTCTCCTTTTTCGAGGGCGCCGTCGCGGCGGTGTCCACAGCGGCCTTGGTTGCCGGTGGCTTCTCGACCGATGGCAGATCGACCGGCATGGTCTGCGGCGGATAGCAGATGCCGGCATCGGCGCAGCCCTGCCAATGCAGCGTCGCCGAGCGCGCGTCGCCACCATTGACTACGATTTCGACGGTGTCGTAATAAACCTCGGTGCGGCCGAAGAACTCGTCGGTCTTAGCCTTGCCGTTCGACAACTGCAGCGGCAACGCCTTGCCGCCGTCGACAACAACGCTCAGGCGGTGTCGATACAGGTAGTAACCCGGCGCGATCGTGCCGCTCAGCCGCGTCGCGCCATCCTTCACGGCCGTTGCCTCGACCCTGAACACCTCGCTGGCCTCGAGGAACTCGGGCTGCTGCTGCCCGGTCGGTGGCGCGAGCCAGCCTTGCGCCATCGCGGCCACGGGAACCGCCAACATCGGCAACATCAACAGGCTTAGCAACAACCGGCGCAGCAACAGCATCATTCAGTACTCCGGAGACCCTGGCCGGCCACGATGAAGGCGCGCGATTAAGTCACGATTAAAGGCCCCCACAGGCTGGAGCCATGACCCGGCGGTGGCGACGCCGGGTACCCTGCGCTAGGGTGCAGCGCGCATCTGGTTTCCGGAGTTGGCATCAATGAGGATTCTGGTCGTTGAGGACGACGAATTGATCGCCCGGGGCATAGTCTCGGGTCTTCGGGCTTTTGGAATGACAGCCGATCGCGTGGAGAGCGTCGCGCACGCCGAACTCGCGCGACAGACGACCCATTGCGACGCGATGGTGCTGGACCTTGGGCTGCCCGACGAGGACGGTATGCAGCTGCTGGTGCGCATGCGCCAGCGCGGTGATGAATTGCCGGTACTGCTGCTGACCGCGCGCGATGCGGTGGAAGATCGCATCGCCGGCCTGCAAGGCGGCGCCGACGACTATCTGGTCAAACCGTTCGATCTCGGCGAGCTCGTGGCACGGCTGCACGCCTTGTCGAGGCGTGCCGCTGGCCGCAGCGTGAACCTGATCGAAGCCGGTTCACTGGCGCTGGATCCCGCCAGTGGGCAGGTTTGGCTCGACGGCGTACCCGTCGACCTGTCGCGTCGCGAGACCGCACTGCTCGCCAGCCTGATGCAGGCGGGCGGGCGATGCCTTTCCGGCGAACAGCTCAAGGACAGCCTGTACGGTTTCGAACAGGAGGTCGGCAGCAACGCGATCAACGTGCACATCCATCACCTGCGGCGAAAACTCGGTGCCGATGTCATCCAAACCGTGCGCGGACTCGGATATCGGTTCGGCAGGGCCGAGCCATGAGCCTGCGACTCCGCCTGGTGCTGACAATCGGCATCGCCTTGGCGGTGCTGTGGAGCGTGGCGGCGGCGTGGATGCTGCGTGACCTCGATCGCAACCTGCAGCATACCCTCGACGACCGGCTGGCGATGTCGGCACGCATGGTGTCCGGACTGCTGGCGCAGGGCGCGCTGGTGGGCGCCTCGCCGGTAGTGGCGGCTGATGCGGTGACCGTTGCCGGCAGCCGCGGGATGGCGTGCCAGATACGCTCGTTGCGTGGGGAGGTGATCGCCACCACCCAGGGCGCATCCAGTGCACTGATGGCGACCGACGCGCCGGGATATCGAACGCGCGAGATCGAGGGTACGACGTGGCGTACCTACACGCTGGAGGCGAACGGTTTCAGCATCACCACTGCCGACAGTCTCGGTGAGCGTGCAGAACTGAGCCGCCAGATCGCGCTGGCGGCCGGGCTGCCGTTCCTGATTGCCGCGGTGGGCGGCTTGCTTGCGTTGTGGCTGGGCGCGGGCCGCGCGCTTGCGCCGCTCGATCGGCTGCGTCGCACGCTAGCGGAACGCCAGCCCGATGCCGACGAGCCCCTCGACGCGCAGGCAATGCCGGGCGAACTCCGGCCATTGGTCGAATCCCTCAACCACCTGCTACAGCGCGTTTCCGACGCGGTGTCACGCGAGCGCAGCTTCACCAACCATGCTGCGCACGAACTGCGCACACCCTTGACCGCGATTGACACTCACCTGCAGGTCGCGCGGCTGACTGGTGGCGACGACTCACGACGGGCGCTGGCCGATGCCGGTGAAGGCGTGCAGCGCATGCGTGCGACCCTGGACCAGTTGCTGATGTTGGCGAGGGTCGAAGGACGGCTGCCGTTCGACGACGGACGGTGGATCACGGCCGCGCAGGTGGTGGAGCAGGCGGTGGCGGCCAGCAGCCCGGAGGCCAACGGCCGGGTCGTTGTCATTGCTGGAAGCGGTGGTCAGGCGGTGCCGGCTGTGCCTCCCGCGCTGTCCGTGGCGGCGTTGCGCAACCTCGTCGACAACGCGTTGCGCTATTCGCCCACGGGAAGTGCCGTAGACCTTGTCGCTGATGCCGATGCCACCACGGTCCGGTTCCGTCTGACCGATCGTGGTGTTGGTCTCGAACCTGACGAGTACCGGCAGGCAACGCAACGGTTCTGGCGAGGACGCGCGACCGGCAGCCCGGGAGGCAGCGGGTTGGGGTTGACGATCGTCGAGGCGATCGCCGAGCGTCATGGCGGGTACGTGGTCTTGCGTCCCGCAGAGGGAGGTGGGACGGTCGCGGAGCTCATCCTGCCGAGGCAGGACGAATAGATCCGGCGGCCGTGGAATGCCTTCAACACCCCGACCCTGGCTAGCCTTGGGGGCTTTCCGCCATTTCCTGACAGTACTGGCGAAGGTGCTCCGGCAGCTCCGGCGGGCACTGCCCACATGCTTTGTTGCCTGGCACGGCATAGTCGATGAACTTCGGGTACGGCAGGTCCAGGTTTTCCATCAGCTCGACAAAATCCTCGAGCGTGCGTTCGGCGCCGAGCCGCGGGTTGCGCTGCTTCTCCTGCGCGATGCTCGATACCCACCGTCCCTGATAGTCATGCGCCGGGTACACGAGCGTCTCGCCCGGTAGCCCGAACAGGCGGCCGCGCACGCTCTCGTACAGCGCACGCGCGTCGCCGCTCTGAAAGTCCGTACGGCCACAGCCGTCGATCAGCAGCGCGTCGCCGGTGAACACGCGGTCGTTCATCACCAGCGCGAAGTGGTTGTCGGTGTGGCCGGGCGTATGTATCGGGTCTATGAGCACGCCGCCGACCTGCAGGGGGACGCCGTCTTCCATCGGCACGTCAGTACACGACAGTGCATCGAGCGCGGGAGTAGCGATGCGGCTACCCACCTCCCGCCGGAGCATCGACGCCGACGTGATGTGATCCGCATGAATGTGCGTGTCGATCGTCATGACGAGCTTCAGACCGAGCTCATTGACTACCTGCAGATCGCGCTGCCAGGCGGGCATCACCGGATCCACCAGGGCGGCTTCGCGCGTTTCGGGGCAGGCGATCAGATAGGTGTAGGTCGAAGATACCGGCTCGAAGAGCTGACGGAAGATGGTGGCGGGATCGATCATGACCGGGCTCCTTCGCTTTCTGCGAGCGTGACCACCGCCGGCTCCAGCGTCGCCAGACCGGCCTCACGGCCGCGCTCGAGCGCCGTTTCCAGCGAGCAGCCTCGGTTGAGTGTCGCGTCAAGCGCGACCATCGCGCCCACGCGGTTGGAACTCCCGCAATGGATCAGGACCCCGCCTTCGCGGCGCGCATCGTCCACCTTCTGGCCGAACTCGCGCACCCGCGCGCGGTCGAGATCGGCGGCGCCGGCGATCGGCAGCGACACGTAGTGCAGGCCGAGCCGGGCGGCCTCGGCGGCTTCGTCGTATTCCGTCGGCTCGTCCGGGGCACGCAGGTTGATAACCGTGCGCACGCCCTCGCGCACGAGTTCGGCCAGATGCGCAGGCGTGGGCTGCCCACCGGCGTAGTGATCTTCAGCGAAGCGCCAGGGTGTGTTCATGAAAGCCTCCGGAAGGTCTGCGGGGAAGAACGAAGGTCAGATCCAGCCGAGTTCGCTCGCGGTGCGGTACAGCATGTACACCGCGACGACGACGATCAGGCCGGCGAGCATAGTGTTGAGCACGCCCTTGCGGTCGCCCAGGCGTGTGGCGAGGCGGGCGCCAAACAGACTGCCCACCGCGCCGCCGCCGATGAACGCCACCGCGAGCGACCAGGCGACCAGCCCGGAGCTCGCGTAGCTCAATGCGGTAGTCAGTCCGAAGGCGGTGACGGCGAGCAGCGATGAGCCGACCGCGAACAGGATCGGCATGCCGGTCGAGGCGATCAGGCCCGGTACCACCAGAAAGCCCCCGCCGATACCGAAGAAACCCGACAGGAGCCCGGTGACCGCGCCCGAACCCAGCAGCTTCGGCGCGTTGCCGCGATTGAGCACCACCGCCGGATCCCCCTCGCTTCCGCGCGAGCGGAACATCATGCCGGCGACCACGACCATCAGCAGCGCGAACAATGCAAGCAGCTGCTGCCCGTCCATGGTCTTGCCGAGCATCGCCCCGAACCACGCGCCCAGCACGCCGGCGATAGCGAACGCCGCGGCGCAACGCCACTTCACGTTGCGCTTGCGGGCATGGTTGGTCAGGCCGATCAGTGCGTTGGCCGCAACCGCAAGCGCGCTGGTGCCGATCGCCACATGCGGGTCGCGCACCCCGACCAGGTAGACCATGAGCGGCACCGCGAGAATGGAGCCGCCGCCACCGACCAGCCCGAGCGTGAAGCCGACGACGCTACCGGAAAGGACCCCCATCACTAACTGGAACGTTGTCATTGGACAGCCTCCTGGCTGCCACAGTAGGCGGCGTATAGCGTATCGAGCACGCTTGCAGCAGGGCCCTCGGCTAGCGCGTAGTAGATGGTCTGCGCCTCGCGACGCGTCGTGACGAGCTCCATCTCGCGCAGTACGGCCAGGTGCTGCGATAGGGCGGACATGCTGAGCCCGGTAATCGGCTGCAACTCTCCGACCGAAGCTTCGCCTTCGACCAGCTGGCACAGCACGAGCAGGCGTGCCGGATGGGCTAGTGCCTTCAGCAGTGCGGCCGCTTCATTGGCATGCTGCGCCATCTGCTCGGGCGAGGGCATCGGACGTGTCTTCTTTGATGAACGGGCCATGGCGGATGTAGTTTAGTAAGTTCTTGACAACGATAGGTGACGAATATAATTTAGCAATATCTAAATTACAGAGCAAGGAGCTGTCAGATGAATCCGCAGGTCCAGAGCTTTTACGACCCGGCCACGTTCACCTTCACCTACGTGGTCTACGATCGTGACGGTGGCCATGCCGCCATCGTCGACCCGGTGCTCGACTACGATCCCGCCAGTGCCCGCACCTCGACCGCCTCGGCCGACCGCGTGCTCGCGTTCGTGCGCGAGCATTCGCTGATCGTGGACTGGATCCTTGAAACCCATGCTCATCGCCTGCCTGTGGTCGAGGTGGACGGATCCCAAAGGCGAGCTGCCCGACCTGCTGTCGTTCGCCGCCATCACCGACGAGCCCGAGCCCGAGGTGGCCGCCGCGGGCCACGATCGGACCATCATCAACATCCGATCCGAGCACGTCGATGCCTGGCTCAATCCTGGCAAGGACCTAGCGGCAATGCAGGCCATCTTCGACGACAAGCGGCACCCGTATTACGAGCATCGTGAGGCGGCATAATGGTCCGCCTGGTGCGGCTCCCGACTCGACGCTTGGCACATGAAGAATATTGAGAAGCTCAGCCTGTCAGAGATTGAATCGCTTTTGCTCGCGGCGGAGAAGCGGAAAGCACTCTTATCACGCCGCCGGCCGCTTTCTGTAGTCCGGAATGAGCTCGCTGCGCTGGCCAACTCCTACGGCTATGCGATTTCTGAGATCTTTGACGTCTCGCACGCGCCTCCTGTGGTTGCGAAGGGAACTCGGACGCAGAAGCAAGGGAAGTTTCCCCCAAAATACCGGGATCCAGAGAATAGGCGGAATACTTGGTCGGGCCGCGGATTGATGCCGCGCTGGCTTGCCAACAAGGTACGGCGCGGCGCGCGGGTTGCGGACTACCTCATACCCGGACTCGCGCGGCCCACTGTGAGGAATGCTAGATCGATCGGTCGGCGAACCGTCTACAAGGCAAAGACGGATTCCGATTGATGTATGGCCGATTTCGTCGCAGCAAGGACGTGCGACGATCAGGGGCCGCTATCGGGCGTGGGGAAGGGCTGCTTCCGACCCAAAGCGGACATTGGGCTAGGTCCCGCCTGCAAGATTGCTTACTTCGTGCTGGCGACTAGCCCGACGCCGACCAGCCCCAGTGCCACGCCGATCCACTCGCGCGGTTGCGGGCGTTCGTCCAGCAGCAGCACGGACAGCAGCACTACGATCGCCAGGCTGCCGCGATCGACCACCGACACCTGGGTGACCGTGCCGGCCTGCAACGCACGGAAGTAGCACAGCCACGAGGCCGCGGCCGCGATGCCGGACAGGACCAGGAACAGCCACTGGCGCTGCGTGAGCTGCAGGACTGCGCTCCATTTACCGGAGAGCGACACCACAGCGCTGATGCACAACAGGATCATGGTCGTGCGGGCCCAGGTCGCCGCGTCCGCGTCGGCATCGGCCAAGCCGAGTTTGGCGAGGATGGCGGTGAGTGCGGCGAACAGGGCGGACAGCAGTGCCCAACCCAGCCAGCCCAGTGCGAACGACATGGCAGCCTCCTTGGTGATCGATCAGCCGGCTGCTGGTGCTTCGGGTGCCGGACGCAGGGTCAGTGTCGCGGTGGTGCCTTGTTCGCTGGAGGAAAGATCCATCATCCACCCGAGGTGTTCGCACAGGCGTGCGATCAGGTCCAGGCCGATGCCGCTGCCCTGGCGGTCGCCACCACCGCGTGCGATGCGCGAGTAGGTCGCGCCGATTTCGTCGGGTGACATCCCGTGGCCGGGGTCGGTGATGACTACGGTGGCCGGGGCTTCCACGTGGATGCGGATGGCGCCGCGGTCGCTGTTCTCGATGGCGTTGCGCAGCAGGTTGCCGATCGCGGCCTGCACGATGGCGGGCGGGCCGAGTACGTCGCCCGCAGGCGGGTCCTCGACGACGATGGACAGATCCTTGTGTTCGGCCAGATGCTGGTGGTCGTGGACGACGGCTTGGAGGAGTGGGCCGAGCTGTTGCCGCGCCTCCATGCCCTGCAGGCGCGCGGGGTCCTTGGCCAGGACCAGCAACAGGCCGATCAGTTCCTGCATGCCCTTGGCCGAGCCGCGGATGCGTTCCAGCAAAGGACGTGTGCTTGAAGCCGTGTCTTCGGAGTTCAGTGCGAGTTCGCTGGCGCCGGAGATCACCGACACCGGCGTGCGCAGTTCGTGGCTGGCCATGTCGATGAACAGACGCTCGCGCTCGACGAAGCGATCGTTGCGCGCGAGGTAGTCGTTCACGGCATCGCCGATCACTTCCAGTTCGGCGCTGGCATCACGTGGCAGTTCGACCCGCTGGCCCTGTTGTTCCGGACGCAGGGCGCCGATGCGTTGCGCGGTACGTCCAAGTGGTGCGACAAGCCGCGACGCACCCCAGGCGGCGAGTGCACCTAGTAGCAACAGCATCGTCAGTGCCGACCCGACCACGGTCATGGTCATGTCGGATTCGCGTTCCTCAAGTTCGGTGATGTCGAGGGTGAGGATCTTTCGATGCCCGCTTGTTTCGCGCACCATGACCACGCGTTCCTGGCCGTCGATGGACACGTCGTCGTGCACGCCGGGGGGGAGATCCGCCAGTACGGGCGGGATATGCACATCGACATTGCTGTCGTACAGCGACATGTCGCTGGTATTGGTCCAGCGGTAGCCGGGGTCGCTGGCTTCGCGTTCCTCGACACGATCAAGTTCGTTGCTGAGCAGGGTATGCCAGAGCAATTGTTCGGCGCGTTCGTTGAACACCATGCCGTGGAGGGTGACCGCGGCGAACAGGATGACGATGTAGGCGAACAGGCCAAGTAGTAATCGCCTGCGCAGGCTGGTGCGGCGGGGTTTCTTGGCAGTAGGGTCAGTCATCGTTTCAATCCGTGGCTGTATCCGGCGCCGCGATCCGGTAGCCGGTGCGCGCTACCGTATGTATCAGCTTGGTGTCGAAGGGTCCGTCGACACTGCGGCGCAGGTCGTAGACGTGGGAACGCAGCGGGTTGCCGTCCGGCAGGTCGTCGCCCCACAGTGCGTGTTCGAGTTTCTCGCGGTTGACCACGCCGGGGCTGGCCAGCATCAACAGTTCGAGGATCGTGCGGCCTGCCGGGAACAGGTGCACTGGCTTGCCGCCGCGCGTCGCTTCGAACGTATTGAGGTCCAGCACCAGGTCGGCGACCTGCAGGCGCTTGACCCGTCCGCGTCCGGTGGAGCGCGCGACCATCGCCTGCAACCGCAGCAGCAGTTCTTCGAGATCGCAGGGCTTGGTGAGGTAATCGTCCGCACCGGAGCGGAAACCGGTGATCTTGTCCGGTTGCTGGTCGCGTGCGGTAAGCATGATGACCGGCACTGCGTGGCCGTCGTCGCGCAGTTGCTGCAGCACCGCGCGACCGTCCATGCGCGGCAGCCCCCAATCGAGCACGATCGCGTCGTAGTCATGGGTGCGTGCGAGGTGCAGTCCTGTGACGCCATCGGGTGCGGCATCCACAACGTGGCCCTCCCGTTCGAAGTAATCGAACAAGTTGGCGACCAGGTTGCGGTTGTCTTCGACGACCAGGATGCGCATGGCGCTCGTGTGCGTGGCCAGCCGTCATCATGCCGGTGGCAGGGAGATCTTGCATCCGTTAACGATTCCGGAAGTTCGTTCCGACCGTTCTCCGACCGTGCGGTGCCAATGATGTGCGCATCCTGGCTCCCGGTCCTGACGACATGCCTTCCGTCGACGCCCCGTACTTGCCACCACGCGCATTGTTCTCGCCACCCGTGGCGTGGTCGGGCCCGCGTTTCGCGTGGTTGCATGGCTGGCTGCCGTTGCTGGCGGTGGCGTTGTCGTTGTTGCTCGATGCCGTGTTCGGCCTCGACCAGCGGGTCGCCGATGCCCTGTATGCATGGGAAGGCCACCGCTGGGCATTGAAGGATGCCTTCGCGACCCAACAGCTGCTGCATCGCGGCGGCCACGATGCCAGCCTGCTCGCATGGTGCGTGGTGTTCGCGGCGTGGGTCTGGTCCCTGCATGGCGAGCGACGTCGCGAGTGGCGCAAGCCGCTCGGCTACCTGGTGCTCGCGACCCTGGCCGGCACCTTGTTGGTGGCGTGGATCAAGAGTTGGTCGAACATGGATTGCCCGTGGGATCTATTGCGCTACGGTGGTGAGCGTCCCTTCGTCGGGTTGTTCGACACTCGGCCACTGGGTCTTGGTCGCGCACGCTGTTTCCCTGCAGCGCATGCCAGTGCGGGCTATGCATGGCTGTCGTTGTACTTCTTCCTGGGCGTGGTGCGACCACGCTGGCGTTGGTTCGGTTTGCTTGCCGGCCTGACGTCCGGTTTGGTGTTCGGCGTGGCACAGCAATTGCGCGGGGCGCATTTCCTGTCGCACGACCTGTGGACGCTGGCGATCTGCTGGGTCGTCGCATTGGCGCTGTTCCGGATGTTCTGGCCGAAGCCCGATTCCGTTGGGTACCCGGCGCAAAGCCGGGAAGTGCGATGAGCAGCGTCCTTGTCTCGAGTCTCACGCGTCGCCCGCGATGGCTGCAGGCTGTGGCCGACTGGTGCCGGGGACCATGGCAGCTCAGTCAGGAGGGGCTGGCGTTGTGGCTTGCGTTGTATGTGTCGGCGACAGCGAACTTGACCTTCTTTCGTGTGGTCGCGCAGACCGGAGCATTTGCGGGCGACAGCGGGCTCTGGTTCGGCATTGCCCTGTTCGTCGCGATCACGGCGCTGAATTGGTTTTTGTTTCTGCTGGTGGTGAATCGGTGGACAGGTCGCCCGGTGACTGCACTGCTGCTGGTGGTGACAGCGATGGCCACGCACTACATGAACCGCTACACGGTTTACCTGGATCCGGACATGATCCGGAACATCTTGCACACCGATACGAAGGAAGCTGGTGAGTTGCTCTCGCTGGCGGCGTTGCCGTCGGTGGTATTGCTGGGTCTGATCCCGGCTCTGATCGTCTACCGCGTGCGTTTCAGGCCGCGCACGTTCGGGCGTGCGGTGGCCATGCGCCTGTCCGCGATCCTGGCGGCATTGCTGCTCGCCTGCGCGATGATCGTGTCGGTGTACCAGCCGTTGGCCTCGCTGATGCGCAACCAGAAGGAGCTACGCTACCTGGTCACGCCGGGCAATTACCTGGTGTCGCTGGCCAGCGTGTTGCAGGGGCCGGTTCACACCGGGCCTAAGCTGCCCATCGGTACCCGGGCCAAGGTCGTTGGCCGGCCCGCGCATGCGAAACCGCGCCTGCTGGTACTGGTCGTCGGCGAAACCGTACGTGCACAGAACTGGGGTCTGAACGGTTACCGGCGCCAGACCACACCGCGTCTGGCCCAGGTCGATGGCCTGGTCAACTTCACGGATGTCACCGCATGCGGGTCGGCGACGGAAGTGTCGGTGCCCTGCATGTTTTCCCCCTACGGGCGTCGCGACTACGACAAGGGTCGCATCGAGGGCAGCGAGGGCCTGCTGCACGTGCTCGACCATGCCGGTATCCGCACCTTGTGGCGCGACAACCAGGGCGGCTGCAAAGGCGTCTGCGACGGACTGGCGTTCGAATCGTTCCGGGATGCACGAGTGCGCGGGGCATGCAATGTGGAAGGTTGCATGGACGAAGCGATGCTGTCCGGGCTGGTCGATCGTGCGACGCGTGAACAGGGCGACATAGTGGTGGTGTTGCACCAACTCGGCAGCCACGGCCCTGCGTACTACAAGCGTTACCCGAAGCGGTTGTCCGAGTTCTCGCCGGCTTGCGAGTCGACTGAGCTGAGCCAGTGCAGCCGCGAACAGATCGTGAATGCCTACGACAATTCGGTGCTGCAGACCGACGACTTCCTGGCACGCACTATCCACCTGTTGTCGGGCGTGACCTCCATGGACACCGCGATGTTGTACGTGTCCGACCACGGTGAATCGCTGGGCGAAGGCGGGTTGTACCTGCATGGCGTGCCGTATGCGATCGCGCCGAAGACCCAGATCAAGGTGCCGATGGTGCTGTGGTTGTCGAACGGTTTCGCCGCGTCGCGCGGATTGGACCGCGCGTGCCTGCAACGCATCGCGAGTGAACCAGCCAGCCACGACAACCTGTTTCCGTCGGTACTGGGGCTGATGCAGGTCGCCACGCCCGAGGCCGATGCCGACTTCGACCTGTTCACGCCATGCGCCCGGGCCGTGGCGCACACCGACAAGACTGGTGCGGGGAGTCGCTGAGATGAGGGATGCCGACATGAAAACAGATGCATCCGTGGCCTTGGCCAAGGTACCCGAGGTCACGCTGGGTTTCTGGTTGATCAAGATCCTGGCCACCACGCTCGGCGAGACCGGTGGCGACGCGGTCAGCATGTCGATGAACCTCGGTTACCTGGTCGGAACGCTGATCTTCGCGGCGTTGTTCGCCGTCGCGGTGTGGGCGCAGATCCGTGCCGATCGGTTCCGTCCCTGGTTGTACTGGGCCACGATCATCGCCAGCACCACGGTGGGTACTACGCTGGCCGATTTGGCTGACCGCTCGCTGGGGATTGGGTATGCAGGGGGCGCCAGTCTGCTGCTTGTCTTGTTGCTCGCAACACTGTTCACCTGGCATCGCTCGCTGGGCTCAATCGCGGTCGAGACCGTCAGCAACCCGAAGTCTGAAACCTTCTACTGGCTGACGATCATGTTTTCGCAAACGCTCGGGACTGCACTGGGCGACTGGGTCGCCGACACCGCAGGCCTCGGTTACACCGGCGGCATCGCCATTTTCGGCAGCCTGCTGGTGCTGGTACTGGCCTTGCATCTGTGGACCAAGGTGTCCAAGACCTTGCTGTTCTGGACCGCATTCGTACTGACCCGGCCACTGGGTGCCGTGGTCGGCGACTTCCTGGATAAGCCACTCGACCATGGCGGCCTTGCACTCAGCCGCTACACCGCGTCGCTGGTGTTGCTGGCGGGCATGGCGGCGTTGATCTATCTGCTCCCGCAACGTGCGGCGAGGAAAGCGCATTGACCAACATGGATCCAGTGGCGAACCAGATGAAACCGGGGGGCACCGGGTTGGGCCGCGTCATCGCGGCGGCCGGTAATTCATGGTGCGGGCTGCGCGCGTGCTGGAAGAATGAAGCCGCGTTCCGGCAGGAGCTCATTCTGGCCATTCCGCTGCTCGTCGCGGCAGGCTTGCTTGAGGTCAGTGGTGTCGAGCGTGCCGTTCTGATGGCGTCTGTCCTGCTGGTGCTGATCGTGGAGCTGCTCAACAGCGGGATCGAAGCGGCCATCGACCGTATCGGCACCGAGTTCCACACTCTGAGCGGTTTGGCGAAAGACTTGGCTTCGGCCGCCGTGTCGCTCAGCCTGCTGCTGGCGGTCCTGGTCTGGGCCTGCATCCTGCTGTAAGCCCGCGTCCCTGACGCGAGTTTCGGCTGGCTTCCGACCATTTTCGACAGCGCGCTGCCCAGCATGGTGCACCGTGTTCCTGCTGGGTGGGCGTGTCGTGCTGTCGAACGTGTTGGCGCGGATCAGGCCGGCCCTGTGGTTCTTCGTTGCGGGGCTGGTGTTGGTGATCGCCGCCATTCAAATGGGCCTTGTGTACCACGCGATGCTGCAAGAGGCCGACGAGGCTTTTGATGCCCAACTCAAGCAGACTGCGCGAGCCTTGGTGCTGACCACGCCGACACAAACCGCCGTCCCCATGGTGAGCGATTCAGGGCAGGCCGATGACCTTGAACTTCTGATTCGCGAACGAGGACCTCAGGGAGAGCTCCGATCCACACATCAAGACGTGTTTCCGTCTCGGCCCCCTGTCGGTTTTTCGGAGATCAACACACGTCTGGGTCGACTACGCATTTTCACCGCTCGAGTTGAAGAACATGATGTGACGGTTGGCCAGCAGATGTCGGCACGACGAGAACTTGCCCGCGAGATCGCGCTCTCCACGCTTTGGCCTCTTCTCATTCTTGCAGCTGTCAGCCTTGGCCTGGTCCTTTTGCTGGTGAGGTCTGTGTTGCGTCCCGTCAAACAACTGGAGCGGCAAGTGGATAACAGGGATTTGAATGCCTTGACTCCATTGATTGATCCCGGTCTCCCGCAGGAACTGAGCCCGCTGCTGTCGGCCACGAACAGCCTTGTTCTGCGGCTCTCGAAAATGCTGGATCATCAAAAGCGGTTCCTGGCCGACGCTGCGCACGAGCTTCGAACGCCGATATCCGCGATTGGCTTGCAGAACGCGTTGGTGACGCGTGCGGACAACGAGGAAGAGCGACATGCAGCCCTGGAGACTCAACGCGCAGGCATAAGGCGCGCCTCAGTCCTGATCGACCAACTGCTTTGCCTGTCCAGACTAGGGGCCGAGGCGCCATTGCGAATCACCAGTTTTGATGTAATGACCGAGCTGCGAAGGTCCTTGGCCATGCATGCTCATGCTGCAGAAGAGAAGCAGATTCGGATGGAGCTGTCGGGGGCCGAGATTCCGGTGGCAGCCGATGCCGAGCTGTTTGCCACCGTTTTTGGCAACCTTGTCGGGAATGCCGTCCACCACTGTCCGCAGGGCAGCATGGTCAGAATTCATGCAAGCAGGAATGGCCGAGGGCCTGTCGTCACCATTGACGACAATGGCCCCGGAATTCCGGAGCACGACATGGGTGCGATGCTGCAGCCATTCCAGCGCAATGCCGAGGTTGGCACATCAGGAACTGGGCTGGGTTTGGCCATCGTGCAGGCAGCCTGCGAACGGGCTGGCTGGATGTTGACGCTTGACCGCTCTGAGCTCGGCGGATTGGGGATCACCGTCCAACTGTGGGCTGGCCGGTCCTAAGTTTCTCCTCAGCAGCGCCGAGGAAACTGCAACTCGTCGCCCTGGCTTGGCCACATCCATCCAGCAAGTCACGAGTTCAAGCCTGCTGGTGCATGAGGTTACGATGACTTCAATTGCTGATTCGGTAACATGCAACCCAGCTGGAAGCACGAACAGTCTTCGACGGAGGCAATGAATGAGGGTTGCGGCAATCATGTGCGTGTTGATGCTGGCCGGCTGTGCCAGTTACACGCCGCGGCCACTGGATTCGAACAGCGGTGCACTGGCAGCACCCGTCGCCCAAGTGCTGGAGCAACAAGCAAGTCAGATAAAACGTCCCTGGCTGGCACCCGTGGCGGTCGATTTGTCGGCGCCATTGACGCCGGATGCGATTGCGGCCGTCACCGTAGTCAACAATCCCGACTTGATCGCATTGCGTGCGCGGGCGGGCGTGTCCGATGCGCAGGTGTTTTCTGCCGGGCTCTTGCCCGATCCGACATTCTCGATCGGTATCAGCAAGGTCCTCAGTGGGCCCGACACGCTACATGACCTGTCGAGCGCGCTCGGTTTCGATCTCAACGCGTTGCGCACCCGCGCAGTGCGACGGCAGCAGGCCGTGGCACAAGACAAGCAAGTTCGGCTTGATCTGGCGTGGGCAGAGTGGCAAACCGCAGGACAAGCACGACTTCAAGCAGTACGAATCCTGCGTCTGGAAACCATCGCCACGATGGCGCGTGCATCACATGACGCTGCACGCTCCCTGCTTGAACGGGTCAACCGTGCCGCGTTGCGTGGCGACATAGCCGGGGACAGGCTGCAGGCTGCAAGCCTGGCTGCCAACGGTGCGCATGAAACGATGGTGGCCTCCGAATCCGATCTCGCCACGGCGCGAATGGAGCTTCGGAAGTTGATGGGCCTGCCCCCCGGCTTCCCCTTGGCACTTGCGGCGCCGGCGCCGCTTGCCGCACCTCCATCGGCAGAAACGCTATTTGCCATCGCACTGGAGAATCGAACCGATCTTGCAGCACTGCAAGCGGGCTATGAAGCTCAAGAAGCCACGGTCCACCAAGAGGTGATGGCGCAGTTTCCCAACCTGGGCCTGACGCTCAATAGCCAGCGCGATTCCGCCGGCAATTTCCTGTTGGGGCCTTCCATCGACTTCACCCTGCCCTTGTGGAACAGGAACCGCGGTGCCATCGCGGTCGAGCGTGCCACCCGCGAGGCCTTGCGCGCCGAGTATGACGCGCGACTGTTCCAGACACGTGCGGACATTGCCGCGGCCAGCGCGGGCATTGTCATCGCCCTCCAACGCAGGGCCGAGTCCCTCGCCGATATCCCGAAGCTCGAGCATTTTGCCGATGCCTCACGTCAAGCTGCAAAGCGAGGCGACCTGTCGCTGGAGACGGCAGACAATGCCGAGCAAACGTTGCGCGATCGTCGGATGCAGCTTGCCCAAGCACAACAGAATTGTGATGAACAGATGATCGCGCTTGAACTCCTGACCGGGACACCTAAAGAGGCATGGCCACGATGAAACTACCCACAATGCTGGCGTTTGCCGCGCTGGCACTTGCCGCCTGCTCCGGCCCATCCGATACCGCGTCCACTGCAGAGCCGGTCGCCCTGGTCAAACTGGCCAAGGCAACGACCGGAGACGTGGAGACGGCACTCACCCTCTACGGTGCGGTCGAACAAGGTGCCGCTGCCCAATACACGCTTTCCGCCCCAATGGAGGCCAGCATCGTCAGGATTGCGGCGCCCGTGGGCAGTACCGTGGCTCGCGGGCAATTGATCGTGATGATGTCACCCAGTCCCACGGCACAATCGAACGTGACGCAAGCCAGGAGTGGCGCGCAGGCGGCAGAACAAGCCTATCAACGCGCAGTGCGTTTGCGCACCGATGGTTTGGTCAGTGATGCCGAGGTCGAGAGCGCGCGATTGGCCGCAGTCGTGGCGAAATCCGGCATGGCCGCGCTTTCCACCCAGGCCGGACAGCTCGCATTGCGTGCACCATTTGCATCGTTTGTAGAAACCATTGCCAGTAATCCGGGAGAGCTGGTGGCCCCGGGTACCACGGTCGTCACACTGGCCCGCAGCGGGGACATGCGCGCCCGGTTCTATCTTGATCATTCGCTGATCGGTCGAATCACTCGAGGCGAGGGTGTACGCGTGACATTGCCTTCGGAAGACATCGACGTGAACCTGCCCATCGCAGCGATCGACCCGACTGTCAATCCGCAAACTCGCCAGGCATCGATCTTCGTGAATGTGCCAGCCGCCTACGGGCTTGGCAGCGGGCAGCCCCTGCGCGGCGAAATCATTCTGGAATCCGCGGAAAAGGGAGCGGTCATTGTCCCTTACGCGGCCATCCTCGACGATGGCGGGCAACCTTTCGTCTTCGTGGTCTCCCAGGGCATGGCGCATCGCAAGGACGTGCAACTCGGTGCAGGTGACGGCACCACGATCTCGGTCAGCAATGGCATCAAGGAAGGCGATCAGGTCGTGGTCGAGGGCGGCACCGCTCTGGAAGACGGCATGAAGGTACGAACCCAATGAGCGGCTCGCTGGCCAGCCATGCCCGGACGATCTGGCTTGCCGTCCTGCTGCTGACGGTTGGCGGCGTGATCGCGGCCCTGCGCTTGCCGGTCAGCCTGTTTCCACAGATCGATTATCCGCGCGTGGTCGTCTCCATCGATGCAGGTGATCGCGATGCTTCGCAGATGGAGGCGCAAATCACCCGCCCGGCCGAGATAGCACTTCGCGCCATCCCCGGAGTGACTCGCCTGCGTTCGACCACCAGCCGCGGCTCGGCCGAGGTTTCGCTCAATTTCAACTGGGGCGACGACATGGTCGCAGCCCAACTGGCGACCCAAGGTGCGCTTGCGTCCATCCAGGGAACATTACCCGCCGGTACGGCCTTCGACGTGCGAAGGATGGACCCAACCATCTTCCCGGTATACGGCTTGTCGTTGACTTCCGACAGCTTGAACCAGGAAGCTTTGCGGCAGATCGCCGAGCTTCAGGTGCGCCCCGCGCTGACCTCGATCAAGGGCGTGGCCGCGGTCGACACCCTGGGCGGCTCGCCACGTGAGTTCGAAGTGTTGATCGACCCCGCGCGGATGTCGGCGCTCGGCATATCGGCCATGGATGTCAGTGCTGCGCTGGGCAAGGCCAATGTCGTACTCGGCGCGGGCAAGTTGTCCGACCGACATCGTCTTTATCTCGTGCTGGTCCAGAACCGCCTTGCCACTCCCGAGGACATCTCGAAACTTGCAATCAAATCGGATGCCAACGGCGTCGGCGTGGTGTCGTTGGGCAGCATCGGAGAAGTGCGCCCCTCGTCTGCACCCAATTACACGTTGGTCAACTCCAACGGAAAAAATGCAGTGTTGATCAATGTCCGCCAGTCCATGGATGCAAATTCGGTCCAGGTCGTGCGCGATGTCGAAGGCCGGATGAGCGAGATCAAGCTGCCACCCAGCGTGAATGCAACGCCTTACTACGATCAGTCCGAGCTGGTGAAGGGCGCTGCCAATGCAGTGCGTGACGCGATCCTGATAGGCGCCCTGCTGGCTGGCCTTGTGCTGTTCCTGTTCCTGCGCTCGATCCGTCTGATGGCGATCACGGCACTGATGTTGCCTGCCGTGCTCGGGGCCACTTGTCTCGTCCTGTTTGCCATGGGGATGCATTTCGACATGATGACGCTGGGCGGCATGGCTGCAGCGGTCGGCCTTGTCGTCGACGATGCGGTGGTGATGCTAGAGCACATCGTTCGTCGAATGCAGGAGAACGCCGGCAAGGCGAGTCCGCCATCGCTCCTGCAAGCCGCCGCCGAAATGGGCAAACCGCTGCTCGGCTCCACCGGGGCAACCATCGTGGTCTTCGTGCCGCTGGCCTTCATCACCGGGGTGACCGGCGGATTCTTCAAGGCACTGGCCATCACCATGGTCGCCGCACTGGTGATTTCATTGCTGTACGCACGCTTCGTCATCCCGCTGCTTGCCGCCAACTGGTTGCGCGAAAAGGATGCCGAAGCCGCCGAACGCGCCGGCGGGTTCATGGGTCGCCTCAATCACGTCTACGCCGCTGCAGCGCGCCGCGCCTTCGTTCGCCCTGGCTTGTTTGCCTTGGTCGTCGGCGTGGTCATGACGGCAGCCGGGCTTTTCGCCTGGAGTCATGTGCCTTCGGGCTTCATGCCGAAAATGGACGAAGGCGGCTTCGTGCTTGATTACAAGGCGCAGCCCGGAGCAGCGCCCGAAGATACGGATCGTCTGCTGCGTCAAGTGGAAGCCATCATCACCAAAACCCCCGAGGTCGCCAGTTACTCGCGGCGCACCGGCTTGCAGCTTGGTGGCGGCTTGACCGAAGCCGATGAGGGTGACTACTTCATCAAGCTCAAGGGCGGATCACGACGTCCTATCGACGCCATCATCACCGACATACGTTCGAACGTCGAACAGCAGGTACCCGGGCTGTCGGTCGAGACCGTCCAGCTGATGGAGGACCTGATCGGCGACTTGACTGCGGTGCCACAACCCATCGAGGTCAAGTTGTTTGGCAACGATCCGGCAGCACTTGAGAAAGCTGCGGGCACCGTAAGCTCCGCCCTGGAAAAGTTACAAGGTGTGGTCGAAGTGGTCGATGGACTGCGCGTGGCCGGTGATGCGATATCGATCCACGTCGACCCGGGCCTGGCGGCGCAACAAGGTCTGGATCCCGACGCGGTATCCCAGCAGGTCGAAGCACTGATCGACGGCACCATCGCGACCCAGGTCCGCGTAGGCGAACAGCTGCTTGACGTGCGCGTGCGCGGGCCCGAGGAGCTTCGCAAATGGACAAGCGAAGTCGCGGCGATGCCCATCATCGCACCCGACGGACATACGGTAAGACTCGGCCAGATTGCCCAGGTGTCTGTCGAGGCAGGACAGAAGCAACTGACGCGCGAAGACCTCGCGCCCTTCATCGACGTGACAGCGAGACTGGAAGGACGGGATATCGGCTCGGCAATGAAGGAGGTCAGGCAAACCGTCTCAGGTCTCGGTCTGCCACCCTCGATCCGAGTGGAATACGGCGGCCTGTACGCAGAGCAGCAGAAAAGCTTTGCCGACCTCACGATGGTCTTCAGCGCCGCACTGATGCTTGCAGCCCTGCTGCTCACGCTGTTGTTCGAAAACATCGCCTGGACCGTTTCCGCCGTCGTCACCGTCTTGTTGTCCGCGGGATCGGTGCTCTGTGGGCTGTGGCTGACGGGGATCGAACTTGATATCTCCGCACTGATGGGCCTGACCATGGTCATCGGCATGGTCACGGAGCTGATCATCTTTTTCTTTGCCGAAATCGACCGCAGCCAACCCGTAACCATCGACGCATTGAAAGAGGCGGCAGGCAACCGATTGCGCCCGATCCTCATGAGTGCATTGATCGCGATACTGACGCTTTCGCCCCTCGCCTTGGGCATCAGTCGCGGCGCCGGCCTACAGCAACCTCTGGCCACTGCCATCATTTTCGGCCTGATTGCAGCCGTGCCGTTGGTGGTGTTGTTCCTGCCGGCGATGGTCGACGGGCTTGGAAGTTTCCGTAAGAGTAGTGAATCGACCTAGCTTTCCTAGGCAGCCACAAAAGTCCGCTCTTGGCCGAAGCCCGTCGCTCAAGTCATCAGCGCGCTACTTCGCCGCTGCAAGTTCCTCCCACCGACTCGTATAACGCTTAGAGAGCGCCGTCTTGTTCATCCCCCCACAGCGACCTCTCCATCTACCCCTTGCTCGACCGCCAAGCACTTGAGGCGAGTCCCAGCGACCCACGTCCAAAGCGCGCATTGGCACGATCAAGTACCATCAGAACCTTCGAGCGCGGATCGACCTGGGAGAACAGGTCCGCTTGGTGCTGGTTCCCGTGGGTCAGGTCCAACAGGCCGACGCCGGCCTTCTTGTAGCGATAGCCCTGCCGATACATCCCCCGCACGAGGTGCTGCGCCAGGCGCAGCACCTCGCGGGTGTCGGACGTAGGCGCGATGAGGCTCATGGCGCAGAAGGGGTGGTACTGCCTGGCACCCGGCTTGAACGGGTTGGTGTTGAACCAGACCCGGACGACGTTGGTCTGCAGTGAGCGGGCGCGCAGCTTCTCGCGGGGTACGCTGGGCAAAGGTCGCGACGGGAATCCGGCTTGCGTTCAATCCTAGGGCGAGTCTATCGCACGCCATGAGACGCCACTCCGGAACACTCGTGCCATAACGGCAGCTGGGGAATCCCGAAATGACAACTCCATGTGAAAGGGCCAGAGCACTTGTCTGGAGTGGCGGCTTTCTTATTGAAGTGGCAAGAGATGCGACTCTGCCACTGGATCTCCGCCGTAAAGCAGCAACAATAGCTAGGCATTTTCCAACTATCGAACAGATCGCGAGTACCGGCTCGTTCCCGCCAAGCGCCTCGTCAGTTCATCCTTCCTGGGACGATCTGACCGAGTGGACCACCGAGCTTCGGCACGGACCGCTCAAGGAGTCGACTAGGGTTCCTTGGCCGGAGGGGTAGCCTGCAGTCGCAGCCATCTTGGCCCGGCTATTCTTCATGGGAATGGATGGTTTCGATCGATTCTCTAGCGATTGGAATCGCGTGACCGGAGCCAGCATGGAGCTGGCTGGGACTGCGCAGGAACACAATGTGCGTCGACTACTGTGCAGGCCTGCGCTGGCGTGCGGGCCGGAGGTCGGGACCGCAACCCATTCTTCACACGCTTGGCGCACCCTGCATAGTGGACACGGCCGACGGCTCGTGCCGGAGCCGGCGGTCCACGCTGAAATCCCGCAGACAGATAATGCGGCGTCTGCTTGTTTCGAAGGGTAAAGACATGGGCTCGGGCAGTGCATGGCGGCGGTCGCTCAAGGAAGGCCGCCTAGATCCTATTGCCACGAAATCAGGCAAGTCCCAGAGAAACCACGCGATCTCTGCCCTGCCTTTCCTGAGACCTGTGCGGAAAAGTATCGAGAGCTAGACATTGAAATGTAGATGTTTAGTATTCGATACATGGATATCGAGACTCTCCTTCACCGATTCGGCAAATCGTTGCGCGATGTCCGGAAGAGGCGTGGTCTGACCCAGATGGAGTTGGCGGCGCTTGCGGTTGTCCCAAGGCTCAAGGTGATCCAGATCGAGCGGGGAGATGCCTCGGTTTCGATCGGCGCTTATGCCAAAGTCGCGGCCGCGTTGAATCAGGAGTTCGTGCCAGTGCCGGCACGCCGTCCGACCCTAGACGAAGTCGCGGAGCTCCTGGCAACGGGATAGCCGGTCGGCACCAGAGCGGTCGGCATCGCTATCCAATTACTTGTGGTTTATACAAGTGTTTGGATAATTGATTTCAATGACAGGGAGGTGCCGATGCGTAAGAGTGCCAAGGACGAAAACAAGATCACGACTTCCAGCGGCAATGTGTTCGCCGATCTCGGGTTTGATGAGGCCGAGGCCCAGGTGCTCGCGCTCCGTGCAGACCTGATGGCCCAGCTCGAGCAGACGCTCAAGGCACGTAAGATGACCCAGGTCGCGGCTTCCAAGGTATTGGGCGTGAGCCAAGGGCGGGTGTCCGACCTGGCCCGCGGCAAGGTCGAGAAGTTCAGTCTCGACATGCTGGTCACGTTTGCCGCCAAGCTCGGGAAGCCGGCAAAGATCGAGCTGGGTCAGGGTTCTTGACTTTGGTGCCTTGTACGGTATTATTCCGTACAACTAGGAGTTAGCCATGACCACTGCTGCCGCCCGTCTCGACCTGCGCTTGAATCCCGCCGACAAGGCGCGGATTTCCCGTGCCGCGGATCTGCGCGGCGTGCCGCTTTCGGCCTTCGTGCGCAATGCGGTCATGCGCGAGGCGGAGAGTGTCATGGCGGCGGAGTTGACCGTGACCTTGTCGGTGGAGGAGTCCAAGCGCTTTCTGAAAGCGCTCGATGCGCCCTTCCAGCCCAATGCCAAGTTGAAGAAGGCGCTCGCCCGCGTTGCACAGAGTTGACAGTGCTATTGGTCGAACAGCTGCAGCCCAAGCGACATGATCGTGCCGGGTTCGCATGTGGCGAGCCTGTGCTGGATAACTATCTGCGCCAACAGGCGGCGCAGCACCACCGGGATGGCATCAGCACGACCCATGTCCTGGTGGAAGCGGCAGCTTCTGGTCGCATCCTCGGCTATTACACCCTGTCAGCAGCCCAGCTCCTGCTGATGGAGTTGCAGGAGCGGGATCGCAAACGCCTTCCGGGTTACCCCGTGCCCGCGATCCGCATGGGTCGCCTGGCTGTCACGGCCGCCGAGCAAGGGAAGGGGCTTGGAGACTATCTGCTGGGGCATGCGGTGGCCCGTTGCCTGAGCTTGCGGGAACAATTGGGGGTGCGTGTGCTGTTGGTCGATGCCCTGCATGAAAAGGCCGCCAAGTTCTATCGTGCCTACGGGTTCCGCGAAACGTCCGAGAACGCCACGACGCTCTATCTCCCACTGGGGACTTCGTAGTCTGATCGGGTGTCCAACTTGGCTCGCGGCAGGGTCGAGAAGTTCAGTCTAGGGAAGGTCTGATCAACACACCCTGAGGCTTCAATCCTGGGCCACAGAGCAGCTTTTTTGCTTCGTCACCGCCTTTACGCGCCGTTTCCGGCGTTTTCCGGCGGGTTTCCCCGCCTTACAGGCGCACTGATCCCGCCGCCGGCAGCAATTGCCGGCGCGCCATCCACAGACCTGATTAGCCCCGACCCTCAGCCGCGAGTCGCAGGATTTACGCCGCCTGCGGCACAGCATGGTGCCACTTGAAGCCAACGAGGCGGCGCCATGGGCATCAACCGCGTGCAGTTCCAACCCGGCCTTTCGATGAGCGAGTTCATCCACCGCTACGGCACCGAAGCAAAGTGTTACCGGGCCTTGTACAAGTGGCGCTGGCCTGAAGGTTTCCGCTGTCCGGCCTGTGCCGGACGCGCGCGTTCGCGCTTCAGGCGCGGCGATGCGATCTACTACCAGTGCCGCGCTTGCCGGCATCAGACGACCTTGACGGCGGGCACCCTGTTCGAAGGCACCAAACTGCCGCTGCGCACCTGGATGCTGGCGATGCACCTGCTGACCTCGACCAAGACCAACTTGGCTGCGCTGGAACTGATGCGCCACCTGGGCGTGAACTACAAGACCGCCTGGCGCCTGAAGCACAAGGTCATGCAGGCCATGACCGAGCGGGAGGATTCCAGAAAACTCCAGGGTTTCGTGCAGCTTGACGACGCCTATTTGGGCGGCGAGCGCAACGGCGGCAAGCCCGGGCGCGGGTCGGAGAACAAGCAGGCGTTCGTGATCGCAGTGCAGACGGACGAACACCTCGAACGCCCGACCTTCGCAGTGATCGAGCTGGTCCGCAGCTTCGACAACGCCTCACTCAACGACTGGATCACGCGCCGCCTGGCACCTGAGTGCGAGGTCTACAGTGACGGCTTGGCTTGCTTCCGCCGGCTCGAAGACGCCGGCCACGCCCACATAACGCTCGACACCGGCGGTGGCCGCGCCGCCACCGAAGTGGCTGGAGCGCGATGGGTCAACGTCGTCCTGGGCAACCTCAAGCGGGCGATCAGTGGCACCTACCATGCCGTCGACGTCCCCCCGCTTTCAGTAGCGGGGCGATTTAGAGTCCGGGGTTGATGGTAGTGGATGCCAGTTGCTTTGCGTAGGCGCTCGGTGTCAGTCCGCCCAATGCCTTCTTCGGCCGCTCCTCGTTGTATTCCCGGCGCCAGGTTTCGATGACGGTCCGGGCGTGCAGCAGGTGGGGGAACCAGTGTTCGTTGAGGCACTCGTCGCGCAAGCGGCCGTTGAAGGATTCGACGTAGGCGTTCTGGTTCGGCTTGCCGGGTTGGATCAGACGCAGTTGCACTCCACGTTCGTGTGCCCAAGTGACCATGGCCTTGCCGCAGAACTCCTTGCCGTTGTCGGTGCGGATTACCTGCGGCAGGCCGCGGGCGAGTGCCAGACGGTCGAGCACGCGCGTCACGTTCAGTCCGGAGATCGCGCGCTCGACCTCAATCGCGATGGCCTCGTGGGTGGCGTCGTCGACGATCGTCAGGCACTTGATGACCCGACCTTCGGCGGTGCGGTCGAACACGAAGTCCATCGACCACACCTGATTGGCCGCCAGCGGCCGGATCAGCGGTTGGCGCTCGCCCGGCAACACCTTCTTGCGCTTGCGGCGACGCACCTGCAGCTTCGCTTCCTGGTACAGCCGTTCAACGCGCTTGTAGTTCACGAGCAGCCCTGCTTGCCTGAGCTTGAGGTGGATCATCCCGACGCCGTAGCGCTTGTGCCGCTGCGCCAGCGCCAGGATCCGCGCCCGCAACTCAATGTTGCGGTCCGGACGCGGTGCATAGCGGTAGGCGCTGGCGCTCATGCGCACCACCGCCAGCGATCGCCGCTCGCTCAGCCCCTTGTCCACCAGATGCCGCACCAGCTCGCGTCGAGCTGGTGCGGTCACCACTTTTTTCGCAGGGCGTCCTTGATCACGTCGTTCTCGAACATCTGCTCGGCCAGCAGCTTCTTCAGCCGGGTGTTCTCCGCCTCCAGCTCCTTCAGCCGCTTGGCGTCGGGCACGCTCATGCCACCGAACTTGCTGCGCCACAGGTAATACGAGGCTTCGCTGAAGCCGTGCCGGCGGCACAGGTCCTTGACCGGCAAGCCGGCCTCGGCCTCACGCAGGAAGCCGATGATCTGTTCTTCGGTAAAACGCTTCTTCACGTCCAATCTCCTTCGGATGGGGATTGGACTTGGACCGACCAGAGTTCCATAGACACTCAGTCGCCGCTCTGCGCGTAGCGCTTTTCGAACTCTACCGGTGACATGCCGCCAGCGGAACCATGCCGGCGAATCGGGTTGTAGAACATCTCGATGTAGTCGAACACGTCCGAAGCAGCAGTGGCTCGCGTCGGGTAGATCCGCCGCTTGATCCGCTCCTTCTTCAGGACGCTGAAGAAACTCTCGGCCACGGCGTTGTCGTGGCAGTTCCCGCGCCGGCTCATGCTCGGCACCATCCGGTGTGCCTTCAGGAACGACTGCCAGTCGTTGCTGGTGAACTGGCAGCCCTGGTCGGAGTGGACCAGCACGCCCGGGCCGGGCTTGCGTCGCCATGCCGCCGCCATCAGCGCCTGCAGCACCAGGTCGCTGGTCATCGTGGACGCCGTTGCCCACCCGACGATCTGGCGCGAGTACAAGTCCATCACTGCGGCCAGGAACAGCCAGCCCTCGTAGGTGCGGATGTAGGTGATGTCCGTGACCCAGACCTTGTTCGGGGCGTGCGGCGTGAAGTCCCGGTTGAGCACGTTCGCCACGGCACCGACCGGGCCGCCGCGGTGGCGCGGCTTGCCGCCATAGCCCACCTGCGCCCGCAGGCCCTCGGCCTTCATCAGCCGCCGGACGCGGTGCCGGCTGCAATGCTCGCCGGCTTCCCGCAGGTCCAAGGTGATCTTGCGATAGCCATACACCGCGCCGCTGGCCAGCCAGTGGTGCCTGATCAGCCCCAGCAGGCGCTGATCGTCCCGCTCGCGGGCACTGGTGCCTTGGCGCAACCAGGCGTAGTAGCCGCTGCGGTGCACGCCCAGCACCCGGCACATCGCGACCAGGCGGAACTCGCGGATGTGCGCGCGCATGAACGCGTACTTCGCCCTTACCCCTTGGCAAAGTACGCGGCGGCTTTTTTTAGGATGTCGCGCTCCTCGGTCACACGCCGCAGCTCGGCCTTGAGCCGGCGGATCTCGGCCGAGTCGCTCGGCGCTGCTGAAGCGCCCGATGCCGGCGCCATCTTCCTCGCCACCTGCACCCAGCCATACAGCGTGTGCTTGGGGATCCCGATCCGGGCGGCGACGTCCACCACCGTGAAGCCGCGCTCGATCACCTGCTTCACCGCCTCGGCCCGGAACTCATCCGTGTACTGCTTGCTGTTGCCCATAAACACCTCGGTCATTGCCATGAATTATGGCGTCCGGATGTCTACGAAAGGCTGGTCGGTCCAACTCCAGATCGCGGTGCTACTCAAAACCGGGGGGACGTCGCCGTCAAACAAGCCAAGTATGCGCGGCGCTACCTGGCCGAAGCGGCGTACCGTTTCAACCGCCGGTTCCGCCTGCGCGAGACGCTGCCGCGACTTGCGACCGCGATGATGCGGTGCAAACCATGTCCGGAGCCGCGTCTGCGGATTGCGAGCAACTTTCATGGCTGAGAGTCGGGGCTAATCAGGTCCCGAGATAAGCAGTAGCCAACACCAGTGTCAGTTATCGAGGCGCGCTGACTGCCATGCAAGCGACAGTTCGCCAAGGGCTTCTGCTGGATCCACGGGCAGGGGCGTTGTTTCTGCAATGACACGCAGCGCTTGTCTGTTCCGGTACCCACGGCCCCGAAAACGGAGTGCCTTTGGAGTCGCCTTCATAAGTTCAAAGTAAGTGCCGAGATCATGCGCCATGTTCAGGGTGATAAATTTCATCCCCATGCCGGAGCCGGTTACGAGTGCGGACGCTGTGTTCCAGTGGTTCGGCTCCAGCACGACATCCCCCGACCAAGGGATGTCGAAGCTTGCATTGGCCGCCAAGCCCAATTCCGCCAATGTGAAAGATGAATCAGTAAAGGAAAACCTGCAGGTGTAATTGCCGCCTTCCAGCGCTCGGTTGATCTTAGCTAGGTAGCGGCGGACCGGATCGGAGCCCTGGATCCGCTCAAGCGCCTCGGCACTCGTTGAGGTCTCGATTTTGGCCAAGGCTTTGATCGTTCCGTGGGCCAACGTGCCATCAATGATTGTTCGCGAAGCAAGTGAAGCGCCGACATACCGCGCCCCAAAATCCAGCGTCGTTGCCCGCTCGAGTGCCTCCTTCGCTGGGCGCCCTTGTTTTGCAAGGAAGCCTGCCATGAGTACGGTAGCGGTGACCGTTTCGTCTATGGTCCGCGCGGCATTTCGCATCGAGGTTGGGTGTTGGAAGTTCGCCGCTAAGCGAGTCAGTTCGATTTTGAGGATGGGCATCGTCAACTTCCGCGTTGTTTTCGAGTGGTGGCTTCCGTGCCGGATATGGATGGTTCGCCCTTAAGGCGCTGCGGACCACCGAACAAGCTGCAGAAAGCTTGCGTGATTCAGATCCGTCCCGCGACTGGACACGACTGAAATCATGTAGCGATCGCGTCCGCGCGTCCGCTTCGCGCGGCCTTCGACGGGAAGGGTCGCGGGTGCATCGGATGTGGATCGCGTGAGCAGGGCATTCGCTTCGTCCCAGAGAGACTCGGGGACTCGCACCAGGATGTTCTGGTTCCTGACGCCCGCCAACGTGAGCCATGCGAGGATGTTGCGGAGAGTGTGGCCGTCGCGGCAGCACCATGCGAAGCGACCGTGGTCGTACGCTTTGATCGCTTCAGCGGCAAGCTGCTTGGCCTCGTCGCTTCTGCCAATCGCCGCAACGGCTTGCGCAGCACTTCCTTCCGCTGCAAGCCGACTGCGAGGAGCGAGAAAACAGGCCGGGTTCCCCTGCGTATCCACGGGCAAACGCATCTCGGCTGCCAATCGTTGCGCTGTGACCGCCAGCTGCTCAATGTCCGATGCAGCGATCCCCGTCACATTCCCCGTTGCCGCCGCGTCCAAGCCGCCCCGGAAATACAGGCGAAGGGCATGGTCGATCTGCGGGAGGCTGTCGCGCTCGTATGTCTTTATCCACCCGGTATCCAGCACCGGGGGCGTCTTCGGTTGTTGTAGCCCCCAGGTCACGGCACGCTCCGGCGTCCGGGCCAATGCGTGCCGGATATGATGGAGGAGAATCTCGCCGTCGCTCTTACCGCGCGATCGGTAGGATCGAACCGCCGATGCGGTCTGTCCGATGAGCCGACTGATGAGTGAATCGCCGAGCCGGGGAAGCCCGCGATTCATGGCATCGGCCACCCGGCGCTCCTGGTGGTGGACATAGGACACTGCAGTGGTCCTGCCCGAGCCATGTCCCATCAGCATGGCGAGCGACCACATGGCACGCCGTGTGCGAGTCGTCGTGCCAACGATCTCGGTCAGCAGGTCATGCTGCAGGTTCCGATCTGTCGGCAACACGATCCGGTCGAGGAGTGCGGTCGCCGCCCCATGCCGCAGGTGGTGCAATCGCGTCGCGGGATCCCCAGTGGCAGCACGTATCGCTTGGTTGGCCAGCCGCGCGATGAGCGATCGGGGGATCAGGTCACGTGGATTCTGCAAACCGCCGAAAAGGGCGGCTTCCCCGCGCAGCGTTCCGTCCGGATCCGTCAGTGCGATAGCCTCGTCCAAGAGGTTTCGTGTCCTATCGCTGCAGAGTGCGCCAATGGGAAGTATGCGCACGCCATTGACGGTTTTCACTTCGCCATCCCGGGTGTTGCGCACGAAAGCAAAGCGACGACTTGGCGAGATGTCCTGGTGTGGCAAGCGATAGGCTTCGCCAAAGCGTAAGCCGAGATCGGCCATCATGGCGATCGCAAGTTTGGTCCGCAGGCGGATGTCGCTGCGAACTGTGGCGCATCCGTCGATCAGCGCCAAAGCGAGGTTGACCTCGTGGGGATGTATCAGGTTCGCGTCAACGCGGACGATGACTCCGGGAACGTCCTCGGCGATTTCCGACCAGTCGAGATCCTCGACTCCGAACTGTTCGACCGCAAGGCAATGGAAATCTTCCAGTGATCGATAACGAACACTCGCTGTCGAAGCGGCGCCGGACAAGATGATGTTGCGGTATGCGGCGGCAAGCGCCGACGGGTCCGCCGTCAGCATCGATCGGCCAAGTTCGGTGGCTGCAAACCGGAGCACAGGCGCCATGTATTCGGCGATCGTCGATGTGGCCAGGATTTGCTTGAGTCGTCCCCCTTTGCGCAAAAGCTGGCGCAGGCGGGCGATGACCATGTGGGTGATCGCGGCGGTATCGGGTTGCTCCACAAGCGCAGTCAGCGACGCCTCGATCTCCGCGATGTCCTGTTCCAAGCGTGCAAGGCGCTCACCCCGCGTCCCCTTCGACTTGCCACCGAGCGTGCCAGACGCCCGAATTTTTCCAATGCGCTTTTGCAGCGCCTTGATGGCATCGCTTGCGCCGTCCTTTCGAGAGCAGGTCGCCTTGATGCGCAAGGCGCTTTCGTGCCGTGCTGGTTCAGCGGGCGAATCGAGGCGGAATCCAAGCTCCCGTTGCAGGCAACTGATGGGCACAGGAGTGCTACGCCGAACCGCGAGCATATGCGCCATCAGGACCCCTGGAACGGATTGGCGGAGCAGGGCGCCGATCGCCAGTCGCATGCGTGTTTCCCGTGTGGCGGACGGGGGCCATGCATACGGCGCGTCGCCCAGAGCATCGATCCGAGAAAGGAATGCACTCGCGGCTTTCCGAAATGCCGGAAGGTCTAGGTCGCCCGTGGCGTTAGCGCGGGTGTCGTGCCATTTAAGCAATAGGGATGCGGTCAGCGCATCGGGCACGAACCGGAACTCCCCGCGCTCGGTCGTCCAATCCAGGAGGATCGTTCCCTGGTGGTGGCGGAGTCCCGATAGGCACGCCTTCGCGATCGCCTCCAATCCCTTGGATTGCAGGCAGCCACCGAAGGCGACCGCGTTCAGGCCAATGAGTGCCATCCATTCGCTTTCCGGATGACGTTCCGGATTGTCTGCAAGGAAGTTCTCGATGAGCCGAAGGAGTTGTTCGCGTGCACGCCGCCCCCGGTCGGCCAGCAACAATTCCGCGCGTTGGATGGGGCCGGTTTCGGCTTCAAGGGGAATCTTCACCCCCGCGTTGCGCGACGAATCGCCCTGAGGCCGCCAATGAAACCGAAGGTAGCGCTCGGCCAAGCTGTGCAGCCATTTGCGCTCGGCAGGACTGCCCCGCAGCGCATCGCCAAGCTCCCTTTTCATGGCGAGCAGCGCGGCGTCCCGTGTCGATGCAGTGAGCACGGATGGCGCGAGGGATGCCTTCTTTATGTGCGATTTTTCGCTATCGGTCAGGCGACGATGCGCGTTCCGGCCGGGGCGGGAATCGCCGAAGATCGGTGCGCGCAGGAACTTGGGTGCGCATTTCTCCGTCCCTAGCGAGTGTGGGGAAAGCGCGGGGAGCAACTGGATGCCATAGGACGACGCCAATTCATCCAGCAGGGGTTGCGTGATTTCCTGGACAGCTTCCGGCGTGAGCACGCTGTCCCAGCCGTAAGGCGTCTGGCCGATCTCGGCATGGCCAAGCAGCAACGACATGATTTCACGGGAGAGGTTTTTTTGTCGGCCAGCGCGCACACCGAGGTGACGTCCGACATTGGCGGCCCAAGTAAATTCCGGCCATGCCAAATCCTCGGGCCGGAACTCGCGGAACCGCCATTGGTCCTCGATTCGTTCGAGGATCGGCAGGGCAGGGATCGATGCGCAGCCCGTCCCTTCGGCGTAGAGGGAGCGCAACCCTGATGCAAGGTCCGGCGCATGACGGTCGAAAAACCGGGCTGCGGCCTCGTGGCTTTCCCGCATACGGGAAACCTGTTCGGTCAGGGGGTTGGCGAGTGGTACAAGACGCTGTTCGTTTCGGGGCGACTCACGCTTGTCGCAGACCACTGCGAAGCCGCGCGCCGGATCGAAGTCGCCAGGCCGGGGCAGGGGATCCACGACAGGGCGGACGAACGCTACCAGTCTTGTGAGCGCCGCCATCCACATCGAATGGGCGTTGAGCGCATTCGCAACATTGGCAACGCTTCGCCTGCCCGTGCTGACCCGGAGGCACAACCGTTTCCAGAGTGTGTCGATCGCCTGCGCAATGGCCTGCGGTGCAACCACCAGCTCGGATCCGATGTAAAGCTCCGCAACTTCTCCAGGTAGTCGCAGTTGTTCGACGTCGCCCGGAAACAGCCGTTGCAGTGCCGGGAACTGGAGATCGGCGGCCTCTTGGCATGTCAGGGACAGGTAAAAGCGTCCAGCGCCAACTGGGATACGCGTCGCGGGGTAGACCAGGGAGGCGAGGCACTCGTCCTGGGTCCGGGTGTAGATCTCCTTGGCGACGGCATCGCGCAGCCGCCCCGGCGTCAAGCGATGGCCGGTTTCCGCCCGGAGCTTTGCGAGCAGGGTTCTCACATCGCTGGCTAACGTGGGAAAGCGGCGGGTGATCGTCTCGCCCGGCAGCCATCCCGCTTCGTCGAGTGCCATCGCACAAGAGGTCGGGAGAGCAAGAAAGAACCTGGACGCGACCTGCAGATAGTGCGCACCGTCCTGCGTGGCGGCGTTGTCTGGCTTCGCGACAGCCACCATCGCAACGAGCCTGTCTTCGAGGCGCACGATCGTGGCGCTTCCTGTGGATGACAGCGCGGCGGCGTCGTCAACGGATTCGGCCAAGCGCAGTCTGGCGAGGCGATCCAGGGGCAGACCCACCGCCGCCAGCAGTGCGAGACCGACCGCGCCGTCCCGCGTTGCACTGTCCTTGAGCAAGGTAGGGTAGATCGCCGCAACGTAGTCGATCTCTTCCTCGGTCAGTGACTCCCAGCGCAGGTGCAGTTGGTTATGGTCGCGTGCCGCAGCAATCGTGCGCGCGCGGATCCAGGCGGGGTCTTTCAGTCCATCGACTGCGAGGAAGGTGTCCGGATGTCCACGGTCACTCGGGGCAAGGCCATCAGTCGTGGAATCAACAGGCGGGTGGAGCTCAACTGTCGTGATACTGCTGGAGACCGCTTGGTCATCGTCATCCTCATCGACATCCTGTCGGACGTGAAGCCGTGCCATGCCGGCGATAAACTGCTCCGCAAGGACACGGATGCCCTTGGCGCGCTCCTTATTCCGCTCCGCCTGCGGCAAGTGGTCGATGGCGGAAAGAAGGCTGCCCGGTTGGTCCGCGGTCTCGAACAGTGCTTCGAGCCATCTGTGCGTGCTTGTACTTGTCGCGGCTTTGCGCAGGAGGGGATAGATGCCACGCACCACGACCTCAGGGATCGGCGGGGGAGGCTTGCCGTGCAGAACGGCCTCGACGTGGGGCCAGCAGGCGAGTCCTGCCAGCGAGGCCCAGGCGCGGGACTCCGGAATCTGGCGGCCGGCCACAAGGCCCGAATAGAGGGGGAACTCGCCAAAGTCTCCGTAGAGCGGGTGTTGGTGGCCGGGCGCGATCCCGGAACTGTAAGCCCCCAGCAGTTGTTCTCGTGCGGCCGCTTGGGCTTCGAGGTGGGCGGCCAAGTCCTGCCATTCCGATGCGTCCGGGATCCAGCTGGATATCGCCCGCACAGCGCGGGCCAAACCGGCCAGTCCCTCGTAGACCGCCGCGTCGCCGGCAGGAAGTCCTTTTTCGCCCAAGACCGATTGAAGGACTTGGGTCGCGCGGGCGAGATGGCCTGGCGATTTCAGGCCATCAGGGCTCGGTGCTTCGTGTGCGGGAACTGCGGGCAATGGACCATGGCCAAGTGGGATTGCTCCCCCGACTTGCCAGCCGTGCTCACCCGTTGCCCCTCTCTTTGCATCTTCGTCGGGGCCAGATTGAACATGGCCGACTCGTGCCGAGTGGGAAGTGCTTGGGGCGCTCTCGAGCGATTCCGCGTCGTCACTCGAGGTCGATGCCTCTTGCCGGGGATCGGTAGGCGGGGGAGCTTGATGAATCATTTCCTGAGTCGTTGGCCCTGACGACCAGTCTTATCTCCCAAGGTAACGAACCTCCGCCAGTGGACACGCTTCTCGCTAGGCCTCTGGGGATTCCCGGTCAGACGCCGCACTGTCGCTGCTACGGGGCGTGTCTATCAGGCCCATCCGGCCGACACTTGGTGGTCAAATTGCTGCAGTGCCTGTGCCAATTCCGTGCCAAGCCACCGTAGGCACCGTGCCAAGCGTTGCAAAATGGGGTCAAGAGTGCAGCTTGGATTGGCCGGCAAGTGATTGATTTATCTAACTATGTGGGCTGAGCTCTTTTTAGCCCGATTAGGCTCTGGACTCCTTTGCTGACTACGAACTTGGGGGTCGGGAGTTCGACGGGCGCACCATCCAAAAAGCACAAGGGTCAATGAGTCAGCGCTCATTGGCCCTTTTGCTTTTGGGGCGCTTGGGGCCCCGCGCCACCCCGGTCGCTGGCGCGCCATGCGGGTGTGGGCAAGCGAGCCAAGGCACGCCTGCGATGAATCCCGCGAGTGCCGCGCTGGCGAGGCGGTAGGGGACAAATTTGCAATTCAACTTAGGCCACGTCGTGCGAGGGGTGGTGGAGCGGGTCAGTTCCACCGGGGCGATTTTCGGGCTAGCGTGCGCTCCCCGGATCCATCGGCCCTGGGGCGGGGACGGCGCGGAATTCGTCGTGCAGCCGGGAAAGAGCCTCGCCGAGGCGGTCTGCGCAAGCGTCGAGTCCTTTTGGATCCTGGCGGTTGCAGGCGTCTTCGATGTCCGCGCAGAGGTCCGCGATCAGCGTGGCCCCCATCGCACGGGATGAGGACTTCAGCCGGTGGGCCTCGGCGGAGGCCCGCGCGTAGTCCCGCACGCGGGCTGTCGCCAGCATGTCCCCGATCGACGCCGGCGCCATCTTGCAGTACTCCGACAGCAGGCCCTGGATCGCGGCTTCGTCGTCGCCGATCAGGCCTCTCAGCACGGACAGGTCGATGATGGGGCCACTGCTGCTGGGTGCGGATGGTGCCGGGGCAGGGGGCGTGGTGCCGGCACCGGCGCTGTCCGCCATGTGTTTTTCCAGCGCGCCTTCCAGCTGCTTCAGCCGCAGCGGTTTGGTCAGGTAATCGTCCATGCCCGCGGCGAAGGCGGCTGTGGCCTCGCCGCGCAACGCGTTCGCGGTCAACGCGATGATCGGCATCCGTCTGCCGCCCGCTTCTTCGTCGCGGATCTTGCGGGCCAGCGTGTAGCCGTCCATCAACGGCATGTGCAGGTCGGTGATGAGCATGCCGAAGCCGCCCTTGCGCCACAGCGCCAGCGCCTCCTCGCCATTGCCCGCCACTTCGGCCGCGCACCCCAGGATCTCCAGCTGGCGCAGGATCACCTTCTGGTTGATCGCATCATCCTCGGCCACCAGCACCAGCCGGCCTGCCGCGCGCGCCGCCGCGATGCCGGGCGGCGGGGCGGGCTTCGTCCTGGAGGGCGCCGCGGGAATCCATGCCGGTCTGGTGAGGGTGTAGTGGCCGGTCGCGGCGGCCACCGCGCGGATCAGCGCGTCCCGCCTGAGGATGTTGCCGTCCAGCGACACGATGCCCTCGGCTTCCTGGCGGGGAGCCCTGCGATTGCCGCGGGTGATGATGACCCGCGCCTGGGTGCCGGAGCGGGCGCGGGCGTTCTCCAGCAACCGGCCCTGCTCGGCGCGGTTGGCGATGCCCTCGATGGCGACGCGTTGCGAAGGCGATTCGGACAGGAACGCGTCCAGGTCTTCCACCGGGCCGATGACGTCGGCGCCTGCCGCGCGCAGGTAGTCGCCGATATCGACCAGTTCATCCACGTCGCCATCCGCAAGCACGCAGGTGATGCCGTCCAGCTGCAGTTGCTGGGCGTCTTCCTCCTCGGCGGCCACCGGTGACATCGGCAGGAACACCGAGAAGGTGGACCCGATCCCCAGCCGGCTCGAGACTTTTATGCTTCCGCCCATCAGGTCGACCAGGCGTTTGCAGATGGCAAGCCCGAGGCCGGTGCCGCCGAAGCGGCGGGTGGTCGAGGCTTCGCCCTGCTTGAACGGACTGAACAGCCCGGCCATCACCTCGTCCGACATGCCGATGCCGTTGTCGGAGACCGAGATCGAGTAGCCGTCCGACAGTGCGTGCATCCGCACCTCGACCCGGCCAGGCTTGTCGCTGCCGCTCGGGCTGAACTTGATGGAATTGCCCATCAGGTTCACCAGCACCTGCCGCAGCCGCGTCGGGTCGGCATGGATCCGGGTGGGAAGCGACGGGTCCACGTACAGCGAGAGTTGCGTGCCCCGATGCCGGGCAACCGGCAGCAGGTTGTCGCACACCTGCTCGGCCAGGTCGCGGAGGTTGACCGGCTCGCATTCCAGCTCCATGTGGCCGGCTTCGATCTTGGAGAAGTCCAGGATCTCGTCGATCAGGCTCAGCAGGGAGGCCGCGGATTCGCGGATGGTCTGCACGGCATCGGTCTGCGCATCGTTCAGTGCGCTGTGCGCCAGCACCTCGATCATGCCGATCACGCCGTTCATCGGCGTGCGGATCTCGTGGCTCATGGCGGCAAGGAATGCGGACTTCGCGTGGTTGGCCTGTTCCGCCTCCACCCGCGCCCGGGTCAGGTCCTGGATCAGCCGCTCGCGTTCGCTCAGGTCGCGCAGTGTGCCGATGAAGAAGCGCTCCCCGTGCGCGCTGTACTGGCTGATCGACAGCTCCAGCGGCACCGCCTTGCCGGTCTTGTGGATCGCCCGCACCGAGTGCGCGTCGAAGGCGGGCGATGTGCCGGCGCGCGATGCCTGCAGCCGCAGGAAGCCGCGGTAGCGCGCGCGATCCTCCGCCGTCATCAGCATCGAGACATTGCGGCCCATGACCTCGTCGATCCGGTAGCCGAGCATCCGGCCCACCGCGGGATTGGCGCTGCGGATGGTGCCGGCCTGGTCGATCGAGATGACGCAGTCGTTGAGGTTGTCGAGGAGGGCGCGGTGTTCCTGTTCCTTTTCGTTGAGTTCGGCCAGTGCGCTTTGATGCTGCTTCACCCGCAGTGCGAGGTCCGCGGCGAGAGCCTGGGTGCGCAGTTCGGCGTCGTGCTGGCCGGTGATTTCCCTGGCAACGGCGAGGACCTGGCCGGGATCCGAAGCGTCGGCTCCCAGCGGGCTGGTCTGCACGTCCCACCAGGCGAAGCTTCCGTCCATGCGCCGCACGAACGCCCGGAATCGGCCGACTTCCCCCGCCAGGGACTGGTCGAGCGCGGCTTGGGCCGCATGGCGCTCATCGGCGCTCCACAGGTCGAACCAGCTGCTGCCCGCCGGCTCCTGGCCGGCGGGCACGCGCAGCATCTCGCGGGCGGCGCCGGCGACCTGGACGATCCTGCCTCCAGCATCCAGCACCACGATGCAGTCCTGGCTGGCCGCTGCGATCTGCTGCGCGGAGACCGGTGCCTCCGGCAAACCGCCGGTCGCGGGATCGTGCGGCAGCGGGACAAGGCTCCGGGTGTCGGGGTCCCTGGTCATGCCGTATCGCCCGTGTCCTGCGGCGAAGCGTCAGGGCCCTGCCGCGGGGGCGGGCGACGGGCGCTGCGCCCGGTCCGCCAGCCAATGGCCGAGTTCGGCAATGGGCAGGCCGGGTGAGACGAGGAACCCTTGCGCATGCGTGCAGCCCTGCCGGACGCACGCCTGCCACTGCCCGGGCGACTCGACGGCGACGGCCGTGCAGCGGAGTCCCTGGTTCGCGGCAAGCGCCACCGCGGCGTTGAAGCCTTCCTGCTGCCCCGCCACATCCGCGTCGCCGGTGCGCGCACCGATCCGGATTTTCACCTCGTCGAAAGGCGTGCTGCCCAGTGCCGCGGCAGGCAAGCCGCCGCTGCCGAACCGGTCGATGGCCAGGCCGATGCCCTGCATCGCGAGCCTCGCCAGATTGGCGAGCAGGGTGGCGTCCGCGCCTGGGCCCAGGTCCGCCTCCCGGATTTCGAGTCGCAGGGCGGCGGCAGGCACGCCGGCGGTGGCGAGGAGTTCGCAGAGGCGATCGGGAAAGCCCGTCGTGCCGGCCAGGGCGGCGGACACGTTCACGCTCACGAACGCCCCTTCGACCAGTTCGCGCACGGCCGGCAGGTCGGATGCGACGTGCAGCAGCACCTGCCAATCCAGTTGCGCCACGCCATCCGCCTGCTCCAGGGCGGGCAGGAATTCGTTCGGCGGCGCCAGTCGCCCACCGGGCACCGGCAGTCGTGCCAGGGCTTCGAATCCGGCGGGCCGATCGCCGGCGACATCGATGATGGGCTGGTACAGGATCCGGGCCTGGTGCAGGGCCAGCACCTTGCGGATGTCCTCCGCAGTGATCGCCGGACTCGGCGGGGCATCGCCGCGGTACGCCTGCAACAGGTGCGTGAGCACGTCGGGAGGCACGGGTTTCTCGGCGTACGCCACCATGTTCAGCCCGTACGCCTTGCCCACCGAAAACGCGGTCTTCAGCGTCGCCGGGCCCGCGCCCGAGAGCAGCACCACCCCGCCGCGGAAACCGAGCTCGGACAGGTGCCTGAGGAACTCGAGGCCATCGATTTCCGGCATGACTAGGTCGCAGAACAGCAGCCCGATGTCGTGGCCGGCAGCGGCCAGCAACTCGACGGCGGGCCTGGCCCGATCCAGCGACGTCACCCCGGTGAAGCCGCGGTCCTTCAGGCGCAGGTTGCGCAGCTGGATGTCGAGGAGCCTGGGAAGGAAGGGGTCGTCGTCGACGATGAGGATTTTCATGGATGCTGTCCTGACGCTGCCAAGTTGGATGCGGGGTGCAACAGCCTTGCCGGTACGACCATAACGCCGGGTGGAGGATAAGGACAGCATGGCGCGAATGCCGCCCCGCTGTTCCGGGCAGTTCCAGCCGGCGGGAGGCGCCGGCACGCGCCCGGCGCATTCCGCTCGGTGCGGACTGCCGCATGCAATGCACAACGTACAACGGTCGACCGGCGTTGTGCTGCATGCCGTCTTCACGCACGCGATCCGCGGGGGGCAGCGGAACCGATAACATCGGCGCTTCCGCCAGATCGCTGGCATCCACCGCATTCCGGGCGCCCCGATGTTCACCAGGCTGCACCTGATCCGCTTCAAGGCCTGGCAGGACACGGGCGAGCTGGCGCTCAGGCCGGTGACGATGCTGCTGGGCACCAACTCCTCCGGCAAGTCGTCGCTGGTGCAGGGCCTGCTGCTGCTCAAGCAGACGGTGCAGTCGCCCGATCGCACGATCCATCTGGACCTCGGTGGCGACGAGGCCAGCGACCTGTTCGACTTCGGCAGCTTCGACGACGTGTTGTACCGGCAGGACGGCACGCCGCGGCGGTTTTCGCTGGCGTTCTCGTTCGCGCATCCGGGCCCGGGCCGGGTGGCTGCGGGCAGTTTCGCCTGCAGCTACGGGCGGACTCCGGCCGGCGGTGCGGTGGTCGAGGAGATGGCGATGGCCGCCGGCGGGCGCCGGTTCCGTGCGGTCCGCCGCGAACGCGGCGCGTATTCGGTATTCGTGGATGAGGAGGCGCGGCCACGGCTGAAGGGCGGCCAGTACGCGCCGGAGCGCTCCATCGCGCTGCCTGCGGATGCGATCGCCGCGCTGGACAAGGACGGCCAGCTGGCCGAGGACCTGAGCCTTGCGATCCGTCGCGAACTCGAGGGCATCCACTACCTCGGCCCGCTGCGACGCAGGCCAGAGCGCGCGTACGCGTGGAGCAAGTCGCGGCCCGGCGAGGTCGGCAGTGACGGCCGCGCCGCGATCGATGCGCTGCTGGCCAGTGCGCTGATGCGCGGCGACGGGCAGCCGGATGTGCTGGAAGGGGTTTCGCGCTGGCTGTCGCGGATGCGCCTGGCCGACCGGCTGGAGGTGCGCCAGCAGGGGCGCTCCGGCCGCTACGAACTGCTGGTCCATCGCGACGGCGTGGCCAGCAACCTGCGCGACGTTGGCATCGGCGTATCGCAGGTGCTGCCGGTGCTGGTGCTGGCGCATTTCGCCCCGGCAGGCAGCACGATCGTGCTCGAGGAGCCCGAGATCCACCTGCATCCGCTGGCGCAGTCGGTGCTGGCCGAGCTGTTCGTCGAGGTCAGCCGGCAGCGCCAGGTGCAGTTCATCGTCGAAACCCACTCGGAGCACCTGTTCCGGCGCATGCAGACGCTGGTCGCGGCGCAGAAGGCCGGCCGCGAGACGGTGGCGCTGTACTTCGTCGAACGCAACGGCGGTGCGGCGCAGCTGCGCGACCTGGCGCTGGACGACTATGGCCGCGTCACCGCCTGGCCGAAGGACTTCTTCGGCGATGCGCTGGGGGAAACCCGCGAGCAGGCGCGGCTGATGTTCGAACGCCAGCAGCGGACGCCGCGATGAAGGCGCGCTACGTGGTCGATACCAACGTGCTGATTGCGGCGAGCGCGGTGGATGCGGAGCATCCCAGCGCCATCGATGCCACCCCAGGGGATCCGGCGCTGCGCAGGGTGGTGTGGGAGTGGCTGGACCGCTTCCAGCGCAGCGACGCGCGGCTGGTGCTGGACGGCGCCGGCGGGATCTTCGCCGAGTACCACAACAAGCTCGGCTTCAACGATTACGGCATCCAGGTGGTGCTGCACAAATGGAGCACCGCGGCGGTGGACAATGTCGCGGTCGAATACGACGGCAACGGCGAGGCCATCCTGCCGGCGTCGCTCGCGCAGGTGGTGCACGACGGCGCCGACCGCAAGATGGTGGCGGCGGCGCTGGCCTCGCATGCCCAGTTCGGCGAGGGCTGCGTGGCCTTCGCCGGCGATACCGACTGGCATGATTGGGAAGACGCGCTGGCCGAACACGCGGTGCTGCTCGAGCCGATCATCGAGGCCTGGTCGCGCGCCAAGCACGCGGCCAAGCAGCAGCGCTAGAGGAGCGAATGGACGATTTCTTCCGTTTTCCGCACACCCCCCACATCGCCTGGCTGGGCGAGGGCATGCCGCGCGACGACAAGGTGCTGGCGCCCGACGAGGTGCGCAGCCTGCTGGCGGGCCCGGTGGTGGTGGAGGAGAAGCTGGACGGCGCCAACCTCGGGTTTTCGCTGGGGCCGGACGGCCGGCTGCGCGCGCAGAACCGCGGGCAATACCTCGAGCTGCCGCATGCCGGCCAGTTCCAGCGCCTGCCGGAATGGATGGCCGGGCACGGCGAGGCGCTGGCCGCGCTGCTGGGAGCGGAGCTGATGGCGTTTGGCGAATGGTGCGCCGCGCGGCATTCGCTGGATTACCCGGCGCTGCCCGACTGGTGGCTGCTGTTCGACGTCTACGACCGCCGCCGGCAGCGCTTCTGGAGCACCGGCCGCCGCGATGCGCTGGCGCGCGAGGCCGGGCTGGTGGCGGTGCCGCGGATCGCCGAGGGCGAACACACCGTGGCGATGCTGGAGGCGCGCGTGGCCCAGGGCCGCAGCCGCTTCCGCGAGGGCGTGCTGGAGGGCGTGGTGGTGCGGCGCGAGGACGACGACTGGCTGCTGGCCCGCGGCAAGCTGGTGCGCGCCGATTTCACCCAGGCCATCGAAGGCCACTGGCGCAGCCGCAAGCTGGAGTGGAACCGGATCGACTGGCAGGCGGCCGCGTCCGGGACGCGGGATCCCGCCGAATGACGCGTCCCCGGCAGGCGGCCGGGCCAGTGCGGCGATCTGGGATAATTCCACGGAATCTCGGGGGCAGGGTGCGCAGGTCGCGGGCCGCCCGCGACGGGCATGGAACGGGGGGGGCGGTAGACACGATGCATGGAAGCGCGCCCCTGTTCGAGGTGGTGCCGGCTGGGCTGTTCGGCCCGCTGGCCTCGGCCAACCGACAGCACCACTGGGCGCTGCTGTGCCGGCTGTACGAGGAGTTCTTCGGCCCGGACGCGCCGCTGGCGCCGCCGATCGGATTCCAGCGCCGCGAGATCACTGCCGCCATCGAGCGTTACCTGCTCAGCGATGATCCGTGGGAGGACGAGGACGGGCAGGCGCCGGACGCGCCGCTGAACGTGCGCGCCAACGCCATCCACGAGCGTTTCCGCGCGGCCGGCTGGCTGCGCCAGGAGCGGGTGGGCGCGCGCGAGATGGTCAGCATGCCGCCGCTGGTGGCGCAGTTCCTGGCCACGCTGCTGGAGTTCGCCGAGCGGGGCCCCACCTTCGTGTCGGCCAAGGTGCGTTCGATCGAGCTGCAACTGCGCCAGGTGGTGGAAGGCAGGGCGGCCGGGGATGCGCTGGACGAGGCCGCCGACCAGGCGCGGCGGCTGCTGGTGTCGCTGAGTTCGATGAGCCTGAAGGTGCGCGACCTGATGCCGGAGCTGTCGCGCGCGGAGAGCACCGCGCAGTTCGCGCGACAGTGGTTCGAACGCTACGTGGCCGGCTTCTTCGTGGGCGACTACGCCGACCTGCACACGGCCGACCACCCGCTCGCGCGGCGCAGTGCGATCCTGGCGATGGCGCGCGAGATCGAGACCGGCGACCGGCGCGCGGCGGTGCTGGGCTGGTACGCCGAGCATCTCACCGCGGGCGATGCCGAGCGCGCCGCGGCGCGGTTGGCGCGCAGCCTGCGCCGGCTGCACGAGTTGGAGCGCATCGACGAATACCTGGGTCGGCTGGACGAGGACATCCGCCAGGCCAACCGCCGCGCGCTGGCCTTCCTCGACTACCGCCTGCGCGCGCCGGCCAGGCTCGACGTGCTGCTGGCACGCGCGATCCGCGGCGCGCTGGCGGCGCCGGAACACGCGCTGCGGCTGCCGGTGGCGCCGGGCGCGCTGATGGATGACGCGCAGCTGCGGCCGCCCCGACGCAAGCCCGCCGCCATCGCCCGCAGCGCCAACGCCGTGGCCCTGCCCACGCCGGAGCAGCAGGCGCGGCTGGTGCTGCTGCGGCGGATCAAGCGCGCGCGGCTGGTGACGGCGGAAGACATGGCGCGCTACGTCGGCCGCCACCTGCCTGCGGACGGGCGGGTGGACTCCGCCCAGCTGGCCATCGACAGCATCGCCGACCTGCGCGCCTACCAGACCCTGCTCACGCTGGCGCTGCGCAGCCATCGCGTCGGCGGCCTGCGCCGCGACGATCCGCTGACCCGGCTGGCCAAGGGCTTTCGCGTCGAGCTCATCGATGCCGGAAAACGCAACGACAACGGTTACCTGCGCGCGCCGCGCTTCACCATCCACCGCATCCGAAAGACCGCATGAAACGCAGCTGGAACGTCCTCTCGCAACTCTCCAACGGCATCCACGCGGTGGCCGATTTCGAGCGCGCCGCCTATCGCCTGGTCACCGAGCAGGTGCTGTACGCCAGCGACCGCGGCGCGCGCAGCGCCTACCACCTGGTGGAGGACCATTTCGACGACTACGTGGCCGCGCTGGCGCCGCTGGGCATCCGGCTGGAGCGCAACGCGCACTACCGGTATGTCTTCGCGCTGCCGGCGCACGCCGAGGGCGTGCCGGTGACGCTGGAGGAAACCCTGCTGCTGCTGGTGCTGCGCCAGCGCTACGACGAGGCGGCGCGGCAGGGCGACATCGAGGAACTGGGCGAAGTGGTGGTGGAGCTGCCCGAGCTGCAGGAGGCCTACCAGGCGCTGGTCGCGCGGCCGATGCCCGAGGTCGGGGCGCTGCGCGCGCTGGCGCGCACGGCCAGGCGCTGGGGCGTGGCGCGGCTGGTGGAGTCCGAGCCGGACGACCCGCAGCCGTTCCACCTGCGCGTGCGCCCGGCCATCGTGGACATCATCGGCGAAACCTGGCTGCAGCGGCTGGACCAGCACAACCGTGACGACGAGGCCGGCGACGACGAAGCGGCGGGCACGGAGGACGACGATGCAGCTGCTTGAGCGCGTGCACCTGGTGCAGTTCTTCCTGTTCGAGGCGCAGACGCTGGAACTGTCGCCCACCAGCGCCATCATCGCGCCCAACGGCGCCGGCAAGAGCGCGCTGCTTGACGCGCTGCAGATCGTGCTGCTGGGCGGCGACCGCTCGCGGATCCGCTTCAACGCCCAGGCCGGCGGCAGCGCCCGCGCGCGCTCGATCCGCGACTACTGCCTGGGCACCTGGCGCAGCGGCGAGGAAGGGCGCAAGCGACGCACCGCCACCACCTACATCAGTCTGGTGTTCCGCGACCAGGACAGCGGCCTGCCGCTGACCGCCGGCATCGCGCTGGGCGCCAGCGCGGATGAGCCAGATCACCGCGTCTACGGCCAGTACATCGTGCCGGGCGTGGCGCTGACGCTGGACGACCACCTGGAACGCGCCAACGGCCGCGAACTGCCGCTGGCCTGGGCAACCTTCAGGGAGCTGTTGGCACAACGCTGCCGCGAAGCCGGCAGCGGGCCGGGCCCGGAGCTGCATGCCGGCAGCGAGCGCTTCCTCAAGGACCTGCTGCTGCGCCTGCGCGCCGCGCCCGCCGGCCAGCCCGACGTCAACGCCTACCGCAAGGCCTTCCAGAACGCGCTGAACCTGCAGCGGGTGGAGGACGTGGACCTGTTCGTGCGCACGCTGGTGGCAGAAGACCGGCCCACCGACATCGCCCGCTTCCGCGCGCTGCTGGACACCTTCCGCCAGCTCAAGGAGAAGATCGAACAGGTGGTGGCGCGGATCGCCGCCGCCGAGGGCGTGGATGCGCAGTACGAGAAGATCGCCCAGCAGGCCGTCCGCGCGGCCAGCTGCCGCGCGCTGGCCGCGGAATATGCGCGCGACCTGCTGTCGGAGCAGGTGGAGCAGGCAGAAGCGGCCTGCGAGGCCGCCGGTGCGCAGCTGGCCGCTACCCGCCGCGCGCTGGGCGAAGCCAGCAGCGAGCAGGCGGCGATCGAAGACGCGCACACGCAAGCGCAAGCGCGCCTGCAGGGCAGTGCGGGTTACGGCGAGCAGGCGCAGATCGACGAGCTGGCCGGCCGCGACCGCGCCGAGCTGGCGCGGCTCAAGCGCGAACTCACCCGCAGCGTGGGCATGGTGCGCGAGCAGTGGCAGGCGGCCGCCAGGCTCGATCTTCCAGCGCTGGACGCGGCGGCACTGGCGCAGACGCAGGCGGCGTGGCAGCGCTGGTATGACGCGCTGGCGGCGCTGCCTGTGGACGCCGAGCTGCCGTGGCAGCCTGCCGCACTGTTTGCCGAAGCGCAGCAGGCGCTGGCCGCCGCGCAGCCGCTGATCGCCGCCGTCGATGGCCACGCCCGCGCCCTGCATGCCGGCGTGGACGCGGCGCAGGGCCGGCTGGCCGCGGCCCGCCAGAACCAGAAGCGACTGGCCGCAGGCAAGGCGGAGCTGCATCCCGACGTGGTGCGGCTGATGCACTACCTGCAGGACGAGGGCATCGCCGCGCGCCCGGTCTGCGACCTGGTGCGGGTGCGCGATCCGGCCTGGCAGGGCGCCATCGAAGCCTATCTGCGCGGCAACGTGGAGGCGTTGCTGGTGCCGGCAGCCGACGAGGAGCGCGCGGTGAAGCTGTACCGCGCGCTCAGCGGTGGGCGCAGCGTGTACGGCGTCAAGCTGGCGCTGTCCAGCGCGGCGCGGCGCGGAAGCGAGGATCCCAGGCCGGGCAGCGTTGCCGCTCTGCTGGAAGGCGACAACGCCGAGGCGCTGGCGTTCCTGCGCCGCACCCTTGGCGAGCTGCGCTGCGTGGACAGCGAAGCCGAGCTGGTTGCCAGCCGCCAGGGCCTGACCCGCGACGGCCTGCTGGCCAAGGGCGGCAGCATCGAGCGTCGGCGCCTGCCATCGGCCGACGAACTGAAGATCGGCGCCAGCGACAACCGCGCCAGGCTGCGCGTGCTGCGCGAGGACATCGACGCCGCCGAGCGCGAGCTGCGCGAGCTGGAACCGGCGCTGCGCCGCGCCGATGCCTGCCAGCGCGGGCTGGCGCCGCTGGCCGATCCGGAACGACTGGCGCAGGCACTGCACGATGCGGCGCTCGAGCACCGGCAGGTGCTGCGCCGCTACCGGGACGCACAGGAAGGCCGCGAAGCCGCCCACAACCCCGACCTGTTGCGTGCGTCCGAGCAGCTGCGCGAGCTTGCCGACCAGCTGGCCGCCTGTCGCAGCCGGCGCGATGCGCTGCTGGGGAGGGCGGCGCTGGACGAAGGCGCGGAGACCGCGGCGCAGCGCCTGCTGGATGGACTGCGCGGGCAGGAGGAACTGGTGGCGCGGCGCGCGGTGGAGGCCTTCCGCGACGCTGATGTCGATCCCAACCGGGTCGAGCGCCTGCGCGAGGAGATGGACGCCAAGTGGCCCGCGCTGGAGGAACGCGGCGTGCGCTGCGAGGAACGCGCCAGGGATAGCGACCGGCAGCTGGACAACCTCAAGCCCGAGGCCTGGGGCACGCTGTCGCAGTACGCCAAGGATCACGCGCTGGCGCTTGAGCTGGCGCCCGGAGACTGGCGCGCCGCGCGCAGCCTGCTGGCGAGGGAGTTGGCGCAGCTGCGCGAATCGGAGCTTGCCAATTACCAGCGGCAGGCCGACGAGGCCTACGCCACCGCCACCGAGACTTTCCGCAGCAACGTCGCTTCGGCGCTGTACGACAACTTCAGCAAGCTGAAATACCAGATCGGCACGCTCAACCGCACCCTGCGCGCCAGCCCCGCGTTCTCCAACAACGAGCGCTACCAGTTCCACTACGAGGTCGCGCCCGAATACCGCGAGTTGCACCGCTTCATCCAGCGCGTCGCCGACGTGGGCGGCGAGGACTGGCTGTTCGGCAGCGCCGGCGAAGTGCCGGCCGCCTTCCGCGAGCTGATCGAGGACAACGCCGCGCAGCGCGGCGCCGCCTCGGCGCTGGACGATTACCGCCGCTTCTTCCGCTTCGAGGTGCAGATCCGCCAGGACGACAAGGTGATCGGCTCGCTGTCCGAGCGCATGCGCTCTGGCTCCGGCGGTGAACACCGCGCGCCGCTGTACGTGATCGCCGGCGCCGCCCTGGCCGCCGCCTACGGCAAGAGCGCGGCGCATCCGGGCGGGCTGGGGCTGATCCTGCTGGATGAATTCGGCGACAAGATCGATGCGCAGAACGCGCGCGCCACCGTCGACTACCTGCGTTCGCTGGGCCTGCAGCTGATCCTGGCCGCGCCGGATACCGCGCAGGGCACGCTGTCCGGCGTGCTGGACAGCTACATCGAACTGTTCCGCGACGGCGACCTGCTGCAGGCCGAACGCATCGAAGTGGGCGAAGCGGCGCGTGCGCTGCTGCTCTCCGACCAGTTCGACCTGCACCCGGAACTGCTGGCCGAGGAGGCCGCGCACATCGCCGCCGGCAAGGCCGGGGCGTGAGCACGGCGGCTGCGTTGCGTACCGGCGCCTGATCTGTCGCCGCTGCCTCGGCTTGGGCCGCATCCGGGCCGGTCGCGCGCAGCCGTTGCTACACTCGGCCCATGACCGAAGCGCGCCGCTCCCGCAAGAAGACCCGGGTCACCTCGCTGGACATCGCCCATCGGGCCGGGGTGTCGCAGGCCACGGTGTCGCGGGTGCTGGCGGGCAGTCCGCTGGTCAACGCGGAGACGCGCCGGCGGGTGGAGCTGGCGGTGCGCGAGCTCAACTACAAGGTCGACCGCCACGCCTCCAGCCTGCGCACGCAGCGCGCCGGCACGCTGGCGCTGCTGCTGTTCGAGGACCCCACCCAGGACGATTCGCACATCAACCCGTTCTTCCTGTCGATGCTGGGTTCGATCACCCGCGCCTGCGCCCGCCACGGCCACGACCTGCTGGTGTCGTTCCAGCAGCTGTCCGACGACTGGCATGCCGACTACGAGGACAGCATGAAGGCCGACGGCCTGATCCTGCTGGGCTACGGGGACTACCTCGCCTACGAGAGCAAGCTGGCGCGGCTGGTGGAGCAGGGCACGCATTTCGTGCGCTGGGGCCAGGTGCAGCCCGGCCAGCCGGGCATTTCCATTGGCTGCGACAACCACGCCGGCGGGGTGCTGGCGGGCCGGCACCTGCTGGCGCAGGGGCGGCGCCGTATCGCGTTCCTCGGTGATGCCTCCACCCGGTTCCCGGAGTTCTTCGCCCGCTACCAAGGCTGCGACGCGGCGCTGCGCGAGGCCGGTGCGGCGATGCTGCCGGAACTGCAGGTGGACGCCGACAGCACCGAGCAGGCCGGCGCCGATGCCGCCAACGCGCTGCTGGCACGCGGGCTGCCGTTCGACGCGGTGTTCGCCGCCAGCGACCTGATCGCGATCGGCGCGATGCACGCGCTCAAGCAGGCCGGGCTGCGCATTCCCGAGGACGTGGCGGTGGTGGGCTTCGACGGCACGTCGATGGCGCTGTATGCCAATCCGCCACTGACCACGGTGGTGCAGGACACCTCGAAAGCCGGCGAGCTGCTGGTGCAGGCGCTGTTGCAGCAGGTGCGGGAGCAGCCGGCGCAGAGCGTGATGCTGCAGCCCACGCTCGTGGTGCGGGCGTCCAGCGGCGGCTGACTATCGCGGCAGCCGCGCGCCCGCCATCGCCGCATCCAGTGCCGCCATCAGCGCAGGTTCGGTGACCGGCGCATCCAGCAGGTAGACCTGCACGCCATGCGCCGGCACGCTGGCTTCCAGCGTTCCACCCGCGGCGACCTCGACCACGCCGCCATCCAGCGCCGACATCCAACGGCCCGCCTGCAGCATCGAATCGATCGCGAAACGCGCCGCCGCATCGCCCTTGTTCAGCAGCACCAGCGCGATCTGCGCATTGCCGGCGTGCTGGTACACGCGGTAGAACGCCGCGCGCGTGCCCTGCAGCTCGACATTGACCTGCAGGCCACGCTGCAGCGCCGGTGAGGCTTCGCGTACCTTGGCGATGCGCGCCAGCGCCACGCCGATCGGGCTCGCCTTGGCCGCGGTGATCCCCTCCACGCCGAAGTAGTTGCGGTTGCCGCCGTGCTCGGGCCGGCCGCGCATGAAGCCCATCTCCGAGCCGTAATAGACCACCGGGATGCCGCGCGCGGTGAACAGCCAGTTGTGCGCGTCGATGAAGCCGGCGTCGCTGGCATCCATGCGCGGCATGTCGTGGTTGTCGTAGAAGGTGGCGAGGTCGTAGGGGTTCGCGTACGGCCCGCCGGTAAGGTGCAGCGCCGGCGCCAGCCGTTCGAAGCCGGCCTGCTTGTGGCCGAAGGCCTCCTCCATCGCCTGCTTCATCGGGAAGTCCAGCACGCTGGTTTCGCCGTGGCCGGGCAGGGTATGGCGGGCGATGGTGCCGGCGTTGTAGTCGAAGGCTTCGCCGAACATGAAGAAGCCGGGATGCCGCGCGCGGATGCGGCTGGTGAACTGCTGCCAGAACGCATCCGGCATCCACGCGATGGTGTCGATGCGGAAGGCGTCGGCGCCCTGTTCGATCCATTGTTCGTAGGCGCCCGCCAGATAGTCCAGCACCGCGGGGTTGTTCTCGTCGAGGTCTGCGAGCTGGGCGAGGTTGCCGCTGGCGTATTTTTCGCCGTCGACCGGGCCGACGTTGTTGTAGAAGCGGTGCAGCGGGTTGTGCGCGGGGTCGAGCTGCTGCGGCGGCAGGTTCTGGTGGTCGGCCAGCAGCTTGCCGTCACGGTCGTAGATCTTGCCGAAGCCGGGCTGGTCGCGCTCCATCCCCCACGCCGGCGAGCCGTGGTTGCCCACGATGTCCAGCACCAGCTTCATGCCCTTGCCGTGGACGGCGTCGGCCAGTCCGCGGAAGTCCAGCCCGGGACTGGGCAGGTGTTCATCGAGCTTGTAGAAATTCACGCCCCAGTAGCCGTGGTAGCCGGTCTTGCCCTTGTCGGCGAGGCTGCCGCCGCAGGTCGGCGCGGTGCCGCCGGTGAACGGCTCGTCGGGGTTGTCCACGACGGGCGTGATCCACACCGAGGTGAAGCCCATCCCGCGGATGTAGTCGAGGTTGTCCGCCAGCCCCCTGAAGTCGCCGCCGAGGTAGCCGATGTTGCCGGCCACGCCGTTGCAGGGCGCCAGCGGGATGTCGAAGGTGCCCTGGTCGCGCTGGTCGTTGGCGGTGTCGCCGTTGACGAAGCGGTCGGTCACCACGAAGTACACCGCCTCGCGGGCGAACGGTTCCAGCGTGCCGTAGTAGTCGCTGGCGGCGCGCGCGGCGGGTGGCGTGATGCTGGCGCAGCCGCTGGCGGCGGCGCACAGTGCGAGGGCGAGGAGGGTGCGGATCTGGCGCATGGCGGGCCTCAGGCGTGGGCGGCGGGTTCGGGCACGCGCAGCACGCAGGCCCCGGCGACGAGCATGCTGGCGCCGCCCAGCACGAGGATCTTCGCCGGGTCGTCGGCGAACACGTGCTTGAGGATGTAGCCCAGCGTGGCCACCGCCACCAGCTGCGGGATGACGATGAAGAAATTGAAGATGCCCATGTACACGCCCATCTTCTGGGCGGGCACGCTGTCGGACAGCAGCGCGTACGGCAGCGACAGGATCGAGGCCCAGGCGATGCCGACGCCGGCCATCGACAGCAGCAGCCAGTTCTCGTCGGGCAGGAACGGGATCGAGGCGAGGCCCAGCCCGCCCAGCGACACGTTGACCAGGTGGCTGCCGCGCAGGCCGAAGCGGCGCGCCATCCACGGGATCGCGATCGCCGCCAGCGCGGCGAAGCCGTTGTAGGCGGCGAACAGCACGCCCACCCAGTTGGCGCCGGTGTTGTAGGCGGCCGAGGCGGTGTCGGTGCTGCCGTAGTACACGCTGGTGACGGTGACGGTGGTGTAGATCCACATCGCGAACAGTGCGAACCACGAGAAGAACTGCACCACCGCCAGCCGGCGCATGGCGGTCGGCATCGCGTAGATGTCGTGCATGACGTGGGCGAAGCCGTTGTCGCGCCCCACCACGTTCAGTGCCAGCAGGGCCACGCCGTAGGCGGCCAGCAGCGCGCCCAGCAGGTACAGCTCGCGCGGCAGGCCCTGCCATGCCACTCCGGCCAGCCCCAGCCCGCCCAGCAGCAGCCACAGCAGGCCGAAGCGGGTGGCGCGCGGCCGGTCCAGCGGTGCGCGGTCCAGCGGCGGCGCCTGGTCGAAGGCCTGCAGCGCTTCCGGCGGATATTCGCGGGTGCGCAGGACCGTCCACGCGATCGCGCCCAACAGCACGCCCGCGCCGGCGTAGAAGGCGTAGCGCACGGTGTCGGGGACCTCGCCGGGACCGGCGGTGTTGGCCACGCCCCACTTCGCCAGCAGCCACGGCAGCAGGCTGGCCACCACCGAGCCGATGCCGATGAAGAAGCTCTGCATCGCATAGCCCTTGGCGCGTTGCGATACCGGCAGCTGGTCGCCGACGAAGGCGCGGAAGGGTTCCATCGACACGTTGATGGACGCATCCAGCACCCACAGCAGCCCGGCGGCGATCCACAGCGTCGGCGAGTCGGGCATGAACAGCAGCGCCAGCGAGGCGAGCAGGGCACCGGCGAGGAAATACGGCCGCCGCCGGCCCAGCCCGGTCCAGGTGCGGTCGGACAGGTAGCCGATCACCGGTTGCACCAGCAGGCCGGTCAGCGGCGCGGCGATCCACAGGCCCGGCAGCGAATCCATCTCCGCGCCCAGGGTCTGGAAGATGCGGCTGACATTGGCGTTCTGCAGGGCAAAGCCGAACTGGATGCCGAGGAAGCCGAAGCACATGTTCCAGATCTGCCAGAACGACAGCTGCGGTTTGGCGGTGGTGCCGGTGGTGTGCATGCGGTCCCCTGTGCGCGCGGTGGCCGGCCGGGACGGGCGGCGGGGTAGATATACCGCACCGCTTCCGCCGCGCCGTGCATGTAAACGTATTCACGCACCAGCGGTGCCGCAGCCGTGGCGACGCGCGGCATAGTCCGCGCTTGTCGCAGGGGCGTGGAGCGGGAATGGCAGGACAGAACTGGTGGCGCGGCGCGGTGATCTACCAGATCTACCCGCGCAGCTTCCTGGACACCAACGGCGACGGCGTGGGCGACCTGCCGGGCATCCTGGCGCGCCTGGACTACATCGCCTCGCTGGGCGTGGACGCGATCTGGATCTCGCCCTTCTTTACCTCGCCGATGGCCGATTTCGGCTACGACATCGCCGACTTCCGCGGCGTCGATCCGCTGTTCGGCACGCTGGCCGATTTCGACCGCGTGCTGGAAAAGGCGCACGCGCTGGGCCTGAAGGTGATGATCGACCAAGTGCTCAGCCACTGCTCGGTCGACCACGCCTGGTTCCAGGAGAGCCGGCAGGGCCGCGACAACCCGAAGTCCGACTGGTTCGTCTGGGCCGACGCGAAGCCGGACGGTACCCCGCCCAACAACTGGCTGTCGATCTTCGGCGGGGTGGCGTGGACGTGGGAGCCGCGCCGCGGCCAGTACTACCTGCACAACTTCCTGTCATCGCAGCCCCAGCTCAACTTCCACAACCCCGAAGTGCGCGCGGCGCAGCTGGACAACCTGAAGTTCTGGCTGGACCGGGGCGTCGACGGCTTCCGCCTCGACTCCATCAATTTCCCGTTCCACGACGCACGGCTGCGCGACAACCCGCCCAAGCCCGCGCACTTGCGCACGGGGCGTGGCTTCAGCGCCGACAACCCCTACGCATTCCAGTACCACCTGCACAACAACACCCAGCCGGAAAACCTCGGCCTGCTGGAGGACGTGCGCGCGCTGCTGGACCGCTACCCGGATGCCGGCGCGCTGGGCGAGATCTCTTCCGAGGATTCGCTGGCCACCACTGCCGAGTACTGCACGCCGCAGCGGCTGCACATGGGCTACAGCTTCGAGCTGCTGACCGCGGACTGCAGCGCGACCTACATCCGCGCCACGGTGGAAGCGCTGGAAGCGAAGATGACCGAAGGTTGGCCGTGCTGGGCCATCTCCAACCACGACGTGCAGCGCGCGGTCACCCGCTGGGGCGGCGGCGAAGACGCCGCGATGGCCAGGCAGCTGCTGGCGCTGGTGTGTTCGCTGCGCGGCAGCGTCTGCCTGTACCAGGGCGAGGAGTTGGGCCTGCCGGAGGCCGAGGTGCCGTTCGAGGCGCTGCAGGATCCCTACGGCAAGGCGTTCTGGCCCAACTTCAAGGGCCGCGACGGTTGCCGCACGCCGATGCCGTGGACCGGCGCGGACGATGCCGGCTTCAGCAGCGCCGCGCCGTGGCTGCCGGTGCCGGCAGCGCACCGCGCGTTGAGCGTGGAGGCGCAGGAGCGCGACCCCGCCTCGGTACTGCACGCCGCGCGCGCCTTCCTGCGCTGGCGCAAGACGCAGCCGGCGCTGGTGCAGGGCACGATCCGCTTCCTCGACGCGCCGGCGCAGGTGCTGGCGCTGGTGCGCGAACACGCGGCCCAGCGGCTGCTGCTGGCGTTCAACCTTTCCGCGCAGGCCTGCGAGTGGTCATTGCCGGCGCCCGCGACCCTGCTGGACGTACCGGGCCTGCCTTCACCCGCCGTGGAGGCAGGCGTGCTGCGGCTGCCGCCGCGCGGCGTGGCCTGCGCGTTGCTGGCCGACTGAACGGAGGAGCAGGGCATGCAGGCGAAGACGATGGATATGCCGGTGCGCGTTTCGCTGCTGGCGATCGCGCTGGCACTGGCGCTGCCGGGCACGGCCAGTGCCGAACAGGTGGCGCAGGTGAAGTCGCCGGATGGCCGCATCGAGGTGCAGCTGGACCTCAATGGCGAAGGCCGGCTGGCCTACCGGGTGCTGCGCGACGGCAAGCCGGTGCTGAAGGATTCGCGGCTGGGCTTCATCTTCCGCAACGGCCGCCAGCTGCTGCGCAACCTTGCGCTGGACGGACAGACGCAGCGCAGCGCCGACAGCACCTGGGAACAGCCCTGGGGCGAGCGCCGCTACGTGCGCGACCACTACAACGAGCTGCGCGCGGGCTTCGTCGAGAAGGACGGCGACCATCGCCGCTTCGACATGGTGTTCCGCGTGTTCGACGACGGCATCGGCTTCCGCTACGACGTGCCGGCGCAGCCGGCGCTGCGCGAGGCGCAGATCGTGCAGGAACTGACCGAGTTCGCCGTCGCCCGTCCGGCCACCGCGTGGTGGATCCCGGCGCTGGAGTGGAACCGCGAGGAATACCTCTACCACCGCACCCCGCTGTCCGAGGTCGGGGTGGTGCAGACGCCGATCACCCTGCGCACCGACGATGGCCTGCACCTGAGCATCCACGAGGCGGCGCTGGTCGATTACGCCGGCATGAACCTGATGCGCGGCGGCGACGGCGAGCTGCGCGCGCTGCTGACGCCCGGCAGTCCCGCGCCCGTGGTGCGCAGGACGCCGTTCGTCACCCCGTGGCGCACGATCACGCTGGGCGAACGCGCCGGCGCGCTGGTCGAATCCAACCTGATCCTCAACCTCAACGAGCCGAACAAGCTCGGTGACGTGGCCTGGTTCAAGCCGTCGAAGTACGTCGGGGTGTGGTGGTCGCTGCATCTGGACAAGGAGAGTTGGGCAACCGGCCCGAAGCACGGCGCAACAACGGAAAACACGAAGCGCTACATCGACTTCGCCGCCGCCAACGGTTTCCGCGGCGTGCTGGTGGAAGGTTGGAACGTAGGCTGGGACGGCGACTGGTTCGCCAACGGCTGGGGGTTCGACTTCAGCAAACCCACCCCCGACTACGACCTTGCCGCACTGGCGAAGTATGCCGGCGGCAAGGGCGTGCACCTGGTCGGCCACCACGAAACCGCCTGCGCGGTCAGCCACTACGAGCGGCAGATGGACGCCGCGTTCGCGAAGTTCGCAGCGCTGGGCATCGACGCGGTCAAGACCGGCTATGTTTGCGATGCCGGCCAGATCGAGCGTCAGGACGTCGTGGGCGCGCCGGTGCTGCGCGAGTGGCACGAGGGCCAGTGGATGAGCAACCACCACCTGCGGGTGGTGCGCGACGCGGCCAGGCACCACGTGGCGATCAACGCCCACGAACCGATCAAGGACACCGGCCTGCGCCGCACGTATCCGAACTGGATCTCGCGCGAAGGTGCGCGCGGCATGGAGTTCAACGCCTGGGGCAACCCGCCGAACCCACCGGAGCACGAGGTCACGCTGGTGTTCACCCGCCTGCTGGCGGGGCCGATGGACTACACGCCGGGCATCGTCAGCCTGACCGGTCGCAACGGGCAGGAGATCCAGAGCACGCTGGCGCGGCAGCTGGCCCTCTACGTCGGCATCTACAGCCCGATCCAGATGGTGGCGGACCTGCCGGAGCATTACGCCGCGCATCCCGAAGCGTTCCGCTTCATCAGGGATGTCGCGGTGGACTGGGATGAGTCGAAAGTGCTGGCCGGGGAGGTGGGCGAGTACGTGGCGATCGCGCGCAAGGCGCGCGGAAAGCCCGAGTGGTTCGTCGGCGCGATGAACGACCGCAATCCGCGGATGTTGGCACTGGCGCTGGATTTCCTCGAGCCCGGCAAACGCTACCGCGCGCAGATCTATCGCGACGGTGAAGGCGCTTCGTTCCAGGGCGACGCGCGCTTCCGTTTCGTCAGCGAGGAAAAAACCGTGGCCCGCGGCGACGCGCTGTCGCTGTGGCTGGCCGGCGGTGGCGGCGCAGCCGTGCGGCTGCTGCCGGTTGCGTCGGAAGCGGTTTCCGCGGCGTCGCCCTGAGCCCTGCGCAGGCGCATCAACGGGCGCGCAGCCGCGCCTGCGGGCGGCATTCAATTTTTGCTGCAAGCCAGCATTGGCGCGGGCTGCACGGCATTGGCCGGGAGCTGCAATGAATACGTATGCAGCATCTTCTGTTGGCCGATGGCGCGACTACCATCGCAATGTTCATGTGATGCGCACGGCGCAGGCATGAGGAGCGGACGGCCACAGTCCGCCATTTCCGAGAACCATTTCTGGAGGGGAACATGGTGCAGTTGAAGCGAAACCTGTTGAGCGTGGCGCTGGCGTCGGCCGCGATGTTGTTGACCGCGCAAGCGCATGCGCAATCCACCGGCGAGACCGAACAGGGCGGGCAGGCCGCGGCCGGCAAGAAGAAAGCCGACGACGCCAAGAATCTCGACAAGGTCGTCGTTACCGGCATGCGTGGTGCGATCGAGCGCTCGATCGACACCAAGCAGGCGTCCACGTCCATCGTCGAATCGATCTCGGCCGAAGACATCGGCAAGCTGCCGGATTCGAGCATCGCCGATTCGATCGCGCGCCTGCCGGGACTGACCGCGCAGCGCGAGCGCGGCCGCGCTTCCCAGATCAACATCCGCGGATTCAACGGCGACTTTTCCACTGCCACGCTGAACGGGCGCGAGCAGGTGAGTACCGGCGACAACCGCGGCGTCGAGTTCGACCAGTATCCGTCGGAGCTGCTCAGCTCGGTGCTGGTCTACAAGACCCCGGACGCCTCGCTGGTCGGGCAGGGCCTGGCCGGCACCGTCGACCTGCGCACCGTGCGTCCGCTCGATTACGACAAGCGCGTCGTCAACATCGGCGGGCGCTACGAGCAGAACAGGATCCGCAGCCAGAAGGAAACGGGGAATCGCTTCAACGTTTCGTACATCGACCAGTTCCGCGACAACACCATCGGCCTGTCGATCGGCTACACCCACCTGGATAGCCCGCAACCCGGCTACCAGAACGAAGTCTGGGGTTATACCGACGGACCGAATGGCACCACCGTGCTGGGCGGCGGCAAGCTGTACCGCTTCGACGACAACAACAAGCGCGACGGTTTCGCCGCCACCCTGCAGTTCAAGCCCAACGACTTCTACGAAGGCACGCTGGACTGGTTCCACTCCAAGTTCGAGAAGACCGAAATCAAGACCGGCATGGAGTTCGGCACCGTCTGGGGCAGCGGCCAGCTGCAACCCGGCTACACCGTCAGCGGCAACAACACCATCACCGAGAGCACCTGGGCCAACGTGCATCCGGTGGTGCGCATGGACAGCAACCCGATCACCGACAAGCTCGACTCGATCGGCTTCAACAACAAGTTCCGCGTCAGCGAACACTGGACCATCAACGCCGACCTCTCGACCTCGAAGGTGGACCGCGACATGCGGTTCCTCGAAACGTACGCCGGCCCGAAGGCCAACGGCGGCGCCACCGCGATGGACCTGGTGCTGGATCCCAGCGGGAAATTCAACAACTACCTGTTCGTCGCCGACCTTGGTGCCGCGAACCTGGAGCTGAAGGACAACGGTGGCTGGGGCCAGGACGGGTACCTGAAGGACTTCACCGTCACCGACAAGCTGGACGCCTTCCGCATGAACGCGATCCGCTCCTTCGATACGGGGGTGGTCAGTGCCATCGATTTCGGCCTGAACTCCAGCCGCCGCACGAAGCGGAAGGGCTCGTCGGAAGCGAAGCTTTGCCTGCAGGTCGATCCGGCCAATGCCGAGAACTGCCTTGCCGGCGGCAGCGCCGCCTTCCCCGGCGGGGACCAGGCCTTCGGCTTCGGCGGCCTCGATACGCTGGGCTACATCGACGCCAATGACCTGCTGGACTCGGGCACCTACACGCTGGTGCGCAAGTACCACAAGGACATCGCCGCCAAGAACTGGTCGGTGACGGAAAAGTTGACCACCCTGTACTTCAAGGCCGACCTCGACACCGAAGTGGCGGGCAAGCCGCTGCGCGGCAATGTCGGGTTCCAGGAGGTCTTCGTCCATCAGGACTCCGAGGGCTACAGCACGTTCGCGGGCAACGCGGCGGGTTCGGCGGCGACCGACGGCGTCAGTTACTCGGTGTTCCTGCCCAGCCTCAACCTGGGGCTGGAGTTCCTGCCGGATACCTTCCTGCGCTTCGGGGCGGCCAAGCAGATGGCGCGTCCGCGCATGGACCAGATGAAGGCCGGCATGGACGTGAACATCGACACCACGCGCGGCGACTGGAGCGCCGGCGGCGGCAACCCGAAGCTGAAGCCGTGGCTGGCGCATGCCTATGACCTGTCGCTGGAAAAATACTTCAGCACCGCGCAGGGCAACCGTGGCTATTTCGGCGCTGCGTACTTCCGCAAGAACCTGCTGACCTACATCTACCAGCAGAACGACCTGCCGTTCGACTTCGCCGGCTTCCCGCTGCCCCCGCCCAGCGCTGGCCAGGTGGTGTATCCGACCTCCACCGTGGGGCGCATGAGCCAACCGGCCAATGGCGAAGGTGGTTCGCTGCACGGCCTCGAGCTCACCGCCTCGGTGCCGCTGGACCTGCTGTGGAAGCCGCTGGATGGCCTCGGCATCATCGCCACCTATTCCGATACCAGCAGCTCGATCCATCCGAATGGCCCCGGTACTTCCGAGCCCATCTCGGGGCTGTCGAAGTACGTGTCCAACGTCACCGCGTACTACGAGCGCGGCGGGTTCTCGGTGCGCTATAGCAGCCGCTCCCGCTCGGCCTTCCGCGGCGAAACCCGCGGCTTCGGCGCCGACTACCAGACGATCGACATCGCCGGCGAGACGGTGCAGGACGCGCAGCTGAACTACAGCTTCCCGGACAGCAGTGCGTTCAAGGGCCTGTCGCTGTACCTGCAGGTCAGCAACATCGGCGACGAGCCGTTCTCCACCTACAACTCGGGGGATCCGGCGAACCGCCCGGTGTCGTACTTCGAATACGGCAAGACCACGCTGATGGGCTTCAGCTACAAGTTCTGAAGCCAGCTTCATCCCTGGGCCACGAGCCAGCCCCGCCGGCGCCAGCCGGCGGGGTTTTTCTTTGCCGGGGGGCCGCAGGCGTGGTGCCCAGGGTGAGCGGGGTCAGCGCGGCAGCGCCGCCGCCTCGCGCGCCAGCCGGCCGATGCGTTCCCAGTCGCCAGCCTTGATGGCGTCGCTGGGCAGCATCCAAGAGCCGCCCACGCAGGCCACGTTCGGCAGTGCCAGGTAGACGGGTGCCTTGGCGATGTCGATCCCGCCGGTCGGGCAGAAGCGGGCCATCGGCAGCGGGCCGGCGAAGCCCTTGAGCGCGGCCACGCCGCCACTGGCCTCGGCGGGAAAGAACTTGAAGCGCTGCCAGCCGTGTTCCAGCCCGCGCATCAGCTCGGAGGCCGTCGCTATCCCGGGGATCAGCGGGGTGGCGCAGTCCTTCGCGGCTTCATACAGCGCATCGGTGCAACCCGGCGAGATGGCGAACCGCGCGCCGGCCGCTTCGACGCGGCGCAAGTCGGCTTCGCCCAGCACGGTGCCGGCGCCCACGCAGGCCTGCGGCAGTTCGCGCGCCAACAGGGCGATGGTGTCCAGTGCGCAGGCGGTGCGCAGGGTCACTTCCAGCACCGGCAGGCCGTTGTCGGCCAGCGCCCGGCACAGCGGCAGTGCGTCTTCGATGCGTTCGATGGTGATGACCGGCACCACCGGCGCGCGGGCGAACACGGCGTCGACGAGCTGATTGTGGCGGGCGGTGTCGAACATGTTCAGAGCTCCGTGGCGCGCAGCGCGCAGGCGGCGCCGAGCAGGCCGGGGTGGGGATGGGTGATGACCTGGACCGGCAGGGACTCCAGCAGCGGGGCCATCCGTCCCTTGGCGAGGAAGCGTTCGCGGAACGCGCTGCTGCGCAGGAACGGGATGAAGCGCGGCACGATCCCGCCTGCGATGACCACGCTGCGGGCGCCGTGGATCAGCGCGCAGTCGCCGGCCACGCTGCCGAGCACGGCGCAGAAGCGGGCGAGGGCGCGGCGCGCGGCCTGGTCGTGGCCGTCCAGCGCGGCCGCCACCACCTCGGCCGGATCGCGCAGGACCGGGGCGCGCAGCGTGGTTTCCCCGGGTTGCGGCAATTGCCCCGGCAGCACGACGCCGGAGCCGCGCAGGACCGCGTCGATTTCGGATAGGCCCTTGCCGCACAGCAGGCGCTCGCTGGAGGTGCGCCCGTGCTGCGCGGTCAGCCACGCCGAGATCGCGCGCTCCTCGTCACCGATCGGGGCGAAGCCGACGTGGCCGCCTTCGGTTTCCACCACGTGCCAGCCGTTCGCCTGGGAGCCCACCAGCATCGCAACGCCCAGCCCGGTGCCGGGGCCCAGCACGCTGACCGGGCCGCGCTGCGGCGGCTCCGGTGCGCCGTGCAGGGTCACCAGGTGTTCCGAAGACAGCGCCGGGATCGCCCACGCCACCGCCCCGAAGTCGTTGAGCATGCGCAATTCGGAAAACCCCAGCTTGCGCTGCAGTTCGCTGCGCGAGAACGACCAAGCCCGGTTGGTCAGGCGGATTTCGTCGCTGCCCACCGGGCAGGCCACCGCCAGCGCGGCGCGCGCCGGCTGGTCGGCGACGCCGGACAGGTAATGTTCGATCGCGTGCTGCAGGCTGGCGAAATCGGCATTCGGCAGCGATCTGGATTCGCGCAGTTCGATCTTGGCCGCGTCCAGGTCGACCAGCGCGAAGCGCGCGTTGGTGCCGCCGATGTCGCCGACCAGGGCGAGGCTGGAAGGGTTCATGCGCCAGTCCCGAACAGCGAGCAGGCGCCACTTTCGGCCGAACCGACGCCGTTGCGCATCAGCGCGAACAGCTCGCGGCCCATCCCCGACTGGTTGCCGGCGAGGTCCGGTAGCACCACCTCGCGTGCCTGCCATTCGGCGGCATCCACCAGCGCGTCCATGCTGCCGGCTTCGGCGTCGATGCGGACCAGGTCGCCTTCGCGCAGTTTCGCCAGCGCGCCGCCATCGGCGGCCTCCGGGGTCACGTGGATGGCCGCCAGCACCTTGCCGGACGCGCCGGACATGCGCCCGTCGGTGAGCAGGGCGACGCGCTGGCCGCGGTCCTGCAGCGCCGCCAAGGTGGGGGTGAGCTTGTGCAGTTCCGGCATGCCGTTGGCGCGCGGGCCCTGCCCGCGCACCACCGCGATGAAGTCGCCTTCCAGCCCGCCGGCCTTGAACGCGGCCAGCAGCGCGTCCTGCGATGCGAAGATCCGCACCTGTGCCTCGTGCCGGCGGTACTGCGGCGCCACCGCGGAAATCTTGACCACCGCGCGGCCAAGGTTGCCCTGCAACCGGCGCAGGCCGCCCTCGCTGTCGAACGGCGCGGACACCGGCCGCACGATGTCGATGTCCCGCGATACCGCCGGCGGATCGCGCCAGCGCAGGGCAAGGTCGTCCAGATACGGCTGCCGGGCCTGCTGGCGCAGGCTGCCGCCGTGCACGCACAGGATGTCCTCGTGCAGCAGGCCGGCATCCAGCAGCTGCGAGATCACGAAGCCCATGCCGCCGGCGGCCTCGAAATGGTTCACGTCGGCGGCACCGTTCGGATACACCCGCGCCAGCAGCGGGGTGGCCTTGGAGAGTTCGTCGAGGTCGTTCCAGTCGATCAGCAGGCCGGCGGCGCGCGCCACCGCGACCAAGTGCAGGGCATGGTTGGTGGAGCCGCCGGTGGCCGCCAGCCCGACCATCGCGTTGACGATGGCCTTCTCGTTGACGGTCCGGGCGAGCGGGCGGTAGTCCGCGCCCAGCGCGGTGATGCGCAGCGCCTGTTCGGCGGCGGCCACGGTCAGCGCGCTGCGCAGCGGCCCGTTCGGCGGCACGAAGGCGGTGCCGGGCAGGTGCAGGCCCATCACTTCCATCAGCATCTGGTTGGAATTGGCGGTGCCGTAGAAGGTGCAGGTGCCGGGCGCATGGTAGGAAGCGGCCTCCGCATCCATCAGCTCGTCCTGCGTCGCCTGCCCCAGCGCATAACGCTGGCGCACCTCGGCCTTCTGCTTGTTGGGGATGCCCGACGGCATCGGCCCGGCCGGTACGAAGATCACCGGCAGGTGGCCGAAGCTGAGCGCGCCGATCAACAGGCCCGGCACGATCTTGTCGCACACGCCCAGGCACAGCACCGCATCGAAACTGTCGTGCGACAGCGATACCGCGGTGGCCATGGCGATGACGTCGCGCGAGAACAGCGACAGCTCCATGCCGTCGCGGCCCTGGGTGATGCCGTCGCACATCGCCGGCACCCCACCGGCCACCTGCGCACTGCCGCCGGCATTGCGCGCGGCCATGCGGATCAGCGTGGGGTACTGCTCCATCGGCTGGTGCGCACTGAGCATGTCGTTGTAGGCAGTCACTATCCCGATGTTGCCGCCGCGCCCGCCGCGCAGCGCCGGCTTGTCCTCGCCGGAAGCGGCGAAGGCATGCGCCTGGTTGCCGCAGGACAGCTTGTAGCGGTAGGGCCCGGCCGCGCGCGCGGCGTCCATGCGCGCGAGGTAGTCGCGGCGCGTCGCCAGGCTGCGTTCGGCGATGCGGGCGGTGACGCGTTCGACGGCGGGGTGCAGCGCGGCGGTAGGCATCAGGGGCTCCAGTGGATGTGGATGGACGCCGGCGCGTGCAGCAGCGTGGCGACCGGGTACGGCGCCTGCGGTTCCTGCTGGGCGCGGCGGAGGATGGCGCGCTTGTCGTGGCCGCTGGCGACCAGGTGCACCGCGCGTGCACGCAGCAGGCGCGGCAGGGTCAGGCTGATCCGTGCGAACGGGGCTTCCGGCGGCAGCGGGTCGGGCAGGGTGGCGATGGCATCGGCGCCGCTGTCCAGCGCCAACCCGTCGGCAAGATTGGCCGCGCCCGGGAACAGCGAGGCGAAGTGGCCGTCCGCGCCCATGCCCAGCAGCACGGCGTCGAAGGGCTGGGGATGGGTGGCAAGCAGGCTGCGCGCCTGCGCCAGCGAGGCGTCGATGTCGCCGTCAACGGCGGTGACCGGCTCCAGCGCGATGCCGGCATCGGCGGCAAACGCCTCGCGCAGGTTGCGCAGGTTGCAGGCTGGGTGGTCGTGCGGCACGCAGCGTTCGTCGGTGGGCAGCACTTCGATGCGGCCGCCGAGCTGCGCGCCTGCCAAGTGTGCGTACACCGGCAGCGGGGTGCGTCCGCCCGCCAGCGCGAGGAAGGCGCCGCCGCGCTGGGCGATGGCGTCGCGACAGGCGGATTCGAATACCGCGGCGACACCGGCCACCAAGCTGGCGGTATCGGGATAGTCGCGTTCGATCCAACCCATCGCCGCCGTCCTCATTCGCGCCAGCCGTGGCCGAGCCGATCCACCAGCGACACCGACGCGCTTGGTCCCCAGGTGCCGGCCGGATACGGTTTCGGCAGCATGTCGGCGTCGCGCCAGCCATCGGCGATGGCATCGACCCACTGCCATGCCGCCTCGGTTTCGTCGCGGCGCACGAACAAGGTGCCGTTGCCTTCGATCGCATCCAGGTAGAGGCGTTCGTAGGCGATGCGCTTGCGCGCGTTGAGGAATTCCTCGTGGAAGTCCAGGTCCAGCGCCACCTGCGATAGGCGCAGGCCGGCGCGATCCAGCCCCGGGGTCTTGCTCATCAGGTCCAGCTCGATGCGCTCTTCCGGCTGCAGCTTGATCAGCAGGCCGTTGGGCCGCATGTCGGTGTCCGCCGGGCCGCCGAAGATCGAATACGGCACCTTGCGGAACTGGATGTAGATCTCGGTGCTGCGGGAGGGCAGGCGCTTGCCGGTGCGCAGGTAGAACGGCACCCCCGACCAGCGCCAGTTGTCCACGTGCGCACGCAGGGCGACGAAGGTTTCGGTGCGGCTGGCCCGGCCCAGCTCCCCGGCGTAGCCCGGCACCACCCGGCCTTCGCTGGCGCCCGCGGTGTACTGGCCGATCACCGATTCGGTGGCGACGTTGCCGCGGTCGATCGGCCGCAGCGAGCGCAGCACCTTGATCTTCTCGTTGCGCACCGCGGTGGGTTCGAACCGCGCCGGCGGCTCCATCGCCACCAGGCACAGCAGCTGCAGGAGGTGGTTCTGCAGCATGTCGCGCAACGCGCCGGAATCGTCGTAATAGTCGCCGCGGCCCTCCACGCCGACGGTCTCGCCGACGGTGATCTGCACTTGCTCGATATGGCGGGCACTCCACAGCGGCTCGAACAGCGAATTGCCGAAGCGCAGCGCGATCAGGTTCTGCACGCCTTCCTTGCCGAGGTAGTGGTCGGTGCGGAAGATCCGCTCCTCGTCGAAGGCCATGGCAACGCTGTCATTTATGGCGATGGCAGAGGCCAAGTCCTTGCCGATCGGCTTCTCCAGCATGACCCGGGTGCCCGCGCCGGCCACGCCGTTGGCGGCCAGCGCTTGGCAGGCCGGGCCGTAGAAGCGCGGGGCGGTGCTCATGTGGTAGAGCACGTCGCCGTTGCGCAGTGCGTCCACCCGGCCGGCCAGCGCCCGCATGGAGGCTGCGTCGTCGGCGCCGGCGGCGCAGTAGTCCAGCCGCTCCAGCAGGCCGCGCAGGGCCTCGTCGCTGCGTTCGGCGGCGGGGATGCGCTCGGCGATGCTGGCGGCCACCAGGTTGGCAAATCCTTCCCGGTCCAGCTCGCTGCGCGCGGTGCCGAGGATGCGCATGCCGTCCGGCAGCAGGTGTTCGGCCTGCAGGCTGTACAGCGAGGGCAGCAGCATGCGCCGGGCAAGATCGCCGGTGGCGCCGAAAATGGTCAGCAGCGAGGCTGGCGTAGCTTGCGACACGGAGGATTTCCCGGCAGGGGGGCCACCGCAGCTTAATATGCTTTGGCGTGGGTTGTTGCAGTGCACACGTTTGCAATCGTTTTACCCGGGCAAACTAGAACCGCGTTGCGGAACCGGCATACGCCTAGGTATCGCGCGGCTGTCATGTTTACAATCGGGAGTTTCCCCCTAGGGCCATTCCATGACCCGCGCTTCATCGTTCACCCGCGAGCAGCTGCTGGCCAGCGCACGTGGCGAGTTGTTCCCGAACAGCCTGGCCCGCCTGCCGGCCGACCCGATGCTGATGTTCGACCGCATCGTCGAGATCAACGACGACGGCGGCGCCCACGGCAAGGGTTTCGTCCGCGCCGAACTGGACATCAACCCCGATCTCTGGTTCTTCAAGTGCCACTTCCTCGGCGACCCGGTGATGCCCGGCTGCCTGGGCCTGGATGCGATGTGGCAGTTGGTCGGCTTCTACCTGACTTGGCTGGGCGCGCCCGGCCGCGGCCGCGCGTTGGGCTGCGGCGAGGTGAAGTTCACCGGCCAGGTGTTGCCCACCGCCAAGGTGGTGACTTATGAAATCGATGTCACCCGCGTCATCAACCGCAAGTTGGTGGTGGCGCAGGGCGACGCCCGCACCCTGGTCGATGGCCGTGAAATCTATACCGCCAAGGACCTGCGGGTAGGCTTGTTCACCTCGACGGAGAGCTTCTGACATGCGTCGCGTCGCCATTACCGGCATGGGCATCACCTCCTGCCTCGGCAATGACCTAGACACCGTCTCGCGCGCGCTGCGCGAGGGGCGCTCCGGCATCCGCACCCTGCCCGACTCGGTCGAGCGCGGGCTGCGCAGCCAGGTCGGCGGTGCGGTGGACCTTGACCTCGACGCGGTCATCGACCGCAAGCTCAAGCGCTTCATGAGCGATGCCGCGGCCTACAGCTACGTCGCCCTGCGCGACGCCATCGCCGACGCCGGCCTGTCCGAGGCGCAGGTCAGCAACCCGCGCACCGGCCTGATCGCCGGCTCCGGCGGCGGTTCCAGCCGCTGGCAGGTGGAGACCGCCGACATCCTGCGCGACCGCGGCGTGCGCAAGGTTGGCCCGTACATGGTGCCGCGCACGATGTGCTCCACGGTGTCGGCCAACCTCGCCACCGCGTTCAAGATCAAGGGCTTGAGCTATTCGATCAGCGCCGCCTGCGCGACCTCCGCGCACTGCATCGGCGCCGGCGCCGACCTGATCCGCCACGGCGCGCAGGACATCGTGTTCGCCGGCGGCGGCGAAGACCTCGACTGGACGATGACGGTGATGTTCGACGCGATGGGCGCGCTGTCGTCCGGCCGCAACGACGAACCGGAGAAGGCCTCGCGCCCCTACGACGTGGGCCGCGACGGCTTCGTCATCGGCAGCGGCGGCGGCATGCTGGTGCTGGAGGACTGGGACCACGCGGTGGCGCGGGGCGCGCACATCCACGCGGAACTGGTCGGTTACGGCGTGACCTCCGACGGCGCGGACATGGTGGCGCCGAGCGGTGAGGGCGCGGTGCGCTGCATGAAGATGGCGCTGGAAGGCGTGAGCCGCCCAGTCGACTACCTCAACACCCACGGCACATCCACCCCGCTGGGCGATATCGTCGAACTGAACGCGGTGCGCGAGGTGTTCGGCGATGCGGTGCCGCCGATTTCCTCCACCAAGGCACTGAGTGGCCACTCGTTGGGTGCGGCGAGCGTGCACGAGGCGATCTACAGCCTGCTGATGCTGCGCGACGGCTTCATCGCCGGCTCGGCCAACATCGACAACCTCGATCCCGGCGCGGAGGGCTTCCCGATCGTGCGCGAGAGCCGTGACGCCAAGTTGGATGTGGTGATGTCCAACAGCTTCGGCTTCGGCGGCACCAACGCCGCGCTGGTGTTCGCGCGGGCCTGAGGCCGGTCGAGCCGGTTGCGAACCCCGGCCGCCGCTTGCACGGCGGCCTTCCCGCGATGACCCCGTCCATGTCGCCACCCGGCGGCAGCGGCGGGGTTTTTTCGTGATGGGGATGGCGGATTCGCATGTCGGATAGCGGTAAAATGCGGCCATATTGATGTTTAAAGCATTAACTATGCTGTTCCTTATCGCATCGTCCGGAGCGGAGAGCCCGTGATCACTTCAGCCCAGATGCGCGCCGCGCGCGCCCTGCTTGGCATCGACCAGAAGACGCTGGCGCAGATGGCCGGCCTGTCCCTGCCCACCATCCAGCGCATGGAACTCAGCCGCGGCCATGTGCGCGGCGTGGTCGATTCGCTGGTCAAGGTGGTGGCCGCGCTAGATGCGGCCGGGGTGGAGCTGATCGGCGAGCGCGCCGCCAGCAGTGGCGGCGGACGCGGCGTGCGGCTCAAGGCGGAGGAGGAAGCATGATCGCGCTGGTCGAAGCCGCGCGCGCGGGGCTGTTCCGGCGCGAGCACTGGTTGCCCAACATCACCGCCGGGGTGATCGTCGGGGTGGTGGCGCTGCCGCTGGCGATGGCGTTTGCCATCGCGTCCGGGGTCAAGCCGGAGCAGGGGCTGTACACGGCGATCATCGCCGGCATCGCGGTGTCGCTGTTCGGCGGCTCGCGGATACAGATCGCCGGCCCGACCGGCGCCTTCATCGTGATCCTGGCCGGGGTGGTGGCGAAGTTCGGCGTCAGCGGCCTGCTGCTGGCCACGCTGATGGCCGGGGTGATGCTGGTGGCGATGGGGCTGGCGCGGCTGGGCGCGGTGATCCGCTTCATTCCCGACCCGGTGATCGTGGGCTTCACCGCCGGCATCGCGGTGATCATCTGGGTGGGCCAGTGGCAGTACTTCTTCGGCCTGCCGGCGCCCGGCGACGGGCCGTTCTACCTGAAGACCTGGCATCTGCTGCAGTCCTTCAACCACCTGCATCCGGCGACTTCCCTGCTGGCCCTGCTCAGCCTGGTGCTGGCGGTGTGGGGCTCGCGCATTCCCGGCCTTGCGCGCGTGCCAGGCCCGCTGCTGGCGATGGTCGTGGCCACCGCGGTGGTGATGGCGTTCGACCTGCAGGGCGTCGCCACCATCGAATCCACCTTCGGCGCCATCCCGCGCGCGCTGCCGGCGCTGCAGCTGCCCGAGGTGGGCTTCGACCGGTTGGTGGAACTGCTGCCGGCGGCGTTCACCATCGCCATGCTCGGCGCGATCGAATCGCTGCTGTCGGCGGTGGTGGCCGACGGCATGGCCGGCACCCGCCACGATTCCAACCAGGAGCTGATCGGGCAGGGCGTGGCCAACATCCTGTCGCCGCTGTTCGGCGGCATCGCCGCCACCGGCGCGATCGCGCGTACCGCCACCAACATCAGGAACGGCGGCACTTCGCCGCTGGCCGGCGTGGTCCACGGCATCACCCTGCTGCTGATCCTGCTGGTGCTGGCGCCGTATGCCGGCAAGGTGCCGCTGGCCGCGCTGGCCGCGATCCTGTTCCTGGTGGCGTGGAACATGAGCGAGGCGCGCCGCTTCCTGCGGATGGTCCGGCAGGCGCCGCGCGCGGACGTGGCGATCCTGTTGATCACCTTCGTCCTGACCATCGTCACCGACCTGGTGGTGGCGGTGAACATTGGCGTGATCCTGGCGATGTTCCAGTTCATGCGCCGGATGAGTGCGTCGGTTTCGGTGGTGGAGCATGGCCAGGCCAGCCTGCGCCATGAGCTGGCCGAGGCCGGGCTGGAGGCGCTGCCGAAGGGCGTGCTGGTCTATGCCATCGAGGGGCCGTTCTTCTTCGGCTCGGTGGACTCGCTGGAGCGCGCGCTGTCGTGGTCGCGGGAGCCGCCGCGCTGGGTGCTGCTGCGGCTGGAGCGGGTGCCGCTGGTGGATGCCACCGGCCTCAAGCGGCTGGAATCCACCATCGAGAACCTGCGCCGTCGCGGCGTGGAGGTGCTGCTGAGCGGCGCCAACCTGCGCGTGTTGCGCAAGTTGGTGCGCGCGGAGATCGTGCGCCGCGACGGGCCGCCGGTCTATTTCGGCGACCTTGCCACCGCGCTGCGCCACGTGGACGCAGCGCGGGAGGCGGGCTACAACACCTCGGAGGCGTAGTCCGCCAGCCGCGAACGCTCGCCCCGGCGCAGGGTCACGTGGGCGCTGTGCATCCAGGTCTTGAAGCGGTCCACCGCGTAGGTCAGGCCGGAAGTGGTCTCGGTCAGGTAGGGCGTATCGATCTGCTCGACGTTGCCCAGGCAGACGATCTTGGTACCGGGGCCGGCGCGCGTGACCAGCGTCTTCATCTGCTTGGGGGTGAGGTTCTGCGCCTCGTCCAGGATCAGGTAGCGGGACAGGAAGGTGCGCCCGCGCATGAAGTTCATCGAGCGGATCTTGATCCGCGAAGCCAGCAGGTCGTTGGTGGCCGCGCGGCCCCAGGCGCCGCCGTCCTGGTTGTGGGTCAGCACCTCCAGGTTGTCGGTCAGCGCGCCCATCCACGGCGTCATCTTCTCTTCCTCGGTGCCGGGGAGGAAGCCGATGTCCTCGCCCACGCTCACGGTGGCGCGGGTCATGATGATCTCGCGGTAGCGCTGCTGGTCCATCGTCTGCGCCAGGCCCGCGGCCAGCGCCAGCAGGGTCTTGCCGGTGCCGGCGGTGCCGAGCAGGGTGACGAAGTCGATGTCCGGGTCCATCAGCGCGTTGAGCGCGAAGTTCTGCTCGCGGTTGCGCGCGGTGATGCCCCAGACCGAATGCTGGGCGTGGCGGAAGTCGTCGACGATGCGCAGGGTGACCCGGTCGCCCTCCACCTTGGCCACCTTCAGCTCGGACTGCTCGTCGCCGGGCAGGAAGGTGAACTGGTTGGGATACCAGTCCTCGTCGTCGCTGCGGGTGATCTCGTAATAGGTGCGGCCCTTGTCGGTCCACGACTTCAGGTCCGTGCCGTGGCGCTGCCAGAAATCCTCCGGCAGCGGCGTGGCGCCGGTGTAGAGCAGGCTGAAATCATCCAGGGCGCGGTCGTTCTCGTAGTCCGCGCTGACGATGCCGGCGATCGAGGCCTTGATCCGCAGGTTGATGTCCTTGGACACGAACACCACGTCCGCCCCGGGCTGCTCGTCCTTCAGCGCCAGGATCGCACCGAGGATGGCGTTGTCCGGTACCACCGCGCCGAAGCGCTTGCCGGCATCGAAGTTGCCGGTCTGGAAGCGCAGGCAACCGGTGCTGGCGGCGCCGCGCAACTGCAGGCCGCCCGGACGCTGCAGGGCGATGCCGTGGGTGACGTCGGTGCTGCCGTGCGCTTCGATCAGCTCGTTGAGGAAGCGGCTGACCTGGCGCGCATTGCGGCTGGATTCGCTGGTGCCCTTCTTGCCATTGTCCAGTTCCTCCATCACCTGCATCGGCAGGTAGACATCGTGCTCCTCGAACTTGAACAGTGCGGTGGGGTCGTGCATCAGCACGTTGGTGTCGAGGACGTAGATGCGCTTGTTCCGGGTCATGCGGAAATCCCTTTGGTCGGACAGCAGCAGGCCACCGCGTCCCGCGGGGCGGGGCAGTGGGTAAGGATGGAAACGGGGACGGTCACGTGGCCTGCGCGGCCCGCAATGCGTCGAGCACGGCCCGGGCATGGCCGGGGACTTTCACCGGTTGCCATTTCCGGCGCACCACGCCGGCGGGGTCGATCAGGAAGGTGCTGCGGACGATGCCGACGTATTCGCGGCCGTACAGTTTCTTCGGTTGCACCACCCCGAACGCGTCGCAGAGCGCGCCGTCGGCATCGCTGGCTAGGTCGAACCTGAACCCCTGCTTGGTGCAGAAGTTCCTGTGCGACTTCAGCGAGTCCTTGGACACGCCCAGCACGGTTGCGCCGGCGTCGTTGAACTCGGGCAGCAGCGCGTTGAAGTCCAGCCCTTCGGTGGTGCAGCCGGGGGTGGAATCCTTGGGGTAGAAGTACAGCACCAGCCAGCGGCCGGCGTAGTCGCCGAGCGTGGCGGACTTGTCGCTGGAAAGCGCGAGCGGCAGGTCGGGGATGCGGTCGCCGGTGTCGAGCATCAGTACTTCATCGGATCCATGATGGCGTCGAGGTTCAGGTGGTCGCAGAACTCGAGGAAATCGTCGCGCAGTGCGGCGATGTGCATGTCCGCCGGCACCCCGATGGTCAGCTGCGCCGAGAACATGTCGGCGCCGGTCTGCATCGCCCGGTAGCGCGAGCAGTGCAGGCTTTCGATGGTGATGCCCTGGTGGTCGAAGAAGTCGGCCAGCTGGAACAGGATGCCCGGCTTGTCGGCGGCGATCACTTCCACCACGTACGGCAGCAGGCTGGACTGCAGCGCCTTCGGACCGGTGCGGTACCACACCAGCTTCAGGCCTTCCTCGCGCTCCAGCTTGGTCAGCATGGTCTCCAGCTTGGCCACCGCGTCCCACGAGCCCGTGACCAGCGCGGTGACCGACACGTCCCGCCCCACCGTGGCCAGCCGCGTGTCGACCAGGTTGCAGCCGGAGTCGGCGATGCGGCGGGTGACGGCCAGCAGCGGCGACTGCGGATGCGTGGTGTACGCGTTGATCAGCAGGTGGTTTTCGTTCGGCTGGGGCCGTGGGGCGGCGGTTTTGCTCAAAGCGGGGGATCCAGGCGTGGGTGAAGTGCCGCCAATGCATGGCCGCATGGTCGCCAGCATACTTGCCGGCGCTTTCGAGCCGCAAGTAAGATCAAGGCCATACGCGAGTCCTTCCCATGCGCCCCGCCACCTGCGCGGCGCCTTGCCCGAGCCTTTGCCCTTGCAACTTTCCGGTAGCATCACCGCGCTGGCGACGCCGTTCACGGCCGCCGGCGAAATCGATTTCCCCGCCTGGGAGCGGCTGCTGCATGCGCAGCTGGAAGCAGGCACGCAGGCGGTGGTGGTGGCCGGCTCCACCGGCGAGGCCGCCGCGCTGTTCGATGACGAGTACGACCGCCTGCTGGCCGCCGCGGTGGAGTTCGCGGCCGGCCGGATGCCGGTGCTGGCCGGTACCGGCCAGTCCAATACCGCCAAGACCGTCCGCTTCAACCGGCGGGTGGCCGCGCTGGGCGCCGATGCCGCGCTGGTGGTGACGCCGCCCTACGTGCGCCCCACCCAGGCCGGATTGCTGGCCCACTATCGCGCGGTGGCCGACGACGGCGGGCTGCCGGTGGTGCTGTACAACGTGCCCGGCCGCACCGGCTGCGACATGCTGCCGGATACCGTCGGCGAGCTTTCGGTGCACGCCAACATCGTCGGCATCAAGGAAGCGCGCGGCGAGGAGGACCGGATGGCGGCGCTGCTGCCGCTGCGCCGCGAGGATTTCGCGGTGCTCAGCGGCGATGACCCCACCGCGGTGCGCGCCATGCTGGCCGGCGCGGACGGGGTGGTGTCGGTGGCCTCCAACGTGGTCCCGGCCACCTTCCGCCGCCTGTGCGACCTGGCCCGCGGCGGCGATGCGGCCGGTGCGCAGGCGCTGGACGAGGCGCTGGCCGAGCTCTACCACTTCCTCGGGGTGGAGCCCAATCCAATCCCGGTGAAGGCGCTGCTGGCGCTGGACGGCATTGGCCATGGACTGCGCCTGCCGCTGCAACCGCTATCATCGGCGCATGCCGGACAGGCCGCACGCCTGCACGCGGCCATCCGCCAACTCGAACAACGCAGCCGCGCCGACGCGGCCTGACAGGAGATCCAGATGCACCGCATGTTCCGCGCGTCCACGGCCGCCCCGCTCGTCGCCATCCTGCTGGCAACCAGCCTGTCCGGCTGCCACTGGTTCAAGAAGAAGAACGAGCTGTACACCCAAAGCGGCGAATCGCGTCCGCTGGAAGTACCGCCGGACCTGGACCGTCCCGCCGCCGACCGGGCGATGGCGCTGCCGACCGCCGGCAACAGCGCCACTGCCTCCAGCGCGCAGGCGGCCCGGCCGGGCGCAGTCGCACCGGTGGGCTTCAATGCCGCGGGCGACCGTGACGCGGTGTTTGCGAAGGTCGGCGACGTGCTGGCCGCCACCAGCGGCGTGAAGATCGCCAGCAAGGCGGGAATCCTCGGCACTTACGACGTCGACTACATGGACGCCAAGTTCCTGGTGCGCGTGACCAAGGCCGGCGATGGCACCTATGTCTCGGCGGTGGACCCGCGTGGGCTGCCGCCCAGCGGGGAGGCGGCGGGCAAGCTGATCGGCCTGCTCAAGGCGGCGATCACGCCGTAATTTCAGGCTGATCCGCATGAGCGGCGCGGCGATGTTGTCGGGTCGGGGCTGAGGCCTCGACCGCGACCGTTTTCCGTAGGATCGGCTTCAGCCGCGACCGGGCGGGTCAGGCGTGGCGGGTTTGCGGCCGGGACTGAAGCCCCTCCTGCAATCGGCGACGCGCCGGCCGTTGCGCTCAGCGTTCCAGCAGCGGCAGCTTGTTCGGTTTGCCGTCCCATTCCGCGGCGTCGGCCGGCGGATCCTTGCGCACCGTCAGCACCGGCCATTCCTTCGCCAGCTCGGCGTTCAGGCCGACGAAGACCTCCTGGCCGGCGGGGACGTCCTCTTCCGGGAAGATCGCGCCGACCGGGCATTCCGGCTCGCACAGGGTGCAGTCGATGCACTCGTCGGGGTCGATCACCAGGAAGTTCGGGCCCTCGTGGAAGCAATCGACCGGGCACACCTCGACGCAGTCGGTGTGCTTGCACTTGATGCAGTTTTCGGTGACGACGAAGGGCATGGCGCGGATTCCGTGGAGCGTTGTTGCGAGATGCATAGTTTACCGCGGGCGGCGCCGGTTACTGCAGGTCGCGCAGATCCAGCCGGCGCAGGCGCGGGGCCAGCCGGGCGGTGGTGGCGACCACGCCCAGGGTCACGAACCCGCCCACGATCATCGCCGGCACCAGCCCCATCAGTCGCGCCATCACACCGTCGTAGAAGGCGCCCAGCTCGTTCGAGGAGCTGACGAAGATGCCGTTGATCGACGACACCCGCCCGCGCATCTCGTCCGGGGTGACCAGCTGCATGATGGTGGAGCGCATCACCACCGACACGCCGTCGCAGACGCCGTACAGCACCAGCAGCAGCGTCGACAGCCACAGGTGGCGGGATAGCGCGAAGGCCATGGTGCACAGGCCGAAGCAGGCCACTGCCAGCAGTAGCACCCGCCCGGCGTGGCGCTGCAGCGGGTGGCGGGTCAGCCACAGCGCGATCAGGATGGAGCCCACCGCCGGCGCGGCGCGCAGGATGCCCAGCGCCTCCGGACCTTCGTGCAGGATGTCCTTGATGAAGGCCGGCAGCATCGACATCGCCCCGCCTAGCAGCACCGAGAACATGTCCAGCGCCATCGCGCCCAGCATGATCTGGTTGCCGGCGACGAAGCGCGCGCCCTCGGCGATGCTGCGGAAGATCGGCCCGCGCTGTTGCGGCAGCGCCGGCTCGGACACTGGCATCGCCAGCAGGGTGGCGGCTGCCAGCAGGGCGACCGCCGTTCCCACCGCGTAGGCCACGGGCTTGCCCATCCAGCCCACCAGCACGCCGCCGGCGGCGGGGCCCAGCACCAGCCCGACCTGGAACACCACGCTGCCCAGGCTGGCGCCGCGGCCGAACTGCGCGCGCTGCAGCACCCGCGCGAACAGTGCGTTGTAGACCGGGCCGAGGAAAGAGCGGCCGATGCCGCCCACCGCCACCGCCAGATAGATCGGCCAGGTGCCGTGGGTGGACAGCCCACCGGCGGCGATCAGCGCCAGCACCCCGGCATTCACCGCCAGCAGGGTGCAGGCCGCCGCGCCCAGCTTGCGCCGCGGCAGGTGGTCGACCAGATAGCCGGAGAATGGCGCGATGCAGAAGTACGGCACCACTTCCGCCAGCCCCACCAGCCCCAGCGCCAGCGGATCGCCGGTGAGCTCGTAAATGTGCCAGCCCACCGTCACCGCGACGATCTGGTAGGACAGCAGGGTGCAGATGCGGTACAGCAGCAGCCAGCGGAAGCCGCGGCTGCGCAGCGGCGAGTCCGGCGCCGGGCTCATTCCGGCAGGGCGGCGCGGGCGCGTTCGCGGATGAAGGCCAGCAGCGCGGCCAGGCCGTTGCTGCGGGTCGGCGAAAGGTGCTTGGCCAGGCCGATGGAAGCGATGTAATCCGGCTCGGTGGCGAGGATTTCCGCCGCGCTGCGGCCCGAATACACCCGCAGCGCCAGGTAGACCAGCCCGGAGACGATGGCCGAATCGCTGATCGAGTGGAAATCGAGGCGGTCGGCGTTGCCTTCGGCCACGATCCAGACCAGCGACTGGCAGCCCTGCAGGCGGTGCTCCTCGGTCTTCCACGCTTCCGGGAATTCCGGCAGCTTGCGGCCAAGGTCGATCAGGTACTGGTAGCGCTCCGACCAGTCGCCGAAGAAGCCGAATTCATCGGCAATGGCGGCCTGGGCGTCGGCGGCGGTGGGTTCGAGCGGGAAGGGGGAGTCGGTCATGTCGTTCCTTGGGACTTGCTTGTTGCCCTCGATGGCGCTGCAACCATTGGCCCGGATCGTCCGGCCCGGCCATCCATGGACGGGCGCCCGGCAGCGCAGCCGGTGCCGACAGGGCGCCGGCTAGACGCGCCTCCTCACCCAGCGCACGCCCTGCGGCGTGTCCTCCAGCAGGATGCCTTCGTCGGCCAGCTGCTGGCGGATCGCATCGGCGCGCGCGAAATCGCGCGACTTCTTCGCTTCGCCGCGTTCATCCACCAATGCCTGGATGCGGGCGTCGTCGTCGCCGGAGGCGCCGCGGGCGAACCAGTCGGCCGGCGCCTGCTGCAGCAGTCCCAGCACCTTGCCGGCGCCCAGCAGCTGGGCCTTCAGCGCGGCCTTGTCTTCCGTCGATGCGGCCTTGCGCGCCTCGCCGGCGATGCGGGCGATCTCCGCCAGCGCCGCCGGGGTGTTGAGGTCGTCGTCCAGCGCCGCCTCGATGCTGGCCGGCGTGGCCGGCCCGGCATCGACGTCGGCCAGGTCGCGCAGGGTGCCGTACAGCCGATCCAGCGTGCGCACGCACTGCTCGATCAGCCCGTCCGACCATTCCAGCGGCTGCCGGTAGTGCGCGGAGAGCAGCGCGTAGCGCAGCGCTTCCGGCGGGTGCTGCCGCACCAGGTCGTGCACGCGCTGGATGTTGCCGACCGACTTGGCCATCTTGGCGCCGCCGAAGTTCAGCATGCCGTTGTGCAGCCAGAACCGCGCGAACGGCTTGCCGCCGTGGGCGCACTCGCTCTGCGCCACCTCGTTCTCGTGGTGCGGGAACTGCAGGTCCACGCCGCCGGCGTGGATGTCGATGGTCTCGCCCAGGTGGGCCTCGGCCATCGCCGAGCATTCGATGTGCCAGCCGGGACGGCCGCGGCCCCAGGGCGAATCCCAGCCCGGCAGGTCGTCGCTGGAGGGCTTCCACAGCACGAAGTCGCCGGGATCGCGCTTGTACGGCGCCACTTCCACCCGGGCGCCGGCCAGCATCTCGTCGGTGTCGCGGCGCGACAGCTTGCCGTAGCCGGGGAAGCTTCCCACCGCGAACAGCACGTGGCTTTCCGCCGCGTAGGCGTGGCCGTCGGCGATCAGGCGCTCGATCATCGCGATCATCTGCGGCATGTGCGCGGTGGCCGCCGGCTCGATGTCGGGCGCGAACTCGCCGGAAACGCCCAATGCCGCCATGTCCTCGCGGTAGGCGTCGGCGTATTTGTCGGTGATCGCGGAGATCGGCGTGCCCAGTTCCTTTGCCGCGGCGTTGATCTTGTCGTCGACGTCGGTGATGTTGCGGGCGTAGCGCAGGCCGCCATGGCGGCGCCGCAGCAGCGCGGCCAGCACCCCGAACACCACCGGCCCGCGGGCGTTGCCGATATGCACGTAGTTGTAGACGGTGGGCCCGCACACGTACATGGTCGGGCAGCCGGCGGACAATGGTGCGAAAGGCTCGGTCCGGCGGCTAAGGGTGTTGTAGAGGTGGAGCGGGTTGGAGGGGCTCATGGCGGCGCGCGCGTGGGATGCGCCATTGTAACGGCCGCACGGCGCCGGCCGCCGCGACAGCGTTGATTCATGCGGTGCCCGCCGCGGGCCGATAAACTCCGTGCATGTCCGCCTCCCGGAACCTCGCCGCGTTGTGCCTGCCCGTGGGCTTGTTCGCGGCGGCCGCGGCGTTCGCGCAGGACGCCGCGCGCGAGGTGGTGCTGCCGGTCGAGAACGTGCGTTACGACTACGCGCAGGTGCTGTCGGTGCGGCCGGTCTACCAAATCCTGCGCACCACCGCCATGGAGCGGGTCTGCGACCCGCGCGAGCCTGCCATCAGCGCCACGCTGGCGCGGGTGATGAGCGCGGTGCGCAGCCGCGGCAGCGATGACAAGGCCGGGGAGGAGGCGCGCAACTGCCGGATGGAGCCGGTGGTCAAGGAACACCGCCGCACCATCGCCTACGAGGTCGACTACATGTACCGCGGCAGCAAGTTCCGCACCCGGATGGACCGCGATCCCGGCAACCGCCTGCGCATCCGCATCGCGATCGCGCCGCAACCCTTCGATTGACCGCTTGCGCCGGGCCTGCCGGCATGCGAGCATGCCGCCCCGATGAACGCACTTCTCGCCACGCGCCACGCTGACTCTGCCCGGATGGCCTCCGGCATGACGTCGCGCGCGCGCCGACCGGAATCCCCACATCCCGCTGGGTAATCCGGACGCGTCGTCGTGCTTCACCTTCCGAACCCAGCCCTCAGGCTGGGTTTTTGCGTTTTGGCGTGCAGGATGCACGAATGCCGCGGGCGCAGGATGCGCAGGAGCGGCAAGCCCCCCCCCCCGAAAGAATCCTCCCACCGAGCCCACCCCCATGAAGCACTTCCTCAATACCCAGGACTGGAGCCGCGCCGACCTGGATGCGCTGCTGGCGCAGGCCGCCGTGTTCAAGCGCAACAAGCTGGGCGACGCGCTGAAAGGGCGCTCGATCGCGCTGGTGTTCTTCAATCCGTCGATGCGCACCCGCACCAGCTTCGAGCTGGGCGCGTTCCAGCTGGGCGGCCACGCCATCGTGCTGCAGCCCGGCAAGGACGCCTGGCCGATCGAGTTCGACCTCGGTACGGTGATGGACGGCGACACCGAGGAGCACATCGCCGAGGTGGCGCGGGTGTTGGCGCGCTATGTGGACCTGATCGGCGTGCGCGCGTTCCCGAAGTTCGTCGACTGGGCGGTGGACCGCGAAGATCGGGTGCTCAAGGCCTTCGCCAAGTATTCGACGGTGCCGGTCATCAACATGGAGACCATCACCCATCCCTGCCAGGAGCTGGCCCATGCGCTGGCGCTGCAGGAGCACTTCGGCACCAGCGACCTGCGCGGCAAGAAATACGTGCTGACCTGGACCTACCACCCGAAGCCGCTCAACACCGCCGTGGCCAACTCGGCGCTGACGATTGCGACCCGCATGGGCATGGACGTGACCCTGCTGTGCCCGACCCCGGAGTACGTGCTGGATGAGCGCTACCTCGGCTGGGCCAACCAGAACATCGCCGAGAACGGCGGTTCGTTCCAGGTCAGCCACGACATCGAAAGCGCGTACAGCGGCGCCGACGTGGTCTATGCCAAGAGCTGGGGCGCGCTGCCATATTTCGGCAACTGGGCGCCGGAACAGCCCATCCGCGACCGCTTCAAGCACTTCATCGTCGACGAGGCCAAGATGGCGCTGACCAACGACGGCGTGTTCTCGCACTGCCTGCCGCTGCGCCGCAACGTCAAGGCCACCGACGCGGTGATGGATTCGCCGCGCTGCATCGCCATCGACGAGGCCGAGAACCGCCTGCACGTGCAGAAGGCCGTCATGGCCGCGCTGCTGCGCTGAAATCCCGCTCCTTCCTTTCCTCTCCCGAATCCCCCCGGACACCCCCCATGACTGCCCCCAACGACTCCCGCGACATCGTCCTCGCCTTCTCCGGCGGCCTCGACACCAGCTTCTGCGTGCCCTACCTGAAGGAGCAGGGCTGGAACGTGCATACCGTGTTCGCCGACACCGGCGGCGTGGACGCCGACGAGCGCGCCTTCATCGAGGCGCGTGCCGCCGAGCTGGGCGTGGCCAGCCACGTCACCGTGGACGGCGGCCCGGCGATCTGGAGCGGCTTTGTCAAGCCTTTCGTGTGGGCCGGCGAGGGCTACCAGGGCCAGTACCCGCTGCTGGTGTCCGACCGCTACCTGATCGTCGATGCGTCGCTGGCGCGCGCCGCCGAGCTGGGCACCAATGCGATCGCCCACGGCTGCACCGGCATGGGCAACGACCAGGTCCGCTTCGACCTCGCGGTGAAGTCGCAGGGCAACTACCGCATCGTGGCGCCGATCCGGGAGATCCAGAAGGAGCACACCCAGACCCGCGCGTACGAGCAGGCCTACCTGGAGGAGCGTGGCTTCGGCGTGCGGGCCAAGCAGAAGGCCTACACGATCAACGAAAACCTGCTGGGCGTGACCATGTCCGGCGGCGAGATCGACGCCTGGGAAGCGCCGGGCGAGGGCGCGCGTGGCTGGTGCGCGCGCCGCGCGCAGTGGCCAGGCGAAGTGCTGGACGTGACCCTGCGCTTCGCCAACGGCGAGGCGGTGGCGCTGGATGGCAACGAACTCCCGGGCGAGAAGATCCTCGCCAAGCTCAACACCATGTTCGCCCAGTATGGCGTCGGCCGTGGCATGTACACCGGCGACACCACCATCGGCCTGAAGGGGCGCATCGTGTTCGAGGCGCCGGGCCTGGCCGCGCTGCTGGCCGCGCACCGCGCGCTGGAGGAAGCGGTGCTGAGCAAGCAGCAGAACCGCTTCAAGCCGGACGTGGCGCGCAAGTGGGTGGAGCTGGTCTACGAGGGCTTCTTCCACGATCCGCTGAAGGCGGACTTGGAGGCGTTCCTCGCCTCCTCGCAGCGCACCGTCAACGGCGAGGTGGTGCTGCGCACCAGCGGCGGCCGCGTCGATGCCATCGCCGTGCGTTCGCCGCACCTGCTGCACGCCAAGGGCGCGACCTACGCGCAGAGCGCCGACTGGGGCGTGGAGGAGGCGGAAGGCTTCATCAAGCTGTTCGGGATGAGCAGCACGCTGTGGGCGGAAGTGAACGGCGGGCAGGGCGGTGGCTGAGATGCTCGACGCGGTCCTGCGCCACCTCGAGGCGCTGGTGTCCTTCGACACCCGCAACCCGCCGCGCCTGATCGGCACCGGCGGGATCTTCGACTACCTGCGCGCGCAGCTGCCGGGGTTCCTCATCGACGTCAGCGACCACGGTGACGGCGCGGTGTCGCTGCTGGCCGTGCGCGGCAATCCGCGCCGCATCTTCAACGTGCACCTGGACACGGTGCCGTCGTCCGAGGCGTGGAGCGCCGATCCGTTCAAGCTGCGGCTGGCGCAGGGCCGTGCCATCGGCCTTGGCGCCTGCGACATCAAGGGCGCGGCGGCCGGGCTGGTGGCAGCGGCCAATGCCACCAGCGGCGATGCCGCGTTCCTGTTCTCGTCCGACGAGGAAGCCAACGACCCGCGCTGCATCGCCGCGTTCCTCGCCAGCAACCACGGCTTCAACGAGGCGATCATCGCCGAGCCCACCCGCTGCGAGGCGGTGCTGGCGCATCGCGGCATCAGTTCGGTGCTGCTGAAATTCAAGGGCGAGGCCGGGCATGCCTCGGGCGCGAACGCGATGAACGCCAACGCGCTGCACCAGGCGATGCGCTGGGGTGCCAACGCACTGGCGCTGGTCGAGGGTGAGGCCGGCGCGCGCTTCGGCGGGTTGACCGGCCTGCGCTTCAACATCGGCAAGGTCGAAGGCGGAATCAAGGCCAACGTGATCGCGCCCAGCGCGGAAGTGCGCTTCGGCTTCCGCCCGCTGCCGTCGCACGACATCGACACGCTGCACGCGCGCCTTGGTGCCTGCGCCGCGGTGGGTGCGCTGGAGCGCTATGAAGAGACCTTCCGCGGGCCTTCGCTGCCAGCCGGCGACATCGCGACCGCCGAGGAGCGCCGCCTGGCCGCACGCGACCTGGCCGACGGGCTGGGCCTGCCGATCGGCAACGCCGTTGATTTCTGGACCGAAGCCTCGCTGTTCTCGCAGGCCGGCCTGACCGCCTTCGTTTACGGCCCCGGCGACATCGCCCAGGCCCACACCGCCGACGAGTGGGTGGCGCTTGGACAGCTGCAGCGCTACGCCGACTCCATCACCCGCATCCTTGGAACCGATCCCTCGTGACCCCGATCCTCTCCCCACACGCCGTGCACGATCCGCAGACCCGCCAGACCATCGTGCGGCTGCTGTCCAGCATGGGCAGCGCGAAGGAAATCTCGCAGTACCTGAAGCGTTTCTCCCAGCTCGACGCGGCGCGCTTCGCCGTGGTCAAGGTGGGCGGCGCGGTGCTGCGCGACGATCTCGATGCGCTGGTGTCCTCGCTGGCCTTCCTGCAGGACGTGGGGTTGACCCCCATCGTCATCCACGGCGCCGGCCCGCAGCTGGACGCCGAGCTGTCCGCCGCCGGCATCGAGAAGCGCACCATCGACGGACTGCGGGTGACCTCGCCGGAAGCGCTGGCGATCGTGCGCCGCGTCTTCCATGCCCAGAACCTGAAGCTGGTGGAAGCGCTGCAGGCGGCGGATGCGCGCGCGACGTCGATCGTGTCCGGCGTGTTCGAAGCCGACTACATGGACCGCGAGCGCTACGGGCTGGTGGGCGAGGTGAAGCGCGTCGACCTGGCGCCGATCCAGGCCAGCCTGCAGTCCGGTTCGATCCCGGTCATCGCCTCGCTGGGCGAAACCGTCGGCGGGCAGATCCTCAACGTCAACGCCGACTTCGCCGCCAACGAGCTGGTGCAGGTGCTGCAACCGTACAAGATCGTGTTCCTGACCGGCACCGGCGGGCTGCTGGACGCCGATGGCCAGATCATCGATTCGATCAACCTGTCCACCGAGTACGACCACCTGATGCAGCAGCCGTGGATCGAAGGCGGCATGCGGGTGAAGATCGAGCAGATCAAGGACCTGCTGGACGGGCTGCCGCAGGCGTCGTCGGTGTCGATCACCCGGCCCGAAGAGCTGGCCAAGGAACTGTTCACCCACAAGGGTTCGGGCACGCTGGTGCGGCGCGGCGAGCGCGTGCTGCAGGGCGATGCCTGGACGGACTTCGACCTGCCGCGGCTGCGCGGGCTGATCGAATCGGCGTTTGGGCGCAAGCTGGTGCCGGACTATTTCGAGACCACCCGGCTGCATCGCGCCTACGTCAGCGAGAACTACCGCGCCGCGGTCATCCTCACCCGCGAAGAGGCCGGCGTGTACCTGGACAAGTTCGCGGTGCTGGACGAGGCGCAGGGCGAGGGCCTGGGCCGGGCGGTGTGGCTGGTGATGCGCGAGCAGAACCCCGCGCTGTTCTGGCGGTCGCGCCACGGCAACCCGGTCAACGCGTTCTACGACGCCGAATCCGATGGCTGCATCAAGCAGGAGAAGTGGAAGGTGTACTGGTATGGCGAAGCGGGCTTCCCGCTGATCGAACTCTATGTCGCGCTGTGCGCGCAGCGGCCGGCCACGCTGGAGGAGCCGGCGTGAGCGCGGCGATCAAGGTGGGCCTGGTCGGCGCGCGCGGTTACACCGGCGCGGAGCTGATCCGCCTGTTCGCGGCGCACCCGCGTTTCGAGCTGGCGTTCGTGACCTCGCGCGAGTTGGACGGCCAGCGCGTGGCCGACCACAACGCCGGCTTCGCGGGCGAGCTGCGCTACAGCTCGCCCGACTACCGCGACCTGCCGGGGCTGGGCGCCGACGCGGTGGTGCTGGCGCTGCCGAACGGCAAGGCCGCGCACATCGTCCAGCAATTCGATGACGCCGGCGCCGATCCGGTCATCATCGACCTGTCCGCCGACTACCGCTTCGATCCGTCCTGGTACTACGGCCTGCCGGAGCTGACCCGCACGCGCTATGCCGGGCAAAGGCGCATCAGCAACCCGGGCTGCTACGCCACCGCGATGCAGCTGGCGATCGCGCCGATGCTGAACGTGTTGGACGGGCCGGTGCAGTGCTTCGGGGTCAGCGGCTATTCCGGCGCCGGCACCACGCCCAGCGACAGGAACAACGTGGAGCTGCTGCGCGACAACCTGATGCCGTACGCGCTGGCCGGCCACGTCCACGAGCGCGAAGTGCCGCACCAGCTGGGCCATCCGGTGGAGTTCATGCCGCACGTCGCCCCGCATTTCCGTGGCATTACCTTGACCGCCAACCTGCACCTGTCGATCGCGTTCGAGCGCGAGGAAGTGCTGGCGCGCTACCGCGGCCGCTATGCCGGGGAGCCGCTGGTGCGGGTGCAGGATGAAGCGCCGTGGGTCAGCCGCATCGCCGGCAGGCACCACGTCGAGATCGGCGGTTTCACCCTGTCCGGCGACGGCAAGCGGCTGGTGGTGGTCGCCACCGAGGACAACCTGCTCAAGGGCGCGGCCACCCAGGCGCTGCAGAATCTCAACCTCGCCTTCGGGCTGGACGAACTGGCCGGCATCCCGGCGTACGAGGAGGCGGCATGAGCGATCTCCTGTGGCAGAAGCCCGGGGTGGCGGTGGACGCCGGCATCCAGGCCTTCCTGGCCGGCGACGACGTGCTGCTGGACCGCGCGTTCTTCCTGCACGACATCAAGGCCAGCACCGCGCACGCCGAAGGCTTGCAGCGCATCGGCATCCTGACCGCCGAGGAGCTGGGCGGGCTGAAGCGCGAGCTGGCCGACCTGGTCGACGATTTCAGCAGCGGCGCCTTCGTCCTCGACGAGCGTTTCGAGGATGGCCATTCCGCCATCGAGGCGCGGTTGACCGAACGCCTGGGTGATGCCGGCCGCAAGATCCACACCGGCCGCAGCCGCAACGACCAGGTGCTGGTTGCGACGCGCCTGTGGCTGAAGGAGAAACTGGCGCGGGTGGCGCAGCTCTCGCGCGAGATCGCCAAAGTCGCGCTTGATCGCGCTGTGGCGGAGAAGGACCTGCCGATCCCCGGCTACACCCACATCCAGCGCGCGGTGGTGTCATCGGCGGGCATGTGGTGGGCCGGCTGGGCCGAGGCCTTCATCGACGATGCCGTGCGCGCCGCGGACACGCTGGCACTGGTGGACTGCAATCCGCTGGGCACGGCGGCCGGCTATGGCGTCAACCTGCGGCTGGACCGCGAGCACACCACCCGCGCGCTGGGCTTCGCGCGCATGCAGGTGTCGCCGGTCTACGCCCAGCTGTCGCGTGGCAAGTTCGAGCTGGCCGCGCTGGAGGCCCTGGGTAGCGCGACCCTGGACCTGCGTCGCCTGGCCTGGGACCTGTCGCTGTTCACCAGTGCGGAGTTCGGCTTCGTCGCGCTGCCGGCGCAGTACACCACCGGCAGTTCGATCATGCCGAACAAGCGCAACCCCGACGTGATCGAGCTGATGCGGGCCACCCACGCCAGCGTGGCCGCGGCGCGCACCGAAATCGAGCAGCTGCTGTCGCTGCCGTCCGGCTACCACCGCGACCTGCAGGCGTCCAAGGGCGCGATCTACCACGGCTTCGGCCGCGGCCTCGCCGCGCTGGAGCTGCTGCCGGCGCTGCTGGCCAACCTCGACTGGCGGGAAGACCGCCTGCGCGCCGCCATCGATTCCGGCATGTACGCCACCGACGTGGCGGTTGAGGCCGCGATTGCCGGGGTGCCGTTCCGCGAGGCCTACAAGGCCGCGGCCGCCGCCGCCGACAGCGCCGGGCAGGGCCGCACGCCGGAAGGCTCGCTGGCCGCGCGCACCTCGCCGGGCGCACCCGCCGACCTGCGGCTGGATGCGCTGCGGGCGCGCTGGGAGGCATTGGCCTGAGATGGACGCCTTCGCGCCGCAACGGCTTCCCGACTGGAAACGCGCGGTGCTGAAGGTGGGCAGCAGCCTGCTTGCCGCCGATGGTGGCGGCCTCAGCCCGCGCTTCGCGCTGGGGCTGGCGCAGTTCGTGTTGGAAAGCCGGCAGGCCGGGCGCGAGGTGGTGATCGTCTCGTCCGGGGCGGTCGCGGCCGGGCGCGCGGTCCTGCCCCGGGCTGGCGACGGCGCACCCACCATCGCTGCCAAGCAGGCGCTGGCTGCGCTGGGGCAGGCCCAGCTGGTCGCGCTGTGGCAGCGCTTCTTCGAAGCGCCGGTGGCACAGGTGCTGCTGACCCATGACGACCTGCGCGACCGCCGCCGCTATCTCAACGCGCGCAGCGCGCTGCTGGAGCTGCTGCGGCTGGGTGCGGTGCCGGTGGTCAACGAGAACGATACGGTTGCCGTCGATGAACTGAAACTCGGCGACAACGACAACCTCGCCGCTGCGGTGGCCTCGCTGGTGGATGCAGAGCTGTTGCTGATCGCCACGGATATCGCCGGCCTGTACAGCGGCCATCCCGGTCAGGACCCGGACGCGCAGCCGGTGGCGCGCGTCGAGACCATCACGCCGGCGGTACTGGCGATGGCCGGCGATGCCGGGGCGCTGGGCACTGGCGGCATGCGCACCAAGCTGGAAGCCGCCGCCAAGGCGGCGACCGCGGGCATCTCCACCGCGCTGTTTAGTGGCCGCGAGGCCACCACCGTGGCGGCGCTGGGGCAGGGCAGGCTGCACGGCACACTGGTGGAAGCGCAGGGCAGCCGGCTGCGCGCACGCAAGCAGTGGTTGCGGCATGCGCCGGCTGCGGGTGCGCTGGAGATCGACGACGGCGCCTGCGCGGCGCTGCTGCGCGGCGCCTCGCTGCTGCCCGGCGGCGTGCGCGCGGTGGACGGCGACTTCCGCCGCGGCGACGTGATCGAGGTGCGGGCTGCGGACGGTAGCGTGCTGGCGCGCGGACAGGCGCAGTACAACGCGCGGGACGGCGCGTGCATCGCCGGGCGCCACAGCCGCGAGATCGAAGCCGTGCTGGGCTTCCGCTACGACGAGGCAATGATCCACCGCGACGATCTGGTCCTGCTGCAGGCGGCAGGACCATCGCCCATCGACAGCAAGGGGGAGACCACGACATGAGCGGCTACGTGCGCAATCTGGCGCTGGCGGCGCGCGCGGCGCAGGCGGCGATCGCCGCGGCCGACCCGGCCACCCGGCGCGCCCTGCTGGAAGGCATGGCGGAACGGCTGCTGGCCGGGCAGGACGCGATCCTCGCGGCCAATGCCGCTGACCTGCAGCGCGCACGAGAGGCCGGCGCCAGCAAGGCCACGCTGGACCGTCTGGCGCTTAGTCCCGAGCGCGTGCGCGGCATGGCCGACGCGCTGCGCGAGGTGGCCGCGCAGGACGATCCGCTGGGCGCGGTGACGCGTCGCGACGTCCGCCCCAACGGGCTGGTGGTCGAACGCCAGCGCATCCCGCTGGGGCTGGTGGCGATGATCTACGAAGCACGACCGAACGTGACCGCCGAGGCGGCGGCGCTGTGCCTGAAGGCCGGCAATGCGGTGCTGCTGCGCGGTGGCTCCGAGGCGGCCGCCAGCAATGCCGCCATTGCCCATTGCCTGCACGCGGCCCTGCGCGATGCCGGGTTGCCGGAAGCGGCGGTCTCGCTGGTCGCCGACACCGCGCGCGAACACGTGCTGGAGCTGCTGCAGCTCACCGACCTGGTCGACCTGGCCATCCCGCGCGGCGGCGAAAGCCTGATCCGCTTCGTCGCCGAACACGCACGGGTGCCGGTGATCAAGCACTACAAGGGCGTCTGCCACCTGTACGTGGACCGCGCCGCCGACGTGGAGCTTGCGCTGGGCCTGCTGATCGACGGCAAGGCCTCGCGCCCCGGCGTCTGCAACGCGCTGGAAACCTTGCTGGTGCACCGGGACATCGCCGCGGCGTTCCTGCCGCGCGCGCTGGCGGCGCTGCGGGCCAGCGGGGTCGAGGCCCGCGGCGATGCGGCGACCCGCGCCTTCGATTCGTCACTGGCCGCAGCCGGCGACGACGACTACGCCGCCGAGTTCCTCGACCTGATCATAGCCATCCGCGTGGTCGATTCGTTGGACGCGGCCATCGCCCACATCCACCGCTTCACCTCCGACCACACCGAAGTCATCGCCACCAATGATCCCGCGGCGGCGCAGGCGTTCGTGGATGCGGTGCGCAGTTCGGCGGTGATGGTCAATGCCAGCTCGCGCTTCAACGACGGTGGCCAGCTCGGCCTCGGCGCGGAAATCGGCATTTCCACCACCCGCCTGCACGCCTATGGCCCGATGGGGGTGGAAGCGCTGACCATCGAGCGCTTCGTGGTGCGCGGACAGGGCCAGCGCCGGCATCCCCTGCCAGCTGCGGAATGAGGCGCCGCGTGCCGCTCAGCCGCCCGGCTTCGCAGCCACGGGCGGCGGGGTGGCCGCGGGCGGCGCCGGCACCGGTACCGGCATGCCCTGGTTGCGGTTCAGGGCGGCGTCCTCCGCTTCCTTGGTCATCACCACGATGCTGATGCGGCGGTTGATCGGGTTGAGCGGATTGCTTTCATCGAACGGCACCGCAGGGCCGAAGCCGACCACGCGCACCACCTTGGTTGCAGCCATGCCGCCTTCCAGCAGCGCGCGGCGGGCGGCATTGGCGCGGTCCGCGCTCAGCTCCCAGTTGCTGTAGCCGATGCGGGTGGCGTAGTTGGCGGTGTCGGTATGGCCGGCCAGGCTGATGCGGTTGGGGACGCGGTTCACGAACCGGGCGATCTCGTGCAGGATTTCGCTGGTGTAGGGCATCAGCTGGGCGCTGCCGAGGTCGAACATCGGCCGGTTCTGCTTGTCCACGATCTGGATGCGCAGGCCTTCCGGGGTGAGGTCCAGCAGCAACTGGTCCTTGAACGGCTCCAGCGCCTGGCTCTTGCTGATCGCCTCCTCCAGCTCCTTCTTCAGCGCTTCCAGCCGCTGCTGCTCCAGCTTGCGCTGCTGCGCATCGCTGGGCTGGTCGGCGGGGTTGCGGGTGAATTCATCGCCCGGCCCTTTCGGCAGGTCCATGGTGCCGCCCAGCTTGATCATCGAATTGCTGGCGCCACCGGGGCCGTTCATGCCGGGCGCGGGGGCCGGGCTGGTGCCGGCCATCGGGCTGGGGTTCTTGAAATAGTCGGACACCGCCTCGCGCTGCTTGGTGGTCAGCGCGCCCACCAGCCACATCACCAGGAAGAACGCCATCATCGCGGTGACGAAGTCGGCATAGGCCACCTTCCAGGAACCGCCGTGGTGGCCGCCGCGCTGGATCTTCTTGACCCGCCGAACGATGACGGTGGGTTTTTCGTCCTTGCCGGCCATGGCTTATTTCAGCGACTTCAGGTGTTGTTCGAAGTCGGCGAAGCTCGGACGCAGTTCCGAGGGCACCGTCTTGCGCGCGAATTCCAGCGCGATCTTCGGCGGGTAGCCGCGCAGGCTGGCGAGCAGGGCGGTCTTGACCGATTCGTAAATGCGCGAGTCCTGCTCGGCGCGGGCTTCCACCGCGGCGGCGAGCGGCGCCACGAAGCCGTACGCCAGCAGGATGCCGAGGAAGGTGCCGACCAGCGCGGCGGCCACGTGGCCGCCGACCGCGGCGATGTCGCCGCCGATCGAGGCCATGGTGATGATGATGCCGAGCACCGCGGCCACGATGCCGAAGCCGGGCAGGCCGTCGGCCACCTTGTTCAGGGCGTGCGCGGGCGCCAGTTCTTCGTGGTGGTGCTTTTCAAGCTCCAGTTCCAGCAGCGGTTCCAGTTCGTGCGGTTCGATGTTGGACCCCACCATCAGGCGCAGGCAGTCGGTGATGAAGTCCATCAGGTGGTGGTCATCACGGATCGCCGGATAGTTCGCGAACATCGCGCTTTCCATCGGATTGTCGATGTGGCTCTCCAGCGCCATGAAGCCTTCCTTGCGCGCCCGGTTGAGCAGCTCGTACAGGAGGCTGAGCGCGTCCAGGTAGTCCTTGCTCTGGTAACGCGGGCCCTTGAGGACGCCCAGCACGGCGGCAAAGGTCTGCTTGACCGTTTTCGGCGGTGTGCCGGCGAGGAATGCGCCGAAGGCAGCGCCGCCGATGATGACCAGCTCGAACGGCTGCCACAGCGCCGCGAGCTTGCCGTGCGAGGCGACGAAGCCGCCGAGGACGCTGAGGGTGACGACGATGAAGCCGACGATGATGAGCATGCGGGTGAGGGTCGCCCTGCGGGGGATCCCTACATTAACGGATCCACCCGCGATCTCTGCAGCATCTTCGTCGCCGGCTCCACGTCAATCTGCCGCCATTCCGGACAGGCGCCCATCAGCTGGAAGCGCTATGCCTTATCGCGAATAGGCTAGGCCCGCGGCCCTTCCTAGACTCCGCTGATCCTGCAGGCCCGGCCTGCGGTCCGTCCGGGAGTCCCCGCATGCCACGCGCCGCTTCATCCGTCTTCGGGCTTGCCGCCCTGGTCCTGCTGGCTTGTCCCGCCGTTCGCGCCGGTTGCGCGGCGGTGGACGAGCCCTCCGCCACGCCGGCCCTTGTTTCGCCCCAATCCGCCCCGGTGGCCGCGCCACCCCCTAAGGCTCCGCCCCCGACGGTTGCCGAGGCCAGCGCCGAGGCGCGCGAGGTGCTGGCTGCGGTCGGTCGATTGGATGATGCCGATACCGCGCTGTCGCTGGCCGCGGAAGGGGCGGCGCTGTACGACGCCGAAAAGGTCAAGCTCGATGGCTACGCCTATTGCAGCCAGGCAGTGGAGCTGGCCGAGCGGGGCGAGTTCCGCGAAAGCGCGCGCGCGGCGAGCAAGGCGCTGCATGTGGCCCTGCAGAGCGGCAATACCGATCTGCTGGGCAAGGCCTATCGCGACCTGGCGATTGCCTTCAGCTATGCCGGCCAGTTGGAACGCGCCGAGCAGTTCGCCAATCTGGCGCTGAAGTATCCGGGCGTCGATCCCACCCAGGTGAACGGCCCGGCGCGCAAGGTGATCGGCGACGTGCGCACCCGCCAGGCCCGCTACGACGAGGCCATCGCCGCCTACGACCAGGCCGGCGCGGAAAGCTCGGCGCGCTTCCGCCCGCTGGTGGAGGCATCGCTGGCCAATGCGCTGATCCTCTCCGGCGACCTGGCCCGCGCGCGCGCCACCCTGGATGCCGTGCCGTCGCCCCCTGATGCACGCCAGCAGGCCCAGTTGCAGCGCACCCGCGGGCGCCTGCTGCTGGCGGAAAACAAGCCGGAGGAGGCGCTGGTGCTGTACCGGCAACTGGCCGATGCCCCCGCCGCCGGCGATGAGGACTTCTACCGGGCCTGGGCGCTGGATGGGATCTCCAAGAGCCAGTCCGCCTTGGGCCGCGACGCCGAGGCCGCGCAGGCGCTGGACCAGGCCATCGACGTGTTCGACCGCGCGCGCTCGCAGTTCCGCAGCGACGAATTCAAGATGGGCCTGTTTTCCGACCTGCAGTCGGTGTTCGAGCGCGCCATCGGCCTGCACAGCCGGCTGGGCCAGCCGGCGCAGGCATTCGACATCAGCGAGCGCAGCCGCTCGCGGGCGCTGCTGGACGCGGTATCCGGGCGTGTCGAATTCGACCAAGCGGCCGTGGCGACGCTGGATGCCGCCGCGCTGCAGGCGATGCTGGAACCGGATGAAGTGGTGGTGGCATTCCACACCCTGCCGGACCGGCTGCTGGCCTGGGTGCTCTCGCGCGAGGGCGTGCGCGAGGTCAAGTATCCGGTCGCGCTGCCGCGCGCCGACCTGGCCAGGCTGGTCGATGCCTATCGCGATGCGCTGATCCGGGTCAGTCCGAACGCGCCGGAAGTGGGCGGCAAGATCGGCCAGCTGCTGCTGGCGCCGCTGGGCCTGCCGGCCGGCAAGCGGCTGGTGATCGTGCCGCACGGACCGCTGCACTACCTGCCGTTCCAGGCCCTGCGGCTGGACGGCCAGTACCTGATCGAGCGCAATCCGATCTCGATCGCGCCCTCGATCAGCATTGCCGCCCGGCTGGCGCAGCGCACCCCCACCGCCGCGCCGCAGCTGCTGGCGTTCGGCAATCCCACCATCAATCCCGAGGTGGCCGACCCGCTGCCGGGTGCGGAAAAGGAAGTGCACGAATTGGCCCGGCGCTTCCCCGGCGCCAAGCTGTTCTTCCGTGGCGAGGCCAGCAAGGACAATTTCGCCAGCAATGCGCCGGCGTCCCGACTGGTCCATATCGCCGCCCACGCGATGGCCGACACGCTGGACCCGCTGCATTCCAAGGTGCTGCTGGCCGACAAGGACGGCAAACCAAACTACCTCGAGGCGAAGGATGTGTTGGGCATGCGCCTGGATAACGTCGCGATGATCGCGCTGTCCGCCTGCGAGTCCGGGCTGGGCCGGGTGGAGAACGGCGACGAGGTGTTGGGCTTCACCCGCTCGTTCCTGTCGGCCGGCACCTCGACCCTGCTGGCCTCGCTGTGGCCGGTCTCCGATGCGGCCACCGAAAAACTCATGACCACCCTGTACACCGACCTCGCCAAGGGCATCGAGGTGCAGGACGCGATGCGCGATGCGCAGCGCGCGGTGATGGCCGACCCGGCCACGGCGCACCCGTTCTACTGGGCGCCGTTCAACCTGATCGGCAACTGGCGCCTGCAGGTGACCCAGTGAACGCGGCGGCAGGAGGACAGGCGACGATGAGAATGGATATCCGCATCGCGCAGCGGCGCAATCTGCTGGCGGCCGCGTTGTTGCTGGCCTGCACGCCGCTGGCCCAGGCAGCGGACGAGGCGGCTGCGACAGGGCAGTCCACGCCGCCACAGCAGGCGCAGGCATTGCCGGAGCCGCAGATGGCCGCGCAGGCGCAGGCGAGCTTCGTGCTGCAGGCGGTGGAGTTCATCGGCGTGAGTGGGGTGCCGGAGTCCGAACTGCAGGCAGCGGTGGCCGACCGGATCGGCCAGCAGGTGACCCTGCAGGAGCTGGAGCAGCTGGCGGCGAAGGCCGCGGCGGTCTATCGCGCCCATGGCTATGCGCTGGTGCAGGTGTTCGTGCCGGTGCAGGAAGTGGTGGATGGCCGGGTGCGGCTGAACGTGGTGGAAGGTTCGCTGGGCGACATCAGCATCGATATCGCCCCCGGCGCGCCGATCCAGCAGGAGCGGGTGGCCAGGACGCTGGCGATCCTCACCCCCGGCAAGCCGCTCAACAACCGCGACTACGAGCGCGCGATGCTGCTGCTGTCGGACCTGCCGGGGATCAAGCCGCAGTCGGCCATCACCGTGGGTGCCGCCTCCGGCGCGTCGGACCTGAAGGTGCAGGTGGGCGCCCGCGACCGGGTCAACTATGGCCTCGAGCTGGACAATTTCGGTACCCGCGATTCCGGTCGCCTGCGCCTGACCGGCAGCCTGCGCTGGGCCAGCCCGTTCGAGCGCGGCGACAACCTCGACCTGCGGGTGATGGCCGCCGAAGGCATGCATACCGCGTTCGGGCGGATTTCCTACGAAAGCCCGGTGGGCTACAGCGGACTGCGCCTCGGCGGCGGCCTCGCGCGGGTGCAGTACGAGCTGGGCGGACCGTTTGCGGCCCTTCAACCCACCGGCGTCGGTGAAGTGGCGGATCTTTCCTTCAGCTATCCGCTGATCCGCCAGCGCGGCACCAACCTGTTCCTGCGCGGCGGCTTCGACGACAAGCGCCTGACCGACCGTTTCGAGGCGGTGGGCTTCCGGACCCGCAAGCGCATCCACGGCGCTACCTTGGGCATGTCGCTGGAGCGCCGCGACCGCTGGGCGGGGGGCGGCTATACCAGCCTGAACGCGCAGGCCTATCACGGCCGGCTGGACATCCGCGACGCGATGGGCGAGCTGTTCGACCGTCCGCCGTTCGGCTACGGCACCGAGGGCAGCTTCAGCAAGTTCTCGCTGCAGTTCGCACGCCTGCAGTACCTGGCACCGAAGCTCAGCCTGTTCGTGGGCGGCGGAATGCAGCGCGCCAGCAAGAACCTCGACACCTACGAAAAACTCTCACTGGGCGGGCCGAAGGCGGTGCGCGCCTATGCCACCGGCGAGGTGCTGGTGGACGATGGCTGGCTGGCGACGATGGAGCTGCGCTTCGCACTGCGCCCGGACACGACCCTGTTCGCGTTCTTCGATGCCGCCCGTGGCGACCAGTTCCACGAACCGCGGCCGTTCGATGGCGATCTGTCGCGCAGCCTGCGCGGCCATGGCCTGGGCCTCAACTGGAGCAAGCCCGGCAACGTCACCGTCAACCTGAGCGTGGCTTGGCGCGACACCGCAGCCGGCGTCACCGACGGCGGCGACCGCAATCCGCGGCTGTACTGGTCGATCCAGAAGGCGTTCTGAGGGAGAAGACAATGGGCATCAACAACACCACCCGCATGCAGCAACGGATCCTGCGTCGCCGCCGCCTGGCGCTTGCCCTGGCGGGCGCGATGGCGATGCCGCCGGCACTGGCGCAGAGCCTGCCGGACAGCGGCAACGTGGTGTCCGGAGCGGCGACGTTCACCTCGCCCAGCAGCTCGCAGCTGACCATCACCCAGACCAGCAAGGGCGCCATCATCGACTGGGGCAGCTTCAGCATCGGCAGCGGTTACGGGGTCACCTTCGACCAGCAGTTCGGCGCTTCCAGCGTGACCCTGAACCGGGTGGTGGGCTACGGCTATGGCGTCATCGCATCCGCCATCGACGGCAGCCTGAGCGCCAACGGCAGCGTGTTCATCATCAATCCGGCCGGGATCACCTTCGGCGGCGGCTCGCAGGTGAATGTCGGCGCGCTGGTGGCCTCGACCATGGACATCAGCAACGCGAATTTCGACGCCGGCGTGGCCAGCGGCAGCTACCAGTTCGAGCCGATGACGGCGGTCGGCGATCAGGCCGTCATAGTGGGTGCCGGGGCCGACATCACCACGACGGCAGGCGGCACGGTGGCGCTGATCGGCCGCCAAGTCAGCAACAGCGGGACGATCACGGCGCCCGGCGGCAGCGTGCTGTTCGGCTCGGCGGAAAACGTGACCCTGGATTTCGCAGGCGACGGCCTGACCATGCTGACCATCCAGGGGCCGGGCGTCGCCAAGCCCGGCGGAGTGGTGGCCTGCCCCTCCTTCCCCTGCGCCACCGATGTGCTTCCGATGCTGGTCAACACGGGCACGGTCAACGCCGACGGCGGCCAGGTCCTGATGCGCACGGCGGCGTCATCGCTGGGCGGTGGCGCAATCCTGAGCCTCGGCATCCTCCGCGCGCAAAGCCTGGTCAGCAGGGGGGGGCGCATCGAGTTGACCACCGACGGGCTGGTGTCGCTGGGTTTCTCGTCGCCGTCGGCAAGCGGGTTCACCGGGGAACTGGACGTGTCCGGCCAGGCCGGTGCCGACGGCGGCACCGTGCTGGTGCGGGCCGGCGATTTCGCCATGTTCAATAACGACGCCGCGCCGCTGAACCCCACCGATCCGGCGTCGGCGGGCAGCCTCATCAATGCCTCCGGTGCGGTCAATGGCGGCGTGGTGGACATCGTGGCGACCAACCGGGCACAGGTCTATTCGCTGTCCTCGATCCTTGCGAACGGCGCGGCCGGACGTGGCGGGCAGGTATCGCTGTTGGGCGGCACCACCGAACTGGGCGCGCGCGCGTGGATCAGCGCCAACGGTGGCGCGGGTGCGGGTGGCCGCATCGACGTGTCTGGCAGTAGCGGGCTTTCGTTGTTCGGGCTGCTGTCGGCCACCGGCACCAGCGCCGGCGGCATCGTCAACACCTCCACGTTGGCCGATGCCTTCGACCTGCGCGGGCTGCGGGTCGAGGCCGGTTCGCCCGGCGCGGCGGGGACCTGGACGATGTCCGCCCCCTACCTGATGGTGACCAGCGGCAGCGATGCCGGCGAGCTGGACAGCGTGGCCGGCGGCACCTACCTGCAGGACGCCGAGGTCAACCACGCGCTGTCCAGCGGCACCAGCGTGGTGCTGCGCTCCGCCGGCGACGTCTACATCGACGATGCGCAGATCCAGTCCAGCAGCGACCTGGACCTGCTCTTCGCGATCGACGCGGATGGCGGTATCGGTGGCACTGGCTTCTCCATCACGGGGCTGGGCGGGCGGCTGGACATGCGCTTCAACTCCGATGCCGCGGGCGCCAATGCGGGCTTTGCCGGCATTTCCTTCAACAGTGCGAACCTGGACAGCAATGGCGGCGACATCCTGGCGTATGGCCAATCGGATGTGGCCAATGGCTTCGCTAGCGGCTATGCCAGCGGCATTCGCCTGGATGCGGTCACCGTGGCCACCGGCGGCGGCAACCTGTTGCTGCGTGGCTCCTCCACCGGTGCCGACGCAGGTCTCGGCGATGCCGGCGTGGTGGTGTCCGGCGGCAGCCTGGACGCCGGTGGCGGCAGCATCCGCATCGTCGGCAACGGCGAACAGGCGGTGGATGGCGTGCGCATTGCCACCGGCGCGCTGCAGGCCGGCGCAGGTGGCATCGATATCCGCGGGTTGGCCAGCGGCACTGGCAGCGGCATCGTGCTGTCCGCCAACCCGATCACCACCAGCGGCGGCGACATCTTCCTTGACGGCCGCGGCGGTGCGGCCGGCGTGTCGGTGTCCTATGCCAGTTTCGACAGCGGCGGCGGCGACATCGTCGTGCATGGCGAAGGCGATACCGGCAACGGCGTCGACCTGTACGGGTCGATCGACAGTGGCGGCGGCCAGGTGTCGCTGGATGGCAGCAGTACGCAGGCCGAGGGGCTGGCGTTCCAGGCCGGCTACAGTGGCGGCATCCTCAGCGCCGGCGGCGACATCTTCCTGTCCGGCGTGGGGGCGACCGGTGGTGCGAGGCTGGTCGGGAACGGCTACGGCACGACCACGCTCGACAGCGGTGGCGGCGAAATCGGCATCTACGGCAGCGCTTCCGGCGCCGCGGCGGTCGGCGTCACCCTGTCCCAGCTGCCGGTGCTGTCCGGCGTCGGCAACATCAGCGTGGTGGGCCTGTCCAATGCCGGCACCAGCATCGCGTTCTCGCCCGGCAGCAGCCTGACCACGACGTCCGGCGACATCAGCGTGGCCGGCGTGGGCGCGGATGTCGGGCTGCTGCTTGATGGCGGGGTGACGCTGGCCACCGACAGCGGCCGGCTGGACCTGCGCGGGCGCGGCACGGCCACCAATGCGAGCGGGCTGCTGATCGGCAGCGGCGTCAACCTCGCCACCAATGGCGGCGGGATCGAGTTGGCGGGTGAGGGCGGTAGCGGCGCCGGGGTGGCGCTGGGCCTAGGCGCGCTGCTGGATGCAGGCAGCGGGATGGTCGTGCTGCGCGCTGGCAACGACGGCAGCAGCGATGCGGTTCGCCTCGATGGCGCCATCCGCGCCGGTGCCGGGGTCAACCTGCGGCCGGGTGGCGTGGATTTGAGCGGCCTTGCCCATGACCGTATCGACGACGGCATCCTGCTGGGCAGCGGCAACGGGTTTGCACTGGATGCCGCCGAGCTGGCGCGGATCGACGCGCCGGAGCTGGTCATCGGCAGCCGCCAGCACGCCGGCGCGATCCGAGTGTCGGAAGCCATCGTCCGCGGCGGCAACCTGACCTTGCAGAACCAGGGCGGCAGCGGCGGCATCGACCTGCAGGCCGGGCTGGATGTGGGCGGCGGGGTACTGGCCCTGCTTAGCGGTGGCAACATCGTGCAGGCCGCGGCGGCGGCGATCCACGCGCACAGCCTATTGGCGCAGGCCGGCGGTGACGTGCTGCTGGGGCTGGCGCAAAACGACGTCGCCAGCACCACCCTGGCCGGGCAGGCCGGCGGCGATTTCCAGTTCCAGGACGCCAACGACCTGGCCGTCGGCAGCGTCTCCGCCAGTGGCTTCGACGCCGCCACCGGCGCGATCTCGGCCGAGGGCAACAGCGGCATCAACGCGGGCGGCGACCTCCTGGTCCGCAACCTGGCTGGCGACCTAGCGCTCGGCGCCGACCTGGCCGCCACCAACATCGACCTGGTGACTGCAGGCCGGCTGCAGAATCCCGCGGGCGCTGGGTTGAACGCCAGCGGCGACTGGCGGATCTGGGCCAACACCTGGGTCGGCGAGGATCGCGGGGGCCTCGGCGGCAGTGGCAACCTGCCCAACCTATACAACTGCGCCTACCTGGGTGCCTGTGGGGTCACCGTCGCCAGCGGCGACAACCACTTCATCTACGTCCAGCAGCCAACTGCAATCGTCACGCTGGACAGCCTGTCGCGCGAATATGGGCTGGCCAATCCCGCCTTTACCTACACGGTATCGGGAGCGGTGCTGGGGGATGCGCTGGCGAACGTGGCCAGCGGCGCGCCGGGCACCACCGCCGGGATCGGCAGCGACGTCGGCCAGTACGCGATCCTCGGCAACTTCACCTCGAATGCCGGCTACCGCATCCAGGTCCTGCCCGGGACATTGAGCATCACCCCGGCGACCCTGCTGTTCACCGCGGACGTGGTGATGCGCTACCTCGGCATGGCCAATCCGCAGCTGGGCGGCACGGTGGCCGGCTTCCGCAACGGCGATACGCTGGAGAGCGTGTTCGGCACGGCGATGGCGTGGAACTCGCCGGCCGGGCTGCTATCGCCGATTGGCTATTACCCAATCACGGGCAGTGCCAGCGCGAAGAACTACGTCCTTGTCCAAGCCCCCTCCAACGCCACCGCGCTGCGGGTCATCCCGCCGCCGGCGGTCGATGGCAGGCCGGTCGACCTGATCCACGAGACGGTGGATACCTACGTCTACGATCGCAACCTCGGCACCGCGCCGGTCTGCGCCATCAACGCGACGCTGGATGACCAGCCGCTGGCGTCTGCAGGTGATGCGCTGGCAGCGGAATGGTCGAAGGTGCGTACCCGGCCCAACCTCACCAACTGCTTCGAAAGCCAGCGTCGCAACGGCTGCGGGGATTTCTGAAGGGTAGGGATAGGCGCAGGACTAGGCCGAACGGTGTATCGAAATCGCCGCGCAGCGGTAGCAGACTCTTTTCACTTTGCGGGCGATGTCCGCCCGGCATGCGCGCGGCGCATGCGACCGATCCGGCCGTCAGGCCGCAACACCACGAGGATGCATCAATGAGCATGATCCAGATTGTCCGCGGCGCACTGGCGGTTGCCCTGCTGGCCGGCTGTGGCGGGGCGTTCGCGCAGGACGCGCAGGGCGCGCCGTCGGTGGATTCGATCATCAACAGCCTGAAGGCCGAAAACACCGAGCAAGCGCAGGGCCAGACCCGTGCGCTGCGCCCCGGCGCGGCGGCGATGGCCACCACCGCGCCCCCGCCGGTGGCCAAGCCGGCCAAGCCGGCCTCCATCAACATGCAGATCAATTTCGACTTCAATTCCGACCGGATCTCCGGCAGCTCCGAGCAGACCATGGCCACGCTGGCCAAGGCGCTGGTGTCGCCGCAGTTGGAGAACCGCAGCTTCACCGTGATCGGGCATACCGACGCCAAGGGCTCCGCCGGCTATAACAAGGCGCTGTCGGATCGTCGCGCGGCCGCGGTGCGGCGCTACCTGATGGAGCACGGCGTGTCCTCCGCGCGGCTGCGCGCCGTCGGCAAGGGCGAGAGCCAGCTGCTCAACGCCGCCGACCCGGAAGCCGGGGAAAATCGCCGCGTTGAAATCATGGCCACCGGCGGCTGATCCCGGCGGACCAGCGGACGCAAGATGCCGATCCATGTCGTCAATGGCGCCACCCTGATGTGCTCGTTCGGGATGGCGCCGTCCGCGCTGGTGGTGACGCCGGAGAACCGGGTCATGTCGAGCATGATGCCGGCGGCCACGATCATGGACTTCGTGCCGATGAAGAACATCATGCCGTTCGCGATGTGCACCACCCCGAGCAACCCGATGGTGGCCGCGGCGACCTCCGCGGCGATGGGCGTGTTGACCCCGGCGCCCTGCATCCCGGTGACCACGCCGTGGAAGCCGGGCGCGCCGACCGTGTTGGTTGGCGGCATTCCCGCGCTGGACAATACTTGCACCAGCCAATGCGCTTGGGGCGGCGTGGTCACCGTCAGCTTCCCGGGACAGACCAAGGAAATGATTCCTTAAGCCTTGCGGCGCAGTTGGTGCCGCGGCGCGCGGTCGCCCCTCCTAACCGAACAGATTGCCCAGCGAGCTGGCTGCATTGCCAATGGCCTGGCCGGCGCCAGCCATTGCGGACTGCGCGCCGGCGACTGCGACGTTGGCAGCGCGTGCGGCGGCAGCCGCTGCGTCCGCGACCGCGGCCTGGGCGTTGCCGATGGCGGCCTGTGCGGCCTGGCCGGCGCTGGCGGCCGCTTCCTGGGCGGCGTTCTGCGCGGTGTTGAGCGCCCCCTGTGCTGCGCCGGTTAGCGCCTGCTGGGCCTGCTGGGTGGCCTGGTTGGCTTGTGCAAGCGTCTGCTGGGCGGCCTGGTTGGCCTGTTGCTGCGCCAGTGCCGCTGCCTGTTGCGCGCCGTTCAATGCCTGCTGGGCGGCATCACCGGCCTGCCGCTGGGCGGAATCCACCGCGGCCATGGCCTGGTCGATGGCGCCTTGCGCCGTCTGCTGCACCTGGTCGCGCGCTGAATCCACGGCGCCGCGGGCTTGGCTGATCGCGGTGCCTGCCCCATCGCGCACCGCCTGTTGCGCCTGCTGCACCGCGCCTTTGGCGGTATCCAAGGCCGACTTGGCAGCGCCATTGGCCAGCGCCTGCGCCTGGTCCAGGGCGGCACAGGCCGTCTCCATGGCGACCAGCGCCTGCCCGGCCATCGCGTTGGCCTGGTCCAGCATGCCGTTGGCCTGCTCCAGCAACGGGCCTGCGACGTTCTGCAGCGCGTTGCCCGCATTGCCCAGGGCGTTGTTCGCCTGTGCCGCGCGGCGCGCCAGCGCGTCGCGCAGGGCGCGGACATAGGGGCAGTCGGACGCCGGGAATTCCACCGGCAGGTTGGGGAAGGCGTCGGGCAGCGCATCGAGCGCGGCCTGGACCGGTCCAAGCGCATCGCGTGCCCGGTCCAGGGTGGCAACGCGTGCCTGCTCGAGTGCGTCGGTGGCGGCGTTGCGCAGCAGGTCCTGTGCCTGGTCGATGGCGTTGTTGGCAGCCGACAGCGCGTTGTTCACGCCGTCTTCGACCAGCGCGGTGGCGTTGTCGACCATGGCCATGGCCTGTTCGAGCAGCGCCTGCGCGGCCTGCTCCGCGGTGTCCATCGCGCTATCCAGCGCTTCATTGGCCCGTTCCAGGGCGCCCTGTACCACGGCCTGGGCCTGCTGTTGCGCCGCGTCCACCGCGGACTGGGCCTGCGCAAGCGCGCCCTGTGCGGCGGCGCCGGCCTGCTCGCGGGCCTGAGTGAGCGCAGCGTTGGCCTGTGCCAGCGCGTTCTGCGCCATGTCGTTGGCCGCGTTGCGCGCATCGTCCAAAGCCTGGTTGGCCTGTGCCAGCGCGCCCTGTGCCAGTGCCCCGGCCTGCGCAGCGGCGGCCTGCGCGGCCTGCCGTGCCTGCGCCACCGCACCATTGGCGGCACCCGTGGCGGCGCTGGTGGCATTGGCGACGGCGGTCGTGGCTTCCGTGATCGCGCCCTGTGCGGCGCCAGCGGCCTGCTGGGCGGCCCCGTTGGCGGCCTGCCGGGCCTGCTGCACGGCTTGGCCGGCGGCGGCGCCGATGCCGGAAAGGCCCTCGGTCAAGGATTCGAACATGTCAGCCCCTCTGCAGCCGGCGGAAATCGCTGTAGGCGGCGGCCGTCCACATTTCGATCAGCAGCGCGCGGTCGATCTGCGGGCTGCTGCGGTCGGCGAGGATGCCGATGATCGAAGGATCGTTGCCGACCCGCTCATTGCCGAACAGCGAACAGGCCAAGGCATAGGCCGCCACCGCGCGCTGGCTGCGCAGGCCCGCCTTGCGGCAGTGGGCGATGACCGCGTCGAGCTCGGCGTCCAGCTGGTCCAGCTGCAGCGGCGCCTTGCCGCCGAGGTGGCGGTTGAGGAAATCCGCGAGGTTGTTGCGCAGCTGGGTCTCGCCGATGGCGGTCATCTGCTTGCGGTCGAGTTCGAGCATGGAGGCTCCTAGGCGGCCGCGGCCAGCGACAGCTGGTTCGGGGCCTCGAGGCCGTCGCGGGCGAAATACAGCGCGCTGTCGCTGCTGCGGCCCTCGGTGTAGCAGCCGTGGATGGGGCCGAAGAATGCCCTGCGCTGGGCGGGGTCGAAGGTGGGGACGACGCTGCGGAATGCGCGCGGATCGTAGAAGCGGAACAGCATCGAGGCGCCGCCGGGGGTGCTGACGCGCAACACGCGCCGCAGGTGCGCCCGCAACGAGTAGATGTCGGTGCCGGGGTCGGCGACCAGCACGATTCCCCAGTGCGCGTTCCACCCCTCCAGCAGCGCCAGGCGGGTGGCCGCGGTATCCGGTGCCAATGGCAGCAGGTAGGGCGCCGCCGCGGCGAGCATCGGATCGAGGTCGCCGGAGAACAGGCACATCGCATCCGGTGCGTGCTTGCCCAGGCGTGCCGGCAGATCGTCGATGATCGCGCCGTCGAGTACCGCGAAAACCGGGCGCTGGCGCTGCCCGAACACCGCCCGCTGCAATTGTTCGTACTGTCCCTGGCCGATCACGAAGAAATTTCCGCCTTGTGTAGTGGCGCGGGGCGAACCCGCCGAGCCATCGGCCGACCCCCCTTCCGGCGCGATGCATTCCGTGTTCATCGAAGCATTACGCGGAAGCGGCGGAAAAAGGGACATGGCGCACGCGGATCAATGGGGAGTGGAAAGATCGAGGTCGCAATACGGGTATTCGATGGGAGATCAGAGCGCTTCCATTGCCGCGCGGGCGGCCTCGCATTCAGCGCAGAAGGGCTGGGCGCTTGCCGCGGCGTTGCGCAGCGCGCGCGCCTGCAGCTGTTGCGCCGGGTTGGACACCTTGCCGGCGTTGCCTTGGATGGCGTCCTTGGCCTTGCTGGGCTTGTCCGCCTTCTCGGCTTTCTGCGCCTTCTGCGCGGACAGTGGACTGCCGCCCGAGTTGATCATCACCAGGTTGCCGGTGATGAATACGCCGGCCGGATTCAGCACGATGGAATTGCTGCCGGCCTTGAGGCTGATGATGACGCCGGCTTCCGCCACCAGATTGACGCCGGCCTTCATGTCGATGTTCACGCCGGCGGTGACCGCCGTGTTGATGCCGGCATCCAGGTTGTAGTTGGCGCCCGCGGTGACCGCCATGTTGGCGCCGACGTTGGTGTGCTGGTTGGCGCCGACGGTCAGGTAGTCATCGACGCCCGTGGTGACCGCGCGGCTGGTGCCGATCGAGACGGTCTGGGCCTTGCCGATGGTGAGTTGGGCGTTCTCGCCGATGCTTTCGGTGCGGTCCTTGCCGATGGCAAGGTCGGAGTGGGTGCCGATGGCCTCGGTGCGGCAGTTGCCGGTGCGCAGCTGCAGGTCCTTCTGCGCATGCAGGAAGATTTCCTCGCTGTCTTTCTTGTCCTCGAAGCGCAGCTCGTTGAAGCCGCCGCCGCCCTTCGAGGACAGCGTCTTGATGGTGGAGCGGGTGGCGTCGGCGGGCGCGATGGGGGGGGAGTTGGGGCCGTTGTAGACGCAGCCGACCACCAGCGGGCGGTCGGGGTCGCCGTCGAGGAAGTCCACCACCACCTCCATGCCCACCCGCGGCAGGAAGAAGGTGCCGTAGCCGGCGCCGGCCCACAGCTGCGCCACCCGCACCCAACAGGAAGACTTTTCGTCCTGCGTGTTGGTCTTGCGGCCGGCCACCTTGCGGTCCCAGTGGAAGCGCACCTTGATCCTGCCCAGGTCGTCGGTATGCACCTCGTTGCCCGGCGGCCCGGTCACGATCGCGGTCTGCGGTCCATGCATCCGCCCGCGCGGCGTGGCCTGCGCGGGGCGGTAGACGGCGCTCTTCGCTTGCAGGGTGAAGGTGTTGCCGTAATAGGCGGGGCTGTCCGGCAGGATCAGGTTGTTGCGCGCGATGTGCTGCACGGACACCACCATGTATTCCGCATTGAAGGACTCGATGAGGTCGTGGTTCTCCAGTTCGAACAGGTGGCCCGGAGCCAGCGACCGCACTTGCCCCTCGCCGTGGAAGAGTTGGTGGTCGCTCTCCTGCGCTTCCATCACGACCTTCGCCAGGTGCTTGCCGGCCGAGGCATCCGCGGCGCCGCTGGCGGGGGTGAAGCCGCCGGGATAGCGATAGACCTCCAGCCCCAGGTCGCTGCCCGCTTGCAGCAGGGTGGGGGTGTTCTCGCTGACGGGCGCCCGCTTCGCGTAGTCCCAGTCGGCCAAGGTGGCCGCGCGCGTGCGCACCTGCTGGGTGGACGACAGCCTGCGGATGGCGTCCGTTTCCTTGGCGTGGCCCTCGTGGTGGAACGGCACCTGGAACGGTTCCAGGCGCGGGTTGTGGTCCTTGTTGTCGCTGAAGACGAGGATGTGCCGGGCTTCGCTCGACTCGTCGTGGCGGAAATAGAAGTAGATGCCTTCGCGCTCGACCAGCCGGCATAGGAAGGCATAGGTGCTCTCGTTGAACTGGGTGCAGTACTCGAGCTTGGGGTAGCTTCCCGACAGCTCCAGCTTGTAGTCGCTGTAGCCGAACTCCGCGAACACCGTGTCGATGATGTCGGCCACGGTGAGGTTCTGGAAGATGCGGCAGTCCTCGTTCTGGGTCATGAACCAGAACCACGGCACGATGTCGCATTCGTAGCAGAAGATGTCGCCGCCCTTGTCGTGGGTGGCCGGGATGCAGCCGGTCACCGCGAAGCGGGAGACGTAGCCGCTCCAATGGCGCTCGCCGCCGCCGTGGCCGGTGTCCCAGGTCTCGATGCGCAGGATGGCGCTCTTGCCGATGATGTCCTCGGGCGCGAAGCGCGGCTCGCTGGACAGCAGCTTCAGGCGCAGTTGGAACAATTGCGAGATGCCTTCCTCCCCCTGCATTTCGTCGACCAGCAACTCGTCCTCCTGCTGGCCATCCAGGGTCAGGAAGTACATCCGGTTGCGGGTGGAGAGCGTGGACATGGCGGGTTCGGCGGCTGTTCGGGCCAATCCTCGGGATTGCGGATGTCTTTGAACATTCACCCGAAGTGCTATGCCCGATCCGACCGGATGGCCGGGATAGGGCGGACGGGCTAGGTCGCACGCCGGCGGGTGGCGTGCGCCTAGGTCAGGTCACCGCATAGTCGAAGCCGCCGCCATCGGCCACGCCGATGCGGATGGCGTGGACGCCGCCGCCTTCGGCCATCCGCTCCAGCACATGGCCGGAGACTTCCGGCAGGACCGTGCCGGTGAGGATGTTGTCGATGTTGCGGGCGCCGGAATCGACCTCGGTGCAGCGATCGGCGATGGCATCCACCACCGCGTCGTCGTATTCGAACGCGGCGCCATGGTTGGCGCGGATCCGCTTGCCGATCTTGTTGAGCTTCAGCCGCACGATCTTGCGCATGTCCGCGTCGCGCAGCGGGTAATAAGGCACCACCGCGGTGCGGCCCAGGAAGGCCGGCTTGAATACGCGGTTGAGCTCGGGCTTGAGCAGTTCATTCAGGGACTCGACGGTGGGCAGCTCCTCGGACTCGCTGCAGGCCTGCATCACCAAGTCGGTGCCGGCGTTTGAGGTGAGGATGATCAGCGTGTTGCGGAAGTCGATCTCGCGGCCTTCGCCGTCCTCCATGCGACCCTTGTCGAAGACCTGGAAGAACAGTTCCAGCACGTCGGGATGGGCTTTCTCGATTTCGTCCAGCAGTACCACCGAATACGGCCGGCGCCGCACCGCTTCGGTGAGCACGCCGCCCTCGCCATAGCCCACATAGCCGGGCGGGCTGCCCTTGAGACTGGAGACCGTGTGCGCCTCCTGGTACTCGGACATCGCGATCGTGATCATGCTGCGCTCGCCGCCGTACAGCGCATCGGCCAGCGCGATCGCGGTCTCGGTCTTGCCGACGCCGGAGGTGCCGACCAGCAGGAACACGCCCTTGGGCTTGTCCGGATCCTCGAGGTTGGCGCGCGAGGTCCGCACGCGCTGGGCGATGGCGTCCAAGGCGTGGCCCTGCCCGATCACGCGTTCCTCCAGCGTTTCCTTGAGCCTCAGCACGGTCTGGATCTCGTCGGCCACCATCCGCCCGACCGGGATCCCGGTCCAGCCGGCGATGATCTGCGCCACCGCCGAGGCGTCGACCACCGGCAGGATCATCGGCTCGAAACCCTGCAGCGCCTTCAGTTCGGCGCGCGCGGCGTTGAGCGTGGCCAGTGCGTCGGCGCGGGCCGGGTCGCCTTCCGGCAGCGCTTCGATCCGGTCGAGTTCGGCGTGGATCTTCGCCACCAGCTCCTTTTCCTGCGCGAAGCGAGCCTCGTCGGCGGCCAGCGACTCGCCGAGCGTCGTCGCTTCGTCCGCGATCTCGCCCAGCCGCTTGCCATGGTCGGCGCCCCCGGCCTGCTCGTTCTCCAGCTGCGCGCGCTCGGTCGCAAGCACCTCCAGGCGCCGGCGTGCGTCCTCGATCCGCGCGGGCGTGGCGTTCTGGCCGATCGCGATCTTGGCGCAGGCGGTATCGAGCACGCTCACCGCCTTGTCCGGCAGCTGGCGGCCGGGGATGAAGCGCGAGCTCAACTTGACCGCCTCGGTGATCGCTTCGTCGAGGATGCGCACCTTGTGATGCGCGGCCATTGCCCGGCCGACGCCACGCAGCATCGACACCGCCTTCTCGTCGTCGGGTTCGTCCACCTTCACCACCTGGAAGCGGCGGGTGAGGGCGGGGTCCTTTTCGAAGTATTTCTTGTATTCGCTCCAGGTGGTGGCGGCGATGGTGCGCATCTCGCCGCGCGCCAGCGCCGGCTTGAGCAGGTTGGCCGCGTCGTTCTGGCCGGCTGCGCCGCCGGCGCCGATCAGCGTGTGCGCCTCGTCGATGAACATGATGATCGGCTTCGGGCTGGACTTGACCTCTTCGATCACGCCCTTCAACCGGTTCTCGAACTCGCCCTTCACCGAAGCGCCGGCCTGCAGCAGGCCCAGGTCCAGCGACAGCAGCTCCACGCCCTGCAGCTGCGGCGGCACGTCGTCCCGGGCGATGCGCAGGGCCAGGCCTTCGACCACAGCGGTCTTGCCGACACCGGCTTCGCCGGTGAGGATGGGATTGTTCTGGCGGCGACGGGTCAGCACGTCGATCATCAGCCGGATTTCGGCATCGCGGCCGAGCACCGGGTCCAGCTTGCCCTCCCGCGCGCGCTGAGTGAGGTTGATGCAGTACTGGTCGAGGTTGGGCGTCCGGCTGGGCTTGCCGCCGCCGGGGGCCGCGCCCGGCGTGGCTGCATCGCCGCCGACCGTCGCGGCGCCGGCATCGCCCAGCGCGCGCGCGTCCTTCGCTTCCGACGAGGCTTCGGTCAGGGCGTGGAAGTTCTTGCTCAGGGTTTCGAGGTTGATCTTCTCCAGTGAGCGCGCGCTGACCGACACCAGCCTGCGCAGTTCGGCATCCGCCAGCAGCGCGACGAGCACATGGCCACTGCGGATCCTGGCTTCGCCGAATTCGATCGAGGCCCAGCCCCATGCCGCTTCGAACAGCTTGGGCAGCATCGCCGACAGCGCCGGGGTGCGCTGGTTGCCGCTCTTGAAGCCATCCAGCGCCTTGCCCAGCTCGCGCTCCAGCGCTTCCGGGGCGATCTCGAATTGGCGAAGGATGCGGCGGATGTCGCTGTTCTCGACTTCCAGCAGCTTTGCCAGCACGTGCTCCACCTCGACTTCGTAGTGGCCGCGCGACATGCACAGGCCAGCGGCGCCCTCCATCGCGCTGCGGACGGTGGGGTTGAGGCGTGCGATCAGCGCGCGCAGATTCAGTGCCATGACTGGCCTCCCATTGCGGAAAAGTGGAATTCGGCGTCGGTTGCGGGTTGCCGGCGGGGCGGTCCGCGCAGCCAGGTGTTCCAGCCCAGCTGCGGGCGGTCGGCGCCGCGTGCACCCAGCTGCAGCGGTGGTACTTCATCGGCACGCAGTGACAGCCGCACGCGCAGGTCGAGCGCCAGCCCGGTGAGGAAGCGGGTGAGTTCGATCACGTCGCCCAGGCGTTCGCCACGCGGCAGCAGGGCGTTGAATTTGTCGCGCCGCAGGGGACCGATGGTCAGCCGCAGCGTGGTCTGGCGGTCCCAGTAGCGCGCGCCGAGCACGCAGCCGGCGCCCAGCTGGTGGCCGCTGTGGCCCAACCGGGTGCGGGCTTCGTCGGTGATGGCCTGCCAGGTGCCCAGGCAGCCGCGTGCCTCCACCGGTGCACCGACCACCGCCGACACCACCTGCGCGATCGCGCGCTCGCCGTGCGGGCGCTGTGCGATCAGGCCGGAGAAATACGCCATGGCGGCGCCGGGCAGCGGTTTGGCCGGCGTGGCGCTTTGTTTGCCCGGATGCAGCCGCGCCTGCAGCGCCGGCGTACCCAGCCCGACCAGGTGCTCCAGATAGCGCAGCACCGAGTTTTGGAAGCCGAATTCGCGACCGATTTCCGGTCGGTGCTTGGCCCATGCCAACCAGAACAGCGCCACCAGTCGGTGGTTGAAGATGTCGAGGAATTCCTGCGCGCTGCGATCACGGTCCAGCCTGCGCGCGATCAACAGCTCGGTGTAGCTGCGTGGCAGCACCCCCGAGGGGCCGGTGAGGCCCATGAAGTTGACGCAGACGCGGGTGTCGCGGTCGTGGCCATCGATCGAGGCCAGCTCCGACACGGGAAAGGCCAGCGACGCAGGGGTCACGAAGCGCAGCGGGCCGGGGCGCGCGCCGCTGCCGCGGCCATCGAAGCCGTTGGCGCCGTACAGCAACCGCACCGCCTGGAAGAAGCCGAAACGCCCCGGCTGCGCCTGCAGCCGTTCCAGCGCAGGGCGCATCGGGTCGATGTCGCGCGGCTCGGTGGTGGTGGGCGCGGCGGCTGCGATCTCCTCGCTCATACCAGCGGCAGGCTCCCGCTGCGTGGGGCGAAGCGCACCAGCCAGTCCTCGCGCTGCGCGCTGCGCACGCTCAGGCGGGTGTAGGAATTGGCGGTGCAGTACAGCCCGAAGAAGTGGTCCAGCACGCAGGCCATCAGGTAGACGCCGGAACCCACGTACTGGTTTTCATCGAACTCCAGTTCGATTTCGGTGCCGCGGACGAATGCCTGCCGCGGCGCGCGGCCGATGCGGGTCACCGAGGGGTGCCCGCCGACGCGGGTGATGCCGGCGATCTGCTTGCGCAGGCTGCCGGAGTCGGCGAAGTTGTAGAGGTTGAGGATCTCCAGCAGCGCCTCGCGCCCGCCATCGACGATCGACAGGTGGTTCAGCGACAGGTGCGAGATCAGCCGCCACTGGTTGGCCTGCCGCATGGGTGCGCGCCAGGTCGGGCTGGGCTTCTTCAGCAGCCGTGCGGAGGCGATCACGCCGCCCTGTTCCGGCTGCAGCAGGCTGTCGTCGCCACCGAACGGGAGTTGCGCGGGCAGGTCGCGGTTGGTGCAGGTGAGGCTGACCGAGAGCGTGTCCACGCCGGGCGCGCGCGGGTTCATGTCGCGATCGACCAGGCTCAGCATCACGTCGGCGCCATCGTCGCCCGGCAGCAGCGACGGGCGCCGCTGCAGGTACCAGTAATGGCCGTTGCCGTCGTCGTGCAGGCCGTGCTGCACCGAATAGGCGGGATGGAATTCGACCGAATCGTTGCCGCCGGGGCCGCGGCTGAACTTGCGCACCCAGTCCACCGAATACACCTCCAGCCCCAGCGGGCGGCGCACGTCGGGGACGATCTGGTATTCGTGGCGCTCCTGCGACAGCCGGATCGGCTCGCCCTGCTGCTTGAACAGGTTGACCACCGGCGTGCAGAACAGCCGGAAGGTGTCCGCGGAGACGGTTTGTTCCAACCGCGCCAGCCGCTCCGGCCGGCCGAAGGCGTTGAACTCGATGGCGATTTCCACCGCGCGGTCGAAGCGCGACAGGTCCAGGTTGGCCAGGTCCACGAACAGGAATTTCTCCGGCAGCACGAAGTATTCCTGGATCAGCCGGTAGCCGAGGAATGAACGCGGGTCGTAGTCGAGCAGGGCCTCGTCTTCGGCGAATCCGACCGGGCGCAGGCTGCCGGGCGGCAGCCGCAGCGGCGGCACCTGCGGCGCATCGTCGGGCGCGCGCAGGGTGATGCCGGCGGCGGAGTTGAGCAGCAGCTCGTGCAGCGCGTGCACCAGCGGGCTTTCGCCATCCAGATAGAAGCGCAGCTGGCGGATCGACAGCTGCGACAGCGGCAGCTGGCCGGTGGCCTCGATGCGCAGCTGCAGGGTGGCGACGGTGTCATTGCGGGTCACGGCGAAGGCCGAGCGCTCGGCCGCTTCCAGCCGTGCCTGCGCCACCCGGATCGGCCACACCTCCACCGGGTAGGCGGTGCGATAGCGGATCGGCAGGCCCTGCACCGGCCGCGTCAGCAGTTCGCCGTGGCGCGGCATTTCCTGCATCTCGTTGATGTCGGCACCGGGGGCCAGCGCCAGCTGCGCCACCGACATCGATGGCACCGGGCGCAGGAAATGCGGGTACAGCACCGACAGCATCGCCTCGGTGATCTGCGGGAATTCGTCGTCCAGCTTCTTGTGGATACGCGCGGTCAGGAACGAGAACGACTCGATCATCCGCTCGACGTGCGGATCCTCGCAGGCCTCGCCTTCCATCTGCAGGCGCGAGGCGATCTTGGGATAGCGCGCGGCGAACTCCTTCGACAGCCGCCGGAGGTAGGTCAGTTCGTTCTCGTAGTACGGCAGCAGATCGTCGAGCATGGCGGTCCTGCGGCATTGGCCGGGTCCCGCGCGGCGCGCGGCGGGCGAGGACACAGGCTAGTGAGCGCCGCCCGACGCGGCCATTCGCCGGATGGTCTATGCCCTCCGGGGCGGGCGCGCCGGCGCCCGCTCACTCCTCCACGCACAGCTCCTCGTCCGGCACCGCGCAGTCGCGCAGGCCGCCGCCTTCGCCGCGGGTCTTGATGCCGCTGGCGGCGGCGCTGCCGGCCACCGCCTTGGGCAGCAGCAGCCACATCCGCACCGGCTGGTTGGTGGCCAGCGCCATCTTGCCGGCCTTGTCGCCGAAGCCCCAGAAGAAGTCGCCGCGCACGCTGCCGCGGATCGCCCCGCCGGTGTCTTGGGCGAACACCAGCCGGCGCATCGGCGTGCTGCTGCCGGGGCGGGTGCCCTCGATGAACACCGGTGCGCCCAGCGGGGTGGCGCGCGGGTCCACCGCCATCGAGCGGCCGGCGCTGAGCGGCACGCCCAGCGCGCCGATCGGGCCTTCCGGGCCGTCGCCGATGCGACGGAAGAACACGTAGCTGGGATCGAGGATGCCGGTGCTGGGGACCGCCACGCCGCTGCCGCTGGCGTGGCCCGCGGCCTTGCCGCCGCCCTTGCCCTCGAACTCGGACATGTCCATGCGCGCGGTGGGCGCGTCGTCGTTGCGGTCAGGCCTTGCGGTCGCGGCGGGCGTGGTTGCCGCAGCGACCGCTTCCTCTTCCACCGGCGCCACGTACGTGGTGTCGGCCACCGGTGCGTTTAGCAGCAGCTGGATCATCGCCTCCACGTCGGACGCATCGACCGGTGTCGCGGTGGTGGACGCCTGCGCGGGCGGGCGCTTGCCCTTGGGCTTCGGCTTGATCCGTGCCGATGTCGATGATGCCGAAGGCGAGGTGGTGCCGCCGCCCTGCAGCGCGGCCACGATCCGGGCAACCTCGGCGTCCACCGCGGCATCGCCGCCGGGTCGCTTCATGCCGCGGGTGCCGCCGGGAATCTCCACCGCCAGCGGCTGGTCCAGCCCGCGCGCCTTGATCGCCAGCAACATCGCGTCGGCGTCGCCGCGGGTGGCGTTGGGCAGGAACGGCTGCCCGTTCTGCTCGGCATAGGCCAGCCGGATCAGGCCGCCGTCCTTGAGCTGGATCTTGCCGGAGCCTTGGATCTGCATCGAATAGAGCTTGTACGGATCGGCCACCCACGCCAGCACCGGCGCGTCCAGCGCATTGGCGTCGATCTGCTGGCGGGTGTAGTAGGCGCGCACGGTGTTGCCGTCGATGCGCACGCGGTAGCGCTTGTCGCGCGGGTTGGGCGATGCGCCGCCGAGCTCGATGCGGTATTCGCGGGCACCGGCATCGCCGCGTTCGGCGCCGACCAGGCGGGCGCCGTCGCGCTTCAGCCAGCGCGTGGCCTGCCCGGCGACGGTGCGCGAATCGACCATCAGCAGGTCCGGCGGGGTGGCGTAGATCGGGTAGCGGTACGCGCCCTGGCGGGTCAGCGAGCCGGAGATCAGCGGCTCGAAATAGCCGGTCAGCTTGCCGGTGGCGCTGCGCGTGGGCGTCAGCATCTGGTAGGCGAAGAATTCATCGTGCAGGAACTGCCGCAGCGTGCTTTCGTCGTGCGGCAGCTTGGCGAGCCTCGCGCAGATCGGCGCCCATGCGCTGCGCCGCTTCATCGCTCGGCAGTTGGTGTTGAAGCTGGCGAAGACTTCTTCGAAGTCCTCGTGCTCCCAGCCCGGGATTTCGTCCAGCAGGATCGGCACGTAGGCCGCGTTGCGGGTGGCGAACGCAGGGCCGAGGTCGGGGTTGGTCGGTGCTTCCGGCGCGCTCTGGGCCGCAGCGACGATGCTGGCGGCCATGCCCAGCGCCAACAGCAGGTGGCGGAGCGGGCCGTGCCGCCGCGGTGTGGCGGGGCGGCGATGGGTGTCCAAGCTGATCATGCGCATTCCTCCGCCGCGTCGGCGGGCCGGTGCCTGCGCTCAGGCTGCGCTGCGAGGCCGTACCGGACAATACGGCGGAGGCCATAGGCGAAGCGAGGTGCGGGGCTTGCGCACCTTGGGGCTTGCGCGCCTCAGAGCCCCTGCAGCTTGCGCGATGCCACCACCGCCTCGACCCGGTTGCGTACGTTCAGTGCGCGGAAAATCGCCGCCAGGTGGATCTTCACCGTGCCTTCGCTGATCCCCAGGTCGCGCGCGATCAGCTTGTTCGGCTTGCCCTGCGAGAGCAGCCGCATCACGTCCACCTGGCGTTCGGTCAGCAGCTGGCGCAGGCCGTCCAGCGAATGCGCCTCGCTGGCATGTGGCGCGGTGTCGCGGCCGGGGGATGCGGGCGAACCCGCGCCGGGCTGCCAACCCTGCGCCTGTGCGCTGGCCAGCAGCAGCGGCGGGATGTAGAGGCCGCCGGCCAGCACCAGCCGGATCGCCGACAGCATCACGTCCGGCGAATAGGCCTTGGGGATGAAGCCCAGCACGCCCAGATCCATCAGCGCGCGCATCAGCTCCGCGTCCTCCGAGCCGGACAGCACGATCACCGGCAGCCCCGGCGCCTCGGCGCGCAGCCGCGCCACGTGTTCGAAGCCCTGCGTGCCGGGCATGGCGATGTCGAGCAGGGCGAGGTCCAGCGAATCCGCGTGTGTGGCCAGTGCCTGCTCCAGCTCATCGAGGTTCATCGCCACCACGGTCTCGACCGCCGGATCCAATTCGGCGAGCTTGAGCTTGACCCCTTCGATGATCAGGCGATGGTCATCGGCCAGCAGTACTTTCACGTGGGTACCTGCATGCGTGCGCCCGGCGTGGGCATTCCTTGGAGCGCGAACGGGACGCGTGCCGACGATGGAATGGCAGGGCGCTTCCTTCTTTCACGATAGTCGGCGCGCACAGCGGCCAGCAAGGTTTCGGCGCCGTTCCAACGACATACGTCCTACGGCATATGGCTGCGAACAAGCCACAGGACGAAGAATGCCGGCGATGCGCGCCATGGCCGGCGTCGCCCCAACTGACCGCCGTCATGCCGCAGCACGCAGCTTCACGCCAGCGCGATGGATCGTTGCCCACCACCAGGCCGGGCCGCGCCCTGCTGCTCGCGTTGCTGCTTGCGCTGTCGCTGTCGGCGCAGGCCCGGCAGGACATGCTGCGTGGGGTGTCCGCGCATGCCGCCAGCGAAGCGGCCGGCGCGCAGCTGCGGCCGCCGTCGCAGGACGCCGCGCCGGCGGTGCCAGTCCCGGATACCGCAGCGGCCACCGCACCATTGCCCGCGGCCGGCGACGCACGGGCCGCGGCCGCGATGGCCACCGCCCCCCGCGAACGCGGGGTGCTGTTCAAGGTGGTCCCGCCGATGCCTGCGCTGCTGCCGGCGCAGGCGGAAGGCGGTGGGCCCGCGCCGGCCACGCCGCCCGTATCGCCGCCGGCCAGCTACCTGCTGGGCACCATCCATTTCGGTACCCCGGAAGAGCAGGGCATCGACTACGTGCAGCTTGGGCAGCTGATCGAAAGCAGCGCCACCTTCATCAACGAAGTGGACATCGATTCGGCCTGGGCACCGGATTACGACGGCTACCGCTGGCTGCCCGAAGACACGCCGCTGGACGCGATGATCGGCGCGGCCGTCATGGCCCAGGCGCAGGCGCTGCTGCCCGGCATCCGCGCGCAGGACCTGCGGCGGATGAAGCCGTGGGCGGTGCTGGCGCTGCTGGAGGCGCGCGGTGAACACGGCGGCGACGCAACCATGGATGCGCGCCTGCAGCGCACTGCGGCCGCGGCAGGCAAGCGGTTGCTGCACCTGGAAACGCTGGAGCAGCAGCTGCAGGCGCTGGACTGCGTGCCTGCCAACGAGCACGCGCGGGTGCTGGACGAGCGCCTGCGCAAATCGTGGGTGCTGCGCATCGAATCGGCAGAGGCGATGGCGTTCTATCGCAGCCGCGTGCTGGACGCTTGGCTATCCAGCATCGACCGCATGGACGGGCTGGACGATGCGGCGAAGGCGATCGAGCAGCGCGCGCGGACCTGCCTGCTGGAAGACCGCAACGCGCGCTGGATCGGCCCGCTGGAAACGGCGTTCCAGGACGGCTCGAGTTTCGTCGCGGTGGGTGCGATCCACTTGGTTGGTCCGCAGGGATTGCTCGCGCGGCTGCGCAGCGATGGCTATCGAATCGAGGCGCTGCCGTTTTGAGCGGCGTCCCGCGTTGTGTCTGGGAAGGGGTGTACGTGGGTACCAGGGAGCAGTTGGAATGGCATTCGGCATGAGTGGTGATCGGCAAGTCCACTGGGGGCAGGGCGCGTTCCTGAGCCCACAGCACCTGCAGGCGCAGGACGCCTGGGCGCAGGCAGCGCGCCATGCGTTGCACCTGCGGCTGACGCCGTTCCCATGGGGATTCGAGGCGCTGCGCGTGCGCGAGGACGCGCTGGCCAGCGGCGTGGTCGACATCGAGCGGTTCACGCTGGTGACTCGCAATGGCGAGCGGCTCGCCGGCGGTGCCCTCGATACCGCCGGCGGCAATGCGCGGGTGCCGCAGCGCAATATCGGCGAGCTGCGCAGCACCGGCAACGAACCGGTGCCACTGTGGCTGGTGCTGAACGCCGAGCGCAGCCTGCAGGGGCTGGCCCAGCGCGATTCCGAACGGCTGCAGGCCCGCCACGCGCTGGCCACCGAAAGCCTGGCCGATCCCTATGATCCGCAGGCGCCGGAAGCCGACATCGAGTTCCTGCTGTACCAGGGCAACATCGTCACCGGGCTGGACGAGAACGCCGAGGCGATCGTGCGCGCCTCCGACAGCTACAAGTTCGCCGAGCTGCTGCCGGCGGGGCCGGGCAAGTACAAGCTGTCGCACGACTACATTCCGCCGACCACCGCCATCGGCGCGTCGCACAACCTGGCCCGGTGGACGCGCGCACTGCGCGACCTGCTGGTGTCGCGCGGCCAGGACTTCGCCGCGATCAAGCGCCAGCGCGGCATCCGCGCCGCCTCGACCAGCGCGCAGGAGGTGATGCGTGTGCTGATGATGCAGACCTTCGCCCGGCACATCCCGCTGTTCCAGGAACACGCGCTGCTGGACACGGTGTCGGCCTATGCGATGTACCAGGACCTGCGCCGGCTGGTGGCGGAGTTCTCGGTGTTCTCCGAGGACATCGGCTATTTCGGCGAGTTGGCCGCCAACCCGCGCGAAACCGAACTCCCGGACTATGACCATGAAGACCTGCGGCGCTGCTTCCGGATCGGCTTCGATCGCGCCGAGGCGCTGATCAAGGCGCTGACGGTGGGCGCAGAGGTGGGCATCACCCTGGCGTACGACGGCCGCTTCTACCGCGCCGACCTGCCGGCCAACCTGTTCGAAAGCGACAAGACCCGTTTCTATCTTGCGTTCGAGTCCGAGCAGAAGGGCGCCGACCTGTTCGCGCGGCTGTCGCGCACCGGCAAGATCGCGTCGCTGGACGAGATGCCGCGGCTGCTGTCGGCCGCGCTGTTCGGGCTGAAGATCGACCTGCTGCCGGTGCCGCCGGAAGAGCTGCCGCAGAAGAGCCCGAACACCACCTATTTCCTCGTCGATACCACCCATCCGTTCTGGCAGATGATCAAGAACGGCCGCAACATCGCGGTGTTCTCCGACCTGCCGCCGGAGTCCACCGTGATCAAGCTGTTCCCCGTCGCGGGGCAGGAGTAGGCCATGGCCAGGCTCCTGCATCATTTCGCCCCGGTGTTCTCGTTCGGCCTGGCGCTGGACGAAAGCGTCGCCGCCAGCCAGGCCTCCGATGCCGCCGCGGCGGTTGCCGCGCGCGCGCGCGAACTCATCGAGCGTGCCAAGGCCGCCGCGCTGGCCGATGGCAAGCGCCCGGAACAGGTCGACGATGCCGCCTTCGCGGTGGTGGCCTGGATCGACGAGATCATGGCCCGCAACCCGGTGTGGCTGACCAGCGGCGCGACCCCGCTGCAGGTGGCGATGTTCACCACCAACAATGCCGGCAACGAGTTCTTCAGCCATCTGTCCGCGCTCAAGCAGGACCAGGACGAGGTGCGCGAGGTCTATTACCACGCCTTGCTGGTGGGTTTCGTCGGCCAGTACTACTACGAGACCGGCGATACCGGCGAACTCGGCAAGCTCAAGGAGCTGCACGGGCGCCAGCTGCCGGTGGCGCCGGCGCCCACGCATACCCTGCGCGAGGAGAAGATCACCCCGCAGCCCTATGGCGTGGCGGATCCGGCCGGGCCGCGGCTGCCGCGGCAGTGGGACCGCACCCTGCTGCGCCTCGGCGCGCTCATTGCGCTGTTGATCCCGGTGGCGTACCTGGCCTGGATCTTGCTGGCTTCGCCGAAGCCGTCGATCACGGTGCCGGTACAACAGGTGTTGGCTAAGTTCGAATGTTCCGACCTCAGCGCGACGACGGACGAGGACAAGGGCACGGTCAAGGTGGCCGGCTACGTGTCCCGCCCCGACGACATGGCCGCGGTGAAGCAGCAGGTGGCGGCCATCGAAGGTGTGAAGTCGGTCGATGCCCAGCTGCAGCTGCGGATCTGGCCGCACTGCGAGGTGGTCAAGGTGCTGGCGCCGTACAAGGCGCGCAACGACGACAGCGGGCACGACCTCACCATCAGCCCCAGCACCGGCCATTCCGACCGCTTCATCGAAGGCGAGAACGTGATCGTGAAGCTGCAGCAGGCCAACTACGAAGGCTATCTCTACGTGGACTACTACTCCGTCAACGGCGGTGTGGCGCACATCTATCCGAACGCCGGCGAGCCCGACAGCGGGCGCGTGATCCGCGCGCTGGAGCAGTTCGAGGTCGGCGCTTCCCCCAGCAAGACATGGACCGTCTGCCCGCCGTTCGGGCAGGAGCTGATCACGGTGATCGCCTCGCCCACGCCGCTGTACCGGGAGGCACTGCCGGAGATCCAGACCGCCCAGGAATACCTGCCGATGCTGCGCCGGATGCTGGAGGACAACCACGGCAACGCCAGGCTGGTGGCCTCGCATCTGTTCATGCAGACCGAGCCGGAAACCGATCCCTCCCGCAAACAGGCCGCGCTGACCGCGTGCGCCGCGCCGGTGCCGGAAGCGGCGACCGAGGAGGTGGCGCCATGAATCCGCTCACCAGTGTGGAAAACCTGTTCTCCACCGTCGGCAACGTGTTTGCGCGGATCGGCTCGCTGTATTCGAAGGGCGCGGAGGGCGCCAAGTCGCCGTGGCTGCGACGCATCGTGGTGACCGTGTTGCTGCTGGTGGTGCTGGCCGGGTTGGTGTTCCTGGCGCTGGCCATCCTGCCGCAGTTGCCGATGCGCTTCTGGCAGGTGCTGGGCCTGTGCGTGGTGGTGCTGGTGGTGCTGTGGTGGTTCATGGCCGGCCAGCGCAAGGCGTCGCTGAAGGGGCGGACCCGCAAGCGCATCGGCGACCTCGGTCCCGGCAATGCCGAGGACGAGCGCGAGCCGGTGGCGAAGATGGGTGCCGCGATCGCCGAAGCCAAGCGCACCATCGCGCGGGCACCGGAGATCGCGCAGGGCCGAACCCCGCTGTACCGGATCCCGTGGCTGATGTTCATCGGCGATGCCGATGCCAACGTCGATGGCCTGTTGCGTGCCGGCAGCGAGGTATCGCCGTTCCCGGCCTCCGAGCAGGCGGCAATGGCGGCGGACGATGTCTGGCGCTGGTGGTTCCACAAGTCGATGATCGCCATCGAGATGCACCCGCGGGTGGTCTGCGATACCGGCGCGCGGCTGGATCGCGGGCTGTGGTACCAGGCGCTGATGAAGCTGGCGGACGAGCGCGAGAAGCTGCCGCTCAACGGCATCGTGGTGGCGGTGTCGGTGCAGACCCTGCTGGGGCCGGCCGAAGCGCTGAAGGACACCGCCACCCGCCTGCGCCGGCTGGTGGATGAGGCGATGGAGCATCTGCAGGTGCAGATGCCGGTGTACTTCGTGGTCACCGGGCTCGAGCGCCTGGCCGGTTACGAACAGCTGCACGCCAGCCTGCCGGCGGAAGCATTCGCGCAGGCACTGGGTCATCGTTTCGCGGAAAACGAAGTGGTCAGCGCCGCTGCCAGCGGCCGCCTCGACGACGTGCTGCGCCCGATCGAGGATCGCCTGCACGCCCTGCGGATGACCGCGCTGCGTGCCCAACACACCGCGCAGCAGCGCCGCGCCCTGTTCGACTTCGTCGAATCGCTGCGGCTGGCGCACGACGGACTGGTGCGGTTTGTCGGGCTGATGCTGGAAGACAATCCGTTCCAGCGCACCCCGCGCTGGCGCGGCCTGTACTTCGCCGCGGCGGCGAATGCGGCCCATCGCGGCGGCGGTTTCGTGGCCGACCTGTTCACCCGCTTCCTGCCCAGCGACCAGCCGTTGGCGGGCACCAGCTTCCGCGGCAGCGCCGGCCGGATCGCGATTGCAGGGGCCGGCGTGCTGGCGATGCTGGGGCTTTCGGCTTCGTTTGCCTACGGCCTGAAAGCCGCGCATCGCGACGATGCCGCGCTGCTCGCGCAGACGCACAGCGCCTGCGCCGAGGTGGCCAACCGCACGTCCACCGGCCGCATCGAATGGGTGGCCAGCTGCGGCCGCACCATCGAAGCGCTGGAAGCGGCGCAGGGCGAGACCCTGCTGAGCTTCGGCATCCGCCGCGCCGACAGCGACATCGCCCGCCTCAAGCAGCGCGTGGTCGACGATTTCGCCAACCTGATCCTGGCGCCGGAGGACCAGATGCTGGCCGCCGACATCGACCAGCGCCGTGCCGGCATCGAACACGTGCTGGCGATCACCCAGCGCTTGCGCCTGTTGGAGCAGTGCACCTCTGGCAACGAGGCCTGCCGCGCGCGCGAACTGCCGAACAACGTGAGCTTCGACGCGCGCTCGCGGCTGTTCGCTCCCTTCGTCAGTGCCGACAACGACACCCGTCGCGACCGGGCCAACGCCGACGCGCTGTTCGCCACCTACCTCGGCTACCTGCGGTGGCAAAAAAAAAACCTTCGTGACGCCGAGCAGGCGCGACTCCAGGGCCTGCTGACCCGACTGCTGGCGAACTACACACCGCGCGCACCCGATCTGCGCAAATGGGCGGATGCCCGCGGCAGCGCCATCGATCTCGGCAGCCACTGGTTGCCCCAGGGGGCGGTGGTCGGCACCGACGCAGACCAGATGGCTGGTGTCTCCCGCGCCTATACCGCCGATGCCTGGGAAGGTGTGGTGCAGCCGATGCTGGCGACCCTGCGCGCGCAGGCACCGGAGCGCGCCACCCGTATCGACGACCTGCGCGACGCCTATTTCCGCGACTACTTCACGCAGTGGGCGAAGTACCAGTCGCGCTTCCAGGAGGGACTCGGCCTGTGGCGCGGCCGCTACGGCGAGCTGCTGGCGCGTGCCGGCAGCAAGCAGAACCCCTACGCACTTTTTTTCGAATCCGCCCAGCGCAACCTGTATGAGCTGCCACTCGATTGGCCGCTTTCGTCGCGCTGGGCGCTGACCTGGGCCCAGATGAAGGCGAAATGGCTGTCGTCGTGGCGGCCGTTCGGCCGCTTCGTCACCGGCTCGTTCCGGTTCGGCGGGGAAAAGATCCAACCGCCGGTGTGGCTGCTGGCGATGCGCGATACCGAAGTGGGCGTGCTGGCCGGTCAGGACGCGGACTACGCACGCGCCTACCTGCGGCTGCAGGCCGACGGTTCCGGCGAAGATGTGTACCAGCTCGCCTCCGACCTGTTCGCCAGCAAAGGCAAGGCCGAGAAGCCGCCCGCCAGCGAGTACGGCGAGCTGATCGAGGCGGTGGACAAGCCCGCCGAGAAGTACGCCACCGCGTTCAAGGGCGATGACCTGGCCGCGTGGTCGGTGGTGCAGGGGCCGGCCCGGCTGCTGCTGTTCCTCACCGTCCATCGCGCCGGCGAATTCGTGCAGGAGCGCTGGCGCGAGAGCGTGGTCAAGCCGCTGGCGGCATTGCCGCCGGCCCAGCAGGTCGAAGCGCTGTACGGGCCGCAGGGCAAGCTGGGTGCGTTCGTCAACGACTGGCTCAAGCCCTTCATCAGCGAGAAGGAGCGCCTGCCGGTCAAGGTGGATGGCGTGGCGATGCCGCTGACCGCTGCCTACCAAGGCATGGTGGCGGCCGAGCGCAAGTTCCTGCCGGTGCTGGGCGACGTCGCCCCGTTCCTGGCCGGCAGCTTCACCCTGACCCAGCCCAGCCAGCTGGGTGCGCTGGACGAAGGGCCGTCCGGCACGGTGTTCGAGGTCGAATGCCGCGAACGCGTCTATCGCGCAAGTTCGGCCGGCGCGTCGCTGGCGGAAGCCACCGCACAGGTGTTCTGGTCACCTTCGAGCTGCCTGTCGGCGCGGCTGCGCATCGCCATTGCGCTGCCAGCGGCCGAAGGTGGCGAAGTGGTGCAGGAATTCGATCCGGACACCAGCGCGATGCAGGCGGCGCCGCCGGAAGAGCTCGAACTGGTGCGCACCTATGCCGGTGCCGACGGCTTCGCCGAACTGATCCGCGACTTCGCCGCCGGTTCGCACGCCTACGGGCTGGAGGACTTCCGTGCCAGCTACAGCCCCGCACAGTGGAGCCAACTGCGGCAGAAGCTGGCGACGGCCGGCTTCCGCGGCGCGCGCGTGTTCCTCAAGCCCGACCTGTCCGACGAAATGCAGCGCTACCTCGGTGCCAGCACCGCGCGCGCGGAAGTGCCCAGCGAAATCCTCGAATAACCGCAACCGGAGGGCCCATGGCCATCGACGTCACCGAACTCCTCGCGCCGATCCCCGGCAGCGACCCCGCCGGCAGCGATGCCAGTTTTTCCGATCAGTTCGACCGCATCCGCGAGGCGCGTCGGGCGGACGACCCGCATCTTGCCCAGGGCGAATGGCAGACCGAGCTCAAGGTCGCCGACTGGCGCGAAGCGCAAAGCCTGTCCGAGGACGTGCTGCTGCGTACCAGCAAGGACCTGCAGGCGGCGGTCTGGCTGGGCGAGGCGGCCATCGCCAGGCACGGGCTGGAAGGCGCGCGCGATGCCTTCGACCTGCTGACCGGGCTGCTGGACACCTATTGGGACGGCCTGTATCCACGCGCCGAGGATGGCGACCTGGAAGAGCGCGCCGGCAAGCTGGCCTGGTTCGCGAACTATGGCAGCCGCGTGCTGCAGACCCTGCTGCTCAACGACGATCCGCAGGCGGCGCTGACCCTGGCCGGCTGGGTCGATTCGCGCGAGGTCGACAACCTCGGCCGCCAGAACGCCGAGGCCTACCAGGCCGCGCTGGATGAAGGGCGAGTCAACGGCGAAACCTACGACAGCCGCATGCAGGCGATTCCGGAGGCGCTGGTGCGCGAGCGCAGCGACCAGGTGCAGGCGGCGCGCGAGGCGTTTGCCCGCTTCAGCGCGATGGCCGACGGCCGGCTTGGCCGCGATGCGCCCAGTCTCGGTGCCCTTGATGACGCGCTGAAGAAGATCCAGACCATCTATGCGCGGGTGGCGGCGGCCAAGGGCATGGGCGAGATCGAAGCCGCCGATGCCGAGGCTAGCACCGGTGCTGCTGCCAGCGATACCGGCGGCAGCGGTGGGGCCTCGACAGGAGCATTGGACCTGGGCGGCGGCAGCCTCGCCTCGAAGGAAGCCGCGCTGCGCGCGCTCAACGACATCGCCGGGTTCTTCCGGCGTACCGAGCCGCACAGCCCGGTGGCCTACCTGCTGGACCGAGCGGTGGCGTGGGCCAACATGCCGCTGGAGCAGTGGCTGGCGGAAGTGATCCGCGACGAAGGCACGCTGTCTTCCATCCGCGAACGGGTCGGCCTGCCGCCCAGCTACTGATGGCGCGGGGCTGGGTTGGGCGCCCGCGTCCACGTCGAACGGCATATGCCCAAGTCTGGCCGTCCGACGGATGTTGCGGCCGCGGCGCGCTTCCTAGACTCGATTGCATGTCCCGGGACGCGCTGCGTACCTGCCGCGATCCCGGCCCAGACACCCGCAACACCCAACATGCCCGGGGAATCTCATGGCCAAGAAGGAAAGCACCCAGCACAAGCTCGACCGCGTCCGCGCCCCGCGCGTGCAACTCACCTACGACGTCGAGGTGGGGGATGCGATCGAGAAGAAGGAACTGCCGTTCGTGGCCGGCGTGATCGGCAACTTCAGCGGCCAGCCGGCGGAGCCGCTGGCGAAGATGAAGGACCGCAAGTTCGTCAATGTCGACAAGGACAACTACGACGACGTGCTCAAGGGCATGAAGCCGCGCGTGCAGGTGCAGGTGGACAACAAGCTCGCCGACGACGGCTCCAAGCTGGCGGTCGAACTGAACTTTCGCAGCCTGGAGGATTTTTCGCCGGAGCGCGTGACCAACCAGATCGAACCGCTGCGCAAGCTGCTGGAGGCGCGCCAGAAGCTCGCCGACCTGCGCAACAAGGCGGCCGGCAACGACAAGTTCGAGGACCTGCTGAACGAGGTCCTGCAGAACACCGACAAGATCGCCCAGCTGAGCAAGGAAGTCGGCACCCCGTCCGGCGACTGAGCTGCCCCCCGCAACCGACGATCACGACCAGCAGCGAGCACACGACATCATGGCCAATACCGAAACCCTCGCGGCGCCCGCCGCCGCCGCCGAAGCCGCCGAAGGTGGCCTTCTCGACCAGATCCTGACCCAGAGCAAGATCGCCCGCTCCGACAGCGAGCGCACCCGCGCCCGCGACCTGATCGCCGAGCTGGTCGCGCAGGTCAGCGATGGCGCGATGACCGTATCGCGGGACGCCATCGGCGCGCTGGACGCACGCATCGCAGAGATCGACCGGGTGCTGTCCGACCAGCTGTCGGCGGTGATGCACGCGCCGGAGTTCCAGCAGCTGGAGGGCAGCTGGCGCGGCCTGAAGTACCTGGTCGACAACTCCGAGACCAGCACCACCTTGAAGATCAAGGTGTTCAACACGACCAAGAAGGAACTGGTCAAGGACTTCAAGAACGCCTCCGACTTCGACCAGAGCAACCTGTTCAAGAAGCTCTATGAAGAGGAGTACGGCACCTTCGGCGGCGCGCCGTTCGCCACCCTCATCGGCGATTTCGAGTTCGGCCGCCACCCCGAGGACATGTACCTCATGGAGGAGATCTCGCACGTGTGCGCCGCCGCCCATGCGCCGTTCCTCAGCGCCGCTTCGCCTGAGCTGCTGGGCTTCGACGACTTCACCGAGCTGTCCGGCCCGCGCGACCTGGCCAAGATCTTCGACACCGTCGAGTACGCGAAGTGGAAGAGCTTCCGCGCCTCCGAGGATTCCCGTTACGTGGGCCTGGCGATGCCGCATGTGCTCGGTCGCCTGCCGTACGGCCCCGACACCGCGCCGGTGGAGGCGTTCAACTTCGTCGAGCGCACCGACGGCACCGACCACAACAAGTACCTGTGGATGAACGCCGCCTACGCGCTGGGCACCAAGGTGACCGATGCCTTCGCCAAGTACGGCTGGTGCGCGGCGATCCGCGGCGTCGAGGGCGGTGGCCTGGTCGAGGGCCTGCCCACCCACACCTTCGCCACCGACGATGGCGAAGTGGCGCTGAAGTGCCCCACCGAGATCGCGATCACCGACCGCCGCGAGAAGGAACTGGCCGACCTCGGGCTGATCCCGCTGGTGCACTGCAAGGGCACCGACTACGCGGCGTTCTTCTCCACCCAGTCGGCGCAGAAGGCGAAGGAGTACAACACCGACGCCGCCAACGCCAACGCGCGCCTGTCCTCGCAGCTGCAGTACATCTTCGCGGTCAGCCGCATCGCCCACTACCTGAAGTCGATGATGCGCGACAAGATCGGCAGCTTCGCCTCCAAATCCAGCGTCGAGCTGTTCCTCAACAACTGGATTTCGCAGTACGTGTTGCTGGACGACAACGCCTCGCAGGAGGCCAAGGCCCAGTACCCGCTGCGCGAGGCCCGCATCGAAGTGGCGGAGATCCCGGGCAAGCCCGGCGCCTACAAGTCGGTGGCTTTCCTGCGCCCGCATTACCAGCTGGACGAGCTGAGCGTGTCCCTGCGCCTGGTCGCGGAACTGCCCAAGTCGGCCCGCTGACGGCTGTTATCCCTTTCCCATTCCAATCTGAGGAGATACCACGATGGCTTCCGATTACCTGCTCGAACTCGACGGCATCAAGGGCGAGTCGCTGGACGAAAAGCACAAGGACAAGATCGAGATCGACTCGTTCAGCTGGGGCGTTAGCAACGCCGGCAACATGGGGCGCGGTGGCGGCGGCGGCACCGGCAAGGCCGATTTCCAGGACTTGACCTTCACCAAGCAAACCGACAAGGCCAGCCCGCTGCTGGTGAAGGCCGCGGCTAGTGGCGAACACATCAAGAAGGCCGTGCTGACCGCACGCAAGGCCGGCGGCAAGGGCGGCCAGGTCGAATACTTCAAGATCACGCTGGAGGACGTGATGGTGAGTGCGTTCACCACTGGCGGCAACGCGGGTGGTTCGTCGATCCCGGTCGATTCCTTCAGCCTCAACTACACCAAGTTGAAGTACGAGTACCTGCCGCAGAAGGCGGACGGTAGCCTGGAGGGCGCCATCATTGCCCAGTACGATCGCGCGCTGAACAAGGCGACTTGATCGTGATCCAACGTAACGGCTCGTCGTGGATGCCGCGGCGGGCCGTTGCCATTTCCCGGATGCGCGGCGAGGGCGGGACATGCGCGGACTGATGGACCGGCTGGTCGACGTGGCGTTGCCGGAGGACGCGGGCAGGCGGGTGTCGATCACCGACATCCGCAACAGCGTTTCCCGTGACCTTGAGAACCTCCTCAATACCCGTTCGGAAGCCGCGCGGATGATCCCGGAGGCGTTCAAGGAATGCCGCGCCTCGTCGCTGACCTACGGCATCCTAGATTTCTCTTCCTACAGCCTGCTCAGCCCGCACGATCGCGACCGCATCCGCCGTTCGCTGGAACAGGCGATCGCCCTGCACGAACGCCGGCTGACCCGGATCCGCGTCACCCTGGAACCGCAGCGCGAGCTGGACCGGGCCTTGCGCTTCCGGGTCGATGCGTTGATGGAGCTGGGTGACGACAACGAAAAGGTGCAGTTCGACGCGGTGCTGCAGCTCAACACCCAGACCTACGTGGTGCGCTGAGCCGACGGCGCCGCCTACGCCTCCAGCAACGCCATCCTCGCCGCCTGGTGCAGGCCGTCGGCCAGTTGCGGCGCCAGCTTCTGCCGCCACCACGTCGCCGGACGCAGTGCCTCCGGGCCTTCTCCCTCCGCTGCCGGCAGGGCTGACATCCGCAGCACCAGGTCATCGAGCAGCGCCACGTGGTCGCGGCTGCCATCGAGCAGCTGGACGAGTTCGATCGCCAGGCGGCTGTCCAGGCGGACCATCGATGGGCGCAGGCTGGCCACGCAGTCCGCGCCGGCCTCCAGTTGCAGGCGTGCCAGCGCGCTGGCGCGCGGCCTTGCGCCCGGCTCCGCCGCGAACTGCGGGGGCTCGCAGTGCAGTCCCAGCAGGCCGTGCTCGAAGCCGCCCAGCAGTGCCTGCGCCAGCGCGGATGCATCCTCGTCGGGACTGGTCGTGCTGCCGGAAACCGCGCGCGAATGGGCCAGCAGGTCGGTGAAGGCCAGTGGCAGCGGGAACGCTTCAGCGATGGCGTCCAGTGCCGCCTGGATCACCGGGTGGTCGGTGCTCAGCGCGGCGCCGTCGCTGCTGCGGAAGCCGACGGTACCGGCATCGTCCGTGCCAGCGTCGTCGCGCTGCAGGTGCCCGACCGCATGCAGGCTCCGGGTTGCGTCTGCTTCGGCGGGGCGCGTGACAGCGGCTTCCGCGCGGCAGAGCAGCGTCTGCCGGAACCGGCGCCCCTTCAGGAAGTCCAGGTACTGTTCGCGCTGCAGCACGTCGCCGCCAGCGAGCGCCGCAAGCCCGGGACGTGCTTCCGGCGCCAGCGCCGCGTCGCTCATTTCGTGGTAGTCGGCCTCCGCGAGGAAATCCAGGCCGTGGGCCTGCGCCTGCGCGGCAAAAGCCGTGATGCTCAGGGGCTCATTGATCTGCGCCAGGTCGTCGTGAAACAGCACGGCGTGGTCGGTGCGGCGCAGCAGGTCGGCAGCCTCGTCGCGGATGACCTCGGCATAGGGCTTGCCCTCGGGGACCGCCGCACCCAGCCAGCCGAGGAACTGCCGTGCGCTGGCGATCTTGGCAGTCGGCCCCTCGATGCCGGCGCAGTGGTGGCGCAGCATGTCCCACATCACCCGGCGCAGGTGGCAACCCGGCAGTGCGTTGTAGCTGATGTAGGCGATGCCGGCGTCGGCCAGCCGCTGCCGGCAGAGCGCCAGCAAGTGATCGCGCACCTGTGGTGGTACCCAGGAGTAGAACCCGTGCGCGGTGATGTAATCGAAGGCTTTCCGGCCGGGATCCCAGCGGGTCAGGTCGGCTTGTACCAATTGCAGGTTTCCTAGCCCCAGCCGCTGGCGCATTGCCTCGCCGCGTGCGATCGCGTTGCGCGACATGTCGATGCCGACGAAGCGCGCCTGCGGGTACGCCATCGCCAGGGCCAGCAGCTGCAGGCCGTCGCCGCATCCCACCTCCAGCAGGCGGCAGCGCGAAGGTGGCGCGCAGTCCAGCCCATGCAGGCGGCCGATGGCGGCCAGCCGCGACGGGTGCATCTGCGGCAGTACATGCGCCGGATATTCCAGGGTGTCATAGGCGAAATCCGCGCTCATGCGGTGTCTCCAGGGCGTGCGCGCGCTGCCAGCACGGCCGCCAGCATGGCTTCGCGCAGTCGGTGCGGCGCCACCGGCTTGAACAGCACCGGGATATGGCTGGCCATGATCGCGTCGACCCGCTCGGGCCGGGTTTCGCCGGTCACCAGCAGGCGCGCGAAAGGCGGGTGCTGTGCGTCGGCGCCGTAGTGACTGGCGATCGCTCCCAATACTTCCAGACCGCTGCGCTCGTCCTGCAGGTGCAGATCGCTCAGGACTAGGTCGGGCGGGGTGGGCCAGCCGGACAGGCGGGCGAGGGCACCGGCTTCGTCGGAGGCCGTGCGGATATCGCAGCCCCACTCCTGGAGGAGTACGCGCAGGCCTTCCAGGATGCCGGGCTCGTCGTCGATCGCAAGCACGCGCAGGCCGCCGAGGTCGAGTGGGATGTCGATGCCGTCGCTGCTACCAGGCGCGCGCGCGGTGCCGGGCTCCAGCGTGATCGACACCCGCGTGCCGCGGCCGAGCCGCGATGCGAGGTCGATCCGGCAATCCACCAGGCTCGCAAGCCGCTGCACGGTGGCCAGCCCCAGGCCTAGGCCGCGCTTGCGTTCCCCGGTGCGGGTGTCGGCCTGCTTGACCTGGTAGAACTCCTCGAACACGCGGTGCTGGTGTTCCGCGGCGATGCCGCAACCGGTATCCCACACGTCCACCCGGATCCTGCCGGACGCCTGGTGGCGTACCCCGATCAGCACGCCGCCGGCATCGGTGTATCGCAAGGCATTGCTGACCAGGTTGTTGAGGATGCGTGCCAGCATGGTGCGGTCGCAGTGCACCCACGCATCGGTCTTGCGCACCACCAGCCGCAGCCCGCGCGACTCCGCCAGCATGCGGAAATTACGGCTGACTTCGTCGAAGACGCCGTCCAGGTACACGTCCACCGGCTCGGCGCGCATGCTGCCGGCTTCCAGCCGCGACAGGTCCAGCAGCTCCGAGAACAGCTGGTCGAGCGAGGCCACGCATTCCTCGATGTGCATCATCCGCGCCAGCTTGTCCGGGTCGGTTTCGCCAGCGCGCAGGGTGGAAGAGAACAGCGTCAGCGCGTACAGCGGCTGGCGCAGGTCGTGGCTGGCGGCGGCCAACAGGCGCGAGCGGGCCTGGCTGGCCGCCTCCAGCTTGGCGTTCTTGTCGGCCAGTTCGATGGAGGCGCGTCCCAGCTCGCTCTGCATGCGGTTGCGTGCGCTGGCCAGTAGCTTCGATGCTTGGTTGACCCCCAGCTGCAGCCGGCGGATGGCGCCTTCCCGCTTCACCGGGTGCACGTGCACCGCTTCGCCGCGACCGAGCCGGTCCATCGCGACGCCCAGTTCATCCAGCGGTCGCAGGACCTGGATCGCGATGTCCCAGCTGAGCGCCACCACCAGCGCCAAGGCGCCTACCAGCAACAGGCCGCTGAGCCACAACGCCGGCCCCAGGCCGCTGGCGAGCGGGCCGTGCGACAGCTGCCACGCGCCGTAGGCCAGCAGGCAGAAGGCGATGGATACCGCCAGCGTCAATGGCATCACCACCCGCCAAGCCCATTGCCGGAGCATGGAGTCGCGCGCTTGGATCGGACGCTGGCTCCTCGGGACCGGGGGTGCCTGCACGTGCCTGCCTCGGTTGCAATTGCCGGAGATACCGCGGCAAACGGATTGCGTCAGGGCTTGCGGCCATGGTGCGCGAAGCGGCGGGCAGTGATGCTGGCCCTTCCATGCGCCAGGAAACGAAAAAACCGCCTTTCGGCGGTTTCACGCAACAGCTTGATTTGATTGGTCGGGGAGACAGGATTCGAACCTGCGACCTCTACGTCCCGAACGTAGCGCTCTACCAGACTGAGCTACACCCCGACAGCTGAGCCGCGCATTTTAGGGGCATGTCCCGGCCTCGGCAAGTCCCCCGCGATACATTCGCCGTCGATATGCCGTTTCCGACCTTCGGGGGAAAGGCCGCGCCCGCTAAACTAGCGGTTTTCCGCGCCACCGGAGCCCCACCGTGATCAAGCCACGCACCCCTGCCGGGGTCATGGAACTGCTGCCGCGCGACCAGATCGCGTTCCAGCGGATGCTCGACACCATCCGCCAGACCTTCGAGCGCTTCGGCTTCCTGCCGGTAGAAACGCCGGTGATGGAGCTGTCCGAGGTGCTGCTGACCAAGTCGGGCGGCGAAACCGAGCGGCAGGTGTACTTCGTGCAGTCCACCGGTGCGCTGGAGAAGCAGGCCGATGGCCTGCCGGAACTGGCGCTGCGCTTCGACCTGACCGTGCCGCTGGCGCGCTATGTGGCGGAGCATGAGCATGACCTCGCATTCCCGTTCCGGCGCTACCAGATGCAGCGGGTGTACCGCGGCGAGCGCGCCCAGCGCGGGCGCTTCCGCGAGTTCTACCAGTGCGACATCGATGTGATCGGCAAGGACAGCCTGTCGCCGCGCTTCGACGCCGAGATCCCGGCGGTGATCGCGGCGGTGTTCGAGCGGCTGGCGATCGGCGAGTTCACCATCCAGTTCAACCACCGCAAGCTGCTGCGCGGCTACTTCGAGGGCTTGGGCATCGAAGGCGAGGCGCAGCTGCTGGTGCTGCGCGAGCTGGACAAGCTGGACAAGCGCGGCGCGGACGCCGTGCGCGAAACGCTGGCGGGCGAGGGCTTCGGGCTGGCCGGCGAGGTCATCGACAAGTTGATGGCGTTCTCGCAGGTGCGCTCGCACGGCCACGCCGATGCGCTGGCCAAGCTCGACGCGCTCGGCGCGGGCACGCCGCTGTTCGACGAAGGCCGCGAGGAGCTGCGCACCATCCTCGACCAGCTCAAGGCGCTGGGCGTGGCGGAGTCGCGCTACGCGCTGAACCTGTCGATCGCGCGCGGGCTGGATTACTACACCGGCATCGTCTACGAGACCACCTTGGATGCCTATCCGCAGATCGGCTCGATCTGCTCCGGCGGCCGCTACGAAAACCTCGCCGGCCATTACACCAAGTCGAAGCTGCCGGGCGTCGGCATCTCCATCGGCCTGACCCGGCTGTTCTACCAGCTGCAGGACGCCGGGCTGGTCGGTACCGCCGACAGCTCGGTGGACGTATTGGTGGCGCTGTTGGACGATGCCGGGCTCGCGCACGCGCTGGCGCTCTCGCAGCGGCTGCGCGCGGCCGGCCTCAACGTGGAGACCCAGCTGGAGCCGCGCAAGCTGGCGAAGCAGTTCCAGTACGCCGACAAGGCCGGGATCCGCTTCGTGGTGATGCGCGGCGAGGACGAGGCCGCGCGCGGCGTGGTCACGGTCAAGGACCTGCGCCGCGGCGAACAGTTCGAGGTGGCCGAGGCCGAGCTAGCCGCGGCCCTGCTGGTGGAACGTGAGCAGCTGCGCAGCGCGGCGGGGAAGGCATGATGAAGGATGTCGTCAAGCTGGACGGGGTGTCGCTGACCCGTGCCCAGTTGGTGCAGGTGGCGCGCGGGGCGCAGGTGGCGCTGGATGCGCAGGCGCTGGAGCGGGTGGCGCACGCCGCCGAGTTCCTGCTGGAGCAGGTGGCGAAGCAGGAGCCGATCTACGGTATTTCCACGGGTTTCGGCAGCAATGCCGACAAGCTGCTGGGCAGCCATCGCCTGCGCGACGAGCTGCCGGGTGCGGCCAGGTCCGGGCAGCCGCCGCATATCGAACTGCAGCGCAACCTGATCGTTACCCATGCGGTGTGCGTGGGCGAACCGTTTGCGCCGGAAGTGGTGCGGGCGATGCTGTGCATCCGCATCAATACCCTGCTGCGCGGCCATTCGGGCATCCGCGTGCAGACGCTGCAGGCGCTGGCGGCCATGCTCAATGCCGGTATCGTGCCGGTGGTGCCGCAGCTGGGTTCGGTGGGCGCATCGGGTGACCTGGCCCCGTTGTCGCACCTGGCCATCGTGCTGCTGGGCGGCGGTGAGGCTTTCGTCGACGGCCAGCGCATGCCGGGCGCCGACGCGCTGGCGCGCAAGGGCCTGCAGCCGGTCGAGCTGTCGTACAAGGAAGGCCTGGCGCTGAACAACGGCACCGCGCAGATGCTGGCCACCGGCGTGCTGGCGGTGCAGCTGCTGGAAGACCTGCTGGAAACCGCCGACCTTGCCGCGGCGATGACCATCGATGCCTTCGCCGGCCGCCTTGGTGCGTTCGCGCCGGAGGTGCACGCGCTGCGCCCGCATCCGGGGCAGGTGCAGACCGCCGCCAACCTGCGGCGCCTGCTGGACGGTTCCACCCTGTCCGACATCGCCTACCACCTGGTGCCGAAGTTCCGCCAATGGCTGCCGGGGAGCTGGGACAGCCCGTCGCTGCAGGCGCTGGGCTTCGACATCGGCTGGGATTGGGTAGGCTTCGCCCAGCGCCATGGCCGCGAGAAGTTCTACCAGCGCTTCCTGCCGTTCCGCGGCGGCAAGAAGCACCAGCCGCAGGACAGCTACTCGCTGCGCTGCATCCCGCAGGTGCATGGCGCGGTGCGCGATGCGCTGGAGCAGGCCAAGCGGGTGCTGGACATCGAGCTCAATGCGGTGACCGACAACCCGCTGGTGTTCCCGGACAAGACCGGCGCGGCCTTCGTGGAAGAGCAGGTGATCTCCGCCGGCCACTTCCACGGTATGCCGCTGGCGCTGGCGATGAGCTACCTGAAGGCGGCGATCCCGGTGCTGGCCTCGATCAGCGAGCGCCGCCTCAACAAGCTGGTGGACCCGGCCACCAATGACGGTTTGCCGCCGTTCCTGATCGGCAACGAGGACGGCACCGAGTCCGGCCACATGATCGTGCAGTACACCGCCGCGGCCATCGTCAACGACCTTGCCAGCCGCGCGATGCCGGCCTCGGTGTACTCCATCCCGACCTCGGCCAATGCCGAAGACCATGTCTCGATGGGCGCCAACGAGGCGCGCCACGTGCTGGCGATGGCGCAGGACCTGGGCAAGGTGCTGGGGCTCGAGCTGTTCACCGCCGCGCAGGCGCTGGATCTGCGCCGCGATATGATCAATGCCGCCCGCGAGCTGGCCCGTCGCAGTGATGCCGCCGGCTTCGCCGCCAAGGTCGGCGGCGGCCCGCTGCCGGATGCAGCCGAGCGCGCCGGCTTCCTCGATGAAGTCGATGCCCTGCGCGAGCAGCTCGCCCGTTCCGGCGAATTCCAGCCGGGCAGGGCGGTCGCCACTGCCCACGCCGCCATCCGCGCGCGCATTCCCTATCTGGACCGCGACCGCGCGCTGGATGGCGAAGTGGCCGCCGCCGTGGCGATGGTCGCGGACGGGAGCATCCTCGCGGCGGTGCGCGCGGGCTGAGGTTGCGCGCTTGCATGTACGCGACATGGGCACCTTCGGGTGCCCATTTTTTTTTTGCGTGCCGGCTGGGCTGCTGCCCTGGGCTGGTGCGCACGTTGACATCGTCAGATAATCAAATTAATGTATTAACGCGCTAATACATTGATGCGTTGCGTGCTGCGTACACAGCCCGAACGCCCCCTCCGAGGCCCCGATGAAACAACGCCCCGAACCCCTGCCCAAATACGACGCTGCGGTCGCCATCGATGCGCTGGCCGCGGTGCTGGCCAAGCTGGAAAGCGCGGAGGAGGTCCGTGCGTTCCTGGATGACCTGTGCACGCCGGCGGAGCTGGAGGCGATGGGCGACCGCTGGCGGGTGGTACCGCAGCTGCTGCAGGGCGTGCCTTACCGCGAAATCCACGAGCGCACCAAGGTCAGCGTGACCACCATCGGCCGGGTGGCGCGCTGCCTCGAGCGCGGTGCCGGCGGCTACCGGGTCGCCGCGAGCCGGCTGGGTCTGGCCAACACTTCTTCCTGAGTCCACACGATGACCACCGCAACGACAACCGCCGGGCGTGACCGCCTGCGCATCGCCATCCAGAAAAACGGCCGCCTCAGCGAACCGGCGCGCGCATTGCTCGCGTCCGCGGGTTTGAGCTGGCGCGAAAGCCGCGACAAGCTGTTCTGCTACGGCGAATCGCTGCCGGTGGACCTGCTGCTGGTGCGCGACGATGACATTCCCGGCCTGATCGCCGATGGCGTCTGCGACCTGGGCGTGGTCGGCCGCAATGTGCTGCTGGAGCAAGCCGGCGAGCGCGCCGAGGCCGGCAAACCGGCGGTGTTCCGCGAATGGCGCGCGCTGGGTTTCGGCGGCTGCCGCCTGTCGATCGCCGTGCCGGAAGGCTGGGATTGGCAGGGGCCGGCGCAACTTGCCGGCAAGCGCATCGCCACCACCTATCCCAACCAGCTGCGCGCGTGGCTGCGTGCCCAAGGCGTGGAGGCCGAGACCGTGGTGCTCAACGGCTCGGTGGAAATCGCGCCGCGCCTGGGCCAGGCCGACCTGATCTGCGATCTGGTCTCCAGCGGCGCCACGCTGGCCGCCAACCAGCTCAAGCCGGTGCTCGACATCCTGAACAGCGAGGCGGTGCTGGCGGGTCCGGTGGCGCCGTTTGGCGATGTCCGCGCCGAGCTGGCCGACCTGCTGCTGCGGCGCATGGATGGCGTGCTGCGCATCCGCGACAGCAAGCTGCTGTTGTTCCAGACCCCGCGCGAAGCGCTGCCGCAGGTACTACAACTGCTGCCCGATGCCGAACCGCCGACCATGTGCGCGGTGGATGGCAGCGAGACGCTGGCGCTGCAGGCGCTCTGCCACGGCGCGATGACCTGGCAGCGGCTGGAAGACCTCAAGCGTGCCGGTGCGCGCGGACTAATGGTGTTGCCGGTGGAGCGGATGCTGGCATGAAGCGCATCGACTGGAACACGCTGGGTGCGGAGGAGCGCGCCGCGGTGCTGCGGCGTCCGGTGCAGGCGGTGTCGGACACGCTGCGCGAGGGTGTGCGGGCGATCTTCGCTGCGGTGGCCGCGCGCGGTGACGGTGCGCTGCGCGATTACACCGCGCAGTTCGACGGCGTCTCGTTGGAGCATTTCGAAGTCGGCGCCGAGGAATTCGAAGCCGCCGCCGCGCAAGTGCCGGCGAGCGTGCAGGCCGCGATCCTCGAAGCGGCAGCGCGGATCGAGGCCTTCCACCGCGCCGGCATCGCGCAGCCTTACGAAGTGGAAACCGCGCCCGGCCTGTTGTGCCAGCGCGTGCAGCGCCCGATCCATCGCGTCGGCCTGTACGTGCCCGCGGGCAGTGCGCCGCTGCCGTCGACCGCGCTGATGCTGTGCATCCCGGCACGGTTGGCGGGCTGCGGCGAGATCATCCTGTGCACGCCGCCGCGTGCGGACGGCAGCGCCGATCCCGCGGTGCTGCTGGCGGCGCGGCAGGCGCCCGGCCTGCGCGTGTTCAAGCTCGGTGGCGCGCAGGCGATCGCGGCGATGGCCCTGGGCACGGCCAGCGTGCCGCGCTGCGACAAGCTGTTCGGCCCCGGCAACGCATGGGTGGACGAGGCCAAGAGGCAGACCGCGCAGCTGTCGGGCGGGCTGGCCATCGACATGCCGGCCGGGCCGTCCGAGGTGCTGGTCATCGCCGATGCCGGTGCCAACGCCATGTTCGTTGCCGCCGACCTGCTGTCGCAGGCCGAGCATGGCCCGGATTCGCAGGTGCTGCTGCTGACCGACAGTGCGGCGCTGCTGGACGCGGTGGCGGCGGAGGTCGATGCACAGCTGGCGCGGCTGCCACGCGCCGACATCGCCCGGCGTGCGCTGGAAGCCTCGCGCCTGGTGCTGGTGCGCGATATCGGGCAGGCCATCGCCATCAGCGATGCCTACGCGCCGGAACACCTGATCCTTGCGCTGCGCCAGCCGCGCGAATGGCTGCCGCACGTCCACGACGCCGGCAGCATCTTCCTCGGCGACTGGACGCCGGAAGCCTTAGGCGACTATTGCAGCGGCAGCAACCACGTGCTGCCCACTGGTGGCGCCGCGCGGGCGTGGAGCGGGCTGTCCGTGGCGAGTTTCCAGAAGGCCATCACCGTGCAGGAAGCCAGCCGCGCCGGGATCGCCAGTGCCGGTCCCTGCGCCGCCACGCTGGCGCATGCGGAAGGCCTGCAGGCGCACGCGCGGGCGGTGGAGCTGCGACTGGAGCAGGCCGCATGAGCGCGACCGTGAATGCGCTGCTGCGCGAGGACCTGCGGGATTTCGCCGGCTACAAGTCGGCGCGCAGCGAAGCGCTGGCCGGCTCGGTCTGGCTGAACGCCAACGAGTCCGCGTGGGCCAACGGCAGCGATGCCGACGGCCGCCTGCGTCGTTATCCGCAACCACAGCCGGAAGCGCTGTGCGCGCGGTTGGCGGCGTTGTACGACGTGGCGCCGGCGCAGCTGCTGGTCGGGCGCGGCAGCGACGAGGGCATCGACCTGCTGCTACGCGCCTTCTGCATGCCGGGCCGTGGCGCGATCGTCACCGCGCCGCCGGTGTTCGGGATGTATGCGGTGTGCGCGCGCCTGCACGGGGCGAAGATCGTCGAGGTGCCGCTGCGCGAGGCCGAAGCCGGCCTGTGCGCGGACCTGCCGGCGATGGGCGATGCCGCGCTGGCCAGCGCCGCCCCGCTGTTGTTCCTGTGCTCGCCGGGCAACCCGTCCGGTGAGCTGCTGGAATTGGACGCCATCGCGGCGCTTGCGCGGCGCTTGCGCGGACGCTGCCTGGTGATTGTGGACGAGGCCTACATCGAGTATGCCGATGCACCCTCTGCGACCCGCCTGCTGGAGCAGCACGACAACATCGCCGTGCTGCGCACGCTGTCGAAGGCGCATGCACTGGCCGCCGCGCGGGTGGGCTGCGTGCTCGGCAACCCGCAACTGATCGCGGCGCTGCGCCGCGTGCAGGCGCCGTATCCGCTGCCGCAGCCCGTCGTCGATGCGGCGCTGGCGGCGCTGGCGCCGTCGGCACTGGCGCTGACCCGCAGCCGCATGGCGGCGGTGCGCGAGGCGCGCGCCCGGCTGGCCGATGGCCTGCGCATGCTGCCGCAGGTGCGGCGGGTCTATCCTTCGGCCGGCAATTTCCTGCTGGTGCGGTTCGCCGACGTGGACGCCGCGTTCGCCGCGCTGCTGTCGGCCGGCGTGGTGGTGCGCGACATGCGTGCGATGGCACAGCTGGGCGATGCGCTGCGCATCACCGTCGGCAGCATGGAGGAATGCCGCCGCGTGCTCGCCGCGCTGGAAGCGGCACGCATGGAGGTGGCGGCATGAGCCTGCAGCCGATCCTGTTCGTGGACCGCGACGGTACGCTCATCGAGGAGCCCGCCGACTTCCAGATCGATGCGTTCGAGAAGCTGCGCTTCGTTCAGGGCGTGATCCCCGCGCTGTTGAAGCTGCGCGATGCCGGCTACCAGTTCGTGATCGTCAGCAACCAGGACGGGCTGGGCACCGAGGCGTATCCGCGCGCCTCTTTCGATGGCCCGCACGCGCTGATGCGGCAGGTGTTCGAGAGCCAGGGGGTCGTGTTTCGCGATGAACTGATCGACTGCAGCCTGCCCGCCGACAACAGCCCGAACCGAAAGCCCGGCCTGGGCATGATGACGGCCCTGCTGCAGGACCGGAGCATCGACTGGGCGCGCAGCGCGATGGTCGGCGACCGTCAGACGGACCTCCAGTTCGCCGACAACCTGAAGATCCGCGGCTTCCAGCTTGCCACCGCACAGTTCGGTGGCGACTGGGACTGGGCCGGGATTGCGCATGCGCTTGCCGATGCGCCGCGCCAGTCGACGGTCGTGCGCAACACCAAGGAGACCAAGGTCCGCGTCGAAGTGGATCTGGACCGCGTGGCCGAGCCACGGATCGCCACCGGGCTGGCGTTCTTCGACCACATGCTGGAACAGATCGGCAAGCACGGCGGCTTCGAGCTGCGCATCCGCTGCGATGGCGACCTGCACATCGACGAGCACCACACGGTCGAGGACACCGCGCTGGCGTTGGGGCAGGCGCTGCGCGAAGCGCTGGGCGACAAGCGCGGGATCGGCCGCTACGGCTTCATCCTGCCGATGGACGAATGCCTGGCCAGCGCCGCGCTGGACTTTTCCGGGCGGCCATACTTCGTGTTCGAGGGTGCGCTGCGCCGCGAGCGCGTGGGCGACCTGCCCACCGAACTGGTGCCGCATTTCTTCCGTTCGCTCTGCGATGCCGCGGGCTTGAACCTGCACCTGGAGGTGCAGGGCGAGAATGACCACCACCAGATCGAGGCCTGCTTCAAGGCGCTGGCGCGGGCACTGCGACAAGCCATCAGGCGTGAAGGCGCCGAGCTGCCTTCGACCAAGGGCCTGCTGTGATGGACATCGCGGTGATCGACGCCGGCGGGGCCAATTTCGGCTCGGTCTGCTACGCGCTGGAACGGCTCGGCGCACGCCCGCGCATCGTGCGCGATGCCGCTGGCCTTGCGGATGCGCCGCGGGTGCTGCTGCCTGGCGTGGGTGCGTCCGGGCCGGCGATGGCGCTGCTGCGCGAGCGCGGTTTCGCCGAGGTGCTGCCGGCGTTGCAGGTGCCGCTGCTGGGCATCTGCCTGGGCATGCAGCTGCTGTTCGAATCTTCCGAGGAAGGCGGCGTGGACTGCCTTGGCCTGTTGCCCGGGCGGGTGCGAAAACTCGCCGGCGGGCCGGGCCTGCGGGTGCCGCACATGGGCTGGAACACGCTCGAGCAGGTCGCCGCATCGCCGCTCCTCGACGGCATCGGCAGCGATGCGCGCTCCTATTTCGTGCACGGCTATGCCGCGCCCGTCACCGACGATTGCATCGCCGCCTGCCGCCACGGTGAACGTTTCGCGGCGATGGTCGCGCGTGGACGCGTGGCCGGCGCGCAGTTCCACCCCGAGCGATCTTCCGCCACCGGCGCGCGGCTGCTGGCCAATTTCCTGCAATGGAACCCGACATGAGCTTCACCGTCTATCCCGCCATCGACGTGCGCGGCGGCCGCGTGGTGCGGCTGCGCCAGGGCGACTACGCCGACGAGACGCGCTACGGCGACGACCCGCTGGCGTTCGCCGTGCGCTACGCGCAAGCGGGTGCCAAGTGGCTGCACCTAGTCGATCTGGATGCGGCCAAGGCGGGGGGTTACACCCTGCTGCCGCTGCTGCGCGCGATCGTCGCGCAGACCGGACTGCAGGTGCAGACCGGCGGCGGGGTGCGCTCGCGCGCGGACCTGACGACCCTGCTCGATGCCGGCGCCGCGCGGGTGGTGATCGGCTCGCTGGCGGTGCGCGCGCCCGGCACCGTGGCGGAATGGCTGGCGGATTTCGGTGGCGACCGCATCACCGTCGCGCTGGATGCGCGGCAGGACGAGGCGGGGGCGTGGCGCCTGCCGGTGCACGGCTGGACCCAGGTCGCGGAGGAGACGCTCGACGAGGTGCTGGCGCGCCATGCCGATGCCGGGTTGGTCCATCTGTTGTGCACCGACATCGCCCGTGACGGCATGCTGGCCGGGCCGAACATCGAGCTGTATCGGCGCCTGTGCGAACGCCACCCGGACCTGCGCGTGCAGGCCAGTGGTGGTATCCGCGACGTGGCCGATGCCGGCGCCGCGCGCGCGGCGGGATGCAGCGGCGCGGTGCTGGGCAAGGCATTGCTGGAAGGCCGTGTCGACCTGCGCGAGGCACTGGCATGTTGAGCCGCCGCATCATTCCCTGCCTCGATGTGCGCGATGGCCGCGTGGTCAAGGGCGTGCGCTTCCGCGACCATGTCGACATGGGCGACATCGTCGATCTGGCGCTGCGCTACCGCGATGCCGGTGCCGACGAACTGGTGTTCTACGACATCGCCGCCAGCCCCGAAGGGCGCAGCGTGGCTCGCGACTGGGTGGAGCGGGTGGCTCGCCTCATCGATATCCCGTTCTGCGTGGCCGGCGGGATCCGCAGCGTCGAGGAGGCGCGCGCGGTGCTGCGCGCAGGCGCCGACAAGATTTCCATCAACACGCCGGCGCTGGAGCGGCCTGCGCTGATCACGGAACTGGCCGAGGCGTTCGGCGTGCAGTGCGTGGTGGTGGGCATCGATTCGGTGCGCGAGGACGACGGGCAATGGCGGGTGCGCAGCCACACCGGCAGCCCGGATGCGATGCGCGTCCCCGGCCGCCTGACGCTGGACTGGATCATCGAAGCGCAGCGGCTGGGCGCGGGCGAGGTCGTCCTGAACTGCATGGGCAGCGACGGCGTGCGCGCCGGTTATGACATCGAGCAACTGCGGGCAGCACGCGCCGTGTGCCACGTGCCGCTGGTGGCATCGGGCGGCGCAGGCGCGATGTCGCACTTCGCCGAGGCCTTCCTCGAGGCGGACGTGGACGCCGCGCTGGCGGCCAGCGTGTTCCACTCCGGTGCGATCGCCATCCCGGAACTCAAGCAATTCCTGCATGGGCAGGGCATCGAGGTGCGGCCATGAGCACGACGACGTTCGACATCGACGCACTGGCATGGGACAAGCAGGCTGGCCTGCTGCCGGCCATCGTGCAGGACGCCGCCACGCTGCGCGTGCTGATGCTGGGCTACATGGACCGGCAGGCGTTAAGCGTCACCCTGGCCAGCGGCAATGTGACTTTCTACAGCCGCAGCAAGGGCCGGCTGTGGACCAAGGGTGAGGCCTCCGGCCATGTGCTGGAGCTTGTATCCATCGAGACCGACTGCGATGCCGACACCCTGCTGTTGCAGGCGCATCCGCACGGACCGACCTGCCACCTGCAGCGCGCCAGCTGCTTCCCGGCCGCGCCTGCGGACGGATTGGCCGAACTCGATGCGCTGATCGCCCAGCGCGAGCACGAGCGTCCGCAGGGCAGCTACACCACGAAGTTGTTCGAGTCCGGCGTCCGCCGCATCGCCCAGAAGGTGGGCGAGGAGGGCGTCGAAACCGCGCTGGCGGCGGTGGCGCAGGACGAAGCCGCGCTGCTGGGCGAAGCCGCCGACCTGCTGTACCACCTCACGGTACTGCTGCGCGCGCGCGGGTTGTCGCTGGAGGATGCCAGACGCGTGTTGGCGGCAAGGCGCGGCTGACCCCGGCCCGGGCCGGCCGCCGGCTCAGGCGGTTGTGAGCGAATGCCGCACGCAGTTGCGGCCGTCGTCCTTGGCGCGGTACAGGGCCTCGTCGGCGATGCGGATGATTTCCTCCGCGCTGCTGCCACGATCGCTGGACACCGTGTGGATGCCGATGCTCACGCTCAGGCGGATGGCCAGCGCCTCATGGCGCACGGGTTCCTGCTGGATGCGCAGGCGGATCGCTTCGGCCACCTGCAGGGCGTCCTGGGCATCGCGGCAGGCCAGCGCCACCACGAACTCCTCGCCGCCGAACCGGGCCACCAGCCCGCCGCGCTGCGCCGCGACCTCTTCGATCCGGCGCGCCGCCTCGACCAGGCAGCTGTCGCCGGCTGGATGGCCGTGGCTGTCGTTGATCCGCTTGAAGAAGTCCAGGTCCAGCAGCAGCAGGGCGACCTGGCGGCCGCTGCCCTTGCGCGCTTCCAGCATCTGCGCGAACGCTTCGCGGAAATGGCGGCGGTTGTAGGTGCCGGTGAGCGGGTCGCGACGGCTGTATTCCTGCAGCTTGACGTTGGCTTCGCCCAGCTTGGCCATGGTCGTGCGCAGCTCGCGGGTGCGGTCGATCAGGCCGCGCTCCAGCTTTTCGTTGGTTTCCTGCACGATGCGGATGTTTTCCTCGCGCAGGCTGGCGTAGCGCCTGCCCAGCGCCAGCGAGAGCAGCAGCAGTTCCAGCGCGGAGCCGATCTGGACGCCGTTCTGGGTCCAGAAGTTCTGCGGCAGCGCGCCGAACGCCAGCAGGGTGAACGCCGCCGTGCCGCTCAGGAACAGCGACCAGGCCAGCAGGAACAGCCGTGCCGGCTGGTAGCCGCGGCGCAGCATCACCACGGTGGCGATGATGATCCAGGCCACCCCCAGCAGCACCGCGCGCGAGGCGATCGGGGTGGCGATGCTGTAGGGCAGCCAGGTCGCCGCCACGCCCAGCATGGCGAAGAATGCCACCACGCCCAGACACACTTTGTCCCCAGCTGGCCAGCGCGTGCGCAGGTCGAGGAAGCTGCGTGCAAACAGCTGCATGCCGATCAGGGCAAGACAGATGGACAGCGGGATGGATGCGTCGGCCAGCCAGGCGGACGTTGGCCACAGGTACTCGAAGCCATAGCCGTTGAGGGTGAACAGCACCAGCCCGAACGCGCCGGTATGCAGCAGGTACCAGAAATAACTGGCATCGCGCAGCATCAGCCACAGCACGAGGTTGTAGCAGAGCAACGCCAGCACGATGCCGTAGTACAAGCCGTTGGAGAACTGCGCGTCGCGCAGCAGTTCGGCGAACGCCTTGGGCGTGTACAGCGCCAGCGGCACCTGCATCGAGCTTTCGCTCTGCACGCGCACCAGCAGCTCCATCCGTTGCCCGGCCGGTAGGTTGAGGCGGAAGTTGGGGTGGCGGTAGCGGATGAAGCGGTCGGCAAACGGGATATGGTCGCCGCCGGCCGTGTGTTCCACGTGGCCATCGGGATGGCGCAGGTACACATCGAGCCGGTCGCTCAGCGCGTATTCCTGCACTAGGATCCACAGCGGCTCGTCGCGCTGCCCGTTCTCCACCGGCAGGTGGAACCAATAGGCGCCAGTCTGGAAGCCGAGCGCCGGATTGCCGTCCGGCAGCGGCGCGAACTGGTTCGCACCGGCGCGGGCGAAGGCCTGTTCCGGCGTGGCCTCGGCGGAGGTGTCGTGCCAGTAGCGCACCGCGCCGGCCAGCGGGAAGCTGGATTCGCCAGCGCCCAGGCGCAGGGTCGGTTCGGTTGCCGCCGCCGGTAGCGCGCACAGGCAGGCAGCCAGCATCAACAGCCAGCTGGCCAGCCGACGTGCTCCCTGCATGCGCAGCGCGTATCCCATCCCCATGGCGGGGATTCTAGTCCAGGCGGCGTTGGCCGCGCATAATCCACGGATGCGCACGCGTCTCCTCGTCTTGCTGTTCCCCCTGCTGCTACCCCTTGCTGCGCAAGCGTCCACCGACGTGGCGGCCTGCGTGCCGGTCAGCGTGGAGGCGCCGTTGCCGCTGCCACGCGCCGGGCGCGCCGGCACGCCGGGCTGCATCGACTACCGGCGCGCGCCGCGCACCCTGGCCGGCGATTCCGCGCAGGTGCTGGTATTCGGCGACCCGCAGGTGAAGTCCAACGATGATGTGGACTACTTCCGCCGCGACATCGTGCAACCGCTGCAGGGCCGGCACGGGGCGCGTCTGGGCGTGACCCTGGGCGATCTGGTCGACGACGTGCCGGCGCTGCTGCCGGCGGTGAAGAAGATCACCGAATCGCTGGGCGTGCCGTGGCTGCATGCCCCCGGCAACCACGACGTGGATCCGGGTACGACCAGCGACGAGGCGTCGCTGAACCTGTTCCACCAGCGCATCGGCCCGGACACTTTTGCCCGCCAGACCGCGCTGGCCAACATCGTCGTGCTGGATGACGTGATCTACCGGCCCGGCCAGAAGCCTGCCTATATCGGTGGCTTCCGCGAAGACCAGTTCGCTTTCCTTGAACGCTGGCTGCCGACCCTGCCACGCGACCGCCTGCTGGTGCTGGCGATGCACATCCCGCTGTTCGAGGATGCCGCCAAGGACAGCTTCCGCGACGCCGACCGCCATCGCCTGTTCGCCCTGCTGGCGCCGTTCCCGCACGTGCTGGTGCTGAGCGCGCACAACCACAGCCAGCGCCACTACCACCACGCCGCCGCCGACGGCTGGATGGGAGCGAAGCCGCTGCACGAGTTCAACCTCGGCGCGGCCTGCGGTTCGTACTGGGCCGGTGCCCGGGACGCCGACGGCATCCCCGACGCCACCATGTCCGACGGCACGCCCAATGGCTATGCGCTGCTGACGGTGAAGGCCGGCGGCGACTATGCGCTGGCCTGGCACGCGGCCCGCGATGCCGCGGACAGCCAGATCGGCCTGCACGCGCCCAAGGTGCTGCGGCGCGGCGCCTATCCGGCCTGGGGCGTGTTCGCCAACGTCTACATGGGCGATGACGACACCCGCGTCGAGTTCCGCGTCGATGGCGGCGAGTGGATGCCGATGAAGAAGGTGCTGCAGCCCGATCCGCGGCTGATGGCGGAAAACCGGCGTGACGATGAAGCCACCGCGCTGCGCGGCTACGACCGCTCGCCGGAAGCCGAGGTATCCGCGCACCTGTGGCGCGCCGCGCTGCCGACCAAGCTCGCTGCCGGCGAACATCGCATCGAGGTGCGCGCCTTCGACCGCTGGCGTGGGGAAGTGACTGCCAGCACGACCTATTCCCTACTCGATTACCGGCCCTGAGCGGCAGCGACACCGGCCTCGTCGGTGCGGTAAGGGAACTATCCAGCCCTGCGCACGCTCAACCAAGCCCCAAGCAGCAGTAGCGCGATGGCGAGAGCCTGCGATACGTGCGGCTGCGCCTGCCCGGCGATGACCAGCAGCAGGGTGGACAGCAGCGGCGCGAGGTAGGACAGGCTGCCGAGCAGGGCGATGTCGCCGCGCTTGGTGCCGATGTCCCACAGCAGGAACGCCGCGCCCACCGGGCCGACGCCCATGCCCAACAGCGCCAGCCACTGGCCCGGCTCGGGCTGGACGGTGGTCTCGAATGCCGCGTGCGCCGCCGCGCCAAGCACGGCCACCAGCACGCAGGGCAGGGCGATGGCCGCGCTGGGGACATTGGCATGGCGGCGGTTGAGGACCGAATACGCCGCCCAGATGACCGCCGCACCCAGCGCCGCGGCGTAGCCGGGCAGGTAATCGGCGCGGAGGCTGACGGTGCTGCCGCGGGTGATCAGCACCACCGCCGCCGCCAGCCCCAGCAGGGTGCCGAGCCACTGCCCGCCGCGCACCCGCACGCCGGGCAGGAAGCCGGCGAACAGCACGATCAGCAGCGGCCACAGGTAGTTCAGCAGGTTGGCTTCCAGTGCGGGCGCGCGCTTGAGCGCGATGAAATAGAGCGCGTGGTAGCCGAACAGGGCAGTGGTGGCCAGCGCCAGTGCCGCCGGCGGCTGCCGCAGCGCGCGCCAGCCGGCCCGGCCGCGCGCAGCCGCGTGGGCAAGGCCGAGCAGGCCGGCCACGCCGAAACCGGTGGCCAGCACCTGGAACGGCGGCAGCCCGGCGGTCAGCGTGGTCAGCAGCGCCAGCGATGCCCACAGCAGGATCGCCAGCAGGCCGCAGCCGGTGGCGCGGCGATCGGGCGCCTGCGGGTTCAAGCAGCGGCGTCGATGTCGGCGAACGATTCCGCTCGGGCGTGCCCGTTGGCAGCATCGCCGGTGCGCGGCTGCGGGTAGTCCTCGCGACGGTCCAGCAGCACGGTGCGCAGTCCGGCTTCGCGCGCGGCGTCGAGCTCGGCGACCACGTCGGACAGGAACAGGATCTCGCCCGGTGCTTTTTCGAGCCGCGCGGCGATGACGCGATAGCTCGCGGCCTCCCGCTTGCCGCCCACTTCGGTATCGAAGAAGCCGGAGAACAGCGGCGTCAGGTCGCCGGCATCGGTATGCGCGAACAGCAGCCTCTGCGCCGGCACCGAACCGGACGAATACACCGCCAGCAGATGCCCGGCCGCATGCCATGCGCGCAGCGCCGGCGCCACGTCGGGGTACAGCGGCGCGGTGAAATCACCTTCACGATAGCCGGCCTGCCAGACCATGCCCTGCAACGCCTTCAGCGCGGTGTGCTTGCGATCCTCGTCGATCCAGCCCTGCAGGGTTTCCACGATCACCGCGTCCTGGCAGGCGCTGGCGGAAATCTCCACCGCCACCGCGTCCAGCCAGCGGCGCACCTCGGGTTCCTGCCCGTGCTCGCGGACGAACGCCGGCAGTTTCGCGCGCGCATACGGGAACAGCACGTCCTTGACGAAGGAAATCGAGGAGGTGGTGCCTTCGATGTCGGTGAGGATGGTGGTCAAAGCGCCGATCCCGCCTCGAGGCGCGGGAACCGCTGCGCGATGTCGCTGCCGGTGAAATGGCCCACCCAGCCGTCCGGCTCGGTGAAGAAGCGGATGGCGACGAAGCTAGGCGCCGGGCCCATGTCGAACCAGTGGGTGGCGCCGTCCGGCACCGAGATCAGGTCGCCGGCTTCGCACAAGACCTCGTACACCTTGTCGCCGACGTGCAGCGAGAACAGCCCGCTGCCGGCGACAAAGAAGCGCACTTCGTCTTCCTTGTGCGCGTGTTCGTCGAGGAACTTGGCGCGCATCGCCTCGCGGTTCGGGTTGTCCGGCGCGATGCTGACCACGTCGACGCAGCGGAAGCCGCGCTCGGCCACCAGCCGGTCGATGTCGGCCCGGTACGCGGCCATGATCGTTTCCGGCGCATCGCCCGGCTGCACCGGCTGCGCGGCCTGCCATTGCTCGAAGGCAACGCCGATCTTCGCCAGCTCGGCGGCGATCCCGGCAGGCTCATGGGCGACCAGCAGCGGCGCCTGCGGGGCGTCATGGTCGAAGATACGCAAACGGCTCATGTCAGGCTCCCGCGCCGCGCAGGCGGCGCATTTCCAGTTCGCAGCCAAGCAGGAATTCGAACGCGTCCAGATGACGGCGCGCTTCGCTGATGTCGCGGCCCCATGCGTACAGGCCGTGGCCGGCGATCAGGTAACCCCAGGTGTTGGGCTGGGTCAGCACCGCATCGACGCTGGTGGTCAGTTGGTCCATGTCCTGCGAATTCGGCACCACCGGCAGGTCGAGCTCGGCTTCGTGGGTGGTGTGGCCGCGCAGCGCCTTGAACAGCTCGTAGCCGCGCAGGCGCACGCGGCCCTGGTCTTCGTACAGCAGGCCGGCGATGGTCTGGGTGGGCGAGTGGGTGTGCAGCACCGCGCCCACGTCGGGGAAGCGGCGGTACAGGTGGGTATGCAGGGCGGCTTCGGCGGACGGCCGGTGGTGGGTGGCCACCGGGTCGTTGGCCATGTTGACCACCATGATGTCGGCTTCGGTCAGGCGGCCCTTGTCCTTGCCCGAAATGGTGATGGCCGCGTGGTCGGCATCCATGCGGATGGAGAAATTGCCGGCGGTGGCCGGGGTCCATCCCTTGGCGGCCAGCTCTCGGGTATGGCTGATGATCTGGGCGGCGCAGCCGGCGTACAGGTTGTGGTCGAAGGCGGGGGCGTTCATCCGCGAAGTGTATTGCTTGGCGGCTGCCAGCGTCATCACGTTGCGCGCCGGATTTCAGGCGTGCATCACGCGGGCACCGCAGCCCGCAAGTCGCTCCCCGATACTCGCTTGGTTGCGGGCTGCGGTGCCCGCGTGATGCTGCGGATATTGCGCGCAGGTGGAAAACCGTGCGCCATATCGATGGTAATGGCGAATCCGCAGATCCTCATCGCTGCTGCCCATAGGTGCTGAATTTCTCCAGCACCCGCGCCATCTCCTCGGGCGGCAGGTCGCGGGTATGGCCAAGCATGCGCGCCAGCAGGTACTGGCGGGCCAGGTTCTCCACTTCTTCCGCCAGCGCGTAGGCCTCCGACAGCGTCTTGCCGGTGGTGACCTGGCCGTGGTTCGCCATCAGGCAGGCGCGCAGGCCGCCGTCCAGCGCACGCAGCACGTTGGCGGACAGCTCGCCGGTGCCGAAGGTGGCGTAGTCGGCGCAGGGGATGCGGTCGCCGCCGGCCACCGCCACCATGTAGTGGAACGCCGGGATTCCCTGGCCCAAGCAGGCCAGCGCGGTGGCGTGGGTGGAGTGCACGTGCACCACCGCGTTCATGTCCGGGAACGCCTGCAGGATGTCGCAGTGGAAGCGCCATTCGCTGGATGGGAGCAGCTGCCCGGGCGGGCAGTTCCCGTTGGCTTCCAGATAGACGATGTCCTCCGGCAGCAGGCGGTCGTAGGCGCGCCCGGTCGGGGTGATCAGCAGCCCGTCGCGCCAGCGGATGCTGGCATTGCCGGACTTGTTCAGCGACAGTCCGCTTGAGTTCATCGCGCGGCAGTGGTCGATCAGCGATTGCCGGGCGGCACGCTCGTGGTCGTGCAGGATGTTCGAATTCGACATCCGCAAAGGATAACGGGAAGCCATAACGAAAAACCCGGCCGGAGCCGGGTTTTCGCGGTGCATGGGCCTGCGATCAGGCCTGCGGACCTTCGTGGAACTTGGGCTCGGCGTCCATCGTGTTGCCACCTTCCGGGCCGGTGATGCCGCGGGCCAGGTCGCTATGGCGGTAGCCGTACAGGGCGTACACGACCAGCCCGATCACCGCCCAGCCCAGGAACAGGCCGATGGTGTACAGCGACAGGTTCAGGAACAGCAGCAGGCAGCCGGCGATGGCCAGCGGGCAGACCACCCAGGCCAGCGGGGTGCGGAACGGACGATGCCGGTTCGGCTCGCGCTTGCGCAGGATCAGCACGCCGGCGGAGACCGCCATGAAGGCGAACAGGGTGCCGGAGTTGGAGATGTCGGCCAGGATGCCGACCGGGAACATCGCCGCGAACAGCGCCACGAACACGCCAGTGACCATGGTCACCACGTGCGGGGTGCGGAACTTCGGATGCACCTTGGACAGCACTTCCGGCAGCAGGCCGTCGCGCGACATGGTGAAGAAGATGCGGGTCTGGCCGTAGATCATCATCAGCACCACCGACGGCAGCGCGAGCGCGGCGGCCAGGCCGATCGCGTTGCCCCAACCGGCGAAGCCCATCACCTTCAGCACGTGGGCCAGCGGTTCCTTGCTGCAGACCAGCGCGTCGGAGCCGGCGCAGGCGGCGGCCATCTGCGGCGTGCCCGGGTGGAAGGCCACGCCACTGGCGTCCAGCATCGGCTGCGAGCCGATCGCGCCGACCGCGCCATAGCCCACCAGCATGTAGAAGATGGTGCAGACCAGCAGCGAGCCGATCAGGCCGATCGGGATGTTGCGGTTCGGGTTCTTGGTTTCCTCGGCCGCGGTCGAAACCGCGTCGAAGCCGACGTAGGCGAAGAAGATCGATGCCGCCGCGCCCAGCACGCCGATGCCGCCCAGCGGGCTGCCCCAGCCGGTGGGGAAGAACGGCTGGAAGTTGGCGTCCTTGGCCGCCGGCACCGCGATGAAGATGAAGGCCGTCAGCGCGATCACCTTGATCAGCACCAGCAACGCATTGACCTTGGCGGACTTGGAGGTCCCCAGTACCAGCAGGCCGGTGATCACCAGCGAGATGGTGAAGGCCAGCAGGTTGAACGCGCCGCCGTCCATTGGGCCGGTCTTGAGCGCCATCGGCAGCTCTATCCCGGCACTCATCAGCAGGCCGTTCATGTAGCCGGACCAGCCTACCGCCACCGCACCGGCGGCCACCGCGTATTCCAGCACCAGCGCCCAGCCCACGGTCCAGGCGATCGCCTCGCCCATCACCGCGTAGGTGTAGGTATAGGCGGAGCCGGCCACCGGCACCATCGAGGCCAACTCGGAGTAGGCCAGCGCGGCCAGTGCGCACACCACCGCCGCGATCACGAAGGCCAGCATCATCGCCGGGCCGGCCTTCTGGCCCGCTTCGGCGGTCAGCACGAAAATGCCGGTGCCGATGATGGCGCCGATGCCGAGCAGGGTGAGCTGGAAGGCGCCGAGCTGGCGCGTGAGTGCTTTCTTTTCCGCCGTCTCGAGGATCTTGTCGAGCGGCTTGACTCGCTGGAACAGCATCAGGTGACTCCCCCGGTTCTTGTTGTGGTCGGCCGCCTGCAGGCATGCCGCAAGCCGCCGACCTTAAACGGACAGGGGCGTCCGGCACAAGCGCCGACGGTCACGACGCGGGATAATGCAGCGCATTCAGATTCCGAGGAGCAAACCCGCGATGGACGCAGCCCTGCAAGCGGCGCTGGATGGTTATGCCGGACGCTGGCCGGACGAAGCCGCCACCGTCGCGCTGTTCCGCGAACTGCTGGCCGATGCCGAAGATCCGTTCCGCCGCGAGCGCCTTGCGGGGCATTTCACCGCCTCGTGCTGGCTGGTGGACCGCAGCGGCACGCGCGTGCTGTTGACCCACCATCGCAAGCTGGGCCTGTGGCTGCAGCTGGGCGGGCACGCCGATGGCCAGCGCGAACTGCCGCTGGCGGCGCTGCGCGAGGCGGAGGAGGAATCCGGGCTGGCCGGCCTGCGCGTCAGCGATGCGATCTTCGACCTCGACCGCCACTGGATCCCCGAACACAAGTCGGTGCCCGCGCACTGGCATTACGACGTGCGCTACGTGGTGCATGCCGGCGAGGACGAGGCCTACACCATCAGCGAGGAATCGCTGGACCTGGCCTGGCGCCGCATCGACGAACTGGCGGCCGACCCGGCGACGGATGCATCGGTGCGGCGGATGGCGGGGAAGTGGCTGGCGCGCGGCTGATCAGTACAGCACGCGCGTCCGCAGGGTGCCTTCGATGGCCGAAAGCTCGTCGCGGATGGCCGCCGCCTGCGCCTCGTCGGCACTGACATCGATCACCACGTAGCCCACGTTCGCGTCGGTGCGCAGGAACTGGCCGTCGATGTTGACCGCGTGGCGGCTGAAGATCTCGTTGACCTTCGACAGCACGCCCGGCACGTTGCGGTGGATGTGCAGCAGGCGCAGGCTGCCCTCGTGCTCGGGCAGCGTCACCTCGGGGAAGTTGACCGCCGACAGGGTGCTGCCGTTGTCGCTGTAGCGCACCAGCTTGGCCGCCACCTCCACGCCGATGTTGTCCTGCGCTTCCAGCGTGCTGCCGCCGATGTGCGGGGTCAGGATCACGTTGTCGCGGCCGCGCAGCGGCGATTCGAAGACATCGCCGTTGGCCTTGGGTTCGACCGGGAACACGTCCACCGCGGCACCGCCGAGATGACCGGACTCCAGCGCCGCGGCCAGCGCTTCGATCACCACCACGGTGCCGCGCGCGGCGTTGATGAGGTGCGCGCCGGGCTTCATCCTGGCCAGCTGCTGCGCGCCGATCATCCACTGGGTGGACGGGGTTTCCGGCACGTGCAGGGTGACCACGTCGGCGCGCGAGAGCAGGTCGTCCAGCCCGGCCGCGGCGCGGGCGTTGCCCAGCGACAGCTTGGTTTCGATGTCGTGGAAGATCACCTGCATTCCCAGCCCCTCGGCCAGCACGCCCACCTGGGTGCCGATGTGGCCATAGCCGACGATGCCGAGCGTCTTGCCGCGCACTTCGTGGCTGCCGGTGGCGGCCTTCGACCAGCCGCCGCGGTGGCACTGCGCGCTCTTCTGCGGGATGCCGCGCATCAGCATCACCGTCTGCGCCAGCACCAGTTCGGCCACGCTGCGGGTATTGGAATAGGGTGCGTTGAATACCGGGATGCCGGCCAGTTCGGCCACCTCCAGGTCCACCTGGTTGGTGCCGATGCAGAAGCAGCCGATGGCGATCAGGCGCTTGGCTTCGGCCAGCACTTCGGCGGTCAGCTGGGTGCGCGAGCGCAGCCCGACGATATGCGCCTCGGCGATGCGCGCCTTCAGCTCGTCTTCGGGCAGCGCCTTGGCGTGGTATTCGATCTGGCTGTAGCCGGCGGCGCGCAGCGCGTCCACCGCGGTCTGGCTGACGCCTTCCAGCAGCAGCACGCGGATGTCCTGTTTGGGGAAGGAGGTCTTCTTCAGGGACATGCGGGCGACATCCGGCGGGGTACGGATGCCGACTATAGCCAGAAATCCGGCGTTTTTGTTGCGCTGCGTCATGCTATTTTCCGGGCACAACATGCCGCCGCGGATGTTGCAGATGAAACCGTGCCGGCACTGCCGTCGCGGCCATGTTTTCCACCGGATCCCCGCCGCCATGTCCGACGCCCACCTCGAATCCCTGCGTGCCCTGCTGCCCGAGTTGCGGCTGCTGGTCGAACCCGCCGACCTGGAACACTACGGCCGCGACTGGACCCGGCGCTGGACGCCCGCGCCGATGGCCGTTGCGCTGCCAGCCAGCGTGGAGGACGTGCAGGCCATCGTGCGCTGGGCCAATGCGCAGGGCGTGGGGATCGTGCCCTCGGGCGGCCGCACCGGCCTGTCCGGCGGCGCGGTGGCCGCCAACGGCGAACTGGTGCTCAGCCTGGAACGCATGCACAAGGTGCTGGCGTTCGATGCGGTGGATCGCACGCTGACCGTGCAGGCCGGCATTCCGCTGCAGAAGGTGCAGGAGACGGCGCGCGAACACGGCCTGCAGTACCCGGTGGATTTCGCATCGCGCGGCTCCTGCAGCATCGGCGGCAACATCGCCACCAATGCCGGCGGCATCCGGGTGGTGCGCTACGGCAATACCCGCGAGTGGGTGGCTGGTGTGAAGCTGGTGACCGGCAGCGGCGAGCTGATGACGCTGGGGCGCGGGCTGGTCAAGGATTCCAGCGGCTACGACCTGCGGCACCTGGCGATCGCCTCGGAAGGCACGCTGGGCATCATCGTCGAGGCCACGCTCAAGCTCACCGACCCGCCGCCGCCCAGCAATGTGATGCTGCTGGCGCTGCCGTCGTTCGAGGCGCTGATGCAGGTGTTCGCGGCATTCCGCGCGCGGCTGCAGCTGCAGGCGTTCGAGTTCCTGACCGATGTCGCGCTGAAGCACGTGCTGGCGCACGGTGAACAGGCGCCGTTCGATCAGGTCCACCCGTACTACGTGGTTACGGAGTTCGCCAGCGACGCAGCCAGCGAAGCCGAGGCGCTGGCCGCTTTCGGGCAGTGCCTGGAGCAGGGCCTGGTCAGCGACGGCGTGATCAGCGCCAGCGACGCGCAGGCCGCGCAGCTGTGGCGGCTGCGCGAGGCCATCACCGAGAGCCTGGCCCGCTACGTGCCGTACAAGAACGACGTGTCGGTGCGGATCTCGGCGATGCCGGCGTTCCTTGCCGAAACCCAGGCGCTGCTGGGACGCGAGTATCCGCAGTTCGAGGTGGTGTGGTTCGGCCATATCGGCGACGGCAATCTGCACATCAATATCCTCAAGCCGGAGGCGATGGCGCAGGACGAGTTCGTCGCGGATTGCGAGCGCGTGACCAAACTGCTGGCGCAGTCGCTGCAGGCGCATGGCGGCAGCATTTCCGCCGAACACGGCATCGGGCTGGTGAAGCGGCCCTATCTGTCGAGTACGCGCAGCGCCGCCGAGATCGCGGCCATGCGGGGCATCAAGGCGGTGTTGGACCCGAACGGGATCATGAATCCCGGCAAGCTGTTCGACGCCTGAGCGATGCCGTGCGCGGCGATCGCGTTTAATCTTGCGCTCTGCTCGCATGCAATCGCCCGGAGAGTCTCCATGATGAAGTACTTCCTGTTTGTCGCGCTGTTGCTTGCGGCGGCTCCCGCATTGGCCGGCAGCTTTGCCTCCAGCGCATCGTCGGCGGGCTCGGCGACCTCCGGCAGCACGTCCGGCGACGACAAGGTGGTGCTGCAGGCACGCGCGGATGCCGCCGCCTTCGTCGCCAGCGATGGCGGCATCCGCGGTGCGCGCCTGCAGGCCGCCCTGCGGCTGCTGCGCGAGCGCCGTGCCGATGCGCGCGCTGCCAGCGACATGCAGCTGGCGCAGGCCATCCTGGCCCGGTGAACCCGCGCCGCCTTCGGTGGCGGCTGCTGTGGTCGGCAGCGCTGGCATGCATCGCGCTGCCGGCGGCAGCCTCCCGCTTGCAGATCGAGGCGCGCGGGCTGGATGCGGCGCAGCTGCAGGCAAGCCACGAGTTGGTGGAAGCGGTCGAAGCGCGGCTGCCGCCGGCCTGGCGCGCCGCCCTGCCCAGCGGCCTGCAACTGCGCTGGCGCGATGACCTGCCGGCGCAGGTGCATGGCCGCAACGTGGGCCTGCAGGTCGGCCTGCGTCGCGAACTGCTCGACGGCTGGATGGCGCGCTCGCCACGGGAGGGCGACGCAGGCGCGGCCGCACGCGCGGCGCAGGCCGCGCTGATCCACGAGCTGGCGCATGTGCTGGACCGCGGGTCGGCCGGCGGGCTGTCGCGCGATCCGCGCCTGCTCGACCTTGCCGGCTGGCAGCTGCGCCCGCTGCGTTTCGGCCTGCGCAGCAAGCGCAACCCGTTCACCGACCGCAGCCCGGACCGCTACGAGCTGCAGGACCCCGGCGAGTTCGTCGCGGTCAATCTGGAATGGTTCCTGCTGGACCCCGAATATGCCTGTCGGCGCCCGGCACTGGCGCGTTATTTCGCCGCCCGCTTCGATTGGCAGCCCCCGCCGGCGGGGTGCGCGCCGGGGCTGGTGTTCCTGCAGGCCGGACAGGACGCGGCCACCACCGGCTTCGAACAGATCGATCCGGCGCGCGTCTACGCGATCGACTACCTGCTAGCCGAGGGCAACGATGCGCCGATGAGCCGCTGGGGCCACGCCATGCTGCGCTTGGTGGTCTGCGCGCCCGGCCGCGTGCCCGGTCCGGACTGCAGGCTGGACCTGCAATACCACCGCGTGCTCAGCTTCCGCGCCTTCGTCGACGACGTGCAGATTTCCAGCTGGCGCGGACTGACCGGGCGGTACCCGTCGCGCCTGTTCCTGCTGCCGCTGGACCAGGTGATCGACGAGTACACCCAGGTCGAACTGCGCGGCCTGCGTTCGATCCCGCTGGCGCTGCAGCCGGGCGACATCGCCGGCCTGCTGGAACGCGCCGCCCGGCTGCACTGGAGCTACGACGGCCGCTATTACTTCATCAGCAACAACTGCGCGGTGGAAACCTGGCGGCTGCTGCGCGACGGCGTGCCGTGGCTGGCGGCGCTGCCACTGCGCAGCATCACCCCGACCGGCCTGCTGCGGAAACTGGAGCGCAACGAGGTGGCCGATGCCTCGGTACTCGATGACCGCAACGCCGCGCTGCGCAACGGCTATTACTTCGAGTCGGCGCAGGCGCATTACCAGCAGATGTTCGCGCTGGCACAACAGCGGTTGGCGCTGCCGCAGGCGCAGTTGGAGGACTGGCTGGCGTTGCCGGCGAAGCAGCGCGGGCGGTGGCTGGGGCAGGGCGACCTGCAGGCCGCCGCGGCGCTGCTGCTGCTGGAACAGGCGGTGCAGCGGCGTGCCGAGCTGCGCGCGCGCGATCTGATCAAACGCCGCCTGCTGGCGCCGGGCGAGGGCCGTGCCGCGCACGACCAACTGCGCCTGCTGCTGGCGGATGCCGGACTGCTGCTGCGTCCCGGCGCGCTGGGCGACGAGGGCTACGGCTTGCCGCAGGGCGAGCGTGGTGCGCTGGAGGCGCAGGCGATTCGGCTGTCGACGCAGGTCAATGGCGAATGGGCGCGCCTGCGCCAGCTGGCGCAGGCCGCGCTACCGCAGGCGCAGCAGCAAGAGCTGCAGGCCATCGACGCCAATCTGGCCGCGCTGGGCGAGCGCCTGCGCCAGCTCAATCGCGAACAGGGCGGGCTGGAGCTGCGCTGATTCCATGTGGTTGCGGGCACGGCTTGGAAGGTCCGCGAACAGCGCGTATGGCGGGAATGATTCTCCTTCATGGATATCCGGATTGGAAACCGCGGCCGCTTGTCGGAAACTCTGTTCCGGATTCGCGGCGTTTGATGCCGGTCAATATCCCCGGATATCGCCTGGCCGATGATCCCCATATTCCCCAAGGAGGCTTTCCACCATGAACCAACATGATTCCGGCCGCCGTCGTTTCATCGGTTATGCGGCGCTGCTGGCGCTGGTACCGCTGGCCGCAAAGGATGTCCTCGCGCAGGCCAAGGCGCCTGCGGGCGCGCTTCCGAAGCTGCCGCTGGACAACGCCCAGGCCAAGGCGCTGAATTACGTGGAAAGCACCAAGGGGCTGGCCCACAAGGCCTTCAAGGCCGGCAGCGATTGCAGCAACTGCATGTTCTTCAAGGGCGCGGCGGGCCAGGCTTACGGCCCGTGCACGCTGTTCCCGCAGAACAGCGTGGCGGCCAAGGGCTGGTGCAGCGCCTGGGCCAAGAAGGTCTGATCGCGGCGCCATTCGCCAGCGACGATTTGCAATCGGCGGCGCTCCCGACGGAGCGCCGCTTTTTTTTTTCGTCGCGGCAACGGCGTGGGAACGTCGGCCATGAAAAACCCCGCCGGCGGCTGCCGGCGGGGCGGGGTAGTGCGGGATGGTGGCGGTTCGACTCAGTAGACGTCGCGCACCGTGTTGTAGACGTTGAACTTGCCGGTCGGGGTGACCAGGCGCTTGTCGTCCAGCACGGCCTTGAGCTTGCGGGTCCTGTCGTCCACCACCACGATCGCCGAGCGCTGGTTCTTGCCGTTCCACACCGAGAACCAGACCTCGTCGCCCTTGGCGTTGTATTCCGGCTGCACCACGCGCTTGGGGCCTTCGCCCAGGTTCGCCCATTCCGCGATCGGCAGCACCTGGTACCCCTTGGCGAGGTCGGTGGTGTCGAACACCGCGATCGACTGGCTGATCTTCGGGTCGGGGTTGAGGGTGGTGTCGACCCACAGGTTCCGCGACTTCGGGTGCGTCTTCACGAACAGCGAGCCGCCGCCCTGGCCCTTCAGCACCTCGCAGACCTTCCAGGCATAGTCCTTGTGGCCGACCGGATCGGTGGCGATCAGGGTGATCTTCTCGTTGCCCAGCGCCGAGGTCGCCCACACCGGCCCGCACTTGGGATGCATGAAGTTGGCGCCGCGGCCCGGGTGCGGGATCTTGTCGACGTCGATCAGCGCGGCCAGCTTCTGGTCGCGCGAGTCCACCACCGCGATCTTGTCGCTCTGGTTGGCCGCGGTCAGGAAGTAGCGCTTGGTCGAATCCCAGCCGCCGTCGTGCAGGAAGCGCGCGGCGTTGATCGTGGTGGTCCTGAGGTTCTCGATGTCCTCGTAGTTCACCAGCATGATCTTGCCGGTTTCCTTGACGTTGACGATGAACTCCGGGTGCTCGTGCGAGGCCACGATGGCGGCCACGCGCGGCTCGGGGTGGTATTCCTGCGTGTCCACGGTCATGCCGCGGGTGGAGACGATCTTGAGCGGCTTGAGCGTTTCGCCGTCCATGATCACGAACTGCGGCGGCCAGTAGGTGCCGGCGATCGCGTACTTGTCCTCGAAGCCCTTGAACTTGGAAGTCTCGACCGAACGTGCTTCCAGGCCGACCTTGATCTCGGCCACCTTGTCGGGCTTGGGCAGCCATAGGTCGATCAGGTCGAGCCGGGCGTCGCGGCCGATCGTGTAGAGGTAGCGGCCGGAGTGCGAGGTGCGCGAGATGTGCACCGCGTAGCCGGTCTTGACGATGTTGATGATCTTCTTGGTGTCGCCGTCGACCAGGGCCACCTCGCCGGAATCGCGCAGGGTCACCGCGAAGATGTTCTCGATGTTGTAGCTGTTCATCTTCTTCGTCGGCCGCTTGTCGGCGGGGACGAATTCGACGTAGCTGTCCTTCATCTCCTTCATGCCCCATTCCGGCGGCGCCGGCGGTTCATGCTGGAGGAAGCGCGCCATCGCGTCGATCTCCTTCGGGCTGAGGTCGCCCGAGGTGCCCCAGTTGGGCATGCCGGCCGGCGAGCCGAAGTTGATCAGCGCCTTCAGGTACTCGGTGCCCTTGGCGCGGGTGATGTCGGGGGTCAGCGGCTTGCCGGTGGCGCCCTTGCGCAGCACGCCGTGGCAACCGGCGCAGCGCTCGAAGAAGATCTGGGTGGAATGCTTGCGCTCCTCGTCGGTCAGCGCCGGGCCCCCCTTGGGATCGTTGGCGATCGCGAGCTCGGCCGGCACCGCCAGCGGCGCGCCCTCGTACTTGGTTTCCGCCGCGGTGGAGGTGGCGTGCGACTGCGCCGTCTGCTGCGCCTGCGCGGGCGCAGCCGCCGCTGCGCCGCCGGTCGCCTTGCGATGCGCCTTGACGTGGTCGTCGTCGACCTGGAACGCCGGCGTGTTGCCCCAGCTGCTGGTGACATAGGTCAGCGCGTTGGCAATGTCCTCGTCCGACAGGTGGGCCATCGGCGGCATCACGTTGTCGTAGTCCACCCCGTTGACGGTGATCTTGCCGCTGATGCCCTGCAGTACCGAATCAATGAGCTTGTCGCGGCCCAGGCCCTTCAGGTAGTCGGAGCCTGCAAGCGGCGGGAAAGCCCCGGCCAGCCCCATGCCGGTGGGTTGGTGGCAGGCCGCGCAGTTGGCGAGGTAGGCGGCCTCGCCGGCCTCCATCTTCGTCTTGGGCGGGCGCTCGTTGGTGATCTGCGCGATGGCGTAGGCAGACATGCCGCCGAACATCGCCAGCCCCAATGCGGTCATTGCGACTTTCTTGTTCATAGGACTCCCCGTAACGGTTGAAGGCGCGATGAAGGGAAACTGCTTTCAATGCACGGTGATTCTCGGCCGGTTGCAGCCGGGGCCATCTGATTCAAATCAAAATAAATCCGCCCTCCCGGCCTAGAATCCCGGGGCCCAGTTGCAGCCCATTCCCATGCGCAATTCCACTGGAAAAACCCTTTGCGCGGCAATCGCGGTCGCGCTGTCGCCGCTGGCGCATGCGCAGTCCGCCGCGGCCATCCCCGCGGAGGACGGGATCCGCAGGCTGGATCGGGTGGTGGTGGTGGCCAGCAAGGCAGCGGAACCCGCGGCGCAGGTAGTCGGCACGGTCAGCGGCCTGGACCGCGAAACCATCGAGCGCCGGCAGGTGCAGACCATCGCCGACCTGGTCCGTTACGAGCCCGGCGTGGACGCATTGGGTGATGTTTCCCGGTTCGGCTGGCAGGGATTCTCCGTGCGTGGACTGGACGGCAACCGGGTAGGCATGGAAATCGACGGGGTGCCGCTGGCCGAGGGCTTCAGCGTGGGCCAGTTCGCCGCTGCCGGGCGCGACCTGGTCGATATCGCCGCGGTGCAGCGGGTGGAAATCCTGCGCGGCCCGGCGTCCACGCTGTACGGCAGCGATGCGCTGGCGGGGGTGGTGGCCTGGCGCACGCTGGATCCGCAGGATCTGCTGGATCGCGTGGAGGGCCAGGCTTACCTCGGGGGGAGGCTGGGCTGGACCGGGCGCGATCGCGGCCGCCAGCTGTCGGTGTCGATGGCCGGCGGCAGCGGTGCACTGCAGGGCATGCTGCTGCTGTCCCATCGCGAGGGCCATGAGGTAGAAAACGCGTCCACGAGCATGCCCGCCAATCCCGTGGACCAGTGGCGGCGGAGCGCGCTGGCCAAGCTGGCATGGGATGGCGGCGCGCTGGGACGCTGGACCTTCGCGCTGGACGCCGCCCGCGGCCGCAGCGAAGTCGATATGCGCTCGTCACGGTTCGGCCCGGGGCGCCTGGCGACCACCACCGAACTGCTGGGTGACGACCGTTTCGAGCGCGATCGCGCCAGCCTCAAGGGCGAGTGGACGCCTAATGCGGCTTGGCTGGACGCATCGGAGCTGCTGGTTTACGGGCAGCGCAACCGCAGCCTGCAGGACACTGCCCAGGCCCGCCTGGCCGACCGCACCACGCCGTTCCCGTCGCTGCGCGAGCGCCGCTTCGACCTGCGGCAGCGCAACACCGGGCTGAAGTGGCTGGGCCAGGCGCGCTCCAAGGCCGGCGCCTGGTCGCACTGGCATGTGTTCGGGCTGGAATACGCGCGCACCCGCTACAGCGGTTACCGCGACGGCCGCGAGATCAACCTGGCCACCGGCGCCAGCAGCAACGTGGTGCTGGGCGAGCGGTTCCCGGTGCGCGATTTCCCCGAAAGTCGCAGCACCGAGCTGGGTGCGTTCTGGCAGGACGAGATCGGCATCGGCGAAACCTTCGCGGTGATCCCGGGGCTGCGCTGGGAGCGCTACCGGCTGGACGCCGAGGCCGATGCGATGTTCCGCGAGGACTACCCCGGCGTGGCCGTGGCCGACATCGCCCGCAGCGCGTGGACGCCGAAGCTAGGCCTGCGCTGGCGCAGCAGCGAGCATTCGACCTGGTTCGCCCAGTACGCGCGCGGTTTCCGCGCGCCACCGTTCGGCGACGTCAACATCGGCCTGTCGCTGGCGCTGCTGAACTACGAAGTCCGCCCGAATCCGCAGCTGCGGCCGGAGCGCAGCCAAGGCCTGGAACTCGGCTGGCGCTGGGAAGGGCCGCGGCTGCAGGCGCAGCTGTCGGCCTATCGCAACCGCTACCGGGACCTCATCGAATCGCGTGCCAACCTGGGCATCGATCCGGTGACGCGCGCGCTGGTGTTCCAGTCGGTCAACCGCACGCGCGCATCCATCCATGGCGTCGAGGCCAGCCTGTCCTACAGCCCGGGCGCGACCAGCGACTGGGCGCTGCGCGCCGCCGTGGCCTGGGCGCACGGGCGCGACCAGGAACGCGACCGGCCGCTCAACAGCGTGGCGCCCGCGAGACTGATGCTGGGAGCGAGCTGGGAGCCGCTGGAAGGCCGCTGGGGCGCGGAATTCGTGGCCACCGGCGTGGCCCGGCAGGGGCGCCTGGATACCAGCGCCGGCCCGCTGTTCCGCGCGCCCGGCCACGCCCTGCTGGATGCCTACGCGTGGTGGCGGTTCCGTCCCGGCATGCGGTTGGGCCTGGGGCTGCAGAACATTGCCGACCGCAGGTATTGGGACTGGACTTCGGTGCGCGGCATCGATCCGCTCGCCACCACGCCGCCGCTCGACTTCTACACGCGCCCGGGCCGCAACGTCAGCGTCACTCTCGGCATCGACTGGTAAGCGGGTCTTCCGCGCAGCGGAGGGAAAGGGCCGGCGCGTCCCGGCCGCACGCGCCAGTGACGACGCGCGGCGTTCAGCCGGCGGCGAGGCGCGCGTCCAGCCGGGTGCGGATCGCCGGCCATTCCGGCGCGGTGATCGAGTACACATGGGTATCGCGCAGGCTGCCGTCCTTGTGGCGGCGGTGCGCGCGCAGAATGCCGTCACGCTGCGCGCCCAGCCGCTCGATCGCCGCCTGCGAACGCAGGTTCTGGTGGCTGGTGTGGAAATACACCGACTGTGCGCGCAGGGTGTCGAAGGCATGCCCCAGCATCAGCCGCTTGCCCGCGGTATTGACGTGGCTGCGCCAGACCGATGCCGCGTGGAAGGTGTAGCCGATCGCCAGCGTGGGCACCGACAGGTCGATGTCGTAGAAGCGGGTGCTGCCCACCACGCGACCGCCGGCGACGATCGCGAACGGCAGCTGCCGGCCGGCGTCGCGCATCGCCAGCGCCTCTTCCACCCAGCCCGGGATGCCGTCGCGGGCGGGCACGTTGACGTAGTTGATCGCGCCGATGTCGCCATCGTCCACCGCGTCCTGCAGCGCCGCGATATGGTCGCGCGCCAGTGGTTCCAGGCGGACGCCGTGGGTGGACAGGGAGAAGGGCGGAAGGCTCATGGCATTGGTTACCGGACTTGCCAGCTCACGCCTTATGCCCCCAGCGCCGCGCGGATCATGCCCCAGTCCTTGCGCTTGGGCATGACGAAGCGGAAGCGTTCGCCCGCGCGGCGCGCCCACAGCTGGCCGATGCGGCGCTTTTCAACCTGCTCCGGGTTGTCGTACAGGTGTGCACCCTTGTATTCAACGACCAGCATGCGGTCATCGGTCATCCGCACCAGGAAGTCCGGGTAGAAGCGCTGGTGGGACGTCGGCAGTGAGAACGCGCCGGGTTTGCGCTCGATGTTGCGCACCCAGTCGCGCACGCCGTCCAGCCGGTTGGCGATGAAGTCGGCGCATTCGAATTCTTCGCCCTGCGATTGCAGGTTGCCGATTTGCGGGAAGAAGTGCCTGGGCAGGGTGACGAAGCCGTTGTACTGCCAGTCCCAGGCGTAGCGACCAGATCTGAACACGCATTGCAGGCGGGCATCGGCGCTCATCCGGCTCTCATCGCCCAGCAGGTCGAGGAAACGCTGGTGCTGGCCGTGGCGTCGGGCGTGGGCGATGCGTTGGGCCAGAACGTCGCTCAGCTCCACCCGCTGATACACCAGTTCGCTGCAGCTGAAGCCACGCACTTCCAGCAGGTGTCGCAGCACGCCGGACAGCCAGGCGGCCAGGTCTTCCGGGTCCAGATCCGGCGCGGCCAGGCGCTGTTCCAGCGTCCACTGCAGGTCTTCAAGGCTGGCGGTATCGCGCACGCCGAACAAGCCCAGCTGCACGTCGAGTTGTTCCAGCGGGTCCAGCTTGAGTTTTTCCGCATCGCCCAGCCGCAGACGTGCGCGCTGCAGGGTTTCCAGCTCGCGCGGGAACGCTGCGTTGTCCAGCGCAAAATCGACGTCGGCCAGCGTCAGCGTGCCTTCCAGCGTGGGGGCATTGCCAAGATCGCAGAGCAAGTCGCCTTGCGACCACGCCAGCAGCGGCAATTCGAACGTCTGGCCCAGTTCGGAAGGTGTCTTCGGTGGCGCAGCCACAGGGGATTGCAGGTGGGTGAATGCCTGCTCCAGCGCGGCAACGGCGGCGGGTTCACGGAATGCCTCCTTCAGCGCCTTTTGTTCCTTGGCACTCCATTCGCCGCGCAGCGTGAGGCTGCCGGTTTCCGGGGACAGCTCCAGCTTGGTTTCGATGCGCCTGCGGGTGGCCTCCGGCAGCTGCGAAAGATCGGGCAGCACCAGCCGGCCGTCCTGCGCCGGCAGCGGCACGCTGACGCTGGCCTGCGCGCGCAGCAGATCGTCGTTGCCGTTGCTCAACGCCGTGCCGCGCACCAGATCCTTGGCGTCCTGGCGTTCGAAGCCGGCCTGCACCAGCCCGTCGCGCAGGGTGGCGGCCACCTCGGCAAGGTTGTTCGACACCGCGAACGCATACGCGCAGTTCAGTGCCTCCTGCCGCTTGCGCGTGACCTGCGGCATCCGCAGCACGCGGCTCAGGATCTGCTCCAGCGCCATTTGCGTGCTGCTGCCGCGGAAACTCATCAACACATAGGCCGCCGGCCAGTCCCAGCCTTCGCGCAGCTTGTCGGCGGTGATGACGAAACGCAGCGTGGCCGGATCGGCGTCGCTGAGTTCATCGACCCCGGTTGCGGAACGCGCGATCTGCGCGGCGGGCACGTCGAACTGTTCGATCAATGCGGCGCGCACGCGGTCGATGGTCATCGCGTCCGGGTTGTCCTTCTGCTGGCGCTCGGCCTGCAGCAGCATGATCGGGCGCAGCGTCTCGCCGGTGGCGCTGCGCTCGGCATCGGCGGAGGACTGCAGCGCATCGAGTTTGGCGATGGCCTCGCGCAGCGCGATCCGCCAGTCCGGGTGTACTGCCATGTCCACCGGCAGCTTGATCATGTCCTCGCTTTGCAGGGTGGATGCGGAAATCGACACCAGCACGTTGGACGGCTGGTGCATGCGGTCGGGGGTGGCCGTCAGTTCCAGCACCGCGCAGGGCGCCAGCCGCGCCAGAGTGTCGAAGGCCAGTGCGCTGCCCTGGTTGTGCGCCTCGTCCACCACGATGAACGGCCGGCGCAGCGCCAGCGCCTCGGCCAGCGACCAGCCGCTGCCGTCGATGCCGCGGAAATGTTCCATCAGCGCGCCATTGGCGCGATACACCGCCAGACGGTCGGTTTCCGCCTGTTTGAAGGCCTGCATGGTGGTGACGATGATGGTGTCGTGGCTGTCCAGCACCGCCGGCGACACCGACAGCGCCTCGTCGATGTCCAGCACCGCCACCTCGCCGAACAGCGTGCGCAGCTCGTCGTGCAGCAGCGCACCCGGCGTGCGCAGGGCGCGCAGGGTCTGGCTGCGGATGGCGTCGGTGGGCACCAGCCACAGGGTCAGGCTGTGCTCCACCGGCGCAAGGCTGCGCTTGACCCGGGCGATGGCATGCCCGCCGATCAGGGTCTTGCCGCCGCCGGTGGGCACCCGCAGGCACACCACCGGGGTGTCGCTGGCTTCGAATGCCGGCGGCGCGTGATAGGGAATGCGGAAGCCGAAGTTTTCCAGCGTGCATTCCTCGAATGCCAGCCGGCTGGCCACGCGCTCGCCCGGATGCGCCTGCGCCTGCGCGCGCCAGGCGCGCAGGAAGGTGTCATAACGGTCCAGCACGTCGGACTGGTAGACCTTCAGGCTCATGCGTCGTTGTCCTTGGGGGTGCGGGCGTTGCCGCGCTTGCGGGCCACGGGCTGCAAGGCATGGGCCGCATTGTCGAAATCGCGATCCACCGCCTGCGGCAGGGCCGATTGCTGCTTGCGCCAGGCATCGTATTGCTGCTGCGCGTGGCGCAGGGCATCGTCGTGGCGCACGCGTCCGGCATGCGTCAACAGGTCGCGCCCGCTCAGGTGCAGGAAATCGTCGAGCTTGGCGATCCAGTCCGCCATCGTCATCGGCTGGCGGTTCAGGGCCTGCAATTCCGCGAATTCCAGATAGGCGGTGACGATGCGGTTCAGCGCATCGAGTTCGGCTTCGTGCAGGTAATTCTTGGCGATTGGCGCATCCTGCCGGCGCGGTTGGCCGGCACTGGTGCTGGTCATGCCCATGTTGGGCTGGCGCGCATCGGCACGCGCCAGCACCACTTCGGCGGCGGTGTGGCCATGCGCGGCCCAGTGCATCTTGTTCTGCACGGTCTGGAAGAAGCGCTGGCTGGCATCCGCCGATGCGTCGTAATCAATGCTGGTGGCGTAGATGTCCAGCACCTTGCGCCAGAACATCCGCTCCGAGCTGCGGATGTCGCGGATGCGCGCCAGCAGTTCTTCGAAGTAGCCATCGTCCGGGCCGCGCTTGAGGCGTTCGTCATCCATGGCGAAGCCCTTGACCAGATACTCCGACAGCCGTTGGCTGGCCCACTGGCGGAACTGGGTGCCGCGTGCGGAGCGCACCCGGTAGCCCACGGCCAGGATGGCGGCCAGGTTGTAGTGGTCCACCAGCCGGCGCACCTCGCGCGGGCCTTCGGCTTGAACAATTCGGAATTTCCGAATTGTTCGTTCAGGTTCGAGTTCTCCCTCGTCGAAGGCGTTGGCCAGATGTTCGTTGACCGTGGGGACGGACACCTGATACAGCTCGGCGATCTGCCGCTGCGCCAGCCACACGTTGTCGCCTTCCAGCCGCACCTCGATCCGGGTGTGCGCGTTGGCGTCGCGGTACAGCAGCAGTTCCGACTGCGGCGCGGGGTTGTCGTCCTGCGGGGTCACGGTGCCACCCGTAGGTGGTAGGGCAGTTGCTTGAAGGTGATGCCCAGTGCGCGCAGGCGGTCCGCGCCGATGGCGCAGCGGGCGCCATAGACCACGCGCGGGCCGTGGTGGGCGGGCAGCAGGTCCAGCAGCGGGGTGGTGAGGACGTTGCCGCCGTCGATGCTGCGATCTTTCAGGATGCCGTTGTAGAGCAGGTACACGGCGCGGCCCTCGTGCACGCCCAGCAGCGGGCTGGCGGTGTCGGCGGCGGTGCGGCTGGCGCGGCTGGCCGGCAGGCCCATGCCGGTTTCGATGAACCAGACGAAGCGCGCCAGTTCGGCGAAGCGCACTTCATTGCTGATGTGGCCGCGCGCGTCGAAGAGGGGTTTGCCCAGTTTGCAGAATTGGAAGCCGCCGCCCAGGCCGGGCACGGCGTCGCCCTTGGCGTTGGTGTAGCCGCGGGCCACGCGCTTGACGCGTTCGGCAGTGACGTTGCGGGCGATGCCGTCGTCCATTTCGACGAGGATGAAGCGGCGGTTGCCGCCGTCTTCGGCGTTCTGTTTCAGCACGGCGTGGGCGGTGGTGCCGGATCCGGCGAAGCTATCAAGGATGATGGAGTCCTTGTCGCTGGCGATTTGCAGGATGCGTTGGATCAGCAGCGAAGGTTTGGGCGTGGTGAAGTCCGAAACCGACGGGATGTCATGCAGCACTTCGCGCAATTCTTTTCGTGAACCATCGGTATGGCCGGCAAATTCATGCGGCCAAAGCGTTTGCGGCACGATTCCGTCGTTACGTAGCGCGTGCTTGTAACGCTTGTATGCAGGCACCTTGCCTTTGCCATCCTTGCCCCAGTAGATCAGCCCATCTACTACATGGCGCTGATGTTCTTCCTGAGAATAGGACCAGACGCGCGTGCGCTTAGGCCAGATTTCTTCCCCGGTATTGGGGTTGATGACGGGGTAGTACAGGTTTGGACGTTCTTCAGCTGTCTTTGCGCAGGTGTAATTGTCGGGTCGAAAAATGCCTGCGGAATCCTCGTACTTATACTGGCGGTCCTTGACGTCGCCGCGTGGCAGCAAATTGCGCTGCCAGCTAGGTGTGCGTTGATAAGCCAGCACGAAGTCGTGCATGGGTGCAATGGATTTGTGATCGTTTGAGGCGGCGTACTTTTTCTGCCAGAGAATGGTAGCTACGAAGTTCTGCGGGCCAAAAATCTCATCCATCAACAAACGCAGTGTCGCCACTTCGTTGTCGTCAATCGAAACAAAGATCGCCCCGTCTTCCCGCAAAAACTGCTTCAACAGCATCAACCGCGGATACATCATGCACAGCCAGCGATCGTGCCGGTCCAGCGTCTCGCCTTCCTTGCCCACCACCTCGCCCAGCCAGCGGCGAATCTCTGGTGAATTCACGTTGTCGTTATAGACCCAGCCCTCGTTGCCGGTGTTATAGGGCGGGTCGATGTAGATGCATTTCACCTGTCCGGCGTAGCGCGGCAGCAGCGCCTTCAGCGCCAGCAGGTTGTCGCCCTGCACGATCAGGTTGCCGCTGTCGGCGGCGTTGTCGGCATCCCCCGCGCACGACAGCGGCTGCACCGGCTCCAGCAGGCGGAACGGCACGTCCTTGTGGTGTTTGACGACGGCGTCTTTGCCGATCCAGTTCAGGCTGGGCATTGCGGGGCGGTCCTTGCGGCGCGGTGAAGTGGGGCAGTTTGCGGGCGGGCCGTCGCAGCGGCTGCGATGCGGCTCATGCGTCCCCCATCCATGCCGGAATATCGCGCTGGGCGTGCAGCACGCGCCAGATGTCAACGTGCGTGTCGCGTTCGAGGTAGAAGATCAGGTACGGGAAACCCTTGAGCGACCAGAAGCGCAGGTCGCGCAGTTTCAGCACCTCGGAATAGCGTGATGCGCCGATGCCGGGCTGGTCGGCGATCTGTGCAATGGCAGTGTCCAGGGACTGAATGAATCGAAGTTCCAATGCCAAGCCGCCTTGTTCGGCGTACCAGTTCGCAGCTTCGTCGGCATCAAGTCTTGCGAGCGGATGCCATTGCAGCGGCTTCACTTGCCGGCGGCCCTTGTATGGGCGCGTTCGCGCATCTTGTCGAAGAAATCCGGTTCCATGGGCGTGGCCGGCCCGGAATTGGCGCCGTCCAGCAGCATTTGGCGCAGCTTTTCCACGTCGCGCTGCTTGCGGATCAGTTCACGCAAGTATTCGCTGGCCGAGCCGTAGGCGTGTTCGGCCACTTGCGCATCGACGAACTGCTTGAGTTCGTCGGGCAGGGAGATGTTCATGGTGGCCACGGCGCGCTCCTATGGCAAGGCTTGCCATGGCAGTGTGGCGCAGCGGGCGATGTTGGGCAAGCGCCGTGGCGGTGGCATTGCTGATGGCGGTGTCGCGGGGGTGACAAGAACGTCCTGCGCAGCACAGCTTTGCCCGTCATCCCCACCCAAGCGGGGAAGACGGGCAATTGCGCCGGGGCTTACTCCGCGCGGCCGCCGAATTCGCCGGTGGTGGTGTTCACCCACACCTTTTCGCCGTTGCCGATGTATTCCGGCACCATGATCTCGATGCCGGTGGACAGCTTGGCCGGCTTCGGGCGCTTGGTGGCGGTGCCGCCCTTGAGTTCCGGCGGGGTTTCGATGACTTCGATCGCCACGCTCTGCGGCAGCTGCACGGCTACCGGCAGGTCGTCGATGATCTGGATGTAGCAGCCGCTGAGGTCGTCGACGATGTAGCCGGCGGCATCGCCAACGACGTCGGCGTCCAGCGTGTACGGGGTGTAGTCCTCGTCATCGAGGAACACGAACGCATCGCCGTCCCGGTACGAGTAGGTCACCTGCCGGCGCGACAGCTCGACTTCCTTCAGCTCGTCGTCGCCGCCCACGGTGATGTCGAGCTTGCTGCCGCCGGGCACGCTGTACATGGTGAAGCGGAACTTGACGTTGCCGCCGCGGCCCTGCGGGCTGCTGCGCTCGATGTCGCGGATCTGGTAGACGCTGCCGTTGTGTTCGACGACGTTGCCCTTCTTGATGTCGTAAGCCTTCATGGGAAGTTTTTCTTTTGTTGTTGGAGCGCGTGGAAGATGCGTTCGTTGAAAAGCCAGGTAAGCAGCCCCCAGATCAGGCCACCGATCGCGCACAGCGGCACCGCGATGGCCAGCACCAGTGGGAGGCGAGGGTGCGAGGGGCCAAGTTGCAGGGTCATGGCGATAGCCATGAACGCCAGCATCAGCCCGCCCCAGAAACCGACACCCTTGAGCAGCACGAACCGCCACATGCCGCGCGCGCGGATCGCCGGCCACTTGACCGCCGTCCAGCGTGCGGCGCGCGAACCGAAGTCGTTCACTTCGGCGCCAGCCGGGTGGCACCGTCGAGGCGGATGGTTTCGCCGTTGAGATAGGTGTTGGTGAGGATGTAGGCCACCAGGTCGGCGTACTCCTGCGGCTGGCCCAGGCGCGACGGGAACGGGATGGTGGCGGCCAGCGACTTCTGCACGTCCTCCGGCATGCCGTCGACCATCGGTGTCCAGAACACGCCCGGCGCCACGGTCATCACGCGGATGCCGAAGCGGGCCAGCTCGCGCGCCATCGGCAGGGTCATGCCGACCACGCCGCCCTTCGAGGCGGAGTAGGCGGCCTGGCCGATCTGGCCCTCGTAGGCGGCCACGGAGGCGGTGTTGACGATCACGCCGCGCTCGCCGTCGGCGCTCGCTTCGTTGTGCTGCATCAGGTCGGCGCAGGCCTTGGCCACGTTGAAGCTGCCGACCAGGTTCACCATCACCGTGGTGGAGAAATGCGACAGCGTCATCGGCCCGGTCTTGCCCAGCACGCGGCCGGCGCCCAGGATGCCGGCGCAGTTGATGGCCGTGTTCAGACCGCCCAGGAAATCCCTAGCGGCAGCGACGTTGGCGGCGACCTGTTCCTCGTTGCTGACGTCGGTCTTGAAGAAGCGGGCATTGGTTTCGCCCAGCTCGGCCACGGCAGCCGCGCCCTTGTCTTCGTTGACGTCGAACAGGGCGACCTTGCCGCCGTGGGCAACCAGGTGCTGGGCGACGGCGAAGCCGAGGCCGGAAACGCCACCGGTGACGACGGCGCGGGCGGATGCAAGCTGCATGGAAGTTCCTGCGGGCGGGAAAACGGCGATTTTACCGAAACAGCGAGGAGCACCGGGCCTGCCGCCGGGGGCTGCGTAGAGTGCGCCATGGATGGCGCACGTCGGCGATATCGAACAGGACGTTCGCATTGAGCCGCGAGCAGCCCCCGGCGGCAGGCCCGGTGCGGGCTACGGCGAAGCGAGATCGAGCAGGTAGAACCTGTTGCAGCCGCCGTGTCCGGTGGCGCCCATGGCGGCGTCGATGCGGCGGAAACCGCTGCGCTCGTACAGGCGCATGGCCGCGTCCATGCCGGTGAGGGTTTCCAGGTAGCAGCGGGTGAAGCCGAAGCCGCGCGCGGCGTCCAGGCAGCGCGCCATCATCGCCGCGCCGGCGCCGCTGCCGCGGGCTTCCGGCAGGAAATACATCTTGCGCAGTTCGCAGACGTCGGCATCGCCGCCGGCCAGCGGTGCAACGCCGGCGCCGCCGAGCACGCGGCCATCGCGTTCCAGCACGAAATAGGCGTGGCGCGGCGCGGCGTAGGCGCGGCTCATCCAGTCCACTTCCGGGTCGCTGATGGCGAAGCCGCTGCCGGTGGCCCCGAATTCGGGCATCACCGTGCGGATGACGGCGGCCATCGCGGCATCGTCGTCGGCGCGGATGGGACGGATTTCGAACGTGCTCATGCGCAGGGCCCAGTTCAGTGCGTGGTGTTCAGGACGCGCCCAGCGCGCGCCCGACCTTGCTGCCGGTGTCGCGGCCCAGTAGGCCGGCCAGCCAGCGTCCGGTTTCCGCCAGCAGCGGCAGGTCGATGCCGGTGTGGACGCCGAGGCCGTGCAGCATGTAGACCACGTCCTCGCTGGCCACGTTGCCGCTGGCGCCCTTGGCGTAGGGGCAGCCGCCGGCACCGGACACCGCGCTGTCCACCACCGCCACGCCTTCCTCCAGGCAGGCCAGCACGTTGGCCAGCGCCTGCCCGTAGGTGTCGTGGAAGTGGATGGCCAGCGCGGCCATCGGCACCTCGGTGGAAACCGCCTTCAGCATCGCCCGCGCCTTGGCCGGGGTGCCGACGCCGATGGTGTCGCCCAGCGAAACCTCGTAGCAACCCATGTCGTGCAGTGCGCGTGCCACCCGCACCACGTCGGCCAGCGGCACTTCGCCCTGGTAGGGGCAGCCGAGCACGGTGGAGACGTAGCCGCGCACCTTTACGCCGTCGGTGCGGGCGCGCTCCAGTACCGGCGCGAAGCGCTGCAGCGATGCCTCGATGCCGGCATTGGTGTTCTTCAGGTTGAACGCTTCGGAGGCGGCGGTGAACACCGCCACTTCCTGCGCGCCGGCTGCGCGCGCGCGTTCGTAACCTTGCTCGTTTGGCACCAGCACCGGATAGCTGATTCCCGATGCGCGGGTGATGCCGGCCAGCACCTGTGCGGCATCCGCCATCTGCGGCACCCATTTCGGGCTGACGAAGGCGGTGGCCTCGATGCTGGCCAGGCCGGTCTTGGACAGCCGGTCGATCAGCTCGATCTTGGCGGCGGTACCGATGTCGACCTTCTCGTTCTGCAGGCCGTCTCGCGGACCGACTTCGACGATGCGGACGTGGCTGGGCAGGCTCATGTCAGGGCTCCAGCGTGGCCAGCACGGCGTCGGCTTCGACGAACTCGCCGGCCTGCGCGCGGATTTCCGCAAGCACGCCGTCGCGTGGGGCCTTCAGCGCCAGTTCCATCTTCATCGCCTCCAGCACCAGCACCACGTCGCCGGCCTGGACGGCGACGCCGACGCTGGCCTGCACCAGCACCACCCGGCCGGGCATGGGCGCGCGGATGCGGCTCTCCGCGCTGCCGTCGGCGCCGGCCAGGCTGCGGTACATCGGCTCCACGCGCAGGCGCAAGCGCGCATCGCCGTCGTGCACCAGCACGTCGTCGCCGTCCGGCATGGCGCGGAAGCGGCGCATGCCGCCGTCCAGCCGCAGGGTCAGCGCGTCGCCATCCAGCCGCGCGCCTGAGACGGCGTGGGAGGCGCCGTCGCGTTCAATGCGGTATTCGCCGCCGTAGCCGTGCGCGGTCAGTTCGATGCGCTCGCCGTTGCCGAACGCCAGCCGGCGGGTGCCGGCATGGCCCAGCCGCCAGCCGTCGGCGCTGGCCCAGGGCGAAGTGGGATCGGCGGCGCGCGCGGCGGCGTCGCGGGCGGCGGCTTCCTGCAGCAGCAGCTGCAGGGTGGCGGCGGCGAGCAGCAGCGCGGTGTCCTCGCGCGGCGGGGCGAGGAACTCGTCCAGGTGCCGGTCCAGGTAGCCGGTGTCGATGGTGCCGCCGACGATTGCCGGATGCCTCGCCAGTCGCTCGAGGAAGCCGACATTCGACTTCGGCCCGCGGATCACGCACTGCGCCAGCGCCTCGCGCAGCCGCGCCAGTGCGCGCGCGCGGTCGCTGTCGTGGACGATGAGTTTGGCGATCATCGGGTCGTAGAAAATCGTGACGGTGTCGCCTTCGACCACGCCGGAATCGATGCGCACGTGCGCCGACGGCGCCGGCAGGCGCAGCGTCTGCAGGGTGCCGGAGCCGGGCAGGAAGCCGGCATCCGGATCTTCCGCGTACAGCCGCACCTCGATGGCGTGGCCGCGCTGGACGATGGCCTCCTGAGACAGCGGCAGCGGCTCACCGGCAGCGATGCGCAGCTGCCACTCGACCAGATCCAGCCCGGTGACTTCCTCGGTGACGGGATGTTCCACCTGCAGGCGGGTGTTGATTTCCATGAAGTAGAAACCGCCATCCTGTCCCACGATGAATTCCACCGTGCCGGCATTGGCGTAGTCGATCGCGTGCGCGGCCTGCACCGCCGCCGCGCCCATCGCCGCGCGCAGTTCTGGGGTGAGGAAAGGCGAGGGCGACTCCTCCAGCACCTTCTGGTAGCGCCGCTGCGCCGAGCATTCACGCTCGCCGAGATGGATGGCGTTGCCGTGGGTGTCGCCGAAGATCTGGATCTCGATGTGGCGCGGATGCTCGATGTAGCGTTCCAACAGCACGCGGTCCTTGCCGAAGGCGTTCTTCGCCTCGCGCTGGCAGCTTTCGAGGTTGGCGGCGAACTCGCCGGCCGCGCGCACGATGCGCATGCCCTTGCCGCCGCCGCCGTGCGCGGCCTTGATCATCAGCGGATAGCCGATGCGGTCGGCCTCGCGCTGCAGCAGGTCGGGCGACTGGTCTTCGCCGGTATAGCCGGGCACCACCGGCACGCCGGCGGCGGCCATCAGGTCCTTGGCGCCGGCCTTGCTGCCCATCTTGCGCATCGAGTTGCCCGACGGGCCGATGAAGGCGATGCCGGCGGCCGCCACCGCGTCGGCGAAGTCCGCGTTCTCGGAGAGGAAGCCATAGCCGGGATGGATCGCCTGCGCGCCGGTCCTCGATGCCACTTCGAGGATCGCATCGCCGCGCAGGTAGCTGTCCTGCGGGCGCGGGCCGCCGATGCAGTGGGCCTCGTCCGCCAGCCGCACGTGCTGGGCATCGGCGTCGGCTTCGGAAAACACCGCGACGGTGCGGATGCCGAGCTTGCGCGCGGTGCGGATCACGCGGCAGGCGATCTCGCCGCGGTTGGCGATCAGGATGGTCGAGAACATCAGGCTTGGATCCAATTCGGCTTGCGCTTGTCGAGGAAGGCCGACAGGCCTTCCTGGCCCTCGGGCGAGACCCGCAGGCGGGCGATCAGGGCGGCGTTGTCGGCGTCGTGTTTCGCGCCGTCTGTGTGAGCGCAGACGGCGCGCACCAGCTGCTTGGCGGAGGCGGACGCGACCGGGCCGGCCTTGAGCAGCAGGTTGACCTGGCGCTGCACGGCGGCGTCCAGCGCGTCGGCGTCGACGACCTGGTGCAGCAAGTCGATGCGCAGCGCCTCGGCGGCGTCGAAGATCTCGGCGGTGGCGAAGTACCGGCGCGCCTGCCGCGCGCCGATGGCGCTGATGACGTAGGGCGAGATCACCGCCGGCAGCAGGCCGAGCTTGCTCTCGGTCAGGCCGAATTTCGCCTCCGGCACGCCGATGGCGATGTCGCAGCAGGCCACCAGCCCCACGCCGCCGCCGAAGGCCGCGCCCTGCACGCGGGCGATGGTCGGCTTCGGCAGCTCATCCAGCGTGCGCATCAGGCGGGCGAGGGCGAGAGAATCCTCGCGGTTCTCGGCCTCGCTGGCGGCGGCCATCCCGCGCATCCAGTTCAGGTCGGCGCCGGCCGAGAACGAGGGGCCCTCGGCTTCCAGCACCACCACCCGCACCGCGGGATCGTCGGCCAGCCCCACCAGCGCGGCGGTGAGCCCGGCGATCAGGCCGGCGTCGAAGGCGTTGTGCACCTGCGCGCGGGTCATCCGCAGGCGGGCGACGGCGCCATCGCGGTCAAGTTGCAGGGCTTGGCTCATGGGCAGGTCGATCGCTCCGGAATTTGATCCAACACATGATAGCGGCAGCACGCGGGTGCTAAAATTGAGAACAATTCCCATTTGTTCCTGTGGTGCGGTTTCCATGCGATTGACCGAACTTCCCAAGCGCAAGCCGGCCGTCGTCGATGCCGTCGAGGAACAGGTGCCCAACGACCCGGTGGCGCGCCGCCTGCGCGAGCTGGGCTTCGTTGCCGGCGAAGATATCGAGGTGGTCGCGGCCGGGCCGCTGGGCGCCGAGCCGCTGCTGGTGCAGGTGGGCTTCACCCGCTTCGCCCTGCGCCGCGCGGAAGCCGCGCGGGTGCGGCTGCGCGCCAGCGGGAGCGCGGCATGAGCGAAGCCGCCGCGCTGCCGCGCATCGCCCTGGTCGGCAACCCGAACTGCGGCAAGACCGCGCTGTTCAACCTGCTGACCGGCAGCCGCCAGAAGGTGGCGAACTACGCCGGCGTCACCGTCGAGCGCAAGGAGGGGCGGCTGCTGTCGCCATCGGGCCGCAGCTACGCCGTGCTGGACCTGCCGGGCGCCTACAGCCTCAACGCCGCCAGCCTGGACGAAGCGGTGACCCGCGACCTGATCCGCGGCTTCTATCCGGGCGAGGCCGCGCCCGACCTGCTGGTCTGCGTGGTCGATGCCACCAACCTGCGCCTGCACCTGCGCTTCGCGCTGGAACTGCGCGCGCTGGGACGGCCGGTGATCGTGGCGCTGAACATGATCGACGCCGCGCGCCGGCGCGGCATCGCCATCGACGTGGACGTGCTGCAGCGCGAGCTGGGCTTGCCGGTGGTGGAAACGGTGGCGGTGCGCCGCGATGGCGCGCGCGCGCTGTTGGATCGGCTGGAAGGCCCGCTGCCGGCGCTGCCGGAATCCCGCGAGGCGGTGGCCGACGAGGCCCTGCACGAGGAAGTGCGCCGGCTGCTGGCGCTGGCGGTGGCGATGCCGCGCCGCACCGCCGCCATCGACGACGCGCTGGACCGCTGGCTGCTGCACCCGGTGTTCGGCCTGCTGGCGCTGGGCGTGGTGATGTTCCTGATCTTCCAGGCGGTGTACGCCTGGGCCACGCCGATGATGGACGCCATCGAGGCCGCCACCGGCTGGTTCGGCGGACTGGTGGGCGGCACCCTGCCGGACGGTCCGCTGCGCAGCCTGCTGGTGGACGGCATCATCGCCGGCCTGGGCGGGGTGATCGTGTTCCTGCCGCAGATCATGGTGCTGTTCGCCTTCATCCTGGCGCTGGAGGAATCCGGCTACCTGCCGCGCGCGGCCTTCCTGCTCGACCGGATGATGGCGGCGGCGGGGCTGTCCGGGCGCAGCTTCATCCCGCTGCTGTCCAGCTTCGCCTGCGCGGTGCCGGGGATCATGTCGACGCGCTCCATCCAGGACCCGCGCGACCGCATCGCCACCATCCTGGTCGCGCCGCTGATGACCTGCTCGGCGCGGCTGCCGGTGTATGCGCTGCTGATCGGCGCGTTCGTGCCGCAGAAGGACATCGGCTGGTTCAACCAGCAGGGGCTGGTGCTGTTCGGCCTGTACGCGGCCGGCATCCTCAGCGCGCTGGCGGTGGCGTGGACGATGAAGCTGTGGCGGCGCGACAAGAGCGAACATCCGCTGCTGCTGGAGCTGCCGTCCTACCGCATTCCGCACCTGCGCGACCTCGCCATCGGGCTGTGGGAGCGGGCGATGATCTTCCTCAAGCGGGTGGGCGGGATCATCCTGGCGCTGACCATCCTGCTGTGGTTCCTGCTGTCCTTCCCGGGCGCGCCGGTCGACGCCACCGCCCCTGCCATTGACTACAGCTTCGCCGGGCGCATCGGCCACTGGATGACTGCGGTATTCGCGCCGATCGGCTTCAACTGGCAGATCTGCATCGCACTGATCCCGGGCATGGCCGCACGCGAGGTGGTGGTGTCTTCGCTGGCGACGGTGTACGCACTGTCGGCGGCCAGCGAGGATGCGACGATCCAGGCGCTTACCCCGATCATCCAGGACCAGTGGTCGCTGGCCACCGCGCTGTCGCTGCTGGTGTGGTTCATCTACGCGCCGCAGTGCATCTCCACCCTGGCCACGATCAAGCGCGAAACCCATTCGTGGAAGCAGACGGGCTTCGCCGCCGGCTACCTGTTCGCGCTGGCCTACCTGGCGTCGTTCGCGACCTACCGGATCGCGTTGGCGCTGGGGGCGGGCGGATGAGCGCGGGGCTGCTGGCGCAGTACCTCGTCATCGCGCTGGCGGTGCTGGCCAGCGCGGTGGTGGTGATGCGCAAGCAGTTCCCGAACGCCACCCGGCGCCTGCGCATCGCCATTGCCCTGCCGCTGCTGCGCGAGGCCCGGCCTGCTTGGCTGCGCGCGCTGGCCCGGAGGATCGCGCCGCCGGGGCAGGGCGGCGGCAAGGACTGCGGCGGCTGCAACGGCTGCGGGTAGCAGCCCGGGCGCCACGTTCCCGCCGATGCGCCGCGGGCGCAAAAGAACAAGGCCCGCGAATGCGGGCCTTGCGGGGTTGCGGCAACCGCGCCGACGGTTACTTCTTGGCTTCGTCGGCCGCCTTCTCGGCCTTCTGGGCCATTTCATCGGCGGCATCCGCCGCCGACTGCGCCGCGTCCGCGGTGGCGTTGGCGGCATCCGCGGCCGCCTCGGCGCTGGCCTGCTTGGCCGCATCGGCGGCCTGTTCGACGTTGGCGCCGACTTCGCCGATGGCTTCACCGGTCGCGGCGGCAGCCGCATCGGTGGCCTGCGACGCCGCATTCGCGGCGGCATCGGCCGCCTGTTCGGCGGCGGCGCTGGCCTCGGCGGCCTCGTTCTGCGCGGTGGCGGTTTCGTTCTTGCAGGCGGTCAGTGCCAGCGTAGCCGCCACCAGGGCAACATAAAGTTTGGCGTTCATCTACAGACTCCTGGGTGTGGGAAGTGGCGATCCGGCGACGCGCGGGAGGCGCGTTTCCGAACCGTGGAACCGCACGCAAGGGCGGCGGGATGGATCCTAGGCGGGGATGTGTGAAGACGAGATGCAGGCGGCCGGGGCTGCTGCCATGTCGTCCGTCGTTGCTAGTGCTTCAGTCGGCGCTTGCCCGGTGATGCCGGCACCGCTTCCACCGCCACGCTGAAGCTGCGCGCCTCGCCCGGGAACACCGCGCCCACGCCCACCACGTGGCGCCCGATCTCCTCGCCGCGTTCGTTGCGGATCACCACCACCATGGTGTATTCGAACGCGCCGTCGTCCGGCGCGTTGAGGGTACCTTCCACCTTCAGCGGCACGAAGCGCTGCGCCGCGTCGGTGGCGGGCGCGTCGAACCGCAAGTGTCCGCGGCAGGCCGGGCAGACCGCCGAACTTTCCAGGATGGTCGCCTTGCAATGCGGGCAGGTGCGGGTGGCACCCGCCACGCCGGGGCGCGCCGCGCTCATGCGGCGCTGCCGCTCTCCGTCTTCGCCGCCGGCTTGTCGTCCTTGCCCCAGCCGCATTCGACATGGCCGCGGATGCGGCTGCCGGCGGCCACGGTCAGGCTGCCGGCCTTGAGGTCGCCGTTGATCGCACCGCTGGGCAGCACGTCCACCTGCTGCGCGCTGGTGATGTTGCCGTCCAGCTCGCCGGCCAGCGTCACCTTGTTGGCCGACACGCCGCCGGACACCTTGGCACCCTGGTCGATGGTCAGGTTGCCCTGCACCTTGATGTCGCCCTTGAACTTGCCGGCGATGCGGACATGGCCGGCGCCTTCGATCTTGCCCTCGATGGCCAGGTCGGCGGCGATGACCGACTCGCGCGCCGGGGTTTCCACCGCGCGGATCGATGCGGGCGCCGCTGGTGCAGATGCCGCCGGCGCTTGTGCGTGTTCGGCGGCTGCCGGCGGCTCCGGCGAGCCCAGCTCAAAGCGGGCGGGTTCTGCGGTCTTGGGCGAATCTTTCCAGCCGATGGCCATGCACGGATCTCCTCGGGAAGAAGCACCGAGGCTACCACCGATTTGCGACGACTTCCTTGCTGAATACGATAGGTTGCTGGCGCAACCCATTGAATGCGATGGAAGTCACATCACCCATTACATGCGGAACACGCCGAAGCGGGTGCGCTCCTCGATCGGCGCATTGAGCGAGGCGGACAACCCCAGCCCCAGCACGCGGCGGGTGTCGGCGGGGTCGATGATGCCGTCGTCCCACAGCCGAGCGGTGGCGTAGTAGGGGTTGCCCTGGTCCTCGTACTGCTGGCGGATCGGCGCCTTGAACGCGTCTTCCTCGCCTAGGGTCCAGATCCCGCCCTTGGCCTCGATGCCGTCGCGCTTCACGGTGGCCAGCACGCTGGCCGCCTGCTCGCCGCCCATCACGCTGATGCGTGCGTTCGGCCACATCCACAGGAAGCGTGCGCCGTAGGCGCGGCCGCACATCGCGTAGTTGCCCGCGCCAAAGCTGCCGCCGATCACCACGGTGAACTTGGGTACGTGGCTGCACGCCACCGCCGTCACCATCTTGGCGCCGTCCTTGGCGATGCCCGCCTGCTCGTACTTCTTGCCGACCATGAAGCCGGTGATGTTCTGCAGGAACACCAGCGGGATGCCGCGCTGGTTGCACAGCTCGATGAAGTGCGCGCCCTTCAGCGCGCTCTCGGCGAACAGGATGCCGTTGTTGGCGACGATGCCGACCGGGTAGCCGTGCAGGTGGGCGAAGCCGGTCACCAGGGTCTTGCCGTAGCGCGCCTTGAACTCTTGGAACTCGCTGCCGTCGACGATGCGGGCGATCACCTCGCGGATGTCGAACGGCCGGCGCGCGTCCTTCGGCACGATGCCGTACAGCTCTTCCGCCGCATACAGCGGCTCGCGCACGGGCTGCGCGGCCACCGGCAGCACCTTCTTGCGGTTGAGCGAAGCCACGATGCCGCGGGCGATCTCCAGCGCGTGGCGGTCGTCCTCGGCGAAATGGTCGGCCACGCCCGAGATGCTGGTGTGCACGTCGGCGCCGCCCAGCGTTTCGGCATCCACCACCTCGCCGGTGGCCGCCTTCACCAGCGGCGGGCCGCCGAGGAAGATCGTGCCCTGTTCCTTCACGATCACCGATTCGTCGCACATCGCCGGCACGTAGGCGCCGCCGGCGGTGCAGCTGCCCATCACGACGGCAATTTGCGGGATGTTTTCCGCGCTCAATCGCGCCTGGTTGTAGAAGATCCGCCCGAAGTGCTCCTTGTCCGGGAACACCTCGTCCTGCAGCGGCAGGAACGCGCCGCCGGAGTCGACCAGGTAGACGCAGGGCAGGCGGTTCTCGCGCGCCACTTCCTGCGCGCGCAGGTGCTTCTTCACCGTCATCGGGAAGTAGGTGCCACCCTTGACGGTGGCGTCGTTGGCGACGATGACCACTTCGATCCCCATCACCCGGCCGATGCCGCAGACCATGCCGGCGGCCGGCGCGGCGTCGTCGTACATGCCCTCGGCGGCCAGCGGTGCGATCTCGAGGAACGGCGAACCCGGATCGAGCAGGGCGTCGATGCGCTCGCGCGGCAGCAGCTTGCCGCGCGCCGTGTGCTTCGCCCGCGCCTTCTCGCCGCCGCCGTCGGCCGCGCGTGCCAGCCGGCGGTCGAGTTCGGCCACCAGTTCGCGGTGGAAGGCGACGTTGTCGAGGAAGTCCTGCGAGCGGGGGTCGATCTGCGAGGTCAGCGCGGGCATGCGGGGGTCCGGTGCGGCGGCAAAACGCCAAGGATACCGCCTGCGCCCGCCGCGCTCCCGGGGCCAGCCGCGCAGTCTGCGACAATAACCGGCTATCCAACGTCCCTCCGTGCCGTGGCCCGCCTCGACCAGACTCCCAAGACCCTCGATATCCTCGACCTCATCCACGACGGCCGCGGCGTTGCCCGTTGGCCGGAAGGCCACGCGCAGGCCGGCAAGGCCGTGTTCGTGGCCGGCGCGCTGCCGGGCGAGACCGTTTCCGTCCAGCAGACCGCGCGCTCCAAGCATTTCGACGAGGCCAAGACGCTGGAAGTGCTCGCCGCCTCGCCGGACCGGGTGACCCCGCGCTGCCCGCATTTCGGCGTTTGCGCTGGCTGCGTGTTGCAGCACCTGGCGGAGGACAAGCAGATCGAAGCCAAGCAACGGGTACTGCTGGACAACCTGCAGCGCATCGGCCACGTCGCCCCCGCCGCGGTGCTGCCGCCGCTGCGCGGCGAGGCCTGGGGCTACCGGCGCAAGGGCCGCTTGTCGGTGCGGCGGGTGGAAAAGAAGGACAAGACGCTGGTGGGCTTCCGCGAAACCGACCCGCGTTTCGTCGCCGACCTGCGCGAATGCCATACCGTCATCCCGCAGCTGGGCTTCAAGCTGGACGCGCTGGGTGCGCTGGTGGACGGCATGGACGCGCGCCGCGACATCCCGCAAATCGAATTCATCGCTGGCGATGCGGCCATCGCCCTGGTGTTCCGCCACCTGCAGCCGTTGTCGGAGGCGGACCGGGCGAAACTGGCCGCGTTCGGGCAGGCGCATGGGTTCGCCATTTTCCTGCAGCCCGGCGGCAACGATTCCGTGCATCCGCTCGACGGCGAGGCCCCACAGCTTTCGTTCCGGCTGCCGCAGTGGGACGTGGAGCTGCTGTTCCGCCCGCTCGATTTCATCCAGGTCAATGCCAAGTTGAACGAGGCGATGATCGCCCGCGCGCTGGACCTGCTGGACGTGCAGCCGGGCGAGCGCGTGCTGGACCTGTTCTGCGGGCTGGGCAACTTCACCCTGCCGCTGGCGCGCGCGTCCGGCGACGGCGCGGTGATCGGGGTGGAGGGCGATGCCGGGCTGGTGGCGCGGGCGCGCCTGAATGCCCAGCACAACGGCATGGGCAACGTGCAGTTCTTCGCCGCCGACCTGGCCCAGGACCTGGCCGGGCAGCCGTGGCTGAAGCAGGGCTTCGACAAGCTGCTGCTGGACCCGGCCCGCGCCGGTGCGATCGAGGTGCTCAAGCAGCTGCCGCTGAAGGGCCTGAAGAAGATCGTCTACGTCAGCTGCCACCCGGGCTCGCTGGCGCGCGACGCCGGCTGGCTGGTCAACGAGGCTGGCTGGACGCTGCGCGAGGCGGGGGTGATGGACATGTTCCCGCACACCGCGCACGTCGAATCCATCGCGGTGTTCGACCCGCCTAGGAAGAACTGAGCATGGGCATCGAGATCGAGCGCAAGTTCCTGCCGCGCGGCGACGGCTGGCGCGCGGCGGCGCACAAGGTGGTGCCGATGGCGCAGGGCTACCTCAACGACCTGGCGCTGGTGGATTCCGGGGCGATGCGGGCCTCGGTGCGGGTGCGCATCGAAGGCGACGCCGCCCTCCTCAACATCAAGTCGCGCGAACTGGGCGCGACCCGGCAGGAGTTCGAATACCCGGTGCCGGTGCCGGAGGCCCGCGCGCTGCTCAAGCTGTGCGTGGGCGGGCTGGTCGAGAAGAACCGCCATTACGTCGAGCATGCCGGGCACCTGTGGGAAGTCGATGAGTTCCTCGGCGACAACGCCGGGCTGGTGGTGGCCGAGATCGAACTGGCGGGCGAGGACGAGGCCTTCGCGCAACCCGACTGGGTCGGTGTCGAGGCCACCCACGCCGCGCGCTACTACAATCTGGCGCTGGCCTCGCGTCCGTTCTCGCAGTGGCGCGAAGACGAGCGGCAGGCGCATGACCTCATGGAAGGACGCTGAATGCTGCTGATCGGTATCACCGGGCACGAACTTACCGCGCGTGAGCGCGACTGGCTGCAGCACGACGCCTGCGCCGGCCTGACCCTGTTCGCGCGCAATTTCGCCTCGCGCGCGCAGGTGGCGGAGCTGGCGCAGTCGATCCGCGAAGCCGCGCCGCGCCCGCAGCTGATCTGCGTGGACCAGGAAGGCGGGCGCGTCCAGCGCTTCCGCGACGGCTACAGCAAGCTGCCGGCGCTGCACGGCTTCGAGGCGCTGTACCAGCGCGATGCCGAGGCTGCGCTGGCGCTGGCCCGCGAGCACGCTTGGCTGATGGCCAGCGAGATGCGCGCCAGCGGCGTGGATCTCAGTTTCGCCCCGGTGCTGGACCTGGCGCGCGGCAACCGTGCGATCGGCGACCGCGCGTTCGCCGCCGATCCCGGGGTGGTGGCCGCGTTCGCCCGCGTCTACGTGCAGGGCATGCACGAAGCCGGGATGGCCGCCACGCTCAAGCACTTCCCCGGCCATGGGTCGGTGCTGGAAGACACCCACCACGACGCGGCCATCGACCCGCGTCCGCTGGACGAGATCCGTGCGCATGACCTGGTGCCGTTCGCCGCCGGCATCGCCGCCGGCGCCGACGCGGTGATGACCGCGCACGTCACCTATCCGCAGGTCGCCGCCGAGCCGGCCGGTTGTTCACGGCGCTGGATCGAGGAGATCCTGCGCGGTGACGTGGCCAACGGCGGCCTGGGCTTCCGCGGGGTGGTGTTTTCAGACGACATCGGCATGGCCGCCGCCGGCGCCGTGGGCGGGATCAAGGCGCGCATCGACGCGCACCTGGACGCCGGCTGCGACGTGGTGCTGGTCAGCCACACCCAGCAGGTGGACGAAGCGCTGGCGGCGATCGAAGGCCGCCGGCTCAACACGATGGCGCTGGCCGGCCTGCTCGGTCGCGGTGCCCTGGGCTGGGACGGGCTGCTGGCCGACGCGCGCCGTGCCGGCGTGCAGGCCCGGCTGGAAGACGTGCGCGCGCCGTCGCTGGCAACCGATGTGCCGTCGGGCGCAACCAACATGGGAGACGTGGCATGAATGCACCGAAGCTGGGCGATGCGTTGGCATCGGCACAGGTATTGTTCGATCGTCCCGCGCTGGAACAGGCCATCGTGCGGATGGCCGGTGAGATCCGCGCGGCCTACGCCGAGGGCGAGGTGCCGCTCTACCTCACGGTCATGAACGGCGGGCTGCCGTTCGCCGCGCAGCTGGCGTTCGCGCTGGGCGAGCGCGGGCTGGACCTGCAGTTCGATTACCTGCACGCCACCCGTTACCGCGGCCAGACCAGCGGCTCGGGACTGGCCTGGCTGCACCGCCCGGCCACGCCGATGCACGGGCGCAAGGTGCTGCTGGCGGACGACATCCTCGACGAGGGCCATACCCTGCTGGCGGTGAAGCAGTGGTGCGAGGACCAGGGCGCGGCCGAGGTGCGGATCGCGGTGCTGGTGGAAAAGGTCCACGACCGCTGCGTCGAGGGCATCGCCGCCGACCATGTCGGCGTGCAGGTGCCGGATGCGTACGTGTTCGGCTACGGCATGGACTACTACGAGCAGGGCCGCAACCTGCCGGCGATCTATGCGCTGGGCGATTAGCGGTATCGCATCATGCTCGCGTGCGTGTCGGCAGCGCTTCGACGGCTGGGATACCAAGGTGCATGCCCGCACCGGCAGCGCCGGGCCGGACACGCCGTGAATACGTCCATGTAGGCTTCTCGGCGACATCCCTGTCGCCGAGAGTCCGGCCCGGCGCCACCGGCGCGGGCATGCTTGCGGCTTGATTGCGATCTGACTGGAGAGCACTGCATGACCATCGAACTCGCCGTCATCGGCGGCACTGGCGTTTACGCCCTCGGCGAACTGGCCGACGTGGAAAGCCACCAGCCGGTCACGCCCTATGGCGCGCCGTCCGGCCCGGTGCGCATCGGCACCTATGCCGGTCGGCGGGTGGCCTTCCTAGCCCGCCACGGCGAAGGCCATTCGCTGCCGCCGCACAAGATCAATTACCGCGCCAACCTGGCCGCGCTGAAGGCGCTGGGGGCCACCCGCGTGCTGGCGCTGAACACCGTCGGCGGCATCACCGAGCGCTTCGGCCCGCGCGTGCTGGCCTGCCCGGACCAGCTGATCGACTACACCTGGGGCCGCATCTCCACCCTGTGCGAGGAACCGGGCAGCGAGGTGCTGCACGTCGATTTCGGCGATCCCTACACCCCGGCGCTGCGCCGGCAGGTCATCGCCGCCGCGGCACGGGCCGGCGTGGCGCTGGTGGATGGCGGCTGCTACGGCGCCACCCAGGGCCCGCGGTTGGAGACCCGCGCCGAGATCGCACGCATGCGCCGCGATGGCTGTGACCTGGTGGGCATGACCGGGATGCCGGAGGCCGGCCTGGCGCGCGAACTGGGGCTGGACTATGCCTGCCTGGCCATCGTCGCCAACTGGGCGGCGGGAACAGGACCCGACGTGGAAGAGGTCATCACCCTGCAGGACGTGCTGGACAATGTTTCGGCGGCGATGGGGGGTGTGCCTGGGCTGCTGCGGCGGTTGCTGGCGGCTGACCGGCAAGCGGACTGAAGTGCGTTCAGAAGAGTTGCGCGGCCATGCGGCTGTTGCATACTCGCGCCGTGCCATCAGCCGGCACGCCCCTGATCCAGTCCATCACCACACGCATTCGCAAGAGGTCTTCGCAATCATGCAGTACGGCACCGTGAAGTGGTTCAACGACGCCAAGGGCTTCGGTTTCATCGCCCCCGAGGACGGCAGCGCAGATGTGTTCGTGCATTTCTCCGCCATCGATTCCAGCGGCTTCCGCAGCCTGCAGGAAGGTCAGCGGGTCAGCTATGAAGTGCAGCAGGGCGCGAAGGGCGCCCAGGCCGCCGGGGTCAAGCCCGCCTGAGGTCGATGCACGCCAGCAAATTCCAGGCCCCGCCAAGCGCGGGGTTTTTTGTGTCGGAACGGAGGTGGGTTCCGCAAAAGAAAAAGGCCCGCCGGTGAGGGCGGGCCTTTCCTTTGCCGGCTGGGAGCCGGCAGGCGATTACTTCGCTTCGCCTTCGGCAGCCGGAGCAGCGGCGGCGTCGGCAGCCGGAGCGGCAGCGTCGGCAGCCGGGGCAGCGGCGTCGGCCGGGGCAGCGGCGTCGGCAGCCGGAGCGGCGGCGTCGACCGGAGCAGCAGCGTCGGCAGCCGGGGCTTCGGCGGCAGCGGCGTCGGCCGGGGCAGCGGCTTCGTCGGCCGGGGCAGCGGCGTCAGCGGCCGGAGCCTCGTCCTTCTTGCAGGCCGACAGAGCGAGGACGCCAGCGGCGAGGAGCGCGAAAAGCTTGGTGTTCATGAAAATCTCCTGGGAGGGTTGACTGAAAAACAGCGGTTTTGGGATCAGACAACGCCAGTGCGCTTAGCGATCCGGCAGGCGCCGGCGGGTCGTTCACTGACTCGAAACAGCCCCGGGGCTCCGGGACACGAAAAAGCCGTCGGCGTACCGACGGCTTTCCCGATTTTTGGGTAACGAATCGGGCGAGATGTTCTCCGCCGACCCGATTACTTCTTGGCTTCTTCAGCCGTGGTCGCAGCCTGCTCGGCGGCGTCGGCGGCAGCCTGGGCCTCGGCCGGGGCAGCAGCGGCGTCAGCCGGAGCGGCTTCCGCCGGGGCGGCGGCAGCGTCAGCCGGGGCGGCTTCGGCCGAAGCGTCGGCAGCCTGGGCGGCGGAGTCGGCGGCGGCCTGGGCGTCAGCGGCCGGGGTTTCGGCGCTGGCGGCGGCGTCGGCGGCCGGCTCGGACTTGCTGCACGCGGTCAGGGCCAGGCCCAGCGCCATCGCCAGCAGGATCTTGTTGATCGACATGATACGGTTTCCTCGTCGTGAATAATCTGGAGCAACGCAGGCAATGCGTGCTTCACCATGATGACAAGCCGTAGCCGCGTGTCAAGCGGTTGGCTGATTTTTTTTCGTTCAGGTCGCCGGGGCGCTTACGCCAGCTCGATCGCCACGGCGGTCGCTTCGCCGCCGCCGATGCACAGCGAGGCCACGCCGCGCTTGCCGCCGCGGGCCTGCAGGGCATGGACCAGGGTCACCAGCAGGCGGGCGCCGCTGCAGCCGATCGGATGGCCCAGCGCCAGCGCGCCACCGTTGACGTTGAGCTTGTCGTGCGCGATGCCGAGGTCGCTCATCGGCGCCATCGCCACGCAAGCGAACGCCTCGTTGACCTCGAACAGGTCCACGTCCGCCACGCTCCAGCCGGCCTTGGCCAGCACCGACTGCAGCGCCGCCACGGGGGCGGTGGTGAACCATTCCGGGGCCTGCGAATGGGTGGCGTGGGCGACGATCCGGGCCAGCGGCTTGGCGCCGGCGGCGGCCGCGGCCTCGGCCGACATCACCAGCAGCGCGGCGGCGCCGTCGGAAATCTTGGAGGACGAGGCGGCGGTCAGTACGCCTTCCTTGCCGAACGCCGGACGCAGCTCGGGGATCTTGTTGAGGTCGATCTTGCCGGGCTCCTCGTCCTTGTCGATCACCACCTCGCCCTTGCGGGTCTTGACCGTGACCGGGACGATCTCGGCGGCAAACGCGCCGGCGGCCTGCGCGGCCTGCGCGCGGCGGGCGCTTTCGGCGGAGAACGCGTCGACGGTGGCGCGGTCATAGCCGTACTTGGCGCAGGCGGCATCGCCGAAGATGCCCATCGCCTTGCCGTCGTAGGGGTTGGTGAGGCCGTCGTAGGCCATGTGGTCGAGGAACTCGGCGCTGCCGTAGCGCACGCCGGTGCGCGAGCCGTTGAGCAGGTGCGGGGCGTTGGTCATCGATTCCATGCCGCCGGCGACGACCGTCTTGGCCGAGCCCGCCTTGATGATGTCGTGGGCCAGCATCACCGCCTTCATGCCCGAACCGCAGACCTTGTTGACGGTGGTGGCGCCGGCGGCGTCGGGGATGCCGGCCGCGCGCATGGCCTGGCGCGCCGGCGCCTGGCCGAGGCCCGCCGGGAGCACGCAACCCATGATCACCTCGTCCACCTGGTCGGCGGTCACGCCGGCCTGCGCCAGCGCGCCGGCGATGGCGGCGCTGCCCAGCGTCGGCGTGGGCGTGCCGGTGAACTGGCCGAGGAAGGAACCGATGGCGGTGCGCTTGGCACCGACGATGACGACGTCGCTCATGGAAAGCTCCGGTTGCGTGGGGCCGGACAGGCCGGCAAACCCTGATTATCGCTCGAAAATGACGTCGATGTTGCGCTGCCGCATTCAGCTGCGGCTGGCATGCGCGGGCATTGCGCGAACCGGCGCTTGGGCTTACAACGTCGCCATCCAGGAGGCCGCGCCGTTCGGCACGGTGGTACATCGAATTGGGGAAATATGGACGCCAAATTGTTATTGCAGCGGCAGCTTCGGCTGGTCAGGATTTTGTTGCCGGTAGCCGTTGCGCTGGTTTTATCGGCCTGCGGTGGGGGCGGGGGCGGCGGCAACGTGCGGCCCACGCCGCTGCCGACGGCGCCGTATAGCCCCGGCTTTACCCCGAACGTCGCCAACGATGCATCGCTGGTGGTCAGTCCGCCCGCGATCCCGACCTTGGCTGGCCCGATTTCCCTCGCCAACAACAACCTCAACCGCCACCTGCTGCTGACCAATGCCGCCGGCGCGCTGGGTGCCGGTTTGAAAGGGCAGGGCATCACCATTGGCCTGCTCGATTCCGGGGTGAACCGCAACCATCCCACCCTGGCCGGGCGGGTCAGCAAGAATTTCATCAACATCTGCACGACGGCAGCTTGCGGCAACGACCTGAGCGTCGACGACAAGGTCGGCCACGGAACAGTCGTGGCGTCGCTGGCCGCGGGCCGGCCGGCCGTCGGTAATTACCTCAACAGCGACGGCAGCAACAGCGGCCAGACCGGCCTCTGGGGCGGCGGTGTCGCCCAGGACGCCAATATCGTGTCTTCGCGCATCATCAGCGACGCGCCGCCGAAGGACGATGGTTCCGGCGCGGGCAACGAGATCCACGCGGGCGACGGCCTTGGCGAGGAGTTCGTCTACCTGCACAAGCAGCTGGCCGATGCCGGCGCCAAGATCATCAATAATTCCTGGGGCGGGCTGTACTGGAACGACCCGGCGCTGTCGATCGAGCTGGCCACGGCCTACAAGGATTTCACCGTCAACCGCGGCGGCATCATCGTGTTCGCCAACGGCAACAGTGGCCGCGACGCGCGGTACCGTTCGCAGCCTTCCGACAACGCGATGCTGCCGACGCTGGCCAATGACGCCATCCTCGAAAAGGGCTGGCTCACGGTCGGCGCGCTGGACCCGGAGAATCCGACCCAGCTGACCGATTATTCGCAGGAATGCGGCCCGGCGATGAACTACTGCCTGGTGGCGCCGGGCAACGTGGTGTTCATCGACCCGGATGCGACCTCGCAGGCCACCAGTGGCCTATACCAAGGCGGTGGTACTTCCTACGCGGCGCCGCAGGTGTCGGGCGCGGCGGCGGTAGTGTGGGCGGCGTTCCCGTACTTCAGCAATGACCAGGTGCGGCAGGCGATCTTGGGCGGCGCCAAGGACCTGGGGGCCGCCGGGGTCGACACGGTGTTCGGCTGGGGCCTGCTAGACGTGACCAAGGCGGCGATGGGGCCGAGCAATTTCGCCTGGGGCGACTTCAGCGTGTCGTTCTCCGGCAACTCGGTGTGGCGCAACGAGATCATTGGCAGCGGCGGGCTGGTCAAGGGCGGCAGCGGCACCCTGGCCCTGGCCGAGGCGGGTCGCTTCACCGGCGCAACCCAAGTCAACGCAGGCGGGTTGGACGTGCGCAAGGGGCTGGCGTCGAACCTATCCATCGCCAGTGGCGCCAAGGTCTGGGGCAGTGGCGTGTTCGGCGGCAACGTCACCAACGGCGGCACCTTCCTGGGCGGCGCCAACACCCCGGCCAGCATTGCCGGCAACTTCAGCCAGTCCTCCACGGGCAACCTGGGCGTGTGGCTGGGCAGCGCGTTGAAGGTGACCGGCACGGCCAGCCTCAACGGCACCATGTCGATCCTCGGGGTGAAGGGCGGTTACACCACCACGGCGAAGGAAACGCTGCTCAACGCCGGCGGCGGCGTCACCGGTACCTTCGCGTCGCTGAAGGCGGCCCCGAACGTGTTCCTCGATGCATCCCTGGCCTACGATCCCAACAACGTCTTCCTCAACATCAGCCGCATCGACGTGACCAAGGCGGTGGCGGGCATGGGCCTAACCGGCGCCAGCCTGGGGGCCGCGGCGCGGGTGGAGTCGGCGATGCAGGCGATCGACTTGCAGCTGGGCGGGGGGGCGCCAATCGGTATCGGCGCGGCGTTCATCGATGCCGCCGGCGCACTGCAGCAGTCGACCAGCGTGGCCAACGCGGATGCCTCGCTGCGCAGCCTGTCCGGCGAGCTGCATGCGGCCTCGGCGGCGATGACCTTCGATGCCATCGACGCCGGGCGGCGCGCGCTGGGCCAGCGCATCGACACGCTGGGCCTGGCGCCCGCGCAGGCTGGCGGCTGGGGGCGCGACCTGGCCGCCAGCGGCGAGCTGGCCCGCGCCGGGTTCGGCCAGCTGGGCATGGGTGCGACCGGCAGCATGATCGGCAACGACTGGCGCTTGGGCCGCACGGCGGTGCTGGGCATGGCGATGAACCGGTTGGAGCAGTCCGGTTGGCTGGACGGCAGCGGCGATCGCAGCCGCGGCCACCAGCGCGAAGTGCAGCTGTACGCGGCCGGCTGGCGCGGCGCCTGGCAGGCGCAGGCGCAGCTGGCTTCCGGCACGTTCCAGCGGCAGATGCAGCGTGGACTGCTGTTGGGTGGGCTGCGCGACACCGCGGCCACCCGGCTGTCCGGCGACTATCAGGCGGCGTTTGGCGAGATCGGCCGCCGCTTCGATGCGGGTGGGCTGGTGCTGACGCCGTACCTGGGCGCGCAGTTCGTGCGGGTGGCGAATGATGGCTTCGTGGAAAGCGGCGACAGCGGCTTCGGCCTGCGTGCCAACGCTTGGGACAGCCGCCGCTGGCAGGGCTTCGCCGGCCTACGCGGCGAGCGTGCCTGGCGCGTTGGCGGCGTGGACCTGCGCGCCGACGCGCGCGCGGAGTGGCAGCACACGCTGTCGTCCAGCGGCCAGCTGTTCATGGCCAGCTTCACCGGCGTGGAACAGTGGGCGCCGATGCAGGGGTTGGGCATGGGCGAACGCAGCCAGTTGTTCGCGCTGGGCCTGGCCGCGGGGGCCAGGGGCAAGGCCACGTTCCGCTTCGACCTGAGCCGCCGCAGCGGGGATGGCGGCGCCGACCGCATGGCTTCGCTGTGGGGGGTATACCGCTTCTGAAGCAGGGCTGCCCCGCGCCAGTGGGGGGCGCGGGGTGGGGGTGCTTGCGTGGTACTAGGCCGCGCGCGGCGCGGGGTGGGAGTGCCTTCAGGCCATCCGCGCGTCGATCGCGGCGGCCATCGCGCGGCGCTGGAGCACGAAGTCCCACAGGCTGCCGCCCATCTGCCGCCAGAGCACGGCGGAGCGCAGCGCGGCTAGCAGCAGCGCGCGGATCTCGGACACCACGCCGGCTTGTCCGAGGTAGTGCGGGTTGCCCTGCACCATCACCCGCGGGCGCAGGTTGCTGATGGTGTCGGCGTAAAGCTTCGCCAGTTCGGCGATGACGTCCGGATGTGCGCTGCCCTGCACCTGCGCCTCGCCGGCCAGCTGGCGCAGCCCTGCCTGCACCTTCGAGGTGATGCCGCTGCTGCGCACGAAGCGGCGCTCCAACTGCAGGACGGCCAGCGCCAGCCGGCCCAGCGCCTCGTCCTTGTTGCCCTTGGACAGGTAGTCGCGCAGCAGGCGCAGGCCGCCGCGCAGGTTGCCGGCGTCGCCGTAGACGGCTTCGGCGCTGCTGGCGTCGATGCGGAACACGCTGTCCAGCGCCGCCTGCACCTGGCGGGTTTCCGATTGGCCGGTGTCGGCGATGCGGCGCACCTGTGCCAGTGCCTGTACCAGGCCGGCCAGGGCAAGCACGCGGTCGTCGATGGTATTGCTCATGCGGGAGTCGTCTCGCTGGAAGTCATCTGGGGAAAGGGTGCGTCGGTGGAGGCAATCACCGCGCCGCCTAGGCAATTGTCGCCATCGTAGAGCACCACCGATTGACCCGGGGTGACCGCGCGCTGCGGCCGCGCGAAGTGCACGGCAAGCGTGCCGTCGTCCAGGACTTCCACCTCGCAGGCCTCGTCCGGCTGCCGGTAGCGGGTCTGCGCGGTGCAGGCGAAGCGCGTCGCCGGAGGACTGCCGGCGATCCAGTGCGCGGCTTCGCTGCGCAATGCGCGCGACTGCAGCCACGGGCTGTCGTGGCCCTGGTCGACGTACAGGATGTTCCGCTCCACGTCCTTGGCGACCACGAACCACGGTGCTTGCGGCCGGCCACGCACGCCGCCGATGTTCAGGCCTTCGCGCTGGCCAAGGGTGAAATAGAACACCCCCGGATGGTTGCCGATGCGGCTGCCGTCGGGCGTGCGCATCTCGCCTTCCCGCGCCGGCAGGTACTGCGCCAGGAAGCTGCGGAAATCGCGCTCGCCGATGAAGCAGATGCCGGTGGAATCCTTTTTCCCCGCCGTGCGCAGGCCGTGTTCGGCGGCGATCCGGCGGATCTCGCTCTTGTGCAGGCAACCCAGGGGGAAGTGGGTTGCCGCCAGTTGGGCCTGGCCCAGCTGGTGCAGGAAATAGCTCTGGTCCTTGCCGCGGTCGACCGCGCGCAGCAGGCGGAAGCCCTGGCCGTCGTGGTCGACGCGGGCGTAGTGGCCGGTGGCGATGGCATCCGCCCCCAGCTCGCGGGCGGCATCGAGGAAATGCTTGAACTTGATTTCACGGTTGCACAGCACGTCCGGGTTGGGCGTGCGGCCGGCGGCGTATTCGTCGAGGAAATGGCGGAACACGCCGTCCCAGTATTCCTTCGAGAAGTCGCGGAAGCGGATCGGGATGCCAAGCGCCCCGCAGACCGCCACCGCGTCGCGGCGGTCGTCCTCGGCGCGGCATTCGCCGGAACCATCATCGGCCCAGTTCTGCATGAACAGGCCGGTGACTTCATAGCCGGCATCGCGCAGCAGCAGCGCCGCAACCGAGGAGTCGACGCCGCCGGACACGCCGACGACGATGCGCCGCCCGTTCCCGCTCATGCCAGCTGCCGCACCAGCGACAGCGGGTGCCGGCTGCCGCCCAGGTAGTCGGCGACCGCGCGCCAGACCAGCGGGCTGCGATGGCGCCCGGCCTCGTCCTGCAGCTGCCGGGGCGTCAGCCACAGCGCCTGAACGATGCCCTCGTCCAGCGTGGCGCCAGGGATCTGCTCCAGCGGCTCGGCGGCGAAGGCGAAGCGCAGGTAGTGGCGCTGGGTTTCCGGCGCCTTCCACTGGTAGGTGCCGACCAGGTGCGTGATCCGCACGTGCCAGCCGGTTTCCTCGCGGGTTTCGCGCAGCGCGGCGTCCAGCAGGCTTTCGTCGGGCTCCAGGTGGCCGGCCGGCTGGTTGAGCACCAGCCGACCACCCACCCGTTCCTCCACGCATAGCAGCTGGCCGTCGCGCGCCACCAGGGTGGCAACGGTCACGTCCGGCTGCCAGAAACGGCCTTCGCGATAGCTCATGTCAGAGCGCGTCCTTGTCGCCGGACAATTCGATTTCCTTGTTGTCGGCGGTTTCCGCGGCGATGTCGATGGCGGCTTCCAGCTGGGTGGCGTCGACGCTGTCGGGCAGCTTGATCACAAAGTAAAGGACGTCGCCGGCGATTTCCCACGCCCCGATCTTCAGCGTGCGGCTTTCGTTCAGCAGTTCCAGCGCCTTGCCAGCGATGGCGTCCGCGCCGACTTTGCCGGCGGGGGAGAATACCTCGCGCACCACCAGGCCCTGGATCGACTCGGAGGCGCCGGAGACGAACACCAGCTGGGTGCGGTCCTCCGCCTTGTACGACACCACCACCTTGTAGTCGCCGTCGCCATCGATCTCGTACTTGATGCCGCGCGCATCCAGCCGCGATTCGACGGACGCATCGCCGGCATGGGCGGGGAGGATGGCGAGGGGGAGCAGGCAGGCCAAAACGAGCGGGATCAGGCGCATATGGGTTCTCTGGTGGGTGGGTGGACAAGGCCAGGGTGGAGGGGGAGCGCCTGCGGCCCAAGAGCAGCGCGACGTATAATTTGCCCATGCCGAACCTGCCCGACAAGCCGCAGCGCGATCAAGACCACGGCACCGTGGTGGCGCCGGCGCGCCCGGAAGTGGCACGCCCGCCGCAATACACCGTTCTGCTGCTCAATGACGACTACACGCCGATGGACTTCGTGGTCGACGTGCTGATGCGGTTTTTCTCGATGGGGCTGGAGCGCGCCACCCAGGTCATGCTGCACGTGCATACCCGCGGCCGCGGCGTGTGCGGGGTATTCACCCGCGAGATTGCAGAATCCAAGGTGGCGCAGGTCAACGAATACGCCAGGCTGAACCAGCACCCGCTGCTGTGCACGATGGAGCGGGCCTGACCGGGATCGGCACTTGTCCCGGAGCCGAATGCGCCCTACATAGGAGCTGACGTACCCGAAGGCAGGTTTTCATGTTCAGCAAGGATCTCGAGCAAACCATCGGCCAGTGCTACAAGCGCACCCGCGAGGCGCGCTATGAGTTCATGACGGTCGAACACCTGCTGCTTGCGCTGCTGGACAATCCCTCGGCCGAGGCAGTGCTGCGCGCGGTCGGCGCCGACCTGCCGCGCCTGCGCGACGAGCTGGACAACGCCATCGAGGTGTCGGTCAGCCGCTTCGCCGACGACGACGGCCGCGACACCCAGCCCACGCTCGGCTTCCAGCGCGTGCTGCAGCGCGCGGTCTACCACGTGCAGTCCTCGGGCAAGAAGGAGGTCACCGGCGCCAACGTGCTAGTGGCGATCTTCGGCGAAAAGGATTCGCACGCCGTGTATTTCCTCAACCAGCAGGACGTGCACCGGCTGGACGTGGTCAATTACCTGTCGCACGGCATCGCCCGCAACGAGGACGAGCCGGGCCAGTCCGCGCAGGACGGCGAGGGCAAGGGCGAGGCCGGCGAAGGCGAGGGCAAGGGCGATCCGCTGACCGAATTCGCCAGCAACCTCAACGAGGCCGCCGCGGCGGGCAGGATCGATCCGCTGGTCGGTCGTGCCGACGAGATCGAGCGCACCATCCAGGTGCTGTGCCGCCGTCGCAAGAACAATCCGCTGTACGTGGGCGAATCCGGCGTCGGCAAGACCGCGCTGGCGGAAGGTCTGGCCAAGCGGATCGTCGATGGCGAGGTGCCGGACGTGCTGGCGGACGCGGTGATCTATTCGCTCGACCTGGGCGCGCTGGTGGCCGGGACCAAGTACCGCGGCGATTTCGAGAAGCGCCTGAAGGGCGTGCTGGCGGCGCTGAAGAAGCAGCCGGGCGCGATCCTGTTCATCGACGAGATCCACACCATCATCGGCGCCGGCGCCTCCAGCGGCGGCACCATGGACGCCTCCAACCTGATCAAGCCGGTGCTGGCCAACGGCGAACTGCGCTGCATCGGTTCCACCACCTTCCAGGAATACCGCGGCGTGTTCGAGAAGGACCGCGCGCTGGCGCGGCGCTTCCAGAAGATCGACATCGTCGAGCCGACCGTGGGCGAGGCCGTCGAGATCCTCAAGGGGCTGAAGCCCAAGTACGAAGCCCACCACGACGTGGCCTACGCCGACGAGGCGATCCGCGCCGCGGTGGACCTGTCGGTCAAGCACATCGGCGACCGCCTCCTGCCGGACAAGGCCATCGATGTGATCGACGAGGCCGGCGCGCGCCAGCGCCTGCTGCCGGCGGACACGCGCAAGCAGCTGATCGACGTCGAGGAGATCGAGACCATCGTCGCCAAGATGGCGCGCATCCCGGCCAAGCAGGTCAGCGCCTCCGACAAGGACGTGCTGCAGCACCTGGAGCGCAACCTGAAGATGGTGATCTTCGGCCAGGATCCGGCCATCGAAACGCTGGCCAGCGCGATCAAGCTGGCGCGCTCGGGCCTGGGCAATCCCGACAAGCCGATCGGCAACTTCCTGTTCGCCGGCCCCACCGGCGTGGGCAAGACCGAGGTCACCCGCCAGCTGGCGATGCAGCTGGGGATCGAGTTGATCCGCTTCGACATGAGCGAATACATGGAACCGCACTCGGTCAGCCGCCTGATCGGCGCGCCCCCGGGCTACGTCGGATTCGACCAGGGCGGCCTGCTGACCGAGAAGATCGTCAAGACGCCGCACTGCGTGCTGCTGCTGGACGAGATCGAGAAAGCGCACCCCGACATCTTCAACATCCTGCTGCAGGTCATGGACCGCGGCACCCTGACCGATACCAACGGCCGCGAGGCCAATTTCCGCAACGTGATCTTGGTGATGACCACCAACGCCGGCGCCACCCAGGCGGCGCGGCGCAGCATTGGCTTCACCAAGCAGGACCACAGCCCGGATGCGATGGAGGCCATCCGCCGCGGCTTCACCCCCGAGTTCCGCAACCGGCTGGACGCGGTGGTGCAGTTCCAGGCGCTGGGCTTCGAGCACATCCTGCGGGTGGTGGACAAGTTCCTGATCGAGCTGGAAGCGCTGCTGCACGAGAAGCAGGTGACGCTGGCCGCCACCCCGGCCGCGCGCGAATGGCTGGGCCAGCAGGGCTTCGACCCGCTGATGGGCGCACGCCCGATGGCGCGGCTGATCCAGGACAAGATCAAGCGCCCGCTGGCCGACGAACTGCTGTTCGGCAAGCTGGTCGAGGGTGGCCGGGTGGCGCTGGATGCGGTGGATGGCGAGCTGGTGCTGGACGTGCAGGCCGAACCCGAGAAGCTGCTGCCGGCGATGCTGGCCTGACGCGTCGCGGGCATCACATCAACGCAGGAGGTCGCATGCGCACCATGGTCGTCGTCTTCGCCCTCGCGTTTGCGGGTGCTTCCTCCGCCGGCAACGACAGGCCGGTGCAGCACCCGGAGCACGAGATCGTGTTCGCCGCCGCCAGCCAGTTGCTGCCTTGGTGCGAACAGGAGGCGCGCGCCCATTACGCCGGGCGGGGCATCACCACCTACCAGTGGACCGGCCGCCACTTCGAAAGCGGCAACACCCTGCATGCGGAAGGCAGGATCCGGGCAGGGGGCGAAGACGTGCCGGTGACCTGCCTCGCGGCAAGGGGTGCACGTGAGCGCCACGCCACGGTCCGGATCGGCCCGGCTTCGTGATGGACGCCGCAGGCTCCGCCACGCCCGCGCTGCGACGTAGCGCCGGTTGATCTCCGCCGACTATTCCAACTATTCCAAATGCATCCCGCCGCCCGCCTGCACCTGCTGCCCGTTGCCGTGGCCGCCGCCGAAGCGGGCGCGCAGGGGCGGGATTGGCTGACCGGCGCCGAGCGCCAGCGCCTGCAGGCGATCACCTCGCCGTCGCGGCGCGACACGTTCCTGGCCGGACACTGGCAGGCGCGCGCGCTGGCGGCCCGGTGGCTGCAGCTGGACGTGGGCCGGATTGCGCTGGACGCGCACGCGGACGGCCGGCCACTGCTGCGGGTGGATGGTGATGCCGTGCCGCTGCATGTGTCGCTGAGCCATAGCGGCGACTGGCTGGCACTGGCGCTGGCCGGTGCGCCGGTAGGCGTGGACATCGAACTGCCGCGGCGCGTGCGCGACTGGAACGCGCTCGCGCGCTTCGTGTTTTCGCCGGAAGAATGCGAGCGCGTAGAAGCCGCGGACCCGGCGATGCGCGCCGACGTCTTCCACGCGCTGTGGACATTGAAGGAGGCGCACGGCAAGCGCAGCGGCGGGGGGCTGCAACCCCGCGCCGCGCGCGCGCTCACCGCGCGGCCTGCCAGCCCGGCCGCTGCGGAAGCCTTCGGTTGGCGCTTCGGCAATGGCGCGCTGGCGCTGGCGCTGACGCCGGGAACGCGGCTGGAGCGGACCGAAGGCGTGGCCGGGACGCCGGCCTGCTGGTACTTCACCGACAGCGTCGGGAGCTCGCAGGGTCAGGATTGACCGGCTGCGGCATCCCCCTTATCTTGGGGTCGTCGGTTCCGTCAGGCACAACCTGTCGGATGAAAAGGGAAGCCGGTGCGGCGCGCATTGTTTCGCAATGCCACGCCAATCCCGGCACTGCCCCGCAGCGGTAAGTGGAGACGAGGTCGCGATTTCGCACTGGGACGGTGGTCCTGGGAAGCGGCGACCGAGGCGGCCGGGCCCATGGCCCGCCACATCCACGAGTCCGAAGACCTGCCGACAGCCGCGCGAAGCACGCCGCGCGGTGCCGGCCGAAGAATCTCCGGGGGGAGATGGCTGGTGCAGCAGGGTCGCCGTGCACGCAGGCCGTGCCGGATCGCAGGCCGTGCGACACCGCGCTTCCACCCTGACGTTTCCGATGCCATCCGCGCCTGCGAGGGACAGGCCGGGCCCGTGCATCCGCATGGAGACGCCAGATGCCACAGACCTTGATTGCCGAAGCGCCGGCCGCCGCGCCCGCGTTCGACCTCACCCCGCCACCCACCGCCACCGCCATGGCGGTGACCAAGCGCAACGGCTGCACCGAGCCGGTCGATCTCAACAAGATCGTGCGCGCCGTCCAGCGCTGCTGCGAGGGGCTGCACGCAGTCGATCCGATGCGCGTCGCCACCCGCACCATCTCCGGCCTGTACAACGGCGCGACCACGCAGGAGCTGGACGAGCTGTCGATCCGCACCGCCGCGCTGCTGATCGGCGAGGAACCCGAATACGGCCGGCTGGCCGCGCGCCTGCTCGCCAACACCATCGCCAAGGAAGTCTCCGGGCAGGAGATCCACGCCTTCTCGCAGTCGGTCAGCCGCGGGCACGAGGTGGGCCTAGTCAACGACCGCCTGCTCGGCTTCGTGCAGGCCAACGCGCGCAAGCTCAACGACGCCATCGATCCGGCGCTCGACCTGAACTTCGACTACTTCGGCCTGCGCACCCTGTACGACCGCTACTTGCTGCGCCACCCGCACAGCCGCAAGGTCATCGAGACCCCGCAGCAGTTCTTCCTGCGCATCGCCAGCGCGCTCTCCGAGGACGTGCCGGAGGCGCTGGCGCTGTACCAGCGGCTGGGCAGGCTGGACTACCTGCCGTCCAGCCCGACCCTGTTCAACGCCGGCACCCGCCACGAGCAGTTGTCGTCCTGCTTCCTGCTGGACTCGCCGCAGGATTCGCTGGAGTCGATCTACGGCAGGTACGGCGAGATCGCGCAATTGTCGAAGTTCAGCGGCGGGATCGGCGTGAGTTGGTCGCGCGTGCGCTCGCGAGGCTCGCTGATCCGTTCGACCAACGGCCATTCCAACGGGATCGTTCCCTGGCTGAAGACGCTGGATTCGTCGGTGGCGGCGGTCAACCAGGGCGGCAAGCGCAAGGGCGCGGCCTGCGTGTACCTGGAGACCTGGCACGCCGACATCGAGGACTTCCTTGAACTGCGCGACAACGCCGGCGACGAGGCGCGCCGCACCCACAACCTCAACCTCGCCAACTGGGTGCCGGACCTGTTCATGCAGCGGGTCGAGGCCGGCGAGGATTGGTCGCTGTTCGATCCGCGCATGGTGCCCGAGTTCGTCGACCTGCACGGCGCGGATTTCGAGCACGCCTACCTGCAGGCCGAGGCGCAGGGCAAGGCGGCGCGCACGATCCCGGCGCGCAAGCTGTACGCGCGGATGATGCGCACCCTGGCCGAGACCGGCAACGGCTGGATGACCTTCAAGGACAAGTGCAACCGCGCCAGCAACCAGACCCTGCGCGCGCACAACGTCATCCACCTGTCCAACCTGTGCACCGAGATCCTGGAGGTCACCAGCGCCGAGGAAACCGCGGTGTGCAACCTCGGCTCGATCAACCTCGGCAACCATCTGGACGCGCATGGCGACTTCGATTTCGACAAGCTCGCCGAAACCGTGCGCCTGGCGGTACGCCAGCTCGACCGGGTGATCGACCTGAACTTCTACCCGATCGAGCCGGCGCGTCGCGGCAACCTGCGCTGGCGGCCGGTGGGGCTGGGCTGCATGGGCTTGCAGGACGTGTTCTTCCGCAAGCGCCTGCCGTTCGACTCCGATGCCGCGCGCGCGCTGTCGAAGCGGATCGCCGAGACCATCTACTTCCATGCGCTGGACACCTCCTGCGAGCTGGCCATCGAGCGCGGTGCGCATGCCGCGTTCGCCGACACCCGCGCCTCCGTGGGCGAGCTGCAGTTCGATGCCTGGGGCGTGGTGCCGGAGAACGTCGAGCGCTGGGACGCCCTGCGCGCGCGCATCCGGCAGCATGGCCTGCGCAACTCCCTGCTGATCGCGATCGCCCCGACCGCCACCATCGCTTCCATCGCCGGCTGCTACGAATGCGTGGAGCCGCAGGTGTCCAACCTGTTCAAGCGCGAGACGCTGTCCGGCGACTTCCTGCAGGTCAACCGCTACCTGGTCGCCGAACTCAAGCAGCTGGGCCTGTGGACGCCGGAGATGCGCGATGCGATCAAGCTGGCCGAGGGCTCCATCCAGGCCGTCGCGCAGATCCCGGAAGCGCTGCGCCACGTCTACCGCACCGTGTGGGAACTGCCGATGCGCAGCCTGATCGACATGGCCGCCGAGCGCGGCGCGTTCATCGACCAGTCCGCCTCGCTCAACCTGTTCATGGAAAGCCCGAACATCGGCGCGCTGTCGTCCATGTACATGCATGCGTGGAAGCAGGGCATCAAGACCTGCTACTACCTGCGCTCGCGGCCGGCCACCAGGATCGCCAAGACCACGGTATCCGGCGTCACCCCAACGCAGGCGGTGGCCTGTTCGCTGGAGAATCCGGAAGCCTGCGAGGCCTGCCAATGAGCGCCGCCCCGCAGATGCTGCTCGACCCCGGCTTCGAGCTGACCTTGCGCCCGATGCGTTACCCGGGCTTCTACGAGATGTACCGCAACGCCATCCGCAACAGCTGGACGGTGGACGAGATCAACTTCCAGATCGACATCTCCGACCTGCACTCGAAGATGACCCCGGCCGACTGCCACCTGATCCACCGGCTGGTGGCGTTCTTCGCCACCGGCGATTCCATCGTCTCCAACAACCTGGTGCTGAACCTGTACCAGCACCTCAACGCGCCTGAGGCGCGCATGTACCTGTCGCGCCAGCTGTACGAGGAGGCGCTGCACGTGCAGTTCTACCTGACCCTGCTGGACAACTACCTGCCGGACCCGGAAGAGCGCTTCAAGGCGTTTGCCGCGGTGGAGAACATCCCGTCGATCAGCAAGAAGGCGGCGTTCTGCTTCAAGTGGATCGATTCACTGCAGGCCGTCAGGCGCATCGGGACGCGCGCGCAGCGCCGCCAGTTCCTGCTCAACCAGGTCTGCTTCGCCGCCTGCATCGAGGGGCTGTTCTTCTTCGCCGCCTTCGCCTACGTCTACTACTTCCGCTCGCGCGGCCTGCTGCCGGGGCTGTCGTCTGGCACCAACTGGGTGTTCCGCGACGAAAGCTGCCACATGGAGTTCGCGTTCGAGTGCGTGCGCACCATCCGCGCCGAGGAGCCTGGCCTGTTCGACGGCGAAATGGAGGCGCAGGTGCGCGACATGCTGGCCGAGGCGATCGAATGCGAGGTGCAGTTCGCCGAGGATGTGCTGTCCGGTGGCGTGGCCGGCATTTCCACCCGCGACATGCGCCAGTACCTGCAGCACTGCGCCGACAACCATTTCGCCAAGCTCGGCATGGCCAGGCAGTACCACGTGCGCAACCCGCTGCCGTTCATGGAGCTGCAGGACGTGCAGGAGCTGGCCAACTTCTTCGAGCGCCGGGTGTCTGCCTACCAGGTCGGCGTGCAGGGCGACGTGGCGTTCGACCATGCCTTCTGAGCCGGTGCGTCCAACTGAGGCGCGGCTGCAGGAAATCGTCTTCCCCGACCATGCCAATCACCTGGGCACGCTGTTCGGCGGGCAGGCGCTGGCGTGGATGGACAAGGCCGCGTTCATCGCCGCTTCGCGCTATGCGCGGCGGACGGTGGTGACGGCGCGTTCGGAGCAGGTGGATTTCCGCCTGCCGATCCGGCAAGGGCAGCTGGTGGAAGTGGTGGCGCGGATCGTCGAGGTCGGGCGCAGTTCGATGCAGGTGGAGGTGGAGCTGATCGCCGAAGACCTGCTGGGCGGCGAGCGCGAGCTGTGCACGCGCGGGCGTTTCACCATGATCGCGCTGGACGGGCGTGGGCGGCCGACCGAGATCCCGGCACTGCCCGAGCACCCGCCGTAGCAGCGCGCCGCGTTTGCCACATCGCGCGGGAAGTGCCGCGCCGCTGCGGCGCGTCTACGGGTGGGCGTCGGGGTGGCGGGACAGCCACGCCGCCAGCGCCTGCCGGTAATGCGCCAGTTCTTCGGAGTAGGTGTCGTTGACGCAGGGATCGCAACCGCTGTCGCAGCAGTCGCTGGGCAGCGGCGCTTCCGGCGGCTGCGGGCGCGGATCGGAATCAAGACGGGGCAGGGGGATCGGCATGGCCGCAATTATCCATGCCCGTGCATGAGGCGGAAATGAGCCGGCGGCGCCGGCCGGTGCTTTCCGCAAATCAATTTGTCGCAAGTTCAAGGAGAGGACGATGCAACCAGGCAATTCCACAGTCATGGCCGGGCGCAGCCTGGTCGATCCGGTCAGCTCGGTCGAGGAATACCTGACCCGCGCGGACTGGCGGGTCAACGCCAACGCTAACCAGGGCTATTCGCTGGGCGGGCTGATCCTCAACGTCGCCGGCAAGGTGACCGCCAACTACTGGCTGGAGAAGATCTATCCGCCGGAGATCGGCCGCGCCCACCGCGAAGCCGACCTGCATATCCACGACCTCGACATGCTATCCGGCTATTGCGCCGGCTGGTCGCTGCGCACGCTGCTGTACGAAGGCTTCAACGGCGTGCCCAACAAGGTCGAGGCCGGCCCGCCCAGGCACCTGTCGTCGGCGGTAGGACAGATCGTCAACTTCCTCGGCACCCTGCAGAACGAATGGGCGGGCGCGCAGGCGTTCTCCTCGTTCGACACCTACATGGCGCCGTTCGTGCGCAAGGACGCGCTGTCCTACGACGACGTGCGCCAGTGCATCCAGGAACTGATCTTCAACCTCAACGTGCCTTCGCGCTGGGGCACGCAGACGCCGTTCACCAACCTCACCTTCGACTGGGTGTGTCCGGCCGACCTGCGCCACCAGACCCCGTTCATCGGTGGCGAGGAAATGCCGTTCACCTACGGCGAACTGCAGGCGGAGATGGACCTGTTCAATCGCGCCTACATCGAGGTGATGAGCGCGGGCGATGCGCGCGGGCGGGTATTCACCTTCCCGATCCCGACCTACAACATCACCGCCGACTTCCCGTGGGAATCGGAGAACGCGCGGCTGCTGTTCGAGATGACCGCGAAGTACGGCTTGCCGTACTTCCAGAACTTCATCAATTCCGAGCTGGACCCGGGGATGATCCGCTCGATGTGCTGCCGGCTGCAGCTGGACCTGCGCGAGCTGCTCAAGCGCGGCAACGGCTTGTTCGGCAGCGCCGAGCAGACCGGCAGCCTGGGCGTGGTCACGATCAACTGCGCGCGGCTGGGCCATCTGCATCGCGGCGACGAAGCCGGCCTGTTCGCGCGCCTGGACGAACTGCTGGAGCTGGGCCGGCGCAGCCTGGAAATCAAGCGCGGCACCATCCAGCAGCTGATCGACGACGGCCTGTACCCGTACACCAAGCGCTATCTCGGCACACTGCGCAACCACTTCTCGACGCTGGGGGTGAACGGCATCAACGAGATGGTCCGCAATTTCAGCGGCGACGCACACGACCTGACCAGCGACTGGGGCCACGCTTTCGCGCTGCACCTGCTGGACCACGTGCGCGCGCGGATGGTGGAGTTCCAGGAGCAGACCGGCCAGCTCTACAACCTCGAAGCCACGCCAGCCGAAGGCACCACCTACCGCTTCGCCAAGGAGGACCGCCGGCGCTGGCCGGACATCCTGCAGGCGGGCAGCAGCGAGCGGCCGTACTACACCAATTCCTCGCAACTGCCGGTGGGCTTCACAGACGATCCGTTCGAGGCGCTGGAGCGGCAGGAGGCGCTGCAGTCGCGCTACACCGGCGGCACCGTGCTGCACCTGTACATGGGCGAGCGCCTGTCCAGCGGCGATGCCTGCCGCGACCTGGTGCGGCGCGCTCTGAGCCGCTTCCGCCTGCCCTACATCACGATCACGCCCACCTTCTCGATCTGCCCGGAGCACGGCTACCTGGCGGGCGAGCACGAATTCTGCCCGCGCTGCGACCAGCGGCTGCTGGCGGAACTGCAGGCGGCCGCCCGGCCGTCGATTACCGACGCCACCTTCCACGAGGAGATTTCCGCATGAACAACACCGCCAATTCCGCAGCGTCCGCCACCGCTTCGCTGCGCAACGAAGACCGCCAGCGCTGCGAAGTGTGGACGCGGGTGATGGGCTACCACCGCCCGGTGTCCAGCTTCAACATCGGCAAGCAGGGCGAGCACGCCGAGCGCTGTTTCTTCAGCGAACGCCCGCGCGCCACGCTGGCAGCCGCCGCCGCATGATCCGCGTCGGCGGGATGACGCCGCTGACCAGCATCGACTTCCCCGGTCGGCTGGCGGCGGTGTTGTACCTGCAGGGCTGTCCCTGGCGCTGCGGCTACTGCCACAACCCCGAACTGCTGCCGGCGCGCGGGCAGGGCGGGGTTGCCTGGGCGCAGGTCGAGGCGTTCCTGCACCGCCGCGTCGGCCTGCTCGACGCGGTGGTATTTTCGGGCGGCGAACCGACCGCGCAGGCCGCGCTGCCCGAGGCCGTCGCGCGGGTGAAGGCGATGGGCTACCAGATCGGCCTGCATACCGGCGGCATGTATCCGGCGCGGCTGCGTCATCTGCTGCCGCAGCTGGACTGGATCGGGCTGGACATCAAGGCGCCGGACGCGCACTACGACGCGGTGACCGGCCGCCGCGACAGCGCGCGCCCGGTGGGCGAAGCGCTGGAGGCGGTGCTGGCCAGCGGCGTGGCTTACGAATGCCGGACCACCTGGCATCCGGGGCTGTTTCCGCTGCCGGCGCTGTATGGCCTGGCGGAACGGCTGGCGGCGCGCGGCGTGCGCCACTGGGCGCTGCAGGAATGTCGCGAAGACGGGCGCGGGCTGGTGGCGGAAGCCACGCTGGACCTGCAGCGGCTGGGCGCGGGTTTCGAACACTTCTGTTTCCGTCGCGGCTGAAACACGCATTTCATCCCGCGCCTGGGCGGACCGGTGCGCGGGTAACATGGCCGCATGGAGAATTACCTGCCCGCCTGGCTGCAGCCCAAGGTCGAATACATCGCGGTGGTGCTGCAGGTGCTGGCGATCCTGCTGGTGGCGTGGGCGCTGCGGTGGCTGGTGCGGCGGCTGATCGCGCGCCTGGCCGCGCGCTACGAACTGCCGCCGATGGTGGTGATGGGTGCGCGCCGGGTGGCCACCTTCCTGATCGGGATGGCGGCGCTGCTGATGGTGCTGGAGCGTTTCGGCGTGTCCGCCGGGGTGCTGTGGGGCGCGTTCACCGGCTTCGCCGCGGTGGCGGCGGTGGCGTTCTTCGCCGCCTGGAGCGTGCTCACCAACATCTTCTGCTCGTTCCTGATCCTGGTGACCCGGCCATTCCGCCTGTTCGACCATATCGAGGTGCTGGACAACGGAGAGAAGCCGGGCCTGGGCGGGCAGGTGATCGACATCAACCTGATCTACGTGACCCTGCTGGAACGTCATGCCGATGGTTTTGAAAGCCAGCTGCGGGTCCCCAACAGCCAGTTCTTCCAGCGCGCGGTGCGGCGCTGGAGCGGCGAGCCGCCGGTTGCGCGGCTCCACGGTGGGCCGGTTCGCCCGCGCGACGAGGATGCCGGGCAGCGCCGGGTCGCGGGCGGTGGCGCGGCGGCGGATCCGGACTGAGCCGGCCGCTCAGCTGCGCTTCAAGCCCTTCAGCGCGTCCGCCATCACGCTGTTGAACGGCGCCTGCTGTTGTACGGCCGGGCGCGCGGCCGGGCGGCTGGCACGCTCGTCGCGGCGCGGGCCGCGATCATTGCTGCGTGCTTCGCTGCGTGCTTCGCCGACCGGATCGTCCATGCGCCGGGTGAGCGCGATGCGCTTGCGCGCCACGTCCACGTCCAGCACTTTCACTTTCACGATGTCGCCGGCCTTCACCACTTCGCGCGGGTCTTTCACGTAGCGGTCGGACAGCGCGGAGATGTGCACCAGCCCGTCCTGATGCACGCCGATGTCGACGAATGCGCCGAACGCGGCGACGTTGCTGACCACCCCTTCCAGCACCATGCCGGGCTTGAGATCACGGATGTCCTCCACGCCGTCGGCGAAGGTGGCGGCCTTGAACTCCGGGCGCGGGTCGCGGCCGGGCTTCTCCAGCTCCTTCAGGATGTCGCGCACGGTGGGTTCGCCGAAGCGCTCGTCGGTGAACTGCGCGGCCTTGAGCGAACGCAGGAACGCGGTATCGCCGATGATCTGCTTCACCGACTTGCCGCCGGCCGCGAGGATGCGTTCGACCACCGGATAGGCTTCCGGGTGCACCGACGAGGCGTCCAGCGGCTGCTCGCCATCCATGATGCGCAGGAAGCCGGCGCACTGTTCGAAGGTCTTCTCGCCGAGGCGTGGCACCTTCAGCAGCGCCTTGCGCGACTTGAACGCGCCATTGGCATCGCGGTGCGCGACGATGTTCTCGGCCACCGTCGCCGACAGGCCGGAGACGCGCGCCAGCAGCGCGCCGGAGGCAGTGTTCACGTCGACGCCGACCGCGTTCACGCAGTCCTCCACCTTCGCGTCCAGCGCGCGGGCAAGGCGGTACTGGTCCACGTCGTGCTGGTACTGGCCCACGCCAATCGCCTTGGGTTCGATCTTCACCAGCTCGGCCAGCGGGTCCTGCAGGCGGCGGGCAATGGAGACGGCGCCGCGCAGCGACACGTCGAGGGTCGGGAACTCCTTCGCCGCCAGTTCCGAGGCCGAGTACACAGAGGCGCCGGCTTCGCTCACCACGATCTTCTGCGCCTTCAGCTCCGGCACCAGCTTGAGCAGGTCGCCGGCCAGCTTGTCGGTCTCGCGGCTGGCGGTGCCGTTGCCGATGGCGATCAGCTGCACGCCGTGGGCGAGGCAGAGCTTCTTCAGCGTCGCCAGCGACTGGTCCCATTGGCGACGCGGTTCATGCGGATAGATGGTGTCGGTAGCGACCAGCTTGCCGGTGGCATCCACTACCGCCACCTTCACGCCGGTGCGCAGGCCGGGATCGAGGCCCAGCACCGCCTTCGGGCCGGCCGGCGCGGCCAGCAGCAGGTCCTTGAGGTTGTCGCCGAACACGGCGATGGCCTCGCCCTCGGCCTTCTCGCGCGCCTGGTTGAACAGGTCCAGCAGCAGGTGCATGTGGATCTTGGCGCGCCACGCCAGCCGCACCGCGTTGCGCAGCCAGGTGTCCGCGGCGCGGCCGCGCGCATCGATGCCGGCGTGCAGGGCGATGCGCCCCTCGGCGTACTGGTGGCCCGCCTCGGCATCCGCGCCGGGATCGAGGTCCAGCTGCAGGAATTCCTCGCGCCGGCCGCGCAGCAGCGCCAGCAGGCGGTGCGAGGGGATCTTCGCCAGCGGCTCGGCGTGGTCGAAGTAGTCGCGGAACTTCTCGCCCGCGGCCTCCTTGCCTTCCACCACCTTCGAGCGGATCAGGCCCTCGCGCGCCAGCCACTCGCGCAGCTCGCCCAGCAGCGCGGCGTCCTCGCCCCAGCGTTCGATCAGGATGGCGCGCGCGCCTTCCAGTGCGGCCTTGGCATCGGCGACGCCCTTGTCGGCAGCGACGAAGCCGGCGGCGAACTCCTCCGGCACCAGGTCCGGGTTGGCCAGCAGGCCGTCGGCCAGCGGTTCCAGCCCGGCTTCGCGGGCGATCTGCGCGCGGGTGCGGCGCTTCTGCTTGTACGGCAGGTAGAGGTCCTCGAGGCGCGACTTGCTGTCGGCGGCTTCGATGTCGGCCCGCAGTTCATCGGTCAGCTTGCCCTGCTCTTCGATGCTGGACAGGATCGCCGCGCGGCGGTCCTCCATCTCGCGCAGGTAGGTCAGCCGGGTTTCCAGGTTGCGCAGCTGGGTGTCGTCCAGTCCGCCGGTCACTTCCTTGCGGTAGCGCGCGATGAAGGGCACGGTGGCGCCTTCGTCCAGCAGCCCCACCGCCGCCTGCACCTGTGCGGGCTGCGCGCCGATTTCAACGGCAATCGTGGAGGCGATCTTGCGGGCGAGGGCGGGGGAAAGCTGGGTCATGCGGATCTGCTGCGGCTGCGGAACGAAGCCGTCATTGTCGCTGCCGCATCGGCATGGCAACAGCTTGACAAAGCCGGCTGCGCGGGAGTGCGCGCGGGCGCTTCGTCAGGATCCGCGCCCTCGCCACTCGACGAACAGCCCCAGCGCCACGCCCAGCGCCGCCATGCCTGCGATGTACTGCATCGGTGCGTCGGGGTTGCCCTTCATCGCCAGGCTCAGCAGCACCGGGGTCAGACCGCCGGCGATGGCGTAGGCCAGGTTGTAGGAGAACGACAGCCCGGAAAAACGCACCGGCGCGGGAAAGCCGCCCAGCGCGATGGCCGGGATCATCGCGGTCAGGCCCACCGCGCTCCCGGCGATGGCGTAGTGCCACTGCGAATACGCGCCGGCCTGTGCCTCGCGGTAGAACCACCAGAACGCGACGCCCAGCAGCAGGCTCCACAGCGCCAGCACCCGGCCGACGCCGTAGCGGTCCGCCAGCGCGCCGGCAAGCAGGTTGGCCGCCATCGCCGCCAGCACCGCCAGCGCGTTGCCCGCCAGCGCGGCGTCGCGGCTCACGCCCATGCCCTGCAGGAAGGTCGGCATCATCAGGATGGTCACCACCACCGCGGCGGTCAGCAGCCAGGTCAGCAGCATGCCCAGCGCCACCGCGCCGGCATGGTCGCGCACCACCGCCTTCAGCGGCGTCTCCGCCGACAGTGCGCGGCGCTGCTGCAGCTCGGCGAACACCGGGGTTTCGTGCAGCTGCCGGCGCAAGACCATCGCCAGCAGGCCGAACACGCCGCCGGCCACGAACGGGATGCGCCAACCCCAGGCCAGCAGTTGCGCCTCGTCGAACGCGGCGTTGACCGCGCGCGCCACCAGCGAACCCAACAGGATGCCGGCCAGCAGGCCCAGCGACAGCGAGCCGCAGGCGAGGTTGCGGTGGCGCGCGGACACGTGCTCGCTGACGAACACCCACGCACCCGGTGCCTCGCCGCCGATCGCCGCGCCCTGCAGGATCCGCAGCAGCAACAGCAGCAGCGGTGCCGCCATGCCGATCTGCGCATAGGTCGGCAGCAGGCCCATCAGCAGCGTGGGCACCGCCATCAGCAGGATGCTCAGCATGAACATCCGCTTGCGCCCGGACAGGTCGCCGAAATGCGCCATCAGCACGCCGCCCAGCGGCCGCGCCAGGTAACCGGCGGCGAAGATGCCGAAGGCCTGCACCAGCTTCAACCACTGCGGCATGTCGGCCGGGAAGAACAGCGCACCCATGGTGGTGGCGAAGAACACGAACACCACGAAGTCGTAGAACTCCAGCGCACCGCCCAGCGAGGCCAGCGCGAGGGTCTTGAGCTGTTGGCGGGACAGGCCGGGGGCCGGGGCGTCGCTTGCGGTCATCGCGCAAGCGTAGGGCATTGGCGCCGCCCGGGGCTACGCCAGCCAACGCCGCAGGTGGCGGTAGACCTCCCTGCTGTCGAGCAGGTCCAGATGTCCCGTGCGCTCCACCACCCGCTGGCGGGTGGGGGCAATCGCCAGGCGCCGGCGCGGATCGCGATGCTCGCCGAGGGCACTGGCGACAGGCACCAGGCCGTCGCCGCGCAGCGCGCGTCCGATCCGTGTGTTCGGCCGACTGGAACCCGCGACAGCGTAGGCTCGGACGCCGCCGGGCAGCGGGATGGTTTGGCGCGGAGGCAGCGGCAGGTCGCTGATGCTGCCGTGGCGCAGGTCGCGGATGCCGGCGCTGCGCAGGTCGCCGAGGCGCACGAAGGGTGCCGTCCATGGCGACAGCCCAAGCGCCTGTTCCAGCAGTTGGCCGGCACGCTCCAGCGGCGCGCCGTGGTGGGGGGTGCCGAGGAACACCACCTGGTCCAGCCGCCGTACCCAGGGTTGGGAGCGCAGGGTGGCCTCGTGCATCGCTGCGCGCGCCACCAGCCCGCCCATGCTGTGCCCGAGGATGGCGAAGCGCTCGACCGGCACCGGCCAGCCCTCCAGCAGCCACTGCAGCAGCGCGGAGAACGTGCGCCCATTGCGGGCGATCGACAGCCCGCTGTTGTAGTGCAGATGGATGGCGGTGTAGCCAAGCGCCTTGGCCAGCTGCTCGCCGTGGTCGTGGCCGTTGCGGCGCCACTGCCGGTCGTTCATGCACAGGCCGTGGACCTGCACCAGCAGGCGGGGCGAGGGCGATGACAGCGCGCTGGCCCACCGGGGTTCGCCGATCGGCAACCCCTGGCCGGCATGGCGCAGGGATGCGGCCAGTGCCAACGGATTGCCGGTCGTGGCGAGCTGGTCACCCAGCACGCCATTGAGCGCGGCCAGCAAGGCGTCGCGACGCGCGGATCCGGCGCCCTGCGGCCAACGATCCGCCAGCGGTGCCAGCACGCCGTCCACCGCGCTGCCCAGCAGCGACGCGCCGCCGCGGACGGCGCCGTAGGCAAATCCGGCAATGCCGCGCGTGCGCTTGGTCGGCTCCGCCCCCAGCAGGCGTGCGGGCAGGCCGAGCACGTTCGCGTGCACGTGCTCGGCGAGGTCGGTGGTGGCGGTCACGGCCTGCACCAGCAACTGGGCGATGCCGCGCAGGTCTTCCACCCCCCACGGCGGCGGAGGGTATCCCGTGGAACCGGCGATGTGCGTGGCAGTGCCCATCCTTCCACCCTAGCGCCGGCAAGCTGAGTGAAAGTTCCAACCCGGCCGCCGGAACCGAAAGGCGGCTTTGCGGGAGCCGGGTAGGGAGCTACCGCGAATGCGGGCCGAGGAACAGGTCGTCCTGCGCCGCGCTGCCGTCGGGCTCGGCGAAGCCGGACAGCCCCACGCCCGCCAGCCGGAAGCGCGTGCCGGCCGGCAGGTCGACGCGCGCGCGCAGCGCGCAGGCGGTGCGTGCCAGAGCGTCCTCGCTGGTCGGCGGCTCCGCGCCGGTCAGGCTGCGGGTGAGGGTGCGGAAGTCGGCGGTCTTCAGCTTCAGCACCACGGTGCGGGCGATGCGGTCCGGGTGTTGCGCGCGTTCGCGCAGGTAGCCGGCCCAGGTGCTGGTGGCCAGCCGGCGGATATGCGGCGCCAGCTCGTCCAGCAGCAGGTCGCTGGCGAAGGTGTCCTCGCTGGAAATCTGCAGGGTGGGGCGGCCGGTCTGCACTTCGCGCTCGTCGAGCCCCTGCGACAGCTCGTGCAGGCGCCGGCCCCAGCGGCCGAAGCGCGCCTCCAGCGCCTCCGCACCGAGCGCCCGCAGGTCCGAGCAGCTGGCCACGCCCAGTTCGGCCAGTTTTGCTTCCATCACCCTGCCGACGCCGGGCAGGCGGCCCACCGCCAGCGGTGCGAGGAACGCCTCCACCATCGCCGGCTTGAGCACGAACTGCCCGTCCGGCTTGTTCCAGTCACTGGCGATCTTGGCCAGGAACTTGTTGGGTGCGATGCCGGCGGAGGCGGTGAGCCGCGTCTCCTCGCGAATCGCATCGCGGATTTCGCTGGCGATGGCGGTGGCGCTGCCCAGATCCCGCTTGGGCGCAGTGACGTCGAGATAGGCTTCGTCCAGCGACAGCGGTTCGATCCGGTCCGTGTAGCGCTCGAAGATCCCGCGCACCTGTCTCGACACCGCCTTGTAGCGGGTGAAGTCCGGCGGCACGAACACCGCCTGCGGGCACAGCCGCTCGGCGCGCAGCGCCGGCATCGCAGAGCGCACCCCGAACCGGCGCGCCTCGTAGCTGGCGGCGCACACCACCGAGCGCGCGCCCTTCCATGCCACCACCACCGGCAGGCCACGCAGTGACGGATCATCGCGCTGCTCCACCGACGCGTAAAACGCGTCCATGTCGACGTGGATGATCTTGCGCTGCGGGGTTTCGCTCACCCGCAGATTCTAGTGCGCGGCCGGCGTTGCCTCAGCGCCAGAACGGGATCGCATCGAAACCCGGGTCGGGATGATCCTTGTCCGCCTTGCGGTCGGCGCGCGGCGGACGGGCCACGCGCAGCTCGTGCCGGCCGCGCGGCAGCTCGCGCACGTCGATCATCGCCAGCAGGGCGGGGCGGTCGGTGCGCGGATCGCTGGCGATTTCGTAGCGCAGGTCGGTGAGTGTCCTGCCGTCCAGCGTCACCGGGTGCAGGTCGTGCAGGCAGGCCAGCAGGGCGCTCGCCAAGGCCTCTCCCTCGCGATTTTCTGTGCTGGGAGCGCAGGTCGCGCGCATCGCGGCCTCGGCGTGGAGCGGGCGATAGGGGACGACCAGTTTCAGGTAAGGCCCGATGATGACGGAGGACTGCACATAGGGCACCGCGGGATCGCGCGCCGGGTTGCGCTGGTCGTCGTAGTGGGCAGATTCGACTTCGAGCGCCGTCGATTTTGGGAACAGGGCGTAGCTGCCGAACATGCCGGGTTTCTTCTGCATTCCCAAGGAGAGTCCCGCACTGGCGAGCGTCACGAACATGACCGTCGTGGTCAGCAGGATGGCCTTGCGGTCCCCGCCGTGGCTGGCCAGCAGCGCCATGATCGGATTGCCGCTTTGGCTGAAGCCGATGCGGGAATAGCCGCGCATGGCCGCACGCATGATTCGGTGCTGCCAAGTGTCGTCCGGCCAATGGGCGCCTTTGTGCCGATCCAGCAGCAGCAATGCTGTGAATGGAATCATGACCAGGCCGAAGATCGCGATCATCGCAATCGGAGCGCCGATCCGGCTCACGCTCACGGTTGCGACCAGCATGCCGGCCGCGTACAGCGTCGTCGCCCCGATGGCGATTGCGACCAGCATGGTGGCCAGCATGACGCCGATCGCGAACACGATGGTCGCGAGATTATCCGCCCGCTCGATGCGTTCCTGCATCGGCTTGTTGATCTCGCGCTCAATCTTCTGCTGGATGGGTCCCAAACGGAGTTTGTCCAGCAGGATGCCCTCCGGATAGACCGAGTGCATGCCCACCAGGGCGATCCAACGGGCACGAAGGAGCAGATGCAGCACGAAGGTCGTGGCGAGAATCATCGCCGCGCTCTTGGCGTAGATGTAGCCGAGGATCAGGATCTGCCGCCAGTCCTCGCCTAGCCGGGGTTCGAGCGCGAATATCCCGTCATCCAGCCAGCCCGGCAGCTGCAGCATGGCGAATACCGCCACGCCGGAGATCAGCAGTTCGACTTCCCAGGTGGGCGTGGTACGGCGCGACAGTTGGCGCGTGTCTTCAATGGGTTCGCTCATGGCCGCCGATGGTGCGGGCGACGCGCGGTGCTGGCAAGCCCGTTCAGACCAGCCCGAAACCGTAGAACAGCCCGATCACCACGAACACCGCCAGCGTCTTGATGCAGGTGACGGCAAAGATGTCCTTGTATGCCTGCCGGTGGGTCAGCCCGGTCACCGCCAGCAGGGTGATCACCGCGCCGTTGTGCGGCAGCGTGTCCATGCCGCCGGAGGCCATTGCGGCGACCCGGTGCAGCACTTCCATCGGGATGCCGGCGGCGTTCGCATTGGCGATGAAGGTTTCGGCCATTGCGGCCAGGGCGATGCTCATGCCGCCGGAGGCGCTGCCGGTGATGCCGGCCAGCGCGGTGACGGTCACTGCTTCGTTGACCAGCGGATTCGGAATCGAGCCCAGCGCGTTGGCAACCACAAGGAAGCCGGGCAGGGCGGCGATCACCGCGCCGAAGCCGTATTCGGAAGCAGTGTTCATGCCCGCGAGCAGCGCGCCGGAAATGGCCGATTTGCTGCCTTCCGAGAAGCTGGCCTTGACCGGCTTCCACGCGAACAGCAGCACGCAGGCGATGCCGGCCAGCAGCGCGCCTTCCACCGCCCAGATCGCCGCGACCTTGGCCACTTCCTGCACCACAGGCGCGGGATTGCCGATCACCGCCGGCACGAAGCTGGCGCTGTCGCCGTAATGGCCGGGGATCCACAGCGTCAGCAGCTTGTTGGCCACGCCCACCACCAGCAGGGGCAGGATCGCGATCATCGGGTTGGCCAGCTTGCCGCCGGCGAACGCGGCAGGCTCGTTGACCAGCGTGGCCGCATCGCCGTAACCCTCGCCGTTGCGCGCGGCCACCCGCCGGCGCCAGTCTAGGTAGGACAGGCCGAGGATCAGGATGAACACGCCGCCCAGCGTGCCCAGCACCGGCGCCGCCCAGGTGTCGGTGCCGAAGAACGTGGTGGGGATGATGTTCTGGATCTGCGGCGTGCCCGGCAGCGCGTCCATGGTGAAGGTGAACGCACCCAGCGCAATGGTGCCGGGGATCAACCGCTTGGGGATGTTGCTCTGGCGGAACAGCTCGGCGGCGAACGGATACACCGCGAACACGACCACGAATAGCGATACACCGCCGTAGGTCAGCAGCGCGCAGACCAGCACGATCGACAGCATCGCCCGCTGCGCGCCGACCACCCGGATGGTGGCCTGCACGATGGCCTTGGAGAAGCCCGACAGTTCGATCACCTTGCCGAAAACCGCGCCCAGCAGGAACACCGGGAAGTACAGCTTGAGGAAACCGACCATCTTGTCCATGAACAGGCCGGTGAACATCGGCGCGACCAGCGACGGGTCGGTCAGCAGCACCGCGCCCAGCGCCGCCACGGGCGCGAACAGGATCACGCTGTAGCCGCGGTAGGCCACCAGCATCAGGAAGCACAGCGCGGCCAACACGATCAGAAACGACATGCCCATCCTCGGCGGCGGATTCAGGGCTGCGAGTGTCGTGGCAGCGCCCGCCCCGGCCCATTGTCCGAACGTCCAATGCCGCAGCGAAGCGTTGCCGACTACCTTGCCGGCATTGGTGGTAATCGTGCCGCCCGCAGCACCCGGAGGGGGAGTGATGAAACGCAAGCAATTGAGCATGGCGATCCACGGCGCACTGGCCGTGTCGCTGCTGGTGGGCGCGCCCGCGCTGGCGCAGGACGCCACCGCGGCCAAGCAGGTTGGCCAGAAGGCCACGACGCTGGAGAGCGTCACCGTGACCGCGCGCAAGCGCGAGGAAACCCTGCAGGACGTGCCGGTGGCGGTGACCGCGTTCACCGCGGACGCGCTGGACAAGCTCAACGTGGAGGACCTGTCCGATCTCGACGCGCAGGTGCCGAACCTCACCATCTACGCTGCACGCGGTTCCAGCAGCACGCTCACCGCCTACATCCGCGGCGTTGGCCAGTCCGACCCGCTGTGGGGCGTCGATCCCGGCGTCGGCATCTACATGGACGATGTCTACATCGCCCGTCCGCAGGGTGCGCTGCTGGACGTGTTCGATGTCGAGCGCATCGAAGTCCTGCGCGGCCCGCAGGGCACGCTGTACGGCAAGAACACCATCGGCGGCGCGATCAAGTACGTCTCCAAGGGGCTGCGCTCCGACTTCAACGGCTACGGGTCGGTGACGGTGGGCAACTACGGCCAGCGCGACATCAAGGCGGCGGTGGGCGGTGGTTTCGGAGGCAGCGAATACCTGCGCGGCCGCATTTCCGTGGCCGACCTGCATCGTGACGGCTTCGGCGAGAACGTCATCACCGGCGCCCAGGTCAGCGACAAGAAGATCCGTGCGTACCGCGCCAACCTGGGCGCGTACGTCACCGACAAGTTCGACCTGCAGTTCGCCTTCGACCATGTCGACGACACCTCCGGCGTGCGCGGCGCGAAGATGCTGGCCCCCAACCCGTTCAACTCGATCCCGCTGTACGGCGGCACCGGGCCGAAGCCGCCGATGGCGAGTCGCTACGACGTGCGCAACGGCATGCCGAACGTCAACGACACCACCCTCAGCGGCGCGTCGGTCACCGCGAACTTCCGCATGAACGAGGACTGGACGTTCAAGTACGTGCTGGCCAAGCGCGAGTCGGATACCGAGACCAACATCGACTTCGACACCACCCAGGACAAGATCGCCGACGTCAAGGCGTTCTACAGCGACGAGCAGGTCACCCACGAGGTCCAGGCCAACTATGACGCCGGTGGCCGCATGCGCGGCGTGTTCGGCGTCTACAGCTTCGATGGCGAAGCCGGCGGACAGGTGCTGAACAACTTCTTCAACCTCAGCTTCGGCGATACCCAGGGTACGGTCTATACGGAGAGCGTCGCCGCCTACGCGGACTGGACGTTCGACGTGAGCGACAGGTTCAGCGTGGACCTGGGCATGCGCTGGACCTCCGAGGACAAGCACGCGGTGGTCAAGAACATCGGCTATACCGACGGCACCTTCACCAAGCCCAGCGGCGTGGTGGCTGCGGCCTTCGACAAGACCATCAACTTCAAGAACCTGTCGCCGAAGATTTCGCTGGATTACCAGGTGACGCCGGACATCATGGTGTACGGCGTGGCCTCCCGCGGGTTCAAGTCCGGTGGCTACAACATCCGTGCGCAGGCCACCGCGGTGCCGCGTTCCGCCGATCCGTTCCAGGACGAGCAGGTGGACAGCTACGAGGTCGGCACCAAGATGGGCCTGCTGGACCAGCGGCTGTTCCTGAACCTGTCGGCGTTCCACAACAAGTACAAGGACATCCAGCTTTCCATCTTCACCGAATACACCACGCCGCAGAACACCAAGGCGTTCTTCGGCGACTTCACCAACGCCGGCGAGGGCACGGTGGACGGGCTGGAGGTCGAGTACCAGTGGCTGGCCACCGACAACTTCACGCTCACCGGCAACCTGGCATGGCTGGACGCGAAGTTCGACACCTACATGTTCAAGAACTTCAACATCGCCAAGCAGCAGGAGTTCACCAACGCACCGGACTTCTCGGGCGCGCTGAACGCCGAGTACCGCATGGATCTCGGCGGCGCCGGCAGCCTGTCCGCGCGGGTGGGCTACAGCTACCAGAGTCGCGTCGTGGCAACCACGGAAGTGGTCTATGACCCGGTGACCAAAGCGACCGTGCAGCCGATCACCCAGGATGGCTACGGCCTGATCGGTGCCGGCCTGATCTGGAAGTACAACGATGCCTGGACGGTGTCCCTGCAGGGCAGCAACCTGGCCGATGAGGAATATCTCACCACCGGTTACAACCTGTATTCCGCACTGGGCGTGCACACCGGTTTCTACGGCCCGCCGCGGCAGTACAGCCTGACCGTGAAGTACGACTTCTGATCCGCCTCTGCACCCCGGCAACACCCACGCGACGGCGGGCTTCGGCCCGCCGTCGCGCTATCCTCGGCGGGAATGTCTTTCGATGACGCACGCACCCCTGCATGCCTGAAGGCGGCGCCATGCTGAGCGTCGCCGCGGTCGTTGCCGCATCGCTGCTGTGGTTGGGGCTGCTGTTCGGGACCGGGCTGGCCGCGGAGCGGCACCCCGGCGTGTTCGGCAGGCACTGGCGCCACGTCTATGCGCTGTCGCTGGCGGTGCACTGCACGTCGTGGACCTTCTACGGCACCGTCACCCAGGCCGCGCGCTACGGCTGGCCGCTGCCGCCCACCTTCGTCGGCGCGATCCTGTTCCATGCGCTGGCGATGGCCTTCATGATGCGGCTGGTGCGGTTGGCGCGTGAAAGCAACGCCACCTCGCTGGCCGACCTCATCGCCACCCGGCTGGGCAAGGACCCATGGCTGGCGGCGGTGGTCACCCTGGTCGCCGTGCTCGGCCTGATTCCCTACATCGCGCTGCAGCTGCAGGCGATCACCATGAGCCTGGCCACCGTCACCGGCGGGCTTGCCACTAGCGCAGATGCGCCGCTGTGGCACGACGGTGCGCTGTACGTGGCCTTGGCGATGGCGCTGTTCGCGATCCTGTTCGGCACCCGCCGGGTCAACGCGGCCGGGCACAACCGGGGGCTGGTGCTGGCGCTGGCGTTCGAGTCGCTGTTCAAGCTGGTGGCGATGCTGGCGCTGGGCGGCTTCGTCTGGCTGGGCCTGGGCGGACTGCAGGAAATGCCCGCCGCGCCCCCGCCGGTGCGCACGGCCGGCGGCTTCATGCCGCTGGTGATCCTGGGCGCGCTGGCGATGTTCGTGATGCCGCACCAGTTCCACGTCGGGGTGGTGGAGTGCCGCGACGAGGCCGACGTGCGCACCGCGCGCTGGCAATTCCCGCTGTACCTGCTGCTGATCGCGCTGCCCACGCTGGCGTTGGCCCGCTACGGCGCGGCGCTGCTCGGCGATGCGGTGCCCACCGACATGTATGCGCTGGCGCTGCCGCTGGCGCAGGGCAATGCCGCGCTGGCGCTGCTGGTGTTCCTGGGTGGGCTCAGTGCCGCCACCGGCATGGTGATCGTGAGCACGCTGACGCTGAGCCTGATGATCGGCAACCACTGGTTCGCGCCGGGCCTGCTGCGCGGCGCGTGGGCACGCGCGGGGGGCGACGGCCATGGAGACCATCGCGGCGACCTGCTGCTGCTGCGGCGCACCGGCATCGTGGCGCTGATGCTGTTGGGCTGGGCTTACAGCCGGCTGGTCAGTGGCAACGAGGCGCTGGCGGATGTCGGCGCGGTGTCGTTCTCCGCGCTGGCGACGCTGGTGCCGGCGCTGGTGTTCGCGGTCTGGCGGCCGCACACCCCGGCCATCGCCGCCACCGTCGGCGTGCTGGCCGGCTTCGTGGCGTGGCTGTGGGTGATGCTGGTGCCGATGCTGGTGGCCACCAGCGGCGGCGATCCGGCGTGGCTGCGCGATGGACCGTTCGGCCTGTCTTGGCTGGCGCCGGACGCGGTGTTCGGCCTGACCGGCTGGAGCCGGTTGGGCCGCGCGGTCGGGGTGAGCCTGTTCGTCGGCACCGCCGCCACGCTGCTGCTGGCTGCGCTGCGTGGCCAACAGCGCCACCCGCAGGCGCGCGGCGCCGACCTTGCCAGCTTGCGCAACGCGGGGCGGCGTTTCCTGCCGGTGGAGCGCGTCGACGAGCTGCTGCGGCATGCGCCGGCCAGTGGCACGGTGCCGGCGCGGATCGAATCGAAGCTGGAACACGAGCTGGCGGCGGTGCTGGGCAGCGCCTCGGCGCGCCTGCTGCTGGACGCGGCGCGCCGGGATCCGGTGGAGGATGCGGACCGGCGCGGCGCCGACCTCGATACCGTCGCCGCCATCGTCGGCGAGGCCTCGCAGGACCTGCGCTTCAACCAGCGGCTGTTGGAGGCGGCGCTGGAAAACATGAGCCAGGGCATCAGCGTGGTCGATGCCGAACTGCACCTGGTGGCCTGGAACCGTCGCTACGAGGAACTGTTCGGATACCCGCCGGGGATGCTGCGGGTAGGCATGCCGATTGCCGAGGCGGCGCGCTGGGCGCTGCGCGAGATCGCCGGCATCGATCCGGCCCGCGACGGCGCCGCGCTGGAGCGCCGGCTGGCGCATATGCGCGCGGGCACGCCGCACCTGTCCGAGCGCGTGTTCAAGGACGGCTGCATCGTCGAGATCCGCGGCAACCCGATGCCGGGCGGTGGCTTCGTCGCCACCTTCACCGACGTCACCGAGTTCCGCCAGGCCGAGGCTGGGCTGATGCGGGTGAACGAAACGCTGGAGCAGCGCGTGGCCGAGCGCACCGCGCTGCTGGAAACCGCCAAGCGCGAGGCCGAGCACGCCAACGACGCCAAGAGCCGCTTCCTCGCCGCCATCGGCCACGACCTGCTGCAGCCGTTGCACGCCGCGCATCTGTTTACCGATACGCTGCAGCAGCGCGGCGCGCCCGGGGAGCGCGAGCTTGCGCGGCATATCGGTTCAGCACTGGATTCCACCACCGACCTGCTGACCACCCTGCTGGACATGTCGCGGCTGGAAGCGGGTGGATTGGTGCCGGAGCCGCGCGCCTTCCCGCTGGCCGACGTGCTGGATCCGCTGGTGACGCAGTTCCGCGTGCTGGCCGGGCAGCGCGGGCTGGCGCTGGAGTTCGTGCCCACCCGCACCTGGGTTCGTAGCGATCCGCAGCTGCTGCGGCGGGTGCTGCAGAACTTCCTCGCCAACGCGCTGCGCTATACCGCCAGCGGACGGGTGCTGCTGGGCGTGCGCCGTAGCGGCGATGGCCTGCGCATCGAGGTCCACGACACCGGGCCTGGCATCGATACGGCCAAGCGCGAGGCGATCTTCGAGGAGTTCCGCCGTGGCGATGACGCCCCGGGGCAGGGGCTGGGCCTGGGCCTGGCGATTGCCCGCCGCATCGCCCAGCTGCTGGGATCGGACGTGTCGCTGCGCAGCACCTTGGGTCGCGGCAGCATCTTCGCCATCGACGTGCCGCGTGCGCCGGCGGCACAGCCGCATCGCGCCGCGCCGCGCGGGCTTGGTGGGCTACGGGTGCTGGTGGTGGACAACGAGGCGCCGGCGCGCGACGCGTTGGCCGGGGTGCTGCGTGGCTGGGGCTGCGAAGTGCTGGCCGTGGCCGATGGCCATGCCGCGACGGCCGCACTGGCGGCGGCATGGTTCGACCTGTGGATCTTCGACTACCACCTCGACGATGGCGACGATGGGGTGGCGCTGCATGGCCGCCTAATCGCGGCGTTCCCGGCCGCGCCTTGCCTGATCCTCAGCGCCGACCAGACCGGCGCGGTACGCAGCGCCGCGCAGGAGGCCGGCTTGCCGCTGCTGATGAAGCCGCTGCGTCCGCTGGCGCTGAAATCGGTGCTGGACCGGATGCTGGCGGCGCGCGGGTCGGATTATTCCTAGCCGCGATCGCGCCAAATCCTGCTTGGCCGGGGCGTGGCGGGGCGCTACCTTGTGCCCATCGGACAGGGGAGAGCCGTCATGGGGATCAAGGTGTTCATTGTCGACGACCACGCGTTGGTACGCGCGGGCTTCCGCCTGATCCTGGGCACGGAGGACGACATCGAGGTGATAGGCGAAGCGGACAGCGCGGAAGCAGCGCTGCCGCAGATCCGCAAGCTCAGGCCGGACGTGGTGCTGTGCGACCTCCACCTGCCCGGACTCAGCGGGCTGGAGCTGACCGAACGCATCGTGCGCGGCGAGTACGGCACCCGGGTCATCGCGGTGTCGGTGCTGGAAGACGGGCCGATGCCGCGCCGGCTGCTGGAGGCGGGCGCCTTCGGCTACGTCGGCAAGGCCAGCGACGCGTCCGAGCTGCTGCGCGCGGTGCGCGACGTGGCGCGTGGCAGGAAATACCTGGCCAGCTCGATCGCGCAGGGACTGGCGCTGGCCGGCCTGCACGGTGAAACCGCTTCACCCTTCGATACGCTGACGCCGCGTGAGCTGGAAGTCGCGCTGCTGCTGAACCAGGGCCTGCGGCAGGAAGCCATCGCCCGCCAGCTGAGCCTGAGCGCCAAGACCGTGAACACCCACAAGACCCGGCTGTTCGAGAAGCTCGGTATCCAGGACAACATCGCGCTGGCGCGGCTGGTGGGCCAGTACGGCCTGATCGATCCGGCGCAGGCCGTGCACTGAGCTGCGGCGGCTAGCGGGCGGCGCCGCTCGATTCCAAATGACCAAAATGCGATGGCGCCGGGAAACCGGCGCCATCTTTTTTCCTGTCCGTCGCCCTGGATCAGGCGTCGTGGCGCGGCTCGTCGCCGTCTTTTTCCGCAGCTTCCGTGGCGGCAACCTGCGCTTCCGGTGCGGCCGGTGCGGCCTCCGGCAGCGACTCGAACAGCCCGCGCGTGGGAGCGTCCGGAGCCGGGATCGAAACCGGTGCGGGTGCCGGGGCTGCGGCCGCGACCGGTTCCACGGCCGGTGTTACCGGCTCCACGACTGCAACCGGTGCCACTTCCGCGGCGGCGCTAGGTTCGACGGCAACGCTGGCCTGCGCCATGGCCCCTTCGGCCGGGTTGGCGTCAGCAACCTCCGGAGCCTTGGCCGGTGCCGGCGCGGGCACCGGCACATCGGCTGCAGGCTGCGCGGAAACTTCGGCGCGCTCGGCCTCCACTTCGACCGAAGCGGTTGCGGTCACGGCGTCCGCCGGCGGCAGCAGTTCGGCTTCGGACGTGGCGACGCCAGGCGCCTGCACGGCCGGCGCTGCGATCTCCGCGGCCACCGGTGCCACCTCGGCGGCGGTAGGCGAACTGATCGCGACAATCGCGGCGGCGGCCGGTGCCGGGGTGGGCGCTTCCACCTTTGCAGCGGGTCGCTCGCGGACGATCGGGGCGGCGTTGTCCGCCGGCGGCACTGCGGCCACCGGAGCCGGGGCTTCGATGTCGTCGAAATCGAATTCCGGCTGGTTGGTGTCGGCGCCAACCACCTCGTCCAACGCTTCATCATGGTCCAGCATCGCCTCGTCGGCACCGCCGGCGGCGTCGCCGTTGCCACGACGGCGGCGGCGACCGCCGCGACGGCCGCGACGGCGCTTGCCGCCGCCCTCTCCCGTGTTGGCGTCGTCGCCAGCGGCGGGCGCGCCGTCGCTGGACGCTTCCAGCCGGGCGGTGTCGACGGTCGACTCCAGCTCCGCAGGCGCGGCCGACGGCACCGGTGCGGCCGGCTGCTGGATCACCGCAGCCGTGGTGCTCTCCGCGAGCCCGGCAGCGGCGGCGACCGCAGCGGCGGCGACTTCCGCTGGTTGCGCGGCCTCGTTGGCCGGACGCTCCTGACGGGGCGGGCGCGGCTGCTTCTGCTGCGGCTGCTGCGGCTTTTCCTGCGGCTTCGGCTGCTGCGGCTGGCGCTCCTGCTTCTGCTGCGGCTGCTTCTGCTTCTGCTGTTTCTGGCCTTCGCCACGGTTGTCGCGCTGGCGATTGTCGTCGCGGCGGCCCTCGTCACGGCGGCCATCGCGGTTGCCGCGGCCATCACGCTCGTTGCGGCGATTGCCGCGCTCGTCGCGGCGGCCATTGCCTTCGCTGCGTGCCGGCGCCGGGGCGGGCGCGCTGGGCGCCGCGCCGAACAGGCCGCGCAGCCAGCCGATCACGCCGCCGCTGGCGGGTGCGGCCGGGGCCGGCTTCGCCGCTTGCGCGAAGGCCGGCGCGGGCGCCTGCTGCGGTTCGGCCGGCATCGGCTTGGGTTCGCGCAGCGGCGCCGGCTGGGCGGGGCTGACCTTGGTGACGGCCGGCGGCGGGATGTTCAGCTGGCCCTTGGTCAGCGCGATGGTGTTCAGCTTGCGCGGGGTGCCGCGCTGGTAGCTGGGCCGGCCGGTTTCCTCGCCCATCTCGTTGTCGCGGATGCGCGTCACTTCGTAATGCGGGGTATGCAGCTGTTCGTCGGCGACGATCACGATCGGCGCGTCGTGGCGCTGTTCGATCTCGCGCAGCGCGCTGCGCTTCTCGTTGAGCAGGAAGTTGGCGATCTCCACCGGCGCCTGCACCAGCACCTGCCCGGTGTTGTCCTTCATCGCGTGCTCTTCGGCGACGCGGATGATGGAGAGCGACAGCGACTCGACGCTGCGCATGCGGCCGTGGCCCTCGCAGCGCGGGCAGACGATCTGGCTGGCCTCGCCCAAGCTGGGGCGCAGGCGCTGGCGGCTCATTTCCAGCAGGCCGAAGCGGCTGATGCGGCCGATCTGCACGCGCGCGCGGTCGTACTTCAGCGCGTTCTGCAGCTTGTTCTCCACGTCGCGCTGGTGCTTGTTGGACGACATGTCGATGAAGTCGATCACCACCAGCCCGCCCAGGTCGCGCAGGCGCAGCTGGCGCGCCACTTCCTCGGCCGCCTCCAGGTTGGTGTTGAACGCGGTTTCCTCGATGTCGCCGCCCTTGGTGGCGCGCGCCGAGTTGACGTCGATGGCGGTCAGCGCCTCAGTCTGGTCGATCACCAGCGCGCCGCCGGAGGGCAGGCGGATGGTGCGCTCGTAGGCGTTCTCGATCTGCGATTCGATCTGGAAGCGGTTGAACAGCGGCACGTCGTCGGTGTATTGCTTCAGCTTGCGCTTGTTGTGCGGCATCACCTGCTCGACGAACTCCAGCGCCTCGGCGTACATCTCCGGGGTGTCGACCAGGATCTCACCGATGTCGCTGCGCATGTAGTCGCGCAGGGCGCGCACGATCAGGCGCGACTCCTGGTAGATCAGGAACGGCGCCGGCTTGCTCAGCGCGGCCTCGGCGATCGCGCGCCAGATGCTCAGCAGGTAATCCAGGTCCCACTGCAGCTCTTCCGCGTCGCGGCCCACGCCGGCGGTGCGGATGATCACGCCCATCTCGTCGGGGATGTCCAGCGAATCCATCGCGCGCTTCAGTTCGGCGCGGTCGTCGCCCTCGATCCGGCGCGAGACGCCGCCAGCGGTCGGCGAGTTCGGCATCAGCACCATGTAGCGGCCGGCAAGCGAGATGAACGTGGTCAGGGCCGCGCCCTTGTTGCCGCGCTCTTCCTTGTCCACCTGCACCACCACTTCCTGGCCTTCGCGCAGGAGTTCCTTGATGCCAGCCTTGTTGTGGTCCACGCCCGCCTGGAAATAGTCGCGGGAGATTTCCTTCAGCGGCAGGAAGCCGTGGCGCTCGCCGCCGTATTCGACGAAGGCGGCTTCGAGGGAGGGCTCGAGCCGGGTGATGCGGCCCTTGTAGATGTTGGACTTCTTGTTGTCGCGGGACGGCTGTTCGATGTCGATGTCGTACAGGTTCTGTCCGTCGACGATGGCGACCCGCAGTTCTTCCGCCTGCGTGGCGTTGATGAGCATTCGCTTCATTGTGCGTTCCTTGTGCGCTGCCACACCCGGCATGGGTGCCGCGCGGAACGCCATGGGCGTTTCGCTTCTGGATACCACCGAGCGCGCGGCCGCGCTGGGCGCAGGCCGTGCCGCTTTCGAGTTTTCCAGCGCTGCCACACCACGGCGAACCGCGGGAGCGCTTTTTCCTTGTAATGGGCTTGCTGGGCCGGCGACCGCCACCGCATGCCTTGTGGGGAATGGGCGCGTCGCACGGGGCGTTGTTCAACGGGCAGAGTCACGGCGGGGGCCGGCAATGGGCGGGTTTGCCGCGCAGCCGTTAACATGTCCGCCCCGAGGGCGGTGGCAACGTCACTGCGGCGGGGCTCGCCAGGCAGGCCGGCTTTCGGCCGGATGGGCGGTCAACCGCCCGACACTTCCTGCGAAATCAAACCCTTGCATCGCCCCCCGAGTGTAGCAGATCAGCCTCCAATGACACAGCCGGATACCCCCCCCAGCGGCGGCGCGCGTACCGTCCGCGTTCCCGACGATCGCGCCGGGCAGCGGCTGGACAACTTCCTGCTGGGCCAGCTCAAGGGCGCCCCGCGCAGCCTGGTCTACAAGCTCGTGCGCAGCGGGCAGGTGCGGATCAACGGCGGCCGGGCCAAGGCGGAGCGCAAGCTCGAGGTGGGGGATGAGGTCAGGATCCCGCCTGTTCGACTCGAAATGCAGCAGGATGCCGGACGTTCACCGCCCAAAGGCCTGCTGGCGGCGCTCGAGGCCTCGATCGTGTTCGAGGACACCCGCCTGCTGGCGATTAACAAGCCTTCGGGCATCGCCAGCCACGGCGGCAGCGGCATTTCCTTCGGCGTGATCGAGGCGATGCGCGCCCTGCGCCCGCGCGACACGCTGGAGCTCGTCCACCGGCTGGACCGCGATACCTCGGGCCTGCTGGTGCTGTCCAAGAAGCGTTCCGCGTTGTCGGAATTGCAGCGATTGCTGCGGGAAGATCACGGATCCGGCATCGAAAAGCGCTATCTGGCGCTGTTGCTGGGGCGCATGCCGGGTGGCACCATGAGCGTGGATGCGCCGCTGCACGTCGGCCTGCGCCAAGGCGGCGAGCGGCATGTGCAGGTCAACCCCGCCGGCAAGCCGTCGATGAGCCATTTCCGGATGCTGGAGCGGCGCGGCGGGCAGAGTTATTGCGAGATCCGCATCGAAACCGGCCGCACCCACCAGATCCGCGTCCACGCCCAGCACATCGGCCATCCGGTGGCGGGCGACGATAAATACGGCGACGAGGCCGCCAACAAGCGCTTGCGCGAGCAGGTCGGGCTGAAGCGGCTGTTCCTGCACGCCTCCACGCTGGAGTTCGCGCTCGACGGCGGCAAGGCGCCGTATTCGCTCAACGCGCCGTTGGTGCCGGAGCTGATCGAGGTGCTGGATAGGCTGGGGTAGGGATTGGTGGCCTTGGCAGCCAACGCCTCCGGTGCTTCAGCCTGCGAGTAGATCCGCCTTCGCCGCGCAGATGAAATCGTTCTCGCTCAGCCCGCCCACGTCGTGGGTGGAGAAATGCACCACGCAGCGGTCGTAGTGCACCGACAGGTCCGGATGGTGGTTCTCGGCGTTGGCGACGTGGGCCAGCGCGTTCACGAACGATATCGTCCGGTAGTAGTCGGGAAAGGTGAACGTCTTACCCAGTACATGGCCGTTTTCCAGCAGCTCCCAGCCCTGCAGCTGCGGCAGCAGCTCGCGGATGCGGGCTTCGCCCAGCCGGTGTTCGTGGCCGCGTCGGGCAATGCAGCGGGCTTGGGCGAGGGGGATGAGATCGGCCATGGTGTGCTCTCCGTGCGCGGGCTGAACCCGGGGTGCGGGTGATACGCAGCTGCAACGCCGCGCCGCTAGAATAGCCGGATGATCCAGATTTCCGAAGCCGCGCAAACCCATTTCCGCAAGCTGATCGAGCGCGAGGCGATTCCCGGCCTGGGCGTGCGCCTGTCCGCCCAGCACCCCGGTACCGCGCGTGCCGACGTGCGCCTGGAATTTGCCGAGCCGGACGAGCTTGCCGGCGACGAGTGGGCGATCGATTGCGAAGGCTTCACGCTGTGGCTGGATGCCCCCAGCGTGCCGTTCCTCGACGGTGCCGAAATCGACTACGCGACGATGGCCACCGGCGGCCAGCTGCAGATCCGCGCGCCGCGGATCAAGGGCGTGGCGCCGGGCGAGTCGGCATCGCTGGTCGAGCGCGTGCGCTGGGTGATCGAGAACGACATCAATCCGCAGCTGGCCATGCACAAGGGCCACGTCACCCTCACCGAAATCACCGCCGACGGCATCGTGGTGCTCAATTTCGGCGGCGGCTGCCATGGCTGCAGCATGGTCGACATCACCCTGAAGCAGGGCGTCGAGAAGACCCTGCTGGACAAGGTGCCGGGGGTGACGGGGGTGCGCGACGTCACCGACCACGCCAGCGGCAGCGCGCCGTACATGTCGAACTGACGGAACCGGGCGCGCGTGACGACGGCACAGGACCTGATCGCCGCGCTCGAACAACGACACTTGTCCAAGCGGGGGCAGGCCGATGGTCCCGGGGAAATGCCCGCCGGCTGGCAGCGCTGGTTCGATGCGCAGCCGCAGGCCGACGCCGGCGCGGCGCGCGCGCAGATCGAAGCCTGGGTGGCGCCGCTGGCGCAGCGCCTGAGCTACGCGGCGCAGGGCCATGCCGCCAAACTGGGACTGCCGTTTTTCCACCTGCAGCGACTGGCGCGGCCGCACGATCCGCGCGACGAGCGCACGCTGCGGATCGGCGTGGGCGCGGCCGACATCCTGCTGCACCTGCTGCTGGCGGCGATGTTGCTCTGGCTGATGTACCTACACCTGGCGGAAATGGCGCGGCGGGACGACGACCTCGGGCAGGTGGTGCAGGTGCATTTCATCGGTCGCGGTAATGCGGAGACGGGCGGCGGTGCGCTGGCCGGACAGGGTGCGCAGTCTGCGCCGTCCGCGTCGTCGCCCGCCCCCCGATCCACGCCCGTGCCGACGCCGGTGGTAGGTGCGATGCCGGAAGCCGCCGCGGCAACCGCTGCGCCGCCGGCGTTGGAGCAGATGGCAGTGCCGCTGCCGCAGGCCATCGACGCCAGCCGGCCGGTGCCGGCGCTGGAGCCGGCGCCGCCCACGCCGCTGGAAGCACGGCAGGTGCTGCAGGTCAGCGAGGTGCCGCAGCCGCAGCCGGATGGATTCAAGCTGCCGCCGCCGCGCGAGCGCAGCGTGGTGCTGCCGCAGGCGCCGCTGCTGGAAACTCGGCCGCGGGCGCAGGTGGAGTCGCTTTCGGTGTTTGAAACGCCTGCGCCGCGCGTGCTGCAGCCGGTGCAGCGGCAGGCGCAGCTGCGCGCGCCGGAATTGAAGGAACAGGTGCGCGAGATCGAGGTGTTCCGGCCGGATCCGCGCCTGCAAGCGCAACAGCGCGCCGCGCCGGTCGCCGATGCCCCCGCGCAGCTGCGGGTGCCGCAGCCAATCGAGCGGGTGCGTGAGCTGCCGTTGAAGCCGGATGCCGGCAGTGCCACCGCCGCTGCCCGTGATCGCGGCAATGCCGTGGCAGGCGGCAGTGCGCATGCCGCAAGCACCGTGGCCGGGCAGGCGCAGGCCGGCAACGGACAGGGCGCACGACCGGCAGCGGCCGGCGGGCGCGGCGTCGCTGCAGTGGGTACCGGCGCTGGGCCGGCGCTGAAGCCAGCACCGGGCGGTTGGCCGGGCGCGGCCAAGAGCGATGACTGGGGTGCTTCGCAACGCAACGTCGCCGGCACCGGTACTGGCAAGGGGCGCGATGGCGACGGCAAGTCCGGCTTGTTCAATGCCGATGGCAGTGCGCGCCTGCCGGATGAATGGTTGGACCAGGACGGCGTCGACCTCGACCGCGCCGGCACTTGGCTGAAGCGGCCGGGGCTGGAATACCGCGGCACCCGCTTCGACAAATACTGGATCCCGCAGGGCACGCTGCTGCAGGAGTGGGTGCGGCGTGGGATCAAGGAACTGTCGATCCCGATTCCTGGCACCAGTCTCAAGCTGAAATGCGTGGTGTCGCTGCTGCAGTTCGGCGGCGGCTGCATGCCGGTGAACCCCGACGTCAACGAACAGTCCTCGACCGGTCGCGCTGCCCCTGCGGTGCCGTTCAAGCCGGAACTGCAGGAAGACAACGGCAGCGTGCGCCCGGCGCCGAAGGCTGCTGCCGACAATCCTTGAGCGGCGTCGCAGCGCCGCGCCGCCGGCAATTCGGACAGTTGCCGGCTTAGGCGCGTGCGCCCAGCGACTGCATCATCAACCCGCGCAGCGCGTCGTCGTCGCGCGCCTGCGGCGGCGCGATCTCGGCCAGCGAGAACCCGCGCGCCAGCGCATCCTCCTCATCCAGCCCCTCCAACGCCACGAACTCGGCGTCCATCAGCGCAGCCCGCGCGGTGTCGATGCTGTCGTAGGCAAGGGTGTTGCCGTCGCTGTCGAACACTTCGGCGGTGCCGGCTTCGCGCTCGCGCAGGCGCGCCCACACCACGGTGCGGCCCAGCGTGGCCAGCCACCAGCTGTCGCTGTTTGCGTTCATGACAATTCCTTCCCGATGATCCACAGCACCCCGCCCATGGCGATCCCGCCCAGGATCACCAGCAGGGAGATGCGCGAAGGCGTGGCCAGCCCCGATAGGCTGCGGTCGGACGCGCTGCGATAGTCGCCGCGCAACAGCCACCACAGCGCGACGGGATTGAGGAAGGCGCCGGGGGCGAACCGCTCCACCAGCCGTGGATGGCGGTCGCGCAGGTGCACCAGCGTCAGCGGCCAGAAGATCACGAAGGCGGTGGCGCCGGCGATCGCGATGGCGAACGCGGTCAGCGCCAGGAACAGGATCAGGTCGGCGTCCATCAGAACTCCGCCGAACCCGGCGCGCGCGGGTAGGCGATCGCATCGCGGATGTTGGCCAGCCCGCAGACATAGACCACCAGCCGTTCGAAGCCCAGCCCGAAGCCGGCGTGCGGCACCGTGCCGTAGCGGCGGAAGTCGCGGTACCAGCCGTAGTGCGCGGGATCGAGGCCGAACTGGGCCATGCGCGCGTCGAGCACGTCCAGCCGCTCTTCGCGCTGGCTGCCGCCGATGATCTCGCCGATGCCCGGCGCAAGCACGTCCATCGCCGCCACGGTCCTGCCGTCGTCGTTGATGCGCATGTAGAACGCCTTGATCTGCTCGGGGTAGTTCATCACCACCACCGGACGGCCGACGTGTTCCTCGGTCAGCCAGCGCTCGTGCTCGGTCTGCAGGTCCAGGCCCCATTCGACCGGGAACTCGAACTTCCTGCCGGACTTCTGCAGCAGCGAGATCGCGTCGGTGTAGTCGATCCGCTCGAACGGCGCGTTGATGAACTTCTCCAGCCGCGTGACCGCGTCCTTCTGCACGCGCTCGGCGATGAAGGCCATGTCGTCGGCGCGCTCGTCCAGCACCGCCTTGAACAGGTACTTGAGGAAATCCTCGGCGAGGTTGGCGTCGTCGTTGAGGTCGGCGAAGGCGATCTCCGGCTCGATCATCCAGAACTCGGCCAGGTGGCGCGTGGTGTTGCTGTTCTCGGCGCGGAAGGTCGGGCCGAAGGTGTAGACCTTGCTCAGGCTGAGGCAGTAGGCCTCCACGTTGAGCTGGCCGGACACGGTGAGGAAGGTTTCCTTGCCGAAGAAATCGCGGCTGAAATCCACGTTGCCCTTGCCGTCGCGCGGCAGGTTGGCCATGTCCAGCGTCGACACGCGGAACATCTGGCCGGCGCCCTCGGCATCGCTGGTGGTGATGATCGGCGTGCTGATCCAGTAGAACTCGCGCTCGTGGAAGAAGCGGTGCACGGCCTGCGCCAGGCAGTGGCGGATGCGGGTGACGGCGCCGAACAGGTTGGTGCGCGGGCGCAGGTGGGCGAATTCGCGCAGGTACTCCAGCGAATGCTGCTTGGGCTGCATCGGATAGGTCAGCGGGTCTTCTACCCAGCCGACGACCTCGATGGAGGACGCCTGCACCTCGAAGCTCTGGCCCTGGCCCTGCGACTTCACCAGCGTGCCGGTGCAGATCACCGCGCAGCCGGTGGTCAGGTGCTTCACCTCGGATTCGTAGTTGGGCAAGGTGTCGGGGGCCACCACCTGGATCGGCGCAAAGCAGGAGCCGTCGCTGACGTTGACGAAGCTCAGCCCGGCCTTGGAGTCGCGGCGGGTGCGCACCCAGCCGCGCACGGACACCTGGCCGCCTTCCGGTACCTTCCCGGCCAGCGCCTGGGCCACGGAGATCGTCGTCATCTTGAAATCCTGCATTGCAAGCATGAAATAGAGCCGGGAGTTTACCGGAGCAACCGCTCTCCTTGGATTAGAATCAACGCATGGCCATCCTGCTGACCGACACCGCCCGCGCCCGCATCCTCGGCTACCTCGACGCCGATCCCAAGGCCGTGGGCCTGCGCTTCGGCGTTTCCCGCAGCGGTTGTTCTGGCTGGGGTTACAAGGTGGACATGGCGCGCGAGCAGGGCGCGGACGACGTGGTGTTCGATGCCGGCGGCGTGCGCATCTTCGTCGACGCCGCCAGCCTGCCGCAGGTCGACGGTACCCGCATCGACTTCGTGAAGCAGGGGCTGAACGAGCAGTTCACCTTCGACAATCCCAACGTCACCGGCGGCTGCGGCTGCGGTTCCAGCTTCACCACCGGGCCGCTCCCGCTGGCTTGATTTGCGCATAACCCCTTGATTGTCCATAATGGCCGGCTCCCGCTTGCGGGAGTTCTTGCCCGAACGCGCCTGTCCATGCCAATGGCAGGTGGCCGAGGGCTGCCCGGCCGGCATCACGCCAGCCGCCATCCACAAGGAAACCACCATGCGTCACTATGAAATCGTGTTCCTGGTCCATCCGGACCAGAGCGAGCAGGTCCCGGCGATGATCGAGCGCTACAAGGGCGCCATCGAGGCCGGCAACGGCAAGATCCACCGCCTGGAAGACTGGGGCCGCCGCCAGCTGGCCTACCCGATCCAGAACCTGGTGAAGGCGCACTACGTGCTGCTGAACATCGAGGCCGAGCAGTCCGTGCTGGACGAGCTGGTCGACACCTTCCGCTTCAACGACGCGATCCTGCGCCACCTGGTCATGCGTCGCGACGACGCGGTGACCGAGCAGTCCCTGATCATGAAGAACAAGGACGAGAAGGGCGACAAGCCCGAGCGTCGCCGCCGCGACGACGAGAGCGACAGTGCCGTGGGCACTGGCGATAACGAAAACGCCGAAGCCGCCTGAGGATCACGCCCATGTCCAAGTTCTTCCGTCGCCGCAAGTTCTGCAAGTTCACCGCCGAGGGCGTGACCGAGATCGACTACAAGGATCTCAACACCCTGCGCCAGTACCTGACCGAGACCGGCAAGATCGTGCCGAGCCGCATCACCGGTACCAAGTCCAAGTACCAGCGCCAGCTGCAGAACGCCGTCAAGCGCGCCCGCTTCCTGGCCCTGATCCCGTACACGGACAACCACAACGTCTGATCCCGCTCTTTGAAGAGCAAGCCCGTCCATTCGGACAGCCACCGTTGCGGCGCCTTGCGCGCCGCTAACGAATACGGAGCAACACCATGCAACTGATCCTCCTGCAGAAGGTCACCAACCTCGGCAACCTCGGCGACAAGGTCGAGGTGAAGCCGGGCTACGGCCGCAACTACCTGGTGCCGCAGGGCAAGGCCGTGCCGGCCACCGCCGCCAACCTGGCCGAGTTCGAAGCCAAGCGCGCCGAGTACGAAGCCAAGGCCCAGGCCACCCTCGACGCCGCTTCCGCGCGCCAGGCCAAGCTGGCCGATGCCAGCGTGACCGTAGCCGCCAACGCGTCCACCGAAGGCAAGCTGTTCGGTTCGGTCGGCCCGCGCGAAATCGCCGAGGCCCTGACCAAGCAGCTGGGCGTGGAAGTGAACAAGTCGGAAGTGGTGATGGGCGAAGGCCCGCTGCGCCACACCGGCGAGTTCGAGGTGCTGGTGCACCTGCACGCCGACATCGACACCACCGTCAAGGTGGTGGTGGTGCCGGAAGCCGCCTGAGTCTCCAGCGTCATTGCAGTATCCGGACGGGCACCCCAGGGTGCCCGTCCTGCTTTTTGCGGGATGCCTCGTGGCGTTGGCGGCGCTGGTCCCGGGTCAAGCACGGGACACGCCGCAAGTACGTCCATGTAGGCTAATCGGCGACATCCATGTCGCCGATTGTCCCGCGCCCGCCCCGGGCCCATCGCCACCAACGCCTTCGCGGTCTCCGTCGGTGTCGCAGCCAGTGAGATGCCCACCGGTTATCCACAGGGTTATCTGCAACGCTCGCCGACGGCGCCGACTACGATGATCGTTTCCACCGCACAACAACGACCGGCCCGCCATGACGGGCCGACAGGGGAGTCACGCAGCCGATGAGCGCAAGGTCGGGGATCCGTTCCGATGCCAGCTTCCAGACCCGCAACGAGCACCGGGTCGAGCAGCTGCGCGTGCCGCCGCAATCGATCGAGGCCGAGCAGGCGGTGCTGGGCGGGCTGATGCTGGATCCGAACGCGTTCGACCGCGTGGCCGACCAGTTGCTGGAAGAGGATTTCTACCGGCGCGACCACCAGCTGATCTATCGCGCGGTGCGCGAACTGGTGGAGAAGAACCGCCCCTGCGACGCGGTGACCGTGGGCGAGTGGTTCGATTCGCAGGGGCTTGGCGAGCAGGTGGCCGGCGGCGCCTACCTGGTCGAGCTGGCCGCCAGCACCCCCAGCGCGGCCAACATCAAGGCCTATGCGGAAATCGTCCGCGACAAGGCGGTGCAGCGCCGGCTGATCGACGTCGGCACCACCATCGTCAACGACGGCTTCCAGCCCGAAGGCCGCGACTCCGGCGAACTGCTGGCGCAGGCCGAATCGGCGGTTTTCGCGATTGCCGAAGGCCATTCGCGCGGCAAGCAGGACTTCACGCCGGTGCGGCGCGCGCTGGCCGAGGCGTTCGAGATCCTGCAGAAGCGCGCCGAGAACGGCGGCGGCATCACCGGCCTGCCGACCGGCTATTCCGAGTTCGACCAGATGACCGCCGGCCTGCAGCCCACCGACCTGATCGTGCTGGCCGCGCGTCCGGCGATGGGCAAGACCACCTTCGCGCTCAACATCGCCGAATACGGCGCGCTGAAGTCGAAGAAGGCGGTGGCGGTGTTCTCGATGGAAATGTCCGCCGGGCAGCTGGCGATGCGCCTGATCTCGTCGCTCGGCCGGGTCAATGCGCAGCGGCTGAAGGTGGGCGACCTGGAGGACGAGGACTGGAGCCGCGTCACCGGCGCCATCGCCCAGCTCAGCGGCATCAAGATCTTCATCGACGACACCCCCGGCCTGTCCCCGGAGGTGCTGCGCGCCAAGGCGCGCCGGCTCAAGCGCGAGCACGATCTGGGCCTGATCGTGATCGACTACCTGCAGCTGATGCAGGTGCCCGGCAACAGCGAGAACCGCGCCACCGAGATCTCCGAGATCAGCCGCTCGCTGAAGGGGCTGGCGAAGGAGCTGAACGTGCCGGTGATCGCGCTGTCGCAGCTCAACCGCTCGCTGGAATCGCGCACCGACAAGCGCCCGGTGATGGCCGACCTGCGCGAGTCCGGCGCGATCGAGCAGGACGCGGACATGATCGTGTTCATCTACCGCGACGAGTACTACAACAAGGAAAACTCGCCGGACAAGGGCCTGGCCGAGATCATCATCGGCAAGCACCGAAACGGCAGCACCGGCAGCTTCAAGCTGAAGTTCTTCGGCGAGTACACGCGCTTCGACAACCTCGCCCACGACACCGTCGGCAGCTTTGAATGACGGCATGCCGAAGGTTGGCTAGGCAGCCGCGACACCGCGTGTTCGAATAGCGCCCCATGAGCGAACTGATGAGCCAGCGGCCGACCCGGATCGTGGTCGACCTGGACGTGCTGGGCGGCAACCTGCGCGCGATCCGCGAGAAGGTCGGCGTGCCGGTGATGGCGATCGTGAAGGCCAATGCCTATGGCCACGGGCTGGTGCCGGTGGCACACCACCTGCAGGCGCAGGGCGTGGAGCAGCTCGGCGTGGCCTTCGTCGAGGAGGGCATGGCCCTGCGCCGGGCCGGCATCACCGTGCCGATCCTGGTGCTGGGCGGCATCCTCGGCCGCCAGGTCGGGCAGCTGATCCAGCACGACCTGGAAATCACCGTGTCCTCGCTGGACAAGCTGCGCAAGGTCGAGGCCGCCGCCGAGCGGCTGGGCCGCAAGGCGGTGGTCCACCTGAAGATCGACACCGGGATGGAGCGCATCGGCGTGCACAGTTATTCGTGCGGGCCGATGATCGAGGCGGCGGTGGCCTCCAGCTGGTGCACGGTGAAGGGCGTGTATTCGCACTTGGCCTGCGCCGACGATCCCACGTCGGCGATGACCGCGCTGCAGCTGGAGCGTTTCCTCGAAGCCTGCGCGCATTTCGACCGCATCGGTGCGCCGATGCCGATCCGCCACCTCGCCAACTCCGGCGGCGTGCTGCATTACCCGCAGACCTGGCTGGACATGGTGCGGCCGGGGATCATGTTCTACGGCGTGCTGCCCGATCCCGAGGCACGCCGCACGGTGGAGGTGAAGCCTGCGCTGTCGCTGATTTCGCAGGTCGTCTATTTCAAGACCGTGCTGGCCGGGCACCCGGTGGGCTACGGCGCCACCTGGGCGCCTGAGCGTGACACCCACGTCGTGACCGTGCCGATCGGCTATGGCGACGGCTATCCGCGCGCGCTGTCCAACCGGGGCGAGGTGCTGGTCCGTGGCCAGCGCCGGCCGATCGTGGGCCGCCTGTGCATGGACCAGTTCATGGTCGACCTGGGCCCGGACGGCAGCGCCTACGTCGAGGACGACGTGGTGTTGATCGGCACGCAGGGCGGTGAAACGATCAGCGTCGAGGACGTGGCCAAGCGCGCCGGCACCATCGGCTACGAAATCCTGACCCGGCTCAACGAGCGCGTGCCGCGCGAATACGTGGGCGGGCCGGCCACGCTCGCCTGACCAGAGCCTTGCGATGCGGGTTGGCTGCGCCTCGCGTTGACCACTCGTGAGGCGGCGTGATTCACTCGCCGGGACCAACGGGGAGTGCAGGATGGCCACGTCGAAGCCGCGCCTGAAGCGTCCTGCCGAGCCATTGCGCCGGCCCAAGCGCGAACCCATGTCGCGCGTGGACACCGCGTGGCTGCGGATGGAGCGGCCCACCAATCCGATGATGATCACCGGCGTGCTGATGCTTGCCGAGCCGATGCAGCTTGCGCAGCTGAAGAAGGTGATCCAGCAGCGGTTCCTCTCGTATGCACGGTTCCGGCAGAAGCCCGTCGACGGCGCGGCCGGGGCGCAGTGGGTCGAGGACGAGCATTTCGACCTCGACTGGCATGTGCGCTTGGCGGGGTTGCCCGGGCGCCCGGGACGGGCGTCCGAGAAGCGCGCGCTGGAGCGTTTCGTCAGCGAGCTGGCCTCCAGTCCGCTGGACCCCACCAAGCCGCTGTGGCAGTTCCATCTGGTCGAGCGCTACCAGGGCGGCTCCGCGGTGGTGGCGCGCATCCACCACTGCTATGCCGACGGCATCGCGCTGGTGCAGGTGCTGCTGTCGCTGACCGACACCAGCCGCGAATCGTCCTCGGCCTCCCGGCTCGACAAGGCCTGGCTGAAGGAACAGGCGGCACCGGTGGCGCGCCGGGTGGGCGCGATGGAGCGCTACATGAAGCTCGGCGGCAAGGCGCTTGGGCAGGGCATGGCGATGATGCAGGACCCGTCGTTGGCCACGCTGCTGGCGAAGGAAGGCGGCGACATCGCCCGCGAGCTGGTGCATGCGCTGGCGCTGCCGGATGACCCGCCGTCGTTGCTGCGTGGCCAGCTGGGCGTCAGCAAGCGGGTCGCGTGGGCCGAGCCGCTGGAACTGGAGGAAGTGAAGGCGGTCGGCCGCGCCTGCGACTGCACCGTCAACGACGTGCTGATGGCCGCCGCCGCCGGCGCGCTGCGTGGCTACATGCGCGACCGCGGGGAGGCGCTGGAGGGCCTGAGCCTGCGCGCGACCGTGCCGGTCAACCTGCGCCCGCTGGAACACGCGAAGAAGTTGGGCAACCACTTCGGCCTGGTCTTCCTGGACCTGCCGGTGGGCGAGGACAACCCGCTGCGCCGGCTGCAGCGGGTCGCCGAATGCATGAACCAGCTGAAGGAATCGCGCCAGGCCATCGTGGCCTACGGCCTGCTGGCCGCGCTGGGCATCGCCCCGCAGCCGGTGCAGGAGATCGCGCTGGAGCTGTTCAGCCGCAAGGCCAGCGCCGTGGCGACCAACGTGCCCGGCCCGCAGCAGCCGCTGTACATGGCCGGCTGCACCGTGCGCGAGATCATGTTCTGGGTGCCGCAGACCGGTTCGATCGGGCTGGGCCTGTCGATCCTCAGCTATCGCGGCAAGGTGCATTTCGGGCTGATCGCCGACGCCCGCCTCATCCCGGATCCGGACGCGGTGGTCCGTCGCTTCGGCGAGGAATTCGAAAAGCTCCTGTACCTGACGATGATGGGCCCCTGGGATGCGCCGCTGGATGCCGCCGCCGCGGAAGCGCTGATGCAAGACGCAACCGCGGCTTAACGCCACGGCGCCCGTTCACATTCAGGCCACGATCCGCCGCCTAGCCTCATCGCTGCAACGCCCCCGTGCCATCCAGACGAGGAATTACGCAATGAAGCCGCATTTCAAGCTCGCCATCCTAGGCGTGTGCCTGGCCACCATGACCGCCGGCTGCGCCACCTACACCGGCCAGACCAACGATCCCAACGATCCCAACCGCACCAAGCGCGGCGCGTTGATCGGTGCGGCCATCGGTGCCGCCGCCGGCCTGCTCAGCGGCGACAGCGCGGTGGAGCGTCGCCAGCATGCGATGGTCGGCGCCGGTATCGGCGCGCTGGCCGGTGGTTCCATCGGTGCCTACCAGGATCGCCAGGAAGCCGAGCTGCGCCGCGCCACCGCCGGTACTGGCGTCGACGTCAGCCGCGACGGCGACGTCATCAAGCTCAACCTGCCGGACGGCGTGACCTTCGACTTCAACAAGACCAACGTCAAGCCGCAGTTCTACCCGGCCCTCAACACCATCGCCGGCACCCTGCGCGAGTACAACCAGACCATCGTCGAGGTCAGCGGCCATACCGACAGCATCGGTACCGACGCGATCAACCAGCGCATTTCCGAGCAGCGCGCCAATTCGGTGGCCAGCTACCTGATGGGGCAGGGCGTGCAGCGCGAGCGCTTCGAGATCGTCGGCATGGGTAAGCGCTATCCCATCGCCAGCAACGACACCGAATCCGGCCGGGCCCTGAACCGCCGGGTGGAGATCCGCCTGCTGCCGCTGCGTTCGTAAGCGGTTCGCAAGCCGTTTGCCGAAGCGGGCCGCGCGATGCGGCCCGCTTCCGTATCGGGCGGATGAACGCCCGCCGGCCCGGCCTTGTGAATGCCGCCAACGCCCCTATACTGGCCCTGTCGGTAAGATCGACAACCTCCCGGGGGTGCACTGGCTTCGACGGGGGTCGCGAAATTACTTGGCGCATGCCGAGGGGGTAGCTTTCCTCGTTAATCCAGCTGCAAAACTCTAGTTGCCAACGACGACAACTACGCTCTCGCCGCTTAAGGCGTAAGCCCCGAACCCACTTGTGCCCGTGCTCGTGGATGTAGGGTCATTATCACGGAACCGGCTGTGATGGCTGCCTGTCAGTCACGGCTTAACCAAAACAGGCTGGTCCCGCGGTGCGCTTTGCACACCGTGCTGCTGCGGGACGAGACCCAACGGTGAGCTAAGCATGTAGTGCCGGGGATGGAGTGCCTTCGGACGCGGGTTCGACTCCCGCCACCTCCACCATCTACCAAAACCCCAACCGGTCACGGTTGGGGTTTTTCTTTGGAGGCCATTGCTCCCGGCTCCATTGGCGCCGGCAGGGGCGGGGATCAGAGCAACGGCGCCAGACGCGGTTCCAGCAACGCGCGGCGCCAGCCGGCCAGCTGGCCGTTCCAGCCGCTGCCGTCCTGCAGCGCTTCCAGCACCTTGCGCGAGGCCAGCAGGCCTTCCGGCAGCTGCAGTTCGGCGGCGACCGCGGCCACGGCTTCCTGCAGGGCGCGCAGCTGCTTCTTGTCGCGATCATCGCCGCGCGCCAGCGGCGCTTTCGCCTCGTCGGCCAGCGGGGTGATCAGGGCTTCCCACAGCGGCGTGCGCAGGCTGCGCGGGGCCTTGGGATTGGCGTCCAGCAGGGCGTCGAAGCGCAGCCGGCTGTCCAGCTTCTGGCGGGCCAGCGCCACCGCCAGTTCGTTGTCGAGGATCCAGCTGCGCGGGCGGTCGCTGCTGCGCGCCTGCGCGTCGCGCCAGCGCAGCATGCGCAGCAGCCGGCGCTGGCCGTCGGCGTCGAGGAACTGCGCGCTGCGGATCGCCAGGTGCGGCCAGCGCTCGCCGTCGTCGCTGGCGGCATTGGCCAGTTGGCGGGTGCTGTCTTCTTCCAGCCACGCGGTACGGCCGTTGCCGGCCAGGCGCGCCTGCAGGTCGCGATGCAGGGCGTGCAGGTGGCGCACGTCGTCCGCTGCGTATTCCAGCTGGGCGGGCGACAGCGGCCGGCGCAGCCAGTCGGAACGGGTTTCGCCCTTCGCCAGCTCCACCCCGGTCACGGCCTGCACCAGCTTCTGGTAGCCAAGGCCGGCGCCCAGCCCACACATCGCGGCGGCGGCCTGGGTATCGAACAGCGGCGTCGGCAGGGTGCGGCAGGCGTACTGGAACGCCACCAGGTCCTCGCTGGGGCTGTGCATCAGCTTCAGCACGTCGGGGTTGGCCAGCAGCGGGGCCAGCGCTTCGCGCATGCCGGGGCGCAGCGGGTCGACCAGCAGGATGTCGTTGTCGCCTTCGCCCAGCGAGACCTGCACCAGCGCTAGCTGTGGCCAGTAGGTGCGTTCGCGGATGAACTCGGTGTCTAGGCCGACGGCGGCGGGCAGGGTGGCGAGGCGCGCGCGTAGCGCGGCGGGGGTATCGATCCAATGTGTCATCCGCACATTATGCGGTTGCCGGGGGCTGGCCCATGCCCTAAGTTCACCTGCATCGCGAACCGGCGCGTGCCGGTGCTGATGGAGCTAGGGTTTGCGCGCAGGTGGTTTCCTCGTCCCTTTGCTGTTGGTGCTGGCCGGCTGCAAGCCGGAGCCGGAGGCGCCGGCACTGGCGTTGCAGCCGGTGCCGGCACGGCAGCGGCTGTCGACGCAGGCGCCTGCACCGGCGCTGGAACCCGGCCGGATCAGCATACGCGGCGACGATGCGCTGGCCGACGTGCTGAGCTGGACCTTGCCCGAAGCCAGCATCGAACAGCCGGCGCGCGCGCGCGCCGCCGCGCGCCGGGCGTTGGCCAAGGGCGACCTGTTCGAAACCGGGGGATCGGCGATCCCGCTGCTGCTGGCGCTGCGCAAGGCGCAGCCCGGCAACGTGCAGGATGCGCAGCTGCTGGAGAAGGCCCGCGCGGCGCTGCTGGCGCAGGCCTGGATGGCGCTGGATGCCGGCGAAGACCTGGCGTCGCTGCGCTACGCCCAGCGCCACGGTACGGTGCTGCGCACGCTGTGGCCGGCGCTGCCGGAGGCGAAAACCTATCTGGATGCCGTGGATCGGGCCGGCCAGGCCTTCGACCTATGCATCGCCGGCGAGCGTGCGCTGCGATCCGGCAACCTGGACGCGCCGGGCGGCGCGCTCGGGCTGTTCCGCCAGGCGCAGGCGCTGTGGCCGCTGCAGGCGCGGGCGCAGCGCGGCATCGCCGCAGTTGAAACCGCACTGCTGGTGGGCGCGCAGGCGCAGGCGATTGGCGGTGATTTCGAGGCTGCTTACGCCGAGCTGGCACGCGCGGGGCGGGTGCGCAGCAATGCAGGGGCCATCGCGACGGCGCGGCAGCGAATCGAGGCCACGCGCGCCGACCGGATTCGCAAGTTGGGCGACGAGGGCCTGATGGCGCTGGCCGACCCCGCCGGACTGCAGCTAGCCCGTGAGCGGCTGGCCGAGATCCTGCGCATTTCGCTGCCCGGCAGCGGTGCCGGCGTGGCACTGCGCCAACGCATCGACCTGGTGGGCCATTACGGCCTGTTCCGCCCCGGCCAGGTCTTCACCGACGAAATGGCCGATGGTGGGCGCGGGCCGGCGCTTAGCGTGTTGCCGCGCGGTAGTTTTTCGATGGGGGCGCCGGAAGGCGAGGAGGGCGCCAGCCCGGACGAGCAGCCGCGGCATCCGGTGCGCTTCGAACGCGGCTTCGCGATGACCCGGCACGAGGTCACCGTCGGCGAGTTCCGACGCTTCGTGGTCGCCACCGGGGCCACCCCGCGTGCCACGCAGCGCGGCCACTCGCTGGCCTACGACGCGCGCAGCGGCAACTTCCTGCGCGGCAGCGGGATCGACTGGCGGTCCGGCTACGACGGCCGCCCGGCCGGCGACGACATGCCGGTGATCCATGTCACCGCACGCGACGCCGAGGCCTACGCGGCCTGGCTGTCGGCGCAGACCGGCGCGCATTACCGGCTGCCCAGCGAGGCCGAATTCGAATACGCCCTGCGTGCGGGCGGCCAGACCCTCTACCCCTGGGGCGCCGGCGCACCGCCGGCGGGTGCGGGCAACCTGGCCGGCGGAAGGGATGTGTCGACGCGCGGACGTCGCTGGAGCAATGCGTTTCCCGGCTACGGCGATGGCTGGTGGGGGCCGGCGCCGGTGGGCAGCTTCGCGCCCAATGCCTATGGCCTGTACGACATGGTGGGCAACGTCAGCGAGTGGGTAGCGGACTGCTGGCATCGCGGCTACCGGCGCGCGCCGGCCAACGGCCAGGCGTGGGTGAACCCGGGCTGCCGCACCCGCATGTATCGCGGCGGCTCCTGGGCCAGTGCGCCGGCGCAGGCGCGTTCGGCTTGGCGGGCCTCCGGCGGCGTCGATGCCACCAACGCGCGGGTGGGATTCAGACTGGTGCGGCAGCTGTAAGTCCGACGCTCACGCGGCGTTGAGTGTTGCAGGCTAGTCTTTTACGCGTGCCCATGGCGGGCCCGGAGGACACGATGAACCGCAATCCGATTGGAGCCCGCAGGGGTGGCCTGCGCATCTGGGTGCTGCTGCTGTTTGCCGGCTATGCGGCGTATTACTGGTTCTCCAACCGCAGCATCGACCCGCTGACCGGGCAGGCGGTGGTGATCGACAGGAGCATCTCGCCCGAGCAGGAAACCGCGCTGGGCCTGCAGGCCTACCAACAGGTGTTGCAGCAGGAGCGCCCGTTGCCGGCGGACGCGCAGGTATCGCGGCAGGTTGGCGCCATCGCGCAGCGGCTGATCGCCAAGATCCCGCCGGTCTCCGATGCGTTGGCCGCCGAAAACGGAATGCAGGCGAGCCACATCGAGAAGTCCTTCGATTGGAAGGTGACCGTGCTGCAGTCGGATCAGGTCAATGCGTTCTGCCTGCCGGGCGGCAAGATGGCGGTCTATACCGGCCTGCTGCCGGTGGCACAGAACGCCGATGCGGTGGCGGTGGTGATGGGGCACGAGATCGCCCACGCGCTGCTGCGCCACGGCGCGCAGCGGATGACCCGCGGCAAGCTGGAGCAGCTGGGACAGATGGCCGGCGCGGCCAGCGGCATGGACCAGGGCACGATGCAGGCGGTGATGCAGGCCTACGGCTACGGCAGCGCGCTGCCGTACGCGCGCAGCCAGGAAACCCAGGCCGACGAGCTCGGGTTGATGCTGGCGGCGGCGGCCTGCTTCGACCCGCGCGAATCGGTGCCGCTGTGGGAGCGCATGGATAGGAACTCTGGCGGCGGCGCGCCACCGGAGTTCGCCTCCACCCATCCCAGCGCCGGCACCCGCATCCAGCAGCTGCAGGCGCTGATGCCGAAGGCATTGGCCTATCAGGCGAAGTTCTGCGAAACGGCAGCCAGCGCCGCGCGGTGACGGCGCCCTGGCGCGCTTACGAGCGGCTTGCGCATCATCCCGCACGACTCGTGGCGACGGGTGTCCATGTGCCTGGACGGCTGGGGGCGCGCGGCGCTGTGGATCGACTACAGCCACCACGCCAGCGCGAACAGGCCCAGCATGGCAAACGCCAGTGCGAGCTTGAGCGCGGTGCCGAGCAACAGGCCGACCCAAGTGCCTGCGCCGACCTTGGTGGCGTGGCCCACCCGATGTGGATGCAGGCTGCGGTGATGGGCCAGCTCACCGGCCAGCGCGCCGATGAACGGGCCGAACAGCAAACCGGGCAAGCCGAACAGCAGTCCCACCAGGGTGCCGATGGCCGCGCCCCACATCGCCATCCGGCTGGCGCCGACGCGGCGGGCGCCGTGGGCCGTGGCCCAGAAATCCACGGCCACCGACACCAGCGTCAACATCGCCAGCACGATCAGCGCGGGCGCGCCGATGGCCTGGAAATCACCTGCCCACGCCGCTAGCAGCATGCCGGCGAACATCAGCGGTATCCCCGGCAGCACCGGCAACACGGTGCCCAGCAGGCCGACGAGGACCAGCAACGCGGCGATCAGGTAGTAGATCGTGGTGGAATCCATGTCGGTTCGCAGCGGGTGTGGCGGGGCATTGTGCCGGGTGTGAGAACGGCCCGCACCGGGCGGGCCGTTCGGCGGCACTAGCTAGAGTGAGAGGCGCGCGGTCAGCGCAGGTAGGCCTGGCCGTTTTCGATCCGTACCCGCGCGCCCTCGCGGAAGCCGGAGACGTTCGACTGGGTGACCTTCACCGTGCGGCCGTCGTCCATCCGCACGTGGACGGTGTAGCCCTCGCTGCGGTTCTTCTGGATGGCGCTGCCCGCCGCTGCGCCGGCGGCGGCACCGGCCGCGGCGGAGATGTTCTGGTTGCCCTTGCTGCCGCCGGTGTGGGCCGATACCTCATGGCCGGCGACGGCACCGATCAGGCCGCCGATGAGGGCACCGGACGTCCCGGAGGCGCCGCCGACGGTGATCTTGGTGACGGTGCCGCAGTTGCCGCAGGTATTGTCGTAGCCGCCATAGCCGGGGCTGCCGCCGTAGCCACCGCCGTAGGCAGGCGCGGTGCTGGCGCAGCCGGCGCTGGCACCCAGCGCAAGCGCGAGGGCGGCGGTGCCGAGGGTGGTTTGGATGCGAGCAGCCATGTTCTGTCTCCTTCAGTGCGCGGGGATCGCGGGGAATGCCGTGATGCCCCGATCCTGTGCCGCTGCGCATGAACGACAACCACATCCGCCTCTTGCGCGCGGAATGCGCTCAGCAGGGGTTCACCGCAGTGGAGCCGGAGTGAAGGGCACGGCTGTTTCGATGGCCAAAGAGAAAGCCGCCCGGGGGCGGCTTTCTTCGTGCGCAGCATGTAAACCCTGCAATCAGCCGCGGAAGTCGCGATGGCAGGCCTTGCAGGAATCGCCCAGCGACTTCATGGTGCCGGCCAGGCTCTGGCAGCTGAGCGGCGGCGCGCTGATCGCCTTGTCGGCGGCAGCGCGCATGCCCGCGGCGGCGGTGCGGAAACGCTCGTCGTCGCGCCACTTGGGGAAGGCGGGTTCGAGGTCGTTGCCCAGCGTCCGCAATGCCTGCAGATGCGGCAGCACGTCGGTGGCGCTACAACGGTTCTGCTCCATCGCCATCTTCAGCTGGTCCGTATGCCATTGCTGGATCTGCATCAATGCATCAGGAAGGCGATCCTGCGTGGTCTTGCGGGACTCCCAAGTGTTCAACAGCATCACCGTGGCAACCACGCCAACCACCAGGCCGAGGATCAGCAGGAACAGGTAGCGCCCGGCATTGGACGAGCGGGTAGCGGCAGGCTTGCCGGCGGGGTCGGGATTGGACATGGCGTCTCCGGAGGAATCGGATGGAAGTGGAACCCGTGGATGGTGGCACAGCGGCCCCGGTTGCGTAACCACCGGTGCACCACTCCATGTGGACGAGTGCACCGGGGTGGGCGGGGGCGACCGTCACCAGCCCATGTGGTGCCCGCCGTTGATGTCGAGGTTGGAGCCGGTGATCCAGCCGGCCTGTTCGTCGGCAAGGAAGCCGACGCCATAGGCGATCTCTTCCGGCGTGCCGAGGCGGCCGGTGGGGATGTCGGCGATGATCTTGGCGCGCACCTCTTCCGGTACTGCCATCACCATGTCGGTGGCGATGTAGCCCGGGCTGATGGTGTTCACGGTGATGCCGTTCCTGGCGTTCTCGCGCGCCAGCGAAATGGTGAAGCCGTGCATGCCGGCCTTCGCCGCCGCGTAGTTGGCCTGCCCGTACTGGCCCTTCAGCCCGTTGATGGAGCTGATCTGGATGATCCGTCCCCATTTCCGCTCGCGCATGCCCTCGATCACCGGGCGGGTGACGTTGAAGCAGGAGTTGAGGTTGGTGTTGATTACGTCCGTCCACTGGTCGGCCTTCATCCGGTGGAAGGTGCCGTCGCGGGTGATGCCGGCGTTGTTGACCAAGATGTCGATCGGGCCAAGCATCGCCTCAATCTCGCGCACCATCGCTTCGGCTTCCTGCGGCGAGGTCACGTCGCCCTTGGCGATGGCCACGTCGTAGCCCTCGGCTTTCATCTTCTCCTGCCAGGCGCGAGCCTTCTCCTCGTTGCGGTAATTGGTGGCGACCTTGTGGCCCATGTTGGCCAGGCGCTTGACGATGGCGGTGCCGATGCCGCCGGTGCCGCCGGTGACCAGTGCAACCCTGGAAGTCATGCAGTTCTCCTTGGGATAGGCGTTGTCAGTTGGAGGATGGAGTACGAATGCCTCGCTCGATTCTAGGCACCCGGTGCGACGTTTGTGTTGTGCGCTGCGGCGCAAACGCGTTGGGCCTGGAGAGGAACGCGATCCAGCCGAAACCCGGCCACGGCCGCGCGCAGGAATTCTGCCGCGCTGCATGCCGCGCCGCCCGGCAGCGGTGGCTGGCCGAGGCAATCCCACAGCATTTGCAGGGTCGCCAGCGGGTCGTTGGTGGACACCGGCAGCGCCGCCTCGGACTTCGACAGTTTGCGCCCGTCGGCGCCCAGCAGCAGCGGCAGGTGCGCATGCCGCGGTGTCGGCAGCCCCAGCGCGCGCTGCAGCAGGATCTGCCGGGGGGTGGAGTCCAGCAGATCGGCGCCGCGCACCACGTCGGTGATGCCTTGGTCGGCATCGTCCACCACCACCGCCAGCTGGTAGGCCCACAGGCCGTCGCTGCGGCGCAGGACGAAGTCGCCCACTTCCAGGTCCACGCGCTGGGCGACGCGGCCATGCACGGCGTCGTCGAAAGCAATACTGGTGCCGTCCGGCACGCGCAGGCGGATGGCGGGGTCGGGGCGTGGGCGGCGGGCCACGCAGCGCCGGTGGATGCCGCCGGCCGCCGCCACTTCGCTGCGGCTGCAGTGGCATTCGAATGCCGAGTCGTCCGCCAGCAGGCGCCCAAGCGCGGCTTGGTAGAGGTGGCTGCGCCGGCCCTGGTATTCCACGGGACCGTCGTGGAGCAGGCCGAACGCCGCCAGTGTTTCCAGCTGCGCCTGCGCCGCGCCCGGGACTTCCCGCGGCGGGTCGATGTCCTCGATCCGCACCAGCCACTCCCCGCCGGCCTGGCGCGCCAGCAGCCAGCTGCCCAGCGCGGCTAGCATCGAGCCGGCGTGCAGCGGCCCGCTGGGGGACGGGGCGAAGCGGCCGCGGTAGCGTGGCCCGGTCATGCGTTCAGGTCGACGTATTGAATTCGCACGGGATCGGCCACACTACCGGGTGGAGCCGCGCACCGGGCGCGGAAGGATCGGATTATCCATGTTCAATCGCGTTTTCCTCTTCCTGGCGACCAACCTGGCGGTGCTGGCGCTGGTCAGCATCGTGATGTCCGTGCTCGGGGTGAACCCCAACCAGTTCGGCGGCCTGCTGGTCATGGCCGCGCTGTTCGGCTTCGGCGGCTCGATCATCTCGCTGCTGTTGTCGAAGTGGATGGCCAAGCGCAGCACTGGTGCCCACGTCATCGAGCAGCCGCGCAACGAGGCCGAGCAGTGGCTGCTGTCCACCGTGCGCCGGCAGGCCGAGGCGGCCGGCATCGGCATGCCCGAGGTGGCGATCTACGACGCCCCTGAGATCAACGCCTTCGCCACCGGCGCCAACCGCAACAACGCGCTCGTGGCGGTGTCCACCGGCCTGCTGCGGGCGATGAACCGCGACGAGGCCGAGGCGGTGCTGGCGCACGAGGTCAGCCACGTCGCCAACGGCGACATGGTGACCATGGCGCTGCTGCAGGGCGTGCTCAACACCTTCGTGATCGTGCTGGCCCGCGTGGTCGGCCGGGTGGTGGACGGCGCGATCAGCGGAAACCGCGACAGCGATGCGCCGGGCTTCGGCTACTACATCATCGTGTTCGTGCTGGAGATGGTCTTCGGCGTGTTCGCCTCGATGATCGCGATGTGGTTCTCGCGCCACCGCGAGTTCCGCGCCGATGCCGGCGGTGCGTCGCTGGCTGGCCGCCACAAGATGATCGCCGCGCTGGAGCGGCTGGCGCAGACCCACGGCGCCAGCACCCTTCCCAAGCAGGTGGCGGCGTTCGGCATCAGTGGCGGGATGAGCGGCCTGCTGCGCAGCCATCCGCCGCTGGAGGACCGCATCGCGGCGCTGCGCCAGGCCGGCTGATCCGGGAACGCCGGAATGCACCACGCGAAGCCCGCCACCCGGCGGGCTTCGTCGTCCTCAGGCGTCGAACTCGTAGTTCATGTCCGGGCCGGCGATGGCCAGGAAGTTGCCCTCGACATAGTCGATGCCCTGCGAGAACAGGATGCTCATGCTGGCGGCGTCCTGCACGAACTCGGCGATGCTCTGGATGCCGAGGTCACGGGCCTTCTGCGCCAGCTCGCGCACCCGGTTCTGGTTGGCCTGGTGCTTCGACAGGTCTTCCATGAAGCTGCGGTCGATCTTGACGAAACCGGGGGTGAAGTGGGACAGCAGCTGGAACGAGTCCAGCCCGGCGCCGAACTGCTCCAGCACCAGCTTGCAGCCCAGCCTGCCGATCGCGGCGGCGAAATCCTGGGTGGCGCGCAGGTTGATGAACACCTTCGATTCCGGCAGCTGCAGCAGCAGCGCGTCGCCGGGGACCCCGTGCGCGGCCAGCTGCTCGCCGATGTAGGCGGGCAGGGTGGGGTCCTGCAGGGAGGCCTGGGTGATCTTCACCAGCAGCGTCACCGGCTTGCCGGCGCGCGTGCGCGCGCCCAGCACCGAGATGGCATGGCCGATCACCCAGCGGTCGATCTGCCCCATCAGGCCATGTTCCTCGGCGATCGGCAGGAAGTTCATCGGGGTGATGGTTTCGCCGGTGCCCGATTCCAGCCGCAGGTAGCTTTCGTACATCGCCCGCGGCTCGCCCAGCAGGTGGATGATCGGCTGGTAATGGAGCAGGAAGCGGTCGTTGGCCAGCGCGTCGTGCAGGCGGTCCACCCAGGCCTGGATGCGCTCTTCCTCGGCGCGGTCGGTGGCGCTGGGGTCGAACACTTCGGCATGGTTGCCGCCCACGCCCAGCGAGGACTGCAGGCATTGGCTGGCCTTGGCCAGCACCTGGGTGACGCTGGCGATCTTCTCGCCGATCTGCACGCCGCCAATGCTGGCGGTGATGGTGCTGGAACTGCCGCCGACCTCGAACAGCCGCGCCGCGAACGCGTCGATGATGCGATCGGCCAGTGCAGCGGTGCGTGCGTGGTCGCCGTGGGCCAGCACCGCGAAGCTGTGCTCGCTGAAGCGCGCCGCGTGGGCGCTGCCGTCGGCTAGCTGCTCGCCGACCACCTGGCGGATGCAGTCGGCGATCGCCGCCAGTAGGTCGTCGGCGCTGTCCAGGCCGATCTCCTGCAGGATGCGCTGGTAGTTGTCGGGCTCCAGCAGCAGCAGGCCGTACTGGGCGCGCTGCTGGGCGGCTTCGGCCACCGCGTCTTCGAGCACGCGCAGGAAGGTGGGGCGGTTGAGCAGGCCGGTGCTCTGGTCGCGCTGGCGCAGTTCCTCGACCTCGCGGGCCAGCTCCGGGTCCACCTCGGCGGCCTGGTGGCGGAATATCACCTGCTGGCAGGCCTCGCCCTGGTACTGCGCGGCGGTGAACTCCATCACCGCCGGGAACTCGTTGCCGTCGGCGTCGTGCGCGGTCAGCTCGTAGCGCGGCGGCGCTTCCTCGCCCTTGGACAGGCTCTTGAGCAGCGCCTTGAACGCGGTCACGTCGCCGGGCGCCACCAGGTCCAGCAGCGACATGCCCTCGATGTCCTCGAACGACTCGAAGCCGAACATCTCCAGGTAGGCCTGGTTGGCGCGGATGTGCATGCCTTCGTGGATGTAGGCGATGGGCTCGCGCGAGGAATCGATCAGCATGTCGCAGCGGCGCTGGGTCTCGCGCATCTGCGCCTCCAGCCGGCGCTGGGTGCGGCGGGCTTCCAGCGCCTGCCATTCCGCCTGCACGGTCTTCAGGAACTGCTGCGGGCGGTCGCGCAGGGCCACCGCCTGTGCGCCCAGCGCCTGCACGTTCTCGAGGATGTCGTCGCTGATGCCGTCCAGCGTGGCCAGCAGCGGCACGTCGCGGCCGCAGCCTATCACCGCCTTGGCTACTTGCTCGAAGGGCAGCAGGGCGGAGGCATAGTCGGCCAGCACCATGTCCACCGGTTGCCCGGCCAGCATCTCGACCATTTCATCCAGCGATTCCGGGCGCAACGGGCGCACCGCGGTACCGGCGTTGCGCAGGCGGCTGACCAGGGCCTCGGCCTCGTTGACCAGATCGGCCACCAGCATCAGTCGCAGCGCAATGTCTTTGCCTGTGGCCATGCGGAAGATCTTGCGGTGTTCGTTGCCGACAGGCTACATCATCCTGCCGCGGCTGTAGCCCCCCGCAGCAGGGGGGTCTTGCCCGGCTGGCCGGCGATTTCACGCACCAGCTTCGGCACCAGGTAACCGGGCAGGCGCGCTGCCAGCGCGGCATGCAGGGCCAGTGCAGTGGCGTCGTCGACCTCGAAGTGGGCCGCACCGGCGACGCGATCCAGCTGGTGCAGGTAGTAGGGCAGGACGCCGGCTTCGTGACCGCGCTCGCATAGAGCGGCCAGCGCCTCGACGGAGTCGTTGACCCCGCGCAGCAGCACCGCCTGGTTGAGCAGGGTGGCGCCGGTTGCGCGCAGCGCCGCCATCGCCGCATCGACCGACGGGTCGAACTCGTTGGCGTGGTTGGCGTGCACCACCACCGCCACCGGCCAGGGCAGGCCGCGCAGCCAGCCCAGCAGGCCGGCGTCCACCCGCTCCGGCAGCACGATCGGCAGGCGTGTGTGGATGCGCAGGCGGCGGATATGCGGGATCCCGCGCAGCGCGTCGGTCAGTTCGGCCAGCTTGTGGTCGGCCAGCGACAGCGGATCGCCGCCGGACAGGATCACCTCGTGCACCGAGGCATCGGCCGCGATCAGGGCCACCGCCTCGCGCCAGCCGCCGGCCGCCGCGGTGTCCTCGGCATAGGGATAGTGGCGGCGGAAGCAGTAGCGGCAGTTGACCGCGCAGCTGCCGGTGGCGATCAGCAGGGCGCGGCCGTTGTATTTCTGGATCACGCCGTGGCCGCTGCGGGCAGCGGTGTCGCCGACCGCATCCAGGGCGAAGCCGGGGACCACCTGGTCCTCGGCCAGCACCGGCAGCACCTGCCGCAGCAGCGGATCCCGTGCATCGCCGGGGCGCATGCGGGCGACGAAGCCGCGCGGGACGCGCAGCGGGAACTGCCGGGCCGCGGCCTCGGACAGGCCGTCGGCCAGGGTGTCCAGGCCCAGCATCGCCAGCAGCTGGCGGGGGTCGCGCACGGCGTCGCGCCACAGCGCCTGCCAGCGCTGTTGCTCGCCTTGCTGCAATGGGGTAGGGGCTGCGGGTATCATGTCGGGCTGCAAGAAAACCGTTCCGGCCACGCCGGAATCCTCGCCAAACACACAGTCTAGCCGCCCGGACGGGTGGCCCCAAGGAGCACCCATGGCCACTCTGGGCATGAACGACGTCAAATCCGGCCAGAAGATCCTCGTCAACAACGAGCCCGCGGTCATTTTCGAAACCGATTACGTGAAGCCGGGCAAGGGTCAGGCCTTCACCCGCGTGCGCTACCGCCAGATCCGCACTGGCCGGGTGCAGGAAATCACCATGAAGTCCACCGATTCGGTGGAGGCCGCGGACGTGGTCGATACCGACATGCAGTACCTGTACACGGACGGCGAGTACTGGCACTTCATGAACCAGGAAACCTTCGAGCAGGTGCAGGCCGACAAGGCCGGCGTCGGCGATGCCGCCAAGTGGATCAAGGGTGAGGAAGACTGCGTGGTCACCCTGTTCAACGGCAATCCGATCCAGGTGACGCCGCCGAACTTCGTCGAGCTGAAGATCGTCGAGACCGACCCGGGCGTGAAGGGCGATACCGCCGGCACCGGCGGCAAGCCGGCCACCCTGGAAACCGGCGCGGTGGTGCGCGTGCCGCTGTTCGTCGCCCAGGACGAGATCATCAAGGTCGATACCCGCAGCGGCGAATACGTCGGCCGGGTGAAGTAAGCGATGACGGATACCGCCCCGCAGCCCTGCGATCTGCTGATCGAAGCCGGCTGGGTGGTTCCGGTGGTCCCGCACGGCGTGGTCCTTCCGGATCACGCCGTTGCCGTTTCTGCCGGCGCCATCGTTGCCGTGCTGCCCATCGCCGAGGCGCGCGCGCGCTTCGCGGCGAAGGAAACCGTGTCGCGCCCGGATGCCGCGCTGATCCCCGGCCTGGTCAACGCCCACACCCACAACCCGATGACCCTGCTGCGCGGGATCGCCGACGACCTGCCGCTGATGACCTGGCTGCGCGAGCACATCTGGCCGGTGGAAGCGGCGGTGATCGGGCCGGAATTCGTGGCCGACGGCATGGCGCTGTCGATCGCCGAGATGCTGCGCGGCGGCACCACCTGCGCCAACGAGAACTACTTCTTCCCCGACGTGCAGGCAGGCGTCTACAAGAAGCACGGTTTCCGCGCGCTGGTCGGCGCGGTGATCATCGATTTCCCCAGCGCCTGGGCGAAGTCGGACGACGAATACTTCGACCGCGCCTGCGAACTGCACGATGCCTGGCGCGGTGACCCGCTGGTCGGCACCGCGTTCGCCCCGCACGCGCCGTACACGGTCAACGATGCCAATTTCGAGCGCGTGCGGATGCTGTCCGACCAGCTCGACGTGCCGGTGCACCTGCACACCCACGAGACCGCGCAGGAAATCGCCGATTCGATCAGCCTGCACGGCCAGCGCCCGCTGGCGCGGCTGGACCGGCTGGGCCTGGTCAACGACCGCCTGATCGCGGTGCACATGACCCAGCTCACCGAGGCCGAGATCCACCTGTGCGCCGAGCGCGGCGTCAGCGTGGTGCATTGCCCGGAATCCAACCTCAAGCTGGCTTCGGGCTTCTGCCCGGCCTGTGCGCTGTTGAAGGCGGGCGTGAACCTCGCCATCGGCACCGACGGCTGCGCCAGCAACAACGACCTCGACATGTTCGGCGAGACCCGCACCGCTGCGCTGCTGGGCAAGGCGGTGGCCAACGACGCCGCCGGTTTCTCGGCCTTCGAGGCGCTGCACGCGGCCACGCTGGGCGGCGCGAAGGCGCTTGGCTTCGATGCACGCATCGGCAGTATCGAAATCGGCAAGCGCGCCGACCTGGTGTGCGTGGACCTGTCGCAGCTCGAGACGCAGCCGCTGCACCACGTGGTCTCGCAGCTGGTCTACGCCACCGGTCGCCAGCAGGTCAGCGACGTCTGGATCGACGGCGCGCCCAAGCTGCGCCAGCGCGTGCTGGTGGACATGGACATCGACGCCATCGTCGCCAACGCCAGGCAGTGGCGCCAGCGCATTGCCGCCATCCAACGATGATTTTCCTCCCGCAGGGATCCGCAGGACGCCACCCATGAGCGCAACCGCCCAGACCAATTTCCACCAGGCCGAGCTCGACAAGTTCGACGAGCTTGCGCAGCGCTGGTGGGACCCGAACGGCCCGCAGAAGGCGCTGCACGCACTGAACCCGGCGCGGCTGGGCTACGTGGCAGGGCGGGCGGCGCTACGCGATGCGGCCGTGCTGGACGTGGGCTGCGGCGGCGGCCTGCTCAGCGAGGCGCTGGCCAAGGCCGGCGCCCGCGTCACTGCCATCGACCTGGCGCCGAACCTACTGAAGGTCGCGCGCCTGCACGGCCTGGAGTCTGGCGTGAAGGTCGAATACCGGCAGCTGGCGGTGGAAGCGCTGGCCGAGGAAGCGCCGGCCTCGTTCGATGTCGTCACCTGCATGGAGATGCTCGAGCACGTGCCCGATCCGGCCTCCATCGTGCGCGCCTGCGCAACCCTGCTGAAGCCGGGCGGACGCCTGTTCCTGTCCACGCTCAACCGCACTCCGGCCGCGTTCGCGCTGGCCATCGTCGGCGCGGAATACATCGCGCGCCTGCTGCCCAAGGGCACCCACCAGTACCGCGACTTCATCAAGCCGTCGGAACTGGCGCGGCTGCTGCGCGAGGCCGGGCTGGCGCTGGAAGACGTCAGCGGCCTGATGTACGAGCCGTGGCGCAACGCCGCGCGGGTGGTGCGGCGTACCGACGTCAACTACCTGGCCTGCGCGCGCAGGCCGGAATGAGCGCGGTGTTTCCGAAGCTGGTGCTGTTCGACCTCGACGGCACCCTGCTCGACAGTGCCCCGGACATGGTGGCCACCGTCAACCAGATGCGCGCTGCGCGTGGACAGGGGCCGATGGCGCTGGAGGCGCTGCGCCCGCACGTGTCCAAGGGCTCGCGGGCGATGAGCGCGGCGGCGTTCCCGCAGCTGGGCGGGGACGTGCCGGGCGAGATGATCCGCGAGTTCCTCGACATCTACGAGCAGGTACTGGGCCAGCACAGCGTGCTGTTCGAGGGCGTGGCCGAGCTGCTGGACGCCATCGAGGCCGCCGGCAGCCGCTGGGGCATCGTCACCAACAAGCCGGAATACCTGGCCCGGCAGGTGCTGCCGGCACTGGGTTGGGAAACGCGCAGTGCCATCCTCATCGGCGGCGACACCCTTCCCGAACGCAAGCCGCACCCGCTGCCGCTGCTGCACGCCGCGGCCGAACTGGGCGCTGCCATCGACGACTGCGTGTACGTCGGCGACGACCGCCGCGATATCGATGCCGCCCGTGCCGCCGGCATGCGCTCGGTGGTGGCCCTCTGGGGTTACCGCCCCGAGGGCGACGAGCCGGCGGCGTGGGGCGGCGACGTGATGGTGGCAACGCCGAGCGATCTGCTCGGCGGAATCCCCACCCGCTGATCAGAGCAGGCAGGCCGGCTTCCACGCCGCCGTCCGCCTACAATTTCCCCATGACCGACAGCGCCTCCCTCGACAGTTTCCTCGCCAAGTGGCGGGCGCAGTGGCCGGAATGGGCCGTGGCGGAAGTGTTCCTGCCGGCAGCGCAGCGCCAGCGCGCGCGCGCCTGGCTGGCCCTGCGTGGCGAGCTGACCGAGGCGGCCTGGGGCGGGGACGACCCGACGCCCGGCGCGGCCAAGCTGGGCTGGTGGGAAGAAGAACTCGCGGGCTGGTCGCGCGGCGCGCGCCGCCATCCGCTGGGGCTGGCGCTGCAGAAGCTGCCGCTGGACTGGGCGCTGCTGGCGGCCGGCATCCCCGCCCTGCGCGCCAGCCGCAGCCCCGAAGACGACCGCGCGGCGAGCCTGCGCGGGCTGGAGCCGTTTGCGCGCGCGCAGGCGGTGCTGGCCGCGCAGCTGTTTGACGCCATGCCGCCGGCATCCACGCAGGCGATGGCCGAAGCGCTGCTGGCCGAATGGGTATTGCACCTGCCGGTGCGCGGCGTACCGGCGGCCGGCACCGATATCCCCAGCCTGCTGGCGTTGCCGCCGCTGCGCGATGCGCCCCGCGCCGAGCGCATACATGCCGCGCTGGTGCGGGCGCGGCTGGGCCGGCTGGCGCGCGCCGCCAAGGGCCCGCTGCCTGCGCCGGTCGCGCTGTGGGCCGCCTGGCGCGCCGCCCGCGGCTGATCGCGCGCAGCGGTGCGGATGCACCAGAGCGTTGCGTAGGCGCTCATGCCCGCACCGGTACAATGTCGCGATGCACAAGACCGTTTCCCCCGTCCCCCTGCCCGATGTCGCCTTTGACGCGGTCGCGCTGGCGCGCCCGTTGGACTGGGTGGGGATGGACGGCATGGCCCTGCCCATCCGCCTGCCTGGCGAGGGTGGCGCGCCGCTGCTGGTGCCCGCCAGTGTGGACGTAGCCGTCAACCTGCGTGATCCCGACGCCCGCGGCATCCATATGTCGCGGCTGTACCTGCAGCTGCAGGAAGGCCTTGCGAACGAAACCCTGGGCGCGCCCTCGCTGCGGCGGCTGCTGGACGCCTGCATCGCCTCGCAGAAGGGCCTGGCCGAACGTGCGCGCCTGCGCCTGCGCTTCGACCACCTGCTGCTGCGCCGCGCCCTGCTGAGCGACAACGCCGGCTGGAAGCGTTACCCGGTCGAGATCGAGGCGGAGCTTGCCGACGGCCACCTGCGGCTGGCGCTGGGCTTCTCGGTCGAATACTCCAGCACCTGCCCGGCCTCGGCTGCGCTGTCACGGCAGGCCAACGCACGGCGCTTCGCCGAGGATTTCGCCGAGGCGCCGTCGCTGTCGGTGGCCTCTGTCCACGACTGGCTGGCCGGCGAGCGCGGCCTGGCCGCCACTCCGCATGCACAGCGCAGCCGTGCCGACGTGCGCGTGGAACTGCGGCCGGCGTTCGACGAGCTGCCGCTGGCATCGCTGGTGGACGCGCTGGAAACCGCGCTGGGCACGCCGGTGCAGACGGCGGTCAAGCGCGAGGACGAGCAGGCGTTCGCGCAGGCCAATGCGGCCAACCTGATGTTCTGCGAGGACGCCGCGCGGCGGGTGTCCTCGGTGCTTGCGGCCGATCCCCGCATCGGCGCGTGGAGCGCCCGCGTGGCGCATTTCGAGAGCCTGCACCCGCACGACGCCGTCGCCAGCGTCAGCGGCAGGAATGCCTGAGGCGGCGCCTTCCCTGGCAGGGGAAGGGCGCCAGTACTGTTCCAGCCAGTGATCGAACGCCAGCCGCTGCCCCCGCGGGCTGCCGGCCAGCTTGTCGCCGTCCCAAGCCACTACGCCATTGACCCAAGTCGAGGCGATGCGCGAGCGGAACGTATAGCCCTCGGACGGCGACCGGCCGCACTTGCTGGGTACGTCCTCGCGGCGGACGGCCAGTGCACGCACGACGGCGTCGCGGGGTCGGCCACGTCCCTGATCGCCGGGGGGGCTTGATGCAGGCCTCCGATGGCCTCGATGCGGCCGTCGCCGAAGCGCAGGTCGCCGTCGAATTCGCGCCCTTCGCCCACAAGCCGGGTGTTGACGGTCAGGAGGGCAGGGGGCTTCTCTAGTGCGGCGGCACGGGGTCGTGCCCGCCGGGATGCAGGGGATGGCAGCGGCCGATGCGACGGATCGCCAGCCAGCCGCCGCGGAGCGCGCCGAAGCGGCCGATGGCGTCCATTGCGTATTCCGAACAGGTCGGGACGAACCGGCAGCGCGTCCCCAGCAGGGGGCTGATCCAGCGCTTGTAGCCGCGCAGCAGCGCAATGAGGAGTCTGTCGATCACGGACCGGCCACGGACGGGGAGGCAGGCGCCGCCGCGGGATCCGCGTGGTTGCCGCCTTGCGCTTGGCAGGGTATAACAGCGCGCCTTCCCGCCTCAAGGGAAAACCGAAGGAACACCTCGACGTGGCAGCGAAGAAACCCGCGAAGAAGGTCGCCAAGGCGGCCAAGAAAGCCGCTCCGGCCAAGAAGCCCGTGACCGCCAAGAAGGCGGCGCCGGTCGCCAAGAAGGCGGCAAAGCCGGCGGCCAAGCCTGTCGCGAAGAAGGCGGTGGCTAAGAAGGTGGTGGCCAAGAAGGCGCCGGTGAAAAAGGCCGCGCCCGTCAAGAAGGCAGTGGTGGCCAAGAAGCCGGTTGCCAAGCCCGTCGCCAAGGCGGCCAAGCCTGCTGCCAAGGCAGTGGCGAAGAAGCCTGTCGCCAAGCCCGTCGCGAAGCCCGCGGTGAAGAAGGTTGCCGCGGTCGCCAAGCCGGCACCGGCCAAGAAGCCGGTGGTTGCCAAGGCGCCGGTGGTTGCCAAGAAGGCGCCAGCGCCCAAGCCCCAGCCGCAGAAGGCGGCCAAGGCGGCGGTGGAAACGCCGAAGAAAGAAACGCACAAGCCCGTGGCACCACCGGTCGTGAAGCCGGCGCCGGCCGCGGACAACAAGAAGAAAGGGAAAGTGATGGTTGCGGTGAAGAAAACGCCCGCGGCGCAGTCTGCGCCCAAGGGCAAGCACAAGGTCGTGCCGTACAAGGTCGATGAGGCCAGCGGCCGCCCGATCCTGCCGGCCGGCTACAAGCCAGCGGCGGACGAGGAATACATGAGCCCGCTGCAGTTGGAGTACTTCCGCCAGCGCCTGCTGCAGTGGCGCGCGGACCTGGTGGAAGAGTCCAAGCAGACGATCGAGAACCTGCGCGAGGAAGTACGCGACATCGGCGACGAAGCCGAGCGCGCCACCCGCGAGACCGAGAATTCGCTGGAACTGCGCACCCGCGACCGCTACCGCAAGCTGATCGGCAAGATCGATAGCACGCTCAAGCGCGTGGACAGCGGCGAGTACGGCTTCTGCGTCGATACCGGCGAAGAGATCGGCTTGGAGCGGATGGAGGCGCGGCTGACCGCCGAGCGCACCATCGATGCCCAGGAGCGCTGGGAGCACCTGCAGAAGCAGATGGGCGACTGAGCCTTCCCGGCAGCATTGCCTAGGCATGCACAAGCCCCGCTCCGGCGGGGCTTGTGCGTTGTAGGGCTGCCCTTTCCTAGGAGGGGCTTGCGCAGGGCGGAATGCCCGCCCTGCGCCCGCAGGCTTACTTGCTGTCCAGCCCGCGCTGTTCCAGCAGGGCCTCGATCTTCGCCTCGTAGCCGGCGAAGTTGGGGAACAGCTTGCCGGCTTCGATCTGCCCGCCCGGCGCCAGCACGAACTTGCGCAGTCGGTCGCCGTTCTCCAGGCTCAGCCCGCCGTTCTGGCGGATCCACTGGGTGGTGTTGGCACCCAGCACCTCCGACCAGATGTAGGCGTAGTAGCCGGCCGCATAGCCGCCCATGATGTGGCTGAAGTAGGGCGTGCGGTAGCGCGGCGGCACCGGCGCGTAGTCGAAGCCGTCGGCCTCCAGCGCCTGCGCTTCGAACGCAATCACGCCGCTGGCTTCCGGGATATTTTCCAGCGGTAGCTGGTGCCAGCGCTGGTCCAGCATCGCCGCTTCCAGGTATTCGGTGGTGGCGAAGCCCTGGTTGAACTTCGACGCCGCGATCACCTTGTCCAGCAACGCCTTCGGCATCGCCTCGCCGGTTTGGTAGTGCTTGGCGTAGTGGGCCAGGATCTCGGGCCAGTCGGCCCACATCTCGTTGACCTGCGACGGGTATTCGACGAAGTCGCGCGGCACGTTCATCGAGAAGTACGGGTAGCGCACGTCCTGGAAGAAGCCGTGCAGCGCATGGCCGAATTCGTGGAAGGCGGTGGTGACCTCATCCCAAGTCAGCAGGGTGGGCTTGCCTTCGGACGGCTTGGGCACGTTCAGGTGGTTGGCCACCACCGGCTTTTCGCCCAGCAGCGCCGACTGCGCCACGTAGGTGTTCATCCACGCACCGCCGCGCTTGGAGGCACGCGCGTAGGGATCCCAGATGAAGATCGACAGGCGCTTGCCGTCCTTGTCGAACACGTCGTAGATCCAGGTGTCCGGGTGGTACTTGGGCAGGTCGGTGCGCTCCTTGAAGCTGATCCCGTACAGCTTGTTGGCGGCGTGGAAGACGCCGTTCTCGAGCACGTTCTTCATCTCGAAGTACGGCTTGAGCTGGCTTTCGTCGAAGCTGAACTTCGCCGCCCGCACCTTTTCGCTGTAGTAGGCCCAGTCCCACGGCTGCAGGGTGAAGGTCGGCTGTCCCTTGGCCTTCTGCTCGGCGTCGATCATCGCCTGCAGGTCGGCGCCCTCGCGGCGGGCGTTGGCCACCGCCTTCGGCGCCAGCTGGCGCAGCATGGCATTGACGTTGTCCTGGTTGGCGGCGGTTTCGTCGGCCAGCACGAAGTTGGCCGAGGTGTCGTAGCCCAGCAGGCGCGCGCGCTCGGCGCGCAGCTTCAGCACCTGCGAGACGATGGCGGTGTTGTCCCACTGGTTGCCGCGGCTGCCGCGGGCCACCGAGGCCTCGTGCAGGCGCTGGCGCAGCGCGCGGTTGGCCAGCTGTGCCTCCGCCGGCTGGCCGGTCGTGTTGAGCAGCGCGATCACGTACTTGCCGTCGAGCTTGCGCGCCTTGGCGGCCTCGGCGGCGGCGGCGATCTGCTCGTCGCTCATCCCGGCCAGCTCGTCGCGGCTGTCCACCACGATGGCGGAATCGTTCACTTCCGCCAGCACGTTCTGGTTGAACTGGGTGCCCAGCTTCGACATCTGCGTGTTGATGTCGCGGATGCGCGCCTTCTGCGCGTCGGTCAATGCGGCGCCGCCGCGCACGAAGTCCTCGTAGCGCTTTTCCAGCAGGCGCGTATCCACCGCATCCAGGCCCAGCGTGTCGCGGGCGTCGTACAGCTTCTTGATCCGCGCGAACAGCTTCGGGTTGAGGGTGATCGCGTCGCGGTGCGCGGAGAACTTCGGCGCGTACTCGGTCTGCAGCTTGTCGCGGGCGTCGTTCTTGTCGGTGCCCACCAGGTTGAAGAACACGTTGGTGGCGCGGTCCAGCAGTTGGCCGCTCTTCTCCATCGCCACGATGGTGTTCTGGAAGGTCGGTGCCTCCGGGTTGTTGGCGATCGCGTCCATCTCGCGCAACTGCTCGGCCATGCCGGCGTCGAAAGCGGGGGCGAAGTCGCTGTCCTGGATCTTGTCGAACTGCGGGTAGTTCAGGTCCAGCGTGCTGGGGGTGGCGAACGGGCCGCTGTAGGCGGTGGCGGTATGCATCGAAGTCGAAGCCTCCTGCTTCTGCGCGGCGTGGGCGGCGTTCACGCCCAGGGCGGCGGAAATGGCGAGCGCGAGTGCGCAGGCGATGGGTTGTTTCATGGTTTCTGGGTCCGGTAGTTCGACGGAGGATGGCGGCCGAGCAGGCTCGGCGCTACGCGGTTTGCGCGCCGGCAAGGGTATCGCATGCCCGCTGGCGGCAGGAGTGAAGGAGGTCAGGTATAGCCGATGGTCGATTGATTTCCTGCGGTTTGGGGATAGGCTGGATCAATCCCCCGAGCGCCGCTTCGCCGCGGCCGAGCCGTTTCCCATATGCCCAACACCGCATTCGAGTTCGAGGCCCTCGGCCTGGATGGCACCCCGCAGCCGCTGTCGCAATGGCGCGGCAAAGTGCTGCTGGTCGTCAACGTTGCCAGCAAGTGCGGCTTCACCCCGCAGTACGCCGGGTTGGAAGCGCTGTGGCGCGAATACCGCGAGCGCGGGCTGGTGGTGCTGGGGTTTCCCTGCGACCAGTTCGGCCACCAGGAGCCGGGCGATGCGGACGAGATCCGCGAATTCTGTTCGCTGACCTACGACGTGAGCTTCCCGATGTTCGCCAAGGTCGAGGTGAACGGCGCCGGCGCGCATCCGCTGTGGCGGTGGCTGAAGAAGGAGAAAGGCGGCCTGCTGGGCATCGATGCGATCAAGTGGAACTTCAGCAAGTTCCTGGTCGGGCGCGACGGCCGGGTGCTGGCGCGTTATGCGCCCACCGACAAGCCGGAATCGCTGGCTGGCGACGTCGAGGACGCGCTGGCATGACCCGGGAGACGCTGACCGGCGGCAGCTACCGGCTGGAGTTCGACTACCAGCCGCCGCTGCTGACCGTGCAGCTGCTGGGCGAGGTCGCGGCCGAGGAGAATCTGGAGACAACCCGCGAGTACTGGCAGCACATCGCCGACCGGGTGTCGGCTTGCGGTGCCGATGCGTTGCTGGTGCTGGATGCGCTGCCGGGCGAGGTGATGGGCGATGCCGACCTGGTCCGCTTCTTCAACGGCATGGCCGGGCTGGGGCTGGACGCGGTGCGGATCGCCTACGTCGAGGCCCGCACCGACCAGATGCCGCGGATCGAGTACGTCGAGCAGCTGGCACTGGAACGCGGCTACCAGGTCCGCATGTTCGCCAACGAGCCGGAAGCCCGGCTTTGGCTGCGCTGGGGCGGATAGGGCGCGGCTTCAGGGGGAGGCGGACGCAGGTGTCTTGGCCGGCGGGCGATTCTTGACCTCGTCGGGCAGCAGCGACAGGATTTCCTGCACGATGCCCGGCAGTGCCGCTTCCGAATAGCCGCGATGGGTGAAGGCCACCTTGCCGTCGTGGCCGAGGATGAACATATGGGGCAGCGAATTGACGCCGTAGGCGTCGCTGACGCTGCCGTATGCATCGTGCAGGAAGGTGACGTCCAGGCCGCGATTGGCGCGGACGACCGAGCGATATTCGTCGCGCGGCTCCTTGTAATTCACCGCCAGCACTTCCAGCGCATCGCGTCCCACGGTGCCCTGGAAGTGTCCCAGCACCGGCAGTTCGCGCCGGCAGGGCCCGCACCAGCTTGCCCAGAAGGTGACGATGGTGACCTTGCCGCGATAATCGGCCAGGTCGACCGGCTTGCCCTTGCCGTCCTTGCCGATCAGCTGCGGCGGCAACTCGCCCACCCGTGGCGGTGGCGGCAGGTCGCGGTCGGCAGCCAGGCCCGGCAGCGGGAGCAGCAGCAGGGCGGCCAGCAGCAGTTGGCGGAGCGGCATCGTGGTTTTCCCCGGTTTGCAAACCGGGGCAACATCGCGGATTTTTGCGCGGGCCGCAAGGTTTCTGCGCCTTGCCGGCCGTGGGGCGGCACCCGGTATCCGATGGATCCCGTCCAGTGGGTTACTTTTCCACGAACGCGCGTTCGAACACGTATTCGCCGGCGGTGCCGATCCGCGGCGAGGCGTTGAAGCCGCGCGCATCGAGGATGCCCCGGAAATCCGCGAGCATCTGCGGGCTGCCGCAGATCATCGCGCGGTCAAAGGCCGGGTCCAGCGCGTCGAGGCCCAGCGCGTCGGCGATCCGGCCTTGGTCCAGGTGGTCGGTGATGCGGCCGCGGTGGTCGCGTCCGCGATACTCGAACGCCTCGCGCGAGACCGCCGGGTAGTACAGCAGGCGGTCGCGGATCATGTCGCCCAGCAGGGCGTGGTTGGGCAGCTCGCGCTCGATGTAGTCGCGGTAGGCCAGGTCCTCGGCACCGCGCACGCCATGGCACAGGACCACGCGCTCGAAGCGTTCGTAGGTCTCCGGGTCCTTGATCACCGACAGCCACGGCGCCAGCCCGGTGCCGGTGCCCAGCAGGTACAGGTTGCGGCCGGCGTGCAGGTCTGAGATCAAGAGCGTGCCGGTGGGCTTGCGCCCGATCAGGATGGTGTCGCCGGGCTTGACGTGCTGCAGGCGCGAGGTCAGTGGGCCATGGGCCACCTTGATGCTGAAGAACTCCAGCTGCTCCTCCCAGTTGGCGCTGGCGATGGAATAAGCGCGCATCAGCGGCTTGCTGCTGCCGTCCGGCTGTTCCACTTCCAGCCCGATCATCACGAACTGGCCGTTGTCGAAACGGAAGCCGTCGTCACGGGTCGTGGTGAAGCTAAAGTAGGCGTCCGTCCAATGACGGACATCGAGCACCGTTTCGGTGCCGAAGGGGGAGGCCATGCGCGTGGGGTGGGCTGCGGGGAGTAGCCGCCTATTTTACGTGGCGACGCAGCATGGCGTTTGATCCGGGACAAATTGACCCGGATTTGCCATGGGCCGCGCCATGCTGCGTGCATGGATACCGTGGGCACGCTCTGGACCATCGGCCATTCCAACCGGCCGTGGGCGCAATTCGAATCCATGCTGGCCGAAGCCGGCATCGTGCGGCTGGCGGACGTGCGTCGCTTTGCCGGCTCGCGCCGCAACCCGCAGTTCTCGCGCGACGCGCTGCCGGCGGCGCTGGCCGTGGCCGGCATCCGCTACTGGCCGCTGCCGGCGCTGGGTGGCCGCCGCAAGGCCGCGCCGGATTCGCCCAACACCGCGTGGCGGGTCGACGCCTTCCGCGCCTACGCCGACCACCTGGCCAGCCCCGGATACATCGAGGCACGCGAAGCGTTGATGGACGCGGCACGCAGCGAGCGCACCTGCGTGATGTGCGCCGAAGCGGTGTGGTGGCGCTGCCACCGCCGCTTGATCGCCGATGATTTCGTCGCCCGCGGCTGGACGGTGCTGCACCTGCTGGGGCCGGGCACCGTCCAGCCGCACCTGCCCAATCCCGACGCGGTGATGGTGGATGGGGTGCTGCGCTATCCGGGGCCGCAGCCGTCACTGTCTTGATGCGGCGGGCGGCAGCAGCCGCAGCAGCTGGCCGTTGCTCTCGTCGGTCAACACGTACACCTTGCCGTCCTTGCCCACGCGCACGTCGCGGATGCGGCTGTGCAACTCGGTCAGCAGGCGCTCCTCGGCGACGATGCGGTCGCCCTGCAGGCCCAGCCGGATCAGGCCCTGGCCGGCCAGTGCGCCCAGCAGCAAGCTGTCGTTCCACGCGCTGTCCGGGTGCCCGGCCAGGAAGGCCATGCCCGACAGCGCCGGCGATTTCGCCCACACGTGATAGGGCCGCTCCATGCCGGGTGCTTCGCGGCCGCGGGTTTCCGCATAAGGGCGGTTGGTGAGGTAGTCCATGCCGTCGCTGATCACCGGCCAGCCGTAGTTCTTGCCTGCCTCGGGCAGGTTGATCTCGTCGCCACCGCGCGGGCCGTGTTCGCTCTGCCACAGCCGGCCGCTGCGCGGATCGACCGTCATGCCCTGCATGTTGCGATGGCCATAGCTCCAGATCGTGCGGCGGACGCCGACGCCGTCGGCGAACGGGTTGTCGGCCGGAATGCTGCCGTCCAGGTTGAGGCGCACGAGTTTGCCCTGCAGCACCTCGAGATCCTGCGCCAGTTCCTTCTGGTTGCGCTCGCCCTGGCTGATGAAGACGTGGCCACGGCCGTCGAAGGCGATGCGCGAGCCGAAGTGGTTCGGCCCCTTGAGCTTGGGGGTTTGCCGATAGATCACGCGCAGGTCGGAGAGTGCGGCATCGCCGAGGGTGGCAGTGGCCACGGCGGTGCCGGCGGTGTCGTCCGGGCCGGGTTCGGCGTAGCTCAGCCAGATGCGCCGGTTGCCGGAGAAGCCGGGATCGAGGACGACGTCCAGCAAGCCGCCCTGGCCTTCGGCGAACACGGCCGGCACGCCAGCGAGGGGCGCCGACACCACGCCGTCGGCGGAGATCCGCCGCAGCCGCCCCGGCCGTTCGGTGACCAGGAAGCCGCCGTCCGGCAGCAGTGCCACCGCCCATGGATGCTCCAGCCCGCTGGCCACGGTTTCAATGCGCAGTTCGCCGGCTTGAGAGGCTTCGGTCTGCGGCGGGGCGGTGCTGGCGACGGGGGCGGGCCGGGCGCAGGCATTCAGCGCCAGTGGCAGCGCGAGGCAGAGGAGAAGTCGGGGAATATGTTGCATGGCGGTTTCCTTCTCTGGCGTGGCGCTGGTTGCCGGGTCAACGGTAGCCGGCGGCCTGCAGTTCGAACAGCTCCGCATAACGTCCGCCCTGCGCCATCAGCTGTTCGTGGGTGCCGCTGGCTTCGACCCGGCCATCGGCCAGCACGAGGATGCGATCCGCCATGCGCACGCTGCTGAAGCGGTGGCTGATCAGTACGGCGGTCTTGCCTTCGGACAGTTCCTTGAAGCGTTCGAACACCTCGAACTCGCTGCGTGCGTCCAGCGCCGCGGTGGGTTCGTCGAGGATCATCACCTGCGCGTCGCGCATGTAGGCGCGGGCGATCGCGATCTTCTGCCACTGGCCGCCGGACAGGTCCACGCCCTGCTTGAAGCGGCGCCCGATGACCTGGTCGTAGCCATTCGGCAGCGCCGCCACCACCTCGTCGGCCAGGCCCTTGCGTGCGGCCCGCTCGATGCGTTCGCGGTCGTCCATCGCGTCGATCTGGCCCACGCCGATGTTCTCCGCCGCGGTCAGGTGGTAGCGCACGAAGTCCTGGAAGATCACCCCGGTATTGGCGCGCAGGTCGTCCAGGTCGTAGTCGCGCAGGTCGCGTCCGTCCAGCAGGATGCGGCCTTCGTCGGGGTCGTACAGGCGCGCCAGCAGCTTCACCAGGGTGGTCTTGCCGGCCCCGTTCTCGCCCACCAGCGCCAGCACTTCGCCGGCATGCAACTCGAAGCTCAGGCCGCGCAACGCCCAGCGCTCGCTGCCCTCGTAGCGGAAGCCGACCTCCTCGAACACGAAGCCGGTGCGGATCGGGTCGGGCACCGCGATGGCATCGGGTTTGCTGGCGATCTCCGGCTCGATCTCGAAGAAGGAGTACAGGTCATCGAGGTACAACGCCTGTCCCGCCACCTGCGAGAAGCCGCCCAGCAGGCTTTCCAGCAGCTGGCGCAGGCGGCGGAAGCTGCCGGCGAGGAAGGTCAGGTCGCCGATGGAGAAATCGCCGCGCACGGTGCGCCAGGCGATGTAGCCGTAGGCGACGTAATAGCCAAGGGTGCCCAGCGTGGCTAGCAGCGTGCCCCACAGCGCACGACTGCCGGCCAGCCGCCGGTTGGCCTCGAAGAACTTTCGCGACAGCGTGCGGAAGCGCTCGATGAAGAAGCGGTTGAGGTTGAAGATCTTGACCTCTTTCGCGGTCTCCACGCTGGCGCCCATCTGGCGCAGGTATTCCAGCTGGCGGCGCTCCGGCGTCCACTGGAAGTTGAGCGAGTAGTTCAGCGCGTTGAAGTGCGATTCGCCGATGAAGGCCGGCACCAGCGCCACCGCCAGCAGCACCATCAGCCACGGCGCATACGTCAACAGGCCGGCGGCGAAGGTCAGCACGGTGATCGCGTCCTGCGCCTGCCCGAACAGCTGGCTGAGCAGGTTCATTCGTCCCACCGTTTGCCGGCGCGCACGGTCCAGCCGGTCCTGCAGGTCGGCGTCCTCGAAGTCCTCCAAGTCCAGCAGCGCCGCGTGTTCCATCAGGCGGATGCTGGTGGCGTTGGTGAACAGCTCGGACAGCACCGCGTCGACGTAGCCGGCCAGCCGGCCCAGCAGGTCGGAGCCGATCGCCAGCGCCAGTTCCAGCGCCAGCAGCAGCACCATGTGGTCGAGTTGGCCGGAGCGCCACGCCGGCGCCAGTTCATGCGGCAGCCCCAGCCCGATCAGCCGTACCGCCTCGTCGATGATCAGCTTGCCGATGTACAACGTGGCGATCGGCAGCAACGCCCGCAGCAGGCGCAGGCCGATGGCTGCCAGCGTCAGCGGCCGGCTGGTGTTCCAGATTTCGCGCAGGAACGGCCGCAGGTTGCGCATCGCATCGAAACGCTGGCGCAGGTCGAGCTGGGGCTGCGGGGAAGGGGGCGGCATCGTGGATGTTCAGGTGGCGGGGGCGAGTGGCCGTAAAATACCCCCAAGCTTCCCCCACGCATGAATACCGGACCGCCGTGACCACCATCAAGCAGGACGACCTGATCCAGTCCGTCGCCGACGCGCTGCAGTACATCAGCTATTACCACCCCGTCGATTACATCAAGAGCCTCGCCGCCGCCTGGGAGCGCGAAGAGTCGCCCGCGGCCAAGGACGCGATGGCGCAGATCCTGATCAATTCGCGCATGTGCGCCGAAGGCCACCGCCCGATCTGCCAGGACACCGGCATCGTCACCGTGTTCCTGGAAGTGGGCATGGACGTGCGCTGGGAGGGCTTCACCGGCTCGCTGGAGGATGCCGTCAACGAGGGCGTGCGCCGCGCCTACCTCGATCCCGACAACAAGCTGCGCGCCAGCGTGCTGGCCGATCCGGCCGGCAAGCGCATCAATACCAAGGACAACACGCCCTGCGTCATCAACGTCAAGATCGTCGCCGGCGACAAGCTCGACGTGATCGTGGCCGCGAAGGGCGGCGGCAGCGAAGCCAAGAGCAAGTTCGCGATGCTCAACCCGTCCGATTCCATCGTCGACTGGGTGCTCAAGACCGTGCCGACCATGGGCGCCGGCTGGTGCCCGCCGGGCATGCTCGGCATCGGCATCGGCGGCACTGCCGAAAAGGCGATGCTGCTGGCGAAGGAATCGCTGATGGAGGAGATCGACATCCAGGAGCTGATCGCGCGCGGGCCGTCCAATCGCGTCGAAGAGCTGCGCATCGAGCTGTTCGAGAAGGTCAATGCGCTGGGCATCGGCGCGCAGGGCCTGGGCGGGCTGACCACGGTGCTGGACGTCAAGATCAAGGACTTCCCGACCCATGCCGCCAACCTGCCGGTGGCGCTCATCCCCAACTGCGCGGCCACCCGCCATGCGCATTTCACCCTCGACGGCAGCGGCCCGGTGGTGCTGGATCCGCCCTCGCTGGAAGACTGGCCCAAGCTCACCTACAGCCCGCAGAACGCGCGCCGGGTGGACTTGGACACGATCACCCGCGAGGACGTGAAGACCTTCAAACCGGGCGAGGTGCTGCTGCTGAGCGGCAGGATGCTCACTGGTCGGGACGCCGCGCACAAGCGGATGGTCGACATGCTGAACAAGGGCGAGGCGCTGCCGGTCGATCTGGCCGGGCGCTTCATCTACTACGTCGGTCCGGTCGATCCGGTGCGCGATGAAGTGGTCGGTCCGGCCGGACCGACCACCGCCACCCGCATGGACAAGTTCACCGAACAGGTGCTGGCGCAAACCGGCCTGCTGGGCATGATCGGCAAGGCCGAGCGCGGCCCGGCGGCGCTGGAGGCGATCAAGAAGCACCAGTCGGTGTACCTGATGGCGGTCGGCGGTTCGGCCTATCTGGTGTCGAAGGCGATCAAGGCGGCAAAGGTCGTTGGCTTCGCGGATCTCGGCATGGAGGCGATCTACGAGTTCGAGGTCAAGGACATGCCGGTGACGGTGGCGGTGGACAGCACCGGCACCTCGGTGCACCAGACCGGCCCGCGCGAATGGCAGGCGAAGATCGGCAAGATCCCGCTGGCGGTGCTTACGTGAGTATGTCCCGCGTCGTCGACGGGCCGGGCTTCAGGATTCGCTTCGACGACGAGCCCGGCTATCTGCGCGCGCACGTCTTCGACGGCACCGATTCGTTGGACGTCTCGCTGGCGATGTGGCGCATGTTGGGCGAGGAGTGCCGGGTGCGGGCCGCAACCCGCTTGTTGATGCTGGAGGAATTGCGAGCGACGGTCGACACCGCAGACATCGACCCGATCATCAATACAATGATCGACGCCGGGTTGAGGGAGGTGAGGATCGCCTTCGTCGAGCTGCTGGACGACATTCAGGGCAACGAAGTAGCCGAAACCTTGTGTCTGGAGCGCGGCATCATCGTCCGGATCTTTTCCGAGGAAGATACCGCCCGCCGCTGGCTGCTGTACGGGGATTGACCCGCGGACGCGGCGCTCAGCGCGGCTTGCGCGCAGCCGCGGCCTTGTCCTTTTCCTTGGCGGCGGGCGCCGCGGTGGCGCTGCCCAGCCCGTTGCCCAGGTTCTGCTGGAAGTCCTTCCACAGCGCCATGTTGCGCTCGGTGAGTTGGTTCAGCATCGCCCACGGCGTCTGCCCCAGCATCCCGCTCATCTGCGAGCGGAACTGCTGCTGCTGTTCGAGGAACAGCTGCATCGAACGCTCCAGGTAGTTGCCCATGAAGCCCTGCAGCGAGTCGCCATAGAAGCGGATCAGCTGGCTGAGCATCTGGGTGGACAGCATCGGCTGCCCGTCCTGTTCGTGTTCGGTGATGATCTGCAACAGCACTTGCCGGGTCAGGTCCTCGCCGGTCTTGGCGTCGCGCACCTCGAAGGATTCACCGTCCACGATCAGCTGGCGCACGTCCTCGATGGTGATGTAGCTGGAGATCTCGGTGTCGTAGAGGCGGCGGTTCGGATACTTCTTGATGACGCGGATCGCGGACATTGAGCACGGACTCTGGACGGCGCTACGGCCAGCATGGCGCAGCGCAGCACGGGTTGCAAGATGACCACTAGACTATGCACATGGGAAACGACCTCAAGCAGCGTTTTGGCGGCATCGACCGTTTGTACGGCAGCGGCGCGCTGGCGCGTCTGTCGGGTTGCCATGTGGTCGTGGTCGGCATCGGCGGCGTCGGCTCGTGGGCGGTGGAGGCGCTGGCGCGCAGCGGCGTGGGCAGGCTGACCCTGATCGACGCCGACGACCTGTGCGTGTCCAACACCAACCGCCAGCTGCCGGCGCTGGACGGGCAGTACGGCCGCGCCAAGATCGAGGCGATGGCCGAACGCTGCCGCGCGATTAATCCGGGCATCGCGCTGGCGTTGAAGCCGCAGTTCCTCACGCCCTCGAACATGGACGACCTGCTCGGAACGCCGGTGGACCTGGTGCTGGATGCCTGCGACAGCTTCCGCAGCAAGGTCGAGATGATCGCGTACTGCCGTCGCCGCAAGCAGCCGATCCTCACCGTGGGCGCCGCCGGTGGGCGCAGCGACGTGACCCAGGTCCGCGTGCGCGACCTGTCGCGCACCGAGCACGACGCGATGCTGTCCTTGATCCGCAAGAAGCTGCGCGGCGAGTTCAATTTCCCGAAGAACCACGACCGCTATTTCGGCGTGCCGGCGGTGTATTCGCTGGAGAACGTGCGCTACCCGCAGGCCGATGGCAGCGTCTGCGGCACCCGTCCGCAGCTGGGCAAGGACGAGGCGCTGAAGCTGGACTGCGGCGCGGGTCTGGGCGCGGCCACGCATGTGACCGGTGCGTTCGCGTTCGCCGCGGTGGGCAAGGCGATGGAGATGCTGCTGAAGCCGATGAAGTCGGGTTGAGCTTCCTGTGGTCCGCAGCCGGACGCGGGTCGGTTGGTCTCGACTGATGTCCGTTCGGTTCCGAACGGCCTTGCCGGGCCCGACGCTCGCAAGTCGCTCCCCGATACTCGCTTGGTTGCGAGCGCCGGGCCCGGCAAGGCTGGGCAGTGAGTCGCGCTTTCAGAAGCCGAACAGCCGTTGCGCGTTGGCGCTGGTGGCGGCGGCGATTTCCTCCCGCGGCACCTGGCGCAACGTGGCAACGACGTCGAGGGCTTCCCGCAGATGCGCCGGCTCGTTGCGCTCACCGCGATGCGCCGCGCCGGGCTGATCGGGCGAATCGGTTTCCAGCAGCAGTTGTTCCAGCGGCATGGCCGCAACGATGCCGCGCAGGCGGTTTGCCCGCTCGTAGGTGACCGGGCCGCCGATCCCGAGCAGGAAACCGAGCCTGTGCAGCTGCGCGGCCTGTTCGGCGCTGCCGGAAAAGCTGTGCACCACGCCGCGCAGGCCCGGGAAACGGCGGATCGCGGCGATTACCGCGTCCACCGCCCGGCGCGCATGCACGATCACGGGCAGGTCGAACTCGGCGGCGAGCGCCAGCTGTCCGTCGAAATAGTGTTGCTGGCGCGCGGGGTCCAGTCCTTCGACGAAATAGTCCAGCCCGCATTCCCCCACCGCGACCGGCCGCTCGCGCTCGATCCAGCAGCGCAGTTCCTGCAGATGCTCCGGGCGATGGGCATCCAGATACATCGGATGCAGGCCATAGGCCGGATGCAGGCCGGGCAGCTGCGCGCAGACGGCTTTCAGCTTCGGCCAGCCGGCGGCGTCCACGGCCGGCACGATCTGGGTGTCCACGCCTGCGGCCAGCGCGCGCGCATGCACGGCGATGCGGTCGGCATCGAACTCGGCGGCGTCGAAATGACTGTGGCTGTCGACCAGGCGCATCAGGCGGTCAGCGCCGGTTTGCCTGTCCTTCGATGGGCGGCTTGCCGGCATCCGGCTGCTTCTTCCAGCGCGACAGCAGCAGCGTGCCGAGGCCCAGCAGGATCTCGTCGGCAAGCGGGATGAAGTCGGGGACCAGCAGGTCGAGGAAGAACAGCGCCGCGGCCAGCAGGAACAGGCGCGGGAAGCTGAGCCTGCCGAGCCAGCGCATGAGCGGAGAGACGAGGGGATTGGCCATGCGCGGAAAACTAGCATGCACACGGCGCAAACATCGCATGGGCGAAGCTGAACGCAAGCGGGCGCCACCCGGGCCTGCTCGGCATCGATTCAGATTGGCCGTGCTGCAATCGGCCACGGAACAGGGGTTACTCAACTTCAGCGGAGGCCGAACCATGTCCAGGAACAATACTCTTGCGGTTGCGCTTGCCGCGCTGCTGGTTGGCGGCGTGGCCACCGCCGGCTACATGAACAGCCGCAGCAACGATGCCATCACCGCGCCGCTGGCCAATGGCGGCACGCGCGCGCAGGTCGACTTCGCCGAGGTCGTGGGCGTCAAGCCGGTCACCGAGCGCGAGCCGATGTACGCCACCGTGATCGGCAGCGAGCCGATCCGCGAATCCAGCACCACCAGCACGCCGCGCGAGGTCTGCGAGAACGTGACGGTGCAGGAGCGCCTGCCGGAACGCGACGGCAATGTCGGCGGCACCGTGGCCGGCGCGGTCATCGGTGGTCTGGTCGGCAACCAGGTCGGCGGCGGCAATGGCCGCAAGCTGGCCACGGTGGCGGGCGCGGTGGCTGGCGGTTATGCCGGCCGCGAGATCGACCGCCGCCACGTCGGCGGCCAGGTGGTCAATCGCACCGACCGTCGCTGCCGCACCGTCAACAGCACCTCCACCAACGCCCGCACCGTGGCGTGGAACGTGACCTATCGCAACCCCGACGGCACCACCGGCAGTATGCGCACCGACAGCAAGCCCGGCGAGCGGATCGCCCTGGGGGATGCCGAGAAGACGGTGGGATATGACGTGACCTACCGTTGGGATGGCCAGCAGCGCACCGTGCGCATGGACCAGGATCCGGGCACGCAGCTGCCGGTGATCGACGGCCGGGTAGTGACCCAAACGGCATCGGTAGAAGGCGCGACGCTGCGCTGATCCCGCGCGTCCCGACCCTTGCAGTTCCCTTGGCGGGGCCGGAGCGATCCGGCCCCGCCGGCGTTTGCGCGGCCGTTGCGGGCGGCCCCCGGCGAAACGCACGGCTTTCCCGCAAAGCCGGTCGTTACGCCTGCGCGGGGTTGGCAATTCGTACGTACCGATTGCGCGGCATGCGCGATTACAATGGCGGTTCGTCCAATTCGACCGTCAAAACATGGCCCTGCATCCGTACGATCTCTACGACGTCCGCTCCCTGCTGAGCGAGGAAGAACGCGCGGTGCAGGACACCGTGGCGCGCTTCACCGATGAACGCGTGCGCCCGATCATCGGCGACGCCTTCGATGCGGGCCGCTTCCCCAAGGAACTGGTGCCGGAGATCGCGGAGATGGGCCTGCTGGGTTCGTCGCTGCCGGAGAAGTACGGGTGCGCCGGCCTCAACGGCGTCAGCTACGGCCTGATCTGCCAGGAGCTGGAGCGCGGCGATTCCGGCATTCGCAGTTTCGTCAGCGTGCAGAGCTCGCTGTGCATGTACCCGATCTACGCCTACGGCAGCGAAGAGCAGCGCATGCGCTGGCTGCCGGACATGGCGGCGGGCAAGGTGATCGGCTGCTTCGGCCTGACCGAACCGCACGGCGGGTCGGACCCGGCCAACATGAAGACCCATGCCCGCCGCGACGGTGATGACTGGGTGATCAACGGCAGCAAGATGTGGATCACCAACGGCAACCTGGCCGACATCGCCATCGTCTGGGCGCAGACCGACGACGGCATCCAGGGCTTCCTGCTGGAAAAGGGCATGCCCGGATTCACCGCGCAGGAGATCAAGCACAAGATGTCGCTGCGCGCCTCGGTCACCAGCGCGCTGTTCTTCGACAACGTGCGCGTGCCGGACAGCAGCCGCCTGCCCAACGTGAAGGGGCTGAAGGGCCCGCTGGGCTGCCTGACCCAGGCCCGCTACGGCATCACCTGGGGGCCGATCGGCGCCGCCATCGCCTGCCTGGACGAAGTTGTCCACTACACCAAGGAGCGCATCCTGTTCGGCCGCCCGGTGGCCGCCACCCAGAGCGCCCAGATCAAGATGGCCGACATGGCCCGCCGCATCACCCTGGCGCAGCTGCTGTCGCTGCAGCTGGGCCGGCTCAAGGATGCCGGCACCATGCAGCCGCAGCAGGTCTCGCTGGCCAAGTGGAACAACTGCCGCATGGCCATCGACATCGCCCGCGAATGCCGCGACCTGCTGGGCGGTGCCGGCATCACCACCGAGCACGCGGCGATCCGCCACGCGCTCAACCTCGAATCCGTCATCACCTACGAAGGCACCGAAACCGTGCACCAGCTGGTGATCGGCCGCGAGCTGACCGGCATCAACGCGTTCTGATCCAGCGGAGGCCGGCGATGCAGTTCGGTCCCACCCTCGAAACCGCCCGCCTGCGCCTGCGGGTGCCGCAGGCGGGCGACTTCGAGCGCTTTGCCGAGATGCTGGGCAACGAGGAGGCCGCGCGCTACATCGGCGGCCAGCAGCCGCGCGCCGCGGCGTGGCGGCGCTTCCTGCAGATGCCCGGTGCGTGGGCGGTGCAGGGTTTCGGCATGTTCTCGGTGATCGACAAGGCCAGCGGCCGCTGGCTGGGCCAGGCCGGGCCGTGGAAGCCGGATGGCTGGCCGGGCAACGAGATCGGCTGGACCTTCCATCCGGACGCCTGGGGCAAGGGCTATGCGACCGAGGCCGCCGCCGCCGCGCTCGACTGGGCCTTTGCCAACCTCGGTTGGGACGATGCCATCCACTGCATCCATCCGGCCAACGCCGCCTCGCAGGCGCTGGCGCAACGCTTGGGTTCGCGCAACCTGGGCCCGGTCAGGCTGCCGGCGCCGTACGAGGATGCGCCGTCCGATGCCTGGGGCCAGCGCCGCACGGACTGGGCGGAAAACCGGAAGCGTTCCGCATGATCGTCGTGCACGGCTTCCCGCCCCCGGGCAACCACCACGAGGTGAAGCTGCTGCTAGAGCAGCTGGGCCGCGCCTACCGCTGGTTTGAAACCGAGATCGACCAGTCCACCTGACCTTCATTCCCATCGGCCTTCCCGCGCGGCGGGGAGGGGAGACCTGCATGTTCAACACCGTTCCCAACCCCATCCCGGCCCGCATGAAGGGCCTCAACCGCGCGGAAATCTGCGACGTTAATTTCCAGGAGTTCGTGCGCGGCTGGAACGGCCATGTGCAGCCTAGGCCGGCGCCGGATGAGGCCATCCTGGACGGCAGTGCGCTGGATGCCCGCGGCTTCCGCGAGCTGTTCGAGTCGCAGCTGATCAGCCGCCACCTCGACCTGATGGCGCGCGTGCTGCGGGTGCAGAACAAGGTCTTCTACACCATCGGCTCGAGTGGCCACGAGGGCAACGCGATGGTCGCGCGCGCCGCCCGCCACACCGACCCGGCGTTCCTGCACTACCGCAGCGGCGGCTTCATGGCCGAGCGCTTCCGCAAGCTGCCGGGCATGGATCCGATCATGGATTCGGCGCTGAGCTTTGCCGCCAGCGCGGAAGACCCGGCCAGCGGCGGCCGCCACAAGGTCTGGGGCAGCAAGCCGTTGTGGGTGTTGCCGCAGACCTCGACCATCGCCTCGCACCTGCCGAAGGCGCTGGGCACGGCGGTGGCGATCGAAGCCGGCAAGCGCCTCGGTGTGGGCCTGCCGATCCCGGACGATTCCATCGCCATCTGCTCGTTCGGCGACGCCTCCGCCAACCACGCTACCGCGCAGACCGCGTTCAACGCGGCCAGCTGGACCGCCTACCAGAAGCTGCCGGCGCCGGTGCTGTACGTCTGCGAGGACAACGGCATCGGCATCTCGGTGAAGACGCCGACGGGCTGGATCGGCGAGAGCTTCCGCAACCGCCCCGACCTCGATTACTTCTTCGCCGACGGGCTCGACCTCGCCAGCGGTTACGGCGACGTGCTGCGCGCGGTGGAGCACTGCCGTCGCACCCGCCGGCCGACCTTCCTGCACCTGCGCACCCAGCGCATCATGGGCCACGCCGGCACCGACTTCGAGATCGAGTGGCGTAGCTTCGAGGAGCTGTGCGCGGTGGAGGCGGGCGATCCGCTGCTGCGCTCGGCCGCGATCGCGCTGGAATCCGGGGCGATGACGCAGGACGAAGTGCTGGCGCTGTACGAGGAAACGCGCAAGAAGTGCTTCGCCGCCGCCGAGGACGCGGACAGCCGCCCGCGCATCGAGACGCTGGAGCACGTGATGCGTCCGCTGGCGCCGTACACGCCCGACAAGGTCCGGGCCGAGGCCACCCGCGCGCCGTCGCACGAGGCGCGCATCAAGGCTTTCGGCAGCGAGGACAAGCTGCCCGAGAAGCAGGTGCCGAAGCACCTGGCCATCCAGATCAACCAGGCCCTGCACGACCTGTTCGCCAAGTACCCGGAGACACTGCTGTTCGGCGAGGATGTTGCCCAGAAGGGCGGCGTCTACACGGTGACCAAGGGCCTGCACAAGGCGTTCGGCAACCGTCGCGTGTTCAACACGCTGCTCGACGAAACCATGATCCTGGGCATGGCGCAGGGCTTCGCCAACATGGGCATGCTGCCGATCCCCGAGATCCAGTACTTGGCCTACCTGCACAACGCCATCGACCAGCTGCGCGGCGAGGCCTGCTCGCTGCAGTTCTTCAGCGACAACCAGTACGCCAACCCGATGGTGGTACGCATCGCCGGCCTGGGCTACCAGCGCGGCTTCGGCGGGCACTTCCACAACGACAACTCGGTGACCGCGCTGCGCGACATCCCGGGCCTGGTCGTGGGCTGCCCGTCGCGCGGCGACGACGCCGCGATGATGCTGCGCACGCTGGCGGCGCTGGCGAAGGTGGATGGCCGCGTCACCGCCTTCCTCGAGCCCATCGCGCTGTACATGACCAAGGACCTGTACGAGGCGGGTGACGGCCAGTGGCTGACCGAGTACCCGGCGCCCGACCAGGCGCTGGTGCTGGGCGAGGAGCGCGTCTACAACGCAGGCGCCACCGATTGCGTGATCTTCAGCTTCGGCAACGGCATGCCGATGAGCCTGCGTGCTGCGCGCGAGATCGAGAAGAAGCACGGCTGGAAGGTGCGCGTGGTCGACCTGCGCTGGCTGGTGCCGCTGAACCACGCGGCCATCGCCAAGCATGCGGGCGAATGCGACCGGATCCTGGTCGTCGATGAAGGCCGCTTCAGCGCCGGCATCGGCGAAGGTGTCATCACCGCGATCACCGAGGCGGGCTTCGGCGGCAAGCCGATCCAGCGCGTGGTCGGCGCCGACACCTACACCCCGCTGGCGGGCGCGGCCTTCCTGGTGATCCCGAAGGACGAGGACATCGTCGCGGCGGCGCAGCGGCTGGCCTGAGCGGCCTACGGGTCGCTGCGCCACTCCACCCCTAGCGGCTTGGGTGCCTGGCTCGGGGCACCCGGAGCGCCGCCGCCGCGGCTGCCGGCGTCCACCGCGGTGGCAGCGCGGCGGATCCGGCGGGGCGGCACCCATTCGTCCCAGTTACTGCCGTAGCCGTCGTAGCGGACCAGATAGAGGCCGTCCTTCGCCTGCAGGATCTGCGCTTGGTACCAGCGCCCGCTCCACTCCACGCTGACGCGCGTCCCGGGCGAATAGGCATCGCTTGCGCCAGCTCGTGGCGCTGGCGCTGTCGTGGTGCCGCCGCCGAGCCGGGTACCGGTTGCCGCATGGCCGCCGACGCCGCCGAACAGCACGATCAGCCGATCATCGGGTGCGCGATAGAACTCGTACTCGCCGCCGGACGGATGCAACAGCCGGTAATAGCGGCGGCCGGGCTGGCGGTGCCAGGGACGCACTTCCTCCAGGCGCCCGCTGCGCCCGCCCCAGCGGTAGCGGCCATCCGCGGTGACTTCCAGCCGGTTCATTGCCGCACCAGGTTGATGGTGCTGGTAGACGTTGCGGCCGTCGCTGGAATACATCACCGCGCCCGGGATCCACACGTCCCAGCTGCCGGCAATTGCCGTCTCGGGTGCGCCGGGGTTGGCCACGAGCGGGGCGCGATCCATGCTGGACGGATCCACGCGCTGGCCGGCCAACGCCGGCAGCGACAGGCACATGAGGATGCAGGATGCGGCAAGCAGGCGCATGGTGGCTCCCGGGGCATGGATGGAACCGGGATCTTGGCCCGCGGCGCCAGCGCGGGATTTGATCTGGATCATCACGGCGCGATCCTCTGCTTCAGCGCCCGCGCCAGCGGCAGCGGCAGGCCGGGCAGCGAGCGCAGCAGCCACGGCAGCACGCGGCGCTTGGCGCCACCCAGCGATTCCGGCACCACGGCTTCGATGAGGTGCGGGCCGGGGTGTGCCAGCGCGTACTCCAGCGCCTTGCAGAAGCTCTCCGCCGTGTCGGCGCGGGCAGCGTGCACGCCCATGCCCTGCGCCAGCCGGCAGAAGTCCAGCACCGGGCCGTGCAGGTCCAGCTGCGAACGGGCCTTGGGCCCCGGCGCAGCGTCGGCACCCACGCGTTCCAGTTCGACGTTGAGCACCGAATAGCTGGCGTTGTTGAAAACAATCGTGGTGACGTCGAGGCGCTCGCGCGCCATCGTCCACAGCGCCTGCAGCGTGTACATCGCGCTGCCGTCGCCGACCAGCGCGAGGACCGGGCGGTCCGGGCAGGCGATGGCCGCGCCCACTGCATTTGGCAGGGCCTGGCCGATGGCGCCGCCGGTGAGGGTGAGCAGGTCATGGCGCGGCGCGCCTGCGGTCATCTTGCCCAGCAACAGGCCGGAGGTGATCGCCTCGTCGATGACGATGGCGCGCTCCGGCAGCAGGTGGCCCACGGCCTTGCAGACCTTGGCGGCGGTGAGGCGGCCGCGCGGGCGCGAGGGGCGCGAGGCCGGCTGCAGCGCGGGTGTGGCCTGAGCTGCGCCCAGCGCGGCGGCTAGCTTCTCGAGACTCGCGGTGGCGTCCTGCGTCGGCGTCGCCAACGCATGCACGGTGCAGCCGTCGGGCACCAGGTCACTGGCCTTGCCCGGATAGGCGAAGAACGACACCGGCGATTTGGCATCCACCAGGATCAGGTGCTCGATCCCGGTCAACTGCAGCGTCGCCAGTTCGGCCAGGTAGGCGATGCGTTCCACCGCCGGCAGGCCGGCGCCGCGTTCCAGCCGGGTCGGGAACACTTCGCAGAACAGCTTGACGCCGCTGTGCGCGGCGATGCGCGCGGCGGCCAGCAGTGCCGGTTCACGCAGGGCCTGGCCGCCCAGCAGCAGCGCGGCGTTCCCGCCGCTCCGGATGGCGCTTGCGATGGCGGCTACGGTGGCGTCTTCCGCCGGCAGCGGGGTGGGCGGCGGCGGGGGCGGGCAGGGCGTGCCGCCTTCGCCCCAGCTGACGTCGGCCGGCAGGATCAGCGTGGCCACCTGGCCTGGCAGGCCGCGCGCGGCCCGGATTGCCGCCACCGCATCGCTGCACAGCGCGGCGGTGGCCTGGGAGGTGCGCACGAAGTCGGGCGAGACGTTGCGCGCCACGGTTTCGATGTCGGACTGCAGCTGCGCGTCGAACCGCACGTGGTGGGTGGCGTGGTCGCCGACGATGTTGAGCACCGGCACCTTGCCCTTGCGCGCGTTGTGCAGGTTGGCGAGGCCGTTGCCCAGCCCGCAGCCCAGGTGCAGCAGGGTGGCGGCGGGCTTGCCGGCCATCCGCGCGTAGCCGTCGGCGGCGCCGGTGGCCACGCCCTCGAACAGCGCCAGCACCGCGCGCATCCGCGGCTCGCCGTCGAGCGCGGCCACGAAATGCATCTCGCTGGTGCCGGGGTTGGAGAAGCAGACCTCGATGCCGGCGTCGGCCAGCGTTTTCATCAGGGCTTGCGCGCCGTTCATGGCTCAGGCTCCGGTAACGATGGCGCGCGCGGCGGCGCGCGCGGTGAGGATGCAGCCGGGCAGGAAGGTGCCTTCCAGCGAGCGCTTGCCGCAGGCGCCGCCGCCGCCGAAGCCGGCGGCTTCGCCCACGCAGTACAGGCCGGGGATCGGCGCGTGGGTGGCGTCCAGCACGCGCGAGTGCAGGTCGGTGCGCAGCCCGCCCAGGCTCTTGCGGGTGACCAGCTGCATGTGGATGGCGATGTAGGGCCCGGCACCCGGTTGCTGCAGCGGCGCGGGCTTGCAGGTGCGCAGCCGGTCCGGTCCCCACTGGCGCGCGTGCAGGATGCGACGGACCTGCAGGTCGCCTTCCGGGTTCGTGCCCGGCGCGAAGTTCGCATCGAAGGCATCGGCGGTGGCCTGCAGCGTGGCCGGGGCGATGTCGTGCGAGCAGGTCAGGGCGTTCATCTGGTCCGCCAGCCCGGCCAGCGTGTCGCCGACCAGGAAGTGCGCGCTCTCGCGCTGCATCTGCCGCACCAGCCGGTGGTTGCCCAGCAGGGTTTCCTTGAGGAAGCGCAGGAACTGCTGGTCGCGGATGCGCGGGTTGTGCTCGGCGCCTGAGATCGCGAACTCCTTGGCCGCGATGCGCCAGTTCAGCAGGTGCCAGGTCCACGGTTTTTCCTGCTCGGCCACCCGCTGGCACAGCCAGTGCGTGTCGAAGCCGGTCACCAGCGGCTCCGGGCCGATGCGCCGGCCCGTATGGTCCAGCCACAGCGCCGACTTGCACGGGATCGCCGACAGCCCGTGGCCGTCGAAATGCGGGAACGGATGCGGGAAGCCGGCGGCGTAGTTCCACATCTCGCCGGCGCGGACGATGCGCGCGCCCAGCGTTTCGGCGGCGTGGTGCATGGCGCCGTCGGCATAAGGGTGCGCGCCGTTGAGCATCGTCGCCGGTCGCGGGCGGTCCGCCGGCCAGTTGCGGCGCGCTTCGGCATGGCCACCGTTGAGGCCGCCGGTGGCCAGCACCACCACCGGTGCGTCGATGCGGACTTCCCTGCCGGTGCCCTCATCGATGGCCAGCGCGCCAGCCATGCGGCCGTCGGCGGTCTCGAGCGCGGTGACACGATGGCCATGCAGCAGGACGAGGTTTCCGTTCGCGCCGGCCTCGCGCAGCGCGGCGATCATCCGCCGGGCCAGTTCGCGCGAGGTGCCCCAGACGACGTGGTAGCGCGGCACCGAATTGCCGTCCCCATCGCGCCCGCGTTCCACCCAGTTCACCGCCGGCATGAACTTGATGCCGTGGGCCAGCAGCCAGTCGTGCACGTCGGTGCGCGAATGTTCGACGTAGTGGCGCGCCCATGCCGTGGCGTGGAGGTCGGCAGGGTCGAGTTCGCCGAAACGCATCCAGTCGCGCAGCCCGATTTCCGGCGTATCGATGATCTTGCGGCGCGCCTGCAGCGGCGTGCCTACCAGCGCCATCCCGCCGAATGCCCACAGCGCCAGCCCACCGAAGCGCCCCGGCGTGTCGCGATCCACCAGCGCCACGCGCTTGCCGGCGCGCAGTAGTTCCAATGCAGTGACGATGCCGGCGAGGCCACCGCCAGCGACCAGTACATCGGATTTCAACAATGCCATGCAGCCATCCCCGGAATGCCATGGTCACGCGCCGTTTGCCGCGGCGACTTCAACCATAGCGGTTCCCCGCGGCAATTGGCGAACCCCATGTCCTTGCGCGATGCGTGCGTCGATCCGTTTCGATTGGGCGGTAGCGGCCTGCAGCGGGGTAGGCTTTCGCGCAGCTCAGCGCGCGAGGCCGCCCGCCAGTTCGCGCCGATGCAGCGGCAAGCCGGCCGCGGCGATGCCGGCATCGGTGTGCTCCAGCGGCAACACCGCCAGCGACAGGTTGCCGGCGCTCGCGATGATGGTGCCGATGCCGCGGCCGTCTTCGCTCACTTCGCTGCCCGCGGCCAGCGGCGCCGCGCTCTCGAACAGGCCTAGGCCGCGCTTGGCCTGCCCGAGGAAGTGCGTGCGGGCGACGATTTCCTGGCCCGGATAGCAGCCCTTGCTGACGCTGAAGGCGCGCAGCCGTTCCAGCGACAGCTGCTGCGGCGTCCACTGGCCGGCCTGCGAGGCGGGCAGGCGGGGCAGGCCATGCGCAAGGTCGAACGCGTCCCAGCGTTCGCATGCGGGGGCCTCGTCGGCGGCCGCTGGCTGGTGGATCAGCAAGCGTCGTGGACCTTGGTCGCCGCCCATGTCGAGTTCGATGCCATCGGCTGCGGATCCCGCTAGCGCGGAACCGCGCGCAAGCGGGGGCGGCAGGAAGCCGCCGGTCACTTGTAGGTCCAGTGGCGCCAGCTTCAGTTTGCTGCGGAATACATAGCGCTGCAGCTGCGTGGCCAGCTCGGTGGGATCTGCATCCGGCAGCAGCAGCCACAGCGTTTCCGCATCTAGCCGCAGCAGTGCGAACAGCGCCACCACGCGGCCCTTGGCGGTCAGCCAGCCGTTCCATTGCCAGTGGCCATCGGCCAGCGCGGCGACGTCATTCATGAATTGCGCCTGCGCGAATGCGATTGCATCGCGTCCGCATATGGACAGCAGGCGATGGCCGGGCAGCCGGGATTCGTGGCCTGGCGCGGGTCGTGGCTTGTCGTGCATCGGTCGTGGGGCGTAAACTGAGCGGGTTGTGAACGTGTCGATCATAGGCCAATCCAGTCCCGCCCCCGAGTCCGCGCCTCCGCAGGCCGCGCCCGGAACGCCCACGCCACAGCCGGTTCCGGACGTTCCGCCCGCCGCCGAAGAGCATGGTGGGCGCGGGGGCCTGGATCCCACCCGTTACGGGGATTGGGAAAAGAACGGCCGCTGCATCGATTTTTGATCCACCGCCACGCGGCGCAAGCCGCCCAGCCCGGAGAAAGCACAGCTCATGGCTGCTCCTGAACCCCGCGTCCGCGAACGTCCGCTGTCACCGCACCTGCAGGTCTATCGTTGGCAGGTGCAGATGATGACCTCGATCATCCACCGCGCCACCGGCACCATCCTGTCCGTCGGCGCACTGGCCTTGGTCTATGGGCTGCTGGCGCTGGCCGGTGGTCCCGCCCGCTGGAACGCCTTCGCCACCTGCCTCGGTTCGCCGCTGGGCAAGCTGCTGATGTTCGGCTTCAGCTGGGCGCTGGCCTACCACCTCATCAACGGCATCCGCCACCTGCTACAGGACGGCGGGCTGGGCTTCGCGATCCCGGATTTCATCCGCAGCAGTTGGATCTCGATCACCGGCAGCGTGGTGTTCACCGTGCTGGCCTGGGGCATTGTGCTGACGCGTTGGGGGCAGGCATGAACGGAAACGCGAAGGATCTGCGCACGCCGCTGAAGCGCGCGCGCGGCTGGGGTTCGGCGAAGGACGGTACCCATCACTTCATCTGGCAGCGCATCACCGCGGTGGCCACCGGCCTTTCCGGGCTGTGGCTGCTGGGCATGGTGCTGTCGCTGCGCACCGCCGACTACACCGTGGTGCACGCATTGGTGGCCGACCCGGTCAACGCCACCGTGCTGGTGGCCTTCCTGCTGGGGATGTTCTGGCACGCCAAGCTCGGCCTGCAAGTCATCATCGAAGACTACGTGCACACGCCGCTGACTGGCGCTGTTGCCCAACTTGCCGTCCTTTTCACCTGCGCACTGGCGGCCATCGCCAGCGTGCTTGCGGTGCTGCGCATCGCGCTCGGGAGCTGACCTGCGATGTCCGCCTACAAGATCCAGGAACACAAGTTCGACATGATCGTGGTCGGGGCCGGCGGCGCCGGCCTGCGCGCCACCTTCGGCCTGGCCCAGAAGGGCCTGCAGACCGCCTGCATCAGCAAGGTCTTCCCGACCCGTAGCCACACCGTGGCGGCGCAGGGCGGCATCTCCGCCGCGCTGGGCAACATGGGCGAGGACGACTGGCGCTTCCACTTCTACGACACCATCAAGGGGTCGGACTGGCTGGGCGACCAGGACGCGATCGAATACATGTGCAAGGAAGCCCCGGCGGCGATCATCGAGCTGGAGCACTATGGCGTGCCGTTCTCGCGCACCGAGGAAGGCAAGATCTACCAGCGCCCGTTCGGCGGCATGACCACGCATTACGGCCAAGGCACCGCGCAGCGCACCTGCGCCGCCGCCGACCGCACCGGCCACGCCATCCTGCACACGCTGTACCAGCAGGCGCTGGCGCATGACGCGCGGTTCTTCATCGAATACTTCGCGCTCGACCTGATCATGGATGAGGACGGCGCCTGCCGCGGCGTGCTGGCGCTGGACATGAGCGAAGGCACCCTGCACCTGTTCCGCGCCCAGGGCGTGGTGCTGGCCACCGGCGGCTATGGCCGCGCGTATTTCTCCGCGACCTCGGCGCATACCTGCACCGGCGACGGCGGCGGCATGGCGCTGCGCGCCGGACTGGGCCTGCAGGACATGGAGTTCGTGCAGTTCCACCCCACCGGCATCTACGGCGCCGGCTGCCTGATCACCGAGGGCGTGCGCGGCGAAGGCGGCATCCTGCGCAATAGCAATGGCGAGCGCTTCATGGAGCGCTATGCGCCGAACGCCAAGGACTTGGCGTCGCGCGACGTGGTGTCGCGCTCGATGACCATCGAGATCCGCGAAGGCCGCGGCGTGGGCGAGCACAAGGACCACATCTTCCTCGACCTCACCCACCTCAATCCAGCCGACATCCACGAGAAGCTGCCGGGCATCGCCGAGAGCGCGCGCATCTTCGCCGGCGTGGACGTGGAGAAGCAGCCGATCCCGGTGATCCCGACCGTGCATTACAACATGGGTGGCATCCCGACCAACTACCACGGCGAAGTGGTGCAGCTGAAGGACGGCAACCCCGATACCGTGGTGCCGGGCCTGTACGCCATCGGCGAGGCGGCCTGCGTGTCGGTGCACGGCGCCAACCGCTTGGGCTCCAACTCGCTGCTCGACCTGGTGGTGTTCGGCCGCGCGGTGGCCAACCGCTGCGGCGAGACGATCAAGCCGGGCGCGCCGCACAAGGAGCTGGCCGGCGACGCCTGTGATCGCTCGCTGGCCAACCTCGACAAGCTGCGCAACGCCCGCGGCGACACCCCCACCGCGCAGATCCGCATGAACATGCAGCGCGCGATGCAGCGCGATGCCGCGGTGTTCCGCACTGGCGAAACGCTGGCCGAGGGCGTCAAGGCGATCAGCGACATCCACGCCAGCTTCGCCGACGTCAAGGTGGCCGACCGCTCGCTGGTCTGGAACTCGGACCTGGTGGAAACGCTGGAGCTGCAGAACCTGCTGGGCCAGGCGCTGGTGACCATTGTTTCGGCCGAGAACCGCAAGGAATCGCGCGGTGCGCACGCCCGCGAGGACTTCCCGGACCGCGACGACGACAACTGGCACAAGCACACCATCTGCTGGGCCGACGACGCGGGCAAGACCCGCATCGACTACCGGCCGGTGCACATGTACACGCTCAGCAGCGACGTCGAAGTGGTACCGCCGAAGAAGCGCGTTTACTGATCCGGGAGACCTGAGCAATGGCTGAATTTTCCCTCCCGAAGAACTCCAAGGTTCAGAAGGGCAAGCACTTTCCGGCACCCGGTGCCAAGAAGCCGCGCACCTTCAAGATTTATCGCTGGAGCCCGGACGACGACCAGAACCCACGCACCGACACCTACGAGGTGGACATGGCGGCATGCGGGCCGATGGTGCTGGACGCGCTGATCAAGATCAAGAACGAGATCGACCCCACGTTGACCTTCCGCCGCTCCTGCCGCGAGGGTATCTGCGGTTCGTGCGCGATGAACATCGACGGCACCAACACGCTGGCCTGCATCTGCGCCAGCGAGAGCGTGAAGGGCGCCGAAGTGGCGATCTACCCGCTGCCGCACATGCCGGTGGTCAAGGACTTGGTGCCCGACCTCACCCACTTCTATGCCCAGCACGCCAGCATCCGCCCGTGGCTGCGCACGCAGACGCCGGCGCCGACCGACCGCGAGCGCCTGCAGAGCAAGGAAGACCGCGCCAAGCTCGACGGCCTGTACGAGTGCATCCTGTGCGCCTGCTGCAGCACGTCCTGCCCCAGCTACTGGTGGAACGGCGACCGCTACCTCGGCCCGGCGATCCTGCTGCAGGCCTACCGCTGGATCGTGGATAGCCGCGACGAAGACACCGGCGCCCGCCTCGACGAGCTGGAAGACCCGTTCAAGCTGTATCGCTGCCACACCATCATGAACTGTGCGCGGACCTGCCCGAAGGGGCTGAACCCGGCCAAGGCCATTGCCGAAATCAAGAAATTGATGCTGGCGCGCAAGGTCTGAGGAAACACGTTTCCTACATGAAGCCGTTGCCGTCATCCCCGCCTGCGCGGGGATGACGCTATTGCGAGTTGCGATGCAGACCGACGACGAAACCGAACTGCGAAAACTGCGCTGGCGCTGCCGGCGCGGCATGCGCGAGCTCGACCAGCTGCTGGAACGCTGGCTGGACCGCGCGTGGCGGCAAAGTCCGACCGCCGAGCGTGAGGTTTTCCTGCGGCTGCTGGACAGCGAAGACGACAGACTCTGGCGCTGGTTCCTTGGCCATGAGGTGCCCGGCGATGTCGAAATCGCGGCGCTTGTCGAACGCATCCGCGCCCTGCCGGTTTGAGTGGACGCCCTCGCGCTGGCTGACTGCCGCGCTCACCGCACTGGCGCTGCTGGCGCCATTCTCGCTGCTTGCTTCCGACCTGCCACCCATCGTGGCCGCGCCCCTGGCGCTGCTGGCAGGTGCTTGGGGCGTTCGCGAGGTGCGCCGACATGTTCTGCAGTCGCCGTGCTCGCTGGTGATTCCGGGAGGTTTGGGAGAAGCCCGCTGCGATGGTCTGCCGATGGCCTCGCTAGGCGTGCGCTGGCGCGGCCCGCTGGCGTTCCTGCGCTGGCGCGATCCGGGCGGGCGCACCCGGCGTCTGGTGTTCTGGCCGGATACGCTGCCGGCCGCTGCCCGGCGTGAACTGAAGCTGGCGCTGCAGAAACGCGAGGCTGCCGGCGGCGGCGCATCGATGGCAGGATAGGCGGTCACTGGAAAGGGCCTTCGATGTTCAAACCCGTCCCCGTCGCCATCGGCCTGCGCTACCTGCGCGCGAAACGCCGCAACGGCTTCATCTCGTTCATTTCGCTCGCCTCGATCCTCGGCATCGCGCTGGGCGTCACCGCGCTGATCACCACGCTGGCGGTGATGAGCGGATTCCAGAAGGAAATCCGCGACCGCATGCTGGGCATGGCCGCGCATGCCACCGTCAGCGGCTACGGCGAGCCGTTGCAGGACTGGCGACATGCGGTGCAGGTGGCGATGGCCGACGCGCGGGTGGCCGGCGCCGCTCCCTACGTCGAGAAGGAAGCGCTGGTCTCCGGCGCCAACAACCAGCCAGCGATGCTGCGCGCGGTCGATCCGGCGCAGGAAGGCAAGGTGTCGGAATTGCCGGAGAAAATGGTGCAGGGCCGGATCGCCGACCTGACCCCCGACAGCTTCAACATCGTGCTGGGCAAGGAACTGGCGATCTGGTTGGGGGTGGGCGTGGGCGACGATGTCATCGTCACCCTGGCCGAGTTCCGCAGCACCCCGGTGGGGGGCGTGCAGACCATGAAGCGGTTCAAGGTCAGCGGCATTTTCGAGGCCGGCTACAACGAATTCGACAAGGGCCTGGCGGTGGTCAACCTGTCCGACCTGCAGCGCGTGCTGCGGATGGGCGACGGCGTCACCGGCGTGCGCCTGAAGCTGCACGACATGGACCGCGCCTTCGAGGTCGCCCGTGACCTGGCCCTCACGCTCAAGGGCCCGTACCGGGTCAGCGACTGGACCCAGGACAATGCCAACCTGTTCCGCGCACTGAAGATGGAGAAGACGGTGATGGCGATCCTGCTGTCGCTGATCGTGGCGATGGGCGCGTTCAACCTGGTGTCCTCGCAGGTGATGCTGGTGACCGACAAGCAGGCCGACATCGCCATCCTGCGCACGCTGGGTCTAACCCCCGGGCAGGTCATGCGCACCTTCATGGTGCAGGGCGGCTTGATCGGCTTCATCGGCACCGTGGCCGGGGTGATCGGCGGCGTCGCGCTGACCCTCAACCTCAACCGCATCCTGCAGGGCATCGAGCAATTGTTCGGCGTGCAGCTGCTGCCGGAGGACGTGTACTACATCACCGGATTGCCCACCGACATGCAAACCGGCGACGTGGTGGCCATCGTTTGTGCAGCGCTGCTGATGGCGTTCCTCGCCACCCTGTATCCCGCCTGGCGCGCCTCGCGCACGGCCCCTGCGGAGGCGCTGCGCTATGAGTGAGCCGATGCAGGACGTGATCCGCGCGGAAAGCCTGGGCAAGACCTATGCCGAGGGCAAGCTGCACACGCCGGTGTTCGACGGCCTGGACTTTGTCGTGCAAGCGGGCGAGACGGTGGCCATCCTCGGCGCCTCCGGCGCCGGCAAGAGCACCCTGCTGCACCTGCTGGGCGGGCTGGACGTGCCCAGCGCCGGGGAGGTGTTCGTGGCTGGGCAGAAGATGAGCGCGCTGTCCGACGCCGCCCGCGGCCGCCTGCGCAACCGCGCACTGGGCTTCGTCTACCAGTTCCACCACCTGCTGCCGGAGTTCACCGCGCTGGAGAACGTGATGATGCCGGTGCTGCTGGCCGGACAATCCACCGCCGAGGCGCAGCGGCGCGCACAGGCGCTGCTGGAGTCGGTGGGGCTGGGGCACCGGCTGGCGCACAAGCCCGGCGAGCTGTCCGGCGGCGAGCGCCAGCGTGCCGCGGTGGCGCGCGCGCTGGTGAATAATCCTGCCTGCGTGCTCGGCGACGAACCTACCGGCAACCTCGACGAGAAGACTGCCGCGATCGTGTTCGAGCAGATGCTGGAGCTCAACCGCGCGCAGGCCACCAGCCTGGTGCTGGTGACCCACGACCGCCGCCTGGCGCGCCGGCTGGACCGGGTGCTGGAGCTGCGCGAGGGGCGGCTGCACGCGCTGGCCAAGGCCGACATCTGAGCATCAGGTAAAACCCGACCCCGGCGCGCGGCCCCCACCGACTGCCGGATGACGCCCTGCCGGCGACGCTACGGGCATGGCGGCCATGCTTCGATTCCCGCGAACGCAACCGGCGGTGGCGGATGTCCACGGCCCCGCCGCGCCGGCGTTTCCGCTGTCCGGCCCCGCTTGTGCAGCCGCGCTGCTGGCCGGCGTCACCTCTTGCCTGCTGCTGCCGGCGCTACCGCCACGCTGGCTGCTGGGGCTGCTGCTGGTCGCCATGGTCCCGCTGCTGCGTGCCGCCAGATGGCGCCTGCTGGGGATGCTGCTTGCGGGGGTGGCACTCGCCGGCTGGCAGGCCGGCGCCGCGCTGGACGCGCAGCTGCCGCCCACCCTGCAGGGCGCGGTGCCCACGGTCGAGGGCCGCATCGTCGAGCTGCCGGTGCACGAGTCGCGCCGGACCCGCTTCCGTTTCGTCGTCGATGACGTGGCGACCCAGCCCGCCGCACTGCGTGGCTGCACCCTGCAACTGGCGTGGTACGGCGAGGAGTTGCAGCCGCGCCAACGCCTGCAGGCCGGCAGCCGCTGGCGGTTCCCGCTGCGCCTGCGCGCGCCGCGCGGGCTGCGCAATCCGGGCGGCGGCGACGCGGAGAAGTTCGCGCTGGCGGCGCGGCTGGTCGCCACCGGTTTCGTGCTGGAGCCGGGGCTGGCCGTCCGGCTGGCGGCGCCGTCCGGCATCGATGCCTGGCGCGAAGCGATGAGCGCGCGCATCGCCGTGGCGGTGCCCAGCGCGTCCTCGCGCTACGTGCGGGCGCTGGCGCTGGGCGATACCCGCGGGTTGGACGATGCCGACTGGGCGCGGCTGCGCGCCGCGGGCCTGACCCACCTGATCGCGATTTCCGGCTTCCACGTCGGGCTGGTGGCCGGGTTCTGCGCGCTGTGCGCGGCGGCGCTGTGGTGGCTGTGGCCGCCGCTGGCGCGCTGGATGCCGCGTCCGTTCGCGGCCGGTGCCGGTGCGCTGCTGGGCGCGTTCGGCTACGCGCTGCTGACCGGCCTGGCGGTGCCGACCCTGCGCACCGCGGTGATGATCGCGGCGCTGGTGGCCGCGCGCTGGCTGCGGCGACGGCTGCGGCTGGTCGACACGCTGGCGCTGGGCTGCTGCGTGTTGCTCCTGCTGGATCCGCTGGCGGTGCTGGGTGCCGGCTTCTGGCTCAGTTTTGCCGGCGTGGCATGGCTGCTGTGGTGCCTGCCGGATGCCGGCGGCAAAGGGCCGCGCGCGCTCGCCGGAGGCTTCCTTGCCGCGCAGGCGGTGGCCAGCCTCGGGCTGCTGCCGTTGACCGTGCTGTTGTTCGGGCAGGCCTCCTTCGCCGGGCCCATCGCCAACCTGGCCGCGGTGCCGTGGTGGAGCCTGGTGGTGGTGCCGTTGGCGCTGCTGGGCGTGCTCGCAGAAACCCTGCATGCCGGCCTCGGACAGTGGAGCTGGCAGGCGGCGGCCTGGTGCTTCGATCTGTTGTGGCCGCTACTGGCGCGCATCGCCGACAGCCCGCTGGCGATGGCCTGGCTGCCGGCGCCGCGCTGGTTCGCGCTGCCGCTGGCGCTGCTGTCAGCGTTCTGGCTGCTGCTGCCGCGCGGGCTGCCGGGCCGTTGGCTGGCCCTGCTGCTGTGGCTGTCGCTGCTGTATCCGCCGCGCGAGTTGCCGGCGCCGGGCGAGGTGGAGCTGACCGTGATCGACGTGGGGCAGGGGCTGTCGGTGCTGGTGCGCACCGCCCGCCACAGCCTGCTGTACGACATGGGGCCGGCGATCCCCGATGGCTTCGATGCCGGCGAGCGGGCGGTGGTCCCGGCGCTGCATGCACTGGGCGTGAGGCGCCTGGACCTGGCCATGGTCAGCCACGGCGACAACGACCATGCAGGCGGGCTGCAGGCGGTGGCCCGGGCCTTCCCGATGCCGCTGGTGCTGGCGCCCCGCGGCAGCCCGGTGCCCGGCAATCGTGATTGCCGGGCAGGCCAGGCCTGGCAATGGGATGGGGTGCGCTTCCGCGTCCTGCATCCGGGCAGGGAGTTCCCGTACCTGGGCAACGAGGCCGCCTGCGTGCTGCGCATCGAGAGCGCCCACGGCAATGCGCTGCTGGCCGGCGACATCGGCCACTACGTCGAGCGCAAACTGCTGGCGGAAGCACGACCGCAGCTACGCAGCGACATCGTCCTGGTGCCGCACCACGGTAGCGACGGCTCTTCCGATCCCGGTTTCGTGGCGGCCACGGGAGCGAAGCTGGCGCTCGTGTCGACGGGTGCCGACAACCGCTTTCGCCATCCGCGCCCGCCGGTGGTGCGGCGCTGGTGCGAGGCCGGCGCGGAGGTGCTGGACAGTGCGCGCTCCGGGGCGATCCGGGTTTGGCTGGGCCGCGATGGCCTGCGCCTGCGCGAGCAGCGCAGCTTCCATCGGCGCCTGTGGGACGCAGTGCGCAGGCGCGGGGAAACGGCTGGGCTATGCTACGCGCCGGAGTTTTCGCGGCCATGACGGCCGGAAGGATGATGCGTGCTGGAACTCGTCAAGGCCGGAGGCTGGCCGATGATCCCGCTGCTGCTGCTGACCGTGGCGGCGCTGGCCATCATCGTTGAACGGTTCTGGAGCCTGCGCCGCGAGCGCGTGCTGCCGCCCGGCCTGGGCGACGAAGTGCGCGCCTGGGTGGCGCGCGGCAAGCCGCTGGAGCCGGCCCACATCGAGTCGCTGCGCGCCACCGCGCCGCTGGGCGCGCTGCTGGCGGCCGAACTGGACGTGCGCCATCGCGGCCGCGAGGTGATCCGCGAGCGGGTGGAGGACGTCGGCCGCCACCTTGTCCACCGCATGGAGCGGTTCCTCAATGCGCTGGGCACCATCGCCGCTGCCGGCCCGCTGCTGGGCCTGTTCGGCACCGTGGTCGGCATGATCGAGATGTTCCTCGGCATCCTCGACCACGGTTTGGGCGATGCCGGCCAGCTTGCCGGCGGCATCGGCAAGGCGCTGATCTGCACCGCCACCGGCATGGTGGTGGCGATCCCCGCGCTGGCCTTCCACCGCTATTTCCGTGGCCGCATCGCCGGCTACATCGTCGACATGGAACACGAGGCGATGCGCCTGCAGGACGTGTTGGACGAGGCCCCCGCCGCCGGCCGCGGCCGCCAGGACTGAGCCCCGATGCGGATCGCCGACCGTCGCGACGACGACATCCCCGAGATCAACCTGGTGCCGCTGATCGACGTGCTGCTGTGCCTGCTGATCTTCTTCGTCGTCACCACCACCTTCGACGCGCGCTCGGTGCTCAAGCTCGAGTTGCCGCGCGCCGACGGCCAGCCGGCCGAAGCGCAGGCGCAGCCGCTGGGCATCCTGATCAACGCGGACGGGCGCTACTTCGTCGGCGACCGCGAGGTGCTGCGCACCGACGTGGATTCGCTGAAGCAGGCGCTGCGCGAGGTGGCCGGCGACGATCGCCAGCGCGTGGTGTTGATCCGCGCCGATGCGCGCACGCCCTGGCAGGCGGTGGTGACCGCCTACGAAGCGCTGGCCCAGCTGGGCTTCCGCAAGGTCGCCAACGCCACCACCCCGGCCGCGGCGGGCAAAGGCAAGGGCGCATGAGCGAAACCGCTTCCCCGTGGGCGATCTACCGGCGCCTGCGCAGCCTGGCCACGCCCTATCGCGGGGTGCTGCTGGTGGCGCTGCTGGGGCTGGCCCTGGAGGGCGTTGCCGCCGGCGCGTTCGGCCTGCTGACCAAGCCCATGGTCGACGAAACCTTCGTCGCCCGTAACCAGGACTATGGCCTGTTGCTGCCGTTGGCCATCATCGGCATCTTCGTCGTGCGCGGCGTGGCCGGTTATGCCACCGACCTGTACATGGCCAAGGCCGCGCGCGGCATCGCCCGCGACATGCGGGTGAACGCCTTGGACAAGTACCTGCGCCTGCCCGGCCTGCGCTTCGACGCCGAGCCGGTGCCGTCGATGCTGGTGCGGCTGGGCTCGGACAGCGACCAGGTCGCGCAGGCGGTGGTGGATTCGGCCAAGGTCATGCTGCAGCAGTCGCTGCAGGTGGTGGCGATGCTGGCGGTCATGCTCTACGCCAGTTGGCGGGTGACGCTGGCGGTGCTGCTGCTGGGCCCGCTGATCGCGTGGATGATGGACAAGGTGGGCCGGCGCTACCGCCGCTTCGGCCACCGGGTGCAGGAAACCTCCGCGCAGATGATGTTGGCCGCCGACCAGGCGCTGTCCAACCAGCAGGAAGTGAAGGTCTACGGCGCCCGCGCGGCCGAATTGGAGCGCTATGCCGAACTGGCCAACCACAACCTGCGCCTGAGCCTGAAGGTCGAGGCCACCCGCAGCATTTCCTCCGCGGTGGTGCAGCTCACCGGCGCCGTCGGGCTGGCCGTGCTGCTGTTCTTCGCCGGCCGGGAGGCGCTGGAAGGGCGGCTGACCGCCGGCGGCTTCGTGCAGCTGATGATCGCGATGCTGGCCATCATCCCCGCGCTCAAGCAGCTCACCAACGTGCAGGGCATGCTCCAGCGCGGCGTCGCTTCCGCCGAGCGATTGTTCTCGGTGCTGGATGCCGACGACGAGGTCGATGCCGGCACCCGCCCGCTGGCGCGTGCGCGCGGGCTAATCGAGTTCCGCGACGTACGCCTGGTCTATCCAGGCCAGCCGCGGCCGGCGCTGGACGGGATCAGCTTCACTGCGCGCCCTGGCACGGTGACCGCCATCGTCGGCCGTTCCGGCGGCGGCAAGTCCACGCTGGTCAAGCTGATCCCGCGCTTCTACGAGCCGGATGGCGGGCAGGTCCTGCTCGATGGCCATCCGCTGGCCGACTACCCTTTGGCCGACCTGCGCCGGCAGCTGGCGATGGTGGGACAGCAAGTCATGTTGTTCGATGGCACGGTGGCCGCCAACGTCGCCTATGGCGAGCTGGGCGGCGCGCCGGAGGAGGGCGTGGCGCAGGCGTTGCGCGATGCCAACGCGATGGAATTCGTGGAGCGCCTGCCCGACGGCACGCAGGCGCAGATCGGGGTCAAGGGCGGCAAGCTGTCCGGCGGCCAGCGCCAGCGCCTCGCCATCGCCCGCGCGATGCTGAAGGACGCGCCGATCCTCATCCTCGACGAGGCCACCGCCGCGCTCGACAACGCCTCCGAGCGGCTGGTGCAGGAAGCGCTGGCGCAGCTGATCCCGGACCGCACCACGCTGGTCATCGCCCATCGCCTGTCCACCGTGGAGCACGCCGACCAGATCCTGGTGCTGGACGAAGGCCGGCTGGTGGAGCAGGGCACCCATGCGCAGCTGCTGGCACAGGGCGGCGTGTATGCGCAACTGCATGCCGCGCAGTTCCGGGAGGGCGCGGCTTGAGCCGTCCGCGGTTGCCGCAGACGCCCGCGTGGTGGTTCGACGGCAGCACCCCGCCGCTGTGGGCGCGCGCGCTCGCACCGCTGTATGCCGGCGCGGTGGCGCTGCGCCGGCTGGCCTATCGCCGCGGGCTGCTGCGTTCCCGGCGTGCCGGCGTGCCGGTGGTGGTGGTGGGCAACCTGGTTGCAGGCGGTAGCGGCAAGACGCCGCTGGTGTTGGCCGTGGTCGAGCGCCTGCGCGCCGCAGGATGGACGCCGGGCGTCGCCAGCCGCGGCCATGGGCGCGAAGATGCGTCGACGCCGCGCTGGGTGGAGGCGGGCATGGATGCATCGCTGTGCGGCGACGAACCGCTGCTGGTCGCGCATGCCAGCGGCGCACCGGTGCGGGTGGACCGCGACCGCGCGGCGGCTGCCGCCGCGCTGGCCGCCGCCGGCTGCGACATCGTGGTCTGCGACGACGGCCTGCAGCACTATCGCCTGGCCCGCGATGTCGAGATCGAAGTGCAGGACGTGCGCCGTCGCTATGGCAACGGCCTGCTGCTGCCGGCCGGCCCGCTGCGCGAACCGCTGGAGCGCGCGGCCGACTGCACCCTGCGCGTGATCAATCTCGGCGTGGCCGCGGGCGACGCCGGGGCGGCCTGCGCCGGCGAATGGCCGATGCGCCTTGGCATCGGCGAACTGCGTCCGTTGGCGGGCGGGCGCGGCCTGCCGCTGGCGGCGTTCGCCGGCCAACGCGTGCATGCGCTGGCCGGGATCGGCGAGCCGGAGCGCTTCTTCTCGATGCTGCGCGAGGCCGGCATCGGCGTGGTGCCGCATGCCTTCCCCGACCACCATGCCTACACGCCCGCGGACTTCGAGTTCGGCAGCACGCTGCCGGTGCTGATGACCGAAAAGGACGCGGTGAAGTGCATGGCATTCGCCCAGCCCGGCTGGCATGCCGTGCCGGTGACGGCGCAGTTGCCGGAGGCGTTCTGGCAGGCGCTGCTGGAACGCCTGCCACGACCCCTGCCGTAATGCCCTACATCCGGAATGCAATCCCGTTTGCCGGTCGTCGGCCTGCCGGGGCGTGCTTCGCTGCCCAGGCTTCGCGTCCGGCTACGATGCGCGGCCGTAGGCCCTCCATGGCCTGCTCGAAGCACGCCCCGGCAGGCCGATGACCGGCGATAATCCAATCCATGCAAACCCCTGATTTCATCGTCGCCATCCCCGCCCGCCATGCCGCCTCCCGCCTGCCGGGCAAGCCGCTGCAGCTGATCGGCGGTGAACCCATGGTGCTGCACGTCGCCCGCCGCGCGCTGGCCGCCGGTGCGCGCGAGGTGTGGGTGGCCACGGATGACGTCCGCATCGCCGATGCGCTGCAGGACAGCGGCGTGCGGATCGCGATGACCTCGCCCGCGCACGCATCCGGCACCGACCGGCTGGCGGAATGCGCCGGCATCGCTGGCTGGGCCGATGACGCCATCGTGGTGAACCTGCAGGGCGATGAGCCGTTCGCCCCGGCCGATGGCATCAACTGCGTGGCGCGCGCGGTCGCCGACAGCGGCGCCGGCATCGCCACCCTGGCCACGCCGATCGACGCGGTGGACACCCTGCTGGATCCGAACGCGGTCAAGGTGGTGCGCGCCGCAAACGGCGACGCCCTGTATTTCAGCCGCGCACCGGTACCGTGGCCGCGCGATGCCTTCGCCCGCGACCGCAGCGTGATGCCGCCGGGGCAGTGGCTGCGCCACATCGGCATCTACGGCTATCGCGTGGCCGCGCTGCGCGCGTTCGCGGCGCTGCCGCCGGGCCGGCTGGAGCAGGTCGAGGCGCTGGAGCAGCTGCGCGCGCTGGAAGCCGGCTGGCGCATCGCCGTCGCGCTGGCGCCGTCGCCGTTCCCGCCGGGCGTGGACACGCCGGAGGACCTGGCGCGTGCGAACCACATCTTCATGCAACAGAGGTCAGGGATCGATCATGGCTAGAGCCACCGGCATCCTCATGGTGTGCCTGGGCAACATCTGCCGCTCGCCCACCGCCGAGGGCGTACTGCGCCTGCGGCTGGAAGAAGCGGGGCTCTCGTCGCGCGCGCGCGTGGATTCCGCGGCCACCGGCAGCTCGCACATCGGCCACCCGCCGGACGAGCGCGCCATCGCCTGCGCGGCGAAGCACGGGGTGGACATCTCCGCACTGCGCGCGCGCCGGCTGGCGCTGGAGGACTTCGACGAATTCGACACCATCCTCTGCGCCGACCGCACCATCCTGCACGAGGCGCGCATGCGCAAGCCGCGTACCTCGCATGCGCAGGTGGAGCTGCTGCTGGAATGGAGCGGGGTCGGCAAGAAGGACGTGCCGGATCCGTACTACGGCAATGCGCGCGATTTCGAACAGGCGTTCAAGCTGGTCGATGCCGCCGCGCAGGGTATCGTGGAGCGGGTGCGCCAGGGTCGGTTCTGAGCGGATGGGCAAGCGCGGAACGCCAGTACTGGAATTCGATGGCCGCGCATTCGCGGCCGCGCAGCCGCTGGCGCCGGGCGTCTACCGCATGTTCGACGCCGACGGCGGCCTGCTCTACGTCGGCAAGGCGCGCGCCCTGCGCAATCGCGTGGGCAGCTACTTCAACGCCACCCCGAAGCCGACCCGCATCATGGCGATGCTGGCGCAGGTGGCGCGCATCGAAACCACCGTCACCCGCAGCGAGGCCGACGCGCTGCTGCTGGAAAACCAGCTGATCAAGTCGCTGCAGCCGCGTTACAACGTGATGCTGCGCGACGACAAGAGCTATCCCTTCGTCCTGCTGACCAAGGAGCAGTGGCCGCGGCTGGCCTTCCATCGGGGCCCGCGCGCGATCCCGGGGCGCTATTTCGGCCCGTATCCCAGCGCGGCGTCGGTGCGCGAGACGCTCAACCTGATGCACAAGCTGTTCCGCCTGCGCAGCTGCGAAGACAGCGTGTTCCGCAACCGCAGCCGGCCTTGCCTGCAGTACCAGATCGGCCGCTGCAGCGCGCCCTGCGTGGGGCTGGTGGACGAGCGCGAGTACGCGGATTCGGTGCGCCGTGCAACGCTTTTCCTGGAAGGACGCAGCCAGGAGCTGGGCGACGAACTCGGCGCGGCGATGCAGGCCGCCAGCGACGCGCTGGAGTTCGAGCAGGCCGCTCGCCTGCGCGACCTGATCGCCACCATCCGCAAGCTGCAGGCGCGCCAGTACGTGGACGGCCGCAGCGCCGATCTCGACGTGCTGGGCGTGGCCATGCAGGGCGCGGCGGCCTGCGTGCTGCTGCTGGCGTTCCGCGACGGCCGCAACCTCGGCACCCGCGCGTTCTTCCCGAAGACCAACGGTGAGGACAGCGCCGCCGAGGTGCTGGCTGCGTTCGTTTCCCAGTACTACGCCGAACAGCCGCCACCGGCCGAGATCGTGCTGGACGGCGATATCCCGGAGCGCGAGCTGATCGAGCAGGCGCTCACCGAACACGCCGGGCGCCGGGTCGAGCTGCGGACCAGCGTGCGCGGTGAGCGTGCCGCGCACCTGGAGCTGGTGCGCCGCAATGCGCAGCTGACGCTGGCCACCGAGCTGGCCAGCAGCAGTGCGCAGCAGGCGCGCGCGCAGGCGTTGCAGGCGCTGCTGGGACTGCCCGCATTGCCGGCGCGGATCGAGTGCTTCGACATCAGCCACACCATGGGCGAGGCGACGGTGGCCTCCTGCGTGGTGTTCGACGCGCAGGGACCGGTGCGCAAGCAGTACCGCCGCTACAACATCACCGGCATCGAGCCCGGCGACGACTACGCGGCGATGCACCAGGCCCTGCAGCGGCGCTTCCGGCCCGCGGCGGAGGGCGAGCCCGACGCGGTGCTGCCTGACGTGCTGCTGATCGATGGCGGCGCCGGGCAGGTGGCGCAGGCACGCGACGTGCTGACCGACGCCGGCATCACCGGCGTCGCGCTGGTCGGCGTGGCGAAAGGTCCGGAACGCAAGCCCGGCGCGGAAACCCTGCTGCTGCCGGACGGGCGCGAAGTCCAGCCCGGCGCGGCGTCGCCGGCGCTGCAGCTGGTCCAGCAGGTGCGCGACGAGGCCCACCGCTTCGCCATCACCGGCCACCGCGGCAAGCGCCAGAAGGCGCGCAGCACCAGCCGGCTCGAGGACATCGCCGGCATCGGCCCACGCCGCCGCGCGGCGCTGCTGAAGCACTTCGGCGGACTGCAGGGGCTCAGGGCCGCGCCGGTGGACGAGCTGGCCAAGGTCGAAGGCATCAATCGGGCCTTGGCCCAGCGGCTGTGGGACAGCCTGCACGGGCTTGCCACCGATGCCGCCACCGGCGGGGACGGCAAGTAGAATGCGCGCATGACCCTGACCATTCCGACCTGGCTGACGCTGGCGCGTATCGCCCTGATCCCGGTGCTGGTGGTGATCTACTACCTCGAATACCGCTGGTCCAACGTGGCGGCGACCGTAGTTTTCGTGGCGGCGGCGGCAACGGATTGGCTGGACGGCTGGATCGCGCGCCGCTATCGCCAATTCTCGAAGTTCGGCGCTTTCCTCGACCCGGTGGCCGACAAGCTGATGGTCTCCACCGCGCTGGTCATCACCGTGCAGCACCACCACACGATCTGGATGGCACTGTGGGCCAGCGTCATCATCGGTCGCGAGATCGCGGTATCGGCGCTACGCGAGTGGATGGCCGAGCTGGGCCAGCGCGCCAAGGTGGCGGTGGCCATGGTCGGCAAGATCAAGACCACCGTGCAGATGATCGCGCTGGGCTTCCTGCTGTACCGCGAACCGCTGCTCGGCATCCCGGTCTTCGTGGTCGGCGAATGGCTGCTGGCGGCGGCCGCCATCCTGACCCTGTGGTCGGGTTTCGAGTACGTGCGCGCGGCCTGGCCGGCACTGCGCGCGGATGATGAAAAAAGTTTGTGAGAAGGTGTTGACGCACTGAAAAAAGCCCGTAGAATAGCGGGCTCAACGCGGGAATAGCTCAGTTGGTAGAGCACGACCTTGCCAAGGTCGGGGTCGCGAGTTCGAGTCTCGTTTCCCGCTCCAGATTCACGAAGCCCCGTTCGCGGGGCTTCGTTTTTTCCGGGACATGTCCCGGTGTGCACCAGGGTTTCCCGGCATCGCAAGTGGTCAAGCGATGTGGAAGAATCCAAGGCGCGAAACGTCATCCGGCCGGGTGGCAGAGTGGTTATGCAGCGGACTGCAAATCCGCGTACGCCGGTTCAATTCCGACCTCGGCCTCCATCTTGAAAGCTAAGCCCCGCAACGGTTTCAGCCCTTGCGGGGCTTTATTTTTCTGGCTGTCGCTGGTCTAGTATCCGATCCGTATCCGGTCTCAGCCTGCGCCTCGCAAGCGTTACCGTAGCCAAGTTGTCGCTCAGGTGCGGGCCATCAGTGGCATGTTGGGGCAGCATAGATCCTGGCGAACTCATCGATGTCGATCGTGGCGCCGTAGGCGCGCTGGTACTTACGCCAATGGGTTCACACCTGCGCGGAGTAGCACATCTCGAATCCTCGGTCGGTCGCCGGCGAGTGTTCCTGAGCCGGCGTAGGGAGGGCGTCAAACGCGCGAGCCCCTAGCGCTCACGGTATCTATGCAGCCCCTTCCTCGGGCTCAAGGGCCAGTTTTGTTGGGGACGGTTGCGCACCGGAACGCTTTGGCGTGGTTGCGGCCTCCCATCTCCCTTAGCTATGGTTGGGGGCGAGGGGAGTGGGGAACGCTATGGCTGGGGCGCGAGCTGAGAGAAATGCGGGTAATTGCCGCCACACGCTAGCTTCGTGTCCGCCGTCACGGCCTTGCACGATTGTGTGGCCCTGAGTTTCGAATGCCGACTGCGCCGCGGATTGGATAGGCGCTTACACGGGGGGAATGGAAATGAACGCAGCAACCGAAGCATCGCCGGCGATGAAGCCCGCGCCGGTCAAGGCTACATGGATCTGCCTGATCATCGCGTGGGTGCTGTTCCTGCTGCCCATTCCGGGTGTAGGCATATTCGTCGGCTGGCCGCTCAATCTGGTGGCCTTCATCCTGGCCATCGTGGTCATGACGCGCGGCCTCACCGGCAAGGGGTTGATCCCGCTGATCGCGTCGCTGGTAGTGTCGCCGATCATCTATTTCATTGGCTTGGCAGTGCTGGCCGGCGCCGCAGTGTCTGGCGGCGCGTACAAGGACTACAAGGCCCGCGCCGAAGCGGCTAGCGCCGCGCGCACGGAACAGGCTGAACCGGCCGCGCCGCCCGCCGACGCCATCAAGGTCACCGCGCGCGAGCTGTTCAAGGCCTACGACGCCAACGAGGTGGCCGCCGACAGCAAGTTCAAGGGCAAGTCCATCGAAATCACCGGCGTCGTGGAGGCCATCACCTCCAACATCACCGACGAACCGGTGGTGCAGCTGGCCGGCGGCGAGATGTTCCAGATGGTCCACGCCAACGGTCTGGACACCGCCACTGCCGCAGGCCTGTCGAAGGGGCAGGAAATCACCCTGGCCTGCACCGGCGCCGGTGAAGTGATCGGCATGCCGTCGCTGAGCGACTGCAGCCTGCGCTGAGTTCGCGCGGGGATTCTAGGGAAGGCGGCGATACCTGCTCTTACCGGTGCTGCTCATTGGGTAAACAGTAATGATTAGTCTGAGAAACTAGTTGATCGCGCCGCAACCAGCGGCATCTCCTGCTCAACGTACGTGTAGGGCAGCATCATTTGCGGTACAGGATTGCACTTTGCGTGTGCTGTTGTGTTTTTTTTGGAGAGCATTAGATGAGTGGAAGGCCCCAGAGTCTGGATTTGCGGGATCTGCATTTCGACCCGCTCAATCCAAGATTGCCGTCGAGTCTTCATCGAGCAGACGACGGTCCAGTCTTGGAGTACCTGCTACTCGAAGCAAACCTTGTCGAGCTGATGCAGTCGATAGGTGAAAAGGGCTACTTTGAAGGTGAGCCTTTGCTCGTAGTCCCACGTCCAGCGCCGCAAACGGGTTACTGGGTGGTTGAAGGGAATCGCAGGCTCGGGGCTTTGAAGCTTTTGGCAAGCGCTGACCCTGCGCCGGTCAAGCCGAGAGAGGTTGAACAGGTTCGGGCGTCCGCAAATCACAAGCCAACAAGTATTCCCGTGCTTGCCTTCCCGGAGCGCGATGAGATCTTGGGTTATCTCGGGTACCGGCACATCACTGGCATCAAAGAATGGAGCCCTTTAGCAAAAGCTCGGTACTTGAAGCAGCTCCGGGCGCAGCATGGGGACGATCATTTGTTGGCGCATAGGGCATTGGCTCGAACTATCGGCAGTAAATCCACTAATGTGGCAAAGCTCCTCACGGGCTATGCTCTTCTTGAGCATGCTCGCGATGTTGGGTTGCTGAGCGAGATCAAACAATCGGAAGACGATATTGAGTTCTCTCTTCTAACGACAGGCATTGGCTACGACGGTATTCAAAAATTTATTGGTCTCGACGGGATCGCGGATGTAGATCTCGGAAATCTTAAAGGGGATGAGTTCAGGGAATTTTTTAAGTGGATTTTTGATCGCCGTGGCGGATCAACAGTCTTGGGTGATTCCAGAAAATTCAAGCAACTGAATAAGATTGTTTTGCACGCTGATGCGCTGGCGGCAGTTAGGCGTAGCGAAGGCATTGAGACCGCCTACCTCTATACGTCCGGCCCGCTCGAGGCACTTAGGACATTCATGGTGGAGGCAGAGAAGTCTCTAAAGGCTGCTCAAGATACAAGTATTCATGCTGTGGGGTTGGAGAATTCCGATGTGTCTTTTTCACATCGCCTTGCACGAGCCGCTCAAAATCTTTATGTGTCACTTAGGTCGAGCGTAGTGGAGGATGCGACCGATGCTGATGCTTGATCGCGTTACCGATGGGGATATCCACACGGTCGCTGACTTTGCAGAGCTTCTTTGTCTACTAAAGCCTGACAGAATTCTGTCTGTTGAAGACCTTGAGGATCATTTGGTTGATACATGTGGCGAGGTGCGCGGTCGAAGATCGCTGGGGGACGTCTTCTCGCACATGACTTGGCGCGCTAGTGCTTTCCGTGACTATTATGCATTTAGCGTTGCAAATAATCAGCAGTCAATTTCTGCGCCAGATGGGTTGGCAATTAAGCAGCAGGCTTATGTGTTTCTATTGCTTTGCGCCAATCTGCCATATCTAGAAAGGAAACATTACAAGACGCTAACTGACGCGTTCGAGCGTGCTGCACACCTCGCATTGCGAAGGATGTGGCCTCAGTCTGCCGAGGTGAGGGCATTTGGGAAAAATAATGCCCAATATGTAGGGACGAAGTCTGAGCGTCTGCACAAGCTTGCCGTTGATCTGGGTTGTCGTCCATCGATTGATCCTGCAAAGTTTCGTACTGGCGATGCAGGGGACGGCGGCATCGATTTAGCTGCCTGGCTTACATTAGATGATCACGAGGGTGAAAATAAATTTACTTGCTTGGCGCAATGTGCATGCTCGCGCGATGAATGGACGAGTAAGCAATTTGAGATAAGTGTCGGGAGACTAGGAAAGCTTTTTAATCCAACCAGTCCTTGGTTGGAGCTAATCTGCATCCCCATATGTTTCCGCAACAACAATGGCCGCTGGTATTTGGACTCCGAGGTTGCAGACAAAATCCTGATCGATAGATACAGGTTGCTGCGCCTCATTCAGCCTGATGAGGATTGGGTGCGGATAGATCCGCCGGCTATATTGAGCGATTTTCTTAATTCTCGCCTTGAGGTTGTTTGATTACCATATATTGGGCAGTGCGCGCGCTACTGCCTCAAACAAGTGCGGCGGGACTGCGTTTCCAATAACTTTATAGCGATTGTGCATTCCATTGCTGTCCGGGAACACCATATCTTTGGTGAAGCCCTGCAGGCAGGCAGCCTCACGATAGCTAAAGCGGCGCGCAGGTCCGCTGTTCTCAAATTCGTAGCGGTCTGGCCCTTTGTAGACTAGGGGGGGGCTCATGGGATGCAGGGGCATGTGTCGGGCACGGCTCACAACGGTCTTCGAAACCTCATCCCAGTCGCGGCGGCGATTCCGTGACATGTAATACCAGTGGAATTCTTCCGAATTAAATTCACCCTCCGGCCATTCTGGTAGTCCTTGCAGCGCATCGCGAATGGTGACGTACGGCAAGCCGGCATTGGGCCCGTGCGTAGGTTCCGGGTATTCGTAGCTCACTCCCATGTCGGTGCGAATGCCAACGATGATGACGCGGTTTCGCTCCTGCGCTACGCCGTAATGTGCTGCATTGAGCAGCTTCCACTGCACGGTGTAACCCGCTTGGCGGAAATTGCGTAGCTGATGTTGGAAGAGCGCCCGATTATCTGCGCGCGTAAGTCCGGAGACGTTCTCAACAATGAAAGCTTTGGGGCGAATGGCACGCAGGGCGCGACCGAACTCTTTGAACAAGTAGTTGATGCCCCGCGAGGCTTCGCGCGCGCCACCTTGGCTATAGCCCTGGCAGGGATAGCAGCCAACTAGAAGGTCGGCTGCAGGAAAGCTCCTGATCTCTTCGATCGGACACAGCCTGTAGTCGGTCGGCGGCAGATTGGCTTGATAGGTCTCTGCCGCGTAGGCCAAGAGGTCGTTGGCCATCAGTACATCGAAGCCGGCCGCAACAAGGCCGCTGTCGGATCCACCGCAACCTGAGAAGAGTGAAATGGCTGTCGGTCGTGTCATTCAGGCGGCCCCCGGTGCGAGGGGGATTATAGGGGTGTGAAGCCGACATTGCGTTGATCTCCCTCCTCTTCTGGCTGTCTGCCCATCGTCTCCATCTCCACTTGCGTCCTGAAGCCCGTGGTGCCGGTGATAGTGTGCGTGGTCTTGTCGATCAGCCATGTGGACGCCTACGTTGCTGGAGGGTGGTCGGTGGCGCCGTCGCCTAATTGGGATCCTCGCCTTCGCGGTCGATGGGGGAAGTGTGCTCCGCGGTCAAGGTCAAGGCGGCTATGGTCGCTGCGCCGGGTGTTCGGCAAGCAAAAGCCCCGCTCACGCGGGGCTTTGGATGAGGCATGGTGGCAAGCCAGCGGGCGGTGCCATTGCCGGCAACAGCGGCCGGCAGCAGGTGCGCTGGTGCGCCCGTGTCGCGCCGCTCAATACGTCCGGCACTGCTTGAAACGTACCGGCTTGCGGCTGCCGGCGGGTGGCTGCAACTGCACGCGCGAAGCGGCCAGTTCCGGGTAGCGCTCGAGCAGCGGGCACAGGTCGGTGGTCGGGTCGACGTCTTCCGTGGACAGGTATACCAGCAGGGTGGACTGGGTCGACCACAGCGCGCGATCGACGCCAAACAGCGTGGTGATGGCGTTGGCGGCTTCCCGCCTGCGCGCTTCCAGCATGGCTGGGTCGGTAGGAACCACGCTGGTTGGCGTGGGCTGCGGCGTCAGTGGGGTGGCGTGGGCGACGGCCGGTGGTGGCGCGTCGACCTGCGGTGCAGTGTCCTCGGTGGGCAGCACGCCCTGCGCCAACATCCAGGCCAGGCCACCGATGACCGCGGCGCCACCCCAGGCCAGCCCGATCATCGTCGGTGCAGTGGCATTCGATGGCTTGGCTTCGGCCAGTACCGCCTCGTTGCCGACGTATGGCCGCACTTCCGGCCACAGGCTCGGCCCGTCGATCAGTTCGATGTCCTGCTGGCGGGCGATGCGGGCGGCTTCTTCGTCGAAGCGGCCCGGCGTGACCACGATCACCTCGCCGGCACCGCGTAGGGTGGCGGACTTGGCCAACCCCAGCAGCGCCTGCGCGCCGACCACCGAGGCGCTGCCGTACTTGCAGGACAGCAGGGTGCGGACGCCGTCGCGCTCCAGCACGATATCGCTGCCGTCGGTGGGGATGCCGTCGGCCGGCTGTCCTTCCTCGGCGGCGACCCGGTAACCGCGTGCGTGCATCACTTGCAGGACCAGCTTGGCGAAGTCGCGCCAGCGCAGCTTGCTCAGCTGGTCGGCGCTACGTTCCACGGACGTGGGCGCCGGTCGCGCTGCTTGGTTGCGGCGCAGCCAAGCAGTGAGTCCGAGGCCGGACAGGGCGAAGACGATCAAGGCGATCAGGGTCGGCATCATGCGGTCGGGCAGCGGAAGACGCGGGGGACGTCACTATACCCACTGGAACGTGGAACGCAGGCGCAGGCAGGACACGCGCGTCCGTTTCCCGAGGGCCGGGCGAGGTGGCATGGGCGGGAGGATGCCCGTGGGCGCGTAGCCGGGGCCTTGCTGGCCCGGCAATGGCCGGATCAGGCGTTGCTGGTGCCGCTGCCGGTGGCTTCGGCCTGCGCGGGCGCCTTGCCCGGCTTGCGTACCTTGGCGACCTTGCTGGTCTTCTTCGCTACGGGTTTGGCGGCGGGCTTGGCGGCCTTGCCTGCGGCCTTGGCCGGCTTGCGGGGGGCCGGCTTGGCCTTGGCGACGGGCTTGGCCGGCTTGCGCGTCGGCGTGCCGCCGCCGGACTTGCGCAGTGCATCGGTCAGGCGTTCCACCCGCTCGGCCAGGGCGTTGAGGTCATTGCGCCCGGGCACGCCCAGCTTCACCAGTGCGCGCTGCACGCGCTCCTCGAACACTTTTTCCAGCTTGTCCCAGGTGTCGGCGGCGCGTTCGCGGGCCTGGTCGACATGCCCTTCCACGGCGTCGCGAACCACGGTGGCGCGGTGGCCGGCGAACTTGCGCGCGGTTTGCTCCAACGACAGGCCGTCACGCACCAGCGTTTCAAACAGCTTGCTGCCCTCGGACTGCGCGCGGTTGAACGCGCCCATCCCGGCCAGCCAGATCTGCTGCGCCGATTCGGTGATCGACTTCGGGTTGATGCCGGGGCGCGGCTTGCTGGCGCCGGCCTTGCGCGTGGTGGTGCGTGCGGTCTTTGCGGCGGACTTCTTGAGCTTGGCCATGGCGTACTCCCCGCGTCGTGGCGACGCATGCGTGGTATGGATTGCAATGCAGGATCCGCGCGCCGTCTAGAGCATTCACACCATGCCGCGGCGGCGTAGGCTGCGTTCGATGTCGTCCAGTGCGTGGGTGAGTTGGGCGGTGGCGTCGGTGACGCGCGGCGATGGCGGCAGGTGGGCCAGGATCGAACGCGGGCGGTCGGCGATCACCTCTTCGCGCAGGGTGATGCCGTGGCGGGCCAGCACTGGCCCTAGCTGCGCGCGGCGTTCGCGCAGGTCGGCCAGCGTGTTGCGGTAGGCCAGTTGCGAGATCCGCCGCCGCGCCGAGAAGCTGAAGATGTTGGTGTAGAACAGTTCGCGGTCGGCGGCGTTGGGTTCGAACACCACCTGGTCGATCCCCGGGTACTGCTGCGGATAGCGCGCCAAGCCCACCTGCATGCGCGATTGCAGCATGGTGCGCAGGGTTTGCGACAACACGCCGGGCAGGCCGGCCTGGATGATGCGGCGGTCGCTGAAGCGGTGCGCCTGCGCCTCTTCGCTGGCGTCGGTGCCGGGATTGAACGGCACCAGCGGGTTGATCCCCAGCATCAGGTCGACGCCGCGGTCCAGCACCACCGAAGCGTGCATGGTGCGGCGCAGGGCACCATCGACGAAATGGCGGGTGCGGCCGGCGCGGTCGGCCATTTCCACCGGCGGATACAGCCCCGGCAGCGCCGCGCTGGCCTGCACCGCGCGCGAGATCGGCACGTCGTCCCAACCTTTGTCGCCGAAGCGCACCGCCTCGCCGCTGTCCAGGTCCACGCCGATCACGTACAGCGCGCGGTCGAGCTTGCGGAAGTCATTGCTGCGGCCGCGGCGGGAGAACACGTCGCGCAGGAAGCGTTCGACCTCGGCGTTGTCGAACAACCCGGTGGGTACCAGGCTGCCGACCCGGTTGAGCAGGTCCGACCAGCGCGAATCGGTGCGGCCCGACCAGGCGTCGCGCAGCAGCCGCGCGGCCAGCCGCGGGGTGGCCGCGGCGCGCTTGAGGTATTCGCCCAGCGCCGGGCGCAGGAAGGTTTCCGGGCGGAACCGCACGTCCTCGCTGTCGCCGCTGATGAAGATCCGGCACAGCTCTGCGGTGTCCATCCGGTTGGCGAGGCCGGCGGCGAAGAACGCGCCCGAGCTGACCCCGACGTAGCAGTCCAGCCGGGTCAGGTCGAGGCCGTCGCAGGCTTCGTCCAGCGCGCGCAGCGCACCCAGTTCGTACATCGCGCCGACCGGCCCGCCGCCGGCGATCGCCAGCCCGATCCGTGGCGGATCGTGGGCCGGGCGGGGGGCGTGGGCGGCGTGCAGGGACAGCATGCGGGCGGCTCTTGCGGGGTTTCCCGAGTGTAGCGGAGCGTCCTTAGAGTATTGCGTCGGGAACCGGCGCGCGCCGACACTGCACGCATGCAACCACGCCCTGACCTGCATTCCCGGCTGGCGCGCCGGCTGGCGTTGCACCAGCGCCTGTTCGACCCGGCGGTGGAGCCGCGCAACGACCTGGCGTGGCTAAAGCCGCTGCAGGCCTGGCAGGCGCAGCGGCTGGAACGCAGCTTCGACGTCTTCCTGCGCGACCCGGCGCGGCGTCCGGCGGCGCGGTTCTTCCTGACCGACGTCTACGGCGACCACGACTTCAGCCGCCGTGATGCCGACATCGCACGGGTGATCCCGATGATGCAGCGGCTGCTGCCGGCGGCGCTGCTGGAAACGGTGGCCGATGGCATCGGCCTGGCCGCGCTCAGCCATGCGCTGGACCTGCGCATGGCCGAAGCGCTGCAGGCGCTGTCGCCGCGCCGGCGTGCGCTGGACGTGGCCCTGTATGCGCGCGCTTATCGCCGGGTGGGGCTGCCGCGGCTGCGCCAGCGGCAGATCGAGCTGATCGACGAGGTGGGGCGGGGGCTGGCCGAGGCGCTGCGACTGCCCGGCGTGCATTCGCTGCTGCGGCTGTCGCGGCTGCCGGCGCGGGCGGCGGGGTTGGGTGCGCTGCAGTCCTTCCTCGAACGCGGCTGCGCGGCGTTTGCCGGGCTGGGCGATGTCGGCGATTTCCTCGGCGATATCCGGCGCAGCGAAACATTGGCGATGCAGCGGCTGTTCGCCGGCGATCGCGATCCGTTCGGCGGCGGCTGACGCAGGCGCCAGCGCTTCTTACCCAGCAGGTTGGGGTGGCCCGGAGTCGTCCCGGCAGGTGGATCAGCGCGCGCCGAACACCAGCAGCGCGGTCAGCGCCGCGGCCAGCAGCAGCGCGGCCAGCAGCAGCCACGGCACCCCTTGCGTCCAGCGCTTGCGCGGCGGTGCCGGCGGGGCGTCGGCCTCGGTGGAGGGCGGCGTGCGCGGGGCGTCGGGGGCCGGCGGTGGGCCTTCCAGCACGAACCGATGCTGTACCCCGAACACGATCTGGTCGCCGCTGTGCAGGATCTCCTGGCGCACCGGGCGGCCGTTGACCAGCACGTCGGCGGCGGCATGGCGCAGCAGCGCCAGGCCGTTGCCGGCTTCCAACAGCGCATGCTCGGCGGCGATGCCGGCGCCTTCGATGCGCAGGTCCGCAGCCGCGGCGCTGCCGACCCGGCGCGGGCGGTCCAGGCTGATGCAGCGGCCGTGGTAGGGGCCGCCGACACCGCGCAGCACCATCCGCAGGTTGCCGGCCGGATCGCGCACCGGCGGCGTGGAGGGCGGCAGGACGCGGTCGTCGTTGGCCGCGTACAGCAGCAGTTCGCTGCCGTCGGCGTGGATGCTGTCGCCGGCGCGCAGCATCGCCACCTGTTGCACCGGGCGGCCGTTGACGTGGACGCCGCGCACGCCTTCGTTCACGGTCATCCAGATGCCGCGGCGATCGTTGCAGAGCTGCAGCAGCGCGGGCCCTTCGGCTTCCACCGGGCCAAGCCCGACGGGGGTGCGGCCGAATGCATGCACGCCGGGCTGCAGGGGCAGGTCGGGCTGGCGGCCATCGCAGAAGCGCAGGTGCAGGTCGTTCATCGCCGCGGAATCTAGCACGCGCGGCGCGTGCCCCGGCTGTTCGCGCGCCGCCGCACGCGGCAGAATGCGGCAACACCCATCGCCGCCATCGCCATGTCCCGCATCGATATCCGCCACGCCCATGCCCTGCCCAAGCCGCAAGCCCGCCAGGCGGTGGAGGAAGTTGCACGCAAGCTGCAGGAACGCTTCCAGGTCGACTGCGGCTGGGACGGCGACATGCTGAACTTCTCGCGCTCCGGCATCGATGGCCACATCGCGTTGGAGGAGGGCGGGCTGCACGTGTTCGCCAAGCTCGGCTTCCTGGCCGCGATGTTCAAGGACCCGATCGAGGCGGAGATCAAGCGGGTGCTGCAGGAGCGGTTCTGATCCGCGCCAGCGTTCGTCCGTGATGCGGAAGCATCATGGATGGTTTCTGCAGCAACGGCAGTCGCAATCTTGTTGCGGTGCGGCATACTCGGGTTCCACTCCCGGACCGGACTGCCCCGATGTCACGCGCCTACAACTTCAGCCCCGGCCCCGCGATGCTGCCGGAACCCGTGTTGCGCCAAGCGCAGGCCACGATGCTGGAGTTCGGCGACTGCGGCGCGTCGATCCTCGAGATCAGCCACCGCGGCCCGGAGTTCATCAAGGTGGCGCAACAGGCCGAGGCCGACCTGCGCACCCTGCTGTCGATCCCCGACGACTACGCGGTGATCTTCACCGCCGGCGGCGCGACCACGGTGCAGGCGCTGCTGCCGCTGAACTTCGCCGCGCCCGGCCAGCCCTGTGACTACGTGGTCAGCGGCCACTGGGGCAAGACCGCGCTCAAGCAGGCGGCGCACTGCGTGGACGCCCGCACCGCCGCCAGCAGCGAGGCCGGCGGTTTCCGCGACGTACCGGCGCGCGCCGACTGGCAGCTTTCGCCCGACGCGGCCTACGTCCACGTCACCGCCAACGAAACCATCCACGGGGTCGAGTGGCGCGGCATCCCGGAAGCCGGCAATGCGCCGCTGATCGCCGATTTCAGTTCCTCCATCGCCTCCGAACCGCTGGACATCGCCAAGTTCGGCGCGATCTACGCCGGCGCGCAGAAGAACCTGGGTCCGGTCGGCATCAGCGTGCTGATCGTGCGCCGCGACCTGCTGGAACGCAGCGGCCAGCCGCGCGCGCCGATCTTCGATTACGCCGCACAGGCCAGGGCCGAGTCGATGCTCAACACGCCGCCCAGCTGGAACTGGTATGTGCTGGGCCTGACCGTGAAGTGGATGCTGGACGAAGGTGGCGTGGCCGAGTTCGCCCGTCGCAGCGCGCGCAAGGCGGCGCTGCTGTACGCCGCCATCGACGGCTCCGGTGGCTATTACCGCAACGAGGTGGCGCCGGGCGCGCGTTCGCGCATGAACGTGCCGTTCTTCCTGCACGATCCCGCGCTGGACAAGCTCTTCCTTGATGCGGCGAAGCAGGCCGGGCTGGTGGCACTGAAGGGCCACCGCGTGCTGGGCGGCATGCGCGCCTCGCTCTACAACGCCATGCCGGAAGCCGGCGTGCAGGCACTGGTCGATTTCATGCGGGAGTTCCAGCAGGCCCATGGCTAAGAAAACTCCGACCACGACGAAAGCCACTTCGAAAATGGGTGCGCAGAAGGCCGCGGAAAAGCCCGCGAAAAAGCCCGCGAAAAAGTCCGCGGAAAAGTCCGCGGAAAAGTCCGCGGAAAAGTCCGCGGAAAAGTCCGCGGAAAAGAGCGCGAAGAAGGCTGTGGCTGTTGCCGAGCCCAAACTCGACCTGGCCCAGGTCCGTGCGCAGATCGATGGCATCGACCTACGGATCCAGCAGCTGATCGCCGAGCGTGCCAACTGGGCGCATCAGGTCGGCCGGGCCAAGGGCAAGCTGGCGGCCGCGGTGGATTACTACCGTCCCGAGCGCGAGGCGCAGGTGCTGCGGCGGGTGGTGGACCGCAACGACGGCCCGCTGGCCGATGACGTGCTGGTGCGGCTGTTCCGGGAAGTGATGTCGGCCTGCCTGGCCCAGCAGGAGCCGCTGAAGATCGGCTACCTCGGCCCGGAGGGCACCTTCAGCCAGCAGGCGGTCTACAAGCATTTCGGCCATTCCGCGCACGGCCTGCCGCTGGGCAGCATCGAGGAGGTGTTCCAGGAGGTCGCCAGCGGCAGCGCGGACTTCGGGGTGGTACCGGTGGAAAACTCCGGACAGGGCACCATCCAGGTGACCCTGGACCTGTTCCTGACCTCGCCGCTGCGCATCTGTGGCGAAGTGGAGTTGCGCGTGCACCAGTACCTGCTCTCGCGCAGCGGGCGGCTGGAGGACGTGGAACGCATCTTCGGCCATCCGCAGGCGCTGGCGCAGGCCGGTGGCTGGTTGCGCACCCACCTGCCGGGGGTGGAGAAGATCCCGACCTCCAGCAATGCCGAGGGCGCGCGGCGAGCGCGCAACGCCGACGATTCGGCAGCCATCGCCGGCGAGTCCGCGGCGGTGGTGTACGGCCTGCGCAAGATCGCCGGCCCGATCGAGGACCGCAGCGACAACACCACCCGCTTCCTCGTGATCGGCCGGCAAGCGTTCCCGCCGTCGGGCAACGACCGCACCTCGCTGCTGGTGTTCATCCGCGACCGCCCTGGCGCGCTGTACGGCGTGCTGGAACCGCTGGCCCGCCGCGGCATCAGCATGAACCGGATCGAATCGCGGCCCGAGCACGGCCACAAGTGGCAGTACGCGTTCTTCATCGACGTGGCCGGCCACTGCGAGGAGTCGCCGCTGAAGGACGCGCTGGCGGAAATCAACGCGGCCGGCGACGAAGTGCGCGTACTCGGGTCCTATCCGGTGGCGATCCTCTGAGATGATCGACTTCGCTTCGCTTGCCAACGCCGGCATCCGTGGGTTGCGCGCCTACGATCCCGGTCACGATCTCGTCGCGCTGCGCCGCGCCGCGCCGCGGCCGCTGCTGGAGCTGGGTTCCAACGAGAACCCCCACGGCGCCAGCCAGCTGGCGGTCCGCGCCGCCATCGCCGCGCTGGCCGGCGCGCATGTGTATCCCGATCCGCTGGGCGGCGACCTGAAACGCGCGCTGGCGGACAGGCTCGGCGTCGACATCGCCGGCATCGTGCTGGGCAACGGCTCGCACGAATTGCTGATGCAGTTCGCGCAGGTGTTCGCCGGGCCGGGCGACGAGGTGGTGGCTTCGCAATACGGTTTCGCGGTGTATGCGCTGGCCGCGCGGGCGGCGGGCGCAACCCTGCGGCTGGCGCCCGCCTTGCCGCGCGACCATGCGATGCCACGCGGCCACGATCTCGATGCGCTGCGCGCGGCGATCACCCCGCGCACCCGGCTGGTGTACCTCGCCAACCCCAACAATCCCACCGGCACCTGGTATTCCGGCGCGGCGTTCGAAGCCTTCCTCAAAGACGTGCCGGCGGAGGTGCTGGTGGTGGTTGACGAGGCCTACGCGGAATTCGTCGATGCGCCGGATTACGCCAGCGCGCTGCCGCTGCTGGCGAAGCATCCGAACCTGATCGTCACCCGCACCTTCAGCAAGGCGCATGCGCTGGCAGGGCTGCGGGTGGGCTACGCGTTGGCGCATCCGCACTGCATCGCGGTGATGGAACGGGTGCGCGAGAGCTTCAACGTCAATGCGCCAGGGCTGGCGGCGGCGCAGGCGTCGCTGGCCGACGCCGCGCATCTTGCCGCCTCGCTGGATGCCAACCGCGAGCAGCGGCAGGCGCTGGCCGGCGCGCTGCGCACGCGCGGGCTGGCGGTGTCGCCCTCGCAGACCAATTTCCTGCTGGTCGAGTTCGGCGATGGCACCGCGCGCGTGGAGGCGGCGCTGCTGGCGCGCGGGGTGATCCTGCGGCCCATGGGCGGCTACGGGCTGGGCGATTGCCTGCGCATCACCGTGGGCACGAAGAACGACAACGCGCGGCTGTTGGCCGCGCTGGACGAGGTGCTGGCGTGAGTGGGGCGAAGGATTGGGTGGCGTGCACGGGCGCGCCGTTGCGCGGAACGCTGGCGATCCCCGGAGACAAGTCGATCTCGCACCGGGCGGTGATGTTCGCGGCGCTGGCCGACGGCGTCTCCACCATCGACGGCTTCCTGGAAGGCGAGGACACCCGCGCCACCGCGGCGATCTTCGCGCGGCTGGGGGTGCGCATCGAGACGCCATCGCCGTCGCGGCGGATCGTCCACGGCGTCGGCATCGACGGCCTGCAGGCGCCGGACGGCCCGCTGGACTGCGGCAACGCCGGCACCGGCATGCGCCTGCTGGCGGGCCTGCTGGCGGCGCAGCGCTTCGATTCCGTGCTGGTGGGCGATGCCTCGCTGTCGAAGCGCCCGATGCGGCGCGTGACCGTGCCGCTGGCGAACATGGGCGCGTGCATCGATACCGAAGCGGGCGGCACGCCGCCGCTGCGCATCCACGGCGGCCAGCCGCTGGTCGGCATCGACCACACCCTGGAGGTGGCCAGCGCGCAGGTGAAGTCGGCGCTGCTGCTGGCCGGGCTGTACGCCGCTGGCGAGACCGTGGTGCGCGAGCCGCACCCCACCCGCGACTACACGGAACGGATGCTGTCGGCGTTCGGCGTGGACATCGCCTTTTCGCCCGGTTTCGCCCACCTGCGCGGCGGCCAGCGCCTGCGTGCCACCGATGTGGCGGTGCCGGCGGACTTCTCCTCGGCGGCGTTCTTCCTGGTTGCGGCCAGCATCGTGCCGGGTTCCGAATTGCGCCTGCAGCAGGTGGGGTTGAACCCGCGCCGGACCGGCCTGCTGCAGGTGCTGCGGATGATGGGCGCGGACATCCGCGAAGGACATGCCGCCATCCACGGCGGCGAGCCGGTGGCCGACCTGGTGGTGCGGCATGCGCCGCTGCGCGGCATCGAGGTGCCCGAGGCGCTGGTGCCGGACATGATCGACGAGTTCCCGGCGCTGTTCATCGCCGCGGCCTGCGCCGAAGGGCCCACCGTGGTGCGCGGCGCGGGGGAACTGCGGGTCAAGGAATCCGACCGCCTCGCGGTGATGGCCGCCGGCCTGCGCACGCTGGGCCTGCGCGTGGAGGAAACCGCGGATGGCGCCACCCTCCATCCCGGCCCGCTGGGCAGCGGCACGATCGAAAGCCACGACGACCACCGCATCGCGATGGCCTTCGCGGTGGCAGGCCAGCGGGCCGCTGGCGAAGTGCGGATCCACGACGTTGCGACCGTGGCGACGTCCTTCCCCGGCTTCGATGCGCTGGCGCGCGAGGCGGGCTTCGGACTGGAGGACGGCGCAGGCGGGCAGGGCCGGTAAAAAACGGCGTCCCGGCAGCCGCTGCGGCGACGGGGACGCCTCGGGGGAGGAAGTTGCGGGCGCGGCCGCTCGAATGCGGCGCGCGCCCGATGGAACTCAGTTGCTGGTGACCGCCACGCCCTTGCCCTTGGCATCCTTGCCGCAATCGTCGATGTCTTCCTGGGTCATCGTTGCGTAGGGCTTGAACGCGGGCAGGCTGCTGGCCAGCGCCTGCTGGCTGGCCAGCAGCGGCGGCAGCTGGGCGCACAGCTTCAGCGCCTCGGCTTCGATCTTCTTGCCTTCCGCCTCCATCCGCGCCTCGAACTCCTTCTCGGCCTGGTCGCCGCCGAAGATCACCCCGAACACGCCGCCCAGCGCCTTGCCGGCCAGGCCTGCGCCCTGCGAGCCGATCGCCATGCCGGCATCGGCGATGCCCAGCACCTGGTTGCGGTAGGTGAGCAATTGCTGGCGCTGTGCGGCGCTGGTCTCCACCGCCTTGCCATCGACCAATAGTTCGCCCCGTGGGCTGATTTCGGCCTTCGGCAGCGGACTGTCGGATTTGCCGAACTGCTTGCCATTGATGCTGATGTTGATGTCGCCGTTGATGCTGAGGTTGCCCTCGTGCAGTTCCTTGCGCGCTTCGGCCAGCGCCTTGTCCACCTGGCGGGCGATGAAGCCCTTGTCGGTGTCGGCGGCGGGCGGAGCAGGGGCGGCGGGCGGCGCGGGCGGCGCCGGCGGCTGGCTGCAGGCCAGCAACGGCAGGCTGGCGACAACCAAGGTGGCCAGCAGGGAAACGTGCTTCATGGGGTGCTCCAGGTCAGAGGCTGGCGAATTCGCGGCGGACGCTGTCCTCGCAGTCGGCCACGTCGTCGCGTTCCAAGTTGGCGTAGGGGCGGAACTGCGGCAGGCTGGCGGCAAGCCGCTGCTGCGAGTCCATCACCCGCGGCAGCATCCGGCAGATCCCGCGCACGCCCGGCTCCACCTGTTCGCGCACGGTGCGCTCGATGCGTCGCTCGAGGCTACCGGTCATTGCGCCGAACATCAGGCTCACCCAGGACCGGTCGACCGCGTCCAGCGCCGCTTCCGCGCTGGTCTGGCCGATGTCGATGCCGGCCTTGGCGATTTCCACCACCAGCCCGCGGTAGGCCAGCAGCTGGCGGCGTTGGCCGGCGTCGATCTCCTGCGGCTTGCCGTCGATCAGCAGGTCGCCCTGCGGGGTGATGGCCGCCGCCGCTTTTTCAGCGGCGGTCCGCTTCGCCTTGGCCTGCTTGCCGAACTGCAGGCTGTCCTGCAGTTGCAGGTCGCCGGTGTCCAGATCCTGCTTGGCCTTGGCCAGCTCGGCTCGGACTTCCCTGCGGGCGTCGCCCAGTTCGCGGCGGATCTCGGCGGTGATGCCGGTGTCCGCGCTGCGCGGCGGCTGGGCCTGCGCTGCCAGCGGCAGCAGCAAGGACAGGGCGGCGACGGAGAGGATGCGCTTGGTCTGCATGGTCGGGTTCCTTGGTCTTGTCGTTTGCGGCCAGGGGAATCAGTTGTCGTCGCGCCAGCGGCGCAGGCGGATGGCGGCGGCGATCATGGCGATGCCCGCGCCGGCGCCGATCCACAAACTCGGTATCTGCAAGCTCGTGAAGGTGGCTGTCGGTGACAACAAGCTGTGGATTAGCTTGAAGTTGTCGCCGTGACTGAAGTTGGCGAGATCCTGACGGTAGAAAAAGTCGATTCCGGGAATCGTGCCTCCGAGTAGACGGCCCACAATATTTCCCCAGAACCAGCCGGAATCGAGATTGAACAATTCCATCACATCAAACCAACTGTTAAAGATGCCAGCGAGCACCGGGATCATGATGGCCCATAAGAACGGTTTGCTCTTCGACCAAGCGGAGCACAAGAGGAGCCAGCCCACAGTCGGTAGAGCCCACAATGTGAAGACAGGGATCCAGGTCAAGCTGGACGCGATCAAAGTGAACGGGCTGGCGGCGTTCCATACCAGCGTCAACGGGTTTCCGCCATAGGCCAGCGTCACCACGCTTAGCATCAGCAGTAGCCCCAACAGCGTCGCAATGGAAGCCAGCGCGGCGACCACCGGGGCTATTACTAATGCGCTTGCAGCCTTCGAAAGCACGGTGTGCGCATCGGATACAGGCAGGGATTTCCAAAACAGTACGCTGCGATCTTTTCGCTCGTCATACAGCGCGCCTATAGCGTAAAAGAACACGACAAATGCCATAACGACGAAAGGCCAAGAACTTCCGATGCGCAGAAACATGTCTAGGCCCTGTCCAAAATTAGCGACATCGTCCGCCTTGAGGTGACGGGTCAGCACGCCTAGGTCTAGGCCGTTGACTTCCATGCCATCGATCTGGAGTTTTCCGGAATTCGCTGCGCGGTGTCCCGCAACTAACGCGACTACGATTCCCATCAGGGTCAGCAGCAGCGAAATGCCGCCCGCCCAGATCGGCGCCCAGAAGAAGCCGCCCTTGTGCTCCCAGAATTCGCGGCGCAGCAGCAGCTTCAGCTTGTGGGTGGGGTGCGGCGGAGTGCGGGGCACGCTGGACTTGGCGACATCCATGCCCGCGGCGTCGATGGCGGCGTTCATGCGTAGGTTCCTTTCATGGTGGCGACGAACAGGTCGGCCAGGCCGGGGGTGCGGGTCTCGCCCAATTCGTCGAGTCGGGCGCGGTCGGCGCCGTCGAACAGCATCACGGTCTTGCCGAACGGCAGGGCGCGTTCGTCGATGGGCTTCAGCGCGCGCGCGGCGTCCTGCTTGCCGGCATCGACCAGGACCTCGGTGTAGCGCTCGCCCAGCGATTCCATCGGCGTATCCAGCGCGATCCTGCCGTCGCGGATGAACATCACGTCGGTGAGGATGTGCTCGATCTCCTCGACCTGGTGGGTGGTGACCAGGATGGTCTTGTCCTCGTCGAAGTAGTCCTCCAGCAGGCGCTGGTAGAACTGCTTGCGGTAGAGGATGTCCAGGCCCAGGGTGGGCTCGTCCAGCACCAGCAGGCGGGCGTCGATGGCCATCACCAGCGCCAGGTGCAGCTGCACGATCATGCCCTTGGACATCTCGCGCACCTTCAGGCCCGGCTTGAGCTGGGTGCCTTCGAGGAAGCGCCGGCACTTGGCGGCGTCGAAGCGCGGATGCACCCCGGCGACGAACTCGATGGCCTGGGCCACGGTGATCCAGCGCGGCAGCACGGCGACGTCGGCGATGAAGCAGACCTCGTTCATCAGCTCGTCGCGCTGGCTGCGCGGGTCCTTGCCCAACACCTTCAGGTCGCCGTCGAACGGGACCAGGCCGAGGATCGCCTTGAGCGCGGTGGTCTTGCCGGCGCCGTTCGGGCCGATCAGGCCGACGATGCGGCCGGAGGGGATGTCGAACGTGGTGTTGTCCAGCGCCAGCTTTTTCTTGTAGGCCTTGCGCAGGCCGCGGGCTTCAATCACGGGAGTGGTCATGGCGGTACTCACTTGGGTGCCCACTTCTGCTGCGGATCCAGCAGCTCTTGGATGTTTAGGCCGAGGCGCTGGATGCGCTCCATCACCAGCGGCCATTCCTCGCGCAGGAAACGCTCGCGTTCGCTCTGCAACAGGCGCGCATTGGCACCTTCGGTGACGTACATGCCCAGTCCCCTTCGTTTCTCGACGAGTTGTTCGTCCGCGAGCTCCTGGTAGGCGCGCGAGACGGTGATTGGATTCAGCTGGTACTCGGCCGCCACCTGGCGGACCGAGGGCAGCGCATCGCCCGGCTTGAGCACCCCATCGAGCATCATCGCGACGACGCGGTCCTTCAGCTGGCGGTAGATCGGAGCGCTATCGCTCCATTCGACGGCAACCATGATTCAGCCCTGCGGCAGGAAGAAGGAAAAGAACGGCATCCGTACCGATTGATAGGAGCGCCGGGACACCCGGTGCTCGCTGTTTGCAGCCATGGCCGCCGTCGGCTGGGCGGCGGCCAACTCGACGGCCGTCGTGCTGGCGTGGCCAGGGGCGTGGGTGGTGGCGACGATCGCCTGCGCATCGGGCACCGGTGCTTCGACCGGGGCGCCGGCCAGCACGGCAAGGGTCAGCAGCGCACTGCAGGCCATTGCCGCGTTGAGGGAGTTGTGGAGCTTGCGGTTCATGGTGAACGTCCTGCTCTGGGGGTTCGGTGTTGTAGGCAACTATAACACTACAAAATCCCACGTCAAGCACGGATCGACCCAACTGAAGTCATGGTTGCCACGGTGGCCGTGCAGATCCGCCTGAATCGTTGGCGCGACCGCCGTCGCGGCAGGATTGCCGGCTGCCGCGGTGCAAACGACAATAGGCGGGTCAACGCGCCTGCGTGCGGCTCCTCGCCGCAGGCCATCCGGAGATGGTTACGATGAAGTTTTCGTTGCGCGCGCTGGCCGCGCTGCTGGTCGCGGTCCTGGCGGTTGCGCCGGTGCTGGCCCAGGACGGCGCCATCCTCAGTGAGCGCGACAAGGTCGGTTACATGCTCGGCCAGGACGTGGCGCGGGCCATCGGCCCGGGCCTGCCGGACCTGGACCTGGCCAGCTTCCAACAGGCCGTCGAACTGGTCATTGCTGGCGGCCAGCCCACCTTGGATGCCGAAGAAGCCAAGCGCCTGTCCGAAGCGCTGATGCTCAACATCGGTGCGCGCAAGGCCGGCAAGCCGCTGGTGGCGCTGGATCGCGCCAAGGCGGGGACCCTGGCCGGTGCCAACATCGGCCGAGGTTTGGTTGGCTTCCGCAACGAATTCGACATGTCGATGTTCATGCGCGGGCTCAGGGACGGCGCCAACCCGGGCGCCAAGCCGCTGCTGGACCAAGCCCAGGTCGATCAGGTCCGCACTGCGCTGTCCACCCGCGTGGCCGCCGCCCGCGAGGCCGAGCGCAAGACGCAGGGCGAGGCCGCGTTGAAGCAGGAGCAAGAATTCCTTGCCAAGAACAAACTGGCCAAGGGTGTGTTCACCACCCCCAGCGGCCTGCAGTACATGGTGCTCAAGCAGGGCGATGGCGTGCGCCCCAAGCCCGGCCAGCGCGTTCGCGTCCACTACGTTGGCACGCTGCTGGACGGCAGCAAGTTCGACAGTTCCATCGACCGCGGCGAACCGGCCGTGTTCAGCCTCGACCAGGTCATCAAGGGCTGGACCGAAGGCGTGGGCATGATGCCGGTGGGCGCCCGGTACCGGCTGTGGGTTCCCGCCGCGCTGGGTTACGGTGACCGCGCCGCCGGTACCATCCCGCCTAATTCCACCTTGGTGTTCGACGTGGAACTGCTGGGCGTCGAATGAGTCCAACCTGATCGTGTTTCCGCCGGCGCCCGTCGCCATCCCCTTTTCGCATCCCGGAGTTCCCTGCAGATGAAGCCGCTCGTCCGTTCCACCGCCATTGCCGTCGCCACGCTGCTGGCGCTGTCCGCCTGCAAGGGCGAGAACAAGCCCGTCGATGTTTCCTCCAGCAGCACCGAAGCCGACAAGGCCGCGACCGACAAGACCGGTTATCCGGGCCTGCCGACCGAGAAGGAACAGGTCAGCTACACCATCGGCATGGCGATGGGCAAGCAGCTTTCCGAGATCAAGGACGAGGTCAACGTCGATACCGTGGTGAAGGCGCTGCGCACCCAGATGGACGGCGGCAAGGCGCTGGTCAACGACGAACAGGCGCAGCAGATCATGCAGGCGTTCGGCCAGAAGATGCAGGCCAAGCAGATCGCCAAGATGATGGAAGAGGGCAAGGCCAACCTCGACAAGGGCGAGAAGTTCCTGGCCGAGAACGGCAAGAAGCAGGGCGTGGCCACCACCGCGTCCGGCCTGCAGTACCAAGTCGTCACCGAAGGCAAGGGCGCCAAGCCCGGCGCCACCGACGGCGTGAAGGTGAACTACAAGGGCACCCTGCTGGATGGCACCGAGTTCGATAGCTCCTACAAGCGCGGCGAGCCGGCCGTGCTGCCGCTGCAGGGCGTGATCCCGGGCTGGGCCGAAGGCCTGCAGCTGATGCCGGTGGGTGCCAAGTACAAGTTCTGGATCCCGGCCAAACTGGCCTACGGCGAGCAGGCCCCGCCGATGATCGGCCCGAACCAGGTGCTGGAGTTCGAAGTCGAGCTGCTGGAGATTGTCAAGGCGCCGTCCGGCAAGTAACCGTTCCGGAACACCGGGGGACGTATCCTTGCGATGCGTCCCCCTTTCTTTTGCCCACGGATACCGCGCATGCGCGTCTGCATTTTCGGCACCGGCTACGTTGGCCTGGTGACCGGCACCTGCCTGGCCGAGGTCGGCCACGACGTGGTCTGCGTCGACGTCGACGCGGCCAAGGTCGAAGCCCTGGACAATGGCATCGTGCCGATCTACGAGCCCGGCCTGACCCCGATGGTGAAGGCCAACCACGCCGCCGGGCGGCTGCGCTTCACCACCGACGCCGCGGCCGGCATCGGTCATGGCGACGTGCTGTTCATCGCGGTGGGCACGCCGCCGGACGAGGATGGCAGCGCCGACCTGCAGTACGTGCGCGAGGTGGCGCGCACCATCGGCCGCCACATCGCGCGGCCGGTGGTGGTGGTGGACAAGTCCACCGTGCCGGTGGGCACCGCCGACAAGGTGCGTGCCACCATCAACGCCGAGCTGGTCGCACGCGGCGCGGACATCGATTTCGAGGTGGTGTCCAATCCGGAATTCCTGAAGGAAGGCGCGGCGGTCGAGGACTGCATGCGCCCGGACCGTATCGTCATCGGCACGTCCAGCGCCTCCGCGCTGGAGACGCTGCGGCGCCTGTACGCCCCATTCAACCGCAACCACGAGCGCATCGTGGCGATGGACGTGCGTTCCGCCGAGCTGACCAAGTACGCGGCCAACGCGATGCTGGCGACCAAGATCAGCTTCATGAACGAGATCGCCAACATCGCCGAGCAGGTGGGCGCGGACGTCGAGATGGTGCGCAAGGGCATCGGTTCCGACCCGCGCATCGGCTGGCATTTCATCTACCCCGGCGCCGGCTACGGCGGCTCGTGCTTCCCCAAGGACGTGCAGGCGCTGGCGCGCACCGCCCAGCAGCATGGCGTGCAGCCGCGGCTGCTGGAGGCGGTGGAAGCGGTGAACGACGCGCAGAAGGGCCACCTGTTCGAGCTGATGCAGCGCCATTACGACCTTGGCGAGGACGAAGGCCTGCGCGGCAGGACCATCGCGGTGTGGGGGCTGGCGTTCAAGCCGAACACCGACGACATGCGCGAGGCCTCCAGCCGCCGCCTGCTGCAGCAGCTGTGGGACGCGGGCGCGACGGTCCGCGCATTCGACCCGGAGGCGATGGCCGAAACCCGCCGCATCTTCGGCGAGCGCGACGACCTGGTGCTGTGCGACTCCGCCGCCGACGCGCTGGAAGGCGCGGACGCGCTGGCCGTGGTCACCGAATGGAAGCAGTTCCGCAGCCCTGATTTCGCCAAGCTGAAAGAGGCGCTGGCGGATGCGGTGCTGTTCGACGGCCGCAACCTGTACGAACCCGCCGAAGTGGAAGCCGCCGGCATCGCCTACTACGGCATCGGCCGCGGACGCTCGCTGCGCAAGGAAGAAGCATGACTGATCTCGAACAACGGCTGGTCGACCTGGAAACCCGGCTGGCCTTCCAGGAGCAGGCGCTGCTGGAACTCAGCGACGCGCTAGCCGCCGCCCGCAGCGAAGAAGCCAGCAACGCGCTGCGCCTGCATCGCGCGCTGGAAGAATTGCGACAATTGCGCAGCGCGATGGCCGCAAGCCCGGTCACCGGCGATGCCGCCAGCGAACCGCCCCCTCCGCATTACTGACCGCCCGATCCAGACATGAGCAATTCCCTCCGCGACCAGCTGCTTGGCCTTGGCTTCAAGGATGCGCCCAAGCCCGCCGCGCGACCGAAGCCCGATGCCCGCAAACCGCAGGCCGGGCAGGGCGGCAAGCCCGCGCACGCCGGCAAGCCCGCGCACGCCGGCAAGCCGGCGCACCACGGCAGGCAGGCGCAGCCCGGCCGCCCGCAGCCGCGCCCGCACAACCCCCAGCAGCAGAAAAAGCAGTCGCGCGAGGACATCGACCTGGCCAAGGCCTATGCGATCCGCGCGCAGAAGGAAAAGGACGAGCGCATCGAGGCCGAGCGGCTGAAGCAGGAAGAGGCACGCCTGCGTCGCGAGGCCAAGGCGAAGCTGGAGGCCTTCCTCAAGGACAAGGCGCTGAACGCGGCCGACGCCGACCATGTCCGCCATTTCGAATACGGCGGCAAGATCAAGCGCGTGCATGTCACCGCCGGACAGCTGAAGGCGCTCAACGCCGGCGAGCTGGGCGTGCTGCAGGTGAACGGCCGCTACCTGCTGGTAAACGCCGCCACGCTGGCCGAGGCCGAGGCGATCTTCGCCCAGGCCGTCGCGTTGAAGGTCGACCCGGATGCGCCCGCGCAGGACGATCCCTACGCCGATCCCATGTACCAGGTGCCGGACGACCTGGTCTGGTGAGGCAGCGGGAATCGGCATGATTCCCGCCTGCCGGTTTTGCTTCAGTCCGGGTCGTAGTCCAGGTTGAACGACAGCCAGCGCTCCGCCTGTGCAAGGTCCACGCCCTTGCGGCGGGCGTAGTCGGCCACCTGTTCCTTCGTCACCCGCCCGACCACGAAGTACTTGCTGTCGGGGTGGCTGAAATACAGCCCGGACACGCTGGCCGCTGGATACATGGCGAAGTGGTCGGTCAGCTCGACGCCCGCATTGGCGGTAGCGCCCAACAGGTCGAACAGCGCCCGCTTCTCGCTGTGTTCCGGGCAGGCCGGGTAGCCGGGAGCGGGGCGGATGCCCTGGTAGCGCTCGGCGATCAGTGCATCGTTGTCCAGCGCCTCGTTCGCCGCGTAGCCCCAGAACTCCTTGCGCACGCGCTGGTGCAGCCGTTCGGCGAAGGCTTCGGCCAGGCGGTCGGCCAGCGCCTTGAGCAGGATCGCGCTGTAGTCGTCGTATTCGGCGCGGAAGCGCTCCAGATGCGGTTCGATGCCGAGGCCCGCGGTCACCGCGAACGCGCCGATCCAGTCCTGCTTGCCGCTGTCCTTCGGCGCGATGAAATCGGCCAGGCACAGGTTCGGGCGTTCCACCGGCTTATCGGCCTGCTGGCGCAGGAAACGCAGCCAGCGCGGCGCGCCGTCGACCTCCAGCACCACGTCATCGCCCACGCTGTTGGCCGGCCAGAAGCTGCAGACCGCCTTGGCGGTCAGCCATTTCTCTTCAACGATTTTCCGCAGCATCGCGCGCGCGTCGCGGTACAGCTCGCTGGCCTGCGGGCCCACCACTTCGTCGGTGAGGATCGCCGGGTACTTGCCGGCCAGCTCCCAGGCGTTGAAGAACGGCGACCAGTCGATGCAGGCCACCAGCTCGGCCAGCGGATAGTCGTCGAACACGTGCAGCCCCGGCTGCTTCGGCACGGGCGGGGTATAGCCGGCCCAGTCGAACTTGAATGACTGCGCGCGCGCCTTGTCCAGCGACACCAGCCGCTTGCCGTCGCCGCGGTTGCGGTGGCGCTGGCGCACGTCGGCGTAGTCGTTGGCGGCGGCCTGCACGAAATCGCCGCGCAGCTCCGGGCTCATCAGCGACTGCGCCACGCCCACCGCGCGCGAGGCGTCCTTCACCCAGATCGTGGGCGATTTGTAATGCGGGTCGATCTTCAGCGCGGTATGCGCGCGCGAAGTGGTGGCGCCGCCGATCAGCAGCGGCATGGTGAAGCCCTGTCGCTGCATCTCGCGGGCGACGTGGCTCATCTCCTCCAGCGAGGGCGTGATCAGGCCGGACACGCCGATCATGTCGGCGTTCTCGGCAATCGCGGTGTCCAGGATCTTCTGCGCCGGCACCATCACCCCGAGGTCGATGACCTCGAAGTTGTTGCAGGCCAGCACCACCCCGACGATGTTCTTGCCGATGTCGTGCACGTCGCCCTTGACCGTGGCCATCACGATCTTGCCGTTGCTCTTGCCGACGTCGCCGGTGCGCAGCTTCTCGGCCTCGATGTAGGGCAGCAGGTGCGCCACCGCCTTCTTCATCACCCGCGCCGACTTCACCACCTGCGGCAGGAACATCTTGCCGGCGCCGAACAGGTCGCCGACCACGTTCATGCCGTCCATCAGCGGGCCTTCGATCACGTCCAGCGGCCGGGTGGCCTGCTGGCGCGCTTCCTCGGTGTCCTCCACCACGTATTGGTCGATGCCGTTCACCAGCGCATGCGAGAGCCGCGCGGCCACCGGCTGCTCGCGCCACTGCAGGTCTTCGACCTTCTTCTCGCCCTTTTTCTTCTTGAAGTTGTCGGCGATCTCCAGCAGCCGTTCGGTGGCATCACTGCGGCGGTTCAGCACCACGTCCTCGACCCGCTCGCGCAGCAGCGGGTCCAGCTGGTCGTACAGCGGCAGCGCGCCGGCGTTGACGATGCCCATGTCCATGCCGGCCTTGATGGCGTGGTACAGGAACACCACGTGGATCGCCTGCCGCACCGGCTCGTTGCCGCGGAAGCTGAAGCTGACGTTGGAGACGCCGCCGGAGATATGGCTATGCGGGAACCGCCGGCGCAGCTCGCGCGCGGCCTCGATGAAATCGACGGCGTAGTTGTTGTGCTCCTCGATGCCGGTGGCGATCGCGAAGCAGTTGGGGTCGAAGATGATGTCCTCGGGCGGGAACCCGATCTCTTCGGTCAGCAATTCGTAGGCGCGGGCGCTGATCTCCACCTTGCGCCGTGCGGTATCGGCCTGGCCCACCTCGTCGAAGGCCATCACCACCACCGCCGCGCCGTAGCGGCGAACCAGCCGCGCCTGCCGCAGGAACTCGGCTTCGCCTTCCTTCATCGAGATCGAGTTGACGATGCCCTTGCCCTGCAGGCACTTCAGCCCGGCCTCGATCACCGACCACTTCGAGCTGTCCACCATCACCGGCACCTTGGCGATGTCGGGCTCGGCGGCGATCAGGTTGAGGTATTCCACCATCGCCTTCTCGGAGTCGAGCAGGCCCTCGTCCATGTTGACGTCGATGACCTGGGCGCCGTTTTCCACCTGCTGGCGGGCAACCACTACCGCCTCGTCCAGCCGCCCCTCGAGGATCAGCTTCTTGAACTGCGCGCTGCCGGTGACGTTGGTGCGCTCGCCGACGTTGATGAAATTGGATTCCGGCGTGATGACCAGCGGTTCGAGCCCGGACAGGCGGGTGAAGCGGGGAAGGGTGGTGCTCATGCGGCCTGCTCCTGCGTGCCGACCGTCGGCACCGCCCGCGGCGGCAGCCCGCGCACGGCCGCGGCGATCGCGGCGATATGGTCCGGCGTGGTGCCGCAGCAACCGCCCACCAGGTTGATCAGGCCGCTTTGCGCGAACTCGCGCAGGATCACGGCCATGTCCTCCGGGGTTTCGTCATAGCCGCCAAAGGCATTCGGCAGGCCGGCGTTGGGGTGGCAGCTGACGTGGGTATCGGCCACCGTCGACAGCACGTCCACGTGCTGGCGCAGGTCCTTGGCGCCCAAGGCGCAGTTCAGGCCGATCGCCATCGGCCGGCTGTGCCGTAGCGAATACCAGAACGCCTCGGCGGTCTGCCCGGACAGGGTGCGGCCGGAGGCATCGGTGATCGTGCCGGAGATCATCACCGGCAGGCGCGCGCCGATCTCTTCGAACACATCGTCGATGGCGAACAGCGCCGCCTTGGCGTTGAGGGTGTCGAACACGGTCTCCACCATCAGGATGTCGGCGCCGCCTTCGACCAGGCCGCGCGCGGCCTCGCGGTAGGCCTCGGCCAGCTCGTCGAAACTGATCGCGCGGAAGCCCGGCCGGTTCACGTCGGGCGACAGCGAGGCGGTGCGGCTGGTCGGGCCCAGCACGCCGATCACGAAGCGCGGCTGCGAGGGATCGATCGCCTCGATGGCATCGCACTCGGCCCGGGCCAGCCGCGCGCCTTCGCGGTTGAGCTCGCGCACCAGGTGCTGCAGGCGATAGTCGGCCAGCGAGATCGAGGTGGAATTGAAGGTATTGGTTTCGACCAGGTCCGCGCCGGCCTCGAGGTACTGGCGATGGATGCCGCGGATGATGTCGGGGCGGGTCAGGGACAGCAGGTCGTTGTTGCCGCGCTGGTCGTGGCCTTCGCAGCCGCAGCCGGGGCCGTGGGCGTGGCCGCCCGGCGCGAACAGGGCGTCATAGCCGCTGGCGAAGCGTTCGCCGCGATAGTCGGCTTCCTGCAGTTCGTGGCGCTGGATCATGGTGCCCATGGCGCCATCGATGACCAGGATGCGGCGCGCAAGCGCGGCCTGCAGCGCCTCGGCGCGGGCGGGGTTCTTCCAGGGGAGGGTGGTCATGGTGTCTGTTTTCCGTAGAGCGGAGCTTGCTCCGCTACGTTGTGATTGCGATGTTCGACGAGCAGTGGAGCAAGCTCCGCCCTACGGGGTGGCATCAGGTCAGGGCTTCACGCCGGTCAGCGAGATCACCTCGAAATGCGGCGGACGGCGCTCGCGGGTGACGGTTTCGCAGTTGGCGATGCCCAGGCCGGCCTTCTCCGCGAACTTGCGCAGTTCCTTGCCGGTGAAACCCAGGTTCACGTGGCCATAGGCTTCCACCACGCTGCGGTGCTCGTGGCGGGCCAGGCTGGACAGCAGCAGGCGGCCGCCGGGTTTCAGCACCCGCGCCGCCTCGGCCACCGCCTGCGCCGGGCGCGCGGCGTAGGTCAGCGCGTGCATCAGTACCACCAGGTCGAAGCTGGCGTCGGCGAACGGCAGCGCGTGCATGTCGCCCTCGCGCACCTCCACGTTCTTGAAGCGGCGCAGGCGCTCGCTGGCTGCGGCCACCACGCGCTGGCTGGAGTCGATGCAGACGTAGCGGTTAGCGTGCGGGGAAAGCAGCTCCGCCAGCACGCCGTCGCCGGAGGCGATGTCCAGCACGTCGCCCGGCCACAGCAGCGGCAGCGCGGTGCGCGCCAGCGCTTCCCAGGTCCGGCCCGGCGAGTAGTGGCGCTCCATGTCGCCGGCCACGCTGTCGGCCCAGTTCTGGTCGGCCGCGCGCATCGCCAGCACCCCCGGCACACGCTCGGCGTCCTGGCGCAGCAGCGGGTCGTCGCTGCCGGTACGGATCGACTGCCACAGCATCCGCTGCGCCGGCTCGATCGCGGCATCATCGAAGCGGTAGTAGGCCGACACCCCGGCGCGGCGGTCGCGCACCAGCCCGGCTTCCTTGAGCTTGGCCAGGTGGGTGGATACCCGCGGCTGCGCCAGCTGGGTGATCGCGGACAATTCGGCCACGGTGAGTTCCTCGCCTTCCAGCAGCGCCAGCAGGCGCACCCGGGTAGCGTCGGCAAACACCTTCAGGTGCGCGGACCAACCTTCTAGATCCATATATATCTTTCCATCGCGATTTAAAGATAAGTTTCTCGCGATGTCGCTTTGCGGTCAAGCCGCGCGCATGCCGTCGACGCTTGCCGCTGGCCGATGTTGCGTTCCGTCGTCGCGGCTGCGTGGAAAACGCAGTGTACGCGGGCGTGCATGGGCATTTCGCGCGCGCCGCACGGCGAAGCGCCGGCCCGCTTGCAGGCGCTACGGTTCTGCGCGCCGCGGGGATACAATGCCGCATCCTTCGAATGACGCTAAGGGGCGGTTGTGGATTTCGGATTCAGCGACGAACAGCTGATGCTGCAGGACGTGGCGCGACGCATCGCCCGCGAGAAGATCGCCCCCAGCGCAGAGCACCACGACCGCACCGGCGAGTTCCCGCTCGAGAACATCCGCGCCCTGGGCGAAAACGGCCTGATGGGCATCGAAGTGCCGGCCGAATACGGCGGCGCCGGCATGGATCCGGTGGCCTACGTGCTGGCGATGGTGGAGATCGCCGCGGCCGACGCCGCGCACAGCACCATCATGTCGGTGAACAACTCGCTGTTCTGCAACGGCATCCTGACCTTCGGCAGCGAGGCGCAGAAGCAGAAGTACGTGCGCGAGATCGCCGAGGGCCGCGAGATCGGCGCGTTCGCGCTGACCGAGCCACAGTCCGGGTCCGACGCCACCGCGATGCGCTGCCGCGCCGTCAAGCAGGACGACGGCAGCTACGTGGTCAACGGCAAGAAGAGCTGGATCACCTCCGGCCCGGTCGCCAAGTACATCGTGCTGTTCGCCATGACCGCGCCGGAAAAGGGCGCACGCGGCATCACCGCGTTCATGATCGACACCACCCGCGAAGGTTTCCACCGCGGCAAGACCGAACCCAAGCTGGGCATCCGCGCCTCGGCCACCTGCGAGATCGAGTTCACCGACTACGTGGTCCACGCCGACGAGGTGCTGGGCGAGGAAGGGCAGGGCTTCAAGATCGCCATGGGCGTGCTGGACGCCGGCCGCATCGGCATCGCCAGCCAGGCCATCGGCCTGGCCCGCGCGGCCTATGAAGCGACGCTGGAATACGTCAAGGAGCGCAAGGCCTTCGGCCAGCCGATCGGCACGTTCCAGATGACCCAGGCCAAGATCGCCGACATGAAGTGCAAGTTGGACGCGGCGCTGCTGCTGACCTTGCGCGCGGCGTGGCTGAAGGGCCAGGGCCAGCGCTTCACCACCGAGGCGTCGGTGGCCAAGCTGACCGCCTCGGAAGCGGCCATGTGGATCACCCACCAGGCCCTGCAGATCCATGGCGGCATGGGCTATTCCAAGGAAATGCCGATCGAGCGTTTCTTCCGCGACGCCAAGATCACCGAAATCTACGAAGGCACCAGCGAGATCCAGCGGTTGGTCATCGCCCGCGGCGAAACCGGCCTGCGATAAACCACAACGACACCAAGACGGCCGCGCCCCCTGCGCGACCGTTTCCCTTTGGAGGCTGTGAAGCAGATGAAAAAGTCAGTCGAAACCGGTACCAGCAACGACCTGAAACCCATCCTCGATGCGCTGGCCAAGCGGGTGGGCAAGGCCGGCCTGGCCGAGGCGCAGGCGTTCGCCGCCGCCTTCTACCGGCGCATGGATGCCGACGAGATCGCCAGCCGCAACGCGGCCGGCTGGGCCGAACTGGCCGCGGACATGCTGGAGTTCGCGCGCACCCGCAAGCGCGGCAAGGCCAGCGTGCGCCTGGGCAATCCCGCCGACTCCACCCACACCCTGGTGCAGATCGTCAACGACGACATGCCGTTCCTGGTCGATTCGGTGACCATGGCCCTGGCCGACGCCGGCATCGGCGTGCACGTGCTGGGCCATCCGGTCATCCGCATGGACCGCGACAAGGCCGGCAAGCTGGTCGGCGTGGGCGAAGGCGCGGCCGAGTCGCTGATGCACCTGGAAATCGACCGCCAGCCGCAGGCCGCGATGGCCGCGGTCAAGGCGCGCATCGTGCAGGTGCTGGACGACGTCCGCGCGATCGTCAACGACTGGGAGCCGATGCGCGACCGCATGCGCGAGGTGGCCGAGGACATGGCCAACCGCAAACTGCCGGTGGGCGAAGCCGGTCGCCAGGAGGCGCAGGAGTTCCTGCGCTGGGCCGCCGACAACCATTTCACCTTCTTCGGCTACCGCGAGTACAAGGTCGGCAAGCAGGGCAAGGAAGACATCCTGTCCGCGGTGCCGGGCAGTGGCCTGGGCCTGCTGCGCGGCGAGGAAAGCGGCGCGCGTCCGCTGAAGTCGCTGGCCGCGCACGCGCTGCCGCAGTCCGGCGCGGTCGATGCGCTGATCCTGACCAAGACCAATGCGCGCGCCACTATTCACCGCCCCGGCTACATGGACTACATCGGCGTGCTGGGCTTCGACGCCAAGGGCCGGGCGATCAGCGAGCAGCGCTTCGTCGGCCTGTACACCTCCAGCGCCTACACCCGCCGCCCGTGGGACATCCCGCTGGTGCGCGAGCGCCACGACTACGTGATGGCCAAGTCCGGGCTGGACGCCAGCAGCCACAGCGGCAAGGCGCTGCGCCACATCCTCGAGACCCTGCCGCGCGACGAGCTGTTCCAAGCCGGCGAGGAAGAACTGTTCCGCACTTGCATGGGCATCCTGGGCCTGCAGGAGCGCGTGCGCAGCAAGCTGTTCGTGCGCCCTGACCGCTACGGCCGCTACTACTCCGCGCTGGCCTACGTGCCGCGCGACCGCATGAGCACGCAGGTGCGCCACCGCATCGAGGCGATGCTGCGCGAGGCGCTGGGCGGCGAGCGCGTGGACACCAACGTGCAGATCGGCGATTCGCCGCTGGCGCAGCTGCACATCATCGTGCGGCCCAGCGCCAGCGCGGCCAACGTCGAGATCGACCTGCCTGCGCTGGAAGCCAAGCTGGCGGAGATCGTGCGCGACTGGCGCGATGACCTGCGCGAGCGGCTGGTGGCCCGCCACGGCGAAGAGGCCGGGCTCAAGCTCGCCGCCCGCTTCGGCAACGCCCTGCCGGCCGGCTACATCGAGGAGGTCAGCCCGGAGGCCGCGGCCGACGACGTCGAGCACCTGGCTGCGCTGGCCGGCGACGACGACCTGCGCCTGCAGCTGTGCCGTTCGCAGCGCGGCAGCCTGCGCTTCAAGCTGTACCGTCCGTTGCGCGACATCCCGCTGTCCGACGCGCTGCCGATGATGGAAAACATGGGCCTGCGCGTCATCACCGAGCACCCCTACAAGGTCGATGTCGAAGGGCGCCTGGCCTGGATCCAGGACTTCGAGGTCGAGTCCCTGCAGGGCGAGCTCGACGTCGATGCGCTGGACGAGGGCTTCGAGGAAGCGTTCGCGCGGATCTGGCGCGGCGACGCCGAGAACGACGGCTTCAACCGGCTGGTGCTGGCTGCCGGCCTGTCGTGGAAGCAGGTCGCGATGCTGCGCGCCTACTGCAAGTACCTGCTGCAGGCCGGCGTGACCTTCTCGCAGAGCTACATGGAAGCCACGCTGACCCGCTATCCGCTGCTGGCGCGGCTGCTGGTGGAGCTGTTCGAGGCCCGCTTCGACCCGGCCACCGGCAAGGAAAGCGCGGCCGAGGTCAAGCTGGGCATGGAGCGTTTCCATGCCCAGCTGAAGGCGCTGGCCGGCAGCGATGTCGCCGCGCAGAACGCACTGAAGGCGCTGGTGAAGTCGCGCGAAGGCGACCGCGAAGCGCAGGTCGAGGCCGCGCGCAGCACCCTGCTGGGCCTGCTGGACCGCGTCGCCAGCCTGGACGAGGACCGCATCCTGCGCAGCTTCATCGGCGTGATCGACGCCACCCTGCGCACCAACTACTACATCGAATACAAGGACGGCCTGCGCAAGGACGGCGGCCCGGCCGACTACCTGGCATTCAAGTTCGACACCGCCAAGGTGCCGGACCTGCCGAAGCCGCGCCCGTTCCGCGAAATCTGGGTGTGCGGCCCGCGCGTGGAAGGTACCCACCTGCGCTTCGGCCCGGTGGCGCGCGGCGGCCTGCGCTGGTCGGACCGCCGCGAGGACTTCCGCACCGAGGTGCTGGGCCTGGTCAAGGCGCAGATGGTGAAAAACACGGTGATCGTGCCGGTGGGCAGCAAGGGCGGCTTCTACGCCAAGCAGCTGCCGAACCCGGCAGTGGACCGCGACGCGTGGATGGCCGAGGGCATCGCCTGCTACAAGCGCTTCATCAACGGCCTGCTGGACATCACCGACAACCTCAGCGTGGACGGCAAGGTGCTGCCGCCGGCGCAGGTGGTGCGCCATGACGGCGACGACCCGTACCTGGTGGTGGCGGCCGACAAGGGCACCGCAAGCTTCTCCGACATCGCCAACGGCATCGCCCAGGCGCATGGCTTCTGGTTGGACGACGCGTTCGCCTCGGGCGGCAGCGCCGGCTACAGCCACAAGGGCATGGCGATCACCGCGCGCGGCGCCTGGGAGTCGGTCAAGCACCACTTCCGTGCGCTTGGCCGCGACAGCCAGAAGCAGGACTTCACCTGCGTGGGCATCGGCGACATGTCGGGCGACGTGTTCGGCAACGGCATGCTGCTGAGCAAGCACATCCGCCTGCTCTGCGCGTTCGATCACCGCCACATCTTCCTCGACCCGAACCCGGATGCCGCCGCCTCGTTCAAGGAGCGCCAGCGTCTATTCGACCTGCCGCGCTCCAGCTGGGCGGACTACGACGCCAAGCTGATCAGCAAGGGCGGTGGCATCCATCCGCGTTCGGCCAAGTCGATCGAGATCACCCCGCAGGTGCGTGAGGCGTTGGGTATCGATGCCAGCATCAAGGTGATGACCCCGAACGAGCTGATGCACGCGGCGCTGCGTGCGCCGGTGGACCTGCTCTGGAACGGCGGCATCGGCACCTACGTCAAGGCGTCCAGCGAGTCCAATGCCGACGTCGGCGACCGCGCCAACAACGGTCTGCGCGTCAACGGCGCCGACCTGCGCTGCAAGGTGGTGGGCGAGGGCGGCAACCTCGGCATGACCCAGCTGGGCCGCATCGAGGCGGCGCAGGCGGGCGTGCTGCTGAACACCGACTTCATCGACAACTCCGCCGGCGTGGACACCTCCGACCACGAGGTGAACATCAAGATCCTGCTCACCGGCGAAGTGCAGAAGAAGCGCCTCAAGCTGGCCGAACGCAACAAGCTGCTGGCGGCGATGACCGACGAGGTCGCCCAGCTGGTGCTGAACGACAACTACCGCCAGAACCAGGCGCTGAGCCTGATGGAGCGGATGAGCGCCACCCGCCTGGGCTCGAAGATGCACTTCATCAGCACGCTGGAAGCGCAGGGCCTGCTGGACCGCCAGATCGAGTTCCTGCCCACCGACGCGCAGATCGCCGAGCGCAAGCTGCGCGGACAGGGCCTGACCCGTCCGGAGCTGTCGATCCTGCTGTCCTACGCCAAGCTGGTGGCCTACCCGCAGCTGCTGGAATCGGACGTGCCGGAAGACCCGTACCTGTCCAAGGAACTGGTGCGCTACTTCCCCGAGCCGCTGCAGAAGAAGTACGCCAAGGCGATGGAGAACCACCGCCTGAAGCGCGAGATCATCGCCACCGCGGTCACCAACTCCACCATCAACCGGATGGGCGCCACCTTCCTGATGCGCATGCAGGAAGACAGCGGCCGCAGCGTCGGCGAGATCGCCCGCGCCTTCACCATCACCCGCGAAACGCTGGATGCGCGCGAGCTGTGGGCGCAGATCGACGCGCTGGACGGCAAGGTGGGCGAGGGCGTGCAGGTCGATGCCCTGCAGGTGATCTGGGAGCTGCAGCGCGGCTTCACCCGCTGGTTGCTGTCGCGCCCCGGCGCGGTGCCGGCGATTGCCACCGCGGTCGAGCGCTACCACGACGGCTTCCGCGACATCCGTGCCGGCGAGGGCATCCTGCCGCCGTCGCAGCGCCCGCAGTACGAAGCCAGCCGCAAGCAGTGGCGCGAAAAGGGCCTGTCGGCCGCACTGGCCGACCAGCTGGCGGCGCTGCCGTACCTGGAGTCGGGCGCCGACATCATCGAGCTGGCGCGCGAGCGCAAGCTGCGCCCGATCGAGGTGGCCAAGGTCTACTTCCGCCTGGCCGACGCGCTGCACGCGCCGTGGCTGCGCGAGCAGATCGAGGCGCTGAAGGTGGAAGGCCGCTGGCATGCGGTTGCCCGCGGGGTGCTGCGCGACGAGCTGTTTGCCCAGCTGCGGGCGCTGACCGCGCAGGTGCTGGCGATGCCGGGCAAGGAGCCGGACGCGAAGGTGCAGGCCTGGCTGACCCGCGATGATTCGTCGCTGCGCTTCACCCTGGCGATGCTGACCGAGCTGGCCGCGCAGAAGGCGCTGGACTACCCCACCGCGTCGGTGGCGGTGCAGCGCGTCGCGCAGCTGGCGCAGCGCGGCTGACCTTCGTCACCAGCGTGCCTGCGATGGGCGTCCCGAAAGGGGCGCCCATCTTTTTTCCGCGCCTCGGCCGCTGGCGCCGATGGGCGCGAAGACCGTACAACCGCCTTGCATACGCTCTTGCTATCCTCGCCGCATGACCATGCCTCGCCTCGCCTTGCTTGCCAGCCCCGCCGATGAGGCCCGCGCCGCGCTTGCCCTGCTGGAAGCGCGGCATGGCGCGATCACGCCGGAGGATGCCGACGTCATCGTGGCGCTGGGCGGCGACGGCTTCATGCTGCAGACCCTGCATCGCCACGGTGCGCTGGGCAAGCCGGTGTACGGCATGAAGCTGGGGACCGTGGGTTTCCTGATGAACCAGTACAAGGCCGAAGACGACCTGCTGGCGCGGATCAATGCCGCCGAGCCGGCGGTCCTGCATCCGCTGGAGATGCTGGCGCAGACCGAGTCGGGCGCGACCGTCGGTTCGCTGGCCTACAACGAAGTGTCGCTGCTGCGGCAGACCCGCCAGGCCGCCCACGTCGGCATCGAGCTCAACGGCGAACTTCGCCTGGACGAGCTGATCTGCGACGGGGTCATGCTGGCCACCCCGGCCGGCAGCACGGCCTACAACTTTTCCGCGCACGGGCCGATATTGCCGCTGGGGGCCAACGTGATGGCGCTGACCCCGATCGCGCCGTTCCGTCCGCGGCGCTGGCGCGGCGCGGTGCTGAAGTCGGGGACCGAAGTGCGCTTCCGGGTCCGGGATCCACACAAGCGCCCGGTCAGCGCCACCGCGGATTCGCACGAGGTGCGCGATGTCACCGAGGTGCTGGTGCGCGAGTCGCGGGATCGCAGCGTGACCCTGCTATTCGATCCGGAACACAACCTGGAGGAAAGGATCCTGATCGAGCAGTTCACCGCCTGACGTCTGTTCATTGCCTGGGGTGCAAATGTCGTTCGAGACTCGAGACATCGGAACGTCCACTGCCGCCTCCCCGCCGGGGCGGCGGGTGCCGGCATGGCTCTGGGCGCTGATCGCCTTTGCGCTGGGGATGGCCCTGACCCTGTGGCTGGCGAACGCCGAGAGGCACCGCAGCCGCAGCGAGGCGCGGCGCGTGTTCGTGCAGGAAACCCGCGGCGTGGCCGAGGCCATCCGCCTGCAGCTGGACCAGTGCGGGCACCTGATCCGCGCGTTCCAGTCGATCTTCATCGCCTCGCAGGAGGTGACCGAGATCGAGTACATCCGCGCCTACGAGAACATGCAGTCCAACGGCGCCACGCGGGTCAGCCTGCAGGCGCTGGCCTACGCCGAGCGCGAGCGCCGTGCCGATGGCGACCATTACGTGACCACCCTGTTCGCGCCGCAGTCCGGGAACCTTGCGATCCGCGGGCTCGACGTCAACAGCCAGCCCAGCAACCTGCAGTCGCTGGAACGCGCGCGCGATACCGACGAGATTGCGATGTCGGCGCCGTTCGCGCTGCGCCAGAGCGGGCGCCAGAGCCTGGGCGACGGCTTCATCCTGCGCCTGCCGGTGTTCGCCCCCGGCACGCGGCCGGGCACCGTGCAGGCGCGTCGCGCCGCGATCATCGGTTCGATAGGCGCGTCGCTCCGGATTTCCGACCTGATCGCCTCGGCGCTGCCGGAAGCCCCGCAGCAGCTGGCCGACGTGGTGGTCGAGGACATCAGCGACGGCACCCCCCGGCCGCTGTATTCGCAGGCGTTCGCCGGCCACGCGGTTGACGCTTCGAATTCGGAGCATGCGGTGCCGCTGCAGTTCGGCGGGCGCACCTGGAAGGTCGTGGCCCGCGGCGTGGAGAGTCCGGAAGGCCGCAGCTGGCTGCTGGTGCTGTGGATCGGCGCGGCCATCAGCGCGCTGCTGGCGGCGCTGACCTGGTCGGTGGTGAGCACCCGCGAGCGGGCGATCGTGCTGGGCACCTCGATGGCGCGGCGCTTCCAGGCCAGCGAGGAGCGCTTCCGCAAACTCAACGAACTGCTGCCCTGCCTGGTGCTGCTGGCGCGCGAGGACGACGGCACCATCGTCTACCGCAACGCCTTCGCCCGCGACCGGTTGGCGCCGGACACGCAGAGCGCCCGCCTGTCCGACGTGCTGGGGCAGGAGGTGATGGTGCGCCTGGCCGCCGCCGATGCCGACACGCTGCTGGCGGTGGACGCGCAGTTGCCGGGCGCCGACGGCTGCAGCTTCTGGGCCAGCCTGTGGCTGAGCAGCATCGAGCTGGACGGCACGCCGATGTGGCTGCTGGTGGCCAACGACATTTCCGAACAGCGGCAGCTGACCGAGCGGCTCAGCTACCAGGCCAGCCACGACTCGCTGACCCGGCTCTACAACCGCCGCGAGTTCGAGGCGCGGGCGCAGTCGCTGCTGAATCTGCCGGGGCGCGGCGACGGCGCGCTGCTGTTCATCGACCTGGACCAGTTCAAGATCATCAACGACACCTCCGGTCACAGCGCTGGCGACGAGCTTCTGGTGCAGCTGGCCGCGGTGATGCGCGAGAAGCTGCGCCCCGGCGACGTGCTGGGCCGGCTGGGCGGCGACGAGTTCGGCGTGCTGCTATGCGGCGCGCCCACCGCCGACGCCGCGCTGCTGGCGGCCGAGCGGGTGCGCGCCAGCATCGAGGGTTTCATCTTCAGCTGGGAGCAGCGCACGTACACGATCAGCGCCAGCATCGGCGTGGTGATGCTGGCGCATGCCACCACCCTGCGGGAACTGTTCGCGCATGCCGACGCCGCTTGCTACATGGCCAAGGACGGCGGCCGCAACCGGGTGCATGTGTACGCCGAGGACGACACCGCGATCAGCAGCCGGCTGGGCGAGATGGAATGGGCCAACCGCATTCGCGAGGCGTTGCGCGACGGTCGCCTGCTGCTGGACTACCAGGAGCTGCACCCGCTGCAGCCCGGTCACGCCAAGGGTGCTCACGTCGAGCTGCTGCTGCGGCTGCGCGGCGAAGATGGCGCGGTGGTCCCACCGGGTGCGTTCCTGCCGGCGGCGGAACGCTACGGCCTGATGCCGTTGATTGACCGCTGGGTGGTGGACACCGCGCTGGCCAACCTCGACCGCATCCATCCGCACGGCAGCGGCCTGGCCACCTGCGCCATCAACCTGTCCGGCGCCAGCTTGGAGGACGACGGCCTGATCGTCCGCATCGAACAACTGATCGAGTTGCACGGCATCCAACCGGGGCGGCTGGTGTTCGAGATCACCGAGACGGTTGCGATGCGCAACTTCCTTGCCTCCAGTGCGCTGGTGGCGCGGCTGCGCATGCTGGGCTGCCGGGTGGCGCTGGACGACTTCGGCGCCGGCATGTCCTCGTTCGGCTACCTGAAGAACCTGGAGCTGGACATGCTGAAGATCGACGGCAGCTTCGTGCAGAACCTGACCAGCGACCGCATGTCGCAGTCGATCGTCAAGGCGGTGACCGAGATCGGCCACCAGCAGGGGCTGATGGTGGTGGCGGAGTGGGTGTCCTCGCAGGAGATGCTGGATATCCTCGGGCCGATGAACGTGGATTACGCGCAGGGGTTCGCCCTGCACAAGCCGGAACGCGCGCTGTTCCAACGCGATGCCGACCAGCGCAATGCCGATGACTGAGCCGCAGCCGCCGTCCCCGGACCGCCTGCCGCCGCCGCTGGTGGTGGCCATCACCGCGCGGGCACTGTTCCACATGGAGGACAGCCACGCGCTGTTCGAGCGCGAGGGCATCCTGGCGTTCGCCGAATTCCAGCGCCAGCGCGAGGACGACGTGCTGCCGCCGGGCATCGCCTTCCCGCTGGTGCGCAAGCTGCTGGCGCTGAACGAAGGCACGCCGGCCGACGCGCCGCGGGTGGAAGTGATCCTGCTGTCGCGCAATTCCTCCGACACCGGCCTGCGCGTGTTCAATTCCATCCAGCACCACGGGCTGGACATCCGCCGCGCCACCTTCACCGCCGGCGCTCCGGTCTGGCCCTACATCAAGCCGTTCGGCGCGCAGCTGTTCCTGTCTGCCAACCCGGAATCGGTGGGGCAGGCGCTGGCAGCCGGCGTGGCCGCCGCCACCATCCTGCCGGAGAAGGCCAGCGAATCGCGCCAGCAGCAGCTGCGCATTGCCTTCGATGGCGACGCGGTGATCTTCGGCGACGAGAGCGAGCGGGTCTCGCGCGAGCACGGCGTGGAAGCCTTCGGTCGCCACGAGGCCGAACGCGCGCGCGAACCGCTGTCCGGCGGCCCGTTCCGCGGCTTCCTGGCGGCGCTGCACGGCCTGCAGGCGGCATTTCCGCCCGGCGAAGCCTCGCCGTTGCGCACCGCGCTGGTCACCGCGCGTTCGGCACCCGCGCACGAGCGGGTGATCCGCACCCTGCGCGAATGGGACGTGCGCCTGGACGAGGCGCTGTTCCTCGGCGGCCGCGAAAAGGGCCCGTTCCTGGAAGCCTTCGGCGCCGACATCTTCTTCGACGATTCCCCGCACAACATCGATTCCGCGCGTCGCCACGTTGCCGCCGGCCATGTGCCGCATGGGGTGGCGAACGCGCCGGCCGCGCCCTCGGATCCTTCATAGGCGCACCGCCCCGTGGGCGGCGACAGGTCAGGCGAATGCCAGCTTGTCGGCGAGGTCCCGAAAGTACCGAGGCGACCAGATATCCAGCACGCTGGCGTCGCGCAGGAACGGACGCACGTCAGCACGGGCCTGTTCGATATCAAGGGTGTCGATGCGGTGTTGCAGCAGTTGCCCCAGGCCTGCTCGATCCATCGCAGCCCCGTTCCAGTCCCCGCTTTGGCGGGCACGTTGTTCCAGATGCGCCAGATGCAGCGGCACACCGTGGCGCACGTACCACTCAAAGTCGAACCAGTCGCGCCCCTTGACCCGGTTCTTCCATTTGCGGAACAACAGGGCGTGCATCTTGCCGGCGTGCAGGTCCGGTAGTGCGTAGCACTTGGCATAGAAGGAATACGGCTGCAGCAGCAGGCGCTCTTCGGTGAGGAAGCCGGGCGGTGGGTCGGTGTCTACCTCGAACTTGATCCTGAGGATGCGCTGGCCCCGCACCTGCACGTCATAGAGGGAGGTGCCTTGCTTGACGAAGACAGACACCACGGCGGATTCAATCGATTTGGCGTGCGCGGTGATTTCCACTTCAAATCCGAATGCGGCGAACTCCCGGCGCATGGCATCGAAGTACGGTTCCAGGGTGAAGCCGGGATCCGGCGCCAGCAGCGAGAAGTCCAAGTCTTCCGAGAACCTTGGCAGCCCGTGGAAAATGCGCAGGCAGGTACCGCCATAGAAGGCCGCCCGGTCGAAGAAGGCACCGCGCTGCAGGCCGGCCAGCGCGATTTCCTGCATGACCTCGCGCAGGGCGTGCCCGCGCTCCTGAGCCGGGTATCGCGCCAGCATCTGCTCGATGATGCTCATGCCAGCGCCCCAAGGCACTGCATCAACGCGCGCAACTGCGCGGTCTTACTGCCGCTGGCGGCGTAGGCGCGAACGACATCGAGGTCCAGGCGGCGCAGCGCGTCGGCGTCGATCCGCAGGTCGTCGAAGAGGAAACGCTGCATGGCGACGCGGGTGGTGGCGCGCAGCCGAGGGGTGAGCAGGATCTTGTCGCACAGGGCCTTGGCCGGGGAGGCGATGAGGAAGGTTTCCTGCGGCGAGGCGCTGGCCTGGGCGATTCCAAGGTGATACACGCTTGCGGGCAGGCGGACGTAGGAAAACCGACCCAGCACGTTGTCGATGACGCGGCCGCGGCCGGTGCAGACGGAGGTGATCTCATGCACGCGCTCCGGAATCAGCCCATGCCATGCCAGTGCATAGTCCAGCGAGACGCAGGAGGGCCCGTAAAGATGGTTGGCCACCAGCGGCAGGCACGGTGGGCGGTCGGTACCTCCGCGGATGTACAACCCGCGCTTGACCGGCACCAGCGCCCCTTGGCGCAGCCACTCTGCAATCTTGTCGTTCGGGCGACGGTATTCCCTCAGCACGGGCAGCAGCGCACCGTGCGTGAAGGGGATGGTGCCGAACTGATGGAGACTGGGCTCGGGCATGGCCTATCGATTATGCATAAATAATCGGAAAAAATCCGATTAAGTGCGTCGTTGTTGCGTGACTTGCGCTCGCGCTGTTCGAGGCCGCCACCGTGCGCCAAGGTTCCGCATCGCCTCCCAACTGCCGCCCCAGCTTGCATCACCCGCAGCAGCTCAGGCCCAAACTTGCCCCCACCGCCAAGGCGCAGTACCGTACGCAGCTTGTTCATTGGATGAACGCATGCCCTCGCTGCCCCACAACGCCGACGAACTGAGCGTGGCCCTGCTGCGGCGCCTGGCGGATTCCCCGCAGGCCAGCCAGCGCGAACTGGCGCGCGACACCGGCGTTTCGCTGGGCAGGATCAATTACGCCCTGCGCGCCCTGATCGACAAGGGCTGGGTGAAAGCCGGCAATTTCAGCCGCAACCCGCACAAGCTGGGCTATGCCTACCTGCTGACCCCCAGCGGGTTGGAAGCCAAGCTCCAGCTCACCCGCAGGTTCCTCGCCCGCAAGATGGACGAGTACGACCGCCTGCGGCTGGAAATCCAGCACCTGCAAGACGAACTGGAGGCCGCGCCGGGCGAACCGCCGCGGTTGGCACCTCCGTCCCCCCGCCAAACGCATCCGGAACCCAGGGAATGACGCAACGCAAGGACACCCGCATCGCCATCGTCGGCCTCGGCTACGTGGGCCTGCCGCTGGCAGTGGAATTCGGCAAGCAGTACGCCACCACCGGTTTCGACATCAACAGCGCCCGCATCGCCGAGCTGAAGCAGGGCAGGGACAGCACCCTGGAAGTGGAGCCGGAACTGCTGGCGCAGGCCACCCAGCTGCGTTTCAGCGACCAGCTGGACGCCATCGCGGGCTGCAACGTCTATATCGTGACGGTGCCCACCCCCATCGACACCGCCAAGCGCCCGGACCTGACCCCGCTCATCAAGGCCAGCGAAGCCATCGGCAAGGTGCTAAAGCCCGGCGACACCGTGATCTACGAATCCACCGTCTACCCCGGCTGCACCGAGGAAGTCTGCGTCCCCGTCCTGGAGCGCGTCTCCGGCCTCACCTTCGAAGCCGCCGCCGGCGCCGCCAATGCCAACGCCTCCGGCCCCAACACCCCCGGCGCCAATGCCCCCGGCGCCAATGCCCCTGTAGGAGCGCACCGCAGGGGCGCGATCCCCGCCGCCCCCACCTTCGCCATCGGCTACTCCCCCGAACGCATCAACCCCGGCGACAAAGCCCACCGCGTCACCACCATCAAAAAGGTGACCTCCGGCTCCACCCCTGAAACCGCCGATTTCGTGGACGCCCTCTACGCCAGCATCATCACCGCCGGCACCCACAAAGCCCCCACCATCAAGGTGGCCGAAGCCGCCAAGGTCATCGAGAACACCCAGCGCGACCTCAACATCGCCCTGGTCAACGACCTGGCCATCCTGTTCAACAAGCTGGGCATCGACACCCTGGACGTGCTGGAAGCCGCCGGCACCAAGTGGAACTTCCTGCCGTTCCGCCCCGGCCTGGTGGGCGGCCACTGCATCAGCGTGGACCCCTATTACCTGACCCATAAAGCGCAGGAAGTGGGCCATCACCCGCAGGTCATCCTGGCCGGCCGCCGCACCAACGACGGCATGGGCGCCTACGTGGCGGACCAGGTCATCAAGCTGATGGTGCGCAAGGGCATCAACCCGGTGAATGCCCGCATCCTGATCCTGGGCCTGGCCTTCAAGGAAAACTGCCCGGATCTGCGCAATACGCGGGTGGTGGATATCGTGCAGGCCCTACAGGGCTACAACGCCCAGGTGGATGTGCATGACCCGTGGGTGGATGCCGAAGAAGCGCAGCACGAATACGGCCTGACCCCGATCGGGAATCCGGAGCAGGGCGCCTACGACGCCATCGTGATTGCGGTGGGGCATGACCAGTTCCGCGTGCTGGGTGGTGCGGGCGTGCGCGCGTTCGGCAAGCCCGAGGCAAGCATCGTCTATGACGTGAAGTACGTCCTGCCGCGTGAGTGGATGGATGGGCGGCTCTGACGTTCCGACAAAAAGTCAATGAAAACAGACACTTGAGTCGATGAGTGGAATTATTTAATCCTTTTTAAGTTACCCTTCCGGCGTGCCCGCATCCCACCTCCAGCCTTGGTCCTTCTATGGCCGCCAGATCGAACTCCAGCAGCTGGAGCAGGTCCTGGCGCGCGGGCGCTGGTTCTTCATGCAGATCTCGGGCCGCCGCCGCATCGGCAAAACCACGCTGATCCAGCAGGCGCTGCAGCGCGCAGGCATCACCCGTACGCTGTACATCCAGATTCCCGATTCGGATCCCGCGGGCGTGGTGGCTGCATGCAACGCCTATCTGGAGACCTTCGGCATCGATGACCGTGCCGACGGGCTGGCAGGACTGGCAAGCCTGATCGGCCGGCTGGCCAGGGCGGGCTACGTGGTGGCGTTGGACGAATTCCAGTATTTCCATCGCCGCCCGTTGTTCGACTTCTGCTCCATGTTGCAGGCGGAAGTGGACGGGCTGGCGGCCCAGGCCGGCACCGTGCCGGGCGGGCTGATCGTGCTCGGCTCCCTGCACGCGGAAATGACCGCGCTGCTGGAAGACCGCGACGCGCCGCTGTTCAATCGCGTGACCGATGTGCTCCACCTGGACCATCTGGATATCGCCTCGATCCTCGAGATCCTGCACACCCACGCCGACAACGACCCGAACAGGCTGCTGTTCTTCTGGAACCTGTTCGAGGGCGTGCCCAAGTTCTACCGTGACGCCTACGAGCAGGGCGTCCTTGCAAGCGGCCGCCGCGAAGCGCTGGAACGCCTGTTCTTCGCCAGCTCTTCGCCGCTGCGTGGCGAGGCCGACAACTGGTTCCTGCGCGAACTGCGCGGCCGCTACGACATGGTGCTGCAATACCTTGCAGCCCACCCCGGATGTTCCAACGCGGACATCGAAGCCGCCCTGGCCGCACTCAGCGGCCCGGGCGATGCGCGCCAGGTCGGTGGCTACCTCAAGATCCTGGCCGAGCGTTACCGCATGATCGAACGCAGGCTGCCGGTTTTCGCGCCGCCGCGCGCCCGCAGCGGGCGCTACTACATTCGCGACAACTTCCTGCGCGCCTGGCTGCACGCCCTGCAGCGGCCGGTCTCCTCCGTGGCATTCAGGCCGATGCATGAACTCATCGCCCAGTCGGACGAACGGCTGCAGGAAAGCGAAGGTCACGCGTTGGAAGACCTCGCCGCCCAGCTGTACCAGGAGCGGAGCCGCCGGGGACTGGGAGATTTCAACCTGAGCCAGCGCATCCACGGATACTGGGACCGCAGCAACGTGGAAATCGACCTGGTCGCAGTGGACGAAGACAGCCACCGGTTGCGCCTGGCCACCTGCAAGCGCAACCCGGCGCGCCTGCCCGGTGCCATCCACACCCTGCGCACGCACGGCGCGCGCTTCCTTGCGGCCCACCCCCGGTTCGCGGACTGGACGTTGGAATACGCCGCCATCGCGCCCCACATCACACCCGGTCTGCGCAGTGAATTGGCCGGCCTGGGCGTCATCCCGCAGGACCTGCACGACCTGACCGAGGGGCTGGCCCCATGATGCTGCAACCAGAGTACTTCCCCACCCAGCGCACGCATGGCTCCCACCGCGTGGAGCCGCACTACCTGACCCATAAAGCGCAGGAAGTGGGCCACCACCCGCAGGTCATCCTGGCCGGCCGCCGCACCAACGACGGCATGGGCGTCTATGTGGCCGACCAGGTCATCAAGCTGATGGTGCGCAAGGGCATCAACCCGGTGAATGCCCGCATCCTGATCCTGGGCCTGGCCTTCAAGGAGAACTGCCCGGATCTGCGCAATACCCGCGTGGTGGACATCGTTGCCGCCCTGCAGGGGTACAACGCCCGCGTGGACGTGCATGACCCGTGGGTGGATGCAGCCGAAGCGCAGCACGAGTACGGCATCAGCCCGATCGCGACGCCGGAGCAGGGCGGCTACGACGCGGTCGTGGTGGCGGTGGGACACCGCCAATTCTGCGAACTGGGTGGCGAAGGCGTGCGCGCCTACGGCAAAGCGGAGGGCAACGTGGTGTTCGACGTGAAGTACGTGCTGCCGCGGGATGCGGTGGATGGGCGGTTGTAACTGGCGCCTATATTTCCTTATGGATAGGGAAATGTAGGTGAGCAAATAATTCCGATGGCGATTTAGCGGCTACTGAACTTGTCCGCCTCAATAGTATGGAACTTCCATGGCCCTCAGTATTCATTCGTCCGCGGACGTCCAGTCAAGAATCATCGGCAATGGGACACGAATCTGGCAATACGTGGTAGTCCTGCCTAACGCCGTGATTGGGGAAGACTGCAACATCTGTTCCCACTGCCTGATCGAAAACGACGTGATACTGGGAAAACGGGTCACGGTGAAATCGGGCGTTCAATTATGGGATGGGATTCGGATCGGTGATGACGTATTCATCGGACCGAATGTCACCTTCACAAATGACAAGTTTCCTCGAAGTAAACAATACCCTGAAACATTCTCGACAACAGAGATTGATGCCGGCGCCTCGATAGGTGCCAATGCCACCATCCTGCCCGGTATCAAGGTTGGCAGGCAGGCGATGGTAGGGGCAGGCTCAGTTGTTACCCGTTCTGTCCCGCCGAACGCGATTGTCATTGGCAATCCCGCGCGAATCGTGGGGTATGTGGATGCGGAGCCGGATACGCCATCGAATTTGAAAGATGCAGAATCCCCACCACTTACAGCCGATCCGCGGTTGCACCAGTTGCCAAAGGTGGTCGACATCCGTGGCAGCCTGACAGTAGGGGAATTCGAACGCTCGATTCCATTTCTAGCCAAGCGATATTTCATGGTGTTCGATGTCCCAAGCGTCGAGACACGTGGCGCGCATGCACATCGCGAATGTCATCAATTCCTGATATGCGTCAGTGGGAGGGTCAGTGTGGTCGCTGACGATGGCAGGACGCGTCGCGAATTCCTGCTGGATCGCCCGGACATCGGCCTACACCTTCCGCCGCTGACGTGGGGGATCCAATACAAGTATTCGGAGGATGCAGTCTTGCTGGTCTTCGCCTCCCACTATTACGACAACGCCGACTACATCCGGGACTACGATGAGTTCCGCAAGATCGTGGACGCATCGGCATGATTCCGTTCCTCGACCTGAAAGCCCCGCACATCGAACTGCGCGAGGAAATCACCACCGCCATCGCACGCGTGGTGGATTCGGGCTGGTACATCCTCGGCCCGGAAGTGGACGCCTTTGAAGCCGACTATGCGGCCTATTGCGAAGCCCACCACTGCGTCGGCCTGGCCAATGGCCTGGACGCCCTGCACCTGGCCCTGCGCGCAATGGACGTGGGACCCGGCGATGAGGTGATCGTCCCGTCCAACACCTACATCGCCACTTGGCTGGCGGTCAGCCAGTGCGGGGCGACGCCGGTTCCGGTGGAGCCGGATGCGCGCACTTACAACATCGATCCATCATTGATCGAAGCCGCCATCACTCCGCGCACCAAGGTCATCCTGCCGGTGCACCTCTACGGGCAGCCGGCGGACATGGATCCGATTCTGGCCATCGCCCGCAAGCACGGTTTGCGAGTGCTGGAGGATGGCGCGCAGGCGCATGGCGCCCGCTACAAGGGTCAGCGCATCGGTGCGCATGGCGATGCGGTGGCATGGAGCTTCTACCCCGGCAAGAACCTGGGCGCGCTGGGCGATGGCGGTGCGGTCACTACGAATGCTCCGGAACTTGCGGATCGCATCCGCGTGCTGCGGAACTACGGCTCGCGGGTGAAATACGTCAACGAGGTGCAGGGTTACAACAGCCGCCTGGATCCGCTCCAAGCCGCGGTGCTGCGGGTCAAGCTGGCGCATCTGGATGCATGGAATGCGCGGCGTGCCGACGTAGCGGCCACATACCTGAAGGGTTTGGAAGGCAGCGGTCTGGTGCTGCCGCATGTGCCGGAATGGGTCTCCCCGGCCTGGCACCTGTTCGTGGTGCGGCACCCGCAGCGCGATGAATTGCAGCAGCGCCTGCAAGAGGCGGGTGTCCACACGTTGATCCATTACCCGATTCCCCCGCACAGGCAGGTTGCGTATTCGAATGGCGGTTTTGCGCCGGAAGCGTTTCCGATCGCATCGGGAATTGCGGATGAGGTGTTGAGCTTGCCGATAGGGCCGAATCTAGCGATGGATGACGTGGCCCGGGTGATCAGGGCGGTCCGGGCAGCCGCCTGATCCCATGTCCCAAGGCAATTCCTACGGCCAAATTCTGCGTTCGTCTTCCATCATGGGCGGCGCGCAGGCGATCCATTACCTCGTCGCCCTGTTGCGGGTGAAGGTGGTGGCGGTGCTCTTGGGGCCGGCGGGCGTGGGTGTGATCGGGTTGTACACCTCGGCCACCAGTCTGCTGGGCACCGTCACCGGCCTTGGCTTGCAGGGCAGCGCAGTGCGCGCCATCGCCCAGGCGCAGGGCAAGGATGATCCGCTGGCGGTCGCGCGCACCATCCGCATGTTGCGGCGGCTGGTATGGGCGACCGGCCTGTTGGGCTGGCTGGCCTCCATCGCGCTGGCACTGCCCTTGAGCCGGCTGATGTTCGAGTCCACGCAACATGCATGGGCGTTGGCGGTTCTGGGTGGCATGCTGCTGCTCACCGCGGTCAGCAATGGGCAGTTGGGTCTGTTGCAGGGCTTGCGCCGGATCGGCGACATCGCCCGCGTGCAGGTGGCCGCGGCGTTACTGAACACCGCTATCACCATCGGTCTGTACGCCTGGCTGCGCGAGGACGGCATCGTGCCGGTGCTGCTGGCGAACGCGGCAATCACCTTGCTGTGCAGTTGGTGGTTCGCACGGCGCGTGGAAGTGCCGGCCGTGGCGATGGACTGGTCGCAGGCATTGGCAGAGGCCAGGCCCTTGCTGGGCTTGGGCGTGGCGATGATGTGGAGCGGGGTGCTGACGCTCGCGCTGGATCTGTACACGCGCACGCTGATCTCGCGCACCTGGGGCGTGGATGCTGCAGGGATCTACCAAGCAGCCTGGGCGCTGTCCGGCATGTTCGCGGGCTTCGTGCTGGGGGCAATGGGGGCCGATTTCTATCCGCGCCTGACCTCGGTGATCCACGATCGCGAGGCAGCCATTCGTGCCGTCAACGAGCAGACCGAAATCGGCATCCTGTTGGCGGTACCGGGGCTGCTGGCCACGCTGGTGTTCGCGAAATGGGTGGTCTGGGCGCTGTACTCGGTCAAGTTCGCGCCTGCGGCGGATGTGTTGGTGTGGATGTTGCTGGGCGTGTTCGGACGGGTGCTGTCCTGGCCGATGGCATTCATCCAGCTGTCGTTGGGGGCAGGACGCTGGTTCATGGCGACCGAGGCCACGTTCCTGGCCATCCAAGCCTTGTTGGCGACATGGCTGGTGCCACGGCATGGGGTCATCGGTGCGGCGTACGCCTTCGCCCTGTGCTACCTGTTCTACACGGCAGGCATGGCGTGGGTAGGGCGCCGCTTGATCGGGTTCCGCTGGTCCGCGTCCGTGCTGCGGATGATGCTGCTCTCCGGCGCGCTGATGTGTGTGGCATTCGCCGCCAATCGGTTGTTGCCGGACTTCCCTGCGATGGCGCTGGGTGGCGTGGTTGCGTTATTGGGTGCGGTTTGGAGTTTGCGTGGGTTGGTATTGCGGTTAGATACAGGTCACCGGCTTGCTATGTGGGTGCGGCAGATGCCGCTTTTGCGGTTACTGGTCGGCGTGTGATCTAAGATAAATGCGAATAAACATGGGGCATCTATCAATTCCGTGGTTGGAAATTTTATTATTGGCAGGTCGCGGTAATAAAATTAAGGGTGCGCAAGCTGTTATCGGGGGTTCAGTTGAAGATATTGATTCCAGTGCTGGGATTTGGAAAGGCCGGTGGTTATCGAGTTCTCTCGAGGTTGGCTGATGGCCTTGTTTCCGAGGGGCATCATGCGACATTTCTAGTTAATCGGTATATGGCAGTTCCATACTTTCCAACAAGCGCAGAAATTCACTTGGTTGATTTAATGGGGCGCCCAGCTACGCCCTCGTCAGATATTCCTCCGTATTTCAATGGATTGACCAACATGTGGGCGATCTTTCGGGCTGTGCGAAGGATGGCCTCAGGGTATGATGGAATTCTCTCGAATCATTCGTTGACTGTTCTCCCATCTGTTTTGGGGGCGAATGCACGCAAGAAAGTCGTCTATTACATTCAGGCGTATGAGCCTGAGTATTATGGGGCATTGCCCGGAATAAAAAACAAGGTGTATGAGGCGATATCTCGACAAAGTTACGGGATGGGGCTGAAGCAGATAGTCAATGCTCCAATATATTTGTCTTACAAAGAAATTGAGGCGGATGCTTGTGTGCCACCAGGGTTTGATCCAGCACATTTTTATCCGGCGGTGACCCGTTCATCGCCACAGGGTCGTATCACATTGGGCTGTATCGGGCGGCATGAGCCACATAAAGGTACGCGGGACGTGCTTGAGGCTTTTGAACATTTATATAAACAGGACGAGCGTTATTGGCTAAAGGTTGCCTACGGAAATTTGCCTGTTGGTTGGACGCATCCGAACGTTGAGGTGGTGATTCCCTCGGGCGATGCTGAGTTGGGCGATTTTTATCGATCGGTGGACGTGTATCTTGCGGCGGGGAAGGTTCAGCCAGGCGCATATCACTATCCGGTGATGGAAGCATTGGCCTGTGGCACGCCAGTGATCCATACTGGTTATTCGCCGGGCACGGTAGAAAACAGCTGGATAATTCCACAAGGTGGGCCTGTTCAGTTCGCGGAAGCGATTCAAGCAATTGACTGGAATGTAGCGAGGTCTAAGTCGATGCGTGGTCTTGGGGATGTCGCCCCTTTGAGTTGGCCACACGTAACACATGCATTTAATCGGCACCTTGAAGATATGCTGGCTAGTAGATGAACAAGCGCGTTTTCTTTAGTCGGCGTTCTTTTTCGGCCGTTGTGGTTGGGTTGCTACTTGCCATGCTCGCAGGCTTGCGAGTGTTTGGCCTGGATCGGGATTTTGAACAGTACGAGGCTTTTTATAGCCTATCCCAATACCAGATTGGCTTAAGCAGGTTTGAGCCTGGGTTTAGATGGCTTGCATTACTGACGAATGCACTTGGTTGGGGGTTTTGGGAATTCCTTTTGCTCGTCGCGTTTCTATCCGTGCCGCTCAAGGCGTATGTGATAGCCAAGGTTTCCCAGCGAAGTGTGGTGCCATGGCTGTACTACATCCCATATTTTTTCCTCCTATTCGATATGACGGCCATTCGGCTAGGCGTGGCATCCGCCATTCTGATGCTGGGAATCTTTGCTGTCTCGGTCCGCAGGCATGTGTTTGGTGCGGCTCTGATCGTCGTGTCGATCCTGTTCCATTATCAAATGCTGGTGCCTGTCATCGCATTTACCGCGGTAATCACTGCTGATTATTTTACGGCGCGATACAGAAAGGCGTTATCAGTCCTGGTGCTCGGGGCAGGGGTTGTTGCTATATACTGGACAACTCGATATTTTGACTTGGGCGAGGTTGGTGACGTGGGTAAATGGGCAGCGCGGTATGTGGATTCCACGTCATTCTCTGGTGCCGCTTGGTACCAGCCATCTGTCATCTTGTCGATGCTGCTGCTTTGGTTCGGTCGTAATGCGATGAAAAGTTCCGTTCGCTTGGTTCGAAGTTCGTGGTTCGTCGGAGCGTTTGGCGTGGCGATTTATTATGCGCTCTCTGGCATTGGCGTGATTGTATTCAGGTTGGCGGATGGGCTGTTCTTTTTCAATCTGTTCTGGTTGGGGTATGCGGCTAAGAATGCGCCTGCACGCGAGCGTCTACTGATGAAGTTGACACTCGTTTTGTTCGGCCTGTTCTATTCGTGGTTGTTTTACTTTGACAAGGTTCCATATCTGCGATTTGCGGAACGTTGGGCAATTGCATGATGTCAGGTGAATCTTCAGAGGGAATGAAGGCAATATTGTCTGTTGTTATAGTCAACTGGAATGCCGGTTCCCAGCTCAAAGCCTGTATTGATTCGCTTGTCAGCCCTGTCGTCCGGGAGATCTTTGTGGTGGACAACGCATCTACCGATGGATCGGAGGTGGGTGTTGGCAATCGGTCGGGCGTCACCCTTATTCGCGCCAGTGAGAATCTCGGATTTGGAAAGGCCTGCAACCTTGGCGCGATGGCCGCTGTCGGTGAATTTGTCTTGTTCCTCAACCCGGATGCTTTTGTCTATTCGGACACATTGGAAAAAGCTCTCGCGTTCATGAAAGATCAGCGCAATGCTGAGGTTGGTATTTGCGGTGTACAGTTGGTTGACGAAAGTGGTCATGTGGCGCGCAGTTGCGCGCGCTTTCCTACTCCAGTTGGATTTTTATTGCACTCGGTCGGGGTCGATCGGATATTTCCCCGATTGGGTCACTTTATGAATGATTGGTTGCATGACTCAACGAGGGATGTAGATCACGTAATTGGTGCTTTTTTCCTGATTCGGAACAATCTATTTAGAAGATTAGACGGTTTTGATGAGCGTTTTTTTGTGTATTTGGAGGATTTGGATTTCTCACTGCGTGCACATCAGCTTGGCTGGCGTTCCATCTATTTATCTAATGTGATGGCGTTTCATGCGGGAGGAGGTACTTCCAGGCGGGTCAAGGCTAAGCGACTTTTTTACTCGCTGCGAAGCAGGCTTTTGTATGCCGCCAAGCATTTTAGTTTAGGGGGGGCTGCGCTCGTTTTTTTGGGAACGTTGTTTGTCGAACCCATTTCGCGCACTACGCTTGCTATTGCAAAGGGCTCGTGGTCTTCATTAAAGGAGACATGGCAGGGCTATGCCCTGTTATGGAGATGGTTGCCTAGATGGCTAACCCGAGGCGTAACGCGTTGAGTCAAAATGTCTAGCTGTCAGTTTTGCATTTCGAGAGGAGTATAGGCGGTATGGTTACCTTGCTGGTCACCGGCGGAGCCGGTTTCATCGGCGGCAATTTCGTGTTGGAAGCGGTGGGGCGCGGCATCAAGGTGGTGAACCTGGATGCGCTGACCTATGCCGGCAATCGCGATACGCTGGCCTCGCTGGAAGGCGATGCGAACCATGTGTTCGTGCATGGCGACATCGGCGATGGCGCGCTGGTGGCGCGGCTGCTGGCCGAGCATCGCCCGGATGCGGTGGTGAATTTCGCCGCGGAAAGCCATGTCGACCGTTCCATCGATGGCCCGGCGGCATTCGTGCAGACCAACGTGGTCGGCACCCTGGCCTTGCTCGAGGCGGTGCGCGACTACTGGAAGGCGCTGGAAGGCGAGGCGAAGGACGACTTCCGCTTCCTGCATGTCTCCACCGACGAGGTCTACGGCACGCTGGGCGAGACCGGCAAGTTCAGTGAAACCACCCCGTATGCGCCAAATTCGCCGTACTCGGCGTCGAAGGCCGCGTCCGACCATCTGGTGCGCGCGTTCCACCATACCTATGGGCTGCCGGTGCTGACCACCAACTGCAGCAACAACTACGGCCCGTATCACTTCCCGGAAAAGCTGATCCCGCTGGTGATCGCCAAGGCGCTGGCCGGCGAACCGCTACCGGTCTACGGCGATGGCAAGCAGGTGCGCGACTGGCTGTTCGTCAGCGACCACTGCGAAGCGATCCGCACCGTGCTGGCGAAGGGGCGGGTGGGCGAGACCTACAACGTCGGCGGCAATGCCGAGAAGCAGAACATCGAAGTGGTGCGCGCGATCTGCGCTCTGCTGGACCAGCGCCGCCCGCGCGAGGATGGGCAGCCGCGCGCATCGCAGATCACCTATGTCGCCGACCGCCCGGGCCACGACCGCCGTTATGCGATCGATGCCAGCAAGCTGCGCGACGAGTTGGGCTGGGAGCCGAAGTACGACTTCGAGCGCGGCATCGCCGAAACCATCGACTGGTACCTGGACCACCAGGACTGGGTGAAGCGCGTGCTGGACGGCAGCTACCGGCTGGAACGCATCGGCGGGGTGGCGGCGTGAGTGCCGTGCAACGCAAGGGCATCATCCTGGCCGGCGGCTCCGGCACCCGGCTGTATCCGATCACCCAGGCGATCAGCAAGCAGCTGCTGCCCGTGTACGACAAGCCGATGATCTATTACCCGCTCAGCGTGTTGATGCTGGCGGGGATCCGTGAAGTCCTGATCATCAACACCCCGCACGAACAGGCGTTGTTCCAGCACCTGCTTGGCGACGGTTCGCAGTGGGGGATGAAGATCGAGTATGCCGCGCAGCCGAGCCCGGACGGGCTGGCGCAGGCGTTCCTGATCGGCCGCGAGTTCCTCGCCGGCGGCCCGAGCTGCCTGGTGCTGGGCGACAACATCTTCTACGGCCACGGCCTGACCGAATTGCTGCAACGCGCGAATGCGCGCGAGCAGGGCGCGACCGTGTTCGGCTACTGGGTGCGCGATCCGGAACGCTACGGCGTGGCCGAGTTCGATGCCTCCGGCAAGGTGGTCGGCCTTGAGGAAAAACCCGCGCAACCGAAGTCGAACTACGCGGTCACCGGCTTGTACTTCTACGACGGTCGCGCCAGCGACTATGCCGCGGCGCTCAAGCCATCGCCACGCGGCGAACTCGAGATCACCGATCTGAACCGCTGCTACCTCGACGACGCGTCGCTGCAGCTCGAGAAGATGGGGCGCGGCTATGCCTGGCTGGATACCGGCACCCACGAGTCGCTGGTCGAGGCCTCGACCTACATCGAGACCATCGAGAAGCGGCAGGGCTTGCGCGTGTGCTGCCCGGAAGAGATCGCCTATGGCAACGGCTGGATCGAGGCCGACCAGCTGCGCGAACTGGCGCGCCCGCTCGCCAAGAACGGCTATGGCCAGTACCTGCTGAGCCTGCTCGAGCACGGCAGGATCCAGTGACCACATGAAGATCATCGAAACGAAGCTGCCGGGTTGCGTGGTGATCGAGCCGGCGGTGTTCGGCGACGAACGCGGCTGGTTCTACGAAGGCTGGAACGCCGCGCGCTTCGCCGAGCATGGCCTGCCCACGCAGTTCGTCCAGCACAACGTCTCGCGCTCGCAGCGCGGCGTGCTGCGCGGCCTGCACTACCAGTGGCCGGGCAATGTGCAGGGCAAGCTGGTCAGCGTGCTGGAAGGCGAGGTGTACGACGTTGCGGTGGATATCCGCCGTGGTTCGCCGACCTTCGGCCAGCACGCGGCCGCGATCCTGAGTGCGGACAACAAGCGCCATTTCTGGATCCCGGAAGGCTTTGCCCACGGTTTCCTGACCCTGAGCGAGAACGCCGTGTTCACCTACCTGTGCACCGCGCCCTACGACCGCGCCAGCGACAACGCGCTGCGCTGGGACGACCCTCAGCTGGCGATCGACTGGCCGCTGGCGGATGTGTCGCTGTCGCCGAAGGACGCCGCTGCGCCACTCCTTGCGGATGTCGCGCCGGAACGCTTGCCGAGTTATTGAATCGTTATGGCGGAACGAAAAAAACTTGGCGTCGCAGATCCAGAGGCATCGACACTGACGGGAGTCGCATCGATTGATGCGCGCATCCTTTGCCTGCCCAAATATGACCCGTTGGGGGCAAGCAGCCGATTGCGGACCTATCAGTATGTTGACCGGCTGCGCGGCCATGGCTTTTCGGTCGATATCCATCCGTTGTTCGACAAGAATTACCTTTCCCGGAAGTATGCAGGCCGTGCACCGTGGGCCGAGGCGTTGCATGCCTACTCGCGCAGGATCAGGCAGTTGCTTGCCAGGCGGGAATACGATGTCGTCTGGGTGGAGAAGGAGCTGTTGCCGTGGGTGCCCTCGTTTTTGGAACGAATGTTCACCCCGTCCCGTCCAAAGCTCGTGGTGGATTACGACGATGCGATCTTCCACAACTACGACCTGCACAGGTCAACGCTTGTGCGGTCTGTGTTGCGGGACAAGATCGACGATGTGATGCGTCGGGCGGATATGGTGTTGGCAGGAAACGCGTATTTGGCAGAACGCGCAGTAGCGGCTGGTTGCGCGCGCGTTGAGTATTTGCCGACCGTTATCGATCTTGATCGATATCCCCACATTGCACCGCAGCCAATGGCAGGGGGGGAGGGGCGTCCGGTTGTCATTGGCTGGATCGGATCGCCTGCGACCGCGCATTACCTGAGCCTGCTTTCAGGAGTCGCGGAGCGATTGCAAGCGCGATATCCGGTTCGCTTTGTCGCGATTGGCGCCAGACCTGATCAGGTGGAAGGTTCACCGTTCGAAGCCCTGCCATGGACAGAGGCATCTGAAGTCGAACTGCTTAATTCCATTGACATCGGGGTCATGCCACTTGTCGATGGCCCTTGGGAGCGCGGAAAGTGCGGTTACAAGCTGATCCAGTACATGGCTTGCAGTCGCCCTGTGGTGGCCTCCCGCGTAGGCGTGAACGACGAGATTGTCGATGAGGGGCGAAACGGCTACCTGGCCCACGCGGAGGAGGACTGGGAGCATGCACTTTCGGCGCTGATTGAAAATCGTGGACTTCGACAGTCTCTGGGCGAGCATGGACGAGCGCGAGTTGAACAGATGTACTCCCTCCAGGCCCAAGCCCCGCGTCTCTGCAATATGTTTGCTTCAGTGATTGGACGCGGCAATGGCTGACAGGGACATGGTCCTCATCGCGGGCTTTGCCGAGTCGATCATTGCCTTCCGGGGGGGCCTGATCGGGGCGCTGTCGCGTGCAGGCATCACGATGACTGCAACGGCTCCGGAAGTGTTTGATGCAGGGACTCGCGACAAACTGGGCGCGCTCGGGGCCGGTGCTGTCAGCCTGCCGATGCGGCGCACTGGCACCAATCCCGTGGCTGATCTTGTCTACGGCATTCGTCTCTTTGCCATGTTCCGCAAAACCCGGCCGCGATATGTACTGGCCTATACCGTCAAGCCGGTGATTTACGGGACCTTGGCGGCATGGTTGGCTGGCGTACCGAGCAGGTTTGCGCTGATTACTGGGCTTGGGTATGCGTTTACTGGAGAGCGGCGGAGGCTTCTTTCCCGGGTAGTGATGGCGCTTTACAAGATAGCCCTCAGGCGGTCCAGCAAGGTCTTCTTCCAGAACCCGGACGACGAGCGCCAATTCCGGGAGATGGGTTTGCTCCCCCTCGGGATCCCATCGGTCGTGGTGAACGGCTCCGGAGTGGACGTGGCGTCCTATGCTGTTCGACCGCTTCCCACAGGTGCACCACCTGTCTTCCTGATGATCGGCCGCCTGCTGGGCGACAAGGGCGTGCGCGAATACGCGGCGGCGGCGCGGCGCATCAGGGCAGTCAGCCCGGACGTGCGCTTCCGCCTGGTCGGCTGGATCGACACCAACCCGGATGCGATCGCCCAGGGCGAATTGGATTGCTGGGTTGCAGACGGCACCCTCGAATTCCTCGGCAAGCTGAAGGACGTACGTCCCGCCATCGCCGACAGCACCGTCTACGTCCTGCCGTCCTATCGCGAAGGCACTCCCCGCACGGTGCTGGAAGCCATGGCCATGGGCCGTCCCATCATCACCACCGATGCCCCAGGCTGCCGGGAAACCGTGATCGATGGCGAGAACGGCTACCTGGTGCCGGTCAAATCCGTGGATGCGCTGGTGGCAGCGATGCAGCGCTTCATCGACAATCCCGATCTTGCGGCGCGCATGGGGCAACGGTCCCGCCAGGTCGCCGAAGACAAATACGACGTGCACAAGGTCAATGCGGTGATGCTGCGGGAGATGGGCATCACCGGTTCCGACGCAGGCAAGGAGATGCAGGCGTGACGCAGCAGTCAGGACAGTTCCAGGCCGTGGTGGAGTTGGTGCGCTCGATCCATGGCGACGGCTTGATCCCCTTGCACCGCCCCGTGTTCGAAGGCAACGAAAAGCAGTACCTGATCGACTGCATCGATTCCAACTTCGTTTCCTCGGTCGGCGCCAAGGTCACCGAGTTCGAGGAACGAATCGCCGCGTTCACCGGCGCAAAATACGCCGTGGCCACGGTCAACGGCACCGCTGCCCTCCACGTGGCCCTGCAACTGGCAGGCGTTCAACGTGGCGACGAGGTCCTCAGCCAGGCGCTGACCTTCATCGCCACCTGCAACGCGCTGACCTATGCCGGTGCAGAGCCTGTCTTCATCGACGTGGACCGCGACACGCTGGGCCTGAGCCCGGAGGCTCTTAGCCGTTGGCTCACTGCAAACGCCGACGTCCGCGACGGGCAGGCGTACAACCCGACCACCGGCAAGCGCATCGCCGCCTGCGTGCCCATGCATACGTTTGGCTTTCCGCTGCGCATCGCGGAGGTCGTGGCGGTGTGCAAGGAATACGGAATCCCGGTCGTAGAGGATGCCGCCGAATCACTGGGCAGCTACGTAGGCGCCCAGCACACGGGTACCTTCGGCAAGCTGGCCACACTCAGCTTCAACGGGAACAAGGTCATCACCACCGGCGGCGGCGGCATGATCATCACGGATGACGAGGCGCTGGCCAGGCGCGCCAAGCACCTGACCACCACCGCGAAGGTGCCGCATCCGTACGAATTCGTGCACGACGAGGTGGGCTACAACTACCGCCTGCCGAATCTCAATGCGGCGCTGGGTTGCGCACAGATGGAGCGCTTGCCGGAGATGCTGGCCATCAAGGCGACCGTAGCCCAGCGGTATGCCGAGTTCTTCGAAGGCAGCGGCGTCCGCTTCGTGCAGCCGATCGAAGGCGCCACCGCCAACTGGTGGCTCAACGCCATCGTGCTGGAGGACGAGGCCGCGCGCGATGCGCTGCTGGAATACACCAACGCCCAGGGCGTGATGACCCGCCCCATCTGGCGGTTGATGTCGCGGCTGGACATGTTCAAGCACTGCCAGCACGACGGGCTGGAGAATTCGCACTGGCTGGAGGCGCGGGTGGTGAACCTGCCGTCCAGCGTGCCGGATGGGGCGATGGCGGCATCCCCACAGGTTGCTGGCGGTGCATAAAAAATGCATTATTGCGGCATGTAGGTGGCATGGAGATGCGCCATGAATGCGGTCCTAACCCTGGATCTTGCCGAACGGTTTCGCGAGCCCAACACCCCGTTCCTGTCGCCGGGGCGGGTCGGGGCGCTGTTCGGGCTGCGCGTGCAGGACCTGGCCGAACGCGCGCACGTGCACCGCAACACGCCCACCGCGCGCCCGAATGCCCCCCAGTTGCAGCGGTACCTGCAGGAGATAATCCGCGTGCTGGCCGCCGCCACCGCCATGACCGGCGACGAGGCCCGTGCCGTGTTCCTGCTGCGCAACGAGCCGTTGGCGGCGTTCGGTTACAAGACGGCCGACACGCTGGTGCAGGAAGGCCGGGCGGACGCCGTGGTGGCCTATCTGGAGTCGCTGGCCGGCGGTGCCGCCGGATGATCCAGCGCACCCCGGTGCGGGCCACGCATCCGGCGTGGTACCGCGTGATCGTGCCGGCTTACGCCCGCACGCCTTGTTCCGGCATGGGGGCCGCGCGCCAAGGCGGCCGTTTCAACCGGCCGGGACAGGAGGCGCTCTACCTTGCCCTAGAAACCGCCACCGCCTTGGCCGAGTGCCAGCAGGACAACCCCTGGCTGCCGCCCGGCACCCTGTGCACATTCTCCGTGGACGGTCTGCGCGTGGCCGATCTGGCAGCCGGCTTCGACCCGGCCCATTGGCCTCCGCTCTGGGCGGACCATGCGCTGGACTGGCGCGCCGAGTGGTTCGGCCGCCGCACCGAACCGCCCACCTGGTACATGGCCGACGACGTGATGGCAGAAGGGCTGGACGGCATCCTCTTCCCTTCGCAGGCCCGCCCCGGTGGCACAAACCTGGTGATCTACGCCAGCTCCCTGCGCCTGTCCCACCAATTGAGCGTTTACGACCCGGACGGCAGGTTGCCGCAGGACCCACATGAACATCCTTGACCTGATCGGCCGCACCGCGCCGATCTTCGATACCGATATCCAGCGCCATGAGGCGGAACTTTCCGCCCTGGTGCAATCCAGCCGCTTCCTGGTGATCGGCGGTGCCGGATCCATCGGCCAGGCCGTCACCCGCGAGATCTTCAAGCGCAAGCCGCGTGCGCTGCACGTGGTGGACATCAGCGAGAACAACATGGTCGAGCTGGTGCGGGATATCCGCAGCACGCTGGGCTATATCGAGGGCGACTTCCGCACCTTCGCCATCGACTGCGGTTCGCGCGAGTACGCCGCGCTGCTGGCGGCGGAGACCGGCTACGACTACGTGCTGAACCTGTCCGCGCTCAAGCACGTGCGTAGCGAGAAGGACCCGTTCACCCTGATGCGGTTGATTGAGGTCAACGTGCTGAACACCATCAGCACCATTGCGCAGGCAAGGGCCGGCGGGGCGCGCAAGTATTTTTGTGTGTCTACGGACAAGGCAGCAAACCCGGTCAACATGATGGGAGCCAGCAAGCGGATCATGGAGATGTTCCTGATGCGTGCCAGCGAATCGATGCCGATCTCCACGGCGCGCTTCGCCAACGTGGCGTTCTCCGATGGATCGCTGTTGCACGGCTTCAACCAGCGCTTTGCCAAGCGCCAACCGATCTCCGCGCCCAACGACGTGCGCCGGTATTTCGTCACGCCGCAGGAATCCGGCGAGCTGTGCCTGTCGTCTTGTCTGCTGGGGGACAACCGCGACATCTTCTTCCCCAAGCTCAGCGAACAGCTGGATCTGACCCGCTTCTCCGATATCGCCGTGCGCTACCTGCAGGCGCTGGGCTTCGAACCGTACGAATGCGCGAGCGAGGACGAGGCCCGCGGCCGCGCCAGCGAGTTGATCGCGCGCAAGCAGTGGCCGGTGTACTTCTTCGCCAGCGACACCACCGGCGAGAAGGATTTCGAGGAGTTCTATACCGGCACGGAAACGCTGGACATGGCGCGTTTCGAGAACATCGGCGTGATCAAGAACGAACCGGTCTACGATGAGACGAAGCTGGAATATTTCCTTGCCACCATCGAACGCCTGCGCGACCAGCCCACCTGGGACAAGCCCGAACTGGTGGCCTTGTTCAACCACATGATCCCGGAGTTCCAGCATAAGGACACCGGCAAGTACCTCGACAGCCGGATGTGACATGCAGCGCCTACTCGATATCGTTTTTTCCGGCCTGGCCCTGTTGGTGCTTTCGCCCTTGCTGGTGCCCATCGCCCTCGCCCTGCGCCTCACTGGCGAGGGCGAGGTGTTCTTCATCCAGCAACGCGTGGGGCGGGGCGGGCAGCCTTTCGGGCTGTACAAGTTCGCCACCATGCTGAAGAACAGCCCGAATCTGGGTACCGGCACCGTTACCGTCAAGAACGATCCGCGCGTGCTGCCGCTGGGCCGTTTCCTGCGCAAGACGAAGATCAACGAGCTGCCGCAGCTGCTCAACATCTTCAAGGGCGACATGAGCATCATTGGCCCGCGCCCGCAGACGCAGCGCTGCTTCGACGCCTTCCCGGCGCGCTCGCAGGCGGAAATCATCAAGGTGCGGCCGGGCTTGTCCGGCATCGGTTCCATCGTCTTCCGCGACGAGGAAGAGCTGATGCACGCCAGCAAGGAGCCCGAGCGCTTCTATGACGAGGTCATCATGCCGTACAAGGGTGCGCTGGAAGAGTGGTATGTGGCGCACCAGGGGCTGTGGACGTATCTGGCGGCGATCTTCGTCACTGCTTGGGTGGTGCTGTTCCCGGAGTCAAGGCTGGCGTGGCGGGTGTTCCCGCAGCTGCCGGCGGTGCCGGCGGAACTGGCCGGGGCGGTTTGACTGCGCATGACGCCCGCTGAGCGCTATCGCCAGGTGGCGGCGCTGCACGCTGCCAATATCAACCAGGGGTTCCTGGCCACCTTGGGCGTGCCGTTCCTGGCGCTGATGTACCGGGCCATGGATGAAGCCGAAGGGAGCGTGCTGCTCACCGAGGAGCAGGGCGGGCGCGTGGTTGGCTTCGTGTCAGGCGGCGAAGGCATGGGCGCGATTTATCGCAGGATGTTGCGCTACCCGCTGCGGCTGGGGCTGTCGTTGCTGCCCTCGCTGGTGCGTCCGAAGCGGCTGAAGCGGATTCTGGAAATCCTGCGGTATGGCGGAAGTGCCACCGCCGGGCAGGATCTTCCAAGCGCGGAACTGCTGAGCATTGCGGTGGATGCGTCGGTTCGCGGAACCGGGGTTGCGGAGCGCCTTTATCGTCGACTTCAGGCCCATTTTTCCGAGCGTGGGGTGGGCGCATTCCGCATTGTCGTTGGCGACTCGCTCGCCCCTGCGCATCGGTACTACCGCAAGATGGGTGCAAAGCCCGCTGGTCGCATCGAAGTGCACGCGGGGGAGGGGTCTGTGGTGTATTTGCAGGAAGTCAGTTGATTGGATCGAGAAGGCTGCCGGTAGCGCCTGTGGTTCCTATCATTCAATGTGGCTTCGTGTTGTGTTGATGCTTTTTTCGAGGAAATGAAATGAAGGTTCTGGTCACCGGCACCGCCGGTTTCATCGGGTCGCACGTGGCGCAGGTGTTGCTGGCGCGGGGCGACGAGGTGGTGGGGTTCGACAACCTCAATGACTACTACGACGTGAGCCTCAAGCAGGCGCGGCTGGCGCGGCTGCTGGACAAGCCGGGCTACACCCATATCGCCGGGGATCTGGCCGATCGCGCGGCGGTGGAGCAGGCCTTTGCGACGCACAAGCCGGCGCGGGTGGTGAACCTGGCCGCGCAGGCGGGGGTGCGCTACGCGGCGGAGAACCCGCATGTGTACGTGGCCAGCAATGTCACCGGCTTCCTGCACATCCTCGAGGGTTGCCGCCACTTTGGGGTGGAGCACCTGGTGTATGCCTCCACCAGTTCGGTGTATGGGGCGAACCGGGCGATGCCGTTCTCCGAGCATTCGCCGGCCGAACACCCTCTGACCCTGTACGCGGCCACCAAGAAGGCCAACGAGCAGATGGCGCACAGCTACGCGCACCTGTACGGCATCCCGTGCACGGGGCTGCGCTTCTTCACCGTGTATGGCCCGTGGGGCCGCCCGGACATGGCGCTGTTCCTGTTCACCAAGGCCATCCTGGAGGGCAAGCCGATCCGGGTGTTCAACCACGGCCACCACAAGCGCAGCTTCACCTATGTCGATGACATCGTGGAAGGCGTGGTGCGCACGCTGGACCGGGTGCCCGGCAAGGATCCGGACTGGTCGGGCGAACGCCCGGACCCGGCTACCAGCGGGGTGGCGCCGTACCGCCTCTACAACATCGGCAACGAACAGCCGGTGGAGCTGCTGCGCTACATCGAGGTGCTGGAGGACTGCCTGGGCCGCAAGGCGGTGATGGAAATGCTCCCCCTGCAGCCCGGCGACGTGCCCGATACCGAAGCCGACGTCTCCGACCTGGTCGCCAACGTCGGCTACCGCCCGGTGGTGCCGGTGGAAGAGGGCGTGGCGAACTTCGTGCGCTGGTATCGCGGGTATTACGGGGTTTGAGGTTGCTGCTGAGGGACGTCGGCAGGCGGCCCCCCAGCTTCATGTCGGATATATTCGACATTTCTTTGTCTGGGCGGTAGGCTTCGGCCATGACTGCCATCCTTGAACTTGGCAACGCCGTCAAGGCGCGCCGTCTCCAGATCGGTTTGAGCCAGGCCGCGCTGGCCAGCCTCAGTGGGCTGTCGCGGCAAACCATCAGTGAGCTGGAGAGCGGCACGATCACGGATTTGAGCCTGAAGCGTGCCGAGCGCTTGGCGGGCGTGCTTGGCTTGAGCTTGCAGGTGGCGGGCATGCATGCGCTTGTCCATTCAAAGGCGCCCAGGATGACTCCGCTGGGGCGGGCCGCGCGCACGGCCAGCGTGAGCTACCGTAAGGCAATGCTGCCGGCACGGCTGCGCAAGACTTTGTTGTCGGGCGAGTCGTCGGTTGCCGATATGCCGTATGTGCATGCCTTCCTGGATGATGCCCCGGTGTCGCTGCTGTCGTCCGTGGCCGAGCAACTGCAGGATGACGCGGGCGGCAACGCGCAAGTCTGGAAGAACTACCGGAGCCTCGCCCGGCAGGTCAAAAGCGGGCGGGATCTCTGGAGATGACGGCGGTCGATTTCACGCGTCCCGGGGTCTGGCAGACGCTCTTGGCGCGCGCGCTCGTGCTGATGGATCACCTGGAAGCGCACGCACCGGGAGCCCGGTGGAGCTTCGGCGGCGGGACCGTGCTCATGCTTCGGATCGGCCACAGGATGAGCAAGGACATCGACCTGTTTGTTCCCGATCCGCAGTATCTGGGGTGGGTGAATCCACGCCTCAGCGATGTGGCTGAATCCGTCTGCTCCGATTACGAAGAGGCTGCCGAGTTCATCAAGCTGTTCCTGGCAGAAGGGGAGATCGACATCGTGGTCGGGCAGAACCTGACGGCTTCGCCCTGGGAGGAAGTGCCTGTCTTCGGTCGGATGGTCAGGGTGGAAACTTGCGCGGAGATCATCGCCAAGAAGATGTGGCACCGTGGCGATCGCGCCAAGGCAAGGGATCTTTACGACCTGTGCGCGGTGGCAGCAGCCGAGCCGGAAGCGATCGAAGCGGCGGGACCTTTCTTCATTCGGCATGGCGCCAGCTTCCTGGCTGCGCTGGAGGCACGCGAAGAGGTTGCCCGCATCGAGTTCAGCGTGATCGATGCCATTGGCCCGCGCCTTGGATTCGATGTGTGCATGGAACAGGCGCGTAGGCTGATTCGTCCGTGGCTTGATCGCGGATAAAAGATACCGAAGCCGACGTCTCTGACCTGGTCGCCAACGTCGGCTACCGCCCGGTGGTGCCGGTGGAAGAGGGCGTGGCGAATCGGCATGAATAATCCCGAACGGTAATAATTACGCTTGACAGCAGCTTTCCTCAGGCACAAATTCCCGTTCGGGAATATTTTTTCATTTGCGCCGATATGAACGTGCTTCCATCCCGTACGGGTTCGCCTCTCCCGCTTTCCGATACCGTGGCGCTGGGCCGGGCGGTGCGTCAGGCCCGCAAGGCCAATGGGTTGACCCAGGCCGGTTTGGCCGGTCTGGCCGGTACCGGGCCGCGTTTCATCGGCGATCTGGAGCGCGGCAAACCGGGCGTGGAATTCGGCAAGGTGTTGGACGTGTTGGCTGTGCTGGGCTTGCGCCTGCTGTTGGCCGGGGAGGCGACATGACCGACCGGCTGGAGGTCGAACTGTTCGGGCAGCCGGTTGGCACGTTGGCGGTTCCAGGGCCGTTGCGCAGCCCGGAAGACTGGTCGTTTGCCTACAGTCCTGCCTATCTCGAATCCGGGGCGCCCGCGCTGTCGGTGGGCATGCCGGTGCGCGCCGCGCCTTGGGCCGGCGCCGTGGTGCGCAACTGGTTCTGCAACCTGCTGCCGGAGGGGGCGGTGCGGCAAGCCATCGCCGGGCGCCTGCGGCTGGCGCTTGATGACGATTTCGGCTTGCTGGCGGCGATCGGCGGCGAGTGTGCGGGTGCCGTCAGTCTGCGGGTTCCTGGCTTGGCGGCTCCGGCGTACGTGGAAGAGCCTTCTGACGCCGGCGAAACGGATCTGGAAACCCTGCTGTACCTGCAGGGCGATGACGCCGGCGAAGGAAGCTGGGCGCTGGCTGGTGCGCCGCTGCGATTATCGCTGGCTGGCGCCCAGGACAAGCTGGCGGTCGTGGCCGAAGCCGATGGTCGCCTGCGCCTGCCGCGCGCGAATGAGCCCAGTACCCATATCCTCAAGCCGGACAGCCGCCGCTTCCGCGGGCTGCGCGATGCCGAGGCGCTGGGACTAGCGCTGGCGCGCAAGGTGGGCCTGGACGCGGCGAACGGCTGCCTGGTGGATGTACTGGGCCGGCCGGCGCTGCTGATCGAACGCTATGACCGCACGCGCACGCCGGGGGGTGAAGTGCAGCGGCTGCATCAGGAGGATTTCTGCCAGGCGCTCGGCTACCCGGAGCGATTGAAGTACGAGGGCAATGGCGGGCCGGGACTGGCGGCGTGTTCCGCATTGATCCGAAGGCTGGCGCTTGGGCCCGCGGCGGTGCAGGGCCTGCTGGACTGGGTGGTGTTCAACGCGCTGCTTGGCAATGCCGACGCGCACGCCAAGAACCTGGCGCTGCTGTGCGGCCGCGACGGTCGACGTCGGCTGGCGCCCCTGTACGACCTGGTGCCGACGGTCTATCTGCCCACTTCGTTGGTGGAGCGTGCGCCGGCCATGCGCATCGGCCGCGCGGCGCGCATCGACGGCATCGGACCGGACGACTGGGCGGCGTTCGCAGGGGACGCGGGGTATCGCAAGGCCTTCGTGCTTGAGCGGGTACGCTGGATGTCCAGCCGGATGCTGGCATTGCTGCCCGCGGTGGCTGCCGGCATCGTGAGCCAGGGGGGCGATGCGGAGCGCGTGCAGCGAATCGAAACAGCCGTTGCCGACAACATCGGCAGCGTGGGGCTGGACTGACGGGTTCTACCGCAACCGGATCAGCAGCCTGCCCACATCGTCGCGATCCGCGGCGGGCAGCCCGGCCGCCTGTGCAAACTCCGGCCAGCGCGCGATGGCCGCATCCACCTGGTCCATCAATGTCGACGGGTTGGGGATGCTGAAGCGCGCGGCGACCTCGTGCAGGTCGTCGGCGGTGATGTCGTCGAACTTGCCGGCCACGCTCATCAGGTGGTGCTGCGTCCATTCGCCGGCGGGGTTGTAGGCGTGGGTCACGTCGTAGGCGGGCGCCAGCGCCCACGCGCCGCCTTCGCGCAGCAGGAAGGCGAAGTTCTTGCTGTGGTCGTCATGGTTCTTGCCGGCGACGTTGAACGCCATGCGCAGGAACAGTTGCTCCTGATCCCGCATCGGAAGGCCCAGGCCGTGGGCGGTGATGAACAGGGATTCGTAGGCGTGGGTGTGGCGCTGCTTGTGGCTCATGTGCTGCAGCGCGGCTAGCGTCTGCATGTGGATCTTGCGGTTGCCGTCGCGGTCGAACCGGCGGGTCATGAAGTGCGCGCGGCCGTTCTCCTCCAGCAGCCGGCATTCGCTCATGGCGATGCCGGCGGCGGTGGCCATCAGGTGGTAGGCGTATTCGCGCCGGCCGTAGCACTGGCTCTGGCCCAGCTCCTGGTCCGCGCCCATTCCGTCGAACTTCAGCAGCCAGTGCTCGAAGCCCGGCGCCGCGTCGAACTGGCCGCTGCGCAGCTCATGGGTGGCGGGGTTCCAGGCCACCACCGCCTTGGCCCGCGCGCCGCCGGCGGAGGTTCCCACGCGGATGATGCTGGCCTGCGCCGCCTGCGCCTCCGGGTCGCCGGCCAGACCGCCGTGGACGGCTTTTCGTGCCACCTCCACCAGCGTTTTCATCTCGATCGGGGCTGCCGTCTCGGTGTTGCCGCCGCGGGTGGGGCGGAACTCCAGCGCGCCCATCCCGCGCCGGCCCATGTAGGCCAGCCGGTCCAGCGCGGTCACTTCCTCCGGCCGGATGCCGTGGCTGGCCATCCAGCCGTTGATCAGCTGGTTGCCGAAATCGTCGGGCAATGCGTCGGCAAGCAGGCCGGGCAGACGATGGAAGGCGTCTGGGTCCAGCGCGGGAAAGGCGAAGCGGCCATCGGCCCGATCCAGCGGCAGCATGAAAGGCGACAGCGCGATGCCGGTGCGGCGCCAGCTGTCGGCGTACTCGAACACGTACGCGCCCAAGCGCGGGTCCTGCGCCACGGCACCGACCTGCTTGCCCCAGATCCGCACCTCGATGACGTCGACGTGCTTCATGCGCGGTCAGTGGCGGGTGCCGCGCTTGGGCGCACGGTTGCCGGCGAGCAGGGCCATCGGGCTGATCGTGGGTTGCGGCGCCAGCGCGTCCAGGCTGGTCAGCGCGCCTAGGGCCTTGAGCACGCGGATCAGGGTGATCAGGGAGGAGCCTTCTCCGCTCTCCAGAGCGCGCACGGCACGCGGCGACACGCCGGCCCGGCTGGCCAAGCCGGCCTGGGTCAACCGCTGGCCGAGCCGGAGCTGGCGCAGCCGCGCGCCAAGATCCGATTGAATCTCTTCCGGGGTTTGGAAGGATGGGGTAGCCATGGGGCGGATTCCTGCCTCTACTGCGGACGGGGCCATCGAGGAGGGCAGGATAACGCCAGAAATAGAAATGTCCAATAGGGGTGGAATTGCGCCCACTAAACCAATAAATGATTTCAATAGGCGGAAAATTGCCTGTTATTATAAATCGTACTATTCGAGAGTGCTACAGCCGACCATGTCAGTTGGCGAGCGACCGGAATCGCTGCCGGTGTGCCTGAAAAAGAGTGTTTCTGATAACACACATTTGCGCTGATATGTGTACTATCAGAAACAATATTTGATCTGGTGGTGGCATGACCCCCAAAGCAAAAACCGAGGATTTCCCGCAACTGGAGCAGGCGCGCCAACTTGGCGCAGCGCTGCGGGCGCACCGCAAGGCGCAGGGTATCAACATGACTTCTGCCGCTGAGGCGGCGGGCATTTCCAGGGTCACGTGGTATCGGTTGGAAAAGGGCGAGCCGGGCGTGTCCTGGGGGGCATTGCTGGCGGCGGCCCGTGTGATCGGCAAGGAGCTGCGGTTGTCCGATGCCGGCGATGCAGTCTTGGCGCCGGACGCCTTGGCCATGGGCGCGTTGCCGCTGGAGATCCCGCTGTCCGAATTCCCGGCGTTGCGTCGTCTGGCGTGGCAGGTGGGCGAACGGGTAGCGACGTTGACGCCCACGGAGGCGGCGGGAATGTATGCACGCAACGCGCGCCATCTGGACAAGTTGGCGCTGGACGAGCGCGAAAAAATGCTGATGCAGGCGCTGCGGCGGGTGTTCGGTGCGGATGTGCCGGATGTTTGAGCGAGCACATCATCGCCACATCGCGCAGGTGCTGGCATCGCTGGACGCGGAACTGCTGCGTGGACGGCAGTGCTGGTTTGGCGGTGGGACGGCGATCTCCCTGCGGATGGGCGAGTACCGCGAGTCGATTGATATCGACTTCCTGATATCCGACCTGGAAGGGTATCGCGAGCTGCGTCAACGCTTGCGGGGTGCCCGGACCCTTGCGCCATTGTCGAGGGCCGGGATCACGCCGTTGCCCTTGGCCAACGAGTGGCGGGTGGATCAGTACGGATTGCGTGGTTTCGTGGAGGTGGGGCCGCGACCGATCAAGTTCGAGATCATCAATGAAGCGCGCATTCCACTGCAGCGGCCTGCGGGAAAAGACGTGGTCTGCGGCGTTTCCATGCTTTCCGCGCCTGATCTTGCGGCTTGCAAGTTACTCGCCAATGCCGACCGCTGGCGCGATGACAGTGTATTCGCCCGTGACGTCATCGACCTGGCGTACCTGGACCTGCCGCCGCGCCGGTTGGCGCCCGGCTTGCGCAAGGCGACAACGGCGTATGGCCCAGATGTCGTGCGAGACATGCTGCGCGCGGTCGCGGCGCTGCAAGGGCGCCAAGGCTGGTTGGCGCGTTGCGTTGCAGCGCTTTCCATTGCGGAGCCTGCTGCCCGCGTGGTGCAGCGCTTGCGCGCGCTAGATCGCCGCTTGCGTGCGGCCGAGCCCCTGGCGAACGACGCCTGAGCAAAGCGCGCAGTGCGCCAAAGCCAATGGCCGCGGCGGGCGCCGCGACCCCAGGCAGTCCAAGTCCCTCAGCCCGCCTTGACCGGATCGCGCAGTTCCTTGCGCAGGATCTTGCCGACGTTGCTCTTGGGCAGTTCGTTGCGGAACTCGACCAGCTTCGGGCGCTTGTAGCCGGTCAGGTTCTCGTGGCAGAACGCCTTGACCTGCTCGGCGGTGAGCGCGGGGTCCTTCTTGACGATGAAGACCTTCACCGCTTCGCCGGACTTGTCGTCCGGCACGCCGATGGCAGCCACTTCTAGCACGCCGGGCATCATCGCGATCACGTCTTCCACTTCGTTCGGATAGACGTTGAAGCCGGACACCAGGATCATGTCCTTCTTGCGGTCGACGATGTAGAAATAGCCCTGCGCGTCCATCTTCGCCATGTCGCCGGTGTGGAGCCAGCCGTCGGCGTCGATCACCTTGGCGGTTTCCTCCGGACGCTGCCAGTAGCCCTTCATCACCTGCGGGCCCTGCACGCACAGTTCGCCGATCTCGCCCATCGGCAGCATCGCGCCGTCTTCGCCCTTGATGCAGACGTCGGTGGAGGGCACCGGCAGGCCGATGGAGCCGTTGTATTCGCGCAGGTCCAGCGGGTTGATGCACACCGCCGGCGCGGTTTCGGTGAGGCCGTAGGCCTCGGCCAGGGTCACGCCGGTGGCCTGCTTCCACTTGTCCGCCACCGCGCGCTGCACGGCCATGCCGCCACCGAGGGTGAGGTGCAGGCGCGAGAAGTCCACCTGATCGAAACCGGGCGTGTGCAGCAGGCCGTTGAACAGGGTGTTGACGCCGGTGATGGCGGTGAAGCCGGAGCCCTTGAGCTCCTTGACGAAGCCGGGCATGTCGCGCGGGTTGGTGATCAGCAGGTTGGACGCGCCGAACTTCATGAACACCAGGCAGTTCGCGGTCAATGCGAAGATGTGGTACAGCGGCAGCGCGGTGACGATCTTTTCCTCGCCCTGCTTGATGTTGGTGCCCACCCACGCCGCGGCCTGCTGCATGTTGGCCACCATGTTGCGGTGGGTCAGCATGGCGCCCTTGGATACGCCGGTGGTGCCGCCGGTGTACTGCAGGAAGGCGAGGTCTTCCGGCGCGTTGCTGATCTGCGGCAGCTGGTGCATGCGGCCCAGGGTGAGGGTGTCGCGGAAGCGTACCGCGCCCGGGATAGCGTAGTCCGGCACCATCTTCTTCACGTGCTTTAGCACGAGGTTGACGATGGCACCCTTGGGGAAGCCCAGCATGTCGCCGAGTCCGGTGGTGATGGCGCGCACGCCGGGCAGCTGCGCCAGCACTTCCTGCGCCACCTTGCCGAAGTTGTCCATCACCAGCAGCACGCTGGCGCCGGAGTCCACCATCTGGTGCTTGAGCTCGCGCGCGGTGTACATCGGGTTGGTGTTGACCACCGTCAGCCCCGCGCGCAGCACGCCGAACAGGGCGACCGGGTACTGCAGGCAGTTGGGCATCATGATCGCCACGCGATCGCCCTTCTTCAGCTTCAAATCGCCCAGCAGGTAACCGGCGAAATCGCGGCTCAGGCGATCCAGTTCGGCATAGGTGAGCGACTTGCCCATGTTGATGAAGGCGGTCTTGTCGCCATACTTTTGCAGCGCCGTTTCGAACACATCGTTGATCGACGTGAACTCATTCAGGTCGATTTCGGCAGGCACGCCGGCCGGGTAATGGGCCAGCCAAGGACGGTCGAAACTCATGCACTGCTCCCCTGCGAGTGTGGTCTGCCGTCGAATGCGGCAGCGTATGGATTTGCGTCCGATTTGAGCATAGCCTCCCATGCCTGACAAGGCGATGCCCACGGGCAAGGGGCTGTTGCAGTGCGGCATCCGGCGGATTCCCGGCAAACGGTGGGGCGGCGTTTCGGCACGCTCGCGCTGCTGTGGGTGCCGCTCTCGATGGGCTGCGTCAAGCCCGCGCCGGAACAGGCGGTGCGCGCCCAGCTGCAGGTGCTGCAAACCGCCATCGATGCGCGTGATGCCGCCGCCGTGGAGGCGCTGCTGGCCGAGGATTTCATCGGCAACGCGGGGCTGGACCGGCGCGGCGCGAAGCGGCTGGCGGCGGGGATGTTCCTGCGCTACCGCGACGTCGGGGTGAAGCTGGGCCCGGTTGCAGTGGAACTGCGTGGCGACGCCGATGCGGTGGCCCGCTTCAACCTGCTGGCCACCGGCGGCAGCGGTGGTCTGCTGCCTAGGCGCGGGCAGGTCTATGCGGTGGAAACCGGCTGGTGTTACATCGACGGCGACTGGCGGCTGCGCAGCGCGCGTTGGCAGGCCGCAGGCGAGCGCGAATAGCGCCAGGCCCGCGCCGTGCCGCTTATTTGCGGTAGCGCGCCCGCGGCTCCTGCACCCGGCCTTCGGGCGCAGCGGTGATGCGTTCGCGCAGCCACGCCGCGAAACCGGATTCGTCCAGCGCGCCTTCGGCCAAACGCAGCATGGCTAGGTACATATCCTCGTCGCTTGCGACAAGCTCGCAATGGTTGAGCAGCAAGAAGACGCGATAGCAGACGTGGGCCGTGCGCTTGTTGCCGTCCACGAACGGATGGTTGCGCGCCAACCCGAACGCCAGCGCCGCGGCCAGCTCCGCCAGGTCCGGTGGCGGGTCGCCATATGCAAATCGCTGCTCCGGGCGCGCCAGCGCCGAATCGAGCATGCCGGCATCGCGCACGCCGCTACCGCCGCCGTGTTCGGCCAGCTGCCGCTCGTGGATAGCCAGCGCCAGCGCCTTGCTGATCCAGGTGATGACGGCGGTCATTGCGCCAGCTTGCGCAGCACCAGACGATCCTTGCGCATGACTTGTTCCGCCACTTCCATTTGGGCGGCCAGCGTTGGGTCGAACGTCGTCAGCCGGATCCCGTCCGGCGTCTCCAGCGCGTACAGCTCGTCGCCCTTGTCCACCCGCAGTCGCGCCAGCAATTCCTTGGGCAGGATGACGCCGGCCGAATTGCCGATGGCGGTGATCTTGAGTTTCATGGCGGTTTCCGGGTTGCGGGCGTTATAACGAATGTTATCACGCCGTGCGGCCGCTGGGCACCCGAGGCGGCTCGAGCGGCGCCGCGGACGTGTACACGCCATCAGGAAAGCTCCACCTCGCGGCCCATGCTGCCGGGCCGCGAGGATTTCCACCCACGCTCATGGGAGCCTCAGGCCGCGGGCTTTGCCGCCAGCTGCCGCAGCACGTACTGCAGCAGGCCGCCGTGACGGGCGTATTCCACTTCCTTCGGGGTGAGCAGCAGCACGTCCACCTCGAACACCACCGCGGTGCCGTCGTCGCGGGTGGCGGTGACGGTGGCGGTCTTGGCGCTGCCGTCGGCCAGGCCGGTGATGGCGTAGGTCTCGGTGCCGGCCAGGCCCAGCGTGGTCGCGGTCTGGCCGTCCTTGAACTGCAGCGGCAGCACGCCCATGCCCACCAGGTTGCTGCGGTGGATGCGCTCGAAGCTTTCCGCGATCACCGCCTTCACCCCCAGCAGCAGCGTGCCCTTGGCGGCCCAGTCGCGGCTGGAGCCGGTGCCGTATTCCTTGCCGGCGATGACCAGCAGCGGCGTGCCGTCGGCCTTGTACTTCATCGCGGCATCGAAGATCGCCAGCTTCTCCGGCGGCTGCGCGCCGAAGTACAGCGTGTTGCCGCCTTCCTCGCCGCCGAAGAAGCGGTTCTTGATGCGGATGTTGGCGAAGGTGCCGCGCACCATCACGTCGTCGTTGCCGCGGCGGCTGCCATAGCTGTTGAAGTCCTGCGGGGCCACGCCGCGCGCCATCAGGTAGCGGCCGGCGGGCGATTCCTTCTTGATGCTGCCGGCCGGGCTGATGTGGTCGGTGGTGATGGAATCGCCGAAGTAGCCCAGCACGCGCGCGCCGGCGATGTCGTCGATGCGGCCCACCTGCATGGTCATGCCGTCGAAGTAGGGCGGGTTCTTGATGTAGGTGGAATCGCCGTTCCATTCGTACAGCTGGCCGTCGGGCGAGGCGATGCCGTTCCAGCGCGCGTCGCCCTTGAACACATCGGCATAGTTGGCCTTGAACATGTCGGGCCCGATGGTGGCGGCGATGGTGGCATGGATCTCGGCGCTGCTTGGCCAGATGTCCTTGAGGTAGACCGGGTTGCCGTGGGGATCGTTGCCCAGCGGCTCGGTGGTGAGGTTTACCGCGGTGGTGCCGGCCAGCGCATAGGCCACCACCAGCGGCGGGCTGGCCAGGTAGTTCATCTTCACTTCGGCGTGGATGCGGCCTTCGAAGTTGCGGTTGCCGGACAGCACCGACGCCACGCACAGGTCGCCCGCGGCGATGCCGGCGCTCACCTCCACCGGCAGCGGCCCCGAGTTGCCGATGCAGGTGGTGCAGCCATAGCCCACGGTGTAGAAGCCGATCTTCTCCAGCTCGGCCAGCAGGCCGGCCTTCTGCAGGTAATCGGTCACCACCCGCGAGCCCGGTGCCAGCGAGGTCTTCACCCACGGCTTGCGGGTCAGCCCGCGCGCGGCGGCGTTGCGGGCCAGCAGGCCGGCCGCGACCATCACCGCGGGGTTGGAGGTGTTGGTGCAGGAGGTGATGGCGGCGATGACCACCGCACCGTCCTTGATCCGCACATGGGTCCCGTCGAGGGCGATGTCGGCCTGGCCCTTGCCGTGCTGTTCGTTGCCGACCGCGGCGCCACCGCCTTCGGCGATGAAGTCGGCGACCTCCTCGCTGCGCTTGTCGCGCCCGGCGGTCAGCACCGCGATGGCGGCGCGGCTGTTGTCAGGCATCTCCGGCAGCAGCACCCGGTCCTGCGGCCGCTTGGGGCCGGCCAGCGACGGCCGCACCGTCGCCATGTCCAGCGCCAGCGTCGAGCTGTACTGCGCGTGCGGGCTGTCCGGCGTGTGCCACAACCCCTGCGCCTTGGCATAGGCCTCGACCAGCGCGATCTGCGCTTCGCTGCGGCCGGACAGGCGCAGGTAGTTGAGCGATTCGGCGTCGATCGGGAAGATCGCGCAGGTGGCGCCGTATTCCGGTGACATGTTGCCGATGGTGGCGCGGTCGGCCAGCGGCAGGTGCTGCAGGCCGTCGCCGAAGAACTCCACGAACTTCCCGACGACGCCGTGCTGGCGCAGCATCTGGGTGACGGTCAGCACCAGGTCGGTGGCGGTGGCGCCTTCCGGCAGCCGGCCGGTGAGCTGGAAGCCCACCACCTGCGGGATCAGCATCGACGAGGGCTGGCCCAGCATCGCCGCCTCGGCCTCGATCCCGCCCACGCCCCAGCCCAGCACGCCGATGCCGTTGACCATGGTGGTGTGGCTGTCGGTGCCGAACAGGGTGTCGGGGAAGGCCCAGGTTTCGCCATCGATCTGCCGGGTCATCACCACCCGCGCCAGGTATTCCAGGTTCACCTGGTGGACGATGCCGGTGTTGGGCGGCACCACCTTGAAGTCGGCGAAGGCCTTCTGGCCCCAGCGCAGGAAGCCGTAGCGCTCGGCGTTGCGTTCGAATTCGATGCGGCCGTTGATGTCCAGGGCGTCCGGGCGGGCGAAGGCGTCCACCTGCACCGAATGGTCGATGACCAGCTCCGAGGGGATCTGCGGGTTGATCTGCTCGGGCCGGCCGCCCAGCTTGACCACCGCATCGCGCATCGCCGCCAGGTCCACCACGCACGGGACGCCGGTGAAGTCCTGCAGGATCACCCGGCCCGGCATGAAGGCGATCTCGGTGTCCGGCACCGCCTTCGGGTTCCACTTCGCCACCGCCTCGATATGCGCGGGCAGCACGCTCACTCCGTCCTCGTGGCGGAGCAGGTTCTCCAGCAGGATCTTCATCGACCACGGCAGGTGCTTGAGATCGAAGCGTTCACCCAGCGCCGGCAGGCTATGGAAAGCGTAGTCTTGGCCGTTAACGTGGAGCGTGGCACGGGTGGCGAAGGTGTTGCTCATGGACGTGCTCCCGGTAATGCGTGGTGGCGCCCGGTTGCGGCCGGACGTTGGAAAAAAGCGGGGGTCCCCGCGTCATCTTGCGGTTCCGATGTTAAGCCTGGTTGAAAAGGGGCGAGGTTCGGTGATGAAACCCACGCGGGCGATCCACTCCAAGACGGGTCCACGGGCCGGCGCAATGCTGGCGGTGTTGCTGGCAGCGCCACCCACGCAAGCCGCAGCCGGGCAGGGCACCAGCATCTGGCCGTGGGCACTCTTCCTGCTCGCGCTGTTGGGGGCGGGCGCCGCATGGGTCTGGGGCCTGCGCGAGCGCCGTGGGCGCGAGCGCCTGCAGCGGCAGCTGGACGAATACGCCACCGGCATGCGCCAGCAGGGCGAGCAATTGCAGGCCGCGCGGCGCGACCGGGAGGGACTGGTCGAGCGGCTGCAGCAGCAGGCGGTGGAGTTCGGCCGGCAGGCCCATGAGGACGGATTGACCGGGCTACCCAATGGGCGCGCCTTCGACGAGGGCTTCGCCCATCATTTCGCCCGTTCCAAGCGGCACGGCCAGGCGCTGTGCCTGATGCTGCTGGACCTGGACCATATCCGCCAGATCAACGACAACTGGTCGCATGCAGTGGGCGACGAAGTGCTGGCCGAAGCGGCAAGGCTGCTGCGCTCGGTCTGCCGCACCTCCGACCTGCCGGCGCGGCTGGGTGGCGATGCCTTCGCGGTGATCCTCACCGATACCGACCTGGAGGGCGGCAAGCGCTTCAGCCAGCGCCTGCACGCCGCCTTCGCCAGCTGCAGGAGCTGGCATACCGCCGAGGTTGGCCCGAACTACGTGGGTTTCAGCGCCGGCCTGGTGCAGTTGGGCGAGGAAGACCAGGCCCCGGCGCAACTGCGCCAGCGCGCCGACCGGGCGCTGTACCTGGCCAAGCACGCCGGCGGCGCCCGCACCAGCCTGGGCTGAGTACACCGGGGCAGGGCAGCGAGGATTTCGCGCGCCACGAAGCGCCACGCCAGCATGGCGATCCTGGCGGCGGGCCTGCGTCCTTGCTGGCGGCCAGTCGGGCATGGCCGATGCCGGCCCGGACCTGCGGATGGTTCGAGTATGCATCGAAAAGTATGTATAATTCCGGCCTACCCAAAGCGCAGGGCTGCCCATGGAAGCCACCGTCGCAGAGCGCGGCCAGATCACCTTGCCGAAGGCGGTGCGTGATGCCTTGGGCCTGACCAAGGGCAGCGTGCTCAAGGTCGAGCTGGATGGCGGCCGCATTGTCCTCAGCAAGCACGTCGACGATGCCATTTCGCGGGTGCGCGGCAAGTTCGCGCTGGACGCCGGCGGCAAGGGCAAGCCTGCGTGATCGCCGTCGACGCGCCGGTGCTGGTCGAACTGCTGGCCGACGGCGCCCACGCCGACGCCGTGGAGACGACCCTGCGTCAGGCGCTGGGCGCCGGCCGGGTAGTCGTCTCGGACGCTGCGCTGGCGAACCTGTCCGCCGCCCTGCGCAACGGCGCCGATGCGCTGGCCGCGCTGGAGGAAATGGGCATCCACTACAGCGCGGTGGAGTCCAAGTCGGCGCTGCGCGCCGGCGAGATGCAGCGCCGCCAGCGCCAGCGCGGCGGCGAACCGCGCCCGATTTCCGACTTCCTGATCGGTGCCCACGCGCTGCTGCAGTGCGATGCGCTGATCACCTTCGACGCCGCGTTCCATCGCGATTACTTCAAAGGCCTGAAGTTGATCGTCCCCCGGGACTGACGGCCCTCTCCACACGTAGTACCTGCCAAGGAACCCCCACATGCTTGCCGCCTACCGCCAACACGAAGCCGAACGCGCCGCCCTCGGCATCCCCGCGCTGCCGCTGACCCCCCGGCAGACCGCCGACCTGATCGAGCTGCTGAAGAACCCGCCCGTGGGCGAGGAAGCCTTCCTGCTCGACCTGCTGGTGAACCGCGTGCCGGCCGGCGTGGACGATGCCGCCAAGGTCAAGGCCAGCTACCTGGCCGCACTGGCGTTCGGCGGCGAGGTCAACCCGCTGATCCCGCGCGCCCGCGCCACCGAACTGTTGGGCACCATGCTGGGCGGCTACAACGTGGCGCCGCTGGTACAGCTGCTGGACGACGCCGAAGTGGGCGGCGTGGCCGCCAATGCGCTCAAGCACACGCTGCTGGTGTTCGATGCGTTCCACGACGTGCAGGACAAGGCCAAGGCCGGCAACGCCAACGCGCAGGCCGTGCTGCAGAGCTGGGCCGACGCCGAGTGGTTCACCAGCAAGCCGGAAGTGCCGCAGAGCCTGACCATCACCGTGTTCAAGGTGCCGGGCGAAACCAATACCGATGACCTGTCGCCGGCGCCGGACGCCACCACCCGCCCGGACATCCCGATGCACGCGCTGGCGATGCTGAAGAACAAGCGTCCCGATGCGCCGTTCTCCCCGGAGGAAGACGGCAAGCGCGGTCCGATCGGCGACATCCTCAAGCTCAAGGAAAAGGGCCATACCGTGGCCTACGTGGGCGACGTGGTCGGCACCGGCTCCAGCCGCAAGTCCGCCACCAACAGCGTGCTGTGGTGGACCGGCAACGACATTCCGCACATCCCCAACAAGCGTGACGGCGGCGTCTGCCTGGGTGGCAAGATCGCGCCGATCTTCTACAACACGATGGAAGACGCGGGCGCGCTGCCGATCGAGCTGGACGTCTCGCAGATGCACCACGGCGACGTGATCGAGCTGCGTCCGTACGAAGGCAAGGCGCTGAAGAACGGCGAAGTGATCGCCACCTTCGAGCTGAAGTCGGAAGTGCTGCTGGATGAAGCGCGCGCCGGTGGCCGCATCCCGCTGATCATCGGCCGCGGCCTGACCGCCAAGGCGCGCGAAGCGCTGGGCCTGCCGGCGACCGACCTGTTCCGCCTGCCGGTGGTGCCGCCGGATACCGGCAAGGGCTTCACCCTGGCGCAGAAGCTGGTCGGCCGCGCCTGTGGCCTGCCGGAAGGCAAGGGCATGCGCCCGGGCACCTACTGCGAGCCGCGGATGACCTCGGTGGGCAGCCAGGACACCACCGGCCCGATGACCCGCGACGAGCTGAAGGACCTGGCCTGCCTGGGCTTCAGCGCTGACCTGGTGATGCAGTCGTTCTGCCACACCGCCGCCTATCCGAAGCCGGTGGACGTGAAGACCCATCACACCCTGCCGGAGTTCATCTCCACCCGCGGCGGCGTGTCGCTGCGCCCGGGCGACGGCATCATCCACAGCTGGCTCAACCGCATGCTGCTGCCCGATACCGTGGGCACCGGCGGCGACAGCCACACCCGTTTCCCGATCGGCATTTCGTTCCCGGCCGGCTCCGGCCTGGTGGCGTTCGCCGCCGCCACCGGCGTGATGCCGCTGGACATGCCGGAATCGGTGCTGGTGCGCTTCAAGGGCGAGATGCAGCCGGGCGTGACCCTGCGCGACCTGGTCCACGCGATCCCGCTGTACGCGATCAAGGCCGGCCTGCTGACCGTCGAGAAGAAGGGCAAGAAGAACATCTTCTCCGGCCGCATCCTCGAGATCGAGGGCCTGCCGAACCTGAAGATCGAGCAGGCGTTCGAGCTGGCCGATGCGTCCGCCGAGCGTTCCGCCGCGGCCTGCACCGTGCGTCTGGACAAGACGCCGGTCATCGAATACCTCAACAGCAACGTGACCCTGCTGAAGTGGATGATCGCGGAGGGCTATGCGGATGCCCGCACCCTGCAGCGCCGCATCGAGAAGATGGAGGCGTGGCTGGCCGATCCGCAGCTGCTGGAAGCCGACGCCGACGCCGAGTACGCGGCGGTCATCGAGATCGACCTGGCTGACATCAAGGAGCCGATCGTCTGCTGCCCGAACGACCCGGACGATGCCAAGACCCTGTCCGACGTGGCCGGCGCGCACATCGACGAGGTGTTCATCGGTTCGTGCATGACCAACATCGGCCACTTCCGCGCCGCGGCCAAGCTGCTGGAAGGCAAGCGCGACATCCCGACCCGTCTGTGGATCGCGCCGCCCACCAAGATGGACGCCGCCGAGCTGACCAACGAAGGCCACTACGGCACCTTCGGCGCGGCCGGCGCGCGCATGGAAATGCCGGGCTGCTCGCTGTGCATGGGCAACCAGGCGCAGATCCGCGAGGGCAGCACCGCGATGTCCACCTCGACCCGCAATTTCCCGAATCGCCTGGGCCGCAACACGAACGTGTACCTGGGCTCGGCGGAGCTGGCGGCGATCTGCGCGCGGCTGGGCCGCATCCCGACCCGCGAGGAGTACCTGGCCGACATCGGCGTGGTCAACGCGAACGGCGATGCGATCTACCGCTACATGAACTTCGACCAGATCGAGGATTACCAGCAGGTGGCGGCGACGGTCGCTGCGTAAGCGTTCTCCGTTCCGCGTGGGACAAGCAAACGCCCGGCATTGCCGGGCGTTTCTTTTGGCGACTGGTGATCAGCGCTGGCTGTCGTGGGTTCCCGCAGCGTTCCCCGCCGGGCAGGCGCCGCTGCGAATGTCCCCCGGCAACGGCCGGTGGCCGCTGCCTCCTCCTTGATTTCGCAGCAGCGCCCGCCCGACGGGGAACGTCACGGAATCCCGTGGCGGCGGACAGGAGGGCGTGCTTCTTTCCTGATGGCGGCTTTGTTTGGCACTTGCCTTGGCATTCCCCGAATCGCGAAACCATCGGGTGCGCGCGGTGGCGGGTGGGTGCGGCGCCGAAATCAAGGAGGAGGCAGCGGCGCCTGCGCCGATGCCGGGGGACATTCGGCGCTGCACCTGCCCGCCACCACGCGCTGCGACAAGCGCCGTGAGAAACGCGCAAACCGCAATCGGCGGAACAGCCATGCCATCCCGAACCAGGTATGGTGTGCGGCCCTTCGCCCGACCACGCCCGCATTCCGCAATGACGTCCAAACCACCGCTCGCCCCTTCCGGAAAACTGTTCGTTGCCATCGCGCTGATCGAGGCGTTGACCTGGACCGGGCTGCTGGTTGGCATGTACCTGAAGTACGTCAGCGGCACCACGGACTTGGGCGTGTGGCTGTTCGGCCGCCTGCACGGCGCGGCGTTCCTGACCTACGTGGCGGTCTGCTTCATCGTCGGCTCGCGTTTGCGCTGGCCGATGTGGGCGCTGCTGCTGGCCGTGCTGGCGGCGATCCCGCCGCTGGTCACCTGGCCGCTGGAACTCTGGTATCGACGCCGCGGGCTGCTGTCCAACCGTTGACGCCACGCGTCCCGCGGCGCTGCCGCGAGAGACGTTGCGCGTGCGGGTCAGGCGACCTTGCGCACGCGCTTGGACAGTTCGATGACCTTGGCCATCTCGCCCTGCAGGTATTCCTCGGTGATCGTCGTGGGCGCTGCCTGGGTCTTGGTGGACAGGCTGCCCACGTCCACGATCAGCGCCACCCGGCCGTCGCCGAGGATGGTGGCGCCGGCCACGCCGGCGATGCGGCGGTAGTTGCGCTCCAGGTTCTTGACCACCACCTGCTGCTGGCCCAGCAACTCGTCCACTTCCAGCGCGAGGCGCTGGCCCTGGCTTTCCACCACCACCGCGATGGGCTGCGCGTCGGTGCGGGTGGCCGGCAGGCCGTACTGGTTGGCGAGGTCGAGCAGGGGCACGTAGTCCTCGCGCACGCGCAACAGGCGCGAATCGCCGGCCACCGTCTTGATGTGGTCGGCCGCGGGCTGCAGCGATTCCACCACCACGTTCAGCGGCAGGATGAAGACTTCGCCGCCCACCGCCACGGTCATGCCGTCGAGGATGGCCATGGTCAGCGGCAGGCGGATCGAGACGGTGGTGCCTTCGCCCTGACGGCTGCGGATTTCCACCTGACCGCCCAGCGCGTTGATGTTCTTGCGCACCACGTCCATGCCGACGCCGCGGCCGGACAGGTCGGTGAGCGCCTCGGCGGTGGAGAAGCCGGGTGCGAACACCAGGTCCCACACCTGCGCGTCGGTGGGATTTTCCGGCAGCGGGATGCCGCGTTCGGCGGCCTTGGCTAGGATCCGCTCGCGGTTGAGGCCGCGGCCGTCGTCGCCCACCTCGATGATGATGTGGCCGCCCTGGTGCGCGGCGGACAGCGTGACCGTGCCAGCCTCGGGCTTGCCGGCGGCGATGCGCTGCTCGGTGGTTTCCAGGCCGTGGTCGATGGCGTTGCGCACCAGGTGCACCAGCGGGTCGACGATCTTCTCGATCACGCCCTTGTCCAGCTCGGTGCCTTCGCCGGAAGTCTTGAGGTTGACCTTCTTGCCCAGCCGTGAGGCGATGTCGCGCACCATCCGCGGGAAGCGGCTGAAGGCGAAATCCACCGGCAGCATGCGCACCGACATCACCGCTTCCTGCAGGTCGCGGGTGTTGCGGTCGAGCTGGCCGAGGCCGGCCAGCAGCTGCTCGTGCAGGCCGGGATCCAGCTCGGCGGAACGCTGCGCCAGCATGGCCTGGGTGATGACCAACTCGCCAACCAGGTTGATCAGCGCATCGACCTTGTCGACGGCCACGCGGATGGTGGTTTCGCCCGCATCATGCCGGCCACCGCCCGTGGCGGCCGCAGGCGCGGCTGCGGCAGGCGCAGCCGAGGTCACTTGGGCCTCCGGCACCGGCAGTGCGGCGGCGGCCGACGCAGCAGGCGCCGCGGCCGGAGCGCCGTCGGCCAGCGGCTCGATGCTCAGGGTGCACTGGTCCTCGACCCACGCGAACGTGTCCTCGATGGCCGAGCGCTTGACGTTGCCGATCAGCTGCAGGTCCCACGCCAGCCAGGCCTCGAACGGATCGAGTTCGTTGAATGGCGGCAGCGCGTCGTCGCGGCAGGCAACCTTGAGTTCGCCCAGCTGGCCGAGTTCGCGCAGCATGCGCAGCGGGTCGTTGCCGCTGAGGAACAGCGAGCGCTCCGGCTCGAAGCTGATCGACCAGCCCTGCGGATCGGCGCTGGTGGTCGGGGCGGGGGCCGCCGCGGCAGGCGCGGCCTCGGCGGCGCTGGCACCGGACAGCAGGCGCTCCAGCTCGGCGCGCGCGCGCGCCAGCATGGCCTGGTCGATGGCGTCGCCGTGTTCGGCCGCGGCCAGCAACATGCGCAGCGCGTCGACCGAGCCCAGCAGTGCGCTGATGGCCACGCCGTCGAGCGTGCGCTTGCCGCTGCGGGCTTCGTCCAGCAGGGTTTCCAGCAGATGGGTCAGGTCGGCGATGGCGGTGAAGCCGAAGGTGGCGCTGCCGCCCTTGATCGAGTGGGCGGCGCGGAACACCACGTGGATGGTGTCGGCGCCACCGCCGCCGGATTCCATGTCCAGCAGTCCGGCTTCCATGGCGGCGAGGTTTTCGCGGCTTTCTTCGAAGAAGGTGGCGTGGAAGCGGGTGATGTCCATGGATGCCCCGAGATGGCTTAGCCGAGAACCTTGCGAACGGTGGCGAGCAGCTGCTCCGGATCGAACGGCTTGACCAGCCAGCCGGTGGCGCCGGCGGCCTTGCCTTCGCTCTTCTTGTCTGCGCCGGACTCGGTGGTGAGCATCAGCAGCGGGGTGAACTTGTAGCTGGGCAGGGCGCGCAGCTGGCGGATCAGCTCGATGCCGTCCATGCGCGGCATGTTGACGTCGGTGATGACCGCGTCGAACTTCTGGGTCTTGGCCACTTCCAGCGCGGCAATGCCGTCCTCCGCTTCCTTGACGTTGTAGCCGCCGCCGGACAAGGCGAAGGCCACCATCTGGCGCATGGAGGTGGAATCGTCAACGATCAGGAGGTTTGCACTCACGCGGTGTCTCCGGGGGCGGAATCGACACCCAGGCTGGCCGCGAGCGCGAGCTGGCGCGCGGCTTCCACCAGGGTGGGAGAGGGAAGGGTAATGGTGGTGACGCGGCCGCGCGCGGCGCGGTCCCGCATGAAGGCGTGCAGCAGCTGCAACCCGGCGGTATGCACGCGGCGCACGTCGGCGCCGGACAGCTCCAACACTTCGTCGTCGAAGTGCGGCTGCAGGGCCGCTTGCAGGTCGGCGACCTGTTCGATGCCGAGGTCGGCTTGCAGGGACAATGGCATTGGGCGTCTCGTGAGGGGCTTGATCCCAGACCGTTTAACGGCGCGCCAGCCCGCAACTTGAGGGCATGGGCGCGAACTGCACGTCAGCGCACAGTTTGCACTGTCCCGCCTCAGTCGAACACCACGCGCGCGTCCAGCAGCACCGTGGGCGGGGCGCCGGGGGTGCGTGCGATGCCCATGCCGATGCGGTCGCGCAGGCCCGGCGTGGGCGGTTCGATCTGCGGGGTGTCGAGGGTGACCACGTCGGTGACCGCGGTCACCATCAGGCCCACTAGCTCGTCCTGGTATTCCAGCACCACGATGCGCGCGCGCCCGTCGGGCTCCACCGGCATGCGGCGCAGCCAGCGGCCCAGGTCGTGCACCGGCACCACCCGGCCACGCAGGTTCATGACCCCCAGCAGCGAAGGCGCCGCGCCACGCACGGCGATCACCGGGGCCAGCCGCACCACTTCCTGCACCCGCAGCAGTTCCACTGCGTAGCGGTCGTCGCCGACCGCCACCCGCAGCCAGCGCTGGCCGGTCGGCGCGGCGTGGATCAGCCGGTCTTCCTCGGGCTCGGCCAACGGCGCCGGCAGGGGAGCGGGCGCGGCGGGCATGGCCTGCGGTACGAATTGCGCTGCGGGCGAAGTCGGCGTGGCGGAGGGCGGGGCTCCAGGAGGCAGCGCCGGCATGCGGTCGAACGCCGCTTCGTCGCCGGGCCATGCGTCCGCTTCCGGCTCGGGGCGGGCGGCGGCTTCGGCCTCGGCGGAGGCCTCGACCTCGAGGGCGGCCTCGACTTCCGTCCCGGAGGCGCTTCCCGGCTCGAATTCGGATTCGACGTCCAGTGCCGGGCGTGCTTCCGGCTCCGGTTCGGGAGCCGCGGCCGGCGCTGCCGCCGAAGGCGCCGGCACGGCCGGGGGCGCCAGCGGCATCGCCAGCAGCGCATCGACGTAGGCATCGACCATCGCGCCGTCGTCCGGCGTGGTGGCTAGCGTGGCTCCCTGCGCGCTCATGCGGCCTCCTGTTCGGCGGGGGCGGTGTCCAGCAGCCATTGCATGGCGTGTTCGTAGGCGGCCAGTCCGCGCCCGTACATGTGTTCGCGGCTGCCCAGCGCATCGGCATCGCGCAGGCGGGTGTCGACCGGGATCGGGTGCGGGCAGGCGCTGGCGCCGGGGTGCGCCTGCAGCTGTTCCAGCGTCTGCTGCCCGGTACGCGTGCGCTTGTCGAACAGGGTGGGCAGGATCTGCCGCAACAGCGGGCGGGCGCGCGAACGCTCCACCATCGCCGCGGTATGCAGCATCCCGGCCAAGCCGTGCAGCGCCAGCGGGTCGGTCTGGGTGGGCACGATCAAGCGGTCGCAGGCGGCCAGGGCGTTGACTAGCAGCAGGCCAAGGGTGGGCGGGCAGTCCAGCAGGGCGTAGTCGTGGCCGTTGGGCTCGGCCTGCAGCGCCCGCCCCAGCGCAAGGCCGAGGCCGGGCTGGGTGGCGCTGCGACGTTCCAGCGTGGCCATGGCCGGCTGCGCGGCGACCAGGTCGATGCCGGGATAGCCGCTGGGCCGGGCCACTTCGGAGATGTTCTTGTCGTTGAACAAGTCGTACGTGCCCGTCGGCGGCGGCTCGGTCGGCACCCCGAAGGCGCGGGTCAGCGAGCCGTGCGGGTCCAGGTCCACCAGCAGCACGCGATTGCCGGCATCGGCCAGGCTGCGCCCCAGGCACAGCGTGCTGGTGGTCTTGCCTACGCCGCCTTTCTGGTTGGCAATCGCCCACACGCGCATCACTGCTTGCTCCCGGTTGCGGCCGCGGCGCCGGCCGGCTGGGCCGCGCCGCGCATGTCCAAGCCTTCCATCACGCTATCGACCCCGCGGGAACTGGCAAGGATCACCAGTTCCACCCGCCGGTTGGCACTGCGCCCGGCGGCGCTGGCATTGTCGGCGATCGGCTGGTATTCGCCATAGCCCATCGACGCCAGTCGTTCCGGTGAAATGCCGGAATCGATCAGTTCGTAGACCACGTTGGTGGCGCGCTCCGCCGACAGGTCCCAGTTGGAGCGGAACTGCGCGGTGCGGATCGGCTGGTTGTCGGTATAGCCCTCCACCCGCACCGCGTTCGGCGCCTTGCGCAGCACGCCGGCAAGCTGGCGGATGGTGCCCAGCGCGGTCGCGCTGGGGGTGGAAACGCCACTGGCGAACAGCAGGTCGCTCTGGATTTCCACCGCGAGGAAATTCTCGCCGCGACGCACCCGCACCAGTCCGCTGCTGACGAGGCCGGACAGGGCTTTTTCGATCTCGTCGCCGAGCGCATGCAGCTGGGCCTGACTGGCCTGCGCGCTGGCAGCGGTGGCTGTCTGGCTCTGCTGTTCGCGCCGGCTGACCGGCATCGGCACTTCGACCCGGCTGGGCTGGGCCGGGCCGCGGCGCGCGCCGGTGTCGATCAACGAAGGATGGTCGAAGTCGCCGCCGCGCAGCTGCACCTGGCCGGCCTGGACCGGCTTGATCGAACGCGGTGGGCCACCGAACGCGGCGGAGAGGGAGTCGGCCACGACCCGGTACTTGCCCTCGTTGAGCGAGGAGATCGCGTACATCACCACGAAGAACGCCAGTAGCAGGGTGAGCAGGTCGGCATACGGGATCGCCCAGGCTTCGTGGTTGAGGTGTTCTTCGTGCTGGTGGCGGGGGCGGCGGGCCATGGCTGCGGCCCCTTAGTGCAGGAAGCCGTTGAGGCGGGCTTCGATGTTGCGCGGGTTCTCGCCCTCGGCGATCGCGATCAGGCCTTCGATCAGCATCTCGCGCTCGACCTGCTGGCGATGGATCACGCCCTTGAGCTTGGAGCACATCGGCAGGAACATCAGGTTGGCCGCGCCGATGCCGTAGATGGTGGCGGTGAACGCCGCGGCGATGCCGTGGCCCAGCTTGCTGGGATCGGTGAGGCTCTTCATCACCGCCATCAGGCCCAGCACCGCGCCGATGATGCCCATGGTGGGCGAATAGATGCCCATGCCCTCGAACACCTTGGCGGCGGCGGTGTCGCGGTGCTGCTGCGCCTGCGCCTCGATCTCCAGCATCTGCCGCATGGTTTCCGGCTCGACGCCGTCCACCACCATCTGCAGGCCCTTGCGCAGGAACGGATCGTCCAGCTGGTCCAGCACCGGCTCCAGCGCCAGCAGGCCCTGCTTGCGGGAGATGGTGCTCCATTCCACCATCCGCGTGATCAGGCCGGCATGGTCCTGCGGCGGCGGGAAGAACACCCAGCTGACGATCCCCAGCGCGCGCCGGAAGGTGTGCATGGGGGTTTGCAGCAGGATCGCGGCGATGGTGCCGAGGATGACGATGGTGAAGGCGGCCGGCGACCATAGGCCGGACAGGCCTGCGCCCTTGAGGATGCTGCCGCCTACAAGGGCGACCAGTGCGAGGATCGCGCCGATGACACTGAGGATATCCATATGTCCACGCTAACGGCCGCGCGCGCTGGCGCTTGAGCTGCGCTGCGCGGATTCGAGCAGTGCGTCCACGTCCAGGATCAGCGCCATGCGGCCGTCGCCAACCAGGCTGGCGCCGGCGTAACCGGGCAGGCCGCGCAGGCTACGCGGCAGCGCCTTGATGACCACTTCCTCGCGGCCCAGCACGCGGTCGACCAGCATGCAGAAGCGCTGCTCGCCGGCCTGCAGCACCACCCCGCGGGTGGCATCGGCCACGCCCTTGCCCTTGCCCAGCCACTCGCGCAGCGACAGCACCGGCAGCGGGCGTTCGCGCAGGTCGAGGATCTTCTGCCCGTCCATCCACATCACCTGGCTATCGTCGTGGGTGACCACTTCGACCACCCGCACCAGCGGCAGTGCGTAGACGTCGTCGTCCAGCTCCACCAGCAGGGTGGGCAGGATGGCCAGGGTCAACGGCACGCGGATGATGAAGCGCGAGCCGCGGCCCAGTTCCGACTGGATCTGCACCTGCCCGGACAGCTCGCGGATCTTGGACTGCACCACGTCCATGCCGACCCCGCGCCCGGACAGGTCCGAGACCTCGGTGCGGGTGGAGAAACCCGGCAGGAACAGCAGCGACAGGCATTCGTCCTCCGACAGCCGGCCGGCGGTTTCGTTGTCGATCAGGCCCTTGCGGATGGCGCTGCGACGGATTGCCTCGGCGTCGATGCCGCCGCCGTCGTCGCTGACTTCGATCGCGACGTGGTCGCCTTCCTGCTGCGCGGCCAGCCGGACCCGGCCCTGTTCCGGCTTGCCGACCGCGTGGCGCACCGCGGGCATTTCGATGCCGTGGTCGATGGCGTTGCGGACCAGGTGCACCAGCGGGTCGGCCAGCGCTTCGACCAGGTTGCGGTCGAGTTCGGTGTCGCCGCCTTCGACCACCAGTTCGACCTGCTTGTCGAGCTGGCGGGCGACGTCGCGTGCGAGTTTGGGGAAACGGGTGAACACCCGGCTGACCGGCTGCATGCGCGCCGACATCACCGCACCCTGCAGGCGCGCGGTCACGGTGTCGAGCGCGGTCACCGCGCGGTCGAGATTTTCGTCGTGCAGATCCGGCCGCAGCGTCTTCAGCCGGTTGCGCGCCAGCACCAGTTCGCCGACCAGGTTGACCAGTGCGTCCAGCCGGCGCACGTCGACGCGGACGGTGTGTTCGGCCTCGGCGGGTGCAAGTGCGGGCTTTTCCGCAGCCGCCGGCTTGGCCGCCGCGGGTTTGGGCGCCGGCGTTGGTTTCGGCGGAGGCGGAGGCGGCGCGGCGCCGGGGATGGCGCCTTCGCCGTGCAGGCTGTCCAGCAGGGCGTCGAAGTCGAGGTCGTCGAGGTTGTCCGGCATCTCGAACGCCGGCTCCGCCGCCGGCGCGGCCGGCGCATCGGCGCCGCGCACCTGCCGCAGCAGGGCCGGATCGACTTCGTCCAGATCCTCGCCGCGACTCAGCGCGTCGAGCATGTCCAGCAGGATGTCGACCGCGCGCTGGGCGCCATCGAAAGCGGCGGCATCGAGTCCGCAGCTGCCGCTGCGGGCGGCGTCGATGCGGTCCTCGAAGGCGTGGCACAGGTGCACCATCGGCGGCAGGTCGAGGAAGCCGGCGCCGCCCTTGATGGTGTGGAAGCCACGGAACACGGCGTCGAGCGTGGCGCGGTCGCCGGGCTCCTGCTCCAGCGCCACGACCTGTTCGCCGAGGCGATCGAGGATTTCGCGCGCTTCGACCAGGAAGTCCGCGCGGGCGTCGTAGCCGTCCGCCGACATGGTCAGATCCCGAGGTCGGCCAGCAGGTCGTTGGCTTCGTCCTGGGTGGCCGCCGGCGGATCCACGCCGGACACCGCCGGGCCGTTGCCCCTGCTGTCCTCGCCATGCAGCGCCTGGATGTCGCCCAGGCCGGACTGCAGCGAGCGGATCAGCTGGATCACCCGCTGGATGATCTGGCCGGTGAGGTCCTGGAAGCTCTGCGCCTCGACCATCGATGACAGCCGCGCGCGGATCGCGTCGACGGTGGCCTCGTGCTCCGGGCCGATGGTGCCGAGCAGCGTCCGGCATTCGTCGGCCAGGTCGAGGGTGCGCATGCTGGCTTCCTCGGTCATCTTGACCACGTGCTCCAGTCGGCTGCACGCATCCGGCAGGCCGCCGGCCGAGGCCTTGGCCGCGGCCGGAATGCGCACGTCGATCGCGCGTTCCAGGTCGTCCAGTTCGCGGGCCAGCTTGACCAGGCTTTCCACCACCGGCTGCCGGCGCCATTCCAGCAGCGAGTCCAGGTGGTGTTTCCAGGCCGAGGCATCGCCCTGTTCCAGCGCCGCCATGGCGGCGTGCAGGCGCTCGATGACCTGGGCATCGCCTGCGGGGACGGACGGCGGTCGCAGCGGCAGGCTCATGCGGCCTTCTCCATCCGTTCGAAGATCTTGACCAGCTTGTCTTCCAGCGTGGCGGCGGTGAACGGCTTGATGATGTAGCCGTTCACGCCGGCCTGCGCAGCTTCGATGATCTGCTCGCGCTTGGCCTCGGCGGTGACCATCAGCACCGGGATCTTGGCCAGCGATTCGTCGGCGCGGATCGCCTTCAGCAGGTCGATGCCGGGCATCCCGGGCATGTTCCAGTCGGTGACGACGAGGTCGAACTTCGCTTTCTGCAGCTCGACCAGCGCGGTGGTGCCGTCGTCGGCTTCCGCGGTGTTGGTGAAACCCAGGTCGTTGAGCAGGTTCTTGACGATGCGGCGCATGGTCGAGAAATCGTCAACGATGAGGATGCGGATGCCCTTGTCCATAGTGGATCCTGTGGATATTCGGTAACGGTAACGGTCGGCGACCGGGAAACTTGATGGTGCCGTATCCGCGCCGGGGATGCAGCCCCGGGCGCACCGCTCAGGCCATTTCGGCGTCGATCTCGCTGCGCCAGTCGGTCAGCCGCGAGCGCAGCCGCAGCATGGCCTGGCCGTGGATCTGGCAGACCCGCGACTCGCTGACGTTGAGGACCGCGCCGATCTCGCGCAGGTTCATTTCCTGCTCGTAGTACAGCGACAGCACCAGCTGCTCGCGCTCGGGCAGGTTCTCGATGGCATCGCCCAGCGCGCTGCGGAACGCGCCCTGCTCGAAGCGGCGGGCGGGGGTGATGTTGTCCTGCTGTTCCAGCCGCGGCTCGCCGTCGTGTTCCTCGGCGTATTCGTCCAGGCTCAGCAGCTGGCCACGGGCGGCGTCCTGCAACACGTGGTGGTAGTCGTCGACGCTCATGCCCAGCGCGCCGGCGATTTCCTGCGAGGTCGCGGCGCGGCCTTCGCGCTGCTCCACGTTGCGGGTGGCGGCGACCACGTCGCGGTAGCGGCGGTGGACCGAGCGCGGCACCCAGTCGCCGGCGCGGATCGCGTCGATCATCGAGCCGCGGATGCGGATGGAGGCATAGGTTTCGAAGGTGGCGCCCTGGTCGGACTGGAAGTTCCGCGCTGCTTCGATGAGGCCGATCATGCCGGCTTGGATCAGGTCGTCGATGTCGACGCTGGAGGGCAGCCGCGCCGCCAGGTGGTGGGCGATCCGCCGCACCAGTTCGGCGTGGCGCGCCACGATGGCGGCGGCGTCACCGGTCTGTTGGGCGCGATACTGTGCGGCCCCGGTATTCATCATGCACATGCGCTCCCTTGGGCGGCGACCAGGCGCTCGGTGAAGAATTCGACGTGGCCGCGCGGGCCCTGCGGCGCCTGCCACTGGCCGATCTTGCGGACGATATCGCGGAACGCCAGCGATGCCGGCGCGGTGGGGAAGGCGTCGACCACCGATTCCTGCCGCTGCACCGCCAGCCGCAGCCATTCGTCGCGGGGGATCGCGCCGAGGTAGGACAGGGTGACGTCGAGGAAGCGCGAGGTCACCCGCTCCAGCTTGTCGAACACCGCGCGCCCTTCGTTGACGTTGGGCACCTGGTTGGCCAGCACCTGGATGCGGCTCACGCCGCGGTCGCGGCTGAGCACCTTGATGAGGGCATAGGCGTCGGTCACCGAGGCGGGTTCGTCGCACACCACGAGGATCACGTCCTGCGCGGCCTGGCAGAAGGTCAGCACGCCGTCGCTGATGCCGGCAGGGGTGTCCACGATCATCACGTCCAGCGGGATGTCGAGATGCGAGAACGCGTTGACCAGGCCGACGTGCTGCTGCGGCAGCAGTTCGGTCATGTGGCGCTTGCCGGAAGCGGCCGGCACCACCAGCAGCCCGCGCGGACCCTCGATGACGGTGTCGCGCAGTTCGCAGCGGCCGGCGAACACGTCGGCCAGGGTGAAGCGCGGGGACAGGCCCAGCATCACGTCGACGTTGGCCAGGCCCAAGTCGGTATCCAGCAGCATGGTGCGCTGGCCGGCGTTGACCAGGGCCATGGCGAGGTTGATCGAGGTGGTGGTCTTGCCGACGCCGCCCTTGCCGCCGGTGACGGCGATCACGCGGGGCGCGGCATTGGCGTTCGCGGGGCGATGGGACTCAAGCGGATGCATGGCGGCCTTCGTCGTGGTGGGGGCTGGCGGCGCTGTCGCGACGCGGGAAATCCAGTGCGCTGGCCAGTTGCCCGGCGTCGGCCAGTTCAATGTCCTCGGGTACCCGTTGGCCGGAGGTGGTGTAGGCCATTGGCAGATTATGCTGCACCAGCACCGAGAGTGCGGCGCCCGGGCGGATGCTTTCGTCCAGCTTGGTCAGGATCACCGCTTCCGGCGCCGCCGGGCGGTAGCGGCGCAGCAGTTCGCCGAGGTCGGCCGGGTGCGCGTTCGCCGGCAGCACCAGCAGGCAGCGCACGTTGCTGGCGGCGCGCATCCACAGGATCTGCCGCAGCAGGGCGCGGTCGCGCAGGCCATGGCCAGCGGTATCGATCAGCACCAGCGGGTAATCGGCCAGCTGCTCCAGCGCGCGGGTGAGGGCTTCCGGACCGTCGGCATCGCAGACGGTCACGCCCAGCCGGCGGCCCAGCACGTGCAGCTGTTCGCGGGCGCCGGCACGTTCGTTGTCGGCGCTGACCAGCGCCACGTCGCGGGCGCCGTGGCGGGCGGCATAGCGGGCGGCCAATTTGGCGATCGTGGTGGTCTTGCCGGCGCCGGTGGGGCCGAGCAGGGCGACGATGCCGCCGCGCTCCAGCAGTTCATCGTTGGCCACCGGCAGCGCCGCGGCCAGCGCTTCGCGCAGCGGGGCGAGGATGGCTTCGGTCTGCAGGGTCGGGTCCAGGCGCTGGGCGATCCGCTGCGACAGCGCGTCGTCGCAGCCGAACGCGGCCAGTGCGTCGAGCGCGGCGGCGCGTGCGGGCGAGCCGCGCAGGCGCTCGCTGGCGAACTGGCCCATCTCGCGTTCGATCACCTTGCGCATCGCCGCCAATTCGGCGCGCAGCGCGGACACGGCCGGGTCGGTTTCGACCACCCGCAGGGCCGGGGATTCATCCAGCTTCGCCGCTGCCGGCACGACGGTCGCGGCGGGTGCCGGGGCAGGCACTGGCGCCTGCATCGGCAGGCTCGACACCGGCGCAGGCTGCGCCTCGGCCGGCGGCGGGGTAGCGGCGCGACGCAGGGCCTGGGCGAAATCGCCCGGCTGGAGCGTTTCGTCGTCATCGATGCGCAGGTCGATGCGCGGGGGCGTGGCGGCGCGGGTCGGTTCGGGCTGCGGTGCAGGCGGGGCAGCAGCTGGAGCCGGCGCGCGCGCGGGCTTGAACGCGGCCATCATCTGTTCCAACCGGCTGGCCTGGCGTTCCGGCAGCGCGGGTTTTTCCAGCGGGGGCACTTCCTCGCCGTCGATCCGGAACACCGCGCGTTCGCTGCGGCTGGCCGCCGGGGTGCGGGCCGGGGCTTCGGCGGCGGGCGCGGGCACATTCATCGTGCGCAGGGTTTGTTGCACCAGCGCTTCGTCGTAATCGGTGGCGGCCACCACTTCCACGCCGCCCTCGGCGGCCTGGCGGCTGGACAGGATCACCGCATCGGGGCCCTGTTCGTCGCGCACCATGCGCAGCGCGGTGCGCATGTCGGGGGCGGTGAAGCGTTTGATTCTCATGGTGTTGATCCGCTATCCAGTCTGTCGGGGTGCCAACTTCAGCCAACCGCCCCCAGCAACCGCAGCCGCTTGTCTTCGGGGACTTCGCCGTAAGCCAGCACCGAAAGCTGCGGCACGCTGTGGCGTACCAGCCGCGAGATCGCCGCGCGGATCCCACCCGGGACCAGCAGGATCGCGGGTTCGCCGCGCTGTTCCTGCCGGGCCACGCACTCGCTGAGGTTCTGGTGCAGACGCTCGGCGAGTCCGGGTTCCAACGCGGCGCCCTGGCCGCTGACCGAGTCCTGCAATATGCGTTCCAATTGCGGGGCCAGGGTGAATACCGGCAGCTCCGGCGCCATCCCGTTGAGCTCCTGCACGATGAACGGGCCCAGCGCGGTGCGCACGGCGGCGGTCAGCACCGACGGATCCTGCGTATGGATGCCATGCTCCAGCAGCGCCTCCACGATCCGGCGCATCTGCCGCAGCGGCACCTTCTCGGTCAGCAGCGACTGCAGTACCCGCACGATCACCGACAGCGGCAGCAGCTTCGGCGTCAGGTCTTCGACGAGCTTGGGCGACGCCTTGCCGACGCTGGCCAGCAGCTGTTGCACCTCGTCGTGGCCGAGTAGCTCGGCGGCGCGCTCGCGCACCAGGTGGGACAGGTGGGTGGCGACCACGGTGCCGGCGTCGACCACGGTGTAGCCCAGCGATTCGGCGTGGGCGCGCTGGCTGGGCAGGATCCAGGTGGCGTCCAGCCCGAACGCCGGGTCCTTGCCGGGGATGCCTTCCAGCGGGCCGAACACCCGGCCCGGATCCAGCGCCAGCATGCGGTCGGGGTGCAGGTCGCCGCCCGCCACCGGCACGCCGTGGACGAGGACGCGGTACTGGCCCGCGGCCAGTTCGAGGTTGTCGCGCACGTGCACGGCCGGGATCAGGAAGCCCAGGTCCTGGGTCAGCTTGCGGCGCACGCCTTTCAACCGGGTCAGCAGTTCGCCACCCTGCGCCTTGTCGACCAGCGCGATCAGCTTGTAGCCCACTTCCAGGCCCAGCGGCTCCACCGGCGCCACTTCGTCCCAGCTCAGTTCCGCCACCGCGCTGGAGCCCGGCATGACGGCGTCCTGCGCGGCGGGCGCCGCCTCGGCGTCCTCGTGTTTCTTCAGCCGCCAGGCGGCATAGCCGAGGATGCCGGCGAACAGCAGGAACGGCAGGTTGGGCATGCCCGGCACGATGCCGATCAGGCCCATCAGTGCCGCCGCCACCACCAGCGCGCGGCGCTGGCCGAACACCTGCGCGCCGACCGCCGCGCCCATTTCCTGTTCGCGGGTGGCGCGGGTGACCAGCATCGCCACCGCGGTGGACACCAGCAGCGCCGGCAGCTGCGCCACCAGGCCGTCGCCGATCGCCAGCAGGGTGTAGGTCTGCATGGCATCGCCGAAGGCCATGTCGTGCTGCAGGATGCCGATCAGCACGCCGCCGATCAGGTTGATGAACAGGATCAGCAGCCCGGCGATGGCATCGCCGCGGACGAACTTGCTGGCGCCGTCCATCGAGCCGTAGAAATCGGCTTCGTTGCGCACTTCCTCGCGGCGCAGCTTGGCTTCCTCGCGGGTCAGCAGGCCGGCGTTGAGGTCGGCGTCGATCGCCATCTGCTTGCCGGGCAGGGCGTCGAGGATGAAGCGCGCCGACACTTCCGAGATGCGCCCGGAGCCCTTGGTCACCACCACGAAGTTGACGATGGTGAGGATGGCGAACACCACGATGCCGACCGCGTAGCTGCCGCCGACCACGAAGTTGCCGAACGATTCGATGACATGGCCGGCCGCGGCGCCGCCCTGGTGGCCGTGCAGCAACACCACGCGGGTGGAGGCCACGTTCAGCGACAGCCGCAGCAGGGTGACCATCAGCAGCACGCTGGGGAACACCGAGAACTCCAGCGGGCGCTTCACGTACACCACCGCCAGCAGCACCATCAGCGACATCGCGATGTTGACGGTGAACAGGAGGTCGAGCAGGAACGGCGGCAGCGGTACCACCACCATCGACAGCATCGCCAGCACCACTACCGGCGCGGCCGCGCCGCTGCGCATCGACTGCAGCAGCGAGGACAGCGAGCCGGCGCCCTGCGCGCGGTTGTCGGGGGCGGCGCTCATCGCGGCGATTTCCCGTCATCCAGCGACGGATCCACGGCAACCGTGGCCAGCTGGGGCATCGGGCCGTGCGAAGGGTGCCAGCGGCGCAGCTGGAACACGTAGGAGAGCACCTGGGCGACGGCGGCGTAGAGCTGCACGGGGATTTCCTGGTCGAGCTTGGCGTTCCGATACAAGGCGCGTGCCAATGGCGGCGCCGCGACCGTCGCTACCCGGTGGGCGTTGCCGATCTCGCGGATCTTCAGCGCGATTTCGTCCACCCCCATCGCCACTACCTTGGGCGCCCGCATCTTGCCGGCCTCGTACTTCAGCGCCACCGCGTAGTGGGTGGGGTTGGTGACGATCACGTCGGCCTCGGGCACCGCTTCCATCATCCGCCGCTGTGACATCTGCCGGGCCAGCTGGCGGACCTTGCCCTTGACCTCCGGGTTGCCCTCGTTTTCCTTGTGCTCGTCGCGCAGCTCCTGCTTGGTCATCTTCAGCTTCTGCCGCCAGTTCCAGTGCTGGTAGGGCACGTCGGCGGCGGCCAGCAGGCCCATCGCGCCGACCACCGCGACCAGCACGTGCAGCATGAAGCCCATGCCTTCGGATACCGCCGCTTCCAGCGGCATCTTCTGCAGTTGCGGGATGAAGCGCAGCGCGCGGTGCACCGCCCACGCGCCGATGGCGCCGATGATCAGGATCCGCAGGATCTGCCGGACCAGCTCGGCCGCGCCTTCCTGGCCGTAGGTGCGACGCAGCCAGGCCATCGGGCTGAGACGGTCGAAATTGGGCTGCAGCGCCTGGTTGCTGAACACGATGCCGCCCATCGCCAGCGGCGCGATGAAGCAGGCCAGCAGCGCCACCGCCAGCAGCGGCAGCACCGGCAGGGTGGCGCCTGCCGCCAGCAGGGCGGCGTGCTTGGCCAGGCGGTCGGGGTGGCCAACCAGGGCTGGGTCGAAGGTCAGCGCGCCCTGCATCCAGCCCAGCGCGGTGCGCGCCATGTAGCCGCTGCTGGCCAGGATCGCAACCGCGGTGGCACCCAGCACCGCCACGTTGGCCAGTTCGCGCGAACGCGGCACGTCGCCGCGCTCGCGGGCTTCGCGCAGGCGTTTGGGACTAGGGGCTTCTGTCCGGTCCTCGCGGTCCGCCGACTCACTCATTCAAACTCAACCCGTGATGGCGCGGGCGACCTCGAATGCCTGCCCGAACAACGCCTCAACGGGAGGAAGCAATTCGCGTACCAGCACCACCAACAGGGTCAAGCCGACCATCAGCGCCAGCGGCATGCCGATCTGGATGGGATTGAACTGCGGCGCGGCGCGGGACAGCACGCCCACCACGATGTTGACCGCCAGCATCGCCACCGTGACCGGCAGCGACAGCAATACCGCAGTGCGCAGCACGGTGGGGAAAAATCCGGGAACCACGAACAAAAATGCTGAAAAATCTGCGAATGGGGCGCCAATGGGCTGTGCTCGGTAGCTGTCAGCCAGCAGCTTGAACAATGCCAGATGGGCATCGAGGGTGAAGAAGACCAGGCCGAAGCAGAGGTAGAACCACAGCGAAAGCACCGACATTTGGCTCTGGTTGGCCGGGTCGGCCATGGTCGCGAACGACAGCGCCATGTCCTGCGAGATGAACTGGCCGGTCAGGATGCCGACTTCGAAGGCCAGCCGCAGCACCAGCCCGATGGAAATGCCGATGGCGAATTCGCGCAGCACGTTCAGCGCGGTCAGCGCATCCACCGCCGCTGGCGGGGGCACCGGCAGCATCCCGGACAGCGCCGCCGACACCGCCAGCGTGATGATCAGCCGCGCCCGCGCCGGCATGCCGCGGCCACCGATGAAGGGCAACACCTGCAGCGCCGCGCCGATCCGGATCGCGTGCCAGAGCACCGTGCCCAGCATCGCGAACAGGTTCACGCCCTGCGCGCTGATGAAGGTGACGTCGTCCATGCCGCCGGGGTCAGCCGATCAGGTGCGGGATCTGCTGGTACAGCTCGGTGGTGAACGACACCAGCCGCCCAAGCAGGAAGTTGCCCATCAGCGCCACCACCGCCACCAGCGCGATGACCTTGGCCACGAACGCCACCGTGGGCTCGTTGATCGAGGTGGCGGCCTGCAGGATGCCCACCACCACGCCGGTGGCCAGCACCGCCAGCAGCAGCGGCATGGCCAGCAGCAGGGCCATGTACAGGCCTTGGGACAGCTGGGTGAGGGCGGTTTCCGGATTCATTGGCGGGTCCCGGTCAGATCGTGTTGAAACTGCCGGCCAGCGCGCCGACCACCAGCACCCAGCCGTCCACCAGCACGAACAGCAGGATCTTGAACGGCGCCGAGATCAGCATTGGCGACAGCATCATCATGCCCATCGACATCAGCACGCTGGCCACCACCAGGTCGATGATCACGAACGGGATGTAGATCAGGAACGCGATCTCGAACGCGGTCTTCAGTTCGCTGGTGAGGAAGGAGGCGGCCAGCACCCCGAACGGCACGTCCTGCGGGGTGGCGTAGGGGCCCGTGTTGGACATGTTGGCGAACGTCATCAGGTCGTTTTCGCGCACCTGCGCCAGCATGAAGGCGCGGAACGGCCCGGATGCCGCCTCCCAGGCGGTGCGGAAATCCATCTGCTTGTCGAGGTAGGGCGCGATGCCCGCGCTCCACGACTGGTCGAACACCGGTTGCATCACCATCGCGGTGAGGAACAACGCCAGCGCCAGCAGCACTTGGTTGGACGGTGCCTGGCCGGTGCCCAGCGCCTGCCGCAGCAGGCTGAGCACGATGATGATGCGGGTGAACGCGGTCACCCCCAGCAGCAGCGCCGGCAGCAGGGTGATGCTGGTCATCAGCAGCAACACCTGCATCGGCATGCTGACCGGCTGGTTGCCGATCTGGCCGACGTTCACCGCCGGCAGCGACGGCGAAGCGGGTGCCGCCGCCGGCGCCGCCTGGGCCACCTGCGCGAACGCATCACCCGCGAACAGGCAGAAGACCAGCGCGCACAGGACCAGCAGCGTGCGCGGGCGGGGCAGGGACAGGGTCATGCCGGCTTTTTCCCGAGGCGTTGCGCCAGCAGTTGCGCGAAGGGGGTTGGTTGTGCCGGCGCGTCGTCGTGCAGCGGGGTTTCCAGCGTGTGCAGCAGGCGGGTGCCGGCGGCGCCGGTGCCGAGCAGCAGCTGGGTGCCGCCGACTTCCACCACCACCAGCCGCTCGCGCGCGCCCAGCGGCAGCGAGCGCACCACCCGCAGGCCGGAATTGCCGCGCAAGCCGGCCATCCCCGGCATCCGCCGCGCCAGCCAGGCCAGCCCGAAGATCAGGCCCAGCACCAGCGCCAATGCGAACAGGGTGCCGCCGATGCTGCCGGCCGCGCTGGGCGGGGAGGCATGCATCGGTTGCTGCACGGTCGCGCTGGCCTTGGCCGGTCGCACCGGCATGCCGACGATGGTTCTGGCGGCGGTCGCCGGCGGGGCGCTGGTCGGCGCTGCGACGACAGTCGTGGCGGGTGCCGCCTGCGCATCGGCCGCAGCGGCCGTGACTGGCGGCTGCGGCTGCGCGTTTGCGGGGGCAGCCTTGGCCGGGGCGCTGGCGTCCTGCGGGGGTGTGCTGCCGGGAGGCGTGGTGTTGTCCATCGGCTCAGCGCAGGCGCTTGATGCGCTCGCTGGGGCTGACCACGTCGGTCAGGCGCACGCCGAAGCGGTCGTTGACCACCACCACTTCGCCCTGTGCGATCAGGGTGTCGTTGACGTACACGTCCAGCGGCTCGCCGGCGGCGCGTTCCAACTCCACCACCGAACCCTGGTTGAGCTGCAGCAGGTTGCGGATCGGGATGCGTGCATGCCCGACCACCAGCGACAGGGTCACCGGCACGTCGAGGATGACGTCGAGGTTGAGGTCGTTCTTCGGGCCGCTGCCGGCGTTCGGGTCGGCGGCGGTACCGGCGGTCAGGGCCTCGAAGGCGGCAAGCTGGGCGGCTTCGTCGGTGGATGTCATAGCGTCGGTACCGGATTCTGTGGGGAGCGGGTGGCGTGCACTTCGGTGATCTTCACCGCGTTCTTGCCGTTGTGGACGCCGAATTCGCCGGTGAACAGCGGCAGGTGTTCGACGTGCACGGGGATCTCGGGCTTCAAGTCGATCGGGATCACGTCGCCGACCTTGAGCTTGCTGAGTTCGCGCAGGCTTATCTGGCGGGTGGCGAGGGTGCTCTTCACGTCCACCGCCACGTCCTGCAGCTGCGCGTGCAGCGCGCTGGTCCAGTTCTCGTCCTTCTCGACGCGGTCGCTCTGCACGCCGGCGTCGAGCTGCTCGCGGATCGGCTCCAGCATCGACCACGGCAGGGCCAGGTGCAGTTCGCCGCCACCGCCCTCCAGTTCGACGTGGAAGCGGCAGACCACGATGTATTCGCGCGGGCTGATGATGTTGGCGAAATGCGGATTGACCTCGGAGTTCATGTATTCGAACTCCACGTTCATCACCGGCGCCCACGCCTCGGTGAAGTCGGAAAAGGTCTGCTTGAGCAGCAGTTGGATCACCCGCATCTCAGTGGGGGTGAACTCGCGGCCCTCGATGCGGGTGTGGTACTTGCCGTTGCCGCCGAAGAAATTGTCGACCACGGTGAACACCAGCCGCGGCTCGAACATCACGATGCCGGTGCCGCGCAGCGGCTTCATCTTCACCAGGTTGATGTTGGTGGGCACCTGCAGCGAATGCATGTATTCGCCGAAGCGGATCATGTCGATGCCGCGCACCGACAGGTCGGCGGAGCGGCGCAGCAGGTTGAACAGCCCGATCCGCCAGGTCCGCGCGAAGCGTTCGTTGATCATCTCCAGGGTCGGCAGGCGACCGCGGATGATCCGCTCCTGGGTGGCGAAATCGTAGGTCCGCGCCTCGCCCGGGGCGGGCGGCGGCTCGACGTCGACCGCGCCCGAATCCACCCCGTGGAGGAGGGCGTCGATCTCGTCCTGGCTGAGCAGGTCGGTGGTCATCGGGCTGGCCTGCCTACTGGATCACGATGCTGGTGAATAGCAGCGCGTCGACCTGGTTGGCCGCATGCTGCGCCTTGAGGGTCTTCTTGACCTCCGCCAGCGCCTGCGCCTGCAGCTGTTCCTTGCCGTTGCGGCCGGTCAGCTGTTGCGAGGTCTGCTGGCCGAACAGCAGCAACAGCTTGTTGCGGATGATCGGCGTATGCAGCGCCACCGCCGCGGCGGTGTCCGCGTCGCGTGTCTGAAGCTGCACGTCGGCCTGCAGGTAGCGCGCGCCGCCTTCGTCGGCCAGGTTGACCACGAAGGCCGGCTCCAGCGCGATGTACTGGGCGGGGCCGGTGGGCTTGGCGCTGGCGGGGCTAGACGGCTTCAGGAACCAGGACGCCGCGCCGCCGCCGGCGGCGATGACCGCTACCAGGCTCAGGATGATGAACAGCAATTTCTTCGACTTCTTCGGCGGTGGCGCTTCGGGCGCCGCTGCGCCGGGCTTGCCGGGCGGGGATTTGGCGGGTGCGGCTGGCACGGGTCGATCCATCCTTGAGCGGGTTACGCCCATCATGGTGCAAATCGCGTGCCGGCATTGCAATGGCCAATAGCGTCGGCGCGCCGCCACGGACGCCCGCTCCCCGCGCACGATGGGCAGCAAACCGAAGGCAGGAGCGGGCTAGGGCGCGGCACGAGGCCACGCGCCACGGCGCGATCAGGCGTAGACGTCGAGCAGGCTGCGGGCGCGACGGAAATCCGGCGGCAGCGGCGAGCCCGCCTCGTCCGGCAGGGTCAGGCCACCGGCGTGGCCGGGCTGCGGGGTGCCGTCGCCGGACTGGCGCTGGCCGCCCTGGCCCTGGCCGACGCCCGCGTGGGCGAGCTGCAGGCCGTGCTGGCCGAGCATTTCACGTAGCCGCGGCAGGCTGGCTTCCAGCGCCTGCCGGACTTCCGGCTGGGTGCTGTGGAACTCCGCGCGCACGTTGCTGCCGTCCATCTGCAGGCGGATGTCGATGGTGCCCAAGTGCTCGGGGACCACCCGGATCTCGGCCTGGCCGATGCGCTGCCCGGCCAGCCAAGTCACGTGGCCGCTGAAGCCGTCGTCATAGCCATTGGCGGGGTCGGCCGGCTGCGTCAGTACCGGTGCCGCGAGCGGCGCGGCTGGCGTGCTGGCGGGTTGTACCCCGGCCAGCGACTGCAGTGCGTTGATCGGGGCGGTGGCGGATGCCGTGGCAGGCGCCTCGATCGGGGTAGCGGCCTGTTCCGCGGCGGGCAATACGAAGCCCGGCAGCGACGCATCGGCGCCCGCGGCCTGGTGGACGAAGCCCGGCTGCGACAGGGTGGAGCGCGCGGCGTGCGCGGCCGGCAGGCCGGTGTCGGGCGCGGTGTCCGCCGGCAGGCCGGTCGTGGGAGAGGTGGTGGTTGCGTGCGCTGGCATGGCGATATCGGCGCCAGCCAAGCCCACGCCCAGGCCCGGTTGGCTGGCCGCCAGTACGGCCAGCGGCCGCGAGGCGGCGTCGGCAGCGGCGTTCGTCGTGGGCGTTGGCAGGACGGGCGCAGCCACCGGCAGCACCGCCACTTGCGGCGTTTGCGGCATCTGCGCCAATACGCTCAGCAGCGGGTCGGCGGCAGGCGTTTCTTCCGGCCGTTCGCCGGTAGCGGTGCGGGTGGTGGCCGGCAGTACGCCAGCCAGCGAAATCGCGGCCGCTTCCGACTGCTCGCCCAGCAGCAGGTCGAACAGCAGGCTGGGGTTGCTGGCCGGGGTGCCGGCCGCGTCCTGCGCGGCGGTGCCCGCAGCGGGGGCGGTGGTGGCCGTTGCCGCCAGTACCGTGGCGGCGGGCGCAGCCGCAGCGGTCGGCAGCGGCAGGCTGGCGGTTTCGCCCATCATGGTTCGTTGCCTTCCTGCGCCACGCGGACGCGGCGCGCGCCCAGGTCGTCCAGTTCGCGCTGCTCGCGGCGGTCGGCTACGCGCGATTCCTCCGCGCGATAGCTGGCAGCCAGCTGCTCCAGCACCTTGTTGTCGCGGCTCGCCAGCATCAGCCGGGCGCGCTCGACTTCGCAGTTCTGGCGGGAGGTATCCACTACCTGCGCCTGCTGCTGCAGGGCGGTGTCGAGCTTGGCGCGGAAGGCGACGTGGTTGGCCAGCATGGCCGGCGCCAGCGTGCCGCCCGAAGGCGCGACGCTGTAGGAGTCGGCGTATTCCTTCAGCGTGTCCAGGCGCTGCTGCTGTTCGGCCAGCGTCTTGTCGCGCTCGGCCAGCATCTTCGCCACCGTGTCCTGGCGCTGCTGGGTGACCCGGAGGAGGGGATTCAGTCGTTGCGAACGGGTCATGGGGCGATCTCCGGAGCGCCGTCGAGCAGACGGGCGAGGGCATTGCGACTGGCTTCGACGTCCGCCGATTCGGCGACATCCTGGCCAAGGAACTGGAGGATCTGCGGCCACAATGCAAGGGCGTCATCGACCACCGGGTCGTTGCCGCGCTGGTAGGCGCCGATGGCGATCAGGTCGCGCTGGGCGTTGTAGGCGGCCATCAGCTGCTTGAGGCGGCGGATACGGCCGCGCCAGGCCGGGTCGGTGATGTCCTGCATCACGCGGCTGACCGAGACTTCCACGTCGATGGCCGGGTACAGGCCGGCGTCGGCGATCCGGCGGGTCAGCACGATGTGGCCGTCGAGGATGGCGCGGGCGGCGTCGGCGATCGGCTCCTGCTGGTCGTCGCCTTCGGTCAGCACGGTGTAGAAGGCGGTGATCGAGCCGCGGCCGTCGGCGCCGTTGCCGGCGCGTTCCACCAGCGCCGGCAGGCGCGCGAACACCGACGGCGGGTAGCCGCGGGTGGTCGGCGGTTCGCCCACCGACAGGCCGATCTCGCGCTGGGCGTGGGCGAAGCGGGTCAGGGAGTCCATGAGCAGGAGCACATGCAAGCCCTGGTCCCGGAACCATTCGGCGATGGCGGTGGCGCGCAGGGCGCCATGCAGGCGCGCCAGCGGCGGCCGGTCGGCGGGGGCGGCCACCACCACCGAGCGGCGCAGGCCTTCGGGGCCGAGGGTGCTTTCGACGAAATCGCGCACTTCGCGGCCGCGCTCGCCGATCAGGCCGACCACGATCACGTCGGCGGCGGTGTAGCGGGTCATCATGCCCAGCAGCGTCGATTTGCCGACGCCGGAGCCGGCGAACAGGCCGACGCGCTGGCCGCGGCCGATCGGCAGCAGGGCGTTGATCGCACGCACGCCGACGTCCAGCGAGCGGGTGATCGGCTCGCGCATCAGCGGGTTGATCTGGACGCCCGACAGGCCGACGAAATCCTCGGCGCGCAGCGGCGGGCGGCCATCCAGCGGCACGCCGTCGCTGTCGATGACGCGGCCCAGCAGGCCTTCGCCCACCGCCACCTCGCCACGGCTGGAGCCGGTGATGACGCGTGCGTTGGGCAGCAGGCCGGACAGGTCGGAGGTGGGCATCAGGAAGGTGCGGTCGCCGGCGAAGCCGACCACTTCGGCATCCACCCAGCGGCCGCCGCTGCTCTCCACGCTGCAGCGCGCGCCCAGCGGCGCTTCGCAGCCGGTGGCTTCCAAGGTCAGGCCGACGGCGCGACGCAACACGCCTTCGCGCACCATGCCCATCGCGGGGACGCGCTCGGTGTCCATGCCGCGCAGCCGCATCGCCAGCCGTAGGCTGCGTGCTTCGTCCCACTGTGCGGCGGCAATGCTCATTGGCTGCGTCCCGCGGGGCTGCGCTTGGCGTCCTTCAACGAATCGCGACGGTCGTCACGGTTCCCTACGCCTATCCAGCGCTTTTCCGCGCAAAAGATCAAGGGCCCGCCGCACCGGTTCACGCGCCGGCTCCGGCGACGATGCGCTGCAGGGTGGCGTTGAGCCGCGCCGACAGGCTGCCGTCGATGCGCACGCTGTCGGCGTGCAGGCGCAGGTCGCCGCGGGCAAGGGTGGTATCGCCGCTCAGGCGCACGCCTTCCAGCGCCACCAGCTGCGGGCCAAGCATGGCCAGGTCCTCCGGGTGCAGGCGCAGCTCCACCTGGCGCTGGTCGCTGCCGGCCAACTCCAGCGCTTCGCGCACCAGTGCTTCCAACAGCGCCGGCTCCACCGCATAGCTGCGCCGCAGCAGGGTGCCGGCGATGCGTACGGCGAGATCGCCAAGCGCATCGCCGACTTCACCATCCAGCCGCGCCAGCGGCCGGGTGAAGGCATCGAGGATGCCTTCCATCTGCGCGGCGATGCGGCGCGCTTCGGCCTGGCCGGCGGCAACGCCCTCGGCGTGCCCGCGCGCATAGCCCTCGGCATGCGCGGCCTCCTCGATGGCCTGCACTTCCTCCACGCTGGGCATGTGCCGCAGCGGCTCCTGCGGCGGTGGGGGCGGTGGCGGCGCCAGCTCCGGCGCGGCCCAGCGCACGGTATTGCTCATACGAAGACCTCGGCCTTGACGGCGAGTTGGATGGTGCCGTCTTCGGCCATCTTGCGGACGATGGTGAGGATTTCCTTCTGCGCGGCCTCGACCTCGGCCAGCCGCACCGGGCCGCGCGCTTCCATGTCCTCGACCAGCATCTCCGCCGCGCGCTGCGACATGTTGGCGGTGATCTTGTCCTTGACCTTGGTGTCGGCGCCGCGCAGCGCCAGCGCCAGCCGGTCGGCCGGCACTTCGCGCAGGACCGCCTGCATGGCGCGGTCGTCAATCTCGGCCAGGTTGTCGAATACGAACATGTGGTCGCGGATGCTGGCGGTCAGCGTTTCATCGACTTGCGCGATGGTGCCGAGGATGACCTCGTCCTGGCCGCTGTCCATGAAATTGAGGATGTTGGCCGCCACCTTGACGCCGCCGATGGAAGAGGACTTGAGGTTCTGGTTGCCGGCGAACTGCTTGGCCATCACGTCGTTCAGTTCGTTGAGCGCGTGCGGCGGGATGCCGTCCAGGGTGGCGATGCGGATCAGCACGTCGGCGCGGGTGCGCTCGGGGAGGAACTTCAGCGCTTCAGCGCCCTGGTCCGGGTCCAGGTGCGACAGCACGATGGCGATGATCTGCGGGTGTTCGTTGCGCACCAGGTCGGCGATGGCGCGCGGCTCCATCCACTTCAACGTGTCCAGGCCGGTGGTGTTGCGGCCGAGCAGGATGCGGTCGATCAGGCCGCTGGCGCGCTCCTCGCCCAGCGCCTGCACCAGCACGCTGCGCACGTATTCGTCGGCACCGCTGCCGATGTTGGGCTGCTCCAGCGTGTCGACGAAGTTGTCGATCACCTTCTCCACGTCCTGCCTGGAAACGCCACCGACCGAGGTCATGGCCACGCCCAGCTTCTGCACTTCCTTGGCGCCCATGTGCTTGAGCACTTCGGCGGCCTGCTGCTCGCCCAGCGACAACAGGATGACGGCGGCGCGCTGTACGCCGGTGAGCACGTAGTCACTCATCGGCGTTCACCAGGTCGCGCACCGCCGAGGCGACGCGCTTGGAATCGGCGGCCACGGCATCGCGCGCCACCTGCACCTTGGCCTCGAAGTCGCGGCGCTTGGCGATGCGCTCCTGCGTCAGCGCCGGCGGCAGCGGCTGGTCCTCGTGGTCGAGCATCTCGGTTACCTCCGCATCCTCCGGTTCGTGCTTGGGCCGCACCTTCGGCGTGGTCAGCGCGCGGAAGGCGGGGCGCAGCACGAACCACACCACCGCCAGCACCGCCAGGCCGCCGAGCAGGGTGCGCAGCAGGTCGCGGGCCTTCGGATTTTCCCACAGCGGCACCGGCTCCATCGCCACTTCGGGCTGGCGCGCGAACGGCGAGTTGACCACGGTCACGGCGTCGCCGCGCTGGGCATCGAAGCCGATCGCCTGCTGCACCAGCGACTGGATGCGCTGGATTTCCTGCGCGTTGAGCGCGCGTTCGGTGGGCTTGCCGTCCTTGCCCGGCGCGCCGGGCAAATTGTCGACCAGCACCGCGGCGGTGACCCGGCTGATCCGGCCCGGCGCCTGCCGGGTGTGGGTCAGGGTGCGGTCGATCTCGTAATTGCGCACCGAACTGCGGGTGCCGTTGCCATTGGCCGCGGTGGACTGCGCGGCGTTGGCTGGGGCCGCGCCAGCAGCATTGGGGGCGGGGTTGGCGGCCGCTGCGGCGGCGGCCGGGGTGTTGGTGGCGCTGCCCGGTACGCCTTGCGGCGGATTGGCCGCGGCCAGGTTGCCGGATTCGGACAGCTGCTCGCTGCGCACGATGGCCGGGTCCGGGCCGTACTTCTCGCTAGCCTGCTCGGTCTGGCTGAAATCCATGTCCACGCTGACTTCGGCGCGGACCTTGCCCGGGCCGGTCATCGGCTCCAGTAGTTCCTGGATGCGGCGCACGAACACCGCTTCCTGGCGGCGCTGGCGCTCGAACTGCTTGGCACTGATGGCGGCGTCGCTGTCCGGATCGGGGTTGGACAGCAGCCGGCCGTACTGGTCGACCACGGTGACGTTGCTGGCCGGCAGGCCGGGAATGGACGAAGACACCAGGTGCACGATGGCATCCACCTGACCCTGTTCCAGAGCGGCGCCGCTCTGCAGCTGCAGCACCACCGAGGCGCTGGCCGGGTCCTTGTTGCGGGTGAACGCGGACGGCTTGGGCATGGCCAAGTGCACCCGCGCCTCGCGTACCGGGCGCAGGTTGGAGATGGTGCGGGCCAGCTCGGTTTCCAGCGCGTGCTGGTAGCGCGCGTTTTCCACGAACTGGCTGGTACCGAAGCCCTGGTCGCCTTCCATTGCGGCGAACCCACGGTCCTCGCCCGCACCGATGCCGCCGGCGGCCAGCGCCATGCGTGCCTCGCCGATGCGGTCTTCCGGCACCGACAGCGCGCCGGTCGCCGGGTCGATCTTGAACGGCAGCTGGGCATTGCGCAGCACGTCGCGCGCCTCGCCGGCGGTCTTGGCGTCCAGCCCCGGCAGCGGCGCGTAGGTGGGTTTTTGGGTCCAGGAGAACAGCCACAGCCCCAGCGCGATGGCCGCCGCGGTCACGCCCAGCGTGAGCAGCTGCCGCACCATCGGGATGTCCTGCAGGCGTCCCAGGTTCTTCAGGCCTTCGGTGGTCTTGGGGAGTGCGATGGCGCTCATGGCTGGCGGGATTCTGGCTGGAAGGGGCGAAAGGAGGGGAGGGAAGGCGGCCTAGCGTGCAGCACGGCATGGCGCCCGGGTTCGCTAGACCGGCATGTTCATCACGTCCTGGTAAGCCTGGACCAGGCGGTTGCGTACTTCCACCGCCGCCTTGAAGGCGACTTGCGACTGCTGCATCGCCACCATCACCCGGGCAAGGTCGGCGCGCGGGTCGCCGATTTCAAACGCATGCTGCAGCGCACTGGCCTCGTTCTGGGTCTTGCTGACCCCATCGATGGCGTTGCCCAGGGTTTTCTGGAAGTCGGCACCCGCCGGCTGGCCGGTCTCGATGGCATTGGACGGACGGGCATCGATGGCCGCCGGATTACCGAGCGAGCCCTGCGCCCGCGTCTCGTGGGCGCGGATCTGGGAGAGGATCGAGCTGATGGCATCGGTCATCTGGGCACGTGGACAGGGAAAGCCTGTCGCCTTTCGTGCAAAACCCATGCCGGGGTGGTGACGGAAAACCGCCTGCAGTCAGAATTGGTCTCGGAATATGTTGTTTTTCAATAACATGAGAGGCATATCTCATGCTCTATGTAGGGGCGGCTTGAGCCGCGACCGGAAGCTTCGGCTAAACCGGGGCTAAGGGTCGGGGCTGAAGCCCCACCTACGAACGCTGTGCCGGAAAGGTGCCGGCGCCCGAGGTGCGCCCAGCAATCGTGCTAGCTGTCTTCCGCGGTGGCCTCGCTGCCGCGGCCGATCCCGTATTTGCGCAGCTTTTCCAGCAGGGTGGTGCGGCGCAGGCCGAGCAGCGGGGCCGCGTGGGCGACCACGCCGCCGCTCTGCTGCAGGGCCTGGCGGATCAGCTCGTTCTCGATTTCCGCGATGTGCTGGCGCAGGTCCAGGCCGCCCGCCGGCAGCGATACCAGCGGCGACAGGGTGGCCGGGTCGGGCGGCGGGGGCGGTGCGGGGGCCGGAGCGGCGGGCTGCAGCGGCGGCAACAGTTCCTCGCGCGGCGGCGGCGCGTCCCGCAGCAGTTCCTCCGGCAGGGCGGCGCGGTAGCGGGCCGGCAGGTCGCCGATGCCCACCCGGCCTTCCGGGTGCAGCACTGCCAGTCGTTCCAACAGGTTGCTGAGCTCGCGGACGTTGCCGGGCCAGTCGTAATGCTGCAGCGCGGCGATGGCCTCGTCGGTCAGGGTCACCCGGCCGCGCCCGGCCTCGGCCAGCTGGCGGGTGATCGCCGTCACCAGGTCGGGCAGGTCGTCGCCGCGCTCGCGCAGCGCCGGCATTTCGATGGGGAAGACGTTGAGCCGATAGAACAGGTCCTCGCGGAACTTGCCATCGGCGATATGGGCCTCGAGGTTGCGGTGGGTGGCCGCCAGCACGCGCACGTTGCAGGTGATCGGCGGACCGCCGCCTACGCGCTCGAACACGCGCTCCTGCAGTACCCGCAGCAGCTTGACCTGCATCGCCATCGGCATGTCGCCGATCTCGTCCAGCAGCAGGGTGCCGCCCTCGGCCATCTCGAAACGGCCCTTGCGCTGGGTCAGCGCGCCGGTGAACGCGCCCTTTTCGTGGCCGAACAGCTCGCTTTCCAGCAGGTCGGGCGGGATCGCGCCGCAGTTGATGGCGACGAACGGCTTGTCCTTGCGCGGCGAACGCGCGTGGATGGCGCGTGCGGCGACCTCCTTGCCGGTGCCGGACTCGCCGAGGATGAGCACGGTGGTGTCGAAGCGGGCCACTTGGTCGATCAACCGGTTCAACCGCAACACTGCGGAACTGCGGCCGGTGGGGCCGATCTGCGGAATCTCGCGGCGCTCGTCGTCGTCCATGCGCTTGATGCTGGCCCGGCGCAGCACGTCTTGCAGCTGGTTGCGGCGGATCGGGTAGTCCAGCGTCCAGACCATTTCGGGGTGCAGGTGCCGGCGCCAGCCGCTGGCATCGGCCGGGCCGGGCAAGGCGATCACCGGCGGGTGCAGCGGCTGCGCCGCCAGCCAGGCAATGAATGCGTCCCAAGCGGCGGCATTGCCCACGTCGCCGGCAATGACCGCCACCCAGTCGGTGGCGCGCGCCTTGGCCAAGTCGATGTCCGCGGCATCCACCACGATGCGCGGGGTGAAATCCATGAAGTCCAGCAGCGTTGCCAGCCGCTCGGTACGGGCGTCGTCGCCATCGACCACCAGGATGCGTGATTCACTCATGCGCGAGCCCCGGCCCCGGCCAGGCCTTCCAGCAGCGGCAGCACTTCCTGCATGTAGTTGAGCTTGCTGACGAAGGCATCGCTGCCGGCGCGCTGGGCGTGCTCGCGGTGTTCGTTGTCGTCGAAATGACTGACGATGGCGACGAACGGCGGCGCATCTTGGGCTTTTATCAGGCGCGTGGCCTGCAGCCCGCCCATTTCCGGCATCGCCAGGTCCATCAGCACCACGTCCGGGCGCAGTGACTCGGAGCGAGCCACCGCCTCGATGCCGTTGGCGGCGGTGCCGGCGATGTCGATCCATTCATGCTTGCGCATGTGCCGGACCACCGCGTTGATGAAGCCTTCGTGGTCATCCACGAGCAGCACCCTGATGGTTTTCAACATCTTCTTCCCCTTGAGAAGATCAGCCCAGCCGCGCCATCGGCGCCGGGCTCCGCTCGCGGCGGCGCATCCGCGCCGGTGCGATGCACAGTTGTTCACGATACTTGGCCACGGTGCGGCGCGCCACGCGGATACCCTGCCGGGCCAGCATCGCGGCAATCACCTCGTCGGCCAGCGGCGCGTGCGCCGGCTCGTCCTCGATCAACCGGCGCACCATCGCCTTGATCGCCGCACCGGACACCTCCGCGCCCTCCAGTCGCACCGCGAACAGGCGCTTGAGTTCAAGGGTGCCGCGGGGGGTCTGGATGTATTTGCCGGTGGTGATGCGTGATACGGTGGATTCGTGCACCCCGATTTCCTCGGCCACCTCCTTCAGCGTGAGCGGCGCGATGGCCTCCTCGCCCTGTTCCAGGAAGGCCTGCTGGCGCGTGACCAGCGCGCGCGCGGTCTTGAGCAGGGTTTCGTTGCGGATGCCCAGGCTGCGCAGCAGCCAGCGGGCCTCGTCCAACAGCCCGCGCATGCCGGCGTGGCCGGACGCCTGTTCGGCATGCACGCACAGGCGCAGGCGCGGGGCGCTGCGGGTGTTCAGGCGTACCTGCCAGCCGCCGCCGGCGCGCCAGGCGATCACGTCCGGGACGATGAAGGCGGGCTCCGGTTCCGGCGGCTGCTCCACCGGGTGCGGTTGTAGCGACAGCACCAGCGCCACCGCGGTGGCTACCTCGGGAGGAGATGCACCCAGCTGCGTGGCCAAGGCCGGGAGTTCGTGCCGGGCCAGCGTCTCCAGCTGCTCGTCGACGATGCGCAGCGCCAGCGACCGCGCATCGCTGGCGGGCAGGGCGCGCAGCTGGGCCAGCAGGCATTCGCGCGGGTCGGCCGCGGCCATGCCCGGCCAGTCGCCCTCCAGCAGCAGGTGTTGGCGTGCGGCCAGCAGGGCCCCGGCGCTGGCATCGGGCAGCTCGTCCGCGAGTTGCACTGCGCCCTGGCGGGCCAGTTCGGCCGGATCGCCTTCCAGATAGCCGCGGTCGTCGCAGTAGTCCAGCCACCACGCGGCCATCGCCAGTTCGCGCGCGCTGCAGCGCAACTGCAGCTGTTGCAGCAGGCGCTGGCGTGGGTCGCTGGATTCGCCTGCGGCGATGCGGGCGGTGGCATCGTCGTCCGGATCGCCGGCATGGCTGCCGCCGGACAAGAACATCGGTTCCGGCAGTTCGTCCCAGGCGGCGGCTTCCAGCGCGGCGTCATCGCCATCACCGGCGGAAACGGGCTCTTCCTCGTCCGCCTCCTGTTCCAACAGGGGGTTGCGTTCCAAGACCTGCTGGAGTTCCTGCTCCAGCTGCAGCGAGGTGACCTGCAGTAGCCGGATCGACTGCAGCAGCTGCGGGGTCAGCGTCATCGACTGCCCCATCTTGGCCTGCAAGCTAGCCTTCATCCCGGCCCCCCGTGGTCCTGCCTGAACTGCCCATCTGCTGTGGTTAAGTCGCCCCTACCGCGAAACCGCGCATGCGTCTTGCATGCAGTGTAGGCGAATCCATGGAAATAGGCGCGACCGGAGTCGGAAAATCGACACGCCGACAGGCGCGCTCGAAACGCGGACGTGGTCGCGCGTTCGGCAGGGTGGAAGCCAGGATTACTGGTCGCGCTGGGCGCGAAGCTCGGCGATGGCCCGGCGGTGCTGGCGGAACACGTGGCGTTCCAGCGCCGCGCGGGTGGCGTCGGGCAGGGGGGCGAATTGCAGCCACTGGCTGGGGGTGCCGTCGTCGCCGGGCGCGCAGGCGAGCACTACCGCCGGCAGTACCAGCGGTTCCGGCAGCCAAGGGGTGGCCTGCATGCGAAACAGGCCGGTGCTGCCTTCCACGCAGGCATTGCCAGCCGGCATCCGCACGCCCTGTGCGGACCAGCGCAGCAGCACCCGCGGATCGGCATTGGCCTGCGCATTCAGGTTGCCGACCAAGGTCAGCAGCAGGTCCAGCTTGGCTTCGATGCGTCGCAGCGCCAGCCCCTGCGGGCCTTCTTCTTCTTCGTTGCGGCTGTCTTCGATGATGGCGATCGCAGACAGGTGGATCTCGGCGCGGGAACAAACGGTTTCCAGCCAGGCCGGATCCAACTGCCGTGGCACGAACGCCGCCCGCTGCACGTCTTCACAGGCCAGCGCGTCGCCGAACAAGGCTGCGTCGGCGCGCTCGTGGTTCATCCCATCGCCTGCAGGTAGGCGTTGGCGCTGCGCTGGTGGCGCTGTAGTTGCTGCAGCTGGTCGGCGACGAAGTCGCGTCGCTGGCCCAGTTCCTCCAGCATCGCCTGCTGGTCGTCCAATAGGCACACCCACGCCTGCACTTGGCGCGGATCCAGCAGCGCGGCGTCCGCACCACCCAGCGCCTGCCGCACCGCGCGATCATGCGCATCCACCAGCGCCGTGGCCGCGTCCAGATCGGCCCGGCCCAGCGCTTCGCGCAGGGCATCGACCGGCAGGGCGGGCGGGGCGTCGGTGGTGTACTCGGTCACCGCGCGCGGTCCGGGTCGATTTGCTGCCAGGCGGCTTCGATGTCGGCGATCAGGCCGTCGACTTCCTGCACCACCGCGACATCGTTGTTCAGGTTGGCTTCGGTCAGCCGGCGCTGCGAGTAGTCGTACAGCGCGGCCAGGCCGTCGGCGATTTCGCCGCCGGCGGCGTGATCCAGCGAACCGTCCAGCTCGCTGATGATCAGGCTGGCTTCGCTGATCGCCTGGCCCTTGCGCGGCAGGTCGCCGACTTCCATGCAGGCGCTGGCCAGCCTCAGGCGCTCGCGGATGCCCGCCAGCATCAGGCTCACCAGTCGATGCGGGGAGGCGTCCAGCACCGCGCTATTGACGGCGGTCTGGCGGTATTGGTTTGCGTAGCCCCGTGCGTTCATGGCGTTGGTCAACGGTTGCTGTTGCTGTTGCTGAGGGCACCCAGTTGCTGGGTGAGGTAGCTGGAGGTGCTTTGCATCTGCGCCATCATCGCGTCCAGCGCGGTGAATTGGCGGCGATACGAGGCTTCCAGGCGCTCCATGCGGGCGTCGAGGTCGGCGCGCTGCTGGCCCACCGACTTCATGCGGTCGTCCAGCGTCTTGCCGCGATCGGTCAGCAGCCCCTGCGCGCCCACGTAGTTGTGCAGCATGTCGCGCATGCTCTTGCCGAAACCGGCGTCCTCACCCAGCAGGTTCTTGACCGCACCGGGATTGGCGGCCAAGGCTGCGTCGAACTTCGTGCCGTCCAGGCTGAGCGAACCATCGACCGCGGTCTTCAGGCCCATCGCACTAAGCTCGGCGTAGTTGTTGCCGATTGCGTTGCGCAGCGATGCGGTGATCGCGCGCGGCGCGGCATCACCGCTCAGCGGACCAGCGGTCTTGCCTTCGCCACCGGCGGCGCTCTGCGTGCGCAGCGCGCCCAGCGCAGTGTTGTAGGCGCTGATGAAGCCGAGCATCGAGGCCTTCAGCGTGCTGGCGTCGGAACCTACGTCCAGCGTGAATGCTTCGCCGGGCTTGCCCTTGGTCAGGGTCAGGGTGATGCCGTCCACCAAATCGGTGAGCGTGTTGGTGGACGACGTGCGGGTGATGCCGTCCACGTGCACCACGGCGTCCTGCGCCGGCGTGACTTCGGTCATCGTGCCGCCGGTGGTGGCCAGCACCGACAGGCCGCCATTGCCGCCGCTGGCACTGACGGTCAGGGCCCCGGCCGAACCGGTCTTGTCCGAGCTCAGCACCAGCACCTGCCCGGAATCGCCGTTGACCAGCGTGGCGTTCACGCCCTTGCCGGCAGCCTGCTTGTTGATGGCATCGCGAATGTCGGCCAGCGTGCCCTTGCCGGCTTCGATGGTGACATCGAAGGCATCGCCATCACCCACTTTCAACGTCAGCGTGCCGTCGCCTATCTGGGTGGTACTGGTAGCAGCGGCCGACTGCAGCTTGTGCGCGGTGGCCAGCTTCTCGACGATGACCGAATAGGTGCCCAGCGCGGCGGAACTGCCGGCGCTGGCGGTGAAGCCCGCATCCGTGCCCACGGTGGCCTTGCGGCCGGGCAGCCCACCGGCGCCGTCCAGCTTCTTCAGCGCGCTTTCGAAGCCGGCCAGCGCAGCCTTGATCGCGCCGAAGGCGGAAATCTGCGCCTTGGTGGATGTCTCCATCGCCTTCAGCCGGTTGTCCGCAGGCGCGCGCTCGGCCGCGACCAGTTGGCCGACCAGTTCGGTGACGTTTAGGCCCGAGCCGATGCCCGCGCTGGTGATGCTGGCCATGTTGGCGTCCTCCGTGGCGGCCGCACGCGCGGCGCCTTTTGGGTTGCAGGGAATATAACGGCAGCGCTGGCCGTACCTTAAACCCATCCGGCGCCAATTGAGAGGCCATGCGCCGCGTCCTCGCGCGCATCGTGGCAGCGGCCCTGTCCATGTCCCAAAACCGGCATATCGGTGGCGGCTTAAGCTTCCCCTGCCAGAGGTCTTTCTTGAGGGTGTAGTAGGGGGGGCGGTCCTACGCTCAACTTGGGCTTGTCAGGCTTCCCGATCAAACAAACCGCGGCCGGTGGCGGCCAGTCGCCTTGCCACCGTCAATGCGGTTTCGTCGGGGATCTGCACGATGGTCTCGCCGGTGTCCGAATCCACCACCGACACCACGATGCGGTTGGCATCCTCGTCCACCCGGAAGCGCAGGTTGGTCTGCACACGGGCGTCCGCCATCGCCTCTTCAAGCTGTTTCTGCAGTTCGCTGGCCGTTGGTTTGTTGGATGCCTGTATTGCCAGCGCCTGTTTGGCCTGCGCCTCTCGCGCCTGCAGGGCAGCATCAGGGGAGGGCGTACCGGCAAGCGGACGCGGCAAAGCCCCGGCGCCGGGCGTCGAGGCGGGAGTCGCTCCGTTAGGCGGAGCGCTGATGGGCGTGATGCTGGACATGACGGCTCATCGAAGGGGTTGGGACAACTCTCCTGCAGTCCGGGCCGGGGCCTTTCCTGCCGCAATTGCATGTTGCTCCTTGAACCGGGTGTTGCCGGAAAGCAGGTTGGCCCCGACGCGATCTGCGTCGGGGCCGTCCTGCCGTACCGTTGTTGCTAATGGCCTATTAGCGCAGCAGGCTCAGCACGTTCTGGGTGGACTGGTTGGCCTGGGCCAGCATGGCGGTACCGGCCTGGGCCAGGATCTGGGTGCGGGCCAGTTCGGCCGTTTCCTTGGCGAAGTCGGTATCGCGGATGCGGCTGCGCGAAGCGCTCAGGTTCTCGGCGTTGGTGTTGAGGTTGCTGATCACCGAGCTGAAGCGGTTCTGGATGGCGCCCAAATCGGCGCGGGAACCGTTGACCGAGTCAAGTGCGGCGTCGATAGTCTTCAGCGCGGCGTTCGCTCCGGATACGTCCGAAATGTCGAGGGCCGAAACCGCCGTACCCGTCGAGGCGATGGCCGTATCTGCGAAAGCGGCAACGAAGCCAGTTGCGAAGTCGAAGGTGCCAGTCACACCCTCAGGCGCCTTGTACGACATCGTCACCGCACCGCCGTAGGTATCGGCAGCGGCCAAACCGTAGTCCGTGATGACAGAATTCGCAGCGCCACCGGAAGTAAAGCTCAAGGTGACATTGCGGCCGTCAGCAGCAACCAGATTCATCTTGGTGCCATCCTGAACCGCTTGGACTCCCGTCACTGCCGACTGGGCGTTGATTGCGCTGAAAGCGTTGGCCAGGCTGGTGGCTGCATCCGCGCCCTTAACAACATTGATCGCTTTGCCGTTGATGGTGATTACGTCCGCATTGCCCGTTGTGCCGGTGCTCGTTGCCGTTTGGCCGGCTGCGGTGGTGGCCCCCGCGCTGGCGGTCAGCCCTTCAATACCCGCACTGTTCAGGGCGGAAGCCAAAGCGCGCGCATCATCCGCCACGCTGCCGAGGTCGTAAGTGCTGCCGCCGACGGTGATGGTCTTGGCGCTGGCGACGTCATTAGCGTTCGCGGCCAGGTCAGCAGTCAGGCTGAAACCCTGATAAGCGCCAAGCGCGCTGGTGCGGGCACTGGCCACGCTGTCAACGGTGATGGTCTGGCCGGCGTCGGCACCAACCTGGAAAGCTTGCGACTGGAACGAACCGTCCAGCAGCTTGCGACCGTTGAAGGACGTCTGGGTCGCAACGCGATCGATTTCCGACTTCAGCTGATCCACTTCCTTCTGCAGGGCGGCGCGATCGGAATCGGAGTTGGTGGCATTGGCAGACTGCACCGCCAGCTCGCGGATGCGCTGCAGGTTGTTGCCGATTTCGCCCAGCGCGCCTTCGGCGGTCTGCGCCAGCGAGATGCCGTCGTTGGCGTTTCGCGCCGCTTGGTTCAGGCCGCGGATCTGGGTGGTGAAGCGCTCGGAAATCGCCAGGCCGGCGGCGTCATCCTTGGCGCTGTTGATGCGCAGGCCCGAGGACAGGCGCTGGATGGTGGTGGCCAGGCTGGCGTTGTTGGTCGCGAGGTTGCGCTGCGAGTTCAGCGACATCACGTTGGTGTTGATGATGGACATTGCGTGTTCTCCGTGGAAGGGCGATGCCGAAATGGGTCAGGGCGTTGCCGGTTGGGGTCCGCAGGGGCTTGCCGGTTTTTGGTGCGGCCCTGTCCTCTGCAATCCCGGTAACGGACCCCGGTGGGGTTTCTTGAGGGGAATGTTTGGATTTGGGCACTGCTTCGCAGAAATAAAAATTTTTCCGTGAAGGCCCTAAAGATTCCCTAAAGCCTGCCTTCGCAGTGCGGCGGCCGGGCTGCAAACCGGTATCGGCAATGTGCTGGCGGCCTGTAATCGGCGGTGTTCGGCAAGCGGGCGTGGCCTTGCCACGGCTTGTCGACGTGGCGCGCGCGACAATCGCGCCGTGCGCCGGCAAGCTTGCCGGCATAGCGATGCATGCGACCGCCGGAGCTACCTGATGAAACGTCCCCATCTGCCGCGCGGCGTGGTTGCGCTGGGCTTCGTGAGCCTGTTCATGGACACCTCCTCGGAGATGGTGCACAGCCTGCTGCCGGTGTTCCTGATCAGCGTGCTGGGGGTCAGTGCGATGTCCGTGGGGATCATCGAAGGCATCGCCGAGGCGACTGCGGCGATCGTCAAGGTGTTCTCGGGCACGCTCAGCGACTGGATCGGCAGGCGCAAGCCGCTAGTGCTGCTGGGCTACGGGCTGGCGGCGTTGACCAAGCCGCTGTTCCCGCTGGCGTCGGGGCTGGGCATGGTGCTGGCGGCGCGTTTCGTGGACCGCATCGGCAAGGGCATCCGCGGGGCGCCGCGCGATGCGCTGGTGGCCGACATCACCCCGCCGGCGTCGCGCGGCGCGGCGTACGGGCTGCGGCAATCGATGGATACCGTGGGTGCGTTCGCCGGCCCCTGCATCGCGCTGCTGCTGATGGCTGCCAGCGGCGACGACTTCAGGCTGGTGTTCTGGGTGGCGGTGGTGCCGGCGGTGGTCTCGGTGCTGTTCATCGTGTGGGGCGTGCAGGAGCCGGACAGGCTGGAGGTCGTCCACCGGCGGCGCTCGCCGATCCATCGCGACGAACTACGCAGGCTGCCGGCGGCCTACTGGCTGGTGATCGCGTTCGCCACCGCGCTGACGCTGGCGCGATTCAGCGAGGCGTTCCTGTTGTTGCGCGCGACCAGCGTGGGGTTGGCGGCGACCTGGGTGCCGCTGGTGTTGATCGTGATGAACGTGGTGTACGCGGCCAGCGCGTGGCCGTTCGGGCACTGGTCCGATCGCGGCGACCGCTTCCGCCTGCTGGCGCTGGGCATCTTGCTGCTGATCGTGGCCGACGTGGTGCTGGCGCTGGCCTCGTCGATTGGCTGGGTGCTGGCCGGCACCGTGCTGTGGGGATTGCACATGGGGGCGACGCAGGGCTTGCTGTCCACGCTGGTCGCGGACGCCGCGCCCGCCGACCTGCGCGGCACCGCGTTCGGCCTGTTCAACCTAATGACCGGCCTGGCCCTGCTGCTGGCCAGCTTCCTGGCCGGCGCGCTGTGGACGGCGGCGGGGCCGGCAATGACCTTCGCCGCCGGCGCCGGGTTTTCACTGCTGGCGCTGGTCGGGCTGGTCGTGGTCAGCCGGCGGGCGCGGGTTGCAGCGGCCTGATGCCAGGGCGGTGGATGCTAGCCCTGGTGCCGCCTCAGAGCTTGTTGAACAGCGACATGCCCTGCGTCTGCAGCATGGTCTTCTGCGCGGCTTCCAGCGCCAGCAGCTGCATGTTGAGGCGGCTGATGGCCTCGGCGAGATTGGTGTCGCGCAGGCTGGACAGTGATTCAGACAGGGTGAGGCTCTGCAGGCTGCGGCCGTCGTTGGCGGTGTCGATGTCGTTCATGCGGGCGCCGACGCCGGAGCGCAGCGCCAGCATGTGACCCTGCGCGGTGGTGATGTCGCCGATGGCGCTGCCGAAGGCGTTGACGCGGCGGGCGTTGTCGGCCGGGCCGGTGCCGGGCAGCAGCAGCGCGTCGGCGAAGGCCTGCAGGGTGGCGAACACGTCCTGGTTGGGCGCGGTTTCCACGGTGAAGGTGTCGCCGGCGGCGGGGCTGCCGCTGACCCTGAATTCCACGCCCAGTCCGGATGAGGCGGGCGGCACGGCGCTGCCGCTGGTCCAGCTGCCGGTCACCGGCGGTGCCAGCGGGTTGCCGGCGGCATCGACGATTTCGTAGGCGTTGGGCGCGGTGAAGCGCAGGGTGAGGGTGTCGCCGTTCCAAGTGCTGGCGTCGGTGGCCTGGGCGCTGTTCAGTAGGCCGCTGCCGGTATTGCCGGCGCCGGCGGTGCCGCGTGCATAGCCGTCGCCGGTGCGCACGCGCAGGAACACCGCGCTGCCGGGGTCGCCGTCTTCGATGGCCACGTCCGGCGCCACTTCCACCGCGTTGCGGCCGTCGTCGCCGTGATAGACCACGCTGCCGGCGTTGTCGGTGAATGGGATGACCCCGTCGCGGGTGCCGGCGAACAGGCGGCGGCCATTGCCGTCATCGCGGTTGGCGATGTCCAGCAGGTTCTTGCGCAGCTGCAGCACTTCGGTGGCGATGGCCTTGCGGTCATCCGGGCCCAGCGCGCCGCTGTTGGCCTGGATGGCCAGTTCGCGGGCGCGGGTGAGGCTGTCGTTGGCGTCGGCCAGCGCGTTTTCCTGCATGCGCAGGCGGTGGTCCACGCGCAGGGCGTCGCTGTCGTACTGGGTCAACGCGGCCTTCAGGTGGTCCAGCCGCTGCGCGGTGGCCATGCCGACCGGGTCGTCCTTGCCCTGGGTGAGCTTGACCCCGCTGCTGAGCTGCTGCTGGGTGCGGGCGATTTCACTTTGCCGGCTGAGCAGGCTGTTCAGGCCCTGCATGTACAGGCTCTGGGTGGACAGGCGCAGGGTCATGGGGCCTCCTTCACGGCATCAGCGGCGCACGGCGCCGAGCAGTGCTTGGAACATGGTATCGGCGGTGGCGATCACCTGCGCGGCAGCCTGGTAGGCCTGCTGGTAGCGCAGCATGTTGGTGGCTTCCTCGTCGAGGTTGACGCCGGACACCGACTCGCGCTCGGCGAGGATCTGTTCGTCCATGACCTGCTGGGCGTCGAGATTGAGCTGGGCGTGGCGGGCGTCGCCGCCAACGCGGGCGGTCAGTTGCGACAGGCCGGCGGTGACGTCGGTGCGGCCGCCGTTCAGCACGGCCTTGGCGTCCACCGCGGCCAGCAGGCGCGCATTGGCGTTGTCGGACGAGCGCGGCGCGGTGCGGTCGAGGTTGATTTCGTCGCCGGCCGCGGGATTGCCGTTCAGCACCAGCGACCAGCCGGCCGCGGGATCGCTGATGGTGCTGCCGGGCGTGTAGGCGAGGGGCGGACCGCCATTGATGGTGTAGGTGGTGGCGTCGAGGAAGCTGATGTTGGCGCCGGCGAAGCCTGCGAACAGCACCGGATCGGTCACCCGGGCAGTGCCGCCGCTCACGCTGCCGAGATTGCCGGCGTCCAGGCCCACGGTCATCGGTGCGGCCGCGGCGATCTGGCCGGGGTCGCTCAGCGCCAGCTTGATGCCGCCCGCAGCCGCGGCAGTGGGTTGCAGGAGGAAGCGGTCGCCGGCCGTGGCCGCGCCCGACAGCACCAGTTCCACGCCTTCGACCACGAACGGGTCGGCGCCAGTGCCGGTGCCGGCCATCACCACCGCTTGCCCGGTATCGGCGCGGGCGGCGCTCCAGGCCGCGCCGTCGAAGCGCAGCACCAGGTTGTTGCCGGTCAGCGCGCCAACGTCGGCAACGCTGGTGGTGAAGCTGGCGGTGGACGCCGCGGCGTTGCCGCTGTGCGGATAGACCTTGGGGTCGGGCAGGGTGAAGAAGTCGGCGCCGGGGTTGCCGGCGTAGTCGATGCCGCCGCGCTGGGTGGCGTTGAAGGTTTCGGCAAAGGCGGTGGCCAGGCGGCCCAGTTCGGCGCGGGCTGGATCGAGCACGTTGCTGCGAAATTCCAGCAGGCCGCCGATCGCGCCGGAGACCGAGCCGGCCGGCAGCGGCACCGGGCCGGCCGGCGACTGTACGGCCAACTGCGCGCGGTTGGCCTGGTAGGGGTCGGCCACGGTGGACAGCTGCATGGCGCGCGCGCCCAGCACCATCGGCTGGCCGCCGATGGTGAACACGTTCATGGCGCCGTCGTCCTGCAGCACGCCTTCGGCGCCGACCAGCGCCGATAGTTGGCCCACGCGCAGGTCGCGCTGGTCCAGCAAGTCGGGCGAGGCGTTGTCGCCGGAGGCGATGATGTCGCGGTTGAGGTTGGCGATCTCGCCAGCCAGCTGGTTGGCGGCGGTGATGTTGTCCTTGAGGCTGGCCTCGACCTCGTTGCCGAGCTGGGCCAGGTTGCCGTCGAGCGAGCGCCAGCGCGTGGCCAGCTGGCCACCGGTGGTCAACATCTGGCTGCGCGCGGCGGTGGAGGTGGGGTCGGCCACCACGCCCTTGGCGGCGCTGAAGAAGTTCGACCAGGACGTGGCCAGGCCGGTGGTGGGATCGGTGATCAGCTTGTCCACCCGCGATGACAGCCCGGACATCTGGGTCAGCCGGCCCATTTCGCCGGCGCTGTCGAGCTGGCGCGCGTAGACCAGGCCGTCGGCAAGCCGACGCAGGTTGGCCACGTCGACGCCTTGGCCGATGCTGATCCGGCCGGGCTGGCCCGCCCGTGCTTCGAATTCCACCCGCTGGCGGCTGTAGCCGGGCGTGGTGGCGTTGGCCACGTTGTGGCCGACGGTGGACATGGCCCGCTGGAAGGCCAGCAGGGCGGATGCGCCGGTTCCGAGTACGCCGCCAGTCGGCATCGTTTAACCCTCCAGTCCGGCCAGCGCACGGCGCATGGTAGCGCCGTCGGCAATCGCCACGATCTTGGCCGCGTAGGCCGGGTCGGTGGCGTAGCCGGCGCGCTGCAGCGCCTTCGCGAAATGATGGACGTCGCCGCCCGCGCCGCGCGCGTCGGCATAGCGCGGGTTTTTCAGTAGCCGGGTGTAGTCGGCGAAGCTGTCGGCGGGGCTGCCGTAGCTGCGGAACGCGGCGCGTTCGCTGACCCGCTGGCCGTTGACGTATTCGTGGGTAGCCGATTCGACTTTCCCGCCGCGCCAGCTGCCGCCCGCCTTGATGCCGAACAGGTTGTGCGAGGTGACGCCTTCGCGACCGGCCAGGCGACGGCCCCAGCCGGTTTCCAGCGCGGCCTGCGCCACCAGCGCCTTGGCCGGCACGCCCAGTTCCTCGGCGGCCTTGCGCGCATGCGGCCAGACCGAGCGGGCGAAGGCTTCGGGGCTGCTGCAGTCCAGCGGCGCGTTTTCGTCGCAGGTATTTGCCGCGGCGGCCAGCGGCGGGCGCGGCGGCATCGCCAGCGCCTGCAGCGAGGTGCCGCTGCTGGCGGGGGCCAGCGACAGGGAGCTGCCGCGCAGGCCGGCCGGCAACGGCAGCCCGGATGGCGTGTCGGCGGCGGGCAGCGCCATCGGCGCATTCGGTTGGCGCAGCGGCAGCCCGCCGGCCGGCGCCGCCGGGGTGGCGGTGGTGCCGGACAGCTGGCGCAAGATCATCGGCTGCAGGCCCAGCCCGCGGCCCTTGGTCAATTCCTTGGCCAGCGCTTGGTCGTACATGTCGCGATAGCTGTTGTCGCCACCGAACGGGTCGCCCGGGGTCGCGCTGCGCATGCTCTTGATCAGCATCTGCGCGAACTGGCTTTCCAGACCGCGCGCGGCTTCCTCCACGCGGGCGCGAGGCGTCGCCTCGGGGCGTTGCAGGGGGAAGGCGGTGGCGATTGGCAGGCGCATGTCAGTGTTGATGCAAACCGTGTGCCATCCGTGCGGGGCGGCCCTTGCAGGAGGGGCTGCAGCCGCGACCCGGCGTTGCGGCGTGCAGGGGCGGCTTCAGCTGCGACCCGGAGTTTGGGGCGGGGCTGAACTCGCTTCCAAACGGGGGGCGTCTTGTTGGCGCGGGGGTCAGATCACTTCCAGCTCGGCGCGCAGGGCGCCGGCCTGCTTGAGGGCTTCCAGGATCGCCACGATGTCGCCCGGTGCCGCGCCCACCGCGTTGACCGCGCGCACGATCTCCTCCAGCGAGGTTCCGCCGCGGAACAGCACCATGTGGCTGCCCTCGGCCTCCGCGCTGACGGTGGATTGCGGTGCCACCACGGTGCTGCCGCGGCCGAACGGCTCCGGCTGGCTGACCTGGGTGGCTTCGCTGATAGTGACGGTGAGCGAGCCGTGCGCGACTGCCGCCGGCAGCACGCTGACCTGGCCGCCCATCACCACGGTGCCGGAACGGGCGTTGACGATGACCTTGGCGGCGGCGGTGCCGGGATCCACATCCAGGGATTCCAGTGCGGCGAGGAAGCTGATCCGGTCGCCCGGCGGCGGCGCGATCTCGATGGTCACGCCGTCCAGCGCGCGGGCGCTGCCGGCGCCGAAGCTGCGGTTCACCGCCGAGACGATCCGCGAGGCGGTGGTGAAGTCGGCTTCGTGCAGGTTCAGCATGACCTTGTCGCTGGCGTTGGATGACGGCACCGAGCGTTCGACGATGGCGCCGGACGGAATCCGGCCGCCGTTGGGCGCGTTCACCGAGATCCGCGAGCCATCGCGCCCGGATGCGCCGAAGCCGCTGACCACCAGGCTGCCCTGGGCAATCGCGTAGACCTCGCCGTCGGCGCCTTTGAGCTGGGTCATCAGCAGGCTGCCGCCGCGCAGCGAGCCGGCGTTGCCGATCGAGGACACGGTCACGTCGATCGGCTGGCCGGGCTTTGCGAACGCCGGCAGTTCGGCGTGCACCGCCACTGCCGCCACGTTCTTGAGCTGCGGATTGACGTTGGGCGGGATCGACACGCCCAGCTGGTCGAGCATGGTGCGCAGGCTCTGCACGGTGAACGGGGTCTGGCTGGTGCGGTCGCCGCTGCCGTCCAGCCCCACCACCAGGCCGTAGCCGATCAAGGGGTTGCCGCGCACGCCGGCCACCTGCGCCAGATCCTTGACGCGCTCGGCCTGTGCGGGCGGCGCCAGCGCCAGGGTGCACAGCAGGGCGGCCAACGCGGTTGCGATACGTTTCATCGTCGGCGGCCTCAGTAGGGGAACAGCGCGGAGTTGAAGAAGCGGCCCAGCCAGCCCATCGCATTGGAGCGGGCGAGGGTGCCGCGGCCGCCGTAGACGATGCGGGCATCAGCCACGCGGTCGGAGGTGATGCGGTTGTCGGAACCGATGTCGGCGCGGCGGACGATGCCCTGTACTTGCACCAGTTCGTCACCTTGGTTCAGGCGCAGCTGCTTGTCGCCGCGCACCAGCAGGTTGCCGTTGCCGAGGTCCTGCACCACCCGTACGGTCAGCTGGCCTTCCAGCTTGTTGCTCTGGGCGCTGTTGCCGTTGCCGGCGAAGTCGCGCCCGCCTTCAACTGATGCCGCCAACAGGGATTTGCCGTTCAGCGTGACCTGCTGCCCCATCAGGGTCGGGGCCGCCATGTCGACGCCGCTCTTCTTGGTGATGGCGGTATTGGCCTTGGTGGTGGCGGTGGTGCTTTCCACCAGTACGATGGTCAGCAGGTCGCCGATGTCGCTGGCCTTGTTGTCTTGGAACAGGCGCATCGGCTTGCCGGTGCGACCTGCATAGATCGAGCCGCCGCCGTCGCCTGGGCCGGGCGCGGCGCGCAACGGTTGCGGCGCGGCTTCCGCGTACTGCGCGACGGGGGCGTCGAACGGGCGCACGTCGCCCTGCAGCTTGTTGACCGTGGCGCAGGCAGACAGGCCGAAGATTGCGGCTGTCAGCGCGGCGGCGCGGGCGAGGGGGGCGACGCGGCTCATGGCGGTGCTCACACGTTGTTGTTCAGGAACGCCAGCATCTGGTCGGTGGTGGAGATCGCCTTGGCGTTGGTCTCGTAGGCGCGCTGGGTCTCGATCATCGACACCAGCTCCTCCACCACGTTGACGTTGGAAGCTTCCAGCGCGCCCTGGATCAGCCGGCCAAGGCCACCGGTGCCGGGACCACCGGTCTGCGCGGGGCCACTTGCGCCGGTTTCTGCGAACAGGTTCTCGCCCAGCGCCTGCAGGCCGGCCGGATTGACGAAGTCGGCCAGGGTCAGCGCGCCGATCTGCACCGGCTGCGCCTGGCCGGCCAGCTGCACGCTGACCGTGCCGTCGGCGCCGATGGTCACGCTCTGCGCGCCCTCCGGCAGCTGCAGGCCGGGCTGCACGGGGTAGCCCTCGTTGGTAACCACTTCGCCCTGCGCATTGATCTGGAAACTGCCGTCGCGGGTGTAGGCGGAGCTGCCGTCCGGCATCAGTACCTCGAAGAAGCCGCGACCGTTGATGGCGGTGTCCAGTGCGTTTCCGGTCTGGTTGAGGGTGCCTTGGGCGAACTGCTTGGCAGTAGCCGCCACCCGCACGCCGGTACCGATCTGCAGGCCGGTGGGCAGCTGGGTCTGCTCGGAGGTGGCGCCGCCGGGCTGGCGGATGGTCTGGTACAGCAGGTCCTCGAAGCTGGCGCGGTCGCGCTTGAAGCCGGTGGTGTTGGTGTTGGCGAGATTGTTGGAGATCACCGCCATCTTGGTCTGCTGGGCATCGAGGCCGGTCTTGGCGATCCACAGGGACTGGGTCATGGCGTTGGTCCTTTCAGTTCAATTCGGGAATTTCACGCGCTGCGGTCAGCGCATCGACACCAGCGAGGCGGTGGCGCGCGCGTTCTCGTCGGCACGCTGCAAGAGCTGTACCTGCATTTCGAACTTGCGCGCCAGCTCGATCATCGACACCAGCGCATCCGCCGGGCGGACGTTGCTGTCTTCCAGCGTGCCGGAGGTCAGCGAGGCGCCGGTGGCGGGCTGCGGGGTGATGCCGGCGCGCGGGCGCAGCAGGCCGTCGTCGCCGCGCTCCATTTCGGTGGTCTTGGCCGAGATCAGCTGCAGCCGGCCGGCTTCGGCGATGGTGGAAGGCGGCTGGCCCAGCGGGACGGTGGAGATGGTGCCGTCGGCGGCGATGTCCATGCTCTGGCTGGGCGGGATCGCCAGCGGCGCACCGTCGGCGCCCAGCACCAGCTGGCCGCTGGCGGTGGACAGCAGGCCGTTGGCGTTGATGGTGAGGTCGCCGGCGCGGGTATAGGCGGTGGCGCCGGTGCCGTCCTGCACCGCCAGCCAGCGTTCCTGGTGCAGGGCGATGTCGAGCGGGTTGCCGGTTTGCCGGATCGCGCCCATGCGGGCGTCGATGCCCAGCGTGCGCGCTTCGGTGGCCACGCGAGACGGATAGCCCGGACCCTCGATCGGCTTGGCCGAGGTGGCTTCCAGCGTGGCCTGGAAGCCCACCCGGTCGGCATTGGCAAGATTGTTGGCCACGGTGGCCTGGCCGCGCAGCATGGCGCTGGCGCCGGTCATCGCAACGTAGAGGGCTCGATCGGTCATGGCAGCCTCCGGCCGCCCCCGTCAATACGGGGGCGGGGTGGTTCATCAGCGGATGTTGATCACGGTCTGGGTGATCTGGTCCTGGGTCTGGATCATCTGCGCGTTGGCCTGGAAGTTGCGCTGCGCGGTGATCATGTTCACCAGCTGCTCGGTCAGGTCCACGTTGGAGGCTTCGAGGCCGCCACCCTGGACCATGCCGAAGTCGGCGGTGCTGGCCTGGCCCCGGCGCGGTTCGCCGGAGTTGTAGGTTTCGGCCCAGACGTTGTCGCCCAGCGATTGCAGCCCCTGCGGGTTGACGAAGTTGGTCATCGCCACCTGGCCCAGCGGCTGCACCACGCCGTTGGTGTAGCGCGCCGACACCACGCCTTCCGGCGAGGTCTCCACGCCGGTGAGGCGGCCGGTGGTATGGCCGTCCTGGGTCAAGCCCAGCACGCTGAACTTGTCGCCGTACTGGGTGGAGCGGCCCAGGTCCAGCACCATGTTCAGCGGCGCCGAACCATTGGTCGTGGCGTAGGCCGGGAGGGTGATCTGGCCCGGCGAGGGCGAGGTCAGCGCGCCGGCATCGGAATACTGCAGGGTCTGCGGGCCACCCACCGCGTTGCCGTCGACCAGGGTATGCACCTGCCACTCGTTGGGGTTGGCGGTCTTCACGAAATACAGCGACTGGCTGTGCGCGGCGCCCAGAGAGTCGTACACGGTGACCGCGGTGGTGTGGTTGTAGCTGTTGGGATCCAGCGGGTCGAACGGCGCCACCGTGGGCGCGCTGGCCGCAGCCGGCAGGTTCGTCTCCACCGTGACGTTGCCGGTGGCGGCGGGCGGCGCGTCGCCGGTGGGCAGCTGCAGGTCGCCCATGCGGCCGGTGTCGAAGCCGCCGGCGGTATTCGGCAGGAACACCTGCAGGCGATGGCCGGCGGGGTTGACCACGTAACCCTCGCGGTCGGCGCCGAAGTTGCCGGCGCGCGAGTAGACCGTTGCGCCGTTGTTCGAGAGGGTGAAGAAGCCCTGCCCGGAAATGGCCATGTCCAGCGCGCGGCCGGTGAAGTCGATGTTGCCCTGGCCGAACTGCTGGGCCACGGCCTGCATGCGCACGCCGGCGCCGGTGGCGGCGTTGGACAGGCCATAGGCAGATACCGCGAACAGATCGCCGAACTCCGCGCGCGACTGCTTGAAGCCGGTGGTGTTGACGTTGGCGATGTTGTTGGAGGTGACGTTGAGGTCCTGGCTGGCGGCGTTCATGCCGCTGACGGAGATGCGAAAGCTCATGGTGCGCTCCTTGGAAAGGGTTGAACGGCGGTCAGCCGATGCGACGGACGGAAGACAGCGGCATGCTGCCGAGGCCGGCGAGGTTCAGGACCAGCCCGGTGGGTTCGATCGAGACGCTGTCGATGCGCGCGGCCATCCGCACACCCAGCGCCTCGCTCGCATCGCCGCTGCCGCTGCTGGCGCGGAAGGTGTAGGTGCCGGCCGGCAGCGCGTTGCCGTCGCCGTCCTTGCCGTCCCAGGCGAACTGCACCGGGCCGGCGCCGGCGGCTTCGACGCCGATCCGGCGCACCACCTGTCCACCGGCCCCGACCACTTCCAACTGGACCGGGCCGGAGCGGGTGGCGACGATCTCGCCGTTGGCGCCAGCGCCTTCGGCCAGGGTCACCTTGTCCACTTCCACCAGCGCGTCGCGGCCGACCAGGCTGGCGGCGCGCAGCGACTGGTCGTTTTCCATCACGCTGGCCATGGCGGACATTGCCTGCTGCATGTTCTCGATGCCCTGCACGGTGGAGAACTGCGCCAGCTGGCCGAGGAACTCGTTGCCCTTGAGCGGGTTCAGCGGGTCCTGGTTCTTCATCTGCTCGGTCATCAGGCGCAGGAAGTCGGCCTGGCCCATGCCGTCGTTCTTGCCCTTGCTGGTGCTGGGGAAGGCGTACTGCGCGTAGGCGCCGTCGCTGCCCGCTGCGGGATTCACGGTGCTCATGTTCAGCGGCCCATGTTGAGGGTGGCGACGGCCAATTCCTTGGCGCTGTTGAAGACCTCCACGTTGGCCTGGTAGCTGCGCGAGGCGGAGATCATGTCCACCATCTGCGCCACCGGGTCCACGTCGGGGGCGTAGACATAGCCCTGCGGATCGGCCAGCGGGTTGCCGGGGTCGTAGCGGCGGATCGGTGCGGCGTCGCTTTCGCGCACTTCCAGCACCTGCACGCCCGCCAGCGCCGGGTCGGCGGCCACCGGTTCGGCCGAGAACACCGGCTGTTTGGCGCGGTAGGCGCCCTCGGCGGTGCCGGCGACGGTATTGGCATTCGCCAGGTTGCTGGCGACGGTGCTCAGGCGCACCGACTGCGCCTGCATGGCGGAGCCGGCGACGTCGAAGATCGGCAGGTTGCTCATGGCGTGCCCCTTACTGGCCGGTGATGGCGGTGAGCATGGTCCTCACCTTGGATTCGACGAAGGCCATGGAGGCGCGGTATTCCAGCGCCGCCTGGGCGTAGGTGGCCTGTTCGCGCTGGGTGTCCACGGTGTTGCCGTCCAGGCTGGGCTGGACGCCGGGGCGCGCGTAGGTGGCCTGATCCGCGGCGGCCCTCAGGGCATCGCCCCCCTCGCCGGTGGCCGGCGACAGCGCCGCCTGCAGGGCGGTGTTGAAGTCCAGGTCTTGCGCCTGGAAGCCGGGGGTGTCGGCATTGGCCAGGTTGGAGGCAAGCACCTGCAGCCGCTGCTCACGCAGCGCCAGCGCGGTACCGTGGATGCCAAGGAAATCGCTCATGCGCCCCTCCAAGGGGGTTTGTCCGCATGAGTCAATGCAACGCGTGTGCCATCGCCCGGCAGGGGGGGCGAGCGCTGATACTTTCAGTTTAGATAAAAGTCAATTTATAACAATGACTTGCATGCTAATTCTTAGAAACTTCAGCAAGCCTGCTGGTAATCCGGTCGGCCAGTTCCTGCTGCGAGTACTTGGGCACGAAGTCGTCCGCGCCCACCCGCTCGACCATCGCATGGTTGAACACGCCCGACAGTGAGGTGTGCAGGAGCACGTACAGGCCGCTCAGCGCCGGGTCGCGACGGATTTCCGACGTCAGCGTGTAGCCGTCCATCGCCGGCATCTCGATATCGGAGATGACCATGCCGTAGCGCTGCACCGGATCCTGCCCGGACGCCACCATCTGCTTGAGGTGGTCCAGCGCCTGTCGGCCATCGGACAGCTGGGTGCAGCCCAGGCCCAGCTGGTCCAGCACGTGGCGGATCTGGTTGCGCGCCACCCGCGAATCGTCGACCACCAGTACCTCGCGGTGGCCGGCGTGGGCGATCGGGGCGATCTGGATCTTGCTGGGCGGCGGCGGCAGCGCTTCCGCCAGCACGCTTTCCACGTCCACCAGCTGGATCAGCTCGTCGTGGTAGCGGGTTACGCCGGTCAGGTAATGCGGGTCGTTGCCCAGCTCCGGCGGCGGCTGTACGTCTTCCACCGCGATGTTGACGATGCGGTCCACCGCTGACACCAGGAAGCCCTGCACGGTGCGGTTGAACTCGGTGACCACCAGGTAGTTGGCTGGGCCGTCGGCCGGCTGGCCGATGGCGCTGGCCAGGTCCAGCACCGGCACGCTGCGGCCGCGGATGTCGGCGGCGCCCAGGAAGCCGGCGGGCAGCTGCGGCATGGTGAACAGGGCAGGGCGCGGCAGGACTTCCTGCACTTTGAATACGTTCACGCCAAAAAGCTGACGCCCCCCCAGCCGAAACAGCAGCAGGGCCAACCGGTTGTGGCCAGCCAGGCGGATGCGTTGGTCGATGCGGTCGAGCAGTTGGTTGCGTTGCATGACGCCGTTGTCGGCCCGAAACGCCCCAGCTTGAGTCCGGCACGCTTCTTGCGTCCAGTTCCGGGAGTGCCGTGTTCGCGAGAAAGCCCAATGGATCGTCCCCGCCAGTTACTTGCCTGCCTGTTGCTGGCCGCCACCGCGGCGGCCGGGGCGCAGGACGTGCAGCCGCTGCAGCCGATCCGCGACGCCGCGATTACGGCGCTGCAGGCGGATGCCTCGGCGCAGGCGATGGTGGCCCCGGGGTTGCGGCTGCCGGCCTGCCGCCAGCCGCTGGCGGCCACCGCCAGCAGCCCCACGGTGGCCGACGTGCGCTGCCCGGACAGCCCCGGCTGGCGGTTGTTCGTGCCGCTGCGGCTGGGCGCGATGGCGCAGGCAACGCAGGTGGCTGGAGAAAACCCGGCGCAGGCCGTCATGGTCAAGCGGGGCGACCCAGTCGTCCTGCGCGCCAGCATCGGCGGTACGGAGGTGCGGATGGGCGGCAAGGCATTGGGGCAGGCCCGTGCCGGCGGTATCCTGAACGTCGAGAACGACAGTTCGCACCGGATCATCCGCGGTCGGCTGGCGGCCGACGGGTCGGTGGAAGTGGTCAATTGATGTTTTTCGCGATATTCCCCTAAAGTCGCAAGCCGGCCTGCCGATACAACCTGCGAGCCATTTGACCGGAGTCACATTCCCATGACCACGAAAATCGAAGGCGGCCTGCCGGCGAAGCCCGTGGAGACCGCAATTGTCAACGATTCCGGCCCGGTCCGCGCCGGCGGCGCGCGGGAATCGGCGGTCGCTGCAACCCCACCCGTGGACAGCCTGCGCCTGACCGGCGAAGCGGTGGGGCTGAAGTCGATGGCGCGCGACCTGGCCACGCCGGCCAAGCCCGACATGGCGCGGATCAAGGAGATCCGCAACGCCATCGAATCGGGGACGTACGAAATCCACCCGCAGGAAATCGCCAGCCGCCTGCTGGCGCTGGAACGCGAGCTGCTGGGATGAGCCTAGCCGTGCATCCGCTGGACGCGCTTGAGTCTGCCCTGCAGGCCGAACGTCGCGCCTTGCTGGAGCACGACGTGGACGCGCTGTTGCGCTCCACGCAGGCCAAGCTGGAAGCGCTGGCCGACGCCGAGCGCACCGCCGGCGCCGATGACATGGCGCGGGTCTCGGAACTGAACGAACTCAACCGCGCCAACGCGGTGCTGCTGGCGCGCCGTCGCCGCGAGGTGGCGTGGACGCTGCGGCACCTTGGCCGCAGCGAGGCCAATGGCGTCTACAACGGCGCCGGCTACGCCAGCGCGCAGACCCAATCCCGGTGGCTGGGGAGCGGATGAACATGGACGCCGCGCCGTCCTCCCTGTGGAGCGACGACGCCATCTGGGCCGCCAGCACGGTGAGGTTCCCCGTCCTGTTCCTGGACGGCAACCGCACCGTGCATGCCGCCAATCCGGCGGCGCTGGCGCTGGCCGGGAAACTGGCGCCGGGTAGTGGCCCGGAGTCGCTGGTGGCGATGATGTCCGATCAGGACTGGGCCGAATCGGTCCGGCACGGCCATTGGCACGGCGCGGTGCGCCCGCCAGCGGCAGCGCCGTTGACGCTGGAGATCCATTGCGGCCACGCCCCGCACGGCGGCCACTGCTTCATGGTGGTGCTGGACATAAGCGAACGCGACGAACGACGGCGGCAGTACGAGGAGTTGCAGCGTACGGTCGACCGCCTGGCCAGCACCCAGGAACAGCTGCTGCAGTCGGAGAAGATGGCCTCGATCGGCCAACTCGCGGCCGGCGTGGCCCACGAAATCAACAACCCGATCGGTTACGTTGGCTCCAACCTCGGTACCCTGCAGGACTATTCCACCGCGCTGCTGGCGCTGGTGCAGAAGTACCACGAGGCGCTGTTCTCGGAAGACCCGGCTGCGCGCCGCGAGGAGCTGCTGCAGGCGCGCCAGCGGCTGGACATCGACTACATCGTCGGCGACCTGCCCAACCTGCTAAGGGAATCGCGCGAGGGCATCGAGCGCGTGACCAAGATCGTGCAGGACCTGAAGGATTTCTCGCGGGTGGGCCGCGACCAGAAGATGCAGCCGGCCGACCTGCTGCAGGGACTGGATTCCACCCTCAACATCGTCTGGAACGACCTCAAGTACAAGATCCGGCTGGAAAAACACTACGGCAGCCTGCCGCCGGTGGAATGCCTGGCCTCGGAGATCAACCAGGTGTTCCTGAACCTGCTGCTCAACGCCGGCCAGGCCATCGAACAGCGCGGCACCATCGAGCTGGCCAGCGGTTGCGACGACCAAGAAGCGTGGATCAGCATCACCGACAGCGGCTGCGGCATCCCGCCGGAGGCGTTGCCGCACCTGTTCGACCCGTTCTTCACCACCAAGCCGATCGGCCGTGGCACCGGGCTGGGGCTGGCGATTTCCTACGGCATCATCGCCAAGCACCACGGCCGCATCGACGTGTCCAGCCGGGTGGGGCAGGGCAGTACCTTCCGGGTGGTCCTGCCGATCCGCCAGCCGCGCGCAGGTACGCCGGCGCCAGCCGCCTGAACCGTTCGGCCGCGCTATTCGCGGTGGCCGCCGTTGCGGCGCTGCTCCACCAGCCGGAATGCCGCGCGCACGTGTTCGCGCAGGTCGGCATCGTCCCAAGGCTTGATCAGGAAGCGGTAGGCCGCGTCTTGGTTGATGGCCTGGCTGATCGTTTCCAGGTCGGTATAGCCGGACAGCGCCAGCCGCACCGTGTCCGGATAGAGGTCGCGCACGCGGGCGAGGAATTCGGTGCCGCTCATGTCCGGCATGCGCTGGTCGGACAGCACCACCTGCACGTCGTTGCGCGCCAACAGGTCGAAGGCCTCGCTGACGCTGCCCGCCGCCAGCAGGCGGTAGCCGTCGCGGCGCAGCAGGCGCACCAGCGAGCGCAGCACGTTCTCCTCGTCGTCGAGCAGCAGCAGGGTGCGGGTGGGTTGCATCGACGCGCTGTCCTGGAACACATGCGGCAACAGGAAGCGCTGGCGCAGCAGTTCGTCGATGTCGGTGCCGGGCAGCGGCGGGCTGAACAGGTAGCCTTGGAAGAAGTCGCAGTGGTTGCGGCGCAGGAAGCCCAGCTCGGCATCGGTTTCCACGCCCTTGGCCACCAGCGTCATGCCCAGTTGGTGGCCCATCGCGATGATGCCGCGCACCAGCGCCGCGCTGCGTGGGTTGGTGGTGATGTTGCGCAGGAAGCTGCGGTCGATCTTGAGCCGGTCCAGCGGGAACTGCGCCAGCGTGGCCAGGCTCAGCCCGCGCATGCCGAAGTCGCCGAGGGTGAGCACCGCGCCCATCGCCCGCAACCCGGCCAGGTTGGCGGCCACGTGCGGCGCATCCAGCGTCAGCACCGATTCGGAGACTTCGAATTCGATCGCCGCGCCGGCCACGTCGTAGCGGTGCAATAGCTCGCCGACCAAGTCCAGGCATTCGCCGCGGCTGAGCAGCACGCCTTCCAGCGGCACCGAGGCGTTGAGGTAGTCGATGCCCATGCCGCGCCAGCGCTGCACCTGCCCGATCGCGGTCTCGATCGTCCACAGGCCCACCGCGCCGGCCAGGCCCGCGCGTTCCACCGCCGGCAGGATGCGGTTGGCGCGCAGCACGCCTTCCTGCGTGTTGTGCCAGCGCAGCAGGGAACTGCAGGCCACGATGCTGCCGTCCTGCGCGCTCACCACCGGCTGGTAATACAGCCGGAATTCGCTCTGCGCGATGGCGTCCACGAAGCGGTGGCCAAGCGGCTCGCGGCCGGGATCGCCCGCCTGCTCGGGCAGGGCCTCCGGCACGAATACCGCCTGTCCGCCCGGCCCGCTGCGTTTGGCGCGGCGCATGGTCTGCTCGGCCGCCACCAGCAGCGCGGCGGCGTCGTGCGCGTGCTCGGGATAGACCGCGATGCCGATCGACAACGTCACGTCGAGCACGAATGGCTGCACTTGCACCGGCGCGTCGAACGCTTCGCGCAGCCGTTCGGCCAGCGCCTCGCCGTCGCTTTCGCCCTCGCGATAGGCGACCGCGGCGACGAATTCCTCGCTGCCCAGCCGCCACAGCCATGCGTCGTCGGGCACCGCTTGCACCAGCCGGCGGGCAACCACCCGCAGCGCCTGCTCGACGATGTTTTCGCCCAGGGTGGCGTTGATCGCGCCGATGCCGTCGACGTCGATGTGCAGCAGGGCAAGCTTGCGGGTGGTGCCATCCACGCCGGCCAGCACCGAGTTCAGGCTGGGGCCGCTGGCGCCGAGGCGATAGATCTCGGACTGCCTGGACCCGGCCCCCATCGTTCCTTCGGCCAAGGGCAGGGTGCTCACAGCCAGAGTGCCTCGAGGTTGCCCAGGCCCCATTGCTCCGGGCTTTCCGGGGAAACGATGCTGTCCCGGCAATCGCCAGCCGCCAGGTCGATGGTCTGCGGCAGGATCTTCTCGCGCGAGCGGATCGAGTAGAAGGCGCGCACCGTCGGCTTGAGCAACGAATCGACGCCGGGCTCGAGGATCACCGCCAGGCGCTCGGAGGCAAGCCTGACCAGCGAGCCGACCGGATAGATGCCCACCGACTTCACGAAGGCATTGAAGACCCGGGTATCGAAATGTCCGTCCCAGCGCGCCATCTCGCGCATCGCCATCGCCGGATCCCACGGGCGCCTGTACGGGCGCACCGAAGTCACTGCGTCATAGACATCGCATACCGCACCCATCCGCGCCAGCAGCGAGATCTCGTCTTCGCGCAGGCCGTGCGGATGGCCGCGGCCGTCCATGCGTTCGTGGTGGTGCAGGACGATGTCGACCACGTCCGCTTCGCAGCCGCCGTCCTGCAGCGCCTGCGCGCCCGCGCCGGAGTGCTGCTTCATGACCTCGAACTCCTCGTCGGTCAGGCGCCCCGGCTTGTTGAGGATCTCCAGCGGCATGAACGCCTTGCCAATGTCGTGCATCAGCCCGCCGATCCCGGCGATGCGCACCAGCCGTTCGTCCAGCTTCAACTGGCGGGCCAGTACCAGCATCAGCGCGGAGACCGCCACCGAATGCAGGTAGCTGTAGTCGTCGTGGGTCTTCAGGCGAGCCACGCTGATCAGCGCGGCGGGGTTGCGCCAGACCGAAGCGGCGATCTCATCGACCAGTGGCAGCACGGATTCCTGGCTGACCGTCTTGCCGAGCCGCAGCTCGGCGAACATTTCCTCCACCTGCGCCTTGCCGGCGAGGCAGATGTCGCGCGCGCGCGCCAGTTCCGCCTCCAGCGGGACATCCCCGGCCGTTGCCCGCGCGCGCAAGGCGGCAGTAGCTGGCGCGGATGATGCCCCGGTCTCCGGCAGGTCCGGTCGGCCCGTGCCGGCATCCGTCGCATTCGCGTAGGGAGCCTCCCCGATCGCCTCCACGTCCTGCAGCGCATCGCCCCGGGATTCATCGATCCAGACACTGTCGATGCCGGCCTCGACAATGCGGCGCACGTCTTCCGGATTCACCAGCAGGAAACTGTTGCGCAGGAACGGATGACTGAGCCAGGAGCCGCCGATTTTGTGCAGATACATGCCGGTCCGCAGGCTGGCCGCCGGAATGCGTCGGATGGAGGACATCGTGGCGTTTCTCGCCCTTTACTTTCCCGGGTGCCAGTCTATAGCGAGTGTGGAAACGACGGAATGCATCGACATGCGGTTGCGATGCTGTTTCCCGGACTGGCGCCGCCGCCGTACGGCTGGCACTGTTCATTCCTGCGCCGCTTGAGTTGCACAAGTTCCTCATCCCGAGGCGTCCCGGTGCCGCTGAAGGCCACCTTGCCCTGGCTCTGGGCTTCCCGCTTCCAACGGGTCAGCAAGTTGTCCCGGACCCCGAGCTCCCGGGCCACCTGGGCACAGCTCACCCCAGGCCACATCATGGAAGTCGCGAAGCGGGTGCCTATCGTTCAAGCGGCCTCGTGGGCCGGCATTGTTATCGGCGTGTTCCGCTTCGGGACCGAACCCTTCGCCATGAGCAAGATGTTTCCGGCAATGCCTGATCGGGTGGAACGGTGAAGTGGCGGGTCAGGCGGCGAGCGGTTGCCGGCTGACGTGGTGTGCATCGAAGGGCTTGCCGTGGTGCTCCATTGCCCACAGCCGCCGCGCCAGCTTGTTGGCCAGCGCGCAGGCCGCCTTGTTGTGGCCGCGCTTGTCCTGCACGCCCAGCGCCCAGGCCTGCAGCGGATCCAGCGGCTGGCCGCGTTTGTGCTTGAGCCGCGCGCCCTGCAACACCGCGCGGGCGCCGTGGATGAACAAGGTGCGCAGGTAGGCATCGCCGCGTTTGGTCATCCGCCCCAGCCGTCGCTGCTGGCCCGAGGAATGCTCGCGCGGGGTCAGGCCCAGCCACGCCGACAACTGGCGACCGCTCTTGAATCGCGACAGATCGCCGGCTCCCGCACGCAGCGCGGTCGAGGTCAACAATCCCACCCCCGGCACGCGCTGGTAGCGCTGCACGGCGACATCGCGCTGCGCGTACTCGTCGAGCCGTTGTTCGATGGCCCGCATGTCTGCCTGGATGTGCAGCAGCCGCTGCAGCTGCTCGCCCAGGCTGTGCCGCAACGGCATCGGCAGATCGTTGTCGCCGTCCTCCAGCGCGTCGCGCACTTGCGCCGGCACCCTGGCCGCGCCCTGTGCGATGACGATGCCGAACTCGCGGAGCACGCCGCGCAGCAGATTGATCGTCGCCGTGCGCTCGCGCTTGAGATGCTCGCGCAACCGGTGCTGCGCCTGGATGGCCTGCTGCTCCGGCGTCTTCACCGGCACGCTGGCGATGCCGCCGCAGCGGTCGGCCTCGAGGATGCCGGATGCATCGTTGCGATCGGTCTTGTTGCCACGCACGTAAGGGCGCACGTCGCTGGCCGGCAGCAGCCGCACCGCGTGCCCCTGCCGCACGAAGCGCCGCGCCCAGTGGTGCGCGCTGCCGCAGGCTTCCATCACGATCCGCAGCGGCGGCCGCTGCTCGAACGCGCGGGCAAACGCCCGCCGCGTCAGCCGTTTCCGTTCGATCACCCGACCCTGGCCATCGGCAAATGCCAGCTCGAATACGTCTTTTGCAAGATCAACCGCAACGGTCGTAGCATGCATGGCAGGCCGCGCGCCTGCGCGCTTGGCCATCGTGGACAGCGTCCCATGGGAGCAGTTCCTTTACCCTGAGTTCGAACTGTACGCTGCCGCATTCCGGGAGCATGGCGTGGACTGCGTGATACGCGCGCCGGAAGAACTCCGCTTTGGGCCAGGCGGGCTTGCAGATGCCAACGGTCGGATCGACCTGGTCTACAACCGGCTGACTGATTTCGCCCTTGAAGAAGCCTCGCATGCAGACCTTCGGCAGGCTTACCTAGCGGGGAGCGTCGCACTCACCCCGCATCCGCGTGCGCACGCGCTTTTCGCGGACAAGCGCAACCTTACCGTGCTCGGAGATCCAGATCTGCTCGAAGGATTTGGGGTTGATGCAGATTCGACGACTCTGCTGGCCCAAGTAATTCCGCCCACGTTTGAAGTCGTGCCTGGGAACCGAGATGCGCTATGGGCAGCCCGCAACAGTTACTTTTTCAAGCCTGCGGCAGGGTTCGGCAGTCGCGGCAGCTATCGAGGTGACAAGCTCACCAAGCGAACGTGGGAGTCGATGGCGTCGGCGACCTACATCGCACAAACCTTCGCGCCACCGAGCATGCGGATCGTGCATGGGGGCCAGTCCCTCAAGGCGGATGTGCGCTGCTTCGCGTCCGAGGCGGGTGTGCTGTTGTTCGCGGCCCGGCTTTATCAGGGCCAAACCACGAACATGCGCACCCCGGGTGGTGGATTCGCAGCGGTGCTCACGACGCCCCTAATCGACGAGTAATCCTGACTGGAGCCGCCCTGGAGATATGCCGTGGACTACAGCCAGGCCAGTGCCGATTCAGCCAGCTCGCGTTCCTCATCGATCGCGACGTTCCAGATCGCCGGCCCACTCCCGCCATCGATCCGTATGGCTCCTGCATCGTTGTCGCGAGACGCCAGCGCCAGACCAAGCCAGCCCAGGCGCGCGACGATGCGAGCACGCAGGCCGGGCGCGCGATGGCCGATGCCGCCGGAAAAGACCACATGGTCAACGCCCCCGATTGCCGTGGCCATGGCCGCGATGGACTGCGCAATCCGGACTGCGAACAGCTCCACGGCAAGCTGCGCCTGGGGGTCGGGGTCGGCGAGCAGCATGCGCATGTCGCCATGCCCGGCAATGCCGGCAAGGCCGGCAGCGCGGGACAGACCCTCTTCAAGCGTCTGCGCATCCAGACCTTCGTGCCGGAGCAGATAAAGCAACGCACCGGGATCGAGATCCCCGGAGCGGGTAGGGCTCGGGATTCCACCCAGCGGAGTGAGCGCCATGGTGGTGTCGCGGCTCCGACCACCTTCGACGGCGCAGACGCTGCAGCCACCGCCCAGATGCGCGAAGACGGCGCGGCTCTGCAGGATTCCGGCGTCGTGGCTGGCGACGATCCGCAGCGCGGAGGCAAAGGCAAGCCCATGGAAACCGTAGCGGCGGATACCCAGCGCATCCCATGCTTCGGGGATGGGTAGACGCCGGCTCCAGGGGGCGAGTGAGGCGTGAAAGTCGGTGTCGAAGGCCACGCCCTGGCGGGCTTGCAGCCATCGCAGCCGCGCGGCGCGCGCGAAGGCGAGTGCGAGCGGCTGGTGCAAGGGCGCGAACGGCACCAATGCATCCAGTTTCGCGAGCACAGCTTCGTCGAGCTCACGGGACTCGTGAAGGTCACCGCCGTGCACGATCCGGTGGACCACCACCTCAGGGCCGGCCGCCGTTTCCGACAAGGTTTCGAGCAGGGTGGCAAGGCGCTCTTGCGCATCCGGGCCGACTGAAATCTCGACCCGGGAGCGCTCGACGACGCGAGGCTGTGCGCCCGGCACCTCAGCGTTCAACAGGTAGGACGCGCCCTTGAGGGTGGACGAGCCAACGTTGAGTGCCAAAAGCCGGCGCGTGGTCATAGTTGTCGCCAGGTCATGTTCATCGGGACCGCACCGCCCGGCGCAACAACTGCGCATTGATTGCCACAACGACGGTGCTCAGCGACATGAGCACTGCCCCAAGCGCAGGTTGCAGCAGGATCCCCCATGCGGCGAGAACGCCAGCGGCGAG
>JAKACT010000009.1 GCA_021821195.1 Pseudomonadota bacterium | reverse complement strand
TACATCGAGATGTTCTACAACCCGATTCGCCGGCATGGTTCCGCTGGCGGCATGTCACCGGTAGAGTTCGAAAAGTGCTACGCGCAGAGCGGCGACTGAGTGTCTATGGAACTCTGGTCGGTCCACACCGTTTACGGAGAAGAATGGCGAAAAGACCGGTACTGCGAACTCCGCAACTCTGGTGCCCTTCGTCACAATTTTGTCAAGTGTGGGGGTTTTCTTCTGATCATTGGCCTGAGCAGGGCCCATCATGGCCAAGCCCAGCCCACACAGGATTGCCCATGTCCGCTGCTTCATTCGCTTCCCCGATAAGACGATAATTTGCGCGCGCAAGGCACCGCCGAGCAAATGCCATGACGCTGTAATACGGGCATCATAACCATAAATTGAGCGCCATCGTCCTGATCGCGATGGAAACAGGTGGCACCTTCATGGCGTCCTGGTTTATGTCATATGAACCAATGCGCAACTCACGATGGACAACTGGATTGGCCGTCGGCTTACGCCGAAGCGCAAGGCTGACGCCGACGAACAGGCTTGTTTATTTACGGCGCCTGGAATTGGCCGGCTCCGTGCAACAAGCAATCCGGTAGGGGAAAATATATGCGCGCCGCTACCCAGCCGAAGCCACTTGCCGCTTCAGTCGCAGGTTTCGGCTACGCGACTTGCTGCCGCAGTGCTGTTCGCCTTATCCGGGGATGTTGCCGAAGGCGGCAAGCGATTTTCATGATTGCGGGGGGGGAATCGGGGAAAAGAATAGCCCGCGAAGCGGATCGCGGGGCCTTGCTTGGCACCGTGTTCCTGCGATTTTTGAGGAAACAACCTGCCCAAGATGCCAGCCGGCATGTGGCGGGCGAAACGGAGGCAAGCCGCTGTCGCCACTGGGGCGATAATCGGCGCGCGGCTCAGGCGTCCTTGTTGTGCCTGCGCATCAGCCGCTGCTTCTCGCGGTTCCAGTCGCGTTCCTTGCTCGCCTCGCGCTTGTCGTGGGTCTGCTTGCCCTTCGCCAGCGCCAGCTCGACCTTCACCTTGTTGCCTTTCCAGTACAGCGCGGTCGGGACCAGCGTGTAGCCGTCGCGCTGGATGCGGCCCATCAGCGTGTCGATCTCGTGCCGGTGCAGCAGCAGCTTGCGGGTGCGGCGGTCGTTGGCGATGACGTGGGTGGAGGCCTGGATCAGCGGGGTGATCTGCGCGCCGATCAGGAACAGTTCGCCCTGCAGCACCACCGCGTAGGCGTCGCCGATGTTGGCGCGGCCGGCGCGGATCGCCTTCAGCTCCCAGCCTTGCAGCGACAGCCCGGCCTCGAACTTCTGTTCGAAGCTGTATTCGTGGCGCGCACGCTTGTTGAGGGCGATGGTGCCGCCGCCGTTTGGCTTATCCTTGCCGTTCTTCTTGCTCATCCCGCCATTCTCGCCGATCCGGACGCGCCGCGGTGCGTCCACCCGGCCCGGATCTTTCGATGCCCGTCATCCTGCGTAGCGCCCTCGTCGAACATTCCGCCTCCCGGATGTTCACCCTCGTCAACGATGTCGCCGCCTACCCGCGCCGGTTCGACTGGTGCCGGCAGGCGCAGTTGCTGGAGGAGGGGGAGGGCCGTTTGGTGGCCCGGCTGGACCTGGGCGTTGGTGGCTTCTACACCTGGTTCACCACCGAGAACCTGCTCAGCCCACCGCACCACATCGACATGGCGCTGCGCGACGGGCCGTTCCGCCGCCTGCAGGGGCGCTGGGAGTTCCATGCGCTGGACGAGTCCGCTTGCAAGGTGTCGCTGCGGCTGGACTTCGAGCCGCAGAACCGCCTGCTGGCGCCCGCGCTGCAGCTGGGCATGCAGGGGCTGGCCGACCGCATGGTGGACGACTTCGTGCGCGAGGCGGACAAGAGGCAGGACTGATGCGCGTGCAGCTGCTGCGCGCCTGGCCGCATCGCGCCGAGCACGTTGACCTGGAAGTGGAAGCAGGCGCCTGCGTCGGCGATGCACTGGACGTGGCCGGCTGGCGGCTGGAGGGCGAGTTCGTCGCGCTGGCGGTGTTCGGGCAGGCGGCGACACTGCACACGCGCCTGCATGCGGGCGACCGGATCGAATTGCTGCGCGCCCTGCAGTGCGATCCCAAGCAGGCGCGCAGGCGGCGCGCCGGGAGCGCGGCGCCACGCGGGCGCCAGCGCGGTTGACGCCGCCTTAGCGGCGGCGCTTGTTCTTGTCCTTGGCCAGGTTCGGGCCGAAGTAGCGGATCGCGTTGCGCGACAGCTCGGAATCCTGCTCGGGGAAGTATTCGCCTTCCCAGCGCGACAGCTGGCCGTTCTCGAACCACAGCGTCATGGCCTTCACTTCCGGCTTGCCGGTGCGGCCGATGCGCTGGCTGGCCACGTAGTCCCAGCGGTCGTGGTGGAAGGGGTCGCGGATCGACGGCGTGCCCAGCAGCACCATCACCTGCTGCCGATCCATGCCCGCCTGCAGCTGGTCCACCGCGGTCTTGTCGAGCAGGTTGCCCTGGAAGATCGGCTGGCGGTACAGCAGGCCGCAGCCGCTGACCAGCAAGGTGGCAAGGAGAAGAAGGAGCAGCTTGCGCATTGGCAGGACGGGGCAGTGGCGGAAGTGCCGATGATACACTCCCGGCACGCCGCATCGACCCGCGCAACCCGCGTTGCCGCGCGGCGCGGCGGCGGCGTTCACATGCCGGCAGGCGGCACTGGATTGATTCACGGAGAGATGTCGATGTCGCAGGATCTACGCAAGGCCGGGCTCAAGGTCACCCATCCGCGGCTGCGCATCCTGGAACTGCTGGAGCACGCCAAGCCCCGGCACATGACCGCGGAGGACATCTACCGCCAGCTGTTGGCGGAGTCCGAGGAAATCGGCCTGGCCACGATCTACCGCGTGTTGACGCAGTTCGAGTCCGCCGGCCTGGTGCTGAAGCACAACTTCGAGGGCGGCACCGCCGTCTACGAGCTGGATCGCGGCGAACACCACGACCACATGGTTGACGTCGACACTGGCAAGGTGATCGAGTTCCACAGCGACGAGATCGAGCAGCTGCAGCAGAAGATCGCCGCCGAGCACGGCTACGAGATCGTCGACCACGCGCTGGTGCTGTACGTGCGCAAGAAGCGCTGAGTCACCGGGCCTGCGGCGTCGACCGCCGCCGTTCCAGCCACCACGCCAGCGCCGCGAGCGCCAGCCATGCGGCCAGCCATGGCCACGGCGCGCCGCGTTGAACCGCAGTAGCGCGCGTTGCCTGCACGGTGGGCGACTGCGCGGCCAACGCCGCGGTGGCATCGAAGCGCCGCTGCGCCTGCCACGCCAGCCCCGTAGCTGCCGGCAGCACCGCGAATGCGGTTTGTGTGTCGCGAGCCTGCAATTGGTGCCAGCCTGGGATGCGCGGCCAGAACGCGGCGCAGCTGCGCGCACCGCTGGACGGATCGATGGCCAGTGGCGCGCGGTTGCCGTCGGGAGCGATCACCGTAGCGTTCCCATCGACGCTGCACAGCACCGCACGCTGGCCAACCCAGATCGGACCGGCAGGCGGTGCCGGCGTGGCAGCGGTAGTTGAACGGGCGATGCCCGCCAGCAGCTCGCTCCACAGGCGTGCATGGACGGCGGCGTGGCCGGCCAGTGGCAGCCGGTAGCTGTCGGTCAGTGCCACCAGTCCGACCCGACCGCGCCCCAGTGGACGCCACCACGCCAGCGGCAGCGCCTGCACGTCGCGCAGCAGCGGCAATGCATCGCCGGCCTGCACGGCCACCACGGTCCGGCCCAGGCTGGGCAGGGCGGGCTCGCCAGCCGATTGCAGGGCCGTGTTCGCCAGCTGCACCGGCGCGTTGCGGGTGCCCGCATCCACCGCATAGCCCCAGCCGCGCAGTCGGGCGCGCACGACCGGCGACAGCGGCGCATCCAGCCGCAGCAGCAGGCCCAAGCCGTCGCGGGTGGCGCGGGTGAGCGCACGCAGTTCGGCATCGCCCAGTGCGTGCAGGCTGCGGGTGTCCAGCAGCACGGCGTCGAACCGGCGCAGGCTGGCATCGTCCAGCGCCACTGGTGCATCGCCCAGCACCAGTCCGGCACCGACGCTCACCCGCGTATGCAGGCCGACGCCGGCATCCAGCGCCCAGCGGCGCAGGTATTTCAGTTCGGGATCGGGCGCACCGGCCAGCACCAGCAGGCGCGGCGCAGCGGGCGCGATGACCTGCAGCGGCAATGGAAGGCTGTCGCGGATCTGGCCCTTCGCATCGCGCAGGCGCAATTGGAAAGAGAACGTGCCGACGCTGCGCGCCACGCCCTGCAGGGCGAAACTGCCGTCTGCAGGGGCGGTCGTGCGTGCGATGACACGCACCGCGGGGTCCAGCAGTTCCAGCGTGCCGGCCTCGATGCCGCCAATCCGGCCACGCACGCGGAAGGCATTGCCGGGCGCGACCGTCGTCGGCGCCTGCACATCGACAATGCCGGCCGGCCGCGCGGCGGGATGGAAGCGCAGCAGGAGGCCGCGGGCGGCGTCCACGTCGCGCACGTCCAGCCCGCTGCCGACGATGCGCAGGCCGCGCACGCCCGGATGGCGGCGCAGGGCGGTGGCAAGGTCGGGCGCGGGCTCCGCGCCGGTGCCTGCAGGCGCCTCCGGCAGTGCAATGCGCAGCGTGCCGGCATCGGCCGCGGTGGGGTTCGCGCCGACGGTATAGACGGTCATCACCCCGGCATCGAGCGGCCGCGCCGGCGGGAACAGGCCGAAGAACAGCAGCGCCGCCAGCAGCGGCTGCGCCATCAGCAGCAGCGGCAGCTTCCAGCGCGGCGCAGGCTGCGTGCGATCCCGGCGCAGGTGGCCGTGCAGCAACCGCGCGCAGGCCAGCAGCGCGGCCAGCGCCAGCACGCCGGCGGTGAGGAGTTCGGGCGTGGCCGCGGTCATCGCTTCGCCTCCGCATCCAGCGCGTCGAGGTAGCGCTGCCCCTGCGCGTCCGGGGCCGGACGGCGCGGGACCGCTGCCGGCGGCGTGGGCAGCAGCGGCCACAGCTGGGCGCGCAGGCGTTCGAGGCACCCGGCGCAGGCTGGATCGCGTTGCAGCGCATCCAGCGCGGCCTGCAGCGCTAGCGGATCGGCGGCGCGTTGGCCGTACCGGCGCAACCAGGCCTGCAGCGCGGCCAGCGACTGCGTGGGTACCGCGCTCGCAGTCGCGGCGTCCAGTTGCTGCCACAGCGCGGTGATGTCGACATCGGTCGGCGGCGCGGCGCGCAGCGGGTCCGGGCGCGGTGCCAGGCCCTCGCGCTTGCCGCCAAGACGGCGACCCTCGTCGATTGGCGGCAGCTGCGGGCCCACCCGCGCCAGATAGATGCGTTCGGCCTGCTGCACCTGCTTGATGTAGCCCAGCGCCTTGTAGGCGAACGGCAGCGCGCTCTCGGGATGGCCCTGGCGCAGCTGCAGTTCCGACTGCCACATCTGGTCCAGCGCCAGCTTCAGGGTGGCGCGGGTCTGCGGGTCGAGCAGGGTGGCGGCTTCGGCGTGGTCGTGGGTGTGGCCGTAGGCTTCCAGCAGGTCGACGTCCTGGCCGAAGGTGGTGGCGGGCGCGGGCGCGGGGTGGTCGTGGCCGGCATGGTCGCCGCCATCATCCGCGTCGTGTCCGCCCGCATCGGCGGTAGGCAGCGCCGGGCCGTCTTCGGCCTCCTCGCCGAGGAACTGGCCGTAGCGTAGGCGCAGGATGCGCTGGTCCACGCCGAGCGCATCGGATTTCTGCAGGTAGCGCGCGGCGGCGAGCTTCGGCCTCTGCTTCAGCAGCGCTTCGGCGTCGAGGATGATCTGCCGCTGGCTGCGGAAGTACGCGGGCAGGACGCGCTTGACCACGCCTTCGATGCCGCTGGGCTCCTCGCTGGCGGCGGCCTGCAGGCGCAGGATCAGCGCGGGGCTGCGCACGACCTGCGGCTGCGGGCTGCGGTTGTCCGTCGCCAACAGTCGGGCGATCAGGTCGTCGCCTGCCTGCAGGCCCAACGCGGCCAGCGCCACGCGATGGCTGAAGCGGCGGCGCAGCGACGCGCCTTGCCCCTGCAGCGGCAGGCTGAGTTCGCGGAAGGTGATGTTCTCGCCGCTGCCCTGCGCCAGCGTGAGCTGCAGCGTGGCCTGCGTGGCGACGCCGTAATCGTCTTCCACCTCGAACGCCAGCTCCCAGCCGGGCTGCCCGGGTGGGGCGAGGCTCAGGCTGCGCGCCGGCGCCAGCACCTTGAGCTGCGGCGGGCGGTCGGGCAGGGCATCGAGGCGGTGCGGCTTGCCGGCATCCAGCAGGCGGCCATCGAGTTCGATGCGGTAGAGCACCGAGGCATCCAGCCGCAGCCCGGCCTGCCAGCTGCCGTCACGCGGTTGCAGCGGCAGGCGCCGACCATCGAGGAATACCAGCGCGACATGATCCGGCGTGCCGTTGAATGCCAGCATCCAGCGCAACTGCGTGCCCTGCGGCGCGGAGGCGGACAGTGCGCTGACCCGGCGCGTGGGCAGGCCGGTATAGCGCGGCGGCGTGAGCTGCAGCTGGCTGGATGCCAAGCGCAGTGGCGAGGTTGCGCCCGGAGCGGCTGGCGCGACACCGTCGGACACTTCGGCTGGGCGCGGCGACCACACCAACGCAGCGGCCAGCAGCAGTGCAGCCGCCAGCGTCGATGCCGCCAGCCGCGGCCACGGCCATAAGGGGCGCAACTCGGCAGGCTGTGCCGCCAGCCGCTGCTGCAGGCGCTGCCGCTGCAGCTGCCGCAGCGCGCCGCCTGCGGGTGGGGCCGCGAGCAGGTCGGCGCTGTCTTCCATGTCGCTGCGCGCATTGAGCGCACGCAGCAGCCAGCGCAGATCCAGACGCCGCCACTGCAGGATGGCGACGAAGGCGAGCAGCAACAGGCCGATGCCGACCACAAGCAGCGCCGGCGTGCGGCCGACGAAACGCAGCGTGCAGGCGGCCAGCGCCGCCAGCCACGGCAGTGCAAACGCGGCAAGGATGGCGAGCGCCCGAAGCCGCGCGGCGCGCCAGGCTGCATGCGGCAGCGCGTCGGCACTCATGCACTGGCTCCGCGGCGGCGGGCGGTGGCCAGCCAGCGTTCGATGGCGAACAGCAGCGCGATCAGCACGGCCAGCCACGGCTGCAGGTCGCGCGGCGCCGGCGGCTGCGCGCGGGCGCCGGTGGTGGGTGCGAAGGCGCGGGCATCGGCGCGGGCGGGCGGCTGCATCGTCGGTGCCAGCGCTTCGCGCAGGCGCTGCGGGAATTCGGCTTCCAGCAGCAGCGGCATGTCCACCGGGCGCAGCGGCTGGCGGAAGCGCAGCAGGCGCCCGCGGCCGAGGCTGCCGCTTTCCAGCAGCGGGACGCCCGCGGCATCGCGCAAGACCGGCGCCAGCGTGGTGCCTGCGGGCAGCGGCGCGTCGTGTGCGAGCAGCACGCCGCCACCGCGCGCAACCCAATCCCGCAATGCCCCAGGCATCGGCGTGGATGACAGCCAGACCGCGACCGCGGTGGTGTCGGGCGGAGTGGCGTCGGCGCCAAGCTCGAACACCTTTCCCTGCCACGCATGCGCCGCGGCGCGCAGCGGGCGCAGGGCGGCCGCGTGCCCGGCGTCCGCATGCAGGTAAAGCGTCGGCGGCGGTGGTTCGGTGGTCGGTTTCGATGCGGCCGGCACCGAATTGACGACCCGCCAATCCAATTCGCGCGACAGCTGCGGAACGCGCCCATCCGCACCGTCGAAGCGGGCCGTGGCCAGCACCACCAGCGGCACGCCGGCCGGCAGGTCGGCATCCAGTTCGCGCAGCAGGCTGGCGATGGGCTGCGGCGTGGGGGGCGGTGGCGCATCGAGCGGCGGCAGTCCCTGCGCCAGCCAGTGGCGACGCGCGTTTTCCGGCAGCTGCTGCGCGGGCAGGACGGAAGCCGGCACGCCCGGCATCACCACCACCATCGGTCGCAGGTCCGGTGCGCCGTGCAGCACCGGCCGCGCCAGCCACAGCGCCAGCAGCGCGAGCAACAGCAGGCGCAGCAGCAACAGCGGCCATTCGTCGAAGCGCAGCCGCCGGCGCGGACGCGGGCGGGCGCGCAGCCAGCGCAGCGCGGCGAAATCCAGCGGGCGCACGTTGTCGCGCCGCGCCAGATGCAGCAGCAGCGGCAACAGCAGGCTGGCCAGCGCCGCCAGCGCGGCGGGCAGGAGCAGGGACAGGCTCAAGGCCGCCCCGGCGCGAACAGCTGCCGCAGGGGCTGGTCCAGCGGCTCGTCCAGCACGTGGCGGGCGTGGACGACGCCGGCGGCGTCGAGGCGCGCATCCAGCTGGCGCTGGGCCTCGGCGAAGCGATGGAGGTAATCCTCGCGCAGCAGGCGGCCATCGCCGGGCAGCTGTTCACCGGTTTCCGGGTCGCGGAAGAGGTGGCCATCGGTGAACGGGAAGTCGCGCTCCTCTACGGTCAGCAGCTGCAGGAACAGCACCTCGCGGCCGGCCTTGGCCAGCGTCTCGGCAAGCGCCACCGCGCCCTCGTCGAAACCGTCGCTGAGCAGCACCACCAGGTCATGGCCGCCGATCCGCTCCCACAGCGGGTGCAGCCGTTCGTTCGCTGGAAACCCGCCGCCCGCCTGCACCGCATGCAGCGCCAACCACAAGCGGTCACGTCCGCGCGGGCCGTGGCCGGGCGGCAGCAGCTGCAGGCCGTTTTCCGCCAGCACCACCAGCCCGAAGCGGTCGCCCTGCGCCAGCGCCAGCTCGGCGATGCAGGCGGCCAGGGATTTCGCAGCGTCCAGTCGGCGCCAGTCGGGCCGGGCCTGGTCGGCCTGCGCCATCGAGGCGCTGGCGTCCAGCAGCAGCCAGACGGTCAGCGGGCTTTCGCGCTCGGCTTCGCGCACGAAGAAGCGGTCGGCGCGGGCATAGAGTTTCCAGTCGATCTGGCGCGGCTCGTCGCCGGGCTCGTAGCCGCGGTACTGTGCGAACTCCAGCCCGACGCCGCGGCTGGGGCTGCGGTGCGCGCCGATGCCGCGTTCGCCGCGCGCACGCCGCACCTGCAGGCGCAGGGACTGCAGCCGGCTGCGGACGTCGGGGGGGATCAGCGGCGCGACCATCGGCGGGTATCAGGCGGCGTAGGGCACGTCGCGCAGCAGCAGGGCGACCACGTCATCGGCGGACTTCTGCTCCGCCTCGGCCACGAACGACAGCAGCAGGCGGTGGCGCATCACCGGCGCGGCCAGCGCGATCACGTCGTCGCGGGTGGCGGCCAGCCGGCCGTGCAGCAGGGCGCGCGCCTTCGAGGCCAGCACCAGCGACTGCCCCGCACGCGGGCCGGCACCCCAGCGCACGTACTTGCGCACGTCTTCCGGCGCGCCCGCATCACGTGGGCGGCTGGCGCGCACCAGCCGGGTGATCCAGTCCAGCAGGTCTTCGCCCAGGTGCACCTCGCGCACCAGCGCCTGCAGTGCCAGCACCTCGCTGCCATCCATCACCATCGGCACCTGCGCGTTGGCGCTGCCGGTGGTCTGGGCGATGATCGCGCGCTCCTCGGCGGCGTCCGGATAATCCACCTTCACGTGCAGCAGGAAGCGGTCCAGCTGCGCTTCCGGCAGCGGGTAGGTGCCGGCCTGTTCCAGCGGGTTCTGGGTGGCCAGCACGAAGAACGGCGCCGGCAGCGGATAGGTGGTGCCGGCATAGCTGACGGTGCGTTCGGCCATCGCCTCCAGCAGCGCGGCCTGGGTCTTGGGCGGCGTGCGGTTCAGTTCATCGGCCAGCAGCAGGTTGGTGAACACGGGGCCCTGCTGGAAGCGGAACGCGCGCCGGCCGGTGCCGTGGTCTTCCTCCAGCAGCTCGGTGCCAAGGATGTCGCTGGGCATCAGGTCGGGGGTGAACTGCACGCGCCGGAACTGCAGCGCCAGCGCCTGTCCCAGCGAACGCACCAGCAGGGTCTTGCCGAGGCCGGGCACGCCTTCCAGCAGGCAGTGGCCGGAGGCCAGCAGGCCGATCAGCAGTTGTTCGACCACCGCCTGCTGGCCCACCACGGCCTGGCCGATGGCCGCGCGCAGCCGGTCGAGGCGCTGGAACTGCTGCTGGAGGCTGGCTTCGCTTGCGGCAAGGGTCATGGCGTTTTCCGGTTCAGGACAGCAGGGCATACATCACGATGTTGACGCCGAAGCGGGTGTTGTCTTCGGCCAGGAAGCGCTTGTTGCGCCAGTCGTAGTCCCACTCGCAGCCGTAGTCCTTGTTGCTGTAGAGCAGGCCCAGGCGGCCGTCGAACTCGATGCCCTGCAGGTAGTCGTGGACCAGGTCGTCGCCCCAGCCGTTGAGCTCGAAGCCGGTGGCGGGCGGGCCTTCCGGGAACTTGAAGAAACTCGAATACAGCGGGTGTGCGTTGGGGAGCTTCCTGAGCGCGGCCTTGCCGAAGATCGACGCCACCTGCGCTTCGAAGGACTTGGCGAACAGCCCGTCGATGTCGTGGTTGCAGTCGTCCACGAAGACGAAGCCGCCGTTGCGCAGGTAGCGCTCGAAATTGCGCCGCTCGGCCGGGTTGAACTCCACCAGCTTGTGCCCGGCGAGGTAGCAGAACGGCGCCTGCAGCATCTTCGGGTCGGCCAGCTCGACCACGTGCTCCTTCGGGTCCACCCGCAGCGAGGTGTAGTCGATCAGCGAGGTGACCAGGTTGGACGGCATCCGCGCGTCCACGTCCCAGTCGCCGGAGTCGTACTTCAGGCGGGTGAACCAGAAATCGTAGCGGCCGGACTGGGCAAGCACCGGCGGCACCAGGGCCCCCGCGGCTGCACCCAGCAGCAGCCGCAGGAACCCGGCGCGGGTCATGGCCAGGCCCGGCTCAGACCGCATCCGACAGTGAGGTGAAGGTGAAATCGCGCAGGCGCATCGGCGGGATCATCATCACGAAGCTGGATTCGTCGCCGGCCACCCGCACCGGCTTGCCCAGCTCGTCGATGTTGTTGAGCATGATCACCGGCGATTCGTTGAAGCGGAAGTTCTTCACCGGGTGCTTGATCTGTCCGTCCTCGATGTAGAAGGTGCCGTCGCGGGTCAGGCCGGTGAGCAGCACGGTCTGCGGGTCGACCATCCGGATGTACCAGGTGCGGGTGACCAGGATGCCCTTCTGGGTGCCCTTGACCAGGTCTGCGATGGACTTGTCGCCGCCGCCCATCAGCAGGTTGCCGGGGCGCGCGTTGGCGGTCTTGCCCTGCTTCTGCGCCCAGTAGCGCGAGTAGTTGAGGTTGGCGATGCGGCCGTCCTTGATGATGTCCATGCGCTCGCGCGGCAGGCCTTCGTCGTCCCACGGCAGCACCGGCGCGTCCGTATGCCAGGGGTCGGCATGCAGGTTGACCCGCGGGTCGTAGACCAGCTCGCCCAGCTTGTTGCCGCCGCCCTTCTTGGACAGGAAGCTGCGGCCTTCGTCGGCGCTGCGCGCATCGAAGAAATTCATCATGAAGCTGACCAGCCCGGCGGCCGCGGCCGGCTCCAGGATCACCGTGTACTTGCCCGGCTCCAGCGCCTTGGCGTCGGCCGAAGCCAGCGCCTTGCGCTTGGCGATCTCGATGTCCTGCGAGGCGCGGAAGTCGGCGGCGTCCTTGAGGTTGCGCCCCACCCAGCCGGAGCCGCGGCCGTCCTCGGTGCGCACGGTGCAGGTGTAGTTGAAGTCGGTGGCGCGCTGGTAGCCGAAGTTGCCCTTGCTGTTGGCGAAGGCGACGAAGCTCTGGCCATCCTCTAGGAAGCCCGCGGCGATCAGCTTCTCGGCCTTGCACGGGGCGATGGAGTCGGCGGCCACCCGGGCGCGGAAGCCGGGGTCGATGGCGGCGGTGGATTCGCTGAAGGTGGGGCTAGGGCGGTAGTCCTGCTTGTCGATGATCGGCATGTGTTCCGGGTTTTCCGGCGCCAGCCGGGCCAGGTCCTCGGCGCGACGCACCACCCGCTCCAGCGCGGCGTCGTCGAACTCGTTGATGCTGGCCACGCCCACGCGCTTGCCGAACGCCACCGACACCGCAAGGCTGGTGTCTTCGACGATGCCGCTGGTGGACACGTTGTTGAGCGCGAACCGGATGTTGCCGCTGACCGAGCCGGACAGCGAGGCACTGCATTCGTCGGCCTTGGAGAGGGCGATGACCTTGTCCAGGATGGCCTTGGCCTGCGCTTCGGTGAGGATGCTCATGTAGGTGCTTCTCCTTGCAGCGCGGAGCGGGCTCCGCGGCTTTGGTGATGGGGTGGGATCGACGATCCGATGCAGCCGGGCGGGCCCGGCCCCGCAGGGTTCAACCCAGGTTGCGCGCGGTGTTGATCACGTTGATGCCGTTGAAGCGGGCGGTGGACGAGCCATGCGACACCGCCGACACCTGGCCCGGTTGGCCCTTGCCGTCGAAGAACGACCCGCCCAGGCGGTAGTCGCGCTCGTCGGCCACGGCCGCGCAGGCGTTCCAGAACTCCGGCGTGCGGATCTGGTAGGCCACGTCCTCCAGCGGGCGGGTGACCTTGCCGTCCTTGATCTCGTAGAACAGCTGGCCGCCGAACTGCGCGTTGTAGCGCTGCTGGTCGATCGAGAACGAGCCGTCGCCGACGATGTAGATGCCGTTCTCCACGTCCTTCACCAGGTCGTCCACGGAGAGCGCCTGCTTGCCGGGCGCCAGCGACACATTGGCCATGCGCTGGAACTGCACGCTGGACCAGGAGTCGGCGTAGCAGCAGCCGTCGGACTTGGTCTTGCCGAGGATGTGGGCCTGGTCGCGGATGGTTTGGTAGTCCACCAGCTTGCCGGCCTGGATCAGGTCCCAGCGCTTGCACTTCACGCCTTCGTCGTCGAAGCCCACCGCGCCAAGGCTGCCGGGCTGGACCTTGTCGGCGAAGATGTTGACCAGCTCGCTGCCGTACTGGAAATGCTGCTCGCGCTTCTCCAGCGTGGCGAAGCTGGTGCCGGCGTAGTTGGCCTCGTAGCCCAGCACGCGGTCCAGTTCCAACGGATGGCCCACCGACTCGTGGATGGTCAGCCAGGTGTGCGACGGATCCAGCACCAGGTCGTACTTGCCCGGCTTGACCGAGGGCGCCTTCAGCTTGTCCCGCGCCTGCTTGGCCGCGGCGATGGCGTCCTCGCGCATGTCGTAGCCCTTGCCGTACACGGTCACGCCGTTCGGCAGCACGGTCTTGTCGGCGGCGTTGCCGTCCAGGTATTCGAAGCCCATGCCCATCGGCGAGGACAGCCCGTCGCGGGTGCGGAACTTGCCGCTGGCCTTGTCGATGGCCGTGACCGTCATCGGCACCCAGATGCGGTGCACGTCCTGGTCGATGTAGGAACCGTCGGTGCTGGCGAAGTACTTCTGCTCGTTGACCACGAACATCATCGAGTTGACGAAGTCCGCGCCGGCGTTGATCGCGGCGGCGTTGACGCCCAGCAGCAGGTCGACCTTGTCCTTGATCGGCACCTCCATCGCGTTCTTCTTGATCGGCGTCTTCCACGACACCTCGCCGAATCCGGGCGCCTTGGCCAGCTGCACCGGCGCCCCCTGGACCTGGCTGTTGGCCTTGGCGATGGCGGCCGCCTGGCGCGCGGCCGCGGCCACGCCCTCGGCGGTCAGCGTGTTGGTGGCGGCGAAACCCCAGGCGCCGTTGGCGATCACGCGGATGCCCACGCCGGTGGACTCGGTGTTCACCACGTTCTGCACCTTGTCCTCGCGGGTGATCACGAACTGGCGCAGGTAGCGGCCGATGCGCACGTCGCAATAGCTGGCGCCGGCGGCGCGGGCCGCGTTCATCGCCTCGTCGGCCAGGCGCTTCTTCAGCGCCGGGTCCAGCGCGACCAGCAGCTGTTCCGCCGCGATGGCATTCCCGAAGAACGACGGCAACAGCAGGCCGCCGGCGGTAAGCCCGGTCAGGGCGAGGAATTCACGTCGTTGCAAGGCGGCTCTCCTGGTGGAAACGGGATGGACGGTGCGGCGATGGGGCAGGGTTGGTCAGTCCCGATTCTTGCGGCCAGGCGCAGGCCGCGCAAATGACTTTCGACATGGCACGCGGCTCAACCCAGGCTGCGCGCGGTGTTGATGATGTTGATGCCGTCGAAGCGGGCGGTGGCGGCGCCGTGCGAGACCGCCGAGACCTGGCTGGGCTGGCCCTTGCCGTCGAAGAACGAACCGCCCAGGCGGAAGTCGCGGGCATCGCAGATCGCGCTGCAGGCGTTCCAGAACTCCGGCGTGCGGATCTGGTAGGCGGCGTCCTCCACCATCTCCTTGATCTCGCCGTTGCGGATGCGGTAGTACAGCTGGCCGCCGAACTGCGCGTTGTAGCGCTGCTGGTCGATGGAGTAGGAGCCGCGGCCGTGGATGTAGAGGCCGTCCTCCACGTCCTTGACCATCTGCGCCGGCGTGAGCGGCGCCTTGCCCGGCGCCAGCGACACGTTGGCCATGCGCTGGAACTGCACGCTCTTCCACGAATCGGCATAGCTGCAGCCGTGCGAGGCGTCCTCGCCGAGGATGTGCACCTCGTCGCGGGTGGCCTGGTAGTTGACCAGCACGCCGTCCTTCACCAGGTCCCAGCGGCGCGTCTTCACGCCCTCGTCGTCGTAGCCCACCGCGCCCAGGCTGTACGGCTCGGTCTTGTCGGCGGTGAAGTTGACGATACCGCTACCCCAGCGGAAACCGGCCTCGCGCTTGTCCAGCGTGGCGAAGCTGGTGCCGGCGTAATTGGCCTCGTAGCCCAGCACGCGGTCCAGCTCCAGCGGGTGGCCCACGTTCTCGTGGATGGTCAGGAACAGGTTGGACGGATCCAGCACCAGGTCGTACTTGCCGGGCTTCACCGAGGGCGCCTTGAGCTTGGCCCGCGCCTGCTTGGCCGCGGCGATGGCGTCCTCCACCGGATCGTAGGAGTGGCCGTAGCCCACCACGCCGCCGGGCAGCTGGAACTTGCCGGCGGCATCGCCATCCAGGAACTCCCAGCCCATGCCCATCGGCGAGGACAGCCCGTTGCGGGTGCGGAACTTGCCGCTGGCCTTGTCGATGGCGGTCACGGTGAACGGCAGCCAGATGCGGTGCACGTCCTGGTCGATCCACGAACCATCGCTGGAGGCGAAGTATTTCTGCTCGTTGACCAGGAACAGCTGCGAATTGATGAAATCGGCGCCGGCATTGCGCGCGGCGGCATTCACCGCCAGCAGCAGCGCGGTCTTGTCCTTGACCGGCACCGCCATCGCGTTCTTGCGGATCGGCGTCTGCCAGCGCACCTCGCCCACGCCGGCCTGCGGCGCCAGCTGCACCGGCTGCGCGCGCAGCCGCGCATTGGCCCGCGCCACCGCCAGCGCCCGCGCCACCGCCTCGCGCATGCCGTCGGCGGTCTGCCGATGGGTGGCGGCAAAGCCCCACGCACCATCCACGATCACCCGGATGCCAACCCCGGACGACTCGCTGTTGGTCACGTTCAGTACCCGGTCCTCGCGGGTCTGGATGGCCTGGTTGAGATAGCGCCCGATCCGCACGTCGCAGTAGCTAGCGCCGCCCGCCCGCGCCTGCGCCAGCACCGCATCCGCCAGCGCCTTGTTCCTGGCCGCATCGGCCGGCACCAGCAGCTGCTCGGCGGCGATCAGCCGCGCGTGCGGCAGCATCAGCCCGGCCAGGCCGAAGCCCGACAGGGCGAGGAATTCGCGTCGTTGCATCTGTCTCTCCCCGCAGCGGTGCATCGCGCTGCCTGCGTTCGATTCTCGGCACGCAATCGCGGGGTGGGGAGTGTCTTTCGGCATGGGGCGGTGCTGCCGCCCCGCTGGCCGCGGCGTATTTGTCTCGCACTCTCCGGGACTCGCCGCGTCAGGCATTTCGCGCATTTCGCGGGGAAATCCACGTGACCACCTCCGATTGCAGCCCCCGTAGGAGCCCACCGCAGGGGCGCGATCTCCATCGCAGCCCCTGCGACGCAGATCAGGTGTCGTATCCTGCATCACAAGGGGGAATGCTGCATGACGACACGGAGGGTTGGCGCACTGGTATTGGCAGGGTTATTGGCCGCGTGCAGCGCGCCGCAGGGGGACACGCCGAACGCACCGCGTCCGCAGCAGGCCGGCCAGCCGATGGATCCCGGCCGCGTGGCCGCCCACATGCTGGGTGCCCGCGCCGCGGCGGTGACCGGGAACCAGGCGGGCGTGCAGCGCAGCGTGGACGCGCTTTCCGAGGATCTGCGCAAGGCCATGAAGCTAGCCGATGCCAGCCGCCCTATCGATCACGAAGCCGCGCGCGCCGTAGCCCGCGCGCTGCCGGACGTGCGCTCCGCCAACTGGATAGACCGCCACAACCTGCTGGTACGCGTGGACGGCGCGGGCTGGCGCACCCACGCCACCATCGACGCGCTGTGCGTTGCCCTGGAGCCGTTGGGGGACACGCTGGCGGTGGTGGTCAACCTACAAGATGCGGCGCCCACCACACGCGACGGCATGGACACGCTGAGCCGCAATTGCCAGCTGGCGCCGGGGGACCATGCCCTGATGCAGCGCCCCCGCACGGTGGACGCGCTGGACCCGGCGCTGCGGGCGCGGCACCGGGCGGACGTGGAGCGGATACGCGCGCTACCGCCGCCGGAACAGACGGCCGGGGACCGTGCGGCGTTGGAGGCGATGGCGGAGATGTAGGGCGAAGCACGGTCCTTGCGGTAAAGCGATATCGGGTAGCCTGCCCTTGCGCAAATCAAGACGGACAATGAGCAAATACGATCATCTCGAAAAGGACGCGCTGATCCGCCTGCTGGAACGGCGCGATGCGGACCGACAACTGGGGTTGGTGTGGGAGCGCGACGAAATCGAAGCCGACCGTGCGCTCAACGATGACTTCGTGGCGCTGGAGCTGGATGCTGGCCTGAGCCATGGCGATGCTCCGTGGAGCAACCTGATCATCGAGGGCGACAACTTCGACGCCTTGCGCGCGTTGCGCGCGAGCCACAAGGGAAGCAAGCCAGGGATCCGTTGCATCTATATCGATCCCCCGTACAACACCGGCAACCGCGATTTTGTCTACAACGACCGCTTCGTGGACAAGACCCACCGGTTTCGCCATTCGCTATGGGTGGAATTCATGTATCGCCGGCTGCAGCTGGCCAGGGAGCTGCTGGCCGATGACGGTGTGATCTTTGTCAGCATCGATGACAACGAGTTGTTCCGACTTGGGATGCTGATGGATCGGGTGTTTGGGGAAGGCGCGCATCTTGCGACTTTCGTATGGGAGACCGACGGGACTTTCGACAACCAAGCCGCGATCAAGACGTCACATGAGTACATTCTCTGCTATGCGAAAGATGTCGAAAACTTCGTTCATCCATCAGTAGTTGATCCGAATGTCGAAGAGGACAGCAAGCTCTACCGGCCTGAGATTCGAAATAGCGTGATCAAAAACGGGCCAAAAAATCCCGTTTCGCCGATAGCTCTTCCGATTGGCTTTCCAGCAAATTTCGAGTCCGGTCGAATCGTGGCGCGCGACGACGCGTGGCCTCACATCGATCGAGACATCAATGTTAGGAATTGGGTGACCACAAACGAGGTCATCGTAAAGAGCGGCTGGGCAAGCAAGGTCTTGCTGGAGTCGTTCATCAAGAACAACTTTGCAAAGGTTATTGATAAAAAAGGGCAGCGGACGCGTTTCGAGTTGACAGCGAATGGGGCAATCGAAGGTGTCAAGGACAGGGAAAGTGCCTCTTACGTTCTAACCGTTCTGAGGAACATGGGGAACGTTCGTGCTGAATCAGGCGTGCTCGCTGGCATGGACGTCAGTTTCAGCTATCCGAAGCCCGAACTACTAATTCGGTATTTTTTTAGTGTCGCGAACGATCCCGATGGCGTTTTTCTGGACTTCTTTGCAGGTTCCGGCACTACCGCCCACGCGGTTGCGAAGCTCAACGCGGAAGACGGCGGCAACCGCAAGTTCATCCTCGTCAGCAGCACTGAGGCCACCGAAGACGACCCCGCCAAGAATCTTTGTCGTGATATCTGCGCGCAGCGGGTCCGCAAGGTGCTGGGCGGCTACACCAATGCCAAGGGTGAGCGGGTGCAAGGGCTCGGCGGCGGTTTCGCCTACCTGCGAGCGCGGCGCATCCCGCCGCATCGGTTGAGCACGAAACTCGAGCACGCGGAAATATGGACCGCACTGCAGCTGCAGCACGGCTTGCCGCTGACGGTATGGCCGGGCGGCGGCTTCGCAGCCGACGGGGACATGGCTTATCTGGCCGATTTCCGCGAGGCGTCGCTGGCGCGGATGCGGACATGGTTGCCGGGCGCCGCTGCCGGTGCTGCCCTGTACTGCTGGGCGCCGGAGCGCCTGCGTGACGAGGCGCCGGCCGTGGAACTTCGCCCCATCCCGCAAAACCTGCGCGAACGCTTCGGACGCTGACCCATGCCCGCCACGCTCAAGAATTTCCAGCAGGACGTCCGCGAAGGCATCAATGCCCGTCTGGACAACGTGCGTGCGCTGTACGCACAGATTGCCACCGGTACGCCCCAACGCATCGATCAGGCCCGCCGCAACGATGCTGTCGTCGTGTTGCAGGCACCTACCGGTGCAGGCAAGACGCTGATCGCAGTGGAAGCGATGCGCGCTGCGTCCCGCGCCGAACGCATCCTGTGGTTCTGGTTTGCGCCTTTTATCGGGCTGGTGGAGCAGTCGCGCGCCGTCATCGCCGCACAGGCCCCCGAACTGGACCTGTTTGACCTGGATGCCGATCGCCAGCCGGACAGCGTGCGCGGGGGCGGGGTGTTCGTGGTGACCTGGGCGTCGCTGGCCGCACGCAGCGCTGAGAGCCGGCGCGCGCGGCAGAGCGGGGATGCGGGCGTGTCCATCGATGCACTGATTTCCCTCGCGCGCGACGAAGGCCTTCGCATCGGCTGCGTGGTGGACGAAGCGCATCACGGGTTCCAGCGCGCGGCGCAGGCGCGCAGCTTCTTCAGTGACGTGTTGAAGCCCGACTATGCTCTGCTGATGACCGCCACGCCGCGCGATGCGGACATGCCCGCGTTCGAGCGCGCAACCGGCTACACCGTGGGTGATCCGGCGGACTGGGCGTCCCTCAGCCGCTTCCATGCGGTGGAAGGCAGACTGCTGAAGGAAGGCGTTCGCACCGTGCGTTTCATCGCCCGCGATGGTGACACCGCGCAACTAGTGGACTTCGAGCATCTGGCTCTGCGCGAGTGCGCGGCCATGCATCGCCGCATCGCGGGTGAGCTGGATGCCATGGGTGTGCCGTTGACGCCATTGATGCTGGTTCAGGTGCCAGATGGCAAAGCCGCACAGGAGGCCGCTCGCCGCTATTTGGTGAATGAGCTGGGGTTTGCGGAATCCGCCGTCCGGCTGCATACCGCGGACGAGCCTGACCCTGATTTGCTGGCCTTGGCCAGCGACCCCGCCGTTGAAGTTCTGATCTTCAAGATGGCGGTAGCGCTTGGCTTCGATGCGCCGCGCGCGTTCACTCTGGCCGCGTTGCGCGGCACGCGTGACGTGAGTTTCGGCACCCAGGTGATCGGCCGGATCGTGCGGCGGCATGCACTGCTGCAGACGCGCGATGACCTTCCGCCGCATCTGAACCAAGGCTATGTCTTTCTGGCCAACTCCGAGACACAAGAAGGACTTTCAGGCGCCGCCGCGCAGATCAACACGCTGACCAGCCAGGCGCCTGAAGTGGGCACCCAGACCGTCGTCACGGTGATAGGGGACATGGCGGAAGTGCAGGTTGCGCGCAGCGGCGAGCCGATGAGCTTGCTGGTGTCGCCGTTGGGCGCCAGTATCGTGGACAGTCGCGACCCATCGCGTTCGGCTCCAGTCGGAAGCACCGGCGCAGGAGATGTTGCCTCAGCGTTGACCGGGACACCTTTCGCGGGATTCGGTGCTGCAACTCAGACGGTGCTGGATGTGCAGGGCGGAGGGGGAGGCAGCCCGCGTCCTCTGAACGAGCTGATGGCCGCCCTCGCACAAGCCGCTGTAAAGCCGTACGAGTTCCATCGCAGGGCGGATGCGCCCGCCACGCTGCGCGGTGAAAAGCTGCCCCCCGTTGCCGAGGATTTCGAGGCGGGCGTTGCGGCGCATGTGGATTTTTCGCCGACTGTATTGGCCGACCGGCATCGCGACCGCGTGCAGGTTCAGCGTGCTGAAGCCGATTTGTTTGCCGGCGGGCACTCAGTGGCGGATTCGACTGAGGACATGTGGGCCGCAATGTCTCCGCACGCGCTCGCTCAGCGCGCGGAACAGATTCGCCTGCGTCTGGGCGAAGCGAATGATCGCGAACTGCAGCGACGGCTGCTGGCGCGTTTCGAGCGGGCCATCGTCGATTCGGGTGCGCAACCGCCGGAAGACGAGGAGGAGCTGGCGCAGCAATTGGATTTGGTACTTGCGCGCCGCCCGTACCTGCTGCGCGACGCTTACAGGGCCTTGCGGCTGAGCAGGGTGATGGATGTGGACGTGCCGATACTTGCCGGCATCGAAACCGCACAGCGGCTGTCTAACGCCGCGCGCAACGTCTATGGAATCTTCCCGGCCGACCTCAACGCCGATGAGATGGCGGTGGCGCAGCTGCTTGATGCCAGCCCACTCGTGAAGTGGTGGCACCGCAACCCGCCGAAGACCGGCGTTGGCCTCTACCGCTGGGACGAAGGGCAGGGCTTTTATCCTGATTTTGCCGTGTGTATTGAAGGGCGCGCGGGTGCGGGTATCGTCCTGCTCGAAGTCAAGGGTGATCACCTGACCGGAAAGGACAGCGAGGTAGATAAGGCGGCGGCGGAGCACTCGGACTATGGGCGCGTGGTCATGGTGGGACGGAAGCGCAATGAGCGCGACTTCACCGTGTTGCGGGAACTCGGTGGGAAGTTGCAGAGCGCCGGCGGTTTCAGTGTGGAGCAGTTGCGCTTCGCCTGAAGGTGGGGATGTAGGTTACGGGCTGTGAGAATGGGGATGCAGATGAACGATACGACCATTTGGGGCATCCACGCCGGCAAGACCGGCAATGCCGATGCGCTGTTCAAGCAGAAGAACTGCGTAGCGATTGGCTGGGCCAAGATGGGTAATCTTGCAGAGATTCCCGCCAATCGCGAGGCTTTCAAGAAGCGCTATGAGCTGGCTTACCCGGGGGCCAAGCCTGGTGCAATTCCGACAGCATCAGGAGTGTCGTTCCGCTTTGTCCATGAGATGAAGCCGGGTGACCTGATAGTTTATCCGTCCAAGATGGACAAGCTGGTGAACATCGGGCGGATTACCGGGGACTACTTTCATGACCCTTCCCAAGAGCCAAGCTATCCACAGCGGCGGATAGTGACGTGGCTCAAGAGCGTTCCACGCACCCGCTTCTCGCAGGGTGCCCTTTACGAAATCGGCTCTGCGCTGAGCATGTTCCAGATCAAGACTTACGCCGACGAGTTTCGCGCTGTCGTGGACGGAAAGATTGAAGCGCCACCGCCGCTTGTGACGGAAGATCCCACGATTGCTGCGGTGGCCGAGGATATCGAGGAGAATACCCGCGACTTCATCATCAAGAGACTTTCGCAAGAGGCCAAGGGATTGGCGCTGGAGTCGTTTGTCGTGCACTTGATGCAGTGCATGGGATATCACGCACGCCTGACTAGAAAGAACGAACCCAGCGTGGATGTGATTGCGCACAAGGATCGTCTTGGTATCGAACCGCCCATCATCAAGATTCAGGTAAAAAGCGGCGACGGCACGGTGCAGGACAGGGATGTGTCTGCGCTCTACGGCAAGCTCTCACCAACTGAGTACGGTTTGTTCATCACGCTGTCAAGCTTCAGCCCCTCGTGCCTGAGCTTCGAGGCGGGGAAGGCGAACCTGCGCTTGATCGATGGCGATGAGCTCGTCCAGCTAATTCTCGACCACTACGAAAAGTTCGACTCGCACTACAAGGGTTTACTGCCGCTGCAAAAGGTCTATGTGCCGCAAGGGTCTGGCGACTCGGTTTAGAAGACTGGAACGGATGAGGGGTTCTCGAAAACAATGTCAGAACAGGTCATTGCGCACCACCGCGGATCGGTATCGCCATCCCGTTAGCGCCCTTGCGGGCCTTTCGGTGTTATGCCCTCAACACACCCGCCACGCTTAGCCCTGCTCCGGCGGGTGATAGCAGGAAAGCTGGAGCGGAGTGGGCTTTCCTGTATCCGAGTCGGTTGAAATTAAACGCTGCGCCCGACACCCCGAATTGCAAGTATCTCTGACACAATTTGCAGCTGAGATTCTTCAGGTGCAACGGTACGCAGAGCCGCGCCGCAGCCAATGCCCAGGCGGGTGGTGACGCGTCAAGGTGCCGGCGCACGGCCTGTGAGCGGCGCCACCAGCCGGTTTGTGCCTCGTGGACGCCGTAGTGGGATGGCGAGTTTTGATCATCTGGGTTAGCCATCACTTTAGAGGCTAATCGAAATATAGAATTGGGATGGTGGGAAATATTACTACCCACATGGAGGCGACATGAAAAAAACAGATATTTTCGGAAGTGACGCGGCCTATTTTGAGCGGGTCATTGACCTGGTGGATAAAGAGGTGGAAGTCATCTCGGCCATGGTGGGTTCAGAGAGGTACCTATCACACATCGAAGATATTCGGGGTCAGTGTATGGAGGCCCTGGAATATATAGAGGAATTTCTGGATGGTGATCTGGATGGCGAGACATGCCGTGAAGAGCTATCTAGCTCATATGAAACATTGCGCGAACTGCTTGACCTGCATCCTGAGCATGGCCTAATTCAAGCAAGCCAGACAAAACCGACAGCGTCCGAGGAGGCTGCCACTGAGGCCCGGACTCTCCTATGGGAGCGCCTTGTTGAGACAATAAGGAAGAGCCGAGTTTACTGTCGAAAGCGCAATTGATGCCGGAATTTTGAAATTCTCCACGACCACCGCCACGCATCGATCCGGTAGTTCATTCAGGCCGACACCGCGTCGCAACGCGACTTTAATTTCCCGGAAATAGTCCGGTGGCGGGCGGATCAATCCTGTTCATTCGCATATCTCAACACCAGTACCAGTGACGGCCCGGTATGGGCGGCGCACGCTGCCACCTGGAATTCAAACTCTGTTTCGGCGAGAAAAGGCTCCATCAGTTCCGCCAGAGCGTTGGCTTGCGCAAAGGTTGGGGTGCTTACGATGAATATCGCCGAGCTGGCTGCGGGGCCTGGTCCCTGTTGCAGCCAATGGCAAACGCGTTCCTGCAATGCCTTGCAAGAGTCGGCGTGCAGTCTGACCAGCTCAATCCTTGCGGACGTTTGCGGGAAGATCCGCATCACATCGCCATAGCATGTGCCCATCAGCAGCCCTCCCATCACCTGATGTGGTGCGTGCAGCAGCGGCAGCCATGAGCTGGGGGTGTTGAAGTCACAGCCCAGCCGCGGCAGCGCCATCGGTTTCCATGTGGCTGGAGGGCGGCTGTGTTCGTGGAGGAGGAAAACCACGGGATGGAACACCTCTTCCTGCTTCAATTCGGATAGCCAATCGATGCAAGACGCGCTTCCGTCAAAAAACAGGAAGTCGAAGCAAATGGAGTTGCCGGGCCACCGACGTGGTCTTGCGCCTTCTCTGATCAGCTCGAACGACGCCCCTATGGGCGGATGTCCCAACTCCTTTACATCCAATGCCCAGGCATGCGGGACGAACAGGCGGGAAACGTACGAGAAGGGTGGGGGGGCGAGCTTCCGGGAGGTATTCATGTCGTCACTGTATCGACCCGCCGTCGCGGCACCTGCGACAGGTGTTCAGCCGTCCAGCCGCTGCGCCGGATAGTCCTCTTCCGCCAGCGCCGCGATGGCGGCGTCCGCGCTGAAGCTGCCGCTGGCTTCCACTTCGCCCCTGGCCAGGTCCACGCGCACCTGCGCGGCGGGGTCCAGCGCCTGCAGGGCGCGGGTGATGGCGCTGACGCAGTGCTGGCAGCTCATGTTTTCGACCTTGAACAGCATGGGGTTCTCCCGGTGTGGTGGATGCGGGCAGTGTCGGCCTTGCCACGGTGGCAAGGTCAAGCCTAGGCTGGGCGCTTGACCTTCCCATGTTGGGAAGGTGGAAGCTGGCCGCGAACCATCATCGCAGCGAGGCCGTCATGAACAACGATTCCACGATCCAGCTGGGCATTACCGGGATGACCTGCGCCAGCTGCGTGGGCCGGGTGGAGAAGGCGCTGCGCAAAGTGGACGGGGTGGAGGACGCAACCGTCAACCTCGCCACCGAGGCGGCGACGGTGCGCGCACCCGGCCTGCCGCTGGCGCAGCTGGTGGAGGCGGTGGAGCGCGCGGGCTATGGCGTGGCCGGCGACGAGGTGCGCCTGTCGATCGAGGGCATGACCTGCGCGTCCTGCGCGGGCCGGGTGGAAAAGGCGCTGCGCAAGGTGCCGGGCGTGCTGTCCGCCAGCGTGAACCTGGCCACCGAATCGGCGCATGCGCGCGTGCTGGCCGGCACGCCGGTGTCGGCGCTGCGCGCGGCGGTGGTGAAGGCGGGCTACCGGGTGCGCGAGGACGCGCCGCAGCCGGCAGCCAGCGTCGGCATGCCGAAGGAACTGCGGCATGTGCTGCTGGCCGCTGCGCTGTCGCTGCCGTTGGTGTTGCCGATGCTGCTGATGCCGCTGGGCGTGCACTGGCAGCTGCCGGGCTGGGTGCAGTGGCTGTTGGCCACGCCGGTGCAGTTCTGGCTGGGCGCGCGCTTCTACCGCGCCGGGTTCGACGCGCTGCGCGCGCGCAGCGGCAACATGGACCAGCTGGTGGCGCTGGGCACCAGCGCGGCCTATGGCCTGAGCGTGTTCCAGCTGCTGGCCTCCGCATCGGAGCATCACGCACCGCCGCTGTATTTCGAATCCTCTGCCGTGGTCATCACCCTGATCCTGCTGGGCAAGTGGCTGGAGGCCCGCGCCAAGCGCCAGGCCACCGATGCGATCCGCGCCCTGCAGGCGCTGCGCCCGGATACCGCGCGGGTGCTGCGCGATGGCAGTGAACAGGAACTGCCGCTGGCGGAAGTCGTGGTGGGCGATGCGGTGGTGATCCGCCCCGGCGAGCGGGTGCCGGTGGACGGCGTGGTGGTGGAAGGCCGCAGCCATGGCGACGAATCCCTGCTCACCGGCGAGTCGCTGCCGGTGCCGAAGGCGCCCGGCGATGCCGTCACCGGCGGCGCGGTGAACGGCGAGGGCCGGCTGCTGGTGCGGACCACCGCGGTAGGCACGGAGTCCGTGCTGGCACACATCGTGCGGCTGGTGGAGGACGCGCAGGCGAAGAAGGCGCCGATCCAGCGCGTGGTGGACCGGGTCAGCGCGGTGTTCGTGCCGGTGGTCATCGGCATTGCGCTGCTTACCGTGCTGGGTTGGGGCCTGGCCACCGGCGACTGGTCGCAAGCCCTGCTCAACGCGGTGGCGGTGCTGGTGATCGCCTGTCCCTGCGCGCTGGGCCTGGCCACGCCGGCGGCGGTGATGGCCGGCACCGGCGTGGCCGCACGCGCCGGCATCCTGGTGAAGGACGTGGAAGCGCTGGAAACCACCCGCCAGCTGCGCACCGTCGCCTTCGACAAGACCGGCACGCTGACCATGGGCAAGCCCGCGCTGATGCGGCTGCATGCGCTGGATGGCGACGAGGCGGCGCTGCTGGCGCTGGCCGCCGGCCTGCAGCAGGGCAGCGAACATCCGCTGGCGAAGGCGGTGCTGGCGGCAGCAACGGAACGCGGCATCGCACTGGCAGACGTCACCGATATCGCAGCGGTCACCGGCCGCGGCGTGGAGGGCAGGGCGGGCCAGTCCCGGCTGGTGCTGGGCCATGCGCGCTGGATGGGCGAGCTGGGCATCGACCTGTCGCCCGCACAGGCACAGGCGGATGCGGCATCGAACGCCGGGCAGACGCAGTCGTGGCTGGCCCAGGAAGCCGATGCAGGGTGGCGCCTGCTGGGCCTGCTGGCCTTCGGCGACGCACTGCGCCCGCAGTCGGCGGAGGCCATCGAGGCGCTGCACGCGATGGGCATCCGCCCGCTGATGCTGTCCGGCGACAACCGCGCCGCCGCCCGCGCGGTGGGCGCCCAATTGGGGCTGGCCGACGACGAGGTGCGCGCGGAGCTGCTGCCGGCCGACAAGGTGGAGGCCATCCGACAGCTGGCGGAACAGGGCCCGGTGGGCATGGTGGGCGACGGGCTCAACGATGCGCCGGCGCTGGCCGCGGCCACGGTGGGGTTCGCGATGGGCAGCGGCACCGACGTGGCGATGCACGCCGCCGGCATCACCCTGATGCGGCCGGACCCGCGGCTGGTGGCCGACGCCATCGACATTTCCCGCCGCAGCGTGCGCAAGATCCACCAGAACCTGTTCTGGGCCTTCATCTACAACGTCATCGGCATCCCGCTGGCCGCGCTGGGGCTGCTGGACCCGATGATCGCCGGCGCGGCGATGGCGCTGTCCAGCGTCAGCGTGGTGGGCAACGCCCTGCTGCTGCGGCGCTGGTCGCCGCGAGCGCGCGACTGATCCGCAAGGAGAACGACATGGCATCCAACACCATCCGCCCAGAACTGGCCGACGCGCTGGAGCAGGGCCTGCACAACATCGGCCAAGCCGCGGCGCTGACCGGCGTGTCGGCGAAGATGATCCGCCACTACGAAAGCATCGGCTTGATCGCGCCGGCTGCACGCACCTTCGCCAACTACCGCCTCTACAACGAGGCCGACCTGCACCGGCTGCGCTTCATCAAGCGCGCGCGCTCGCTGGGGTTCGCGGTCAAGCAGATCGAGGCGCTGCTGGCGCTGTGGGACGACCCGCAGCGCGCCAGTGCCGAGGTCAAGCAGCTGGCGCGCGCGCACGCCGCCGAGCTGGGCGAGAAGATCCGCGAACTGCAGGCGATGCAGCGCACGCTGGAAACGCTGGCGCGGCGCTGCCACGGCGACGGCCGGCCGACCTGTCCAATCTTGGACGATCTGGCGTCCTGACCGATGGCGTTGCCGCGGCGACGCGGCCCGCCGCACGCAAGCGGAAGGCCGTCGCCAGGATGCGGCATTCCCCGACCCGTGCGCGCGCCGTTCGGCGATTGGCCGGTCAGTGCGATTGCAGGAGGCTGCCCGCATCGCCCCGTGGAGCCGCGCCATGCGCCCGCTGCTGCTGATCGGCCTGCTGCTATTCCTGCTGCCGCACGCGCAGGCGGAGAGCCTGTACCGCTGCATCACCCGTGACGGCGCGGTGAGCTACCAGTCGCAACCCTGCGCCGCACGGCAGCGGCTGGACCGGGTGGTCGAGTACCGGGCAGAACCGGCGGCGGCGCGTTCCGGGGTGGCCCCCGAGGTATCGCGCCGGCAGCCGCGTCGCTACGCGAACGGCAGCGGCGGCAATCGCATGGTGCGCGTGGGCAGCGCATCCACCGCCAGCCAGCGCTGCCGGGCGGGCAAGGCCAAGCGTGAGGCGTCGCTGCAGCGCCTCGGCCTGAAGCGCAGCTATGACCAGCTCAGCGCATTGGATACGCAGGTGCGCGCGGTCTGCGGGGGCTACTGAGCCGGCGCGGCATGCCCGCCGCCGTCAGCGGTTGTCCGCGAAGGTGGTGGCGGAATGCGGCACCGTGCGCCACTTCGACAGGTCGTAGCCCAGTCCGCGCAGGCGCTGGCGCGCGCGCTCCAACTCCGCGTCCGCCACGTCGGGCGAGCGGGCGAACACCCACGCATAGTCGCGGGCATCGCGGGCCACCACCATCAGGCTGTAGTCGTCGCGCAACCAGGCCACCACGTACTGCGCCTTCATCGGCCCGAACACGCGCACGTCCCAGACCGCGTTGCCGGTGCCGGGGCGCACCCGTGCCGGCGCTTCGATGTGCTTGCGCGGACCGTCCGCGCGGCCGTGGTTGAAGGTGAGGGTGGTGCGGATGCTGCCGTCGCGGCGCAGGGTGTAGGTCTCCACCGCGTTCCACGCCTCGCGCTCGTAGCGGGTGGGGATGCCGCCCACCAAATACCACGTGCCCATGAAACGGGGCAGGTCCACGTGCGGGACCGGACGGATGGCGGGCAGGTTCGCGGCCACGCTACCGATGAACAGCAGCGCGGCCGATAACCACCACTGTCGTGCAGGCAGGCGCAGGCGCATGTCGGTGCTCCGGTCAGGAACGCTCGAACAGGTAGTGCGACACCATCCATTCCTGCCCGTCGGCATAGCCGAACAGCTCGGCGCAGGCCATCCAGAACATCCGCCAGCGCTGGTACCACAGGCCGGCGGCGTCGCCATAGGCCTCGCGCAGGATCGCCATCACCTCGCTGCGGTGGGCGTCCTGGTGCTCCAGCCACTGGTTGGCGGTCTTCTCGTAGTGGGTGCCCTCCAGCAGCCACTGCTGGCGGATCGCCAGCGCGCCCTGGAAATGCAGCAGGGTGTCGGCCGCGGGCATCAGGCCGCCGGTGAAGAAGTGCCGGCCCATCCAGTTGTCGTCGCCCTGCGTCTCGAACGGGTAGAGCAGGGTGCGGTGCACGAAGATGTGCACGAACAGCCGGCCGCCCGGGCGCAGCCAGCTCCCGATGCGTCCCAGGAGGCTGTCGTAGTTGCGCATGTGCTCGAACATCTCCACCGACACGCAGCGGTCGAAGCCGGCGGCGGGCAGGGCGAGGGTGTTCACGTCGCGGGTCAGCACCTGCACGTTGGTCAGGCCGCGCTCGCGGCAGCGCGATTCGATGAAACCGCGCTGGCCGTTGGAGTTGGACACCGCGGTGATGCGCGCGTTCGGGTAGCGCTCCGCCATCCACAGCGTCAGCGAGCCCCAGCCGCAGCCCAGCTCCAGGATGTCCTGGCCATCGGCCAGACCGGCGCGCTCGCAGTACAGCTCCAGCATCGCTTCCTCGGCCTCGGCCAGGGTCTCGTCGCCGCGCGGGTAGTAGCAGCTGGAGTACTTCAGGCGCGGGCCCAGGCAATGGAAGAAGAACGCCGGCGGCAGCTCGTAGTGCTGGGCGTTGGCGGCGTCCGTCTCGATGGCGACGGGGCTCTGCCGCAGCAACTCCAGCAGCTCCTGCTGGCGCAGCGACTGGAGTTCGACGCCGCCGGCGCGCTCGTCCTCGAGGCGCTGCGCGCACAGCCGGCGGATGCCGGCGCGGATGGCGGCGTCGGGCAGCAGGCCGCGCTCCGCCAGCCCCAGCAGGCCGGGCGCGGCGCGGTCGCGGGAGAGTTCATTGGCGTCCAGGGTGGCGGTGGTCATGCGCGCGCTCCTTGTCGAAGGGTCAGGATTTCGGGAACCACGGGAACAGCATTGGGGTAGTGCGCTGGTACTCGCGGTAGTCGTCGCCGCGGCTGCGCAGGGCCTGCTGCTCGGTGAAGGGGATGCCGCTGATGTAGCGCAGGAACAGGTACATCACCACCGGCCCCAGCCAGCCCAGCCACGCCAGCGGCGCGCCGATGGCGGCGACCGCGTACGCGCACCAGTGCAGCCATTCGAAGAAGTAGTTGGGATGGCGCGAATACCGCCACAGGCCGCGGCGGCAGGTCCTGCCGCGGTTGCCGGGATCGGCGCGGAAGCGCGCCAGCTGCGTGTCCGCCAGCGATTCGCCGGCCACCGAGACCAGCCAGATGGCGATGGCCAGGCCCTGTTGCCACGCTGTCGGATCCGGATGGGCTGCCACCGCCAGCAGCGGCAGCGAGAACAGCAGCACCAGCAGCGCTTGGAACTGGAAGAAGCCGAAGAACTTCAGCTGGCTGCCTTGCCAGTGTTCACGCAGGGCGCGATAGCGGCCGTCCTCCGGCTCGCTGCGGACGCGCGCCCACAGATGCAGCGCAAGCCGCAGCGCCCACGCGGTGGCGAGGATGCCCACGAGTAGGCGCGCGGCGGGCGCGCCCGTTCCGGTGAGCGCCAGCAGCAGCGCAGCGCCGGCAAGCCCGGTGGCCCACAGCACATCGACGATGCCGGCATTGCGGCGGCTGCGCTGCCACAGCCAACCCAGCACCATCAGCGCCGCGGCCAGCAGCCAGATCCAGGACAGTTGCTGCGTGGGATTCATGCCGCGCCCCCTTGTACATCCTGTTGCAGGCCGCGCCGGGCCAGCCACGCCAGCAACGGCATCGCCAGCGCCCAGCCGGCGGCCAGTGCCAGCAGGCCGTGCCACTGCGGACTGGCGAACTGGACCACGTCCCAGCCGCGCGCGGCGCCGAGGTAGGCCAGCGGGCCGCCGATGGCACCGAACACCGCGGCCAGCAGTAGGCGGCGGTGCAGGTACCCAAGCAGCGGGACGATGGACAGGGCGAACGCCCACCACAGCGCCAGGATCCACGCCGGCGAACCCGCCCACGGCCAGGCCGCGGCGTAGTCGAGCAAGCCGCTGCGCACCCACAGGTTCTCCAGCACCAGGCCGACGGCAAGCGCCACCAGCACCAGCCGCGCCTCCAGCAACCGGTGCGGCGACACCGACAGCCGCCACAGCGCGAACAGCCCGGCGGCGGCCACGCCCGGCCACCACAGGCCCTGGCCGGCGCCGATCACCGCCGCGAACCAGGTGACCTGGTAGCCCAGCAGGGTCAGCCAGAAGGTCATGCGCCGCTCTCCAGCGGACGCCAGCCTGGCCGGGCCATCAACAGGTGCGACACGCCGATGGCGCGTTCGCGGAAGCCGCCTTCGCAATAGGCGAGGTAGAACTCCCACATGCGGATGAAGCGCTCGTCGAAGCCCTGCGCCCGCACCGCCGCCAGCTGCGCGAGGAAGCGTTCGCGCCAGGCGTGCAGGGTGCGCGCATAGGACAGCCCGAAATCCTCCAGCGCGACCAGCGCCAGGTCACTGCTGCGGGTCTTCGACGCCAGCATCGCGCTGACCGAGGGAATGAAGCAGCCGGGGAACACGTGGCGCTTGATGAAGTCCACCGACTTCAGCGCCTGCTCGTAGCGGTGGTCCTCGATGGTGATGGCCTGCACCAGCGCCAGTCCGTCCGGCTTCAGCAACCGGCCGATCTGCGCGAAGTAGCTGTCCTGGAAGTCCGCGCCTACCGCCTCGATCATCTCGATCGACACCAGCTTGTCGTACTGGCTGCCGAGGTCGCGGTAATCGGACTGCAGCAGGGTCACGCGTTCGCCCAGCCCGGCCTGCTGGATCCGCGCCGCGGCGAGGTCGTGCTGCTCGCGCGAGATGGTGGTGGTGGTGACGCGGCAGCCGTAGTGGCGGGCGGCGTGCAGGGCGAAGCCGCCCCAGCCGGTGCCGATCTCCACCACGTGGTCGCCCGGGCCCAGCGCCAGCTTGCGGCAGATCAGGTCCAGCTTGCGGGTGGAGGCCGCTTCCAGCGTGTCGTCGTCACCCGCCCAGTACGCCGAGGAATACATCAGGTCCGCGGACAGGAACAGGCGGAAGAAGTCGTTGCCGAGGTCGTAGTGCGCGGCGATGTTGCGCCGGCTGCCGGCGCGGGTGTTGCGGCGCAGGGCGTGCAGCGCCTGCATCGCCAGCCCGCCCAGCCGGGCGCTGCCGGTTTCCATGCCGTCCAGCAGGTCGCGGTTGCGCACCAGCAGCTGCACCAGTGCGACCAGATCGCTGCAGCGCCACTGACCGTCCATGTAGGCCTCGCCAGCGCCGACGCTGCCGTTGCCGGCCAAGGCGCGGTAGAAGCCCGGATCCAGCACTTCGAGCACGACCGTGGGGCCATCGCCGGCGCGGCCGAACTCGGCGCTGCCCAGCCCGTCATTGACCCGCAGGTGGCCGTGGCCCAGCGCGGACAGCCGCTGTAGCACGCGCTGGCGCAGGAACTTGTCGAAGCCGCCGAAGGTGTTGGCTGGTGCGGGCTGGACGATGGCGTTCAAGAACGGCCTCCTGGAAGTCGGGGATGGTCGTGGAAGGGAATGCGCTTGAGCCATAGCCGCAGCGCCTGCCAGTAGATGGCGCCGACCACCTGCGCGGTCATCAGCGGATAGCGCCACAGCACCCGCGCCAGCGTGGCGGTGCCCAGCGGCCGACGCTGCAGCTGCAGGTGTGCGTCGAACTCGCGGCCGTGCGCGCCCAGCACGGCCATGTTGACGTGGAGGGTGTCGCCCGGGATCGTGAAGCGCCAGTCGTAGCGGCGGGCCATGCCCACGAACGGGGAAACATGGAAGGTCTTGTCGAAGTCCCAGCGCAGCATCCGCCCATTGCCGCTGGCGGCACCCACCGGCAGCACGTAGGCATGCCGCTCCAGCCACGGCGTGTTGGTGATTTCGGCGACGATGCTGTGCAGGGTTTCACCGTCGGCGTCGAAGCAGTAGTAGAAGCTGACCGGGTTGAACGCCATGCCGGCATAGCGCAGGTGCGTGAGCAGGCGCACCGGGCCGGCCGGGCGTTCGCCGATGGCCGCTTCGACGCGATCCTTGACCGCTTCCTTCAGCGGTTGCTCCGCCGGACCGAGGAAATCGGCGCGGCGGAATTCGGCGAGGTTGCGGCGCCCGACCGACCACAACCAGCGGCCGCGGAATACATCGTCGATCTCGTCGAGGTCGAGGTAGAGCTGGGCCATCCGGTAACGGAACGCATGCGGACGCGGCGCGCTGCGGCGATGCCGGACCACGCCCTCGTAAACCGCGCTGTGCAGCCGCGCGCTCATGCCGCCGCACCCTGCGGCCACGCCACGCCCAGCCCGGCCGCGACTTCCACTGCGCTGCGCACGCCGTCCTCGTGGAAGCCCCATCCCCAGTAAGCGCCGGCGAACCAGGTGTGGTTGTGGCCTTGGATGGCGGCTTTGCGCTGCTGCGCCGCCACCGACGCCGCGTCGTACACCGGGTGGTGGTAGCGCAGCCGGCGCAGCACCTTGGCCGGGGCGATGGCCTCGCTGCGGTTCAGCGTCACCACGAACGGGTCGGGCGAATGCATGCCCTGCAGCAGGTTCATGCAGTAGCTGACGGTGCAGGGCGCTTCCGGGTCGCCCGGCAGGAAGGCATTCCATGCAGCCCACGCCTTGCGGTTGCGCGGCAGCAGGCTGGCATCGGTGTGCAGCACCACGTCATTCGGCTGGTAGGCGATGGCGCCGAGGACGTCGCGTTCATTGACGCTGGCGTCGGCCAGCAGCGCCAGCGCCTGGTCGCTGTGGCAGGCCAGCACGAGCTGGTCGAAGCGTTCACTGCCGGCTGCACTCTCCACCAGCACGCCGTAGCCATCGCGGACCACCGAGCGCACGGGGCAGCGCAGGCGTTCCTGCACCTGCCAGCGCGCGCGCAGCGCTTCGACATAGCTGGCAGACCCGCCGCGCACCACCCGCCACTCGGGGCGGCCGCTGACCTGCAGCATCTGGTGGTTGGCCATGAACTGCACCAGATAGCGCGCCGGGAACCGCAGGACCTGCTCCGGCGGCGACGACCACAGCGCCGAGGCCATCGGCACCAGGTGGTCGTCGCGGAAGGCCGCGCCGTAGCCGTTGTCGTCCAGCCAGTCGCCGATGCCCGGGCCCGGGCCGTCACCCACCAGCAGGGACGGCGCCTGCCGGTAGAACCGGAACAGGTCGCGCACCATGCCGAGGAAGCGCGGCGACAGCAGGTTGCGGCGCTGGCAGAACAGCGCGTCCAGCGACGTGGCGTTGTATTCCAGCCCGCTGCGTGCACTGTGCACCGAAAAACTCATGGTGGTGGGCTGCGTCGCCACGCCCAAGGTGTCGAACAGGCGGGTCAGCAGCGGGTAATGCGCCGGGTTGTGGACGATGAAGCCGGTGTCCACCCGATACGATCGCCCGGCCTGCTCGACGGCATGGGTATGGGTGTGACCCCCGAGGTAGTCGTTGGCCTCGAACAGCACCACCTCGTGCGCCTGCGACAGCAGCCAGGCGCTGGCGAGGCCGGAGATCCCGGAGCCGACGACGGCGATCCGCATCTCAGCGCTCCGCCTTCGCCAGCACCCACTCGGGCACCGGCTTGAGGTCGCGCACCAGGCCCAGCAGTGCCATCAGCCGCAGGCCGTACCAGGTCAGGTCGATCTCCCACCAGCGGAATCCCTGCCGCGCACTGCTGGAGTAGAAGTGGTGGTTGTTGTGCCAGCCCTCGCCGAAGGTCAGCAGCGCCAGCCACAGGTTGTTGCGGCTGTCGTCGCTGGTCGGGAAGCGGCGGCGGCCGAAGCGGTGCGACAGCGAATTGATGGTCACCGTTGCGTGGAACAGCACCACGGTGGATACGAAGAAGCCCCACACCAGCAGCTGCGGGCCGCTGGTGCCCAGCGTCGGCGCGAAGCGCTCCAGCATTGCGCCCAGCGCATACAGACCCACCGCCATCGCAGCAGGGACCGCCACATCGAAGCGATCCAGCCAGCGCAGCTCCGGGAAGCGCGCCAGGTCCGGCACCCGGCTGAGGTCGGTGGCGAACGCACGGCGGGTCAGGAACCAGCCCATGTGGCTGCGCCAGAACCCATGGCGGGGCGAGTGCAGGTCTTCCGCGGCATCGGAATGGCGGTGGTGGTGGCGATGGTGCGCGGCCCACCACAGCGGACCGCGCTGCACGCTGGCAGCGCCAATCAGTGCGAACACGAACTGCAGCGGACGCGAGGTGCGGAACGCGCGATGCGAGAAATAGCGGTGGTAGAAGCCGGTGATGGCGAACATCCGCACCACGTAGAGCAGGGTGGCGACCAGCACCGCCACCGGCGAAACGCCGACCCACGGCACCCCGATGCAGCCCAGGTGCAGCAACACGAACGGCAGCACCCGCAGCCAGTCCACCCGGTCCGCGTCGGCGCCCCCGGCAGCCGGCACGGCGGCGCTGTCGAACCATTGCAGGAGGCTGCGCCGGGCCGTGCGCGCGGGGGCGTTGTCGGCTGGAGAGGGGAGGGGTGCCGGGTCCTGGGGCATCGCGGGCTTCCGTTTCGGATGACAGCCATTACGCGACGGCACGCGGATTGGATGCAGCCGCGCCTGACGGTTTCGCTGCATCCAATCCGCAGCGGCGGCCGTAGAGGGTGGTGTCCGTCCCAGCTGGCCGTGTTTGCCCTACCATGCGTTCCGACCCCAACCGCAGGAACCTGTCGCCCTTCGAGGCGGCCAGATCCATGTCCATCGCCGAAGCAAGCCCCGGGGACCCGGGCTACTGGTCCGGGCAGATGCAGGCGGTCGCCCGCCGCCGCGACCAGGCCTGCTTCATGCGGATCTACGACCACTTCGCCCCGCGGGTGCGGCTGTACCTGCGCGGCTTGGGCGCGCGCGAAGCAGTCGCCGAGGAACTGGCGCAGGAAGCACTGCTGCGACTGTGGCAACGCGCCGACAGCTACGACGCGGCCCGCAGCTCGCTGGCCACCTGGCTGTTCCGGATCGCCCGCAACCTGCACATCGACCGGCTGCGCAGGGAGAACCAGTGGATCGCCGTGGACATGGAGCCGCTGGAGTTCGAAGCGGAAACCGACAATCCCGCGTTCTCCTCCGCGGAAAGCTTTGCCGCCCACGCCGACCTCAACGAACGCATCGAGCGCCTGTCCGCGACCCAAGCCCGCCTGATCCGCATGTCCTATTTCGAAGCCAAGTCCCACCAGCAGATCGCCGATGAACTCGGGATGCCGCTGGGCACGGTCAAATCCTCCATCCGCCGTGCCTTCCTGCGCCTGCAGTCGGGCGTGCAGGAGGCCACATGACCCCGCGCCATCACCTCGATCCGGCCACCCTGGTCAGCCATGCCGCCGGCGCGCTGTCGCCGGAAATGGCGGCGGTTGCCGACACCCACCTGGAAGGTTGCGCCTACTGCCGCCAGCAGCTGGCAGCGGCCGAGCGGGTCGGCGGCGTGCTGCTGTCGCAGCAGCAACCCGCGGCGCCGGAGCCGCAGCAGGCCGCACGCCTGCGCGAGGACATGCTGGCGCGCCTGAGTCAGCCGCTGCCCGCGGCGGCAAATGGCCTGTTCGAAACCGCCGATGCCCCGCGCTCGCTGGATGCGCTGCCGCGCCCGCTGCAGCCGTATTTCGGCAAGAGCTGGAAAGCGCTGCGCTGGCGCTGGATGGCACCGGGCGTGCACATGATCCGGGCGCCGCGCAGCAGCGGCGACACCCTGATCCTGCTCAGGATCGCGCCGGGCAAGAGCATGCCGGTGCACAGCCATGGCGGCAGCGAGTTGACCCAGATCCTCAAGGGTGCCTACGACGACGAGCTGGGCCATTTCGGCCCCGGCGACATGGCCGACCTGGACAGCGACATCGAGCACCAGCCGGTGACCTCGCCGGGCGTGCCCTGCATCTGCGTGGCGGCGCTGGACGGCCCGCTGCAGTTCCGCGGCTGGCTGGCGCGCAAGCTGCAGCCGATGGTGGGCCTGTAATCCCGGCCCCACCGCCGAACGTCTCTCCCGTCCCAGAAGGAAACGGCCCGCATCTCGCGATGCGGGCCGTTCGACTTGGTGAAGTTGACACCCGTCAGCCGCGGTGGCGCAGCGACAGGAATTCCTTGCGCAGCGACGGGTCGGCCAGGAAGCGGCCACGCATCACGCTGTTGATCATCTTCGACTCGTCGTCCTTCACCCCGCGCCAGTGCATGCAGTAGTGGTCGGCTTCCATGACCACGGCGATGCCGTCCGGCTTCAGCCGCTGCTCCAGCAGGTCGGCGATCTGGCTCACGGCTTCTTCCTGGATCTGCGGGCGGCTCATGATCCAGTCGATCAGGCGGGCGTACTTGGACAGGCCGATCAGGTTGGAGTCGGCGTCGGGCAGCACGCCCACCCAGACCCGACCCATGATCGGGCACAGGTGGTGCGAGCAGGCGCTGCGCACGCGCAGCGGCCCGACGATCATAAGCTCGTTCAGGCGCTCTGCGTTGGGGAACTCGGTGACCGCGGGCGCGTGCTGGTAGCGGCCGGCGAACAGTTCGCGCACGAACATCTTGGCCAGCCGGCGGCCGGTGTCGCGGGTGTTGTGGTCGTTGTCGACGTCGATGACCAGCGCGCGCAGCATCTCCTGCGCCTTGGCGGCCACCTCGCCTTCGATCGCCTCCAGCTCGCCGTCCTCCAGGTAGTCGGCAATGTTGTCGTTGGCGTGGAAGCGGGTGCCGGCGCTGCGCAGGCGTTCGCGGACGCGCTGCGATGCGGGCAACACCGACAGGCGCTGGATGGGGGTGGGGTCCCGCTGGGGCTGCGACATGGGTGACCTCTAAACGTGGGGAGGAGTGAGCGCACTGCGCGCATGCTGCAGCAGCACGGTTTCATTGCCGTTTACGCGGATGCGCAAGTGTTGGATGCGCGGCAGCAGGCCGCCCCTGCTCGGCAAACGCCCGCAGCGGGGTCATCCGGCGCGCCGCAGGCGAGCCTCCCGCCAGCCGAGCGTTGCCGCGGCGAGCGCTGTCAGCGCCACCAGCACCGCCATCGCCATCGCCACGCTGGCCGCCGTGTCGGCGCCCGGCAGCGCGGACGCCTGCTGCTTGGCATGCACCCCCAGCAGGCCCCACACGGCTGCCAGCGCGTACCACGGATTGCCGCGCAGCTTCACCACCACGGCCAGCAACAGCACGCCGGCCAGCGCGAACAGCACCAGCGTCCACGGCAACATCCGCTCGACGGACAGCAGCCGGAACGCCACCACCACTTGCGCCACATTGAGGAACGCCGCCAGCGACACCCAGCCCGCGTGCAGCGACAGCGGCAGCCACTGCCACCACGGTCCACGGCGGTGTCCCCGGGTGTGCGACGCCAGCCACGCCGCGGCCAACATGCAGCCCAGGCTGCCCCAGATGATCGCCAGCGCCAGCCAGAACCATTGCAGCGTGAACACCACCATCCACAACGAGGTCAGCGCGAAGCCCGCCGCAGTGAGCACGCGGATGCGCAGCAGGCGGGTGCCCGGCTCGCGCACGCGGACCTGGGCGATGCCGAACACCGCGTCCAGCAGGAAGATCGGCCCCCAGATCGCGAACGCGTAGCCGGCGGCCACGATCAGCGTGGGGTAGCGATCCGAGATCTCGCCGTTGGTCGGCCCCAGCAGGCCGGTGTTCGAAAGCCAGCCGACCAGCGGCATCGCCAGCGCCAGCGCGAGGACCAGGAACCTCATTTGCAGTCCCCGTGGAAGGTGTCGCGGCCGGCGTCGGTCTCGGGCCAGCGCTGCGGCACGCGCTCGATGCGGTCCACGTCGTAGCCCAGCGTGCCGGCCCGTGCCAGCATGGCCTGGTAATCGCTTTCCGCCACGGTGGGCGTGCGCGCCATGTACCACAGGTAGTCGCGGGCATCGCGCACGATCAGTACCTGGTTGTAGTCCGGCGCCAGCCAGCCAACCTTGTACTGCGCCTTGAACAGCCCGAAGAAGCGCACCTTCCACTCGGCATTGCCGGTGCCCGGCACCACCAGGCCGGTGGATTTCAGCAGCTTCACCGGGGCGTCGAAGCGGTCCGGTCGATAGCGGTACCAGGTGCAGACATTGCCCTTGCGGTCGAGCCGGTAGGTTTCCACCGGGTTGTGGCTGCCGCGCTCGAAGCGGGTCGGGATGATGCCGATCACGTACCAGCGCCCCATGAAGCGCGGCAGGTCAACGTTGTGCACGGTCTGGATGGGCGTGCCCGCTTCGGCGCAACCGCTCAACAGGGCGGCCAGTAGCAGGGGCAGGGCGGAGGTGGCGAGGCTGCGCATGGGAGGATCGACATCGAAGGGTATGCCGCCTGTACGCAGGCCCGCACCGTCCGGATGCAGGAGGGGGTCCTGCACGGCGTGCATCCGATCGCAGGCAGCGCCCGTATCGGACCGCATCATGGAACGCGGGACCGGTGAAGCCGATGGCGGAGAAATACTTGGTGTACGGGGCTACCGGCGGCATCGGCAGCGCATTGTGCCGCCGGCTGGCCGGCGAGGGTCACGCCCTGCATCTGGTTGCCCGCGACGCGGCGCGCCTGCAGGCCTTGGCCGACGAACTCGGTGCGACCTGCACCGCCGTCGACGTGCTGCAGCCCGACGCGTTCGCCCAGATGGCGGAAGACGCCGGGCCGGCGCTGTCCGGCCTGGCCTATGCCATCGGCAGCATCCACCTGAAGCCGTTCGAACGCATGAGCGCCGCGGATTTCGATCGCGATTTCCGCCTGAATGCATCCGGTGCAGCGCTGGCGGTACAGGCCGCGCTGCCGGCACTGCGCGCCGCCCCCAAGCGGGCCGCGGTCGTGCTGTTTTCTTCGGTGGCGGCCGGGCGCGGCTTTCCCATGCACGCCTCCATCGGCATGGCCAAGGCCGCGGTCGAAGGGCTGGTGCGTGCGCTGGCTGCCGAATTGGCGCCCGCGGTGCGCATCAATGCCGTCGCGCCGTCGCTCACGAAGACGCCGCTGGCGCAGGGCATCATCGGCAACCCGCGCCTGCGCGAAGCAATCGCGGAGGCACATCCGATGGGCCGGCTGGGCACGCCGGAGGATGCGGCCGCCACGGCGGCGTTCCTGCTGTCTTCGCAGGCCGACTGGATCACCGGCCAGGTGCTCGGGGTCGATGGTGGCCGTGGCGTGGTGGCCGGCAAATAAGACCGCCGCCGTGCCGCGCATGCGCAGGAAGAGCGAGTTGCCGCAGAAGACCTGCGTGACCTGCGGCCGGCCGTTCCAGTGGCGCCGCAGATGGGCGCGCGACTGGGACGCGGTGCGTTACTGTTCCCGGCGTTGCCGGGGGCGCAGCTGAGGAGCCGGGCGATGGGCAAACAGGTGCTGCTGGTCGGTGCGACCGGTCTGGTGGGGCAGGGCGTGCTGGAAGTGCTGCTGCGCTCGCCGGACATCGCGGGGGTCGCCGCGCTGGTGCGAGGGCCGTTCCCCACCGTGCACCCGAAGCTGCGGGTGCTGCGGGCGCCCGGCTTATCCGCCGCCGCGCTGGCCGCGCTGGATCTTTCCGGCCTTGACGCCTGCCTGTACTGCGCGGGGCCGCTGCCGCTGGGAATGACCGAAGCCGCTTACAGCGAGGCCACCGTGGCCACGCTGGTGCGGGTGGTGGATGCCTACGCCGCCGCCAACCCGAGGGGTTTCGTTGCGTATATATCCGGCATGGGCGCGGATCCCGCCAGCCGGCTCATGCCGCTGCGGGTCAAAGGCGAAGCGGAAATGGCGTTGGCCCATTCGGACCTTGTCCACACCAGCCTCCGCCCCGGGGTGGTGCGGCCGCTGCGTGGAATCGCCTCGCCGCATCGGCTGCGTCGCTGGCTGTATGCGCTGGGGGCTCCGGTACTGGCCGTGGCCGGGCGCTGCCTGCCGGGCGTGTTCATCAGCACGCGGGCCATCGGCGAGTGCATGCTGCGGCTGGTCGTGGACGACCGCAGGCGACCTGCGGTGATCGAGAACGCCGGCATCGCCCGCGCCGCCAGCGCATCGGGCTGATCGCGTGCGTGCGCGCCGCGCAGGGCCGCGTACACCCTCGGGTATGCTTTAGAAACCACCATCCCGACGGGAACAAGCCGCATGCAGGCAAAGGAAACACGCGAGGGTTGCGGCCTGTGCCGAGATGCGGCGCCCTTGGACTTCGACTTCAGCTACGCGTTCCAGCCGATCGTCAACGTGGCGACGCGCGAAGTGTTCGCCCACGAGGCGCTGGTGCGCGGGCCGGCCGGCGAGCCGGCACCGACGGTGCTGTCGCGGATCACCGATGGCAACCGCTACCAGTTCGACCAGGCCTGTCGCGGCAAGGCGATCGAGATCGCCTCGCGGCTGGGCATGCAGTCCCTGCTGTCGATCAATTTCCTGCCCAATGCCATCTACCGCCCGGAGCTGTGCATCCGTTCCACCCTGGTGGCGGCGCGCACGCACGGCTTCCCGATCGACCGGATCATCTTCGAGACGGTGGAGGGCGAGCAGGTCAACGACGGCAAGTGGCTGTCGGAGGTGCTGCGCGAATACCAGCGCATCGGCTTCCTCACCGCGATCGACGACTTCGGCGCCGGCTTCGCCGGGCTCAACCTGCTGGCCGACTTCCAGCCCGACATCGTCAAGCTGGACATGGCGCTGGTGCGCGGTATCGATACCAACAAGCCGCGCCGCGCGATCGTCGCCGGGGTGTCCACGATGTGCCGGGAACTGGGTATCCGGGTGATCGCCGAGGGCATCGAAACGGATGACGAGATGCGCTGCCTGCGCGACCTCGGCATCGAGCTGATGCAGGGCTACTGGTTCGGCCGCCCGCAGTTCGAGGCGGTCACGCCGGGCGGCGATATCCCATGGCCGGAATGACAGGCGCCGCGGCGAGCGGATACGAGCCGGCGAACGTGTTCGGCCAGGCCTTCACGCAGGCCACCAACGCCGTGCTCATCACCGATGCCGACCTTGCGGGAGGTGGGCCGTTCATCGTGCATGCCAATCCCGCGTTCTGCCGGATGAGCGGCTACCGGCTGGAGGAACTGGTCGGCAAATCGCCGCGCATCCTGCAGGGCCCGCGTACCGACCGGAAGATGCTGGCCGAACTGCGCAAGCACCTCCACCAGGGGCTGCCGTTCTCGGCCAGCACGGTCAACTACACCGCCGATGGCCGCGCCTACACGGTGGAATGGTCGATCGCCCCGGTCCGCGACGCGGACGGCACGGTCCGGCACTTCGTCTCGGTGCAGAACGACATCACCGCGCGCATCGCCGGCGAGCAGGAGCGCCGGCTGTTGCTGCAGGCCCTGCATGCGTCGATGGATCCGATCCTGATCACCGACCGCGATACCCGCGTGGTGTTCGTCAACGAAGCATTCCGGCGGCTGGCCGGCTATGCCGCCGACGAGATCCTGGGCCAGTCCGCGCGGATGCTGTATCCCTCCCATGGCGACCCGATGTTCTACCGCAACCTGCGGACCTCCCTGCGCGAAGGCAAGGCGTTCCGCGCCACCTTCACCTACCGGCGCAAGGACGGCAGCCCGTTCTATGTCGAGCAGAGCATCTCGCCGGTACTCGATGGTGCCGGGCGCATCACCCACTACATCAGCACCGGCAAGGATGTCAGCGAGCGGGTCGAACGCGAGCGCCACCTGCTTGAAATCGCCAGCCGCGACGCCCTGACCGGCCTGTACAACCGGCTGGCCGGCACGCGGATGTTGGAGGCGCTGGTCGTCGACGCACAGGCTGCCGGCAAGCCTTTCAGCGTGATCCTGGCGGACCTGGACCACTTCAAGCGCATCAACGATTCGCGGGGACATCAGGCGGGCGACGATGCGCTGGTCGCGGTCGGCGGGATCCTGCAGGCGGGCATCCGCGGCGATGACCTGGCGATCCGCTGGGGCGGCGAGGAGTTCCTCGTCCTGGTGCCCGGATGCGGGATCGCGCAGGCGCTGGAACTGGCCGGGCGCCTGCGCGCCGGCGTGGCGGCTGCCGCGATTCCGATGGCCGGCCCGGTCACGGTGTCGCTGGGGGTTGCACAGCTGGCGGCCAGGGAAACCGCCTCCGCCCTGCTGCAACGCGCGGACGAGGCGATGTATCGCGCCAAGAGCGGTGGCCGCAACCGGGTGGAGGCCGCCAATCCCGCCTGATCAGGCGGGCATCGCCCCCCATGCCGCCAGCGCGGCATCGCGCGAGGCGCCAAGGTCGACCATCGGGGCAGGGTAGCCCTTCGCCGCAAGCGCGGCCGGGTGGCGCCAAGCCTCATGCAGCGCCTTCGCCGGCAGCGACGCCAGCTCCGGCAACCAGCGCTTCAGGTAGGCGGCATCGGGGTCGAACTTCGCCGCCTGCAGGTACGGGTTGAACACCCGGAAGTAGGGCGCCGCATCGGCCCCGCAGCCGGCCACCCACTGCCAGCCGAGGGTGTTGTTGGCCAGGTCGGCATCCACCAGCGTGTCCCAGAACCAGTGCGCGCCGTGCCGCCAGTGCTGGCGCAGGTTCTTGGTCAGGAAGCTGGCCACCACCATGCGCACGCGGTTGTGCATCCAGCCGGTGTGCCAGAGCTCGCGCATGCCGGCATCGACCAGCGGGATGCCGGTGCGGCCGCGTTGCCAGCGCTCCAGCAACAGCGCGTCGGGTTTCGCCCAGCGGAAGGCATCGAAGCGCGGATTGAAGTTCGTATCCGGCGTATGCGGGAAGTGGTAGAGCAGGTGATGGGCGAATTCACGCCAGCCGAGTTCGCGCAGATAGGGTTCGAGGTCGGGGCGTTGGCGACTGCCGCTGCGCGCGGCGCGATCCTGCAGGGTGCGCTGGATCTGGGCCGGGGTGATTTCGCCGAAATGCAGGTGCGGCGACAGCCTCGAGGTGCCGTGGCGGGCCGGCAGGTCGCGGCCTTTCGCATAATCCGACACGGCATCGTCGGCGAAGATCTCGAGCAGCTCCCGTGCGCCGGCTTCGCCCGGCGTCCAGCTGGCGTCCAGCCCGGCGTCCCAGCGGATCGCCGGCAACAGGCCCAGTGCGGCCGTCGGCAGGCTGCCCGGCAGCTGCAGCCATTCGCGCGCCCGGGCCGCCGGCAGTGGCGCCGGATCCGGCAAACGCGCGCGCAGCTTGCGCCAGTACGGGGTGAACACCCGATACGGCTGGCCGGCGTCGGTGGCCAGCGTCCACGGCTCGCTCCAAAGGCCGCCGGCGTGGCTGTGCACGGCGATGCCGTCTTCGCGCAGTGCCGCCTTCAGGACGGCGTCACTGGCAATCGCCGCGGGTTCGCAGCGGCGATTCCAGTGGATTTCGGTGGCGCCGCTGGCGCGGATCAGGGTGCGCAGGCAGTCCAGGGGGGCGCCAGCAGTCAGATGCAGGTCACCGCCTTGGGCTGCCAACTGGCCGCGTAGCGCTTGCAACGAATGATGCAGCCACCAGCGACTGGCGGCACCCGGCTGCCATGGCGAATATTCCGATGGCGCGTGGATGTAAACCGGCAGTACGCGCTCATGGGCAAGGCACGCGGCAGTCAGCGCGGCGTTGTCGCCCAGGCGGAGGTCTTGGCGGAACAACACCAGGGCCGTGGACATCGGGACTCGAGCCTGCTTCAACGAGGACTGGCTATATACGCGAAATGGGGCGTAACCGATGCATGCCCATCGCAACTTTTACATAATATGCATTATGCGAAGTCGCTTGTTGGTCGGTATCATGGCAATGCCGCCTCCTGCGCGGCGTTGAGTGTTGCCCGCTGTCTGCAGAGGCCTTCCTTGCTATGCATCCGCACTGTTGATGCCACGCCAGTTCAGAAAAGCATGCTGCAACCCTGCGCACGTCAGAAAATCATGCATCAGCGCCGACGCAGGTGGACTGATGCTCAAAGTAAAGTACGCAACGATAGGTGTACGGATCATGCGGAACGTTGTGATCTTTTGGGCGTACGCTTCAACTTTGTGCTTGACGTCGCCTGCTTGAGTGCTTTTTCCACGGCGGACGGCAGGCGCTGAAGGCGTGCCAACTGAGCATCAAGAACTTCCGCTCGTGCACGCTGAGCCGCGGCATCACGACGAGCGTCCGCTGCTTCAGTCCGGGCGGCCTCGATCTCCTTGAGCTGAGCTTTACGCGCCGCATCGTGCTCGCGGGTCACTGACGCCAATCGTTGTTTCAGCTCCAGAACCTCCTGCCGGCCACGATCCACCTCAGCATGGGCCCGATCCTCAACAGCGCGGACATGTCGAATGCGGTCGTCTCGCTCTGAAGCTGCTTGATCCTGCTGTGTCTGCAGGCGTGCCTCTGCCACCTGGCGCTGGGTTTCGGCTTCCCTCACGCGAGCATGTGCAGCCTCGCACTGACGAGCAAGTTCCTCATTCTGCCCCTGCAGTTGATGAACAAGGCGCTCCAGCTCCACTGCTCGAGCCTGGGCGAGTTCCCGCAGTTGGGCAGCATCCGCGGCCTGGTGGCGCAGGAGGGCTTCTTCGTCACGGAACGCTTCTTTGGCCGTGTTCAACGCGGCTTGTTCGGCCTGCAGGGCAGCACGTCTTTGAGAAATGGCGTCCTCTGCATTGGCGCGGGCATGTTCCATCGCCAGAGACCACCACTCTCCTGCCAGAGAGGCCAACGCATCTGGGGCCTGCGGCAATGCACGATGCGCTTGTTGCTTCTGCAATCGCTCACCCAACTGCTTCCACCAGGTATCCAGCCACCGTGTGACGGTATTGGGCGAACCGGTCCCCAAGTGCGCGCGGATCCGCTCGACGGTCGGGCGTTCTCCGGCGGCGACGATCTCGTCTGCAGCCGTGTGGACGTCGTTTTCGGTGATGCCCCTGGCCATGGCTTGTGCCTCCTACGCGGCCGCCCTACTCTGCTGATTTCGTACTAGCGATAAGTGATGATTATCGCTAGTAAGCACCCTATTTCATAACGTACATTACATAGTATGAAACGAAATAGCACATTACCGACCATCCCCGCGACGGCCTCCCACCTGGTGCTGCCCGAGCAGTTGGCACAGCAAGCCGCTGACGCCGTGCGCGAATTGCTCGCGGAAGCGGCTGCGGCCAACACCACCCGGAGCTACGCCACCGCCCTGCGCTACTGGGCCGGCTGGCACCAAGGCCGCTATGGCATCGACCTGAGCCTGCCGGTCAGTGAAGCCGTGGTGATCCAGTTCCTGGTCGACCATATCCAGCGCAAGAACAAGACCGGTCTCGTCAGCGAATTGCCGCCCGCGTTGGATCAGGCGCTGGTGGCCGCCGGCCTCAAGGCCAGGGTTGGGCCGCTCAAGCTCTCGACCGTGGTGCAGCGCGTGGCCGTACTGTCCACCGCACATAAGCTCAAGCGTCTGGAGAACCCCTGCGAGCTGCCCAGTGTCAGGACGCTACTCAGTCGCGCTCGTCGTGCCGCGGTCAAACGTGGGGAACGCCCGACCAAGAAGACCGCAATCACCCGTCCTGAGCTCGAAGCGATGCTCGCGACTTGCGATGAAAGCTTGGAAGGTCTGCGCGATCGCGCCCTGCTCTGCTTTGGGTTTGCCAGCGGTGGGCGTCGTCGTAGCGAGATCGCTGCCGCCGACATGCGGGACCTACGCAAAGTCGGTGACGACAGCTACATCTACCGACTGGAGTATTCGAAGACCCAGCAATCGGGGGTGAAGGCGGATTCGACGCCGGACAAGCCGATTCTGGGGCGCAGTGCCGAGGCCCTCGCAGCTTGGCTGGAAGCTGCGGAAATAGATAGCGGAGCGATCTTCAGGCGCATCTGGAAGGGGCGCGTGGGCCCTGCCCTACTTCCCGGATCGGTAGCCTCGATCGTGAAGCGGCGGGCGAAGTTGGCGGGGCTTGCGGGGGATTTTGGTGCGCATAGCCTGCGATCTGGCTTCGTCACCGAAGCAGGCAAACAAGGCGTGCCGTTACCAGCGGTGATGGCAATGACGGAACACCGTTCCGTGGCGAGCGTGATTGGCTACTTCCAGGCAGGAGCAGTGGAAGACAACCCTGCCGCTCGGCTGCTGAAGTGAAATTAATTGGGTATCCGGATTTTAGTGTGGGAAGACCGCACTAGCCCTTCTTGTCTGACAGCTCTCGTTCGGTAGGTTTCTGGTATCGCAAGGCTTACGCGCTTTTAGCCTTCAGTGTGGGCTTTGTCTGGCGC
>JAKACT010000007.1 GCA_021821195.1 Pseudomonadota bacterium | reverse complement strand
CGAACCGTCTGCAGGAGGGCCGCGAATCATACCCGGGTTACAACCTCTGTCAACACCCGGATCGCCTCACTTCCCTGCCCCGCCCCCGCATTCATCCGCAGCGGCAAGGGGGCGCATCTTGCACCCCATTCGATCGATTGGGAAGTCTTGACGTGTTGACGAATCGCGTGCATCGCGCGCAAGGTGCGCGCTTTCGATTCGTTGGAGCTCGCCCATGCGTCGCATCGTCCTCCTGCCGCTTCTCGCCTGCGCGATGTCCGGCTGCGCCGGCGCCAGCCAGCCCTGGGTGGAGCTGGCCGGACAGCGCTTTTCCGTGGAGCTGGCGGACGACGATGCCGAGCGCGCACGCGGCCTGATGTTCCGCGACGCGATGGCCGAAGACCGCGGCATGCTGTTCATCCACGACGCGCAGGAGCCGCAGGCGTACTGGATGAAGAACACCAAGATCGCGCTGGACATCCTGTACTTCGACAACGACCGCAAACTGGTGGCGCAGCAGCGCGACGTACCGCCGTGCTCGCTGGGCGACGCGTGCCCGTCCTATCCCAGCAACGCGCCAGCGCGCTACGTGCTCGAACTCAATGCGGGACAGGCGGAGAAGCTCAAGCTGCAGGACGGCGCCACGCTGACCTTCGGCCCCGGCATCCCGACGCCGGCACGCTGACGCGATCCGCGGACGAAGGCGATCAGCCTTCGTAGAGTTCGAAGTCGTCCTTGGTCACGCCGCAGTCCGGGCACGTCCACGTGCCTGGCACGTCTTCCCAGCGCGTGCCCGGCGGAATGCCGTCTTCCGGGGCCCCTTGCGCCTCGTCATAGACGTGGCCGCAGACCACGCACATCCAGCTGCGATAGGGACGATCGGGACCGGGAGTCGACATCGGGGCGATAATTGGCGGACGGGCCGCGATTGTCCCATCCTGCACCGGATGGCGGAAGCCGCCCGCCACCCCGACACCACTTCCGAAGACCCGCCATGCCGATCAGCACCGAACGCTCCCACGACCTGTTTTCCCGCGCCCAGCAACTGATGCCCGGCGGCGTCAACTCGCCGGTGCGTGCGTTCAAGTCGGTGGGCGGCGAGCCGTTTTTCGTGCAGCGCGCGGACGGCCCGTATCTGTTCGACGTGGATGGCAACCGCTACATCGACTACGTGGGGTCGTGGGGGCCGATGATCGTCGGCCACAACCATCCGAAGGTGCTGGAGGCGGTGATCGAAACCGCACGCAACGGCCTCAGCTTCGGCACGCCCAATCCGCTGGAAGTGACGATGGCGGAAACCATCGCCCGGCTGATCCCGAGCTGCGAGATGGTGCGCATGGTGAACTCCGGCACCGAGGCCACGCTGTCGGCGATCCGGCTGGCGCGCGGCGCCACCGGGCGCAGCCGCATCGTCAAGTTCGAGGGCTGCTACCACGGCCACGGCGACTCGTTCCTGGTCAAGGCCGGCAGCGGCGCGCTGACCTTCGGCGTGCCTACTTCGCCGGGCGTTCCGAAGGCGCTGGCCGACCTCACCCTGACGCTGCCGTACAACGATTTCGAAGCTGCCACTTCGCTGTTCGACGAGTGCGGCGGCGACATCGCCGCGCTGATCATCGAACCGGTGGTCGGCAACGCCAACTGCCTGCCGCCGCGCGACGGCTACCTGCAGCACCTGCGCGCCCTGTGCACGCAGCACGGCGCGTTGCTGATCTTCGACGAGGTGATGACCGGCTTCCGCGTCGCGCTGGGTGGCGCGCAGGCGCGCTACGGGGTGACGCCGGATCTTTCCACCTTCGGCAAGGTGATCGGCGGCGGCATGCCGGTGGGCGCCTATGGCGGCCGCCGCGAACTGATGCAGCAGATCGCACCGGCCGGCCCGATCTACCAGGCTGGCACGCTGAGCGGAAATCCCGTGGCAATGGCAGCGGGCCTTGCGATGCTGGAGCTGGTGCAGGCGCCCGGCTTCCACGATGCGCTGGAAGCGAAGACCAACGCGCTGTGCGATGGCCTCGAAGCCGCTGCGCGCGATGCCGGCGTCGCCTTCACCACCCAGCGCGTGGGCGGCATGTTCGGCTTGTTCTTCAGCGCGGAGAAGGTGGACACGTTTGCGCAGGCGATGGCCTGCGACAGCGCCGCGTTCAACCGCTTCTTCCACGCCATGCGCGAGCGCGGGGTGTACCTGGCGCCGTCGGCATTCGAAGCGGGCTTCCTGTCCGCCGCGCACGACGATGCAGCGATCAAGGCCACCATCGACGCGGCACGCGCCGCCTTCGCCGCGATCTGACCCGCGCCGTGGACGACAAGCCGCAGACGGGCACGGGCGGGGGCGATTTCTTCACCCCCATCCACCAGCCTGCCAGCCGCGAAGGATGGCGCTTCCGGCTGTACCGGCTGATGTTCCACCACGAGAGCCGCGGCGAGCGCAATTTCGATCTGGCGCTGATTGGGGTGATCCTGGCCAGCGTGCTGGTGGTGCTGCTGGACAGCGACCCGGAGGTGAAGGCACGCTGGCATTTCCAGCTCTACGTGGCCGAGTGGGTGTTCACCCTGCTGTTCGCGCTCGAGTACGCGGCGCGGATATGGGTGCTGCGCGAGCCGCTGCGCTATGCGCGCAGCTTCCTCGGCATCGTCGACCTGCTGGCGATCCTGCCGACCTTCCTGTCCCTGCTGTTCCCCGCCAGCGCATCGCTGACGGTGATCCGCATCCTGCGGCTGCTGCGCATCTTCCGGGTGCTCAAGCTGGTCAAGTATTCCGACGAAGCCGGCATGCTGACCCACGCGCTGATCCGCAGCCGGCGCAAGATCCTGATCTTCGTGCTGACCCTGTTGACCATCGCGGTGATCTTCGGCGCGCTGATGTACGTGGTCGAGGGCCCGGAACACGGGTTCGCCAGCATCCCCACCGGCATGTACTGGGCGGTGGTGACCATGGCGACGGTGGGCTACGGCGACCTGTCGCCGGCCACCGGGCTGGGGCGCTTCCTGACCTCGACGCTGATCATCATCGGCTACAGCATCATCGTGGTGCCGACCGGCATCTACAGCGCCGAGCTGGCCCGCACCATGCGTTCGCGCGGCCGCGTGCAACTGCGCTGCCCGCAATGCAGCCTGGGCGAACACGACGACGATGCCTGGTTCTGCCGCAAATGCGGCGAAACCCTGCCCCCACACGATTGAGGCTCGCGATGACCACGCACCGTCCCTGCACCCTCGCCGTCCACGCCGGCAACCATGCCGACCCCGCCACCGGCGCGGTGGCGCCGCCGATCCACCTGGCCACCACCTTCCGCCATGGCCCCGCTGGCGAGCGCATCGCCGGCTACGAGTACCAGCGCGAGGGCAACCCCACCAACGACCGCCTGCGCGAAGCGCTGGTCGCGCTGGAAGGCGGCGCGGCCGCGCTAACCTTCGCATCGGGCATGGCGGCGATGACCACCCTGCTGGAATCGCTCCCCGCCGGCAGCCGCGTGCTGTTCCCGGACGACTGCTACAGCGGCCTGCGCATGCTGTTCGGTGAGTTCCTGCCGGAGCGCGGGCTGGTGGTCGAAACCGTGGACATGGACGACCTCGACGCGGTGCGCGCGGCCTGCGCCACGCCGCTGGCGATGCTGTGGATCGAAACACCGTCGAACCCGCTGCTGAAGGTCTGCGACATCGCGGCGCTCGCGGACATCGGCCACGCGGCCGGTGCGTTGGTGGTCGTCGACAACACCTTCGCCACCCCGCTGCTGCAGCGCCCGCTGGCGCTGGGCGCCGACATCGTGATGCACTCCACCACCAAGTATTTCGGCGGCCACAGCGACGTGCTGGGCGGCGCGCTGGTGTTCGCCCGCGCCGACGACTTCGCGAACAAGGTGGCACACCGCCTGCATGTCACCGGCGCCGTGCTGGCGCCGTTCAGCGCCTGGCTGATCCTGCGCGGCTGCCGCTCGCTGGGCGCGCGCATGGCGATGCACTGCGCGAACGCACGCAAGCTGGCGGAATTCCTTGCCAAGCATCCTGCGGTGGAACGGGTGAACTGGCCGGGGTTGCCCGCGCATCCCGGCCATGCCGTGGCGGCGCGCCAGATGCGCGATTTCGGCGCGATGCTGAGCGTCGAGCTGCGCGGCGGTCGGGAAGCCGCGCTGGCGGTGGCCGGCAGGCTGCGCATCTTCACCAATGCCACCTCGCTGGGCGGCTGCGAATCGCTGGTCGAACACCGCGCCTCGGTGGAAGGCCCGAACCCGCGCTCGCCGCAGAACCTGCTGCGGGTGTCGGTAGGTCTGGAAGATGGCGACGACCTGGTCGCCGACTTCCAGCAGGCGTTGGGTTGAGGACTCAGCCGGCGACGAAAGCGTCCAGCGCCTTGCGCAGCCGCGCCAACCCTTCCGCGACATCGGCATCGCCGATGTTGAGCGCCGGCACGAAACGCAGCACGTCCGGCCCGGCCTGCAGCAGCAGCAAGCCGTGCGCCGCGGCAAGGTCACCGATCGCGCCGGCCTTGCCTGCATGTTCGGGCTTCAGCACCGCGCCCAGCATCAGGCCGCGGCCGCGCACCTCGGCGAACAGCCCGAGGTCGCGGTTGATCACTTCGATGCCGTCGCGGATCGCCTGCGACTGCTTCGCCACGTTGGCGGCGATCCCATCGGATCCCAGCCGGCGCAGCGCCACGCGCGCCACCGCCGATGCCAGCGGGTTGCCGCCGAAGGTGGTGCCGTGGGCGCCGAACTGCATCGCCTGCGCGACCTTGGGACCGGCCAGCAGCGCGCCGATCGGCATGCCACCACCCAAGGCCTTGGCCAGCGTCACGATGTCGGGCGTGACGCCGTCCTGCCAGTGCGCGAACAGCGCGCCGCTGCGGCCCATGCCGCACTGGATCTCGTCCAGCACCAGCAGTGCCTTGTGCTGGTCGCACAGCGCGCGCACCGCCTGCAGGTAACCGGGCGCGGCCGGCATCACCCCACCTTCGCCCTGCACCGGCTCCAGCATCACCGCGGCCACGTCGCCGCCGGCCATCGCCGCCTCCAGCTGGGCGATGTCGTTGAAATCGACGTAGCGGAAGCCGCCGGGCAGCGGATCAAAGCCTTCCTGGTACTTCGGCTGCGCGGTGGCGGTGACGGCCGCCAGCGTGCGGCCGTGGAAGCTGCCGCGGAAGGTGACGATGACGCGGCGCCCTGGTCCGCGCCCGTGCGATGCGGCCCATTTGCGCACCAGCTTGATCGCGGCCTCGTTGGCCTCGGCGCCGGAATTGCACAGGAACGCACGCTCGGCGAAGCGCGAGGCCGCCACCAGTTCCTGCGCCAGCCGCAGCGGCGGTTCGCTGTAGAACACGTTGCTGGTATGCCAGAGCCTGCCGGCCTGCTCCACCAGCGCGGCGGTCAGTTCCGGGTTGCAGTGGCCGAGGCTGCAGACGGCGATGCCGGCGCCGAAGTCCACGTACTCGCGGCCTTCGCTGTCCCAGACGCGCGCACCCTGCCCGCGCTCCAGGATCATCTCGCGCTGGCGGTACACCGGCAGCAGTACGTCGCGCCCAAGCGCCAGTAGCTCCTCCACGCTCGCGTCGCGGACCATCTCACCAGACTCCCGTGTTCGGCATCGACACCCACGGCTCTTGCGGCGGCAGGTTGCCGTCCTGCAGCAGCTCCACCGAGACCAGGTCCGGCGAGCGCACGAACGCCATGTGGCCATCGCGCGGCGGACGGTTGATGGTGTAGCCCATGTCCAGCAGGTGCTGGCAGGTGGCATGGATGTCGGCGACGCGGAACGCAAGGTGGCCGAAGTTGCGGGCGCTGCCGTAGTCCTCGTCGGCGTCCCAGTTGTAGGTCAGCTCGATCTCCGCGTCCGGGCTTTCGTCGGCGGCAAGGAAGATCAGGGTGAAGCGGCCCGCTTCGTTTTCCATGCGGCGGGTTTCGCGCAGCCCCAGGCCTTCGCAGTAGAAGCGCAGCGAAGCATCGACATCGCGTACGCGCACCATCGTATGCAGGTATTTCATGGCTGGATTCCGTTCGGGGGGATCGCAAGATGATCCCACGAAGCCCGGTTCAGGGATCGATGTAGAGGTCCGGCAGCAGCGGCATCGACGGGTCCTGCGCGTAGCCGGACAGGTCGCTGATGCCGGCCTGGCGCAGCACCTGGTCGTCGATCAGGAAGTTGCCGGAAAAACCGGCGGCCTCGCGGGTCAGCACGGCGTGCGCGGCGTCGCCCATGATCTCGGGCTTGCGGCCGTTGCCGGCTTCGACGCCGGGGATCATGTTCAGCGCATCGGTGGCGATCAGGGTGCGTGGCCACAGCGCGTTCACCGCCACGCCCCGCGGGCCGAATTCGGCGGCCAGGCCCAGGGTGACGAAACTCATGCCCATCTTCGCCAGCGTGTAGGCGGTGTGCGGGCCCCACCACTTCGGTTCCAGCGAGGGCGGCGGGCACAGGGTGAGGATGTGCGGGTTCGGCGCGTCGAGCAGATGCGGCAGGCAGGCCTGCGCGCACAGGAAACTGCCGCGGCTGTTGACCTGCTGCATCAGGTCGAAGCGCTTCATGGGGGTATCCAGCGTCCCGCGCAGCCAGATCGCGCTGGCGTTGTTGACCAGAATGTCGATGCCGCCGAAGGCATCGACGGTCGCGGCGACCGCCGCGCGCACCTCGTCTTCCTCGCGGATGTCGCACTTCAGCGCCAGCGCGCGCCCGCCCGCCTCCTCGACCGCGCGTGCGGCGCTGTGGATGGTGCCCGGTAGCTTGGGATTGGGCACGTCCGACTTGGCGACGATGGCGACATTGGCGCCGTCGCGCGCGGCGCGCAGCGCAATGGCCAGGCCGATGCCGCGCGAGGCGCCGGTGATGAACAGGGTCTTGCCGGAAAGCGTGGTCATGCGCATCCACCGTGGTGTCGACGAACAGAAGTGTAGCCTCCGCCACCTATAATCCGCCGATGCACAGCGCGTGGTTCGACAACATCGTCGCGTGGATCGGCGCGCACCCGCAGGCGGCCGGCCTGCTGATCTTCCTGATCGCGTTCAGCGACGCGGTCATCGTGCTGGGCGCCATCGTGCCGGCGCTGCCGCTGATGATCGCCATCGGCGTGCTGATCGGCATGGACGAGATCGCAGGTCCCTACGCGGTGGCCTGCGCCGCGCTGGGCGCCTTCGCCGGCGACGGCCTGAGCTACTGGATCGGCCGCCGCTGGGGCAACGCGCTGCGCGGGGTGTGGCCGTTCCGCCGCTATCCGCAGCTGCTGGACCGTGGCGAGGCGCTGTTCCGGCGCAACGCTGTCAAGAGCATCTTCATCGCCCGCTACGTGGGCGCGGTGCGGCCGTTCGTGCCCGCCATCGCCGGCATGTCGCGGATGCCGCTGCCGCGCTACCTGCAGGCCAGCGGCGTGGCCTGCCTGTCGTGGGCGGTGCTGTTCCTGCTGCCGGGCTGGGCACTGGGCCAGGCCTACGATGCCGTGGCCGCGGTGGCCGACAAACTGGCGCTGGTGCTGCTGGGCCTGCTGGCGGCGCTGGCGCTGGCCTGGGCGGTGGTGCTGTACAGCTGGCGCTGGTTCGCGATGAACGCCGACAGCCTGCTGGCGCGGCTGCTGCGCTGGAGCCGCCGGCATCCGTGGCTGGGCCGCTACGCCGCCGCGCTGATCGACCGTCGCCGCCCGGAATCGGCGCCGCTGCTGCTGCTTGCGGTCTGCCTGTTCGCGGTATCGTGGCTGTGGGCGTGGTTCAGCGCCTCGCTGATGCTGCGCGGCGGGCCGCTGCTGGTCGACCACGACGTGCACGCGCTGATGTTCGCCCTGCGCAATCCGCTGGCCGACCGGATGATGGCCACGCTGGCGGCGATCGGCAGCGCGCCCGTGCTGGGGCTGGCCTCGACGGCGGCGATGCTGTGGCTGCTGTGGCGGCGGCGCTGGAAGGCGGCGGTGCACTGGCTGATCGCCATCGCGGTGGGACTGGGTCTCACCGAAGGACTGGAGGCGCTGGTCGACATGCCGCGCCCGCCCACCGCCGCGGCGGGCTTCGGCTTCCCGTCGGTGGCGGTGACCATGACCACGGTGGTGTTCGGCTTCTTCGCGGTGCTGATCGCGCGCGAGCTGCCGGGCCGGCAGCGGGTCTGGCCCTACCTGCTCACCGGCATTGCCACTGCGCTGGTCGGCTTCGCCCGCCTGTACCTGGGCGCGCACTGGCTGTCGGACATCGTCGGCGGCGTACTGCTGGGCGCGCTGTGGGTGCTGCTGATCGGCATCGCCTACCGCAGCCACAGCGAGCGCTCGTTCTGGATGCGCCCGCTGGGCTGGACCTTCTACGGCAGCTTCCTGCTCGCCGCCCTCTGGTACGCGCCGCGCAGCGCACCGCAGACGCTGGCGCAGTTCGAGCCACCGCCGCCTGCGCAGGTGCTGGACGCACGCCGCTGGCAGGCGCAGGGAATCGGCGAGGACCACCAGCGTTTCGACCTGGAAATCGCCGGCGACATCGAACTGCTGCGCCAGCGCCTGCAGGCGCAGGGCTGGCGGGTGCAGCCGGCGGCGGACTGGGTGGCAGCGCTGGGCCTGCTGGATGACGACCTGTCGCCGGCACAGCGCCCGGTGCTGCCGCTGGCGCTGGATGCACATCCCGAACGACTGCTGCTGCGGCGCGCGGATCGCGGAAATCCCGAACGCATCGAAGTGCTGCGCATCTGGCCGGGCCCGGTGCGGCTGGACGACGGCAGCACGCTGTGGGTGGCGCGCTATGACGTGATGCAGCTGCGTCGCCGGTTGTACCTGTTGAACCTGTGGAAGCCCGATCCGCCGGCGCATGCGCTGCCGGCGGACCTGCAGTCGCTGGGCGATCCGCCGGCGCTGCGGGTGCTGGCGCATCCGCGCTGAAGCCTGATTCCCTCTCCCATCGCGGATGGACGAGGGCATCAGAACGAGGCTTCAGAGCGCGGCGAAAAACCTGCGCGGCGCACCGTCAAAGCCGCCGTTGGACATGAACACCACATGGTCGCCGGCGCGCACGATGCCGCCCAGCGCGGCCAGCAGCGCGTCGGCGTCGGCGACGGCATGGCCTTCGCCGCGCAGCGCCGCGATCACCTTGCCGGCGTCCCACGGCAGCTCCGGCCGGGCCAGGAACACCACCGCATCGGCCAGATCCAGCGACGGCGCCAGCGCATCGGCGTGCGCGCCCAGGCGCATCGAATTGCTGCGCGGCTCCATCGCCACCACGATGCGGGCATCGCCCACCTTCGCCCGCAGACCGGCAAGCGTTGTCGCGATGGCGGTGGGATGGTGGGCGAAGTCGTCGTACACGGTGACGCCTCCGTGTTCGCCGATTACCTCCAGCCGCCGCTTCACGCTGCGGAAGCCGGCCAGCGCCGGGATGACCGCGGCGACGTCCACGCCCACCGCCGCGCAGGCCGCCAGCGCAGCCAACCCGTTCAGCACGTTGTGGTCGCCCAGCAGCGGCCAGTCGACCACGCCCAGTTCTTCACCACGATGGGACACCGCGAACACGCTGCCGTCGTCGGCGAGCTTGCGCGCGCTCCATTCGAATGCGGGATCGAAGCCGAACCGCTCCACCGGCGTCCAGCAGCCCATCGCCAGCACTTCACGCAGGTGCGCGTCGTGGCCGTTGACGATCAACCGGCCGCGACCGGGCACGGTGCGCACCAGATGGTGGAACTGGCGCTGGATCGCGGCCACGTCCGGGAAGATGTCGGCGTGGTCGTATTCCAGGTTGTTGAGGATGGCGACCAGCGGGCGGTAGTGGACGAACTTGCTGCGCTTGTCGAAGAAGGCGGTGTCGTATTCGTCCGCCTCGACCACGAATTCGCGGCCCGTGCCCACCCGCGCCGACACGCCGAAGTCCTCGGCCACGCCGCCGATCAGGAAGCCCGGTTCGCGGCCCGCGGCCTGCAGCAGGTAGGCAAGGATGGTCGTCGTGGTGGTCTTGCCGTGGGTGCCGGCCACCGCCAGGGTGTCGCGGCCGGGCAGCACGCGCTCGCTCAGCCACTGCGCGCCGGAGGTGTACTTCAACCCGGCATCGAGCACGTGCTCCACCGCCGGGTTGCCGCGCGACAGCGCGTTGCCGACGATGATTTCATCGCAGTCCGCGCCGATGTTGCCGGCGGCATAGCCCTGCTGCAGCGCGATGCCCAGCTGCTCCAGCTGGGTGGACATCGGCGGGTAGATGTTGGCGTCGCTGCCTTCGACGGCATGGCCGAGTTCGCGCGCCAGCGCGGCCACGCCACCCATGAAGGTACCGGCGATGCCGAGGATATGGAGTTTCACGTCATGGGCTCCGGGAGGGAGCGGAACGGCGGGCGCGTCGGCCCCGCAAGTCGCTCCCCGATACTCGCTTGGTTGCGGGGCCGACGCGCCCGCCGCCCCGCTTTCGCACGTGTCGTGCTGCGTCAGGAGGCTTCAGCCGACGTCGTGCCCGGGCTGGATCGCCTCGATGATGCGGGCGAAGACATCGTCCAGCGAACCGACGCCATCCACCACGGTCAGCTGGCCGTGCTGGCGGTAATAGTCGATCACCGGCGCGGTCTTCTCGTCGTACACGTTCAGGCGGTGGCGCACCGATTCGGGGGTGTCGTCGGCGCGGCCCTCGGCCTTGGCGCGGCCGGCCAGGCGCTCGATGATCTGCTCGTTGTCCACCGCCAGTTGCACCGCGGCGTCGAACTTCTGGCCCAGGCTGGCCAGCAGCTCGTCCAGCGCGGCGGCCTGCGCGAGGTTGCGCGGGTAGCCGTCGAGGATGAAGCCGGCGCGGGTGTCTGCCTGCGAGAAGCGCGAGCGCAGCATGCCCAGCAGGATCTCGTCGCTGACCAGGTCACCGCGCGCCATCACTTCCTTGGCCTGCAGCCCCAGCGGGGTGCCGGCGGCCACCTCTGCGCGCAGCAGGTCGCCGGTGGAAATGTGCGGAACCTGCAGATGTTCCTTGAGTCGCGTCGCCTGGGTGCCCTTGCCGGAACCCGGCGCGCCCAACAGAACCAATCGCATCGAATTACTCCAGTAATGGACAGGCGGGGCGGCGTTAGACTGCACCCGAACCCCCGCTACCCGGCCAGCTTAACGCATCCGGCCGTCGTTCCAGACCCACTGCAAAGGATTTCCCATGCCTGCCGGCACCCTGCTGTATGCCCAGAGCGGCGGCGTCACCGCCGTCATCAACGCCACCGCCTCCGCCGTGCTGCAGGCCGCCCGCGCCCGCAAGGTGCCGGTCTTGGCCGCCCGCAACGGCATCCTCGGGGCGTTGCGCGAAGAACTCTTGGATACCTCCACCCTGACCGCCGCCGAGATCAAGGGCCTGGCGCATACCCCCGGCGGCACGTTCGGCAGCTGCCGGCTCAAGCTCAAGTCGCTGGCCGACGACCGCGCCAAGTACGAGCGCCTGCTGGAAGTCTTCCGCGCCCACGACGTGCGCTGGTTCCTCTACAACGGCGGCAACGATTCCGCCGATACCGCCCTGAAGGTGTCGCAGCTGGCCGCTGAGTTCGGCTATCCGCTGACCTGCGTGGGCGTGCCGAAGACGGTGGACAACGACCTGGCCGTGACCGACTGCTGCCCGGGCTTCGGCTCGGCGGCCAAGTACACCGCGGTGTCGGTGCGCGAATGCGGGCTGGACGTGGCGGCGATGGCGGAAACCTCCACCAAGGTGTTCGTCTACGAGGCGATGGGCCGCCACGCCGGTTGGCTGGCAGCGGCGGCGGGCCTGGCAGGCGAAGGCAAGGACGAGGCGCCGCACCTGATCCTGTTCCCGGAGCGGGTGTTCGACGAGGCCGATTTCCTGGCCAGGGTGGATGCCGTGGTCAAGCGGGTCGGCTACTGCGTGGTGGTGGCCAGCGAAGGCATCCGCACCGCCGACGGGACGTTCGTCGCCGATGCCGGCGGCGGCAAGGACAGCTTCGGCCATACCCAGCTGGGGGGGGTGGCCTCGCACCTGGCCGGGCGGGTCAAGGACGCGCTGGGCTACAAGGTGCACTGGGCGCTGCCCGACTACCTGCAGCGGTCGGCCCGACACCTCGCCAGCGCCACCGACCTCGAGCAGGCGCTGGCGGTCGGGCGGGCGGCGGTGGAATGCGCCCTCGCCGGGCAGAACGCGGTGATGCCGGTGATCGTGCGCGACAGCGACGCGCCCTACCGCTGGCATATCGACATCGCCCCGCTGGCGCGCATCGCCAACCACGAGAAGACCATGCCCAAGGGCTTCATCCGCGCGGACGGCCATGGCATCACTGCGGCGGCGCGCCGCTACCTGACCCCGCTGGTCGCGGGCGAGGCCTATCCACCGTTTGGCCGGGATGGGCTGCCGGATTACGTAGTACCCAAGCTGCGGCAGGTACGTCGCCGGCTTCCAGGCTGGAGCGGCTGAACGCCTCCGGTTTAAACTCACCACCGCGCGCATTTCGCGACGCTCATCACATTGAACGGGGACACCATGAAGATCGCATTCACCGCCGCCGCGCTGGCCTTGACCGTGGCCGTGGCCAGCGCGCCTGCGCAGGCGCAGTTCAGCAAGAAGAAGAACGACCCGCAGGGTTCCGCCGGCGGTGCCAACGCACAGAACACCGGCGCCAACCTCGAAACCTGCGACGAGCCGATGGGCACGATCGCGGTGGTCGAGGAGCAGGAAGGCGACTGGTACCGCTACCTCACCACCGACATGCGCCTGCCGTCGACGGTGCCGGTGATCCGCATGCTGATCCAGCAGTCCAACTGCTTCGTGGTGGTGGAACGCGGCCGTGCGATGCAGAACATGATGCAGGAGCGCGCGCTGCAGGACAGCGGTGAAATGCGCGCCGGCAGCAACTTCGGCAAGGGCCAGATGGTCGCCGCCGACTACACCGTCAGCCCCAGCATCAACTTCTCGCAGAAGAATGCAGGCGGCATCGGCGGCGCACTGGGCCACTTCGGCGGCGCGCTGGGCGCGGTCGGCGCGCTGGCCGGCGGGCTGAAGTTCGGCAAGGCCGAAACCATGCTGACCATGATCGACAACCGTTCCGGCGTACAGATCGGGGTGGCGATGGGCGCGGCCAAGAAGACCAGCTTCGGCCTCGGCGGCGGCGGTTTTGGCAGCAGCGGCTTCGGCGCGCTGGGCGGCTACAGCAACACCGCGGAAGGCAAGACCATCGCCGCCGCCTTCGGCGAGGCCTACAACAACCTGGTGCGGGCCATGCGCGACTACAAGCCGCAGCAGGTCAAGGGCGGCCTGGGCAAGGGCGGCACGCTCAAGGTCGGCGACTGACCGCGGCCCTCGACACGCACCCTACGAACGCCCGGTCTTCCCGGGCGTTCTTCTTTCCATGCCAACGGACGGCTGCTGGCTCCGTGCCGGCGCATCTCCACATGGCGAAGCCCGGGGTCGATCCCTTAGACTCGCCGCGGGGATTGGGGAGGCGGGTGATCGCAAGGATGGGGATTCGATTGCACGGGAATCGGGTGGCGGCGTGCCTGCTGGCCGCGTGCGTTAGCGCGACCACGGCATGGGCACAGGCCCTGCCCCCGTCCGGATTGGCCGCGACGGGCGACGCAGGCAACATGGAACCGGCGCCTGCCGTCATCCCCGTGGCGATCGAAATCACCGAGCAGCTCGACTCCTCGCAACAGCATCGCGGCGACACGTTCGCCCTGCGGCTGGCACAAGCGGTCGTGCTTCCCGACGGCACCGTGCTCGCGTCCGGCACGCCGGGGCGGGGAGAAGTGGTGCATGCCGACCGCGCGCGCACCGGCGGCAAGCCCGGCGAACTCATCCTTGCGGCGCGCTACCTGGATACGCCGCAGGGCCCACTCCGACTGCGCGCGCTGCGCCTGACCGGCACCGGCAAGGATCGCAGCGCGACTGCCATCGGCGCCACCATCGCCCTGGCCTCCGCGGCGCCCGCTGGCGCCCTGCTAGGCATCTTCATCCGCGGCGGCCAGATGGTCGTACCGGCCGGCAGCATCGGGGCCGCCAAGCTGGAAATACCGCCACGAATGCGCGAACCCACGAATCCTGTTCCACCCAACACACCACCCAACCAGGAAACACCACAGTGAACCTTGCAAGCAGAATCTGCCTGACCGCCTTCCTCGGCCTGGCCTGCGCCACCGCACAGGCACAGGACGCCACCGCGCAGGACGCCACCAGCGCGGCCAGCCCGGCAGCCAACAGCGCCACCGCTTCGATGATTGGAGCCGTGCCGGAAGGCAAGGGCCAGATCGTGTTCTTCCGCCCCTCGAAGTTCGCCGGCGCGGCCGTCGGCTTCATCGTCCGCGAAGGCGAGACGGAACTCGGCAAGCTCCGCAGCGGCAACTACTTCGTCGCCGCGGTCGAACCGGGCACCCACCAGTACACCGTGCACTCGGAAGCCAAGGACGTCCTGACCATGGAAGTCGAGGCCGGTGAGACCTATTTCGTGCAGGGTTCGATCACGATGGGCATGATGACCGGGCGCCCGAACCTGAGCCCGTCCGACCGTGCCGCTTTCGATGCGGCGGCGTCGAAGCTGAAGCCTTCCAAGCCGCTCGGCGACTGATCGCAACGGCCTGCGCCACCGGAGCCCCCGCAAGGGGGCTCTCTACTTTCCAGCCCACGGGGCACGTGCAATCCTCCCCGCATGCCCATCCTCCTGGTCAAGGCCAAGCCCAACAGCCGCGTCTCCGCGCTCACCCAGCAGGACGACGGTACTTGGCTTGCGCAGCTGAAATCGCCGCCGGTCGATGGCAAGGCCAACGCGGAGCTGGTCGAGCTGGTGGCGCGCACCTTCGGCTGCACGAAATCGTCCATCACCATCAAGACCGGCGCCGGCAGCAAGCTCAAGCGGGTGGTGGTGCCGGACTAAGCGGCACTCAGCGGCAGTCCTTGCCTTCCACCGCCATCGCCACCGCGTACTGCGGGATCGCCCCCAGCTGGCCCGCCGCCGCCGCATCCAATCCGTCCTTGAGATAGACGCGGGCCTTGCCCTGCGCATCCATCTTCGGCGCAGCGCTGCCTGCCGGCTTGCGCCACACCCGCACCACGGCCTGTTGCGACGGGCAGGCCGCGCTGGGTACGCGGATCAAGTCATTCAATACCCACCCTGCTGCATCCACCTTGGGCGCCTGTTGCCGCAGCGCCGCGCGCGGCTGGCAGCGCGCGGCGCTGCGGACTGTAGCCAGCGCGTAGGGGGCGGCGGCATCGCCGGTGAAACGCCCTTCCAGCCGCGCGCAGGCCTCGGGGATGGTGCGCAGGGTGTGCGCCACGCCAACGGCCTGTGGCGCGGCGGGGGCGCGCTGGATTTCCGGGGCACCATCGCCTGCAATCGCCACGGAAGCGGCAAGCAGGCCGGCGCAGAACGTGTGCAGTCGCAACATCGAAACAGCCTCGGCAACACGGATCGGATGGCCAGACTGGCATGGGCTGGCTGAATCACGCCGCGACGCATGCCCGCGTGCGTCCATCGTTCGCGCATGCAGGCGGCCGTATCCCCGCGAAACCCGGCGGCAGCTCACGCCCGCCGGTTCGGGTGTGCGATAGTCGGATGTCGCCCGCCCATGGGTGGGCACGACAACCTGATTCTTCCATTCGAACACTCCGGGGAGGGGTTTCATGCTGGAGCAATATGGTTTGGTGTTGGCACTGGCCAGCGCCGTGGTCGCGATCCTCTATGGCCTGTGGGCCGCTGCGTGGATCAACAAACAACCCGCCGGCAACGAGCGCATGCAAGAAATCGCCGGCGCGATCCAGGAAGGCGCCCGCGCCTACCTCAACCGCCAGTACACGACCATCGCCATCGCCGGCGTGGTGCTGCTGGTGCTGATCGGGTTCTTCCTCAGCTGGCACACCGCGATCGGCTTCCTGATCGGCGCGGTGCTCTCGGGCGCAGCCGGCTACATCGGCATGAACGTCTCGGTGCGGGCCAACGTGCGCACCGCAGAAGCCGCGCGCAGCGGCATGGGGCCGGCGATGGACGTGGCCTTCAAGGGCGGCGCGATCACCGGCATGCTGGTGGTGGGGCTGGGCCTGCTGGGCGTGGCCGGCTACTACACGGTGCTGACCAAACACCTCGGCGCCACCGAAGCCGAAGCGCTGCACGCGCTGGTCGGCCTGGCCTTCGGCTCGAGCCTCATCTCGATCTTCGCGCGCCTGGGCGGCGGCATCTTCACCAAGGGCGCCGACGTCGGCGCCGACCTGGTGGGCAAGGTCGAGGCCGGCATCCCCGAGGATGACCCGCGCAACCCCGCGGTGATCGCCGACAACGTCGGCGACAACGTCGGCGACTGCGCCGGCATGGCCGCCGACCTGTTCGAGACCTACGCGGTCACCGTCATCGCCACCATGCTGCTGGGCGGGCTGATGGTCGCCACCGTCGGCCAGCACGCGGTGCTGTACCCGCTGGTGCTGGGCGGCGCCTCGATCATCGCCTCGATCATCGGCACGTTCTTCGTGAAGGTGGGCGGCAGCAGCCCCAACATCATGGGCGCGCTGTACCGCGGCGTGATCGTCTCCGGCGTGCTGGCGGCGGTGGCGTTCTATCCGATCACCACCTCGCTGATGGCGGATTCGTCCTTTGGTGCGATGAACCTGTACTGGTGCGCGCTGATCGGGCTGGTGCTGACCGGGGTGATCGTGTGGATCACCGAGTACTACACCGGCACCCAGTACAAGCCGGTCAAGCACGTCGCGCAGGCCTCCACCACCGGCCACGGCACCAACATCATCGCCGGCCTCGGCGTGTCGATGAAGTCGACCGCGCTGCCGGTGCTGGCGGTGTGCGCCTCGATCCTCGGCGCGTTCGAGCTGGGCGGCCTGTACGGGATCGCCATCGCCGCCACCGCCATGCTGTCGATGGCCGGCATGATCGTGGCGCTGGACGCCTACGGCCCGATCACCGACAACGCCGGCGGCATCGCCGAGATGAGCGAGCTGCCGCCGGAAGTGCGCGCGGTGACCGACCCGCTGGACGCGGTGGGCAACACCACCAAGGCGGTCACGAAGGGCTACGCCATCGGCTCGGCCGCGCTGGCCGCGCTGGTCCTGTTCGCGGACTACACCCACAACCTGCAGGCCGCGCATCCGGGCGTCAGCTTCACCTTCGACCTGTCCAACCACATGGTCATCATCGGCCTGCTGATCGGCGGCCTGATCCCGTACCTGTTCGGCGCGATGGCGATGGAAGCCGTGGGCCGCGCGGCGGGTGCGGTGGTCGAGGAAGTGCGCCGCCAGTTCCGCGAGATCAAGGGGATCATGGACGGCACCGGCAAGCCGCAGTACGACAAGGCGGTGGACATGCTGACCAGGTCGGCGATCAAGGAGATGATCGTGCCTTCCTTGCTGCCGGTCGCGGTGCCGGTGGTGGTGGGCTTGGCGCTGGGCCCGCAGGCACTGGGCGGGTTGCTGATCGGCACCATCGTCACCGGCATCTTCGTGGCGATCTCGATGACCACCGGCGGCGGCGCGTGGGACAACGCCAAGAAGTACATCGAGGACGGCCACTTCGGCGGCAAGGGTTCCGAGGCGCACAAGGCCGCGGTGACCGGCGACACCGTCGGCGATCCCTACAAGGACACCGCCGGCCCGGCCGTGAACCCGCTGATCAAGATCATCAACATCGTGGCGCTGCTGATCGTGCCGCTGTTGCCGGTCAATGCCGGTGGTGGTGAAGCGGCCGTTGCGCCGGTAGCGATGGAAGCCCCGGCCACCGATGCCGCCGCGATGGCGGCACCGATACCCGCACCGGCGGAGGCCGCGCCCGCGCCGGCGGCGGAAGACGAAGCGACGCCAGACGCGGACGACGCCCAGGCGTCCGAGTAAGCCGGCGTCACGCGACACGAAAACGGCGGCCTTTGGGCCGCCGTTTTCTTTTGCACACCGCGACGGCAGTGGGCCGGCACCAGAAACGACAAAGGCCGCCCGGAGGCGGCCTTTGCGTCGTGCGGATGAAGCGCTGGCTTACTTGGCCAGGCGTGCCGCGATGGCCGCGCCCAGGTCGCCCGGCGACTTCACCGTGGTGACGCCGGCGGCTTCCATCGCCGCGAACTTGCCTTCGGCCGTGCCCGAACCGCCGGAAGCGATCGCACCGGCGTGGCCCATGCGCTTGCCCTTCGGCGCGGACGCGCCGGCGATAAAGCCGACCACCGGCTTCTTGACGTGGTTCTTGATGTACTCGGCGCCGGCTTCCTCCGCCGCACCGCCGATCTCGCCGACCATGATGATGCCTTCGGTCTGCGGGTCTTCGTTGAACAGCTTCAGGCAGTCGACGAAGTTCAGGCCGTTGATCGGGTCGCCGCCGATGCCGATCACGGTGGACTGGCCGAGGCCGGCGGCGGTGGTCTGCTTCACGGCTTCGTAGGTCAGCGTGCCGGAGCGGCTGACGATGCCGATCTTGCCCTTCTGGTGGATGTGGCCCGGCATGATGCCGATCTTGCACTCGCCCGGGGTGATGATGCCGGGGCAGTTCGGGCCGACCAGCACCACGTCCGGGTGCTGCTTCAGCACGTTCTTCACGCGCAGCATGTCCAGCACCGGGATGCCCTCGGTGATGCAGACGATGACCTTGATGCCGGCGGCCGCGGCTTCCAGGATCGCGTCGGCCGCGAACGGCGGCGGCACGTAGATCACGGAGGCATTGGCGCCGGTGGAGGCCACGGCTTCGGCCACGGTGTTGAACACCGGCAGCTCGATGTGGGTGGTGCCGCCCTTGCCGGGCGTCACGCCGCCAACGACCTGGGTGCCGTATTCCACCATCTGGGTGGCGTGGAAGGTGCCCTGCTGGCCGGTGAAGCCCTGCACGATCACCTTGGTGTTCTTGTTGATGAGAACGGACATGGGATTGAATCCTTTGCTGTCGTAGGAGCGCACCGCAGGGGCGCGATGCTCTTGGCGTGATCCGGCAAAACCGGTCGCGCCCCTGCGGTGCGCTCCTACGGATGTGGGATCAGGCGGCCTTGGCCACGGCGGCGACGGCCTTGCGGGCACCGTCGTTGATGTCGTCGGCCGGGGTGATGGCCAGGCCGGACTCGGCCAGCAGCTTCTTGCCCGCCTCGACGTTGGTGCCTTCCAGGCGCACGACCACCGGGACCTTGACGTCCACTTCCTTGACCGCCGCGATGATGCCCTCGGCGATCATGTCGCAGCGGACGATGCCGCCGAAGATGTTGACGAAGATCGCCTTCACCTTGTCGCTGGACAGGATCAGCTTGAACGCCTCGGTCACGCGCTCCTTGGTGGCGCCGCCGCCGACGTCGAGGAAGTTGGCCGGGGCGCCGCCGTTGAGGGCAATCACGTCCATGGTGGCCATCGCCAGGCCGGCGCCGTTGACCATGCAGCCGATGTTGCCGTCCATGGTCACGTAATTCAGGTCGAACTGGCTGGCGCGCACCTCGGTCTCGTCTTCCTGCGTGGTGTCACGCATGGCGGCGAGGTCCTTGTGGCGGAAGGTGGCGTTGTCGTCGGAGTTGACCTTGCCGTCCAGCGCGTACAGGTTCTGGTCGTCCAGGATCGCCAGCGGGTTCAGCTCGACCAGCGACAGGTCCTTGTCGTTGAACAGCTTGAACAGCCCGCCCATGATGCCGGCCAGCTGGTTGGACTGCTTGGCGGTCAGGCCCATCTTGAAGCCGATCTCGCGGCCCTGGTAGGGCTGCACGCCTTCGACGTAATCGACGGTCAGGGTGTAGATCTTCTCGGGGGTGTTGGCGGCGACTTCCTCGATGTCGACGCCGCCCTCGCTGGAGACGATGTAGGTGATCGCCTTGCGGTCGCGGTCGACCAGCAGCGACAGGTACAGCTCCTTGACGATCTCGCCGGCGGTGGTGACCAGCACCTGATTGACCGGCAGGGCCACGCCCGCGGACTGGTAGGTGGCCATCTTGGTGCCGAGCATCTTGCCGGCCGCAGCCTGCACGTCATCGGTGGTCTTGCAGAACTTCACGCCGCCGGCCTTGCCGCGGCCGCCCGCATGGATCTGGGCCTTGACCATCCAGGGGCCGTTGCCCAAGGACTTGGCCGCCTCGACCGCTTCGTCGGCGCTGGACGCAACGCGCCCGGCCGGAACCGCAATGCCGTAATCGGCAAACAACTGCTTCGCCTGGTACTCGTGGAAATTCATGGATCACCCGGGGAGGAATTTGCCGATAACGGCTGGAACGCTCCGCGTGTCCGGTGGAACCGGTCCGGCGCGGGCGGCCGGCCATTTTAACGTGTTGCGGCGCCGCATGCTTCGATCCCCGTCGCATCCCGCATACTCGGGCCCCATGGCCCCGCCCGACGCCGCGACCACCGACGCCCGTTCGGTCCACCACGCCGAAATCCGGCGGGAACTCTATTTCTTCACGCTTTACCGGGTGTTCGAGGCCGCGCTGCTGTGCCTGACGGTATTCGGCCCGGTCGGCGACCTGCTGGCGCAGCCGCGCCATCCGCAGCTGGCTGCGGCGGTGGCGCTGGCCTACCTGCTGGGCGCGATGGTGCTGTTCGCCACCGGCCGGCGCGGGGCGGTGGAGTCGCAGGTGGCCACCGGCGTGGCCGGCGACGTCCTGGTCACCGCGCTGGCCATGCATGCGCTGCCGGCGCTGGCCTCCAGCATCGCCATGATGCTGCTGTTCAACGTCGGTGCCGCCGCCCTGCTGCTGCCGCTGCGCCGCGGCCTGGCGGTGGCCGGCGCCGCCAGCCTGGCGCTGCTGCTGCAATACGCCTGGAGCATCGTGGCCAGCGAGGACGACGGCCGCCCGGCGGTGGAAGCGGTGATGTACGCCACCAGCTACCTGGCGCTGGCCACCCTCACCAGCCTGCTGGGGCGGCAGCTGCGCGCCAGCCAGGCGCTGGCCGAGCAGCGCGGCAGCCAGGTCGCCAACCTGGCCGAGGTCAACGAACTGATCATCCGCCGCATGCGCACCGGCGTGCTGCTGGTGGACGGCAACGACGAGATCCGCCTCGCCAACGAGGCCGCCATGCTGCAGCTGGGCGATGCCGGCCACGGCCGGCGCCTGCTGGCGACCGCCGCGCCCGCGCTGGAGGCAAGGCTGCGGCGCTGGGAGCGCGACGGCCACAACGATCCCATCCCGATGCAGCTGGCCGCCGACCTGCCGGAGGTGCTGCCGCGCTTCGCCCGCCTGCTGGCCGAGGGCGACCAGGTGCTGGTGTTCCTGGACGACGCCGAGCTGGCCTCGCGGCGCGCGGAAACCCTGACCTTGGCCACGCTGGGCCGCTTTTCCGCCAGCCTGGCCCACGAGATCCGCAACCCGCTGGCGGCGATCAGCTACGCCACCCAGCTGCTGGAGGAGTCGCGCGACATCCCCGAGGCCGACCGCCGCCTGCTGGAGATCATCTACCAGCAGACCCGGCGCATGAACGGCATCGTCGAGAACGTGCTGGGGCTGGCCCGGCGCGAGCGCGCCCAGCCCGAGCACGTGGACCTGGGCGAATTCGCCCGCCATTTCGTCGTCGACTACTGCAACAGCCACCCGCTCGACCGCGACACCCTGGACGCCCGCACCGACGGCCGGCCGGTGCCCTGCCTGGTCGATCGCCGGCAGCTGCAGCAGATAGTCACCGTGCTGGTGCACAACGCCCTGGTCTACGGCCGCATGCCCGGCGAACCCGCGCGCGTGTCGCTGCACGTGCACCGCGACGCCAAGGACGCGCCCCTGCTAGACGTGGTCGACCACGGCCCCGGCATTCCCGAAACCGTCGCCGGCCAGCTGTTCCACCCGTTCTTCACCACCTCCAGCCACGGCACCGGACTGGGCCTCTACATCGCCCGCGAGATGTGCCTGGCCAACCAGGCCGACCTCAGCTACGTCGCCATCCCCGCCGGCGGCGCCTGCTTCCGCATCCGCCTGGCCGGCGCGCGGGCGATCGATACGGCCTGAGCGGGGTCCGCCACCCGCCCCCACGTGCCTTGGATCAAACCGCGCCGCTGCATGGCTGCGCCAGGCGGCAGAGATGCTGTAAACCACAGTTGTCTTTTTTGCAACGCAGGGTCTACAGTCGCGCCATGCACGAGATCCTGAAGAGCAGCACTTTTGATGCATGGCTGCGGAGACTTCGTGATCGTGACGCCAAGGCCAGAATCGAGGTCCGCATCAGACGCCTGTCGCTAGGCAATCCGGGCCAATCCCGCTCACTTGCAGGCGGGATCAACGAACTGAAGATCGACTATGGCCCCGGCTACCAGGTGTACTACACGTTCAAAGGCAAGACGTTGATCCTTCTGCTTTGTGGCGGAGACAAATCCACCCAGAGCAAGGACATCCGGCTTGCCACAAAGATCGCAGCCTGCTGGGAGGAATGATCATGGCCAAAACCAAAGAAACCTTCACCCGGTTTGATACTGCCGACTACCTTGAGACCGAAGAAGACATTGCCGCCTACCTGTCTGCCTGCGCGGAAGAGGACGATCCTGCTCTCCTTCTCGCGGCGCTGGGCGACGTTGCGCGCGCAAGGAACATCACGCAACTGGCTGCACAAACGGGCCTGACCCGCATGGGGCTGTACAAGGCACTTTCCGGCACAGGCAATCCAAGCTTCGCTACCGTAAGCAAGGTCGCGCACGCACTGGGCCTGAAGATCACCGTTGCTGTTGCCTGACAGCTCAGGTCAATGCCACTTGGTGCCGCGCACACCTCCCGTCATTTCCGCGCAGGAAGGAATCGCTCTTTCGGGACACCCCCCCTGCCGCCTCAGTCGATGCCCAGCTTCTTCAACTTGTAGCGCAGCGCGCGGAAGGTGATGCCCAGCTGCGCGGCCGCCTTGGTCTTGTTGTAGCGGTTGTCCACCAGCGCCTGCTCGATGGCCTTGCGCTCGATCTCCTCGATGAACCCCGGCAGCGCGCTGCTGGCGGATTCGCGCGGATCGATCAGGCTGGGATCCAGGCTGGCGGCCGCCGCATTGGCCTGCGCCGCCAGCGAAGGCGCCGCCGCCGGACGGGCTTCGGGCAGGCGCAAGTCGGCGGCGCGGATGCCGTCGTCGTCGGCCAGCGCGAAGGCGCGCTCGAGGATGTTCTCCAGTTCGCGCACGTTGCCGGGGAAGGTGTAGTGCGCCAGCGCCTCCATCGCCTCGGCGTGCAGCTCCGGCCGCAGCCGGCCCTGCGCGGCGGCCAGCCGGGTGAGGATGGCGTCCACCAGCACCGGCAGGTCCTCGCGGCGCTCGCGCAGCGGCGGCACCCGCAGTTCGATCACGTTGATGCGGTAGTACAGGTCGTGGCGGAACCGCCCCTCCTCCACCAGCGCGGCCAGGTCCTTGTGGGTGGCGGACAGGATCCGCACGTCCACCGGCACCTCGGTATTGGCGCCTACCGGCCGCACCGACTTCTCCTGGATCGCGCGCAACAGCTTGACCTGCATCGACATCGGCAGCTCGGCGATCTCGTCCAGGAACAGCGTGCCACCCTCGGCCGCCTGGAACAGCCCGGTCTTGTCGGCATGGGCCCCGGTGAAACTGCCCTTGCGATGGCCGAAGAACTCGCTTTCCATCAATTCGGTGGGGATCGCGCCGCAATTGACCGGCACGAACGGCCCGGCCGCGCGCATGCCCTCGTCGTGGATGGTGCGGGCCACCAGCTCCTTGCCCACGCCGGACTCGCCGGCGATATAGACCGGCGCCTGGCTGCGGGCCACCTTGCCCAGCGTGGCGCGCAGCTCGGCCATCGCCGCGGACTGCCCCAGCAGCCGCGAGGCCACCGCCCCGGACATCGGCGCCCGCTTGGGCGCCTCATCGCCAGCGGCCAGGGCCGCTGGCACCAGCTTCAGCGCGTGCTGCACCAACCCGCGCAGCACCGCCAGGTCGACCGGCTTGCTGACGAAATCGAAGGCGCCGGCCTTCAGCGCGCCCACCGCCGCCTCCTGGTTGCCGAACGCGGTGATCATCGCCACCGGCGTCTGCGCATACAGCTGGGAAATCTCCTGCACTAGCTCGACGCCGGAGCCGTCGGACAGGCGCATGTCGGTCAGGCACAGCGCGTACTGGTTGCGCTTGAGCAGCGCGCGCGCCTCATGCAGTGACGAGGCAGTGTCGCAGCGCAGCCCCATCCGCCCCAGCGTCAGCACCAGCAGTTCGCGGATGTCGCGCTCGTCGTCGACCACCAGGGCGCAAATCTGGGCGTTGGCTTGGGGGCTACGGGCGGGACTAGTCATCGGCCGCACCATAACCGGTTGCCACGCCGCGTCCAAGTGCGACAAGGCAGGGCAAATCCGTCCCACTCCGCCTGCTGGCGCGGACCCCGCTGCCTAACCTGAACAACTGCCAATATCCCGGCAACAGCAAGCATGGCACTCGTTAGTGCCACAAGGGATTCCGTATCCTCCTGCGCGCACCACGACGCGCACTACTACAGGAACATCCGCGCCCCGCCGATTGACCCCGTCGCCGCGCCTTGCCTGCTGCGCCCGCGGGTAGCGCATCCAGTCCTTTCAAGTAAGCCGCGCGCCGCCCGAAGGCCGGCCCAGTCAGCACGCCCGCCATCAGGCCGCCCAAAGCGTGACCTCCGAATGGCTCAATGCACATCGCGACGCATTACGTCACTTATGGACGCAATTCGTCATACACTCTTGCGGGTGCGCGGACCCACACGCGTGACAGCCATCACGAAACTGCCACCCAGGCCGTGTTGTCCGCTTCTGGCATGAATCCTGCGTTATAACTTCCGCACGTGTCACCGCCCGTAGTCGGGACCGGTAACCGGCGGGCACCACGGCACGTGAACCACCCAACCAACCCTAGGGGATACACCATGAACAAGCAGCAAGGCTTCACCCTGATCGAACTGATGATCGTGGTCGCGATCATCGCCATCCTGGCCGCGATTGCGCTGCCGGCTTACAACAACTACCGCATCCGTTCGGCCGAAAGCGCCTGTATGGGCGAGGCGAAGGCCTTTATGAACTCTTGGGTTGCTGCAGCGAAGAGTGGCTCTACCATCCCTGTGCATACGCCAGGCGCCTGCACGGGCGCAACCACCCCGACTGTTGGCAACGCCGAAAAGGTCACCGTAGATTACCTTGCGAACTTCACTTCCAAAGACCCGGGCGTCAAGGATCCGAAGTGCTCGGAGCAGACCGCGACCTGCACCTGGCAGTAATCGCCACGCCATGCGGCTCCCGCAAACCCCGCTCCGGCGGGGTTTGTTTTTTCTGGGTGCCGCCTCCGGCCATCGCTTGAACAAAGTCATCCAACCAAGGATGGCGCGGAAATTGCTTTGGATCAGGTCAGTCACTCCCAATCAGGCAAGGTCATGCAAAAAACCGCCCCCGGTTTCACCCTGATCGAACTGATGATCGTGGTGGCCATCATCGCCATCCTGGCGGCCATCGCCCTGCCCGCCTACAACAACTACCGCATCCGTGCCGCGGAGACCTCCTGCATGGCCGAGGCGAAAGCCTACGCGAACGATGCACTGGTGCAGCTCTACCAGAACCTGACGCCCGCATCCCCAACCCGGGGCGCGTGCGCCACCCTGACGGGCGGCACGGCGATCGGCGTGGACGTGACCGCCACGCCGCAGTCCCCTGGCAGCAAGACCATCACCTGCGCCATGGACAGCACCAGCAGCACAGGACAGGCCAGCTGCCGGTTCAATTGAACCTTTGGCGTCACCCGCTCTGACGCAAGCGTGAGCTTGCATCCGGCTAACCCGGAAGCACGGCGACTGGAGTTGCGGCTTCCGCACGGCCTGCGCCGCATCATCGCAAAGGGCTCCGGCCGATGGGCTCACCCCAACCGCACGCGAATCGCAACCGCCACCGTTGCGGAAGGGCGCGCCGCCAACGCCCCTACAATGCGCGGAATCCTTCAGCGCGACCTTCAGCATGCCATCGCACCCGCATCGCTATCTCCTGATCGCCGCCCTCTGCGCACTGCTTTCCGCCGTGCTGTTCCTTCCCGGGCTTGGTGGCGGCTTCCTGCTGGATGACCAACCCACCATCACCGAGAACCCGGCGGTGCAGGTCGCGACGTTGGACGCGCAACGGTTAATGGGCGCTGCCTATGGATTCACCTCGGGCGGCGGCTCCCGCGCGCTGCCGATGCTCTCGTTCGCGCTGGATCACTGGCGCGCGGGGCTGGATGCCGCCGCCTTCAAGGCCACCAATATCGTCATCCATGCCGTGACGACGCTGGCATTGGCCGGCTTCCTGCGCTTGCTGTTGACGCTGGCAGGCTGGCCGGACAAGCGTGCCGGTTACGCCGCAATCGCACTCGCAACAGCATGGGCGATCCACCCCTTGCAGGTGTCTTCGGTGCTCTACATCGTGCAGCGCATGCAGACGCTGGGCACGCTGTTCCTGGTGCTGGCGCTGATGGCCTACCTGAAGATGCGCCAGGCGCAGATCGCCGGGCAGCGCAGCCGGCAGTTCGGCGTCCTGGCCGGCCTTTGCTGGGCGCTGGCGCTGGCAAGCAAGGAGGACTCCATCCTGCTGCCCGCCTACACGTTGGCATTGGAATGGACCGTGTTGCGTTTCCGGGCAGCGCGACCGGGTCTTGCACGAACCATCCGCACGCTCTACTGGATCTCCGGCGCGCTGGGGCTGGCCGTTTTCCTGCTTTACGTGCTTCCGCGCCACTGGTCTTGGGCGGCCTATCCCGGCCGGGACTTCTCCACACCGGAGCGCCTGCTGACGCAGTGCCGGGTACTGGCGATGTATCTGGGGCAGATCCTGTGGCCGCTGCCATCGCGCCTGCCCTTCTACTACGACAACCTGCAGCCCTCCCGCGGCTTGCTGCAGCCATGGACGACCTTGCCTGCGCTGCTGCTGATGCTCGGCCTTCTGGCGCTGGCCTGGCGCCTTCGTCACCGCCGCCCACTGTTCGCACTGGGCCTGCTGCTGTTCTTTGCCGGGCACGCCGTTGCCAGCAATGTGATTGGCTTGGAATTGGCGTTCGAGCACCGCAACCACTTCCCGCTGATCGGGGCGGTGCTGGCTGCGGGCGATCTGCTGATCATGGCCGCTTCGCGCCTGAAGTTGCGCCCCCACCACCTCGCGCTTGCCACCGCGGGAGTCCTTCTTACCCTTGGAAGTGCCACCGCGCTCCGTGCACGGGCCTGGGGCTCGCCGATTGGCTTTTTGGAGTACGAGACGAGGATTGCGCCCACCTCGGTGCGGGCGTGGAACTCCTTATGTGTCGAATGGTACAAATCCGGCGGCGGAGCCAGAGCGGACAATCCAAATCTGGATAAAGCCATTGCATCATGCACTCGCGCAGCAAAGCTGGACATGAAATCAGTCTCCAGCCACACCAATCTCATTACCTACAAAACCTTACGTGGAAATATCACTGATACAGACTGGCGAATCTACCTGAACCGCCTAGATAAACTCCCAGAGCGATCTGAAAATGGCATGTCCATCTGGATCCTTATTCAAAACTTCCAGAGCGGCGTAGCACTTGACGAAAATTATCTCCTTGAAGCTATCGCTATTGCCAACACCCGCTATTCCTACTCTGCGATCATGGATGCATCTCTTGGTTATTTTGTCCTTGGCCATGCCAGACAGCCAAATCGAGCCTATCCCTACTTCGCGCAGGCAATTCTTAAGGCGAAAGATCCGTCCTTCACCAGCGGCCTGATAAGCGATCTGAACAGGGAGGGCAAGGCCGAGCTTGCTTCCCGCCTGCAGACACTGGCCGCGAAAGAGCAAATCAGTGGACAAGGCTCGGGGCAGTGAGCTTCAGCCCAATTGCTCCCTTCCGGCCCTCACACTGGTTTTCACGCATGCCTACCCAACCGCCCGCAGCCGCACCCCGCTTTCTGCTGGCCAGCCTGCTGATCGCGCTGGTGGCTTCCCTGCTCTACCTGCCGGGCCTGCCGGGCGAATTCCTGTTCGACGACTTCCCCAACATCGTCAACAACCCAGCAATCGCGTTGAAGGAACTCAATAGTCAAGCGCTCATCCGGTTACTCGCCACCCCGCAACCTTCCGGCGACCTGCGGAACCTTCCGAATCTGACCTTTGCGTTGGACTATTGGCGAGGTGGCGGCGCGGATCCCGCTACGTTCAAGACCACCAATATCCTGATCCACGCGTTGACCACGCTTTCACTGGCGTGGCTGTTCAGAAACATCCTCCTGGCAGCCGGCACCCGGATTGAACACGCGGACTGGGCAGCTTCCGCCCTGACGTTGGCATGGGCGGCACATCCGCTACTGGTGTCTTCAGTGCTGTATGCAGTGCAGCGGCTACAGGCAATGGGCACGCTATTCCTTGTACTGGCGCTGCTGGCTTACCTGCAAGCACGCCGCGCACAGGTCGCAGGGCGCAGCGGCCGCACCGGCCTGCTGGGCGCGGCGCTGCTTTGGGGATTGGCTTTGATGTGCAAGGAGGACAGCGTCATGCTGCCCGTTTACGCGCTGGCGCTGGAACTCACGGTGCTTCAGTTCGCCGCAGCCGATGCAGGATTGGCACGCCGCCTGCGGCGCGGCTACCTGCTGGCCGCCTTGGCGGGAGCGGCGCTTTACCTGTTCGTGGCAGTGCCGCACTTCTGGAATTGGGATGCCTATAGCGGGCGCAATTTTTCCACTCCCGAGCGCCTGCTGACCCAAGGGCGGGTATTGGCGATGTATCTATGGCAGATCCTGCTGCCGCTACCGTCGCACATGCCCTTCCACTACGACTGGCTTGGACCGTCGCGCGGCCTGCTGCATCCCTGGACCACGCTGGCATCGATCGCACTGCTCTCCGTCCTGCTATTGCTGGCCGTCTTGCAGCGCAAAAAGCGTCCGCTGCTGGCACTGGGCATCTTCCTGTTCTTCGCCGCCCATTTCATCACCAGCAACGTGGTTGGACTGGAACTGGCCTATGAGCACCGCAACCACTTCGCACTGATTGGCGCCGTACTGGCCATTGGCAGCGTGCTGGCAGAGGCCGGCCAGCGCTTGCGGCTTGCTCCGATGCAGCAGGGCATTGCGTGCAGCGCCCTGCTGCTGGCACTGTGCAGCGCCACCGTTGTTCGCGCACACAGCTGGAGCAGCAACCTGCTGTTCGCGCAGGCCAGCACCGCCGCCGCACCGCACTCGGCCCGCGCATGGATCCAACTGTGTGCGGAACACTATGCGCTGGGCGGCGGCCCAACCCCGCGCAACACCCGTCTGGACGCCGCCATTAGCGCTTGCGACAACGGCAGCAGGCTGGTTCCTGGCTCGCTCAACAGCCCAGCCCTGCGAATCGTCCTCAAAACACTGCGCGGCGACATTGCCGCGCAAGACTGGGCGAAGTTCCGGCAGCGAATGAAGATCGCCGATAGGAGTTGGGACAACCGTCGCGCTCCGATGCTGCTTGTGTACAACGCACGTAAAGGCGTCAAGCTGGATCGTCATGAACTACTTGAAGTCTTCGAAACCCAAGCTCAGACAAGCCCTCTGGCTACGGGGGAGCTAGTCTTCATCGGCAACTTCATCATGAACGATCTGGGCAGCCCTGATCTTGCAATGCCTTACTTCCTGAAGGCCATTGCCCTGTCCCCGCAGGGCAACCTGCTTCCGCTGCATGTAGCGGGGGTGCTGCGAGCCAAGGGCAGACCAGATCTGGCCGGGAAGATCGAACAGCTGGGCGCTTCCCGGCTGCGGGCAAACACCGCCAAAGATCCGGATGTATCCCCCTGAACCCCCTGCCCCACTCCCGGCCTGACTCTCCTGAGGGCAAAGTCATGCCGACGCGACCCAATTCTTTCGGCGCGTCGCTTACCATCCACCGAGTTCGTGCAGTTTGGGGCGCAATGTGGAGCAAACGGGTTCCAACCTGAAACAGCTGCCTTCCGGCAGCTTTGGCAAACTGAGGACACTGCTGACTCCCGCCGAGCAGCGCAGATCGCTGGTGATGCTGTCACTGGTGATCCTGATGGCCCTGGCTGAAACTGCCGGCGTTCTGTCGATCATGCCGTTTCTGTCGGTCCTAGGTAGGCCCGAGGTCATTCACGAGCAACCATTCCTTTCATACGCATGGAAGCTTTCCGGTGCGCAGGATGCACACGGCTTCCTAATGGCGCTCGGCGTTTCATCTATCTTGCTAGTCGTGCTTTCATCGGCGTTCAAGACCATCACGCTACATTTACTCAATCGTTTCGTGCAGTTTCTCAGGCACTCGATCAGCAGCCGCCTACTGGAGCGCTACCTCCACCAACCCTATGCATTTTTTCTTGAATCCAACCCCTCCCTTCTTGCTCGCAACGTAATTTCTGAAGTCGATCAACTTACCGACAACGCCATTTACCCGCTTTCGCAACTGGTAGCACAGGGCGCGGTTGCAACGGCAATGACCGCACTGGTATTCGCCTATGACCCGGTAATTGCGCTAGGAATCGTGCTGGCACTAGGATTATTATATGGAGGCATATACTTACTGGCACGAAAACTACTCTTCAATACCGGCCGCGATGGCCAAATTGCAAATGGCCAGCGCTACCAAACCTGCAACGAAGCACTGGGCGGAATCAAAGACATCAAGATCACGCACAGCGCCATGGCGTGGCTAACCCGTTTCAGTGGTGCATCGCGCGAATTTGCCAGACATACGGCAAATAGCGATACTCTTGCACAATCCCCCCTATATCTGGTGGAGGCAACCGGCTATAGCCTGCTGATCGTGATCGCTTTGCTATTGCTGGGGCAAAACAGTGACATTGCGCATGTGCTTCCTGCCTTAGGCCTGTACGGGTTCGCCGCCTACCGCATGCTTCCCTCGGCGCAGATCATGTATCGCAGCCTCGCCAAACTAAAATTTAGCGCCGCTATCCTAGATACTCTTTATCGCGACATAAACCTTCAAGACGAGCCATTGTCGCGAGTCGCAGGCTCGCTACTGCCAATGCGAGAAATTCGCCTGCGGGACGTGCACTATGCCTACCCGAGCCGTCCAGACCATCCAGTGCTGGCCGGCTTGAATATGCGCATCCCGGCTTATACCAGCGTTGGAATTGCCGGCGCCAGCGGTGCTGGCAAAAGCACCTTGATGGACGTGTTGCTGGGTCTACTTGCCCCCCAACACGGCAGCTTGCTGGTTGATGACACACCAATTAATGCTGGCAATCTTGCAAATTGGCAGCGCACCATTGGCTATGTGCCGCAGAGCATCTATCTGGCAGATACCAGCGTTGCCGAAAACATTGCCTTTGGCATGGCGGCAGACTACATCGACATGGAGGCCGTCGAGCGCGCCGCGCGCGCCGCTCAAATTCACGACTTCATCGTTTCCGATCTGCCGCAGGGGTATCGCACCTTAGTCGGCGACCGCGGCATCCGGCTATCCGGCGGCCAGCGTCAGCGCATCGGCATCGCCCGCGCCCTTTACCGCGATCCGGCGGTACTTCTGATGGACGAAGCCACCAGCGCACTCGATAACGCCACTGAGGAAGCGGTCAACGCAGCCATCCAGAATTTGAGCGGGAAGAAAACGATCATCGTCATAGCCCATAGAGATGCTTCGCTCAGAAGCTGCAACCAGATCCTGCACCTACCCACCCCTCCAGGTCTTGATTCCTGAAATGTCCGTCATATCCATTCGCCGATCAAAACGAGCGCCAGCACCGGCGCGATGCCCACCAGTCAGTGAGCCTACTTCAGCTGCGGTAAGCCATACTTGATGAACATCACCAGCTTATGGGGAATCGGGTCTAAAATCCGCAGATATGACCAAAGACCTATTTTCCGCCCCGACTGCGCCCGTCGCCGAGCAGCGCGCAGCCTCCCCAGCATTCCCAGCGAATCCCTCGCCGCGGCCCAGTAAATCGTACGCCACAACTTCCAATCGAGTTTGAGCATACTGAGTAGCGCACCCTCTACAAGGAGCACCACCACTTGCATTGCGTAAAAAAACCAAGAGGTGGCCCCTGGCGTGCAGACGAAGACCATGCTTGCACGATTACGCTCACTCAGATATCGGCGACGATACGTCGTACTCAGGCCATGATTATCAAGCCGATTGCCGCCAAAACTCGCACCCTGGAGGTGATCATAGCCACTCCCCCCTACCACTCCTATCGCCCCTCCGTGCAGGCGCACCAGAGCGCATAAGTACGCATCCTCCGCATTCGACTGCATCCATTCAGGGAAGCCGCCCAGCCTGAACCAGTCATCACGGCGAATGAAAAGACATGCCCCCTGAACATAGGCGAGTCGCCGGCAATTCACCTCATGATTAGCCACCGGCGTATGCAACAGATCCAACCTGACTCCCAGATCGACCAATGCGCCGGACCTTCGGTCATACTGTGCCAAGGTGAGCGCAAACGGAGCCCTGCGCAGCGCCGCGTCGGTAACTAGCGCACGCAGCGCCCCCTGCCTCAGGGTCGCGTCGTTATTAAGCAAAAGAAGATACTGCCCCCGGGCGCGGGCGGCGAGACGATTATTGGAAACACAATAACCAACGTTGACGGTGCTGGGGATAACGACGATGCCGGCGTATCGCTCCTCCAAAACGCGCAGAGATGCGTCAGTTGATGCGTCATCGTGCACGAGAATTTCGACGTCTCCACCGAAATCCTGGGATAGAACAGACTCGATGCACTCATCCAACAGCTTTTCACCGTTGTAATTCGCGATGCAGACGCTGACGACAGGCTGCAATTCGTCGTTCTGCGCCCTCATGCAAGCTCCCGATACGCCGCCACGTGATCGCGCGCAACGGCGTCCCAGTCATAACCGCGTACCTTATTCAGCTGCACGAAATTTATCTCTCCGTCCCAGCTGGATTTTGCAAGCTTCTCCAAAAGCCGATCAGCCAGCGCCAAGCTATCACCGGGCCCGACGACCCAGCTCTCGTCAATGGCCAGGTCGGGCAACCCCCCCACGCGACTTACCAATACGGGTCTTCCCAAAGCTGCCGCTCGGCACGCTGCGCCAGACTGCCCAGAGAAGCGCACATATGGGAAAACTGCAAATTCGCAGACCCTGATCAACGCATCGATTTCGGCATCGCTCTGGAACCCTTCGCGCAAAACGATGCCACGCATTGATCCTTCAAATGTCAACATCCTCTGAATCCTGCGGGCATCTCCGGCAACACCTAACAGGCTAGCACTGGCCCATCCGATCCATCGCCCACCGCCATCCCAGAGCCTTCCCGCTATCACTAGCCTGACGTTGTCCAAGTGAGGTTGCGCACGCTTCCATGCATCCAACAGAACATCAACGCCCTTATAGCCCCTCAGGTTTCCAAACAACAAGACATAGCGATAAGCAGGATCCAGCCCTAGACTGGCATAATCATCAGGTGTCGGGGACACGGGCTGTTCAGCGACTGCCATCCCATGTTCAATTCGGCGCACCAACGACCCGGTGCTGCCCATCCGCTCCTGTAAAATCCTGCACCCCACCGCGCCGTGCACCAGTAGCATATCCGCCGCACAGAGCAGGCGACGCTCAAAGAATCTAAACACCCCGACTTTCTCATGCGCAATGGGGTTATGCACAGTTACGACAACACGGCGCCCGTTCTTTTTAGCAAGGCGAACCAGCGGCCATAAATAAACAGCCAATGGCGGCGCCCAATGCTGGATGTGCATAATTCCGGAAGATCTCCCGGCAACTGCCTTCCAACTGCCAGGGCTGTACCAACTCAATTCGCCACGCCCATCCACACGCTCGTATTGTGCCGGATGCAGTACTCCAGGGTAAGCGGATTTATAATCAACCACTTCGATGTTGACATTCCCGAGCCGCCGAAGCCCCGCCAATAGCCCATCGGAATAAGGGCTCACGCCACGCACAGGCTTACCAAATTGGCTAATCAACTGAATCTGCACTATCGCTTCACCAAACGATCCAAAATTCTGGTGTGGTTATCAAGCTCACTGCTCATTCCACCGTGCGATACAAAAGACTCGTAATTTGCTCGGAAATCAGTCCAATCAAGAAAATAATAACTGCAGCGCTGAACAACAGCATGCTCATATTGGTGAATTGGTGCCGGGTGGCGAAGGTATATCCGTACCACCCTGCGCCGGCAAGAAAGAACACTACCGCCGTCGGCGCGAACAGCTTCAACGGCGAGTACAGGCTGGCGATCTTGAAGATGATCAGCAGGAAGCGCACGCCGTCCTTGAACGGGCGGATGTGGCTGCCGTTGCCCACCCGCCTGGCCACCGGGATGGGCACGTAGGCCACCGGGTAGGCGCTGCGGAAGAACGCCATGGTGCTGGTGGTGGGGTAGCTGAAGCCGTTGGGCAGCAGGTGCAGGAACTCCCTGAACTTGTCGGCGCGCACGGCGCGGAAGCCGGAGGTCAGGTCCGCGATGCGGTGGCCGGTCATCCAGCTGGCCAGGCGGTTGTAGAAGCCATTTGCGAGGCCGCGGTGCAGGTTGGCCTGGCCGCTGCGGTCGCGGGCGCCCACCACCATGTCGTAGCCTTCACCCAGCTTGTCCAGCAGCGCGCGGACGTGGCCCGCGCCGTGCTGGCCGTCCGCATCCATGAACACCAGGATTTCGCCCCTTGCTGCACGCGCACCGCGCTTGATGGCGGCGCCGTTGCCCATGGAATAGGGCGAGGACAACACGCTGGCGCCTGCCTCGCGGGCGACGCGCTCGGTGTCGTCGGTGGAGCCGTCGTCGACGACGATGATCTCCGCGTCCGGATAAGCCACCCGCAGCGCCGGCAAGGTGCCGCGCAGGCCTTCGGACTCGTTTTTGGCTGGCAGGATGATGCTGAGCGTCGGGTTCCCCATGACGCTAGATTAGCGCGAACGATTGCGGGATCGGGCCGGGCTGCGGCGGACTGCGGTTCTCACTGCCCATACCGGATTCCGTTCTCCCACACCGGACGCAGCCGCGCCAGCAGGCCGGCGGGAATGCGTGGATCGGCGGCGTGCAGGGTATCGGCCATGGCTGCGGCAATCCTGTCCAACGGTGCCTGCGGATCGCGCACGCCGCAGACGTCGCGGCCGAAACGGCGCAGTTCTTCCGGCAGGGGATAGGCCTTGGAACGGCGTGCTTTCCCCGACCACAGCCGCAGGGCCATGCTGTGGTCTTCCAGTTCGGGGCCGCCGGGGGAGCGCTGGTAGCGGTAGATGCGCGTAGTGACGACGTCGAACATGGGGGCAAGGCGGATGTCGTCGGCCACGCCACGATAGAGCACGCCGAAGTTTTTCAGATGGGCATCGCCATTGCCCACCATGATTGAAAACGCCAGTTGTTCGTAGAAGCGCTGCAGGTCGCGACGATTGCCGGTGATCATGCCCAGCAGCTCGGCGATGCGCTCGTAGCTGCCGTGGTATTTGCGTTCGGACAACGTATCGCGCACGCGCAACCCCATCAGCGACGCCACGTCTTCGAAGCCGAGGCGCTGGCCATCGGCGTCGAGATCGAAGCGCTCCACCAGCAGGAGTTGCCCGTCGTCGCTCAGTTCCACCTTGGCCGCGTCGATGCCGGCACGCGCGGCCGCCGTCATGCACAGATATTCGTTGGCGGTCAGGCCGGGATAGCCTGCGCCGGCGGTTTTCACGATCAGATTGGGGATGGGGATGGTGGCGCGGTCGGGCACCATGATCTTGGGCTGCATGCCGGCCACGCCAATACCGGTGGCAAGGTAGGCACCCACCAGTTCGTCGAACACCTGCACCGTGAACGGCATGCGCAGCAGGGTTTGCCGGGCGATCGGCACACCCGCCGCCGGTGCCGCGCCGCCGGGCACGCGGTAGCCCAGCCGGCCGATGCCGTTGTCGCCGATTTGCGCAATCAGGCGCATGGCAGTCATCGCCTGCTTGGGGAATTGCTGGCGCAGGCGGTTGAACAGATCGCCTTCCGGGAGATTCTGATCCATCACCGGGAACAGCGCGCCGTCGCGCCAGGTAAGCCGCGCGGGTGGCATCAGCAACCCCACCACAGGCTGGGCCGGATCCGCCTGCAGATAGCGGTATTCGAAGCCGGACTGCTGCAGCAACTGCCCAGAGAGACGGCCTGCCACATTCACTTGCAGCAGCTTGATGCGCTCGTCCATGTCCCTGTCAGTCGTCATCGTCTTCGGCGAAGCGTTGGCGGACTTCTTCCAGCGTGGGCAAACCCAACGGCTCCAGGCGCAGGGTGTACCCCATGCTGCGCAGCACATCGAGCAACGCGCCGGTGGTGACATCCCGCCCCGTTTCCAGTCGATGCAGCAGATCCCGGCTGCGTCCGGACTGCGCCGCGACCAGGGTTGCCTTCAAGCCCTGTTCGCATCGCGCACCGCGCACGGCCTCTCCCAGATCCAGCAGCGTGCGAATCGGAAAATGCATGACCGAGTCCGTCCTTTAATCGAGACAATTTACCTGATACATCAAAATGTGTCCTTGAAGCAAGACATATTTGGAACGGGTCAGGAGCGGGATCAGGTTCACTTCCTGAGCCGCCAAGCGGCAGAAGTCCGATACCAACAACGGATATGTCCCCCCGTTCGCGAATATCAGGCCCCATCGGCCAGTACGGTTTCGGCCGCCTGATGAAACTGAACCTGACCCCGTTGTCGACAAACTCATACATTTCGGAGATTTGTTCTTTGTATTGTATGATCTCAGTATGCTCCCCCGTGCCCTGACCCCAACCCTGCAGCGCCTGGCCCAAGGCTTCCCGGTGGTGGCCATGACCGGGCCGCGCCAGTCAGGCAAGACCACGCTGGCGCGGCGGCTGTTTGCCGACAAGCCGTACGTCAGCCTGGAAGACCCGCAGGAGCGTGCTTTCGCCAGCGAGGACCCGCGCGGCTTCCTGGCGCGCTTCGCGCACGGGGCGGTGTTCGATGAGGCGCAACGCTGGCCGGATCTGTTCTCGTATCTGCAGGGCATGGTGGACGCGGATCGGGTGCCGGGGCGGTTCGTGCTGACCGGCTCCCAGCAGTTCGGGCTGTTGTCCGGCGTCACCCAATCGCTGGCTGGTCGGGTGGGCATGACCCGGCTGCTGCCGCTGTCGCTGGCGGAATTGCCGGCTGCGCAGACGGCCCAGCGCCCCCTGGATGCGCTGCTCCTGCTGGGCATGTATCCCGCGCTGCATGCGCAGCCGTTGCGTCCTGCGGACTGGTTTGCCTCGTATGTCGCGACCTATGTGGAGCGCGACGTGCGGCAGGTGCTCAACGTGCAGGATCTCTCCGCGTTCCAGCGTTTCCTGCGCCTGTGCGCCGCGCGCACCGGGCAGCTGCTCAACATCAGCGCGCTGGCGGGCGAGACTGGCATCTCCAACCACACCGCGCGCGCTTGGCTGTCGGTGCTGGAAGCCAGTGGCATCGTGTTCCTGCTGCCACCCTACCACCGCAACTTCGGCAAGCGGCTGGTGAAATCGCCCAAGCTGCATTTCGTCGATACCGGCCTTGCATGCTGGCTGCTGGGTATCCGCGATGCGGCCACGCTGGGCCTGCACCCGCTCCGCGGCGCGCTGTTTGAAACGCTGGTGGTGGGGGAATTCATCAAGGCCCGCCTGAATCAGGGCCTGCCACCGGATCTGTATTTCTGGCGCGACAACAATGGGCTGGAAGCAGACCTGCTGTTCGAAACCAGTGGCCGACTGCAGCCGGTGGAAATCAAGTCCGGCGCCACTGTGACGCCTGACTACATCCGCGCCGGGCAGAAGGCCGCGCGTTTTGCCGGTGCGGAAGCCCTGCCGCCGTGGCTGGTGTACGGCGGCGAAGACGCCTATGAGCGCAGCGGCGTGCGCGTGATCGGCTGGCGCAACCTGCAGGCGGCGGTGAGCAGCGCGGACACGAGCTGATACCCCGCGCATTTGCGGCTGCGCAAGACGCCGGCTGGGTGCCGCGTTGGGCCTTGTTTTGCGTATACGCTAAAGTCGCACCGTTCCCGTGGAGATCCCCCGACCGATGAGCACCGCCCCCACCGCCAACCTGATGGGAATCACCGGCATCGCCCGGCGCCTGGTGCTGGACGGCGCCCTGGAGGAAGCCGTCGCGCGCAAGGCGATGGACGGCGCCACCGCCGAGAAAATGCCGATGGCGTCCTACCTGGCCGACCGTCGCTTGGTCTCGCCGGGGGCGCTGGCAGCCGCTAATTCCATCGAGTTCGGCATGCCGCTGGTGGACGCACTGGCCATCGATCCGGTCCAGTCCGCGATCGCCCTGGTCAAGGAAGAACTGCTGCGCAAGCACCAGGTCCTGCCGCTGTTCAAACGCGGCAACCGGCTGTTCGTGGGCACTTCCGACCCCACCAACAACCGCGCGCTGGATGACATCAAGTTCCAGACCAACTTGACGGTGGAACCGATCCTGGTGGACGCCGACCGGATCAAGCGCTGCCTGGACCAATGGCTGGAGGCGGCCGACGCGATGGCCGACGACCTGGCCGATTCCGATGGCCTGGACGGCCTGGAAGTCAGCGGCGGCGACGACGACCTGGGCAATGACACCGGCGTGGACGCCAAGGGCGAGGACACCCCGGTCGTGAAGTTCGTCAACAAGGCGCTGGTGGATGCAATCCGCCGCGGCGCCTCGGACATCCACTTCGAACCGTACGAGACGGACTACCGGGTGCGCTTCCGCATCGACGGCATCCTGAAGACCTTCAAGAAGGTGCCGGTGAAGCTGCATGCGCGCATCGCCGCGCGCCTGAAGGTGATGTCGCAGCTGGATATCGCGGAGAAGCGCGTTCCACAGGATGGCCGCATCAAGCTCAGCCTCAGCAAGACCAAGCAGATCGATTTCCGCGTCAGCACCCTGCCCACCCTGTTCGGCGAAAAGATCGTGCTGCGCATCCTGGACGGCAGCGCCGCCAAGATGGGCATCGAGAAGCTGGGTTACGAGCCGGACCAGCAGAAGCTGTTCCTGGACAACATCCACAAGCCCTACGGCATGGTGTTGGTCACCGGCCCCACCGGCTCCGGCAAGACCGTGAGCCTGTATACCGCGCTGGGCATCCTCAACGACGAAACCCGCAACATCAGCACGGTGGAAGACCCGGTGGAAATCCGCCTGCCCGGCGTCAACCAGGTGCAGCAGAATGCCAAGCGCGGCATGACCTTCGCCGCCGCCCTGCGCAGCTTCCTGCGACAGGACCCGGACGTGATCATGGTCGGCGAAATCCGCGACCTGGAAACCGCGGAGATCGCGATCAAGGCCGCGCAGACCGGCCACATGGTGCTGTCCACCCTGCACACCAACGACGCCCCGCAGACCATCGCCCGCCTGATGAACATGGGCATCGCGCCGTACAACATCACCAGTTCGGTGAACCTGGTCATCGCCCAGCGGCTGGTGCGCCGCCTGCACGACTGCAAGCGCGCGGTGCACCTGCCCGAGCACGCGCTGCTGGCCGAAGGCTTCACCGCCGACGAGGTCCACGCCGGCATCACCGTGTACGAGGCGGTGGGCTGCGACGAGTGCACCGGCGGCTACAAGGGCCGCGCCGGCATCTACCAGGTGATGCCGATGACCGAGGAAATCCAGCAGATCGTGCTGGCTGGTGGTAATGTCCAGCAGCTGACCGAGGCGTCCCTGCGCAGCGGCGTCCGCGACCTGCGGCGCTCCGCGCTAGACAAGGTGAAACAGGGGATCACCAGCCTCATCGAGATCAACCGCGTCACCAAGGACTGAAGGGGAACGCCATGTCCGCAAACAAGGCTGCCATCGGCAAGACCCGGCAAAAGGCCGAGTCCCACCGCTTGACCGCGCTGGATGAGTTCGTCTGGGAAGGACGCGACAAGCGCGGCAAGGTGATGAAGGGCGAGCAGATGGCGCGCAACGCCAACCTGCTGCGCGCGGACCTGCGCCGGCAAGGCATTACCCCGACGGTGGTCAAGGCCAAGCCGAAGCCGCTGTTTGGCGGCGGGGCGAAGAAAATCTCGGCGCGCGACATCGCGATATTCAGCCGCCAGATCGCCACCATGATGAAATCCGGCGTGCCCATCGTGCAGGCGCTGGAGATCATTGGCGGCGGCAACAAGAACCCGGCCATGAAGAAGATGGTCGGTAGCCTGCGCACCGACATCGAGGGCGGCGCCTCCATCTACGAGGCGATGAGCCAGTTCCCGGTGCAGTTCGACGAGCTGTACCGCAACCTGGTGCGCGCAGGCGAATCCTCCGGCGTGCTGGAAACGGTGCTGGAGACCATTGCCACCTACAAGGAAAACATCGAGACCATCAAGGGCAAGATCAAGAAGGCGCTGTTCTACCCGGCAATGGTGATCGCGGTGGCGATCCTGATCAGCGCCGTGCTGATGATCTACGTGGTGCCGATTTTCCGGGAAACCTTCTCCAGCTTTGGTGCCGACCTGCCTGCGTTCACCAACCTGGTGTTCAGCATTTCCGACTTCGTGGTGAAGTGGTTCTGGGCCGTCGGCATCGTCCTCGCCGCAGCCTTGGGCTTCTTCATCTACACCTACAAGCGCTCCTCGAAGCTCCAGCACACCGTCGACCGGCTGATGCTGAAGATCCCGGTGATCGGCAAGGTGCTGCATGAATCCGCGATCGCCCGCTTCGCCCGCACCCTTGCACTGACCTTCCGCGCCGGCGTGCCGCTGGTGGAGGCGCTGGAAAACGTCGCCGGCGCCACCGGCAGCATGGTCTACCAGAAGGCGACGCTGCAGATCAAGGACGACGTGGCGGTGGGCTATCCGGTCAACGTGGCGATGAAGCAGGTCAACCTGTTCCCGCACATGGTGGTGCAGATGACCGCGATCGGCGAAGAGGCCGGCGCGCTGGACACCATGCTGCTGAAGGTGGCCGAGTTCTACGAGGAAGAAGTCAGCAATACCGTCGACGCGCTGAGCAGCCTGATCGAGCCGATGGTGATGGTGATCATCGGCGGCCTGGTTGGCTCGATCGTGGTGGCCATGTACCTGCCGATCTTCAAGATCGCCATGACGGTGATGTAAGCAGGACGCAGCTTCCAGATGGCATTCCTCGACGCACACCCCGGCCTCGGCTATCCCGCCGCGGCCGGCCTGGGCCTGCTGGTCGGCAGTTTCCTCAACGTGGTGATCCTGCGCCTGCCGCCGCGGCTGGAATGGCAGTGGAAGCGCGACGCCCGCGAGATCCTGGAGGAGCCGGATCTTTACGATCCGCCGCCACCGGGCATCGTGGTGGAAGGCTCGCACTGCCCGAAGTGCAAGAAACCGCTGTCTTGGTACGAGAACATCCCGGTGCTGAGCTGGGTGCTGCAGGGCGGCAAGTGCCGCGGTTGCAAGGCGCCCATTTCAATCCAGTACCCCTTGGTGGAACTGGTCACGGCACTGTTGTTCCTGGCCTGCGCCTGGCGCTTCGGCTTCGGCTGGAAAGGCTTCGGGGCGGTGCTGCTGACCAGTTACCTGATCGCGCTGTCGGGCATCGATTTCCGCACCCGCTTGCTGCCGGACCAACTGACCCTGCCACTGATGTGGTTGGGCTTGGTTGCCGCCAGCGACAACCTTTACATGTCGGCCAAGCCCGCACTGCTTGGCGCGATGGCCGGCTACCTCAGCCTGTGGTCGGTGTATTGGGTGTTCAAGCAGCTGACCGGCAAGGAAGGCATGGGCCACGGCGACTTCAAGCTGCTGGCCGCACTGGGCGCGTGGGTGGGCCTATCCGGCATCCTGCCGACCATCCTGCTGTCCTCGCTGGTGGGCGCGGTGGTCGGCTCGATCTGGCTCGCCGCGAAAGGCCGCGACAAGGCCACGCCGATCCCGTTCGGCCCGTACCTGGCGGTAGCCGGCTGGATCAGCTTCATGTGGGGGCAACAGATGGTGGACGCGTACATGCGCCTTGCTGGGCTGGCGTAAACCGCTGGACACCGCTGCCGGGGTGCGTATCGCCCTCCGCCGCCCTGGCCACGCTAGCCACATAATGCGCCCATGAGCGATTACGTCATCGGCCTGACTGGAGGTGTGGCCTCCGGCAAGAGCACGGTCGAAGCCTGCTTCCGGGCACTGGGCGTGGTGGTGGCCGACGCCGACGCCGCCGCGCGTGATGCACTGGCCGCCGGCAGCGAAGGGCTAGCCGAGGTGGTGGCGGCGTTCGGCAGCGAGGTGCTGGGGCCGGACGGCCTGCTGGATCGCGCCGCCATGCGGCGGCGGGTGTTCGCCGACCCCGAGGCGCGCCAGCAGCTGGAAGCCATCGTCCATCCGCGGGTGCGCGCAACCCTAGCCGATACCTGTCGCGCTGCGTCGGGCCCCTACGCAGTGGCCTCGATCCCGCTGCTGGCCGAAGGCGGCGGTCGCGCTGCCTATCCTTGGCTGACCCGCGTGCTGGTGGTCGACGTGCCCAAGGCCGTGCAGCTCGCACGCCTGCTGCGACGCGACGGCATCGACGAGGCGCTGGCAAGGGCGATGATCGAAGCGCAGGCCACCCGCCAGCAGCGGCTGGCGATTGCCGACGACGTGATCGTCAACGACGGGCCGCTGGAGGCGCTGGACGGCCAGGTGGCTGCACTCGACCGGCTGTACCGAGGTCTTGCCGCAGCGCGACCGTAGCGGCCCTAGCGGAGCGTTATTCCCGGGCAGCGTTGTCGGTGCCCGCCGCCGGTCGCGACGGAGCCCGACGCAGCAACTCCGCCACCACCGGTACATCCGCTGGCGGCATTGGGTAGTCGCCCAACTTGCGCAGCGGCACCCAGGCCAGCGCCTGCCCTTCCAGGCCACGCGGATGGCCGCTGAAGGCAACCTCGCGCACATCCAGCAGCAGGTGCTTGCCGGGCGTCTCCAGCGGCACGCAGGCCACTGGTGCACCCACCGTGGCCTCGATGCCCAGTTCCTCATGGAGTTCGCGCACCAGCGCATCTTCGGGTAGTTCACCCGGCTCGACCTTGCCACCGGGGAACTCCCACAGACCGGCCAGGTCGCGGCCTTCGGTGCGGCGCGCCAGCAGGATCCGCCCACGCGCATCGCGCAGCACGCCGGCGACGACGTGGACCTGCTTCATCGAAACGAACAGGGCCGCCTGCTACGCAAGCTGCCCATGGCAGTGCTTGAACTTCTTGCCGCTGCCGCAGGGGCAGGGATCGTTGCGGCCGATGTCGGCAAACGCAGCCTGCTGGGCGCGCGCGGCCTGCACCTGCGCCGCCTCCTCGTCCGCGCCCATGCCGCCGGCGCCCGGATGCTGGAACTGCATCTGCCGGGCCACGGCCTCGGCGCGGGCGCGCTCCTGCGCCTCGGCAGCGGCCACCTCCTCCTCGCTGCGGATGCGCACGCGGGCGAGCAGCGAGACCACTTCGTGCTTGACCTTCTCCAGCAGTTCCGAGAACAGCTCGAAGGCTTCCTTCTTGTATTCCTGCTTGGGCTGCTTCTGCGCATAGCCGCGCAGGTGGATGCCCTGGCGCAGGTAGTCCATGCGCGCGAGGTGCTCCTTCCAGTTCTGGTCCAGCACGTTCAGCATCACGTGCTTCTCCAGCATGCGCATGGTCTCGGCGCCAACCTGCTCTTCCTTGCCGGCGAACAGCGTATCCACCGCGTCCTGCACATGGCCGAGGATCTGCGAAGCGTCCAGCTCCGCTTCGGCCTTGTGCAGGCCCACCAGGTCCAGCTGCAAGCCGAACTCGCTGGCCAGCGCGGCCTCCAGGCCCGGCAGGTCCCACTGCTCGTCGATCGAGTCGGCCGGCACGTGGCGCTGCACCAGCTCGGCGACCACGTCGTAGCGGATGCCGTCGATGTTCTCCTTGACGCTCTCGGCTTCCAGCAGCTCGTTGCGCTGGCCGTAGATGACCTTGCGCTGGTCGTTGTTGACGTCGTCGAAGTCCAGCAGGTTCTTGCGGATGTCGAAGTTGTGCGCCTCGACCTTGCGTTGCGCGTTGGCGATCTGCTTGGTCACCAGCGCCGACTCGATGATGTCGTCTTCCTTCAGGCCCATCCGCGCCATCACCTTCTGCACCCAGTCGGCGGCGAAGATGCGCATCAGGTTGTCTTCCAGCGACAGGTAGAAGCGCGACGAGCCCGGGTCGCCCTGGCGGCCGGAGCGGCCACGCAGCTGGTTGTCGATGCGGCGGGATTCATGGCGCTCGGTGCCGATGATGTGCAGGCCGCCGGCCGCCTTGACCGCGTCGTGGCGCTCCTGCCATGCGGCCTTGAGGCGGTCCTTTTCGGACTGCGGGGCATCCTCGCCCAAGGCGGCCAGTTCGGCGTCCAGCGAGCCGCCCAGCACGATGTCGGTGCCGCGGCCGGCCATGTTGGTGGCGATGGTCACCGCGCCCGGCGCGCCGGCGTTGGCGACGATGTGCGCCTCGCGCTCGTGCTGCTTGGCGTTGAGCACTTCGTGCGGGATGCCGGCCTCGCGCAGGTTCTCGCTGAGCAGCTCCGACACCTCGATCGAGGTGGTGCCGACCAGCACCGGCTGGCCCTTGGCCACGCATTCCTTGATCTCGTTGGCCACCGCGCGGTACTTGCCGGCGCGGTTGAGGAAGACGAGGTCCGGGTGGTCCTTGCGGATCATCGGCCGGTGGGTCGGGATCACCACCACTTCCAGCCCGTAGATGTTCTGGAACTCGAATGCTTCGGTGTCCGCGGTACCGGTCATGCCGGACAGCTTCTTGTACATGCGGAACAGGTTCTGGAACGTCACCGACGCCAGCGTCTGGTTCTCGCGCTGCACCGGCACGCCTTCCTTCGCCTCCACCGCCTGATGCAGGCCGTCGGACCAGCGCCGGCCCGGCAGGGTGCGGCCGGTGAATTCATCGACGATGATGACCTCGCCGTCGCGGACGATGTAATCCACGTCGCGCTGGTAGATGGCGTGGGCGCGCATCGCCGCGTTGAGGTGGTGGACCACGTGGATGTTCTGCGCGGCGTACAGGCTCTCGTCGGCCTCGAGGATGCCGGCCTGGCGCAGCAGCTGCTCGGCATGCTCCTGCCCGGCTTCGGACATGTGCACCTGCTTCTGCTTCTCGTCGACCCAGTAGTCGCCCTCGCCCTCTTCGGTTTCCTGCCGCTGCAGCGACGGCACCACCGCGTTCACCCGCAGGTAGAGCTCCGGCGATTCGTCGGCCGGGCCGGAGATGATCAGCGGGGTACGCGCCTCGTCGATCAGGATCGAGTCCACCTCGTCGACGATGGCGAAGTTGAGGGTGCGCTGGAAGCGGTCTTCCTTGGCCAGCGCCATGTTGTCGCGCAGGTAGTCGAAGCCGAATTCGTTGTTGGTGCCGTAGGTGATGTCGCAGCCGTAGGCCGCGCCCTTGTCGGCATGCGGCATGCCCGGGTAGACCACGCCCACGGTGAGGCCCAGCCAGTTGTAGAGCTTGCCCATCTGGGCGGCGTCACGGCGGGCCAGGTAGTCGTTGACGGTGACCACGTGCACGCCCTTGCCCTCGAGCGCATTGAGGTAGACCGCGGCGGTCGCGGTCAGGGTCTTGCCCTCGCCGGTGCGCATTTCCGCGATCTTGCCGCCGTGCAGGACCATGCCGCCGATCAGCTGGACGTCGAAATGACGCATGCCGAACACGCGCACCGAGGCTTCGCGGCAGACCGCGAACGCTTCCGGCAGCAGCTTGTCCAGCGACTCGCCCTTGGCGATGCGTGCCTTGAACTCCTCGGTCTTGGCCTTCAGCGCCTCGTCCGGGAGCGCCTGCATCTGCGGCTCCAGCGCATTGATCTTCCTGACGTTGGCGCCGTACTGCTTGAGCAGGCGCTCGTTGCGGCTGCCGAAAACGCTGGTGAGCAAACTGTTGAACATGGGGTGTCCCTGGCGGGATGCGCGCCGGTGGCGCGGCATCGGGAAAGCAACGAAATACCCGAAACCGGGCACGCAGGCCCGTTCGGGAATCGATTAGTTTAGCTGGAGGCGGCCTGCGACGTGCGCAAGCCCCTCGCCCGATGTCAGCCGCGGCTGGGCCCGTGGCGGGCCAGCGCGTTGTTGTGGCCGAGGAACTTGCGGGGATTGACCACCACGCCGTCCTGCCACAGCTCGAAGTGCACGTGCGCGCCGGTGGAACGGCCGCTGGAGCCGGCCTTGGCGATCTCCTGCCCCGCGCGCACCAGGTCGCCGACCTGGCGGGTCAGGCGCGAATTGTGCGCATAGCGGGTGACGTAGCCGTTGCCGTGGTCGATTTCGACCGTGCTGCCGTAGCCGCTACGGTCGCCGGCATAGCTGACCACGCCGTCCGCCACCGCCAGCACCGGGTCGCCAATGCTGGCCTGGAAATCGATGCCCTTGTGGAACTGGCTGCCGCCGCCGAACGGGTCGGCGCGGCCACCAAAGCCGGAGGTGACGAAGCTGCCGGCGATCGGTTCGCGCGAGGGCACCGTATTGCGGTCCAACTCGCGGTTGAACAGCAGGGTTTCCAGCACCGACAGCTGGGTGCCGGCCAGGCGATAGTCGCCCTCCAGCGCCGCCAGCCGCGCGCGCAGCTCGGCCGGCGGCATGTCGCGGGTGATCCCGCCACCGCCCTGCCCGACCGGCTTCTCGAAATCGAATTCGCCGTCCTGCAGCTGGCCGGCGCGGGTCAGCCGGCTGCCCAGCGCGTTCAGCCGATTGGCCTGCGCCTGCAGTTCGGCCAGGCGCGCGGCCAGCGCGTTGACATCGCGCTGCGCATCGCGGCGCACCTTGTCCAGCTCGGCCTGGCGCTCCGCATCCGCGGCCTGCAGCGCCTCCACCTGCGCCATGCCGATCGCGCTGCGCGCGGCCGCGCCGCACAGCATGCCCGCGCCCAGCAGCAGTGCCAACGCCGCCCACGGCCTGCGGCGCGCCCACCGGCGCAGCTGCTGGGCCTGCGCGATGGCGCGCTGGCGGGTATCGTGTAGGTTGCTGAGTTCGATCATCCGTATGCCTGGTTCTCGATCCAACCCCGAAGGGGGCCGTGCCACCGCCAGCCCGCGCGCGGCGCTAGACGCACTGCTCGCCGGTTCCGCCGGTGGCACCCTGCGCCGGGCCCAGTGGCTCGACGCGATGGATCGGTTGCTGCGTACCCACTTGCCCCAGGGGTTGGGAGCGCATGCGCGCCTGGCCAACGTCCGCGGGGACAAGCTGGTGTTCGTCGTCGACTCGCCGGTGTGGCATGCCAAGTTGCGGCTTGCCGCGCCCGCTCTGGTCGACGCCGCCCGCTCCATCGGGCTCGAAGTAAACGACGTGGGTGTCAGGACGACCACCGCACCGCTGCGGCCGCTACCGCCGGCCGAAGCGCGCCATGCTCCGATGTCGGCCGCCGCCCGTGCTGGACTGGAGACGGCCTTGGCCATGCTGCGGCCGGAGGCGTCGGAAGAGCACGCTGGGGGCGACCGCAAGGCCAGTGCGAGGCGGGCGCCAAGGCCCCCCGCCGAACCGGCCGAGGGCGCATCCTAGCCGCGCTGGCCGTTGATTTTGTTAAGAAATCGATGGGGAGCGCGACGATTTCGTGACGTTGGTCACGCTTTGCGCCGGGATCAGGCCGCCGGCAGCGCGATGCCGTAGCCCAGCTGGGGCGCCTGCCCGGCATCGACGAAGCTGACTTCTTCCCACGCCTGCGCATCCGCCAGCAGCGCGCGCACCAGCTTGTTGTTCAGCGCATGCCCGGACTTGTAGCCCTCGTAGGCGCCGAGGATGGCGTGGCCGGCTAGGTACAGGTCGCCGACCGCGTCGAGGATCTTGTGGCGGACGAATTCGTCGGCGTAGCGCAGGCCGTCCTCGTTCAGCACGCGGAAGTCGTCGAGCACGATGGCGTTGTCCATCGAGCCGCCGAGGCCGAGGTTGCGGTCGCGCATGTACTCGAGGTCGCGCATGAAGCCGAAAGTGCGGGCGCGGCTGACTTCCTTGATGTAGGCGCTGGTGGAGAAGTCCACCTCCACCCGCGACAGCGCATCCGGGATCGCCGGATGGTCGAACTTGACCGTGAAGCCCAGCCGGAAGCCGTCATGCGGCTCGAAACGGGCGATCTTGTCGCCCTCGCGGACTTCCACCGGCTTGAGGATGCGGATCAGCCGCTTGGCCGCGTGCTGCTCGACGATGCCGGCGGATTCCAGCAGGAATACGAATGGACCGGCAGAACCGTCCATGATCGGCACTTCGGCCGCGCTCAGCTCGACATAGACGTTGTCGATGCCCAGGCCCGCCAGCGCCGACATCAGGTGCTCGACCGTCAGCACCTTGGCGCCATCGCGGCTCAACCCGGTGCATAGGGTGGTTTCGGTGACCAGCGTCGCGGCGGCGGGCATTTCCACCACCGGCTCGAGGTCGATGCGGCGGAACACGATGCCGGTATCGGCCGGCGCCGGCCGCAGGGTCAGGAAGACCTTCTCCCCGCCATGCAAACCCACGCCGGTGGCGCGGATCACGTTCTTGAGGGTGCGTTGGCGGAGCATCGGTTCAGATTATCACGCGATTTGCTGAATCCAGCCGTAAAAATCGCTGGCCCGATCTCCCGGCACAGGCCAGGGCGGCGGGACGAAAGCAGCCGGCCGGCAGCGCCGACCGACTGGGAAACGCGCCGGGTGGACGACCCGGCACGCAATTTCGACAGGAGCGACACGCCCTCCCTCCGCCACGGACGGACGGGGGAAAGGTTGGGAAGCGGCGCGGTTGCGCCCCCTTCCCGCCTTCCTTCCGCCCACGCGGAAGGAAGCTGCTGGAACCTCAGTCCGCCTGGCGGCGCAGGAACGCCGGGATGTCGAGGTAGTCGTCCTTCGGCAGCTCGGCGGCGACCGGGGCGGCTTCGGCGGCGTTACGGCGCAGGCTGCCGGCGAAACCGACCGGGGCGGCCGGGGTGAAGCTATCGGAGATCGCGTCGATCGGCAGCCCGGTGGTGCCATCGCGCTTGACCTGGGTGTTGATCAGCTGCACCTGCGGGCGGCGCGGGGCTTCCGTCGGCGCCTCGAAGCGGTTGTTGCGGGGCTCGCCGACCGGCTGGCGCAGGCCCACGGTGGCGCGGCTGAGGCCGGTGGCGACCACGGTGACGCGCACCTCGTCCTGCATGTCCGGGTCGAGCACGGTACCGATGACCACGGTGGCGTCCTCGGCGGCGAACTGCTCCACCGTGCGGCCGACCTCGTCGAACTCGGCCATGGTGAAGTCCGGGCCGGCGGTGATGTTGACCAGGATGCCGTTGGCGCCGGACAGGTTGACGTCGTCCAGCAGCGGGTTCTGGATCGCCGCCTCGGCCGCTGCCTGCGCGCGGTCGTCGCCGCGGGCGCTGCCGCTGCCCATCATCGCCAGGCCCATCTCGGACATGACGGTGCGCACGTCTGCGAAGTCGACGTTGATCAGGCCGGGGCGCACGATCAGGTCGGCGATGCCCTGCACCGCGCCCAGCAGCACGTCATTGGCGGCGCGGAACGCCTGGATCATGGTGGCGTTGCGGCCCAGCACGGTGATCAGCTTTTCGTTCGGGATGGTGATCAGCGAGTCGCAGTGCTGGCTCAGCTCCTCGATGCCCTTGGCCGCCACCTGCATGCGCCGGCGGCCTTCGAACGGGAACGGCTTGGTGACCACGGCCACGGTCAGGATGCCCATCTCCTTGGCCAGCTGCGCCACCACCGGCGCGGCGCCGGTGCCGGTGCCGCCGCCCATGCCGGCGGTGATGAACACCATGTCGGCGCCCTGCAGCGCCTCGATGATGGTTTCGCGGTCTTCCAGTGCGGCCTGCCGGCCGACTTCCGGGTTGGCGCCGGCGCCGAGGCCCTTGGTGACGTTGCCGCCGAGGGTCAGCTGCTGCGATGCGCCGCAGTTCTTGATCGCCTGCGAGTCGGTGTTGGCGGTGATGAACTCCACGCCCTCGACGCTGCTGTTGACCATGTGCGCGACCGCGTTGCCGCCGCCGCCGCCGACGCCGAAGACCTTGATGACCGCGTTGGGTGCGACGTGCTGGATCAGTTCGAAATGTGCCATGTCCGTGTCCTGTCGTTGTGGCCGGGATCGGGGAGGCGGGAGTCCCGCTTCGCCTTCGCCGGCTTGTTATTGGGTTGTGTCCTGCGCTTGCCGCCTTGCCTGTCTTTCCCTGCCCTGCCCGCTTGTTGCCGCTACCGCCCGCTGCCGCCGCTCAGAACGCGCCGCGGAACCACTTCACCGCCTTGCCGAGCATCCCGCCGACCTTGCCGCTGGGCAGCGTCGGCCGCTTCGGGTGTTCCATCTGCGCGCCCATCAGCAGCAGGCCCACGCCGGTGGCATGCACCGGGTTGCCCACCACTTCGCCGAGCCCGGTGACGTGCTGCGGGATGCCGATCCGCACCGGCATCTGCAGCATTTCCTCGGCCAGCTCGACCACGCCTTCCATCTTCGAGGCACCGCCGGTCAACACCATGCCGGCGCGCACCCGCTGCTCGAAGCCCGAGCGGCGCAGTTCCGCCTGCACCATCTCGAAGATTTCCTCGTAGCGCGCCTGCACCGCCTGCGCCAGCGCGTGCCGCGGCAGCCGGCGCGGCGGGCGGTCGCCCACGCTCTCGACCTGGATGCTTTCCTCGGCGCGCGCCAGCTGCGCCAGCGCGCAGGCGTACTTCACCTTGATGTCCTCGGCGTGCGGCGTGGGCGTGCGCAGCATGTGCGCGATGTCCTCGGTCACCTTGTCGCCCGCCACCGGCAGGTTGGCGGTGTGGCAGATCGCGCCCTGCATGAACACCGCGATGTCGGTGGTGCCGGCGCCCATGTCGACCAGCACCACCCCCAGCTCGCGCTCGTCCGGGGTCAGCACCGCGGTGCTGGACGCCAGCGAGGACAGCACCAGCTCGTCCACCTGCAGGCCGCAGCGCTGCACGCACTTGCTGATGTTCTGAGCCGCCGACTGCGCGCAGGTGACCAGGTGCGCGTGCACCTCCAGGCGCACGCCGGTCATCCCGACCGGGTTGCGGATGCCTTCCTGCGAATCGTCCAGCACGTACTCGCGCGGGATCGCGTGGAGGATGCGCTGGTCGGCCGGGATCGCCACCGCCTTGGCGGCTTCCAGCACGCGGTCGAGGTCGCCATAGGTGACCTCGCCGTCGCGGATCGGCACGATGCCGGGCGAGTTCTTGCACTGCACGTGGTTGCCGGAAATCGAGGCGTACACGCTGCTGACCTCGCAGCCAGCCATCAGCTCGGCTTCCTCCACCGCACGCTGGATCGACTGCACGGTGGAATCGATGTCGACCACCACGCCGCGGCGCAGCCCGCGCGATTCGTGCGAGCCGATGCCGATCACCTCGATGGGTTCGCCCGGGGCGTATTCGCCGACCAGCGCGGTGACCTTGGAGGTGCCGATATCGAGGCCGACGATCAGGGACTTGTCGCCTTTGCGGTTCATGTGTTGCTGCCGTGGTTCGTGGGGGTGGGATCAGCCTTCGCCCAGGTCAGGGCGAAGCCATTGGTGTAGCGAAGGTCGGCGCGCACCAGCCGGCGATGCGGGTTCTGCGCGGCCAGCTGCGGCAGCATCGGCGCGAACCGCGCCAGCCGCGCGCCGGGGTCGTTGCGGCCCAGCACCACGCGGGTGCCGTCGCGCAGGCTGATCGACCAGCTGCCGCGACGGTCCAGCGCCACGCCCAGCACGCCGCCGGCGTCGGCCAGCTGCTCGCGGGCCTGGTTGTACAGCGCCACTACCTCCGGCACCCGGCCTTCCGGCCCGTCCAGCAGCGGCAGCCCGGCCGGCGTTTGCAGCTTGCCAACCGGGAACAGCCGGCCGTGTTCGGACAGCAGTTGCTGCTCGCCCCAGCGCGCAAACGGGCGGTGCTCGACGATCCGCACCTCCAGCACGTCGGGCCAGTGCTTGCGCACCTGCGCGCGCTCCACCCACGGCAGGCCGTCCACGGTGCGCTGGATCGCCCCCAGGTCCACCGCGAAGAAACCGCGCTGCGCGTGCGGCAGCACCGCCGCCTGCAGCCGTGCGCGATCGACGCGCGCCAGTTCGCCCTGCACGCGCAGTGTGCGCAGCGGCCAGTGCTCGCCGCCCATCCAGCCCTCGACCACGGCCACCACCGGCAGCGCCAGCAGCGCCAGCGCGAGCAGCCAGGCCAGCGAGCGCAGGACAGGCTTCAAAGCGTCTGCTCCAGGATGCGCCAGCACAGTTCCTCGAACGACACGCCCAGCTCGCGCGCCGCCTTCGGCACCAGCGAGTGGCTGGTCATGCCCGGCGCGGTGTTCACTTCCAGCAGCAGCAACCGGCCGCTGGCGCGGTCGCGCATCACGTCGATGCGGCCCCAGCCGCTGCAGCCGGCGGCGCGGAACGCATCCAGTGCCAGCGCGCGGATCGCAGCCTCGTCGCCGCCCTCCAGGCCCGGGCACAGGTACTGGGTGTCCTCGGCGATGTACTTGGCGTTGTAGTCGTACCACTCGCCCTTGGGCACGATCCGGATCGACGGCAGCGCGACCTCGCCCAGCACGCCGACGGTCAGCTCGTCGCCCACCACCATCTGTTCCATCAGCATCTCGCCGCCGTAGCCGCGCGCAACCTCGATGGCCGCGTCGATGTCGGCTTCGGCCAGCACCCGCGCCACGCCCACGCTGCTGCCTTCGCTGGAGGGCTTCACGAACACCGGCAGCCCCAGCTCCAGCGCGGCCGCGCGCAGGTCGGCGCCGGGCGCCAGGCGGACGAACTTCGGCGTCGGCAGGCCGGCGCTGATCCACACCTGCTTGGTGCGGATCTTGTCCATGGTCAGCGCGCTGCCCAGCACGCCGGAGCCCGTGCAGGGAACCTCGAAGCCCTGCAGCAGGCCCTGCAGCACGCCGTTCTCGCCGTCGCCGCCGTGCAGGATGTTGAACACGCGGTCGAACCTGCCGTGCACCAGCGCATCGACCAGCGCCGGGATGCCGTCCACCGCATGGGCGTCGACGCCGCGCGACTGCAGCGCTTCCAGCACGTTGCGGCCCGAATCCAGCGAGACTTCGCGCTCGCTGCTGCTGCCGCCCATCAGCACGGCGACGCGGCCGAACGCGGCCGGGTCGGTGCTGCGCAGCGGGGCGAATGCAGGGGCGCTCATGCGGGTTCTCCCTGCGCGGGTTGCGGCTGCAGGCCATCGCGGGCGATCTGCTGGGCGGCGGCACCGATATCGCCCGCGCCCATCAGCAGCAGCAGGTCGCCGTCGCGCAGCACGCCCGGCAGCACGCCGGCCAGTTCGGCGGCACCGCCGACGACCACCGGCTCGACCCGACCGCGGGTACGGATCGAACGCGCCAGCGCACTGGCATCGGCGCCGGCGATCGGCGCCTCGCCGGCCGGATACACCTCTGTCAACAGCAGCGCGTCGACACTGGACAGCACTGCCGCGAACTCGTCGAACAGGTCGCGGGTACGGGTGTAGCGGTGCGGCTGGAAGGCCACCACCAGCCGCTTGTCCGGCCAGCCACCGCGGGCCGCGGCGAACACCGCGGCAAGCTCCTTCGGGTGGTGGCCGTAGTCGTCCACCAGCGCCACTTCGCCGCCGCTTTCCAACTTGAGCGTGGCCAGCTGGTTGAAGCGCCGGCCGATGCCCTGGAAGCCTTCCAGCGCCTTGGCGATGGCCGCGTTCGGCACGCCCAGCTGCCAGCCGATGGCGGCGGCGGCGAGCGCGTTCTGCACGTTGTGGCGGCCCGGCAGGGCCAGCGTGCAGGCGGTGCGGCTGCCGTCGGGCAGGCACAGGGTGAACTGCATGCGCGCGCCGTGCTGGCGCACGTCGGCGGCGCGCACGTCGGCCTCCGGCGCGAAGCCGTAGGTGACCACGTGGCGCGGCGTCCTGCGCGCCAGCTGCGCCACTTCCTCGTCATCGATGCACAGCACCGCCAGCCCGTAGAACGGCAGCCGGTGCAGGAATTCGGAGAACGCCTGCTTGACCCGCTCGAAATCGCCGCCGTAGTTCTCCAGGTGGTCGGCGTCGATATTGGTGATGACCGCCACCACCGGGTTCAGGCGCAGGAAGCTGCCGTCGCTCTCGTCGGCCTCGGCCACCAGCCAGTCGCCGCCGCCGAGGCCGGCATTGGCGCCGGCGGCCAGCAGCTTGCCGCCGATCACGAAGGTCGGGTCCAGCCCGCCTTCGGCCAGCACGCTGGCGGTCAGCGAGGTGGTGGTGGTCTTGCCGTGGGTGCCGGCCACCGCCACCCCACGCTTGAAGCGCATCAGTTCGGCCAGCATCTCCGCGCGCGGCACCACCGGGATGCGCTGCGCGCGCGCCTCCAGCAGCTCGGGGTTGTCCGGCTTGATCGCGCTGGACACCACCACGCAGTCGGCCTCCAGCACGTTGGCGGAAGCGTGGCCGCGGTGGATGACGATGCCCAGCGACGCCAGCCGCTTGGTCACCGCGTTGTCGGCGTTGTCGGAACCGCTGACCTGGTAGCCCAGCGTGCGCATCACCTCGGCGATGCCGCTCATGCCGACCCCGCCGATGCCGACGAAATGCACGCGCGGCAGGGCCTTGGCCGGGTCGTTGATCTGCCGCAGGTGCAGGCTGTGCGGGCTCATTGGGAAACCTCGTTGGAAATCGCGGCCAGCACCGCCTCGGCCACGCGCTGCGCGGCGTCGGGACGGGCCAGGCCGCGCGCGGCCTGCGCCATCGCCAGGCGCTTGCCGGGATCGGCGGAAAGATCGGCCAGCGCCTGCTGCAGGCGCGCGGCCAGTTGTTCGGTCTGCGGCAGCAGCACGGCGGCGCCGCGCTCCACCAGGTATTCGGCATTGCGGGTCTGGTGGTCGTCCACCGCCTGCGGGAACGGCACCAGCACGCTGCCGACGCCGACCGCGCACAGCTCGGCCAGGGTCAGCGCACCGGCGCGGCAGACCACCAGGTCGGCCCAGGCGTACGCGGCCGCCATGTCGGCGATGAAGGGCTCCACGCGCGCTTCGACGTTCGCATCGGCATAGGCCTTGCGTGCGGCCTCGAGCATCTTCTCGCCGGCCTGGTGGATGATCTCCACCGGCTGGCCCAGCGCGGCCACCGCGCGCGGCACCGCTTCATTCAGCGCACGCGCGCCCTGGCTGCCGCCCAGCACCATCAGGCGCAGCGGCCCTGCATGCGCGAAGTCGCGCTGGCCGGGCGGCGGCACCCGTGCGATCTGCACGCGCACCGGGTTGCCGACATGGATTTCCTTCGCGAAGGTCTGCGGGAAACCCACCAGCACCTGCCGCGCCACCTTGGCCAGCGTCTTGTTGGTCATGCCGGCGGCACGATTCTGCTCGTGCACCAGCAGCGGGATGCCGGCCAGCCTGGCGGCGATCCCACCCGGCCCCGCGGCGAAGCCGCCGAAGCTGATCGCCGCGTCCGGCCGGCGCGCGCGCATCACCGCGGCCGCCGCGCGCACCGCCGACAGGATCCGCAGCGGCGCCGCCAGCAGGGTGGCGATGCCCTTGCCGCGCACGCCCTTGACCGCGATGGTGTCGATGGCGATGCCCTGCGGCGGCACCAACCGGGTTTCCATGCCGCCGTACGCGCCCAGCCAGCACACGTCCGCGCCGCGCTCGCGCAGCGCCTGCGCCACCGCAAGGCCGGGGAAGATGTGGCCGCCGGTGCCGCCGGCCATCACCATGACGAGGGGCATGCGCGCGCTCAACGGGCCCTCCGCAGCGCGGCCAGCGCGGCCGATTCAGTGGACGGACGGCCCAGGCCGGGTTCGATCCGCTGGCGCAGGCGGCTGGTGCCGCGGTTGCCGGCATCGGCCGGCAGTGGCGGCTGCGCGGCCACCGGCGGCGCGCCGATCGCCACCCCGGCACCCACCGCGCGCCGCTTGGCGACCTGGCGGGCGGCGCGATCGTATTCCTTCGACACCCGCAGCAGCAGGCCCAGCGCGCCACAGGTCATCAGCACGCTGGAGCCGCCGTACGACACCAGCGGCAGGGTCAGCCCCTTGGTCGGCAGCACGCCAAGGTTCACGCCCACCGACACGAAACTCTGCAGCGCCATCCACAGCGCGATGCCGAACGCGATGTAGCCCGAGAAGTGGCGCTTCATCTCGACGCACTTCAGGCCTAGCCAGAATGCGCGGCCGGCCAGCAGCACGAACAGGCCCACCACCATGGACACGCCGGCGAAACCCAGTTCCTCGGCGATCACCGAGAAGATGAAGTCGGTGTGCGCCTCCGGCAGGTAGGAAAGCTTCTGCACCGAGCCCCCCAGGCCCACGCCAAACCACTCGCCGCGGCCGATCGCCATCAGCGCGTTGCTGAGCTGGTAGCCAGCGCCGAGCTGGTCTTGCCACGGGTCCACGAACGAGGTGATGCGGCGCATGCGGTAGGGTTCGAACACCACCAGCGCCACCAGCCCAGGCACCAGCACCAACACCGGCAGGATCAGGCGCTTGATCGGCGCCCCGCCCAGCAACAGCATGCAGGCGGTGATGCCGAACAGCAGCACCGAGGAGCCGAAGTCCGGCTGCAGCAACAGCAACCCCACCAGCAACACCACGATTCCCGCGGGCTTGAGCATCGCATTCCAAGCCACCGCGACGTCTTCATTGAACCGCTTCAGGTAGCTGGCCAGCCAGACGATGTAGAACACCTTCACCAGCTCCACGGCCTGGAAGCTGGCGGGGCCCAGGTTGATCCAGCGGCGGGCGCCGTTCACGGTCTTGCCGATCCCCGGCACGAACACCAGCAGCAGGATCATGAAGGACGCAAGCAACAGGTAGTGGCTGTACTTTTCGACCAGCTTCAGTTCCAGCTGCATCACCACCGTGGCGAGCACCAATCCACCCGCCAGGAACACGACGTGGCGGCCGAGGAAGTGCCAGGGCCCGGCGTTCTGGCCGCCACCGGCGATCGCGGCGGAGCCGACCATCACCACGCCCAGGCAGGCCAGCGCGACCATCGCGCCCAGCAGCCACGGGTCCATGCGCCCGTCGAGCTCGTCGCGGCGGGTGGCCTGGCGCAGGTTGCCAAAATCGATCGCGGCCATCAGCGCACCTTCAACGTGGCAAGCCCGACCAGCACCAGCACCACGCTGATGATCCAGAAGCGCACGATCACCCGCGGCTCCGGCCAGCCCTTCAGTTCGAAGTGGTGGTGGATCGGCGCCATCCGGAACACGCGCTTGCCGGTGAGCTTGAAACTGGCGACCTGGATCATCACCGACAGCGTCTCGATGACGAAGATGCCGCCCATCAGCACCAGCACCAGTTCCTGGCGCACGATCACCGCGATGGTGCCGAGCACCGCGCCCAGCGCCAGCGCACCGATGTCGCCCATGAACACCATCGCCGGATAGGTGTTGAACCACAGGAAGCCCAGCCCGGCGCCGGCGATGGCCGCGCAGATGATGATCAGCTCGCCCGCACCCGGCACCCGTGGGATCTGCAGGTACGCGGCGAAGGTGGCGTTGCCGGAGGCATAGGCGAACACGCCCAGCGCGCAGGCCACCAGCACGGTGGGCATGATGGCGAGGCCATCGAGGCCGTCGGTCAGGTTGACTGCGTTGGAGAACCCGACGATCCAGAAGTAGGCGATGCCGACGAAGCCGACACCGGCCAGCGGCAGCGCGATCGACTTGAAGAACGGCACGTAGAAGGTGGTGGCCGCCGGCACGTCGGCGAAGGCGAACAGGTAGATGCCGGCGGCAAGGCCCAGCAGCGACTGCAGCGCGTACTTGGTGCGCGAGCGCATGCCGTTGGGATCGCGCTTGACGATCTTGATCCAGTCGTCGGCCCAGCCGATGGCGCCGAAGCCGACCATCACCACCAGCACCACCCACACGTACTTGTTGCGCAGGTCGCCCCACAGCAGCACCGATGCGGCCACTGTCGACAGGATCAGCGCGCCGCCCATGGTCGGCGTGCCGGCCTTGGAGAAATGCGACTGCGGGCCGTCCTTGCGGATCGGCTGGCCGCCCTTGAGCGTGGCCAGGTAGCGGATCATCCGCGGCCCCCACCACAGCGACAGCGACAGCGCGGTCAGCGCGCCGAGGATGGCGCGGAAGGTCAGGTAGTTGAACAGGTTGAAGTGGCCCTGCAACTGTTCCAGCCAGCGGGTGAGTTCAAGCAGCATCGGTGGTCTCCCCGTCGGGTCCGGCATCCCGCTGCAGCAGCGCGGCCACGATCCTGTCCATCGCGCTGCCGCGCGAGCCCTTCACCAGCACGGTGGTGCCGGCACCCAGCTGCGCCCACAGCGCATCCGCCAGCGCAGCGTGCGAGGCATGCACGCTGCCGCCCTCGCCGAATGCCCTTGCGGCATGCGCGCTGAGTTCGCCCAGCGCGAACAGGCGGGCGATGCCGGCGGCCCTGGCACGGGTTCCGGCCTCGGCATGCAGCGCGATTTCGTCGGCGCCCAGCTCGCGCATATCGCCCAGCACCAACCAGGCCTCGCCACCGCCCTCCGCCAGCGTGTCGATGGCCGCCGCCAGCGAACCCGGATTGGCGTTGTAACTGTCGTCCACTAGCGTCGCGCCGTGGCGCAGGCGATGGGTAGCCAGCCGGCCGGCCACGCCCTCCACCGCTTCCAGCCCGGCGCGGACCTGGGCCAAGCTTGCGCCCACCGCCAGCGCCATCGCCGCCGCGGCCAGCGCGTTGCGGATGTTGTGGCGCCCCGGCAGCGGAAGCGCGACCTCGACCTCGCCTTCCGGCGCCACCAGGGTGAAGCGCGAGCCCTGCAGGCCGCCGCGGATGTCGCGCGCGCTGATATCCGCTTCGGCCTCGATGCCGAAACGGATCATCCGTACGCCGCGCAGCCGCTCGCTGAAATACAGCGCGAATGCATCATCGGCATTCACCACCGCCACGCCGCCTGCCGGCAGCGCCTGGTAGATGGCGCCCTTGGTCTGGGCGACGCCGAGCAGGCTGCCCATCCGCTCCAGGTGGGCCGACGCGATGTTGTTGACCAGCGCCACGTCCGGCCGCGCGATGGCGGTCAGGTAGGCGATGTCGCCGGGCTTGCCTGCACCCATCTCGTAAACCGCAAAGCGCGCATCGTCCGGCGCATCCAGCACCGCCAGCGGCAGGCCGATCTCGTTGTTGCGGTTGCCGGGATTGGCATAGGCGCTGCCCAGCTGGCGCAGGATCGAATGCAGCAGGGTCTTGACCGTGGTCTTGCCGTTGCTGCCGGTCACCGCCAGCACCTTCGTCGTGCGCTCGCGCTGCACCGCCGCGGCCAGACTGGCCAGCGCACGCTCGGTATCGGCGACGACGATCTGCGGCAGCGCGACCTCCAGCGGGCGCGCCACCAGCGCCGCCACGCAGCCGCCATCGGCAGCCGCCTGCACGTGGGCGTGGCCGTCGAAGTTTTCGCCCTTCAGCGCGACGAACAGTGCATCGCCGCCGGGCAGTGCGCGGGTGTCGGTGGCGATGGCGTCGACCGTGCGGTCGGCGCCGACCAGCCGGCCACCGGTGGCCTGGGCGATCCAGGACAGCAGGCGCGGCGTCATGCGCCACCGCCTTCGCGACGGCGCAGGCAATCGCGCGCCACCGCCGCGTCCTCGAACGGATGCTTCACCCCAGCGATGTCCTGGTAAGGCTCGTGGCCCTTGCCGGCGACCAGCACCACGTCGTCGGCACCGGCCCCGCCAATCGCCTGCGCGATGGCGGTGGCACGGTCGCGCTGCACCACCACCCGCGCCGGCTCCTTAAGCCCCGCGACGATGTCGGCGACGATGGCATCGCCATCCTCGTTGCGCGGGTTGTCGTCGGTGACGATGACGCGGTCGGCCAGGCGCTCGGCGATGGCGGCCATCTGCGGGCGCTTGCCGGTATCGCGCTCGCCGCCGCAGCCGAACACGCAGGTCAGCGTGCCGGCGGTGTGCGCGCGCAGGGACGCCAGCGCCTGCTCCAGCGCGTCGGGCGTGTGGGCGTAGTCCACCACCACCAGCGGCGCGCCGGCTTCGCCCCCCAGCCGGTTCATGCGGCCATCGACCGGCAGCAGCTGCGACAGGGTGTCGGCGATCAGCGCCGGCGCCATGCCCATCGCGAACAGGGTGGTCGCCACGCCCAACAGGTTGTCCACGTTGAAGCGGCCCAGCAGCGGCGAACGCACCGGATGCGCCTGGCCGCCGGCGTGCAGCATGAAACGGATGCCGCTGCCGTCCAGCACCAGCTCTTCCGCGCGCACGCTGGCGCCGGCGGCGCCGCGCGAGGAGAAGCCCAGCGCGCGCACCTTGCCGCCGACGGCTGCGAACAGCTCGCGGCCGAATGCATCGTCCAGGTTGACCGCGGCCGCGCGCAGGCCCGGCCAGTCGAACAGCCGCGCCTTGGCCGCGCCGTAGCGGGCCATGTCGCCGTGGTAGTCGAGGTGGTCGCGGGTGAGGTTGGTGAACACCGCCACGTCGAAGTGCACGCCATCCACGCGGCCCTGGTCGAGCGCGTGCGAGGACACCTCCATCGCCACCGCCGAGGCGCCCTCGTCGCGTAGCTCGGCCAGCAGCGCGTGCATGCGCAGCACCAGCGGGGTGGTGAAGCCGGTCGGCACGATCTTCGGGTACACGCCGCTGCCCAGCGTGCCGACGGTGCCGGCCTTCTGCCCACGCAGCGTCCACGCCTGCGCCAGCAGCTGCACGGTGGAAGTCTTGCCGTTGGTGCCGGTCACGCCCACCGTGGCCATCGCCGCGCTGGGATGGCCGTGGAACGTGTCGGCCATCTTGCCCATGCGCGCACGCAACCCGACCACCGGGATCGCATCGGCCGGCGCAGGCAGCTCGTCCGGTGCCGGCGGCTCAAACAGCACCGCGGCGGCGCCGGCCTCGCGGGCCACGTCGACGAAGTTCAGGCCGTGCGCGCCGAACCCGGCGATCGCCACGAACGCATCGCCCGGCTTCACCTCGCGGCTGTCCTGCACCAGCCCGGTGATGGCGAGGTCGGCGGACAGCCCTTCCAGTTCCGGCAGCAGTTCGCCCAGCAGCATGGCGCGGGTCATTGCAGCGCCCTCGCATTGGTGGCGGCGGACGCCGCGGCGGCGGTGGGCGGCACAGGCAGCGCGCGGCCTTCGGCCTTCATGCGCTTGGCTTCGGCGGCGGCCTGCACGGCCAGCCAGGCATCGAGGTTGTCGGGCGAGACGTCCATCAGGCGCAGCGCGCCCTCCATCGTGTTGCGGAACACCGGACCGGCGACCACGCCGCCGTAATAGCCCTTGCGGGTCGGGTCGGGATCGTTCACCGCCACCACCATCGCGAAGCGCGGGTGTTCCACCGGCACCAGCCCGGCGAAGTAGCCGATGTAGCGGCGCGAATAGCCGCCGGCGCTGGCCTTGCGCGAAGTGCCGGTCTTGCCGGCCACGTGGTAGCCGAGGATCGCCGCCTGGGTGGCGGTGCCGCCCGGCTCGGTGACGGTCTGCATCATGTGCAGCACCTGCTTGGCGATGCGCGCGTCCAGTACCCGCTTGGGCGGGTTGTGCTGGCCCTTGACGAAGCTGGGCTGGTGCAGCAGCCCGCCGTTGCCCAGCGCCGCGTAGGCGGTGGCGATCTGCAGCGGGGTGGCGCTGAGGCCGTAGCCGTAGCTCATGGTCTGCTTGCTGGTGCCGCTCCAGCCGGGGCTGCCCGGTGACGGGAACAGCCCGGCCGCTTCGCCCGGGAAGCCGCTGCCGGTGCGCTGGCCGTAGCCGAAGCGGCGCATGAAGGCATAGAACTGCGCATCGCCCAACCGCCGCGCCACCAGCGAAGCACCGACGTTGGAGCTCTTGCGGATGATGCCGGTGGTGTCCAGCACGCCGTAGTTGTGGGTGTCGGTGGTGCGGTAGCGACCGTTGGGGATCCAGCCCGGGTTGGTGTTGAACAGCGTCGCCGGCGTGATCACGCCGGCTTCCAGCCCCGCCGCCACGGTCAGCGGCTTCATCGTCGAGCCGGGCTCCAAGAGGTCGGTGACGGCGCGATTGCGGTGCGCGTCGCGCGGGCTGGTGCCCACCGCATTGGGGTTGAAGGTCGGCAGGTTGGCCATCGCCAGCACTTCGCCGGTGGCCACGTCCAGCACCACCGCCGAGCCGCTGCTGGCGCCGGTTTCGGCAATCGCGTTGCGCAGTTCGCGATGGGTCAGGTACTGGATGCGGCGGTCGATGCTGAGCGCCAGGTCGTGCCCGGGCTGCGCTGCGCGCACCAGGTCCACGTTCTCGACGATGCGGCCCTTGTTGTCGCGGATCACGCGCTTGGCGCCGGCGGTGCCGCGCAGCCAGTCGTCGAAGGCCAGCTCTAGGCCTTCCTGGCCGCGATCATCGATATTGGTGAAGCCCAGCACGTGCGCCAGCGCCTCGCCCTGCGGGTAGAAGCGGCGGTATTCGCGCTGGCTGGCCACGCCGGGGATGTCCAGCGCGAGGATGCTGGCGGCTTCGTCCGGGTTGATGCGGCGCTTGAGGTAGACGAACTCCTTGTCGGCGCGGGCGCTCAGCCGGCTGGCCAGTTCGTCCTGCGGCATGCCTAGCGCGCGCGCCAGCGCCGGCAGGCGCTCGGGCGCCTTCAGCAGCTCGCGCGGATTGCCCCAGATCGACTCGACCGGCGAGGAGATCGCCAGCGGCTCGCCGTTGCGGTCGGTGATCATGCCGCGCGAAGTGGCGATCGGGATCTCGCGCAGGAAACGCGCGTCACCCTGCTGCTGGTAGAAGGCATGATCGACCACCTGCAGGTCCAGCGCGCGCGCCAGCAGCGCCACCGACCCTAGGCCGAGGAAGCCGCAGACCAGCGCCAGCCGGCGCCGCAGGTCGAACTGCGCACCGCGCGCGCGCGGGTGCACGCCAGCAGCGCGCTCGCGGCGCGCTTCGCTTCCAAACCAGCGCAGGCGTTTGCCGAAGTGGGTCATCGCCGCAGCACCACCACGTCTTCGGTGCGCGGGAACTCCATCCCCAGGCGGGTGCGCGCGACCTGGTCGACGCGGTTGCTCTCCGCCCAAGTCGCCTGTTCCAGCTGCAGCCGGCCGAATTCGATGTTGAGCGCGTCGCGCGCCTTTTCCAGCCGGCTCAGCTCGACGAACGCCTGCCGATGCTCGTGGCGGTCGCGCACGATCAGCAGCGCGGTCGCGATATTGGCGGCCACCAGCACGGTCAGCAGCAGGTGCCGGCTCATGCCGCCACCGCCCAGGCTTCGACCGGTAGCTTCTCGGCCACCCGCAGCACCGCGCTGCGCGCGCGCGGGTTGGCGGCCAGTTCGGCCTCGGAGGCCTTCTGCGCGCCGCCCACCAGTCGAAGGGTCGGCGTGAACGCCACTTCCACCGGCATCCGCCGGTTGGCCGGCGGCGCCTTGGCATGTTTCGCCATGAACTGCTTGACGATGCGGTCTTCCAGCGAGTGGAAGCTGATCACCGCCAGCCGCCCGCCCACCTTGAGCCGCGCCAGCGCGGCGTCGAGGCCGGCCTCGAGGTCGGCCAACTCGCGGTTGACGTGGATGCGGATGGCCTGGAAGCTGCGGGTGGCCGGATGGGTCTTGCTGGCGCCGCGCGGACAGGCCTGCGCGATCAGCTCGGCCAGCTGCGCGGTGCGCACCAGCGGTGCCTGCGCCCGCGCTGCCACGATCGCGCGGGCGATGCGCCGGCTCTGGCGCTCCTCGCCGTAGGTCCACAGCACGTCGGTGATTTCCTTTTCCGAAGCGCGGGCCAGCCACTCGGCGGCGCTTTCGCCGGACTCGGGGTCCATGCGCATGTCCAGCGGGCCGTCCTTGCCGAACGAGAAGCCGCGCTCGGCCACGTCCAGCTGCGGCGACGACACGCCAAGGTCAAGCAGCACGCCATCCAGACCCGCTGCGGTCGCCGGCCAGTCGGCCAAGCTGGCGAAGCTGCCGCGATGCCAGGACAGGCGCGCGTCGGCGTCGGCCATCCGCATGGCCACCGCGATCGCGTCCGGATCCTTGTCCATCGCCAGCAAACGCCCCTTTTCGCCAAGCCGCTGCAGCACCCCACGGGCATGCCCGCCACGCCCGAACGTCCCGTCCAGGTAAGTGCCGTCCGCCTTCACCGCCAAACCGTCCATGACCTCGGCAAACAGCACCGGAAGGTGGGCGGACGCGATTTCCGCGCCCTGCATGCTCACAACGGCAAGTCCTGGAGTTCGTCATCGAGATCGGCATCCCCGAGGGTCTGCCGCATGTGCACCTGGTATTCCTGCTCGCCCCACAGCTCGAAGCGGTCGCCAACGCCCAGCAGCACGGCCTTGCGGTCGATGCCGGCGTTGGCGCGCATGCTGGCGGGAAGCGAAATGCGGCCATTGCCGTCCGGCTCGACCACCACCGCCGCGGCCACCAACTTGCGCCGCAAGGTGCGCACCTGCGCCGACTTCATGCCGCGGGCATTGAGCTGGTCGCGCAGCGTTTCCCACTGCGCGTGCTGCAACAGCCACAGGCAGCCGGCGTCATAGACGTTGTAGACCAGCACCAAGCGATTTCCGCAGCCGCGCGCGACAAGTTCCCGGTAGGCGGTCGGAATCGCCAGCCGGCCCTTGTCGTCGATGGTGATGGCGGTCTCGCCCTGGAACATGCTGCCCTTGTCGCCCCCGTCTGCTGCGGAGTTTCAACCAAGAAAACCACAATTTTCCCGGTTTTCCCACGAGCCCCCACATTAGCAGGCAATTGACCTATGTCAACAACCCGACGGCGGAAATTTCCCCCGGCCGGTCAATGACTTGCAGCAGACTTCAACAAGTTACTCAAACTTTATCCACAAGCTCATGTTTCGTCTCATTTTTTGAGATTGTGGGATTGTCGGCACGCTTTCGCTGAACGGGCGAAGTATCGGCCCAAGCATGTTGCGCCGCAAAAAATGAATGGCCGTGCGGCAGCGCAGAATGACGTCCATGTGCCTGGTTGCCCTCGCTTGGAACGTGCATCCCCGCTGGCGGCTGGTGGTGGCCGGCAATCGCGATGAACAGCACGCCCGCCCCACTGCGCCGCTGGCGCGCTGGCCGGATGTGCCGGTGCTGGCCGGCCGCGACCTGCGTTCCGGCGGCACCTGGATGGGACTGGGGCCGGACGGCCGGATGGCGGTGGTGACCAATGTGCGCAACGGGCTGGCGCCGCCGTTCGCCGGGCCGTCCCGCGGCGCCCTGCCGCTGCGCTTCCTCGCCGGCACCGACCCAGCCCCGGCCTACGCGGCCGCACTTGCCAGCGAGGCCGGGCGCTACGCGCCGTTCAACCTGCTGGTGGCGGACGCCGATGCCTGTGCCTACGTCGGCCATCGCCCGGATGGCGAACGCGAACGCCAGCTAGCGCCCGGCACTTACGGCTTGTCCAATGGCGCCCTCGACGCGCCTTGGCCGAAAACCACGCGCCTGCGCAGCGTGCTGGCGCAATGGGCCGATGCCGGCGACACCGATCCGGAACCGCTGTGGATGGCGCTGGCGGACGAGCGGGTCGCCGACGACGACTTGCTACCGGATACCGGGGTGGGATTGGCGCTGGAACGACGCCTGTCCGCTGCCTTCATCCGCGAACAGGACTACGGCACCCGCGCCAGCACGCTGGTGCTGGTGGGATATGACGGCGGCGCCACGATCATCGAGCGCCGCTTTGGGCCTGCGGGGGTGTTCGCGGGCGAAACCACGCTCGAGTCCTGATCCTGGACGACATCGCCCGGCCGCCGCCGTACAATGGCCGCTGGCGGAGTCGGCCAGGCAGTCGCGTCATCGGAAACGGTGCCGAGGAAAGTCCGGGCTCCACAGGGCACGGTGCCAGGTAACGCCTGGGCGGCGAGAGCCGACGGAAAGTGCAACAGAAAGATACCGCCCAAGACTGCTTCGGCAGGACGGCAAGGGTGAAATGGTGCGGTAAGAGCGCACCGCGAGTCTGGCAACAGACCGGCACGGCAAACCCCACCGGGAGCAAGACCAAATAGGGAGACGATGAGGCGGCCCGCCGAGTCTCCGGGTAGGTTGCTTGAGCGTAGCGGCGACGCTGCGCCTAGAGGAATGACTGCCGCGGCGCGCAAGCGTCGAACAGGACCCGGCTTATCGGCCGGCTCCGCCAGCTTCAATTGCGCGCGGCGCAATTGAAGCTCCCAAAGTTTGCTGCGCAAACGTTTGGGCCCCGGGCCTTCAACCTCCGAATCCCCGCGCCTGTCGGCGCGCCCCCTTTACCAAAGGGGGCTGTTCCATCCGTGGCGATCCGGCGAAACCGCCTAGTCCGATCCGTACAACGCCTTGCGCGGCGCGCCGGACAGTTCCGCCGCCAGCTTCGCGGCGGTCGAGGGCGGCAGGTGCTCCTTGAGCTTGGCGTACAGGCGCCGGCCTTCGTGCACCTTGGCGTCGGCATCCTCACCCGCGCCCTGCACCAGCACCACGAATTCGCCCTTGCGCTGGTCGCCATCGGCTTCGACCCGCGCCTGCAGCTGCGCGAGGTTGCCGTCCAGCACGGTCTCGAACAGCTTGGTCAGCTCGCGCGCCAGCACCGCGGGACGCCCATCGCCGAACGCCTGCACCATGTCGACCAGGGCTTCCGCGATGCGGTGCGAGGATTCGTAGAAGATCAGCGTGCGCGGCTCCGCGGCCAGCGCCCGCAGGCGTTCGCGCCGGGCCGAGGCCTTCGCGGGCAGGAAGCCTTCGAAGGCGAAGCGGTCGCTGGGCAGGCCGGCCACGCTCAGCGCCGCGACCAGCGCCGACGGGCCCGGCACCGGGCTGACCTTCACCCCGGCCGCACGCGCGGCGCGCACCAGCCGGAACCCGGGATCGGAGACCAGCGGGGTACCGGCATCGCTGACCAGCGCCAGCGACTCGCCTGCCTGCAGGCGCGCGACAATCCTCTGCGCGATCGCCTCCTCGTTGTGTTCGTGCAGCGCCACCAGCGGCGTGGCGATCCCGAAATGCGCGAGCAGCTGGCCGCTGCGGCGGGTGTCTTCCGCACAGATCGCGGCCACCTCGCGCAGGGTCTGCTGCGCGCGCGGCGACAGGTCGCCGAGATTGCCGATGGGCGTGGCGACGACAAAAAGCGTTCCGGAGTCCTGCATGCCTGTCTTCAACGTGTGCGCGGGTAGAATCCTAGCCGGTTCCCGAACGAGCGCCCACGCCCGTGGCCCAGATGCGACTTTTCCTCCTTGCCCTGCTGCTGGCACTGGCTGGCTGCGCGAACGTGACGCCCAAGGCGCCGCCCCCGCCGCCGTATGCCGCCGCCACGCTCGAGGCACAGGCACTGGCGGCCGGGCACGCCGCGCTGGCCGGCCAGGCGCGGCGCGCCAACGCCGAGGCCATCGAACGGCTGCTGGCCAGCCTCGACGACGCCACCTTGGCGCGCGACGCCGCGCGCCTGCCCGCCGGCGACCCGCTCTACAACTTCGCCGGCCGCACCCTGCTGCGGCGCGGCCTGCCGCCGCCGCGCGGCTTCGACCGCGGCGAGGCCAGCTTCGGCGCCGCCACCCGCCCGCCCGCGGCCGCCGACGGCTATCGGCCGCCACTGCAGGTCGGCGTGCTGCTGCCGCTGTCCGGCAACCAGGCCGCGGCCGCCGCCGCTGTGCGCGACGGCTATCTGGCCGGCTACTACGGCGAGTCCCGCCGCCGCCCGCAGCTGCGGTTCTACGACACCGCCGGCGGCGCGAAGGCGGCGCTGGCGCGCGCTGCGGCCGAGGGCAATGATTTCGTGGTCGGCCCGCTGGGCCGCGACGAGGTCGACGCGGTGTTCGCCGGCGAACCGGCGCTGCCGCTGCTGGCACTCAATCGCGGCGACCGCGCGCCGGCACCGGGCAGCGCCGCGTTCTCGCTGTCGCCGGAAGACGAAGGCATCAGCCTGGCGCAGTACCTGATCGAGGAACGCGGCAGCAAGCACGTGCTGCTGGTCGCCGGCAGCGACGACACCCAGCGGCGCACCGCCGATGCCGCGCGCAAGCAGCTGGAAAGCCGCGGCGTGCGCGTCGTCGCCCGCCTCGGCGTCAGCGAGCAGATGGACGGCGCGCTGCGCCAGCTGGCCCAAAGCGAGGCACCCGACGCGGTGCTGCTGGTGCTGAAGGGCCCGCAGGCGCGCATCGTGGCGCCGCAGCTGGCGCTGGCCGGCATGGCCGGGCTGCCGCGGGTGGCCGCTTCGCAGATCGTCTCCGGCACCGGCAAGGCGGCCGAGGACGCGGCGCTGGACGGCATTGTCTTCCCCACCGAGCCGTGGCTGGTGCAGCGCGTGGACGGCCTGCCCTCGCAGGCCAGTGCCGCCGCGCGGGTGGATACCGCCAAGGGCCCAGCGGCGCGGCTGTTCGCCTTCGGCCTGGATGCGTGGCGGCTGACCGGTTACCTGGAGCACCTGGCGCTGACCAACAGCGGCATCGTCGGCGCCACCGGGCGGCTGCGCCTGGACGGTTTCGGCAACGTGCTGCGCCGCCCCGGCTGGACGCGCTTCGTCGGCGGCCAGCCGGTGCCGCTGGCCGATGGCGCGCACTGAGCCGGATCGACGCGCCCGCGGCGACGCGGTGGAAACCGCGGCGCTGGCGTTCCTTGAAGCAAACGGCCTGCGCCTGCTGGCGCGCAACGCCAGCGCACGCGGTGGCGAACTGGACCTGGTGATGGCCGACGGCGCTGCCGTGGTGTTCGTGGAAGTGCGCTATCGCGGCAGCGCCGCGTTCGGCGGCGGCGCGGCCTCGGTGGATGCCGGCAAGCGCCGCAAACTGGTGCGCGCGGCGCAGGTCTGGCTGCTGCGGCATCCGCGCCATGCCGACGCCCCCTGCCGCTTCGATGTGGTCGCCGCCAGCGGCGACCCGGCCGCGCCGGCCTTCGACTGGCTGCGCGACGCCTTCCGCGCCGACGACTGCTGATCCGCATGACCCTGCCCGCCGCCCTTGTTGCCGAACTGTCCGCACTGCTGGGCGAGGGCTGGCGCACGGACGAAACCACGCGCACGGCCAACGGCGGCGACGATTCGCGCCGCCACGCCCTGCCCGACGCGGTGGCACTGCCGCACACGCGCGAGGAAGTTGTGGCGCTGGTACGCGCCTGTCGCGCCCATCGCGTCCCCATCGTCGCCCGCGGCGCCGGCACCGCCACCACCGGCGCAGCGGTGCCCACGCAGGGCGGCATCGTGGTGTCGTTCGCGCGCATGCACCGCATCCTCGAGGTCCGCGCCGCCGACCGCTGCGCGGTGGTCGAACCCGGCCTGCGCAATGGCGAGCTGCAGGCCGCCCTGCAGCCCCACGGCCTGTTCTGGCCGCCGGATCCGTCCAGCTTCGAGAGCTGCACCGTCGGCGGCAACCTGGCCACCAATGCCGGCGGCCCGCGCGCGGTGAAATACGGCGCCACCCGCGACAACGTGCTGGGACTGGTGGCCGTCACCGGCGCCGGCGAGCTGATCCGCGTCGGCGGCACCTACACCAAGTGTTCCTCCGGCTTCGACCTCACCCGGCTGCTGGTCGGCAGCGAGGGCACGCTGGCGCTGATCGTGGAGGCGACCCTGAAGCTCGCGCCGCGCCCGCAGGCGCAGGCCGGCCTGCGCGCGTTCTATCGCGACGCCGCCAGCGCCGCCGCCGCAGTGTCGCGGCTGATGGCGCAGCCGGTGGTGCCGGCGATGCTGGAATTCATGGATCGGCGCAGCCTCGAACTGCTGCGCCGCAACGGCAGCGACGTGCCGGACGCCGGCGCGATGCTGCTGGTCGAAGCCGATGGCAGCCATGACGCCCTGCCCGACATCCTCGCCGCGCTCGGCGCAGCCGCCGAGGGCGACGGCCTGCTCGACATGGACGTGGCGCAGGATGGCATCGCCCGCGACAAACTCTGGGCGGCGCGGCGCGCGCTGTCGCCGGCGCTGCGCACGATTGCCCCGGGCAAGATCAATGAAGACGTGGTGGTGCCGGTTTCGCGCATCCCCGAGCTGGTGGCAGGGGTCGAAGCGCTGGCGGACGAATTCGGCCTGCCCATCGTCACCTTCGGCCACGCCGGCAACGGCAACCTGCACGTCAACATCCTCTTCCACCCCGACGATGCCGACGAATCAGTCCGCGCGCAGGCGGCGCTGCCGCGCATCTTCGAACTCGCGCTGGGGCTGGGCGGCGCGCTGTCCGGCGAACACGGCATCGGCCTGTCGAAACGCGGGTTCATGGCCGACGCCTTCGATACCGCCACGCTGGAAACGATGCGCGCGGTGAAGCTGGCGCTCGACCCGGACGGCATCCTCAATCCGGGCAAGCTGTTGCCCGAGTGAATCAGGCGAAGTGCTGGTAGCCGCCGGCACCGGCCGCCACGCCATCGCAGCGCACCCCCGTACCCGCAGTGACGCTGCCGATGCAGGTGAGCGGCAGCGCCAACGTGGCCGACAGCTGTCGCAACGCCTCGCGCTGCGCCGGTGCTGCGGTGAAGCACAGTTCGTAATCGTCGCCGCCGGCGGCCTGCAGGTTGCGCCGTGTTTCGATATCGAATGCAGCGCGCAGCGCGGCGCTCGCCGGCAGCGCATCGACATCGACCTCCGCGCCGACGCCGCTGGCGCGGCAGATGTGGGCAAGGTCGGCCAGCAGGCCGTCGCTGACGTCGATGCAGCTGCTGGCGATGCCGCGCAGCGCGCGGCCCAGCGCCACCCGCGGGGTGGGCCGGTCCAGCCGCTCGAAAAGGGGGTCAGAGTGGCTTTTTGCAAACAAAAAGCCACTCTGACCCCCTTTTCCTTCCTGCCACTGCCGCAGCGCGCCGGCGGCATCGCCCAGCGTGCCGCTGACCCAGATGTCATCGCCCACCCGCGCGCCGTCCCGGCGCAGCGCCCGGCCGGGCTCGACCAGGCCGTGCGCGGTGAGCGCGATCGACAGCGGGCCGCGGGTGGTGTCGCCGCCGACGAGGGCGAAGCCGTGCTGCGCGGCCAGCGCGAAGAAACCGTCGAAGAAACCATCGACGAACGCGGCGTCAGCTTCCGGCAGCGACAGCGACAGCGTGCCCCAGGCCGGCTGCGCGCCCATCGCGGCAAGATCGGACAGGTTCACCGCCAGCGCCTTCCAGCCGATATCGGCGGGCGCGGTATCGGGCGGGAAATGCACGCCCGCGTTGAGCGCGTCCATGGTCACCGCCAGCTGCATGCCGGGCGGCGGCAGCAGCAACGCGCAGTCGTCGCCGATGCCCAGCGCCACGTCGCCGCGGGCGGCGGCGCGCTGGCGGATGCGGGCGATCAGGTCGAATTCGTGGACCGGTGGCATCGGTACGGCGTTGTCATCCGCGCGGGCGCAGGACGACAGGGCGATTACTTCTTCGCTTCCACGCTGCGCAGCACCGCCGCGGCCTTGTCCAGCACGCCGTTGACGTAGGTGTGGCCGTGCTCCGAGCCGAAGCGCTTGGTGGAGTCGATGGCTTCGTTGATGACCACGCGGTACGGCACGTCCGGGCGATGGGTCAGCTCGTAGGCGGCGATCCGCAGCGCGGCGCGCTCGATCTGGTCCACTTCCTCGATGCCGCGGTCCAGGTGGCCGGCCAGCGCCGCGTCCAGCTCGGCGGTGTGGCGGAGCACGCCGCGCACCAGGTCCTCGAAGTACTCGAGGTCGGCGATCTCGTGGGCCTGCTCGTGGGCGAACTGTGCGATCAGCGCGCGCTCGTCGGCATGGTTGATCTGCCAGGCGTAGATCGCCTGCAGTGCGCGCCGGCGCGAGCGCGAACGGGCCACGGGATCGATGCCGTCCGGACGACGATGATGCTTGTTCATGCTTGCTCCTGCAGCTTGCGGCGCAGGTCGGCCATCTCGATCGCCACCAGCGCCGCTTCTTCGCCCTTGTTGCCATGGCTGCCGCCGGCACGCGCCAGCGCATCCTCGAATTTCTCCACCGCCAGCACGCCGTTCATCACCGGCACGCCGGTATCCAGCGCCACCCGCATCAGGCCATCGGAAGTACCGTCGGCCACCTGCTCGTAATGGCGGGTGTCGCCGCGGATCACGCAGCCCAGCGCGACGATGGCGGCGTGGCCACCGGCCTGCGCCAGCTGGCGCGCGATCACCGGCAGCTCCCACGCGCCGGGCACGCGCACCACGTCGATGGCGGCCTCGGCCACGCCGTTGGCGAGCAAGGTCGCGCGCGCCGATTCCACCAGCGCATCGACGATGCGCGGGTTCCAGCGGCTGGCAAGGATCGCGAAACGCGCGTCGGGATGGACGCGCAGGTCGCCTTCGTGATGCGGCATGGGCTTGGGCGGGTGCGTGGGCTGGGCAGTTTACCGCGCCGGCAGCACCACGTATTCCACCACCTCCAGCCCGAACCCGGCCAGCCCGACCTGCCGGCGGGGCGTGCCGAGCACGCGCAGGTGGCGCACGCCCAGCGCGGCCAGGATCTGCGAGCCGGCGCCGTTGCGCCGCCACTGCGCCAGCGCGCCGGCCTTGCTGGCGGGCGGCGCCGGCTGCTCGCGGATGCGCGCCAGGGTGGCCTCGGCGTCGGGGGCATCGCCCAGCAGCACCAGCACGCCGCGGCCGTCGGCGGCGATCATCGCCAGCACGTCGCCCACCAGCGGACCGAAATCGGCGCGCCGCCAGTGCAGCGCATCGGCCAACGGGTTCTGCTGCTGCACCCGCACCAGCACCGGCTCGTCGCCGGCCACCTCGCCGCGCACCAGCGCGTAGTGCAGGCCGCGGGTGAGGCGGTCGCGCCAGGTATGCAGCTGGAAGCGGCCGTGGTCGGTCTCGATTTCACGGCTGTCGATGCGCTCGACGGTGTGTTCGGTGTCCAGCCGGTAGCGGATCAGGTCCTCGATCGAGCCGATCTTCAGCCCGTGCTCGCGGGCGAACCCCTCCAGCTGCGGGCGGCGCGCCATGCTGCCGTCGGGGTTGAGGATCTCCACCAGCACGCCGGCCGGCTCGAAGCCCGCCAGCAGGGCCAGGTCGGCCGCCGCCTCGGTGTGGCCGGCGCGGTTGAGCACGCCGCCGGGCTGGGCGGTCAGCGGGAAGATGTGGCCCGGTTGGCTGAGGTCGGACGGCTTGGCATCGGGACGCACGGCGGTGCGCACGGTATGCGCGCGGTCGTAGGCGCTGATGCCGGTGGTGACGCCTTCGGCCGCCTCGATGCTGACGGTGAAATTGGTGTGGTGCTGCGAGGTGTTGTCGCGCACCATCGGGTTCAGGCCCAGCTGCGCGCAGCGCTCGCGGGTCAGCGACAGGCAGACCAGCCCGCGCGCATGGGTCACCATGAAATTGATGTCGGACGGCTTGACCAGCTCGGCGGCCATGATCAGGTCGCCTTCGTTCTCGCGGTCCTCGTCGTCGACCACCACCACCATGCGCCCGGCGCGCAGTTCTTCCAGCAGCTCGGGAATCGTTGCAAAGCTCATGTCCAATCCTTCGTTGCCTGCAGGCGCTCGGCATAGCGCGCCAGCAGGTCCACTTCGATGTTGACCGCGTCGCCAACCTGCAGCGCGCGGAAGGCGGTGTGTTCCACCGTGTGCGGGATCAGCGCGACCTCGAAACCGGTGTCGTCGGCGGCGTTCACGGTCAGGCTGACGCCGTCCACGCAGACCGAACCCTTGTAGGCGATGTAGCGCAGCAGCGGCCGCGGCGCCGAAAACCGCCAGCGCACCGCACGCGCGTCGTCCCAGCGGCGCTCGGCGCTGGCCAGCCCGTCCACGTGGCCGCTGACCAGATGGCCGCCGAGGCGGTCGCTGGGCAGCATGGCGCGCTCCAGGTTCACCGGCGCGCCGATGGCCAGCCGGCCCAGCGTGGTCAGCGCCAGCGTCTCGTTGGAGGCATCGACGGCGAAGCTTGTCGCGTCGAATCCGACCACGGTCAGGCAGCAGCCGTTGACCGCGATGCTCTCGCCCAGCTGCACGCCGTCGAACGGCAGGGTGCCGGTATCGATGACCAGGCGGGCGTCGCCGCCGCGGGCTTCGCGCGCCGCCAGCGAACCAACGCCCTCGATGAGTCCTGTGAACATGACCTGTTTCCCGCATGGCACGGGAAACGCCCGCATGGCGCGCGCAGACGCGCGACCGGGCCGCGCGGGTGCGTCTTCTATCATCCGGACTATGACCGTCGGCCCCGGCATTCGACCGGGTCTGCTGGCCTTTCCGCCATGCTGGCCAGAAAGCGCTCGCGGGCTCGCACGGGGCACCTCGGGGGAGGACACGCCGCGCCTACCGCCGGTGGGGAATCGCACCCCGCCCTGAAGACGTTTCGTTGTGGTTATCGCCGGCATCCCGGCGTGCACATTGTACCACCGCGGCCAATCCGGGCCCCGGCTGCCGGCCGTTCGGGATGGCGGGCAACCAAGGGGCGAGGCCAAGACGCCTCGCCCCCGGGATGCGCCGGATCCGCGCCGGGAGCCGGTCAGCCGGCTTTCGCGCAGTCCGTGTTGAGCCGCGCCACGACCTGCCCGGCGGCATCCGCAAGCGCCGCCGCGTAAGCACTGTAGGCCTCGTTCTCGGTACCGTTCCAGTTCATCGACGCCTTCTGCGAGCGCACCAGGAAGGGCGCCCCGCCATCGACGCGCACTTCGTACACGGCAACCGGGATCTTGGTGATGGTGTTCTGGGTTAGGTAGAACTGCAGGATCCGCACGTCCACGCCGGGGCCATCCGACTGTCCGCCCAAGCCGGCGTTGCCAAACTGCTGCCGAACCACGCCGGGCACATCGTCGAACAGGAACAAATGATTGCCCAGCCCACCGGAGCGTTCGCTCGAAGGCCGGGCATCGACGACCTCGTGCAGCCGGTACCCGCAGGCAAGCTTGGTCGCCACCGGCATGGCCAGGCGCGCCGGATCCACCGCGACCCGATGCACCTTCGCCGCGCAACCGACCAAGCCCGCCACCACGCATGGCAGCACAAGCAATCGTGGCGTCATCCTCGCCACGGGTCAGCCCCCACTGCCGACCGGCGCAGCCTCCGCGGCGGCGGCGGCGGGTGCCTGCAGTTCGGCGGTCGGTGCCTGCAGTTCGGTAGCCGGGGCCTGCACCTCGGCGGCGGGTGCCGGCGCCACGGCCGGGGCGGACAGCGCGGAGATGGCCGCCGCATCCAACGGGCGATGACCCTGCAGCGCCTGCATCCAACCCTTGCCGGAGCGCACCCACGCCCAACCCTCACCCTGCCGCACCTGCTGGCCGGGGTAGCCACGCCCGGCTACGGTGGCGACCTGGCCCTTGCCTGTCATGCCCCATTCCGCACGCCCGGCCGGGGAAAAATCATGCACGAGCATGTCGGTCACCTGCTCGATGCCCTGGTCGAGCACGCGCGACATCCCGACGCTGCCAAGCGCGCTCCACTGCGACATCAATTGCCCGTCTTGGCCAGGCGCAGCGAGCATCGGGAAGTCGAACGAGTAGTTGCGGCTGAACAGGGCCTTGGTCTTGTACTTGCCGTTGGCCTTGGGCGTGCGCTGGATCAGCGACGCCATCAACGTCACGGTCAGCTGCTGCAGCTCGTAGCTCATGGCATAGCGCGGCACGATCACCAGCACCTGCATCGCCGCTGGCTGGGCATTGGCTTCCGCTGCATCCCACGGGGTCTGCCGCACCGTCAGCTGCGGGTTGGGCGAAAGGCCCTCGGAGGCCAACTTGGCGCGAATCGCCGCCTCCATGCGCTCGTTGAAGCGGTATTCGACCAGCATGTCGCGCAGCGGCACCACGCGCTCTTCGGCCTTCTTGGCCTGCGAGTTCTGTATCGCGCTGCCGACGAGCGCACCGATGAGGCCGAACTGCATGCCCACCGCAGTGGCGGTGGCGGGTACGTCGATCGCGATCTCGTGCTGGTTGAGGATCAATTCCACCGGCAGGTCATGGGCGATGGGCGTAGGTACATGGGGGTCTTGGCTACGGCGGCAAAGCACGACAACGCCAGCCCTAGGGCTAGGCAAAACGATCGGAACATTGATTTTCCCCTTGGAGACGACGCGCCGGAGTCCGGCGCAAGCAGACGCAGTGCGCGGGCACATTCTCCACGACCACCGGCGCCCCCGGAAGGGGGGCATGCCAGCCGCCATCGCGCCTCAGTCGTTCCCCGGGCGCAGCAGCAGGCGCAGATCCTCGCCCACCACGGTGCTTTCGATGCGCCGCATCTCCAGCCGCTGCGCCATCGCGTCAATGTGCAGGCCGTCGAACAGCGGGCGCGCGCGCGGGCCCAGCAGCACCGGCGCCACGTACAGCAGCAGTTCGTCGACCAGCCCGGCATCGAGGAAGGCGCCGGCCAGGGTGGCGCCCGCCTCCAGCTGCACCTCGTTAATGCCGCGCGTGGCCAGCAGCTGCAGCACCGCGTCGAGGTCGAAACGGGTGCCCTGCGCCGGTACCGCGACGTGGTCGATCTCCAGCCCGCGCGGCAGCCGGGCATCCGGCGAGTGGATGTACAGGGTGGGCGCATCGCCTTCGCGCACGCGGCCGCGCGCCACGGTGGCCAGGCCGGGGTCCAGCACCACCCGCAGCGGTGGCAGGAAGTCGCTGCCATCCTCCAGCCGCACGGTGAGCTGCGGGTCGTCGGCCAGCACGGTGCCGGCACCGGTCAGCAGCGCGCCGCTGCGCGCACGCCAGCGCTGCACGTCGTGGCGCGAAGCCTCGCCGCTGATCCACTTGGAATCGCCGGAGGCCATCGCGGTGCGGCCGTCCAGGCTGGTCGCCAGCTTGACCCGCAGCCACGGCCGGCCGCGCTCGACACGGGCCAGGAAGCCGCGGTTGAGTTCGCGCGCCTGCGCTTCCATCAAGCCGTGTTCGACCACGATCCCGGCCGCCTGCAGGCGCTCGAAACCGGCGCCGTCCACCGACGGGAACGGATCGCGCATGGCCGCGACCACCCGCGCCACCCCGGCCGCCACCAGCGCCCCTGCGCACGGCGGCGTGCTGCCATGGTGCGCGCACGGCTCCAGGCTGACGTACGCGGTGGCGCCGCGCGCGCGGTCGCCGGCGGCCTCCAGCGCGAACACCTCCGCATGCGGCCCGCCCTTGCGCTGGTGCCAGCCCTCGCCGACCACCTCGCCATCGCGGGCGATGACGCAGCCCACCATGGGGTTGGGCCGCGCCGTGTACGCGCCGCGTTCGGCCAGGCGCAACGCGCGCGCCATCAGCGCGTGGTCGGTGGAGGAAAACGAAAAGGAGGTCGGAGTCACTTGTCCTTGTCCTTGCCCGGCTTCGCAGGCCCGCGCGGGGAAAACAGCTCCGCACCCTTCCTCCCCTCTTCCAGCAGCGGCAACTGGCCCTCGCCGGGAAGATCGCGCTCCAGGCGGTCCAGTTCCTCGCGGAAGTCGGCCACGTCCTCGAAGCTGCGATAGACCGAGGCGAAGCGCACGTAGCCGACGTGGTCGAGCTTGCGCAGCTCGGCCATCACGAACTCGCCGACGCGGCGCGCCGGGATCTCGCGCTCGGCGGCCATCCGCAGCTGGTGCACGACCGCCCGCACCGCGGCCTCGATCTGCTCCTCGGAGACCGGCCGCTTCTGCAGCGCCCGGTCGAAGCTGGTGCGCAGCTTGCGCGCATCGAAGGCTTCGCGACGGCCATCGGACTTGACGATGGCCGGCAGCTTCAGCTCGATGGTCTCGAGGGTGGAGAAGCGCTCGCCGCAGGCCTCACAGACGCGGCGGCGGCGGATCGTGGCGCCATCCTCCGATACCCGCGAGTCGATCACGCGGGTATCGCTGTGCTGGCAGAAGGGACAGTGCATACGTCAGGAACGGGCGGTGTTGGCCCGCTGCCCGTGCTCAGCCATACACCGGGAACTGCTTGCACTGCTTCTCGACGTTCGCGCGCACGCCGGCGATCACGTTCTCGTCGTTCGGGTTGTCCAGCACGTCGCAGATCCACTCGGCCAGCGCCACGCAGTCGGCTTCCTTGTAGCCGCGGGTGGTGACCGCCGGGGTGCCGATGCGCAGGCCGGAGGTGACGAAGGGCTTGCGCGGGTCGTTCGGCACCGAGTTCTTGTTGACGGTGATGTGCGCCTTGCCCAGCGCCTCCTCGGCCTGCTTGCCGGAGACGTCCTTGCCGATCATGTCGACCAGCATCAGGTGGTTCTGGGTGCCGCCGGAAACGATCTTGTAGCCGCGGGCAATGATGACCTTCGCCATCGCCTGCGCGTTCTTCACCACCTGCTGCTGGTAGTCCTTGAACGCCGGCTCCAGCGCCTCCTTGAACGCCACCGCCTTGGCCGCGATCACGTGCATCAGCGGGCCGCCCTGGATGCCGGGGAACACGATCGACTGCAGCTTCTTCTCGATTTCCTCGGCCTGCTCGCCCATCGCGGCGCGGCTGGCGATGATGATGCCGCCGCGCGGGCCGCGCAGGGTCTTGTGGGTGGTGGAGGTCACCACGTGCGCGTGCGGCAGCGGGCTCGGGTACACGCCGGCGGCGACCAGGCCGGCCACGTGCGCCATGTCCACGAACAGGTAGGCGCCGACCTTGTCGGCGATGGCGCGGAAGCGCGCCCAGTCCACCACCTGCGAGTAGGCGGAGAAACCGGCCACCACCATCTTCGGCTTGTGCTCCAGCGCCAGCCGCTCGACTTCGTCGTAGTCGATCAGGCCCTCGTCGTTGACGCCGTATTGCACCGCGTTGAACAGCTTGCCCGAGGCGTTGACCTTGGCGCCGTGGGTCAGGTGGCCGCCGTGCGCCAGCGACATGCCGAGGATGGTGTCGCCGGGCTGCAGCAGCGCGAAGTACACCGCCTGGTTGGCCTGCGAGCCGGAGTGCGGCTGCACGTTGGCGTAGTCGGCGCCGTACAGCTGCTTCAGGCGGTCGATCGCCAGCTGTTCGGCGATGTCCACGTACTCGCAGCCGCCGTAATAACGCTTGCCCGGGTAGCCCTCGGCGTACTTGTTGGTCATCTGGCTGCCCTGCGCTTCCATCACCCGCGGGCTGGCGTAGTTCTCGGAGGCGATCAGCTCGACGTGGTCTTCCTGGCGTCGATCCTCGGCGGCGATGGCCTTGGCCAGTTCGGGGTCAAAAGCAGCAAGCGTGTCGGCACGGGAGAACATCGGGCGGCTCCGGGGGGAGGGTGTGGGGAAATTGGATTCTAACGGGTTCCCCCCGCCGGCACCGGGCCGTCCGCCCCCTCCCCTCGGCGTGCAGGCGGGCGCACCTCCGCCACCCAGGTGGGCAGCGCCCACGCGCCGGCGATCGAAACCGTCCGGCACATGCCGTCGCCACTGGAATCGGTGTGCACGAACGCCCTGCCATCCCAGGTCCAGGTTTCGCTCCAGCCACAGTCGAAGAGTCCGCGCCCCTTCTGCACCGAAGTGATGGTGCCGTTGCCGTCGTACTCGCTGCCGATGTCGGTGACTTGCACCGGCGCCTGCCCGTCCGCCACCACCCAGTAGCCATAGCCGACGTTGTAAGCCGCCAGCCAGCAGCGCGCTTCCACCAGCTGCTGGGTCGATGACAGCGGCCAGGCGGTGATGGACTCGGCATCGGTGTTGGCGACGTCCCCAGCCGTCGCCACGGCCAGCGCCTCGCAGTCATCACTCGCGCCCGCGCTTCCACGCAAGCGGGCGCGCATCGCGCTGGCCTGCGCTGGCGCCAGGACCGTGCCCGCCTTCGCCTCCGGCACCGCCGCGGCCTGCACGACCGGCGCCGGCAGCGGCGGCAACACCAAGGCTTCATCGCGCTTGCCACGCCGCACCAGCGCGCCGGGCGTCCCCAGCCGCCCCTGCACCTCGTCCATCTTCAACAACACCGCGCTGGCGCCCGCGCCGGAGAGACGCCACGCAACATCGCCACTCCGCCATTCGATCCTGCCGTCGCGCCGCAGCGCTGCCAGCAGGGCGTCGACCAGCGGCGGCGGCAGGTCGGCGGAAGAAAGCCCCTTGTCCAGCGCCAGCGCGCCCACCCGCTGGCCATCGATCCATAGCCCGACGGACGCCCGCTCCGGCAGCGCCGCCATCCACGCCTGGTCTCCTTCGTTGAAATCGCCCAACCGTAGCTGCCCAGTAACCGCGGCCCACGGCCCGGCAGGCCGCGTCAGCAGCACCGAAACCGCATGCTCGCCACCCTCCTCCTGGTAGCCGGCAGCGCGGCAGGTGCGGGTGTTGTCGCAGGCCAGCTGCCAATCCTTGTGTGCAAACGTGTCGCCGCCACCGGCCCGCATCCCCCAAGCCAAGGCTGGTAGAGCCGCCAGTAGCAGCCAGCTGCAATGTTTCGCGTGCATTCCCTTCTCCGCCAATTCGACCACTACCTGCCTGGCCAGGATCCCCCGGCAACCTCTGCCGCGGGGGTTCCGCCGGGGCCGGAAGCCCACCCGGCCAGGCGCTATAATCGCCGCTTCCCGAATCATCCTCGCGGCCTGCCTCCCCGGCGCAGGCCGTCGTCGTACGCCCGGAGCGCGCATGTCCTCGCAATACATCTACACCATGAACCGCGTGTCCAAGGTGGTTCCGCCCAAGCGGCAGATCATCAAGGACATCTCGCTGAGCTTCTTCCCCGGCGCCAAGATCGGCCTGCTGGGCCTGAACGGCGCCGGCAAGTCCACCGTGCTGCGGATCATGGCCGGGGTGGACAAGGATTTCGAAGGCGAGGCGCGCCCGCAGCCCGGCATCAAGGTCGGCTACCTGGCGCAGGAGCCGGAGCTGAATCCCGAGCACACCGTGCGCCAGGCGGTCGAGGAAGGCGTGGGCGAAGTGCTGCAGGCGCAGGCGCGGCTGGACGAGGTCTATGCCGCCTACGCCGAGGAAGGCGCCGATTTCGACGCGCTGGCCAAGGAGCAGGAGCGCCTGGAGGCGATCCTCGCCGCCGGCGACGCGCACACGCTGGAGAACCAGCTGGAAGTGGCCGCCGACGCGCTGCGCCTGCCGCCGTGGGACGCCATCATCGGCAAGCTCTCCGGCGGCGAGAAGCGCCGCGTGGCGCTGTGCCGCCTGCTGTTGCAGAAGCCCGACATGCTGCTGCTCGACGAACCCACCAACCACCTCGACGCCGAATCGGTGGAATGGCTGGAGCAGTTCCTGCACCGCTACACCGGCACCGTGGTGGCGGTCACCCATGATCGCTACTTCCTCGACAACGCCGCCGAGTGGATCCTCGAGCTGGACCGCGGCCGCGGCATTCCGTGGAAGGGCAACTACACCGACTGGCTGGTGCAGAAGGACGAGCGCCTGAAGCAGGAAGAGAACCAGGAGAAGGCTCGCCAGAAGGCCATCCAGAAGGAACTGGAGTGGTCCCGCCAGAACGCCAAGGGCGGCCGCTCCAAGGGCAAGGCGCGCCTGGCGCGGCTGGAGGAGCTGCAGTCGGTCGACTACCAGAAGCGCAACGAGACCAACGAGATCTTCATCCCGCCGGGCGAGCGCCTGGGCAACTCGGTGATCGAGTTCAAGAACGTCTCCAAGAAGTTCGGCGACCGCCTGCTGATCGACAACCTTTCGATGATCGTCCCGCCGGGCGCCATCGTCGGCATCATCGGCCCGAACGGCGCCGGCAAGTCCACCCTGTTCAAGATGATCACCGGGCAGGAGAAGCCGGACTCCGGCGAGATCTTGATCGGCCCCACCGTGAACCTGGCCTACGTGGACCAGAGCCGCGGCGCGCTGGAAGGCAACCACACGGTGTTCCAGGAAGTCTCCGGCGGCTTGGACATCCTCAACATCAACGGCACCGAGATCCAGTCGCGCGCTTACATCGGCCGCTTCAACTTCAAGGGCCAGGACCAGCAGAAGCTGGTCGGCTCGCTGTCCGGCGGCGAGCGCGGCCGCCTGCACATGGCCAAGACCCTGCTGCAGGGCGGGAACGTGCTGCTGCTCGACGAACCATCCAACGACCTCGACATCGAGACCCTGCGCGCGCTCGAAGACGCGCTGCTGGAGTTCCCCGGCAACACCTTCGTGATCAGCCATGACCGCTGGTTCCTGGACCGCATCGCCACCCACATCCTCGCCTTCGAGGGCGACTCGCACGTGGAGTTCTTCCAGGGCAACTACCGCGAGTACGAGGAAGACAAGAAGCGCCGCCTGGGCGACGACGCCGGCCCGAAGCGGCTGCGGTTCAAGGCGCTGAAGTAACGGCCCGGACGCCCACGGCAACGTGGGCGTCGCTGCATGCAGGAGGAGGACACCATGGGCTTCATCGACAAACTGCGCGCCCGCTGGCGCGACGCCGACACCCTGCTCTGCGTCGGCCTCGATCCCGACCCGGCGAAGTTCCCGGACCGCTTCGTCGACGATCCGGACGCGCTGTTCGCCTTCTGCCGCGACATCGCCGATGCCACCGCGGAGTACGCCTGCGCGTTCAAGCCGCAGATCGCCTACTTCGCCGCCCACAACGACGGCGAGGCGCAGCTGCAGCGGCTGATCGCCCACCTCAACGGCGCGCACCCGGACGTGCCGGTGATCCTCGACGCCAAGCGCGGCGATATCGGCAGCACCGCCCGGCAGTACGCCTGCGAAGCGTTCGAGCGTTTCGGTGCGGATGCGGTGACGCTGAACCCGTACATGGGGCGCGACTCCGCCGATCCGTTCCTGCAGTACAACGACCGCGGCTGCGTGTTCCTCTGCCACACCTCCAACCCCGGCGCGCGCGACTTCCAGGAGCTGCTGGTGGACGGCGCGCCGCTGTACCAGCACATCGCCCGCGCCATCGCCGGTGAGTGGAACGGCGATGGCAACTGCGCGCTGGTGGTGGGTGCGACCTTCCCGGAAGAGCTCGCCGTGATCCGCGGGATCGTAGGCGACATGCCGCTGCTGATCCCCGGCGTGGGCGCGCAAGGCGGCGACGTCGAGGCGGTGGTGCGCAACGGCCGCAGCGCCGACGGCAGCGGGCTGATGATCAACTCCTCGCGCGGCATCCTCTACGCCTCGCGCGGCGAGGGCTATGCGGAAGCGGCGGCCGGCGCGGCAAGGTCGCTGCGCGATCAGATCAACCGCTACCGCTCGCCATAAACGCTCCCCGCAGGCGCACTGAAAGGGCGCGATGCGTTTGATCCGATTCCGCGAAATCGGTCGCGCCCCTGCGGTGCGCTGCTGCGGAAAGAACGACGGGCATCGCCGGTCTATCGGCGCAGCGCAGCCCGCAGCGCCGCCAGCGGAAAGCGCCCCCAGATCATCGCGAACACCGCCATCCGGGTGATGCGGCCGCGGCGCGCGGCTTCGAACCTGCGGAAGTACCGCCACAGGCCGCGGTGCTTGTGCCACTCCACGAACAGCGGCCGCGCGCGCGACGACACCCCGCGCACGTGCAGCACTTCCGCTTCGTTGGCGACGGCGACCATCGCGCCGGCCTGGCGCACCCGCCTGCAAAGATCGAGGTCTTCGGCATGCAGCCGGTAGCCTTCGTCGAAGCCGCCAATGCGCGCGAACAGCGAACGGGGCAGCACCATCAGCGCGCCCGATACCGCGTCCACCGGCTGCAGCGGCGCGGCCGGATCGCGCGGGATGGACAGTTCGCGCGCGCGGCGGGAACGCAGCATCGCCGCGAAGTCCGGGTCGCGCCGGCGCGCGGCGGCGTCCAGCGCGCCGTCCTCGCCGCGCATCACGCCGCCCACCAGCGCGTCGCCCTGGCTGGCGGCGGCCTCTCGCAGCCGCGCCAGCGTGTCCGCTTCGATGAAGCAATCCGGGTTCACGAATGCCAGCCACGGCGCGGTGCTGGCCGCCGCGCCCTGGTTGCAGGCCACCGCGAAGCCGGGGTTGTCGGGATTGGCGATGAAGCGCAGCCGCGCATCGGCCAGCGCGTGGCGCTGCACGATGTCGATGCCGGCATCGCGCGAGGCGTTGTCGACCACGCGGATCTCCTCCACGCCCTGCGCCGCGCGCAGCCGCGCCAGGCATTCGTCCAGGGTCTCCTCGCTGTTGTAGGCGACCACCACCACGGCGATGCCGCCGTCGCTCACGTGGCGCCCGCGAACAAATCGGCCTGCGGCGGCAGGCGCGCCAGCTGCGCCAGCTCCTCGCCCAGCCGGGTCCGCAACGCGCGCTGCGGGTCGTCCATCAGGCAGTGGGCGATGCGCGCGTGCCAGGCCGGCCAGCGCGCGCACAGGGCGTCCATGTCGCCCTCGCGCGGCGCACCTTCGGCAGCGCGCACCACGAAGGCGGTTTCGCACAGCACGTTGCGTCCGCCCAGCCCGGCCATGCGCAGGCTCAGGTCGATCAAGGCCGCATACCAGGAACGATAGCTGGCGGCGTCCAGCCCGCCTGCCTGCACGCGGGCGCGTCCGCGCAGCAGCACCGCATGGCCCACCGCGGCCGGCAGGTCGGGATGCACCGGCGGCAGCAGCGCGCAGGCCTGGGCCAGCAGCGACGGCGGGTATTCCAGTGCGGTGATCTCGCCGATCCGCGGCCACGCGGCCGCCTCGCCGGCATTGCTCCACGGGGTGGCGCTGGCGATCGCCGGATCGCGCGCCAGGCACTCGGCCAGCCGCTCCAGCCAGCCCGGGGCCGGCGCCGCGTCGCTGGCCAGCACCGCCACGTCGGCGTCGGCGCAGGCGCGCAGCGCCTCGTCCATGTGCGCTGCTTCGCCCAGTGGCGCGGCGCGGCGGGTATGCGCGGCCTGCAGGCGGGTGCGCGCCAGCCAGCCTTCGATGAGGGCGACGCCGCGCGGCCCGGCCTGGGCGTTGTCCGCCAGCCACACCCGCGTGCCGGCGGGCGTGCCGGCATCGAGTGCGGCCAGGCAGGCGTCGAGTGCGTCCTCGTCGGTGCCCACCGGCACCAGCACGATCGGCAGGGCGGGATCGCTGCGGCTCACTTCTTCGGCTTGTAGATCGGTTCCAGCGCGCGGAAGCGGCTGCCGTATTCGTCGGTCAGCGCGCGCGCTTCCTGCGGGCTGCGCACCACCGTGGGCGTGATCAGCACCACCAGTTCGTCGCGGTTCTTGCTCTTGCCCTGCGTGCCGAACAGGCCACCCAGCACCGGGATCCGGCTGAGCCCCGGTACGCCGCTGGAGTTGCTCCCGCTGCCTTCGCTGATCAGGCCGGCCAGCACCACGGTTTCGCCGCTGGTCGCCACCGCGCTGGTGGTGACCTTGCTGGTGTCGATGCGGACGTTGCCGAACTTGTCGGCGATCCCGGTGGGCTTGCTGACTTCCTGCACGATGTCGAGGAACACCATGCCGTCGCGGCTGATGCGCGGACGCACCTTCAGGATGATGCCGGTGTCGAGGTACTGCACCTGGCTGTAGGTGCCGGTGTCGCCGCCGGTCTGCGGATTGAAGCTGACCGAGGCCACCGGGATCTTCTGGCCGACGTTCAGCACCGCCTCGCGGTTGTTCTGCGCCATCACCGACGGCGACGACAGGGTGCGCACGTCGGTGACGTTGTCCAGCGCCTGCACGATGGCCGCGGCGCTGCTGCCGAGGAAGGTCCAGCTGAGCAGGTTGCCGGCGCCGCTGGGCAGCGCGCTGACGCTGCCGGCATGCGTGCCCCAGCTGTTGCGGCCGGTGGGCAGCGGCAGCCCCTTGTCCGCCACCGCCTGGTCGAAGAACCAGCTCACCCCGTACTGCAGCTCACCCTTCAGCGCCACGCTCAGCACCTGCGCCTCGATGTGCACCTGCATCGGCATCACGTCGAGGCGTTCGATCACCTGGCGGATCGATTTCCACTGCGCGGGACTGGCGCGCACCAGCAGCGAATTGGTGTCCTCCACCGCCGAGACGCCCACTTCGCTGCCGTCGATCTCCAGGGTCACCCGGCCATTGCCGCTGCCGGCCTGCGGCAGGCTGGCGCCTTCACCGAGACCGCCTGCCTCGCCGCCCGTGCGGCCACCGGCATCGTCGCCGCGATCGCGCAGCTCGCCGGCCTGCAGCCCCGGCATCAGCGCGGGCTCGCCGCGGCCGCCGGCCGCGGAGCCGCCGAACACCTCGCCCAACCGGTCGGCCAGGTCGCGCGCCTTGATGTACTTCAGCTCGTAGGCGAACAGCCTGCCGTCGCCGCTGCCGCCTTCGATGCGGTCGATCCACTGGCGGATCTCGTCGAGGTGGGCGGGCTGGGCGGTGATCACCATCACCGCGTTGGTGGATTCCAGCGGCATGAAGCGGAACATGCCGGCGACGGGGGTGTTGGCCTGCGCGCCGAACACCCGCTCCAGGTCCTGCACCACGTCGCTGGCGCGGCCCGACTGCAACGGGAACACGCCCACCGACATGCTGGCCATCCAGTCGACGTCGAACACCTGGATGGTGCGCAGGTAGTTCTCCAGCTCGGCGCGGGTGCCGGCGACCGTGATCAGGTTGCGTGCGCCGTCGATGCTGACGATCGAGCCCTGCCGCGCGTACGGCTTGAGGATCTTTTCCATCTCCAGCGCGGAGACGTGGCGCAACGGCACCACCCGCGACTCGAAGCCGCGCGCCAGCGCCGGCGAACCGGTCCGCGGCACCACCCCGCTCTGCAGCGCCTGGTCGGCCGGGACGATGTTGTAGCGGCCGTCGCTGTAGACCATGCGCGCGCCGTTCTGCGCCAGCACCTGGTCCAGCAGGCCCAGCGCGCCGGCCGCGCCGACCGGCTTCTGGGTGGCGACGGTGACGGTGCCCTGCACGCCCGGCGCGATGCTGTAGCTCTGGCCGAGCATGTCGCCGAGGATGGCCTTGACCACCGCGTGCAGCGACTCACCTTCGAAGTTGAAGCTGGCTTCGCCGCTGCTGGCCAGCGATGGCGGCGGCGCGCTGGCCACGGTCTGGTTGATCGGCGCGCTGGTGGCACGGCGGATCACCGGCTGCGGCGCATCGCCGCCCAGTTCCTGCAGCACCTCGCGGCGGATGTCGGCGCCGGCCGTGGCATCGGCCTGCTGGCCGGCCGCTTGCGCGGCCCGGTGCATCTGCGGCTGCGGCGCACTGGCGCAACCGGCCAGCACCCCCGCCAGCACGGCGACCAGCACGGGGCGCAGGGGCGCGCGGGGAAACGTTCGGTTCATGGGCTGCTTTGCCTTCGTCATCGGGCCGGTCCGGACAGCGGGCGCGGGCGCCCACCGCCGTCGCCGGCGTCCTGGTCCTGTTGTCGCATCTGCGCACGGCGCGCCTCGATGCGCCGGCGGATATCCTCGATCCTGCGCGCCTCGTCGGGTGCGGCATCGCCGGCATCGCGCACGCCTTCCTGCGGCGGGGGCGGCACCATCGATGGCACGGGCGTCCCTGCGCGCGCGCCAGGCTCTCCGGCCACGCCGAAGCTGCGCAGTTCCAGCGACACCTGCCCGCCCGGGCCTTCGAACAGCGCCTCGCGCGGCCGCACTTCCAGCAGCCGCCAGTCGCCCGCGCCCTCCGGGGCCGTGCCTTCGCGCACGCGCTGCGAATCGCCGCCGCCGCTGGGCTGCAGGATCGCCAGCCGCACCTGCGGGCTGATCAGCACGCCGGTGAGGATGAAATCCAGCGCCGCGCCGCTCCCCTCGCCCTCGCCCTGGGCGACGGCAAGGAAGGCGCGCGGCCGTCGATCCTGGGTGAACAGCGGGCGCGATGCCGCTTCTGCGTACTGCCCCAGCGGGCCGAGGCGCTCGCCGACGGCCGCGGGGGGCGCCGGCAGCGCCCCAAGGGCCACCGCCTGCGCCGGCTCGATCCGCGTGCCCATGCCCAGCGCCGCCGCCAGCCACAGCAGCAGCGCCCAGGCGCAGGCCGCGGCCAGCAGCCAGGTCGAGGCCCTGGCGCGCCCCAGCGAATGGGCGAAACCCTGTCCGCCGCTCATGGGCGCCCGCCCGCGGCCGGACGCAGGTAGCCGTACAGGTTGAAGCCGACGTCCAGCCCGCCTTCCTGCGGCTGCGCTGCGCCGGGGACGGCGAAATACCGCTGCGCGGTGATCCCCAGCGCGTCCACGAACAGCCACGGCCGCGCCGACTCCAGCGCGTGCAGCACCGCCAGCGTCTCGGCGTTGCCGCAGCGCAGCCGCACCTGCACGGTGACCCGGCGGTAGCGGCCGCCGCCGACGTCGTCGCCCAGCGGGGTGCGGTTGACGATGGCGCAGCCGCGCCCGCCTGGACTTGCATCCGCCACCACCCGCTCCAGATGCTGGATGAGCGCGGCCGCGGCCAGCTCCGCGGTGGGTTCGGCGAGGAAGCCGGAACCGCCGTCCTGCGCATCCGGGCTCGCCAGCGCGCGCTCGATCTGCGGCCGCTGCGCCAGCAGGCCGCGCAGGCGCGCGTCGCGCTCGCGCAACTCGGCGATGCGGGCATCGGCGGCGCGCATCGGCACCGTGAACAACGGATGCACCAGCGCCAGGTAGACCAGCCCCAGCACCGCCAGCAGCAGCGCCAGCGCCAGCCAGCGGTCGCGGTCGGCGCGGATCACTGCCTGCCTCCGGCCGCCGTGTCCGCCGCCGTTGGCGAGGCAGTGGTTGCCAGCTTCGCCACCAGGGTGAAGCGGTCCACCCGCAGCCGCGGATCCTGCTGCAGGGCACCGCTCAGGGCCGGCGCGCTCCACTGCGGCGCGCCTTCCAGTTTCCCGACCAGGGCGGCGGCCTGGTTGGAGAGTCCGATGAGGGTCAGCTGGTCACCTTCGACCGACACCTTTTCCAGCCAGGTGCCCTCGGGCAACCGCTGCGCCAGCGCATCCAGCAGCTCCACCGACGACGGCCGCGCCGCGCGTTGCGCGCGCAGGTAGGCGGCGCCTTCGCGCCCGTCCAGCAGCTGCTGGCGCTGCGCGGACAGCGCGCGCGCGCCGGCTTCGCGACCGGCCATTTCCTTTTGCAGCGTATCCGCCGCGGCCCGGCGGTTGTCGAGGAGCTGGCCCATGCCCAGCACCATTGCCAGCAGCGCGGCCAACGCCAGCAAGCCGTTCCAGCGCCGCCATGGATCGCGCAGCACATGCCGCTGCCCGGGAGGCAGCAGGTTGACGCCGAGCGGCCGGCCAACGGCATCGGCAAGCTCCACGCCGGCCAGACGCTCCGCCTGCCCGCCCAGTCCGGCGGTCGCCGCGGCCAGTTGCGGGCGCGGCACCACCACCAGTTCGACCTGCAGCTGGCCGTCGTCGCGCAGCGCCAGGATGCGGCCGTCGAACAGCACGTCGGCGGCAGCGAACGGGGTCTGCCGCTCGATCTCGAACGCCAGCACGTCGCGCAGCCGATCCCGCGCAGCACCCGGCAGCAGCAGGCCGCGACGCAGGCCACAGGCCGCCGACAGCAGCAGCCAGCGCGGCATGCCGATGGCGCGCTCGCGCAGCAAGTCGGCCAGCGGATCCGCCGCCGCGGCCAGCGGCAGCGACAGCGAGGCAAGCCGGTGCAATTCGCCGGCCTGCTGCAGGTCCAGGCGCAGCCCGCCCGCGTCCGGGCTCAGCAGCAGGCGGTCGTTGCCCGCAGCCAGCGCCCGTCGCAGGCGCACCGGCAGCCAGGCCAACAGGCCGGCCCGCCACCACGACAGGAAGCCGCGCAGGCCCGAACCGGGCCACGGCCAGCGCAAGGTGGCGGCGCTCATTTCACGGTTCCCCCGCGGCCCAATGCAGTGTCGTGTACGTCGAACCCGGCAAACCGCTGCTCCCCATCCGCAAGACCACCGACCATCGCGCACTGCGCCCATCGGCAAGCCGGGCGCGGCTCTCAATACTATACGTGCCGCTGCCCGGCGCCGGGGGCGCGGCCGGATCCACCGGCGCGGCCTGCGCAGGCAGCCCCAGCGCCTTGCGCACCACCGCATCGGCCAGCCCGGCATCGGGCAGCGCATGGCCGCCGTGCACGGTCAGGTGCGGCGCCGCGGCGGCCTGCAGCGCCGGGCGCATGCCCAGCACCTGCGCCAGCTCGGACACCGTGTCGAAGGGTGCGTCCTTGGCCCCGCCGAGCAGACCCGCCGCGGCGTAATCGGCGTCCTCGGCGCCGCCGGCAGGCTGGCCGAGGCTGTCGGCATCGCGCCAGTCGATCACCGCGGCAGCAAGCCTGGTCGCCACGGCGCGCGGCTCGCCCAGCGCTTCGAAGAAGGCCTGCAGCAGTTCGAACGACGCGGCGTTCAGGTCGATCCTGGCGGCCTCGTCGCGCACGCTCACCTGCACCGGAATGCCGTCGAAGTCGAATAGGTACTCGCGCCCGTCCGCCGCCCAGCGCCGCGCCGGGTCCGGATCGAGCAAGCGCGCCGCGGCGTATTCGATCCCGGCGCGCGCGGCTTCCCGCGCTACCAGCGCGCGCGCCGCGCCGTTGCCCTGCAGCGACTCCACCCGCGCCGACAGCGCGTAGCCGGCCACCAGCCCGCTGAGCAGCAGCACCAGCCACAGCACCAGCAGCAGCGCCGCGCCGCGCGCCGCCCTCATCGCTGCCCGTCCATGCCGGCGCCTGCCAGCGGCAGCGCCACCACCATGTCGGGCCAGGCGCCGCGGGCATCGCGGATGCGCACACGCACCTGCATCGGCAGCGCCTGCGGCGTGGCCCAGACGCGCTCCCACGGACCCACCCGACCGTCGGCAGCCAGCGCGCGGTAGGCGAATTCGACATCGGCCAGCCCGTCAGCCAGCGGTTCCTGCGGCCGTGATGCCGGCAGCGCAGCGCCTGCGCGAAGCAGCCGGAAATCGACCTCCAACCGCTGCGCCTGGCCGGCAGCGCGCACCTGCAGCGCATGCAGTTGCGGCCCGCCCCGGCCCAGATAGGCGGGCTGCTCGGCGACGAAACGCATCGAACGTGCATCGCCGGCGAAGCGCAGGGCCTGGCCGCTGCCGGCATCGAACCCAAAGGCGATGGCCTGGGCGCCGCCGATCCGCTGCCGCAGGAACTGGGAGACCGCGCGGATGCGCTCGTTGCGCTCCGCCATTGCTTCGCCGCGCGCCACCGTGGCGCCGGCCGCGCGCAGGATGCCGAATCCCAGCGCCAGCGCCGCCGCCAGCAACGAGGTGGCCAGCAGCACTTCCATCAGGGTGAAGCCGGCCGCTTGCCGCCTCATGGGCGCATGCCCCCTGCCGGCGGCAGCACCAGCCGCAGCGAGTCCACCTGCAGCTGCTGCTGTGGCCCGCCGTCGCCCCAACGCACGTCCAGCCGCAGGTGCAACAGGCGCGCGCCGAACGGATCGGCCGGCGCGCCGCGCGCCTGCGGGTCCTGCCATGGCCTCACCGCCAGCTGCCAGCGATAGCGTCCTTCCTCGAACGTGCCAGTGCGTTGCCCCGGCTGCAGCAGCGCGTCGCTGCGCTCGGCCAGCAGCGACTGCGCATGCAGCGCCGCCTGCCCGGCATCGCCGGCTTGGCGCAGCTGGCGGCTGGCGCCGGACAGCGTACCCAGCAGCAGGGTCAGGCCCAGCGCCAGCAGCGCGAACGCGACCACGATTTCTATCAGGGTGAAGCCGCGCTGCCGCGGCAGGGCAGGCGGGCGGGCGCCGTTGCGCCGCTGCGCGCTCATCGCGTCGCCCCGATCCGCCGCACCTGCACCTCGCCGGTCAGCCAGGCCACGTCGACGTCCCAGCCGCCGCCGTTGGCCGCCAGCCGCACCCGCCCCCCGGTGGCGGCGCCGTCGGGGAAGAAGCGCACCGCGCCTTCGCCCGCCCCTTGCAGGTTGCGCGCGCCGGTGAACACCAGTTCGCCGGTATCGGGCAGGCGGCCGTGGCGGCCTTTCGGCGCGCGCCAGGCGCGTGCTGCCGGATCGATCACGAACTCCTGCGGCACGCCGCTGGCGATCGCCAGCGCGCGGGTGAAGCGCAATTGCGCGGCCACCTCTTTCGCCGCCGAATGCAGGCGCGCGCCGCGCAGGCCGTTGCCGAACGCGGCCATGGCCAGGAGGCTGGCGGCGGCGATGATCGCCAGCACCACCAGCATCTCCAGCAGGGTGAAACCCGCCGACCGGCCGCGCACGGTCCTGTTCCGCCCGCAGTCCGGCTTATTCGTAACGGATGTCGGCGTTCACGCTGTCGCCGCCGGGCTGGCCGTCCGCGCCCAGGCTGACCAGGTCGAACGCGCGCCCTTCGCCCGGCAGCTTGTACTGCACCGGACGCATCCACGGATCCTTCAGGTCGACCGGCTTGGCGTAGGGCCCCAGCCAGCCGGCGGCGCCGGGCGAAGTGACCAGCGCGTCGAGGGTCGGCGGCAGTGCACCGGTATCCATCTGGAACTGCTGCACCTTCTCGGCTAGCGTCTGCAGCTGCGCCTGCGCCAGCTTGACCTTGGCGCGGTCGCCGCCACCCAGGATGCGCGAGGCGGCGAAGGCGACGATGCCGCCGATCAACACCACCACCACGATGATCTCGATCAGCGAGAAGCCGCCCTGCGCGGCCCTGGGGATCGGACGGAAATTGCGACGTTCACGCATTGCACTGCCCCGGCTTGGGTTGGAGTTCGAATCTGGGAAGGATGGCGGGCGCACTCATCCCACCACGTTGGTCAGGTCGTAGATCGGCGCCAGCACCGACAGGATCACCACGCCCACCACCGCCGCCAGCACCAGCGTGACCACCGGCACCAGCGCGGCCAGCAGCCGGTCCATCGCCGCCTGCGTTTCCTGGTCGAAGGTATCCGCGGTCTTCAGCAGCATGGCATCCAGCGCGCCGGATTCCTCGCCCACCTGGATCATCTGCAGCGCCAGCCGCGGCAGCCGCTTGCCCTTGGCCAGCGCGACGGACAGGCCGATGCCGTTCTTCACTTCCTCGGCGGCCGCGGCCACGTCGTCGGCGAGCACGCGGTTGTCCAGCACGTTGCGGGCGATGCCCAGCGCCGACAGCAGCGGCACGCCGTTGCGCAGCAGCGTGCCCAGCGTGCGCGCCAGACGCGCGGTCTCGAGCTTCGCCACCAGCGGCCCGGCCAGCCTGCGCTGCAGCAGCCAGCCGTCGAAGCGGCGCATCACCGCGGGGTCGCGGCGCAGGCGCTCCAGCCACAGCACCAGCAACAGCGGCACCGCCAGGATCGCGATCCACCAGTCGCGCACGAACACGCCCACGCCCAGCACCAGCCGCGAGAACCACGGCAGCTGCGCGTCCAGGCTCTCGTACATGCCGGCGAACTGCGGCACCACGTAGCCCAGCAGGAACAGCAGCGACAGCCCGACCATCGCCAGCAGGATCGCCGGGTACACCATCGCGTTGACCACCCGGGTGCGCAGCGCGCGCGAACGCTCCAGGTAGTCGGCCAGCCGCTGCAGCGTCTCGTGCAGGCTGCCGCCCGCTTCACCCGCGCGCACCATGTTCACGTACAGCCGGCCGAACGCGCCGTGCTGGCGCTCCAGCGCCGTGGACAGCGAGGCGCCGCCGCGCACCGCCTCGCGGATGTCCTCCACGATGCGCCGCGCCGCCTCGTCTTCCGGCAGTTCCAGCAGGATGCCCAGCGCCCGGTCCAGCGGCTGCCCGGCCCCCAGCAGGGTGGCCAGTTGCTGGGTGAACTGCACCAGCCGCGCGCCGGCGAACGGCCTGGGCTTGAGCAGTACCCGCCACGGCGCTTCGCCGCCCGCTTGCGCGGCGGGCTTCGCCTCCACCGGCAGATGGCCCTGCTCCTGCAGGCGCGCCGCCACCTCGGCCTCGCCGGCGGCTTCCATCTGCCCGTCCAGCAGCTCGCCGCGCGCGTTCAGCGCCTTGTAGCGGTACAGCGCCATCTCACGCGTCTTCCGTCACGCGCAGGATTTCCTCGATGGTGGTCTCGCCGCGCAGCGCCTTGGCGATGCCGACCTCATGCATCGTCGCCATGCCGGCCTCGCGCGCGAGCTTCTCGATCTCGTCCATGCCGGCGTGGCGCATCACCGCGCGGCGCACCGCGTCGTCCATCACCAGCAGTTCCATGATGGTGGTGCGGCCGAGGTAGCCGGTGGCCGACAGCGCGGACGGCACCGCGCGGTACAGGAAGATCTCGCCCTGCGGCTGGAAGCGGCGCAGGCCGAACTTCTCGATTTCCTCCGGCGAGGCCAGGTACTTCTGCGCGTGCACCGGCTCCAGCCGGCGCACCAGCCGCTGGGCCACAATGCCGTTGACGGTGGAGGTGAGCAGGTAGTCTTCCACCCCCATGTCCAGCAGGCGGGTGATGCCGCCGGCGGCGTTGTTGGTGTGCAGCGTGCTCAGCACCAGGTGGCCGGTGAGCGCGGACTGGATCGCGATGCGCGCGGTTTCCAGGTCGCGCATTTCGCCGATCATGATGATGTCCGGATCCTGGCGCACGATGCTGCGCAGCGCGCTGGCGAAATCCAGCCCGATCGCCGGCTTGGCCTGGATCTGGTTGATGCCCTCGATCTGGTACTCCACCGGGTCTTCGACGGTGATGATCTTGACCTTCGGCGTGTTGAGCCTGCTCAGCGCGGTGTAGAGCGTGGTGGTCTTGCCGGAGCCGGTCGGGCCGGTCACCAGCAGGATGCCGTGCGGCTGCTCCAGCACCTTCTGGAAGCGCGGCATGAAGGCGGTGCCGAAACCCAGGCGCTCGAAATCCAGCACCACGGTCTCGCGGTCGAGCAGGCGCATCACCACCGATTCGCCGTGCGCGGTGGGCACCGTGCTCACGCGCAGGTCCAGCTCCTTACCCTGCACGCGCATCACGATGCGGCCGTCCTGCGGCAGGCGCCGTTCCGCGATGTTGAGCTTGGCCATGATCTTGATGCGGCTGATGATCGCGGCGGTCAGGTTGGTCGGCGGGCTTTCGCCCTCCTCCAGCACGCCGTCGATGCGGTAGCGCACCTTCAGCCGGTTCTCGAACGGTTCGACGTGGATGTCGGAGGCGCGCACTTCGACCGCACGCTGGATCAACAGGTTGACCAGCCGGATCACCGGCGCTTCCGAGGCGAGGTCGCGCAGGTGCTCGACGTCGTCGGGCCCGGCCTCGCCTTCCGCCCCCTCGACGATGCCTTCCATCGCGCTGCGGCCCTGCCCGTGCCAGCGCTCGATCAGCTCGTCGATCTCCGAACGCACCGCCACCGCCGCGCGCACCGCGCGCCCAGCCGCCAGCCGCACCGCGTCCAGCACGTAGGCGTCCTGGGGATCGGCCAGCAACACGTCGACGCCGGTCGCGTCCGCCGCCACCGGCACCACGTGGAACTGCTGCATGAACTTGATGCCCAGCGCCACCTCTTCGGGCGGCAGTTCCGGCACGTCCTTGCCGCTGCGCAGCGGCAGGTCCAACGCGGCCGCGCAGGCCTCGGCGTGGTCGCGCTCGGACACCAGTCCCAGCCGCGCCAGCAGGTGCAGCAGGCTGCCGCCGTCCTCCCCGTGCAGCCGCCGCGCGCGCGCCAGGTCCGGCTCCTTCAGCTTGCCGCGTTGCAACAGCAGGGTGACGATGCGTTCATCCGCATCCGCCTGCAGCGGCTCGAGCTGACTTGCAACTGCGTTCACGCACGGCACTCCAACGGTCCGTCGCGGACTTTAGCAGGCCGCGGGCCGGCGCCGAAACGACAGCGCCCGGTGGCTTGCAGGCCACCGGGCGTTCAATGGGTTCCCCCACCGGCATTGCTCGATCAACCCGGCCCGACGGCCTGCATGCCGTCGGGCGTTCGCGGGCTCGCGGCTAGCGCCGCTCGAAAGCCCCGCTCACCCCACCCACACCCGCGCGTTGCGGAACATCCGCTGCCACGGCGAATCCTCCGGCCAGTCGGCGGGCGCCCAGCTGAAGTTGGCGCTGCGCAGGGTGCGCTCGGGGTGCGGCATCAGCAGGGTGGCGCGGCCGTCGCGGCTGGCCACGCCGGCGATGCCGTCTGGCGAGCCGTTCGGGTTGGCCGGGTAGCTGTCGGCCACGCGGCCACCCTCGACGTAGCGCGCGGCCACGTCCACCGCGCCCTGGTCGATCACGTTGGCGAACACCGCACGGCCCTCGCCGTGCGCAACCGCCACCGGGATCCGTGAACCGGCCATGCCGCGCAGGAACAAAGAGGGCGACTCGCCCACTTCCAGCAGCGCCAGCCGCGCTTCGTACTGCTCGCTTGCGTTGCGCTGGAAGGTCGGCCAGTGCTCGGCGCCGGGGATGATGTCGCGCAGCTGCGCCATCATCTGGCAGCCGTTGCAGATGCCCAGCGAGAAGCTGTCCGCGCGGGCGAAGAAGGCGGCGAACATCTCGCGCAGCGCGGTGCGCTCGAGGATCGACGTCGCCCAGCCGCGACCCGCGCCCAGCACGTCGCCGTAGCTGAAGCCGCCGCAGGCGGCGAGGCCGTGGAAGTCCTTGAGGTCGAAGCGGCCGGCGACCAGGTCGCTCATGTGCACGTCGAAGGTATCGAAGCCGGCGCGATCGAAGCCCCAGGCCATCTCGATCTGGCTGTTGACGCCCTGTTCGCGCAGGATCGCGACCTTCGGCCGCGCACCGGTCGAAATGAATGGACTTGCCACATCCTCGGCGGCATCGAAGGTCAGCAACGGCTGCAGGCCCGGCGCGTCGAAGCGGCGCGCGGACTCGCGCTCGCTGTCGGCGCCGTCGGGGTTGTCGCGCAGCTTCTGCATCGCGTGGGTGACCGACCACCAGGCGTCGAACAGTTCATCCCAGCGCCACTTCGCCAGCTCGTCGTCGCCGTCGGCAATCCGCACCACCGGCGCGGTGGTGGGCACCGCGATGCGCTGCGCGCATTCGATCAGGCCGTGGCGGGCGACCAGGTCGGCGAACGCGGCGCGCTCCTCGACCGGCACCTGCACCACCGCACCCAGCTCCTCGTTGAACAGCACCCGCAGCGGATCGCCGGTGCGGCCGTCGCCCCAGCCGTCGAGGCGGATGTCGAGGCCGAGGTGCGAGGCGAACGCCATCTCGCACAGCGCGGCGAACACGCCGCCGTCGGAACGGTCGTGGTAGGCCAGCAGCAGGCCGTCCTCGCGCGCGTCGCGCACCAGCCCGAACAGCGCACGCAGGCGCTGCGGATCGTCGAGGTCCGGCGCTTCGCCGCCGAACGCCGGCAGCGCGGCGCCGCCGTTCGCTTCGGGATGGCATTGCGCCAGCACCGAGCCGCCCATGCGCTGGCGCCCGCCGCCCAGGCCGATCAGCCACAGCTCGGAGTCGACGTCGCGACGCAGCAGCGGGGTCAGCTGGGCGCGCACGTCCAGCACCGGCGCGAACGCCGACACCACCAGCGACACCGGCGACACCGACTTGTGCGCTTGGCCGTCGGCCTGGTACTGCGCCTGCATCGACAGCGAATCCTTGCCGACCGGGATGCCGAGTTCCAGCTCCGGGCACAGCTCCATGCCCACGGCTTTCACCGCGTCGAACAGCCGCGCGTCCTCGCCGGCATGGCCGGCCGCAGCCATCCAGTTGGCCGATAGCTTGATCCGGTTGAGCGATTCCAGCGGCGCCGCCATCAGGTTGGTGATCGCCTCGCCCACCGCCATCCGCGCGGAGGCGGCGGCATCCAGCAGCGCCAGCGGGGTGCGTTCGCCCACGCTCATCGCTTCGCCGGTGAACCCGTCGAAGCCGGAGAGCGTGATCGCGCAGTCGGCCACCGGCATCTGCCACGGGCCCACCATCTGGTCGCGCGCGGTCAGGCCGCCGACGGTGCGATCACCAATCGTGATGAGGAAGGACTTGGCCGCCACCGCCGGATGCGCCAGCACGCGCAGGCCGGCTTCGCGCAGGTCCAGCGCGTCGGTGTCGGCCTGCGGCCAGCGCGGCGGCGCCGGGTGCGCGGTGTCGCGGTGCATCTTCGGCGCCTTGCCGAACAACACGTCCATCGGCAGGTCGATCGCCGGCGGCTGGCCTTCATAGCCCACCCGCAGGTGTTCCTCGGCGGTGGCGACGCCGACCACCGCAAACGGGCAGCGCTCGCGCGCGCACAACGCCGCGAACTCGGCCACGCGCGACTGGGCCACGCCCAGCACGTAGCGTTCTTGCGATTCGTTGCACCACAGCTGCATCGGCGACAGCGAGGGGTCGTCCTTCGGCACCTTGCCGAGGTCGATCACGCCGCCCACCCCGAAGTCGTGCAGGATCTCCGGGATGGCGTTGGACAGGCCGCCCGCGCCGACGTCGTGGATGCACAGGATCGGGTTGTCGGCGCCCCGCGCGACGCAGCGGTCGATGACCTCCTGCGCACGCCGCTCCATCTCCGGGTTGTCGCGCTGCACCGAGGCGAAGTCGAGGTCTTCGGCGGATTCACCGGAGGCCACCGAACTGGCGGCGCCGCCGCCGAGGCCGATCAGCATCGCCGGACCACCGAGCACGATCACCGCATCGCCGGGCGACAGCGGCAGCTTGTCGACCTGGCCGCGATCGATGGCGCCAAGGCCGCCGGCCAGCATGATCGGCTTGTCGTAGGCGCGGGTGAGGCCCTCGCCCTCCGGCAGCTCGAAGCTGCGGAAGTAGCCGGTCAGGTTGGGCCGGCCGAATTCGTTGTTGAACGCCGCCGCACCCAGCGGGCCGTCGAGCATGATCTCGAAGGCCGAGGCCATGCGCGGGTTGAGCGCGCGCTGGCCTTCCCACGGCTGCGGCAGCGTGGGGATGCGCAGGTGCGAGACCGAGAAACCGCACAGGCCGGCCTTCGGTCGGCCACCGCGGCCGGTGGCACCCTCGTCGCGGATCTCGCCGCCGGCGCCGGTGGAGGCGCCGGGGAACGGCGCGATCGCGGTCGGGTGGTTGTGGGTTTCCACCTTGATGCAGAACGCCGAGTTGGTGACCGGCTCGCTGCGGTAACGCTGGGTGTCCGGATCCGGCCGCCAACGCGACGCGGCATAGCCTTCCACCACCGCGGCGTTGTCGCTGTAGGCCGACAGCACGTGCTCCGGCGTGCGCGCCTGGGTGTTCTTGATCATCTTGAACAGCGAGACCGGCTGCGGCTGCCCGTCGATGGTCCAGCTGGCATTGAAGATCTTGTGCCGGCAGTGCTCCGAGTTGGCCTGCGCGAACATCATCAGTTCGACGTCGTGCGGGTCGCGGCCCAGTTCGGCATAGCGCGCGCGCAGGTACTCGATCTCGTCGTCGGCCAGCGCCAGGCCGAGGCGCGCGTTCGCAGCCTCCAGCTGGGCCAGCGGGATGACCTCGACATCGCCCGCAGGCTGGGCCGCGAACAACGCCGCGCCGGCGTCGCGCTCCGCGAGCAGCGATTGGGTCATCGGGTCGTGCAGCAGCTTGGCCAGTGCCGCCTGCGTGGCGGCATCCTCCGGCCAGCCGGCCAGGTCGAGGCGCAGGCCGCGCTCAACGCGCCGTACCGGCAGGCCGGCGCCGCGCAGCAGTTCCGTGGCCTTGCTGGCCCATGGCGACAGCGTGCCCAGCCGCGGCACCACATAGCGGCTGACGGCACCGGCCTCGGCGGCGACGAAGCCTTCCCCGGCCTGCAGGATCCGGCGCAGCGCGGCGGCATCGGGCGTGGCCCCGGGTTCGGGATCGATCCAGTAACCGTGCCAGGCGCCGGCGATGCGCAGGCCGGGGACGAGGGTCTGGAGACGGGCTTGCAGGCGGTCGCGGCGGAACGGCGACAGGGCGGGCGCGCCCTCGAGGACGATCATGTCCGGCAGCTGTTGGGGACGGCCCGCCATTGTAGCCGAGCCGGGCAAGCCAGGCCCGCGGCCGGGGGTCAGCCGGCCTTGTTGCCCTTCGCCATTGCGTCCAGACGCTCCAGCAGCACGTCCGGCGGCAGGTAGCCGCCGAGCTGGTGGCCGTCCAGGGTCAAGATCATCGGCGTGCCTTCCAGCCCCATCCGCAGGCCGGCGTTGTACTGCATGTCCACCGGCGAGCGGGCGCACGACTTATCCGGCACGGTGCGGTCGTTCTTGGCGTCGGTCAGCGCCTTGCGGCGGTCCGGCGCGCACCACACCGCCACCATCTTGCGGTAGTCGGGGCTGCCGATGCCGGCGCGCGGGAACGCCAGGTATTCCACCCGGATGCCGCGCTTGGTGTACTCGGCGATGTCGGTGTGGAACTTGCGGCAATAGCCGCATTCCACGTCGGTCAGCACCACCACGGTGTGCTTGCTGGCCCCGGCCGGGGCGAACACGATGCGGTCGGCCTCGGGCAGGGTGGCCAGCACCTGCCGGCGCACCTTGGCCATCGCCTCGTCGCCCAAGTCCTTGCGGGCGGCGATGTCCAGCAGGTCGCCCTGGAACAGGTACTTGCCGTCGTCGCTGACCCAGATCACCTGCCCGCCGGCGATGACTTCGCGGAACCCCGGGATCCCCGCCTCGCCGATGGACTCCACCTGGATGCGCGGGTTCAGCGCGCGCAGCGCTTCACGCACGCGGGCTTCCGGGGTGCCGGCGGCGAAGCTGGGCTCCTTCACGGTCGCCACCGGCTTGGTGGCGGCAGGCGCGGCGGGGGCGGGGGACTGCGCGCAGGCCGACAGGCTGAGGCAGGACAGGGCGGCAAGGACGAGGTGCTTCATCGGAACTCCGGCATACGGGCGCTGCATCCGACCCGGACCAGCCGCCTTTGGTTCCGCATTCTCGCATGCCCTCCCGATCGGGGCCGGCCGCATGCGCGCCCTCAGGCGCGCGGATGGTGCAGCGCGTGCAGGTTGCGCAGGCGGTCGCGGGCCACCAGAGTATAGATCTGGGTGGTGGTCAGCGAACTGTGGCCCAGCAGCATCTGCAGCGCGCGCAGGTCGGCACCATGGTTGAGCAGGTGGGTGGCGAAACTATGGCGCAGGCCGTGCGGGCTGATCCGCGCGGGATCGATCCCGGCCACTACCGCGCAGCGCTTCACCAAGGCCCAGAACGCCTGTCGGCTGGGCGCCTCGCCGTCCGCCTCGACGAACAGCGCCTGCACCGTCGATGGCTGGCGCACGCCGGCCAGCAGCGGCGCCCGCGCCTCGCGCAGGTAGCGCTCCAGCCAATGCCGCGATTCCTCCCCCAGCGGCACCAGCCGCTCGCGGCCGCCCTTGCCGGTCACCCGCAGCACGCCCTGGCGCAGGTTGAGCGCGGTGGCCGGCAGGCCGACCAGCTCGCTCACCCGCAGGCCTGCGGCGTACATCAGCTCCAACATCGCGCGGTCGCGCAGCCCGATCGGGGTGGCCACGTCGGGGGCAGCCAGCAGCGCCGCCACCTGCGCTTCGGACAGGGCCTTGGGCAGCAGCCGCGGCAGCGTCGGCGGCTGCAGCAGCGCACAGGGATCGTCCTTGCGCACGCCGCTACGCAGCGCCTGCGCGAAATAGGCGCGCAGGCAGGACAACAGCCGCGCGGTGCTGCGCGGCGTGTAGCCAGCCTCGGCGCGCATCGCCAGGTTGGCGAACAGGTCTTCACGACGCGCCTGCGGCAACGCTGGCCGCCCCGTCGCACGCAGCCAGCGCGCCAATCCCTGCAAATCAGCGCGATAGGCCGACAGGGTGGCGCGGGATAAGCCGCGTTCGGCCCAGGCCGCATCGAGGAAACGTTCGATGTCGGCCGCATCCCCCTCCGCCAGCGGCGGCAGGCTACGGGACAACTGGCGGCGGTCGGCGGCGCTGGGCATGTGCGCAAGGGTAGGGCCACGGCGCGCTTCCAGCACCTTCGCAGCGCGCAGGCCGGCGCTGCCCCGCCTGTATCCTGTGCCAATGCCCGAGCATCAACGTCCCCCAACCCTGGTCGGCTGGCGCCTGCTGGCGCTGCTGTACGACTTCCTGCCGATGCTGGCGCTGTGGATGCTGCTGTCCACCGCCTTCACCTTCGGCTACACCTATCTCGGCCACCACCCGGCGCGGGAAAACATCGCACCCTTCAGCGCGTTGCAGTGGCTGCTGTGGCTGTGCTGCTGGTTGGCCACCGGCCTATACGCAACCACGAGCTGGCGCAGCGGCGGGCAGACGCTGGGGATGCGGCCGTGGCGGCTGCAGCTGGTCGCTGCCGGCGGCGCCGAGCCAACCGTGCCCGCGCTATGGCGGCGCTACGCGATGGCCACGCTGTCCCTGCTGGCCGGGGGACTGGGCTTCTGGTGGGCATGGCTCGACCGCGATGGGCTGGCCTGGCATGACCGCGCCAGCGGCACCCGCCTGCAGCGGCTTCCGAAACCGATTGCCTGACCGCGAGGCAGGACGCGCCGGCTGGCTAGTTGCTGCGGCGGCGGAACAGCAGCCAGGACACCGCCAGCATCACCACCGGCGGCATCGCGTAGGCGATGCGGTAGTCGAAGCGGAAGATCCCGGCCAGCTCGCCGAAGATCCGCTGCAGCACCCAAAAACCCAGCGCGAAGACGATGCCGATGAACACCCGCTTGCCGTAGCCGCCGCTGCGCAGCGAACCGAACGCGAACGGGATCGCGGCCAGGCACAGCGCCAGCACGTTGATCGGATAGAACCAGCGGCCCCAATAAATGTCCTCGAATTCGCCGGCCTCCAGCCCATTGCGGCGGCGGTACTCGATGCTCTGCGCCAGCTCGCGGCTGCCCATGTTGCGCGGCTTGGTCACGCTGGAGGCCAGCGCGGTCTCGTCCAGCCCTGACTTCCAGTGCTCCCGCGCCGCGCGGCTGCGGGTCACCGACTTGGCGTGGAAGCTGGTGCGTTCGACCCCACGCAGCTCCCAGCCGCCGGGGCGGTGCTCGGCTACCTCGACGTTGGCGATGGACTGCAGGCGGCCTTCGCCATCGAACTGGAACAGGCGCACGCCGCGCAATTCCAGCCAGCGATCATCGCCGCGCTGCTTCTGCTCGCCGCTTTTCGCATTGACGAACATGTCGCCTTCGCGCGCCCACAGCCCGCTGTACTTGGACATCACCAGGTCGGTGTTGCGCACCGATTTCAGCGCCTGCGCGCGCTCCTCGCCCCATGGCGCCAGGGTCTCGCCGTTGACCACCATCAGCAGGGTCAGCAGCGCCAGCGATGCCGCCACCGATGCTCCCAGGCGCCGCCGCGACAGGCCCAGCGCACGCAGCGCGGTCAGCTCGGACGAAGCCGCCAGCTGGCCCAGGCCGAGCAGCGCACCGATCACCGCCGCGGTCGGGAACAGGGTGTAGGCGCGCCATGGGATGCTCAGCCCGGTGACCGCGATCGCATGGTTGGCGGTGAACGCGCCCTTGCCGATGTCGCCCACGCTGTCGGCGAAGGCCAGCACCACGTCCAGCCCGAGCAGCACGCTCCAGGCCAGCAGCACGCTGCCGATCACCGCCCGCGCGATGTAGCTGTCGTGCAGCCGCGGCCAGCGCTTCATCGCCGCCTCCACTTCCGCGCCACGCGGCCATCGCGTGCATACAGCCAGCCGCCCAGCGCCAGCATCGGCAGCAACAGCCACCACAGCCCGGCGGCGACCGGCAGCTGGCCGGTGGCCAGCCATTCGGTGCCCAGGATCATCAGGAACACGCCTACTAGGTAGGCCAGGAAGGCCAGCAGCAGCGCACCATGGCGGGACTGCCGCGGCGAACTGCGCGCCAGCGGCAGCGCCATCAGCGCGAACGCCAGCGCCAGCAGCGGCGGCGCGATGCGCCAGTGCAGCTCGGCGCGCGCCGGCGCGGCGGGATCCACCAGCAACTCGCCGATGGTCTTGAAGGCGGGATCGTCCATCTGCCGCTGGTCATCCGGCGCCGGCAGCTGCATCTCGTTGCGGGCGTAGTGCATCAGCCGGTAGTCCAGCGCCTGCCCGGCCAGCGGGCCTTCCACCCGGAAGCCGTCCAGCAGTGCCAGCACCCGCGCGCCCTGGTCGCGATAGAGCTCGCCGCTGCGCGCGGTGGCCACGTCCATGCGGTCGCCACGCTCGCGGAAGATGAACACCCGCGCCAGCTTGGTGCCGTCGCTCGACATCTCGCCGGCATAGGCCACGCCGCCGCTGGCCATCGGGGTGAAGCGGCCCGGCTCCAGCCCGGCCACCAGCAGGTTCTTGTTGGCCTCGATCACCATCCCGCGCGCCAACCGGTTCGCCCATGGCCCCAGCCACAGCGAACAGGCGGCGATCACCAGCAGCACCGGCGCCACCACCAGCAGCAGCGGGCGCAACATCCGCCCCGGGCCGACGCCGATGGCGGCCAGCACGTGCATTTCCGAATCGCGATACAGCCGGCCCACCGCCAGCAGCAGCCCCAGCAGCAATGCCAGCGGCAAGATCAGCGGCAGGTAGCCAAGCAGGCGCAGGCCCAGCTGCGACAGCAGCAGCGCCGGCGGCACCTTGCCTGCGGCCATCTCGCCGATCAGGTCGGCGAACACGCCGCCCAGGCTGACCATGCCCAGCACCACCAGCGCGGCAATCACGGCGCGGGTGAACTCGGCGCTGAGGTAGCGGTCCAGCTTCGGCATCAGGCCGGCGTGCTCCAGAACATGCTTTAGAATTGGGATTCGCCACGCGGCGCTTTGCCTGCGCCCGGCGCGGCCGCGCATTGTATAGCGACCCAGCCCGCCTGCCCGCCGGTCGCAACCGGCAGGCCGCCTTCTTTTTCGTCATCCAGCCCGGATACCTTGTTCGATGAGCCTCGAATTCAGCCTGAACCAGACCGCCCCCGCCTCCGCCACCGTCGACTGCATCGTGGTCGGCGCCTTCGCCGACGGCAGCCTGGCGCCCGCCGCGCAGGCGCTGGACGCCGCCAGCAGCGGCCGCATCCGCACCCTGCTGGAGCGCGGCGACGTCTCCGGCAAGACCGGCAAGACCGCCCTGCTGCACGACCTGGGCGGGATCGCCGCGCCGCGGGTGCTGGTGGTGGGATTGGGGGATGCCGGCAAGTTCGGCGTGCCGCAGTACCTCAAGGCGGTGGGCGACGCCGCCCGCGCGCTCAAGACCGGCCCGGTGGCCACGGCGCTGTTCACCCTGGCGGAAGTGGCGGTCAAGGAGCGCGACGCCGCCTGGAACATCCGCCAGGCGGTGATCGCCGCCGACCACGCCTGCTACCGCTACCTCGCCACCCTCGGCGAGAAGAACAAGAAGCGCGAGGACAAGGGCCTGCAGCACCTGCACATCGCCGGCACCGATGCCACCGCGCTGGCGCAGGGCGTGGCGATCGCCGCGGGGGTGCGCTTCACCCGCGAGCTGGGCAACCTGCCGCCGAACATCTGCAACCCGGCCTACATCGCGCAGCAGGCGCAGGAGCTGGCGGCGCGCAGCGAGGGCGTCGAATGCGAGGTGCTGGACGACGCCGCGATGGAAGCGCTGGGCATGGGTTCGCTGCTGGCGGTGGCGCGCGGCAGTGCGCAGCGCCCGCGGCTGGTGGTGCTGAAGTACAACAACGGCGGCGACGCCAAGCCCTACGTGCTGGTCGGCAAGGGCATCACCTTCGACACCGGCGGCGTCAACCTGAAGACGCAGGGCGGCATCGAGGAAATGAAGTACGACATGTGCGGCGCCGGCAGCGTGCTCGGCACGTTCGTGGCCGCGGTGGGCATGCGCCTGCCGGTCAACCTGGTCTGCATCGCCGCGGCGGTGGAGAACGCCATCGATGGCAACAGCTACCGCCCGTCCGACGTCATCACCAGCATGAGCGGCAAGACCATCGAGGTGGGCAATACCGACGCCGAGGGCCGCCTGATCCTGTGCGATGCGCTGACCTACGCGCAGCGCTTCCAGCCGGCCGCGCTGGTCAACGTCGCCACCCTGACCGGTGCCTGCATGGTCGCGCTGGGCAAGTACGCCACCGGCGTGATGACCAAGAGCAGCCATGACCTGGCGCGGGAAATCCTCGACGCCGGCGAAACCGTGTTCGACCGCGGCTGGCAGCTGCCGCTATGGGACGAATACCAGCCGATGCTGGACTCGGCGTTCGCCGACATCTACAACATCGGCGGCCGCTGGGCCGGCGCGATCACCGCCGGCTGCTTCCTGTCGCGTTTCACCGAAGGCCAGCGCTGGGTGCATCTGGACATCGCAGGCAGCGCCTCCGACGACGGCAAGATGGGAATGGCCACCGGCCGCCCGGTCGGCATGCTGTCGCAGTGGCTGCTGGATCGCGCCAGCTGAGGCCGTAGCGGCGGCGCCGGCAACCCCGATGCACGGGGATCACCGGCGCCGTCTCTCCAGGAAAACACACCATGCCCCGCGCCGACTTCTACCTGATCGACAAGCCGCGCTTCCGCGAACAGCCGCTGCTGCTGGTCTGCGAGCTGGCCAAGCGTGCATTCGCCGCCGACCTGCCGACGCTGGTGCTGGCCCGCGACATGGCGCAGGCGGAAGCGCTGGACGACCTGCTGTGGTCGTTCGATCCCGACGAGTACCTACCGCACCAGATCGCAGGCCAGGACGAGGACGAGGATGAGGCGCCGGTGCTGATCGCCGCGCCGGAATCCGACCCCGCGCCGCGCCCGCTGCTGATCAACCTGCGCGACGACGCGCCGGCCGGCGCCTTCGAGCGCGTGCTGGAAGTGGTGCCGGCCGACCCGGCCGCGCGCGGGCCGCTGCGCGAGCGCTGGAAGCACTACCAGTCGCTGGGCTTCGATCTCAAGAATTACGAAATGTGACCCCGATGACCACCCTCGCCTCCGGCTTCGACCCGCAATCCTTCGAAACCCGCCTGTACCAGCAGTGGGAAAACAGCGGCGCCTTCGCGCCGACCGGCGACGGCCCGGCCTACACCATCCTGCTGCCGCCGCCCAACGTCACCGGCACGCTGCACATGGGCCATGCGTTCCAGCACACGCTGATGGACGCGCTGGTGCGCTACCACCGCATGCGCGGCTACCGCACCCTGTGGCAGATGGGCACCGACCACGCCGGCATCGCCACCGAGATGGTGGTCAGCCGCAACCTCGCCATCGAAGGCAAGGGCGAGACCCGCGACTCTCTGGGCCGCGAGCGGTTCATCGCCAAGGTCTGGGAATGGAAGCAGCACAGCGGCGACACGATCGAGCGGCAGATGCGCCGCCTCGGCGCGTCCGGCGACTGGTCGCGCAGCGTGTTCACCATGGACCCGATGCCGTCGCAGGCAGTCACCGAAGCCTTCGTGCGCCTGCATGAGCAGGGCCTGGTCTACCGCGGCCAGCGGCTGGTCAACTGGGACCCGGTGCTGAAGACCGCGATCTCCGACCTGGAAGTGGTGAGCGAGGAAGAGAACGGCCACCTGTGGTCGATCCGCTACCCGCTGGCCGACGGCGCGAGCTACGAGCACGTGGAGGTCGATGCCGACGGCAACGAGATCCTGCGCGAGACCCGCGACTACGTGGTGGTGGCCACCACCCGTCCGGAAACCATGCTCGGCGACACCGCCGCGATGGTGCATCCGGAAGACCCGCGCTACCTCGCGCTGCACGGCAAGTCCGTCGAGCTGCCGCTGACCGGCCGCCGCATTCCGGTCATCACCGACGACTACGTCGACCGCGCCTTCGGCACCGGCGTGGTCAAGGTGACGCCGGCGCACGACTTCAACGACTACGCGGTGGGCCAACGGCATTCGCTGCCGCTGATCAACATCTTCACCGACGACGCGCGGGTGGTTTCCAGCCGCGACGACATCGCCGACAAGTACCGCGGGCTGGACCGCTTCGAGGCGCGCAAGCTGATCGTCGCCGACCTCGACGCCGCCGGGCTGCTGGTCGAGGTCAAGCCGCACAAGCTGCAGGTGCCGCGCGGCGACCGCAGCGGCCAGGTGATCGAGCCCTACCTGACCGACCAGTGGTTCGTGCAGATGGACACGCTGGGCAAGCGCGGGCTGGAACTCGCGGAGAGCGGCGCGGTGAAGTTCGTGCCGCCGAACTGGATCAACACCTACCGCCACTGGATGGAGAACCTGCAGGACTGGTGCATCAGCCGCCAGCTGTGGTGGGGCCACCGCATTCCGGCGTGGTTCGACGAGGCGGGCAAGGTCTTTGTTGGCCGCAGCGAAGCCGAAGTGCGCGCGGCGCACGGCCTCGGCGATGCGCCGCTGCGGCAGGACCCGGACGTGCTGGAGACCTGGTTCTCCTCGGCGATGTTCCCGTTCAGCACGCAGGGCTGGCCGGACGCGGCCGCGATGGCCGAGCGCGGCTTCGCCAGGCACGTGCCTTCGAACGTGCTGGTCACCGGCTTCGACATCATCTTCTTCTGGGTCGCCCGGATGGTGATGATGACCGACCACTTCACCGGCCAGGTGCCCTTCCACGACGTCTACATCACCGGCCTGGTGCGCGACAAGAACGGCCAGAAGATGTCGAAGTCGAAGGGCAACGTGCTGGACCCGATCGACATCATCGACGGCATCAGCGCCGACGACCTGGTCGCCAAGCGCACCTTCGGGCTGATGCAGCCGAAGATGGCCGAGAAGATCGAGAAGGACACCCGCAAGGAGTTCCCGAACGGCATCAACCCGCACGGCGCCGACGCGCTGCGCTTCACCATGGCCGCGCTGGCCGGCCCCGGCCGCGACATCAAGTTCGACCTCGCCCGCGCCGAGGGCTACAAGAATTTCTGCAACAAGCTGTGGAACGCAACGCGCTTCGCGCTGATGAACGTCGGCGACGCCACCTTCACCGGCAAGCCGCAGCCCGGCACCGACGCGGAGCGCTGGATCCTGTCGCAGCTCGACCGGGTCAGCGCGGAAGCCGCGGAACACTTCGCCAGCTACCGCTTCGACCTGCTGGCGCAGTGCCTGTACGAATTCGCCTGGAACCAGTTCTGCGACTGGTTCGTGGAGCTGGCCAAGCCGGCCTTGAACGGCGATGACGCCGCCACCGCGGACAGCACCCGCCACACTTTGCTTTACGTGCTGGACGCACTGCTGCGCATGCTGCATCCGCTGGTCCCGTTCGTCACCGAGGAGCTGTGGCAGGCCGTAGCGCCCAGGCTCGGCAAGTCCGGTAGCCTGATGCTGCAGCCGTACCCGCAGGCCGGCGACATCGACACCACCGCCTTCGCGCAGGCCGATGCCGACATCGAATGGCTGAAGGCCATGGCCAGCGCGGTGCGCCGCATCCGCAGCGAACTGGGCGTGTCGCCGGCCAAGCAGCTGGCCCTGCTGGCGCGCGGCGGCGGCGCCGACGATGCCTCGCGCCTGCAGCGTTTCGATGCCTCGCTGCGCTTCCTGTGCAAGCTGGAACGCATCGAAATCATCGCCGGTGAACCGCCCGCGGCAGCACCGGCCGTGGTCGGCGAGCTGCAGCTGTTCGTGCCGCTGGAAGGCCTGGTGGACCTCGACGCCGAACGCGCGCGCCTGGACAAGGAAATCGCCAAGGTCGCCGCGGAAAAGGACAAGAGCGAGGCCAAGCTGGCCAGGTTCGGCGCCGGCGTGCCGGCCGCGGTGGTGGAGCAGGAGCAGGCGCGCCTGGCCGACTGGACCGGGAAGCTTGACGCGCTCTCCGCGCAACGGAGTAGGCTGGGCTAGCACCAGCGCCCCGGGGCCACCGCGCCGGGGCGACGCACACGCCAGCGAGGGCATCCAGCAGATGGCCAGCCAGACCCCGGTCAACCGTGCGCCAATAACCGCAGACCCCTATCGCCAGTTGCTGGACGAGGTGGGCGCATTCGTCTACACCACCGACCTGGAAGGCCGCTACACGTATGCCAACCAGCTGGTGCTGGACCTGCTGGGCGGACATCCGCTTGATGCCGTGCTGGGCAAGTCGTTCACCGACTTCGTCGACATCGGCGAAGCCGGCGACACCTTGCGCAAGACCGACCGGCGCGTGCTGGCGCTGGGCGAAACCATCGCCCGCGAGGAAACCAACTACATCCACGCCACCGGCGAATCGCGCAGCTACTGGTCGATCAAGAAACCGCTGCGAGACGCCAGCGGCGCCATCATCGGGATGATCGGGATTTCCCACGACATCACCGAGAAGAAGCGGCTGGAGGACCGGGTGCGCCAGCAGAAGGAACTGCTGGACACGGTGCTCGACAACATCGACGGGCTGGTCTACGTCAAGGGGGCCGATCGCCGCTTCCGCTATGCCAACCGGCACCTGGCCGATGTGTTCGGTCGGCCGGTGGACCAGATCGTCGGCAGGCTGGACAGCGAGCTGATGCCGCGCGAGGCCGCCGATGCGTTCTGGGAAAAGGACCTCCGCATGCTGGCCACCGGCGAGCGCTATGCGGGCGAGGAATCCCTGGTCGATGCCGAAGGCCACCTGCGCCACTACTGGAGCGTGGTGGTGCCGTGGCCGGACTTCAACGGCAGCCCCGCGCTGATCGGCCTGGTCACCGACATCACCGAGCTGCACGCGCTGAAGGAAGAACTGCAGCGGCAGGTGCGCACCGACAGCCTGACCGGGCTGGCCAACCGGCGCAGCTTCCAGGAGCGCGCGGAAAGCGAGTTCGCGCGCAGCCGCCGCCACGGTACGCCGTTGAGCCTGGTCGCCATCGACATCGATCATTTCAAGCGGGTCAACGACGACTACGGCCACGCCGTCGGCGACCACGTGCTGCAGGACTTCGCCGGCTGCAGCCAGCACGCGCTGCGCGAGGAAGACCTGTGCGCGCGCACGGGCGGCGAGGAATTCTGCATCCTGCTGCCCGACACCGACGCCGAGGCCGCCCGCGCGATCGCCGAACGCATCCGCACGATGACCGCCAACTGCCGTCCCTGCCCCGAGCACCCCGCGCTGGCGATCACCGCCAGCTTCGGCATCGCCTGCGTCGAACCGTCGGATCCCAGCTTCGACGCCGTGTTCTCGCGCGCCGACCGCGCGCTGTACGCGGCCAAGCAGCAGGGTCGCGACCGCAGCTGCGTGCTGCGCGCCGAGCCGGCGGAACCGACGGCGACGCGGGCCGCACCGCCGCGGCCCGCGATCCAGGACTGAGCAGCGCCGGCGGCCTTGCCGGGCGTCCGGCAAGGCCAGCCCGTTTCCCGGCGGGATGGTGCATCGCTGTTCAACCTGCGCCCATCCGCGGGTGCTACAGTCCCCCGCATGCTGCGCAGGCTGTCCCACTGGCTGTTGATCGTCTCGCTGATGCTGAACGGCATCGGCAGCGCCGCCGCGGGGGTTTCGATGCACCTGGACGCGCTCCAGAGCGTGCATCACGCAACGCCCACCCGGATGGTTGCGGACCATCACGCGCAGCACGACAGCCAGCCGGACCTGGCGAGCGCTTCCGCGCCTGCGGATCACCCCGGCGACTGCGGCGATGACTGCTGCGGCGATGCCGACAGCTGCCAGTGCCTGTGCCTGCATCACGCCCAGGCCCTGGATCTACCGCTGCCGCACCTGCCGTCGCTTGCCGGAACGGGCCTGGCCGCCTCGCTGGCGACGCTGGGCATTCCCGCGCCGCCATTGGGCGAGGACATCCGGCCTCCCATCCGCTGACGGGAAGCCCGGCGCCGACGGCGCCGGTTGTCGTGCCCACGCCGCAAGGGTGGGCGTCAGTGCCGGTCCATCGGCCATTCGACCCTGGAGCGTTCCATGTCCCTGTTTCCTTCCGGCAGCGGAGGCGGCCTGCCCTCGCCATCGCGCCGTCGTTTCATCCAAGGCCTCGCTGCGGCGGGCGCCGTCTCCACCCTCGGGCTCTGGCCCAAGCCCGGCTGGGCGCTGCGATCCGCCGGGCAACCGGAGGTGCTGGCCGGCACCGAGTTCGACCTGCGCGTCGGCGAGACGCTGGTCAACTACACCGGCAGGACGCGCCCGGCCGTCACCGTCAACGGCAGCCTGCCGGCGCCGATCCTGCGCTGGAAGGAAGGCACGACCGTGGCCCTGCGCGTGCGCAACGAGCTGCCGCGCGGCTCGATCCACGGTCCCGACACCTCCGTCCATTGGCACGGCATCCTGCTGCCCGCAAACATGGACGGCGTGCCGGGGATGAGCTTCGACGGCATCCGCCCCGGCGAAAGCTACCTGTACCGATTCCAGGTCCGACAGTCCGGCACCTACTGGTACCACAGCCATTCCGGCTTCCAGGAACAGGGCGGCATGTACGGCCCGCTGATCATCGACCCGATCGAGCCGGAGCCCTTCGCGTTCGACCGCGACTACGTGGTGTTCCTGTCCGACTGGACCGACATGGACCCGGCCCGGCTGTTCGCGCGGCTGAAGAAGATGTCCAGCCACGACAATTACTACCAGCGGATCGTCGGCGATTTCCTGCGCGACGTCGAGCGCGAGGGCGCACGGGCCACGCTGGCCGACCGTGGCGCCTGGGGCCGGATGCGGATGACGCCGACCGACCTGTCCGACGTGAACGCCCACACCTATACCTACCTGCTCAACGGCACCACCGCGCTGGGCAACTGGACCGGGCTGTTCAAGCCGGGCGAGAAGGTGCGGCTGCGCTTCATCAATGGTTCGGCGATGACCTATTTCGACGTCCGCATCCCCGGCCTGAAGATGACCGTGGTGGCGGTGGACGGCCAGTACGTGCATCCGCTCACGGTCGACGAGCTGCGGCTGGCGGCGGCGGAAACGTTCGACGTGATCGTCGAGCCGCGGGGCCAGGAGGCCTACACCATCTTCGCCCAGGACAGCGCGCGCACCGGCTGGGTGTCGGCCACCCTGGCCGTGCGCGAGGGCCTGCGCGCACCGGTGCCGGCGCTGGACCCGCGGCCGCTGCTTGGCATGGCGGACATGGGCCATGGCGGGATGGACGGCATGGCACACGCGCATGGCGCAGCCGGATCTGGCCATGGCGGCCACGACATGCCCGGCATGGACCACGGCGGCGCAGGCATGCAGGCGCACCCGGCCAGCGAAACCGACAACCCGCTGGTGGACATGCAGACCATGATGCCGGCGCCGAAACTGTCGGACCCGGGCATCGGCCTGCGCGACAACGGCCGCAAGGTGGCGACCTACGCCGACCTCCGCAGTGCCTTCCAGGATCCGGACGGGCGCGAGCCCGGGCGCACGATCGAGCTGCACCTGACCGGCCACATGGAGAAGTTCGCGTGGTCGTTCGACGGGCTGAAGTTCGCCCAGGCCGAGCCGCTCAGGCTGACCTACGGCGAGCGGGTCCGGATCGTGCTGGTCAACGACACGATGATGAGCCATCCGATCCACCTGCATGGCTTGTGGAGCGACCTGGAAGACGAGCAAGGCAACTTCCACCTACGCAAGCACACCATCGACATGCCGCCCGGGACGAAACGCAGCTACCGGGTGCGGGCCGATGCGCTCGGCCGCTGGGCCTACCACTGCCATCTGTTCTTCCACATGGAGTCGGGCATGTTCCGCGAAGTGCGGGTGGAGGAAGGCGCATGAACAGGCTCACGCCACTGGTCATCGGCATGGCTGCCGCACTCGCGGCCGCACCGGCACTGGCCCAGCACGCCGGCCACGACGCGGCGCCGGCCAAGGCACCGGCCTCGCAGTCGACGCCACGCACGCACGCCGCGCCGACTGCGCAGCAAGGACAGGGACAGGGCGAAGACCACTCGACGATGGACCACTCGACGATGGACCACTCGAAGATGGATCACTCGAAGATGGATCACTCGAAGATGGATCACTCGAAGATGGATCACTCGAAGATGGACCACTCGAAGATGGACCACTCGAAGATGGATCACTCGGCCATGGGGCACGCGGCAGGCGATCTGCCGATCGATGCACCACCACGCGAACCGATCCCGGTGGTCACCGACGCCGATCGCGCCGCCGCCTTTCCTGCCGTCCATGCGCACCACCAACACGGCACCAGCACCCACGCCTACAGCCTGATCGACCGCCTGGAATTCTCCGATGCCGACGACGGCACCGCGCTGGGCTGGGAAGGCAGCGGCTGGATCGGTGGCGACCTCCACAGGTTCTGGTGGCGGACCGAAGGCCATGCGCTACAGGGCACGGTCGAGCGCGCCAGCGTGGAGGGCCTGTACGGCCGCGGCATCCGCGCTTGGTGGGACGTGGTGGCGGGCGTCCGCCACGACTTCGGCGAAGGCCCCGGCCGCAGCTGGGTCGGCGTCGGCATCCAGGGCCTGGCACCCTACAAGTTCGAGGTGTCCGCCACCGTCTATGCGGGCCAGCAGGGGCGGACGCTGCTACAGGCGGAAGTGGAGTACGACACCCTGCTGAGCAATCGCTGGATCCTGCAGTGGCGCGCCGAGGCGCGCGCTTACGGCAAGGACGATCCCGCGCTGGCGATCGGCTCCGGGCTGTCCACGCTCGAGGCGGGCCTGCGGCTGCGCTATGAGGTGACCCGGCAGTTCGCGCCGTACATCGGCATCGAGCATGGCCGGGCTTTCGGCAGGACGGCCGACCTGCGGCGCGCGGCAGGCCACCGCGCCGGCGACACCACCGTCGTGGCCGGCATCCGGATCTGGTTCTGATGTCCGGCCCGATGATTTCCAGGAGAACTCCGATGGAACGATTCAACACGATGGCGCTCGGCGCCGCATTTGCATTGCTGGGCGCAACGGCCGGATGCAGCGCATCGGACCAGAGCAGCCCGGTCGCTGCCACCGCAGCAGTGGCTCCGGCTGCAGCTTCCGGCCAGAACACCGCTGCCGCTAAAGATGCTGGCGATGCCGGCCCCGCCATCGCCGCGGCACTGCCGGTCGTGCTGGTGCACAAGACGCCGACCTGCGGCTGTTGCGGCGCGTGGGTGGAGCACATGCGCGCGGCCGGTTTCCAGGTGCAGGTCGAGGAGCGCGCGGACCTCGAGCCGGTGCGCCAGCGGCTTGGCGTGCCCTACGGCAAGGGCTCCTGCCATACCGCACAGGTGGGCGGTTACTTCGTGGAAGGCCATGTCCCCGCCGACGACGTCAAGCGCCTGCTGGCCGAACGGCCGCGCGCGCGCGGGCTGGTCGTGCCGGGCATGCCGCTGGGATCCCCCGGCATGGAGACCCCCGATGGCCGCGTCCAGCCCTACACCGTGGAGCGCGTCGAACCCGACGGCACCACCACGGCCTACGCCCGGCACGGGCAAGGGGCAGCGCCATGACCCACGCCCACCACCACGCCGACCATTCCGCGCCGGGCGACGCCATCGACCCGGTCTGCGGCATGGCGGTCGACCCGGCCAGCAGTCCCCACGCCTCGATGCATGCCGGCATGCGCCACCACTTCTGTTCGCAGCGCTGCAAGGACAAGTTCGACGCCGATCCGCAGCAGTACCTGCATGCGAAGCCGGACGGCAACGCGCAGCCCGCGCCGGCGGGCACCATCTACACCTGCCCGATGCACCCGCAGATCCGGCAGCCGGGGCCGGGCGTTTGCCCGATCTGCGGCATGGCGCTGGAACCGGAGATGCCGAATCTGGAGGACGACGAGAACCCGGAGCTTAAGGATTTCAGTCGGCGCTTTCTTTGGACGCTGCCGTTGACGGTGATCGTGCTGGTGCTGGCGATGTTCGGCCAACACTTCCCGGGCCTGTCCACCTCCGCACGCACCTGGCTGGAGCTGGTGCTGTCCACCCCGGTGGTGCTGTGGGCCGGCTGGCCGTTCTTCCAGCGCTGCGTGCAGTCGATCCGCAACCGCAGCCCCAACATGTGGACGCTGATCGGCATCGGCGTGGCCGCGGCCTACGGCTACAGCGTGGTGGCAACGCTGGCGCCGGGACTGTTCCCCGACAGCTTCCACGAACATGGCCGCGTGGGCGTCTATTTCGAAGCGGCCGCGGTCATCATCTCGCTGACCCTGCTGGGCCAGGTGCTGGAACTGCGCGCCCGCTCGAAGACCTCGGCGGCGATCAAGGCCCTGCTGGGCCTGAGCCCCAAGACCGCCCGCCGGATCGCGGCGGACGGCAGCGAAGCGGACATCCCGCTGGAACACGTCCACGTCGGCGACAGGCTGCGGGTGCGGCCGGGCGAGAAAGTACCGGTGGACGGCACCGTGCTGGAGGGCCGCTCCAGCGTGGACGAGTCGATGCTCACCGGCGAGCCGATCCCGGTCTCCAAGCACGAAGGCGAGCGCCTGATCGGCGCCACCATGAACGGCACCGGCAGCCTGGTCATGCGCGCCGACCAGGTGGGTGCGGACACCACCCTGTCGCGCATCGTGCAGCTGGTGGCGCAGGCGCAGCGGTCGCGGGCGCCCATGCAGCGCATGGCCGACAAGGTGGCCTATTGGTTCGTGCTGGCGGTGGTCGCCGTCGCCATCGCCACCTTCCTGCTCTGGGGCCTGTTCGGCCCCGAGCCGTCGTGGACATGGGCGATCCTCAACGCGGTGTCGGTGCTGATCATCGCCTGCCCCTGCGCGCTGGGACTGGCCACCCCGATGTCGATCATGGTCGCCACCGGACGCGCGGCGCAGGCGGGCGTGCTGTTCCGCGACGCCGAGGCGATCGAACAGTTCCGCACCCTGGACACGCTGGTGGTCGACAAGACCGGCACGCTGACCGAAGGCAGGCCGGCGTTCAACACCGTTGTCGGCATCGACGGGACGCCGGACCAGGAGGTGCTGCGCTTGGCCGCCAGCCTCGACCAGGGCAGCGAGCACCCGTTGGCCGAAGCCATCGTGGTGGAAGCGCGCGCGCGCGGGCTGCAGCTGTCCGCCGCCCCGGACTTCGACTCCGTCACCGGCATGGGCGTCCGCGGCACGGTCGACGGGCAGCGCCTGCTGCTAGGCAACCACGCGCTGATGGCGGCCAACCAGGTGCCGGTGGAAGCGCTGGCCAGCGAGGCCGAACGCCTGCGCAGCAACGGCGCCAGCGTGATGCTGCTGGCCGCCGACGGCCGTGCGCTCGGCCTGCTGGCGGTCGCCGATCCGATCAAGCCGTCGGCCAGGCCGGCGGTGGAAGCGCTGCAGGCGCGCGGCATGCGGGTGGTCATGGCCACCGGCGACGGCGGAACCACCGCGCGGGCGGTGGCCGCGCAGCTGGGGATCAGCGAGTTCCACGGCGAAGTCAGTCCGGAAGACAAGGCCGTGCTGGTCCAGAAGCTGCGCGGCGAAGGTCACCGCGTCGCCATGGCGGGCGACGGCATCAACGATGCCCCGGCGCTGGCCAGCGCCGATGTCGGCATCGCGATGGGCACCGGCACCGACGTGGCGATGTCCAGCGCGCAGGTCACCCTGGTGAAGGGCGATCTGCGCGGCATCCTGCGCGCACGCGCGCTGTCCGACGCGACGGTGGCGAACATGCGCCAGAACCTCGCCTTCGCCTTCCTCTACAACGCCATCGGCGTGCCGATCGCCGCCGGCGTGCTGTATCCGGCGTTCGGCCTGCTGCTCAGCCCGATGATCGCGGCGTTGGCGATGAGCCTGAGTTCCGCCTCCGTGGTGGCGAACGCGCTGCGGCTTTCGCGTACGCGCCTGATCGATGACGAAACAGCCGCCGAGTCCTGAACCCGGCCTTCCCGCGCGATGATCCAGCCGGCGGGGCGCCCGAACACGCGCCTGTCCACCCCAGGTTCGGGAACAGGTATCGGCCGCATGCCGCACGGGTGGCGCGGCAGGATGCATTGCGGCAGCGCCCGGAGGGGCAGATCCATTCACGGCAGCAGCCCGGCCGTGGCCGCAACGCCTGCATGCAATTTTTTCGGGCACAAAAAACCCCGCGGATTCGCGGGGTGAGTCGGGACGCGTCGTTGGTGGCTATGGGTGGACTCGAACCACCGACCCCAGCATTATGAGTGCTGTGCTCTAACCGGCTGAGCTACATAGCCGACGCGAACCCGGAATTATTCCGGGTTTGCCGGCCGTCGTCAATTGGCGGGGCGTGCGGTTGCGGCTTCACGGTCCGGCTGGCAGAGTCGGGGACAGTAGATTTCTGGAGTCCGCATCGTGATCGATCCGGACGGGTTTCGGCCCAACGTGGGCATCGTGCTGATGCACGAGGACGGGCGGGTGTTCTGGGCGCGACGCGTGCGCCGGGACGGCTGGCAGTTCCCGCAGGGCGGGATCAACAGCGACGAGACCCCGCTGGAGGCGATGTATCGTGAGCTGCAGGAGGAGACCGGCCTGCTGCCCCGGCACGTGGAGGTGCTCGGCGCCACGCCCGGATGGCTGCGCTACCGGCTGCCACCGCATGCCATCCGCCATCGCGACCGGCTGGTCTGCATCGGCCAGAAGCAGGTCTGGTACCTGCTGCGCTTCCGGGGCAGCGATGCCGACCTGCGGCTGGACCTGACCGAGACCCCGGAATTCGATGGCTGGCGCTGGGTGCACTTCTGGTACCCGCTGGAGCACGTGGTGACCTTCAAGCGCACCGTCTATGCCCGCGCCTTGGCCCATCTGGCACCGATGGCCCGCGACGTGGCTGGCTCACACGCGATTCCCGAGCCTGCTGCGGCCTCCGCGCCGCTGCGCTCCGGCCACGCACCGCGGCGCTGAAGCCCAACCTCCGGCGCTCGGCTTGGAAACAAAGCTGAATGCATGGCGACCGCTCGTCGGCGCAATGTTGCATTGCAACAATTGCTGCCGTATGTTGCATTGCACAAACCGGAGATTCCCCCATCCGGTGCCACGGCAACGCCAGGAGACCCCCATGTACCAGTTCAACGACCAGTTCACCAAGGCCACCAGCCAGTTCGCCGAAGCCGCCGCCAGCGTCAACCGCCTCGCCCTCGAGAATGCCGAGAAGGCGTTCGGCCTGCAGCTGGCCGCGATCAGCGAAAACCTCAACGCCAGCTTCGCCTTTGCCGGCGAGCTGATCGACGTGCGCGACGCCGAAGGCCTGAAGGCCGTGTGGCCGAAGGGCATCCAGATCGCCCGCGCCAACGCCGAGCGCAGCTTCGGCGCCGCGCAGGAAGCCTTCGCCGGCACCCTGAAGACCAATGAAGCCATCGGCACCCTGGCCAAGAGCCAGTTCGAGCAGGCCGGCGCGCAGGTCAAGGCCGAAGTCGAGAAGGCCACCAAGGCCGCCTCGAAGTCCGCCAAGTAATCCCTCCCCCGGGACTGACGCAGGCCCGCTCCCCCTCGGGACCTGCGTTCGATCACCCGGCGGCCTTGGCCGCCGGGTTTTTTTTTGCCTGCGTCCCGGGCAGGCTTCAACGCGGCTCCTGCCGCAGCAGCGAGCCGAAGCTGAGGTACCAAGAGTCGGCGCCGCTGCTGTTGCGGCCGAAGCCCAGGAATACCGGCCCCAGCGGCGTGTCCAGCCCGCCGAACACACTGCCGGCGACCACCGCGCTGCCGCTGCCGAAGGCACTGCGGCTATTCCACACGTTGCCGGCTTCCACGCTGGCGCCCACGTACAGCGGCAGCGAGAACAACCGGCTGGTATCGCCGGTGCGGCGATAGAACACTGCCCGTGCCAGCGCGGCCTGGCTGCCCACCAGCGAACGTTCGGCGAAGCCGGATAGATTGAGAAAGCCGCCCAGGAAGGCCTGCGAGCGGAAACCGCTGGCATCGTCCTCCAGCGCGCTGGCCAGGCGCGTACCCAGCAGCAGGTGGTAGCGCTTCCACGCCACCGCCCAATCCAGCGAGGCGCGCGCCACTTCGCCATCGGCGCGGGCGCCGGCCCAGGGATGCATGGACAGCAGCTCGAGGGTGGCGCGACCACCGCGGGTAGGAAAGTCGATGCTGTCCAGGCTGTCCCAGGTGGCCCCGGCGCGCAGCCCGGCGAAGCTCTCCGAGCCAGCCTGCACCAGCCCGGTGCCACCCACGTCCAGGCGCGCGCTGTCGCGCCCACCGACCAGCGCCAGCTCCAGCCGCCAGGTTGGCTGCGGCGAATAGCCCAGGCCGATGTCGAACTCGCGCCGCAGCAGTCGGTATTCCCCAAGCTGGTCGCCCTGCTGCCACAGCGGCAGCGACTCGCTGCGCACTTCCAGCGCGGGCCGCAGATAGAACGCACCGCGGTGGCCGAACGGCTGGTACAGCTCGCTGCGCAGGCCAGTGATGCGCCCCAGCTGGACCAGGTTGCGCCACTTGCCGCCGATCCGGTTGACGTCGTTGAACACCAATTCGGCCGACAGCAGGTAATCGCTGCGGCCGTTGAAATCGTCGTCCAGCTGCAGCCCAACCTTGCCGGCTGCAGTCCAGGGCTTCTGCTGCGGCAACACCACCAGGCCTGCCTCGCCATCGCGCTGCTGCAGGCGGTAGTCGATGGTTTCGAAGCGGCCATCGCCGTAGGCATTGCCGATGGAACGCTCGACCGCGGCCACGTCGAAAGGCTTGCCCACCAGCTCTTCGGCCGCCCACGCCACCCGGCGGGTGGCGGAAGGCGTCTGCCCCGGCTCGACGTCGAGGAAGGCGACCAGCCCTGGATCGAAGTCGCGATGTCGCTGGCTGGCGCGCAGCGCGGCGTACTCCGCGGCTGGCAGCGCCAGCGCGCGCAGGCGCGGCAGCTGCGCCTCGGCGGCACGCTCCCCGACCGCGACCGCTGCGGCCAAACGATGGAAGTCGGCGGCGGTGATGTCGCCCAGTTCCGGCTGCAGCAGCACGTCGGCGTCGCCCAGCGTGGCCAGGCTGCGCGCGGTCTTCTCCGCCATCAGCGCGGTGACCACCTGGTCCAGCACCACCGCAGGGTTGGTCAGCGCATCTTCCTTGAGCAGCTGCGAACCCACGTCCACCACCACCATCGGGTGCGCACCCATCGCGCGCACCTCGTCCACCGGCACGTTCTCGGCCATGCCGCCGTCCACCAACAGCTGCTCGCCCACCTTGACCGGGGCGAACGCGCCGGGCACCGACATGCTGGCGCGGATCGCCACCGCCAGGTCGCCATCGGCGAACACTTTCTTCTTGCCGGTGACGATGTCGGCGGCGACCGCGCGGAACGGGATCGGCAGCTGGTCGAACCCTTCCGCGCGCCAGGTCGACAGGGTCAGCCGGCGCAGCAGCAGCATCAACTTCTGCCCACGCACCAACCCCGCCGGGATGCCGAGGCGGCCATCGCGATAGCCGATCTCCAGGTCGACCAGGTGGCGGAAGTCCTCCTGCTTGCGCTCCATCGGCAGCTGCGCGCGCGGCGGGCTGTCGACGAACATATCGTTCCAGTCGATGCTGGCCAGCAGCCGCTCCAGCTCCGCGGCATCGAAGCCGGCGGCGTACAGCCCGCCGACGATGGCGCCCATGCTGGTGCCGGCAATCGCGCAGACGGGGATGTGCTCGCGCTCCAGCACCTTCAGCACGCCGACGTGGGCGGCGCCACGCGCACCGCCGCCCCCCAACACCAGCCCCACGCAGGACGCTTCGGCCGGCGCCGCAGCCGGCTGCGCCTGCGCGCCCAGCGACCCCAGCCCCAGCAGCAACACCGCCACCACGCCCCGCGCACGCATCCGCCCCATCGCCCGTTCCAGCCCGCCGACCATCCGGCCAATCCGCAACTTTACTGTCACCCCGCGGCGGGCATCATGACCACCGGCACATGAGTCGCATTTACGCTGGCATTTACTATACCGTCGGGTATATGATCCCCCGCTCTTTTCGCCTGATCCCCCGCAGCCGCGCATCGTCGCCTGTAGGCGCAACCGCGTTGCCTTCCCAGGAATTTCCCCATGACAGCCCAGTCTTCCCGTCGTCCGCCCCGTCCGGCCCTGCGCTGGATCCTGATGCTGGTCGGCGTCGCCGTGGTGTTCGGCGGCGTGTTCCTGCTCAAGGCGTACTTCGCCAAGCAGACCAACAACTTCTTCGACAACATGCCGCAGCCGGCGGCAGCGGTGTCGGCCACCACGGCCAAGCCGCAGCGCTGGAGCGAGCGGGGCGAAGCGGTGGGCACGCTGGTCGCGGTCAACGGCACCGACGTCACCACCGAAGCCGGCGGCGTGGTCCGCAGCATCGAGTTCGAGGCCGGACAGCCGGTCGCCGCGGGCGCGGTGCTGGTGCGGCTGAACACCGCCAACGAGGAGGCCACGCTGAAGGCGCTGGAAACTTCGGCCAGGCTGGCCGAAACGCAGGCGCACCGCTGGCAGCAGCTGGGCCAGGACAAGCTGGTTTCGCTGGATGAAGTGCAGCAGCGCACCGCCGCCGCGGCTGCCGCGCGCGCGCAGGTGGAGGCGCAGCGCGCGCTGATCGCACAGAAGACCATCCGCGCACCGTTCGCAGGCGTGCTGGGCATCCGCAAGATCAACCTCGGCCAGTTCCTGGCGCCGGGCGCGCCGGTGGTCAGCCTGCAGCAGCTCGATCCGATCTACCTCGACTTCAGCCTGCCCGAGCAGATGATCGGCAAGCTGGTGGACGGCACCACCGTGCGCGCCAGCGTCGACGCGCTGCCCGGCCGCACGTTCGAGGGCACGGTCACCGCGCTGGAGCCGCAGGTCGACGCCAACACCCGCAACTTCAAGGCCCAGGCCACCCTGCGCAATCCCGACGGCACGTTGCGGCCGGGCAGCTTCGCCAAGGTCGCCTTCGACCTCGGCAGCGAGCGCGAGGTGGTGGTGATCCCGCAGACCGCGGTCAGCTTCAACCCCTACGGCAACGCGGTGTTCGTGATCGGCAAGGCCAAGCGCAAGGCCGGCGAGACCGACATGCAGGGCAAGCCGCTGACCGGCGACAAGCTGGTGGTGACGCAGCGCTTCATCAAGACCGGCGCCACCCGCGGCGACCTGATCGCGGTCACCAGCGGCCTCAAGGCCGGCGAACAGGTGGTCACCTCCGGCCTGCTGAAGCTGCGCAACGGCGCCGAAGTGACGATCAACAACGACGTGCGCCCGACCGCGGACGCGCAGCCGGAAGTCGAGAACAGGTAAGGCCGCGGACAGGATCGCGGAAGCAGGCCGCGCCCTTCCGCACCGCCCTTCCCGCCGCCGCCCTGAACCAGGATTGCCCATGAAATTCACCGATATCTTCATCAGGAAGCCGGTGCTGGCGATGGTCGTCAGCCTGTTCATCCTGCTGTTCGGCCTGCGCGCCTTCAGCGAACTGAACGTGCGCAAGTACCCCGAGATGCGCAACGCGGTGGTCAACATCAGCACCACCTATTTCGGTGCCGACGCCGACCTGATCCAGGGCTTCATCACCACCCCGCTGGAGCGCGAGATCGCCAGCGCCGAGGGCATCGACTACCTGTCGTCGACCAGCTCGGCGGGGATGAGCAATATCCAGGCCTACATCCGCCTGGACAAGGATCCCAGCGAGGCGCTCACCCAGATCAGCGCCAAGGTCAACAAGATGCGCGGCCAGCTGCCGCCGCAGTCGGAAGACCCGGTCATCGACCTGCAGCAGGGCGAGCAGATCGCGGCGATGTACGTGTCGTTCGCCAGCGAGACCCTGGACAACAACCAGATCACCGACTACCTGACCCGGGTGATCCAGCCCAAGCTGGTCACCGTGGACGGCGTGCAGCGCGCCGAGATCCTCGGCGCCGGCACCTTCGCCATGCGCATCTGGCTGAAGCCGGAAAAGATGGCCGCGCTCAAGGTCACCGCCAGCGACGTGTCGAACGCACTGCAGTCCAACAACGTGCTGGCGGCGGTGGGCTCCACCAAGGGCCAGATGGTCGCCATCGACATGACCGCGCGCACCGACCTGCGCAATGCCGACGAGTTCCGCAAGCTGATCGTGCGCGAGCAGGACGGCGCCATCGTGCGGCTGGGCGACATCGCCGACGTGGCGCTGGGCTCGGAGAGCTACGGCACCTCCGTGCGCATCAACGGCGAGTCGGCGACGTTCATGGGCATCTACGTGGCCCCGGACGCCAACTCGCTCGACGTGATCAAGGCGATGCGCAAGGTCTGGGACAACGAGATCGTGCCGCAGCTGCCGCAGGGCATGCAGGCGAGCATCCCGTACGACAGCACCGAGGCGATCCAGGACGCCATCGACGAGGTGATCCGCACGCTGATCGAAGCGCTGCTGATCGTGATCGTGGTGATCTACCTGTTCCTGGGCTCGCTGCGCAGCGTGCTGATCCCGGCGCTGACCATCCCGCTGTCGCTGATCGGCGGACTGTTCCTGATGCTGCTGATGGGCTTCACCATCAACCTGCTGACGCTGTTGTCGATGGTGCTGGCGATCGGCATCGTGGTGGACGACGCGATCATCGTGCTGGAGAACATCCACCGCCACATCGAGGAGGGCATGAGTCCGTTCGACGCCGCCATCCGCGGCGCGCGCGAGCTGGCCTGGCCGGTGGTGGCGATGACCACCACGCTGATCGCGGTGTACCTGCCGATCGGCTTCCAGGGCGGCCTGACCGGCGTGCTGTTCACCGAATTCGCGTTCACCCTGGCCGGCGCGGTGCTGCTGTCGGGCGTGATCGCGCTGACGCTGACGCCGATGATGAGCTCGAAGATCCTGCTGCCGCACGACCCGGCGCGCGCCAAGCGCGGCTTCGAGGCGTGGCTGGACGCCCGGTTCGACAAGCTGCACCACGCCTACCAGCGCAAGCTGCACGGCGCACTGGAGACCAAGTCGGTGATCGCCGCGTTCGGCCTGATCGTGCTGGTCAGCTGCGTGTTCCTGTACATGGGCGCGCCCAAGGAACCGGCGCCGGTGGAGGACGAGGGCTTCATCTTCTCGGTCGCCAGCGCCGACCCCATCGCCACGCTGGACTACGTGGAGCGCTACACCGAGGAGGTCACCAAGATCGCCAAGACCGTGCCCGAAGTGCAGGACTACTTCATGTTCAACGGCGGCTTCGGCGGCGGCGGCGGCGCCAGCCCCAGCGCGATGGCCGGCTTCGTGCTCAAGCCGTGGAGCCAGCGCGACCGCTCCACCAACGCAGTGCTGCAACAGGAACTGCAGCCGAAGATGTCGCAGGTCACCGGCCTCAACATCTTCGCGCTGGTGCCACCTTCGCTGCCCAGCGCCGGCGGTGGTGGCGGCGGCGGCGAGTTCGTGATCGGCGGCGTGGGCGAGCTCTCGCAGCTGTCCGAGCTGGCCGATGCGATCCTGCAGAAGGCGATGGCCAGCAAGCGCTTCATCTTCCTGGACAAGGACCTGAAGATCGACAAGCCGCGCATCGAGGTCAACATCGACCGCGACAAGGCGGCCACGCTGGGCATCGACATGCGCACGCTGGCGGCCGACATGTCGGCGATGCTGGCGGGTGGTTACTCCAACCTGTTCTCGATGCAGAACCGCGCCTACCGGGTGATCCCGCAGGTGCAGCGCAGCGACCGCCTCAACGCGGCGCAACTGGAGAACTACTACACCCGCACCCGCGACGGCCAGCTGATCCCGCTGTCCACCATCGTCACCCTCGAGGAGAGCGCGCAGCCACAGTCGCTCAAGCGCTTCCAGCAGCTCAACGCGGTCTCGATCACCTTCGCCCCGCGCCCCGGCGTGAGCAAGGGCGAGGCGCTGGCGATCCTGGACCAGGCCGCGAAGGAAGTGCTGCCGCAGGGCTACAGCGTGGACTACGCCGGCGAGTCGCGGCAGTTCAAGCAGGAAGGCTCGGCGATGCTGATGACCCTGGCGCTGGCGCTGGTGGTGATCTTCCTGGTGCTGTCGGCGCAGTTCGAGAGCTTCCGCGACGCGCTGATCATGCTGCTGACGGTGCCGATGGCGATCTGCGGCGCGCTGCTGGCGCTGAACGTGCTGGCGCTGCTGTCGCAGGTGCTGCAGTTCGCCGGGATCGAGGCGTTCCCGGGCATGAGCATCAACATCTACACGCAGGTGGGCCTGGTCACGCTGGTCGGCGTGATCTCCAAGCACGGCATCCTGATCGTGGAGTTCGCCAACAAGCTGCAGATCGAGCAGGGCCTGTCGAAGCGCGAGGCGATCGAGGAAGCCACTGGCATCCGCCTGCGCCCGGTGCTGATGACCACCGCCGCGCTGGTGTTCGCGATGATCCCGCTGCTGCTGGCCAAGGGCCCGGGCGCCGCGTCCCGGTTCTCGATGGGCGTGGTGATCGCCTCCGGCATGACCATCGGCACGCTGTTCACCCTGTTCGTGCTGCCAGCGTTCTACCTGTACCTGGCGCGTGACCACGCGCACGACACCGGCAAAAAAGCGTCCACGCTGCCGCCGCCGGAACCGCAGCACGGTTGATGCTGCCGAACGATGCAATGCGAACGCCCGGGGAAACCCGGGCGTTTTTTTGCGAGTTCACGAAGCCGCATTGTCCGGCCGCGGGGAAGCTTCGCCGCTCAGGCTCCGCATCCGGCTGCGATTCGCGGCCGCGCGCCATCCATGGCGCGCTCGAAGCTTCCCCGCGGCCGGACAACGCGGCACCGAGTGATATCGCGCGTGGCGAAGCCCTTTGTCACGACTGCGAAAAATTCTGGAGCGGGAAGACCCGCTTGCCCCAACCGGCCTAGGTGCCCAGCACCGGCACCCGCAAATGCCTTGCCAGCAGCGTCGGATCGACGCCCGGCGCATGCGGCAGCACGCCCCAGCACGGCGCCGGCAGGCGTTCGCGCAGCATCGCGAGGTTGTCCTCCACGCGTGCCATCGCCGGATCCACGTGCGAGGCGATCCAGCCAGCCAGATGCGCGCCGTCGTCCACGATCGCGCGCGCACTCAGCAGCGCATGGTTGAGGCAGCCCAGCCGCAGCCCGACCACCAGCACCACCGGCAGCCGCAGCGCACGCACAAGATCCACCTGCATCATCGATGCCGACAGCGGCGCGGCCCAGCCGCCCACGCCCTCGACCACCAGCGCATCCACCTCCGTCGCCAGCCGCGCATGCGCAGCGAGGATCGGCGGCAGCGTCACTTCCGTGCCGGCATCGCGCGCGGCCAGCTCGGGCGCCAGCGGATGTTCCAGCGCGAACGGATTGATGTCGTCGTAGGCCAATCCCGGCGCGCCCGCGGCCTGCAGCGCCAGCGCGTCCTCGTTGCGCCATTGCCCGTCGATGCGCGCGCAGCCGCTGGCGACCGGCTTCATTCCCGCCGCGCGCAGCCCATGCGCGCGCAGCGCGTGCAGCAGCGTGCAGCTGGCCAGGGTCTTGCCGATGCCGGTATCGGTACCGGTCACGTAGATCGAGAACATCGGCGCGCTCCATCCGTCTTCAGGGCTGCGATGGTAATGGCAGCGGCGGCGGTTGCTACACTGCACGCATGAGCTTCACCGCCACCGCCCTCACCGGCAGCAAGCCGGAACAATACGCCCAGCTGCTGGAGCAGGCGCGCGCGCTGCTGCACGGCGAGCGCGACCGCACCGCCAACGCCGCCAACCTGTCGGCGCTGGTCTACCACGCGCTGCCTCACCTCAACTGGGTGGGCTTCTACTTCTTCGATGGCACCGAGCTGGTGGTGGGTCCCTTCCAGGGCCTGCCCGCCTGCGTGCGCATCCCGCTGTCCAAGGGGGTGTGCGGCGCCGCCGCCAGCACCCGCGCCACCCAGCGGGTGGAAGACGTGAACGCCTTCCCCGGCCATATCGCCTGCGATTCGGCCAGCCGCTCGGAACTGGTGGTGCCGCTGTACCAGGGCGAGACGCTGCTGGGCGTGTTCGACCTCGACAGTCCGATTCCCGCGCGCTTTTCCGTTGAAGACCAGCATGGCCTGGAAGCGATCGCCCGGGCGTACCTGGAAGCGCTTGGATGAACGTGAAGCTGCGCAACATCGGCCCCAAGTCCGCGGCATGGCTGCGCCAGGTCGGGTTGCGCACGCTGGAAGACCTGTCCGATGCCGGTGCCGTCGGCGCCTACATGAAGGTGCGCCGGGCCGGCTTCAAACCCAGCCTCAACCTGCTGTACGCGCTGGAAGGCGCGCTGCTGGACTGCCATTGGCAGGACGTGTCCGAGGCGCGCCGCAGCGAACTGGTGCAGGCCGCCGAAGCCGCCATCGCGCTGCTGCCGCCGCCGCGCGGACGGCCCGCCGCGGCGCCGGTGACCACCACCCACCATGAGGAAGCGGCGGCGCCGGCATTCGCCCTGTTCGACGACGACCGCCACGGTGGCGCCGCCGATTGACCCAAGGCAAGGGTACGGCCGCGGCGGCAGGCTACAATGCCCGCGCTTGAGGTGACCTTGCGGAATGCTCCGCGGGTTGAAACGGGAAGCCGGTGACGAAGCGCGAAAGCGCCTCCAGTCCGGCGCTGCCCCCGCAACGGTAAGCGCGACAACTCCGGCATCGGCCACTGTGCATGCGCATGGGAAGGCGCCGGAAGGGAACATCCCGCGATGGATGCGCCGCGCGCGAGCCCGGAGACCGGCCACAGGCATGTCTGATGGCGATGCGGAGGGCGTCGCGCGGCCCCGCGCGTGCGCCTGCGTCCGCCTGTGTCCGTGATTCCCCCACCGTTGCCGTCGCCCACCATCCCAGGGCGCGCGGGCGTGCGCGCCGGAGAACCTACGAACATGAAGTTCCATCGCGATACCGTCTTCCGCCTCAGCCCGCTGGCGTTCGCACTGGCGCTACCCGGCCTGGCACTGGCGCATGGCGACGACGCCACCGACCTCGACAAGGTCGTCGTCACCGCCACCCGCACCGCCACCACCGCGGACACCGCGCTGGCGGCGGTGGAGGTGATCGACCGCGCGCAGATCGACGCCAGCAGCGCACGCTCGCTGCCGGAGCTGCTGCGCGGCCGCGCCGGCATCACCCTGATTAACCAGGGCGGGCTGGGCAAGCTGTCCACCCTGTTCCTGCGCGGCACCGAATCCGACCACACCCTGTTCCTGATCGACGGCGTGCGCGTCGGCTCGCCGGCCTCCGGCCTGACCATGCTGCAGGACCTGCCGCTGGCGCAGATCGAGCGCATCGAGATCGTGCGCGGCCCGCGCTCGTCGCTGTACGGCGCCGATGCCATCGGCGGGGTGATCCAGATCTTCACCCGTCGCGGCGGCCGGGAAGGCACCAGCGGTCGCGGGCGCATCGCCGCCGGCAGCCACGGCCTGCGCGAAGCCTCCGCCGGCGTCGACCTGCGCGGCAAGCGCGGTGGCGTGGGCGTGGATGTCGCCCATCAGCAGACCGACGGCATCAACGCCTGCCGAGGTTTCTACGACCCAGCCACCTGGGCCGGCGCCGGCTGCTTCATCGTGCCGGGCACGCACCTGGACCGCGACGGTTACCGCAACAGCAGCGCCAGCCTGCGCGCCGACTTCGCACCCATCGATGGCTGGCAGTTCGATGCCCGCGCCAGCCGCGCCGAGGGCCACAACGACTACGACGGCGACTACGTCGACAACTCCGACATCGTCCAGCAGACCGTCGGCGGCAGCGTGCGCTGGGCCGCGGCCAGTGACGTGCAGCTGAAGCTGACCCTGGGCCGCAACAGCGACGATTCCAACAACTACATCGGCAACGTCTTCAGCAACCGCTTCACCACCAGCCGCGACAGTGCCAGCCTGCAGGCCGACCTGACGGTGGCGCAGGGCCAGCTGCTCAGCGCCGGCTTCGACTGGCTGCGCGACCGCGCCACCATCGTCGATGCGTGGTCGCCGTTCGCCGCCGCGCGCGGCAACCGCGCCGTGTTCGCCCAGTACCAGGGCGATTTCGGCGCGCACGACCTGCAGCTGTCGCTGCGCAGCGACCGCAACGACCAGTTCGGCGGCCACGTCACCGGCGGGCTGGCTTGGGGCATGGACATCGCCGACGGCTGGCGCGTGACCGCCAGCCACGGCACCGCGTTCAAGGCGCCCAGCTTCAACGAGCTGTACTACCCCGGCTACAGCAATCCGCTGCTGCGCCCGGAGCAGTCGCGCAGCAGCGAGCTGTCGTTGCAGCGCAGCGGCGACGGCTGGCAGGTGCAGGCCAACGCGTACCACACCCGCATCGATGACCTGATCGCCTGGGACGCCAGCCTCGGCAAGCCCGGCAACGTCGAGCAGGCGCGCATCCGCGGACTGGAGCTGACCGCGAGCGTGGCGCTGGGCGAATGGGACCTGCGCGGCCAGCTGGGCTGGCTGGATGCACGCAACGCCAGCACCGGCTTCAACCACGACAAGCGCCTGGCGCGCCGCCCCACCCGCAGCGCGCGCATCGACCTGGACCGTGAGTTCGGCGACTGGGGCTTCGGCGTGTCCGCCATCGGCGAGGCCGCGCGCTGGGACGATGTCTCCAACAGCCTGCGGGTCGGCGGCTACGGCACCCTCGACGGCCGCGTGTCCTGGCGCTTCGCCCCGGCCTGGACCCTGCAGGCCAACGTGGTGAACCTGTTCGACAAGCACTACGAAACCAGTGCCTGGTACGTGCAGCCGGGCCGCGAGTACGCACTGAGCCTGCGCTGGCAGCCGCAATGAGTTGAGGGAGGACGCGCCACAAGGGCGCGCGCAGGGATGCGACAGGGCCCGGCAGTGATGCCGGGTCCTTTTTGTGCCGGCGGTCGGAATTTCCGCTTTGGGGCGGGCGCACCCCTTGCAAACGGGTCGGCGAGCGTCCAGCATTGTGAGTAATTGATTACTCACTATCGGAAACCCGATGAGCCTGCGTCCGCGCCCCCTGCCCGCCGACGAGCGTCGCGCCGCCACGGTGGAAGCCGTGGTCGAACTGGCCGCCGAGCAGAACCCCGGCGATATCACCACCGCCGCCATCGCCCAGCGCATGGGCCTGACCCAGGGCGCGCTGTTCCGGCACTTCCCCAACAAGGACGCGATCCTCGAAGCGGTGCTGGGCTGGGTCAGCGAGCGCCTGCTGGCACAGTTGGACCAGGCCGCGGCCTCGGCCGCCACCCCGCTAGCCGCGCTGGAAGCGATGTTCATGGCCCACGTCGGCTTCGTCGCCCGCCACCCCGGCGTGCCGCGGATGCTGTTCGGTGAGCTGCAGCGCCCCGGCGACACCCTTCCCAAGCGCATGGCGCAGACCCTGACCCACGGCTATGCCCAGCGCCTGCGCGGGCATCTGGCGGCGGGCATCGCACGGCAGGAACTGGATGCCGGGCTGGACCTGGACGCCGCCGCCACCCTGTTCATCGGCACCGTGCAGGGGCTGGTGATGCAGTCGCTGATCGCCGGCGACGTGGCGCGCATCCGCCGCGATGCGCCCGGCGTGTTTGCCATCTACCGCCGCGGCATCCGGAGCCAGCCATGAGCCTGCCACGCCTCTCCCGCCGCACGCTGATGCTGGTCGCGGCGATCATCCCGCTGGCGCTGCTGTTCGGCTATGTCGCGGTGCGCTCCGGCCCGCTGGCGCCGATCGAAGTCACCACCATCAGCGTGGCCAAGCGCAGCATCGCGCCGGCCCTGTACGGCATCGGCAGCGTGCAGGCGCGCTACAGCTACAGGATCGGCCCGACCTACGCCGGGCGGCTGCAGCGGCTGGACGTGCACGTGGGTGATGCGGTCAAGGCCGGGCAGGTGCTGGGCGCGATGGCGCCGGTGGACCTGGACGACCGCATCGGCGCACAGCAGGCCGCCATCGCCAGCGCGCAGGCGGCGCTGCAGCAGGCGCAGGCCCGCCAGCGCTATGCACAGGCGCAGGCGCAGCGCTACGCCCAACTGGCGCAGCAGCAGCTGGTCAGCGTGGAAACCGCGTCCGCGCGCCGGCAGGAGCTGGACGTCGCCAACGCCGGCCTGGCCGCCGCGCGCGACGATATCCGCCGCCTGCAGGCCGAACGCGACGCGGTGCAGGCCCAGCGCGGCAATCTGGCGCTGGTGGCGCCAGTGGACGGGCTGGTGGTGGCGCGCAACGCCGACCCCGGCACCACGCTGGTGGCAGGGCAGGCGGTGGTGGAAGTCATCGACCCGTCCAGCCTGTGGATCGACGCCCGCTTCGACCAGATCGCCGCCGGCGGCCTCGCCGCAGGCCTGCCGGCGCAGATCACCCTGCGCTCCGGCCAGGACCACGCGCACGCCGGCCGCGTGCTGCGCATCGAGCCGGTCGCGGACACCGTGACCGAGGAAACGCGGGCCAAGCTCGTGTTCGCCGGACTGCCCGCGCCGCTGCCGCCGCTGGGCGAATTGGCGGAAGTGACGGTGCAACTGCCGCGCGAAGCCGCCATGCCCGTCACTCCGAATGCCGCAATCCGCACCGTGGGCGGCCAGCGCGGCGCGTGGAAGCTGGTCAATGGCGCACTGCAGTTCGCGCCGCTGACGCTTGGCCGCAGCGACCTCGACGGCAACGTGCAGGTGCGCAAGGGGCTGGCCGGCGGTGAACAGGTGGTGCTCTACAGCGAGAAGGCGCTGACCGCCAACAGCCGCATCCGCGTGGTCGAGCGGATCCGGGGCACCGCGCCGTGATCAGCCTGGCCGGCCGCGACATCCTGCACGCCTGGGGCAAGTTCCTGTTCACCGGGATCGGGCTGGGCCTGCTGATCGGGGTCACCCTGACCATGGCCGGGGTGTATCGCGGCATGGTCGATGACGGCAAGGTGCTGCTGGACAACAGCGGCGCCGACCTGTGGGTGGTGCAGCGCGACACCCTCGGCCCGTATGCGGAATCCTCCAGCCTGCCGGACGACCTGTGGCGCGACATCCACGTGCTGCCCGGGGTGGCGCAGGCCGTCAACGTCACCTACCTCACCATGCAGGTGCGGCAGGGCGAGCGCGACGTGCGCGCGATGGTGGTCGGCATCGCCGCAGGCAGCCCCGGCACGCCCGGCTGGCCGCCGCAGCTGGTGGCGGGCCGGCAGATCACCCGCGGCCACTACGAGGCGGTGGCCGACGTCGCCGGCGGTTTCCGCCTCGGCGACACGCTCGGCATCCGCCGCCATCGCTACACCGTGGTCGGGCTGACCCGGCGCATGGTGTCGTCCAGCGGCGACCCGATGGTGTTCATCCCGCTGAAGGACGCGCAGCAGGCGCAGTTCCTCAAGGACAACGACGCGATCCGGATGCAGCGCCGACGTACCGCCGAAAACCCCGCCTTCAACCGTCCCGGCGTGCCCGGCCTGCTGGACGCGGTGAACGCTTCACAGGCCAGCAACAGCGCGGTCAACGCGGTGCTGGTGCGGCTGGCGCCCGGCCACGCCGCCAGCGAGGTGGCCGAACCGATCCGGCGCTGGAAGCGGCTGACCGTGTACGACCGCCCGCAGATGGAAGCGATCCTGGTGGGCAAGCTGATCGCCACCTCGGCGCGCCAGATCGGCATGTTCCTGGTGATCCTGGCCGCAGTCAGCGCCGCGATCGTGGCGTTCATCATCTACACCCTGACCATGGACAAGATCCGCGAGATCGCCGTGCTCAAGTTGATCGGCACCCGCAACCGCACGATCGCCTGGATGATCCTGCAGCAGGCGCTGGTGCTGGGCGTGATCGGCTTCGTGGTGGGCAAGATCACCGCCACCTTCGCCGCGCCGCTGTTCCCCAAATACGTGCTGCTGGTGCCCGGCGATTCGGTGCTGGGCTTCTTCGCGGTGCTGCTGCTGTGCGTGGCGTCCAGCGTGATCGCCATCAGGATGGCACTGAAGGTCGATCCGGCCGAAGCGATCGGGGGTTGAACATGGCCGCCACCGGCATCCGCATCGAAGGCCTGCGCAAGCGCTACGGCAGCGGCGACACCGCAGTGCTGGCGCTGAAGGACGTCAACATGCAGGTCGCGCCCGGCGAAGTGGTCGGGCTGATCGGCCCCTCGGGCTCCGGCAAGAGCACGCTGCTGAAATGCCTGGGCGCGGTGATCGACCCCACCGCCGGGCGCATGCAGCTGGGCGACGAGGTGATCTTCGACGACGGCTGGAAGGTGCGCGACCTGCGCGCGCTGCGCCGCGACAGGATCGGCTTCGTGTTCCAGGCCCCCTACCTGATCCCGTTCCTCGATGTCACCGACAACGTCGCCCTGCTGCCGATGCTGGCCGGGGTGCGCAACGCCGAGGCGCGCGCGCGCGCGCTGGAACTGCTGGCCGCGCTGGACGTGCAGCACCGCGCACGGGCAATGCCGGCGCAGCTGTCCGGCGGCGAGCAGCAACGCGTCGCCATTGCGCGTGGGCTGGTCAACCGCCCGCCGGTGATCCTCGCCGACGAACCCACCGCGCCGCTGGATTCGCAGCGCGCACTGGCGGTGATCCGCCTGCTCAACGACATGGCCCGGCGCTTCCAGACCGCGGTCATCGTGGTGACCCACGACGAGAAGATCATCCCCACCTTCAAGCGCATCTACCACATCCGCGACGGCGTGACCTTCGAGGAAGCGGGCGAAGGCCGCGGCTTCGACTGAGGCCGCGGCGGCCGGCGTAGCTACGGCGCGGGCACGCCGCCATCGCGCTGCGCCTGCTGCAGCACGGCCAAGCACTGATCCCCCGGCAACGGTGGCGCCTTCAGGTAGCCCTGCATCTGCGCGCAGCGGTGCTCGCGCAGGAACGCCAGCTGCGCCTGCGTTTCCACGCCCTCGGCCAGCACGCGCAGGCCAAGGTTGTCGGCCAGCGCGATGATGGTCCGCACGATCGCCGCGTCGCTGGGGTCGCCCGGCACATCGGCGATGAACGAACGGTCGATCTTCAGGCAATGCAGCGGGAACGCCTTGAGGTAGCCCAGCGAGGAATAGCCGGTGCCGAAATCGTCGATGGCGATTTGCACGCCCAGCTTCTTCAACTCATCCAGCACCGCCGCGGCGACGGCCAGGTCGTCCATCAGCATCGACTCGGTGACCTCCAGCTCCAGCGAAGAAGGCGGCAGCTGATTCTCGCGCAGCACCTGCCCGACCATGTCCACCAGGTCCCGCTGGCGGAACTGCCGCGCCGACAGGTTCACCGCCATGGTGCCCGGCGCCAGCCCCGCCTCGCGCCAGGCGCGCAGCTGCCGGCAGGCTTCGCGCAGCACCCAGCCACCAATCGCCAGGATCAAGCCGGAGCGTTCGGCCACCGGCACGAACTCGCTGGGCGCCACCTCGCCCAGTTCCGCCGAACGCCAGCGCAGCAGCGCCTCCCAGCCCACCAGCGCGCCGCTATCGACTTCCCACTGTGGCTGGTAGTGCAGCACCATTTCGCCACGGCCCAGTGCCAATCGCAGCTGCGATTCCAGCAGCATCTCCCGGTCGAACTCGGCACCCAGCGACCGGCTGTACGCCTCCATGCAGTTGCGCCCGGACTGCTTGGCCCGATGCAGCGCCAAGTCTGCATGCCGCATCACCGTGCCCGGCGCTTGCCCCGGCTCGGCGCAGGCCACCAGGCCGATGCTGGTGCTGATCTGGATGCGGTCCTGGCCGATCCCGAATTCGCGCGCCATCGCCTGCAGCAACAGCTCGCCCATCTCGCGCGCGGCGGCGGGCGGCTGGCCTTCCAGCACCACCACGAATTCATCGCCACTCAGCCGCGCCACGAACGCGCCCTTGGGCAGGCTGGCGCGGATGCGCGATGCCACCGCCACCAGCAGCCGGTCGCCCTGCGCGTAACCCAGGGTGTCGTTGACGTGGCGGAAATGATCCAGCCCCAGCAGCAGCAACGCGCAGTCGCCGTTCGCCGCTTCCCGGCGCGCCAGCACCAGTCCAAGGTGGTCGGCCAGGCCCACCCGGTTCGGCAACCCGGTCAACACGTCGTGGGTCAGCATGTCGCGCATGCGCCGGAACGGACGCCGGATCGCTTCGGCATAGATGGCGCGATACAGGAAGTAATAGGCCACCAGCTTGTAGGCATGGCCGAGCAGGTTGGCGGTACTGGCCACCCGCACGTACAGGGTGAAGAACAGCTCGCCCGCGGCCAGCAGCAGCAACGCCAGCAGCAGGCTGTGGAAGTCGATGTCCACCAGTCGCCGGCGTCGCAGCAACAGCAACAGCGCGCCGCCCAGGTACAGCGCGCAGGCGCCCCACTCCAGCGCGACCTTCAGCGGGGTCAGGCCCACGCCAACGCGATACATCGGCGCGATGCGCCCGGGTTCCACCAGCGGCAACCACGATGCGCATAGCACTAGCAGCAGCACGCCGGCATACCAGCCTTGCCGCCGCAGCCGCGACACCGGCAGCGGGCGCTCCGCCAGCAACAGGTAGCCCAGCAACCCGATCCCTGCGGCATAGCGCGACAACAGCCAGAACAGGATCGATTTGTGCGGGGAGTTCGCACTCACCAAGTCCGGCATGCCGGCATAGCTCAACAAGTGCTGCGCATCGAACAGCGCCACCGCCAAGAATGCGCCGCCCAGCAGCATGGCGCGGGTCGAACGCTCGGCCTCGGTGGTGCCCACGCCGATGAAGAACACCAGCACCGCCACCGCCACCGCGAACACCTCCAGCAGCGAATGCAGCGCCAGGAAGTCCGCGTGCGGGATCGGCTGCTGGTGCGCCGGCGCCGCCTGCCAGGCCAGCAGCGGAACCGCCAGCGCCAGCAACAGCATGCCGACGATGCGGTGCAGCGCGGGCCTGTGCGTCACGCCTTGCGTGTCATCAAGCATCCCATCCCCATCCGTCATCGCCCTGGCGATGGTTCGCCGCGCAGCATCCCCCATGGCCGGGGGCATCCACAAGCCCACGTCCATGGCTGGTCTACCTTGCCGCGGCAATGGCGGCGCACTGCTGCTGGAACAGGGGCCCACCACGCCGTTGCTAGCCAACATGCTGGCCATGCGGCCGGCAGGCTATGCGGAGCGTCGCGCTGGACGCGACCTTGCGCGTGCATTCCGCGCAGGCAGGAGAGGCCTGCCAGTGCGTGGCCCCCGGCCAACGCAGGTGCGCGACTGGCTGCTGCGTGCCACCATGCATGGCCATCTGCCTGATGACATCGCAATGTCCGATCTCGATACCCTACGCGCGCGCGCGCTGCAGGCCGCACGCCAGGCCTATGCCCCGTATTCGCGGCTGCGCGTCGGCGCCGCGCTGCGTTCGGCCGCAGGCGGTGTCTACACCGGCTGCAACGTGGAGAACGCGTCCTACACCCTGGGCAATTGCGCGGAGCGCGCCGCCATCGCCGCGGCGGTGCAGGCCGAGGGCGCCGGCTTCCGGCTAGCCGCCATCGCGGTCACCGCCTTCGATGCCGCCGGCGATGTATTGCCGATCTCGCCCTGCGGCGGCTGCCGGCAGGCGCTGGTGGAATTCGGCGAAGACGCAACCGTGAGCTTCCGCCAACCCGACGGGCAGTGGCTCGAGGTGACGGCAGGCGCACTGCTGCCGCATCGCTTCAGCTTTCCCGAGCGCTGAAGCACAGGCAACGCTGCGGTCATCGCGCGGGCTTGTGACTGACCTCGTCGACGACAGGCAGACTCCCCGCGCTACAGCCAACGCCACGCCGGTACCGCCACGGGCGCGGTCTCGCCCAGCGTGAATGCCGCACGCACCTGCGCCCCCGCGCGCTCGGCATCGGCGGCGGTGCGCGCATGCACGATGGCCAAGGCCGCGCCGGCTTCCAACTGCTGGCCGCGTTCAGCCACCTCGGACAGCCCTACCGCCGGGTCGATGGCCGCGCCCGGCGTGCGCCGGCCGCCGCCCAGATCGACCACGCATTCGCCCAGCGCGCGCACGTCGATGGCCTGCACCACGCCGGCTGCCTGCACCGTGACCTCCCGCTGCACCGGCGCCTGCGGCAGCGCGTGCGCGAACACATCTACCGGCCCGCCCAGCGCCGCCACCATCCGCGCGAAGCGCTCCGCCGCCGCGCCGCTGTCCAGCGCCTGGCGCGCGCGCAGCAGCGCCGCGTCCTCGCTCTCGGCCAGCCCCGCCATGTGCAGCAGGCGCGCCGCCTGCGCCAGCACCAGCGCTTGCAGGCGCAGGCAACGCGGACGACCCGCCAGCAGGTCCAGCACCCCCTGCACCTCCAGCGCGTTGCCCGCGCTGCGCCCCAGCACTTGCCCCATGTCGCTGAGCATCGCCGCCAGCTGCAGGCCACTGCCTGCTGCCACCGCCTGCATGCGCGCGGCCAGCGCCTGCGCATCGGCTTCGGCCGGCGTCTGCGCGCCGCTGCCGGTCTTGATGTCCAGCACCAGCGCCTGCGCACCGCCGGCCAGTTTCTTCGACAGGATCGAGGCCACGATCAACTCGGGCACGTCGACCGTGGCGGTGACGTCGCGCACCGCGTACAGCCGGCGGTCGGCCGGCACCAGATCCGCGCTCTGCCCGACGATGGCGCAACCGGCCTCGCGCACCACCTGCGCCAAGCGCACGGGGTCGGGATTCACGTCATAGCCGGGCAGGCTTTCCAGCTTGTCCAGAGTGCCGCCGGTATGGCCCAGGCCGCGCCCGGAGATCATCGGCACGAAGCCGCCGCAGGCCGCCAGCAGCGGCGCCAGCGCCAGGCTCACGCAATCACCGACGCCGCCGGTGGAATGCTTGTCCAGCACCGGGCCGGGCAGGTCGCGCCAGTCCAGGCGGCGGCCGGAATCGCGCAGCGCGAAGGTGAAGTAGCGGCACTCGGCGGCATCCAGCCCACGCCATGCCACCGCCATCGCGAATGCCCCGACCTGGCCCTCGCTCCACGCCTCGCTGGCGATGCCTTCGGCCAGCGCCTGCCACTGCGCGGCGTCCAGCCTGCGTCCCTCGCGCTTGGCGCGGATCAGCGCCGCGGCGGGCCAGATATTCATGCGCAGCACGCGCGGCGCGGGCCGCGCGGGAAATGGCGAAGCGACATCGGGATCACCGCAGGCAGCCGACGACCGGCGCCGCCAGCCTAGGCGCGGCGGCGCGCGCCGGCCTTGATCCAGGACAACCTTCGCCGCTGCTTATTCCACCGTGACCGACTTGGCCAGGTTGCGCGGCTTGTCGACGTCGGTGCCGCGTGCCAGCGCGGTGTGGTAGGCCAGCAGCTGCACCGGGATGGCGTGCACGATCGGCGACAGGATGCCGACGTGGCGCGGCGTGCGGATCACGTGCACGCCTTCGGATTCGCTGAAGCTGCTGTCGGCGTCGGCGAACACGAACATCTCGCCGCCGCGCGCGCGCACTTCCTGGATGTTCGACTTCACCTTCTCCAGCAGCGCGTCGTTCGGCGCGATCACCACCACCGGCATCTGCGTGTCCACCAGCGCCAGCGGGCCGTGCTTGAGCTCGCCGGCCGGGTAGCCCTCGGCGTGGATGTACGAAATTTCCTTGAGCTTGAGCGCGCCTTCCAGCGCGATCGGATAGTGGGTGCCGCGGCCGAGGAACAGCGCGTGCTGGCGCGGCGCGAACTTCTCGGCCCACGATGCCACCTGCGGTTCCAGGTTGAGCGCGTGCTGCACGCTGCCGGGCAGGTGGCGCAGGGCCTCCAGCAGTTCGCCTTCGCGCGCCGCATCGATCTTCCCGCGCAGCTTGCCCAGCGTGACCGCCAGCGCGAACAGTGCCACCAGCTGGGTGGTGAAGGCCTTGGTGGAAGCAACGCCGATCTCGGCGCCGGCGCGGGTCAGGAACACCAGCCTGCTGGCGCGCGGGATGGCCGACTCCGGCACGTTGCAGATCGACAGGGTCGGGCTTTGATCCGCGGCCGACTGTCCCTGCGCCTTGGCGTACTTCAACGCCTCCATCGTGTCCAGGGTTTCGCCGGACTGCGAGATGGTGACCACCAGCTGCTTCGGGTTGCCCACCACGGTGCGGTAGCGGTACTCGCTGGCGATGTCGACCGCGCAGGGCAGGCCGGCCAGCGCCTCGATCCAGTAGCGCGCGGTCAACCCGGCGTAGTAGCTGGTGCCGCAGGCGAGGATCTGCACCGACTCGACGTCGGCCAGCACGCTGGCTGCGTCCTTGCCGAACAGTCCCGGATCGAAGCCGCCGGCATCCAGGATGCCCTCCACGGTATCGCCGATCGCGCGCGGCTGCTCGTGGATTTCCTTCTGCATGAAGTGGCGGTACGGGCCCAGTTCCAGCGAGGCCAGCGACACGTCGGAGACGTGCACCTCGCGCGCCACCGGTGCGTCGTCCGCGCCGAATACCTGCACGCCGTCGCGGGTCAGCTCGGCGGTGTCGCCCTCTTCGAGGAAGATCACCCGCCGCGTCGCGGAGACAATCGCGGAGACGTCGGAGGCGACGAAATTCTCGCCCTCGCCCAGTCCGACCAGCAGCGGGCAGCCCATGCGCGCGGCCACCAGCGTGGACGGATCGCGCTTGTCGATCACCGCCAGCGCATAGGCGCCGTGCAGTTCCTTCACCGTCAGCTGCAGCGCGCCGAGCAGGCTGGCGCCGTGGGCGCGATGGTGGTGGATCAGGTGGGCGATGACCTCGGTGTCGGTCTGCGATTCGAAAACGTAGCCCAGCGCCTGCAGGCGCTGCCGCTGCGCCTCGTGGTTCTCGATGATGCCGTTGTGCACCAGCGCCAGCTCGCCATGGCTGATGTGCGGATGCGCATTGGATTCGGTGACCCCGCCATGGGTGGCCCAGCGGGTGTGGCCGATGCCGAGCTGGGCATCCAGGCCTTCCGCCAGCGCGGCGGCCTCCATCTCGGCGACGCGGCCGGTGCGACGCACCCGGCGCACGTCCGCCCCGGACAGTACTGCGATGCCTGCCGAGTCGTAGCCGCGGTATTCCAGTCGCTTCAGGCCATCCACCAGCAGGGGCACCACGTCACGGTTGGCGATGGCGCCGACGATTCCACACATGCTGGCACTGCTCCGTTGGATGAAACGGGAAGTTTAGTCGCAGCAGGCTGGCAGGTGTCCGCGCGGACGCCGCGATGCGTCCGTCCGGACAGCAGGCACGACCACCGAATCCTTTCAAATCAACAACTTGCGATTGGCACGTGGATTGCTGAAGGAAGGGCATGGACACCACCCCCGCCGACGCCCGCATGGACCCACAACGCCGCATCCGCGACACCTCCGGCCAGGACCAAGTCATGGCCACGTCGTTCCGCCCGGCCCGCCGCAGGCGGATCGCCATCGCCGCGACCAGCGCCGCGGTGGTGCTGGCGCTGGGCGGCTGGGTGGCTTCAGGCTGGCTATCCGGCACGCGCTCGTTCGACGCCTCGCGCCTGCGCATCGCGGAAGTCACGCGTGGCGACCTGGTCCGCGACCTCAGCGCTGAAGGCCGGGTGATCGCCGCCAACAGCCCCACCCTGTATGCAATCGCCGCCGGCACCGTGGCGCTGCAGATCGTCGCCGGCGACAAGGTGGCGAAGGGCCAGCCGCTGGCGGTGATCGACAGTCCCGAGCTGCGCAGCAGGCTGGTGCAGGAGGAATCCACCCTCGCCAGCCTGGAGGCCGAAGCCAGCCGCGCCGTGCTGGACGCCCGGATCGCCCGCGCCAACGCGCAGCGCGCACTGGACCAGGCCAGCGTCGACCGCACCGCGGCGATGCGCGATCTGGAGCGCTACCAGCGCGCCTACGAAGGCGGCGCGGTGCCGCAGAACGACCTGGCGCGCGCGCAGGACCTGATGAAGAAGGCCGACATCGGCCTGTCCGCAGCGCGCAAGGATTTTTCGCTGCAGAGCAGCGGCGCCGGGCTGGACACGCGCAACAAGCAGCTGCAGGCGCAGCGCCAGCGCGCGGTGGTGGAGGAAGCGCGCCGGCAAGTGGAGGCGCTGACCCTGCGCGCGCCGTTCGACGGCCAGGTCGGACAGGTGCAGGTGCCGCAGGGCACCCAGGTCGCCACCAACGGGCCGGTGCTCAGCGTGGTGGATCTCAGCCGCTTCGAGGTCGAGATCAAGGTGCCGGAGAGCTTCGCGCGTGACCTGGGCATCGGCATGCCGGCGCAGATCAGCGCCAACAACACCCGCTACGCCGGCGAGATCGCCGCCGTCTCGCCCGAGGTGGTGAACGGCGAGGTCACCGCCCGCGTGCGCTTCGCCGAAGGCAAACAGCCCCCGGGCCTGCGCCAGAACCAGCGGCTGAGCGTGCGGATCGTGATGGATACCCGCCGCGACGTGCTGATGGTGGAGCGCGGCCCGTTCCTGGAACAGGACGGCGGCAACCTCGCCTGGGTCGTGGATGGCAGCAGCGCGACGCGCCGCCCGATCCGCACCGGGGCATCCAGCCTGTCTTCCGTCGAAATCGTCTCGGGCCTGAAGGTCGGCGACCGCATCGTCGTCTCCGGCACCGACCAGTTCGGCACCGCCGAACGCGTCCGCATCTCCGGCAACTGAAGCCGCGCCCAGCCCATCCACATCGCACCGCTTCGCATTTCCCGACCCGACAACCACACAAGGAATCCCCGTCATGCTGGACATGCGCCAGGTCACCAAGGTCTACCGCACCGAACTCGTGGAAACGCACGCGCTGCGCTCGCTCGACCTGCAGGTCGGCGAGGGCGAGTTCGTCGCCGTCACCGGGCCGTCGGGCTCGGGCAAGACCACCTTCCTCAACATCGCCGGCCTGCTGGAGGAATTCACCGGCGGCGACTACGTGCTCGATGGCGTCGACGTGAAGGGCCTGAACGACAACGCCCGTTCGCGCCTGCGCAACGAGAAGATTGGCTTCATCTTCCAGGGCTTCAACCTGATCCCCGACCTCAACCTGTTCGACAACTGCGACGTGCCGCTGCGCTACCGCGGCATGCCGGCCACGGAGCGCAAGCTGCGCATCGAGGACGCGCTGGGCATGGTGGGCCTGGGTTCGCGGATGAAGCACTACCCGGCGGAACTCTCCGGCGGCCAGCAGCAGCGCGCCGCGATCGCCCGCGCGCTGGCCGGCAGCCCGCGCCTGCTGCTGGCGGACGAACCCACCGGCAACCTGGACTCGCAGATGGCGCGCAGCGTGATGGAGCTGCTGGAGGACATCAACCAGCAGGGCACCACCATCGTGATGGTCACCCATGACCCGGAGCTGGCCGCACGCGCGCAGCGCAACGTCCACATCGTCGACGGCATGGCCTCGGACGTGGTCATGGAGGCCGCCATCGCCCATTCGCCGCACGCCCGCGTCGCCATCGCCTGAGGACACCGCCATGTTCGGCTACTACCTCAACCTCGCTCTGCGCAGCTTCCGCCGCAACCGCGTGCTTACCGCGCTGATGGTGCTGGCGATCGCGCTCGGCATCGGCGCCAGCATGACCACGCTGACCGTCTTCCACGTCCTTTCCGGCGACCCCATCCCGCAGAAGAGCGACCGCCTGTTCTACGTCCAGCTGGATCCGGAAACCCGCGACGGCTACAAGCCGGGCGACGAGCCGCAGGACCAGCTCACCCGCTTCGATGCCGAGGAACTGCTGCGCCAGAAGAAGGCCAAGCGGCAGGCCATGATGACCGGCGGCGGCGGCGTGGTGGAGCCGGAAGGCAACAAGCTCAAGCCGTTCACGGTTGGCCTGCGCTATACCTCGGCCGACTTCTTCGCGATGTTCGACGTGCCGTTCCTGCGCGGCCGCTCATGGACCGGCGGCGATGATGACGGCCGTGCGCGGGTGACGGTGGTGACCCGGGAACTGGGCGAGAAGCTGTTCGGCGGCAGCGACCCGGTGGGCCGCGAGCTGCGCATCGATGGCCACGCGCTGCGCATCGTCGGCGTGATCGACGACTGGCAACCGGCGCCGCACTTCTACGACCTCAACACCGGCCGCTACGACAGCGACGAGCAGGCATTCGTGCCGATCAGCACCGCGCTGGACCTCAAGCTGGGCCGCAACGGCAGCATGAACTGCTTCGGCCGCACCATCGTCAACGATCCGACCGCGCAGAACGTGCCGTGCAGCTGGATGCAGTACTGGGTGGAGCTGGAGAGCGCCGGCGACGCGGCCGCGTACAAGCGCTATCTCGACAACTATTCCGAGCAGCAGCGCAGCGCCGGCCGCTTCGAGCGCCCGGCCAATACCCGCCTGCGCAACGTGATGGAGTGGCTGGAGTACCGCCAGGTCGTGCCCGGCGACGTGCGCCTGCAGATGTGGCTGGCGTTCGCCTTCCTGCTGGTCTGCCTGCTCAATACCGTCGGCCTGCTGCTGGCCAAGTTCCTGCGCCGCAGCGGCGAGATCGGCGTGCGCCGTGCGCTGGGCGCGTCGCGGATGGAGATCTTCAAGCAGTGTCTGGTGGAAGCCGGCACGGTTGGCGTGGCAGGCGGCGCCCTCGGCCTGGTGCTGGCCCTGCTGGGGCTGTGGGCGGTACGCCAGCGCCCGGCCGAGTACGCGCAGCTGGCGCACCTGGACGGCGGCATGCTCGCGCTGACCTTCGTGCTGGCCATCGGCGCCAGCCTGCTCGCCGGCCTGCTACCCGCCTGGCGAGCGATGCGCGTGCCGCCGGCGCTGCAGCTGAAATCGCAATGACCCGCGCGACACCGCGCGGCACCTGACATCCCGGAGAATCCCGATGGAAATCCGTCCCATCCTGTCCACCCTGTCGCGCCACAAGACCGCGGCTGCGCTGATCGTGCTGGAGATCGCGCTGACCTGCGCGATCCTGTGCAACGCGCTGTTCCTGGTCGCGCAGCGGCTGGAAACCCTCAACATGCCCAGCGGCATGGACGATGCGCACCTGATCATGGCCCGCGCCACCGGCATCGGCACCCAGGTCGATGCCAACGCCCGCACCCGCGAGGACCTGGCCGCGCTGCGCGCGATCCCCGGCGTGACCGACGTGGTGATCGTCAACCAGACGCCGTTCCGGAACGGCTCCTGGAATACCTCGCTCGGCACCAGCCCCGACCAGGAAGTACCGACCCTCAACGCGGCGCAGTACATGGTCAGCGAAGGCACGCTGAAGGCGATGGGCCTGAAGCTGATCGCCGGCCGCGACTTCCAGACCGACGAGTTCCGCAACACCACCGAACTGGAAACCGCGACCGACGCATCGGCGCTGAAGTCGCCGCTGATCCTCAGCGCCGCGGCCGCGCGCAAGCTGTTCCCCGAGGGCAGCCCGCTCGGCAAGACCGTGTACATGGCCGACGTCCCGCTGACCGTGGTGGGCGTGGTCGAGACTCTGGTGCGGCCGGCGCGGATGGGCGGCAACCGCGACTATTCGCTGATTTTCCCGTTCCGCATGCACTTCGCCAACGGCGGCATCTACCTGGTGCGCGTGGCCGATCCAGCACGTCGCGACGAGATCCTCAAGCAGGTGGACGCCACCCTGGAGAAGGTCGACCCCAATCGCCTGATCCGGCCGTCGATCACCTTCTCCGAGAACCGCCGCGAGTTCTTCGCCGACGACCGCGACATGATCGGCCTGCTGCTGATCGTGTGCGGCCTGCTGCTGCTGGTCACCGCGCTGGGCATCGTCGGCCTGGCCAGCTTCTGGGTGCAGCAGCGGACCAAGCAGATCGGCATCCGCCGCGCCCTCGGCGCCACCCGCGGGCAGATCCTGCGCTACTTCCAGACCGAGAATTTCCTGCTGGCCACGGTCGGCATCGTGCTGGGGATGGTGCTGGCGTTCGGCATCAACCAGCTGCTGATCAGCAAGTACGAAATGCCGCGGCTGCCGCTGGCCTACCTGCCGGTCGGTGCGCTGGGGCTGTGGCTGCTGGGCCAGCTGGCAGTGCTGGGCCCGGCCCGGCGCGCCGCATCGGTGCCGCCGGCCGTGGCCACGCGCTCGGTCTGAACCCGCCACCGCTGCCACTACAATCGCGCCCATGCCCGTCATCCTGGTCATCGACGACAACCCTTCGGTCGGCACCGCGCTGGACGTCCTGTTCTCGCTGCACGACATCCGCACGCTGTGCGCGCAGTCGCCGGAGCAGGGCCTGGACATCCTGGCGCGGGAGCCGGTGGACCTGGTGATCCAGGACATGAACTTCGTCGCCGACACCACCTCCGGCGACGAGGGCGTGGCCCTGTTCCACCGCATCCGCCAGAGCCATCCCGACCTGCCGGTGATCCTGCTGACGGCATGGACGCATCTGGAAGCAGCGGTCGACCTGATCAAGGCCGGCGCCGCCGACTACCTGGCCAAGCCCTGGGACGACCGCAAGCTGGTCGCCACCGTCAACAACCTGCTCGAACTCGGCGACAGCCGCCGCCAGCTGCAGCAGGCGCGCGCCGGCGAGCGCCAGCGGCGCACCGCGCTGGAACGCGAATACGACCTGCGCGGGATCGTCTACGCCGACCCCGCCAGCGAAGCCGCGCTCACCCTCGCCTGCCAGGTGGCGCGCGCCGACATCCCGGTGCTGGTCACCGGGCCGAACGGTGCGGGCAAGGAGCGCTACGCCGAGATCATCCACGCCAACTCGCGGGTGGCGCAGGGGCCGTTCGTCGCGCTCAACTGCGGCGCCCTGCCCGGCGAACTGATCGAAGCCGAGCTGTTCGGCGCCGATGCCGGCGCCTACACCGGTGCCAACAAGCCACGCGAGGGCAAGTTCGAGGCGGCCGATGGCGGCACCCTGTTCCTCGACGAGATCGGCACCCTGCTGCTGGCCGGGCAGGTGAAGCTGCTGCGGGTGTTGGAGACCGGCTGCTTCGCGCGGCTGGGCAGCAACCGCGAACGCCACGTGCAGGTGCGCATCATCAGCGCCACCAACGCCGACCTGCCGACCCTCATCGCCGAAGGGAAGTTCCGCGAAGACCTGTTCTACCGCCTCAATGGCATCGAGCTGCGGGTGCCGCCGCTGGCGTCGCGGCGCCGCGACATCCTGCCGCTGGCCCGGCACTTCCTCGGCGGCGGCAAGCACCTGGGTGAAGATGCCGAGCTTGCGCTGCAGCGCCATCCCTGGCCCGGCAACGTGCGCGAGCTGCGCAACGTGATGCAGCGGGCGGTGCTGCTGGCCCGCGGCAATGCCGTCAGCGCGGCCGACCTCGGCCTGCCGCCCGCGCCCGCGGGCGCATTGCCTGCAGGCGAAGAGCCGGATCGCGCACTGATCGAGGCCGCGCTGGCCCGCAGCGGCGGGGTGCTGGCGCAGGCGGCGGCCGACCTCGGCCTGTCGCGGCAGGCGCTGTACCGCCGGCTGGATCGGCTCGGCATCCCGAGGACCTGATGCGCGTCCTCCGCGTCCTACCCATCGCAGTCCGCATGATCGCCATCGCGGCGGCGGGCATCGCGGCCACCGCCGCCGCCACCGCGCTGCTGTCGCAGTGGCTGCAGCCGTGGGCCGCGGCGCTGCTGGCCGCGGGCGTCATCGGCGCACTGGTGGGCGCGGTGATTTGGCGCGCGCTGGTGCCGATGCGCGCCCTGTTCCGCGCACTGGCCGGCACCGTGGCCAGCTACCGCGACGGCGACTTCAGTTTCGGCATCACCTGGGACAAGGCCAGCGACCTCGTCGAGCTGGTGGACGCCCACAACGCGCTGGGCACCGCCCTGCGCGAGCAGCGGCTGGCGCTTGTGCAGCGCGAACTGCTGCTCGACACCATGGTGCAGAACACCCCGGTGGCGATGGTGCTGCTGGACCCGTCGCGGCGCATCGTGCTGGGCAACCTGGCCGCGCGGCGCATGCTCGGCAGCGGCAAACGGCTGGAAGGCCGCGGCTTCGAAGACCTGCTGGTCGATGCCGACCCTGCGGTGCGCGACGCGTTCGCCCGCGGCGGCGACGGCATGTTCACCATCGGCAGCGAGGACGACGAGGACATCTACCACCTGTCACGGCGCAGCTTCCGCCTCAACGGCCGCGTCCATGAACTGGTGTTGCTGCGCCAGCTCACCGCCGAGTTGCGGCGGCAGGAAGTGCAGACGTGGAAGAAGGTGATCCGCGTGATCAGCCACGAACTGAACAACTCGCTCGCCCCGATCGCCTCGTTGGCGCATTCCGGCGCGGAGCTGCTGCGTCGCGGCCAGCACGAGCGGCTACCGTCGGCACTGGCCACAATCGAGGAACGCGCGCGCCACCTGGAAGGCTTCATCCGCGACTACGCGCGTTTCGCCAAGCTGCCCGCGCCACGGCTGGCGCCGGTGGAATGGCAGCGCTTCGTCGCCCAGCTGCGCACGCAGGTGGAGTTCGTCGCCGAAGTCCAGCCGGCCGACGGCATCGCCCGCGTGGACGCCGCACAGCTCGAACAGGCGCTGATCAACCTGCTCAAGAACGCGCACGAATCCGGCACTTCCCCGGGCGACGTGCGGCTGTTGGTACGGCGCATCGCGGACGGCTGGCGCATCGAGGTATTGGACCGCGGCAGCGGCATGAACGAGGCGGTGCTGGCCAACGCGCTGTTGCCGTTCTATTCCACCAAGCGCCACGGCACCGGCCTGGGGTTGGCGCTGGCCCGTGAAATCGCCGAGGCCCACGGCGGCCGCATCGCCCTGCTCAACCGCGATGGCGGCGGGCTATGCGTGTCGATGGTGCTGCCGGGCTAGGTCGCCGCCGCATCGCCACGGCCGTTGCCGGCGACCGCGACGCGTTCGCGCGATCATCCCACCGCCTGCACCGCCCAATAGCCAAGCAGCAGCGCGCCAGCCACGCCCTGCGCCACCAGTCCCATGCGCAGCAGCACCCGCGCCCGCCCCGGCTGCAGGCGCAGCGCCAACGCGCCGACGAGCAGCAGCAGTGCGTAGCCAATGGCCCAAGCGAACCATGCGATGCCCACGCCGATGCAGCCGAAGTTCTCGCAATACGTGCGCCATAGGCGGATGCCCGACACCACAAGCGCCAGCGCGCCGACTGCGTAGGTCGCCGCCAACAGGCGCGGGGCCAGTTGCACTAGGCGCGGCGGCGGCATGGCCACGCGCACTCAGCCCTGTTGCTTCACCGGGCGCCGCCAGCCATCCACGGTCTCCTGCTTGGGCCGCGCCAGCGTCAGCTTGCCGGCCGGCGCGTCCTTGCCGATCACCGAGCCGGCACCGATGGTCGCGCCTTCACCGATGGTGACCGGCGCCACCAGCGAGCTGTTCGACCCGATGAAGGCGTTGTCGCCGATGGTGGTGGTGGACTTGTTCACCCCGTCGTAATTGCAGGTGATGGTGCCGGCGCCGATGTTCACGCCGGCGCCCACCATCGCGTCCCCCAGGTACGCCAGGTGGTTGGCCTTGCTGCCCCGCCCCAGGCGGGTCTTCTTGGTTTCGACGAAGTTGCCCACGTGCACGCCTTCCGCCAGCACCGTGCCCGGACGCAGCCGCGCATAGGGGCCGATGTGCGCGCCACCCTCGCAGACCGCGCCGTCGATATCGCAGTGGGCGGCAACCACCGTACCGGCACCGATGCGCGCGTCCTTGATCCGGCAGAACGGGCCGATGCGCACGCCATCGCCCAGCACCACCTCGCCCTCGAACACCACATTGGCATCAAGCTCGACGTCCCGGCCCACCTGCACGCTGCCACGGATGTCGATGCGCGTGGGATCGGCGACGCGGGCGCCCTGCAGGCATAGGGCACGCACCTGCCGCAGCTGGAACGCGCGTTCCAGCTGGGCCAGCTGCCAGGCATCGTTCGCGCCCTCGGTTTCCAGCGGGTCGTCGACGATGGCGATCTCCGCCGCGGCATATTCGCGCGCGGCGGCGGCGAACACGTCGGTCAGGTAGTACTCGCCCTGCGCGTTGTCGTTGCGCAGCTCGTCCAGCCAGCGCCGCAGCGCGCCGGCTTCGGCGGCGATCACGCCGGTATTGACCAAGTGGATCCGCCGCTGCGCGGCGTCGGCATCCTTGTGCTCGACGATCGCCGCGACATGGCCTTCGGTGTCGCGCACGATCCGGCCGTAGCCGGTCGGATCCAACGGCTCGGCGGCCAGCACCGCGAGCGCGCGTGGCGCATCCAGCAGGCGCTGCAGGGTTGCCGCTGTGATCAGCGGAACATCGCCGTACAGCACCAGCACGCGTGCAACGTCCGGAATGCCCGGCATCGCCTGCTGCACGGCGTGGCCGGTACCCAGCTGACGGGACTGCTCGGCCCAGTGCAGGTCGGGCTGGTCGGCAAAGACCGCGCGCACCTGCGCGCCGCCATGCCCGAACACCACGTGGATCCCAGCCGGCGCCAGCTGCCGCGCCGCGTCGATGACGTGCGCAAGCATCGGCTTGCCGGCGATCGCCTGCAGCACCTTGGGCAACGCCGATTTCATCCGTTTGCCTTCGCCAGCGGCAAGGATCACGACGTGCAGTGGCGAAGTGGACGGATTCGACATGGTAGGGATTCCTGCGGAGACAGCGGCGATTCTAGCGGTCGCGGCCCCGCTTCCGCTGCGTCACAATCCCCGGCATGAGCTTGTATCGCCATTTGAGGGGTTATGCCGCGGTCGGCCTGCTGCAATGGCTGGTCGAATACGCGGTCATGCTGGCACTCAGCCAATGGGTGATGCCGGTCGCCCCGGCCAATGTCGCCGGCCGCGTTTCGGGCGCGCTGCTAGGTTTCTGGCTCAACGGCAAATGGACGTTTGCCGGCGATGGTCGCCAACTGGGCCCGCGTGCCGCCCGGCGGTTCCTGCTCATGTGGATCGCCCTGACCGTGCTCAATACCGCGGCAGTTGCCTTGGTCGATCGACACGCCGGCCTTGCCGCCGCGCAGTCGTTGAAGCCCTTGGCCGATGTCCTAAGTGCTGGGCTGGGCTTCGTGCTGTCGCGCCACTGGGTATACCGGGCGGTTTGAAGAAGCGCCGCAGTTCCGCGCCTTCGCACGGGCAGGATTGGAATGCCCCCCATCGGCCGCGCCGGATTATATTGAAGTAATGCTGTTGTTTTTGCGTGGGATAAAAAGACAAAACCCCAGCTTTGAGGGCTGGGGTTTTGCGGGATAAAGGCCCTGGCGATGACCTGTTGCGGCTCGCGGCTGCGCCGCGCACCGCAAATGCGCGGCCCATGTAAAAGACAAAACCCCAGCTTTGAGGGCTGGGGTTTTGCGGGA
>JAKACT010000008.1 GCA_021821195.1 Pseudomonadota bacterium | reverse complement strand
AGGACTGGTCGCGGATATAACGCACCAGACGCGCCGTGGCTTGGCGTTTTCCATCAAGGTCCGCCACAGGCTCAAACAAGGTCTTGGTGCAGCTTGTACAGCGATAGCGACGGCGCTGGATGAAGATCACGACGGGTTTGCCGTGCGTCGGTGTGTCCTGAAACGACTGTTCCTGTGAGCCGCCCCGATCACACAGTACCTCAGGCGACCACTCAAGGCGCCTGGTCTAAAGAGCTCATGTGTCTATGGAGCTGTAGCAACCGGCGGACAATCGAAAGGCGTGCGACGAAATACACACCGAAAGCGAGCAATCGGGAAACAGCTAGGGAAAAAGAGGGTCTGCACAGGGTTCAGTCTCTCTTCCTCTACCTTAAACAAAAAGGGCGTAGAAGGGCTTGCTAACATAGGCAGCGGCAAGACCGTGGTCGCGGCGATGGCGGCGCTGCTCGCCGTCGCCGACGGACGGCAAGCCGCGCTGATGGCACCGACCGAGCTGCTGGCCGAGCAGCACCTCAACAACCTGCGCGGCTGGCTGGAGCCACTGGGCCTGCGCGTGTGCTGGCTGGCCGGCAAGGTCACCGGCAAGGCGCGAACGCAGGCGCTGCACGACGTTGCCTCGGGCGCGGCGCAGGTCGTGGTTGGCACCCATGCGCTGATGCAGGAAGGCGTGGACTTCCACGACCTGGCACTGGCCATCGTCGACGAGCAGCACCGCTTCGGCGTGCACCAGCGGTTGGCCCTGCGCGACAAGGGCAAGGGCAGCGTGCCGCACCAGCTGGTGATGACCGCCACCCCCATCCCGCGCACGCTGGCGATGAGCGCCTATGCCGATCTCGACGTGTCGGCCATCGATGAGCTGCCGCCCGGCCGGACCCCGGTGACCACCATCGCGCTGGCGGCGGAACGTCGCCCGGAACTGGTCGAGCGCATCCGCGTGGCCTGTGCGGAGGGCCGGCAGGCCTACTGGGTGTGCACGATCATCGACGAGTCCGAGGAAGTGGTCGCGCAGGCCGCGCAATCCACCTTCGAGGCGCTGCAGGCGGCGCTGCCCGGCGTGCGGGTGGCGCTGGTGCACGGGCGCATGAAGGCGGCGGAGAAGCAGGCCACCATGCGCGCGTTCAAGCAGGGCGAAGTGGGCCTGCTGGTGGCGACCACGGTGATCGAAGTGGGCGTGGACGTGCCCAACGCCTCGCTGATGGTGATCGAGAATGCCGAGCGGCTCGGGCTGGCCCAGCTGCACCAGCTGCGCGGGCGGGTCGGGCGCGGCAGCGCGGCGTCGAGCTGCGTGCTGCTGTACCAGTCGCCGCTGTCGGCGATGGCGCGCGAGCGCCTCGATACGCTGCGCCAGACCAATGACGGCTTCGCCATCGCCGAGAAGGACCTGCAGCTGCGCGGCCCCGGCGAGCTGCTGGGCACCCGCCAGACCGGGCTCGCCGCGTTCCGCATGGCCGACCTGGCGCGCGATGCCGACCTGCTGCCGCAGGTGCATGCACTCGCGGACCGGCTGCTGGCGGAGGCGCCGCAGCTGGCGGATCGCATCGTCGACCGCTGGATCGGTGGCGCCGCGCGCTTCGCGGCGGCGTAGCGGTCAGGCCTCGCAGGCGGGATCGGCGCCGCAATAGATGCCGTGCAGGGTTTCGATGACGCGCTGGGCCGGGCCATCGGCCAGCGCGTAGAGGATCGTCTGCCCTTCGCGCCGCGTGGTGACCAGTCCGTCATTGCGCAGCACTGCCAGGTGCTGCGACAGCGCCGACTGGCTCAGGTCGACCCGGGCATTGAGTTCGCCCACCGAGCGCTCCCCGTCGAACAGCAGGCACAGCAGCATCAGCCGCTTGTCGTTGGCCAGCGCGCGCAGCAGCCGCGCGGCGTCGCCGGCGTGTGCGCGCATGGCTTCAGGGTCCATGCCGATGGCGAGTGGTGGGGAGTGGCGGGTCGTGGGCATGCAGCGGGACGGCAGCGGGCTGGATCTGTGGCTTGAATTTATATCAGTTGACACTAATATAAGCAACAGCTAATTTATCCGGGCCGATGTGGCTGACCGGAGGTGCGAGATGGCCAGGATTGTGGTGGTGGGCGCCGGGCTTGGTGGCATGAGCGCGGTCTACGAACTGCGCGAAACGCTGGGCAAGGGGCACGAGATCGTGCTGGTAGGCAACGGCGACAGCTTCGGCTTCACGCCGTCCAACCCCTGGCTGGCGGTGGGCTGGCGCAAGCGCGACGAGATCAGCCTGGACGTGGCCGAACACGTCGGCCGCCACGGCATCCGCTTCGACGGCAGTGGCGTGGCGCAGGTCGATGCCGCCGGCGATGCCGTGGTCACCGGCAAGGGCGAGCGCATCGGCTACGACTACCTGCTGGTCTGCACCGGCCCGAAACTGGCCTTCGAGGAAGTGCCCGGCACCGGTCCGGACGCCGGCTTCACCCAGTCGGTCTGCACCACCCCGCACGCCGCGCATGCGTGGGAGGCCTACCAGGCATTCCTGCAAAATCCCGGCCCGGTCGTGATCGGCGCGGTGCAGGGCGCCAGCTGCTTCGGCCCGGCCTACGAGTTCGCGATGATCGTCGACGCCGACCTGCGTAAGCGCAAGCTGCGCGACAAGGTGCCGATGACCTTCGTGAGCAGTGAGCCGTACATCGGCCACATGGGTCTGGGCGGCGTGGGCGATTCCAAGGGCCTGATGGAATCGGAGATGCGCCAGCGCCACATCAAGTGGGTGGTGAACAGCAAGGTGGCGGAGGTGCGCGACGGCGAGATGACCGTGGTGCCGCATGACGAAAAGGGCCAGCCGCTGGAGCCGCAGGTGCTGCCGTTCGCGTTCTCCATGCTGCTGCCGGCGTTCAAGGGCGTGGAGGCGGTGGCCGCGGTCGAGGGCCTGTGCAACCCGCGCGGTTTCGTGATCGTGGACAAGCACCAGCGCAGCCCCAGGTACCCGAAGATCTTCTCCGCCGGCGTGTGCGTGGCGATCCCGCCGGTGGAGGCCACGCCGATCCCCACCGGTGCGCCCAAGACCGGCTTCATGATCGAGTCGATGGTCACCACCATCGTGCGCAACATCCAGGCCGAACTGAAGGGCGAGACGGCGGACTTCGAAGGCACCTGGAACGCGGTCTGCCTGGCCGACATGGGCGATACCGGCGCGGCCTTCGTGGCGCTGCCGCAGATCCCGCCGCGCAACGTCACCTGGACCAGGATCGGCAAGTGGGTGCACCTGGCCAAGATCGGCTTCGAGAAGTACTTCCTCTACAAGATGCGCCATGGCACCAGCGAACCGATCTACGAGAAATACATCCTTGGCCTGCTCGGCATCGAGCGGCTGAAGGACGTCAAGCGTTCCAACTGAATCCAAACACCAAGGAGAAATGACATGACCCTCGATCGAGCCGTACAGGCTTTTGCCGGCGTGATGGTGCTGATCAGTGTGCTGCTGACCCAGTTCGTCCACCCCAACTTCTTCTGGCTGACCGTGTTCATCGGCGCCAATCTGTTCCAGTCCGCGTTCACCGGCTTCTGTCCCGCCGCGATGGTGATGAAGAAGCTCGGTATCGGCCGCGGCGACGGTGCGTCCTGCAGCCGTTGCTGACGCCGTTGCCCGAGAGGAGAAAATGATGCGCAAGCTGCGGCCCCTGCTGTTGCCCACCCTGCTGGCCCTGGCGGCCTGCGGCGGCGATGCTCCCGTCGCCACGCCGGCCCTGCCCAAGGATCTGGCCACGTTCACCGTGGCCGAAGGTGGCGCCTTGCCCGGGCAGGGTTGGGATGGCGTGGTCGAGGCGGTGCGCCGCGCCGATCTTGCCGCGCAGACGGCGGGGCGGGTGGCGGCCGTCGCGGTGGACGTGAATGATCGCGTCCGCGCCGGCGAGGTGCTGCTGCGCATCACCGCGGTGGAGCAGGACGCCGCCGCCAACGCCGCGCGCGCCCAGCTGCGTGCGGCGGAAGCTTCGGCCAGCGAGGCGGAGCAGAACTACCGGCGCTTTGCCGCGCTGGCCGAGGCGCAGTACGTGTCGAAGGCGCAGATCGACCAGGCGCGGGCGGCGCGCGACTCCGCGGTGGCCGCACGCAACGCCGCCGCGGCGATGCTGGCGCAGGCCGCGCAGCAGTCGCAGTACACGGTGGTGCGTGCGCCGTTCGATGGCGTGGTGGCAAGGCGTGACGTCGAGCCCGGCGAGACCGTCGCCCCCGGCATGCCGCTGCTGACGGTGTACGCGCCGGACGCGCTGCGCATCGAAGTCGCCATCCCGCAGACCCGCGCCGAGGCGATCCGCAAGGATCCGCGCGCGCAGGTGCTGCTGGGTGACGGTCGCAAGGTCGCGCCTTCGGAAGTGGTCGTGTTCCCGGCGGCCGATCCGGCCAGCCACAGCGTCAACGTGCGCGTGAACCTACCGGCGCTGGAGCCGCAGCCGGCGCCGGGCACCACCGCCAAGGTGGTGTTCAGCGCCGATGCGCAGGGCAGGGCCGGCACGCCGGCGGCAGCCGTGCGCATCCCCGCCGCCAGCATCGCCCAGCGCGGCGAACTGTCGGGCGTGTACGTGGTGCAGGACGGTCGCCTGCTGCTGCGCCAGCTGCGGCTGGGCGCGCGCAGCGGCGATGCGGTGGAAGTGATCGCCGGGTTGAAGGCGGGCGAGGTGGTGGCCAGCGATCCGGTGGCCGCCACCCGGGCGATTGCCGCGCAGCGCAAGGCAGCGGAGGCGAGCCGTGACTGACGGGCAGCGCCTGGGCATTTCCGGTCGGCTGGCGGCGGCGTTCCAGCGCAATCCGCTGACCCCCATCCTGGCGATCATGGGCCTGCTGCTGGGCTTGCTGGCGGTGGCGATCACCCCGCGCGAGGAAGAGCCGCAGATCGACGTGACGATGGCCAACGTCATCGTCCCGTTCGATGGCGCCGGCGCGCGCGATGTCGAGCAATGGGTGGCCACGCCGCTGGAACAGAAGCTTTCGGAGATCGAGGGCGTCAAGCACGTGTATTCGATCAGCCGCCCCGGCATGGCGGTGCTGACGGTCGAATTCGAAGTCGGCGTGCAGCGCCAGCCGGCGCTGGTGCGCCTGTACAACCAGGTGTTCTCGAACGCGGATTTCCTACCGCAGCGCGCCGGCGTCGGCCAGCCCATCGTCAAGCCCAAGGGGATTGATGATGTGCCGGTGATGGCGCTGACCCTGTGGAGCGATGATCCGCACATGGACGCCACCGCGCTGGGCGAAGTAGCGCATACGCTGGAAGCCGAACTCAAGCGCATCCCCGGCACCCGTGACGTCTATACGATCGGTGCGCCCGACCGCAGCGTGCTGGTGACGCTGGACGCGGCCAAGCTGGCCGCCTACGGGATGGGTGGCAACGACCTGGCGCAGGCGCTGCAAGCCGCCAACGTGGTGCACCAGGCTGGCGAGCGCGTGGACGCCGCGCAGGGCGCGGTGCCGGTGACGGCGGGGAGCTACCTGGCCAGCGCCGAGGACGTGGCGGGGCTGGTGGTCGGCAGCCATGGCGGCAAGCCGCTGCTGCTGTCCGACGTGGCCACCATCGAGGCGCGCGGCGATCTCGCCCGCCAGTACGTCTGGCACGGCGCACCCGCGGGACGCAACGGCCCGAAGGCCGGCAGTGCGCCGGCGGTGACCATTGCCATCGCCAAGAAACCGGGCAGCAATGCCAGCGACATCACCACCGCGGTCGGCAAGCGCATCGAGCAGCTCCAGGGTGAATTGATCCCGCAGGGCGTGCAGGCCAGCGTGACCCGCGACTACGGCGCCAGCGCCAGCGACAAGGCGCAGAAGCTGATCCAGAAACTGGTGTTCGCCACCGGCAGCGTGGTGCTGCTGGTGCTGTTCGCGCTCGGCTGGCGCGAGGCCATCGTGGTCGGCGCGGCGGTGGTGCTGACGCTGGCGGTCACGCTGTTCGCCTCGAAGGTGATGGGCTTCACCCTCAACCGTGTCTCGCTGTTCGCGTTGATCTTCTCGATCGGCATCCTCGTCGACGACGCCATCGTGGTGGTGGAGAACATCCACCGGCACATGGCGCGCGGCGGCAAGACCCTGTTCGAGGCAATCCCGCCGGCGGTGGACGAAGTGGGCGGGCCGACCATCCTGGCCACCTTCACCGTGATCGCCGCGCTGATGCCGATGGCCTTCGTGTCCGGGCTGATGGGTCCTTACATGCGGCCGATCCCGATCAACGCTTCGGTTGGCATGCTGCTGTCGCTGGCGATTGCGCTGGTCGTGACGCCGTGGCTGTCGCTGAAGCTGCTGTCCCGTCACGGACATGCGGCCGAAGGCGACCACGCGCACGAGGACGCTCCCGACAAGAGCGGGCAGGCCAGCTGGTTGCATCGGCTGTTCGAGCGGGTGATGTCGCCGTTCCTGCGCGGCGACGGTGCGGCGCGCAAGCGCGGCCTGCTGTTCGCCGGCATGGCGGGGTTGGTGCTGCTATCCGCGTCGCTGGCGGTGTTCAAGCTGGTGGTGCTGAAGATGCTGCCGCTGGACAACAAGTCCGAGGTGCAGGTGGTGGTGGACATGCCGGAGGGCAGCACGCTGGAGCAGACCAACGCGCTGCTGGCCGAGCTGGCGGCGAAGCTGGACACCGTGCCGGAGGTGCTGGACTACCAGGCCTACGCCGGCACCGCCGCGCCGATCAATTTCAACGGCCTGGTGCGGCAGTACTTCCTGCGCAGCGGCAGCAATGTCGGCGACCTGCAGGTCAACCTGGTGGACAAGCACGCGCGCAACCGCCAGAGCCACGAGATCGCGCTGGCGATGCGGCCGATGCTGGCCAGGGTCGGGGCGAAATACGGCGCCTCGGTGAAGGTGGTGGAAGTGCCGCCGGGTCCGCCGGTGCTCTCGCCGTTGGTGGCTGAAGTCTATGGCCCGGACTACGCCGGCCAGCGCAAGGTCGCGCTGGCCTTGGCAAAGGACCGCTTCGCCGCGACGGAAGGCATCGTCGACATCGACACCAGCGTCGAAGCCGCTGCCCCGCGCGAGCAGATCGTGGTCGACCGCGCGCGCGCCGCGCGCCTCGGCGTGCCGCAGTCGGCGATTGCCGATGCCATCGCGATGGGCGTGTCCGGCTTCGACGCCGCCTACGTCCATGACGGCGCATCGAAATACCCGCGCCCGGTGCGCCTGCGCCTGCCGGCGCAGGACCAGAGCTCACTGGCGTCGCTGCTGGCGCTGAAGGTGCGCGGCGGGCAGGGCCAGCTGGTGCCGCTGTCCGAGTTGGTGCGGGTGGAGAAAGCGACGTGGGACGGCGCCATCCACCACAAGGACGGCCTGCCGGTGGTCTACGTGACGGCGGACGAGGCCGGCGAACTGGACAGCCCGCTGTACGGCATGTTCGGCATCGTCAGCCAGCTGGACGACCACAAGGTGGCGGGGCAGCAGCTTGCGCAGACCTTCATCACCCAGCCGGCGGACACCAGCGGCTACGCGGTGAAGTGGGACGGCGAGTGGCAGATCACCTTTGAAACCTTCCGCGACATGGGGATTGCTTACGCCGCCGGCATGGTGCTGATCTACCTGCTGGTGGTCGCGCAGTTCCGCAGCTACCTGGTGCCACTGGTGATCATGGCGCCGATCCCGCTGACCGTGATCGGGGTGATGCCTGGCCACGCCCTGCTGGGCAAGCAGTTCACCGCCACCAGCATGATCGGCATGATCGCGCTGGCCGGCATCATCGTCCGCAACTCGATCCTGCTGGTGGACTTCATCAACCAGGAAACCGAGCGCGGCGTACCGCTGGTGGACGCGGTGATCGATGCCTGCGCGGTGCGCGCCAAGCCCATCGTGCTGACCGGCGTGGCGGCGATGCTGGGCGCGTTCTTCATCCTGGACGATCCGATCTTCAACGGCCTGGCGATTTCGCTGATCTTCGGCATCCTGGTCAGCACCGTCCTCACGCTGGTGGTGATCCCGTTGCTGTACTACGTGCTGAAGCGCAGGACGGCCGACGCCGGCCATGCCTGAGCAAATGAATGGAGGAACCTGATGAGCGAAGACGACGGCATCCGGCTGCTGCTGGAACAGGAAGGACCCTACGCGTTCCGGATCAGCTTCGAGGGAACGGATCTGGACGCCCTGCACACCGATGAAAGCGCGCCGCTGGGCGCGGGCGCGGGTCCGAATCCCTCGCACCTACTGCTGGCGGGCGTGGCCAACTGCCTGTCGGCCAGCCTGCTGTTCGCGCTGCGCAAGTTCAAGAACGCGCCCGGCCCGATCCGCACCGAAATCGTCGCGCACAAGGCGCGCAACGAGGCCGGCCGCTGGCGCATCCCGCGCGCCGAGGTGGCGATCCGCCTGTCCGATGCCGCCGCCGGGCTGGAGCGCTTCGACCGCGTGCTGGCGCAGTTCGAGGAGTTCTGCATCGTCACCCAGAGCGTGCGCGAAGGCATGCAGGTGGACGTGCGCATCATCGATGCCGATGGCGCCGAGTATGTGCCCGGGGGCGCGGGGGAGGCCGCATGAGCGCGCCGTCCACCATCGTTGCCTGTCCGTCCTGCAGCGGCCTGAACCGCGTGCCCGATGCGCGGCTGGCGGAAGCGCCGAAATGCGGGAAGTGCGGCGCTGCGCTGTTCGCGGCGCACCCGCTGGCGCTGGGGCTGGACAACTTCCAGGCGCATGTCGAGCGCGCGAGCCTGCCGATCCTGGTGGACTTCTGGGCGCCGTGGTGCGGTCCGTGCCGGATGATGGCGCCGCAATTCGAGGCGGCCGCCGCCCAGCTGGAGCCCCAGTTGCGCCTGGGCAAGATCGATACCCAGTCCGAAACCGTGCTGGGCCAGCGCTTCGGCATCCGCAGCATTCCCACCCTGGTGCTGTTCCGCCAGGGGCGGGAGCTTGCGCGCCAGGCCGGTGCGATGGGTACGGCTGATATCGTGCGCTGGACGCGCCAGTACCTTTGATTGCAGGAGTGTTTCCGTGAGCCAGTCCTATCCCGAGCTGATCGATGACCTCAACGCCGCCATCGGCAAGCTGCGCGAGGGTGCGCCGGATCCGATGCGGGGCTTCTCCGCATTGGCCCGCGAAGCGCTCAAGCCCGGCGCACTGGACGTGAAGACCAAGGAGCTGATCGCGATCGGGATCGCCATCGCCACCCGCTGCGACGGCTGCATCGGCTTCCACGCCAAGGCCGCGATCAAGGCCGGCGCGACCCGCGAGGAAGTCCTCGAGACCCTGTCGATGGCGATCTACATGGGCGCAGGCCCGTCGATGATCTACGCGGCGGAAGCGCTGCGCGCGTTCGACGAGCTGTCGCCTTCGCAGGAGGCGCAGGCATGAGCGCGCAGCGGACAATCGTGTGGCCTGCACTGCTGCTAGCGGTCGCGCTGGCGACCGGCTGCGCGCATGCGCCGCCGGCGGCGACTTCGGTGGTGCTGCTGCAGCCGCTGCCGGGGCTGTACACCGCGGGCCAGCCGGCAGCCAGCGACTGGGTGGCGATCAAGGCGCGCGGCGTGCGCACCGTGGTCAACCTGCGCACGCCGGGCGAACTCAAGGATCGCGACGAGGCTGCCGAAGTCCGTGCGGCCGGCCTGCGCTACATCGAAATCCCCGTCGGTGGCGCCGAAGGCATCAACCCGGCCAACGCGCGCGCCCTGCACGAGGCGCTGGCGCCCGCGCACGGCGGCGGCGTGCTGGTGCACTGCGCCAGCGGCAACCGCGCCGGCGCGCTGCTGGCGCTGGAACAGCGCGACTTCGACGGCGTCGCCGCGCCGCGCGCGCTGGAGACCGGCAAATCGGGTGGCGTCACCGGGCTGGAAGGCAAGCTCCGGCAGGTGCTGGGACTCACGGAGTAGGAGGCGCAATGAGCGAGCGCATTACCGTCGTCGGTGCCGGCTTCGCCGGCCTGACCGCCCTGCGCACCTTGCGCAAGCACGCGCCCGACGCCTCGCTGACGCTGGTTGCGCCGCGCGCCGAGCTGCACTACCTGCCGGGCACGATCTGGATCCCCTCGGGCCTGCGCAGCCGCGCCGACCTGGTGGTGCCGCTGGACGACTTCCTGCGCCGCGAACGCATCAGCTTCCACCGCGCGCGCGCCACCGGGCTGTCGGCGGACGCGCGGGTGCTGCACACCGAAGCCGGCGACGTCGCCAACGACGGCCTCGTCATCGCCAGCGGCGCGCGCTTCCTGCGCAAGCTGCCGGGCATCGAACACGCCATCATTCCCTGCGAGGGCGTGGACGCCGGCGAGGCGATCCGCGACCGGCTGATCGCCCTCGACGGCGGCACCCTCTGCTTCGGCTTCGGCAGCAATCCGAACGAGCCCATCGCCATGCGCGGCGGCCCGATGTTCGAGTTCACCTTCGGCATCGAGACCCTGCTGCGCAAGCAGCGCCGGCGCGACCGCTTCCGGCTGGTGTTCTTCAGCCCGTCGGAAAAGCCGGGCCAGCGGCTGGGCGACAAGGCCGTCGGCTTGATTTTGGGCGAGATGCGCAAGCGCGGCATCGACACCGTGCTGGGCGAGAAGCCGCAGCGCTTCGAGGCCGACGCGGTGCAGCTGGAGCGCACCCGCATCGACAGCGCCATGACCCTGTTCATGCCGGGGCTGACCGGGCAGGCGTGGCTGGACGACACGCCGCTGCCGCGCTCGCCCGGTGGTTTCGTGCAGGGCGATGCGCAGTGCCGCGTGCCCGGCTTCGACCGCACGTTCGTCGCCGGCGACGGCGGCAGCTTCCCCGGCCCGGACTGGCTGCCCAAGCAGGCGCACCAGGCCGACCTGCAGGCGGAGGTGGCTGCGCGCAACCTGCTGCGCACCCTGCGCACCCTGCGCGGCGAGCCGGCGGAAGAAGCCTTCACCGCCGAGCTGGTCTGCATCGTCGATACGCTGGATCGCGGCCTGCTGGTGACCCGCAAGGCCGGCGGCTCACGCGCGTTGCCGCCGCTGCGGGCGATGCACTGGGCCAAGTCCGCGTTCGAGAAACGCTACCTGCGGCGCTATCGCTGACCGCTGGCTGCTTGCGGTCATAATGCGGCGATGACAACCGACCGCATTCCGCTTCTCATCGACACCGATCCCGGCGTGGACGACGCGCTGGCCCTGCTGATGGCCTTCGAGGACATGCAGTCCGAAAGCGGGCGCCATCAGGTCGTGGGCCTGACCATCGCCGCCGGCAACGTCGGCCTGGACCACACCGTCGCCAACGCGCTGAAGCTGTGCGAGGTCTGCGGCGTGGACGTGCCGGTGTTTGCCGGCACCGATGCGCCGCTGGTGTTCCCGGCCCGCGACGCCGCCTACGTGCACGGCCGGGACGGCTTCGGTGATACCGGCTACGCGCCGGCCGCCCGTGCTGCCGAAGCCGAGCACGCCGCGCTGGCCATCCTGCGGCTCTCGCATGAACACGCCGGCAGGCTGCTGCTGGTGGCGCTGGGCCCGCTGACCAACCTCGCGCTGGCGCTGAAGCTGGATCCGACCCTGCCGCAGCGGGTGGCCCGCTGCGTGGTGATGGGCGCGGCGGTCACCGCCCACGGCAACATCACGCCGGCGGCCGAGTTCAACATCGCCTTCGACCCGGAAGCGGCGCATATCGTGTTCTCGGCCTTCCCGATGGCCGAACTGGCCGACTGGGAGGCCGTGCTGGCGCACGGGTTCCGCCATGACGATGCCGAGCGTTGGCTGGCCGCCCCGTCGCCGCGGGCGCGCTTCTATGCCGGCATTTCCGCGCACACCCGGGCCTGGGCCAGGGCCGGGCGCGGCGAGCGCTGGCATGCCGCCGATGCGCTGGCGATGGCGCTGGCGCTGCAGCCGGAGGGCGCACGGGAGCTGCTGGAGCGACCGCTGGCGGTGGAGACCGCCGGCCAGCATGCGCGCGGTGCCACCATCGTCGACTGGAACCGGCAGACCGGCGCGGCCGACAACGTGGCCATCCTCATGCGCTACGACCAGGGGCGGTTCGAGGCGATGATCGAGCGCGCGCTGGCCGCTTCCTGAGCCGCGGCGGGGTGCCGGATCCGGGCCGGTTGCACGGGGAGGGCGGGCGTCGCTATAATGCGCGGCTCTTTCTCCCGTTCCACTTCCCAGAGTTTCCATCATGAAAGCCGGCATCCATCCCGAATACCGCGACGTCGTCTTCCAGGACGTGACCTCGGACTTCAAGATCCTGACCCGCTCGACCCTCTCCAGCAAGGAGACGGTGAAGTGGGAAGACGGCAACGAGTACCCGCTGATCAAGGTGGAAGTCTCGTCGTCTTCGCACCCCTTCTACACCGGCCAGAACAAGGTGATCGACACCAGCGGCCGCGTCGACCGGTTCCGCAAGCGCTACCAGAAGTAAGCGCCCGCGCGAGTGCGTGCATGGACGGCCGCCCCTTGGGCGGCCGTTTCGTTTTTGTTGATCCGGGTCAGGCGGCTGCGACTTTCGTCCGGGGTGCCGGCCTGGCCGCATATGCGATAATTCCGCTTTCCCATGCGCTGGCGCATGGCCCCGAGCGGCCGCGTGCCGGGCACCCCCAATGGAGTTGCGCCGTGTCCGAACTTGACCAGATCACCCTGACCGCAGGCGACAAATCGGTCGCCATGCCCGTGCTGAAGCCCACCCTGGGCCAGCCCTGCGTGGACATCGCGAAGCTGCCCAAGGAAACCGGCTGCTTCACCTATGACCCGGGCTTCGGTGCCACCGCCAGCTGCAAGTCGGCCATCACCTACATCGACGGCGACGCCGGCGTGCTGCTGTACCGCGGCTACCCGATCGAGCAGCTGGCCGAGCACTCCACCTTCACCGAGGTGGCGTACCTGCTGATGCACGGCGAACTGCCGAACGCGCAGCAGCTGGATGGCTTCGAGCACGAGGTCACCCACCACACGATGATGCACGAGGCGTTCCGCACGTTCCTGTACGGCTTCCGCCACGATGCGCACCCGATGGCGATGCTGACCGGCATGCTGGGCTCGCTGGCCAGCTTCTACCACAACGACCTCGACCTCGAGGACCCGGAGCAGCGCCGTTTGGCGGCGATCCGCCTGATCGCCAAGGTGCCGACCATCGCGGCGGCTTGCTACCGCTATTCGATCGGCTGGCCGATCCGCTACCCGCGCAACAACCTCGACTTCACCACCCGCTTCCTGCACATGATGAAGGAAGTGCCGAGCGAGCCGCTGGAGCTGAACCCGGTGGCCGCCAAGGCGATGGACCTGCTGTTCATCCTGCACGCCGACCACGAGCAGAACGCGTCGACCTCGACCGTGCGCCTGGTGGGTTCCACCGGTGCCAACCCGTATGTCAGCGTCGCCGCCGGCGTAGCCGCGCTGTGGGGCCCGGCGCACGGTGGCGCCAACGAGGCCGTGCTGAAGATGCTGGCCGAGATCGGCAGGCCGGAGAACGTGCAGTCGGCGATCGACAAGGCCAAGGACAAGGAATCCGGCTTCCGCCTGATGGGCTTCGGCCACCGGGTCTACAAGAACTACGACCCGCGCGCGGCGCTGGTGCGCAAGATGACCCACGAGGTGCTGGGCGCGCTCAACGTCAACGACCCGCTGCTGGAAGTGGCGGTGCGGCTGGAAGAGGCGGCGCTGAAGGACGACTACTTCGTGCAGCGCAAGCTCTACCCGAACGTCGACTTCTACAGCGGCATCATCTACAAGGCGCTGGGCATCCCGGTGGAGATGTTCACCGTGATGTTCGCCATCGCCCGCACCGCCGGCTGGGTCAGCCACTGGCTGGAGCAGCAGGAAGATCCGGAAAACCGCATCGGTCGTCCGCGCCAGGTCTACACCGGTTCGGCCCAGCGCGACTACGTGGACATGGGCAAGCGCTGAGCCAGCGCTGCATCGACGCAACGAAAACGCCCCGCAAGGGGCGTTTTTCGTTTGTCCGATGCGACCCGCGGCGCGGCTGGCTGGCGGGGCTGCCTAGCCGGGGCCTTGCAGGGTGTGTTGGTGGGCGTGGATTTCCTCCTCCGCCAGCAGCGCGCGCAGCTGCGCCGCCGAAGCGCGCTGCATCGGCCGCCCGTCGATGCCGGACAGCGGCGCCTGCCGCAGGCCGTCCAGCGGCAGCACGGTGGCATCGAAGGCCAGCTCCTCGGCGTTGAACAGCCAGCCCGGTGCGTCCAACTCGCGTTCCCGGTCCAGCCGCAGGTGGCGGCTGCGCGGCTGCGCGGGGATGCCGTGCTCGTCGAGCCAGCGCGGCACCGCGTCGGGGTCGTCGCTGTGCAGGTGCAGGTCGACCGCGGATCGGGCGTCAGCGGTGCCCTCCAGCACCGGCCCGACCAGCCGCGGCTGGAAGCTGGCGAAGAACTCCAGCGCACGCAGCGCGGCCTCGCGGCGACGGCGCACTTCCGCCAGTTGCCGGTCGCCCAGGAACAGGCGCTGGCATTGGCGCAGCGCCTCCTCGATCTCGCGATTGCGCGGCAGCGAGGCGTCGTCGAGGATGCCCAGCCGCTGCGCGGCCTTGCGCTTGGCCATCTGGAAATCGCGGATGCCGCCTTCGGCCATCAGCCGGGCGGCTTCGTGGGCCAGCCGCTGGCGGCGCTCGCGGGTGCGGGCCTGCGCGTGCAGGTGCGCATGGACGTGCTGGCGGCTGTCCGGCATCGATGGAACCCCATGGCGAGCTGCATCGACTGTAACCGAGCCTGGTGACGGCCGCGTGTGGCGAAGGTTGGCCGTTAGAAGATGTCGAAGGATTCCTCGGCCGGCTGCTCCTCGATCTCCGGCTCGGCCAGCGATTCCTCTTCCATCCGCTGCAGGTCTTCGACCTTGATCCATTCCTCGATGCCGCCTTCGCCGCCCGGTAGCAGCCGGCCGCTGGCGCTGACGCCGACCTTGACCATGCCGGTGGGAGGTTCGGGCAGGCGTTCGGGCTGGCCCTTCAGCGCCACCTGCATGTAGCTGATCCAGATCGGCAGCGCCGCCTTGCCGCCGTACTCGCGGTAGCCCAGCGAGCGGAAGTCGTCGCGGCCCACCCAGACGGTGGTGACGAAGGGGCCGCCGAAGCCGGAGAACCAAGCGTCGCGGTGGTCGTTGGTGGAGCCGGTCTTGCCGCCCACGTCCTCGCGGTTCAGCACCCGCGCGGCGGTGGCGGTGCCGCGCTTGACCACGTCGCGCATCATCGACTGCAGCTGCCAGGCCACGCGCGGATCGATCGCGCGCGGGGCGACCAGGATGTCGGGGTCGACCGGCGGCGCGGCGGCGGGCTTCGCCGCGGGCTTGCTGGCGGTCGCCACGGGGGCGGCGGCGCCGGCCGGGCCCAGGTCGAAGCCGTCCACCCGTGCGCTGGCCGGCGCGGCAGCGGCTTGGCCGGGAACGGTGGCGACCGCGCACGACGGGCAGGCGACCGGCGCGGCCTCCTTGAAGATCTCCTTGCCGTCGCGGTCACGCACGCTGTCGATCACCCAGGGGGTGACCAGGAAGCCGCCGTTGGCGAACGCGCCGTAGCCGCGCGCCACCGACAGTGGCGTCAGCGAGGCGGTGCCCAGCGACATCGACAGGTTGGGCGGCAGGCTGGCTTCATCGAAGCCGAAGTGGCTGATGTAGCGGCGCGCGTACTCCACGCCGATCGTGTCCAGCAGCCGCACCGACACCAGGTTGCGCGACTGCACCAACGCCTCGCGGACCCGCATCGGGCCGGCGAAGTTGCCGCTGTCGTTCTGCGGCCGCCATTCCTTGCCGCGGCGGTCCTTGAACACCACCGGCGCGTCCAGCACGATCGAGGCCGGGTTGAAGCCGCGCTCGAACGCCGCCGCGTAGAGGAAAGGCTTGAAGCTGGAGCCGGGCTGGCGGCGTGCCTGGGTGGCGCGGTTGAACTTGTTGCCGGCGAAGCTGTAACCGCCCACCAGCGCGCGCAGGGCGCCGTTGTCGGCGTCCAGCGACACCAGCGCCACTTGCGCACGTGGGATCTGGTCGATTTCCCAGCGCGGCGGCGCTTCGGGTTTGTCGGCGGGGGCGGGCAGCCGGCGCACGCGCACCACGTCGCCGCGCTTGGCCAATGCCGCGGCCGGTTTGCCGGTCCAGCTGATGGCGCTGCCGCTCAACGCCAGCTCGCTGCCGTCGCGCAGCACCACCGCCAGGCGGCCACCGGCGTTGTCGACCACCACCGCCGGCAGCAGGTCGTTCTGCGCCGGGATCGCGCGCAGCAGGTGGCCGATGGTGGTGGTGTCGGCGCCTTCCGGGACCTGCACGGTTTGCTCCGGCTTGCGCCAGCCATGGCGATGGTCGTAAACGCGCAGCCCATCCACCACCGCCCGATCGGCGGCGGCCTGCAGCACCGGGTCGATGGTGGTGGTGACGTGGTAACCCTTGTTCAGCACGTCGCCGCCGAAGCGTTCCACCATCTGCTGGCGCACCATCTCGGCCACGTAGGGTGCGTACACCTCGATCTCGCGCTCGTGCGGCTTGGCGTGCATGGGCGCGCGGCGCGCGGCGTCGGCTTCGGCGCGGCTGACGAAGCCCAGCTCGGCCATCCGCGGCAGGATGTAGTTGTCGCGGCGGATCCGGGCCCGCTCGGGGTTGCTGATCGGGTTGCCGCTGGAGGGGAACTTGGGGATGCCGGCCAGGGTAGCGGCCTCGTCCAGGCTGAGCTGGCCGAGCGGTTTGCCGTAGTAGAACTCGGCGGCCGCGGCCACGCCGTAGGCGCGGTTGCCGAAGAAGCTCTTGTTGAGGTACAGCTCGAAGATCTCGTCCTTGGCGAGCTCCCGCTCCATCTTCATCGCCAGCAGCATCTCGGCGAACTTGCGCCGGAAGCTGTACTCGGAGCTGAGGAAGAACTGCTTGGCCACCTGCTGGGTGATGGTGGAGCCGCCGGCCACCCGCTCCCGGCCGCCGGTCTTCGCCAGCAGCCAGACCGCGCGCAGCACGCCCTTCACGTCGATGCCGTGGTGCTCGTAGAAGTTGGCGTCTTCGGCGGCCAGGAAGGCCTGCTTGACCCGCGGCGGGACCTTGCCGATCTCGACCGGATAGCGCCGCATCTCGCCGAACAGGCCGATCAGGCGCCCATCGCGCGCATAGACGTACATCGGCTCCTGCAGCTCGATCGAGCGCAGGCTCTGCACGTCCGGCAGGCGCGCGCTCACCGCGTAGACCATGATGCCCAGCGCCACGCCGCCCGCGAGACAGACGGCGGTGGCGCCGAGGAGGAGCCAGCGCAACAGGCGGGGGAGGCGGGGCATGGGCGCAGATTCCGATTGCAGCAAACGGGGCTGCGGAGTATAGAGTAGGCGCCGGCAACGACCGGCCCACGGGGGTGGCCGGTTTCCCTTCGCGCATGCGTAAATGGAAACCGGACAGGGTGAAATGGGGCCAGCAAGGCAGGGCGCCCGGTAAAACCGGTTGCCATGTCGTGAAAAGTCCGTTATTCATGTAATACAGCACCTGTTGCGCGTAAGCGCCTGTGGCAAGGGGAGATACCGTGGGTCTGGGGACGAAGACGCAATCGCCGTTGATCGGCGTGGACATCAGTTCGACTGCGGTCAAGCTGCTGCAGCTTGCGCGTACCGGTGACCGTTACCGCGTGGAGCACTACGCGGTGGAGCCGCTGCCGCCGAACGCCGTGGTCGAGAAGAACCTGGTCGAGGTCGAGGCCGTGGGCGAGGCGATCCGCCGCGCCGTGGCGCGCTCGGGGACGCGGGTCAAGAACGCCGCTGCCGCGGTATCCGGTTCCTCGGTGATCACCAAGGTGATCCCGATGCCCGCCGCGCTCAGCGAGGACGAAATGGAATCGCAGATCGAGCTGGAGGCGGTCAACTACATCCCGTACCCGGTCGAGGAAGTGAACCTCGACTTCGAGGTGCTGGGACCGATGCCCGGCAACAGCGAGATGGTGCAGGTGCTGCTGGCGGCCTCGCGTTCCGAGAACGTCGAGGTGCGCGCCTCGGCGCTGGAGCTCGGCGGGCTGGCCGCCAAGGTCATCGACGTCGAAGCCTTCTGCATCGAGAACGCCTTCGCGCTGATGGCGCCCACGCTGAACGTGCCGCGCGACGGCCTGGTGGCGCTGGTCGACGTCGGCGCCACCATGACCACGCTCAACGTCCTGCGCGGTGGCCGCAGCATCTACACCCGCGAGAACGTATTCGGTGGCAAGCAGCTGACCGACGAGGTCATGCGCCGCTACAGCTTGAGCTATGAAGAAGCCGGCCTGGCCAAGCGCCAGGGCGGGCTGCCGGAAAGCTACGAGATCGAGGTGCTCGATCCGTTCAAGGAAGCGATGGTCCAGCAGGTCAGCCGCCTGCTGCAGTTCTTCTATGCCGGCAGCGAGTTCAACCGCGTCGACCAGGTGGTGCTGGCGGGTGGTTGCGCCTCCATCCCCGGCATCGCCGCGATGGTGGAAGAGCAGCTCGGCATCCCGAGCGTGATGGCCAATCCCCTGGCGCAGATGACGCTGGGCCCGCGCGTGCAGGCGCATGCCTTGGCGCAGGACGCTCCCGCGCTGATGATTGCCTGCGGGCTGGCACTGAGGAGCTTCGACTGATGGCACGGATCAATCTCCTCCCGTGGCGCGAGGAGCGCCGCAAGGCCCGGCAGAAGGAATTCGCCGGCATGGTCGGGCTGGCGGTCGTCGCCGGCGTACTGCTGTCGTTCCTGATCTACAGCTTCTACAGCGGCCGCATCTCCACCCAGACCGCGCGCAACGAATACCTGCGGGGCGAAATCACCAAGGTCGACGGCCAGATCAAGGAGATCGAGGCGCTCGACAAGAAGAAGGCGAAGCTGCTGGCGCGCAAGGAAGTGATCGAGCAGCTGCAGTCCAACCGCGCGCAGATGGTGCACTTGTTCGATTCGCTGGTCCGCACCATCCCCGACGGGGTGGCGCTGACCGCGATCAAGCAGGAGGGCGACATCCTTACCCTGAGTGGCCGTTCGCAGTCCAATGCGCGGGTTTCGACCTACATGCGCAACCTGGAAGGCTCGGGCTGGATGACCAATCCCGACCTCAACGTGATCGAGGCCAAGGAAGGCAACGCCGGCCTGCCCTACGAGTTCAATCTCAAGGTCAAGCTGGCCAACCCGAACGCGGCCAAGGACGGCGAGTCTGCGCCGGTCGTGCCGGCGGCGTCCGCGCCTGCTGCTGGAGGAGCCGCGTCGTGAACAACAAGAAGAAGGTCAACCTTCGCGAACTGGAACTCAACAACATCGGCAGCTGGCCGCGCGAGGCGCAGCTGGGGTTCTGCGGCTTGATCGTGCTGCTGCTGGTCGTGCTGGCCTGGTTCCTAGTGGTCAGCAGCAAGCGCGACGAGCTCAAGGGCCTCGAGGCGGAGGAAGCGCAGTTGCGCGATGATTTCGTGGAGAAGCAGGGCCGCGCCGCCAACCTCGAGCCGCTCAAGCAGCAGCTGGCGCAGATGGAGCAGCAGCTCCAGCAGATGCTGCGGCAGCTGCCCAGCAAGACCGAAATGCCCGACCTGATCGTGGACATCTCGCAGACCGCGCTGGCCACCGGCATCCAGAACGACCTGTTCCAGCCCGGTCCGGAGTCCAAGCAGGAGTTCTACGCCGAGAAGCCGATCATGCTGCGGATGGTGGGCAGCTACCACCAGTTCGGCGCCTTCGTCAGCGGCGTGGCGTCGCTGCCGCGCGTGGTCATCATGACCATGCACGACATCTCGCTGCAGCCGAAGAAGAGCAAGGACAACCCGAACGCCCGCATCAGTGCCAACAGCGCGCTGGAATTGGCCGGCACGGTCAAGACCTACCGCTACCTGGACGAGGACGAAGCGGCGCAATCCGCGGCGGCCGCCGACACCGCCAAGAAGGAGGGCAAGTGACCATGCGCCTGTCATCGCTTCATGGTGTCACACGCCTTGCAGTGCTGGTGCTGATGTGTGGCCTGCTGGCCGCCTGCGGCAGCGGCCGCGGCGACCTTGAGAAATGGGTGGCAGAGGTGAAGGCCAGGCCGGCCCCGCCGTTGCCGCCACTGCCGATCATGCAGCAGTTCGAAACGTTCGAATACACCGCGCAGAACATGCGCGACCCGTTCGACCAGGCCTTCAGCGGCGAAGGTTCCAGCAGCGGTCCGCGCCCCGACCCGGGCCGGCGCAAGCAGACCCTGGAGATGTTCTCGCTGGATAGCTTGAAGATGGTGGGCTCGCTGGGGGGCGGCAAGAACCTGGTGGCGCTGGTGATGGCCCCGGACAAGGTGACCTATCGGGTAACGCCCGGGGCCTACCTGGGGCAAAGCGACGGCCGGGTGACCGGCGTCTACGAAGACCGGATCGAACTGGTCGAACTGGTTCCGGATGGCGCAGGCGGCTGGCTGGAACGTCCCGCCAAGCTGGCGCTCGAAGACAATTGATTTGGGGAATAGACCGATGACCGTCAACAACGCCAAGCAAACGCAGTCCGTCCGGCGTGCCTTGCCCCTCGGGGCACTCGCGGCAGGCCTCGCGGCAGGCCTTTATGCGGCGGGTGCGGCCGCGCTGCCCGCCACCACCGTGGTCGCTGGCATGGGCCAGGCCGCTACCGGCGCAATGGCCGATCCCGCCAAGCGCACGCCCGACGCAGTCAGCGTCTCGGCGATCGACTTCAAGCGCGGCGACGGCGGGGCAGGCAAGCTGATCCTTCGCTTCTCCGGCGACGGCGCCGCGCCCGACCTGCGCAACATGGGATCCAGCGTGGTCGTCGACATCGGCAATGCGCAGCTGCCGGCGGCACTGCAGCGCCCGATCAACGTCGCCGACTTCGCCACCCCGGTGCAGCGCATCGACGCGCGGGCCACCAGCAGCGGTGCGCAGCTGGTGCTGGGCACCACCGGGCTGTTCGAGTCCATGGCCTACCAGCGCGGCAACGAATACATCGTGGAAATCCTGCCCCGCGCCGCAGCGCCCGCGGTGGCCAAGGCTGGGGGCCGCACGCCCGCCGTCGGCGCCACCGCCAGTGGTGCGGCCGGCAGCGATGCCGTCGCGCGCTACTCCGGCAAGCCCGTCACCTTCAACTTCCAGGACGTGCCGGTGCGCACCGTCCTGCAGTTGATCGCGGACGAGTCGAACCTGAACATCGTGGCTGCCGATACCGTGCAGGGCAACGTCACCCTGCGCCTGGTCAACGTGCCGTGGGACCAGGCGCTGGACCTGGTGCTGCAGGCCAAGTCGCTGGACAAGCGCCGTAGCGGCAACGTGGTGTGGGTGGCCCCGCAGAAGGAGATCGCCGATTTCGAGCAGGCCAAGGAAGATGCCCGCATCAACCTGGAGGAGCGCGCCGAGAAGGTGACCGAGTACATCCCGGTCAACTACGCCAACGCCGAGGACATCGCCCGCCTGCTGACCGAAGAGAGCAAGGGCAACCAGCAGGCTGGCAGCCAAGGCGGCCAGAGTGCCCAAGATCGCGGCTTCCTGTCCGGGCGTGGCAGCATCAGCTTCGACAAGCGCACCAACACCCTGCTGGTGATCGACATCCCGCAGCGGGTGGCCAACATCAAGCAACTGGTGCAGCAGCTCGACAAGCCGGTCGACCAGGTGGTGATCGAGGCCCGCATCGTGATCGCCAACGAGAACGTGGCGCGCGAGCTGGGCGCCAAGTTCGGCATCACCGGCGTCAAGGACAACGTGCTTTACAGCAACAGCATTGGCAACAACATTGCCAACCAGAATGCGATCGTCAACGCGAACAACCAGAACAACGGTACCAATCCGCCGACGCCGCCGGCCGTGCCGACGATCACGCGTGGGCTGATGAGCAACCTGCCCGCCACCTTGACGGGTGCCACCGCTGGTTCGCTGGCGCTGTCCATCCTCAACGCAGGCTATGCGCTGGACGTCGAGCTGTCGGCCATCCAGACCCAGGGCCGCGGCGAGGTGATCTCCAACCCGCGTATCGTCACCAGCAACCAGAAGGAAGCGGTGATCCGGCAGGGCAAGGAAATCGGCTACCTGACCGTCTCCGGCGGCCAGGGTGGCAACGTGCCCACGGTGCAGTTCAAGGAAGCGCTGCTGGAGCTGAAGGTCACCCCGACCATCACCAACGACGGGCGCGTGTTCCTGAACATGAGCGTGAAGAAGGATGAGCTGGATGGTTTCATCAGCCTGGGCAGCTTCGGCGAAGTGCCGCAGATCGCCAAGCGCGAGGTCACCACGGCCGTGTTGGTCGAGGACGGCCAGACCGTGGTGATCGGTGGCGTCTACGAGTTCAGCGATACCTCCGAAATCAGCAAGGTGCCGTTCCTCGGCGACCTCCCGCTGCTCGGCAACCTGTTCCGCAACAAGAACCGGACCAAGAGCAAGGCCGAGCTGCTGGTGTTCGTGACGCCGAAGGTCATGCGCGTCGCCCAGCACTGATTGGGTGCTGCCTGCAGTCGATGGAACGGGAGCCGAAAGGCTCCCGTTTCGTTTCTGCCATCGGGCCATCAAGGTCGAGTGGGCTGGATTGTTCGCCAGCGCGCCGCGCACGTGCGAACCTTTGCCGGCAAGACAGGTCGAAGCAGCCTGCATTCGAGGGACAGACATGGACAACGCCGTAACCGAGGTTTCCCGCCTGCATGCCGCCTTCCGTGGCCTGCGCGATGCACTGGCGGAGGAAATCGTCGGCCAGTCCGCGCTGGTCGAGCGCCTGCTCATCGCCTTGTTGGCGGATGGCCACCTGCTGGTGGAAGGCGCGCCGGGGCTGGCCAAGACCACCGCGATCCGTGCGCTGGCATCGCGGCTGGAAGCGGATTTCGCGCGCGTGCAGTTCACCCCCGACTTGCTGCCCGCCGACCTGACCGGCACCGAGGTGTGGCGGCCGCAGGACGGACGTTTCGAATTCCAGCCAGGGCCGATCTTCCATTCCATCCTGCTGGCCGACGAGATCAACCGAGCGCCGGCCAAGGTGCAATCGGCGCTGCTGGAGGCGATGGGCGAGCGGCAGGTGACGGTGGGCCGGGCGACCTATCCCCTGCCATCGCTGTTCCTGGTGATGGCGACGCAGAACCCGATCGAGCAGGAGGGCACGTTCCCGTTGCCGGAAGCGCAGCTGGATCGGTTCCTGATGCACGTGCGGATCGGCTATCCGCAGGCCGATGCCGAAACCGAGATCCTGCGGCTGGCGCGAGACCGCGCCCGCGACGCGCTGCGCCCGGCCACCACGCCGGCATTGCGCATCGCGCAGGCCGATGTGTTTGCCGCCCGTCGCGCCGTGCTCGACCTGCACATGGCGCCGCCGCTGGAGCGCTACTTGGTCGAGCTGGTATTGGCATCGCGCGACCCCGCCCGCTACGACGCCGCGCTGGGCCGGCGCATTGCCTGGGGTGCAAGTCCGCGTGGGTCGATCGCACTGGAGCGCTGCGCGCGGGCCCGGGCTTGGCTGGACGGGCGCGACTACGTCACCCCCGACGACGTGCGCGCAGTGGCGCCCGACGTATTGCGCCACCGCGTGCTGCCCAGCTTCGAGGCCACCGCCGAGGGCTGGGATGGCGAGCGGCTGGTGGGCGAGCTGCTGCGGCTGGTGCCGTTGCCGTAAGCGCAGCCCGGGAATCGGCACCTGCATGGCCCAGACACCGCTATCCGGAGAACAACCGACCATCGGACCATCGGTGGGCGATGGCGTGGTGCCCAGCCTCGCCGAGCTGGTGGCGCTGCGCGCGCTGGCGCAGGGTCGACGGCCCCCACGGCGCGGCCAGCACGGCGTGCAGGGGCATGCGCTGTCCAACCTGCGCGGGCGCGGAATGGAGTACGCGGAGTCGCGGGAATACGCGGCCGGCGACGACGCCCGCCACATCGACTGGCGGCTGACCGCGCGCAGCGGCAAGGCGCATACCAAGCTGTTCCAAGCCGAACGCGAGCGGCTCACGCTGGTGGTGGCGGATACCGCGCCGGCGCTGTATTTCGGCACCCGGGTGCGGTTCAAATCGGTGCAGGCGGCGCGGGCAGGCGCGCTGGCTGCATGGCTGGCCGCGCGCGATGGCGACCGCATCGCCGCGCTGCGCGGCGCGTCGCAGGAAGCGCCGGTGGCGCCGGCTTCCGGCCAGCGCGGCGCGCTGCGCGTGCTGGATGCGCTGGTGCGCTGGTATGCGCGGCCGCCGGAGGACGATGCCGGGCTGGCGAAGGCGCTCGAGCACGCGCGTCGCCTGCTGCGGCCGGGTTCGCGGGTGATCGTGCTGGCCGATCCGGCCAGCGTGCTGGCGGTGCCGGCGCCGCTGTGGGCGGGCGTCGGCCAGCATCACGACGCCGTGGTGCTGTTGCTCACCGATCCGCTGGAACGGCGCCCGCCGGTCGCGCGCCTGCCGTTTTCGCTGGGCGGCGAACGTCTGGAGCTGGCGTTGGATGCGGCTGCGGTGCGGCAGCGCTGGCAGCAGGCCTTCGATGCGCCAATGCAGGCCGCGCTGGCCCTGCTGCAGCGTCAGCGCATCCGCGCCCAGCCGCTGTCCAGCGATGATCCCGCCGATGCGTGGCTGGCGCTGCTGGATGGCCCGGCGAGGAGGACGGGGTGAAGCCGCAGCCCGCGCCGACGCTGCAGCTGAGGGACGTGCATCCGGGCATCGCGCCGGACTGGTGGCCGCCTGCGCCTGGCTGGTGGCTGCTGCTCGGCATCGTGCTGGTGCTCGCGCTCTGGCTGGGGCGCTGGTGGCCGCGCCGGCGACGGCGCCAGCGTGAATTGGCCCGTTATTTCGATGAGGCGCTGGCGCGGGCGGCATCGCCACCGGCGCAGGTCGCGGCGATGTCCGAGCTGCTGCGACGCGCGGCGAGGCGCATCGATCCGCAGGCGGATCGCCTGCAGGGCGAAGCGTGGCTGGCCTTTCTCGACGCCGGACTCAAGCCGCCTGCATTCCTGCATGGGCCGGGCGCGCTGCTGGTGGATGGTGCGTTCCGGCCCGCCGTCGATCCGGCTGCGGTGGAAGCGCTGCGCGTGGTCGCGCGTCGGCGTTACCTGCAGTGGATGCAGCAGGCATGACTGCGCTGCGCGAACTGGCAGGGATCGACGGCTTCGCCTGGCCGTGGCTGTTGCTGGCAGTGGTGGTGCCATGGTTGCTGCAGCTGCTGCCGCCATTGCGCACCGGTGACGGCGAGGCCGCGCTGCGGGTGCCATGGCGACGCCTGCGTGAAGTGACCGAGGGTGGCAGTGGCCGGCCGCAGGCGCGCGGGTTCCCGTGGCTGCACTGGTTGGCCTGGTGCCTGCTGTGCGTGGCGGCCGCGCGGCCGCAGCAGCTGGGCCCGCCGGTGGCGCCGCCGCAGGCGGGACGCGAACTGATGCTGGCGGTGGATCTGTCGGCCAGCATGGGCGAGGAGGACATGGAACTGGGCGGCCGCATCGTCGACCGCCTCACCGCCGCGAAGGCGGTGCTGGCCGACTTCCTTGATCGCCGCGCCGGCGACCGCGTCGGCCTGATCGTGTTCGGCGACCGGGCCTATGCGCTGACCCCGCTGACGCCGGACCGCGAAAGCGTGCGCCAGCAGCTCGACGGCACCGTGGTCGGCCTGGCCGGTCGGGCCACCGCATTGGGCGATGCGATCGCGTTGGCCACCAAGCGTTTGCGGCAGCGCGATGCGGAGGCGCCGGCGCGCGATCGCGTGCTGATCCTGTTGACCGACGGGGTCAATACCGCCGGCCTGCTGGAGCCAGAGCGCGCCGCGCAGATCGCCCGCGACGCCGGTGTGCGCATCCACGCCATCGCGTTCGGCGGCGCCGGCGCCGCGGTGTCCGTGTTCGGCTTCCAGCTGCCGCTGGGCGGTGGCGATGAGGTCGACGAAGTCGGCCTGGCAAAGATTGCCGAACTGACCGGTGGTCGCTTCTTCCGCGCCCGCGCGGTGGACGAGTTGGCCGGCATCTATGCCGAGATCGACCGGCTGGAGCCGGTGCAGCGGGCCGGGCAGGTGGTACGTCCGCGCATCGAACGCTACCCGCTGCCGCTGGGGTTGGCGCTGGGTCTTGGCGGACTGGTGCTGCTGGCGCGGAGGCGCGCTGCATGAGCGGAATCTGGACTGCGTTGGCGCAACTGCATTTCCTGCGGCCGTGGTGGCTGCTGGCGCTGCTGCTGGTGCCGCTGCTGGTCTGGCGGCTGCGCGCGCACGCGCGCAGGCGTTCCGGCTGGCGCGAGGCGGTGGACGCGCACCTGCTGCCGCATCTGCTCGAACCGGGTGCACCTGCGACGGGCCGCGCGTGGGCGCGGCGGCTGGTGTTGCTGGGGCTGGTGCTGGCGCTGCTGGCGCTGGCCGGGCCCAGCTTCCGCAAGCAGGCGCAGCCGCTGTGGCAGAGCCGGCAGCCGCTGGTGGTGGCGCTGGATCTCTCGCGCGCCGCGCTGGCCCGCGACCTGCCGCCGACCCGGCTGGCGCAGGCGCGCGCCAAGCTGGCCAGCCTGCTGCGCGAGCGCGCCGGCGGGCAGGTCGCGCTGGTGGTGTTCGCCGACGACGCCTATACCGTAGCGCCGCTCACCGACGATGCCGGCAACGTAGCCCTGTTCCTCGACGCGCTGGCGCCGGACGTGATGCCGGCCGACGGTCAGCGCATCGATCGCGCCATCGCGTGGTCGCAGCGCCTGCTGCAGCAGGCCGGCTTCCCGCGTGGCGACATCCTGCTGCTGACCGATCACGCCGATGCCGCCGCCATCGCGACGGCGGCCAAGGCCGCTGCAGCCGGCTATCGGGTGTCGGCGCTTGGACTGGGCACGGCGCAGGGCGGCGTGTTCGAGACCCCCGGCGGGCTGGCGCAGGCGCGGCTGGATGCGCCGTCGCTGCGCGCGCTGGCGACCAGCGGTGGCGGCGGCTACCGCGCGCTGGCGGCGGACGATGCGGACCTGCACGCGCTGGGCGTGTTGGAGCCGCGGCAGGCGGATGGCGCCGCGGCGCGCGGCGCTGCCGTGGCGCAATGGCAGGACGATGGCGCATGGCTGCTGCCGTTGGTGCTGGCCTGCTTCCTGCCGCTGTTCCGTCGCGGCAATGCACTGGTGCTGCTGCTGGCCGGTGCACTGTGGCTGCAGCCGCCACCGGCACGCGCGCAGGACGCAGGCAGCCGCGGCGGCACGCTCTGGCAACGCGCCGACCAGCTTGCCCACGCGCGGCTGCAGGTGGGTGTCGCTGCCTACAGGACGAAGGACTACCCGCGCGCCATCGAGGAGTTTTCCGGTCTCACCGGCGCCGACGCCCAGTACAACCTCGGCAACGCCCTGGCCCAGGCCGGGCGCTACGACGAAGCGCTGGCGGCCTACGACCGCGCGCTGCGCCAGCGGCCGGACATGGCCGATGCCCGTTACAACCGCGCGCAGGTGGAAGCAGCGCGGCGTCAACAGCAACAGCAACAGGACCAACAGAAACAGCAGCAGCCGCAGCAGCCGCAGCAGCAAGATCAAGCGCAGCAGCAGAACGGACAGCAAAGCGCAGAGCAGCCAGCATCGCCCGGCGGACGGCAGGAGCAGCAACCCGGGCAGCAGGACGCGCAGCAATCGGCGGGCGGACAGCCGCCGCCCGATGCGCAGCAGGATGGGCGCGAGCAGGAGCAGGCCGATGCGGCGCAGCGCCAGCGCATGCAGGAGGCGTTGCACAAGCGGCAGGGCCAACGCGGGCAGCCACAGGGCGAAGTCTCCGGATCGGTGCGGGAAACGCCGGAACAGCGCGAGCGCCGGCTGGCCAATGAGGCGTGGCTGCAGCGGGTGCCGGATGATCCCGGCGCGCTGCTGCGCGCGCGCTTCCAGCTGGAAGCGCGGCGCCGGAGAGAAGGCGGCGGGCCATGAGGCGCGTGTTCGCCCGCGTCCTGCTGCTTCTTCTGGTGCTGGTTGCGCTGCCGGTGTCGGCGCAGACGCGGGCGTGGCTGGACCGCGCTGAAATCACCTATGGCGAAACCGTGGCGCTGAACATCAGCACCGACCAATCAGTGGCGGAAATCGACTACGCCCCGCTGCGCGCGCAGTTCGAGATCGGCGGGCAGAGCGTGCGGCGCAGCTACACGTTGGCTAACGGGCAGGCGCGGCGCATGTCGGTGTTCTCGGTCGGCCTGCGTCCGCGCGCGCCCGGCCTGGCCAGCGTGCCGGCGCTGCGGGTCGGCAACGCCAGCACCGCCCCGCTGCGGCTGGTGGTGCTGGAGCCTGCGGTGCAGCAGGCAAGCGCGGATGCCGACGTGTTCGTGGAAACCAGCGTCGATGCGCTGCAGCCCTATGTGCAGCAGGCGGTGGGCGTGACCGTGCGGCTGAATTACGCGGTTCCGCTGCTGTCCGGCCAGCTGGAGCTGGAGCCGCCGGCGCGCGCCAGCCTGCAGCGGGTGGGCGAGGACATCACCTACGAGCGATTGCTGGGCGGGCGCCGCTACAGCGTGGTGGAGCGGCGCTTCCTGCTGATCCCCGAGCGCAGCGGGCCGCTGCTGCTGGCGGGAGCGCGCCTGAACGGCATTACCGGCGGCGGCTTCAGCGGGCCGATGTTCGATGACGACCGCCGGCCGCTGTCGGCGGCCGCGCCTGACACGCACCTGCAGGTGCGGCCGATTCCCGCCAGTGCGCCGCAGCCGTGGTTGCCGCTGCACCAGCTGACGCTGCGCTATCTGCAGGCGCCGACGCAGGCGTTCGCCGGGCAGGCCGCGGAGATCGAGCTGGAGATGATGGTCGATGGTGCCGCCGCGGCGCAGGTGCCGGCGCTGGAGCTCGGCGCGGTGGCGGACGCGCAGATATTCGCGGATCCGCCGCGGGTCGAGGTGCAGTTCGTCGACGGCCGCCCGCGCACCACCGTGCGCCGGCGGTTTTCGCTGGTGCCGTCAAAGCCGGGCCTGTTGTCGGTGCCGGGGCCACGGATCCGCTGGTGGGATGCCGGGAGCGGGTCCGCGCGCACTGCCACGCTGCCGCCGCTGCAGCTGCGGGTGGCGCCCGGTGCGAATGCCGCCGGCGCGGAAGCGCCGCCCGCGCGTGCCGAGGACGGGGAGATCGTGGGGGCGCCGGAGGATGGGTTGCCACGTCCGGCGTTCGCGTCGTCGCGTTCGCTGGATTGGAAGCGGGCTTTGGCCTGGTTGCTGCCGCTGCTGTTGCTGCTGGTGGCGCTGGCGGTCGTTGCCGTTCGGCGTCGACGTGCACGCCTCGATGCAGGCACTTCGCATCAACCCGATGCGCCCGCCGCCGCGCCACCGCCATCGCTCGATGCCGCGCTGCGCGCGGGCGACTTCGGCGACATCCGCCGCGCGCTGGCCGCGCAGGCCGGGCTGCAGCGCGACGATTTCGACATGCTGCTGGGGCGGTTGGACGATCCCGCGCAGGTGGAAGCGATGCGGTGGATGCAGGCCGCGCGCTGGGGCGGCGGCGATCTGCAGGCCGCACTGCAGGCGTTGCGCATAGCGTTTTCGGGTGGCGCGCGCTGGCGGCCGACGAAGCAGGGCGCGCAATCCCTGCTCCCGCCGCTGTATCCGGACTGAGCCGGCGCGTTTGCTAAGCTCGCCCCCTCGATGGGGGACGACACGATGGCGAAAGCGGCGACCGGCAAACTGCAGCTGCACTGGAAGATGCTGATCGGCTTCATCGCCGGCCTGTCGCTGGGGCTGGTGGCGCACTACGCCTCCGGGGCGGATGCGGGCTGGGTGCAGTGGCTGACCGCCAACATCACCCAGCCGGCCGGCACGCTGTTCCTGCGCCTGATCTTCATGCTGATCATCCCGCTGCTGTTCTCGGCGCTGATCATGGGCGTTGCCGAAATGGGCGACGTACGCTCGCTGGGGCGGGTGGGCTGGAAGACGCTGGGCTACACCGTGATTGCCTCCGGCCTGGCAGTGGTGCTGGGGCTGGTGCTGGTCAACTGGCTGCAGCCGGGCGCCGGCATCGACCGCGCCGCGGCGGACGCGATGCTGGCGCAGGGCGCCGACCGCGCGCAGGCCATCGTCGGCGGCGTGGGCACGCAGGCGAAGGGCGTGGACCTGCTGCTGGGCATCGTCCCGGACAACGTGGTCAAGGCCGCGGCGGAAAACACCATCCTCGCGGTGATGTTCTTCGCGCTGATGCTGGGCATCGGCCTGGTGCTGACCCGCAGCAAGGCCACCGAGGTGCTGCTGCAGGGCATCCAGGGCCTGTTCGAAGTGTCGATGACGCTGATCGGGCTGGTCATCCGGCTGGCCCCGTACGCGGTGTTCTGCTTCATGTTCAACCTGGCCGCACTGTTCGGCTGGGACCTGCTGCGCTCGCTCGGCGCCTATGTCGGCGTGGTGGTGCTGGCGCTGGCGCTGCACATGCTGGTGGTGTATTCGCTGATGCTGAAGTTCCTCGGCGGCTGGTCGCCGCTGAAGTTCTTCCGCGGCTCGCAGGAAGCGATGGTGATGGCGTTCTCCACCGCTTCCAGCAACGCCACCCTGCCGGTGGCGCTGCAGGTGGCGGAAGAGAAGCTGCACCTGCCGCGCAAGGTGTCGCGCTTCGTGCTGACCGTGGGCGCCACCGCCAACCAGAACGGCACTGCCCTGTTCGAAGGCGTGACCGTGCTGTTCCTTGCGCAGTTCTTCGGCGTCGACCTCAGCCTGCAGCAGCAGGTGACGGTGATGTTCGTCTGCATCCTCGGCGGCATCGGCACCGCCGGCGTGCCGGCCGGCTCGCTGCCGGTGGTGGCGCTGATCTGCGGGATGGTGGGCGTGCCGCCGGAAGGCATCGGCCTGATCCTCGGCGTGGACCGCTTCCTCGACATGTGCCGCACCACCCTGAATGTCACCGGCGACCTGATGCTGGCGGCGGTGGTGTCGAAGGGCGAAGCCGAGGAAAGCCCCGCCAATCCGATGGACTGAAGCGGTCGCGGGGGCGCGATTTCCGTTTCCGGGCGGCGGGATGGGACAATAGGCGTTCCCTCCGCCTCGCCCCACGCCATGACTGCGCCCAGCCGCCGCGACCTTGCCAACGCCATCCGTTTCCTCGCCATCGACGCGGTGCAGGCCGCCAATTCCGGCCATCCGGGCATGCCGATGGGCATGGCCGACATCGCCGAAGTGGTCTGGAACGACTACCTCAAGTGCAACCCGGCCAACCCCGGCTGGGCCGACCGCGACCGCTTCGTGCTGTCCAACGGCCATGGTTCGATGCTGCAGTACGCGCTGCTGCACCTGGCCGGCTTTGATCTGCCGATCGACGAGCTGAAGCGCTTCCGCCAGCTGGGCAGCCGCACCCCGGGTCACCCGGAGAACCACGTCACCCCGGGCGTCGAGACCACCACCGGTCCGCTGGGCCAGGGCCTGGCCAACGCGGTCGGCTTCGCGCTGGCGGAAAAGCTGCTGGCGCAGCGCTTCAACCGCGACGGCCACGCCATCGTCGACCACCGCACCTGGGTCTTCCTGGGCGACGGCTGCCTGATGGAAGGCATCAGCCACGAGGCCGCTTCGCTGGCCGGCACCTGGGGCCTGGGCAAGCTGGTCGCGTTCTGGGACGACAACCACATCAGCATCGACGGCAACACCGATGGCTGGTTCACCGACGACACCCCGAAGCGTTTCGAGGCCTACGGCTGGAACGTGATCCGCGGCGTCGACGGGCATGACGCGGTGGAGATCAAGACCGCGATCGAGACCGCGCTGAAGTCGTCGGACAAGCCGACGCTGGTCTGCTGCCGCACCACGATTGGTTTCGGCTCGCCCGCGAAGGCCGGCAAGGAATCCAGCCACGGCGCACCGCTGGGCAAGGACGAGGTGCAGGCCACCCGCGAGGCGCTGGGCTGGCCGCACGCGCCGTTCGAGGTTCCGCAGGACATCTACGAAGGCTGGCGCGCGCGCGACCGCGCTGGCGCCGAGGCCGAGTGGAACAGCCGTTTCGCCGCCTACAAGGCCGCGCATCCGGAAGCCGCCGCCGAGTTCGAGCGCCGCCTGTCCGGCGCGCTGCCGGCCGGTTTCGAAGCCGCGGCCGATGCCTTCATTGCAAGGCTGCAGCAGGACGGCCCGGTGATCGCCAGCCGCAAGGCCTCGCAGAACGCCATCGAAGCGTTCGCGCCGCTGCTGCCGGAGCTGGTGGGCGGCTCGGCCGACCTCGCCCATTCCAACCTGACCCTGTGGAAGGGCAGCAAGTCGGTGGCCGGCAATGATCCGGACGCCAACTACGTCTACTACGGCGTGCGCGAGTTCGGCATGACCGCCATCGGCAACGGCCTGGCCCTGCACGGCGGCTTCATTCCGTACGACGCCACCTTCCTGGTCTTCAGCGACTACGCCCGCAACGCGGTGCGCATGAGCGCGCTGATGGACGTGCGCGCGATCCACGTCTACACCCACGACTCCATCGGCCTCGGCGAGGACGGCCCCACCCACCAGCCGGTGGAGCACATGGCCTCGCTGCGGCAGATCCCCAACAACGACGTCTGGCGTCCCTGCGACGCGGTCGAGTCGGCGGTGGCGTGGAAGGCGGCCATCGCCCGCGCCAACGGGCCGTCCTGCCTGGTGTTCAGCCGCCAGAACCTGCCGCACCAGGCGCGCACCGATGCGCAGCTGGCCGACATCGCGCGCGGCGGCTACGTGCTGAAGGACAGCGTGGGCGCGCCGGAGCTCATCCTGATCGCCACCGGCAGCGAGGTCGGGCTGGCCATGCAGGCGGCGGACAAGCTGGGCGACAAGGTGCGCGTGGTGTCGATGCCGTCGACCGACGTGTTCGAGCGCCAGGACGCGGCCTATCGCGAGGCGGTGCTGCCGAAGGCCTGCCGCAAGCGGGTGGCGGTGGAGGCCGGCGTGACCGGCTTCTGGCGCCAGTACGTGGGCCTGGACGGCGCGGTGGTGGGCATCGACAGCTTCGGCGCCAGCGCCCCGGCCGATGCGCTGTTCCCGCACTTCGGGATTACCGTCGAACGTTTGATCGAAGTCAGCAACGCGCTCTGAAACCGGGCGTAGCCTTGCCCTTGCGATGATCCTGCGTTCCCGCCACTTCCGGCACTGGATGGCCCGTCTTGCACTGGCGGCCATCTTGCTGGTGTCGCTGATGCCGACCGTCAGCCGCTGGCTGGAAAGCGGTGTGCAGCGGTTGCCGGACGTGGTGCTGGCGATGTGCACCAGCGACGGCATGACGTGGACGAAGCCGAGCCTGCTGGCCGACAGTGGCGCCACGCCGGCGCCGATGCCGGCCGGCGGCATGCCCGACGACTACTGCGGCTACTGCCCGCTGCTGTCCGCGCTGGCGCCGGTGTTGCTGGCGCTGGCGCTGTTCCTGCCGCCGCTGCGGCGTCGCCTGCTGCCGGCGTCGCTGTTGCCCACCCCGCATGCGCCACCGCTGCTGCGCGGCCTGGGCGCGCGAGGACCGCCGATCCTGCCCTGAACCACAAGCGTTCCACCTGGCGGAATCCCGCCTCCCCACTTGTGCTTTGGAGCCAACATGCATCCCCTTCGTTCCGCGACGGCCGCGCCGTCGCGCCGCGTGCTTGCCTGCGCGCTTGCGCTCGCCCTGTTCCCCGTCTCCGCCCTTGCCGCCGACGGCGAGGAAGCGGCAAAAACCCTCGACCGCGTGGTGGTCATCGGCATGCAGACCCAGCCGCTGACCTTCGAGACCGACCCGAAGCTGCCGCGCCAGCCGGTGCCGGCCAGCGATGGCGCCGACTACCTCAAGACCATTCCCGGCTTCACCGCGCTGCGCAACGGCGGCACCAATGGCGACCCGGTGCTGCGCGGGATGTTCGGTTCGCGCCTGAACCTGCTGACCAACGCCGGCAGCATGCATGGCGCCTGTCCGTCGCGGATGGACAATGCGATGTCCTACGTCGCCCCCGAAACCTTCGATGCGCTGGTGGTGGTGAAAGGCCCGCAGACCGTGCAGTGGGGGCCAGTGGGCTCGGCCGGCACGGTCCGCTTCGAGCGCGACACGCCGCGCTTCGAGCAGCCCGGACTGCGCGCGCAGGGCAGCCTGCTTGGCGGCAGCTTCGGTCGCAACGACCAGGTGCTGGAGCTGCTGGCCGGCGCCCCGCGCGGCTACGTGCGGCTGGATGCCAACCGTTCGGAAGCGCGCGACTACGACGATGGCGACGGCGCACGCGTGCCGTCGGCCTGGCACAAGTGGAATGCCGACCTGGCGCTGGGCTGGACGCCCGATGCCGACACCCTGCTGGAGCTCTCCGTCGGCGCCGGTGACGCATGGGCGCGCTATGCCGGCCGCAGCATGGACGGCTCGCAGTTCCGCCGCGACAGCCTCGGCCTGCGCTTCGAAAAGACGTTCGCCGGCACGCTGCGCAAGGTGGAGGCCAACGCCTACCGCAACGCCGCCGATCACGTGATGGACAACTACACGCTGCGTGATCCCAATCCGCTGGGCAGCATGCCGATGCCGATGGCCTCCAACGTCGAGCGCACCACCACCGGTGGCCGGGTGGCGCTGGAATGGGGCTGGCAGGCGTTCTCGCTGGTCGCGGGCCTTGATGCCCAGCGCAGCGAACACCGCCGCCGCAATGCCATGGGGCGCGATGCGTGGCGCGCGCAGCCGTGGACCGACGATGCCGACTTCCGCCAGCACGGGCTGTTCGCGGAAGGCACCTGGGCGCTGGCCGACGCGCGGCGGGTGGTGGCGGGTGCGCGCGTGGATCGCGCCGAAGCGACCGACCGCCGTGCCACCGTCGGCACCCCGGCCATGGCCAATCCCAGCTTCGGCCAGACCCGCAGCGAAACCCTGCCGGCCGGGTTCCTCCGCTATGAGCACGACATCGTCGGCAGCGGCCTGGGCTGGTTCGCGGGCGTGGGACACACCCGGCGCATGCCCGACTACTGGGAGCTGTTCTCGCCCAATCGCGGGCCGATGGGCAGTGCCAACGCCTTCGTCGGCGTGCAGCCGGAAAAGACCACCCAGCTCGATGCGGGCCTGCAGTGGCGCGGCGCGCGCGGCAGCGCGTGGGTGTCCGGCTACGTCGGGCGGGTCGAGGACTTCATCCTGTTCCGCTACATGAGCGGCGGCATGATGGGCAGCACCTCGATGGCGACCAATGTCGATGCGCGCATCCACGGTGCCGAAGCCGGCGGCGAGTTCCGCCCGGCCAAGGACTGGACGCTGGGCGGCAGCGTGGCATGGGCCTGGGGCGCGAACGCCGATGCCGGCACCGCGCTGCCGCAGATGACGCCGCTGGAGGGGCGTTTCACCGCGGCCTGGGACAACGGCCGCTGGAACGCCGGCGTGCTCCTGCGCGCGGTCTCGGCGCAGACCCGCGTGGCGGCAAACCAGGGCAATGTCACCGGCCGCGACCTCGGCCCCAGCAAGGGCTTCGCCACGCTCGCGTTCAATGGCGGCTATCGTGTCAGCGAGCGGGTGCAGCTGTCCGCCGGCGTCGACAACCTGTTCGACCGCCGCTACAGCGAGCACCTGAACCTGGCCGGCAACGCCGATTTCGGCTACCCGGCGATGCCGGTGCGGATCAACGAGCCGGGGCGCAACCTCTGGCTGAAGCTCAACTTCTCGCTGTGACGCAGCGCCGATGCCGTTCGTGGCGGGGGCATCCCGCCACGGGCGGCGCCGGACGGAACCGATATCGAGGTGCAAGCAATGAAGCAATGGACAAGTTTGATCGTGGCGCTGTGCCTGCTGGCGACCGGCGCCGTGGCCGGCAACGGGAAGGTGCATGTGCGCGAAGCGTGGACGCGCGCGGTGCCGGCGGTGGCACCGGTGGCGGGCGGATTCCTGACCGTGGTCAACGAGGGCGATGTCGATGACCACCTGCTGCGGGTGGAGAGCGACATCGCCCAGCGGGTTGAACTCCACCAGATGCGCAACGACGGCGGCGTGATGCGGATGCGGGCGCTGCCCGAAGGCGTGGTCGTGCCCGCGCACGGCAAACTCGAGCTCAAGCCCGGTGGCTACCACCTGATGCTGATCAAGCCGCGGCGCGCGCTGGTGGAAGGTGGCCACTTCGAGGCCACGCTGGTATTCCAGCGCGCCGGGCGGGTGCCGGCGACGTTCGAGGTGCGGGCGATGGGGGCGGGCCGCTAGTCCGGCGGGTCTTCCTGGAGGCACTGGAATGCGCCTGCATAGCGCAGGCGCAAGCCGTCGCGGGAGTCTCTGCGCTCCGCTTGACACGAGCAATTACATCTGTAATCTGCAGAAAAGATTACGGGCGTAAACGATGCAGATCAGCGAGGCCGAATCGGTGGTGATGGACGTGCTCTGGGCGCGCAGCCCGTTGGGCGCGGACGAGGTGGCGCAGGCGCTGGCCGGCCGGCAGGACTGGCAGGACGCCACCATCAAGACCCTGCTCAACCGCCTGCTCAACAAGGGCGCGATTCGGGCCGAGAAAGACGGTCGCCGCTACCTGTATTCGCCGATGGTCAAGCGCGAGGACTGGGTACTGGCGGAAAGCCGCGGCCTGCTGGAGCGGCTGTTCGATGGCCGGGTGGCGCCGCTGGTGGCGCATTTCTCCGCGCACCGGAAGCTGAGCAAGAAGGACGTGGCCGAGCTGCGCAAGCTGCTGGAGGAGATCGACGATGGCAAGCAATGAGCTGCTGCAGGGATTGATCGAGGCGACCCTGGCCGGCAGTGCCGCCGCGTTGCTGGTGTTGGCGCTGCGCCGGCCGATGCGTGCCGCGTTCGGTGCGCAGGTCGCCTACGCACTGTGGCTGCTGCCGCCGCTGGCAATCCTGGCAACGCTGCTGCCCGCCGCGACGGTCGTGGTGGCGCGCCTGCCGGTTGCATCGGGACTGGTGCTCCCCGCAGGCGCCGCAATGGCGGCTGCGCCCGTGCAGCACGACATCGACATCGCAACAGGGTTGCTGGCGCTGTGGATGGTCGGTGCGCTGGTCGGCGCTGGCTGGCTGTGGCGCATGCAGGCTGCCTTCCGCCGCGGGCTGGGCCAGCTGCTGCCGCAGGGCGATGCGCTGCGCGCGCAGGCCGCGAGCGCGGGCCTGCCGGCCACGCTGGGGTTGTGGCGCCCGCAGGTCGTGCTGCCGGCCGACTTCGAGGAACGCTTCGACCCGCCGCAGCGCGCGCTGGTGCTGGCCCACGAGCGCCGCCACGTCGCCCGCCTTGATCCCTGGGCCAACGCCGCCGCCGCGCTGCTGCGCTGCCTGTTCTGGTTCAACCCGCTGTTCCACCTGGCCGCCGCGCGCATGCGCCACGACCAGGAGCTGGCCTGCGATGCCGACGTGCTCGCGGCCCATCCCCGGCAGCGCCGCCGCTACGGCGACGCCCTGCTCAACGCCCAGCTCGCGCTGCAGACCGCGCCGCTGGGCTGCCACTTCGGCTTCGGCCACCCGCTCAAGGAGAGGATCATGCTGCTGGATCGTGAACGGCCCACGTCGCGGATGCGGCGGACGGGAATGGCGCTGCTGGCGTTGGCCGCGGGCGCCACCGCATGGAGCGTGTGGGCCGCGCAACCGCCGCGGACGCAGGTGCTGCCGGCCGCCGGCGACTTCACCCTGCAGATCGAGTACAGCCGCGATACGGCCACGCCCGTACAGTCGGTATTGACCAAGCGGTTCGGCGAATCGTTCGTCTTGCCCGCCAGCGCGGCGGGCGATGACGTCGCGATCACCGCCCGCGTGCAGCCGGTTCGCATGCAGGGCAAGTTGGCTTACGACATCGCGATGCGGGTCGAACAGGACGGCAAGCAGATCGCCTCGCCGCGCATGGTGGTGCGCGATGGCCAGCCGGCCAGCCTGCGCCAGGGGCAGGACGTGGCCGGGCGGTTCCGTGGCATCGACCTGCGCATGCAGGTCGCCGCGCGCGATCCGCAGGCCGCGTTGAAGGGGGCGCCCATCTTGCCGCCGCCGCCGGCGCCCGCGGCGCCTCCCGTGCCGCCGGCACCCCAAGACATGGCCGTCCCGCCGCCGCCCGCTGCACCGGCTCCGCCGCCGCCGCCCAGGCCGGCCGTCGCGGTGCTGCAACCCGGCGCGGTCGATCAGGCGTCGCGCGCACTGCATCCGCCGCGCTATCCCGCGGAGGCGCTGAAGGAAGGCAAGACCGGGATCACCGTGCTGGTGGTCGACATCGACGCCCGCGGCGGCGTCACCGGCACCAGGATCGAGCGGTCGTCCGGCGACGCACGGCTCGACGGCGCCGCGCAGGAGGCAGCGGCGAACTGGCGGTTCACGCCTGCGATGAAGCAGGGCCGGCCGGTGGCCAGCAAGGTGCGGGTCCCGGTGGAGTTCGCGCAGGACGAACCGACGCAGCAGGCGGGTTGAGCATGCCGGTTCGGTGGAGGGAGGCGGCGCCCGCGAGCGTCGTGGTGCTGCTGTCCGCGGTGGCCGGCTGCGCTTCGCAGCCGCCCGCACCGCCGCCGCGCGAAGGCTATGCCGCCGACGGTGCGGTCAGCGCGGAAATCGTCGAAACCGCCGATGCGAATGCGCGCTACCAGCCGATGCCGGGCAGCAGCTACCTCAGCCCGCTGCCGCTGCGCGAGAACGCAAAGCCGGAGTACCCGCCGGCATTGCTGGACCGGCGCCTGCCGCCGACCGAAGTGGTGGTGCGGCTGATCGTGGATGGCGCCGGCGAGGTGGCCGATGCGCGCATCATCGAAAACGCCGGCGGTGAACCGGCGTTCGCGGAGGCGGTGCTGGCGGCGGTGCGCGGCTGGACCTTCCATCCGCTGAAGCGCGTCACCGGCAGGGTGGTGGAGCCGCTGCCGTTCACCCAGGACTACCGCTTCGTGTTCCGCCAGCTCAACGGCCGCGCGGTGGTCGAGCTGGGCGGCTGAGTAACCGCGCGATCAGTGCGAAGGCGCCTGCGCGCCCAGCGCCTGGTTCAACAGCTGCGCCAGCCGCTTGCCGGCCAGTTGCACCCGCGCTTCCGCCAGCGGGCGGAACTTGTCCAGGTAGACGTGATCCATCTTGTGCTGGTCATCGCCCGGATACACGCCGTGCGCGTCGATCAGCCGGCAGGAACTCGCGGCCCATTCCAGCAGCACGCCGGCACCGGGCCGGGCCGCGGCGGGCGTGGCTGCGGCGGTGTCCAGCGCGTCCGCGTAGTCGCGCAGCGCCAGCCCGCGGCTGGCTAGGATGTAGTAATCCCACACCGAGTGCAGGTTGGTGGCCATCACCCCATCCACGTAGCTCTTGCGCGCATACGCCTCGGGCTCCAGCGGCGTGCGCAGGCTGACCTGGAAGCGGTTGCCGCCGCTGTCGGTGCGGTTGCCGGCGTGCATCGGCTGGTGCTCGTCGCCGACCAGGTGGACCACGAACTTCAGCGCGTCGCGGCGGGCTTCCAGCGGCTGCTTGCGGTCGGCGAGGATGGCCAGCTGCCGGTCCAGCGCGCCGGCCACGCAGTCGCCGTCCGGGCAGTCGCGGGCTAGGTCGAAATCGCAGCCGCCGCCCTTGGCGTTGATGTAGTGCCAGCGCGACGTGGCCTTGAATCGCTCGGGGTCGGTATTGCGCAGTTCATCGGCCCAAGACGCCACCCCGGCCAAGGTGGGCGTGGGCTCGCCGGCCAGCAGGGTGGCGACTTCGGCCTGCGCCTTGGGGTCGAGGTGGCGCTGCGCCAGTTCACCCACCAGGGCATGGCCCAGCGGGGCCCAAGCGAGGGCGGCGGAGGTGGCGCCCAGGCAAAGCAGGGCGGCGATCAGGGGGCGGAAACGGGTGCGGATGCTCATGCCGCGGAGGATACCCCGGCAGGGTTGCGCAGGCATGACGCCATGCCGTCGCGCAGTGGGCCGGCGTTGACCGTAGTCAACCGCGATGGCCGGGTGCCGCGGGCGGATTGGGTAGAATGGCGGCTTGCCCAATCCTGTCAGGAGTTAGCTTCATGGCCATCAAGGTCGGCATCAACGGTTTCGGTCGCATCGGGCGCTGCGTGTTCCGCGCGGCGGTGCAGAACTTCGGCGACGACATCGAGATCGTCGGCATCAACGACCTGCTGGAGCCGGACTACCTGGCCTACATGCTCCGCTACGACTCCGTGCACGGCCGCTTCGATGGCGACGTGGAGGTCGCGGACGGCAATCTGGTGGTGAACGGCAAGACCATCCGCCTGACCGCCGAGCGCGACCCGGCCAACCTGAAGTGGGACGAAGTCGGCGCCGACGTGGTGCTGGAGTCCACCGGCCTGTTCCTGACCGCCGACACCGCGCAGAAGCACGTCGCCGCTGGCGCCAAGAAGGTGTTGATGTCGGCGCCGTCGAAGGACGCCACCCCGATGTTCGTGTACGGCGTCAACCACGCCAAGTACGCCGGCGAGCAGATCATCTCGAATGCCTCGTGCACCACCAACTGCCTGGCCCCGGTGGCCAAGGTGCTGAACGACAAGTGGGGCATCAAGCGCGGCCTGATGACCACCGTGCACGCCGCCACCGCCACCCAGAAGACCGTCGATGGCCCGTCCAACAAGGACTGGCGCGGTGGCCGCGGCATCCTCGAGAACATCATCCCGTCCAGCACCGGCGCGGCCAAGGCGGTCGGCGTGGTGATCCCGGAACTCAACAAGAAGCTCACCGGCATGAGTTTCCGCGTGCCCACCAGCGACGTGTCCGTGGTCGACCTGACCGTGGAGCTGGAGAAGCCCGCCACCTACGCCGAGATCTGCGCGGAAATGAAGGCGCAGAGCGAAGGCCCGCTGAAGGGCATCCTCGGCTACACCGAGGACAAGGTGGTCGCCACCGACTTCCGCGGCGACGCCCGCACCAGCATCTTCGACGCCGAGGCCGGCATCGCGATGGACGACACCTTCGTCAAGCTGGTGAGCTGGTACGACAACGAATGGGGCTACTCGAACAAGTGCCTTGAGATGGTCAAGGTGATGGCCGGCAAGTAAGCCGCCACCGCCTGCGCCGGAAAGCCCCGCCCCGTGCGGGGCTTTTTTCTTTCCTACTCGCCGGTTGCGGAGCGGATCAGCAGCTTCAGTTTGTCCGGCACGCCGTCCCACTTGTCGGCGTCCGGCAGCGCCGGCTTCTTCACCGCGAGCACCGGCCACTGGTTGGCCAGTTCGGCGTTGATGGCGAGGAAGGGTTCCTGCCCCGCCGGCACGTCGTCCTCGGCATAGATCGCGCCGACCGGGCATTCGTCCACGCACAGGGTGCAGTCGATGCAGCTTTCCGGGTCGATGACGAGGAAGTTCGGGCCTTCGTGGAAACAGTCGACCGGGCACACCTCGACGCAGTCGGTGTGCTTGCAGTTGATGCAGTTCTCGGTGACGACGTGGGTCATGGGCGCGACGCGGGTCTTCCAGTGTGTCGTGTACGTGGTGGAGCCGGCCATGACCCAAGTCAAGACGCGGCGACCAAGCGGCGCGATAATCGAAAGCCCCACGCAGGAGCCCCAACCGCCATGCCGCATCCGGCCGCAGCGCCCGCCACGGGGCAAGCGATCCCTGGTTTCGAGCAGATCGAGGCGCTGGTGGATCGATTCTACGACCGCATCCAAGTCCATCCCGAGCTGGGCCCGGTGTTCAATGCCGCGGTCCACGACTGGCCTGGGCACAAGCGCCTGCTGACTTCGTTCTGGACCTCGGTGATCCTGCGCGCCGGCACCTATCGCGGCAATCCGATGGCGGCCCACCACGGCCACCCCATTACCACCGCCCACTTCGTGCAGTGGCTGGCGCTGTGGCGCGAAACCGCCGACGAGCTACTGGCGCCGGCGCAGGCCGAACTGGTACACGAATACGCCAATCGCATCGGCCGCAGCCTGCGCTACGGGCTGGGCTTGCCGGAGCCCGGCCATGCGTCGATGGCGCTTGGGCCGCGCGCGCCGCTGCTGCGCGGCGGCTGAGCCTGGCGCATGCCGCCGGCGCTGGATGGCGCGCGTGCCGGGCCAAGCCGGTGACGTGGCCGATGCAGGCGCTGTGGTAGAAATCGATTGATGAGCGACTCCCCACCGACCCCGGCTTGGAGCCTGCGCAAGCGAATGACCGTGGGGCTACTGCTGACCGCAGTGGTGCCGATGGTGCTGTTCGCCGGCAGCCTGCTGGTGGGCGAATGGCAGCGCAACCGCGACGAGCTGCTGCTGCGGCTGGATGCCAACGCCACCTTGAACGCCAGCGTGATCGACGATTTCCTCGAAGGCCAGCTGGCCGGGGTGCGCCTGCTGGCCGACCAGATGGGCGACGACCCCAGCCTGCGCGGCGAGGAACTGGCGCGCTTGCTGCACATCTATCCGTCGATGCTGCGGGTTCACCAGGTGGACGCCAATGGCGGCGTGGTCGCCGTCCGCGACGCGCGCGGCCGCACCCTGCCGCCGCTGGCCGGCTTGGTGGCGGGCGAGGCGTGGTTCCAGGCCATGCGCGGCGGGTCCGGCGCCGCCGTGTCCGATGTCTATCGCCGCCGTGCCTACGGCAACGAGGTGGTGGTGGGCGTGTCCGCGCCGCTGCTGCGCGATGGCCACTTCGCCGGCGCATTGCAGGCGGAAATCCCGGTGCAGGCCTTTACCCGGCTGAGCGCGGAAAGCCTGGCCCGGCGCGGGCTGGAGTTGGCACTGCTGGACGCAGGCAACCGGGTGGTGCATGCCGGCCCGGCGCTGCGCTGGAAGGCGCTGGCTGGCGCGGGGGCGGAGGGGCAGGCGGTCCGGCGCATCGCCGCCGCGCCCAGGCGGACGCAACGGGTGTTGCTGATGGACGGCCTGCTGCGCGAAGGCGGCAAGGCCTACGTCGACGCGGTGGGCATGCGCAACGGCTGGACGTTGGTGCTAGTGGCATCGCGCGGCCAGCTGTTGGCGCCGCTGCTGCCGCGGCTGCTGTTGCTGGCGGCGCTGCTGGCGGTGAGCGTGCTGGGCGTGGCATGGGCGCTATGGCTGCAACGCGGCCTGCTGGACCGGAGCATCGGCTACCTGCTGGGCAGCCTGCGCGGCTATGCGCTGGGCGGCCGGATGGTGCCGGCGCGTACCGACAGGATCCCGGTGGAGCTGCGCCCGCTGGCCGAGGGCATCGGCGAGCTGGGCACGCGCATGAACGCAGCCTTCGATGAGGTGCAGGCGGTGCTGGAAGCGCGCGAACACGAAATCGCCGAGCGCACCGCGTCGCTGCGCGCAGCGGTGTCCGAATTGGATCGACTCAGCCGCACCGATGCGATGACCGGCTGCCTCAACTACCGTGGATTCACCGAAGCCGGCGAGCGGTTGTTCCGCGAGGCGCGTGCCAGCGGCGCGCCGCTGTCCGTGCTCGCCCTCGATATCGACCACTTCAAGCGCTACAACGACCTGTACGGGCATGCCGAGGGCGACGGCGCGCTGCGCCGCTTCGCCGGCGCCGTGCGTAGCGCGCTGCTGCATGCCGACGACGTGCTGGCGCGGCCCGGCGGCGAGGAGTTCACCGTGTTCCTGCCGGCCACCGAGCATGCGCAGGCGCTGCAGGTGGGCGCGCGCGTGTGCCAGCGCGTGCGCGACGCCGACATCGCGCACGTGGGTTCGCCCAAGGGCCGGCTGACCGCCAGCGTCGGGGTGGCGACGCTGCAGGCCGGGGACGCCGATCTGGAGGACGTGCTGCGCCGCGCCGACGCCGCGCTGTACCGGGTCAAGGCGGCCGGACGCGATGGCGTGAGCGCCTGAGCGACTGGGCGCGCCCGCTGCTGGCGGGGTGGATGTAGCGGGGCGTCGGCGCCGGTATCCTGCGGGCGGGGCCAGCAACGTTGGCAAGGGATGGGGACAGGCATGGAAGGTCTGATTGGGTTGCTGGTGCTCGCGATCCTGGCGGTGCCGGTGTTGTTGGTCGTGGCGCTGGTATCGGTGTCGGGGCTCAAGCGCCGCGTCGCCGACCTGGAAACGGAAATGGTGCAGCTGCGACGGGCAGCGGAACCGGGTCGGCAGGCAGCCGCCGGTCCCACCCCGGGCGATTGGATGCAGCAGTCCGTGCCGCCAAGCGCGCCAACGCCGCCTGCCGCGGCCGCTGCATCGGCGCCAACAGCGCCAATGACGCCGTCGCCGGCTCCAGCGCCGCCACCTGCACCGGTGGCACCGACCGTCGAAGCCGCCGCCGCACCGCCGCCGCGCCCGGCGCCGCCTGCGCCGGTGCGCCCGGATATCGCCGCCATCACCGTCCGCGCGGTGAAGCGCTGGTTCAGCGTCGGCAACGTGCCGGTGAAGATCGGCATGCTGGTGCTGCTGGCCGGGGTAGCGGCATTGCTGAAGTACGCCGCCGACCAGGGCTGGATGGTGATGCCGCCGGAGCTGAAGCTGGCCGGCGTGGCTACCGTGGCATTGGCCGCGCTGGTGTTCGCCTGGCGCAAGCGCGAGGACAACCGCGTGTTCGCGCTCAGCCTGCAGGGCGGCGCCATCGGCGTGCTGCTGCTGGTGGTGTTCGCGGCGTTCAAGGGCTTCGGCCTACTGCCTGCAGGCGCGGCGTTCGCGCTGAGCGTGGTGCTGGTGGCGGGCGCGGGGGCGCTGGCGGTGCTGCAGGATGCCAGGGCGCTGGCGGTGTTCGCGCTGCTGGCCGGCTTCCTTGCGCCGATCTGGCTGTCCACCGGCAGCGGCAACCACGTGGCGCTGTTCTCCTACTACGCGATCGTCAACGCCGCGATCGTCGGGATCGCCTGGTATCGCGCCTGGCGGGTGCTCAACCTGCTCGGTTTCGCCTTCACCTTCGGCATCGGCACCGCCTGGGGAGTGCTGGACTACGCGCCGCACAAGTACGCCAGCACCCAGCCGTTCCTGCTGCTGTTCTTCCTGTTCTACCTCGCGATCCCGCTGCTGTTCGTGCGGCGGCGTCCGCCCGGCCGCCGCGACCTGATCGATGGCTGCCTGCTGTTCGGGGTGCCGCTGGTGGCGTTCTCGCTGCAGGCCGGGCTGATGGCCGACAGGCCGATGGCGCTGGCGTTCTGCGCGCTGGGGCTGGGCGGGCTGTACGCGACGCTGGCGTGGTGGCTACGGCAGCGCCGTGGCTTCGATGTGCTGCTGCAGGCCTACGCGATGCTGGCGGTCGGTTTCGCCACCCTGGCGGTGCCACTGGCGCTGTCGGCGCAGGCCACCGCCAGCGTGTTCGCGCTGGAGGGCGCCGCGCTGGCGTGGCTGGGGCTGCGCCAGCAGCGTCGGCTGCCGCAGTTCGCCGGCGCCGGCCTGCAGCTGGCGGCGGCGGTCGCCTTCGCCATCGCCCGCGGCAACGGCGTGGACGCCGGCATGATGGTGTTCAACGGCAACTTCATGAGCGCGCTGCTGGTCGCGCTGGCCGGGTTTGCCAGTGCCCGTGCCTACCGCGATGCGGGCAACAACACGGTGGCGCTGGCGTACTACGGCTGGGGCCTGGCCTGGTGGCTGCCCAACGGCATGCACGAAATCGATGCCTACCTGCTGCATCGCGTCGCGCCCGACGCGCTGCTGGCGTTCGTCGCGCTGACCGGCTGGCTGGCGGCGGAAGTGCATCGCCGCCGTCCCGCCGGTGCGCTGGCGGTGACCACGCTGGGCGCCCTCGTCGCGGCGGCGCCGCTGGCGCTGTGGCAAAGCGAGGTGCATGCGCAGCCGTTCGCTGGCCACGGCCTGTGGGCATGGCTGGCGTTCGCGCTGCTGGGCGTGCGCAGCCTGTCGTGCCTGCGCGACAGTGGGCATCGCGCCGCGGCGGCCGCGCAGTTCAGCTGGTGGCTGGTGTGGGCGCTGGCGGCCAGCCTGCTGCTGGATTGGCTGGGCGGGCGGATCGCGGGCCTGGCCGACGGTTGGCGGCAGGCGCTGGTGGCCTTGCCGTGGCTGGCGCTGGCGACATTGGCGCTGTATCGCTGGCGCTGGCTGTCGATGCCGCTGGGCGAACGCTTCGACGGCTGGCGCGAGCGCCTGTTGGTGGTGGTCTTCGCGGTGCTGGGCCTGTGGTGGGTCGCCGCCCTGTTCCGGGCCGGTGGCGCCGCGCCGTTGCCGTGGGCGCCGCTGCTCAACCCGCTGGAGCTGGCGCAGTTGGCCGCGCTGGTGCTGGCGCTGCGCTGGCAGCTGGCGGATGCGCGCCGTTTGCCGCCGCCGCTGGGCATCCTGTTCGCGCTGCTGGGCTTTGCCTGGCTGACCGCGCTGGTGCTGCGCGCCGTGCATCACTGGGGCGGCGAGCCGTGGTCTGGCGCGCTACTCTCCACCAGCCTGGCGCAGACCAGCCTGACCGTGGCCTGGAGCGTGCTGGGCATGCTCGGCTGGGTGGCGGGGTCGAGGCGCGGCCTGCGCACGCTGTGGCTGGCCGGCGCAGTGCTGATGGGCGTGGTGTTGGTGAAGCTGGTGCTGGTGGACCGCCAGCACCTGGGCAACCTGCTCGGGATCGGCTCGTTCATCGCCTACGGCCTGCTGTGCACCGTCGTGGGCTATTTTGCGCCGGCGCCGCCCAGGCGCGGCGAGGTTGCACCCCTGGAGCAGCCGGCATGAAGAAGTTCGCATGGTTGCTGGCCCTGCCGCTGGTGGCGGTGGCCGCCGTCGCCGATGACTACGCCGCGCGCTGGTCGCTGGCGCTGGAGCGTCCCGACGGCGGCGCCTACCGGGTGGTGCTGGCGCCGGATGTGTATCGGCAGCTGCAGTCGCCCGGCCTGCGCGATCTGGTGGTGGCGAATGCCGCCGGGCAGCCGGTGGCCACCGCGCTGTTCCCGCCGGACGCACCGCTGGCGCAGGCGGGCGATAGCGTCGTGCTGGCGTGGTTCCCGCTGCCGGTCGATGCCGGCGCGACCGGGCTCGACATCGCCGCGATCAGCGAAGTCGCCAGCGACGGCAGCCTGCGCCGGGTCGAACTGCGCGGCGCGAATGCCGATGCGGTTGGCGACAGCGGCTTCGTCATCGACGCCAGCCGCCTGCGTGAACCGGTGGTCGCGCTGCGCTTCGCATGGTCGGACGCGAATGCGTTTGATCGCGGCTACCGCGTCAGCGCCTCCGACGACCTGCGGCAGTGGCATGAGGTAGAGCCGGATGGCCGGCTGGTGCAGCTGCGCAACGGCGACCGCCGCGTGGTCGAAGACCGCATCGCCCTGCCGGGCGTGCGCGCGAAGTACCTGCGCCTGCAGCCGAGCACGCGCCAGCCGTCGCCGCTGGCGCTGACGGATGTGCGCGCCGAGCTGGCCGGGCATGTCGCCGCGCCGGCGCTGCAATGGGAGCAGCTGCAGGGCCGCCGCGTCGAAGGCCGCGACGGCGTGCATTTCGAATATGCGTTGGCGGGGCGTTTCCCGATCGAGGCCGCCGACGTGGTGGCGGCCGGCAACAGCACCCGCGGCTGGCTGCTGGAAAGCCGCGATGGCGACGATGCCGCCTGGCAGGCGGCGGCCGCGCCGTGGGTGGCGTACCGGGTGGACAGCAGCGAGGGTTCCAGCCGTTCGCCGCCGCAGCCGTTGGATCGACTGGTGCGCGACCGCCAGTGGCGGCTGCAGGCGCGCAGCGACGGCGCCCGGGAAGCGCCGGTGCTGCGGCTGGGCTACCGCCCGGAAGTGGTGCTGTTCCTGGCCGAAGGCCAGCCGCCCTTCGCGCTGCTGGCCGGAAGCGCGCGTGCCGAGCGCCCGGCCACGCCGCTGCCGCAGCTGATCGACACCCTGCGCGCGGCGCGCGGCAAGGACTGGCAACCGGCGGCGGCGACCCTGGGCCAGCGCGAGGAGCTGGCCGGTGCCGCCGCGTTACGGCCGGGAACGCCCATCGACTGGAAGCGCTGGTTGCTATGGGCGCTGCTGCTGGGCGGGGCGCTGCTGGTGGCCGGGTTTGCCGCCAGCCTGCTGCGCAAGCGTCCGCCGGGCGAGTGATGCACCGCGTTGGCATCGCGGCGCGACTGCTTGTTTGCCGCGCCCGCGCGGGGGCCGGACAATAGGCGCAACTCTCCACGGGAACACCGCACCATGTCCATCGTCCGCATGACCGACCTCGACCTTGCCGGCAAGCGCGTGCTGATCCGGCAGGACCTCAACGTGCCGATCGACGAGGCCGGCCAGATCACCTCCGAGCAACGCATCCTGGCCTCCCTGCCCACCCTCAGGCTGGCGCTGGAGAAGGGGGCCGCGGTGATGGTGACCTCGCACCTGGGCCGCCCGAAGGAAGGCGCGTGGAGCGCCGCCGATTCGCTGGCGCCGGTGGCCGCGCGGCTGTCCGAACTGCTGGGTGTCGAAGTGCCGCTGGTGAAGGACTGGGTGGACGGCGTGGACGTGGCGCCCGGCCAGCTGGTGCTGCTGGAAAACTGCCGCATGAACATCGGCGAGAAGGCCGACGACGAAGCGCTGTCGAAGAAGTACGCCGCGCTCTGCGACGTGTTCGTGATGGATGCGTTCGGTACCGCGCATCGCGCGCAGGCCTCCACCCACGGCGCGATCCGTTTCGCCCCGGTGGCCTGCGGCGGCCCGCTGCTGATGGCCGAGCTCGACGCGCTGGACAAGGCGCTGGCCAATCCGGCCCGGCCGCTGCTGGCCATCGTCGCCGGCAGCAAGGTGTCCACCAAACTCGAACTGCTGGGCAGCCTGGTCGGTAAGGTCGACCAGCTGATCGTCGGCGGCGGCATCGCCAACACCTTCATCGCCGCGCTGGGCCACGGCGTCGGCAAGTCGCTGGTGGAGCCGGACCTGCTGGATACCGCCAAGAAGATCATGGCCGACGCGCATGCACGCGGCGCCGACATCCCGCTGCCGGTGGACGTGGTGGTGGCACCGGCCTTCGCCGCCGACGCGCCGGCCACGGTCAAGCCGGTGGACGCGGTGGGCGAGGGCGACATGATCCTCGACATCGGCCCGGCCACCGCGGCCCGCTATGCCGAGGTCATCGGTAACGCCGGCACCGTGGTCTGGAACGGCCCGGTCGGCGTGTTCGAGTTCGACGCCTTCGCCGCCGGCACCGAGGCGGTGGCGCGCGCGATCGCAGCGTCGAAAGCCTTCTCCATCGCCGGCGGCGGCGACACCCTGGCGGCGGTGGATAAGTTCGGCATCGCGTCCGAGGTGTCCTACATCTCCACCGGCGGCGGCGCTTTCCTCGAGTTCCTGGAAGGCAAGACCCTGCCGGCGGTGGCGGCGCTGGAGGCGCGCGCCGGCTGATGCTGTTCTTCGACCTCGACGGCACGCTGGTCGACTCCTCCCTTGGCATCACCCGCTGCGTGGCGCATGCGCTGGCCGCGATGGGTCACCCCGGCCTGCCCGATGCGCAGTTGCGCGGGTGGATCGGGCCGGCCCTGCGGACGAGCTTCGGCCAGTTGTTCGACGATCCCGCCGACGTGGAGCGCGCGGTGGCGCTGTACCGCGAGCGCTACGATGGGCCGGGCATCACCGAATGCACCGTCTATGCCGGAATCGCCGATGCCATCGAGGCATTGCACGCCGCCGGTCGCCGGCTGGCCGTCGTCACCGCCAAGAACGAGCCGCATGCGCGGCGCGTGCTGGCGGCGCTGCCGTTCGGCCATCGTTTCGAGGATGTGATCGGCGCGACCGCGGATGGACGCCTGGGCCACAAGCCGGAACTGATCGGCGAGGCGCTCCGGCGCTTCGGCGTCGCGCCCGCCGGGTGCGCCATGATCGGCGATCGCCACCTGGACATCGAGGGTGCACGCCACCATGGCATGCGCGGGATCGGCGTGCTGTGGGGCTTCGGCGACGCAGGGGAGCTGGCGCAGGCGGACGCGCTCGTGCACACGCCGGATGCGCTGCGCGCGCTGCTGGCCTGACCGGTCGGCGCGCCCGCCGCTGGCATCGTTTGCAGCGTCCAGTGGAGCATTGCCGGGCATCGCGCTGTGGTAGCGTTGGAAGTCATCCATTGACAGCGATGTCATCGACTCCATGACCGCCGCAGCCACGCAGGAACAACGCCGCCACACCCGCATCGTCGCCACCCTCGGCCCCGCCACCGATCCGCCCGGCGTGCTGGAGGCGATCCTGCGCGCCGGCGTTGACGTGGTGCGGTTGAACTTCTCGCATGGCGATCCGTCGGCGCAGGTGGCGCGCGGCGAGGCGGTACGCGAAATGGCGGCGCGGATCGGCCGCGAGGTCGGCATCCTCGCCGACCTGCCGGGGCCGAAGATCCGCGTGGAGACCTTCGCCGAGGGCAAGGTGGCGCTGAAGGCCGGCCACCGCTTCGATCTGGTGGCCAGCCTCGACGCGCCGCCCGGCGATGCCAGCCAGGTCGGCGTCAGCTACCTGGAGTTGCCCGGCGACGTGGCACCCGGCGACGTGCTGCTGCTGGACGACGGCATCGTGCAGCTGCAGGTGGCCGCGGTGGAGGGCGAGCGCATCATCACCACCGTGCTCAACGACTGCGTGCTGTCCAACCGCAAGGGCCTGAACAAGCAAGGTGGCGGGCTGTCGCTGGGTGCGATCACCGAGCGCGACCGCGAGCTGATCGCCATCGCCGCCGGCATGCAGGTCGACTTCATCGCGGTCTCGTTCTGCCGCGACGCCGACGACATGCACGAGGCGCGCCGGGTGGCGCGCGCACACGGCAGCCACGCTGCGCTGGTGGCCAAGATCGAGCGCACCGAGGCGATCGAGAACCTGGCCGGGATCGTCGATGCCAGCGACGTGGTGATGGTGGCGCGCGGCGACCTTGGGGTGGAGATCGGCGACGCCGAACTGCCTGGCCTGCAGAAGAAGATCATCCGCGAGGCGGTGGCGCGCGAGAAGGTGGTGATCACCGCCACGCAGATGCTGCAGTCGATGGTCGATAGCCCGATGCCGACCCGCGCCGAGGTGCTGGACGTCGCCAACGCGGTGATCGACGGCACCGACGCGGTGATGCTGTCGCAGGAGTCCGCCGCCGGCAGCTGGCCGGTGCGCGCGGTGGAGACGATGGCGCGGATTTGCCTCGGCGCCGAGCGCCAGTTCGCGGTCGACATCGATTTCGAGAAGGCGCGGCGCGGGCTGGAGCGCGCCGACCAGGCCATCGCGATGGCCACCATGTTCCTGTCCGAGCACGTCGGCGTGCGCGCGGTGGTGGCGATGACCGAATCCGGCGGCACCGCGCGCTACCTGTCGCGGTTCCGCTCCTCGGTGCCGATCTACGCGTTCTCGCACCACGCCAATGCACGCCGTCGGATGGCGCTGATGCGCGATGTGTTCCCGATGGACTACGACAGCCGCGGCCAGACCCCGCGCGAAGCCGCCCGCGGCAGCATCCGCCTGCTGGTGGAAGCCGGCCTGCTCAGCCCCGGCGACCGCGTGGTGTTCACCAGCGGCGAGCACATGGAGACCAAGGGCGCCACCAACACCCTGCGCTTGCTGGAAATCGGCGCGGACGGGCATGCCACTGGGCTGGGGGAGCTGTAGCTTCGCGCGCCTATCGTCGGGTCGCCCGCCCGGCGTCCGCCTGGCGGCGGCTACCGCCAGGAAGGCAGGCAGGCGGCCGGCTATAATGTGCGGATTCCTTCCGCAGCCGAGCCGCACGCCATGAGCATCGAACAACTCGCCGAAACCGCCCGCGCCATGGTGGCCCCGGGCAAGGGCATCATCGCGATCGACGAATCCTCCGCCACCTGCAAGAAGCGCTTCGACGGCGTCGGCATCGAGTGCACCGAGGAAAACCGCCGCGCCTACCGCGAGTTGCTGCTGACCGCGCCGAACGCCAACCAGTACCTGTCGGGCGCGATCCTGTTCGACGAGACCCTGCGCCAGTCCACCAAGAGCGGCGTGCCGTTCGCCAAGTACATGCTGGACAACGGCATGATCCCGGGCATCAAGGTGGACAAGGGCACCGTGCCTCTGGCCGGCTTCCCCGGCGAGCTGGTGACCGAGGGCCTGGATGGCCTGCGCGACCGCCTCAAGGAGTACTACAAGCTCGGTGCCCGTTTCGCCAAGTGGCGCGCGGTGATCACCATCGGCGACGACATTCCGTCCGGCACCTGCATCGAGGCCAACAGCCACGCGCTGGCGCGCTATGCCGCGCTGTGCCAGGAGCAGGGACTGGTGCCGATGGTCGAGCCGGAAGTGCTGATGGATGGCGACCATGACATCGGCACCTGCTACGAGGTCACCGAAGTGGTGCTGCGTTCGCTGTTCGACGCGCTGTACAACCAGAGCGTGATGCTGGAAGGCACCATCCTGAAGGCCTCGATGGTCGTGCCGGGCAAGGGCTGCGCCGAGCAGGCCAGCGTCGAGGAAGTGGCCGAGTCCACCCTGATGTGCCTGAAGTCGGCGGTGCCGGCGATCCTGCCGGGCATCGTGTTCCTGTCCGGCGGCCAGAGCGACGAAGCTGCCACCGCGCACCTCGATGCGATGAACCGGATGGGCCCGAACCCGTGGCCGCTGTCGTTCTCCTATGGCCGCGCCATGCAGCAGGCCGCGCTGAAGCTGTGGGCGGCCGACATGGCCGGTAACTATGCCAAGGCCCAGCAGACCGTGTTCGAGCGCGCCAAGGCCAACGGCCTTGCGGCGCTGGGGCAGTGGGAAGGCTGATCTTCCAGCGCATCGCGCAGCCGTTGGCCTGGACGTAGTGAAGGACTCGCTTCCGCTTCCAGCGTGAAACAGCAGCAAGTCCTTCCCTGCGCATGACGACAGCGGGAAAACGCCGGCCTCGCGCCGGCGTTTTATTTGGGCATTGCGGGAGGGGGCTCCCAACAGTCCATGCCGGGATGTGTTTTCATGGCATCCGCCGGGGGGCAGTGGCGCTGCGTGGATCAGTATCTGATCATTCCTGACCACCAGCCATGGCAATCGCTTGCCGCCTTCGGCAACACCAGCGGATAAGGCGAACAGCACCGCGGCAGCAACTCGCATAGCCGGAACCGGCGATTGAAGCGGAAAGTGGCTTCGGCTGGATGGTGGTGTGCATATATTTTCCCCTGCCGGATTGCTTGTTACACGGAGCCGGCCGCTTCCAGGCGCCGTAAGCAAGCCAATCCGCCGGCTTCAGCCTTGCCCTTCGGCGTAAACCGACGGCCAATCCAGTTGTCCATCGTGAGTTGCGTATCGGCTCACATGACATAAATCAGGACGCCATGAAGGTGCCGCCCGTTTCCATCGCGACCAGGGCGGTGGCGCTCAATTCATGGTTATGATGCCCGTATTACAGCGTCATGGCATTTGCTCGGCGGAGCCTTGCGCGCGCAAATTATCGTCTTATCGGGGGGCGTATGAAGCAGCTGGCATGGGGGATCCTGTGTGGACTGGGCTTGGCCATGACGAGTTCTGCTCAGGCCAATGATCAGGAAACCATCAAGACGCTGGATAGGGTTGAAGCGGTTGGCATCAGAGGTCCGGCGGGCGCCCTATTGGCCTTTCCGAAATTCTTCTCCGTAAGCGGTGCGTCAGGTTTCCAGCCAAACAAGGGCGAGAAAGTCGACGGGCAGGATGCCAAGCAGGCCGCCCCCTGCGGCGATAAGGAGGGCGAACCACAGCCAACCGCCGCCGGCAACCCGATCATCATGGCGACGGGCAACAAGATCGAACCTGAAACAGACTTCAGTTCCACGGGTGAGATGGCACTGGGGTTGACCCGGACTTACAACCACTACTGGAAAGGCGCCGGCCTGTTCGGCAAACACTGGGTCAGCACGTTCGACTACAAACTGACGTTCGGCTCCACGGCGCTCGACGGTTGCTATCCACGCCAGGGTGGCGGCGCGTGCG
>JAKACT010000012.1:11342-12999 GCA_021821195.1 Pseudomonadota bacterium | reverse complement strand
CCGCTCTGGTCCTCGCCCAGCAGTTCGCCGGCGCCGCGGATTTCCAGGTCGTGGGTGGCCAGGGTGAAGCCGGCGCCCAGTTCGTCCATCGAGCTGATCGCGTCCAGGCGCTTCTTCGCATCCGGGGTGATGCTGCGCCCGTCCGGCACCAGCAGGTAGGCGTAGGCGCGATGGTGGCTGCGGCCCACGCGCCCGCGCAGCTGGTGCAGCTGGGCCAGGCCGAACTTGTCGGCGCGGTTGATCAGGATGGTGTTGGCATTGGGGATGTCGATGCCGGATTCGATGATGGTGGAGCACAGCAGCACGTTGGTGCGTTGCTTGTGGAAGTCCAGCATCACCCGCTCCAGCTCGCGCTCGTGCATCTGCCCATGCGCAATCCCGATGCGCGCATCCGGCACCAGCGCCTGCAGTTCGTCGTGCATGCGGCCGATGCTCTCGACGTCGTTGTGCAGGAAATACACCTGGCCGCCGCGCGCCAGTTCGCGCTGGAAGGCCTCGCGCAGGAGCGCGTCGTCCCACACGTGGACGAAGGTCTGCACGGCCAGCCGGTTGGCCGGCGGGGTAGCGATGATGGACAAGTCGCGCAGCCCGCTCATCGCCATGTTCAGGGTGCGCGGAATGGGCGTGGCGGTCAGGGTGAGCAGGTGCACGTTGGCGCGCAGCTTCTTCAGCGCTTCTTTCTGGCGCACGCCGAAGCGCTGTTCCTCGTCGACGATGACCAGGCCCAGGTCGCTGAACTTCACGTCCGGCTGCAGCAGGCGGTGGGTGCCGACGATGACGTCGAGCTTGCCTTCGGCCAGCTTCTGCAGCTCCGCTTCGATTTCCTTCTTCGACTTGAAGCGCGACAGCACTTCCACCCGCAGCGGCCAGTCGGCGAAGCGGTCGCGGAAGTTGCGGTAGTGCTGCTCGGCCAGGAGGGTGGTGGGCACCAGCACCGCCACCTGCTTGCCCGCGCTTGCCGACGCGAAGGCGGCGCGTACCGCCACTTCGGTCTTGCCGAAGCCGACGTCGCCGCAGACCACGCGGTCCATCGGCTGCGAGGAGGCAAGGTCGCGCAGCACCGCTTCGATGGCGGCGTGCTGGTCGGGGGTTTCCTCGAACGGGAAGGTGGCGGCGAACGGTTCGTACATCGCCCGGTCGACGTCGATCGCCAGACCCTGTCGTGCATGGCGCTTGGCCTGGATCTCCAGCAGTTCGGCGGCGACGTCGCGGACCTTGTCGGCGGCCTTCTTCTTCGCCTTCGCCCACTGCTCGCCGCCGAGGTTGTGCAGCGGCGCGGTGTCGGGGTTGGCGCCGGAATAGCGGCTGATGCGGTCCAGCTGCGCCACCGGCACGTACAGGCGGTCGCCCTTGGCGTATTCGATGTCGAGGAATTCGCCGGGCATGCCGCCGACGTCCATCGCCACCAGCCCGCGGTAGCGGCCGACGCCGTGGTCCTCATGGACGATCGGCGCGCCCAGCGTCAACTCGCCGAGGTCGCGGATGATCGCTTCCGGCTCGCGCCCCGCGCGCCTGCGCCGGCGCGGCTGGCTGGCGCGCTCGGGGAACAACTGGCGTTCGGTGAGCACGCACAGCGCGGGCGCATCCAGCGCGAAACCATCGTCGAAGGGGGCGACGGCGATGGCGAACGCGTGCGGGCCGGCCTTGCCGCCGGGGG
>JAKACT010000012.1:0-11242 GCA_021821195.1 Pseudomonadota bacterium | reverse complement strand
GGGGGGCTCCCGCAAAAGCCGACCAGTCCGCCAGCACTTCGGGTTGCAACCCGGCCGCCTGCAGCACCTCCAGCAGCGCTTCACGTCGGCCGGCGGAATCGGCGGCCACCAGCACGCGGCCCGGATAGTGCGACAGGAAATCGCGCAGGGCCTGCCCCGCGGGCTGGTCTCTGGCGGTCAGCGGCAGCGAAGGCGCGGGCTGCACCGGCAGCGGCTGCGCATCGTCGTGGCGCGGATGCTGCGCGCCGCAGATTTCGATGCGGGCGCCGCGGTTCAGGGTTTCGCGCAGCGCATCCGGTGACAGCCACAGCTCGGCCGGCGGCAGCAGCGGGCGCTCGATGTCGTGGCGCAGCTGCTCGAAGCGCTCGCCGACCTGCTTCCACGCGTGCTCGGCAGCCTCCAGCGCGCCGTCGCAGACCAGCGGCAGCGCGTTCGCGCCGAGGTAGTCGAACAGCGTTTCCGTGCTGCCGGTGCCGCCGCGCTGCGCGGCGAAGAACAGCGGCAGGTAGTACTCCACGCCGGCCGGCGCCAGCCCGGCCTTGAGGTCCTGCACCAGCGCGCTGCGCCGGGTGTCGATGTCGAAGCGTTCGCGCAGCGCTTCCAGCGCGCGCTGCACATGGGCATCGTCCATCGGCACTTCGCGGCCGGGCAGCAGTTCGATCGCGTCGATCCTGTCCAGCGAACGCTGCGACTCCGGATCGAACGCGCGGATGCTGTCGATCTCGTCGTCCAGCAGCTCCACCCGGAACGGCGCGTCGGCGCCCATCGGATAGACATCGAGCAGGCCGCCGCGCACCGCGAAATCACCGGGGTCGAACACCTGCGGCACGTTGCGGTAGCCGGCCGATTCCAGCCGGCGCTTCTCCGCGTCCATGTCCATGCGCTGGCCCAGCCGCACGCTGAAGCGGTTGCCCAGCACGTGGCTGCGCGGGGCCAGCCGCTGCATCAGGGTGGCGGCGGGCACGATCACCACCCCGCGCTTGAGTTCGGGCAGCCGCGCCAGCGTGGCCAGGCGCTGGCTGACGATTTCCGGGTGCGGGCTGAAGCGGTCGAAGGGCAGCGTCTCCCAATCCGGGAAGCCCAGCACCGGCAGTGCGGGATCGCCGCCGGTGAGCGTGCGCAGGTCGGCTTCCAGCTGGTGCGCGGCGTGGTTGTCGCGCGCCACCAGCAGCAGTGGGCCATCAATGCGCTGCGCCGTGGCCAGTGCGGCGGCGGCGAGGGCGGTGGCGGAGGCGGGCGCGCGCCAGTAGGCACGCTGCTGGCCGGCGCGCGGCAGGGGGACGGGGGCTTGCAGCAGGTCAGGCATGGAAAACGCGCCCGCGCCGGACGGCGTGCGCCAGCGCGTTGTCGATGGGATTGGAGGCCGATTCTACCGGGTCGAACGTGGCGGCCCGCTGACGGCGGGGCGTGCTCAGCCGACCAGCAGCGGCATTGGCGGCGTGGCCTTCGGCTTCGGTGGCGGGATATCTAGCACCACCCGCACCAGTCCGGGTTCGCCGGTCGCCTCCTGGCGGAAGCCCAGCGAGGTGGCCAGCGCTTGCATCGGCAGGTTGCTTTCCAGCACGTCGCCATACACGCGCCGCACCTTGCGGCCCTTGGCCCAGCGCACCAGCCGGCGCATCAGGTGGCGGCCCAGCCCCATGCCGTTGACGTAGTGGCTGACCAGGATCGCGAACTCGGCGTCGCTGCCGTTGTCGTCGATGGAGATGCGCGCCACCGCGCCGACCAGCGCCTCGCCCGGCGGCAGCGGTTCGGCCGCGACTAGGGCGAAATCGCGGCGCGGGTCCGGGCGGCTCAGCCGCTCGGCCTGCTGCGCGCTCAGCTCCTTCATCGGATGCAGGAAGCGTTGGCGGATCTCGTCCGGCTCCAGCAGGGTGAACGCGGCCTGCATCGGCCCGGCGTCTTCCGGTCGGATCGGGCGGATCAGGATGTCGCGCCCATTGGCGAGGCGGACATGTTCGTGCCACGGGGGCATGCGGTTGCGGGCGGCCATTCGGGCATCTTGGCGTGGACGACGTTAAAAAAATGAACGGCGCGTGTCTGGCGGCGGTTCAGTCGGCCGCCGCGGGGCGCGGTCCGCGCAGGCGGGTGACGGCGGTGACCGCGCCCAGCACCAGCGCGCCGGCCACCACGCCGGCGGCGGCGTTGAACAGGTTTTCCCACAGCCAGCCCGGCGGCAGCGCGTGCGCGGCCTGTGCCCAGTGGTGCAGCAGCGGGATGCCGTGGACCAGGATGCCGCCGCCGACCAGGAACATCGCTGCGGTGCCGGCCACCGACAGGAATCGCATCAGCTTCGGCGCGAATGCCAGCATGGCCCGGCCCAGCGCCGCGCTGGTGCGCCCGGCGCCGGCGCGGTTCAGGCGCAGGCCCAGATCATCCAGCTTGACGATGCCGCCGACCAGCCCGTAGACGCCGGCGGTCATGACCAGCGCGATCACCACCAGCACGCCGAGCTGCCTGGGGAACGGCTGGGTGGCCACGGTGCCCAGGGTGATCACGATGATCTCGGCGGACAGGATGAAGTCGGTGCGGATCGCGCCGCGGATCTTGTCGCGCTCGAACGCCACCATGTCCATCGACTGGTCGGCCACCGCCTGCACCAGCATCTCGTGATGTTCGGCCTCATCGCCCCGGTGCAGGAATCTGTGCGCGAGCTTCTCCACGCCCTCGTAGCAGAGGTAGGCGCCGCCCAGCATCAGCAGCGGCAGGATCAGCGGGATGCCGATGCCGCGCGATTTCAGCCACGCCTCCAGCGCCGCAATCGCCAGCGCCGCCGGCACCAGGATGGTCTTGTTGACCAGCGAGCCCTTGGCCACCGCCCACACCACCGGCAGCTCGCGCTCGGCGCGGATGCCGGTGACCTGCTGCGCGTTCAGCGCCAGGTCGTCGCCCAGCACGCCGGCGGTCTTCTTGGTGGCGACCTTGGCCATCACCGAGATGTCGTCGAGCAGGGTGGCGATGTCGTCGAAGAGGGCGAAGAAGCTGGAAGCCATGGGCCGACCGGGGCGAGGGGCAGGGCGAAAGTCTCGCACGCGCAGGCTAAAAGCGGGGTCAGAGTGGCCTTTCCGCTTCGCAGAAAAGGCCACTCTGACCCCGCTTTTCTATGCCGCTTCGCGCAGCCACTCCACCCGCGCGTTGGCGCCGGGTTCGCCGAGGGCCCGGCGCAGGGCGTCGAGGGTGGGGCGCATGGCGGCGTCGAACCGCCACGGCGCATTGAGGATCAGCATGCCGCTGCCATTCATCCGCAGCGGCGAATCGTCCGGGCGCACCAGCAGTTCCAGCAGCAGCGCGGACTTCGCCGGCAGCCTCGCGGCAGCGCGCCGGAACGGGTGCAATGCGCGGCCCTGCTTGATCGGATACCACAGCGCGAACATGCCCTGCGGCCAGCGCGCCAGCCCTTCGGCCAGCGCCGCCAGCGCGATGTCGAACTCGCCCAGCTGCGCCTCGAACGGCGGGTCGATCAGCACCAGTCCGCGGGCGAATTTCCGGGCGCCGTGCTTCGGTGGCAGCAGCGCCTTGAGCGCGGCGTAACCGTCGCGGGCATGCACGGCGATGCGCTGGTCGGCGGCGAAATGCTGCTTCAGCACCGCGGCTTCTTCCGGATGCAGTTCGCAGGCGGCGATGCGGTCGGCCTCGCGCAGCGCGTGCCCCAGCAACCACGGCGAGCCCGGATAGGCCGCGCCGCCGTGCTGGGCGCGGCAGGCGCGCACCGCCGCCAGGTAGCGCTGGATGGCCGGGTCGCGCGGGGCCTCGGCCTGCAGCCGGGCGATCCCGTCCTGCGCCTCGCCGGTGGCCTGCGCGGCCTCGCCGTCGAGCTTGTACAGGCCGCGGCCGGCGTGGGTGTCCAGCGCGAAGCAGGGCGACGGCTTGGCGGTCAGGGCCTCGCACAGCGCGAGCAGCACGACGTGCTTGAGGACATCGGCGTGGTTGCCGGCATGGAAGGCGTGGCGATAGTTCATGTGCGCATTGTCGCGGGGAAATGCGGGGAAATGGTGTCGGAGTGAACTTCCCGCCGATCCCATCCGGTCGTGGATGACGCCTGGTCGGGAAACTTCACTCCGACACCATTTCCGCTGGGACTTCACATTCGCTCCCCAAACCGCGGCGCACGCCCGGTTACGATGCCGGCATGCCCACCATCCTGCTCGCCGAAGACGAGGCCGCCATCGCCGAGACCGTGCTGTACGCGCTGCGCGCCGAAGGCTTCGCCGCCGAGCACGTGCTGCTGGGCGGGCAGGTGCTGCCGCGGCTGGCGCGTGGCGGGGTCGATCTGGTCATCCTCGATGTCGGCCTGCCCGATGCCAGCGGCTTCGAGGTCTGCCGCCGGCTGCGCGAGCACCACGCGTTGCCGGTGATCTTCCTGACCGCGCGCAGCGATGAGATCGACCGCGTGCTGGGACTGGAGCTGGGCGCCGACGACTACATGGCCAAGCCCTTTTCGCCGCGCGAGCTGGTGGCGCGGGTGCGCGCGCGGCTGCGCCGGCATGAAGGCGGGCAGGCGCGCCAGCGCGGCCGGTTCGAGATCGACAGCGAGGCCCACCGCATCCGCTACGCCGGCCACTGGCTGGAGCTGACCCGCTACGAACACGCGCTGCTGGGCGAGCTGCTGCGCCGCCCCGGCGCCATCCTCGGCCGCGCGCAGCTGCTGGACCGGGTGTGGGCGGACGCGTTGGAATCGGGCGAGCGCACCGTCGATACCCACGTGAAGACCCTGCGCGCCAAGCTGCGCGCGCTGGACCCGGCGCGCGACCCGATCCGCACCCATCGTGGGCTGGGCTATTCCATCGAGGTGGACTGAACGCCGGTGAAGATCGCGCTGCGCGTGCTGCTGGGTTATTTCCTGATCGTCGCGCTGGCGGCGCTGCTGCTGGTCAACGTGTTCCTGCAGCAGGTCAAGCCCGGCGTGCGCCAGGCGATGGAGGACACCCTGGCCGACACCGCCAACGTGTTGGCGGAACTGGCCAGCGACGACCTGCTGGCCGGGCGGATTGCCGACGGCCGCTTCGCGACGCGGGTGCGGGCGATGGCCGGGCGCGAGCTGGACGCGGACATCTGGGGGCAGGCCAAGCGCCGCGCCAGCTACCGGGTGACCATCACCGACGCGCGCGGGATCGTGGTGTTCGATTCCGCTGGCCGTGAGGTGGGCCGCGACAACTCGCGCTGGAACGACGTCTACCGCACCCTGCGCGGGCAGTACGGCGCCCGCTCCACCCGCGACGATCCGGACGACGAAGCCAGCACGGTGATGTACGTCGCCGCCCCGATCCACGATGCCGGCGGCCGGATCGCCGGCGTGCTCACCGTGTCCAAGCCGAACCGCAGCATCCAGCCGTTCATCGAGCGCAGCCAGGACACCATCCTGCGCTGGGGCTGGGTGTTGCTGGGCAGTGCGCTGCTGGTGGGTGGACTGGCCGCGTGGTGGCTGTCGCGGCAGCTGGCCGCGCTGCGCCGCTATGCCGACGCGGTGGCGCGCGGTGAACGCGCGACGCTCCCCGACGCCGCAGGCGAATTCGCCGACCTGGGCCGCGCGCTGGAAAGCATGCGCCGGCAGCTGGAAGGCAAGCAGTACGTCGAGCGCTACGTGCACGCGCTGACCCACGAACTGAAGAGCCCGCTGGCGGCGATCCGCGGCGCGACCGAGCTGCTGGAAGGGCCGCTGCCGGAGGCCGACCGCGCGCGCTTCGTCGCCAGCATCGACGCGCAGGGCCGGCGAATGGCGACGATGGTGGACCGGCTGCTGGCGCTGGCCGCGCTGGAGCATCGCGAAGGCCTGGACGCGCCGCTGCCGCTGGACCTGGCCGCGCTGGCGGGCGATGCACTCGACGATGCGGCAGCGCGCGCGCAGGCGCGTGGCGTGCAGGTGCGCCTGCAGGTGGACGAGGGACTGCCCGCGGTCAGTGGCGACGCATTCCTGCTGCGGCAGCTGCTGGCCAACCTGGTCGACAACGCCATCGATTTTTCTCCGGCCGGCGGCGTGGTGGAGGTGCGCCTGCGGGCCCGGCCCGATGGCCTGCGCATCGAGGTGGGCGATCGCGGTCCCGGTATCCCCGACTTCGCGCTGGAGCGGGTGTTCGAGCGCTTCTACTCGCTGCCGCGCCCGGACGGCGGCGCCCGCGGCAACGGCCTCGGCCTGAACTTCGTCGCCGAAATCGCCAAGCTGCACGGCGGCACGGTTAGCCTGGCCAATCGCGACGGCGGTGGCGCCGTCGCCGTGGTCGTGTTCCCCGTCGCCTAGGCGCGCTTCACACCCGCCTCATCCGCGCGCCATCGTCGCCTCGAACCGCCGCGCCAGGCTGTCGCCATCTTCCGATGGAGCAAGACGATGCGACTGGCATTCAAGGCGGGGATGGTGGTGCTGCTCACCCTCGCCATCCTCATCCCGCTGCAGCTGATCCGCGGCACCATCCATGAGCGCCAGGTCTACCGCGAGCAGGCGGTGCGCGACATCGGCGCCAGCTTCGGCGCGCGCCAGGCCATTGCCGGGCCGGTGCTGGTGGTGCCCTACGAGGAGCGCGTGGTCGAGGTGGCCAGCGACGAGAACGGCAACGAGCGTCGCACCCTGCGGCGCAGGAGCGGGCAGTGGACCTTCTTCCCCGCCAGCCTGTCGGTCGACGGCGAACTCAAGCCGGACGTGCGCCGGCGCGGCCTGCACGAGGTGCGCGTGTACCAGTGGGACGGCCAGGCGCTGGCGCGCTTCGATGCGGTGGTGCCGGCCGAGGCCGAGGGCGTGCAGCGCCGCATCGGCCAGCCGTGGCTGAGCGTGGGGATCGCCGATGTCGGCGGCCTGCACGGCACGCCGCGGATCAGCGTGGATGGCGCGGCGGTGGCGGTGGCACAGGGCCTCGGCCATGCCGACGGTCCCGGCGTGCATGCGCGGTTGCCGGCCCCCGCGGCCGGCAGCCGGCTGCGGCTGGCGGTGCGCGCGGACCTGTCGCTGCGCGGCACCGAATCGTTCGCGATGCTGCCGCTGGGCGAGGCCAACGACCTGCGCCTGCGTTCGCGCTGGCGCAGCCCGAAGTTCGAGGGTCGCTCGCCGCAGCACGACATCGATGCGCACGGTTTCCGCGCGCGCTGGCAGATCGCCGCGGTGGCGAGCAACGCGCAGCGGCGCTACCTGCAGTCACCGGTGCTGGCGCCGGGACTGGGCGACGCCGGTGGCGTGCACCCGGCGCTGGCGGGCGCGATGCCGTGGGCGCCGCCGGGCGACGCGGTCAGCGTGGCGCTGATCGACCCGGTCAACCCGTACCTGCAGGCCGACCGCGCCAGCAAGTACGGCCTGCTGTTCGTGCTGCTGACCTTCGTCGGCTTCTTCATGTTCGAGCTGATCAAGCGGGTGCGCGTGCATCCCATCCAATACCTGCTGGTGGGCATGGCCATCGCGATCTTCTTCCTGCTGCTGCTGAGCCTGAGCGAGCACCTAGGCTTCGGCCTGTCCTACCTGCTGGCGGCCGCCGCCTGCATCGGCCTGATCGGCTTCTACCTGTCGGCGGTGCTGCGCAGCCGCGCGCGCGGGCTGGGCTTCGCGGTGATGCTGGGCACGCTGTACGCGGCCCTGTACGGGCTGCTGCTGTCGGAAGACAACGCGCTGGCGCTGGGCGCGGGGCTGCTGTTCGCGATCCTGGCGGCGATCATGGTGGCGACCCGGCGGGTGGACTGGTACCAGCTGCCAGGCCGCGAGGAGGCGGGCCCGCGCTGAGCACGGACCATGGCGACGGGGCGCACAGGACGTGCGCCCCGTCACGGTGCCGGCGGCGGCCATGACCAAAGGCCCGGGTGCCACTACAGCGGCGCTGGCTAGACTCGGGTCTTTGCCGCAGTTCCCCGGGGATGACGATGAAGCGATTGATGTTGACGGCCGCCTTGCTGGTGGCCGCGCTGGGCAGCGCGCAGGCGCAGGAAAAGGTGGACCTGGACGTGACCTCGCAGATCCGCCAGGAAGCCTTCCAGCGTTCGCAGGTGATGGCGACGCTGGACCACCTGACCGACGTGATCGGCCCGCGCCTGACCAATTCGCCGTCGATGGCGAAGGCCAACCAGTGGACGCGTTCGAAGTTCACCGAATGGGGGCTGGCCAACGTGCATGACGAAGCGGTGGCGGACATCGGCCGCGGCTGGGCGTTCACCGATGCCAGCATGGAGATGCTGTCCCCGCGCGCGATGCCGCTGCATGCGCTGCCCAAGGCGTGGACGCCCGGCACCAACGGGGCGGTCGAGGGCGAGGCGATCTTCGCCAAGATCGAGTCCAAGGCCGACTTGGAGAAATGGAAGGGCAAGCTGGCGGGCAAGATCGTCTTCACCGACGCGCTGCGCCCGTACAAGCCGAACGAGAAGTCGGACTTCAGCCGCCACGACCACGACAGCCTGGAAGAACTGCTGTCCTACCCGCTGCCGCAGGAGCGCAACGGCGATCCCGAGATGATGGCGCGCTACCGTGCGCGCATGGAGCTGGCGCCGCTGGTTAACCAGTTCCTGGTCGACGAGGGCGTGGCCGCCACGGTGTCGATCAGCAGCTGGAACGACGGCATCGTCCGGGTGATGGGCGGCGGCTCGCGCAAGGCCGGCGAGTCGGTCGGGGTGCCGGCGCTGGTGATGATGGCCGAGCATTACAACACGGTGATGCGCGCGCTGGAGCGCAAGGAAGCGGTGAAGCTGCGCCTCAACGTCGACGCGCGCTTCCTCGACGAGGCCAACCAGCCCGGCTACAACACCATCGGCGAGATCCCCGGCAGCGGCCCGCAGAAGAACGAAGTGGTGATGCTGGGTGCGCACCTGGATTCCTGGCACACCGGCTCGGGCGCCAATGACAACGGCGCCGGCGTGGCGGTGATGATGGAGGCCATGCGCATCCTCAAGGCGGTCGGCGCCAAGCCCAACCGCACCATCCGCGTCGCCCTGTGGACCGGCGAGGAGCAGGGCCTGATCGGCTCGCAGGCCTACGTGGGCAAGCACTTCGGCAAGTTCGAGGAGCCCAAGGATCCCGAGCAGAAGGCGCTGCCGGCGTTCTTTCGCCAGGGCAAGCGCAAGCTGATCCGCACCGCCGACCACGGCAGGATCTCGGCCTATTTCAACCTCGACAACGGCAGCGGCAAGATCCGCGGCATCTACGCGCAGGAAAACCTCGCCGTGGCGCCGATCTTCGAGGAATGGCTGAAGCCGTGGAACGACGTGGGCGCCACCATCGTCACCCAGCGCAACACCGGCAGCACCGACCACGTCAGCTTCGACGCGGTGGGCATCCCCGGCTTCCAGTTCGTGCAGGACCAGCTGGACTATTTCAGCCACGTCCATCACACCCATCTGGACGTGCAGGACCACGCGGTGGCCAATGACCTCAAGCAGGCCTCGGCGATCGTCGCCTCGTTCGTCTACAACACCGCGATGCGCCCGGCCAAGCTGCCGCGCAAGCCGTTCGTCGAGAAGTAAGCGGATCCCGCGAGGGAGCGCGAAGGGCCGGCCGTGCGCCGGCCCTTTGTCTTTGGGGCACCCGGCCGTGGCTCAGTCGAGCGCGAGCTTCAGGTTGATGCCCAGCCCCAGCATGTCCTCCGGTTCCGCCTCGAGGTCCGCCCGCAGCAGCGGACGGCCCTGCAGCCAGCGCCGGTCCAACTGCAGCAGCAGGCGGTCGCCGTCGGCCTGCAGCTGCAGGCCCTGCGGCTGCTCGCTGCCGCGCGAGCGGTGCAGCAGCACCGCCAGCCGCAGCAGCGCGGCGCTGCGGCGCGCGTTGGCCAGCAGGCGGTCGGGAATCATCTCGAACGCCGACTTCGGCACGCTGCGCCGGTGCGTGCGCACCAGCGCGGCGAGGAAACGTTGGCCCTGCTGCGAGAAGCCGGCGATGTCGGAGTTCTGCAGTACGTAGGCACCGTGGGTGTGGTAGCCGCTGTGGGCGATGGCGAGGCCGATCTCGTGCAGGCGCGCGGCGCGGGCGAGCATGGCGCGGTCGTCGGTGCCCAGCGCCCAGTCGCCGGCGACCTGTTCGAACAGGCCCAGCGCGGTGGCCTCGACCCGCATGGCCTGGGTGGCATCCACGCCGTAGCGCTGCATCAGCGCGGCTACCGACACGTCGCGCGGATCGTCGGCACCGCCGCGTCCCAGCAGGTCGTACAGCACGCCTTCGCGCAGCGCGGCCTTGCTCACCTGCAGCCGTTCCAGCCTTAGCGCGGCGAACACCGCCTCCAGCACCAGCACGCCGCCGGCGATCACCGGGCGGCGGTCGTCGGACAGGCCGGGCAGGTCGATGTCCTCGATCCTGCTGGCCTGCAGGATGCGGTCGCGGATCTGCGCCAGCCCTTCGGGGGTGATGGAGCCCTTGGTCAGCTTCATCGCCGCGCAGATGCCGCCGATCGCCTTGTGGGTGCCGGACGTGCCGATGGCCTCGTCCCAGCCCAGCCGGCGATAGGTTGCGGCGAACTGCTGCAGTTGCGCCGACACTTCCGTGAACGCCGCGTTCCAGCGCTTGCGGGTGAGCTTGCTGCCCTCGAAGAAGCGGCGCGTGCTGGCCACGCAGCCGACCTGCAGGCTCTCGCGCTCCAGTGGGGTGAAGCCCTCGCCGATGATGCATTCGGTGGAGCCGCCGCCGATGTCGATGACCAGCCGCTTCTGGCCTTCCTGCGGCGGCTGCTCGTGGGCCACGCCCAGGTAGACCAGGCGCGCTTCCTCGCGCCCGGAGATCACGTCGATGGCATGGCCCAGCGCCGCTTCGGCCGGGGCCAGGAACGATTCCGGCGCGCGCAGTTGGCGCACGGTATGGGTGGCCACCGCGCGCACCTGCCGCGGCGGGATCTCGGCGATGCGCTGGCCGAACCGGGCCAGGCAGGCCAGCGCGCGGTCGCGCACCTCCGGTGACAGCCCGCCCAGTGCGTTCAGGCCTTCGCCCATGCGCACGGTCTCGCGCAGGCGGTCGACCACCCGCAGCTGGCCCAGCACGCGCTGCGCCACCACGATATGGAAGCTGTTCGAGCCGAGGTCGACTGCTGCCACCAGGTCGCCGTCGCGCAGCGGTGCGGGGGCGCGGGGCGGAAGTGGGCTCATGCGGTCGGAAGGGTAGGAAGGCGCATGCGTCATTATCGCCTGCGTGGCCGCCGTCAGGCGTCCAGCGCGGCCAGCAGGGTCAGCTGCGCCGAGAATGGCTCCTCGCCGGGCGCCGGCAGGCGGCGCTCGTAGCAGCCGTCGCTGCGCAGTTCCCAGGCGTTCTGGTTGTCGGCCAGGTAGTTCAGCAGGCCTTCGCGCTGCACCCGCGCGGCGACGC
>JAKACT010000002.1 GCA_021821195.1 Pseudomonadota bacterium | reverse complement strand
GCGCCAGACAAAGCCCACACTGAAGGCTAAAAGCGCGTAAGCCTTGCGATACCAGAAACCTACCGAACGAGAGCTGTCAGACAAGAAGGGCTAGTGCGGTCTTCCCACACTAAAATCCGGATACCCGATTTTTTTGAACGAGCAGCGTGGTCTCTGGACGGGAGCGTCAATAGGACAAGTCCTACGGCCGGGGGTCAGCCGAGATACGTGTAAAAACAGTGCACAAACGCTGTTTTATCGTTCTGTATCAAGCGCTTAGATGGCTCGTGAGCGATGGCGTACCCCAGCGCGGCGCGGCGTCTGCGCGTACCTGCCGCTTCTGGCGCCGCCGTGCCGCCATGCGGTCGCGATGCGTCGGCGCGCGGGGCTGCTCACGCGTCGCCCTCGCGCACCACCGCGCTCGCTCGCATCGTCACCGACCCGCGCGCCGCGCGCCGGGTGACCGCCTGCGTCGCGCGGACACGCCCTCTGAAAGGACGAGCCCCACCGCGCCGACCACGATGGCCACGTCGCCCAGGTTGAACGACGGCCAGTAGTAGTCCTTCCAATGCCACTGGATGAAGTCCACGACGTGTCCGCGCGCGATCCGGTCGGCGGCATTGCCCAGCGCGCCACCGATGATGAGCGCATACGGCGCAGCCTGCCGCCAGTTGGCGCGCGGCAATCGCTTCAGGGCGATGCCGAGAGCGACGGAAACCACCATCGCCAACATGCTGAAGAACACCTGCTGCCACCCGCCGGCCTCGCTCAGAAAGCTGAAGGCCGCGCCCGTGTTGTACGAGCGGTACCAGTTCCACAGGCCGTCGACGACGGGAATCGGGGTGTATTCGGGCAGGTGCGCCAGTACCCAGGCCTTGCTCCCCTGGTCGATTGCGATCACGGCCGCCGAGAGCAGCAGCCAGACCATCGCGGACCGATTTTTTCGGATGTCCATGCAGCGCTCACATTGTTGTGAAGAGAGATCAGGCCGCTTCGCAGCGCAGGCACGTCCTTCGCTTCGTCCGGAGCGCACCGCGCGCGGCCCGGTCCGCCGGCACCGCTTCCGTCCGCCTCCGGCCGGTCAGGCACGCCGCAGTTCCGCCCACGCATCGCGCGTCACGCGCATGGCGGACCTGAGGAACAGCACCAGCAGCGCGGCGGCGACCACGATGTCCGCCCATCCGGAGCCGGTCAGCCAGACCGCGCCCGCCGTCAGCAGAACGGCGACGCCTTCCATCACGTCGTTGCGGGAGCACTCCCAGGACGACGCCATGTTGATGTCGCCATGCCGGAAGGGTGTGAGCAGTCGCAGGCAATAGACGTTCGCCGCCAGGTTCAGTACGGCCGCCACGGACATCGTGTCCAGTGCCGGGGCCGAGGGCTCGCCGATGCGGATGGCGAGCTGGACGGCGACGCCCATTGCCGCAGCGAGGATCAACGCCGCCTTGAGCAGGCTGACTCGCGCCTTCCAGGGGGCCGGGCGGCCGACGACAGCGAGGCTTGCGCCGTACGTCAGCGCATCGCCCAGGTTGTCCAGCCCACCCGACAACAGGGACACCGACCCGCTCGCCAGCGACGCGACCAGCATCATCGCGAAGGTAGATGCATTGATCGCGAGCACGATCTTGAGCGCCCGCCGCTGCTCCGCCTGCAGTCGTTCGACGTCGGGCCCGGGCCCGCAACATGCCTTACCCATGGATCGCTTCCTCCGTCACGTCGCTTGTCGCCTGTCCACCGCACTCACTTCCGGCCGCCATCGGGGACCAGGCGCGGAATCACGGCGGTCACGAACAGAGCCACGCCCGTGGCGATGATCGCCAGGAGCGCATTGCCGAGCCCGGCAGCGACGCCGATCGCCGAGGTGAGCCAGATGCTCGCCGCGGTGGTCAGCCCTTCGACACGCATGTCCCGCTGCAGCTTGAGGATCGCGCCGGCGCCGAGGAAACCGATACCCGACACCACGCCCTGGACGACCCGCGTGTTGTCGGCCTGCGAAACGCCTGCGTAGAGCGGCGCCATCACGAACAGCGCCGAACCAACGGACACCAGGATGTGAGTCTTCAGCCCTGCCGATCGCTCCTTCTTCTCGCGCTCGTACCCGATGGCGCCGCCGAGCACCGCCGCCAGCAGCAGTCGAAGGCTGCTGACCAGCATGACCGAAGCGCCGGGCATAGCGAACTCCGCCGCCAGTGCAGCCGTGAGGTCGGTGGGCATGTTCATGGCACCGCCCGGTTCATCGGGCAGCCGTGCGGGCAGGCTCGCCGGCCCGACGCCATTCGAAGGGCCGAGTGCGGCACGTATCCGCCTCGCCGGCTCATCGAGCGGCCTCCCGATAGGCAAGCAACCGCAGCGCATTGAACACGACCAGCAGCGTGGAGCCCTCGTGCACCGCTACCGCGGGCCCGATGCCCAATCCGAAGATCGTGGCGGGAACGAGAACGGCGACGATGCCGAGGCTCACGTACACGTTCTGCAGGATGATCGCGCGGGTCTTCCGGCTGAGCCCGACCGCGAACGGCAGGTTCGACAGGTCATCGGCCATCAGTGCGACGTCGGCGGTCTCCATCGCCACGTCGGACCCGGCGGCGCCCATCACCACGCCCACGGTCGCGCTAGCCATGGCGGGCGCATCGTTGACGCCGTCGCCGACCATAGCCACCTTCTGTTCGGCCCTCAGCTTCTTGATCGCCTCGACCTTGTCCTGTGGCATCAGATCGCCCCAGGCCTCATCCAGCCCGACCTCCCGGGCGATGGCCTCGGCCACCTTCTGATGGTCGCCGGAGATCATGATCATCCGCCGGATGCCCATCGCCTTGAGCCGAGCGAGCGCCGCCCTGGCTGCTTCGCGGGGCGTATCCATGAGGCCGATCGCGCCGAGGTCGTCGCGGCCGCGACGCACGACCATGCTGGTGCGCCCCTGCTCCCGAAGCGCGGCAATCGCGGCGGCCATCTCGTCCGACAGCGGCGCGATCCCATCCGTGCCGAACATCTCGGCCTTGCCGATGTAGACCGTTTCGCCCGCGAGTTGCGCTTTGACGCCGCGGCCAATGAGGTTTTCGAGGTCGGTGGCCGGGGGCACGTCGGCGCCGCCGAGGCGCGCGCGCCCGTCGGTCGCGATCGCGCGAGCCAGCGGGTGATCGCTGAGGCTCTCGACCGCTACCGCCACGCGGAGGAGCTCGGCGGGGTCCACGCCGCGAACCGGGACCACATCGGTGATCCGGGGCTTGCCCTCGGTCAGCGTGCCGGTCTTGTCGAAGGCGATGGCCGACAGCGAGCCGAGGTTCTCCAACGGTCCCCCGCCCTTCACCAGCACGCCGCCGCGTGCCGCGCGAGCGATGCCGGACAGCACGGCGCTCGGCGTCGCGATCGCCAGCGCGCACGGGCTGGCCGCCACCAGCACGGCCATCGCGCGATAGAAGCTATCCCGGAACGGCTCGTCCACCATCACCCAGGCGAACAACAGCAGCACCGCCAGCACGAGCACCGCTGGCACGAAGATCCGCTCGAAGCGGTCCGTGAAGCGTTGCGTCGGCGACTTCTCCGTCTCCGCCTCGCTGACCATGCGGACCACCTTCGAGAGCACGCTGTCGCTCGATTTGCGGGTGACCTCGATGTCGATGACGCCACTTCCGTTGATCGTGCCGGCGAAGACACGGTGCACGGCGTCGATGCCGTCCGGATTCGCGCGGGCCGCCGCCGGGTTGGTCACCGCGCGCTTGTCGACGGGGATGCTCTCGCCGGTCACCGGCGCCTGGTCGATGCTGCTGTCGCCGGCGACGACGAAGCCGTCGGCCGCCAGGCGCGAATTGGGCTTGACGACCACGACGTCGCCGAGCGCGAGCTCCTCCACGGGGATGTCGACCAGGGCCCCGCCACGCCGCACGGTCGCGGTCCGCGGCGCGAGTTCGGCCAGCGCCTCGATCGCCCGCTTCGCGCGCCCCATGGCGTAATGCTCGAGGGCATGCCCGAAGCTGAAGAGAAACAGCAGGAGGGCGCCCTCCGCCCACTCGCCGAGCGCGGCTGCGCCCGCTGCCGCCACGAGCATGAGCGTGTCGATCTCGAACCGCTTCATGCGCAGGTTGTCGATCGCCTCGCGCGCCGTGAACCAGCCGCCGAACGCATAGGCACCGACGTAGGCGGCGAGCGGGACCCACGACGGCACCGCCGCGAAACGCTCGAGCAGGAAGCCGATCAGGAGCAGCGCGCCGCACGCTAGCGCAAAGCGCAACTCCGTTCCCGACCAGAAGCCGCCGTCGCCGTGGGAATGGCCGTGCGCGTCGCCCTTGTCGTGCGTATTGGTCGTGTCGTGCGCGTCGCGTTCATCGTGCGCCGGATGATCGGAGTGCCCGTTCGGCGTGCCGTGCGTGCCGTGCGCGGGCGCGGCGGCCGCGGCACCCCGACTCGCTGCCATCGCACCCGTCGTAGCACTGTCACCCGCCAAGCGCTCGAGCTCACCGCGAATGGCCTGCTCCGAACTGACGGTTCGATCGAATTCCACGCGCGCCACGCCGCTCGCGCCGACCGCACCATCCAACACCCCCGGGATCGACCGCAGGTGCTCGGTGAGGGTGCGCGCCCGTCGGGCGTGCGGCATGCCAACCTGCCAGGTCGCATGCCCGAACTGCGCCGCCACCTGTGCACCCGCCGCGCTCACCAGCTGACGGATCCGCGGCAGCGTCAGCACCGCCGGGTCGTAATGCACGCACAGCTGCGGGGGCGTGAACTCGGTCGCCGCAACGACGTGCGCCTTAGAAACGCCCTCTCGCGCCTGCAGGTCGGCGAGCAGCCGGCCGACACAGCGATCGGCTGCGTCGGTCACCTCGGGGAGGACGAGGGGAATGTCGATGCGAAGCGGGTCGGTCATGGGCGATGTCCTCGGTTCTCGACGCGGTGGCCGGTGGGTCGAAAGGGAAACGCGAAACGACCGCGCACAACTGGAGACCCGCAAACGGGCGGGTGGATCGCCGCGCGCCTGACACGGTCGCCACCGGTGCAATTCGAAGATCTCGGCACCAGACGAGCGCATCCATCGGCCAGGGCTAACGAGGCCTGACGCGTTTCCGCGCGCATTCGGACCAGACTGAGGACGCCGAACGCGCGACGGAATGCCGCTTCCCGCACCTCGGTGTGCCGTGGAGAAAGACGGCCGGCGACGATCGCCAGCAGGATCGTGTTGAACGCAAAGCCGGCCAGTGTCGGCGCGGCGAACGTGCCGACCCCGATGCCTTGATCGAAGGCCTCCTGCACCGATATCGCGGGCCAGACGAGCGGCATCGACGTGGCGGTGAAAACGACCGCGGCCGCTGCAATCACCCCACCCACCGGAACCCCGCGGGGCCCCGGCCGGAAACGCCGCTTCGTCGCGAGGGGGGCGTCAGGCGGCACGATGGGTCAACTCGGGGTGCGGCGGCTCCAGCGGCTCGTCGCTGTCCTTGTGGAGCCACCGGTACAGCACGGGCAGCACGAGCAGCGTCAGCAGGGTCGACGACACGATTCCGCCGATGACCACGGTCGCGAGTGGCCGCTGGACCTCGGACCCCGCGCCCACGTTCAAGGCCATGGGCACGAACCCGAGCGAGGCGACCAGTGCAGTCATGAGCACCGGGCGCAGGCGTCCGAGGGCGCCCTCGAAGACGGCTTTGTCGAGCGCAATGCCCTGTTCGCGGAGGTTCTTGATGAAGGCGATCATCACCAAGCCGTTGAGCACCGCGACACCCGAAAGCGCGATGAAGCCGACGCCGGCAGAGATCGACAGCGGAATGCCGCGTAGCCAGAGCGCGATCACGCCGCCGGTCAGGGCCAGTGGTACGCCGCTGAACACGATCGACGCATCCTTCGCCGAACCGAAGGCCATGAACAGCAGGCCGAAGATCACGACCAGCGTAACGGGCACGACGACCGCCAGACGGCGGCTTGCGGAGACCAGCTGTTCGAACGTGCCGCCGTAGTCGATCCAGTAGCCTTCCGGCAGTCGGACCTTGGCGTTGACCGCCGATTGCAGGTCCTGGACGAAGCTACCCAGGTCGCGGCCCCGCACGTTCGCGGTCACCACGATCCGCCGCTTGCCGTTCTCGCGATTGATCTGGTTCGGCCCGAGCTGCGACTCCACGCGCGCGACCTCGCGCAACGGGACGGTGCGCGCTTCGCCGCCGCGCCATGTGGCCTCTCGTCCCGATTCGTCGGCCTGACTGCCGCCACCCCCGAGCGCGATGGGCAGATCGCCCAGGGCGGCCGGATCCTGGCGCATCTCCTCCGGCAGACGAACCACCAGGTCGAACCGGCGGTCGCCCTCGAACAGCTGGCCCGCCTCCTCGCCGCCGATCGCGGTGGCGACGGTGTCCTGCACGTCGGACGGGTTGAGGCCGTAGTTGGCCAGCGCCTGCCGGTCCGGCTCGACCGTGAGCAGCGGCAGCCCGGTCACCTGCTCCGTCTTGACGTCGGACGCCCCCTCGACCTGGCTCATCACCTGTTGCACCTGCGCGGCCGTGCGCACGAGCTGGTCGAGGTTGTCGCCGTAGATCTTGATTGCGACGTCCGCGCGAACGCCCGAGATGAGCTCGTTCGTGCGCATCTGGATGGGTTGCGTCACCTCGTAGTTGTTGCCCGGTATGGTCTCCAGCAGCTCCTGGATCTCGGCGACAAGCTGGTCCTTGGGCTTGCCCGGATCAGGCCAGTCGTCGCGATCCTTGAGCATCACGAAGGTATCGGCGATCGAGGGAGGCATCGGGTCGCTGGCCACTTCGGCCGTGCCGATCTTGCCGAATACACGCTTGACCTCCGGCACCTTCGCCAAGGCCTTCTCCAGCTTTTCCTGCATCTCGAGCGACTGCGTCAGGCTCGTGCCCGGAATGCGCAGCGCCTGGACCGTCAGGTCCCCCTCGTCCAGATTGGGAATGAACTCCGAGCCCAGGCGCGTGGTGAGCAGGCCGGTCAGGACGACCAGCCCGAGCGCCGAGCCGATCACCGGCCACCGGTGCCGCAGGGTCCAGGACAGCAGCGGCGCGTAGCGCCGCGAGAACCAGGCCATCACCTTGTTCTCGTGTTCCGCCACGCGGCCGCCCAGCAACAGCGCGATCGCCGCCGGCACGAAGGTGAGGGAGAGGAGGATCGCGCCGGTCAGTGCAAGGACGACCGTGATGGCCATGGGATGGAACATCTTCCCCTCGATTCCGGAGAGGGCGAAGATCGGGAAATACACGGCCGTGATGATGCCCACGCCGAACAGGCTGGGGCGGATCACCTCGGCGGTGGCCGATGCCGTCGCATCGAAGCGCTCCTCGTCGGTCATGGTCCGGCCCAGGCGCTGCTGGAGTTCGCCGAAGCGCTTGAGGCAGTTCTCGATGATGATGACCGCGCCGTCGACGATCAGGCCGAAGTCGAGCGCGCCCAGGCTCATGAGGTTGCCCGACACTCCGCCACGCACCATGCCGGTCAGGGTGAACAGCATCGCCAGAGGAATGACCGCCGCGGTGATGAGCGCAGCCCGGATGTTGCCGAGCAGCAGGAACAACACCACGATCACCAGCAGCGCGCCCTCGACCAGGTTCTTGGCGACGGTCTTGATCGTGCGATCGACGAGCGAGGTCCGGTCGTACACGGGCTCGGCGCGCACCCCCTTGGGGAGGCTGGCATTGGCAGCCGCGAGCTTCGCGCCCGCGGCCTGCGAGACGTCCCGGCTGTTGGCCCCCACGAGCATCACTACGGTGCCGACGACGACCTCCTCGCCGTTCTCGGTCGCCGCACCGGTGCGCAGCTCCTTGCCTTCGCCGACGGCCGCGACGTCGCGCACGCGGATCGGTACGCCCTCGCGCCGGTCCAGCACGATGTTGCGGATCGCCTCGAGGTCATCGACTTGGCCAGGGACACGGACGAGCAACTGCTGACCGTTGCGTTCGATGTACCCGGCGCCGACGTTCTGGTTGTTGGCGGCCAACGCGGTGACGATGTCCTCGAGCGTGAAGTCCAGCGACACCAGCACGGCAGGATCCGGCGTGATGTGGATCTGCCGCTCGTAGCCGCCGATGGTGTTGACCTCGGTCACGCCCGGCACGTTGCGAAGCTGCGGGCGGATCACCCAGTCCTGCAGGGTGCGAAGATCAGTCGCCGTATAGGGTGAGCCATCCTTCTTGCGGGCGCCGGGCTCGGCTTTCACCGTGTACATGAAGATCTCGCCCATGCCGGTGGCAATCGGGCCCATCATCGGTTCCAGCCCGGGCGGCAGTTGCGACCGGGCCTGCTGCAGGCGCTCGGACACCTGCTGGCGCGCGAAGAAGATGTCGGTCCCATCCTTGAACACGACGGTCACCTGCGAGAGCCCGTAGCGCGAAATCGAGCGGGTGTAGTCCAGGCCCGGGAGCCCGGCGACCGCCGTCTCGATCGGGAAGGTGACGCGCTGCTCGGCCTCGAGCGGCGAATAGCCCGGTGCCTCCGTGTTGATTTGGACCTGGACGTTGGTGATGTCGGGGGTCGCATCGATCGGCAGCTTGGTGAAGCTCCACACGCCGACGCCCACGAGCGCCAGGGTGAGAACCAGCATCAGCCACCGATGCGCGATCGCGAATCGAATGATTTTCTCGAGCATGGTCGCGGCCGCCTCAGTGGTCATGTTCGGCGGTCGACTTCTCGATGTCCGCCTTGATGAGGAAGCTCTGCTCGGTCACGACGACCTCGCCCGGCTTGAGGCCCGAAAGCACCTCGACGCGGCGTGCGTCGCGTTTGCCCAGCCGCACGACCCGCTGCGTGTATTTCTCGCCCGCCACGACATAGACCACGTCTTCCTCGCCGGCCTTCTGCACGGCCGCCAGCGGGATCGTCATGGCCGTGGCCTGTTCGTCCACCGTGATGCGAGCACGTACCGCCGAACCCGGGCGCCACATGCCGTCCGAATTCCTGATCCGTGCCCGGGCGACCGTGCTCTGGCTGGCGGTGGCCGTGCTGGGCAGGATGCGTTCGATGCGGGTCTCGGCGGTCTCGCCATCGCTCATGCGCGTGATGACGACGGCGTTGCCGGGGCCGATGTGTTGCGCATCCCGGCCGAAGACATGCAGGTCGACCCACAGGTCGCCGAGATTGGCGATCTCATACAGGGCGAAGCCTTCGGTGGCGACAGCGCCCACCGATGCGTCGCGCGCGAGGACGACGCCCGAGATCGGCGCGCTCACCGTGTAGGTGGTCAGGCTCAGGTTGCTCTCGATCGTGGCCAGCGGCTGCCCGGCACGCACCGTATCGCCGACGTTCGCGCGCAGCGCTCGGATCGGCCCCGGGAAACGGGCCTGCACCTTCGCGATGCTGCCCTCGACCGGCGTCAGCAGGCCCTGCACCTCGTGCTGGTCGGCGATCGTCCCCTGCCCGACCCGCTCGGACCGGACGCCATTGGCGGCGGCGCGCTGCGCGGGCATGGTGGTCGACGGCACTTCATCCACGTGGCCGCCGCCTTCCTCGCCCTCGCCCTCCGCGTGGCCGGCCTCGCCCTCCGCATGCTCCTCGCCCTCGGCATGCTCGCTGGCCTCTGCGCCTCCCCTGTTTTCCGCGGGGGTCGACTTGTCGCCGCAGCCGGCCAGAAGCAGGGCATAGGCCAGTGCGGACAGGATCAGAACGGGGCGCCTCATGGGGTCTCTCCGGATACGCGCTCTGCGGGGGCCGCCACGAAGGGCTGGCCGGTCAGGCGCTGGATTTCGATCAGGGCGCGCTGGGCTTCCAGCGCGGCTTCGAGTTGTTGCTTGCGGGCATTGGTGAGTTCGGACTGCAACTGCGCCCATTCGAGATAGCTGATGGCGCCCGCGCGGTATGCCCGCTCGGCAGCCGCCTCGGCGCGACCGAGCTTGGGGATGACGTCGCTGGCCAGCCGGCGCACCTCGAGCTGCGCGGACAGGTAGCGCGCATGCGCGTCGGCGAGCGTCGAATACAGTGAGATGTTGCGGCTCTCGCGCTCGATCTCGAGCAGCGCGAGCTCGGCCTCCGCCACCCGGATTTCGGGCTGCGCGCTGGTGCGTGCCCCCAGAGGCATGGAGGCGCTGGCCACGAAGCCGAAGTCGTCCGTCGCCTGGAGCCGGCGCACGCCGACCTGCCAGTCAATGTCCGGGGTCGCCTGCGTGCGAGCCAGCTGCAGCCGCGCTTCGCGGATGCGCTGTTCGCCGGCGAATTGGGCGATCTCGGGCGTGCGGGCGAGCCATGTCGTCAACTCGTCGAAGCCCGACACCTTCGGCAGCGCCATGGGATTGGTCGCGACCACTTGAAAATTCGGGTCGCGCTCGCCCCACAGGGCGGCCAGATGCTGCCGCGCGCCGGCCTCGCGCTGCACGGCGCGGGCCCGTTCCAGCTCGGCGCGGGCGAGCATGGCCTCGGCGGTAAGTACGACCGATTTGGGTGAGGCGCCGGCATTCAGCCGCTCCCGGGCACCTGCGACGGTTCGGCGGCGCTGCGCGATGTCAAGGTCGGCGATTTCGCGCTGCTTTTGCGCCGAAACGACGGCGAGGTAACGCCTCGCCACTTCCGCCAGGAGGTCGAGCCGCTTGGCCTCCCGCTGGATCGCCAGCGAGTCGATCCGCGACTGCACCAGCGCGCGGCGGGCGTCGAGCTTGCCGCCGCGTTCAAGGACGGATGCGAGAGTGAGGGTCAGCTCCGCGCCCGACAGGCCGCTCGCCTCGCCGGTCCCGAGCACGTTCTCGGCCGATGCGCCGACCACGAGCGGCGGCCTGAAGCTCGCCCGGTCGAGTTCCGCATTCAATACGTTGCGCTGGCCGCCGGCCAGTCGCAAATCAGGGTGTGCCTGCCCGACGCGCGCAAACGCGTCGTCAAGGGTCAAACGGTCGGCAGCGGATGCAGAATGGGTGAACAGCATCGCTGCGACGCACGCGGCCGTAGCCGCGAATCGCGATCGCATGGGAAAACTCCAGGGAAGATGAGACGAACAGCGCTGCGCCGCATTAATCGGCGCGTTCGTCAGCCCGCGATGGGAGGTCGGAACGGCGAGACGCGGGCGCCCGAACCGGGTGGCGCCACCTCGGGGCGCACCGCGAGCGAACTGCGCGGCATTACGGCGGGGATGAACAGCCCATCCGCCATGGCCACCGACAGCTGGGCGCAACAGTGCGCGAAATGGAGCAGGGCGTGCCCGACTGAGCGTTCTTCCGGTGCCGCGTCCGCGGCCGTCCCGCCCGCTTCGGCGACATGAACATGCCGACCGCTAGGATCATGCGCCAGTTCGTGCGCCTCTCCGATCGCAGCTAGCACAGGCCGGGCCACCATGCTGAGCACGAGCAGCGCCAACGCGAGCACGCGCAGCGTGTTTCTCCAGCGGGGGCCATTCCAGCTCAGCACGGTGGATAGGTTAGGCGATCATCAAGCTGTACACTATTTCAAAAGGGTGGGTGCCGACCGCCGGGTCTGGAGCAACCGCTCGGCGATGGCAGGCTCTACCAAGCACCTAGCTCGACCCGTTGGGCGTCGGGCCGCCGCGACGCGCGCGGCGCGCTTCCACCAGGATCGACACGGCTTCCTTGACGACGTAGAGCCCGATCAGGGTGCCGATGACGTAGTCAGGAATAGGTGAACGCAGCCAAAACACGAGCATGCCCGCCACGATCACACCCACGTTTGCGACGATGTCCGCGCGCGTGAATATCCATGTGGCCCGGAGATGCACCTCGCCGGACTTGAGCGGAGCGAGCATCCGAAGGACCGACATGTTCACGATGAGCGACACGGCGGCCGTGCCGATCATCCACCCGCTGGCCGGCTCGGCGCCGTAGACCACGCGACGTCCCACCTCGAACAGGACGCCCAGGCCGAGCAGCAGCAGGGCGATGCCGCTGAGCGTGGCCGCATTGGCCTTGAAGCTCGCGGTGCGGCCAATGGCGACCAAGCCGATCGCATAGGCCGTGGCGTCCGAAAGCATGTCGAGCGCATCGGCGAGCAGGCCTGTGGACTGGCCAATCCAGCCTGCAATACCGCCGACGACGGCCATCGTAGCGTTGAGGGCAAGCGCAATCATCAGGATCTTGCGTTCCTGAGCATTTTTCGCTTCGTGGTGGCAGCCGCAGTCACTCATCGGTGGGGTTCCAGAAAGGGACGGATTTCATCGGCAACTGGCATCGAGCGCAGCGCACCGACTCGTGCACCACCGGTATTGCCGCTAGGCATCCATACCCAGGGGCGAAGTACCGCAATCATGCATTACCTCTCGGAGGCTCGTGCGCGGAAGGCATGGCCTTTGCGCCACGCGCATTGGCGACGAAACCGAAGATGGCGATCGCCGCGACGGCGAGCTGGGCGAGGATCGACTGCCACGTCGGGTAAAGGCCCAGCCACTCGATCTGTGGCACGGCAGCCAAGGCCTGGCTGATCCAGCCGGCTTCCTGCAGCGCCGCCACCCCCTTGCCCACAAGCACCACGGCAAGGACGGCGATCAGGATCGAGCTGAAGCGGAAGAACTGGCCGATCGGCAATCGCGTTCCCAGTCGCAGCAGCGCGAATGCGATGACGGCCAGGACGACCAGGCCCAAGCCCAGCCCGGCGAGGATCGCGGAGCTGTCCTGTTCGTTCCACATCGCGGCGTAGAACAGGATGGTCTCGAAGACCTCTCGGTACACCGCGACGAACGACAGCACGAACAGGAAGGTCGCGGAACGACGCGTGAGCGCCGCGGACATCTTTTCCTGCAGGTACTGCTGCCAGCGGCCGGCCGTGCTCTTCTGGTGCATCCAGATGCCGACGCTGAGCAGGACGATCGCCGCGAACAGTGCCGACAGCCCTTCGGTGACCTCCCGCTCCGCGCCACTAATGCTCACTGCATACGTCGCGATGGCCCACGTTACGCCGCCCGCCAACAGCGCACCGATCCATCCGGCATGCACGTACGGCAGCACATCCCTGCGCTCGGCCTTGCGCAGGAAGGCGATCATGCCGATGACGATCAGCAGGGCTTCGACCCCTTCGCGCAAGAGGATGGTGAAGCTGCCCAGGAACGCTGTGGTGGTGCTATTGCTCCGGTCGGCAAGCGCCGACTCGCTGCGGTCCAGCAGCTGTCCGACCGCTGCGGCCTGAGCTTCGACGGCGGAGGTCGGTGCGCCCTCGCCGATCCTGGCGCGAAGGGTCGCCATGGCGGACTCGATCTGTCGGAGAAGCTTGCGGTTCCGCGATCCGAGCTGCGGCTCGACAGGCTCGATACCGTCGAGATACGCGGACAAAGCCAGTGCCGACGCCTGCCCCCGGTCACCCGACCGGTAGGCGGCAACGCTCTGCTGCAGGCGCTGACGGGCCAGCGCTAGAGATGCATTGCTGTTGACTGGCGAGGAGGCGGCCACGGCACTCGGCTCACCACGCAGATAGGCGGTGATCGCGCGCGCCCTGTCCGCTCCCAGCGTTTTCGAGATGTCGGCTTCGGTAGCGCCCGATAACGCAGCCAGGTCGGGAAATACGCGACGCACCTGCTCGTTGTCTGCCCAGACCGCCGCACCCTGTTCCCGGGCCGCCGCGTCGTACGCCAGTCCGCCGGTGTAATAGGCCAAGGCCCATCGATCATCGTTTGACAGATGGGCGTAGCTCATCATCGCGGTGCCCGGCAGTCCTTGCGAAATGACCTGGTAGAGCGACAGCGGGCTGCGGTGCTTTGCACGGTCGGCGTCGGTGAAGGCGATCGGGGGCGGATCCATGCCGGCGGCAGCGGGACCATCGCCTCGGCCGGTCGCGCCATGGCACGCGGTGCACTGCTGGGCGTACAGGGCCGCGCCCCGCGCCAGATCGGGGACAGCCGCGGGCGCGGCCTCGATCCTGTAGACGGTCAGGAGCTCCGACGCCAAGGCACCTGCGCTGCGGGCGATCTGCTCTGCGTCAGCGCGCTCGGCCACCAGCCCTTCCAGTTGCTTGGCCTTCGCAAGGCGCGCCGCGTGCCCCGCGCCCGGCGGTAATGCGGCCAGCTTCGCGCTGACGGATGCGGTGAACTCCCGCATCTCCGCGTATTCGCCCGCGTCGACCACCTCACCGCTCTGGATCGCCGCGGGGTAGTCGACCGCGATGTAGTCGAGCAGCTGCCATGCCTGCCGCGCCTCGGCCGCCGGGTCGGCCGCCCGTGCCGAACAAGCGGAGGCCAGCCCCACCACGGCAAGGAGGGCGGACAGTACGCAGCGCCAGGCAATCGGGGACATCGACTTTTCACGCTTCGACGGAGCCGGCATCGTAGAGTCCGTAGCGACTACAGAGTCAAGGGATCCGAGCGTGAAGATCAGCGAAGCCTCCCAGGCAAGCGGCTGCCACCTGGAAACGATTCGGTACTACGAGCGGATCGGCCTCATGCCGGCGCCAACCCGGACGGGCAGCGGGTACCGGTCGTATTCGGAGCAGGACGTGGAGCGTCTGCGCTTCATTACCCGGGGTCGGGATCTGGGCTTCAGCCTGGACGAGATCCGAAGCCTGATGCGGCTGGACCAGGACGGCGACCTGGCGTGCGAGGACGTCACCCGCCTCGCGCAGCAGCACCTGATCGACGTCCAGGAACGCATTCGCGACCTGCAGCGCGTGGCGCGCGAGCTGGAGCGCACCATCAGCAGCTGCGGCGGCGGCGTTCGGGCCCAGTGCACCATCCTCGACGCCCTCAAGCACTCTCCTGCCCCGGGCGAGGCGGCGTGATGCGCATCGCCCTGGCCCAGTACGACTTCCCGGTCGGAGACATCACCGGCAACGTCAGGCGCATCCAGACGCTCATCGAGCAGGCGCGCGACGCACACGGGGCTGACCTGATCGTCTTCCCCGAACTCTGCGTCAGCGGCTATTCGCCGGAGGACCTGCTGTTTCGCCCCCAGTTCCTCGCGGAGTGCGACACGGCCGTGCGGGCCATTGCGCATTCGACGCAGGGCATCGTCGCGGTCGTCGGTTGGCCGGAGGCGGCGGGAAGCGTGGTCTACAACGCTGCAAGCGTCATTCGCGACGGGCGCATCGAAACGACCTATCGCAAGCGGGATCTGCCCAATCACGCTGTTTTCGACGAACGCCGCTACTTCGAGACCGATCCGGACGGGGGCGTTTGCGTCTTCCAGGTCGGCCCGGTGCGGGTTGGCCTGTTGATCTGCCAGGACCTGTGGGGCCTGGAGCCGATAGCCGAGACCGCCGCGGCGAGCGCGCGCCTCGTGCTCGTGCCGAACGCCTCGCCTTTCGAACGCCACAAGCATACCGAGCGCGATGCGCTCCTTGCCAAGCGTGCGCGGGACAACGGGACTGCCATCGCCTACGTCAATGTCGTGGGCGGGCAAGACTCCACGGTTTTCGATGGGGCATCGCTGCTGGCAGACGCGCGCGGTGCGGTCGCCCCGGCTGCCATCGCGTTTGAGGAACACCTGCTGATCACGGACTTCGACCCGGAGCTGCAGACCTTCACGCCGATCGCCTGGCCGCGCAGCGCGGATGAAAGCGAGGACGGCCTGATGTACCAGGCGCTGGTCATCGGCACTCGCGACTACTGCAAGAAGAATGGGTTCGACAAGGTGATCCTGGGCCTCTCAGGTGGGATCGACTCGTCACTGGTGCTCGCGATCGCCGCCGACGCACTGGGCGGCAGCAACGTCACCGCGGTGCGCATGCCCTCGCGCTACACGGCGGAGCTCTCGAACGATCTGGCCTCCGCGCAATGCGAAGCGCTCGGCGTGTCGATGCTGACGCTGCCGATCGAGACGCCTTTCCAGGCATATCTGGATACGCTCGCGCCGGTGTTCAAAGGCGCGGCTATCGATACCACGGAGGAGAACCTGCAGGCGCGCATTCGCGGAGCAATGCTGATGGCGCTGTCCAACAAGCTCGGCGGATTGGTGCTGACCACAGGCAACAAAAGCGAATACGCGGTCGGATACGCCACGATCTACGGTGACATGGTCGGCGGCTATGCACCGCTCAAGGACGTCTACAAGACCGAGGTCTACCGCCTCGCGCACTGGCGCAACACCGTGGGGCCCCTCGCGATCCCCCAGGGCGTCATCCAGCGCGCTCCCTCCGCGGAGCTGCGGCCCGATCAGAAGGACCAGGACTCATTACCGCCCTACGATGTCCTTGACGCACTGCTCTTCAGGCACATCGATCAGGAACAGTCGCGCGCCGAGATCGTCGCTGCCGGCTTCGGCGAGCAGCTGGTCGACAACATCCTGCGACTGGTTCGCATCGCGGAGTGGAAGCGGCAGCAGGCAGCCCCTGGACCCAAGGTCAGTCGACGCGCATTTGGGCGCGAACGGCGATACCCGATCTCCAACGGTTTCCGCTACTGATGGGCGTAGTACCGGTGGTTCACGGCTTTGCCGCAGGCATAGCACCGCCGAAATGCGCCGCCGCGATTGGCGCGCCCCTCGCGCTCGTGTCCCAACGGGCCACCGCACGTTACGCACGACGGGCCCATCCCGCGCTCCCAGCGCCATAGCCGATAACTTGCGGCGCCTATGAGCAGAAAGCCCACTCCGGCCATTGCGATCGGCACCCACCGGAGCATGTCGAACAAGCCTGCAGCCAATGGCCCTCGATTCAAGCCGGCGAGTAGTGCGGCCGACACGAGCGCTCCGGCAAACAGCACTGCACCGGGTAGACACGCTCTCACCAACATCCACGCACTTCTGTCCATACCTACACCCCTGAGTTGATTCCTTATCGCATCCTCCTTGCAGCCGTCCCAAAATCTGCGACGCCTGCCTGCAGCCTAGACCCGTCGCTGGGGCACGGCTCGCTCCGGTGCAACAATGCAGGCAGCTCGAGACGCAGCCGCGGAAGTGATGTCCGATGGGCTCGTCACGTTGAGTGACCTTGGGGTCGACCGAGAAGGAAGCCATGAATGGGCCTGTCAGACCGCAGCAATCTGCTTTTCAGCAATCTCGACCTTCGCGCATCGCTTGATGCACGCCGCCATGCGATCGATAGCGAAGTGCGCGCCCTCGACCCCAACCGGCTTTTGAACACATCACCTGACGACCTTGCCCGCTTCTTCGTCGAGAAGTACCACATGGAGCCTCCTGCGCTTTACCGGGACCAATGGAGCGTCGAGTCGAAAGAGGAAACCGAGACGAGGGAGGACTACGGTCACCGGTTCACTGCAACGGTCCAGCGGCTTTACGTGCACATTCCGTTCGTTGGCGACCGGGACCTCTTCATGTCGCGGGCGAGCACCTTCACGATGTCGCCGCCTCGAGGGGTCGCCGGAGCGCAGACGCTGACCTTGGCGTTTACGCCTGGCCAGCAGGGAGGGCCCGGGGCGGTCCGTGCTTTGATCGATCGCGAGATCGACGAAGTGGAGCGACACCTCGCATGGATCAGGAATGACCTGGAGGCCTATAACGGCTCTCTGGGTGCGATTGCCGACCAAGCGATCCGGCGACGACGCGAGCAAGTCCTCCACCAGCAGGGCTTGGTCGCTGGACTCGGCATCCCGTTGCGTGAGCGCGCAGGCGCACCGGAGACCTATGTCGTTCCTGCCGTGCGCAGGAAGGCAGTGCCTACACTGCCGGCGGCCTCGACTGCGCCATTCAAGCCGGAGCCTGTCCTGGCGATGGAGCATTACGACCACATCCTCGACGTGATCCAGAACATGACGACCGTCATGGAGCGCAGCCCCGCGACCTTCGCGCGGATGGACGAGGAGTCCCTTCGCGACCACTACCTCGTACAGCTGAACGGCCACTACCAGGGTTCCGCGACGGGAGAGACGTTCAACAACCAGGGCAAGACCGACATCCTGATCCGGGAGCAGGACAGGAACATCTTCATTGCCGAGTGCAAGTTCTGGAAAGGCGCCAAAGGCTACGCCGCGACGATCGACCAGCTGCTCGGCTACTCCGCCTGGCGTGATACCAAGGCCGCAATCGTCGTCTTCAATCGAAACAGGGATACGACGAAAGTGCTGGAGGAGGTCAAGAAGACCACCGAGGCCCACGCGAACTACAAGCGGACGCCTGCCTGGACCCACGAGTCCGGGTACCGGTTCGTGATGCACCACCCGGCCGATAGCAATCGCGAACTGATCATGACCGTGCTCGTCTTCGATATTCCCGCGCCGGCTCCGCGCGGTACTGGCGCCCCTGCGCCCGTAACTGGGGCGTAGACCATCCTGCCGCGGACCTTCTGCGGCGATCAGACACGCGGCAAGGAAGGAGCGAACCCTCGCGTTAGATGTGCAGGGCCCAGCCGTTCACCGCCATCGCAGCTTCCTTCAGGGCCTCCGGGAGCGTGGGATGGGCGTGGCAGCTGCGCGCCACGTCGTCCGCCGATCCGCTGAACTCCATCGCGACGACGGCCTCATGGATGAGCGAGCCCGCCTCCGGGCCCACGATGTGTACGCCAAGAATGCGGTCCGTCTCCGCGTGCGCCAGCACCTTGGCGAGCCCATCGGTCTGCGCCTTGGCACGTGCACGCGCGCTGGCGCTGAAGGGGAATCGCCCCACCTTGTATGGGATGCCTGCAGCCTTGAGCTGCTCCTCCGTCTGACCGACCGAGCCCACCTCGGGTGCCGTGTAGATCACGGCCGGGATCGTCCCGTAGTTCACATGCCCCGGCAGTCCCGCCAGCTGCTCGATCAACGCAACACCCTCTTCGCTCGCCTTGTGCGCGAGCATCGCGCCACCGATGACATCGCCGATCGCGTAGATCCCTTCGACATTCGTGCGCCAGTGGTCGTCGACCTTGATGAAGCCCTTCGCGTCGCGCTCCACGCCGAGCTGTTCCAGGTTTAGTCCCTCGGTGAAGGGCCGACGCCCGATGGAGACCAGCACCCGATCAGCGTGGATCCGATCCTGAGCACCGCCGTTGGCCGGTTCGATCAAGAGCTCAACACCGTCACCGTTCACTGCCGCGCCGACGACTTTCTGGGAGAGGCGGAACTCGAAGCCCTGCGACTTCAGCGCCTTGTGCAGCACCGTCGCTGCTTCGACGTCCATTCCTGGTGTGATGCGGTCAAGGTATTCGACCACGGTGACTCGGGCACCCAGTCGACGCCACACCGAGCCGAGTTCGAGGCCGACGTAGCCCGCACCGATGACCACGATGTGCGCGGGCACCTCCGGGAACGAAAGCGCGCCTGTCGACGATACGATCCGATCCTCATCGACCTCGACGCCGCGCAGCGGCGTGCTGTCCGATCCGGTCGCGATGATGATCCAGCGGCCTGAAAACTCTTGAGTGTGCCCGGCATCGTCCGTGACTTCGACGCGCCCTGGCGCTGCGATCCGGCCGCTACCCTGCAGGCGCGTTACGCCGTGCTTCTTGAAGAGGAAGTCGATGCCGTTGCCCAGGCCGGCGACGACATCATCCTTGTGAGCCAGCAACCGGGGCAGGTTGACCCGCAACCCATCGAACTCGACCCCGTGCACCGCGAATTCGCTCGAGGCCGCGTGGAAGCGCTCGGATGACTCGAGCAGGGCCTTGGACGGAATGCAGCCAATGTTGAGGCATGTCCCACCCAGGCGCCGGCGACGTTCGATGCAAGCGACTTTGAGACCCAGCTGCGCGCCACGAATCGCGGCCGGATAGCCGCCTGGTCCACCGCCAATGATGATGACGTCGTATGTCTCGGCCATGCTGAAGCTCCCGGGGACAGGCGACCGATACTAGAGTCTGGAGCTACTACAGGGTCAAGCCCGGATCGTGACCCAGCATTGACGTCGTCCTGCCAGCGCCCGGTCGACTCACCTCATGCAGTGGCACACGCCTACTCCTGCGCCTTTACCTGCCGCTTGGCGTACCGCAGAAGCTTCTCGTGACCCTCGTCCCCGAGCTCGGTCCATAAGAGCAGCAGATCCGCGAGCCGATCGTCGTCTACGAACAAGAAGGCTGCCGGCACGCCAAGCTCCTCCGCGAGACGCTTGACCATCGCGTGCGGGGGCTCGTGGATGCCCTTCTCGTACTGGTTCATTCGCGGACTGGCGGCTGACGGGTCCATCCCGACCCGAAGGCCGAGCTCGGTTTGTGTCAGCCCCGCGCGCTCCCGTGCCTGCCTGAGGCGTTTCGAGAACGTGGTCGATGGCTGCACCCTTTTGACAGTCTTGCTCAACTTGGCCATGCCAATAGGGTGAGAAAGACCGGCCGCCAGCGATACTATGGTAAACTTAGGATGCTTACCAGCGAGGGCGGAGGCCCGTTCATGGCCCCCGTACCAGCGCCTACCCTGGACGACTTGGGGATCCAAGGTTGCCTGGCGCTTGCTGCGCTGCTGATGGCCCAGCACAAGCGCATCCCGGTAGCGCCCACCCGTCGCCACTCCCTTGCAATGCTCCATGCCCTACGCGAGCAGGGGATCATCGAAGCGCCGTGGCCAGACGCCCGATGGGAGCTGGACCCGACCGCGGAAGAGACGCCGATCGAGCAGATCCAGTGGCGGTATGCCTGGAAGGACTACCTGCGGCCTGGCCTTTTGCAAGCGCTTGAGGACTTTCTCGAAGAGGTCCCCCACGACAATTACGGACTCGCGTCGCGCATCCGCCTATGGCACGAACTCGCTGCCTCCGAAGCCGAGCGGTTCTTCGAATCCCAACTGGCCCGCCATCATTTCGAGACCTCGTGGGCATCCGACCTGGCATTTGTCGTCCGGGATAGCCGGCAGGTTCTTCCCATCGCACAGTGGCGCTACTGCTGCTGGGCCGCCACCCGCTACGGCGCGTCCTTGGCGCAGCAACTTCGCAGCACGGAGACGGGCGTGATTCGCGAAGGGATCTACACGGAGTTGCGCAAGCGCGCCCAGCGCCTCGCCAACGGCGACTGGTCGAACTGCGCCTTCGTACCGTTTCAGCCGACCCCTGAAAGTGCTGCCAGCCGTTTGTTCGCGTCCAAGCTGACACGGCTGGGAGCAGCCTTCTGGACGCTTCCGTACGAGCCCGAAAGTCTTCTGATCGCTCGCGCGTTCACACCGATGACGCCTGCTGAGTAGCGCCGGCGCTGACTGATCCCCGAGACCGGTCGCGAGGCGTCTCGCCGACCCCCTAAGTCTGGAGCCCAGCCTTTGCTCGCTCCACCTCAAGCCGCAAGCGGCGAATTTCCTCGTCTTGATCGGCAATGACGGAATTCTGCTCCTCGACCGTCTGGCTGAGCTTCGCAACCGTCGACTCGCGCGTGCCTGACCGAACGGCGCGCTGGTAAGGCGTCTGCGACGCAATGCTGCGCTGTCCGAGCTTCCGCGCGGTCGCGTGCATCACGTCTTCCGCAGCTGTCGAGAGGCCGAGCTCCTTGCGGGACTGGAGCTCCTGCACGGCCGCCCCATCGCCGAATTTTCGCCGCAGACTGTGGTGGCCGGCCCCCTGACGCGCAGGTACACCAATCGCGCGATACGCCTTGCCGAACGCCTGCACGATGGTCTGGTCGCCCAACGGCCGCCCTGATGTGGCACTGGTGAAGAGCCTTCGCTGCGATACCGCTTCCGACCACCCGTTCTGCTTCATACGAGCCTCGCGCGCGGCAATAAACCGCGTCACGCGTGCGAAAAGCGTCGCGGGAACCTCGAAGCTGTCGCCGTAGCCGAACTTTTGTACTTTGGGCGATACCAGGCGACTGCCATCGTCCAGCTCGGTCGATCGATCCGGCGAAAAGTCGTCTACCTCCAAGCCTGTGAGCGTTACAGCGCGCCAACCGACGCGGTCAGTCAGCTCGATCCACAGTCGGTTCCTCTCGCGCACGAATGCGTCGTCACTGGTCGTCAGCGCCTCGATGAGCCTTCGCTTCTCCTCGCTGGTAGCAAAATGTTGCTTACCACTTCCCCGGCCTGATACTCGCTTGAAACACTTCGGATAGTCGGTTGCGGGATCGCGCTTGGGCTTTCCTTGACTCGTGCGCGCCGCGGGCTCGCAGAGGGTCGAGGTGACCGGCCCCTTCAGGCCCAAAACGGCCACGCCCAGCAGCGCATCCCGTCGACACCATGCATAGAAGCGATAGATCCAGCGCAAACGATCATTGACGGTCCGCATGGCCAGGCGCTTCTCCTGCTTCGCGCGCGGAGACTGCATGACGGCCTTTACTTCGTTGTCCCGGTGCTCGACCAGAAGAGCGTCGGTGGCCGCCCACAGGTCGAGCCCTTTGGCGTCCAGGAAGCGAAGCCAGCCCAGAAGCGCGTATGTGACCGGATCGACAGCCGAGCGATACCCGGTCGGAGAGGCGACGTCACGCTTGGCTGCCGCGATGGACTCGACGAAGTCGTGGAGCGCATCCACCAGCCGCCGGCGGCGGTCGTAGAACACGGGCACCCCACCGCGCCCGTCATCGGTCCACTCAACGAGCGCGAGGGCCGTGCTCAACGGCTGACCTCGGCGAGTACCTCGACGAAGACGTCCATCGGGACCGGCCGGGTCAACAAAATGCTCCCGGTGCCCCCGTGCTGCCTTTGGCCTGCCTGCGAGACATCCCCGATGCCCCGAGCACGCATATCAAACTCCGCGAGCTCGAAGCCGTCGTTCGTTGCCGCCACGGCGTTCAGTCGGGCCATGGCATCCATGCCCGCGCGTCGAGGAAGGTAGAGATAGCAGACGCCATGCCCGCCTTCACGGGCCAGGCGCCCTCGCAGCTGATGGAGCTGGGAAATGCCGAACCGCTCGGCATGCACGATGATCACTGCACGCAGATCCGGGATGTTCAGCCCGACCTCGACCACTGTCGTCGCGACGAGGATCTGAGCCGCACCGCTCGCGATATCGTCGAAGGCGACCTGCACCGTCTCCGGCTCGGATTCGCCGTGCAGCGACCGGACGATCCCGGGAAAGAGACGCTCCCATTTTCCAGCGACACGCGCGACCGACGGAAGCGCCTCGCCGTCATCCTCCTCGCTCTCCTCGCGACGCGGACATACGATCAGCACCCGGGATCCGCGAGCGATGACGCTCCGAATCTCGTCGATCATCTGGTCAGTACCGCCGCGCTCGACCACGCGCGTGTGGATGTCTTGTGGACTGTGACGATGCGTCAGCCGAATGACATCCAGCTTTCCGTATAGCAAGAGCGCTTGTGTTCGCGGGATCGGAGTCGCGCTGATCTCGACCACGTGCGTGCCGTTTGCCGCGAGTGCCCTGCGCTGGTCCACGGAGAACCGGTGCTGTTCGTCGACGACGCAGATGTCCAGTGGCCCCACGTCCCGGAACAACATGGCCGTCGTTCCTACAAGCCAGTTGCTCGACTTGGCGTTTTTCCTGCTCTTGCCTGTCACTAATACGGCACCGAGCTCCGGAAACAGGCGCACGATCTCTTGATGCGCTTGCGACGCTAGACGCTCGTTGGGAAGCATCACAGCGGCCCGGGCGCCCGCGCGTACTGCAGCCGCGGACGCCAGCTGGTACACGATCGACTTGCCCATGCCGACGTCGGCATTGATCAAGGTCGCCGACGTCGTCGGCCCTCGGAAACGGTCCACGAGCTGGGCTGCGGCTGCGCGTTGCTCGTCGGTGAGTCGGAACGGCACCCGGCCCAACAGATCCTGCCATCCCCCGATATCAAACGCTTGGCGAGCGGGTGGGTGTTCACCCTGGAGCTCACGCAGCTCGCCGATCGTGAGGATCGCCGAGAGCCTTTCCAGGCTCTGCTGCGCCGCCTCCCCGATCTCGGGCGCCGCCGGCAGGTGCGCTTCCCACAACAGGTCTTCCAAGGTTCCGCGCGGGCGACGGAGGAGGCGCCGGAGGTCTAAGGGGTCAATGACACCGCTCACGGACGCCCGCAGATGTGCCGCCGCGGCAGGAATCGCGTCAGGGAGCAGCGCAGTCACCAGCTTTCGGGCCATGGCGACCGACAGCACGCGCGTCTTGCCTGGGTATACGGGAAGCACGTGGCCGAGTGCGCTAGCGTCCAGCAAGACCGGATTGTTCAAAAAAAGAAGGTCGCCCACGGCGGTGAGCGTGCCTGCGAAGGCCACCGGCTCGACGCCTGCCTCTTCCAGCGCCTTTTGCAGGCTCCGCGCGTCGCCGAACACGGAGAAGCGCACTTTCATCCCGACGCCATCGACCAGTGAGCCCTGGGCCTGCGGCGCCGTCGCGCGGCCGCGGCGGGGGGTCCACCGGGTACGGAAGTCGCCCGCGTAACGGCCGACACAGACGACATCGCCCGTGGAAGGACCCAGTCCGAAAAACCGTTCTATGGGCTGACGTGCATCGAGAAAACGGGTCGGAAGATAGAGGGCTGCCTGCCAAAGCTCTGACACTCCGACGGCGCCCAAGCGCTTCAGGGCCCGGCTCCGATCCACGCCCGCGCTCAGTCGAGCAGCAAGATCCCTCGGATCATGGCCCCCCACAGGGGTATCGGACTGGTCGAGCATCCAGGTCAATTGCGACGTCCTTTCAACCGACTGCCCGGATGGGCTTCACTTTGCGAATGGTCGCCGTCAGCGCAGCGACTTCCGCCGACAACGCCGCCACGTCCCGATGGGCCTTCTCTAGCTGCTCCGACAGGTGCGCTATGGATTCCCGATGCGCGCGCTGCTCATCGGCCAAGGACGCGGCCAGGACACGCACCTGCTGGCGGGCCGCGCGATACCCGAGTAATGCCCCCGCGCGTAACTGCCGCTCGATCAGCACCTGTCCCTCTGCATCCCGTAGCGCGGCTTTAGGATCAAGACGCTTGATCGTTGCCGACCGCAGTTTCTCGAGCGCCGCCAGCAGGGACGTTACCGTCGCCTTCTCCTCGGGATACGAGCAGAGCGTTTGAAACGCCGTGGCTCGAAACGGCCCGATCTCGGGGCTGTTCTGTGAACCATCCCACCGGCAGAAGTCCCGCAGGCTCTGGGGATACCAATCGAATTCGTAGGGCTCACCAACGGTAGGCGTCGCGCCCCCTTTGAATGGCAGCCCCGTCCGCGACCAGTGCTCCAACTGCTCGCGTTTTGCAACGATCGCGGCCTTCGCTGCGACCTTGTTGGCGTTGGAAACGTGGTTCGGAGTCGTCGTCACGCGGGCTCCTCCAAAACGGCTCTATCGGGGTCTTGCCGCCACTCGCGCTCCATCAAGCGGCGCTCCATGGCCAGAAGTCCTTCCAAGGCCACGATCTCCTGCCTGACGGTCGCCGCCTCCGCCGAACATGCAGCCACGTCCTCGGCTTCACGCAGCTGCCTAAGATCTCGCTCAACGTTCTCAAGGAATGCGACCGACGTACTATGAAATGGGCACTTCGAGCAAACGTCGATGCCCGCGTGCTCCCGGGCCAGATCCCCGCCACGGCCGCAGCTCGCGCGCGACGCGTGGCGATGGCTTGCCCAGCAGATGCCGTGCGGATATGACTCCGGACTGTAGCCGCGCTTGTCCATCTTCGTCCGGACCGCCGCTAGCGCACGTTCAAGGTCATCCGCGTCGAATTCCACTTTCGACACCAGGGCTTTGACCCACCTGCGCACACGACGCGTCAACGTTCCGCCTGCTTCGGCCGAGGTGAGCATGGCCCGGATCTGCTCTTCTGCATACTCCCGCCGCGCTTCGGCCAGCTCCTCGAGCGGGGCCTCGTCTTGACAGCGATACAGCACTGCGATTCGCTCGGCCTCGGCGACCATACTGGCGTCCGTGACGTATGTCCGAGTGCACTCGATGTCCAGATGGCAGAGCATCTCTGACAGCGCCTGCAGCGACGGGTGATCGTGTCGGTACATATACAACAATGCGAAAAGCCGTCTGAACTGATGCGTGCGCCGCCACTTTGGATCGACCTTTGCCTCTTTAAAGAGTGTGTCGCTGTGTTTGCTAAACCGGTATTCCGCCAGCTCAGCGTTTCGGTCATGCGCCTGCGTGGGAAAAACGAAGAGCTTGTTCCTTCGCCTCTCACTGACGTCGTCGCTTACCCGCATGGCAGGACCGGGCATCGCCACCCGTAGCCGCTCGAGTACGCTCACTACATCAGCCGTAATACGGTTCGCTGGCATCTTTCGCCAGTCCCGCCACGTCTTCTCGATGTACATGTCGATCTCGTAGGCTTCGACGAACGGGTCGGACCTGGACACGCAGCCTGCGTAGACGCCCCAAGGGCGGTCGTCCTCTCCGGTGACCTCGTTCTTTCGACGAGCCTGGTTGATGCCGATCAGTACGACGGCCGATGTCTGAATGCGTTGTAGAAAGTCAGCGATCGATAGCCCGTCTGCCGAGATGCTCGCGAGGCCGATCTTCCCGCGTGGCAAGTCGAATCGGGCGGCAATCTCGGGATAGGCCTTGTTGACGACGCGCAGGCATGCCGCCGGAATGGACTTGCCATTCAGGCCTGCGGCCTCGGCCGAGGCTTTCGCATCCGTCCAGATACGGAGAAGTTCCTCGACCCCCGGCGACTTCTCGTAGATCCAACTCAGGGAGGTGCCCAGCAGTCGACCTGCCTCCTCGATGGGTAAGTTGGGCGTCCGCCCGTCCGGACGGCCGCCCGACGCGATGGCGGCTGCCCGCGTGTTGGGAAACGGGTCGAAAGTAAGGCGATCCAACGGCGCGGCGATGCGACTCAGGCGGCGAACGGCTACAAAGCAGTTCTTGAAAGAGGACGCGGACCATGCACGATCCTTCCTTGCCCGCTGCACCTGAAACCGAATCGAGGCATCAGGCGAGAGTTCCTGTAGGTGCTCCCCCATCCAGGAGGGGTACTCAGGTTGTGTGACGACACAACCGATCTCGCGCGACAGCCCCTCCGTGTTGAAGCTGACAAAGGAGTTATTGCGCCTATGCGAGATAAGGCGCGAGCGTAGATACTCATCAGCCTTCGCTTCGTCGAGTGCAGCCCGAATCCACGGCTCGATCGGAAGGGCACTGAACCAGCCATTGGGCTGGAGCTCCTGTGCAAACGCCTTGAGATCGCTCTCCGTCAGAACGTTCAGATGCAGCACCCGGCGCCTGATGCACCAGGCAAAGAATCGATAAACATTGCCCAATGCGTTGCTGACGATATCAACGGCTGTGTAGGCCGACGTGTCGTGAAGGGCCAGCGCAGCGTAGGCTTTACAGACGTCCATCCAGTGCGGAAAGTCGCCAAGCTTGCATGGCTTTGTAATTGGACCGCCCACGTCGCAATTCCGAGGCAACGGAACCTCTGCCAGGTCAAAGCGACGGACGACTCCTGACTCCGCTCTGATCAGGAGGAACGGATCTTCCCAGCGACTGAGAATGGCAGGGTGGGAGATCTGATGTTCAGGCCAGTGCCCGGCCGGAGCCTCGACCTGGGAGGCGTTGACTGCGTGCGCTTCGCTCAGTGCGACTGCGGGGTTCATGCTGGCTCCTGAAGCAGTTGGGCAAACTCCGAATCGGCCACGATCTCCCAGAGAGCCGCGACGAACTCGATACGCGGCCGATGCACCTTTTCGTACGCCTCCGGCGAAGACGCCCTGAGCTTCTGCCAGTTCCGCGCGTAATAGGCGCGCTGGGCAACGAGATGACGTATGCGAACCTCGTCGATTTGCAGTTTCCACTCAGGATCCGCAATCCACGCATCACACTCGGGCGCTGCAGTGACCTGCTTTTGAACACCTAGCGGGAAGAGAAGCCGTGCGCTTACATCGGCCTCCAGCATGCCGCGACTTCCCACAGCCTCAGAACCCTCGATGGCCCAGACGATGCTCGCGCCCAATCGACGCACGAACTCAGCGATGTTCGCGCGATTCAGGACCGAGATTATGTGCTGACGAACGTAGCCCGAGGTGGTCTTGAGGCTCGCATGGCCAAGTCGACCCTGGACCTCATGGACATCTTGGCGCTTGAGATAAGCGAGCCCTGCATTCTGGTTTCGCAACTGCTCTCGGGTGAACTTGAAGAGCTTGTGGAACTCGATGAAGCGCTCATGTATGTGGTGGCATGGCCAAAGACCGAACGAAACCGTGTCGTTGCTGCTCACCAGCGCAACGAAGACACGCTTTTCATCGGCCTGCCAGTGCTCGACGACATTCTTGCTGTGTCCCCTCATCAGCTCGAGTGCAGCACGGAGCGTTCGGTCCGAGCCATCGATCTCGGCTGTTTGAAGCTCTTCCGTCTTACCCTTCAGCGCCTGCAGCTCGATCGTGGCGTTGCTGATACTTATGCCAGACGCGGTCAGGCTCCTGACGGTATGACGGTTGAATGCAGTTTCCGCTTGAATCCGCAGCTCGATAGCAAACTGCACCCATCGTGGGACATACCAGTGGCTGAGCAGGTTGCGGAAGGTTGAGAACCTGCCCTGACCCGATCTTTTGCTGGACCACCGCTCCAGCTCAGGGAACGCCATCTGTAACCGTTCTGCCGCGAGTCCGAGATTGATGGAGCGGTTGGTCGCGACCCGCACGCCGTAACCTTCTCGCGTGTGGTAGCCATTCTTCCTCATGGCTGCCAGACCTACTGCAACGATGGTTTGAAGGTCCGCCATGACCAGCCAGCGCTGGAGGCTCGAATCTTCGCGTGCGCCATGGGCGATGAGGCGGTCGACGTAACCCAGCGCTTGTTCGTCGAGGGGAAGCGCTTCGGCGGCTTCAGTCCACGCCCTCCACTTCAGGAATCCTTCGATGTCCTGGTCGCAAGCTGCCTTCACGCGCAGAAGTCGGTCTTCCACGTGACCGATCGCACTTTGCCGAGCCCGCTGCGGCGGCCCCTGGGCGACGTTCACGATCGTCGAGCGGAATTCGGGGTTGATTGCGCCTGGATCAGGCGCGTCGCTGAGCATCCCACGCGTTGTCGTCACGAGCGCTTTCATGGCGCCACGCGGGAAGCGGGGAGCCTCTGCGCCGATGGCGAGATACGTGCGGGTCAGTAGGTGGCGAAAGCTCGTGATGTACCCGTAGCGAGTCTTGTCGGTCATCGCGCGGAGCGCGGTAACACCGGCAAGCAGCTCACTGAGCGTGCGCGCCTCCGCGGGTGTATGTCCGGATACTTTCGAGAGTATCTCGACCGCCTGCGCTCGCTGGGAGTCGTCCCTGTTCTCGCACGTGAGCCACAAGATCCAGTTCCGTAGCGCCCCCGTCGTTAGGTGGTCGCCCGGCAGCTGGATCTGGTCTATGACGGCGTCGAGTAGACCGCCCCGCTCGACTCCGAAGCGTTGGAAGTCGAACAGAACGCCCGGGAATGTTTCGCGGCCGTGTGGTCGGTGGGTCGTCGGCACAAAGCGCTTCGCGCTTTCGGACCAAGGCGAGCGCACCGCCACTTCATCGAGCGTCTCCTGCAACAGCGGAGCAAGAACAGCGCCCAGGTGCGCGTCGTACTCGCCCGCGTGCTGCACGAGAGCAGGGACGTCGACACGCGGCCTGCCGTGGGCCAGGTCGACCACTGCCTTGGGAAGACCGTTCATCTGCACCCACGTGCGGATCGCGTCGGCGTGCCTGTGGGCGTCCTTCTCAGGGTCGGTACGAATGCCGAGCACAACCAGCTTTGCTTCGACGCGGGCGACGACCGTGTTGGTCCGTCGAACGTCGTACTGGTCGCCGAGAAATGCCGAGACGTGATCGGAGAACAGGCGTAGGTCGGTGGGGTCGCCGGCAAGAAGCGCATTAAATAGATCCGCGAGCGCGCCCCATCGCTCCAAGAGGACTTGCTGGAAACTCACGCGTCGGGGCGCTCGCCAGTCGCCGACCCGTCCGTTGAACAGCCGCACGTCAAACTGCCCCGCCGGCGTTGTAAATGTCGTCGCTCTCCGGGAGCGGCCGCCCTGCCATCCGACAGCCAAGCTGTCGTGGAGCGCCAGTAAGAATGCAGCGGCTAGCTCGAGGAGGAGCGGATGGTCGGACGAGGAAGTGCTACCTTGAGCGTTAAGGGTGAGGGTCGACTCCGGGTTTGCCCCCGAGGACAGCAATTTCTTCGGCCGCGCCATCGCCGACCCTTACTGTGAACAGAGCGACAGGCTAACACTCCCAAAGCCACGTCACCCTGCACCAGCCGCAGCATCGGACGTGGCTGGCGCAGGTCCTCGCGCAGCTGCGCGTAGACCCGCGCCTGCGCCTTGGTCAGCGCGAACGGCAGCGACTTCTTCAGTTTCGCCACCAGTTTTTCATCGCCGCGCAGCGCGCGCGTGCCCTCCGCCTGCAGCGCCAACCGCTGCCGGCGCAGGCCCAGCTGGTGGGCCAGCAGCTCCTCCAGCGCCAGCCGCCGCTGCGCCGGATGCAGGCCGCTTTGCAGCGCGGCGACATCGGCGTCGCGCGGCGGCATGTGCAGGGTCAGGATGGCCTCGCGCAGCGACGGCAGCCGCAGCGCGCGCAGCACAGTCTGCGGCAGCAGTTCCAGCGCTGCCTCGTCCGGCAGCCGCTGCAATGCCTGCAGCACCAGCTTGCGCAGGCTGGCCGGACCGATGCCCTCGACGGCCGGATAGACCGGATCCAGCGTCTCGCCCAGCGCCACTTCGCCGCCCAGCACCTGATAGCTGGGATGCACGATCTCCAGCCCGAACTGACCGGGCCGCGGCGTGCCGTAGGCGCGCACGCGCGCGCCTACAGCGAACTGCGCCACCTGCGCCGCGCGGAAATGGAAGAACCGCAGCACCAGCGTGCCGCGGCCTTCGTCGGACAGCGCCACCCGCAGCATCGGGCGGTAGCGGAAGCCGCGCTCGACCGCCTCCACCCGTCCCTCCACCTGCGCCGCCACGCCCGGCTGCAGCAGCCTGATGGGGGTGACCGCGGTGCGGTCCTCGTAGCTGCGCGGCAGGTGCAGCCACAGGTCCTGCAGGGTGGAAAGCCCGCGCGCAGCCAGCTTCTCCCGCAGCGCCGGGCCGACGCCGGTCAGGACGGAAAGAGGGGTGTCGGCAAGCGCGGGCGATGCTGCGGCGGGCATGGTGTCGGCCAGGACGCTCCCGGCTTCAGACCACCATCACGCCATCGACTTCGAACGCCGCGCCGCGCGGCAGCGCGGACGCCTGGATGGTGGAACGCGCCGGATAGGGCTGGCTGAAATATTCCGCCATCACCGCGTTGACGCGGGCGAAATCGCCCAGGTCGGTCAGGTACAGGCCCAGCCGCACGATGTTGTCGAATGAACCGCCGGCCGCTTCGCAGACTGCCTTCAGGTTGTCGAATGCCTGCCGCGCCTGCGCCTCGATGTCGCCTTCGGCCATCTGCCCGGTGGCCGGCACCAGCGGCGTCTGCCCGGACAGGTAGACGGTGTTGCCGGCGCGGATCGCCTGCGAGTACGGGCCGATGGCGGCGGGCGCGGCGTCGGAATGGATCGGGGTGCGGGACATGGGGACTCCGTGGAATGGGTGGGTCCCGTCATTGTAGGGCGCTGCGCAGCGCAGCCCACCCCGGCGCCACGCGCCGCTGCTTCAGCAGCGCTGCACGTCCTGCACCACCTGCAGCCGGCGCACGCCGCGGATGACTTCGGCCAGGTGGCGGCCGTCGGTGACGTCGATGCCGAAACGCAGCACCGCGATGTTGCTGTCGCGCTCCAGGTACTCCACCCGGTCGATGTTGGAGTCGGCATTGGCGATCGCCGCCGCCACCTGCGCCAGCACGCCCGGGCGGTTCTCCACCTCGATGCGGATCGCGGAGCTGAAATCGCCGGACACCTCTCGGTCCCAGCCGATCGCCACCCAGCGCTCCGGCGACTTGCGCAGCTCGGCGAGGTTCGGGCACTCCATCCGGTGGACCACGATGCCCTTGCCCGCGCTGTGATAACCCATGATCTCGTCGCGCGGGATCGGCAGGCAGCACTGGGCGAAGCTGATCACCCCGCGTTCGCCGCCGGTGATGAGGATGCGCTCCTGCAGCGCCGGCGCGCCCGGCTGTCCGCTGCTCTCCTGCTGCGCCAGCGCCAACGCCACCTGCGAGGGCATGCGGTTGCCCAGCGCGATGTCGGCCAGCATCGCCTCCAGCCGCGTGTAGCGGTTGTCGGCCAGATAGGCTTCGAGCCGCTGCATCGGGATGCGGTCCAGCGCGGTGCCCTGCGCGCCCAGCGCGCGGTCCAGCATGTAATGGCCCAGCTGCACCGCGTCCTCGTGCTCCAGCTGCTTGAGCTGCTGGCGGATCGCGGTGCGGGCCTTGCTGGTGGCCACGAACTCCAGCCACTGGGTGGTCGGCACCGCCGATTTCGCGGTGATGATCTCCACCGACTGCCCACTGACCAGCTTGGTGCGCAGCGGTGCCAGCCGGCGGTCCACGCGCGCGGTCACGGCATGGTTGCCGACATCGGTATGCACCGCGTAGGCGAAGTCCAGCGCGGTGGAATTGCGCGGCAGCGAGAGGATGTCGCCCTTCGGCGTGAACAGATAGACCTCGTCGGGGAACAGGTCGACCTTGACGTTCTCCAGGAATTCCAGCGACGAACCGGTGCCACGCTGGGTTTCCACCAGGTTGGCGATCCACGCGGCCGCCCGGCTCTGCGCGCTGTTGCCGCCGCCGTCAACGCCGATCTTGTAGGCCCAGTGCGCGGCCACGCCGCGTTCGGCGATCAGGTCCATCTCGCGGGTGCGGATCTGCACCTCGATGGGCGAGCCGTACGGCCCGAACAGCACCGTGTGCAGCGACTGGTAGCCGTTCGCCTTGGGGATGGCGATGAAGTCGCGGAAGCGCCCGTCCAGCGGCTTGTACACCGCATGCACCACGCCGAGCGCGTGGTAGCAGTCAGCCACCGTATCCACCACCACCCGGAAACCGAACACGTCCATCACCTGGGCGAAGCTGCGGCTCTGCGCGCGCATCTTGGTATAGACGCTCCACGGCGTTTTCACCCGGCCAACCAACCGATGCTCGAGTTTTTCCAGCGCCAACCGCTGCGCCAGCCGCGCCTCGATCTGCACCAGCGCCTCGCGCCGCACCAGCGGCTGGCTGCGTATGCGCTTGGCGATCACCGCGTGCCGCCACGGATGCAGCGCCCTGAAGCCGAGGTCCTGAAGCTCGGCCTTGATCAGGTTCATGCCCAGCCGCTGCGCGATCGGCGCGTAGATCTCCAGCGTTTCCACCGCGATGCGGCGACGCGCGTCCGGCGACTTCGCCCCCAGCGTGCGCATGTTGTGCAGGCGGTCGGCCAGCTTGATCATGATGACGCGCAGGTCGCGCGACATCGCCAGCAGCATCTTGCGGAAGCTTTCCGCCGCCGCTTCCTGCTTGTCGGCGAAGCGCACCTTCTCCAGTTTGGTGACGCCATCGACCAGCTCGGCCACGGTCTCGCCGAACTGCGCGGCGACGTCGGCCCGGGTCAGCGGGGTGTCTTCGATGGTGTCGTGCAGGATCGCCGCGACCAGCGTTTCCAGGTCCAGCCCCAGCTCGGCCAGCACCTGCGACACCGCCACCGGATGGGTGATGTAGGGCTCGCCCGACTTGCGGGTCTGCCCGGCGTGGGCGGCCGCACCGATCGCCCAGGCGCGGCGCAGCTGTGCGCGCTGCGCGTCGTCGAGGTAATAGGCGGCGCGCTCCAGCGCCTGCACGTAGTCCGGCACCGCCGCCGCGTCGGGCGCGGGGTCGTGCAGGGCAAGCGCGGGATCGCCGGGCGTCATGGTTCGAGCCTAACCTTGCCGCGCCATGCCCGCAAACGGTTCTCCACAACGCAGAAGCGGCCCCGCAGGGCCGCTTCCATGGGCGAAGGCGCGGACTGCGCTCAGTCGTCGCCCTTCATGTCGTCGTCGCCGGCCACCACTTCGGCGGCGGCCCATTCCAGCGCCTCGCGCTCCTTGCGCTCGCGCTCGGCCTTCTCCACCGCGTCGATGAAGTCGGTGTCGATGGCGCGCGCGGCGATCTCGCGCAGCGCCAGCACGGTAGGCTTGTCATTGGCTTCGCTGTTGTCCAGCTTGGGCTCCACGCCGCCGGCCAGCTGGCGCGCGCGCTTGGCCGCCATCATCACGAGTTCGAAGCGGTTGTCGACCACCTGCAGGCAGTCTTCGACGGTAATACGGGCCATGTCTGTCCTGCGGCGATGGGCCGCGCAAGGGATCGAAAGAACCGGGGAGTGTAGACGCGCGCAGCGCGATTCGCAAGGCGCGCGCTTGAAAATCAATCACATACGGCAGCTCCGGCCGGCCTCTGGCGCCGCGCGGGCGGGCCGGCGACGCCGCTACGGATCGACCAGCAGGGAGGTGATGAGGCGAGCGTGGCGGGCCACCTGGGCGTCCTTGCGCAGCCGGCTGGCGGTGAAGATGCTGCACATCTCGGCCACCGCGACGTCGAACACCTCGTTGACGATCACGTAGTCGAACTCGCCGTAGTGGCTCATTTCCTCGCGCGCGGCGGCCAGCCGGCGGGCGATCACCTCCTCGCTGTCCTGCCCGCGCTTGCGCATGCGCTCTTCCAGCGCGGCACGCGACGGCGGCAAGATGAACACGCTGACCGCATCCGGCACCTTGGCCCGGACCTGCCGCGCGCCCTGCCAGTCGATTTCCAGCAGCACATCGTTGCCAGCCGCCAGCTGCGGCTCCACCGACTGCCGGGCGGTGCCCTTCCAGTCGCCGTGGACGCTGGCGTATTCGAAGAAATCGCCGGCCTCGACCATCGCCTCGAACTCCGCCGCGGTGACGAAGTTGTAGTGCTCGGCGTGGCGCTCGCCCGGCCGCGGCGCGCGCGAGGTGAACGAAATCGACAGCCGCAGGTTCGGATCGCGCTTCAGCACCGCATTGACGATGCTGGATTTGCCGGCCCCGGAAGGCGCGGCCACGATGTAGAGGGTTCCGCGCATGGGCCGTTACTCGATGTTCTGGATCTGCTCGCGAATCTGGTCGATCAGCACCTTCAGCTCGACCGCGGCGTTGCTGGTGCGGGCATCGACGGACTTGCTGCCCAGCGTGTTGGCCTCGCGGTTGAATTCCTGCAGGAGGAAATCGAGGCGGCGGCCCACCGGCTCCCTGCCGCCCTTGAGGATCCGGCGCAGTTCGACCAGGTGGCTGTCGAGGCGGTCCAGCTCCTCGTCGACGTCGAGCTTCTGCAGCCAGATCACCAGCTCCTGCTCCAGCCGGCCCGGATCCGCCGGCTGCGACAGGTCGGCCAGCCGTGCCTCCAGCTTGGCGCGCTGGCCGGCACGGATCTGCGGCACCAGCGTGCGCACTTCGGCGGCGATCCCGGCGATGGCCCCGGCGCGCTCGCCGATCACCTGCGCCAGCTTGCCGCCCTCGCGCTCGCGCGCGGCGATGAAGTCGTCCAGCACCGCATCCAGCACCGCCAGCGCCTCGCGCTGCAATGCGTCCGCATCGAGCCCGCGCGACTGCAGCACGCCGGGGAACTGCAGCAGCTCGGTGAACTGCACCTGCAGATTGGGGAAACCGGCGTCCAGCCGCTGCGCCAGCGCCGCAAGCCTGCCCACCAGCACCTCGTCCACCTGCAGCGCATCACCGGCGACGGTCGTGCGCAGGCGCAGCACCAGGTCGAGCTTGCCACGCGATACGCGCGCGGACACGCGCTCACGCAGCGCGGCCTCGAATGCGCGCAGCTCGTCGGGCAGGCGCAGGCCCAGTTCCAGGAAACGGTGGTTCACCGCGCGCAGTTCGCCGGAAAGCACGCCCCATTCGGTGCTGCGCTCGCCGGCGGCGAAGGCGGTCATGCTACGGATCATGCGGAATCCAAGGCCTGCAAAGTGCGAATGGTAATCTAGCGCCCCATCGATTTCCGGTTTTCACCATGGCCTTTGCCCGTCCCAGCGGCCGCAGCGCGGACCAGCTGCGCGTCGTTTCCATCCAGCGCGGCTTCACCCGCCACGCCGAAGGCTCGGTGCTGGTGAGCTTCGGCGACACCCGCGTGCTGTGCACCGCGAGCGTGGAGAACAAGGTGCCGGCGTTCCTGCGCGGCAAGGGCGAAGGCTGGGTCACCGCCGAATACGGCATGCTGCCGCGCGCCACCCACACCCGCAGCGACCGCGAGGCCACCCGCGGCAAACAGGGCGGGCGGACGCTGGAGATCCAGCGACTGATCGGCCGCAGCCTGCGCGCCTGCGTGGACCGCGCGCTGCTGGGCGAGCGCACCATCACCCTCGACTGCGACGTGCTGCAGGCCGACGGCGGCACCCGCACCGCCGCCATCACCGGCGCCTACGTGGCGCTGGCGGATGCGGTGCAGGGCCTGATCGACCGACGCGACATCAAGCTGCCGGCCAGCGGCCGCATGCCGCTGGTGGGTGCGGTGGCGGCGGTGTCGGCCGGCATCTATCAGGGCGTGCCGGTGCTGGACCTCGACTACACCGAAGACAGCGGCTGCGACACCGACATGAACGTGGTGATGAACGACGGCGGCGGCTTCATCGAGCTGCAGGGCACCGCCGAAGGCCATGCGTTCCGCCGCGACGAGCTGGACGCGCTGCTGGCATTGGCCGAGAAGGGCTGCGCCGAACTGTTCGCCGCGCAGCGGGCAGCGCTGGGGCTGGCGTGAGCCGGGCCACCCGATGAAGCTGGTCCTGGCCAGCGGCAACGCCGGCAAGCTGGCCGAGCTGCGCGCGCTGCTCGGCGAGGGCTTCGACCTGCACGCACAGTCCGAATTCGGCGTGGGCGATGCCGAGGAAACCGGCCTGTCCTTCATCGAGAACGCCATCCTCAAGGCCCGCCATGCCGCCCGCGCCACCGGCCTTGCGGCGCTGGGCGACGACTCCGGGCTGTGCGTCGATGCGCTGCAGGGCGCTCCCGGCCTGTATTCCGCCCGCTATGCCGGTCGCCACGGCGACAGCGAGGCGAACATCGACAGGCTGCTGCGTGAACTCGACGGCGTTGCCGACGCGGATCGCAGCGCGCGCTTCGTCTGCGTGCTCGCACTGGTGCAGCATGCCGACGACCCGATGCCGCTGGTCGCCGAAGGCAGGTGGGAAGGCCGCATCCTGCAGGCGCGCAGCGGCAGCGGCGGCTTCGGCTACGACCCGGTGTTCTTCTCGCCGGCGCACGGCTGCAGCGCGGCCGAGCTGGCGGCCACGGTGAAGAACCGCGACAGCCATCGCGGCGTCGCGCTGGCGCAGCTGCGCATGAAACTGCGGCAGGCGTGATGCTCACGCCGCCGCCCCTGTCGCTGTACGTGCACCTGCCCTGGTGCGTGCGCAAATGCCCGTACTGCGACTTCAACTCGCATGCGGCGAAGGGCGCATTGCCGCTGGATGCCTACATCGACGCGCTGCTGGCCGACCTCGACTTCGACCTGCCGCTGGCCTGGGGCCGCATCGTCCACAGCGTGTTCTTCGGCGGTGGCACGCCCTCGCTGTTCCCGCCGGAGGCGATCGACCGCTTCCTGCAGCAGGCCAGCGCGCGCCTGCGCTTCGCGCCAGACGTGGAGATCACCCTCGAGACCAACCCGGGCACGGTGGAACACGGCCCCTTCCCCGGCTACCGCGCCGCAGGGGTCAATCGCCTGAGCTTCGGCGTGCAGAGCTTCGACGACGGCTGCCTGCAGCGGCTCGGCCGCATCCACGGCAGCGGCGACGCCGAGCGCGCGGTGAAGTCGGCGCAGGATGCAGGCTTCGACAACCTCAACCTCGACCTGATGTACGCGCTGCCGCAGCAGACCCTGGCGATGGCGCTGGACGACGTCGAGCGCGCCGTTGCGCTGGCGCCGGCCCACATCAGCCACTACCAGCTCACGCTGGAGCCGAACACCGTGTTCGCCGCGCGGGTGCCGGCCGGCATTCCCGACGAGGATTCCGCCTGGGACATGCAGGAGGCCTGCCAGGCGCGGCTGGCCGACGCCGGTTTCGCCCAGTACGAGATCAGCGCCTACGCACGCGACGGCCGCCAGTGCCGGCACAACCTCAACTACTGGCGCTTCGGTGACTACCTTGGCATCGGCGCCGGCGCCCACGGCAAGCTGACCCTCGGCGCCACCCAGCAGGTGCTGCGGCGCTGGAAGCTAAAGCATCCCACCGACTACCTGGCCAAGGCCGGCACTGCCGCGGCGATCGGTGGCGACGAGTACCTGACCGCGCAGCGGCTGCCGTTCGACTTCATGCTCAACGCGCTGCGCCTGAACGAAGGCGTGCCGATGGCGATGTTCGAAGCGCGCACGGGGCTGCCTGCCGCCGCCATTGCCGACAAGGTGGCGCTGGCGCGCGCGCGCGGCTGGCTGGAGGCGGACCCGGCCTGGCTGCGCCCGACCGAACTCGGGCGCCGCTTCGCCAACGACGTGATCGGGCTGTTCCTGGACTGAGCCGGGCAATACCTGCACGGCCCGCGGGGTGCGCCTTGGCCCGCGTGATTGAGGCGGTGGCGGTTGCCGCATACCATGGCCGGGTTGCCAAAGCGCCAAGGGGGGCGCCGACGCGCCGTGTCCTCGACCGCACCCACAAGCAACGCGCCATCCTCGCTGGCGACCGCCCGCCTCCCCAGGCGCGTGCGCCAGGCGCTGGAACACCTGCTGGCCGACTTGCGGCCCACGATGGAACAGCTGCTGCCGCGCGTCCTGCATGAAACCGAACTCGCGCTGGCCCGCACCGCGGCAGGCAGCGACCCCGTGCTCGAGCAGGCCCGGATTTCCTCCATGCGCAGCCTGGGCGGTGGCGCGGCGGTCTTCGTCCGCGGATTCCTCGACCATGTCGAAGCCTCGCTGGCCGGCCTGCAATGCACGCGCCGCCACGAGGAGCAGGAAACCGATGCGCCCCAGGTCCTGACCCTGAGCCTGCTGGAGGAGGACGGGGTCAGCGACGAATTCGTGCTCGACACCATCGCCAGCCGCATCGAGGCGCGCAACAGCCTGGGCCTGCAGCTGCTTGGGCAGCGCTTTGGCGTGCTGGCCGGCGCCCCCGCGTTCGACGCCGACACCCTGCCGCTGGCGCCGCGCGCCCTGTGCGCCGCGGCCGCCGCGGCCGCCGACCAGCTCAAGCTCTCCCGCTATGCGCGGATGCAGCTGTTCCAGCAGCTCGAAAAGACGCTCACGGATACCTATCCGGCAATCCTGGAGGGCTTCAACCACCGCCTGGTCGAAGACGGCATCCTGCCGCACCTCAGCTTCGTGCCGATGCGGGTGCGCGCCTCCACCTCGCCCGCCTTCGATGCCGCCGCTGCCGAAGCGGGACATGTCCCCGCTGCTGGCGCCCCGGCAGGCCGGACCGCCCCCGCCGACACCGCGGACGCCGGTTTCTCCGCCCTGCAGGCGTTGCTCCAGCAGCGGCGCAGCCTGCTCAGCAAGCTACGCCCCGGCAAGCGCGACGAACGCACCCTCGGCCAGGTTCCGCACGACGAAGTCCTCGCCACGCTGCAGCGGATGCGCGCCAGCACGGACAAGGCGGACACGCTGGCCGACTACCGTCGCATCCTGCTGGCGCAGTCGCGCCAGGCACATGGCCATGGCGTTGCGCTGTCCGATGTCGACAGCGACGCCTTCGACCTGCTGGGCCTGTTCATGACCCAGCTGCAGCGCGAACTGCGCAGGACCAGCCCCGGCGAGGCGATGCTGGAGCGGCTGCGGCTGCCGCTGACCCAGCTCGCCCTGCGCGACCAAGGGTTCTTCACCGACGCCGCGCACCCCGCGCGCCAGCTGGTCGACGCCATCTCGCTATCGGGCGCGCAGTGGCTGGCCGAGGACGACCTGGATGCGCAGTGGCTGGGCCTGCTGCAGCGCGCCGCCTCGCACGTGCAGCAGGACGCCAGCGGCGCCACGGAGGCCTTCGCCGAGGCCAACCGCACCCTGCAATCGGGGCTGCAGGCGCTGGACCGCAAGGCGGAGATGGCCGAGCGCCGGCAGGTGGAGGCCGCGCGCGGGCGCGAGAAGCTGGAGGTTGCCCGGCAACGCGCCGACCAGGAAATCCGCCGCCTGCTCGAAGGCCGCAACCTGCCGCGCTTCCACAGCACGCTGTTGGAACAGACCTGGACCGACGTCCTGTCGCTAGCCCACCTGCGCAGCGGCGAACAGTCGGATGCCTGGCGGCAGCTGCTCGACGTCACCGCCGGCATCGTCGATGCCGGCTCGGGTGGGCCCGCGCAGCCCGCGAATCCGGCGCTGCTGGAACAGATCCGTGCCGCCCTGGAGCAGGTTGGCTACCACGCCGAGGACGCCACGGCCATCGCCGCGCAGCTGGCCCACGGCCAGGGCGACGACGACATCGACCAGGCTTCCCGCACCGAGCTGCTGGTGCAACTGCGCGCGCGCGGACGGTTGGGCGAGGACAGCACCGCCTTCGCGGAGACCACCCCGCCGCTGCCGCCAAGGACCCCGGGGGAGCAGGCCGCCTACGAGCACCTGCGCTCGCTGCCGCTGCCGCTGTGGGTGGAACTCGACGACGACGGCCAGGAGGGCCCGCAGCGGCGCCGGCTGGCCTGGATCAGCGAACACACCGACCAAGCCCTGCTGGTCAACCGGCGCGGCCTGCGCGCCGGCAACGACAACCTCGACAGCCTTGCCCGCAAGCTCGCAGCCGGCCGGCTGCGCTTGCTGGAACAGCACGTCGCACCCGCCACCGCGGCCTGGGACGCCACCCTCGGCAGCCTGCAGCGGATCGCGCCAAGCGAGGACAAGCAAGCCAAGGAGCCCGGCCATGAGCCATGATCCCCGCCGTCGCCAGCCGCGCCGCGCGGTGCCTGGCCGGGTCGAAGTCATCGATGCCATCCTCGAGGAGCCGGTGGGCTATCTGGGCAATCTTTCGGTCGGCGGCATGCTGATGATGGCCAACCGCAGCCTGCCGGACGATGCACTGTTCCAGTTCCGCTTCAACCTGCCGGATGGGATCGGCGCGGCGCAGCCGCTGGAAGTCGGCGCGCACGTGCTCTGGCAGGACAAGGCCGGCGCGCCGGGGCAGTCGTGGATCGGGCTGCGCTTCCTGGGACTGTCGCCGGACGCCACGGTCCGCCTGCGGGCATGGGCAGCACAGGCGGACGACTGACCTGCACCCTTGGCGCGGATGCGCGACAATCGGGCCTCCCCCGCTTGCCGGATCCACCATGTCGAACGCCCTTCTTTCGTCGCTGTATCCGCAGCATCTGGCCACGCTGCAGGCGCGTGCGGCCGAAGCACTGCGCCGCGGCGGCTTCGACCACCTGGCCATCCCCAGCGGCACCCTGCACTACCAGGCCTTCGACGACCGCGACTACCCCTATGCGGTGAACCCCCAGTTCAAGGCTTGGCTGCCGCTCACCCAGGCACCGGGCAGCTGGCTGGTGATCACGCCGGGACAGCGACCGAAGCTGCTCTTCCTGCAGCCGCACGACTACTGGCACGTGGTGCCAGCGATGCCCAGCGGCCATTGGGTGGAGCACTTCGACATCGAGGTGATCCGGACCGCGGACGAGGCCATGCGCCTGCTGCCGCCGGCGTTCCGCTGCGCCATCGTCGGCGAACCGCAGGGCACGCTGGGCAGCTACGTGCCGAACAACCCGGAGCCGGTGGTCCAGTACCTCGAGTACCACCGCGCGTCCAAGACGCCGTACGAAATCGAGATGATGCGCCGGGCCAACCGCATCGGCGTGCGCGCGCACCGCGCCGCCGAACGCGCCTTCCGCGCCGGCAGCAGCGAATTCGGCATCCACCTGGCCTATTGCCAGGCCGCCGGGCAGGACGCCAACGACCTGCCCTACGGCAATATCGTCGCGCTGAACGAACACTGCGCGGTGCTGCACTACACCAGCCGCGACCGGTTGCCGCCGAAGCCGGTGCGCAGCTTCCTGATCGACGCCGGCGCCAGCTTCGGCGGCTATGCCAGCGACATCACCCGCACCTACTCCGCGGCCGACGATGAATTCGCGGCGATGATCCGCGCCGTCGATGCCGCGCAGCTGGCGCTGTGCGAGCAAGTGCGCGCCGGCACGAACTATGCGCGCATCCACCTCGATGCCCACCTGCGGCTGGCTGGCGTGCTGCGCGACTTCGGAGTGACCACGGTATCGCCCGAGGAGGCGGTGGCCAGCGGGGTGAGCAGCGCGTTCTTCCCGCACGGCATCGGCCACGGCATCGGCCTGCAGGTACACGACGTGGCAGGGTTCGCGGCGTCCGACGCCGGCGGCACCATCGCCAAGCCGGAAGGCCACCCCTACCTGCGCCTGACCCGCACGCTGGAACCCGGCATGGTGGTCACCATCGAGCCGGGCATCTACTTCATCGACATGCTGCTGGACGAGCTGAAGCAGAAGGGCCTGGGCGATGCGGTGGACTGGCAGCGGGTGGAGATGTTCAAGCCCTTCGGCGGCATCCGCATCGAGGACGACGTGGCCTGCACCGAGGGCGAGCCGATCAACCTGACCCGCGAGGCGTTCGCCGAAGGCTGACGTCCCGCCAGGGGAAATCGTCGCGGCGCCGGCCTGGCGGGAACGCAATCAAGCGCGCACGGAACGTGCGCGGCCACGGAACGCAGCGGGATGCGAAGCCAGGCGGGGCTGCGCAGGCATTACTTCGCCATCAGCCCTTCCACCTCGTCCGCGCTGCGTTCCAGCGCGCCGGTCAGCACCCGGTGGCCATCGCGGGTGATGAGCACGTCGTCCTCGATGCGGATGCCGATGCCGCGCCACTTCGGCGCCACAGAGGCCTCGTCGGGGGGAATGTAGAGGCCGGGCTCGATGGTGAACACCATGCCGGGCTCCAGCAGCCGCGATGCGCCATCCAGGCGGTATTCGCCGACATCGTGCACGTCCAGCCCCAGCCAGTGCCCGGTCTTGTGGCGGTAGAAGCGCTTGTAGTCGCCGTTGGCCAGCACCGTTTCCAGCCGGCCCTGCAGCAGGCCCAGCGACAGCAGGCCTTCTGCCAGCGTTGCCACCGCGGCGTCGTGGCCGGCCTCGTAGGGCACGCCGGGGCGCGCCTGCGCCAGCGCCGCGGCCTGCGCGCGGCAGGCCAGATCATGCAACGCACGCTGCTGGCGGTTGAAGCGACCGTCCACCGGGAAGGTGCGGGTGATGTCGGCGGCGTAGCCGCGATGTTCCGCGCCGGCGTCCACCAGCACCAGCTCGCCGGCGCGGGCCTTGGCGCTGTTGGCGCGGTAGTGCAGCACGCAGGCGTTGGCACCGGCCCCCACGATGCTGGCGTAAGCCGGCTGCGCGCCATGCCGGCGGAACACGTATTCCAGTTCGGCCTGCAGCTCGTATTCGTGGATGCCAGCGCGGACGGCGCGCATCGCCGCGCGGTGCGCCTCCACGCTGATGTCGGCGGCCTGCTGCATCAGCGCGATCTCGTCGGCCGACTTGAACAGCCGCATCTCGTCCAGCAGATGGCCGAGCTCGAGGAACTCCTGCGGCGGCTGCGCGCCCTGCCGGGCCTGCGCGCGCACGCGGTTGATCCAGCCGATCAGCTTGAGGTCGAAGTCGGCATCGCGGCCGAGGTGGTAGTGCACGCGGCGGCGGCCTTCCAGCAGGCCGGGCAGGATCTCGTCGATGTCCGACACCGGATAGGCGTCGTCCATCCCCAGCACGTCCACCGCACCCTCGGGCCCCAGCCGCGGGCCGTCCCAGCCCTCGCGCTCGGGATCGCGCTCGCGGCAGAACAGGATCGCCTCGCCGTGCTTGCGGCCCGGCACCAGCACCAGCACCGCGTCGGGCTCGTCGCAACCGGTCAGGTACCAGAAGTCGGAATCCTGCCGGTACGGATGGTGGGTGTCACGGCTGCGGATGCGCTCCGGCGCGGCCGGCAGCACCAGGATCGCGCCGTCGCCGGCCGCCTGCATCAGCTGCCGGCGGCGGCGCGCCAGCGCGTTGCGCCAGTGGGCGGTGAGCGGCTGCATGACCTTCAGTGCAGGCGCTGGCGGTGCTGCATCCCCAGCGCGCAATCGGCATGCAGCAGCAAGACCGCCATGCGCAGGTATTCCTCGATCTCCGCCAGCGCTTCCTCGTCGCTGCCGTCGTCGGCCTCGTCGATCTGCGCGGCGCCGAGGTTGGCGAGGTCGCGCAGCGCTTCCTGCCCCTCTTCCGACATCGGCTTGCCGTCCAGCGCCAGCCCGAACCCGCCAAGGAAGGCGCGGCACCAGGCGAACAGCGCCGTGGCGCGGTCGATCGGCTTGCCGTCCTCGGGCAGCAACAGCTGGAAGCCGAATTCCGGGTCACCCAACTGCACCGCGCTCGTGCTGCGCAGGCGATCCAGCGCATCGCCCGGCTGCGGCGCCGGCAGGGCCGGGTCGGCCATCACCAGCGCCGGCCAGCCTGCGGCATCCGCGCCGCCGGCCGCCAGCCAGCCACACAGGGCGCCATGCAGTTCGGCCGGGCTGCTGGCCAGCGTCAGGCGGTCGGCTGCGGCCGCCACTTCGGCCCAGGCCGGCAACTCGGTTTCGCTCACGCGGGATTCTCGAACCAGGGGGACTTCGGCAGTTTAGCAACCGTACGCCGCTTGTTGCCTCCGCGCGGGCATGCCTACACTTCCCCGATGGGGGACCGCGTCGCTTCGGCAAAACCAGGCCTTGTCTACGGCGCGCTACTGTTGCCGTCGCCTGCCTTTGCGGGCGAGCCGGGCTTGCCGGCGGGCGCCGCGCTGGCACTGTTGCTGTCGCTGCTGGTGCTGCTGTTGGCGTGGCTGGCGCTGGCCAGCCACCGCCGCCGCGAACGCGAACAGCGCGCCCACCAGCGCGAACAGGACGAACGCGCGCAGCAGTGGCGGCTGTCGCTGTGGGCCTCGAACGAGGTGTTCTGGCAGTACGACCTGCGCAACCGCGAATTGGAAGTCACCCGCGTCACCCCGGACGGCGACCACCGCCTGGCCATGCAGGCCAGCATCGAGCGCAACCCGAAGTTCCACGACGACGACCGCAAGGGCGTGCTCCGCCAGCTGCGCGCCTACCTGCGCGGGGAAGCGCCGGTGTTCCTGTCGGAACACCGGATGCAGGGCGAGGACGGGGAATGGCAGTGGATGCGGGTGCGCGGCCGCGCCGTCGGCCACGGCCCCGACGGCCGGGTCTCGCGGATCGCCGGGACGGCACGCAACATCGATTCGCTGCGCGAAATGGAGAACCAGCGCCAGGTCGCCGCCGAAGTGATGCGCAGCATGGCCGAGTCGGTGGCGGTGCTGGATGCCGACTTCCGCTTCGTTGCGGTCAACCCCGCGTTCAGCCGCATGACCGGTTACGCGGAAGCGGAAGTGCTGGGCCGCGACACCAGCCTGCTCGATGGCGACCGCCACGAACCGGCGTTCTACCAGGACGCACGCCGCGCCATCCACGCGCAGGCCGGCTGGAGCGGCGAGATGTGGCAGCGCCGCAAGGACGGCAGCGATTTCCTATGCGCCATGCAGTGCAGCCCGCTGCGCGAACCCACCACCCAGCGACAGCTGTACGTGCTGGTGGCCAGCGACATCAGCGAGCGCCGCCGGATCGAGCAGGAACTGCGCTACCTGGCCAACTACGACCCGCTGACCAACTTGCCCAACCGCATCCTGCTGGCCGAACGCCTGTCGCGCGCGATCGTGCAGGCGCGGCGCCAGGGCAACCGGCTGGCGCTGCTGTTCCTCGATTTGGACAACTTCAAGGACGTCAACGATTCGCTGGGCCATGCCACCGGCGACCGCGTGCTGCGCGCCGCCGCCCAGCGACTGCAGGAAGTGGCGGGCGCGGAGCGCACCGTCGCCCGCATCAGCGGCGACGAATTCGCGGTGGTGCTGGAGGGCCTGGCCCACCCTTCCGAGGCCGACCAGTGCGCGCAGCGCATCATCACCGCGTTCGACGCGCCGCTGCGGCTCGACGACCGTTACGAGTTCATCATCTCGCCGTCGATCGGCATCAGCCTGTTCCCCGACCATGCGCAGGTCCCCACCGACCTGCTCAAGCACGCCGACACCGCCATGTACAAGGCGAAGGGCACCGGCAAGCGGGCATTCCTGCGCTATGCCGACGCGATGGATGGGGACATCCGCCGCCGCGCCAACCTGATCGGCGCGCTGCGCAGGGCGATCGAACGCGGCGAATTGTCGCTGGTCTACCAGCCGGAGCTGGTGCTGGCCGAAGGCCGCTTCGGCGCGGTCGAGGCGCTGCTGCGCTGGGACAGTCCCGAATACGGCAGCGTCGCGCCCGACGAGTTCATTCCGCTGGCGGAGGAAAGCGGCACCATCGTGCAGATTGGCGAGTGGGTGCTCCGCGAGGCCTGCCGCACGCTAGCGGCATGGCACCGCGCCGGAGTCGACCAGCGCCTGAAGGTGTCGGTCAACGTATCCGCGCTGCAGCTGCTGCGCAGCGGGCTGGCGCGCGCGGTCGAAGCGGCCCTGCGCGACAGCGGGCTGGCGGCGTCCGCGCTGGAACTGGAACTCACCGAAAGCGTGTTGATGGCCAATGCCGAGGTCGCCAGCGAACGCTTGCACGCATTCCGCAAGCTCGGCGTATCCATCGCCGTGGATGACTTCGGCACCGGCTATTCCTCGCTGGCCTACCTGCACCGCCTGCCGATCAACACCCTGAAGATCGACAAGGCCTTCATCGACGGCCTGGCCACGCCCGACGACCACGAGGACGCCACCATCACCGCCACCATCATCGCGATGGCCCGCACGCTGGGCCTGCAGGTGGTGGCGGAAGGCGTGGAAACCTCGGGCCAACTGGCGTTCCTGGAGCAGAGCGCGTGCGACATCGCGCAGGGCTACTGGATCTCCCGGCCGCTGCCGGAACAGCCTTGCCTGGACTTCCTGCTGCGCGCGCAGGCGTGCGCCGGCGTGCGGCTTGACCCCGGCACGGCGCCTGCCTAAGGTGCGCGGATGGACGGACGCGACCCGCAAGGCGAACTGCACAAACTGCTGGCGCGGATCGACCTGCTTGGCGCGCGCATGCAGCGCCTGCAGGAGGAAAACCGCAGCCTGCGCCAGCAGGTGGAACAGATGTCGGGCGAACGCGCCCAGCTGCTGTCCAAGCAGGAACAGGCGCGCAGCCGGGTGGAAGCGATGATCGGGCGGCTGAAGTCGCTGGAGCAGCACACATGAGCGAGCCGGTCACCGTCCGCATCCTCGACCGTGAATACACCGTCGGCGTCAGCGACGAGGAGCGCGCCGGGCTGGCCTCGGCGGCGCGGATGCTGGATGCACGCATGCGCGAACTGCGCGGCGGCAACAGGATGGTCGCGCCCGACCGGCTGGCGGTGCTGACCGCATTGAACCTCGCCCACGAGTTGCAGCAGCACACCGCGAAGGCGCCGCCCGCCGCGGCCGGTGGCGAGGCGCTGCGCCTGATCGACGAGGCGAACCGCAAGCTGGACGCGCTGCTGGCGCAAAGCTGAATCCGCGCCACCAACAACCGGCTCATCGCCGCGACCGAACGGCTATACTGGCCGCGTCCTCTGCTGTGAGCGACGGCGTGCGCAACATTCACCTTGTCCCTTAATGACGACCACGGGGACGCAACGGTAACCGGGAGTGCAAGTCCGCCCCGAGCGGAAAGCCCGATGGCCGCCGAGCGTTCCCACTTGAACCCCGGGTTCAAGGTCGTTTCGCATGCATCGCCACAGCGGAGACATTTCCCCCACGTCTCCCTTCCGCAGCCGGCCGTCCCCGCGTGAGCCCGCCCATCGACCGCGCCACGCTGCGCAAGACACTGCGAGAGCGCCGGCGCAGCCTTCCCCCTCGGCAGCGCATCGCCGCCGCCGAGGCACTGGCCGAACGGGTGCTGGCGCTTCCCTTCCTGCCCACCTCCGGCTACGTCGCCGGCTACTGGGCGATGGACGGCGAGATCGGCCTGCACGCCGTGCAGCTGCGCCTGCCCGCCCCACTCGTCTACTGCCTTCCCCTGCTGCACGAGGACGGCACGCTGCGCTTCGCGCCCTGGCGTGCGGGCGACCCGCTGGTCACCAACCGCTACGGCATCCCCGAACCGGACGCCACCCCTGCTGGCGCGCTGCGCGCGGAGGACATGGCGGTGCTGGTGATGCCGCTGGTCGGTTTCGATGCCGACTGCCACCGGCTGGGGATGGGCGGCGGCTGGTACGACCGCAGCCTCGCCTTCCGCCACGACCGCCCTGCCCCGCCGTGGCTGGTCGGCGCGGCGTTCGCGGCGCAGCGCGTGGATGCGCTGCCGCGCGAGGCCTGGGACGTGCGCCTGGACGCGGTCTGCTGCGAAGACGCCACCCACCTTGCCACCCTCGCCGGATAGGAGCCGCCGCATGAGCACGCGCAAGCGCTACTGGATGATGAAGTCGGAGCCCGACGCGTTCTCCATCGACGACCTCGAGCGGGTCGGCACCGAACCGTGGAACGGCGTGCGCAACTACCAGGCGCGCAACTTCATGCGCGACGGCATGCGGGTAGGCGACGGCGTGATGATCTACCACAGCAACTGCAAGGTGCCGGGCATCGCCGGCCTGGCCACCGTCGCCAGCGCCGCCTATCCGGACAGCACCCAGTTCGACCCCAAGTCGCACTACCACGATCCCAAGGCCACCCCGGAAACGCCGCGCTGGTTCCTGGTCGACGTCGCCTTCGAGCGCAGGCTCAAACGGCTGATTCCGCTGGAGGAAATCAAGCGGCACGCCGATGCGCTGGGCGAAGGCTTCGCGCTGACCGCCAAGGGCAGCCGGCTGTCGGTGTTCCCGGTGACCGCCGCGCAGTGGAAGCTGCTGCTCTCCCTCGAATAGCCTCGCCCGCTCTCCGCAGGAGCGCAATCCCATCCCATCGCAGGAACCGCCATGTCCGACGCCAAGAAACTCGCCGCCGAAAAAGCCATCGAATACGTCCAAGACGGCATGATCGTCGGCGTCGGCACCGGCTCCACCGTCGCCTATTTCATCGATGCGCTGGCGGCGTGGAAGGACCGCATCCAGGGCGCGGTGTCCAGCTCCGAGCAGAGCACCGCGCGCCTGAAATCGCATGGCATCGAGGTGATCGATCTCAACGCCGCCGGCCCGCTGTCGCTGTACGTGGACGGCGCCGACGAGTGCGATCCGCACAAGCGCCTGATCAAGGGCGGCGGCGCCGCGCTGACCCGCGAGAAGATCATCGCCGAGGCCAGCGCGAAGTTCGTCTGCATCGTTGACCCGAGCAAGCGGGTGGACGTGCTGGGCCGGTTCCCGTTGCCGGTGGAAGTGATCCCGATGGCGCGCAGCCTGGTCGCCCGCGAGATCGTGCGCCTGACCGGCGGCCAGCCGGTGTGGCGCGACGGCGTCACCACCGACAACGGCAACATCATCCTCGACGTGCACAACCTGTCCATCGTCGATCCGGTGGCGATGGAGCGCGAACTCAACCAGATCCCCGGCGTGGTCGCCGTGGGCCTGTTCGCGCGCCGCCCGGCCGACGTGGTGATCGTCGGCGGGCAGCCGCCGCGGGTGCTCTGACGGCTCGCATCAGGCGCCGTCCAGCAGCGTCCTGTCGCGCACCGCGCCCTTGTCGGCGCTGGTGGCGAGCAGGGCGTAGGCCTTCAGCGCCACGCTGACCTTGCGCGCGCGCGGCAACGAAGGCTTCCAGCCTCGCGCGGCCTGCACGGCACGGCGGGCGGCGAGCTCCTCGTCTGACACCAGCAGTTCGATGCCGCGGGCGGGGATGTCGATGCGGATGCGATCGCCATCCTGCACCAGCGCGATCGCCCCACCCGCCGCCGCTTCCGGCGAGACGTGGCCAATGGAAAGCCCCGAGGTGCCGCCGGAGAAACGCCCGTCGGTGAGCAGCGCGCAGGCTTTTCCGAGGCCTTTCGATTTGAGGTAGCTGGTCGGGTACAGCATTTCCTGCATGCCCGGCCCGCCCTTCGGGCCCTCGTAGCGGATCACCACCACGTCGCCGGCCTGCACCTCGTCACCGAGGATGGCGGCCACCGCCGCGTCCTGGCTCTCGTAGACGCGCGCGCGGCCCTCGAACACGTGGATGGACTCGTCCACGCCGGCGGTCTTCACCACGCAGCCATCGGCCGCGAGGTTGCCGTACAGCACGGCGAGGCCACCTTCCTGCGAATACGCATGCGCCACGTCGCGGATGCAGCCTTCGCTGCGATCCGCATCCAGCGTCGGCCAGCGGGCGGACTGGCTGAAGGCGACCTGGGTCGGGATGCCGGCCGGGCCGGCCCGGTAGAACGTGCGCACCGCTTCGTCATCGACCGTGGCGATATCCCATTGCGCGATCGCCTCGCCCAGCGACTTCGCGTGCACGGTCGGCACGCCCGTGTGCAGCAAGCCGCCGCGTGCCAGTTCGCCGAGGATCGCCATGATCCCGCCGGCGCGATGCACGTCCTCGACGTGGTACTTCGGTGAGTTCGGCGCCACCTTGCACAGCTGCGGAATGCGCCGCGACAACCGGTCGATGTCGCGCAGGTCGAAGGCGACCTCCGCTTCCTGCGCCGCGGCGAGCAGGTGCAGGATGGTGTTGGTGGAGCCACCCATCGCGATGTCCAGCGCCATCGCGTTCTCGAACGCTTCGAAGGTGGCGATGCCGCGCGGCAGCGCGCTGGCGTCCCCGCCGCCGTACCAGCGATGGCACAACTCGACGATCAGCCGGCCGGCGCGCTGGAACAGCGCTTCGCGGTCGGCGTGGGTGGCCAGCGTGGTTCCGTTGCCGGGCAGCGACAGGCCCAGCGCCTCGGTCAGGCAGTTCATCGAATTGGCGGTGAACATGCCGCTGCACGAACCGCAGGTCGGGCAGGCGCTGCGCTCCACCGCTGCCACCTGCTCGTCGCTCACCGCCGCATCGGCCGCCATCACCATCGCGTCGACCAGATCGAGTTTTTGATCCGCCAGCGCGGTCTTGCCCGCCTCCATCGGCCCGCCGGACACGAACACCACCGGGATGTTCAAGCGCAGCGCCGCCATCAGCATGCCGGGGGTGATCTTGTCGCAGTTGCTGATGCACACCAGCGCGTCGGCGCAGTGCGCGTTCGCCATGTATTCGACCGAATCGGCGATCACTTCGCGCGAGGGCAGCGAATACAGCATGCCGTCGTGGCCCATCGCGATGCCGTCATCCACGGCGATCGTGTTGAACTCCTTGGCGACGCCGCCGGCGAGCTCGACTTCGCGCGCGACCAGTTGGCCGAGATCCTTCAGGTGCACGTGGCCGGGCACGAACTGGGTGAAGGAATTGGCGATCGCGATGATCGGCTTGTGGAAGTCGGCATCGACCATGCCGGTGGCGCGCCACAGCGCGCGCGCGCCGGCCATGTTGCGGCCGTGGGTGGAGGTGCTGGAACGGTAGTCGGGCATCGTGGGGGATCCGTGGCGAGGTGCGGGCATTGCTGCAGGCCTTGATCCTGCTGCATTTGCGCGGTTTCGTTTGCAACTTCCGCTCATGCGAAAACGGCATGTGCGGGACGGTTGACAGACGTTGCGGAATCATGTTTACCTGAAGTCATGTTGCAGCGCCACATGCCACTGCCGATCCCGACGACCGCCTCGAAGGCGGCGTCCCTCCTCGTCCTCGTACTTATTACCTCGCCCACAGGTGCGGGACGATCCGGCGTGTAAGACAGGCAACAAACCAACGCCCGAATCGCAGAACCCCGCACCGCAAGGTGCGGGGTTTTTCGTTTTGGCCCGCGCAAAACCTCCTCGACAGGAACCACCGCAATGACCAGCAGCAAACCCCGCATCGCCATCATCGGCTACGGCAGCCAGGGCCGCGCGCATGCGCTCAACCTGCGCGACTCCGGCTTCGACGTGACCATCGGCCTGCGCCCCGGCGGCCCGACCGAATTCAAGGCGAAGGCCGACGGCTTCACCGTCAACACCCCCGCCGAGGCGGTGAAGGGCGCACGGATCGTCGCCGTGCTCACCCCCGACATGGTGCAGCCGCAGCTGTACGGCGAAGTCATCGAGCCGAACATGGACCAGGGCGCCTGCCTGCTGTTCGCGCACGGCTTCAACGTCCACTACGGCCAGATCACCCCGCGCGACGACCTCGACGTGGTGCTGGTCGCGCCCAAGGGCCCGGGCGCGCTGGTGCGCCGCGAATACGAGATCGGCCGCGGCGTGCCGTCCGTGTATGCGGTGCACCAGGACCGCAGCGGCCAAGCCGAGCAACTGGCGATGACCTACTGCGCCGGCATCGGCGGCGCGCGCCAGAACGCGATCAAGACCACCTTCAAGGAGGAAACCGAAACCGACCTGTTCGGCGAGCAGGCGGTGCTGTGCGGCGGCGCCACGCGGCTGGTGCAGGCGGGTTGGGAAACGCTGGTCGAAGCCGGCTACCAGCCCGAGGTCGCCTACTACGAATGCCTGCACGAACTGAAGCTGATCGTGGACCTGTTCTACGAAGGCGGCATCACCCGCATGCACGAGTTCATCAGCGAGACCGCGCAGTACGGCGCGCTGACCCGCGGCGACTACGTGGTGGACGCCAATACCCGCGCGCAGATGAAGAAGGTGCTGGCGGAAATCCAGGACGGCACCTTCGCCCGCCAGTGGATCGCCGAATACGCCGCCGGGAATGCCAACTACAAGGCGCTGAAGCAGGCCGATCTGGAGCATCCGATCGAGGCCACCGGCAAGAAGCTGCGCGCCAACATGAAGTGGCTGGCTACCGCGCCGCAGCCCGCCGCCAAGCAAGCCGAGGCCGCGTGATGAACGGCGCCCGCTGGCTGGCGCAGGCGTTGGTGGCCGAAGGCGTCGACACGCTGTTCGGCTACCCGGGCGGCGCGATCATGCCGTTCTACGACGCCCTGCACGACACCCCCCGGCTGCGCCACGTGCTGCCCCGCCACGAGCAGGGCGCGGCGTTCGCGGCGAACGGGTATGCGCGGGCCAGCGGGCGCGTGGGCGTATGCGTGGCCACCTCCGGCCCCGGCGCGTCCAACTTGGTCACCGGGATCGCGGATGCGATGCTGGACTCGGTGCCGATGGTGGTCATCACCGGACAGGTGCCCACCCACCTGATGGGCACGGACGCGTTCCAGGAGCTGGACGTGTTCGGGATGACGATGCCGATGGTGAAGCACAGCTTCATCGCCCGCCGCGTCGAGGACCTGCCGATGATGGTGGGGGAGGCGTTCCGGCTGGCGCGCAGCGGTCGCCCCGGCCCGGTGCTGATCGACCTGCCGAAGGACGTGCAGGTCGCCGATGCCGCGCATCTGCCGCCGCATGTGTCGTCCGGTACCGACGCACCGGAAGCGCCCAAGGACGCCTCCCTGCACGAAGCGCTGGCGCTGATCGCGCAGGCGCAGCGGCCGGTGCTGTACGGCGGCGGCGGGATCGTGCTGGGCGATGCCGTGCAGGCGTTCCGCACCTTCGTGGATGCCACCCAGATCCCGGCCGTGCTGACCCTGAAGGGCCTCGGCGCACTGCCGACCCAGCACCCGCTCAACCTCGGCATGCTGGGCATGCACGGCAGCCGCGCCGCCAACCTGGCGGTGCAGGAAGCCGACCTTCTGGTGGTGGTGGGCGCGCGCTTCGACGACCGCGCCACCGGCAAGCTGGCCGAGTTCGCGCCGCATGCGCGCGTGGTGCACATGGACATCGACGCCTGCGAGATCGGCAAGCTGCGCCACGCGGATGCCGGCGTGCGCGGCGACATCGTCACCACGCTGACCAAGCTGACCCTCCCCTGCGCCGCCCACCTGCACGGCCGCCACGGTGCCGCGCGCAAGGCCTGGCGCGCGCAGTGCCGGCAGCGCGCACAACAGTTCGCCCCGCGCTATGACGCACCCGGCAGCGGCGTGTACGCGCCTGCGCTGCTAAAGCGGCTGTCCGAGCTGGCGCCGGATGCCACGGTGGCCTGCGATGTCGGCCAGCACCAGATGTGGGTGGCGCAGCACTGGCGCCTGGACCATCCGCGCAAGCACCTGACTTCCGGCGGCCTCGGCGCGATGGGCTTCGGCCTGCCGGCGGCGCTGGGGGCGCAGGAAGCCAATCCCGGTGCGCGCGTGGTCTGCGTGAGCGGCGACGGCTCGATCATGATGAACATCCAGGAACTGGCGACGCTGAAGCGCTACCGCTCGCCGGTGAAGATCGTGCTGCTGGACAACCAAGCCCTGGGCATGGTCCGGCAGTGGCAGGAGCTGTTCTTCGACCGGCGCTATTCCGAGATCGACCTGTCCGACAACCCGGACTTCGCCGCGGTCGCCGCCGCCTTCGGCATCACCGCCGTGCACGTGGACCGCGCCGACGGCGTCGATGCCGCGCTGCAGGCACTGCTGGATGCCGACGGTCCGGCCTTGCTGCACGTGGCCATCGACACCGCCGCCAACGTCTGGCCGCTGGTGCCGCCCAACCGCAACAACGCGCAGATGCTCGATCCCGCCGTCGACGACGCGGTCGTCGCGCCCGCCCGAACCGCCACGGAGACGCCCCATGCGCTACCAGCTTGATCTCACCCTGCGCCGCGCCGAGGGCGCGCTGGCCCGCGTGCTGGGCACCGCCGAGCGCCGCGGCTTCCAGCCCGTCAGCGTCGATGGCGAAGCCCAGGACGACGGCGACCGCTGGCACCTGCGCATGACCGTGGAAGGCAGCCGCGAACCGGAAAGCCTGCGGCACCAGCTGGCCGGGCTGTACGACTGCCTGGCGGTGGACGTACGCGAAGCATGAACACGGATGCGGCCACGCCTCGCGCACCCACCGCCAGCGACGTGCTGGCCGCGCAGGCGCGGCTGCGCCGCTACCTCGGGCCGACGCCGCTGCACTACGCCGAGCGCTCCGGCTGCTGGTTGAAACTCGAGAACCTGCAGCGCACCGGCTCGTACAAGGTGCGCGGCGCGATGAACGCGCTGCTGGCCGCGCGCGAACGCGACGACCTGCGGCCCACCATCGCCGCCTCCGCCGGCAACCACGCGCAGGGCCTGGCCTGGGCCGCCTACCGGCTGGGCATGCAGGCGATCACGGTGATGCCGAAAACCGCGCCGGCCACCAAGATCGCCGGCGTCGCCCACTGGGGCGCCACCGTGCGCCTGCACGGCGACAGCTACGACGAAGCCAGGGCCTTCGCCGCCGAGCTGGCCGCGCAGCATGGCTACCGGCTGCTGTCCGCCTTCGACGACCCCGACGTGATCGCCGGGCAGGGCACCGTGGGGCTGGAAATCGCCAGCGCGCTGTCGCCGGACGTGGTGATCGTGCCGATCGGCGGCGGCGGGCTGGCAGCGGGCGTTGCGCTGGCGCTGAAAACGCAGGGCGTGCGGGTGGTCGGCGCGCAGGTGGAAGGCGTCGATGCGATGGCGCGCGCGCTGCGCGGGGACGACCGGATCATCGAGCCGGTGGCCACGTTGGCCGACGGCGTGAAGGTGAAGATTCCGGGGGCGCTGACCCGCCGCGTGCTGGCGGAACTGCTGGACGACGTGGTCATCGTGCGTGAAGCCGAGCTGCGCGAGACGCTGGTGCGGCTGGCGCTGGAGGAACACCTGATCGCCGAGGGCGCGGGCGCGCTGGCGCTGGCGGCGGGCAAACGCGTCGCCGCCAAGCGCAAGTGCGCGGTGGTCTCCGGCGGCAATCTCGATGCAGCGGTGCTGGCGGGGCTGCTGCAGGACGTGCGTCCGCGCCCGCCGCGCAAACCACGGCAACGCAGGCAGGAGCGACTTACGCCGCCGGCAGCCTCCACGCCCCCGCGTGCTGCCGGCTCGCTCCCCTCCATCGCCATTCCCGTGCCGCGCACCGCGCGTACAACACCCGCACCCGAGACCAGCTACGCATGAACGCAAGCGCCAACGCCGCCGCCCCGGAACACGCACCCCCCGATCGCGTCGTCATCTTCGACACCACCCTGCGCGACGGCGAACAGTCACCGGGCTTCACCATGAGCAGCCCGCAGAAGATCGCCTTTGCGCACGCGCTGGCCGATCTCGGGGTGGACGTGATCGAGGCCGGCTTCCCCAACAGCTCGCCGGCCGACTTCGGCGCCGTGCAGGCCATCGCGCGCGAGGTGCGCGGCGCCGCCATCGCCGGGCTGGCACGCTGCCACGCCGGCGACATCGAAGCCTGCGCACGCGCGCTGGATGCCGCCGCGGCACCGCGCATCCATGTCTTCATTTCCACCAGCCCGCTGCACCGCGAACACAAGCTGTCGATGTCGAAGCAGCAGGTGATCGAACGCGCGGTGATGGGCGTCGAGCTGGCGCGTCGGCACGTCGATGACGTGGAGTTTTCCGCCGAGGACGCCTTCCGCACCGAGCGCGACTTCCTGGTCGAGGTGTTCGAAGCGGCGATCGCCGCCGGTGCGCGCACCGTCAACGTGCCGGACACCGTGGGCTACGCCACGCCGGAGGAAATCCGCGAACTGTTCCGTTTCCTGCGCACCAACGTGAAGGGCGCCGACGGCGTGGTGTTCAGCGCGCACTGCCACAACGACCTGGGCCTGGCCGTGGCCAACTCGCTGGCCGCCATCGAGGGCGGCGCGCGGCAGGTGGAATGCACCATCAACGGCATCGGCGAGCGCGCGGGCAACGCCGCGCTGGAAGAACTGGTGATGGCGATGAAGGTGCGTCGCGGCTGGTACGGCGCGGATACCCGCATCGCCACCCCGAAGCTGCTGGACACCTCGCGCCTGCTGTCGCGCATCACCGGCATCCAGGTACAGCGCAACAAGGCCATCGTCGGCCTGAACGCGTTCGCGCACGAGTCCGGCATCCATCAGCACGGCATGCTGAAGAACCGCGATACCTACGAGATCATGCGCCCGCAGGACGTGGGCTGGCCGGATTCGCAGCTGGTGCTGGGCCGCCACAGCGGGCGCGCGGCGGTGGCCGACCGCCTGCGCGCGCTGGGCCACGTGCTGGACGATGTGCAGCTGGACCGGGTGATCGCCGACGCCAAGGCACTGACCCAGACCCAGCACGTGATCGGTGATGCCGACCTGCTGCGGCTGGTCGAAGGCGAACGCTTCGGGCCCGGCTGGCGGGTGGCGGCCATGCATCTGACCGACGAAGGCCAGCACACCCGCGCGCGGGTGGAGCTGTCCGATCCCGACGGTCGCCAGGTGCGCCAGGACGCCCATGGCGACGGTCCCATCGCAGCATTGTTCGCCGCGCTGGCGCAGGCCACCGGCGTCGATTTCGCGCTGGAAAGCTACGAAGTGCACAGCATGGGCATCGGCCGCGACGCCCGCGGCGAGGCCAACCTGAGTACGCGCATCGACGGCGAGACGTTCAGCGGCCAGGGCACCAGCCGCGACGTGCTGGAAGCCAGCGCGATCGCCTGGCTCGACGTCGCCAACCGCGTGCTGCGCACGCAGGCCACGCACCCCGTGGCGATCCCCGCCTGACCCCACTCCCCCCAAGGAACCGCACACATGCACGCCAACATCGTCGTACTGCCGGGTGACGGCATCGGCCCCGAAGTCACCGCCGCCGCCGTTGCCGTCCTGCGCGCGGTGGCCGCGCGCTATGGCCACGACTTCGACTTCAGCGAACACCTGATCGGCGGCGCCGCCATCGACGCCACCGGCAGTGCGCTGCCGGACGCCACGCTGGCGGCGGCCCGATCCGCCGACGCGATCCTGCTGGGCGCGGTGGGCGGCCCGAAATGGTCGGATCCCGGCGCCAAAGTGCGCCCGGAACAGGGGCTGCTGGCGATCCGCAAGGCGTTGGGCCTGTACGCCAACCTGCGCCCGGTCAAGCCGCACGCGGCCACGCTGGGCGCCTCGCCGATCAAGCCCCACCTGCTGCAGGGCGTGGACCTGATCGTGGTGCGCGAGCTGACCGGCGGCATCTATTTCGGCGACAAGGCCCGCAGCGACGGCGACGCGTCCGACGTTTGCCGCTACAGCGTCGCCGAGATCGAGCGCGTGGTGCGCCACGCCGCCCGGCTGGCGCGCGCGCGCAGCGGCAGGCTGACTTCGGTGGACAAGGCCAACGTGCTGGAAACCTCGCGGCTGTGGCGCGAGGTGGCGACGCGCGTCGTGGGCGAGGAGTTCCCGGACGTGCAGCTGGAACACCAGCTGGTCGATTCGATGGCGATGCACCTGCTGGCGCGGCCGCGATCGTTCGACGTGATCGTCACCGAGAACATGTTCGGCGACATCCTCACCGACGAAGCCTCGATGCTGGCCGGCTCGCTGGGCCTGCTGCCGTCGGCCTCCCTGGGCGAAGGCAGCTGCGGGATCTTCGAGCCGATCCACGGCAGTGCGCCGGACATCACCGGCAAGGGCATCGCCAATCCCTACGCCGCCATCCTCAGCGCGGCGATGCTGCTGCGCCATGCGCTCGGGCTGGAGGGCGAGGCGCAGTGCGTGGAGCTGGCGGTATCACGCGCGCTCGAAGGTGGCGCGCTCACCGCCGACCTGACCTGCGACCGCGCACGCGCCGTCGGCACCCGCGCGGTCACATCGACGGTGCTGGAACAGCTGGAGTTGCCCTGCCACGTGATGGAACTGCGCGACTGACGCCATCCAGCGCAGGCAGAGCGTGAGAAAGTGGGGTCTGACCCCACTTTCCTCCCTTCCTCCAGAAGCCTTCCATGCCGAACCCCGCCATCCACCGCCGGCTACGGCGCATGTTCGCCGCGCTGGCCCTGCTGCTGGCCACCAGCCTGACCACTGCCGGCGGGCCCGGCGATCTGCGCGTCGCCACCTACAACCTGCGGCTGGACGTGGCCAGCGACGGCGCCAACGCCTGGCCGCATCGGCGCGAAGCGGTGAAGGCGCTGGTGCGCCGCCACGGCTTCGATCTGTTCGGCACCCAGGAAGCGCTACCGGGGCAGCTTGCCGACCTCGACGCGCTGACGGAATACGCGCGCGTCGGCGTGGGCCGCGACGACGGCAAGCAGGCCGGCGAGCACTCGGCGATCTTCTACCGCCGCGACCGTTTCGCGCTGCTGGCGCACGGCGACTTCTGGTTCAGCCAGACCCCGGAGGTCCCCTCGAAGGGCTGGGACGCACGCTGCTGCAACCGGCTGGCAAGCTGGGCGCGCCTGCGCGATAAGGCCAGTGGCAAGGCCCTCACCGTGGTGTCGGTGCACTTCGACCACGAGGGCGAAGTGGCCCGCCGCGAATCGGCCGCGCTGCTGCTGCGCTGGCTGGCCGGGCGCGACCCGGGCGATGCGCTGGTGGCGCTGGGCGACTTCAACTCCAGCCCGGAGACCGAGCAGATCCGCCACATGCAGGCGGCGATGGGCGATGCACGCGCGCGCTCGGAAACACCGCCGTACGGTCCCGAAGGCACCTTCAACGGCTTCGCGATGGGCCAGCCGCTTGGTCCGCGCATCGATTACATCTTCGTCGGCCCGCGCATCCGCGTGCTCGACTACGCGGTGCTGACCGACTCCGACGGCCAGCGCTACCCGTCCGACCACTTCCCAGTCACGGCACGGCTGCGCCTGGAATAGCCGCGCTCAGCCGCGCGTGAACACCCACGGCTGCGCCGCGCGATGGCGCGCCTCGAAGGCGCGGATGGCATCGGCCTGCTGCAGGGTCAGGCCGATGTCGTCCAGTCCGTGCAGCAGGCAGTGCTTGCGGAAGGCGTCGACGGCGAAGTGGTGCTGCGTCCCATCCGGCCGCGTCACCGCCTGCGCCTGCAGGTCGATGGCCAGCGCATAGCCTTCCGCGGCTTCGCACTGCGCGAACAGCGCATCCACTTCGTCGTCCTGCAACACGATCGGCAACAGCCCGTTCTTGAAGCTGTTGTTGTAGAAGATATCGGCAAAACTTGGCGCGATGATCGCGCGGATGCCGTATTCGGCTAGCGCCCACGGCGCGTGCTCGCGGCTGGAGCCGCAGCCGAAGTTGGCGCGCGCCAGCAGCACGCTGGCGCCGGCATAGCGCGGCTGGTTGAGCACGAAGCCGGGATCCAGCGGCCGCGTCGAGCAGTCCTGTCCCGGCTGGCCGACGTCGAGGTAGCGCCACTCGTCGAACAGGTTGGGGCCGAAACCGCTGCGGCGGATCGACTTCAGGAACTGCTTGGGGATGATCTGGTCGGTGTCGACGTTGGCGCGGTCCAGCGGCACCGCCACGCCCGTGTGCTTGGTGAACGGATTCATTGCAGCTCCCGCACGTCGATGAAGTGGCCGGCAATCGCGGCGGCGGCGGCCATCGCCGGGCTGACCAGGTGGGTGCGGCCGCCCGCGCCCTGCCGGCCTTCGAAATTGCGGTTGGACGTGGAGGCGCAGTGCTCGCCGCTTTCCAGCCGATCCGGGTTCATGGCCAGGCACATCGAGCAGCCGGGCTCGCGCCATTCGAAGCCGGCGTCGAGGAAGATGCGATCCAGCCCTTCACGCTCGGCCTGCGCCTTGACCAGCCCGGAGCCCGGCACCACCAGCGCCTGCTTCACCGTCGCCGCCACCTTGCGGCCCTTCGCCACTGCTGCCGCCGCGCGCAGGTCCTCGATGCGCGCATTGGTGCACGAGCCGATGAAGACACGATCCAGCCGGATGTCGGTGATCGGCTGGTTGGCGCGCAGGCCCATGTACTCCAGGGCGCGCGTAATGGAATCCTTCTTCACCGGGTCGGTCTCGCGCGCGGGATCGGGGACGTTGCCATCCACCGCCAGCACCATTTCCGGCGAGGTGCCCCAGCTCACCTGCGGGCGGATGTCTTCCGCGCGCAGTTCGATGTCGACGTCGAAATGCGCGTCGGCATCCGAGACCAGCGTGTGCCACAGCGCCACCGCCGCATCCCACTGTTCGCCGGCCGGCGCGAACGGACGGCCGCGCACGTAGTCGATGGTGGTGTCGTCCACCGCCACCATGCCGACCCGCGCGCCCGCCTCGATCGCCATGTTGCAGACGGTCATGCGGCCTTCCATCGACAGCGCGCGGATCGCGCTGCCGGCGAATTCCAGCGCATGGCCGGTGCCGCCGGCGGTGCCGATGCGGCCGATGACCGCCAGCACGATGTCCTTGGCGGTCACGCCCGGCGGCAGTTCGCCTTCGACGCGCACGCGCATGTTCTTCATCTTCTGCGCGACCAGGCATTGCGTGGCCAGCACATGCTCGACCTCCGAGGTGCCGATGCCATGCGCCAACGCCCCGAACGCGCCGTGCGTGGAGGTATGTGAATCGCCGCAGACCACGGTCATGCCCGGCAGCGTGGCGCCCTGCTCGGGGCCGACCACGTGGACGATGCCCTGGCGCGGGTCGTCCATCGGGAACTCGAGGATGCCGAAGTCGGCGCAGTTCTCGTCCAGCGTGCGCACCTGGATGCGCGAGGTCTCGTCGGCGATGGCGGCCAGCCCGCCGGCGCGCTCGGCCTGCGTGGTCGGCACGTTGTGGTCGGGCGTGGCGAGGTTGGCGCCGACCCGCCACGGCGTGCGACCCGCCAGCCGCAGGCCCTCGAACGCCTGCGGCGAGGTCACCTCGTGGAGGATGTGGCGGTCGATGTAGAGCAGCGAGGAACCGTCATCGCGGCGGCTGGCCTCGTGCATCTCCCACAGCTTGTCGTACAAGGTCTTGCCGGCCATCGGCGCGTCCCGGGGCGTGTCCATGGCCAGATTGCCGGCTTTCCTTCGATGACTCAAATGGATATTTTTCATCCATTCGATTCCTCCAAGGAATGCAATGGACCTCGCCAACCTTGCCGCGTTCGTCGCGGTCGCCGAACACGGCGGCTTTTCCCTCGCGGCAGAGCGGCTGCACCTGACCCAGCCGGCGGTGAGCAAGCGCATCGCCCAGCTGGAGGCCTCGCTGGAAACGCGCCTGTTCGACCGGCTGGGCCGGCAGGTGGTGCCGACCGAGGCCGGGCGTACGCTGCTGCCGCGCGCACGCAGGCTATTGGACGATGCCGACGATGCGCGGCGGGCGCTGCACGAGGTGGGCGAAGGCGTGGGTGGCGTGCTGCGCCTGGCCACCAGCCACCACATCGGGCTGCACCGGCTGCCGCCGCTGCTGCGCCGGTTCGTGGCGAAATACCCACGGGTGGAACTGGATATCCGCTTCATGGATTCCGAGCAGGCCTGGAACGAGGTGCTGCAGGGACGGATCGAGCTGGCGCTGACCACGCTCGGGCCAGCCACGCCGCCGCTGCTGTCGGCAACGCTATGGGACGACCCGCTGTGCTTCGTCGCCGCCCCCAGCCATCCGCTGGCGCGCAGGCCACGCCCCAAGCTGGCCGACCTCTCCGCCTACCCGGCGGTGCTGCCGGAGCCGCACACCTTCACCCATCGCATCGTCGCCGACGCCTTCGCCCGGCGCGGCCTGCCGCTGCGGCTGCGGATGACCAGCAACCACATGGAGACGCTGAAGATGCTCGCCTCCGTGGGGCTGGCCTGGGGCGTGCTGCCACGGACCCTGCTGGACCGCAGCCTGCGCACGCTGCCGGTTGGCGGACTGGCGCTGTCGCGCCGGTTGGGCTACGTGACGCACGCCGGGCGCACGCCTTCGCGCGCGGCGCAGGCATTCATCGCCCTGCTGGATGCAAGCAGCGGACGGGCGACGAAGCCCTAGCCGGCGACGATGCGGTTGCGCCCCTGTTGCTTGGCCTGCAGCAGGCGGTCATCCGCCTGCGCCAACAGCGCATGCGCGGATTGCCCCGGCGCCAGTTCGGCCACGCCGGCGCTGAAGGTGCAGTGCAGCACCACGCCTTCCTCCGTCGCCACCTCGAGCGCCCCGATGCGCGCCAACAACTCGCCCATCCTGGCCGCACCGTCGGCCAGCGGCAGTTCTTCCATGCACAGCAGGAATTCCTCGCCGCCAAAGCGCGCCGCGAACAGCCCCCACTCCGCCACGAAAACCGCCAGTGCCTCGCCAATCGCCTGCAGCACCGCATCGCCGGTGGCATGGCCATGCTGGTCGTTGATCTGCTTGAAATAGTCGATGTCGAGCAGGGCGATGCTCAGCGGCCTGGCGTCGGCCAGCGCCTGCGCCACCGCGGCCACCAGGTGGGCGTCGCCAGCGCGACGGTTGGGCAACCCGGTCAGCCCGTCGTGGGTGGCCAAGTGCTGCAGCCGATAACCGGCGACCTCCGGCTGGCGGTTCTTCTCGCTGAGCTCCTCGGTGCGCTCGGCGATGATCTGGTTCAGCCGGCGCTGGCGGCGCCGCAGGCTGGCGGTACGCCACCATCCCAGCAGCGCCACCGCCACCACCACGCCCAGTGCCAGCAGCGCGCGCAGCCACGGCCGCTGCCACAGCGCCGGCATGACCTCGATGTCCATCCGCGCACTGCCGATGCGTTCGCTGCGCGACCAATCCACCGGCATCGCCATCGCTTCCACTTCCAACTGGTAGCGGCCCGGCGGCAGCCGGGTGTAGACGACTTCGCTGCCGGCGGTCGCGCCCACCCAGTCCTGGTCGTAGCCTTGCAGGCGGTAGCGGTAACGCAGCTTGTCCAGCGCGCGGAAACTCATCCCGGCATAGCCGATCGCCAGCCGGTTGGCCCCCGGCTGCAGGGTCAGCAGTGGCCTCAGCGGTTGCACCTGCCCGTCCACGGTGACCCGCTCGAATGCCACCGGGGGCGCGCCGGCGCGACCGGTCACCTCCGCGTGTGGGTCGATCACCGCCAGCCCGGCCGAGGTCGGGAACAGCAGCTGGCCTTCCCGCGCCAGCCAACCGGAAGGCTGGCTGGCGCCGTTGCCTTGGCTGCCGGGCATGCCATCGCTGCGGTCCAGCACGTGCACGGCCAGCTGCGTGCGGGTGCCGGCATCGATTTCATCCAGCTCACCCCGCGACACCCGGAATACGCCCATGTTGCTGGACAGCCACAGGCTGCCGGCACCGTCGTCGATGATCCGGAACAGCTTGTCGCGCGGCAGCCCGCGCTCGTGGTCGTAGACCGTGAAGCGGCCGTCGCGCATCCGCAGCAGGCCGCGGTCGCTGGCGATCCACAGGTCACCGCCGCCATCGCGCAGGAAGTCGAAGAAATATTGCGCGGGCACGTCGTGGTTCGGCTCCCAGCGGTGCAACCGGCCGGCAGCGTCGAGCATGGCCATGCCGTTATTGGTGCCGATCCAGGTCTGGCCGCCGGGGTCGCGGTACAGCGCCTGTACGGTGAAGTCGGGCTGGCCGGCGCCCCCCAGGTAGGAATGCGCCTCGCCATTGCGCCAATGCACCAGCCCGTGGTTGCCGCCAATCCAGATGCTGCCATCGGCCTCCGGCAGCAGTGCGCGCACCACCGGTTGGGTGCCGCTGCCCAGCCGCACGCGCTGCAGCACCCGCCCCTGCGCATCCAGCTGCAGCACGCCAAGGTCGTAGGTGCCGACCCACAGCTTGCCATCGCGCTGGGCCAGCGACAGCACCGAGGTGTCGTGCGCGCCGCCGCCCCCACCCAAGCGGATGGCCTGCATCCGGCCATGCGACCAGCGCGACAGGCCGTCGGCATGGCCGATCCAGTAGGCGCCTGCGTCGTCCTCCAGCACGGTGCGGACGTAGTCGCTGCCCAGCCCATCGCGCCGGGTCAGGCCACTGGCCTGGCCATCGGCGACACGGTACAGGCCATCGCTGCTGCCGACCCAGACCAGGCCTTCCCGGTCCAGCAGCAATGCCTTGTTGACCGTCCCCGGGATCCCCATCGGCCACAGGCTGCCGTCGGCATCGCGGCGCAGCAGCTGGCCGTCGGACAGGTTCATCCACAGCACGCCGCGCTCATCCAGCACCACCGCACTGACCCGCCTGCCCACTTCGATGCGTTCGATCCGGCCATCGCCATGCCGCCAGCGCACGCCACCGTCGTGCGCAGCCAGCCAGCCGCCGCGGCCATCGCCGAGTAAGGCGGTGACCGCGCCCGGCACCACCCAGTCCGCGCCCCAGCGCCGTGCGCGGCCCTGCGCGATGCGATACAGCCCGGCTTCGCCCGCCACCAGCAGCGCGCCGTCCTTGTCTTCCGCCAGCGCAAGCACTTCCCCCGCCGGCAGCCCCGCCATCCTGCCGGCGTCCTGCAGACCATGAGCGTCCAGCCGCAGCAGGCGCCTGCCGGAAGCGAACCACAGCGCGCCGTCGCGGGCGCGATGCAGCACCGACACCGCCAACGTGCGGGTGGCGTCGCCGCCTAGGCGCTGCCACTCCCCTTGGTAATAACGGACGATGCCGTTGCGCGCGGTACCGAACACCACCCCGCCATCGGCCTCGGGCAGGATGCTGTAGACGCCGGCCAGCTCCATCCCGCGGACGTTCTGGCGGTCGAACAGGCTGAAGCCGCGGCCGTTGAAGCGCACCACGCCTTCCCAGGTGCCGGCCCACAGGAAGCCGTCGCGGTCCTGCGCCACCACGTGCACCAGCGGGTGCGGCAGGCCGTCTTCCATGGTCCAGCCGCTGACCGTGTAATGGCGCGTGGCCGGCGCGGCCCAGCCCATCGCCGGCACCAGCCACCATAGCCACGCCAACAGCAGCCAGTACCCGCGCATGCGCGGTACGCCGCCACCGCTGCCCTCGGTGTTTCCAATCCGCAAGCCCGCCCCCTGCTGCTGCCTGGGCAAGCCTGCGCCTGCCAGGGGCCAATCTAGCATCGCGATCGCCGCAGTGGCCGGCCTCAGGCGGCGGTTTCGTTCTTGCGCACCTTGAACCAGGCCGCGTACAGCGCCGGCAGGAAGAACAGGGTGAGCAGGGTCGCCACCGTCAACCCGCCCATGATCGCCACCGCCATCGAACCGTAGAAGGCGCTGCGCGAGAGCGGGATCATGGCCAGGATCGCCGCCAGCGCGGTCAGCACGATCGGGCGGAAGCGGCGCACGGTGGCGTCGATGATCGCGTGCCAGCGGTCGTGGCCGGCATCGATGTCCTGCTGGATCTGGTCCATCAGGATGACCGAGTTGCGCATGATCATGCCGGCCAGCGCAATCGTGCCCAGCATCGCCACGAACCCGAACGGCACCCGGAACAGCAGCAGCGCCAACACCACGCCGATCAGCCCCAGCGGCGCGGTCAGCAGCACCAGCGCGGTACGCGGGAAGCTGCGCAGCTGCAGCATCAGCAGCGCGGTGACCACCAGCAGGAACAGCGGCAGGCCGGCCTTGATCGAGTTTTGCCCGCGCGCGGAATCCTCCACCGTGCCGCCGGTTTGCAGCAGGTAGCCTTCCGGGAGCGCGGCGCGGATGCCGGCCAGGGTGGGCAGGATCCGCGCCACCACCGTCGGCGGGGTCAGCGCGTCGGTGCGGATGTCGGCGCGCACGGTCACCGTCGGCAGGCGGTTGCGATGCCAGATGATGCCGTCCTCGAAGCCGTACTCCAGCGTGGCGATCTGCGCCAGCGGCACGCTGCCGCCGGGCGTGGGCACGGCGAGGCTGCCCAGCAGGTCGGGCCGCGCGCGCTCGTCGCGGGTGCCGCGCAGCAGGATCTCGATCAGCTCGTTGTCCTCGCGGTAGGTGCTGACCGACAGCCCCGACAGCGAACCGGACAGGAAATGCGCCAGCTGCGCGCTGCTCACGCCCAGCGCGCGGGCGCGGTCCTGGTCGATGCGCAGCCGCACCACCTTGCTGGGTTCACCCCAGTCGAGATTGACGTTGGCCACGTCGGGATCCGCGCGCACCTTGCCGGCCACCTGGCGGGCGATGGCCTGGACCTGGCCAATGTCCTCGCCGGAGACACGGAACTGCACCGGGTAGCCCACCGGCGGGCCGTTCTCCAGCCGGGTGACGCGCAGCTGCAGTTCGGGGAACCGTGGCGCAACCTCCTCGATCAGCCAGCTGCGGGTCGCTTCGCGCGCCGCCAGGTCCTTGGCCAGCACCACGAACTGGCTGAAGTTGGCGGCCGGCAGCTGCTGGTCCAGCGGCAGGTAGAAGCGCGGCGAACCGGTGCCGACGTAGGCGACGTAGTTCTCGATGCCTTCGCGCGATTGCAGCAGCGCCTCCAGCTTGCGCGCCTGCGCATCGGTGGACCGCAGCGAGCTGCCTTCGGCCAGCTCCAGGTCCACCATCAGCTCCGGCCGCACCGAGTCCGGGAAGAACTGCTGCGGCACGAAGCGGAACAGCGCGATCGAGGCCACGAACGCGGCCACGGTGGCGCCGATCACCAGCCAGCGGTGGCGCAGGCAGAAGTCCAGCCAGCCACGCAAGCGACGATAGAAAGGGCTGCCATAGGGATCGTGCGCGTGCGCGGCAGCGGCGGGTTCGAATGGCGCGCCGCCGAAACGCTGGCGCAGGCGCTGCACCAAGGTCGGACGCAGGTGCGCATCGTGCAGGTCCGGCAGCATCTTGTCGCCCAGCCACGGAATGAACAGCACCGCCGCCACCCACGACACGCACAGCGCGATCGCCACCACCTGGAACAGCGAACGGGTGTATTCACCGGTGCTCGACGCCGCGGTGGCGATCGGCAGGAAGCCGGCCGCGGTCACCAGCGTGCCGGTCAGCATCGGGAACGCCGTCGATTCCCAAGCGAAGCTCGCCGCCTTCAGCCGCGAGTAGCCCTGCTCCATTTTGATGGCCATCATCTCCACCGCGATGATCGCGTCGTCCACCAGCAGGCCCAGCGCCAGCACCAGCGCGCCCAGCGAGATCTTGTGCAGGCCGATGCCGAACACGTGCATGGCGGCGAAGGTCATCGCCAGCACCAGCGGGATGCTGACCGCCACCACCATGCCGGTGCGCAGGCCCAGCGAGAAGAAGCTGACCAGCAGCACGATGGCGACCGCCTCGGCCAGCACGCGCACGAACTCGCCGATCGCCTCGTGCACGCTCTGCGGCTGGTCGGACACCTTGCCCAGCCGCATGCCCACCGGCAGGGTCTTCTGCAGGCGCTGGAACTCGGCCTCCAGCGTCTTCCCCAGGCGGATGATGTCGCCACCCTCGCGCATCGCCACCGCGATGCCCAGCGCGTCCTGCCCCATGAAGCGCATCTTCGGCGCCGCCGGATCAGCGAAGCCGCGCTTGACGCTGGCGATGTCGCCCAGCCGCAGGGTGCGGTCGCCGGCGCGGATCGGGAACGCGCGGATCTGCTCGACCGAATCGAACTGCCCGTCCACGCGCAGGCGGATGCGGTCGCTGCCGGTCTCGAAGAAGCCGGCCTGCGCCATCGCGTTCTGTTCGTCCAGCGCCTGCTTCACCGCCGCCAGCGGGATCCCCAGCGTGGCCAGTTTGGTATTGGACAGCTCGATCCAGATCTTCTCGTCCTGCAGCCCGACCAGTTCGACCTTGCCGACGTCCGGCACCCGCTGCAGCTCCAGCTGGATGCGGTCGGCGTAGTCCTTCATCAGCGCGTAGTCGAAGCCCGGCGCGGTCAGCGCGTAGATATTGCCGAAGGTGTCGCCGAACTCGTCGTTGAAGAACGGGCCGATCGCCTCGGCCGGCAACGTGGCGCGTATATCACCGACCTTCTTGCGCACCTGGTACCAGAGCTCGGGCACGTCCTTCGACTTCATCGAGTCGCGCGCCATCACGATGACCTGCGATTCGCCCGGCCGCGAGTACGAACGCACGAACTCGTACTTGCCGGTGCCCATCACCGCTTTCTCGACCCGCTCGGTGACCTGCTTGGCCACCTGCTCGGCGGTCGCGCCCGGCCACACGGTGCGCACCACCATCGCCTTGAAGGTGAACGGCGGATCTTCCGACTGGCCCAACTGGCGGTACGACCAGGCGCCGACCAGCGCCAGCACGATCATCAGGAACAGCACCAGCGCGCGGTTGCGCAGCGCCCATGCCGACAGGTTGAAGCCGCCCATGGCTCAGCGCGTCCCGGCCGCGACCGGGCGGTTGCGCCGGTCGACCGGTTGCACCGACTCGCCCTCGCGCAGCAGGTGGCCGCCGGCGGCCACCACCCAGTCACCCACGCCGACACCCTCCAGCACCGGCACGCTGTCCTCGCCGTAGCCGCCCAGCCGCACCGCGCGCTGGTGGACCTTACCGTCCTGCACCACCCATACCGCGGTGGCGCCGCCGTCGCCGCGCTGCACCGCCGCCAGCGGCAGGCGCAGACCACTTCCCGCGGCACCGTTGATGAACACCCGCGCGCTCTGGCCGAGCCCGGCGTCCGCCGCCATCGCCCCGTCCAGGGCGACGCGCGCGGCGTAGGTGCGGGTCTGCGGATCGGCCGCCGCGGCGATCTCGCGGATATGCCCGGGCAGGCGCCTGCCGGGCGCACTCCACAGCTCCACCACCGCCGGCTGGCCGGTGTGGAAATCGCGGATGCGCGCTTCCGGCAGGCCGATGGCGACCTCGCGGCCACCGTCGGCGGCCAGCAGGAAGATCGGCTGCCCGGCCGCCACCACTTGCCCGGCCTCGGCCTGGCGGCTGGCGATCACGCCGTCGCGCGGCGCCCGCAGGCGGGTGTAGTCGTCCTGGTTGCGCATCAACTCGTACTTGGCGCGGGCGGCGCGGTAAGCCGCCTGCTGCGCATCGAACGCCGACTGGCTGATCAGCTTCTGCGCCAGCAGCTTGCGGTAACGTTCCAGATCGCCGCCAAGGCGGGCCATGTCGGCCTGCGCGGCGCTGGCCTGCAGGCGCGCATCGCCCGGATCCAGTTCCGCCAGCAGCTGGCCCTGCTTCACCGCTGCGCCGGCATCGACCAGCCGCCGCACCAGGTTGCCGCCGACGCGGAACGCCAGCGCGCTTTCCTGATGCGCATGCACCTCGCCGGCGAAGGCTTCCGCCGCCATCCCGGCAGCGGCCCCCGGCTGCACCACCAGCACCGTGCGCACCGCCTCGGCGGGTTGCGGGTCGCGCCCGCAGGCGCCCAGGGTCAGCACTACCAGCGCGCAGACGGCCAGCGAACGCGCCCGTGGCTTGCGCAGCTTGTTTCCTTCCAGCTCCATGCCCGCTCCGTCGGCCTGCGCCTATATTGAACTGGCGGGTATGGTATAGTTGTAAAACTCCGCAGTCCACTATCCAAGGCATGACCCGCAACGCCGCTGAAAGCAAACCCGCAGGCCCCGGCCGCCCGAAGGACCTGGCCAAGCGCGCGGCGATCCTGGATGCCGCCAAGCGCCTGTTCGTGCTGCAAGGCTTCGACGGCGCCAGCATGGACCAGATCGCGGCCGAAGCCGGGGTGTCCAAGCTCACCGTCTACAGCCACTTCGGCGACAAGGACCGGCTGTTCGCGGAGGCGGTGCGCGCGCACTGCGAACTGGGGATGCCCACCCGGCTGTTCGAACCGCACCCCGGGGTGCCGCTGCGCGAGCGCCTGGTCGACATCGGCGAGGCGTTCTTCGCGATGATCATGACCCCCGAGGCCATCGCCGGCCACCGCATCCTGTGCTCGCCGCAGATCACCGGCAGCCACATGCCGGCGGTGTTCTGGGAAGCCGGACCGCAGCGCGTGCAGAACAGCTTCACCGCGCTGCTGGAGCGGCGCATCGCCGCCGGCGAGCTGGAGATCGAGGATCCCGCCCGCGCCGCCAGCCAGTTCTTCACCCTGCTCAAGGGCGAACCGCATGCGCAGGCGGTGTTCGGCTACTGCTGCAGCGGCCGCCACGACACCCCGCAGGAGCACGTCGCCGGCGTGGTGGAGCTGTTCCTGCGCGCCTATGCGAAACGCTAACCGACAGGCTGAACGAAGCCCCGCCCTGCCCTTGGTGGCGATGACTTCCGGCACTGCGTGCTGGTGTACCGGTACGGCCAGACTGCCCGCCAGACCGGGGCTGGCGGTACTACAATGCCCGGTTCCCCGCAACGGATTTATCCCCGCATGAGCATCGACTTCGCCCGCGCCCGTGAAAACATGGTGGAACAGCAGATCCGTCCCTGGGACGTGCTGGATGTCCGCGTGCTCGACACGCTGGCGCGGATGCCGCGCGAGGCCTTCGTCGCCGAATCGCTGCGCGGGCTGGCGTATGCCGACACCGCTCTTCCGGTTGGCCACGGCGAAACCATGCTGAAGCCGGTGCTGGAAGGCCGGATCCTGCAGGCGCTGCTGCCCACCGCGACCGAGAGCGTGCTGGAGATCGGCGCCGGCAGCGGCTACCTGACCGCCTGCCTGGCCCGGCTGGCGCGCGAAGTGGTCGCCATTGAACGCCATGCCGACCTCGCCGAAGCCGCGCAGGCGCGGCTGGCGGCGCAGGGCTTCGGCAACGCCAGCGTGCGCGCCGCCGACGCCTTCGACTGGAACCCGGGCCGCAGCTTCGACGTGATCTGCGTCGGCGCAGCGGTGGCCAGCATCCCGGCGCGGTTCGTCGAATGGCTCAACCCGGGCGGCCGCATGTTCGTGGTGCACGGCCGCTCGCCGGCGATGGAGGCGGCGCTGGTGCACCGCACGGTCAACGGCAGCCGCGTCGAATCGTTGTTCGAAACCGACCTCCCCTACCTGGCAGGCGCCGAGCCGGTGCCCGCCTTCACCCTGTAAAAGCCGCCAAGGATCCCGCCATGCTGCGTCGCCCGCTCGCCCTTGCCCTTGCCCTCGTCCTGCTGCCCGCCGCGGCGCAGGCCGACGACCTGCTCCAGAGCTACCAGAACGCGCGCACCAGCGACCCGCAGTACGCCGCCGCCGAGTCCAACCGCGCCGTCGCCGCCGAACGGCCGGTGCAGGCCCGCGCCAACCTGCTGCCGGGTATCGGCGGTTCGGTCGGCAGCAACCGCGTCGACCACGGCAACGGCGATTCCAGCAGCGGCAACTGGGGCGTCAGCCTGAACCAGTCGCTGTTCAACTTCGGCAACTACACCGCGCTGCAGGGTGCCAAGGCGCAGGACCGCGCCGGCGGCTACAACCTGGAAGCCGCGGGCCAGAACCTGATCACCCGCACCTCCGCCGCCTACTTCAACGTGCTGGTCCAGCTGGAAACGCTGGCCGCCGCGGAAGCCGCGGAAGCCGCGCTGAAGAAGCAGTTCGATTTCGCCAGCAAGCGTCTGGAAGTGGGGCTGGCGCCGATCACCGATGTGCACGAAGCCCGTGCCCAGTACGACGGCGCGCGCGCCAGCACCATCCTCGCCCGCAACGCGGTGCGCGACGCCTACCAGGCGCTGGTGGAAATCACCGGCACCCCGGTCGCCAACCTCAAGGGCCTGCCGGACGACTTCAAGCCGGCGCTGCCGGCGGAGAAGGGCGTCGAGGCTTTCGTCGGCGACGCGCTGTCCAACAACCCCTCGCTGAAGGCGCAACAAGCCAACCTGGAAGCGGCCGAGGCCGGCGTCAAGACCGCGCGCGCCGGCCACTACCCCACGCTCGGCCTGCAGGCGAGCTACGGCAAGGCAATCCCCGGCCTGTACGACAACCCGGCGTTCATTGGTGACAACAAGGCCAATACCAGCGTCGGCGTGACCCTGAACATCCCGATCTTCGCTGGCGGCGCCACCCAGTCCGGCGTGCGCACCGCGCTGGCCCAGCGCGACGGCGCCGCCGACGCGGTGGAGCAGAGCCGCCGCGCAATCGAGCGCAGCACCCGCGGCGCCTACCAGGCGGTGGTGGCCGGCATCAGCGAAGTGGAAGCGCGCCGGCTGGCGCTGGTGTCCGCGCAGAGCGCCTACGACGCCTCGCAGGTCGGCCTGGAAGTCGGCACCCGGACTGTGCTCGATGTGCTGAACAACCAGCGCACCCTGTTCTCCGCGCAGCAGGCCTATGCCCTGGCCAAGTACAACTTCCTGCAGAGCCGGCTGCTGCTGGAACAGTCGGCCGGCACCCTGGACGTTTCCGACGTCGAGGCCATCAACCGCCTGCTGACCACCGACAAGGCCCTCGACCAGACCCTGGCGGCGCGCTGAGTCCCGCCTGGCACAACCGTGGCGGATCAGGGAGCGGGGCTTGCCCCGCTCTTTTCGTTTGCGGCCCCTGCCGCCGGCAGCGCTGGCTCGATCATTGCCAGCGTGCGCGCCAGCGCACCGCGCCCCTCATCCAGCAGCCGCGCCGCATTGGCGGCTAGCTGCAGGCGCGCGCCGGCATCGTCGAACAGCGTGCGCAGCGACGCGGCCAGCGCCGGCGCATCGGCGACGACCTGCATCGCGCCCGCCTCGCGCAGGCGCCGCGCGATGTCGGCGAAATTGTGCAGGTGCGGGCCGCTGAGGATGGCGGTGCCGGTGGCCGCAGGCTCCAGCAGATTGTGCCCGCCGATCGCCTGCAGGCTGCCGCCGACGAAGGCCACCTGGGCGCAGGCATAGAAGCGCAGCAGTTCGCCGAGGGTGTCGATCACGAACACCCCGGTTTCCGCCCCCGGCCAGCCCTCCTCGCTGCGCGAAGCCACCGCGAAGCCGGCATCACGCGCGCCTTGCAGCGCGGCGCGGAAACGTTCCGGGTGCCGCGGTGCCCACAGCAGCAGCGCGCTGGGATGGCTCCCGCGCAGCGCACGATGGGCGCTGAGCACCGGGGCCTCCTCATCCTCATGGGTGCTGGCGGCGATCCATACCGGCCGCGCCACGCCCAGCGCTGCCTGGAATTCGTCGACGAAGGCGCCGCTGTCCACCGCCGCCATGTCGAACTTCAGGTTGCCGGTGACCTGCATGCGCTCGGGCAGCGCGCCCAGCTCGAGGAACCGGCGCGCATCGTCCTCGGACTGCGCGGCCACCCGGTGCACGCTGCCCAGCGCGCGCCGGATCAGCGGACCGAGCACGCGGTAGCCGCGCAGCGAGCGCGCCGACAGCCGCGCGTTGAGGATGTAGGTGGGGATACCGCGATCGCGGCAGCCGAACAACAGGTTCGGCCACAGCTCGGTTTCCACGATCAGCGCCATCACCGGCTGGAAGCGGTCGAGGAAACGCCCCACCGCACCGGGCAGGTCATACGGCAGGTACACGTGGGTGACCGCGTCGCCCCACAGCGCGCGCACCCGCTCCGACCCGGTGGGCGTGATGGTGGTGACCACCAACTGCAGGTCGGGGCGCAGCGCGCGCAGCCGGTCCACCAGCGGCGCCGCGGCGTTGACCTCGCCCACCGACACCGCGTGCAGCCACAGCGGCGCCGTGGGCACGGTTTCGGGATAACTGGCGTAGCGCTCGTCCCAGCGCTGCAGGTAGGCGCGCTGGCGGAAACCGCGCCAGACCAGGTGGTACAGCGTGACCGGCACAAGCAGGTACAGCGCGGCCGAATACAGGCCGCGCAGCACGCGTTCGGTGAGATCGGCCTGCATGCCTGCAAGGATAGCGAAGCTGCCCCGCCCGCGGCCATGCGCATGGGCCGCGGCAACGGATCACGCACTAGAATCCACGCATGACCTCGACCCCACCCGACCGCCCGTCACTCGCCCCGCGCCACTGGCCGGTCTGGCTGGGCGTCGGCCTGTGCATGGCGCTGGCGCGCCTGCCCTGGCGCGTGCAGCGCAGCCTGGGCGCCGCGGTCGGCTGGCTGGCGCTGCGGCTGCTGCCGGACCGGCGCGAGGCCGCGCGCACCAACCTCGCACTGTGCCTGCCGGAGCTGGACGCCGGCGCGCGCGAGGCGCTGCTGCGCGCCAATTTCCGCGATGTCGGCATCGGCCTGTTCGAGTTCGCCCGCGCGTGGTGGGGCGATGTCGCGCCGATGCGCGCCTCCGCCCGCATCGAGGGCGTGGACGTCCTGCAGCGCCTGCAGGCGGAAGGCCGCGGCGCGCTGCTGGTGTCGGGGCATTTCATGACCCTGGAGATGTGCGGACGCCTGCTGTGCGACCACGTGCCGCTGGCCGGCATGTACCGCAGGCACCGCAGCCCGGTGATGGAATGGGCGGTGCTGCGCGGGCGCCTGCGCTACGCCAGCGCGATGTTCGGCAATGGCGACACCCGCGCGGCGATCCGCCACCTCAAGCGCGGCGGCGTGCTGTGGTACGCACCGGACCAGGACATGCGCGGCAAGGACACCGTGTTCGCGCCGTTCTTCGGCATTCCCGCCGCCACCATCACCGCCACCCACCAGTTCGCCCGCATGACCGGCTGCGCGGTGGTGCCGTTCTTCCACCGCCGCGAGGGCGCGGACTACGTGCTGCAGGTCGGCCAGCCGCTGTCGCCGTTCCCCACCGACGATGCGGTGGCCGACACCGCCGCGGTCAACGCGGCGATCGAGGCGATGGTGCGGCAGGCGCCCAGCCAGTACCTGTGGCTGCACCGGCGCTTCAAGCGCCAGCCGGACGGCCATTCGCGCTACGACTGAGGCGGCACCGCCGGCGCATCGCGGCCCCACAGGCTGCCGGCGTACAGGGCCGCCAGCAGCAGCAGCACGCTGCCCCAGAAGGTCGAGTACGCGGCCAGGTGGGTATTGAGCGGAAACACGCTGACCACCAGCGCCAGCATCGCCGGCCGCGCGCGCTCGCGTGCATCGGCATCGGCATAGCGCCAGGCGCGCCAGCCCAGCGCGGCGCCGGCCAGCCACAGCAACAGGCCGATGATGCCGGTTTCGCTGAGCACTTCCAGCACGACCTGATGGGCATGGAACGCGGCGCCGGTGCCCCAGGCCGCCGGTTTGCCCGGCTGCGGGTCGCAGGCGGGGAACTCATCGCGGAAGGCGCGCGGACCGACGCCATTGAGCGGATGCTCGCGCACCATGCACAGCGCCGCCGACCAGATCCGGCCGCGCCCGGACAGCGCCGCGTCCATGCCTTCCGGCTGTGCGGTCAACGCCAGCGTGGTGCGCTGCACGCGCTCATGCACCTGCGGCGACAGCGCATTGGCCGCCACCAGCATCAGCGCACCGGCCACGAACACCGCCATCAGCTTGCGCCAGCCGAGCGCGCGCCAGCCGGTCCACAGCAGCACCAGCCCGTAGGTCAGCCATGAGGCCCGCGACCCGGCCAGGATCACCACCAGCCCGATCGCCGACGCCGCGGCCAGCCAGCCCAGCTGGCCCAGCCGCTGCCGCGCTGCCGCCAGCGCGAACGGCGACAGGCTGGCCAGCACGATGCCCAGCTTGAGGTTGCACGGCCCCAGCACGCCGGCCAGGCGATCGGCCGCCCCCGCTTCGCTGGCCGTGCACAGGCCGTGGCCGCTGATCGCATGCTTGGCCTGGCTCAACAGCCAGAACAGCAGGCTGGTGCCGCTGGCCGCCTCCACCAGCGCGTCCAGCGTCCACGCCAGCGCGATGACCGCCAGCCCGCCGAAGGTGCGGCGGCGGCCGGCCTCGCTGGCGACGGCCGCCGCGGCGACCCACAGGAACGGCAGGTAACGCAAGTCGGCCAACACCTCGCCGAAGGCGTGCAGGCGATCACCCGCATCGATCGCGGCGATGAGTTCGGGCAGCCAGTAGGCGGCGAAAAGCACCGAGGTCAGCGCCCACGCCGGCCCGCTGAGCAGCGCGCCGCCGCCGCGGAAGCGGCTGCCGACCAGCCGCACCAGGCCGGCCAGCGCACCCAGCACCAGCACCGCCTCGGCAATCCCGCGCGCCGGCCACAGGGCCACGAAGGTCAGGACCCAGGCAGGCGCCCAGCGCCATTCGGCCACGCCGCCGGGTTGCATCGTCCGTGCGTTCATGCGTCCACCATCGTCCGGTACAGCGCCAAGGTCGCGTCCTGCATCGCCTGCAGGGTATAGGGCATCGTTGCCGGCGGCGATGGTGGCGCAGCCAGCAGCGCGCACGCGCGCGCGGCCAGCTGGCCGGCATCGAACGGCGCGACCGCGCCCGCCGGCTGCAGTTCGGCCAGCAGCTCACCAACGCCACCATGCGCCCAGCCCAACACCGGCCGGCCCACCGCCAGCGCTTCGACCACCGTGCGCCCGAACGCCTCCGGTTTGCGCGACAGCTGCAGCATCAGGTCGCAGGCCGCGTAGGCCTGCGCGATGGCCGCGGTCGGCGCGGTCATCGCCAGCATCGCCTCCACGCCAGCGGCGCGCGCCAGCCCCGACAGTTCCGTGACGTAGTCCTCGCGGCCGGGCTGGAGCGCGCCGGGCATCCACAGCCGTGCATCCGCGCCTTCTGCGCGCAGCGCCGCCAGCAGGCCGATAGCGTCGGCATGACCCTTCAGGCGCGTACCGCGCCCCGGCAGCAGCAGCAGCGGCCCATCCCCGCCAAGCCGTGGATGCAGCGCCGCGACCTGCGCACGCGCGGCGCGGTCCGGTCGCGGCGCGGGCGGGAACGCGGCGGGGTCGATGCCGCGCGGAACCACCACCAGCCGCGCCGGATCGAGCTTCGGATAGTGGTACAGCAGGTAGTCCCGCACCGTGCGCGACACGCAGACCACGCGCTCGCCGCGGGTCATGATCGCGCTGTAGCGCGACGGCGAATTCAGGCCATGCGCGGTGGTGACGAAATGCGGGCGCGCTGCGGCCGGAAGTGCACGCAGCGCCAGCCAGCCCAGCCAGGCCGGCAACCGCGAGCGCGCGTGCACGATGTCGGCGCCACGCAGCACCCGCCGCAATGCCGGCAGGTGGCGGAGGCTCAACGGGGATTTGCGGCCGATCGGCAGCTGCACGTGCTCGGCACCCAGTGCCTGCAGCTGCGGCAGCAGCCGGCCGCCGGCGGACACGACCACGGCGCGATGGCCGGCGCGCACCAGCGCATCGGCGATTTCCAGGGTGGAACGTTCGACGCCGCCGGCTTCCAGCGCCGGCAGCAGCTGCACCACGGTCAGGCGGCGCATCGCGGGCGCCGCGGGCTCAGTCGACGAGGACGTAGACGCTGCCGCAGTACGGGCACTGGCTGCGCCCGCCATCCTCGACGATCGACAGGTACACCCGCGGATGCTCGTTCCACACCGCCATCGACGGCAGCGGGCAGCTCAGCGGCAACTCGGCGCGATGCACCTCGTAGGTCTGCTGGGCGCGGGCGGACGCGGGGGCGGGCGAAGCGGGCTGTGCCATGGCGAATGCAACGGGTTGCGGGAACCCGGCCAGTTTAGCGCGCATCCGCCATCCCCGCTGTCGCGGGGATGGCGGGCACGGTCATGCGGGAAGCTCGAACAGCAGCAGGTCGCTGGCCGCGCCAATGCCGCGCAGCGCCAGCGCACCAGATTCCTCGAGCAGCCCCAGCGCATCGCCGGCGGCGAGCACGCGCTCACCGACCGCGATCTCGCCGTTGGCCACGTGCAGCCAGTAGCGCCGCGCCGGGTCCAGCACCGCCTCCAGCGTGTCTCCCGGCAGCAGCCGGGTGGCGCGCAGGCTGGCGTCCTGGCGAATGGCGATACTGCCGTCGGCACCGTCCGGCGACGCCAGCAACGCCCAGCGCCCTCGCCGCGCGTCCGGGGCGAAGTGCTTCTGGTCGTAGGACGGCGCATGGTTGAGCCGCGCCGGCTGGATCCAGATCTGCAGGAAGTGCACCGGCGCGGCGTCCGAGCCGTTGTATTCGCTGTGCTCGATGCCGTGGCCGGCGCTCATCCACTGCACGTCGCCGGCGCGGATCACGCCGGCGTTGCCGGCGCTGTCCTTGTGCGCCAGCGCGCCGTCCAGCACCACGCTGATGATTTCCATGTTGGCGTGGCGATGCGGGGCGAAACCGCCGCCGGGGGCGACGGTATCGTCGTTGATGACGCGCAGCGCGCCGAAGCCCATCCACGCCGGGTCGTAGTAATGCCCGAACGAGAACGTGTGGTGGCTATGCAGCCACCCCATGTCCACTTCGCCGCGGGCGCCGGCAGGGCGTTCGACGATCATGGCATCAGCCCTGCGCGGGCGCGGCGTCGGCGGCCGGCGCGTCGGCCAGCGTGCCTTCGGTGGTGATGCGCAGCTGCACCTCGTCGCTGACGTTCGGAGCAAAGGCGCCCACACCGAAGTCGCTGCGCTTGATGGTGGCGGTGGCGGAGAAGCCGATCGCCTGCTTCTTCAGCATCGGGTGTTCACCGGCGCCGTTGAGGGTGACCTCCAGGGTCACCGGCTTGGTGATGTCCTTGATGGTCAGATCGCCGGTGACGGTCAGCTTGTTGGTGCCGGCGGCAGCCACGCTGGTGCTCTTGAAGGTGGCGTTCGGGAACTTGCCGGCGTCGAAGAAGTCGCCGCTGGCCAGATGCTCGTCCAGCTTGTCGACGAAGCTGTCCATGCCGGTGATCGGCATGGTGACCTGCACGCTGGACTTGCCCACGTCGGCGGCGTCATAGACCAGCGTGCCTTCGCTGATGCCGAAGTGCGCGCTCGGCTGGGAGAAGCCGAAGTGGGTCCACTGCGCCAGCACGTCGGTGTGGGTGGGGTCGAGCTGGTAGGTGCCGGACACCGCGGTGATCGCCGCGGCGGCGGGCGCGGCTTCGACCGGCGCGGTAACGGCGGCATCGGCCGGCGCAGCAGCGGCGGCAGGTTCGGCCGGCTTGCTGCAGGCGGCGACGGCGGCGGCGATGGCGAGCGGCAACAACAAGTTGCGGATGGTGGTGTTCATGCAATGGCTCCGGAAAGGGCGGGAAGAAGAAACGGGTGTCGGATCAGGCGATGCGGCAGGCTTCGTCGAAGCCCAGGCGCGGGGAACGCGGGAAGATGCTGGCGGGGTCGCCGTGGCCGAGGTTGACCAGGATGTTGGAGCGGATCGGCGTGCCGGCGAAGAAGGCTTCGTCGACCTTGGCATTGTCGAAGCCGGTCATCGGGCCGCAATCCAGGCCCAGCGAGCGCGCCGCCAGGATCAGGTAGGCGGTCTGCAACGCGCTGCTGCGCATCGCCACCCACGCCAGGTTGGCTTCGTCGCGGTGTTCGAACCAAGGCTTGGCATCGGTGTGAGGGAACAGCACCGGCAGCTTGTCGAAGAAGCGCATGTCGTAGCCGACGATGGCCACCACCGGCGCCTCCATGGTCTTCTTGAAATTGCCTTCGGACAGCGCCGGGCCCAGCTTGGCCTTGGCCTCGTCCGACTTCACGAACACGATCCGCGCCGGCGTGGTGTTGGCCTCGGTGGGGCCGAACTTCAGCAGTTCATAGAGCTGGCGCAGGGTCTCGTCCGACACCTCGCCGGTGAAGGCGTTGTAGGTGCGGGCGGTGCGGAACAGCTGGTCGAGCGCGGTACCGGGAAGCGGCTGGGACATGGCAATCTCTGTATCGTGAGGGCGATGGCGCACAGTGTATGGTTCCACGGGCGCATGTAATGCAGCATATTCGGAACGAATAGATGCCAACCATGCAACGACGCTCCGCCGCGCCTCTCCCATCGGCAACCTTGGCGATCCACGACGGCAGCGCCGGCAACGCGCGCCAGGCCTTGGCGCTGGCACATGCGCTGGACAGCCGCCCGAGCGAGGTCACGCTGCAACCGCGCGCGCCGTGGCGCTGGCTGGCCCCGCGACGGCTGCCCGGTGCGGAAGCCGCGCTCGGCCCGGCGTTCCGGACGGCCTGCAGTGCGCAGCCCGCTGTTGCCATCGGCTGCGGCCGGCAGGCGGCGTTGGCCACCCGCCTGCTGCGCGCATGCGGCGCGAAGGCGGTGCAGATCCTCGATCCGCGCATCGCCAGCCGGCACTGGGACATCGTGGTGGCGCCCGCGCACGACGGCCTCCAAGGAGCCAACGTCATCGCCACGCTCGGCAGCCTGCATCCGGTCGATGACGACTACCTGCTGTGCGCGATCGCCGCGTTCCCGTCGCTGGCCGCCCTGCCCACCCCGCACAGCGTGCTGCTGATGGGCGGCCCGACCCGCCACGCGCCGCTGGACGATGCCGGCTTCGGGGCGCTGCTGCAGCGGCTGGCCGCGCAGGCACGGGCCGAAGGTGGCAGCTTCAGCGCCATCGCCTCGCGGCGCACGCCCGCGGCCTGGCGCGACGCGATGGCGGGCGTGGATCCGCACCTGCCCGGGCTGCGCTGGCGCGATACCGGCGATGGCGCCAATCCCTACGCCGGGCTGCTGGCCTGCGCCGACCGCATCGTCTGCACGCCGGACTCGGTGAACATGCTCAGCGAAGCGGCGGCCACCCGCGCGCCGCTTTACGTTTGGTCGCCGCAGGCGTTGCAGGGGCGTCCGCGCGCCTTCCTCGATGCGCTTCTCGAAAGCGGGCGCGCGCGCGCGCTGGACGATGCGCTGGCACCGTTCGTCGTCGAGCCGCTGCGCGAGACCGCGCGGGTGGCGCAGGACATCCGCAGCCGCTTGGCGTTGACGTCGTAGGCGATCGACAGCGCGCTGCCTGCGACGGGCAGATGCTCAGCGACCTGTCGTGCCGCCGGCCGCAGGCGGCGGCTACGCCTCGCTGAAGCGCAGCCCCTGCGCCCCGATCGCCGCGCGGATCGCGGCACAGGCCGCCTCGATGCGCGCATCGCGGGCGGCGCGGCGGGGACGGCGGTCGAGCGTGCAGCGCAGGCCGGTGTCCAGCAGCGCGGCATGCGCCTCGCGCAGCGCGGCGTGGGTAGGCGCGTCCAGACTGCCCCCCTGCAGCGCGGCTTCCAGCAGGGCGCTGGTGGCGCGCGGCGCCAGCAATCCGGCGCTCGCGCCCGCATCGCGCAGCACCAGGAACTGCACCAGGAATTCCAGGTCGACCAGCGCGCCTTCGCCCTGCTTGAGATCGAGCATGGCGGCATCGCTGCGGTCCAGCTCGGCGCGCATCTTGCGGCGCATCGCGGACACGTCCTCGACCAGCTTGCCGCCATCGCGCGGCTGCGCCAGCACCTGCGCGCGCAGGGCGTCGAAGGCCCCCGCCAGCGCGGCGTCGCCGGCGATCGCACGGGCACGCACCAGCGCCTGATGCTCCCATGTCCACGCGCGGTTGCGCTGGTAGTCGGTGAAGCTGGCCAAGCTCGATACCAGCAACCCCTTGGCGCCGTCGGGGCGCAGCCGCACGTCGACGTCGAACAACCGGCCGGCGCCGGTGCGCACGCCCAGCAGCGAGACGATCTTCTGTCCCAGCCGCGCGTACCAGCGCGGCGCATCCAGCGGCCGCGCCCCGTCGGAGACGGCGTCCGCCGGCGCGTCGAACAGGAAGACCAGGTCGAGGTCGGAACCGAAGCCCAGCTCCTCGCCGCCCAGCGTGCCGTAGCCGAGCACGGCGAAGCGGCCGCCGTCGACGCTGCCATGCGCGCCGCGCAGTTCGTCGTCGGCCAGCTGCAGCACGCAGGCGACCACCGCATCAGCCAGCCACGCCAGGTGGCGGGCGCAATCCTGCGCATCGATGCGGCCATCCAGCAGCGCCAGCGCGAAGCGGAAGCTCAGCGCCTGCCGCACTTCGTTGAGCGCATCCAGCGAAGCTTCGATGTCGCCATCGCGCAGCGTGGCCGCGCACTGCGCCTGCATGGCGGCGCGGTCCGGCAGTTCACCGCCCACGCGCACGTCGAGCAGCTCGTCCAGCAACAGCGGATAGGCGGCCAGGCGCTCGCCCAGCAGCGCGCTGCGCGCCAGCGCGCTGGCCAGCCGCGCCAGCGCCGCCGGCTGCTCGTCCAGCAGCGCCAGGTAGCTGGCACGGCGCAGGATGGTGTGCAACAGCGGCAGCACCCGGCGCAGCACCGCATCGGGCGTATCGGAAGCGGCGGCGTGCTGCAGCAGCGCCGGCAGCACCCGGTCCAGGCGCGCGCGTGCCGCATCGGACAGGTCGCGCACGCCGGGCGTGCGGGCGAAGTCGCAGAGGCTGGCGTGCAGCTCGGCGGCATGCTCGAAGCCGACCGCCTCCAGCTGCGCGGCGTCGCCGTGCTCGGGCAGCGCTCGCCAGTAACCGGCGAGCTCGTCGCCACCGGACATGCGGCGACGGCGCGGCGCCAGCAACGCGCCGAACTCCTCCGCCACCTTCACCCGCTGCGCCGCCAGCGCGACATCCAGCGCCTGCCAGTCCGCATGGCCCAGCCCGGCAGCGAGGCGCGCGCGCGCCAGCCCGTCCTCGGGCAGCGCATAGGTCTGCGCATCGGCCAGCATCTGCAGGCGGTTCTCGAGCCGGCGCAAGAAGCGGTAGGCCACCGCCAGTGCCGATGCCGCGTCGGTTTCCATGTGCCCGGCCTGCGCCAGCGCCTGCAGCGTCGCCAACAGGTGGCGACGGCGCAGCGCCGGCTCGCGGCCGCCGCGGATCAGCTGCAGCGCCTGCGCCAGGAACTCGATCTCGCGGATGCCGCCCGGCCCGCGCTTGATGTCGCCGGCCATGTCCTTGCGCGCCACTTCCGCGGCGATCATCGCCTTCATCGCGCGCAGCCCATCCAGCGCGCCGTAGTCCAGGTAGCGGCGATAGACGAACGGCCGCAGCGCATCGAGGAAGCGCTCGCCGGCGGCGATGTCGCCGGCCACGCAGCGCGCCTTCTGCCAGGCATAGCGCTCCCAGTCGCGGCCCTCGCGCTGGAAATACAGCTCCATCGCCGCGAACGACAGCGCCACCCGCCCGGCGTTGCCGAACGGACGCAGGCGCAGGTCGACCCGGTGGCAGAAGCCGTCAGCGGTCACCTCGTCCAGCAGCTTCGCCAGCTGCTGGCCCAGCCGCGCGAAATAGTCCTGCGCATGCAGGCTGCGTGCGCCATCGGATTCGCCCTCGTGTTCGTAGGCGTAGACCAGGTCGATGTCGGAACTGAAGTTCAGCTCGCGCCCGCCCAGCTTGCCAAGGCCGAACACCACCAGCCGCTGCGGCGCGCCGTCGGCATCGCGCACGCTGCCGAAGCGCCGCGCGAAATCCGCCTCCAGCGCGTCCAGCGCCAGCCGCAGGCAGGTTTCCGCCAGCGCACTGCTGCCGGAAAGGATCTCCTCGACATCGGCGCCCTCGACCACGTCGCGCCACACCAGCCGAGTAGATTCCGCCTGCCGATAGCGGCGCAGCAGGCGCGCCCACTCGCCCTGGTTGTCCGCCGCCAACAGCGGCGCGGGCAGCGGCGCCGACGCATCGGCCTGCAACTGCGGCAACAGCTCCGGCTGGCGGATGAGCGCATCGATGGCGAAATCGCTGGCCACCGCCAGCCGCGCCAGCGCCGCTTCGTCGGCAATCGCGCAACCGACCGCGCGCAGGCGCTGCAGGGCGCGCGCGGACAGGGCCTGGATCTCGGCGGAAAACACATCGTCCATGCGCCGATTGTGGCATCGCTGCGCGTCGCCACCGCGGCCAGCCGGGAGCGCCCGGCCCACCCTGATCGCGCGGCCCGCGCGCGCCCCGGAACGCAGGCATAAAAAAGCCCGCTTAGACCGAAGTCTCAGCGGGCCTGCTCCCTCCCCCACGTCGGGACGCGGGCCGATCGTGAAGGATTCGTGAGGGTGTTTGCACGCTGCACTGCAAAAGAGCACCCGCCGGTTCACGAATGCCCCATCAATCTGGGCACGGCGACCGTCACAGGTCCTTCAGGATTCCACGCGCGGCGTTGCGCCCCGGCAGGCCGGCCATGCTGCCACCGGCTGGCCACGGAGTTGCGGAAGCCGGGGTGGAACTCCTCGATGGCCGCCGTGCGGCCGGGCCCGCGTTGGCGGACGTCATGGACACCGCGACGCGACGCTGGGCCGGCTTCGGCCTCCTCCTGCTGCTGGCCCTGCTGGCCATCGCCCGCTCGGCGGTCGGCACCCGGCTGGACAGTTTCACCGTCGACGAGCCCTGGCACATCGTGGCCGGCACCACCTACGCGCGCGGCGGCGGATTCCAGCTCAATCCGGAGCACCCGCCGCTGGTGAAGCTGTGGGTAGGCGCGGTGATGCCGGGCAGCCTGCGCCTGCGCCCGCCCAAGGCCCTGCGCGAGAAAGCGCAGGAGCGCGACTGGGTGGAGGAAACGCTGTTCTACGACAACGATGCAGGGACGATCCAGCAGCGCGCCCGGCTGGCGATGTGGGCCTTCCACGGCCTGCTGCTGGTCACGCTGGGCCTGCTGCTGTGGCGCGCCTTCGGCCTGCCGTGGGCAGTGGGCAGCCTGCTGTTCCTGGCCATCGACCCCACCGTCGCGGCGCACCTGCCGGTGGTGATGACCGACCTGCCGCTGGCGCTGGCGCTGGCGATCGCGGCGATCGCCGCCGGCCTGCTGGCGGCGACTTGGCAGTGGCGCTGGGCTGTCGCGCTGGGGCTGGCGATGGGTATTGCGCTGGCGACCAAGCACTCGGCGCTGGCGGGGTTGGCCGGGCTTGGCCTCGGCCTGCTGCTGGTGGCGCAGCTGGGCTGGCGCCGGGGGGAAGGGCGCAAGCGGCATGCCCAGCTGGGCTGCGTCGCGCTGCTGGCGGTGCTGGTGCTGTGGTCGCACTACGGCTTCCGCTTCCATGCGGGCAGCGACGGCAGCGATGCCTTCAACCGGCCGATCGCGGCCAAGATCGGCGAACTCCACCTGCTGCACTGGCGCGATGGCCTGTCCTTCGCCGACGCCCACCAACTGCTGCCGCGCGCCTACCTGTGGGGACTGGCCGATACCGTGCGCACCGGCGTGGAAGGCCGCGGCATCGGCATGCACCTGGTCTGGGGCAAGCTGTACTACGGCGATCCACCCTGGTTCAGCTGGCCAGCCATCCTGGCCGCCAAGCTGCCGCTGGCCCTGCTGGCCATGCTGCTGGCGGGCCTGCCGCTGTTGGCGCGGCGCGCGCTGCCGGCCAGCGCGCGCTGGAGCGCAGCGGCGATCGTGCTGGCCTGCGGCTTCCACATGGCGGCGCTGGTGGGCTCGAACGGCATCTGGGGCGGCGTGCGCCATGCGATGCCGGTGATCGCCGGCGCTTCGGTGCTGGCCGGCGGCGTGCTGGCATGGGCCTGGCAGCGGCGCAGCCGCCCGGCGCTGGCCGCGGTCGCGGCGCTGTACCTGGCCGCCTTCGCGATGACCATCCGCGAACCGCGGGCGTGGGAATACCACAACGAACTCGTTGGCGGCACGCGCGAGGCCTACCGTTACTTCCAGAACGAGGGCATCGACCTAGGCCAGCGCTTCCATGAGCTGCGCGCCTTCCACGACCGCCACATCGCCGGCAGCGGCGAGCCGCTGTACGTGGACTACTGGGTCGGCGAGGAGCAGATGCGCGCGGCGAAGCTGTCGCACCGGCGCCGGGTGGAATCGCTGCAGGACACCAATGTCGCCGGCCACTACCGCGGCTGGTTCGTCTACCCGATGGTGGAAACCCTGCCCTGGCCGCAGTGGGACTGGGATCCGAAGGTGGTGTTCAAGGACATGCGGCTGGTCGCGCGGCTGGGATACATCGGCATCTGGCACGGCGAAATGACGCGTCCGCAGACGCGTGCGTCCGCGCTGGCCAACGAGGTCGGCGAATACATCTACCAGCGCAACGGCGACGACTGGGCACTGGTGGCCGCGCGGCTGGAGGAAGTCATGGCGCAGCTGCCGGGCAAGGTCGATGCCGGGGTCGAACTGGGCAACGCCTGGTTGCGCCTGGGCGAACGCGACAAGGCGGTCCGCGCCTACATGGGCTTGCTGGAGCAGGAGAAGGTGCCGCTGGCACCGGACCTGGCCGCGGAGCTGCGCCGGCACATCGGCGTGGTGCGCAGCGCGCCGGATTTGGCCAAGGTCGAGCCGCTGCGCAACCCCTGGCTGGAATGAAAAAGGAAAGGGCCCGCTTGCGCGGGCCCTTCCGGTTCACGTGCGGTGCCGGGTGCGGATCAGAAATCCATCCCGCCCATGCCGCCCATGCCGCCGCCCGGCATCGCCGGCTCGTCCTTCTTCGGCAGCTCGGCCACCATCGCTTCGGTGGTGATCATCAGGCCGGCGATGGAAGCCGCGTTCTGCAGCGCGGTGCGGGTGACCTTGGTCGGATCCAGGATGCCGAACTCGATCATGTCGCCGAACTCGCCATTGGCGGCGTTGTAACCGAACGCGCCCTTGCCTTCGGCGACGCGGTTCAGCACCACGCTCGGCTCGTCGCCGGCGTTGGTGACGATCTCGCGCAGCGGGGCTTCCATCGCGCGCAGGGCGATCTGGATGCCGTGGTTCTGGTCCTCGTTGGCACCCTTCAGGTCCTTGATCGCGGCCTTGGCACGGATCAGGGCGACGCCGCCGCCCGGGACGATGCCTTCTTCAACGGCAGCGCGGGTGGCGTGCAGGGCGTCTTCGACGCGCGCCTTCTTTTCCTTCATCTCGACTTCGGTGGCGGCACCGACCTTGATGACGGCCACGCCGCCGGCCAGCTTGGCCACGCGCTCCTGCAGCTTCTCGCGGTCGTAGTCCGAGGAGGTTTCCTCGATCTGCGCCTTGATCTGCTTGATGCGGGCCTGGATGCCAGCGCCTTCGCCGGCGCCGTCGATGATGGTGGTGTTCTCCTTCGAGACCTGCACCTTCTTGGCGCGACCCAGATCCTTGATCGTGGCCTTCTCCAGCGACAGGCCCACTTCCTCGGAGATCACGGTGCCGCCGGTCAGGATGGCCATGTCTTCCAGCATCGCCTTGCGGCGGTCACCGAAGCCCGGCGCCTTGACCGCGCAGACCTTGACGATGCCGCGGATGGTGTTGACCACCAGCGTCGCCAGCGCCTCGCCTTCGACTTCTTCCGCCACGATCAGCAGCGGCTTGCCGGCCTTGGCCACGCCTTCCAGCACCGGCAGCAGGTCGCGCACGTTGGCGATCTTCTTGTCGTGCAGCAGGATGAACGGGTCGTCCAGCTCGGCCTGCATCGACTGCTGGTTGTTGACGAAATAGGGCGACAGGTAGCCGCGGTCGAACTGCATGCCTTCGACCACGTCGAGTTCATTGTCCAGGCCCGAACCGTCCTCGACGGTGATCACGCCTTCCTTGCCGACCTTGTCCATCGCCTGCGCGATCAGGTCGCCGATATTGGCGTCGCTGTTCGCGGAGATGGTGCCGACCTGGGCGATCTCCTTGGAGGTGCTGGACGGCTTGCTGAGGGTCTTCAGCTCGGCCACGGCCGCGGTCACGGCCTTGTCGATGCCGCGCTTCAGGTCCATCGGGTTCATGCCGGCGGCGACCGCCTTCATGCCCTCGCGGATGAACGCCTGCGCCAGCACGGTGGCGGTGGTGGTGCCGTCACCGGCATTGTCGGAGGTCTTGGAGGCGACTTCCTTCACCATCTGCGCGCCCATGTTCTCGAACGCGTCGGCCAGCTCGATCTCCTTGGCGACGGAGACGCCGTCCTTGGTGATGGTCGGTGCGCCGAAGCTCTTCTGCAGCACGACGTTGCGGCCCTTCGGGCCGAGGGTGGCCTTGACGGCATTGGCGAGCACGTTCACGCCGCGCACCATGCGCACGCGGGCGTCTTCGCCGAAACGGATATCCTTGGCAGCCATTGCGATTACCTCAGTAAGTATTCAGTGGGATGAGGGTGGGAAGCGACGCGCGATCAGCCGAGGATCGCGAACAGGTCGTCTTCCTTGACCACCAGCAGCTCGGCGCCGTCCAGCTTCACTTCCGTGCCGCTGTACTTGCCGAACAGCACCTTGTCGCCCACCTTCACCTGCGGCGCGCGGACCTGGCCGTTGTCCAGCACCTTGCCGGTGCCCACGGCGATCACTTCGCCCTTGATCGGCTTCTCGGTGGCGCTGTCGGGGATCACGATGCCACCGGCGGACAGCTTCTCTTCTTCCATGCGCTTGATGACCACGCGGTCGTACAGCGGCTTGATGCTGGACATGTGCAACCTCTGCAAATGATTGATTGAACGGGGAAAACCCGGAAATTTTAGCAGTCGCACGTGACAACTGCCAACGCCAGGGACAACAACATCCCGGGGCCGGGATGGCAGGGAGATGGGGTGCCGCGGGCGGCTTTCAAGGGGCCCATGCCAAGTCATCGCCGGCTACCCTGTCGGCATGGACGCCTTGATCTGCCTGTGCACTTGCCCCGACCCCGCCACCGCCGGACGCATCGCCGAGGCCCTGGTGGAGGAACGCCTGGCCGCCTGCGTGAACCTCCTGCCGGGGCTGCAGTCGGTGTACCGCTGGCAGGGGCAGCTCCAGCGCGACGCCGAAGTGCTGCTGCTGATCAAGACGACGCGGGCGCGCTACCCGGCCCTGCAGGCGCGGCTGCCGCAGCTGCATCCGTATGAACTGCCGGAGCTGCTGGCGGTCGAATCCGTCGCCGGCCTGCCCGCGTACCTGCAATGGGTGGTCGAATCGACCCGTCCAGTAGAATGACCCAATGATCGGATTGACCCTTCGCCTGCGCCGCTGGCTGGCCGCGTCGGCCCTGGTCGCGAGCCTCCTCGCCGCCTCCCCGGCCATCGCCGCCGACTTCGAGCTGCCGCCGGTGGACGAGGTGTTCGTGCTGTCGGCGCAAGCCACCGCGCGCGACCGCATCGAGGTGCGCTGGAAGATCGCCGACGGCTATTACCTGTACCGGCATCGCACCTCGGTGAAGGTGGGCGCCGCGTTCGCCGAACCACGCCTGGCCCTGCCGGATGGCCACAAGCACCGCGACGAGTTCTTCGGCGACGTCGAGACCTACCGCACGCAGCTGGTGGGGGTGGTGACCGGCGTCCCCGCCGCGACCGCCACCGGCGTCGCGCTAACGGTGAAATACCAGGGCTGCGCCGATGCCGGCGTCTGCTATCCGCCGCAGACCCGCACCCTGGCCGTGGCGCTACCGCAGGCCGACGCGGGCGATGGCTTCTTGCCCGGTCGCAAGACCGGCGGCGGGCTGTTCGGCCTCGGCAACCGCGGCGCTGCGATGGACGCCGCGCCGCTGCCCGCCGCGCAAGCCTTCGGCAGTGACCTGATCGCACTGGACGGCAACACCCTGCTGCTGCGGCTGACCCCGGCGCGGGGCTACTACCTGTACCGCGACAAGCTGTCGGTGACATTGGAAGGCGCCAGCGGCGTGTCGGTGAAACTGCCGGCGGCGGCGAAGCTACCGGCGGCCACGCCCTACCGCGACGAGCACTTCGGCGATGTGGCGGTGTATTTCGACCAGGTCGAGGTCGCCCTGCCGGTGGCGCGCACGGCTGCCCCTGCCGCCAGCGGCACCTTGGTGCTGGGCCTGCAGGGTTGCCAAGACAACGGCATCTGCTATCCGCCGATGACGCGGCGGCTGGCATTCTCGCTGCCGGCAGGGACGCTGGCGGCCGTCACCGATAACACTGTATCCGGCAGCAGCGGCCCTGCCGGGCCGTTGCCTGCGCAGGGCGCGGCACCGGCCGACAGCCCGCTGTCGGCAGCGGCCACGGCCGACACTGCACTTGCCGCCACGACTGCCGTGGAGGCAACCAGCGGCGCCACCGTCGTCGACGGCACGCCCCAGCCCGCGCGCGAACCCCCGCCGCAGCGCAGGACCCCGGGCCTGCTGGCGGCGCTGCTGCTGGCGCTGGGCGGCGGCCTGATCCTCAACCTGATGCCCTGCGTGCTGCCGGTGCTGTCGCTGAAGGCGCTGTCGCTGGCGCAGAGCGGCGCCGGCCGGGGCGAGGCGCGCCGGCACGCGCTGGCCTATACCGCGGGCGTGCTGCTGTCGATGCTCGCGCTGGGCGCGCTGGTGCTGGCGCTGCGCCATGCCGGGCTGGCGCTGGGCTGGGGCTTCCAGCTGCAGCAGCCGCTGGTACTGGCCGGGCTGGCGCTGGTGATGTTCGCGCTGGGGCTGTCGCTGTCCGGGCTGTGGCAGGCCAATGTCGGCCTGGGCCAGCGCACCGGCGCGCTGCTGCAGGGCGATGGCATCCGCGCCGACTTCTTCACCGGCGTGCTGGCGGTGGTGCTGGCCACCCCCTGCACCGCGCCGTTCATGGGTGCGGCGCTGGCCTATGCCTTCACCGGCCCGACCGCCGGCGCGCTGCTGGTGTTCCTGATGCTGGGACTGGGGCTGGCGCTGCCGTTCCTGCTGATCGGCTTCGTGCCGGCCTTCGCCCGCCTGCTGCCGAAGCCCGGCGCGTGGATGGAGACCCTCAAGCAGCTGCTGGCGTTCCCGCTGTACGCCACCGTGGCCTGGCTGGTGTGGGTGCTGGCCAAGCTGCGCGGGGCCGATGCTGCCGGCCTGTGGCTGGCCGCCGCCATCCTGCTGGCGCTGGCCGCGTGGGCGTGGATGCGCGCGCGCAGCGGCGGTGCGCGCGGCTGGCAGGCGCTGGCGCTGCTTGCGCTGCTTGCGGTCGGCTGGCCGCTGGCCCGGCTGCACGCGCTGCCGCGCCCGCAGGCGAACGCCGTCTCCGCGCCGGCCGGCATCGCCAGCGTGGCCTGGTCGGAACAGGCGCTGGCCCACCTGCGCGCGCAGGACCGGCCGGTGTTCGTCAACATGACCGCCGACTGGTGCGTGACCTGCAAGGCCAACGAGAAGACCGTGTTCGCGCGCGAACGCTTCCGCGGCGCGCTGGAAGCCGCCAACGCCGTCTACATGGTCGGTGACTACACCGACGTCGACCCGGCCATCACCGCCTACCTGCAGCGCCACCGCGCGGTTGGCGTGCCGCTGTACGTGGTCTACCCGCGCGGCGGCGGCGAAGGCCGCATCCTGCCCACCCTGCTGACTCCCGGCATGGTGGAGGACGCCCTGCGCGAGGCCGCCCGCTGATGCCGTCCAACCGCGCGGTGCTGGTGGTGGCACTGCTGGCGGCGATCGCCGGTGCCGGCGCCAGCCTGCTGTTCGAACCCACCATCGCCTACCGGCTGGCCGGCACCGAGGTCGGCCAACAGGTACTCGACGCCTCGCTGAAAGCACGTGCGCCGGCGACGCCTGTGGGGGTCACCATCGCGGAAAAGGGCGGCATCGTGCCGGCCATGACCCTGCCGGATCCCAACGGCAAACCGGTCGCCATCCCCGCCGCCTGGGCCGGGCGCACCACCCTGGTCAACCTGTGGGCGACGTGGTGCGCGCCCTGCCTGAAGGAAATGCCGGACTTGCAGGCATTCGCCGATGCGCAGGGCTCGGCCGGCGTGCAGGTGGTCGGCATCGCCCTGGACGAGGCCGACTCGGTGGCGGCATTCCTGCGCCGGCACGGCATCGGCTATCCGGTGCTGGTGGATGCCGCCGGCCCGGCCGACGCCGGCGTGCGGCTGGGCAATCCGGCGGGCGTGCTGCCCTATTCGGTGCTGGTGTCGGCCGACGGGCGCCTGTTGAAGACCCGAATCGGGCCGTTCACGGACGCCGCCGACATCGCCGCGTGGGCGGGCGCTGCATCCACGCGCTGAAAACGCGTTCCGTGGCAATGTGTCCGCGGAGCCACCGGCGCCTGCCGCCAGCAGCACGGCCCCTGCGGCGAAGCGGCTCGCCACCATTTAGAGCCGCCACTCCAACATCCGATTAAAACCCCGTTATCCGGCGAAAGTTCGCCGAACTGGACAGCATCCACCTTTCGCGGGACACTGCGCGCCTGTTTTCCGGGGCACCCGACCCAATCGATGGCAACCCTGCTGCTCCTGCATGGCCCCAACCTCAACCTGCTCGGCAGCCGCGAGCCGGAGGTGTACGGCCGCACCACGCTGGCCGACATCGACGCCGACCTGGCCGCGCGCGCGCAGGCGGCAGGACATGTGCTGCACAGCTTCCAGTCCAACGCCGAGCATGCGCTGGTGGACCGGGTGCAGGCCGCCCGCCTGGATGGCACCGCCTTCATCCTGATCAACCCCGCCGCCTTCACCCACACCTCGGTCGCCCTGCGCGACGCGCTGGCCGCGGTGGCCATCCCCTTCATCGAGATCCACCTGTCCAACCCGCACGCCCGCGAGCCGTTCCGCCAGCACAGCTATTTCAGCGACAAGGCGGTGGGCGTGGTCTGCGGCTTCGGCGCGGACTCGTACCGCTACGCCCTGGACGCCGCGCTGCAGCGGCTGGCCCGCTGAGCCGGGCGACACCGCCTTTCCCATTCCACCCCCGGCGCGGCACCACCAACGCCGCCGGACCCAAGCAAGAGGACCCGTCATGGATCTGCGCAAGATCAAGAAACTCATCGACCTGCTGGAAGAGTCGAACCTCGCCGAAATCGAGATCAAGGAAGGCGAGGAGTCCGTGCGCCTGGCGCGGTTGCCGAAGGGCGGGCTGGTCGCCGCCGCGCCGGCGCCGGCCATGCACCAGATCATGGCCCCCGCCGCGCCGGCGATGCCGATGAACTCGCCGGTGCAGGCCGCCACCGGCGGCAGCCCCAAGCCCGCCGACCCGGAACTGCCGGCCGGCCACGTGATGCGCGCGCCGATGGTGGGCACGTTCTACGCCAGCCCGGCCCCGGACAAGCCGGCCTTCGTGTCGATCGGCCAGGCGGTCAAGGCCGGCGACACCCTCGGCATCATCGAGGCGATGAAGATGTTCAACCCGATCGAGGCCGAGGTCTCCGGCACCGTGCTGGCGATCAAGTGCGAGAGCGGCCAGCCGGTGGAATTCGACCAGCCACTGTTCGTGATCGGGTAACCGGCCATGCTCGAAAAAGTCGTCATCGCCAACCGCGGCGAAATCGCGCTGCGCATCCTGCGCGCCTGCCACGCGCTGGGCATCCGCACGGTCGCGGTGCACTCCACCGTCGACCGCAACCTCAAGCACGTGGCCATGGCGGACGAGTCCGTGTGCATCGGCCCGGCGCCGTCGGCGGAGAGCTACCTCAACATGCCGGCGATCATCGCCGCGGCCGAGGTCACCGACGCGCAAGCCATCCATCCCGGCTACGGCTTCCTGTCCGAGAACGCCGACTTCGCCGAGCGGGTGGAGCAGTCCGGCTTCATCTTCATCGGCCCGAAGGCCGACACCATCCGCCTGATGGGCGACAAGGTCGAGGCGATCCGCGCGATGAAGGCCGCGGGCGTGCCCTGCGTGCCCGGCAGCGGCGGCCCGCTGGGCGACGATCCGGCCACCAACGTCAAGATCGCGGCGGAGATCGGCTATCCGGTGATCGTCAAGGCGGCCGGCGGCGGCGGCGGACGCGGCATGCGCGTGGTCCACACCGAGGCCGCGCTGGTCAACGCCATCGCCACCACCAAGCAGGAAGCCAAGGCCGCGTTCGGCAACGACATGGTCTACATGGAGAAGTTCCTGGAGAACCCGCGCCACGTGGAGATCCAGGTGCTCGCCGACGGCCAGGGCAGCGCCATCCACCTGGGCGAACGCGACTGCTCGATGCAGCGCCGCCACCAGAAGGTGGTCGAGGAAGCACCGGCACCCGGCATCACCCCGGAGCAGCGCGCGGAGATCGGCAAGGTCTGCGTGGAGGCCTGCCTGCGCATCGGCTATCGCGGCGCCGGCACGTTCGAGTTCCTGTACGAGAACGGCCGCTTCTACTTCATCGAGATGAACACCCGCATCCAGGTGGAGCACCCGGTGACCGAACTGGTCACCGGCATCGACCTGGTGCGCGAGCAGCTGCTGATCGCCGCCGGCCACCGGCTGTCGATCAAGCAGGGCGACGTGGTGCTGACCGGCCACGCCATCGAGTGCCGCATCAATGCCGAGGATCCGGACACGTTCTTCCCCTGCCCCGGCCTGATCCAGCACTTCCACGCCCCGGGCGGCCCGGGCGTGCGGGTGGACTCGCACATCTACGAGGGCTACCGCGTCCCGCCGAACTACGACTCGATGATCGGCAAGCTCATCGTGCACGGCGCCGACCGCGCGCAGGCGATCGCCCGCATGCGGGTGGCGCTGAGCGAGATGGTGGTGGACGGGATCAAGACCAACATCCCGCTGCAGCAGCGGATCCTGGCCGACGGCGGCTTCACGCAGGGCGGCCAGAACATCCATTACCTGGAAAAGCGGCTGGCCGAGCGCAAGGAAAAGTCGCTCTCGCTGCTCTGAGCGATCGGGCACGGCGCCGGCGCGTGGCGGCCGGTGTCCGCTTGCGCCGGCTTTTCCCGCTGTATCCGGAAGCCACCGCCGCTTCCGGAGCCCGCCATGCGCCGCGCCACCCCGCTGCTCGCCCTCGCCGCCACCCTGCTGGCCCTGCCCGCCGCTAGCCAGCAAGGCAAGACGCCACCCACGAACCTCTACATCGACGTCGCCACCCACAACATGGCGGGGATGCCGGACATGGGCGGGATGATGGGCGGGCTTGGCGGCTTCATGGCCAAGCGCATGGGCGGCGGCGAGGCGTTCAAGCCGACCTACCCTTCCACCCGCGCCGCCGGCATGACCGGCCAGTACCTGGACATCGCCCTGCACAACGCGCTGAAGCCCGGGGTGGAGGCGCAGGAGCTGGTGCCCCCCGGGCTGGACCTAGGCAAATCACTCACCCTGCTGCCGCCGGAGCCGCCCCGGCAGGACAAGGCCACGCTTGAGGCGGGCACCGTGCCCGACGTGGAACTGACGATCCGCGAATACTGGGGTTGCGGCGCGGCGGTGCGGCCGGGCCAGCCGAAGCTGGCCAAGATCAAGGTCAAGGGCGGCCTGGTCAACCCGAAGAAGGGCGCCGCGGGCATGGCCGGGGTCAGCGTGGAGTCCAGCGGCAGCCTGTCGAAGGGCCTGTACGTGCCGGACCGCGACATCGACCTCAAGCCCGGCTTCGTCTACTGGCCGAATCCACGGCACGGCCGGCAGGTGCCCACCGGCGCGCGGCTGGCCGGCGGCCACCAGGTCACCGGCAGCGGCATCCCTGCTTCGATGTCGTTCAACGTGGACGAAGCCGCCGACTTCATGCCGAAACTGGGGCTGCGCGCGCAGGGCGACGCGGCCGACGCGGTCTCGCTGGCATGGCCGTCGGTGGCCCGCGCGCGCGCCTACTTCATCACCGGCATGCGCATGGAAATGGCCAGCGAACGGTCCTACACCCTGACCGTGTGGAGCAGCGCCGACGTGCCCGGCGCCGGCAGCGAGTTGCACGCCTACCTGACCGGCGGCGCCATCGACAAATGGCTGAAGCAGAAGATCCTGCTGCCGGCCTCGTCCACCAGCTGCGTGGTGCCCAAGGGCATCTTCGCCAGCGCCGCCGGCGGCGAGGCCGGGATGGTGCCGGCCATGCTGATGATGACCGCCTACGGGCCCGAGCACTGGATTACCTTCCCGCCCAAGCCGGCCGATCCGAAGCAGCCGTGGAACCCGGAATGGAGCGTGCGCCTGCGCGCCAAGTCCACCGCCACCGCGATGCTGGGCCTGGACTTCGGCGAAATGGGCATGCCACGGGAGCAGGACGAAGGCGACGGCGGCAAGGCGCCGCCGCAGAAGCGCCCCGGCATGAAGGGCCTGCTGAAGGGCCTGTTGGGAGGCTAAGGCACCCGCGCAGCCCGCGGCGAACCTGCGAGAATGGCGCGACCGCCACGCGCCATCTTCGCCATGCCCTACCTGCAGTTGACCCTTCCCTGCACCGAAGCCCAGCAACCGCGCGTGGAGCGCGCGCTGGAGGACGTGGGGGCACTCGCGGTCACCCTGCAGGACGCGCATCTCGACGCCGCCGACGAGCAGGCGATCTTCGAGCCCGGCGTCGGCGAGATTCCGCTGTGGGACGAGATGACGCTGACCGCGTTGTTCCCGGACGACACCGATGCGCTGGTGCTGCTGGCCGCGCTGGACGCGTTCGACCCGGGCCTGGACTGGACCCGCGCGCGCTTCGAGAAGGTCGAGGACCAGGACTGGGAACGCGCCTGGCTGGACATGTTCCAGCCCATGCGGTTCGGTGCACGCTGCTGGATCGTGCCCTGGGACCACCCGCTGCCGGAAGACGCGCAGGCGCAGGACGCTGCCATCGTCCGGCTCGACCCGGGCCTGGCGTTCGGCTCCGGCACCCATCCCACCACCGCGCTGTGCCTGCGCTGGCTGGATAGCCTCGCCGCCAGCGGCCAACTGCAGGGCAAGGCCGTGCTCGACTTCGGCTGCGGCAGCGGCATCCTCGCACTGGCGGCGCTGAAGCTGGGCGCGGCGCGCGCGGTCGGGGTGGACAACGACCCGCAGGCGATTACCGCCACCCACGACAACGCGCAGCGCAACGGCGTTGCCATCGACGTGTTCCTGCCTGCCGATGAACCGGCCGCCACCTATCCGGTGGTGGTGGCCAACATCCTCGCCTCGGCGCTGGACGCGCTGGCCGAGGCGTTGGCCACGCGCACGGCTGCCGGCGGGCGCATCGCCATGTCCGGCATCCTCGCCGGGCAGGAGGATGAGCTGCTGGTGCGCTTCGCGCCATGGTTCGATGCCCTGCAGGTGGCGCGCGAGGAAGACTGGGTGCGCATCGACGGGGTGCGCAACGCCAGCCCGGTGCAGGCATGAGCCGCGCACCCAGCTTCGTCCTCGCCAATCCCACCGCGGCCAGCCGCCGGCATGGCGAGTGGCTGGCCACGACGGCACTGGCGCTGCTGTTGCTGGCGCAGGTCGGCTGGTTGCAGCGCGAACGCCTGGCCGCCAGTGCGCAGTTGCGGCCACTGCTGGAGGCGGCCTGCGGCGCATTGGGCTGCACCCTGCCGGCGTGGCGCGAGCCCGCTGCCTTCATCCTGCTCTCGCGCGACGTGATCGCGCCGCCGGATCGCCCCGGCGTGCTGCGCGTGCAGGCCAGCTTCCGCAACGACGCACACTGGCCGCAGCCGTGGCCGGCGCTGCGCCTGACCCTGTCCGACCTCAACGGCCGCACCCTCGGCGCGCGCCGCTTCCAGCCCACCGACTACCTGCCCGTCGGCGCCGCGCGCAGCGCCCGGATCGCACCCGGACAGGCCAGCCAGATCGCCTTCGACATCGCCGAACCAGCGGCGGGCGTGGTCGGCTTCGACTTCCGCTTCGAGTAAACCGGCGCGAAGCGAGAAGGCCGTCAACATTGCGGCGATGAATGCGCGCTGGCACTGACGCCGCTGCAATCGCCGCGCTATGCTCGCCCTGCCGTCCCGCGCGCTTCTTGCCGGCGGCCTGCCCGAGGGATCTCCGTTGACGCTTTCCGAACACCGCCAGGACGCCGCGCGCCGCGCGCCGTTGCGTGAGCATGTTGCCGACGCCGTGCGCCGCTACCTGCGCGACCTTGACGGCAGCGATACCGACGACCTGTACAGCATCGCCCTGCGCGAGCTGGAGATCCCCCTGTTCGCCGAAGTGCTGCGCCACTGCGACGGCAACCAGAGCCGCGCCGCGGCAATGCTGGGCATCCACCGCGCCACCCTGCGCAAGAAGCTACGCGACTACGGCATGGGCTGAGGGCGCAGGCCGGGCGCAGCGGGCCGGCACCGTATAATTGGCGCTTCCCCATCGCCCCCCTCCCCGCATGTCCGCCGACTTCCTTTCCGGCGCGCCGGTGACCGTCCGCCGCGCCCTGCTCTCCGTTTCCGACAAGACCGGTCTGGTCGATTTCGCAAAGGCGCTGGCCGCCCACGGCGTGGAGCTGCTGTCCACCGGCGGCACCGCCAAGGCGCTGCGCGATGCCGGGCTTGCGGTGAAGGACGTCAGCGAGGTGACCGGCTTCCCTGAAATGATGGACGGCCGCGTCAAGACCCTGCACCCGAAGGTGCACGGTGGCCTGCTGGGCCGCGCCGGCACCGACGATGCGGTGATGGCCGAGCACGGCATCGGCGCGATCGACCTGCTGGTGCTGAACCTGTACCCGTTCGCGCGGGTGTCGGCCAACCCGGACAGCCGCTTCGAAGACATCATCGAGAACATCGACATCGGCGGCCCGGCGATGCTGCGCAGCGCGGCCAAGAACTTCGCCCGCGTTGCCGTGGCCACCGCGCCGGCGCAGTACGCCGGCCTGGTCGAAGAGCTTGCCGCCAACGCCGGGGCGCTCTCGGCCAAGACCCGCTGGCAGCTGGCAGTGGCGGCGTTCAACGACGTTGCCGTCTACGACGCCTGCATCAGCAACTACCTGTCCTCGCTCGGCGAGGATGGTGCCCCGATGCAGTTCGCGGCGCAGGCCAACGGCAACTTCGTCAAGGTGATGGACCTGCGCTACGGCGAGAACCCGCACCAGCAGGCCGCGTTCTACCGCGACCTGTGGCCGGCCCCCGGTTCGCTGGCCACCTTCACCCAGCTGCAGGGCAAGGAGCTGAGCTACAACAACATCGCCGACAGCGATGCCGCGTGGGAATGCGTGCGCCAGTTCGATGCGCCGGCCTGCGTGATCGTCAAGCACGCCAACCCCTGCGGCGTGGCCGTTAGCAACGGCTGCGGCGACGCTTACGAGGCCGCCTACGCCACCGACCCCACCAGCGCCTTCGGCGGCATCCTCGCCTTCAACACGAAGCTCGATGGCGCGACCTGCCGCACCATCCTCGACCGCCAGTTCGTCGAAGTGCTGATCGCACCCGATTACGACGAAGAGGCGCTGGCCTATGCTTCGAGGAAGGCCAACGTGCGCGTGCTGCGCATTCCGCTGGCTGCGCCGTCGAAGCACTTCATCGACACCAAGCGGGTCAACTCGGGCCTGCTGATGCAGACCGCCGACGACCGCGTGGTCACCCGCGACGAGCTGAAGGTGGTGTCGCAACTGGCGCCGACCGACGCGCAGTTCAATGATCTGCTGTTCGCGTGGAAGGTGGCGAAGTTCGTCAAGTCCAACGCGATCGTCTACGCGAAGGACAGCCGCACGATTGGCGTCGGCGCCGGCCAGATGAGCCGCGTGTATTCGGCGCGCATCGCCGGCATCAAGGCGACCGACGCGGGCCTGGTCGTGCCCGGCTCGGTGATGGCGTCGGATGCCTTCTTCCCGTTCCGCGACGGCATCGACGCCGCGGCCGAAGCCGGCATCAAGGCGGTGATCCAGCCGGGCGGGTCGATGCGCGATGCGGAAGTGATCGCGGCGGCGGACGAACACGGGATCGCGATGGTGTTCACCGGCGTCCGCCATTTCCGGCATTGATGCCTGCGGTGCAGGCATCAATCCCGAAGTCTGCTGCGCAAACCCGGTGCCCGTGTTCCTCCGACATCTGACAGGTAAATACGCATGAAGGTCCTCGTCATCGGTTCCGGCGGTCGTGAGCACGCGCTGGCTTGGAAGCTGGCGCAGTCCACGCGCGTCACCGAAGTCATCGTCGCGCCGGGCAATGCCGGCACCGCGACCGAGGCGAAGTGCCGCAACGTCGCGGTCAAGGTGACCGACCTCGACGGCCTGCTGGCACTGGCGCAGCACGAAGCCGTGGCGCTGACCGTGGTCGGGCCGGAAGTGCCGCTGGTGGCGGGTGTGGTGGATCGCTTCCGCGCCGCATCCTTGCGCATCTTCGGGCCCACCGCCGCCGCCGCGCAGCTGGAGGGCAGCAAGGCCTTCGCCAAGGACTTCCTCGCCCGCCACGGCATTCCCACCGCGTTCTACGAGGTGCACGGCGAGGTGGAGGCCGCGCTGGCCTACGTCCGCGCCAAGGGCGCGCCCATCGTCATCAAGGCCGATGGCCTGGCCGCCGGCAAGGGCGTGATCGTGGCGATGTCGCTGGACGAGGCCGAAGCCGCTGTGCGGGACATGCTCAGCGGCAACGCGTTCGGCGATGCCGGCGCGCGCGTGGTCATCGAGGAGTTCCTTGATGGCGAGGAAGCCAGCTTCATCTCGATGGTGGACGGCCGCACCGCGCTGCCGATGGCGACGTCGCAGGACCACAAGCGCGTGGGCGACGGCGACACCGGCCCCAACACCGGCGGCATGGGCGCGTATTCGCCCGCGCCGGTGGTCACGCCCGAGGTGCATGCGCGGGTGATGCGGGAGGTGGTGGACCCCACCGTGCAGGGCATGCTTAAGGATGGCATCCCGTTCACCGGCTTCCTCTATGCCGGGCTGATGATCGACGCCAGCGGCGCACCCAAGGTGATCGAGTTCAACGTCCGCTTCGGCGACCCGGAAACCCAGCCGGTGATGCTGCGCCTGCAGTCGGACCTGGTCGAACTGGTGGAGGCCGCCATCGACGGCAGGCTCGATGCCGTCGAAGCGCAATGGGATCCACGCCCGTCGCTGGGGGTGGTGATGGCCTCCAGGCCGTACCCGGACACGCCGGTCAGCGGCGAGGTGGTTTCAGGCCTGGATGGCGTGCCCGCCAGCGCCAAGGTCTTCCACGCCGGCACCGCGCTGGACGCCGCCGGCAACGTGGTCAGCGCCGGTGGCCGCGTGCTGTGCGTGACCGCGCTGGGCGCAAGCGTGTCGGAAGCCCAGCGCAATGCCTATGCGGGCGTCGATGCAATCCGCTGGGCGCACGAGTTCCACCGCAGCGACATCGGCTGGCGCGCGATCGCGCGCGAGCAGGGCTGAGGTTCAGCGCGCCGGCAGTTCGTCCAGCGCGCGTAGCATCTCGTCCGCCAGCATCGGCTGCGCGGCGGCGACCGGGTGCAGGTTGTCGCCCTGGAACCATTTGCGCTCCGTGCCCAGCGGGGCGAGGAAATGCGGGACCAGCCCGGTGCCCAGGCGCTGGCTGATCAGCAGATAGCTGCGCTGGAAATCGACCGCATAGCGACCGAAGTTGGGCGGCAGCTGCAGCCCGACCAGCAGCACCTGCGCGCCGGCCTTGCGCGAGGCACCGATCATCCAGCCGAGGTTGGCGCCCATCTGCACCAGCGGCAGGCCGCGCAGGCCGTCGTTGGCGCCCAGTTCGAGAATGACGATGTCCGGCTGCACCCGGGCCAGTTCGGCGTCGATGCGGCTACGCCCGCCGGCGGTGGTTTCGCCGGAAATGCTGGCGTTGTGGAAGGCGTAGCGCGCCGACTTCGCATCGGCCAGCGCCACCCAGCCCTGCTCCGGGCGCAGCCCGTAGGCTGCCGACAGCGAGTCGCCCATGACCAGTACTTTCCGCTCACGTGCATCGGCCTCGGATGCGGCTAGCATCGCCAGCATGACGCACACGCCCAGCACCCACGCCCGCACCGCCGATACCATCGCGCCCACTCCCGTTCCGGTTTCCGGAAACGCTAGCACGCCCGGACCGGGCAGCCTGCGTGCGCGCGACGTCGGCAAGACCGTGGCGCTGCCGGACGGCGCGCTGACCATCCTCGATGCGATCAGCCTGGACATCGCCGCCGGCGAGCGCGTCGCCATCGTCGGCGAGTCCGGCTCCGGCAAGACCACCCTGTTGTCGCTGCTGGCCGGGCTGGACCTGCCCAGCCGCGGCGAGGTGTGGCTGGACGGCCAACCCATCCACGCCACCAGCGAGGACATCCGCGCCGCGCTGCGCGCGCGTGCGGTCGGCTTCGTGTTCCAGAACTTCCAGCTGATGCCGACGATGAGCGCGTTGGACAACGTGGCGCTGCCGCTGGAACTGCGCGGCGAGAGCGGCGGCGCGGCCGCGCGCGCGCTGCTGGAGAAAGTGGGCCTCGGCCAGCGCCTGCACCACCTGCCGCGCCAGCTGTCCGGCGGCGAACAGCAGCGGGTGGCGATTGCCCGCGCCTTCGCCACCCAGCCGCGGATCCTGTTCGCGGACGAGCCCACCGGTAACCTGGACCGCAAGACGGGATTGGCGATCGAGGACCTGCTGTTCGGCATGGACGATGCGCGCGCCACCACGGTGGTCGTGGTCACCCATGACGAGCGCCTGGCCGCGCGCTGCGACCGCCTGCTGCGGCTGGACTCCGGGCGGCTGCTGCCGTGAGCCGGCTGGCGCGGATGGCCGCGCGGCAGGCCTGGTCGGGCTGGCGCAACGGCGAATTCGGGGTGCTGCTGGCGGCGCTGTTCGTGGCGGTGTTGGCGCTGGCGGGCGTGGGCAGCATTGCCCAGCGCACCACCGACGCGCTCGGCGCGCAGAGCCGCCGCCTGGTCGGCGGCGATGCCGCCTTCAGCAGCGACAACCGCGCAGTGGACGCCGCGCTGCGCGACGCGCGCCGGCTGGGCCTGCGCAGCTACCGCAGCGTGGAACTGGCCAGCATGGTCGGCCTACAGGGCGGCGCGCCGCAGCTGGGCACGCTGAAGGCGCTGGCCGGCGACGCGCCCTTGCTGGGCCCGTACACCGTGCGCACGGAACGCGGCGTGCAGCGGCTGCCGCGACCGGCGGCAGGCACGCTGTGGCTGAGCGAAAGCGGCGCATCGCGGCTGCAGGCCAGGCCGGGCGCGACGGTCGAGGTCGGCGGCCGGCCGCTGCGGCTGGTCGGCGTGGTGGTGGAGGAACCGGATCGGCCGATCGGCGGCGTGGAACTGGGGCCGCGCGCGATCCTGCCGCTGGCCGAGGTGGAGGCCGGCGGCCTGCTCGGCCCCGGCGCACGCGCCTCGTGGCGAGTGGCGGTGGCCGGCCCGCCGGCGGCGATCGCGCCGTGGGTGAAGGCGCGCGAAGCCGACCGCAGCCCCGGCGCGCGGGTGGAAACCGGCGACGACCTCAGCCCGCAGCTGCGCAACGCGCTGGAGCGGGCGCAGCGCTTCCTGTCGGTGTCGCTGCTGCTGACTGCGGCGCTGGCCGCGGTGGCGATCGGCATGGCCGCGCGCCAGCATGCCGAACGCCATCGCGCGATCGCCGCCACCCTGCGCGCGCTCGGCGCCGGCCAGCGCGCCATCGTCGGCCTGTACGTGGGCCAGCTGGCGATCCTGGGCAGCGTGGCGATCGTACTGGCGCTGCTGGCGGCGGCGGTGCTGCAACAGCTGGCGGGCGTGTGGATCGCGCGCGAGCTGGGCACCGCGCTGCCGCCGGCCACGGCTTGGCCGCTGTTGAAGGGCGCGCTGGTGGGGCTGTGGATCCTCGCCACCTTCGCCCTGCCGCCGCTGCTGGCGCTGCGTCGGGTCAGCGCGCTGGCAGTGCTGCGGCAGGACTTGCGCACGCCGTCACCGCCCGCGCTGCTGCTGTTCGCGCTGGCGCTGGGCGGCCTGCTGGCGCTGTTCTGGCAGGCCGCCGGCAACGCCATCACCGGCGCCATCCTGCTGGGCGGCCTGCTGGTCACCGCCGCCGTACTGGGCGTCGCCGGCTGGGCGCTGGCGGCACTGGTGGCGCGCGCCGGACGTGCCGGCAGCGGCATCGTGCGCTACGCCCTGCTCAACCTGTCACGACGACGCCGGCTGACCATCGCGCAGGTGGTGGCACTGGGCACCAGCCTGATGGCGCTGCTGCTGCTCCTGCTGGTGCGCACCGACGTGTGGGAACAGTGGCAGGCCACGGTGCGCGGCGATGCGCCCAACCGCTTCGTCATCAACGTGCAGCCGGACCAGCGCGCGACCTTCAACGCGGTATTGGCACGGTTGGACTTCACCTCGGCGGGACTGTCGCCGATGATCCGCGCCCGCTATGTCGGGCCCAGCGCCAGCGAGCGCGGCCGGCCCGCGCCGCAGGGCCGCGGCGAGCGGCTGATGGACCGCGAGTTCAACCTGTCCACCGCCGACTCGCTGCCCACCGGCAACACGCTGGAGGCGGGCCAGTTCTGGAACCCGGCCAGCGCGCGCAACGAATTCTCGGTGGAAACCAAGTTCGCCCAGCAGCTGCGCTGGCAGCTGGGCGACACGCTGGCGTTCGACGTCGCCGGCCAGCGCATCGATGGCCGCATCACCAGCCTGCGCAACGTGCGCTGGGAAAGCTTCACGCCGAACTTCTTCGTGCTGGCCTCGCCGGACCTGGCCCGCGACCTGCCTGCCACCTGGATCACCTCGGTGCGGGTGCCAGCCGGCGACACGACGCTGGCAACGGCGCTGTCGCGCGAGATCCCGAACGCCAACGTGATCGACATCGACGCCGTCACCGGCGAGATCCGCCGCATCGGCGACCAAGCCGCGCTGGTCATCCAGGTGGTGTTCTGGTTCGCCTTCCTGTCCGGCTGCCTGGTGTTCGTGGCGGCGGTGGCGGCCACCCGCCACGAGCGCATCACCGAGCTGGGGGTGCTGCGCACGCTGGGTGCCAGCAGCGCGCAGCTGCGGCTGGCGCAGCTGGTGGAATTCGGCGCGATCGGCGCGATTGCCGGCGGCATCGCGGCAGTCGCCGCGGCCGGCATCGGCAGCCTGTTCGCGCAGCGCGTGCTGGACCTGCCGTCCACCTGGAACGCCAGCACGCTGGTGATCGGCGCGCTGGCCGGCACCGCGGCGGCGATGCTGGCCGGCTGGCTGAGCATGCGCCGGCAGTTCCATGCCACCGTGCGCGAGACGCTGGGCGCGGCGGCGGGCTGAGCCCCGCCGGCTCAGACGTTGGCGTTTTCCGGCGCGACGCTGGTGTCCAGCGGCGCCGCGCCGCCGGCATCGCCGGCGCGCTCCGGGCAGTCCGCATCCAGGGTGAACGCGGTCATCGACAGCGAGCCATGGCTGTAGCCGTCCACCAGCACGTCGGCGGGGCGGCCCGCCGCGGCGGACAAGCCCGCGAGGTAGAGCAGCGGCAGGAAGTGTTCGTCGGTGGGCACCGCCAGCCGATAGTCCGGATGCGAGGCCAGCGTGGCGATGTCGTGCGGGCGCTCGGCCATCAGCTGCCTGGCATCGGTGTCGAAGCGCTGCGCCCAGTCGAAGCCGGCGTCCGGCTGCTTCCAGTCGATCGCGCGCAGGTTGTGCACCACGTTGCCGCTGCCCACGATCAGCACGCCGTGCCGGCGCAGTGCCGCCAGCTTGGCGCCCAGCGCCAGGTGCCAGTCCAGCGGCTTGCGCGCATCCAGCGACAGCTGCACCACCGGCACGTCGGCATCGGGGAAGGCGTGCACCAGCACCGACCAGGTGCCGTGGTCGATGCCCCAGGCTTCACGGTCGGCGCCGACCACGTAGTCCGGCGACACCACGTCGGCGATTTCCTCCGCCAGCGCCGGCAACCCCGGCGCCGGGTACTGCACGTCGAACAGCGCCTGCGGGAAGCCGTAGAAATCATGGATGGTGCGCGGATGCGGCATCGCGGTCACCGCCAGCGCATCCACGTGCCAGTGCGCGGAGATGGCCAGGATCGCGCGCGGGCGCGGCACCGCGGCGCCAAACGCGCGCCACGCGTCGCTGAAGCGGTTGCGCTCCAGCGCATTCATGGGACTGCCGTGGCCGAGGAACGCGGCGGGCATCAGCGGGGGCGTGGGCATGGCGGGACCTCCGGGTCCGGGAAATCAGTCGGCCGTGCCGGTGGCCGGCACCAGCAGCGGCGGCAGGCCGTGGGGCACGGCGCGCAGGAAGCGCGGCGAAGTGGCAACGGTCGCGCCCAGCGCGGCGGCCGCGTGCCACGGCCAGCGCGGGTCGTAGAGTAGCGCCCGCCCGATGGCGATGGCGTCGGCGCGGCCCTCCACCAGCGCGGCCTCGGCCTGCTCCGCGCTGGTGACCAGGCCCACGCCGATCACCGGCATGGCGACCTCGCGACGGATCGCCTCCGCGAACGGCAGCTGGTAGCCCGGCCCGGCGGCGATCCGCTGGGACGGATGCAGGCCGCCGCTGGACACATGGATGAAATCGCAGCCGCGGGCGTCCAGCGCCCGCGCCAGCACGATGCTCTGGGCAAGATCCCAGCCACCGTCCACCCAGTCGGTGGCGGAAATGCGCACGCCCACCGTCATCGTCACCGGCACCTCGGCGCGGATCGCGTCGAACACCTCCAGCACCAGCCGCATGCGGTGTTCCAGCGGGCCGCCATAAGCATCGTCGCGGTGGTTGCTGAGCGGCGACAGGAACTGGTGCAGCAGGTAGCCGTGCGCGGCGTGTATTTCGATGGCATCCAACCCCAGCCGGGTAGCGCGGCGCGCCGCCTGCGCGAACGCCTGCACCACGCGGGCGATGCCGGCGGCGTCCAGCGCCTCGGGCAACGGATCCGCGTCCGCATAGGGCAGTGTGGAAGGCGCAACGGTCTGCCAGCCGTGCGCCGTCCCTGGCGCGATGGCGCCGCCGCCTTGTTCCCACGGGCGATGGGTGGAGGCCTTGCGCCCCGCATGCGCCAGCTGCACGCCCACCGGCATTTGCGACCAGCGCCGCACCCCCGCCAGCGCCTGCGCGAACGCGGCCTCGCAGGTGTCGTCGTACAGGCCCAGGTCGGCCCAGCTGATGCGGCCCTCGGGCACCACCGCGGTGGCTTCGGTCAGCAGCAGGCCCGCACCCGATTGCGCCAGCGTGCCCCAGTGCTGCACGTGCCAATCGTTGGCCAGGCCGTCGGTGCTGGCGTACTGGCACATCGGCGCCACCACGATGCGGTTGGCCAGGGTGAGCGGGCCGAATGAGATGGGCGCAAACAAGCGCGGCATGGCGGATCTCCGGCAGGTGGCCGGCCACTATCCGCGCCGCATGCGCCGCCCATCAAGTGCATCCGCGGAACGCTGCCTTGCAACTGCCGCTCGTCGGCCGGCGGTTACGGCTGCATCCAGAACGGCCGACGCCGCGTATCGGGTCGCACTGGCCACCCGCTGGCCTTTCACCCACAGGAGTCCCCCGAATGAACCGCCTGCCTGTTGCCCTCCTCGCTGTCGCCCTCGGCCTGCCCGCCACTGCCCTGGCCCAGAGCGGCCCCAGCTTCACCCTGATCGGCGGCGGCGACGTCTCCGTCAGCGGCGACGTGCACAAGGGCGCCATCGCCCCGATCGCCGACCTCGGCCCGCTGAACCCGGCGCTGGCCGGCGTGTCCGCCGAGCTGCGCATCGGCGCGCGCTCCTACGACAGGATCTACGGCAAGGCCACCAACTTCGGCGTGGAGATGGCGTGGCCGATGGCCAGCGGCGAAGTGTTCGGCCAGCTGCTCTCCACCCGCACCGGCGCCGGCAGCACCGAGGTTGGCGGCGCGTTCGTGCCCGCGCTCGACACCACCCTGCCGGTGTACGGCCGCTTCGAGGGCTACAAGGCGATGTCGCTGGAAGGCGGCTACCGCCACTTCTTCGGCACCGGCAAGGTGCGCCCGTACCTGGCCGGCCGCATCGGCACCACCAAGGTGGATGGCATCAAGGCCACCTTCACCATCCCCGATGCCGGCATCACTCTCACCGACGTGCCGTTCTTCGACGGTGGCTGGCTGTTCAGCGGCGGCGCCGACCTCGGCCTGCTGTGGTCGATGTCGGAAAAAGCCTCGCTGGGGCTGGAAGTGGGTGCCCGCTACCACGGCGATATTGCCGACGACGACAGCGCGCTCTCCGGCCTGGGCCTGGGTTCGATCAACGACGCCGGCAAGCGCACCTCGTACCCGGTGAACCTGCGCCTGCAGGTGCGCTTCTAAGCCTTCGCGCGTCGCCGCCACCTCCCCGCTCCCCCTGCCGGCGGCGGCGCGTGCCTTTCTCCCCCGGCACCGGGATGGCGCGCATTCGGCTGGCGCGTCCTCCCGGTGTTTTTCTGCCTGCGCAGCGGGCGCTCAGCCCGCCAGTGCCTTCACGTAAAGCACCTTGCCACCAGTCGCGGTCGTACCACGCTCCACAACGCTGAAGTACTTCGGATGCTTGCGCAGCAGGTCACTGAGCTTCTTCTGCCCGTACAGGCGCGGATCGAAATTGGGCTTGATTTTGTTGAGGTAGGTTCCCATCGGGCCAAGATGTGCCCAGCCCTCTTCATCGGATGCTTCTTCAATGGCCTGTCGCAGGAGATCAAGAGGCAATGGGAGGGGGCCCGCTGACTTGTTTTCCGAAGGTGGATTCGAAGATTCCGGGAGTGGCCCCGCCTTGGACTGCACATCTTGTGGGCGTTTGGCGGCAGCTAGCGGCTTTTCAGACACCGGCTCAGGGGCCTCGGCGCGCAGCACCTCGGTGTAGATGAACTTGTCGCAGGCCTGCACGAACGGGTCCGGCGTCTTGTGCTCGCCGAAGCCGTACACGGTCAGGCCCTCCTCGCGCAGGCGCTGCGCAAGGCGGGTGAAGTCGCTGTCGCTGGAGACCAGGCACATGCCGTCGAAACGGCCGGTGTACATCAGGTCCATCGCATCGATGATCAGCGCGCTGTCGGTGGCGTTCTTGCCGCTGGTGTAGGCGAACTGCTGCACCGGGCTGATCGAATGCTTCAGCAGCACCTTCTTCCACTGCCCCTGCTGCTGGGTGGTGAAGTCGCCGTAGATGCGCTTGACGCTGGCCAGCCCGTACTTGGCCACCTCCGCCAGCAGGCCCTCGATCACCGAGGCCTGCGCATTGTCGGCGTCGATCAGCACCGCCAGCCGATGCTGGCCGTCGTCGTGGGCCACGTGGGTGCGGGTTTTCATGGCGTGTCTCCTGGGTTCATTGCATCCATTCCGATTCGTCCAGCGAAGTTCCATTCCCCTCCCTCACCGATGATCCGGAGGCAGATGGACATCCACTGGGCACCACCAACGCAGGGTCGGACACATCCATGCCCTTGGCACATTACGCCAGATCCGCGCCGCCACTCTCCGTGTAGGCAAGCTTGCACAACTCACGAATCAACTCGGCATGCTTGCGGACATCGCCCTTGTCCAACCGCAGGCGATACCGGCTCCATCGACGGTCGTATTCCATCAGGTCGGTTCCGGAGGCCTCGATCTTCTTCTCGATCTCCTCGCTCGCGCTCAGCCTCGGCTCGAAGCGCATGGTGGTCTTCTTCGGCCGGAACACCACGAAATTGTTGGGCTGGCCGTTCTTTGCCAGCCCGATGTAGAACTTGTTGTACTTCAGCTCCACGTCCGGCGCGAACTCGCGGATCAGGGCAAGCACCTCGTCGGCCATCGCCACGGTTTGCCTGGAGCCGCGGGCCTCCCAATAGGCGCGGTCCGTCACTTCACGGGTTTCCTCGTCTTCGTCCACCAGCCCCAGCTTCACTTCGTCCAACACGGTGGTGAACAGCAACGAGACGTTGCCCTCCAGTTCCACCGCGCTCATCTGGATGGCGATCAGCGGGATCGTGCCGTTGAACAGGGAAATCACGTTGAGGAAGCGCGAGGTGATTTCTTCCGCCACGATGACGGCCGTGTGCTCGTACTGCGGATAGCGCTTGCGCTCGATGTCCCAGTACTCAATGGTGCGAATCAAGTGGGATTCGTCCGTCTTCCCTAGCTGGACTTCCACCTCGTACCTGCGGGTGGAGTCTGCATCCTGCAATAACAGGTCCAGCCGCCCGGCCTTCGGGTGGATGCGCTCCTTGTCCTTGAGGATCACGTCACCCAAGCCGAGGATGCCCGGATCTTCGGCAATCCGGTCCTGCACCCAGCGTTCGTTGAGCGCGGGATGGGCGCGCAGGGACAACTTGGTCAGCTTGGCGTACTTCATGCGGCCCCCTTTTTCTTCTTCGGCGTCTTTTTCGGCTTGTCCGCCGGCAGCAGGCTGGTGAGGGCCTGGTAGCGCTCGAACAGGAAGGCCACGCGCTCGGCGTCGGTGGTGAGCTTCGGCGGCTTGCGGCCGGCGGCTTTTTCGGCGGTCAGGTAGGCGGCGTCCACCGCCTTGTCCAGCGCGGCGTGGGCTTTGACCAGCGCGGGCGGCATGGTCAGTGGGTCGTAGAGGTCGGCCAGCGTGGAGCCGGGGAATTGGGCGCGAGCGTCGAGGACGGCTTGGGCGGCGGCTTCGATGGCTGCGCGGGACTTGTCATCGAGCGACTCGGGCCAAGGGAAGTTGTTGTAGACGATGCTGTTGGAATATTGGTAATCACTTTTCATGCGCCCGCATGTGTACCGCATCCACGACATATGCATTGCTGAAGAGAGGACACCAAAGTGGAATGCCGTAGCACCCGGCACGACCTGCAAGCTGCCGGTAGCAATAACATCTGGCGTTAAGAAGCCGATAGGCAAATAACTCCGACGTTCCGACGAAACCTTGGGCACCGCCAAGTACGGCACATCGGGCTGTCGATTCTCTGAGAACAAGGTTGGCTGGGCCGCCCACTCGCGCGTTCTGGCCTTACCGCTTTTAGCACGCTCATGACGCACACGCTCCACTCGCGCAAGTACATCCGGCATTCGGCGCAGCTCATCTGGACGAACGTCTATTAACCACAAGCACCATCTTTCGATGCCGTTGATCAATTCGTCGCCTCCATAGACGCGGCGCAACCATCGACTCGCCTCTGGCGTTGTGGCAAGCAATTCTTCCCGCTCACTCGGTTCAAGGAATAGATACCCAAAGTCGGTAGCCTCACTGCCCTTGCTGATCGGCGGGACATCACAAACCGGGTTTTCACGCCGAAACACGAGCACGTCAATTGCATCGGCCAGATATGGATTGATGTTGCCTGCAATGACCTCATGCGGCTCACCATCCACAACTTCGTAAGTGAACAACCGCTTCTGCGGCAAGTCGTCCTGACTAAAACCAACAATCACGCAATGCACCGCCGCTTTGCCACGCGCCTCGTTGCTCCACTTGAACGTACGATGCGCAAACTGGATATGCATGCCGCGCTGGTACAGCTCCGACCACAGGATCCCGACCTGCTCGCCTTGGGTGATGGAGTTGGTGGAGACGAATGCTGCCTTTAGCCCGCCATTCCCGCCTTCGCGGGAATGACGAGCAGCTGCCTGCTGCATGCAGTCGGCAGCCTTCAGATACCAAGCGCAGACGAAATCCAGCACGCCCGCACCTTTCACACCGGCGAACACGGCAGCCATGTCGGCCTTCTGATCCGCGTTCTGCTCCTTTTTCCCCACGAACGGCGGATTCCCCAAGATGTAGCTCAGCCGCTCCGCCGGCACCACGTCGTTCCAATCCATCCGCAACGCATTGCCGTGGACAATCGTGGCTGACTTCTTCAGCGGCAGGCGCACCACGTTCTCGCCGAACTGCTCGGACACCCGCAGGTTCATCTGGTGGTCCATCAGCCACATCGCCACCTGCGCGATCTGCGCCGGGAACTCCTCGATCTCGATGCCGTGGAACTGGTCCACGTCCACCAGCACGTGGTCCTGCACGTGCGCCAGCACCGACTGCTGGGTGGCGAACTGGCGGCGCAGGATCTCCAGCTCCAGCGCGCGCAGCTCGCGGTAGGCAATCACCAGGAAGTTGCCGCAACCGCAGGCCGGGTCCAGGAAGGTCAGCGTGGCCAGCTTGCGGTGCAACTGCGCCAGCTTCCTGTCGTCGTTGCCGGCTTTGTCCAGCTCCGCCTTCAACCCGTCCAGGAACAGCGGGCCGATCAACTTGAGGATGTTCTTCTCGCTGGTGTAGTGCGCGCCCAGGTTGCGGCGTGCCTTGGCATCCATCACCGACTGGAACATGGAGCCGAAGATGGCCGGGCTGATCCGGCTCCAGTCCAGCGTGCTGGCGTCCAGCAGCAGGGCGCGCATCTGCGCGTTGAAATCGGCCAGCGGCAGGATTTCCTCGAACAGTTTGCCGTTGACGTAGGGCAGCTCCGCCAGCTGCTCGTCCAGCGTGGCCTGGCGTTTCTCCGGCGCGGTGTTGAGCACCTGGAACGCGCGCCCGATCCACATGCCCAAGTCGGCACCGTCTTCGCTGGTGCGCTGGGAAATCAGGTCGTGGAAGCTCTGGCGCGGGAAGATGCCGGTGTCGTCGGCGAACAGGCAGAACAGCAGCCGCACCAGCAGCAGCTCCAGCGCATGGCCGTCGTAGCCGGCGGCTTTCAGCGCATCGTGCAGCTTGCCCATGCGCTCGGCGGCCTGCACGTTGACGGGGTCTTCTTCCTTGTAGCTGCGGGTCTGGTAGCCGCTGATGAAGCCGAAGCGGCCCGTCTCTTTGTGCAGGTCGGCCAGCGGGAAGTCGGTGCGCTCGCCGGTTTCCAGGTCGTGCAGGCGCAGGCGCTGGAAGTCGGACACCAGCACGAAGCGCGGCAGCTCGGCGTCCTTCAGGCCGGCGAAGTAGTCCGTGGCCTGCTCGAACGCGGCATCGAGGTCGCGCCCTTCGCTCTTGTGTTCGGCCAGCATCACGCCGGGCCAGAACACGTCGATGCGGCCGTGGGTGCTGCCCGTGAACCGGGCCGCCTTCTGCTCGAACACGGCCACGCGCCGGCGGTTGACGCCGAACACGTTGAAGAAGTCGTTCCAGAAGCTCTGCGCCTCGGCGCGCTCGCTGGATTCCCCGGCCCATTCCTTGGCGAAAGCGCGGGCGCGCTCGCGGATTTCATTGAGACTCAGCGGCATTAGTTCCCTCCGCCGGCCAGCATAAGCCACCCCCGCATGGAGCGGAGGCGGCGGCGGATTGGCGAAAGCACGACCAATGGCCGATCCACCAGTGCCCGCGAACCGCTAGGCTGCAGGCTTCGTCCAGCCCGTAGGCCCGCCATGCGCAAGCTCGTCCCGCTGCTGTTCTGCCTGACCACCGCCAGCGCGTTCGCGCAGGACGCACCGCCGCCGGCCGACATGCCGCTGCTGGATGCGTTGGGCCGCGCGCCGTCGGCCGCCAACATCGAGCGCGACGTGCGCACGCTGGTGGGCTTCGGCACCCGCCACACGCTGTCGGACACGGTGTCGGCCACGCGCGGGATCGGCGCGGCGCGGCGCTGGGTGTTCGATGAATTCACCCGCATCTCCAAGGCCTGCGGCGGCTGCCTGGAAGTGCGCTATGTCAGCGGTACGGTGCAGGGCGAACCGCGCATTCCTGGCCCCGTGGAAGTGGTCAGCGTGATCGCGATCCAGCGCGGCAGCGTGGATCCGAATCGCTACGTGATCATGAGCGGCGACATCGATTCGCGGGTCAGCGACGTGATGGACGCCACCTCCGATTCGCCAGGCGCCAACGACAACGCCAGCGGCATGGCCGGCACGCTGGAGGCCGCGCGGGTGCTGAGCCGGCACCGCTTTGCCGGGTCCATCGTGTACGCGGCGCTGGCCGGGGAGGAACAGGGCCTGTTCGGCGGCAAGTTCCTCGCCGCGGAGGCCAAGCGCGAGGGCTGGCGGGTGGAGGCGGTGCTGAACAACGACATGATCGGCAACAGCCGCGGCATCGACGGCATCCACGACAACGTCACCGCGCGGGTGTTCTCGGAGGGCACGCGGGCGAACGAAACCGCGGAGGAAGCGCGCGCGCGCCGCTTCACCGGCGGCGAGCTGGATTCGCCCAGCCGCAACCTGGCCCGCTACATCGCGCGGATGGCGGCGCACGTGCCCAACCTGGAAGTGATGATGGTGAACCGACTGGACCGCTTCGGCCGCGGCGGCCACCACCGGCCGTTCAACGACCTGGGCTATCCGGCGGTGCGGGTGATGGAAACCCACGAACACTACGACCGCCAGCACCAGGACCTGCGCACCGAGACGGACCCGCAAGGGCAGCGCCGCGTGTACGGCGACACCATCGACGGCGTGGACTTCGCGTATGCGGCCAAGCTCACCGCGCTGAACGTGGTGTCCCTGGCCGGCATGGCCGCCGCACCGCCGCCACCCGCGGACGTACGCATCGAAGGCGCAGTCAGCGCCGATACCACCCTGAAGTGGAAGCGCCCCGCGCCCGCGCAGGCGACCAACCTGGCCGGCTATCGGATCTACTGGCGCCTGACCACCGAGCCGCAATGGACGCACAGCCGCTGGGTGGGCAACGTGGAGGCCACCACGCTGCAGAACATCGTCATCGACAACTATTTCTTCGGCGTGGCGGCGGTGGCGAGGGACGGCAGCGAAAGCCCGGTGGTGTTCCCCGGCGCAGCGGGCAGCTTCGGCGGGTACTGACACGGGCTTCCGCTATCCTCCGGCAATCGTCCGGGGGATGCCGATGGCCCATTCGCAATTCGACCTGCTGCGGCAGCGCCGCTTCCTGCCGTATTTCGTCGTCCAGTCGCTGGGCGCGTTCAACGACAACGTGTACCGGCAGGCGATCATCGGCCTGCTGGCGTACATGGCGGTGGGCAGCAGCCAGATGGGGCTGTACGCCAACCTCGCGCCGGCGATCTTCATCCTGCCCTACTTCCTGTTCTCGGCCACCGCCGGGCAGATCGCGGAGCGGCTGGAGAAACAGAAGCTGATCGTCATCACCACGACCATGGAGATCGTGGTGATGTCGCTGGCAGCAGTGGGCTTCCTGCTGCAGAGCATGCCGATCCTGCTGCTGGCGCTGTTCGGCACCGGCATGCAATCCACGCTGTTCGGACCGGTGAAGTATTCGATCCTGCCGTCGGTGCTCAAGCCGGAGGAGCTCACCGGCGGCAACGGGCTGGTGGAGATGGGCACCTCGCTGTCGATCCTGATCGGGATGATCTTCGGCGGGCTGATCTTCCAGCTCGCCGGTGAACGCGGGCCGCAGGTGGCGGCGGTGTCGGTGATCCTGATGGCGATCGCCGGCAACCTGGTGGCGCGGCGGATTCCGAAGGTGGACGCGGGCGACCCCGCGCTGAAGGTGGACTGGAACCTGCTGCGCGAGTCCTGGCGCATCTGGCAGCTGACCCGTCGGCAGCTGGCGGTGCGCAACGCGGTGCTGGGGGTCAGCTGGTTCTGGTTCGTCGGCACCGTGCTGACCGCGCAGCTGCCGGTCTACGCGCAGGCCAACCTCGGTGGCACCCAGAACCTCTACATCTTCGCGCTGGCGCTGTTCTCGGTGGGCGTGGGCGTGGGCTCGATGTCGTGCGAGAAGCTGTCCGGGCGCACCGTGGAAATCGGCCTGGTACCGCTGGGCGCGTTCGGCGTCAGCGCCTTCCTGCTCGACCTGTATTTCGCCCGGCCCGGGCAGGCGCTGGCGCACGGGCTGTCGCTGCAGCAGTTCATCGACGCACCCGGCAGCTGGCGGATCATGCTGGACCTGACCGGCATCGGCCTGTTCACCGGCTTCTTCGTGGTGCCGCTGTTCGCACTGATCCAGAGCCGCACGCCGCGCAACGAGCTGGCGCGGGTGATCTCCGGGATGAACATCCAGAACGCGATGTTCATCGTCGCCGCTGCATTGATTGGCCTGGCGCTGCAGCGCAACCTCGGCTGGAGCATCCCGCAGGTGTTCCTGGCGCTGGCGATCGCCAACACGCTGGTGGCGATCTGGATCTTCAGCATCGTCCCCGAGTTCTTCATGCGCTTCCTCAGCTGGGTGATGGTGCGCACGCTGTACCGGCTGAAGCTGCACGGCATCGAAAAGCAGGTGCCGGACGAGGGCGCGGCGCTGCTGGTCTGCAACCACGTCAGCTACATGGATGCGCTGATCCTGTCGGCCTGCATCCCGCGGCCGGCGCGCTTCGTGATGTATTACCGGATCTTCAACATCCCGGTGATGCGCTGGATCTTCCGCACCGCCAAGGCGATCCCGATCGCCGGCGCGCGCGAAAACCCGGAGGTGATGCAGCGCGCGTTCGACGCGGTGGACGCGGCGCTGGCCGAAGGCGAGCTGGTCTGCATCTTCCCCGAGGGCGCGCTGACGAAGGACGGCAACATCGCGCCGTTCAAGTCCGGCATGGAGAAGATCCTCGAACGCGCCGCCGCGCGCGGACAGAGCGTGCCGGTGGTGCCGCTGGCGCTGAAGAACATGTGGGGCAGCATGTGGAGCCGGCGCGACGGCAGCATGCACCGCATGCGCATCCCGCGGCGGCTGCGTGCCCATGTCGAAGTGATGGCGGGTGCTCCTGTGGACGGCGGCGTTGCCAGCGCCGAACTGCTGGAAGCGCAGGTGCGCGCACTGCGTGGCGACGCGGCGTAAGGCGCTAACCCGTCCAGCCTGCCACCACCACCAGCGCCAGCACCGCCAGCCACAGCACCAGTACGCGCCAAACCAGGCTCATCGCATCGCGCAGTTCCGGCAGCTCGCCGAAGGCCTCCACCAGCGCGGTGGAGGCGGGAATGCCGGCGTCGGTGAAATCGGCCACTTCCTCGGCGATCTCGCAGCGCACGCTGGCACGCGCCGCACTGGCCAGCAGCCGTCCCTGCAAGCCGAACGCGCCCGGCTCGCGCCAGGCAGAAGCCACGCTGTCGAAGTTGCCGACCAGCGCCAGCGCCAGCGTCATCAGCTGCAGTGCCGGCCATTCCAGCAGCGCCAGCCAGGCGCGCGCGCCGGCCAGCGTGTCGGGCGGCATCGCGTCGGCATCGTGGGTCGCGGCCTGCGCGCTCAGCCGATACAGCAGCGCGCCGAACGGGCCCAGCAGGCAGAACCAGAACAGCACCGCGAACCAGCGCCGCAGCGCATTGGTGAACACCGCCTCGACCAGCGAGCCGCCATCCAGCCGCGGCGACACGCCGGCCGGCCACAGCGGCGCGGCGGCGGCGCGACGGCCGGCGGGATCGGGGGCATCGAGGATCGCCTGCACATCCACGTCCAGATCGCGCGGGCCCCAGCACCAAAACAGCACCGCGATGCCCAACAGCAGCCCCGGCAGGCCCCATAGCGGGCTGCGCAATCCGAACTGCAGCAGCGCCATCGGAATCAATGGCAACAGCAGCGCCAGCGCGATCCCGTAGGGCCCGCGCCAGAAGCTGCCGGCCGGGAATTGCGCGTTCAGCCACTGCAGCCAGCTGCGGAACCAGCCGAACCGCCGAAGCCCGGCCGCAAGCGCCGGGGCCAGGTGCCCGACGGCAAGCGCGATGATGACGGCGAGCAGGGTGGCGGTCATGGCGGCAGTGTAGAGCGTGTGGTGGCGAGCGGTGGACGAATGCCGCGGCGGCGTCAGCGCCCGGCGCGCGCCGCATCGTGTTCGTCCAGCCAGCAGCGGATGACATGGCGCGAGATGGACACCGGCGAGGACAGCACGATCCCCTCGCCTTCGCCGTCGGCATCGCGCCAGTCGCGCTCCAGCCCGGCGCGCACCTCGTCGGCGCTGAACCAGCGTGCGTCCTCCAATTCCTCGCTGGCGCTTGGCGTATCGGGTTCGGCACGGGCGATGAAACCCAACATCAGCGAACCGGGGAACGGCCACGGTTGCGAACCCAGGTAACGCGCGCTGTCCACGTGCACGCGCACGCCGGTTTCCTCCATCACCTCGCGCGCCACCGTCTGCTCCAGCGTTTCGCCGGGCTCGACGAAGCCGGCCACCACCGACCAGCGCCGCGCCGGCCAGCTGGCTTGGCGGCCCAGCAGCAGGCGCTCGCCATCGGTGATGGCGGCGATCACGGCCTGGTCGGTGCGCGGGTAATGTTCGCTGCCGCAGCCATCGCAGTGGCCCAGCCAGCCGGCGCGGCGATAGCGCAGTGCACCTCCGCAGGCCGCGCAAAAGCGATGCCGCTGGTGCCAGTGCTGCACCGCCCGCGCCTGCGCGAACAGGGTGGCCTGCCACGCCGGCCACTGGGTGGCGGCGCGGCGCAGGTCGATCCGTCCGGGTGCGTCGATGCCATGCGCGGCGGCGGCCACCGAAAACCACGCCCGCCCTTCGCGCTGGCCGAGGAACACCGCGTCGCCCAGTCCATCCGGCAGCACAACGCCATCCAGCGGAAGCAGCCGCGCGTCCGCATCGGCCAGCGCCTGGCCGGCCTCGTCCAGCGCGATGACCCCGGCCCGTGGCCATGCGGCCGCGAGCGCGGCCGGGTCGTCACGCAGATGGTCGGCGCGGTCCAGCGCGCCATCGACGAACGCGAACGGCGATGCTGGCCGCATCCCCGCGGCGCTCACACGGTGAAGCTGCTGCCGCAGCCGCAGGTGGTCTTGGCGTTGGGATTGCGGATCACGAACTGGGCGCCGGCCAGCGATTCGCTGTAGTCGACTTCGGCGCCGGCGAGGTACTGCAGGCTGAGCGGATCGACCAGCAAGGTGGCGCCGTCGGTGACGATGGCGATGTCGTCCTCGTTGCGGCCCTCGTCGAATTCGAAGCCGTACTGGAAGCCGGAACAGCCACCGCCCTGGATGTAGGCGCGCAGGCTGAGCGAAGCATTGCCCTCTTCGGCCACCAGCTCGCGCACCTTGGCGGCGGCGGCGGCAGTGAAGCGCAGCGGCGACGGCGGGGCCGGCGCGGTCTGGTCGAGTACGGCGAATTCCATGCGCGCAGCATGGGGGCCGGACGCCGCCGATTCAACCTCCGGCGGGCGCGCTGGCGGCGCTCCACGTGAACGACTGCTCCACCGCCGGCCCCGAGGCCGGCAGCAGCCGCACCACCACCCGCACCGGGCGGATCCCGCGCGGCAGCACGATGTCGCCCTCGACCCGCTGGAAATAGCGGAACGAATAGTCGATCCCGGGCGCGCCGGCCTGCTGGCGCAGCACGTTCCAGTCCAGCCGCCGCATGCTGCCACCGTCGGTCACTTCCAGCGCCAGTTGCAGCCGGCCGCTGCTGACCGCGCCGCGGTTGAGGTTCTGGGTCAGGGTGGCGACGAAATGCCATAGCTGCGGGTCGCGCTGCGGCGCCAGCTTCAGCTCGTGCACGGACAGTCCACGGCGCTGCCCGGTGGCGCCCACGAAGCGTTCGTAGAAGGCGACGTCGGCGCGCAGGCCGGCGATTTCCTCGTCGCGCTCGGCCAGGGTGGCCTGCAGGTCGGCATTGGCCTGGCGGGTAATCTGGTCGGAACGCGCCAAGGTGGCGTTGCGCTGCTCCAGCGCCTCGATCCGGCGGGCCTGCTGGCGCAACTGTTCGCGGGCGTTGGCCGGCGTCGGCGCGAATGCGCGCCACGCCCCCCACAGCCCCAGCAGCAGCGCCACGGCCACCAGCACCACCAGCGCCACGCGCGGATGGCCGGCACCGGACTGGCGCTGCAAAGGCGTGGGCGTCGGCATCGTGGTGATATCGCATCCGCGCTGCGCCTGCGTCAAGCCGGCGCCGCGTATAGACTGGCCCCATCGCAAGCCTGCACCGGATATCCGCAAGCATGGAGACGGCCCACGTATTCGCGATCGGGGTATTGCTGGCCTGGCTGGCCGGCATCCGCGCGTACCTGACCGTGTTCGGGGTCGGCCTCGCCGGCCTGTTCGGCTGGCTGGACCTGCCGCCGGCACTGGAAGTGACGCAGTCGCCCTGGGTGCTGGGGACCGCCGGCACGCTGGCCGTCGCCGAATTCCTGGCCGACAAGATCCCCGGCGTGGATTCCACCTGGGACCTGCTGCAGACCTTGATGCGGATCCCGGCCGGCGCGTTCCTGGCCGCGGCGACGCTGTCGCCGGACGGCGAGCTGGGCGCCGGGATGCTGGCCACCGGCGCCGGCGTCGCCCTGGCCAGCCACGTGCTGAAGGCGGGGACGCGCGCCGTGCTGAACGGCTCGCCGGAGCCTTTCAGCAACTGGATTGCCTCGGTCTCCGAGGACGCGCTGGTGATCGGCGCGCTGGCGCTGGCCTTCAACTATCCCTGGCTGGCGCTGGGCCTGGCCGTGACCCTGAGCATCGCATTGGCGCTGCTGGTTTGGTGGCTGTGCCGGAAGGTACTGCGCGGGATGGCGCGGCTGCGCGACGCCGCGTTCGCGCCACGCGCCGGCCGGTCGTAGTACCGTTTTGCGTCAAATGTCACACTGGTGGCGTGTCCCACGTCGTCTTCCCATGTCCACGAGGAGATCCATGAAGTCGTTCGCCACGGACGCCGCGCCTGCACTCCCACGATCGCGCGCCTTCCCACCGGCCCACGCCGCAGGCACCGGGGCCTGGGCATGAGCAGCACGCCGGGCGAGGCCAGCGCGGACGCGACGCCGTTCCGCGTACTGATCGTCGAGGACGACCGCAGCCAGGCGATCTTCGCCGAGGCCATCCTGCGCGGCGCCGGCATGCAGGCGGAGGTGGTGGCGATGCCCGAGCGGATGATGGAGGCGATGGAGCGCTTCGATCCCGACCTAGTGCTGATGGACCTGCATATCCCAGGTTCCAGCGGCACCGCGCTGACCGCGCAGATCCGCGAACACCCGCGCTTCGAGCACACCCCGGTGGTGTTCCTGACCGGCGACCAGGATCCCGAGCGACAGGTCGAGGTGTTGGAACACGGCGGCGACGACTTCATCCTCAAGCCGGTGCGCCCGCGCCACCTGATCGCGGCGGTGCAAAGCCGGGTCAAGCGCGCCCGCGCGCTGGCCAGCAGCCGCATGGCCCAGGTGGATGGCGACCGCCATCCCGTCACCGGCCTGTACACCCGCCCGGCGCTGATGAAGGCACTGGCCGCGCAGTTGGCCCAGCGCACCCCAGGCGGCGCCCTGCTGGTGGAGATGGGCAACGCCGCCGCGCTGCGCAAGCACTACGGCTACGCGGCATTCGAAGGCCTCATCAACGATGCCGGCCGCTACCTCGGCAGCCTGGCGCAGGACCACATCACCGCGCGCCTGAGCGACAACGCCTTCCTGGTGGTCGTGCGCGACGGCAACCGCGGCGCGCTCGACGCCTACGCGCGCAGCCTGCGCGACGGCGTGGGCTACCACGACTTCCAGACCGACAGCGAAACCATCCGGCTGCGCTGCACCATCGGCTACACCACGCTCGAGCACGGTTTCACCGATGCCGGCGCGGTACTGGCGGCCTGCGAGGAGGCCGCGCGCGAGGCGCAGGGCTCGCCGATCGGGCTAGCCACCTACGTGCCGCCGGATACCGCGGTGTCCAGCGACATCGCCGACGAGCTGCGCAACGCGTTGGCCGCCGGCAGCGACGCGCTCTACCTCGCATTCCAGCCGGTGGTGGCGGTGGCCGGCGGCGACGATGCCCAGTTCCAAGTGCTGGTGCGCATGCACGGCCCCGATGGCAGCGTGCGCCGCGCCGGCGAGTTCCTGTCGGTGGCGCAGTCGGCCGGGCTGATGCCGCAGCTGGACCGCTGGGTGATGGAACAGGCGCTGGTGCTGCTGCAGAAGCGGCGCGCGGAGAGCCGGCCGATGCGCCTGTTCGTCTCGCAGTCGCCCGGCACGCTGGCGCAAGACAGTTATGTCGGCTGGCTGCTGCAAGCGCTGGAGCGCCACAACGTCGACCCGACGTCGCTGGTCATCGACCTGCGCCTGGACGACGCGGTGGTGCACGTGGTGCTGCTGCACCAGTTCTGCGAGCAGCTGGTGCCGGCAGGGGTGCAATTCTGCCTCAGCCAGTTCCGCCGCGGCGAAGACGCCAACCAGCTGCTGCAGGAGCTGCCGCTGGGCTACCTGCGGCTGTCCGCCGACTTCGCCCAACAACCGCTGCCGCCGGAGCTGCACGACGAGATGCGCGAAGTGATCGAGCGCGCGCACCGGCTGGGCCTGCAGGTGATCGGCCAGGCCGTCGAGGATCCGCAGGCGGCCGCCGCGCTGTGGGTGGGCGGCATCGACTTCATCCAGGGCAACCTGGTGCAGCGCCCCGAGCAGGCGCTGGACTTCGACTTCAGGAGCGCGACCTTGTGAACGGCGACGATGCCCGCGGCCTCAGCCTGTTGACCACCCGCTGGCTGGCGCTGGGCGCGGCCGGCGGCGCGTCGTTGGCGCTGTTGGTCGAGCAGTTCGGGGTGGAGGGCCCGTGGCAGCTGGTCGCGCTGGTGCTTGCGCTGTTGGCGCTGTTCGCCAGCATCGCGCTGGCCTTCGCCGTGCGCAAGCGCGAGCAGGCGCACCAGCAGCAGGAACAGCAGGGCCGCCGCAGCGATGAAGAAATCAACGCATTGCAGCGCGAGATCGACCGCCACACCCAGCTCGAGTCCGAGCTGACCCGCGCCAAGCAGGCGGCCGAATCGGCGGTGATGGCCAAGGGCGAATTCCTCGCCACCATGAGCCACGAGATCCGCACCCCGCTCAACGGCATCATCCCGATGCTGGACCTGCTCTCCACCTCGCGGCTGGCGCTGGACCAGCAGGAAATCCTCAAGACCGCCACCGCCTCGGCGCAGCAGCTGCTGCGCATCGTCGACGACATCCTCGACTACTCCAAGCTCGAAGCGGATCGGCTGGAACTGGAAACCACCGGCTTCAACCTGCGCGAGCTGCTGCACAGCGTCATCACCCTGATGGAGCGCCCGGCCGAGGCCAAGGGCCTGCACCTGACCCTGTTCATCGATCCCTCGGTGCGCCTGCCGGTGCGCGGCGACCCGGTGCGGCTGCGGCAGATCCTCAGCAACCTGATCAGCAACGCGATCAAGTTCACCGAGCGCGGCAGCGTCACCGTCAACGTGCGCCGCACCGGCGAAACGCCCGCCCAGCACCAGCTGCGCTTCGAGGTGCAGGACACCGGCATCGGCATCGACGCGACCACCCGCGAGCGCTTGTTCCAACCGTTCAGCCAGGCCGATGCCTCGACCACCCGCATCTACGGCGGCACCGGCCTTGGGCTGGTGATCTCGCAGCGGATCGTGGCGCTGATGGGCGGGCGGATCGGGGTGGAATCGCAGCCCGGCATGGGCTCGACCTTCTGGTTCGAGGTCCCGCTGCTGAAGGTGCAGGGCGACATGCCTACCCAGCAGGAAGACCTGCACGGCGGACGCGTGCTGCTGATCACCACCGACCAGCGGCTGCGCATGCGCCTGACCATGCTGCTGCCCAATTGGGGCCTGCGCGTCACCACGGTGGAGAATACCCACGATGCGCTGGAGCGCCTGCGCCAGGCGCGCGCGCAGGGCGAGCCGTGGTCCTACTCGGTGGTGTTGGCCGACCTGTCCAGCATCCGCAGCACCGCGCTGTCGCTGGCCCGCAACATGGAGCGCCGCTCCCAATTCGGCGACGCCCGGCTGGTCTACCTGCGCGGCGACGAGGTCACCTCGCTGGACCTGCCGCTATCGGCCACGATCATCCCGCGCAACGTCGAGGACGTCGACCTGCGTGCCGCGCTATCCGCCTCCGGGGTGTCGTGGTCGCACCATGACCCGCATCCCGAGCCAGCGCCCCGCGCCCCGCGCACGATGCCGGAGCGCAAGACCCGCGTGCTGCTGGTGGAGGACAACCCGGTCAACCTGATGGTGGCGCAGCGGCTGCTACAGGTGCTGGGCGTGGATTGCGACGCCGCCGGCAATGGCCAGGCCGCGCTGGAGAAGCTCGACGAAGGCGACTACGACCTCGTGCTGATGGACTGCCAGATGCCGGTGCTGGACGGCTATGCCGCCACCCGCCGCTGGCGCGAGATCGAGCAGGAACGCAACCTCGAGCGGCGCCTGCCGATCGTGGCGATGACCGCCAACGCGATGGCAGGCGACCGCCAGAAGTGCCTGGACGCCGGCATGGACGACTACCTGGCCAAGCCGGTCACCCGCGCCGAGTTGGAGCAGTGCGTGTCGCGTTGGAAGAGTTCCAACCTAGCGGTACCAGAGAGCCTGCCGCCGGCCGCGCAGATGGCCGAACGTTCGCCGCCGGTGCTGGACAACAGCGTGCTGGGTGAGCTGCGCGAAGTGCTGGGGCCGGAAGTGGACCGGATCGTCACCGTCTATCTGGAGGACGCGCCGCGCCTGATCGCCCAGCTAGAGCGGGCGGTCGCCAGCAACGACCCGATCGCGCTGCGGGTGGCTGCGCACACCCTGAAATCCTCCAGCGCCAACGTCGGCGCCACCACCCTGTCCGAAGCCGCGCGCGATCTCGAGCACGGCGCCCGCGACGGCACCCTGGCCAACCCCGGCAGCGCGGTGGCGCGGATCGTCAGCGAATTCGCGCAGGTGCGCGCAGCGCTGCAGGCCAGCCTGCCGCGCTGAGCCGCGGCGGTCCCGGCCGCCGCGGCGGCCGGGACTGCGCTCAGCCGCGGTCGAGTTGCTGGGCCAGGTAGTTCTGCTCGCCCAGGCGCTCGACCAGCGAGAGCTGGGTCTCGAGCCAGTCGATGTGCTCTTCCTCGGAACCTAGGATGTCGGCGAACAGCTTGCGGCTGGCGTAGTCGGCCACGCTTTCGCAGTAGGCGATCGCCTCGCGCAGCAGCGGCACCGCCTCCAGCTCCAGCGCGAGGTCGCAGCGCAGGATCTCCACCGGCGTTTCGCCGATCCGGATCTTGCCCAGCGCCTGGAAGTTGGGCAGCCCGTCGAGGAACAGGATGCGCTCGGACAGCGCATCGGCATGCTTCATCTCGTCGATGGACTCGTGGTGCTCGTGCTCGGCCAGCGCCTTCAGGCCCCAGTTCTTCAGCATCTTGGCGTGCAGGAAGTACTGGTTGATCGCGGTCAGCTCGTTGTAGAGCGCCTTGTTCAGATATCCGATGACCTTGGCATCGCCCTTCATGGCCGCTCCTCCTGCGTGGAAAGCGCCAATGTAGCGCCTGCCGCGTCACCCGGGGCGAAATGCAGGTCGCCCCCGCAACGCCGGGCGCGGGCAGCTCAGGCCGCGCGGGCCAGCACCGGCAGGGCCAGCGCGCGGCGGGCGCGCGCTTCGTCGATCAGCTCGGCCACCAGCCCCAGGCAGGAGCCGCAGCTGGCCCCGGCACCGGTGCGCATGGTCATTTCGGACACGCTGTCGCAGCCGGCATCGGCTGCTTCGCGGATCTGCCGATCCGTCACCCCGTTGCAGATACAGACGTACATCGCGCACCACCGATGGGAGCAATGGCGCGATTCAATATCATTTGCGAATGATTGTCAATTAGCAAACCAGCGGGCGTTGCCGGCGTTCAGCCCCGGTAGCGGCAGCCGGATGTGCAGGTCTCATGCACCACCACTTCCGACAGCAGCGGCACCCGGGGCTTCATCCGCGCCCAGATCCACTGCGCCAGGCGCTCGCTGGTGGGGTTCTCCAGGCCCTCGATGTCGTTGAGGTAGTGGTGGTCCAGCTGTTCGTACAGCGGCGCGAACGCCGCCTTCAGCTCGGCGAAGTCCATCACCCAGCCGGCATGCGGGTCGGGTTCGCCGGACACATGCAGCTCGATCCGGAACGAATGGCCGTGCAGGCGCGCGCATTTGTGGCCCTCGGGGACGTTGGGCAGCCGGTGCGCGGCCTCGAGGGTGAAGCTCTTGAAGATGTCCATGCCGCCATTCTATTGATTCGCCGGCCGCGCCACCGCGGCCGCGCGGGGAAGCGGTCAGTCCAACAGTTCCATCGCCATCACGATGGCGTCCTCGCGGCCATCGCGCGCCGGGTAATAGCGCGGGCGCCGGCCGATCTCGTTGAAGCCGCTGCGCTCGTACAGCGCGATCGCGCGCGGATTGGACGGCCGCACTTCCAGGAACACCCGCTGCGCACCGTGGCCGCGGGCGATCTTCAGCAGCGCCTGCAGCATCCGCGCGCCCAGGCCCTGGCCTTCGTTGCCGGGCGCGGTGCACAGGTTGAGCACGTGCGCCTCGCCGACGGCGATGCTGAGCACGCCATAGCCGACGATCACGCCCTGCCGCTCCAGCAGCCACATCGAATAGCCGGCGTGCAGGCAGTCGCGGAAGATGCCGCGGGTCCACGGATACGGGTAGGCGCGCTCCTCGATCAGCATCACCGCGTCGAGGTCGGCCTCGCGCATCGGCCGCAGGCTTGCCGTCGCTTCCGTCGCGTAGCCCTGCTGCATGGCGTTCACGCCGAAGGATCGCGCCGCAATGCGCGCAGGCGCGGCCACAGCGCGCGCTTGGCGGCGGCGTCGCCGCGCAGGCGGCCACACTGCGCGGCGATGTCGGGCCGGGCCAGCAACGCTTCAGGCGCCATGCCGGCGGCACGCGCCAGCCGCGCCAGCATCGAAGCATCCGGCGCCACCTCGCCGCTGCTGGCGACGGGCGCGGAAGGTGCATCGGACAGGCGATACAGCACGTGGCCAAGCTCGGCCAGCACCGCGCGCTGGAGCCCGTCCCAGCCCATGTTCAGGCGTCCTGCCCCAACGGGTGGCGGCGACGCAGCCACATCAGCGGGCCCGACAATGCGTACAGCGTGCTGGCGGCCAGCAGCGTCACCGCCGGCGCGATCCACAGCGCGATCAGGATGGCCAGCGCCACCACCAGCACGAAGAACGGCACCCGGTCGGCCTTCGGCCCGCTGCCGCTGCCCTTGAAACTGCTGTAGCGGATCCGGCTGACCATTAGCAGGCCCGACACCACGGTCAGCGCCAGCGCGCCATAGCGCAGCTCTTCTCCCGACCAGCCGAGTTCCTGGCAGACCCAGACGAAGCTGGCCATCAACCCCGCCGCCGCCGGGCTGGCCAGGCCCACGAACCAACGCTTGTCCACGGTGCCCACCTGGCTGTTGAAGCGGGCCAGCCGCAGCGCCGCGCAGGCCGCGTACAGGAACGCCGCCAGCCAGCCGATCTTGCCGAGGGTCAGGCTGTCGAGCTTCATCGACACCAGCGCCCAGTGGTACATCAGCATCGCCGGGGCCATGCCGAAGCTAATCAGGTCCGCCAATGAGTCGTACTGCACGCCGAACTCGCTCTGGGTGTTGGTCAACCGCGCGACCCGGCCGTCCAGGCCGTCCAGCACGGCCGCCACGAAGATGGCCACGCAGGCCGCCTCGAAGCGCCCCTGCGAGGCCGCGATGATGGCGAAGAAGCCGCCGAACAGCCCGCCGGTGGTGAACAGGTTGGGCAGCAGGTAGATGCCGCGGCCGCGCGGACGCGGGGCGGGGGTTCCGGATTCGTCCATGCCGCCAGTTTACGGGCTTGCGGCGGCGGCGGCGCGGTGCTGCAATCGGCGTACATTCCCCCGGAGCGCCCGCATGAACCCCATCCGCCCCCTCGCCATCGCGCTGGCGCTGACCATGGTCGCGGCCCCGGCACTGGCGCAGCAGCGCGTCTACCAGTGGAAGGACGCCAATGGCGTGACCCACTACACCGACGTGGCCCCCAAGCAGAGCCACCAGACCCGCGACATCGAGGTCAAGGACGGCAAGCCGGTGGAGGGCGCCGCCAAGCAGCCGGAAAGCGAGCAGTGCACCAAGGCCCGCGGCAACGTCGCCCGCTTGCAGGCCGGCGGCCCGATCGGCATCGACACCAACGGCGACGGCAAGCCGGACCGCAACATGACCGCGGACGAGCACAAGGCCCAGCTGGAACTGAACCAGGCCGCGGTCAAGGCGTTCTGCATGCAGGCCAAGCCGTGAGGCAGCTGGGCATGCTGTTGGCCGCGGTCGCGCTGGCGGCCGCGGCGTGGTGGTGGTTCACCACCGAGATGCCCCGCCGCGAGCGCGAACGCCAGGCCGCCGCCGAGGTCGCGGCCATCCAGACCGAACGCGCCAACGCGCTGTACCGCTGGCGCGACGACGCCGGCAACCTGCACGTCACCGACGAACCGCCGAAGGACCACCGCTACGAGCGGATCAGCCGCACCCCGCAAGACGGCATGGCGGTGGACGGCGCGAAATAACCGCCGCGCCGCGGGGCGCGCCGGCGGCGCATGGCAGAATGCGGGTTTTCCCCACGCCCGAACGCCATGCGCCTGTCGCAATTCCACCTCCGCACCGAAAAGGAAACCCCCGCCGACGCCGAGATCGTCAGCCACAAGCTGATGCTCAAGGCCGGCATGATCCGCAAGCTCGCCGCCGGCCTGTACACCTGGTCGCCGCTGGGGCTGCGGGTGCTGCGCAAGGTGGAGGCGGTGGTGCGCGAGGAGATGAACCGCGCCGGCGCGATCGAAATGGCGATGCCGTCGATCCAGCCGAAGGAGCTGTGGGAAGAAACCGGGCGCTGGGCGAAATTCGGCCCGCAGCTGCTGAAGATCCGCGACCGCAAGGAGCAGGAATACTGCTTCACCCCCACCGCCGAAGAGGCGGTGACCGATTTCTTCCGCCAGGAAATCGCCAGCTACAAGCAGCTGCCGGTGAATTTTTACCAGATCACCAGCAAGTTCCGCGACGAGATCCGCCCGCGTTTCGGGGTGATGCGCGCGCGCGAATTCATCATGAAGGACGCCTATTCCTTCCACGCCGACGATGAATCGCTGCACGCCCAGTACCGCACCATGTACGACACCTACACGCGCATCTTCACCCGCTTGGGGCTGAAGTTCCGCGCGGTGGCGGCGGATACCGGCGCGATCGGCGGCAGCGCCTCGCACGAATTCCACGTGCTGGCCGATTCCGGCGAGGACGCGCTGGCGTTCTCGGAAACCTCCGATTACGCGGCGAACGTGGAGTTGGCCGAGGCGGTCTCGCCCGGCGCGCGCCCGGCTGCGGCGGAAACGCTGCGTGACATCGAGACCCCCACCCAGAAAACCTGCGAAGAAGTGGCCGCGCTGATGGGCATCGCGCTGGCGCGCACGGTGAAATCGGTGGCGATCATGGCCGGCGATGGCGACGGCGGCGGGCAGTTCGTGCTGGCGCTGGTGCGCGGCGACCATTCGGTGAATGAAATCAAGCTGGCGAAACTACCGGGGCTGGCGGATTACCGGCTGGCCACCGAAGCGGAAATCCTCGAATACCTCGGCAGCGAACCCGGTTTCCTTGGCCCGCTGCATGCGAAAAAGCCGGTGCGCGTGGTCGCCGACCGCAGCGTGTCTGCGCTGGCCGATTTCGTGGTCGGCGCCAACAAACCCGGTTTCCATATCGCCGGCGTCAACTGGGGCCGCGACCTGCCGGAACCGGAAACCGCGGATATCCGCAACGTGGTCGAGGGTGACCCCTCGCCGGACGGCAGCGGCGCCCTGCGGATGGCCCGCGGCATCGAGGTCGGGCATGTGTTCGCGCTCGGCCGCAAGTATTCCGAAGCGATGAAATGCACCGTGCTGGATGCCAGCGGCAAGGCGGTGAACCCGGCGATGGGCTGCTACGGCATCGGCGTGTCGCGCATCGTCGCCGCGGCGATCGAACAGAACCACGACGACGCCGGCATCCGCTGGCCGCAGGCGATGGCGCCGTGGCAGGTGGCGGTCTGCGTGATCAATCCGAAGAACGATCCGGCGGTGGCCGAAGCGGCGGAAACCCTGCATGCGGAATTGAATGCCGCCGGCATCGATACCGTGCTGGACGACCGCGGCCTGCGCCCGGGCGCGATGTTCGCGGATATCGAACTCATCGGCATCCCGCACCGGGTAGTGGTGTCCGGCCGCGGCCTGGAGGCCGGCACCTTCGAATATCGCGCGCGCAGCGCAGCCGAGGCGGAAAACCTGGATCGGGCGGCACTGCTGGCGCGGATCGCAAACGGCTGAGGGAAACAACCGCAGCCAAACCGGCCATCGCGGGGATATTGGCGGAAAATGCATCCACGGTTACTATCCGCCCATCCAAGGACTGGATAACCCCTTCACCCAATATAAAGAAGAGCCCATGAGCCTCAATATCGAAACCCTGAACCCGCAGGAACTGGCCGCGCTGATCAAGCGCGCCAACAGCCGCCGCAAGGTGTTGGCCAAGCGCAAGCCGGCCGCGCAGACCAAGGCGGCGGTCGCCAAGGTGCTGAAAGCCTCCGGCTGGACGTTCGAGGAGCTGTACGGCAAGGCGGGTGGCAGCACCGTCGCGGCGCCGGCCACCAAGAAGGCGCGCAAGGCCACCAAGGGCCGCAGCACCGGCAAGGTGCCGCCGAAGTACCGCAACCCGGCCAATGAGAAAGACACGTGGACCGGCCGCGGCCGCCAGCCGCGCTGGGTGGCGGCGGAAATCGCCAATGGCCGCAAGCTGGAAGACCTGTTGATCAAGTAAGCGCGCAGCACGACAGGAACGAAGACGCCGGCTTCAAGCCGGCGTTTTTTTGCATTACGCAGGATCAATGCGGCGTTTACAGGCTGCGCCGCGTGGGCATCAGCAGGTTACCGAATACCAGCCCCGCCAGCAGCGCCATCAGGGTATTGAGTGCGGCCATCGCCGCGGCCTCGCCCGCGCCGATATCCTGCGACTGCACCAGCGAGATCACCCCACGCAAGGAAATGCTGCCGGGCACGAGGATGATGATGCCGGGCAGGCGCACCAACGCACCAGGCCGGTTGAACCAGCGCGCATAGGCATTGCCCGCCGCGGTCGCCGCCAGCGCGGCCAGGAATACCCCGGCAATCGGCCCCAGCCACTCGCCGGAAAAGCGCGAGATCAGATAGCCCGCGATCACCGACCCCATCACCAGCGGATAATCGCGGCGCCCGGCCTGGAACAGCACCGCGAACGCATACGCGGCCAGCGCCACCGCGGACCAGGCCACCCACTCGGGCTGCGGGCGCGACGCCCGCACCTGCGGTTCGATCCCGGCCACCCCGGCCAGCCCAAACGCGATCGCAATGCCAATGGTCAAGCTGACGATGATCATCAGCGCGCCGGCGAAGCGCGCGGTGCCCGACACCAGGTGCCGACTGGTCAATTCGTTGGTGGACAGCGCCAGCATCATGCCGGGCAGCAGCACGATGACCGCCGCGATGATGACGGTATTGAGATTGAGCGGCCCAACGAAACTGCTGACCAGGATCGCCACCGTCCCCGCCAACAGGCCAGCCAGCGCCTCGAAACTCTCGTGCAGGCGCGGCCGCGACTGCGCCGCCAGCGCCAGGCCGCCGATCAGCAGCCCGATCACGCCAGCCGTGGCGATATCCAACCACGGCAGCCGCAGCAGCCCGGCCACCGCCGCCGAGGCCAGCGCGAAGCCCAGCGCCACCATCACTTGGCCGCGCCAGCCACCGGGACGATCCAGCTCGCGCAGCGCAGCGCGTCCGGCGCCAATCCCCACCCGTCCGTTGATCACGTCTTCGGCGATGCGGTCGGCCTCGCACAGCTTGCGCAGGTTGGTATCGCCCAACCCCGGCCGGATGATGCGGGTGGTGTCCGACTCGCCGGCCGGCCGCGTCGGGTCGCTGAAGGACAGGATGATCCCGGTCGGGTTGCACCACGGCTGGCATTCCAGCGCCAGCTTGCGCGCCACCGATTCGATCGCCGCCTCCATCCGCTGCGAGGTGGTGCCGTAGGCATGCAGGTGCCGGGCCAGGTCCACCACGAAGGCAATGCGTTCGGTGTAGGTCGCTTCGGTCATGGCGGGCGGGCGGAGGAGGCGCCTAAGCATCGCATGGCCGCCGCTGCATTCACATGTCGACGCGGCATTGCGTAAGCTTGCCCGGCATGGACCCGGTCAACGACAGCGCAACGCCTGCCGCCGGCATCGAGCCGGATCTCGATCCGGGCATCCTGCGCCTGCGCGGCCGCTGGACGCTGCGCCATGCCGGCGCGATCGCGACCGCGCTCGCGGCTGCACCTGGACAGGTGGACGGGGTGGACGCGCGCGGCTGCGAGCGGCTGGACACGCTCGGCGTGCTGCAGCTGCTGCGCTTCGCCGACCGCCGCGGGCTGGACTATTCGACGCTGCGCTTCCGCGCTGACCAACAGCCGCTGGTGGATGCGATCGAGGACGTCCACGACGACCGTCCCGCGCGCAAGCGGGAACTCGGCGTGCAGGCGGCGATGGAGCGGCTGGGCCGCGCGGTGGTGGAGAACACCCGCGAGATAGTCGTGCTGGTCGGCTTCTTCGGCGAGGTGCAGGCCAAGCTACTGCGCCTGTTCAAGGAGCCGGCGCGACTGCGGTTGACCGCCACCGTCCACCACATGGAGCAAATCGGCCTCGATGCGGTGCCGCTGGTGGCGCTGCTGTCGTTCATGGTGGGCGCGGTGATCGCCTTCCTCGGCGCGATGGTGCTGGCCGACTTCGGCGCCACCATCTTCGTGGTCGAACTGGTCAACGCCGCGTTCCTGCGCGAATTCGGAGTGCTGCTCACCGCGATCCTGCTGGCCGGCCGCACCGCCAGCGCGTTCACCGCGCAGATCGGCATGATGGTGAACCGCGAGGAGGTGGACGCGATCCGCGTGCTCGGCCTCGACCCAGTCGACCTGCTGGTGATCCCGCGCGTGCTGGCGCTGCTGGCGATGCTGCCGCTGCTGACCTTCATCGCGATGCTGGCCGGCATGCTGGGCGGCATGGCGGTGGGCGCCGTCAACCTCGACATCCCCATTCCCGCCTACGTTGCGCGCAGCCACGAAACCCTGCAGCTCCGGCACTTCGTGGTCGGCATGGCCAAGGCGCCATTGTTCGCACTGGTGATCGGCCTGATCGGCTGCCTGGAGGGCATGCAGGTCAAGGGCACCGCGCAGTCGCTGGGCGAGCGCACCACCTCCAGCGTGGTGCAGGCGATCTCGATGGTGATCGTGATCGACGCGTTCGCCGCGCTGTGGTTCATGCAGATGGATTACTGAGCATGGTCGATTCGACCGCACGCCATGCAGGCGATGACGCAGCCGCCGAGGCGCTGGTGGTGCGCGTGCGCGGCGTGGTGAACCACTTCGGCACGCAGGTGGTCCACGACGGCGTCGACCTGGACGTACGGCGCGGCGAGATCCTCGGCGTGGTCGGCGGGTCGGGCTCCGGCAAGTCGGTGCTGATGCGCTCGGTGCTGGGGCTGCGCAGGGCCGATGCCGGCCGCATCGAAGTACTGGGCATGGACGCGACCTCCAGCGACCCGGTGGTGCGCCGGCATATCGAGCGCAGCAGCGGCGTGCTGTTCCAGGACGGCGCGCTGTTCTCGTCGCTGACCGTCGGCGAAAACGTGCAGGTGCCGCTGAAGGAATACTACCCGGAGCTGCCCGAGTCGCTGCGCTACGAGCTGGCGCTGCTGAAGATCAAGCTGGCCGGGCTGCCGGCCGACGCCATCGACAAGCTGCCCTCGCAGCTGTCCGGCGGCATGCGCAAGCGCGCCGCGCTGGCGCGTGCGCTGGCGCTGGACCCGCCGCTGCTGTTCCTCGACGAACCCACCGCCGGCCTCGACCCGATCGGCGCGGCGGCGTTCGACGACCTGATCCTGACCCTGCGCCGCGCGCTGGGCCTGACCGTGTTCCTCATCACCCACGACCTGGACACGCTATACGCTATCTGCGACCGGGTGGCGGTGCTGGCCGACCGCAAGGTGCTGGCGACCGCGCCGGTGGCCGAGCTGGAGCGGCTCGACCATCCGTGGGTACAGGCCTATTTCAACGGGCCGCGCGCACGCGCCGCGCGTGCAACGGCGGAAGCAAACGACTGATGGAGCACACCTGATGGAGACGCGCGCCAACTATGTGCTGATCGGCACCTTTACCTTGGTCACCACGGTGCTGCTGCTGCTGTTCGCGCTGTGGGCCAGCAACTTCTCCGCCGCGCGCAACTGGCGCGAATACATGGTGGTGTTCACCGAGCCGGTGACCGGCCTGACCGAGGGCGGCAGCGTGCAGTACAACGGACTGGCGGTGGGTACGGTGGAAAGCCTGGGCCTGGACGACAACGATGCGCGCCGGGTCATCGCGCGGCTGAAGCTGAAGGCCAACACGCCGGTCAAGACCGACACCCGCGCCAAGCTCTCGCAGCAGGGCATCACCGGCGTGCCGTTCATCCAGCTCACCGGCGGCAGCCCGGACGCGCCTGCGCTGCAACCCTCGGCCGAGGGCCAACTGCCGGTGATCCGCACCGAGCCGTCGGCGCTGCAGAACATCGCCGACACCGCCAACCGATTGGTGGCACGGCTGGACCAGGTGCTGAGCGAGGACAACATCCGCCGCATCTCCGCCACGCTGGAACATCTCGAACAGGCCAGTGGCAGCATCGCCGGCCGCCGCGAGGAGATCGGCCAGCTGATCGTCAACGCACGCGATGCCACTGCGGCGATGAAGACCACGCTGGCGCATGCCGATGGCGCGATCCAGGGGGTCGACCAGAACCTCGTGCAACGCCTGCCGGCGTTGCTGGACAAGCTGGATGCAGTAGTGACGAAGCTGGATGCGACCGCCGGCAACGCCAATGCCATGATCGCGGAAAACCGGCCGGCGCTGCAGAGCTTCACCACCGACGGCCTCGCCCAGCTGGGCCCCACCCTGGTGGAACTGCGCGCACTGATGCGCGAACTGCGCGCACTGGGCGGGCGGCTGGAGGGCAACCCCGCCCGCTACATCCTCGGCCGCGACGCCCCCAAGGAGTTCGACCCCAAATGACCCGCCTGCAGCGATGCCTCCGCCCCACCCTGCTCGCCGCCAGCCTGCTGCTGGCCAGCTGCAGCAGCCTGATCGGCGGGCCCCGCGAAACGCCGACGATCTACGCACCCGAGCCGGCGCTGCGCGTCGACCCATCCTGGCCGGCCGCCGATTGGTCGCTGGCCGTCGCCCGCCCCGGCGAAGCGCAAATGGACGACGGTCCGCGCATCGTGGTCAGCCCGGTGCCCGGCGAACTGCAGGTCTATCGCGCCGCGCTGTGGGCGCGCACGCCGGCCGAAATGGTGCAGGACGCGGTGCTGCGCACGCTGGAGGACAGCGGCAAGCTGCCGCTGGTGGCGCGCCAGGGCAGCGGCGTCAGCACCGATTACCGGCTGCTGCTGGAGGTCCGCGCGTTCCGCGCCGAATACGCCGGCAACGCCGTGCCGGCGGCGACGGTCGAGGTCAACGCCAAGCTGCTGCACCTGCGCGACCAGAGCGTCGCCGGCAGCCGCAACTTCCGCCAGTCGCAGCCCGCCGCCGGGGTGGCGGTGGCGGAGGTCGCCGACGCCTTTGCGCAGGCACTGTCCGCACTGGGCCACGATGTCGCCGGCTGGAGCCTGCAGGCCGGGCAGGCGCACGCCGGCCAGCCGCATCCACCTGCACCCACGCGCTGACCGCCGCGGCATCCGGGCGCTAGATTGCCGGCTCCAGACAAAGCCCGGACAATCGGCGGTCTGTCAGAGGAGAGCCGCATGAATTCAGCCGCCCAGGACGCCGTCGAACGCGAGTCGATGGAATACGACATCGTGGTGGTGGGCGCCGGCCCGGCCGGTCTGGCCACCGCCATCCGGCTCAAGCAGCTGGCTGCCGACACCGGTCGCGACGTCTCGGTCTGCGTGCTCGAGAAGGGCTCCGAGCCGGGCGCGCACATCCTGTCCGGCGCCATTGTCGATCCGAAGGCGCTGACCGAACTGTTCCCGGACTGGAAGGAGCGCGGCGCCCCGCTGAAACAGGCGGTGACCCGCGACGAGTTCCTGTTCCTCGACGAAACCTCCGCGCGTGCCACCCCGCACTGGCTGCTGCCGGAGTGCTTCCACAACCACGGCAACTATGTGGTCAGCCTCGGCGCGCTGGCGCGCTGGCTGGCGCAGCAGGCCGAAGCGCTGGGCGTGGAGATCTTCCCCGGCTTCGCCGCTGCGGAAGTGCTCCATGACGAAGCCGGCGCGGTCAAGGGCGTGGCCACGGGTGACATGGGCATCGGCAAGGACGGCCAGCCCACCGACCAGTACCAGCCGGGCATGGAGCTACATGCCAAGTACACGATCTTCGCTGAAGGCGCGCGCGGCCAGCTGGGCCGCCAGCTGATCGAAAAATACAGGCTGGACGAAGGCAAGGACCCGCAGAGCTACGCGATCGGTATCAAGGAACTGTGGCAGGCCGATCCGGCGAAGCACCAGCCCGGCCTGGTCGTGCACACCGCCGGCTGGCCGCTGGCAAGCGATACCTATGGCGGCTCGTTCCTGTACCACGCCGAGGACGGCAAGATCGCGGTCGGCTTCGTGATCGGGCTGGACTACAAGAACCCCTGGCTGAGCCCGTTCGGCGAGTTCCAGCGTTTCAAGACCCACCCGTCGATCCGCAAGCACCTGGAGGGCGGCAAGCGCATCGGCTACGGCGCGCGTGCGCTGACCGCCGGCGGCCTGCTCAGCCTGCCGAAGACGATCTTCCCCGGCGGCGCACTGGTCGGCTGCGAGGCCGGCTTCCTCAACGCCAGCCGCATCAAGGGCAGCCACGCCGCGATCAAGACCGGCATGCTGGCCGCCGAAGCCGCATTCGCGGCCTTGGCCGAAGGCCGTCAGCGCGACGAGCTCACCGCCTACCCGGCTGCCTTCGAGAACAGCTGGCTGCACGCCGAACTGCAGCAGTCGAAGAACTTCAAGCAATGGTTCAAGAAGGGCCGCAACTTCGCCACCCTGATGACCGGCATCGAGCAGTGGCTGCTGCCGAAGCTGGGCATCCGCAACCCGCCGTGGACGATCCACCGCCGGCAGCCCGATCACGCCTGCCTCGAACCGGCGGCGACGCAGCCGAAGATCGAGTATCCGAAGCCCGATGGCGTGCTGACCTTCGACCGCCTCAGCTCGGTATTCCTGTCCAGCACCCACCACGACGAGAACCAGCCGGCGCACCTGACCCTGAAGAACCCGGCCATCCCGGTGACCGTGAACCTCAAGGAATACGCCGGCCCCGAAGCGCGCTACTGCCCGGCCGGCGTGTACGAATTCGTCGGCGAGGCGGGCAATGAACGCCTGCAGATCAACGCCGCCAACTGCGTGCACTGCAAGACCTGCGACATCAAGGATCCGACCCAGAACATCGTCTGGGTGGCGCCGCAGGGCGGCGGCGGGCCAAATTACCAGAACATGTGATGCACCAAGAAGCCGCCCGATGGGCGGCTTCTTCGTCATTGAGGAGGATTCGGCCGTGGCGGGCAACTCCGGAGGGCCGTCGGCAGGCGAACCCCTGTAGCGAAATCAAGGGGGAGGCAGCGGCAAAGCCGCTGCCGGAGGACATTCGCGGAAGGGGTTCGCCTGTTGGCGGCCCCCGCAATCCCTCAGTGCAGCGGCACGCCCGTCTTTTCGACAGCTTCCTCGCGACTCACGCCCTCGGCCAGCTCGACCAGCTTCAGCCCTTCCGGAGTGACGTCGAACACCCCCAGCTCGGTGATGATGCGGTTGACCACGCCCACGCCGGTCAGCGGCAGGGTGCATTCGGGGATGATCTTCGGGGTGCCGGCCTTGGTGACGTGCTCCATCAGCACCACCACCCGCTGCACGCCGGCTACCAAGTCCATCGCGCCGCCCATGCCCTTGACCATCTTGCCGGGCACCATCCAGTTGGCCAGGTCGCCCTTGTCGGTCACTTCCATCGCCCCGAGGATCGCCAGGTTGATGTGGCCGCCGCGGATCATCGCGAAGGAATCATGGCTGCCGAAGAAGCTGGCGCCAGGCTGGGTGGTGACGGTCTGCTTGCCGGCGTTGATGAGGTCGGCGTCGAGCTCTGCTTCGGTCGGGAACGGGCCGATGCCGAGTAGGCCGTTCTCGCTCTGCAGCCACACGTTCACCCCGTCGGGGATGTAATTGGCCACCAGCGTGGGCAGGCCGATGCCGAGGTTGACGTAGGCGCCGTCGGTGAGTTCGCGGGCGGCGCGCTGCGCCATCTGTTCGCGGGTCCAGGCCATCTCAGTTGCCCTCCGGCTGGCGAATGGTGCGCTGCTCGATGCGCTTCTCCGGCGTCGGGTTGACGACGATGCGCTGCACGTAGATGCCGGGCAGGTGCACGTGGTCGGGATCGATGTCGCCGATCTCCACCAGCTGCTCCACTTCGGCCACGCAGACCTTGCCGGCCATCGCGCAGGCCGGGTTGAAGTTGCGCGCGGTCTTGCGGAAGACGAGGTTGCCGGCCTTGTCGGCCTTCCACGCCTTGACCAGCGACACGTCCGCCTTCAGCGCGGTTTCCATCACGTACATGCGGCCGTCGAATTCGCGGGTCTCCTTGCCCTCGGCCACCACCGTGCCGTAGCCGGTGGCGGTGAAGAACGCCGGGATGCCCGCGCCGCCCGCGCGCAGGCGCTCGGCCAGCGTGCCCTGCGGGTTGAACTCCAGCTCCAGCTCACCGGCCAGGAACTGTCGCTCGAACTCCTTGTTCTCGCCGACGTAGGAGGAAATCATCTTGCGGATCTGCCGCGTGCCCAGCAGCTGGCCAAGCCCGAACCCGTCCACGCCCGCGTTGTTGGAAATCGCGGTCAGGTTCTTCACCCCGGAATCGCGCAGCGCCGCGATCAGCGCCTCGGGGATGCCGCACAGGCCGAAGCCGCCGACGGCGAGGGTCTGGCCATCCGCCACCAGCCCATCCAGGGCGGCGGCGGCACTGTCGTACAGCTTGCTCTTGGCGGACGCCACGGGCCGTTCTCCAATGCGGGTAGAGCAGCCATTCTAGCGATTCGTGCGAGAACACCCAGCGTACTTTCGGGCAATCGCCGGCTGCACAGGCAGCCCCGGCGGGCGTCCGCTAAAATAGGCGGTCGGCCCGAAAGGCCCCTTTCTCGATCCTGCAAGGACATCCACACGATGAAGATCCTCGTCGGCTACAAGCGCGTGGTGGACTACAACGTCCGCATCCAGGTCAAGCCGGACGGTTCCGGCGTGGTCACCGACGGCGTCAAGCTGTCGCCCAATCCGTTCGACGACATCGCGCTGGAAGAAGCCCTGCGCCTGCGCGACAAGGGCATCGCCACCGAAGTGGTGGTCGCCACCATCGCGCCCGCCGATGCCCAGCCGCACCTGCGCAACGGCCTGGCGATGGGCGCCAACCGCGCCATCCACGTGGTCGCAGACCAGCCGGTGCAGCCGCTGACCGCCGCCCGCGCCCTGCTCAAGCTGATCGAGAAGGAACAGCCGGACCTCGTCATCCTCGGCAAGCAGGCCATCGATGACGACGCCAGCCAGACCGGGCAGATGCTGGCCACGCTGTGGGGCCGCCCGCAGGCGACCTTTGCGTCCAAGCTCGACGTCGCCGATGGCAAGGCCACGGTGGTGCGCGAAGTCGATGCCGGCCTGGAAACGCTGGAAGTCGACCTGCCGGCGGTGGTCACCACCGACCTGCGCCTCAACGAGCCGCGCTTCATCAAGCTGCCCGACATCATGAAGGCCAAGGGCAAGCCGCTGGAGACCATCGCCTTCGCCGACCTCGGCGTCGATGCCAATGACTCGCTCAAGACCACCCACTATGCCGCGCCGGCCAAGCGCAGCCGCGGGGTGATGGTGAAGGATGCGGCCGAACTGGTCGCCGCGCTCAAGCAGAAGGGGCTCCTGTAATGTCCAACGTCCTGATCGTCGCCGAACACCTGGGCGGCAAGCTCAACGCCGCCACCGCCAAGACCGTGGCCGCCGCGCAGGCGCTCTCGCCCGCCGCCATCGACGTCGTGGTGCTGGCCGCCGACCCGGCCGCCGTGGCCGCGCAGGCCGCGCAGATCGCCGGCGTGCGCAAGGTGCTGACGGTCGCCAACGCCGCCAACGCCGATGCCATCGCGCAGGTGCTGGCCCCGCAGGTGGCCGCGCTGGCCCGGGGCTACAGCCATGTGTTTGGCCCGTCCACCACCTTCGGCAAGGACCTGATGCCCTGCGTCGCCGCGCTGCTGGGCGTGAACCAGGTCTCCGACCTGATGGCGGTGGAAGGCAGCCATACCTTCAAGCGCCCGATCTACGCCGGCAACGCCATCATCACCGTCGAAGCGCCGACCGACCAGACCGTGGTCGCCACCGTGCGCACCGCCTCCTGGCCGGAAGCCGCGCAGGGCGGCAGCGCCGCGGTCGAGGCCGCCAGCGTCGATGCCGCGCTGCCCACGCACACCCGCTACGTGAACCTGGCCGCCGGCAAGTCCGACCGTCCCGACCTGCAGAGCGCCAAGCGCGTGGTTTCCGGCGGCCGCGGTGTCGGCAGCGAGGAAAACTTCAAGGTCATCTACCAGCTTGCCGACAAGCTGGGCGCGGCGGTCGGCGCCTCGCGCGCCGCGGTCGACGCCGGCTACGTGCCGAACGAACTGCAGGTCGGCCAGACCGGCAAGATCATCGCCCCGGAGCTGTACGTCGCCGTCGGCATCAGCGGTGCCATCCAGCACCTGACCGGCATCAAGGACGCCGGCACGATCGTCGCCATCAACAAGGACGGCGATGCGCCGATCTTCGAGATCGCGGACATCGGGCTGGTGGGGGATCTGTTCCAGATCCTGCCGGAGCTGGAAGCGGCGCTGGGCTGACTCGCGACAGACCATCGAATGATTGAAGTGAAGAAGGAGCCTATCGGCTCCTTCTTCATTTGTAGACCCAGTACTTGCATGCCAGAAAAGAACAGGCTGCCAGCACCAGCTCAACCAGCGGTTTCGCCAACCATGCCACCTGCACCCCAAGCACGCCGTTGACCATCACCAGCGCCGCGGTGCTGGCAACGGTCATGCCGCACCAGAGCCCTCCATAGCGCAGCATGCGTTGCCAGCCGAGCTTGCTTGCTCCATCCTCGCGGAAGGTGAACAGGCCATTGAGACTGTAGGCCGCCAACGCGCCCAGCAAACGCGCCCCCAGGTTGGCCGGCGCAGTGTCCAGCTCCAGCCAGGTCATCCAAACGAACGCTGCCCAGTCCACGCACAGCGCAATCCCCCCCACGATGAAATAGGCAATTGCTTGGCGAGGCAAGCCGGATATCGTGGAGGGTGTGCTCACACCTCAGCCCCGTAGCCCGGGCGTGAGCGTATTACGCGGCACCCCTGCGATGTCATAGGCAAGGAACGCAAGCAGCAGTTGCAGGCCTACCAGCACCGGCATCGCCGCGAGCATGATTACGCCTGTCGCCGCCACCTGCTGCGTAGCCAGCGATTGCCACCAATGCCAGCTGCCGTAAATGGTGCCGAACACGCACAGGCCAATCCCCACCAGCAACTCCAGCGACGCGATGGAAACGTCCCGCAGGAAATAGTTGTAGAAGATCCGCTTGGAAAAGTTCGTCGAATGCTTGCGAAGGAACTCAGGCAGCACCTTGCCGATCCGGAGATTGCTGACTTCGTCTCCATAGCGTGCGTCCATCGGGACATCCCGGACCACGGCCCTGAACGTGCCCAGCCGGAACAACATGTCCGACTCGAAGAAATAGCGTTTGCTGATCCTGTCCATCGGCAGCAACGACGCCACGCGCGCCGAGATCGCGGTATATCCGTTGGTGGGATCGAAAATGTCCCAGTACCCGGTCGAGAACTTGTTCATGAAGGAAAGCACCGCGTTGCCGACCAGCCGCATCGCAGGCATTCGGGCGATGTAGCGAAGATCGTAGAAGCGGTTGCCCTTGGTGTAGTCGGCATCGCCCGCCACGATCGGCGCAACGAACCGCGGCAGCAGCACCGGGTCCATCTGTCCATCACCATCGATCTTGACGATCACATCGACGCCTGCGCTGATCGCCTCCCGGTACCCGGTCATCACCGCGCCACCCACCCCCTCGTTGCGGGCGTGGCGAAGGACCTGCACCCTGGGATCGAAGCAGTTCGACTGGATGAAGTCGCCGCTCCCCTCGGGACAGGCATCGTCCACGCAGTAGATGCGCTCGACAATGGCGGGCACCGCCTCCAGCACGGCCAGGATCTGCCCGCTTACCTTGAAGCAGGGAATGACCACGCCGATCCTGCAAGGCGCCTGCGCTCCGGTCATGCCCGCATTCTCCTTCGATCAACCATTCCCGCCCCGCTTGTACGTCCGGGCCGATGACACCGCCCCCGCCAGCCCGCGCGGCCGCAGCAACAAATGAATGCAGAGTAGCGTCGCGACCATCGCAACCGGATACAGGTAGCGAACATCGCAGGCGATCGTGGTCGGCAGAAACGACAGCAGATAGGCGCCCGCTCCCACTGCGGCGGCTCTGGCCGCGAATGCTCCACCCTCCTCATGCTTGCGCAACAGGAAGACGCCCGCGACCAGCAACAGTCCCGCATACCACCAGTGGCGGAAAACCGGGGACGGCGCCAGCCATCCTGCCAGCCTGCCCAGCATGCGATCCCTCGGATCCATTTCCTCGGTCAAGCCCACGGCCGCGAGTTGCCGGCTGTCGCCGGCGACACCCCAGTAGGCCGGCACGCAGCCGATCACGTCACCAACCCCCATCAATGCAGCGAATGCCTGGACCCTATGGGTCAGGTACGCCATCGGATCATGCTTGATCCCCGCCCACCAGACGGCCTGCAGCTGCCCGCTCGCCAGGTTGTCGGAATAACCACGCACGGCCTCGTCGCGCCAGAGCGTATCGATGCGCTCGGGACTGTAGCCCACCTGCATGCGGCGAATGGCCTCCTTGCCCGCTTCAGTCCATGCCGCAGCATCGTCCGGCCGCGCGTAGGCGACCATGCCGATGATGTCGTAGACCTGGATCGTCGCGATCCCCACCGACACCGGACTGGCAGGCAGGGGCGCCACTCGGCTTGCCGCTGCCTTCGCCAACAAGCCACCGATCATGCCCGTGAGCACCAGTACGCCCGCCGCAGTGGCGAGGCGGAAGGGGCGGGTGAAGGCGGCACGGCTCGCCACGCTCCAGGCGCTCGCCAGCGCCAACGGAACCGACAACAGGACGCCCTGCTGCCGGATCAGCGGCAACGCGGCGATGCAGATCGTGGCGCACAACATTGACAGCAAGAAGGGCACGCCCCGCCAGCGTGGCTGCAGTAGCAACAGGACGATTGCCGAAGCCGCACAGGTGGCCAGTAAGACGTCTTTCCAGAGGATTCCGACATAGAACATGAAGAGCGGGTTGGCGACCAGCACGAGCGCAGCCAGCACCCGCCAGCGCCGGAGCCGTCCGGGCTCCACCCCCGCCAGCAGGAGCGCCACGAACATGCCGTAGGTTGCCAGGGTGTTCAGCGCGACAAACAGCGCAGCTCCTATGCTGCCGCCACCAAGCCAGGCCAGTACTGCAGCAAAGAACGGCGGCCCCCAGCCGACGGCCTGACCAATCCGGCTCTCATAGAGTGCCGTAACGCTGTCCACCGACATCTGCCCAGGCGCATGGATTGCCACCAGGACCATGGCCATGATCGAAGCGACGATCAACAGGGGGGTTCGGTAGATGCCCATGGCTAGCGGTTGTGGATCATCGGCCTTCATCCTTCCGGTGCGCCTCATTCAACCACGCGGATGCGCTTGCCACTCTCACAGAAGTAGTCGCCCTGCGGATGGTCGATCAGGAAGACAACTTCATACGCTCCTGGCGGCACCGCCGCCAGCGAAAGGCCGATCTCGAATCCGGCGCCCGCAAGTTCGGGGCGCCCGAAATAAGCAGCGACATCCGGCCGGGCCTTGCCGGTTCGGGCGGACGCCCAGAACTGGTCCTTTCCCTTGAGTACGACATGGAACGCGTCAGCGGCCCGTCCATCCTGCCCGAGCAGGAAACCGTCCAACCGGTGTACGTCTTCGCGGCTGACCTCCGCATCCGGCGGGCCTTGGTCCACCATATCCAGACTGCAGGCCTGCTTGGTCCAAGACGCCGATGCCAGTCGCTGCGCCCCCGCCGCATCGACTTTCTCCGCACGAACCACCTCGGGACCGGCAGCCGATCCATTCCAGTAATGCCCGCTTCCACCGGGAACGGCGCGCTCGCGGCAACCCGTGGACAGCAACAGTCCTGTCGCCATGGCGATGGCGAATAGCCCCCGTACCAACGCCGGGTGATGGCGCATCAACACACCTCCTCAGCCCACACGTCCACCGGAAGCGCCCGGCAGGAGCCGATGCAGCCGCTTCGCCAACCGCAACAACCACGGCCTGCGGGCCAGTATCTGCTCCAGCCAACCATAGCGCGCCCGATAGCGCGCCAACTCGTCATACAGGCCGAATCTGTGCTCGAACAGTATCTCGGCGTTGCGACCGAAGAATTCCAGGTTGTTCCGGAAGATCTCTGCGTACGTGCTGACGACAGCAGCCCGATCGGCATTGAACCCGGTGGTACGGGAAGCATGGCCGACGCGATAGTGGAACAGGTATTCGTCCAGCTGCCGGACCTCACGTCCCAGAGCAACGATCTTCACCCAGAAATCGTAGTCCTCGACGCCCCGCCTTAGCGACTCGCTGAACCCGCCGACACGCTCCCAATCCTCGCGACGGAACAGGCTGGTGACGAAAATCACGTTATCGATCACCAGCTCCCGCAGCGTGTAGGGCGGCAGCTGCCAGGGCCCGTTCTCCGCGCCGAACCTGTTGGCTTTGCAGTACACGATGCCGACCTCCCCGGCGCTATCCAGCACCGCAGCCGCCTTGGAGACGTAGCTTGGATCAATCAGGTCATCGGCATCGAGTGGCAGGATGTAGCGGCCGCTCGATGCAGTGATGCCATGATTGCGCGCGGCCGCCGGCCCGGCATTCTCCTGGTACAGGACGCGGGTGCGGGGCCACGGGCAACGGCGCAGCAGTTCCAGCGTGTCCGCATCGGTCGATCCGTCATCGACGATCACCACCTCGATGTCGGGATGGGTCTGCGCCAGCGCAGACCGCATGGTTTCGTCGAGCGTCGCCCCCGCGTTGAAGCAGGGGATGATGATCGAGACCAGATGCCCGGATACCGCCACTTCAGCGCCTCGCGCCAGCCAGCTTCCTGAGCGCCTTGGCCAGGGTCGGCCCGAACCCGATCTCCAGGGTCGACCAAGCGAACTTGTCGAGCAGTCCAGGGTTGGGGGACATCCGCAAGGTGGGAACTTCGCCCGCGCTACCGGCGGCGGTCACGGCCCCGCCCCCCTGCCGCAGGATCTCGTCATCGCAACTGGCGAACGGCTGCGGCACCGACTGCCACAGCGCAGGATCGCGGTAACGGATGCGCGCCTCGCGGGAAACGGGCGTGCCGTCCGCGTAGTTCGAATAGGACCAGGGCGTCTTGCCCAGCGTCGCCTGCCCATGTGCATCCAGCTTGCGCAGATAGTCGCGGTACAGTGCCTCGAACTCCGGGCGATTTTCCTCGGTCAACCACCACCCCATGGCGCGCTCGATCATCCCGGAATCCAGCCCCGAGAAGTGGATGAAACGGAGCGGATCGCCATTGACCACATATCCACCTGCTTCGGCCTTGCGCAGATCGCTTCCCAGCAGCGACCAGGTGGCGAAGTCATAGCCGTGGTGCTTCAGGATGTGGACATCGAAGAAGCTTGGCGCCAGGTCGATCCACTTCTGGTCGGTGAAGATGCCACGGCTCTTGTCGTCGTAGCAGAACAGGAACAGGCGTTCCGCCCACCAATCGAGGAAGCGTCTCGAGTTGTCGCTGCGGGCAACCGCGACGAAGCCGAGGTTGTAAGTGCCGTGGGCCAGCGAGCTGATCTCCATGTCGATGTTGCCCGGCCGCAACAGGTGCGGGCAGACCACCACCGACGCGCGGTCCAGCACATCCTCCAGTTCATTGAAGGCGCTATACACCAGCACGTCTGGATCCAGATAGACGAACTTGTCGCGCTCGGGAAACCGTTCGATCAGGTGCCGAAGGAACTGCGGCTTGACCGCGGTGGACGCCTCCACGATCGAATGGCGGAAGATGAACTGGTCGAAATCCTCCCAGCCCGCGTCCTTCGCCAGGATGATCTGATCGAAATGCGGGAACTCCCTGGCGACCTGCGGAATCTCGCGCTCCACCAGGCACAACACGAAGGTCGCGTCGCGGCAGTGCGCCTTGACCGACTCGGCCAGGGCCATCGCCTTCGGCAGGTAGTTCGCGCAGATCGAGGTGAAGTAAATCATCGGGTTGTGTCCTCTCGCAGTTGCGCGCGTCCATCGCGCCACGCCATCCACCGACGCTGCAGGCGGCCGATCAGGGTCGCCTCGTAGCGCAAAAGCGCCAATTGTAGGTCATGGATTCTTTGATCCTGTTCAGAGACCTTTTGATTCAGCGCCGCAAGCTCCGCCTGCAGCGCCTCGCGCCCCACCACCGCGGCTTCAGACCAGGCGATCTGCGCGATCAATGCCGAGCGTGTCCCGGCCAGTTCGGCCTGCAGCGCCTCGCGCTCCACCACCGCGGCTTCAGACCAGGCGATCTGCGCGGTCAATGCCGAGCGTGTCCCGGCCAGTTCGGCCTGCAGCGCCTCGCGCTCCACCACCGCGGCTTGCGACCATTCGACCTGTGCCGCAAGCGCCGATCGCGCTTCCGCCAAGGCGGCCTGCAGCGCTTCCCGCTCCGCCACAGCCGTGCGCGACCATTCGATCTGCGCATTCAATTCGGATTGCACCCGTGCCACGTCGACTGCCGCCGCCACGGATTCCCGCCTTGCCTCCAGCGACTGAGAAGCCACGCCGTCCAGCAGGGCACGGAACGGCGACAGGCTCTCCTGCAGGCACTGCCGAAGTCGATCGAAACGAGGCGCGTCAATCGGCGGCTGCGCAAACAGCGACATTGCATCAGCCACGAGCTCGTCATGGGCCTCGGCACCCGCGGCCAGCACGGTTCCCCCGGAAAAATGCCGGTCCCCGGCGGACACGAATCCCGACAACTTCGCTCCATCGGGCGTAGCGACGAGGTGGCCGAGATCCAGTGCGCGCATCGCCTGGCCAAGCGTGGCCCCGGGGGCAGCGATGAGGTCATCGTAGGTGACCACCGCGCGCGCGCAGTCGCGTGAGTCGCGCTCCGCGGCCAACATGTGCTCCAGCCAGAGCAGCTGCGACAACGCAGGTGAAAACCCGTTGCGCTTCGCCAGCGACGCCGCGACTTCGGCCGGATGGCGCACCACTAGCAGAACGCGCGGCTCGATCCCCGCGGCGCGCAGGGTCTCGAGCCACAACGGGAGCAGCCTGCACAGGCGCGGATCCTTCAGCGCGAACAGGCGTACGCCCGAAAACTCGCGCTGGAGCAGGCGGGCAATCGCAGCCCGTGCCTCATCCGCTGCCGACGTGCGCAACCATCCCTCCGGCAATTCGCGCGGGTCGTCCCAGCGCCGATCCAAGGCGTCCAACAGCCTGTCGTCGATGCGGACCGCCTCTTCATGCTCGAAGTAGCCCTTCGGGTTGTCCTCGCCCGCCGCGAGCAGGTTCTCGCCCAAAGAGAGACCCAGGCGCGCCAGGCTGCCCGCCACTGCCGATGTACCGCTGCGGTGCATGCCGACGATCAACAGGCCGATCCGGGAAGGATTGTTCACTGGCGCCACCCTATGTCGTCGGCTTCGATCAGGTTCACCAGTGCGGTGGCCCGGATCCGCTGGTCGGGCATGACCCGGAACATCGCCACGTCCACCCTGCGGTCGATGTATTCCTCCATCGTCCCGGTATCCGCAAGACAGCCGGCATTGAGGAAATAGGTGCCGGGATTGAACTGGCAACGAAAGCGGAAGCCCACTTCGACCGTCGCACCGGTGGGCACCAGCTGCATGCGCGGCAGTGCCGGATCGGTGGCGGCACCAGCGACCTCGATGCCAGTCGTGGTCCTGACCATCATCCCGCAGCGTACGCGCGAGAGCGTCCTGCGGGTCTCCACGCGATAGGCATAGACGTATTCTTCCCCATGCACCAGCGTGTTCACTCGACGTCCATCCAGTGTCCGCAGGTGCGGGTCGATGATGGTTGCGCCGCGGTCCTCGTAGGCAATCGTCGAGGCCGGCAGGAGGTGGGGGTCGAACCACGCTTCGATCCGATCCGTACGCACCTCCGCGATCGCATCGCCGGCGTCGCCCGGGCTGCCGTTGCCAGCCGGGCCATGCGACGGCAGCTGGTCGTCGCGGATGGCCTGACGGATCGCCGGCTGTTGCTCGGCCGGCGCGTAGATCAGCTTCTGGTAGAGCGACACCACCCGCTTGGGGGTGCCATGCGCGAGCAGCTCACCGCCATCCAGCAACACCGCCTGGTCGCACAGATCCACCACCGTGCCCGCGGAATGGGACACGAACAGGACGGTTGCGCCGGCCTCCCGGATCTTTTCGATGCGCGCAAAGCACTTGCGCTGGAATGCCTCGTCGCCCACGGAAAGCGCCTCGTCGACCACCAGGATCTCGGGCGTGACGTTGATCGCCACCGCGAACGCCAGCCGGACGTACATGCCGCTGGAATAGTTCTTGACCGGCTGATGGACGAAGTCGCCGATGTCCGCGAAGGAAAGGATGTCGTCCAGGCGCTCGTCGATCTCGCGCCGCGCAAGGCCCAGGATGGTGGCGTTGAGGTAGACGTTTTCCAGCCCGGTGAATTCCGGGTTGAACCCGGCCCCGAGTTCCAGCAGCGCGGCCAGCCGGCCCGCGACCTCCACGCTGCCGCTGCTTGGCGCAAGCGTTCCGCAGATGATCTGCAGCAGGGTCGACTTCCCGGAACCATTGCGGCCGACGATGCCGACCGTGTGACCCTTGCGGATCTCCAGATTGATGTTCTTCAGCGCGTGGAAATCGCTCCGGTAGCGCCCGTCGCCACGCGCGAACATCTCCAGCAGCCGATGGTGCGGCCTGGCATAGACGGGATACACCTTGCCGACGCCGTGCACCCGGATGGCAAGGTCAGAGGACATCTGCAAACCCGCGCTTGGTGGACACGAACCACGCATGACCTGCATACATGAAGGCCAGCGCCCCAAGCAGGTAGGCGGCCAGCCCCGTCCAGTCCGGCGCCACGCCCCAGATCAGCACGGAACGGGCCTGGTCGGCGATGAAGGACACCGGGTTGAGCATGAAGATCGCACGGTACTCGTCCGGTACCGCGGCCACCGGGATCATCACCGACGACAGGAAAAGAATCGCCATGCTGGCCAGGCCGACCACCTGCCTGACGTCACGGAAATAGACCGAGATGGACGCCAGGAACCATGCCACCCCCAGTCCAAGCACTGCGATCGGCAAGATCACCAATGGCAGATAGACGATGGTCCACTCGAAATCACCTTCCATCACCAGGCGCATTGCCACGAACACCAGCACGTTCATCAGGCAATGGAACAGCGCCGAGAACAGCATTGGCCAAGGCAGGATTTCCAGTGGGAACACCACCCGCTTGACATAGGACGGGTTGGCCACCACCAGGTCCGGCGACCGGACGAGGCATTCCGACAGGACGAAGTAAGGGATCATCCCTGCGAACAACACGATGGAGAACGGCGTATCGGTCGCGCGCGCCTCAGGCCAGCGCCCTCCCATCACCGTGCCGAACGCGATCGCGTAGATGCACAACAGCAGGAACGGGCTGACCAGCGACCACAGGACGCCCAAGCTGGCGCCACGATAACGGCCATCCACCTCCCTGCGCGTCAGTTCGCCGACCAGCGCGCGCTGGGTGATGAGGAGCTTGAACGGCGCGAGGGGCTTGAGGCGAGATTTCAGTGCGCGCATCCGTCCTTCATCCGGAGAGGCGCCGCGGCGCCCCCCGCGTTGGGCTGCATCCGTGGGTCCGGCAGCAGGCCCGCCATGATACCGGAACGCCCCCCGCGGTCGCTGGCGTCAGTGCCGCCTGAAGCGCATATCGCGCCAGGGCCGCTCGAACAGCAGGAATGAGCCCATGGCCACCGCCAGCATCGCCGCCAGCACCACCAGCAGGGCGGGCAGCCCATGGCTGCGCAATCCCAGCGCATCGGCGGCCTGCAGTACCGGCATGTGCCAGAGATAGGCGCTGAAACTGACCACGCCCACCAACCGCATCGGCGCGCTGGCGAACAGGCGGGACAGTACTCCCCCCCCCCACAACACCGACAACAGCAGCAGCGCCCAGCCGAATCCGAACGCAGTGAACCATCGATGGCCGAGTTCAGGGTTGTAGCCCTCCCCCGAGATGGCCGCCCACAGCGCCGGTGTCACCAGCACCAGTACCGCCAGCAGCAGCCAGCCTGCGGCGCGCCAGGCGCGCGCCAGGCGCCGCAATGACGGCCATTCCTGCGCGATCCACGCCGCGGCCACGCCCGCAAGGAATACCGGCAGGTAGAACCCCAGCTGTACGCCGTTGACGGGTGCTTGCGCGGCAGGCCACTGCCGTCGCGCGAGTACCAGCAGGGCTGCCAGCAGCGCCACGCCCCACCACCGCCCGCCAGGCACCCTGCGCAAGGCCAACAGCGCCAGGCAGACGATCGGCAGCCACAAATAGAAGGTGAACTCGACCGGTATCGACCAAAGCACGCTCTGGCCTTCGCGCAGCGTCAGGTGCCGCCAGAACGCGGCTGCATCCAGCTGGTAATGCCAGTGAACAACGCCAAGGCTCGTCAGCCCCCAGCTCAGCAGCAGAACCACCAGATAAAGCGGCCAGATGCGCAGCACCCGGCGCAACGCGTAGTCGATCCAGTAAGCCGGGTCAGCCAGTCCTGCCAGCGGACGCGCCAGCATGGCATGGGCCAGCAGGTGACTGACATCGTCATCCAGATCGCCGTCGCCTGCAGCCCGACTGCGCCCCGCCATGTCCAGCAGGCGATCCAGGTCCTGGCTGCGAACCAGTCGCCACTGCCAATCCACACCCCCAAGGCTCTTGCCCAGTGCCTCGTTGGCCAGGGGGTCCAGTGGATCCCTCGCAACGGCCACCAGCACGCCTGATCCGGCGCGCCAAGCTGCCACGCCATTGTCGGTCCACCAGTCCAGACTGAACCCGCTGTCCGCCAGCAGGTCCCGGATCGCGGCCGGCTGTTCCGGCCATTCGTCGGCGCCCAGAATGGGCATCGCCAACTGTCCGGCCAGTACCGGCAACAGCGATTCCTCCGACAACGCGCCGAGCCTCACGAGGATGCTGCCGATGCGGCCGCCGAACTGCTCCTGGAAGGCCAGTGCCTTCTGCACGTCCGCTGCCGACACCGCGCCGGATTCAACCAGCAGTTCTCCCAGGAGACGAGCGCTGGGCATTGGCCGGGAATCGGACGGGGTGATGGTCTGCATCGGAGGAGCCTGGGTATGCAACGGGGAATCCGTGACGACAGATCGCTTCACCCCACCCGCCGCCGCAAGTGATTCAGCAGGTCGATGCGGGTGATCAGGCCCAGGAAGCGGCCGGCGTCCATCACGATGGCGACGTGTCCGCGGTCGAACACCGGCAGCAGCGCTTCCACCGGCGCGCGCACGTCGACCTTGTCCAGCCTGCTGACCATCGCCGCCGACACCGGATCGGTGAAGCGGGCTTCGTCGCCATAGACATGCAGCAACACGTCGGATTCGTCGAGCATGCCGATGATGTGCTCGCCCTCCATCACCGGCAGCTGGCTGACATCGTGCGTGCGCATCCGCTGCCAGGCGGTGTTCAGCAGCTCGTCCGGCGCGACCGTGACGGTGCCATGGTCGGCGAAGGGTCGGGGGATGAGATCGCGCAGGTCGCCAACCATGGTGTCGGCTGGCTCGCTCGTGGCTTGCAACGCCTGCACGATGCCCTGCCGGCCGGCCTCGAGCCAGGCCTGGATGCGTTCCGGCGCCAGCTGGAACTGCGCCGCAGCCACCGCCACGGTGGTCTCGCCCTGCAGGAGCCCCAGCACCAGCGCGGCCTTGCGCTGCGCGGTCCAGTGGGAATTTGCGTCGTTCATTGCTGCGCCCGGGAAACTACGCGCAAAGGGTAGCATCCGGGGCGATGGTTCGAGGCCGGCACGGTACGCCGTGAACGAATGCGGCCACCGCCGCGTCCTGCCATCGCAATGGCCTGCGGCGGGACGGCGGCAACGACCACGGCCGCCGCCATCCCGCGTCACGAACGCCCTTGCGGGGCCGTTCGCGCGCCTTCAGTTGGCGCGTTCGTACATCTGCAGCAGGCGCTGCTTCGCGGCCAGCTTCTCGCGCTTCATCTGGCCCAGCGTGAAGTCGTCGATGGGCAGGACGCCCAGCTCGGCGTCGAGCACCTGCTTGTCGAGTTCCCGGTGGCGGAAGTACAGCTGCCTGAACTCGCTGTTCGCCTTCATCATCGCTTCGATCTCAGCCTGGGGTTGCGCTTCGAACATGAAAGCCTCCTGATCGGCAATGCGCCGCCCGGCTCCACGGCCGAGCGGCGCGGGGGGAACGGCGGCTTGCGCCACCGGGTGGAACGCAGCCGGCCCGCGGCCGGACTGCGGATCGGGCGGGCACGGCCTGCGCCATGCCAAGGGAAACGGGGGTGCCGGAAACAGAAACGCCCCGGCCGGCAGGCACGGGGCGTTGCGGAATCGCTGCATCGGCCGGAACGGGGCGGGCATCCACCAACCACCCGCCTCCGCCGCGATCCTGGCTTGCGACGGCGATCTCCGGGTTGTCGAACGGGTCGTGCATAGGCCGGTCTCCGGCCAGACGGCTTTGATGAATTTCAAGCCGTCCGGGTATCCGACCCTACGCCTGCAACAGGCGCTTGGCAAGTGCCGCGCAGGGTCCGGCCGCGGATGCCGCAACCCGCTTCAAGTCAATGATTTTTCAGGGCTTTTTGGAAACCATGATCTCCACGCGGCGATTCTTCGCCCGACCTGCGGCACTCCCGTTGTCGGCCACCGGTTCGGCGGCGCCGCGGCCCTCCGCGCTGACCCGGTCGCGCGCCAGTCCGGCGGCCACCAGGCTGGCACGCACCTGCTGCGCGCGCTGCTCGGACAGCGTCCGGTTGGCGGCAGCGTCGCCCTGGCTGTCGGTATGCCCGATCACCTGCACCACACCGCCCGGCAACGCCGCCAGATAGATGCCCAGCGCCTTGACGCTGGCGGCCGCGGATCCGGTGAGTTTGGCCTGACCCGAAGCGAAGGCATCGCCGGCAAGGGTGAACACTTCGCCGCGCGCGTCATGGCGCAGCGGCGGCAGCTTGGCGCCGGCGACCAGCTCCGCTTCCTTGCGCGCCAACGCCGCCTCCTTCTCGCGGGCGGCGTCCAGCTTGTCCTGCTGCGCGGCCTGGGCACCGTCCAGCACCGCCTCGACCTGTTCCGCCTGGGCGCGCAGACGGGCCGCTTCCTCCGCCTGCAGCTGGGCCTGCAGGCGCATGCGCTCCGCTTCCGCGCGCGCGGTTTCGGCGTCGCGGCGACTGGCTTCGATCAACAGCTCGCTGCGCTCACGCTCCAGCCGCTCGATTTCGCGCTGGGCGGCTTCGATACGCGCCGCCTGCTCGGCAATGGCCACGCGCCGCTCCGCCTGCGCCAGCGCGGCCGGCAGGTCGCGGCGCGCCACCGTGGCCAGCGTCGCCAGCGCCTGCCGCGCCTGCAGCCGTTCGTACTGGGCGAACGGAGCCAGCCGCGGGTCGGCATCCAGCGCTTGCGCGCGCTGTTCGGCGCTGCCGGCGAGGACCGGCGTGTCCAGCGGATCATCGGGCAGCGGCGCCTCGTCCATCTGCAGGCGCGCACGCAGTTCGGCGATCTCCGCCCGCTTCTGCAGCAGTTCGGCGCGGGTGCGGGCGGCATTGCTGCGCACCCGCGCCTGATCGGCTTCGGCCGCAGCCGACAGCGCCGTCGCGCGCGCTTCGTCATCGCGACCGCGGGCCATCGCCTCCTGCGCCCGCTGCAGGCTGCCGCGGGCGGCCGCCAGCACATCGGGCGCGTATTGGTCGGCATCGGCCGACTCCGCACGCAGCAGGGCCTGCCGCGCGGCGTCCAGTTCGGCGGTCGGCGGCGGCAGGCTGGCGCAGCCGCCGGCGAGCAGCGCGCCGGCAAGGATCGGGGCATACAGCGCGATGCGGAAGTGTGCGAAGCTTTGGCGCATGGGAGGTCGCGGCTCGTCGTTACGTCGCGGCCATTGTGGGAAGCCATCGCCGGCGATGCAAACCCCCGGCGGACGCGCAGCAAGGGAGCCTCATGGATATCAGCCATTACTTCAAACTGATGGCGGAGAAGGACGCCTCGGACATGTTCCTGTCCACCGGCGCGCCGGTGAACATCAAGATCGAGGGCATGGTCCAGCCGATGAGCGATGCGCCGCTCACCGCCGGCGAATGCCGCGACATCGCCTATGGCCTGATGGACGCCGCCCAGATCGCCGAGTTCGAGCGCGAGAAAGAGCTCAACATGGCGATCTCGGTGCCAGGCAGCGGCCGCTTCCGCGTCAACGTGTTCCAGCAGCGTGGCGAAGTGGGCATGGTGATCCGCACCATCCGCAGCATCATCCCCAGCATCGAGGAGCTGCAGCTGCCGACGGTGCTGAAGGACATCATCATGGCGCCGCGCGGGCTGGTGCTGATCGTCGGCTCCACCGGTTCCGGCAAGTCCACCACGCTGGCGTCGATGATCGACCATCGCAACAGCACCAGCACCGGCCACATCCTCACCATCGAGGACCCGATCGAGTACCTGCACCGACACAAGCTGTCGGTGGTCAACCAGCGCGAAGTCGGGCTCGACACGCACAGCTTCCAGGCCGCGCTGAAGAACGCGATGCGCGAGGCGCCGGACGTGATCCTGATCGGCGAAATCCGCGATGCGCAGACGATGGAGGCGGCGATCGCCTTCGCCGAGACTGGCCACATCTGCCTGGCCACGCTGCACTCCAACAACGCCGACCAGACCATCGAGCGCATCCTCAACTTCTTCCCCGAGGGCGCGCACAAGAACGTGCTGATGAACCTGGCGCTTAACCTCAAGGCGGTGATCAGCCAGCGGCTGGTGCTGGGCGTGGACGGCCGCCGCATGCCGGCCACCGAGGTGCTGATCAACACCCCGATGATCCGCGACCTGCTGCGCCGCGGTCAGGTCCACGAGATCAAGACGGCGATGGAGGAATCGCTGCAGGACGGCATGCAGAGCTTCGACCAGTGCCTGTTCCGCCTGCACAAAGAAGGCCGGATCGAGTTGGAGGAAGCGCTGAAGGCGGCCGATTCCCGCGACGGCCTGGCCCTCAAGTTCCGCCTGTCGGAAGGCGCCAGCGGCGAACACGACCCTTACGCGGACGTGTTCGCGGCGCACTGAGCCGGGTGACGCCGCGCAACCAGCCCCGCCGTCAGCGCGCGGCGGGCGCGTCCGGCTGGTTTTCCGGCCGCGCAGCGTCGAACGCCGGCAGTTTCAGGCAGCAGGCCTCGATCCGGGCCAGCGTGGGATAGGCCGCCATGTCCACGCCGAAGCGGCGCGCGTTGTAGATCTGCGGAATCAGGCAGCAGTCCGCCAAGGTGGGGGTTTCGCCCTCGCAGAAATCGCCGGTGGACGGATGCTCCGCCAGCAGCGCCTCGGCAGCAGCGAAGCCGTCCGTGATCCAGTGCTTCACCCACGCATCGCGCTCGGGCTGCGGCACGTTCCACTCGCGCTCGAAATACTGCAGCACGCGCAGGTTGTTGAGCGGGTGCACGTCGCATGCCACCAGCAGCGCCAGCGCACGCACGCGTTGGCGCGCGCGCGCGGTGGCCGGCAACAGCGGGCGATCCGGCCAGACTTCGTCCAGATACTCCAGGATCGCCAGCGACTGGCCCAGCCGGCGCTGGCCATGGCCGAGCGTCGGCACCAGCTGCTGCGGGTTGATCGCGCGGTAAGCCTCCGAATGCTGCTGGCCGCCATCGCGCACCAAGTGCACCGGCACGATCTCGTAGGGCAGGCCCTTCAGGTTCAGGCCGATGCGCACGCGGTAGGCGGCGCTGGAACGCCAGTAGGAATACAGCTGCAGCGGCTCGCTCATGCCCGCCACCTTAGCGCGGCGGCAGCGCGGCGCAAGACCGCTGATGCCGCCACTTCGGCCGTCTGCCCGCGCTTCAGGGCAGCGGCTGGCGCTCGATGCGCTGCTCGATGGCGCCGAAGATGCTGCCGCCTTCGCGATCCAGCACCTCGATGCGGACGGTGTCGCCGAACGACATGAACGGCGTGCTGGGCTTGCCGTCGCGCAGGGTTTCGACGGTGCGCCGCTCGGCGAAGCAGGACGCCCCCAGCGCGGCGTCTTCGTTGGCCACGGTGCCCGAGCCAACGATGGTGCCGGCCGACAGCGGGCGGGTCTTGGCCGCGTGCGCGACCAGCTGGGCGAAGTCGAACTGCATGTCCACGCCCGCTTCCGGCGCCCCGAACCACTCGCCATTGACATGGGTGAGCATCGGCAGGTGCAGTTTGTTGTCCTGCCAGGCCTCGCCCAGCTCGTCCGGGGTCACGAACACCGGACCCAGCGCGCTGCGCGGCTTGGACTGCAGGAAGCCGAAGCCCTTGGCCAGCTCCGGCGGGATCAGGTTGCGCAGCGAGACGTCGTTGATGATGCCGACCAGTTGGATGTGGCCGGCGGCCTGTTCCGGCGTGACCGCCATCGGCACGTCGTCGGTGACGATCACCACTTCGGCCTCGAGGTCGATCCCGTAGTCCTCGCTGACCACCTTGACCGGATCGCGCGGGCCGAGGAAGCCGGCGCTGACCGCCTGGTACATCAGCGGATCGACGTAGAAGCTTTCCGGCACCTGCGCGCCGCGCGCGCGGCGCACGCGCTCGACGTGCGGCAGGTAGGCACTGCCATCGACGAACTCATAGGCACGCGGCAGCGGCGCAGCCAGCGCGTGCACGTCGAGGTCGAACGCAGCGGCGGCGTTGCCGGCGTTGAGGTCCTCGTACAGCGCATTCAGGCGCGGCGCGGCGTTCTCCCAATCCTCCAGCGCCAGCTGCAGGGTCGGCGCGATACCGGTGGCGCGCACGGCGCGCGCCAGATCCCGCGACACCACGACCAGGGTACCGTCGCGCCCGCCTTCCTTGAGAGAACCCAGCTTCATGGTGACCTCGTGCGTCAATTTATTAGTTGCAATTGTAACGACACCGCCGCGGCCAGGCAGGCCCCTGGCGGCAACCGATCAATCCGGATCCCCAAGGAACCCGCTTGCCCGGAACGTCAGCACCAGCGTGTCGCGATGGCCGCCTTCGGCATCGAGCGGCTGGATCGGGGTGGATTCGTGGATCACGCGGGCGTCGTCCATCAGCAGCAGCGACCACGGCTCGTCGAGGGTGAAGCGCTGGCCGTCGGGGCCATCGGCGGCGAACACGCGGGTTTCGCCGCCCTTGATCGCCTGCCGCGCCACCAGCAGCACCGCCACGAAATCCACGCCATCGCGGTGCGCGCCTTCCGGCGTGGGCCGGCCCAGGCCATCGCTGGTGTCGATGCGGAACTGGTGCGCCTCCACGTGCCAGCGCGCCACCCCGGGCCGCTGGCGCGAACAGGCGCGGGCCAGCGCCAGCACCAGCGCGGGCCACGCCGGCTGCGCGATCGTGGCCGGATCGACGGCCTCGAACCAGCGCTCCATGCCGCCGTGCAGCGCGTTGTATTCCACCGGCTGCCAGTGCATGCGGTGCGGCACCTGCCGCAGTGCGTCGCCTTCGACCACGAAGCAGGCATGGCGGCGCCGGCGGTAGCGGCCGCCGTCCTTCAGGTATTCGTCGAGGCGCAAGTCGTCCCAGCTGGGCACCAGCGCCTGCAGTGCTTCCGGGGCGACACCGGCAAGCCTCGCCACATTGGCCGCGCCCAGCACCACGTAGCCGCGCGCTCGCAGCACGTCGTCCAGCGACGGCAGCGACACGGCAGGCGGGGCGAAGTGGGCGACAGGCATGGTGGCATTCCGGGCGGGAGGCGCGATTGTCGCATTGCGCTTCCGCGGGCAAAACAAAACCCGCCTTGCGGGCGGGTTCTGCTGGTATCGCGACTTCGAATGTGGCAGCCCCGGATGGATTCGAACCACCGAATGCCTGAGTCAGAGTCAGGTGCCTTACCGCTTGGCGACGGGGCTATGGAGCAAATTGTACCGCGTTCGACGTGAAGTGGAACACGCCGCGGCGCCGGCGAACCGGCGCCATGCACGCCAGGATCAGCGCTTGGAGAACTGGGTGGCGCGACGGGCCTTGTGCAGGCCGACCTTCTTGCGCTCGACTTCGCGGGCGTCGCGGGTCATGAAGCCGGCCTTGCGCAGCTCGGTCTTCAGGGTTTCGTCGTACTCGACCAGCGCGCGGGCGATGCCGAGGCGGATCGCGCCGGCCTGGCCGGTGATGCCGCCACCGGTGGTGGTGACCACGATGTCGAAGTTCTCGGTGTTCTTGGTCAGCTCGAGCGGCTGGCGCACGATCATGCGCGCGGTCTCGCGACCGAAGAACTCGTCCAGCGGACGGTCGTTGACGGTGATGTTGCCGCTGCCCTTGCGCAGGAACACGCGGGCGGTGGAGGACTTGCGGCGGCCGGTGCCGTAATTCTGGGAAATAGCCATGATGATCAGACCTTAGATGTCGAGCGGCTGCGGCTGCTGGGCGGCGTGCGGGTGCTCGGCACCGGCATAGACCTTGAGCTTGCGGTACATGGCGCGGCCCAGCGGGCCCTTCGGCAGCATGCCCTTGACCGCGATTTCGATTACGCGCTCCGGGTGGCGCTCCAGCGCCTGGCCCAGCGACTCCGTCTTCAGGTTGCCGATGTAACCGGTGAAGCGGTGGTACATCTTGTCGCGCAGCTTGTTGCCGGTCACCGCAATCTTGTCGGCATTGATCACGACCAGATAGTCGCCGGTGTCGACGTGCGGGGTGAAAACGGGCTTGTGCTTGCCGCGCAGGCGATAGGCCAGTGCTGCGGCCAGACGGCCCAGGGTCTTGCCCTCGGCGTCGACGACGTACCAGTCACGCTGGACGGTCTCGTTCTTGGCGATGAAAGTCTTCATTGGGAACTCTTTTTCAGGGGTACCTGGTCGGGCTGGTTCCGGTTCGCGGAACGGCGCCTCGCGTTGTTTTCCGTGCTGGCGGGGCATGCCCGGGCGCGAAAGAAGCGGAATCATACACGCAAGCCCGGCTACGGGCAAGTCGCCGCAAGTCCCGGCCGCGCACGGCCTAGAATGCTCGGATGGACACGCTACGCCACCTCGGTCCGCTGGACCGGCTGCTGGATTCAGCCCAGAACGCCCTGACCACCGTGCTGGGCGCGCCGCGCGCGGAACGCCGCAACCCCGGCGCCGACGAACCGGATGCCCCGCTCGATGCCGGGCAATGCCGCCATTCCGCCGGGCTGATGCGCATCAACCATACCGGCGAAGTTTGCGCGCAGGCGCTCTACATCGGCCAGGCCGCGGTGGCGCGCGACCCCGCCACCCGCGCGCACCTGCTGGAAGCCGCGCAGGAGGAGACCGACCACCTGGCCTGGTGCGCCGACCGCCTGCGCGAGCTGGACAGCCGGCCCAGCCTGTTCAACCCGCTCTGGTACGCCGGCAGCTGGGCGATTGGCGCGGCGGCGGGACTGCGCGGCGATGGCTGGAACCTGGGCTTCGTGGTCGAAACCGAGCGCCAGGTCGAGGCGCACCTTGCCGAACACCTGCAGGCCCTGCCGGAAGCCGACGCGCGCAGCCGCGCGATCCTGTCGGTGATGAAGGACGATGAAGCCCGCCACGCGGACAACGCGCTGGCGGCCGGCGCGCGCATCCTGCCGCCGCCGATTCCGGCCCTGATGGCGGCGATGTCGACGGTGATGAAGACGGTGGCCTACCGGCTTTGAGCCACCATTGCGCAGGCGCGCACCCTGCCACCTCAATCCGCCGCGACGGCCCCGTCCACCATCCGCATGCGCGGACGCATCGAAATGCTGCGCGCGGCATCCATCAGCTGCAGCTCGCCATCCTGGATCATCGCGGTCACCCGCATCCCGCGTTCGAGGAACGTGGTCGCCGCCTCCACCGCCGCGTCATCCAGCTCCATCACGGTCAGGTTGCGCAGGCGCGCCAACGCAGGCGCATTGCGCTTCCACCAAGCCTCGGCCGCCTGCCCGCCATAGCCCACCACCACCACCTGGGCCGCGCGCCCACTGGCCTTGCGCAGGCGGCCCTCGTCCGGCTGGCCGAGCTCGATCCACTGCTGGATGTCGCCGGTGTAGTCGCGTCGCCACAGCGCCGGCTCGTCCTCGTCGCTGAGCCCGCGCCCGAACTCCAGGCGCTCGTCGGCATGCAGCGCGAAGGCGAGCAGCCGCACCAGCAGCCGGGTTTCGGTTTCCGACGGGTGCTGGGCCAGCGTCAGCGCATGGCTGGCGTAGTAATGGCGGTCGAGATCGGTGACCTGCAACTCGGCCTTGTAGATGGTGGCGTTGGCGGCCATGGCGCGTCCTCGGGCCACTCGGCCGGTTTGGGGTGCGCCATTCTACGGGCCCCGTCGCGGGCCCGCCGATGCGACGTATGCTGCGCGCCTGAACGCAGACAGGAGCGGCGCGATGGCCAGCCACGACTACGACCCCGACGACAATTTCGGCCATGCCTTCCACGTCCAGGCCGACGTGGACGAGGACGATGCGCTGGAGATGGTGGCATGGCAGTTCCTGCTGCTGGTCAACCCAGGCGACGAGGACGCCGCCCTGCAGCAGTTCGCCGCCTTCCGGCTTGCCCTGGAGGATGCCGGCGACGATGCGGACCCGGTGCCGCTACTGCGTGACGCCATCGACTGGAAGGCCGGCTTCCACGTGGGCGAGGAAGATGCACAGGGCCTGATGGAGGCACTAGACGAGCTGGCGGGGCGCTGGCGGCTACGCATCGACTGGGGCGTGGACGACGATGCAGGGGAACCGCCAGGCACCAGCGCGCTGCTGCAGGCCGCGTCCGTCCAGCTGCGCGAACGCCACTACAGCCTGTGGACGGCCGAAACCGGCGAGGCAACCCTGTCCGGCTGGATCACCCACGAGCGCGACGAGGAGGCGATGCAGCTGGTTGCCAGCGCACTCGGTCTGTCCGCAAGGCCCGGCATCGGCTGAGGCCCGGCAACGCAAAAGCCGGCTTGCGCCGGCTTTTGCAGACCCGCCAAACCGATCGACTATCAGTCGACCAGGTTGCGGCCGTGGTAGAGCTCCTCGATCTCGCGCTTGAGCCGCGCCTCGATCTTCATGCGCTCCTTGAACGACAGGTTGCGCGCCTTCTCCTCGAACAGGTACTGGTCGAGGTCGAAGTCCTTCAGGTGCATCTTGGTGTGGAACATGTTCTCTTGGTACACGTTCACGTCGAGCATTTCGTAGCGCGCGCGGATGTTCTTGGCCAGGTAATCCTGGATCGAATTGATCTTGTGGTCGATGAAGTGCTTGCGGCCCTTCACGTCGCGGGTGAAGCCGCGCACGCGGTAGTCCATCACCACGATGTCCGACTCCAGCGACTCGATCAGGTAGTTCAGCGCCTTCAGCGGCGAGATCACGCCGCAGGTCGACACGTCGATGTCGGCGCGGAAGGTGGCGATGCCATTGTCCGGATGGGTTTCCGGGTAGGTGTGCACGGTGATGTGCGACTTGTCGAGGTGGGCGACCACCGCGTCGGAGATCACGCCCTTGGCGTCGGCCTTGTCGATCACCGGCTGCTCGGAGATCAGGATCGTGACCGACGCACCCTGCGGGTCGTAGTCCTGGCGGGCGATGTTGAGGATGTTCGCGCCGATGATCTCCGCCACGTCGGTGAGGATCTGGGTGAGGCGGTCGGCGTTGTATTCCTCGTCGATGTACTCGATGTAGCGCCTGCGCTCGTCTTCCGACGCCGCGTAGCAGACGTCGTAGATGTTGAAGCTGAGCGACTTGGTGAGGTTGTTGAAGCCTTGCAGCTTCAGGCGCGGCAGCGGTTTGACCACGGCATTTGCATCCAGCGGGAACGGGGACAGGGCGGCGATTATGCGGCAAAGCGCGCAACGGCGCGTGCAGGCGCAACCGCCGGGGCTGGCGGCCGGCGGAACCCCCAGGGCGCCGCGTGCCCCGGTAATTTGCCCGCCGTCACGGTTCGGCCTAAGCTTGGATATTCACGAATGTCCGCCTGAATGAGCAGTCCAGCCCTCAAATCCGCCATGCCGCGCGCATTCACCCCGCTGGGCGCCGACGCCGAGACGATCGAGCGTTTCATCGCCAGCTGCCATCGGCGCAAGTACCCGGCGCGCACGGAGGTGTTCCATCCGGGTGATCCCGCGGGCACGCTCTACTACATCATCTCCGGCTCGGTGAGCATCACCACCCGCGAAGACGATGACCGCGAGCTGGTGCTGGGCTATGTCGGCGCGGGCGAATTCGTCGGTGAAATGGGCCTGTTCGTGGAAACCCAACAGCGCGGCGTCGCGCTGCGCACGCGCACCCCCTGCGAACTGGCCGAGATCAGCTACGAGCGGCTGCAGTCGCTGCTGGTGGCGCAGGCCAACGATGCCACCCGGCTGCTGTATTCGATCGGTGCACAGATCAGCCAACGCCTGCTCGACACCAGCCGCAAGGCCGGGCGGCTGGCCTTCCTCGACGTCACCGACCGCATCTATCGCACCCTGTTCGACCTGTCGCGCGAGCCCGAGGCGATGACCCATCCGCTGGGCACCCAGTTGCGCGTGTCGCGGCAGGAGCTGGCGCGGCTGGTGGGCTGCTCGCGCGAGATGGCCGGGCGCGTGCTGAAGAAGCTGCAGGCCGACGGCAAGCTGCACGCCCGCGGCAAGACCGTGGTGGTCTACGGCACCCGCTAGGACCAAGGAGCAGCCAGCGCATGAGCCACGCCTTCTCGCCCGGCCCCCATGCCCTGGACGTCGATCTGCGCAACGCGGTGCCGGCCGATGCCGACGACGTCGCGCACCTGCTGGCCGAACTGGGCTATCCCTGCGACCTGGCCGATGCCTGCGAGCGGGTCAGCGCGATCCTTGCGAACGACCGCCAGGCACTGGTGCTGGCGCGCCGCAACGGCGCGGTCTGCGGGCTGGTGGCGCTGGACTTCATGTACTACCTGCCGCTGGGCACCACCACCTGCCGCGTCACTGCGCTGGTGGTGACCACCAGCGCGCAGGGCATGGGTATCGGCCGCCACCTGCTGAAGGAGGCCGAGCGCCGCGCCCGCGTCGGCGGCGCCGCGCGCATCGAACTGACCTCGGGCGCGCAGCGCACCGAGGCGCATGCGTTCTACCAGGCCTGCGGCTACAGCGGCAGCTCGGTGCGTTTCGTCAAGGCGCTGGGCTCGGCCTGAGGCCACCCGCCACGGTCATGCGGGATCGCCGGCGCGGCCGGGACAGCCCCAGTTGAGGATCGGCGTGCCGGGCGGCAGCACCCGTCGGAACAGCGCCACCCGCCGTGCCTTCGGATTCACCACTACCGGCTTTTCGGCCGCCTGCAGCAGCGGCAGGTCGGCGCTGCTGTCGGAATAGGCGCGGGCCACCGGCTGGGTGTAGCCGGCGGCGCGGATCATCGTCATCTTCATCGCGAAGTGGCAGTGGCGCAGCGCGCCCATGCCGCCCAGCTTCGGTCCCAGCAGGGTGCCGATCACCGGCACGTCCGCGTGCGCGACGAAGGCCAGGATCGCCCGCGCCAGCTCCGGCGGCGCGCCAGTCGCCACCAGCACCATGTCGCCGCGCTCGCGGTGCTGATGGAACACGTCCAGCGCCAGCGGCAACAGCCGCGCCTTGATCGCCTCCGCGTGGGTGGCGACGTAGCGGTCGATCAGCGCATCCAGCGCGGCGCGGTCGCGCACGCCCAGGGTGCCGACCCAGACGAACACCGAGATGCCGGCACGGCGCGTCGGTAGCCACGCCACCATCGGCCCGGCGACCGGCGCGACCAGCAGCGCCAGCAGCACCCGCCACCAGTGGCGCTCGATCAGCCACTTGAACAGGTGGCTGCCGGAGTCGCCGTGGTAGAGGGTGTGGTCGAAATCGAACACCACCAGCGGCGCATCGTCCTGCGGCAGCGGATAGCGCTGGCTCATGCGCTCGCCCCGCCATCGAACAGCCCGTGCAGCGCCACGCCCGGATCGGGCTGGCGCATGAATGCCTCGCCGACCAGGAAGGCGTGCACGCCGGCATCGCGCATCAACGCCACGTCGGCGGGCGCGAGGATGCCGCTCTCGGTGACCAGCAGGCGATCCGCCGGCACCATCGCCTTGAGATCCAAGGTGGTCTGCAGCGACACCTCAAAGGTCTTGAGGTTGCGGTTGTTGATGCCCAGCAGCCGCGCCGGCACCGGCAGCGCGCGTTCCAGCTCGTCCAGGTCATGCACTTCCAGCAGCACGTCCATGCCCAACTCAGCGGCGATGAAAGCGAATTCGGACAGCTGCGCATCGTCCAACGCGGCGGCGATCAACAGCACGCAGTCGGCACCCAGCGCGCGCGCCTCGTACAGCTGGTAAGGATCGACGATGAAGTCCTTGCGCAGCACCGGCAGCGCACAGGCGGCGCGCGCCTGCTGCAGGTAGGCGTCGCTGCCCTGGAAGAAGTCGACATCGGTCAGCACCGACAGGCAGGCCGCGCCGCCTGCCTGGTAGCTGCGGGCGATCGCGGCCGGGTCGAAATCGGCGCGGATCACGCCCTTCGACGGGCTGGCCTTCTTCACCTCGGCAATCACCGCCGCCCGGCCGGCCGCGATCTTCGCGGCGACGGCGTCGGCAAAGCCGCGTAGCGGCGGTGCGCTGGCGGCGCGGACCTTCAGTTCGGACAGGGATACCTGTTCGCGGCGGGCGGCCACTTCTTCGTGCTTGCGGCGCAGGATGGTGTCGAGGATGGTGCTCAAGGTCGTGCTTCCGGATGAAGGGATTTCTGGGTGTCAGCCGGCCGCGGCCAGCGCGCGGCTGGTGGCGACGTACTGCTGCATGCGCGCGCGCGCGCTGCCGTCGGCGATGGCCGCGCGGGCGCGGGCCAGGCCATCGGCGATGCTGTCGGCCACGCCGGCCACGTACAGCGCCGCACCGGCGTTGAGCGCGACGATGTCGTGCGCCGGGCCGGGCTGGTTGTCCAGCACCGCGCGCAGCATGGCGATGGATTCGGCCGGATCGGCCACCTTCAGGTTGCGGCTGGCCGACATGGCGATGCCGAAATCCTCGGGATGGATCTCGTATTCGCGCACCTTGCCGTCGCGCAGCTCGCCGACCAGCGTGCCGGCGCCCAGCGAGATCTCGTCCATGTTGTCACGCCCCCACACCACCAGCGCGCGCTCGGCGCCCAGCTCGTGCAGCACGCGCGCCTGGATGCCGACCAGGTCCGGGTGGAACACGCCCATCAGGATGCTGGTGGCGCCCACCGGGTTGGTCAGTGGGCCGAGGATGTTGAAGATCGTGCGCACGCCCATCTCGCGGCGCACCGGCGCCACCACCTTCATCGCCGGGTGGTGGATCGGCGCGAACATGAAGCCGATGCCGACCTCCTCGATGGCGCGCGCGACCTGCGCGGGCTGCAGCTCGATCGCCGCGCCCAACGCCTCCAGCGCATCGGCGCTGCCGGACTTCGACGACACGCTGCGGTTGCCGTGCTTGGCCACGCGCGCGCCGGCCGCGGCGACCACGAACATCGCGCAGGTGGAAATGTTGAAGGTGTGCGAGCCGTCGCCGCCGGTGCCGACGATGTCGACCAGCCGGGTCTTGTCGGCCACCTCCACCGGCCGCGCGAACTCGCGCATCACGGTGGCGGCGCCGGCGATCTCGCCCACCGTTTCCTTCTTCACCCGCAGCCCGGTGAGAATGGCCGAGGTCAATGCCGGCGACACTTCGCCGCGCATGACCTGGCGCATCAGGTCGACCATTTCGTCGAAGAAGATCTCGCGGTGTTCGATGGTGCGCTGCAGGGCTTCCTGCGGGGTGATGGGCATGGTCAACGCTCCAGGAAATTCTTCAGCAACGCGTGGCCGTGCTGGGTGAGGATGGATTCGGGATGGAACTGCACGCCTTCCACCGGATGTTCGCGGTGGCGCAGGCCCATCAGCTCTTCCAGGCTGCCGTCGTCGTTCTCGGTCCAGGCGGTCACTTCCAGGCAGTCGGGCACGCTGGTCTTTTCCACCACCAGCGAGTGGTAGCGGGTGGCCTCGAACGGCGTCGGCAGGCCGGCGAACACGCCTCTTCCTTCATGGTGGATGGGCGAGGTCTTGCCGTGCATGATCCGCCCAGCGCGCACCACCCTGCCGCCATACACCTGACCCAGCGCCTGGTAGCCCAGGCACACGCCGAACACCGGGATGCGCGGGCCCAGCTCGCGCAGCACGTCCAGCGACACGCCGGCCTCGTTCGGCGTGCACGGCCCCGGCGAAATCACGATCCGCTCGGGCGCAAGCGCCTCGATCTGCGCCACGCTGAGCGCGTCGTTTCGCTCCACCCGCACCTCCGCGCCCAGCTCCTGCAGGTACTGCACGAGGTTGAAGGTGAAGCTGTCGTAGTTGTCGATCATCAGCAGCATGTCAGAGCCCCTTCGCCGCCTGCGCCACCGCGCGGAACAGCGCGCGGCCCTTGTTCATGGTTTCGTCCCATTCCTTCCGCGGGTCGGAATCGAACACGATGCCGGCGCCGGCCTGCACGTGCAGGCGGCCGTCCTGGATCACCGCGGTGCGGATGGCGATCGCGGTGTCGGCGTCTCCATGCCAGCCGATATAGCCGATCGCGCCGGCATAGACGTTGCGCTTGATCGGCTCCAGCGCGCGGATGATTTCCAGCGCGCGGATCTTGGGAGCGCCGGACACGGTGCCCGCCGGGAAGGTGGCACGCAGCACGTCGGCGTAACTCAGCCCCTCCTGCAGGCGGCCGGTGACTTCGCTGACGATGTGCATGACGTGGCTGTAGCGCTCGATCACGAAGCGCTCGCCTACTTCCACGCTGCCCGGCCGGGCGACATGGCCGACGTCGTTGCGGCCGAGGTCGATCAGCATCAGGTGCTCGGCGCGCTCCTTCGGGTCGGCCAGCAGCTCGGCTTCCAGCCCCAGGTCTTCTTCCACCGTGCGGCCGCGCGGACGGGTGCCGGCGATCGGGCGCACCGTCACCTTGCCATCCTGCAGGCGCGCCAGGATCTCCGGCGACGAGCCCACCACCTGGGTGCCGCCGACGTCGAGGAAATACATGTACGGTGACGGGTTCAGCGCGCGCAGCGCGCGGTAGACGTCCACCGGGCGGGCGTGGAACGGCACGCTCATGCGCTGGCTCAGCACCACCTGGAAGGCGTCGCCGGCACGGATGTAGTCCTGCACCTGCGCAACCGCATCGATGAAGCCCTCGCGGGTGAAGCCGCTGACGAAGTCGGCTTCGTCCAGCGCCGCCGGCTGCAGGGTTTCCGGATACGGCGCGCCGCCGTGGCGCAGGCGGTGGGCCAATGCGTCCAGCCTGCGGTTGGCGCGCGCCCACGCCTGCGGCTCGCGCGGGTCGGCGTGCACGATCAGGTACAGCCGGCCCTTGAGGTTGTCGAACACCGCCAGCTCGTCGCTGAGCATCAGCAGGATGTCGGGTGTGCCCAGCTCGTCGGGTTTCGGATTCGCCGCCAGCCGCGGCTCGATGTATTCGATGCACTCGAAGCCGAACCAGCCCACCAGTCCGCCGGTGAAGCCGGGCAGGCCGGCGATCTCCGGCACTTTGTGCATGGCGCGCAGGCGCTCGACTTCCGCCAGCGGGTCGGCAACGGTGCGGGTTTCCACCACCTCGCCGTGTTCGCGCACGGCAAGCGAATGGCCACGGAACTCGTAGACCCTGCGCGAGGGCAGGCCGATGATCGAATAGCGGCCGAAGCGCTCGCCGCCCTCCACCGATTCGAACAGATAGGTATGCGGGCCGTCGGCCAGCTTCAGGTAGACGGACAGCGGGGTATCGAGGTCGGACAGCACCTCGCGCACCACCGGGACAAGGGTGTAGCCGTCAGATGCGTACTGGTCGAACTGGGCGTGCGTGGTCACGGAGGACGTCCTTCGAAAGATGCGTGCAGGCGAACGGGGCGGCATTGCCACGCCACCATCGCCAGCTGCGCTCGAAAGACGGGTTCGCCCGGTTCATCGGGCAACTTTAGCCGCAACCCGGCGCGCCATGCAAACCACTTTCCGTCATGTCCATGTCACAGCCCGTCGGCAGCATTGAAGGCCATCGCAGGGACGAAGGACGGGCAGGACGCCCACGCATTCCGCCGGAACCGCAGCCGCGGCACCGGCAGTTCCACCAGGCTCCACGGCGGCTGCAAACCCAGGCTTCGCCCGTGCCGCGCCGGGCTCAACGCGCGGCGACCACCGCCTGCTTCATCGCCGCGATCGTCGCGGCATAGTCCGGCTTGCCGAAGATCGCGCTGCCGGCGACGAAGGTGTCGGCGCCCGCCTTCGCGATCTCGCCGATGTTGTCCGGCTTCACCCCGCCGTCGATTTCCAGCCGAATCGGCCGGCCGCTGGCATCGATCATCTCGCGCACCTTGCGCAGCTGCTTGAGCGCGGAGGGGATGAACGACTGCCCGCCGAAGCCGGGGTTCACCGACATCAGCAGCACGTAGTCGATCTCGTCCAGCATCGTGTCCAGCACGTCCAGCGAGCTGGCAGGGTTGAACACGAGCCCGGCTTGGCAGCCCTTCGACTTGATCAGCTGCACGCTGCGGTGGACGTGCTTGCTGGCCTCGGGATGGAAGCTGATGTGGCTGGCGCCGGCGTCGGCGAACATCGGGATCAGGCCGTCCACCGGTTCCACCATCAGGTGCACGTCGATCGGGGCGGTCACGCCGTGCTTGCGCAGCGCCTCGCAGACCAGCGGGCCGATGGTGAGGTTGGGCACGTAGTGGTTGTCCATCACGTCGAAGTGCACCCAGTCGGCGCCGGCGGCCAGCACGTTGTCCACTTCCTCGCCCAGCCTGGCGAAGTTGGCGGACAGGATGGACGGGGCAATGACGGTGGATTGCGTGCTCATTTCTTTCTCAGCTTCTGGATGCGGTCGTAGGCGGCGTTGATCTCGCGCGACTTGGTCTCGGCGAGCTTCTGCAGGTCGGGCGCGGCGCCGGCCACGCGGTCCGGGTGGTACTGGCCCATCAGCCGACGGTAGGCGCGGTCGATCTCGGCGTCGCTGGCGGTTTCGGGCAGCTCGAACACCCGGTAGGCCCAATCCACGTCGGCGTTGCCGGCGCTGTCGGCCTGCTGCGCCTGGCGCGGCCTGCGCTTTTCCGCGCGCCGCGGCGGGGTGAACCAGTCATGGTCGAAGGCATAGCCCACCAGCAGGCCGAGCAGACCGCCCACCGGGTGGCGCAGCAGCAGCCAGCCGGCGATGAAGCCTAGGAATTGTCCGTACCAGCGTCGCATCCGCGCAGTTTACAGGGCCGCGGGGCGGCGCCGGCCTTAAACTAGGCGCCCCACCGCAGCGCGCATGCCCATGGCCACCACCCTGCTCCAGTCCGACCTGCCCGGCCTGAACCTGATCCACCGCGGCAAGGTCCGCGACGTGTTCGACCTCGGCGACGGCCACCTGCTGATGGTCGCCACCGACCGCCTGAGCGCGTTCGACGTGGTGCTGCCCGATCCGATCCCCGGCAAGGGCGAGATGCTCTGCCAGATCAGCAATTTCTGGTTCGGCAAGACTGCCCACATCATCGCCAACCACCTGACCGGCATAGACACTGCCAGCGTGCTGCCGGCCGGCGTGGACGCCGCGCTGTACGCCAAGCGCGCAGTGGTGACCAAGAAGCTCAAGCCCGTCCCGGTGGAATGCATCGCCCGCGGCTACATCATCGGCAGCGGCTGGAAGGACTACCAGCGCACCGGCGCGATCAGCGGCATCGCCCTGCCCGCCGGCCTCCAGCAGGCGCAGCAGCTGGCCGAGCCGATCTTCACCCCGTCCACCAAGGCGGCGGTGGGCGACCACGACGAGAACATCGATTTCGCCGCCGCGGTCAACCTGGTCGGCCGCGAACAGGCCGAAGCGGTACGCGACGCCACGCTCGCGATCTACGCCTTCGCGCGCGACTACGCCGCGCAGCGCGGGATCATCCTGGCCGACACCAAGTTCGAGTTCGGTACCGACGCCGACGGCAAGCTGTACGTGATGGACGAGATGCTGACCCCGGATTCCAGCCGCTACTGGCCGGCCGACGGCTATGCCATTGGCACCAGCCCACCCAGCTACGACAAGCAGTTCGTGCGCGACTATCTGGAGACGCTGGACTGGAACAAGACCGCGCCCGGGCCGAAGCTGCCGGCCGAGGTCATCGAAAAAACCCGCGCCAAGTACGCCGAAGCGCTGCAGAAACTGGCCGGCATCAGCATCGACTGAACCGGCAACGCCCGGCGTGGCCTACAGCCCGCCGGGCAACTCGGCTTCGAAGCGCGCGCCGCCCAGCTCCTGCGAGCGCCCCACGCGCAGCTGGCCGCGGTAGCTCCTGAGGATGTCCTGCACGATCGACAGGCCGATGCCGTGGCCCTGCACGCGCTCGTCGCCGCGCACGCCGCGCTGCAGGACGTAGGCGATGCGGTCTTCGGCAATGCCAGGGCCGTCGTCCTCCACCGCGATCAGCAGCCCGGCGCGCCGGCCGGCAGCCTGCGGGCCTTCCGCCACGGTCAACAGCACCCGGGATTTCGCCCACTTGAAGGCGTTCTCCAGCAGGTTGCCCAGCAGCTCCTGCAGGTCGCCGGTCTCGCCGTGGAAGCGTGCTTCCGGGGCGATCTCGAACTCGCACAGCACGCCCTTGCTGGCATAGACCTTTTCCAGCCCGACCACGATCTGCTCGGCCTGCGGCTCGATCTCGATCGGCGCGGAGAACAGCTGGTGGCCGGAGCGCGCCGCGCGCGCCAGCTGGTAGCCCACCAGATCGTTCATGCGGCGCAGCTGCGCATCCACCTCGCTGCGCAGCTCGGCCTCGCCGGTGTCGGCGTCCAGCCGCGAGCGCAGCACCGCCAGTGGCGTCTTCAGGCTGTGCGCCAGGTCGGCCAGCGTGTTGCGCTGGCGCTCCAGATTTTCGCGCTCGCTCTGGATGAAGGCGTTGATGCTGTCGGTCAGCGGTTCCAGCTCGCGCGGATGCGCCTCGCTCATGCCGGCGGCGGCACCCGCCTGCACGCGCTTGAGTTCGCCGATCACGTCGCGCAGCGGGCGCAGGCTCCAGCGCAGCACCAGCATCTGCAGCAGCAGCAGGATCACGCCAGCGCCGCCCAAGTAACGCCACAGCGCCGCACGGAACGCCGATACCTGCCGTCCCAGCGCGGTGGTGTCTTCGAAGATGTAGACGGTATAGGGAATCTCGCGGCCGCCCGCCTCGTCGCTGAAGGCAAGTCCGTAGCCGTAGCGGTAGACCTCGCCGGGCGCGCCGCTGATGCGGGTGAACGGCAGCGGGCCTTCGAAGACCTGCCGGCCCGGCTCCAGCAGCGCACCGGCGGGCAGGCGCGGGCCCTGCGCGGAATCCGATTCCCACTGCCCACTGGCCAACACGATCTGCGCATACAGCCCGCTGCCCGGGCGCTTGAAGCGCGAATCCGGCGGGTCCCACGGCGGAATCACGCTGCCGTCGCGGGCGAAGTCGCTGCCCGCGTAGGCCAGCGCGTAGCTGTGCAGGCGCTCGCGCATGCCGCTCTGGGCGGTGCTCTGGAACGCGCGGTCGAGCGCGTAGCCGGCCAGCGCGAGGAAGGCGATCACGCCGAGGCTGGCCGCCCACAGCTGCCGCGACTGCAGCGAGCGCGGCTGGGCGATGCGCAGGCGCCGCACGCGCCGCGGCGCGGCGGAGTCGGGCTCGGCGGGTGCGGGGGTCATGCGCCTGCGCGCGGGGTCACTCGCCGCTGCGCGCGATGGCGAAGCGGTAACCGCGGCCGCGCACGGTCTCGATCGGCTTCAGTTCGCCGTCCGGATCCAGCTTCTTGCGCAGGCGGCCGATGAAGACCTCCAGCACGTTGGAATCGCGGTCGAAATCCTGCTGGTAGATGTGCTCGGTGAGGTCGGCCTTCGAGACCAGCTCGCCGGCATGCATCATCAGGTACTCGAGCACCTTGTATTCGTAGCTGGTCAGGTCGACGTTGCCGCCGTTGACGCTGACCGTCTGCGCGGCCAGGTCCAGCACCACCGGCCCGCACTCCAGCGTCGGCTTGCTCCAGCCGGCGGCGCGGCGCACCAGCGCGTTGATGCGCGCCAGCAGCTCCTCGACGTGGAACGGCTTGACCAGGTAGTCGTCGGCGCCCTGCTTGAGTCCGTCGACCTTGTCCTGCCAGCTGGAACGCGCGGTCAGGATCAGCATCGGGAACTTCTTGCCTTCGTCGCGCAGCGCGCGGATCAGCTCCATGCCGCTCATCTTCGGCAGGCCGAGGTCGATGATGCCGACGTCGAACGGCACCTCGCGGCCCATGTACAGGCCTTCCTCGCCGTCCTGCGCGGCATCCACGGCATAGCCCTCGCGCTTCAGGCGCGCGGCCAGGGTTTCACGGAGCGGGGCTTCGTCTTCGACGAGCAGGATACGCATGGTCACTCCTTGGGAATGGGTCGGAAGGGGCCGCTATTCGTCGTCGCGCGGCGGCCGCGGCGCCGTTCGGTCGCGACGGGCCGGGTCCTGCATGAACACCCGCACCCGGCCCTGATCGTCCACCACCTTGACCCGGTGCATGTCGCGGCCGTCGTACTGGACGCGCTCGGCCGACAGCACTTCGCCACGGGTATTGCGCTCGACCCGGCGCACTGCATCGGACAGGCTGCCGCGTGGCGGCTGCTGCTCGCGCTCTGGCTCACGGTCACGCGACGGCGGCGGCGCCTGCTGCGCCATCGCCAGCGACGACGCCGTCAGCAGGACGGCGGCGAACAGGGTGGGCAGGACGGTCGGAATGCGGGGCATGGCGTGACTGGCTTTGGAAGGCAGGTACGGGGCCATTCTTGGAAGCAGGGGGTGAATCAGCCCTGAAGTTTCCTGAACAGGATAGCGCGCCGTTCAGTTTCTTGCCCGCCGCCTCAGAAGATCTCGCCGATGCAGCAGCGCAGCGACCCACCGGCCGCCTCGATCGCCTCTAGCTCGACCGCCTCGACGCGGAACCCGGCCGCGGCCAGCTGTGCGCGATGCGCCGGCGCCAACGCCTTGTCCGCCGCCGCGCTCATCCACACCGTGTCCGGCGACAGGGCGATGCAGTTGGCGACGAAGGCGGCGTGTTCGGCGGCGTTGCAGGCCACCGCGTGGGGCGCGTACAGGGTGGCGATGGCGTCGGCCACCGCCGGCTCGGCGAAACCTGCCGGGCAGACCACCGCCGCGCGCCCGGCCAGCACCGCCAGCACCACGTTGGTGTGGTATTCGCCGGGGGCAAGGTCGAACAGCAGGGTGGCGCGCAGGCCGAACGCCTCGTGCATCAGCTTTGCCCCGGCCTCATCGCAGCGCTCGGACAGGCCGCAGAAGCCCAGCCCGCGGGCGCGGTCGATCACCAGCGCGCCGGTCAGCTCGCAGGCGTGCGGCTGGATGGAGAGGTCGATTTCCTGCCGGCCCAGCACGTCGCGGAAGAACGCGCGGATGTCGCTGCGTGCGGCTTCGCGCTGGCGCACTTCGTGGCGCATGCGGCCGACGACATAGCGTCCGGGCGCGGTGCCGAACACGTTGTTGGGGAACAGCGCATCGGGGGTGTCGGGGCTGCCGGCGAAGCAGATCGTCGGCAGCACCGCCGACAGCGCGCGCTGCAGTTCGCGGTGCTGGGCCGAGGCGCGGGCGGCGTCGAACGCCGCGGCATCGGCCATGTAGGCGTTGTCGCGCGCCGACTGCTCGGCCAGGCGGAAGCCGTCCGGCGCGACCAAGAAAGCGGCGCGCGCGGTGGCCGGGCCGAAGTCGGGCGCAGCAGCGCGGGCAAGTGCGAAGAAGGCGTCGATGTCGCGGGTGATCATGTCGGCAAGGGCTCGCGTTCGGTCTGGGACAGGGCCTGTTCGACCAGCGACCAATCGGCACCGGGCCGGTGCGCGCCTTCGCTGAGGACCTGCCGGAAAGCGCGTCCGCCGGGCTGGCCGGCGAACAGCCCCAGCAGGTGGCGGGTGATGTGCTTGAGGAACACGCCGTTGGCGAGCTGCGCCTCGACGTAGGGGCGATAGGCCCGCAGCAGCTCGGCGCGGGTGCGCGGCGCACCGCCGGACCAGCGCGCGTCGAGCCGGTGCAGCAGGTAGGGCGTGTGGTAGGCGGCGCGGCCGAGCATCGCGCCATCGACATGGTCCAGGTGCGTGGTGGCCTCGTCCGCATCGGCGATGCCGCCGTTGACGACCACCTGCAGCCGCGGCCGTTCGCGCTTGAGCCGGTAGGCCCAGTCGTAGCGTAGCGGCGGCACCTCGCGGTTTTCCTTCGGGCTTAGCCCCTTCAGCCAGGCATTGCGCGCGTGCACCACGAACATTCGGCAGCCGGCTTCGGCGATGGTGTCGATGAAGGCGATGAAACGCTCCCACTCATGGTCGTCATCCACGCCCAGCCGGCACTTCACCGTGACCGGCACCCCCGGCACCGCGGCGATCATCGCCGCCACCGACTCGGCCACCAGCCCCGGCTCGCGCATCAGGCAGGCGCCGAAGCGGCCGGCCTGCACGCGGTCGGACGGGCAGCCGCAGTTGAGGTTGATCTCGTCATAGCCCCAGTCGGCGCCGATCCGCGCCGCCTGCGCCAGCAGCGCCGGCTCGCTGCCGCCCAGCTGCAGCGCCACCGGGTGCTCGCACGGATCCATCGCCAGCAGCCGCGCGCGGTCGCCCAGCACCACCGCGTTGGCATGCACCATTTCCGAATACAGCCGCGCGCCGGGCGCCAGCAGCCGGTGGAACACGCGGCAGTGCGAATCCGTCCAATCCATCATCGGGGCGACGGACAGGCGCAACTGGTCGGCGGGAATGGCGGGGGAGGCGTTCACGCCGCGCATTGTACGGAGGCCGGGGCAGGCCCCGCCGCGATGCGCGAGAATAGGCGGTCCGTTCGACCACTGCCTGCCCGCCATGATGAACACCAGCTACCGCAAATACCTGCCCGGCACCGCCCTGGATTATTTCGACGCGCGCGAGGCGGTGGAAGCCCTCAAGCCGGGCGCGTGGGCAGGGCTGCCGTACACCGCGCGGGTGCACGCCGAGAACATCGTGCGCAAGGCCGAGCCGACCCGCATCAACGACTACCTGCTGCAGCTGGTCGAACGCCGCCGCGACCTCGACTTCCCGTGGTTCCCGGCGCGCGTGGTCTGCCACGACATCCTCGGCCAAACCGCGCTGGTCGACTTGGCCGGCCTGCGCGAAGCCATCGCCGCGGCCGGCGGCGACCCGGCGCAGGTCAACCCGGTGGTGCCGGTGCAGCTGATCGTCGACCACTCGCTGGCGGTGGAAGCACCGGGCTTCGACCCGCAGGCATTCGCCAAGAACCGCGCCATCGAGGATCGCCGCAACGCCGACCGCTTCGACTTCATCGAGTGGTGCCGGCTGGCCTTCGACAACGTCGACGTGATCCCGGCGGGCAACGGGATCATGCACCAGATCAACCTGGAGAAGATGTCGCCGGTGATCTACACCCACGATGGCGTGGCCTTCCCGGATACCTGCGTGGGCACCGATTCGCACACGCCGCACGTGGATGCGCTGGGCGTGATCGCCGTGGGCGTCGGCGGGCTGGAAGCGGAAAGCGTGATGCTGGGCCGCGCCTCGATGATGCGCCTGCCCGACATCGTGGCGGTGGAACTCAGCGGCCGCCCCGGCCCCGGCATCACCGCCACCGACGTGGTGCTGGCGCTGACCGAATTCCTGCGCCAGCAGAAGGTGGTGGGCGCGTACCTGGAGTTCCGCGGCGAAGGCGCTTCGGCGCTGACCATCGGCGACCGCGCCACGATTTCCAACATGGCGCCGGAGTACGGCGCCACCGCGGCGATGTTCTTCATCGACGGCAACACCCTGGACTACCTGCGCCTGACCGGTCGCGACAACGCGCAGGTGGCGCTGGTCGAAACCTACGCCAAGACCGCCGGCTTCTGGGCCGACGACCTGCTGCACGCACAGTACGAGCGCACCCTGCATTTCGACCTATCCAGCGTCACCCGCACGCTGGCAGGCCCCAGCAACCCGCACCGCCGGCTGCCGGTGACGGCGCTGGCCGAGCGTGGAATCGCCGACGAAACCAAGCTGGAAGCCGCGCGCGAGGAAGAAGCCCGCGGCCTGATCCCCGACGGCGCGGTGATCATCGCCGCCATCACCAGCTGCACCAATACCTCCAACCCGCGCAACGTGATCGCCGCCGGCCTGCTGGCGCGCAATGCCAACGCGCGCGGGCTGGCCCGCAAGCCGTGGGTGAAGAGCTCGCTGGCGCCCGGCTCGAAGGCGGTGCAGCTGTACCTCGAGGAAGCCAAGCTGCTGCCCGAGCTGGAACAGCTGGGCTTCGGCATCGTCGGCTTCGCCTGCACCACCTGCAACGGCATGAGCGGCGCGCTGGACCCGGCCATCCAGGAGGAAGTGATCGAGCGCGACCTGTACGTCACCGCGGTGCTGTCCGGCAACCGCAACTTCGACGGCCGCATCCATCCGTATGCGAAGCAGGCGTTCCTGGCCTCGCCGCCGCTGGTGATCGCCTACGCCATTGCCGGCACCGTGCGCTTCGACATCGAGAAGGACGTGCTAGGCATCGACCGCGACGGCAACGCAGTGCGGCTCAAGGACATCTGGCCGAGCGACGCCGAGATCGACGCGGTGGTGAAGGCCAGCGTCAAGCCGGAGCAGTTCCGCAGGGTGTACGAGCCGATGTTCGCGCCGCGCGCGCGCGGCCAGCAGGCCAAGCCGCTGTACGACTGGCGTCCGCAGAGCACCTACATCCGCTGCCCGCCGTACTGGGAAGGCGCGCTGGCGGGCGAGCGCACGCTTGCCGGCATGCGCGCGCTGGCGGTGCTGGGCGACAACATCACCACTGACCACCTGTCGCCGTCCAACGCGATCCTGGCTTCCAGCGCCGCCGGTGAATACCTAGCGAAGATGGGCCTGCCGGAAGAGGACTTCAATTCCTACGCCACCCACCGCGGCGATCACCTCACCGCGCAGCGCGCCACCTTCGCCAACCCGAAGCTGCTCAACGAAATGGTGCGCAACGAAGACGGCAGCGTGCGCCAGGGTTCGCTGGCGCGGATCGAGCCGGACGGCAAGGTGGTGCGGATGTGGGAGGCGATCGAAACCTACATGGCGCGTCGCCAGCCGCTGATCATCATCGCCGGCGCAGACTACGGCCAGGGCAGTTCGCGCGACTGGGCGGCCAAGGGCGTGCGGCTGGCGGGCGTGGAGGCGATCGTGGCCGAAGGCTTCGAGCGCATCCACCGCACCAACCTCGTCGGCATGGGTGTGCTGCCGCTGCAATTCCAGCCCGGCACCACCCGGCTGACGCTGGGCATCGACGGCAGCGAGACCTTCGACGTCGCCGGCACGCCGGCGCCCGGCGCCACCCTGGCGCTGCGCATCCATCGCCGCGATGGCGCAACCGTCGAGGTGCCGGTCACCTGCCGGCTGGATTCCGACGAGGACGTGCACATCTACGCCGCCGGCGGCGTGCTGCAGCGGTTCGCGCAGGATTTCATGGACGCCAGCAGCACCGGCTGAGCCCATGCCGCGCTTTCGCCTGACCGAACCGCTGGTCATGCTGGCCACGGTGCTACAGTGGCTGGTATTGGCCAGCTGCACCGGCGCGGTGGTCGGGCTGGGCTGCACGCTGTTCCTGCGCGTCCTGTTCGCCAGCGAAGGCCGCCTGTATGCCGCGCCCTGGTGGTGGTTGGCCCTGCTGCTGCCGCTAGGCGGACTGGTGAATGGCTTGCTGCTGCACTACGGCTATCGGCTGCGGCGCAGCACGTTCAGCGACAACCCCATCGTGGCCGTGAACGAGCAACAGGGAAAGCTGCCGTTCCGCACCATGTGGATCAAGCCCGTGGCCGCACTGGTGACACTGGGCTGCGGCGGCTCGGCCGGCAAGGAAGGGCCGTGTTCGCATATCGGCGCCAGCCTCGCCGCGGCCATCGGCCGGGTGCTGCGGCTCAACCGGGAGATGCGCAAGCGGCTGCTGGCCTGCGGGGTCAGCGCCGGCTTCGCAAGCGTGTTCGGCACCCCGATCGCCGGGGCCATCTACGGGGTGGAAATGCTGGCCATCGGCCGCATCCGCCACGACTTCCTGTTCCCCGGCATCGTCGCCGGCGTGGCCGCACTGCAGGTATCGCGCGGCCTCGGGGTTCCGTACCCGGCCTATCACATCAGCATCGCCGGCCAGTTCACGGAACTGCTGTTCCTGAAAACCGTGCTGCTCGGCATCCTCTGCGGCGGCGTGGCCTGGCTGTTCGTGGAATTGCTGCGGGTGGCGCGGCGCGTCACCGCACGGCTACGCGCGCGCTGGGCGTTGTGGCCCCCGCTGCTGCCGACGCTGGGCGGGCTGCTGCTGGCGCTGCTGGTGTTGGTTGTCCCCACCGACTACCTCGGCCTGAGCTTGCCGGTCATGGAGCGCGCACTGGCCGGCGCCGATATCCCCGCCACCGCATTCTTCTGGAAAGCGCTGCTGGTGGCGATCACGCTGGGCTCCGGTTTTTACGGCGGCATCATCACCCCGCAGTTCGTGCTGGGCGCGTTGGCCGGCGCGGCGTTTGCGCCATGGCTGGGGATATCGTCGGCACTGGGGGCGGCGGTCGGGTTCGTGGCGGTGCTCGCGTCCGCGTCGAATGCGCCGATCTCGGCCATCGTGATGGGCGCCGAACTGTTCGGTGCCGACACCCTCCTGTACGTGGCCGGCGCCTGCGTGGCCGCCTACCTCGTCATCGGCCACCGCAGCGTGTACCCCGAGCAGCAGATCGCCTTCAGCAAATCCTCATGGATTTTTGCCCACCCCGGGCTGCCGGTGGGCGAGGAGAAAGTGCGGCTGTCGTACGGATTGCTGCGCTGGCTACAGAAGCGACGTCGCCAACGCCCGTGAAAGAGTACCATTACGGTACTGATTGCTACGGGAGTGCGCCCATGTCCTCGCCTTTGCCGTCTTCCAGGGTCGAATGGGACCAAGTGCTGGTCGACATCGTCGATTACGCCCGCGATTTCCAGCCGGCCTCCGACCTGGCCTGGCGCAGCGCGCGGCTGGTGCTGATCGACTCGCTGGGCTGCGCGCTGGAAGCGCTGGAGCATCCCGCCTGCACGAAGCTGTTGGGCCCGCTGGTGCCCGGCGCCACGCTGGACAACGGCGCGCGCGTGCCCGGCACCGGCTTCCAGTTGGATCCCGTCAAGGCCGCGTTCGACATCGGCGCGGCGATCCGCTGGCTGGACTTCAACGACACCTGGCTAGCCGCCGAATGGGGCCACCCGTCCGACAACCTCGGCGCCATCCTCGCCGTGGCCGACTGGCGCAGCCGCGGCGGCGCGCCGCTGACCATGCGCGAGGTGCTGGCCTGCGCGATCAAGGCGCACGAGATCCAGGGCGTGATGGCGCTGAAGAACTCCTTCAACCAGGTCGGGCTGGACCACGTCGCGCTGGTGAAGCTGGCCTCCACCGCGGTGGTGTCGTCGCTGCTCGGGCTCAGCCGCGAGCAGGCACTGGCGGCGCTGTCGCAGGTGTTCGTGGATGGCCAAAGCCTGCGCACCTACCGGCACGCGCCCAACACCGGCTCGCGCAAGAGCTGGGCCGCCGGCGATGCCTGTTCGCGCGCGGTGCGGCTGGCGCTGATCGCGCAGACCGGCGAGATGGGCTATCCCGGCGCGCTCACCGCGCCGGCGTGGGGCTTCTACGACGTGAGCTTCCAGGGCCGGGCGTTCCGCTTCGAGCGCGAGTACGGCAGCTACGTGATCGAGAACGTGCTGTTCAAGATCAGCTACCCGGCCGAGTTCCACGCGCAGAGCGCGGTGGAGGCGGCGATGGCGCTGCACCAGAAACTCGAGGCGTTGGGCCGCAGCGTGGACGACATCGAAAAGATCGTCATCCGCACCCAGGCCGCGTGCATGCGCATCATCGACAAGCACGGCCCTCTTGATAACCCCGCCGACCGCGATCACTGCATCCAGTACATGGTCGCGGTGCCGCTGCTGTTCGGCCGCCTGACCGCCGAAGACTACGACGACGCCATCGCCGCCGACCCGCGCATCGACGCCCTGCGCGCGCGCATCCGCTGCGTCGAGGAGCCGCGGTTCACCGCCGATTACCACGACCCCGACAAGCGCAGTATCGCCAATGGCCTGACCATCCACTTCAGGGACGGCAGCGCGCTGGACGAGGTGCTGGTGGAATACCCCATCGGCCATCCGCGCCGCCGCGACGAGGGCCTGCCGCTGCTGGAGGAAAAGTTCCGCCGCAACCTCGCGCGACGTTTCGACGCCGAGCGCCAGCAGCGCATCCTCGACGTGGCGCTGGACCAGGCGCGGCTGGAAGCCATGCCGGTGCGCGATTTCATGGACCTGCTGGCGGGTTGAACTCGCACCGGCGCCGGCAAGGCGCGAAAATAGGCACCCGCACCCACTGCAGGCCCCGCCATGTCATCGCTTCCGCAACTGCGCATCCCCGCCACCTACATGCGCGGCGGCACCTCCAAGGGCGTGTTCTTCAGGCGCGACGACCTGCCGGAAGCGGCGCGGGTGCCGGGGCCGGCGCGCGATGCGCTGCTGCTGCGGGTGATCGGCTCGCCCGACCCCTACGGCAAGCACACCGACGGCATGGGCGGGGCCACCTCGTCCACGTCCAAGTGCGTGATCATCGCCGCCGCCAGCGTGCCCGACCACGACGTCGACTACCTGTACGGGCAGGTCAGCATCGACACCGCCTTCGTGGACTGGTCGGGCAACTGCGGCAACCTCAGCACCGCGGTCGGCCCGTTCGCGATCGCCAACGGCTTCATCCCCGCCGATCGCATCCCCCGGGACGGCACCGTGACCGTGCGGGTGTGGCAGGCCAACATCGGCAAGACCATCCTGGTGCACGTGCCGGTACGCGGCGGGCAGGTGCAGGAGACCGGCGATTTCGAACTGGACGGCGTGACCTTCCCCGCCGCCGAGATCGTGCTGGAGTTTGTCGACCCGTCCGATGACGAGGGCGATGGCGGCTCGATGTTCCCCACCGGCAACCTGATCGATGATCTCGAGGTGCCGGGCGTGGGAACGCTCAAGGCAACGATGATCACCGCCGGCATTCCCACCGTGTTCGTCAACGCCGCCGACATCGGCTTTGCCGGCACCGAGCTGCAGCCGGCGATCAACGAGGACAAGGCCGCGCTGGCGAAGCTGGAAGCGATCCGCGTGGCCGGCGCGCTGCGGATGGGGCTGATCAAGACGGCGGAAGAAGCGGCCACCCGCCAGCACACGCCGAAGGTGGCGTTCGTTGCGCCGGCGCGGGACTACACCTCATCCAGCGGCAAGCGCATCGACGCAGGCAGCATCGACCTCAACGTGCGCGCGATGTCGATGGGCAAGCTGCATCACGCGATGATGGGCACGGCTTCCGTCGCCATCGCCACCGCGGCAGCGGTGCCGGGCACGCTGGTGAATCTGGCCGCCGGCGGCGGCACCCGCGCGCGGGTGTGCTTCGGCCACCCGTCCGGCACGCTGACGGCCGGCGCAACCGTCGAACAAGTCGATGGCCAGTGGGCGGTGACGCGCGCCGTGATGAGCCGCAGCGCGCGGGTGCTGATGGAAGGCTGGGTGCGGGTGCCGCAGGACTGACGGACGCGCCGCACTGTCACGGCGCGGCGTCCGGCTTCCCTGCAGCGAAGTCAAGGAAGAGGCAGCGGGCACCGCTGCCGGGGGACATTCGCTGCAGGGGCAACCGGCCGGCGCAGGCGGTACAACGCAACCGCCCGCGCCACCAGCTTCAGTGGTGATCGCGACCCTTGCCGTTGCCCTTGCCGTTATTGCCCTTGCCGTTTCCGTGGCCATTGCCGCGGTCGTGGTCGCTCGCGCCGTTGTGCATCTTGCCCGGCTTGTTGCCATGGCCCTTGCCGCGGTTCGGGTAGGCACGGCGCAGGTCGTCGTCGAGCGAGATCGGACGCGACCAACGATCGTAGGTCGGCACGAAACCGCGCTTCAGCCGGTGGAATTCCGCCGAACCCGGCTTGATGCCCATTCGCTTGGCGACCACGCCCCAACCCTGCCCGCGATTGGCCCGCCATTCGTCGGCGACATAGCGGCACGGGCGGTTGATGATCTGGGCGATGGCACAGGCGTAGTAGACGTCGCCGGGCGCCCAGCGCTGGTTGACCAGCAGATCGGTGACCAGATCCCGCGGCGCGCCGTGGTAGCGCACCATCTCGTCGATGAAGGGATCGCGGTAGCTGTAGCCGTAGCGGTTGATGTCCGCCAGCTGCGTGTCCACCCAGACATCGCCGCTGCGCGGATTCCAGTTCAGGCTGAGGGTCTGCGCGCCCACGCTGCCCGCACCTGCTGCAAGCGCGGCGGCCAGGGTGAGCGAGGACATCAGGCGAATGCGTCGCATGGGAAGCTCCTTGGCGATGCCGGTCGTGCCGGCGTGGTTCCAGTGTCTATCGTGGCGGTGAACGCGCTATGAAAACACGCCGGCACGGGCCGGCGCCGTTCAGGAATCGCCGCTGAAGCCGGCCTTGTGCAACTCGTGCCGGGCCTGGTCGAAGCCCTGCGCCGGCACGAAATCGCCATCGCGGCTGCTCAGCTCGACCCAGCGCTCGAGGATCGCCTCCGCGCTGGCCGCTTCGCCAAGGTGGATGCCCTGGGTCAGCGCGACATAGGCCAGTTCAAAGCCGCCGGCACCGGCGCTGAGGATGGCGCGGTTGGGCGCGTTCTCGGCCACCAGCGCCAGCACCGCGGGGCTGACCAGTTCCGGCTTGAACCGGGCCAGCTGCTCGGGCGGCAGGATCCCTTCCATCATCCGGGTGGCGCCGGTGGGCGCCAGGCAGTTCACCCGGATGTCGTGCTTGGCGCCCTCGATGCCCAGCGTCTGCATCAGCCCCACCAGCCCCATCTTGGCCGCCGCGTAGTTGGCCTGGCCGAAGTTGCCGTACAACCCGCTGCACGAGGTGGTCATCACGATGCGGCCGTAGTTGCGTTCGCGCATCGCGTTCCACACCGCCTTGGTGCAGTTGGCCGCGCCCATCAGGTGCACTTCCAGCACCAGCCGGAAATCGGCCAGCTCCATCTTGGCGAAACTCTTGTCGCGCAGGATGCCGGCGTTGTTGACCAGGATGTCGATCCCGCCCCAGTCGGCCAGCACCGCATCCGCCATCGCCTGCACCGCCTCGGCATCGACCACCGAACACTTCGCCGCGCGCGCCTGCCCGCCGGCGGCGCGGATTTCCTCCACCACCGCATCGGCGCCATCGCCAAGGTCATTCACCACCACCTTCGCCCCGCGCTGCGCCAGCAGCAGCGCATGCGCGCGCCCCAGGCCGCCACCCGCCCCGGTCACGATGGCAGTACGGCCATTCAAATCGATCATGCGTCCACTCCCTTGGTTGCGTTCATGCCGATGCCAGCGCGTGCAGCGCTTCCACCGCCGGCAACAGCTGGTCGATGGCGGCGATCTCGCGCATGCGCACGCGCCCTTGTTGGGGCTGCGCACCGGCTTCGTGCATCCAGGTCAGATGATAGGGCACGTGCACGCCCCAGCCGCCCAGTTCCAATACCGGCGCGATATCGGAGCGCAGCGAGTTGCCCACCATCAGGAAACTGCGCGCGGGCACGCCGAACTCCTCCAGCAGCCGCGCATAGGTGGCCGGGTCCTTCTCGCTGACGATCTCGATGCGCCGGAACAGGTCGGCCAGGCCCGACTGCCGGACCTTGGCTTCCTGGTGGAACAGGTCGCCCTTGGTGATCAACACCACCGCATGCCGCGCCGCGACCGCCTCCACCGCCTCGCGCACGCCGTCCAGCAGTTCGACCGGATGCCGCAACAGCTCCTTGGCCAGCAAGACGATGCGCTTGATGTCGGCGCCCGGAATGCGCCCACCGGTGATGTCCACCGCCGCCTCCACCATCGACAGCGCCATGCCCTTCACGCCATAGCCGAAGAAAGCGATGTTGCGCGCCTCGTACTCGTACAGGCGCCGGCCGACGTCGGCCAGGTCGACGTGGCGGGAGATGATCCGCTCGAACTGCGCCTGCGCTTCGTCGAAATAATCCTGGCTACGCCAGAGGGTGTCGTCGGCATCGAAACCGACCAGGGCGATGCCGCCGCGGGATGCGTTTTCCATCGCCGCATTCTACGAGCCCGCCCCGGCAGGCAGAATGACGCACCTCCCGTTTCCGCAGCCTGCCATGACCGACTGGCCCCACCTGATCCGCGACATCCACGACTTCCCCCGCCCCGGCGTGCTGTTCAAGGACATCATGCCGATGCTGGCCGATGCCGATGCCTTCGCCGCGGTGATCGATGCGCTGGCCGCGCCCTGGCGCGACGTGCCCATCGATGCGGTGATGGCGATCGAGTCGCGCGGCTTCCTGTTCGGTGCGCCGCTGGCACGTGCCCTTGGCACCGGGCTGGTGCCGCTGCGCAAGCCGGGCAAGCTGCCCGGCCCGGTGCTGGAGGCCAGCTACGCGCTGGAGTACGGGCAGGACACGCTGCAAGTGCAGGCCGGCGTGGTGGCGGCGGGCGCGCGCGTGCTGCTGGTGGACGACGTGCTGGCCACCGGTGGCACCCTGCTGGCCGCGCGCGAACTGGCATCGTTGCTGCAGGCCGAGATCGTCGGCGCCAGCGTGATGATGGAGCTCACCGCGTTGGGCGGACGCGCGCGCTGGGACGGCCCGCCGTTGCGGGCCGCACTGGTGGTGTGAAGGCCGCGGCTTGGCCAGCCAATTTACGATTGGAAGGATCGGCCGGCCCGTTCGCCGGCACCCGCAAGCGATGCGTCAACGCTCCGGAGGCCCGATGTTCCGCCCTGCCAAGCCCGACAACGAATCCGCCCGCCTGGAAGCGCTGCGGCGCTACCGGATCCTCGATACCCCGCGCGAAGCGGCGTTCGATGACCTGGTCGCGATCGCCGCGGCGATCTGCGACGTGCCTATGGGTTCGGTCACCCTGATCGACGCCGAGCGCCAGTGGTTCAAGTCCAAGCTGGGCATGGACGATGCGCCGGAAACCTCCCGCGACACCGCGTTCTGCGCGCACGCGATCCTGGCCCCGCAGGCCCTGACGGTGGTGCCCGATGCGCGGCTGGATGCGCGCTTCCAGGGCAATCCGGTAGTGACGACCCCGCCCGGCATCCGCTTCTATGCCGGCGCGCCGCTGCTTGATCCGGCCGGCCTGCCGTTGGGCACCCTCTGCGTGATGGACCATCGTCCGCGCGAGCTCGCGCCACGACAGCAGGAGGCGCTGGCGGCGCTGGCGCGACAGGTCTCGCAATTGCTGGAACTGCGTCGCAGCAGCGAAGAGCTTGCGCTGCAGCTGCAGGATCGCGCCTGGTACGAGCAAAAGCTGCAAGCGTTCGCCGATGCGCTGGAAGCACACAACGAGGAGTTGGCGCAGCAGCTGCACCTGGATGCACTGACCGGGCTGGCCAACCGCCGCGCGCTGATCGCCGCGCTCGATGACCACCTGGCCGGCGATGCGCCGTTCTGCGTGGCACTGGCCGATATCGACCATTTCAAGGCGATCAACGACACCCACGGCCACGGTGTCGGCGACGACGTCCTGGCCCGCGTGGGCAACGGCCTGCGCGCAGCCGCCGGCGGGTTCGGCCTGCTCGCCCGGCACGGCGGCGAGGAGTTCGCCTGGCTGCTGCCTGGGCTGGGACTCGATGCTGCGTTGCCGCGCTGCGACGCCCTGCGGCTGGCGATTGCCGACTCGGTGACGGCGCTGCCTGTCACCATCAGCATCGGCGTGGCCCAGCGTCAGCCGGGTGACGACAAAGCCAGCCTGCTGCAGCGCGCCGACCTAGCCCTGTATGCCGCCAAGCACGCCGGGCGCAACCGCGTCGCCGCGCGCTGAAACCCGCGATCAGGCCGCTTCGGCGGCCGGGTACAACTCGACGCTCTCGCGCTGCAGGCGGTCGAACAGCGCGCGCAACACGGTATTGGCGTCGCGGCGGAAACCGTCCGGGTCCGCCGCCAGCCGCGACGGCACCCGCCACTGCGCCACGAACGCCGCGAAGGCGCTGGCGATGCCCTGCATCTCGCCGCGGTAGCGCGCGCTCATCGCCGCCACCTGCGCGTCGCCGGAACGCGCCAGGGTGGGATACAGCACCTGGTCTTCGGCCGCCAGATGGAATTTGATGTGGCTGGCGGTGCCGGTGATGATCTCACTGATCCGCACCGCGTTCTCGCGCACGCCGGCGCGCGACAGCTCGCGCAGGGTGTCGATCTGGCGGAAGATCTGCGCGTGGTCGTGGTAGTAGCGCTGGATGTCCATTGGGGTTTGCCTCGGGGTTAATCAGTACCTTTTCGGTACCAATTATCCGGCGCGGCAAGCGCCGCTGGGCGGCGAATGTCGCCGCGGCTAACCCAGGTCAAACCCGCGCTGGTGGCTCAGGCCTTCTTCACGAACTCCGACTTCAGGCCCATCTGGCCGATGCCGTCGATCTTGCAGTCGATGTCGTGGTCGCCATCGACCAGGCGGATGTTGCGCACCTTGGTGCCCACCTTCACCACCAGCGACGAACCCTTGACCTTCAGGTCCTTGATCACGGTGACGGTATCGCCGTCGGCCAGCACGTTGCCCACCGCGTCCTTGACCACCTTGGCTTCGTCACCCGCCTCGGTCTCGCCGGGCACCCACTCGTGCCCGCACTCCGGGCACACCAGCTGCGCACCGTCCTGGTAGCTGTATTCGGAATTGCACTTCGGGCAGGGAGGCAGCGTGGTCATCGGGCAGTGTTGGATAGCGGCAGAACGCGTGATTTTACGATGCGCACAAGCCGCATCGGCCGGATGCGAATGGTTCCGCGCGCCGGTGATGCCTGGTGCATCAGCCGGGGAATCGAACTGCGTACCGCCAGCACCCGCCGCGCAGGAAACCGACCTGGCCGGGAATCCTGCGCACCCGGTTTTGCTTCTACGATGCGCGGAGTGCCCGTGCCGAAGGAATGCAAATGAAAGTGATCGACCTGCGCAGCGACACCGTGACCCAGCCCAGCGAGGCGATGCGCGATGCGATGCATGCGGCCCCGGTCGGCGACGACGTCTACGGCGAAGACCCCACGGTCAATGCATTGCAACGACGGCTGGCCGACGACCTGGGGTTCGAGGCGGGGCTGTTCGTGCCCAGCGGCACCCAGTCCAACCTGCTGGCGCTGCTGGCGCACTGCGAGCGCGGCGACGAATACATCGTCGGCATGGACGCGCATACGTACAAGTTCGAAGGCGGCGGCGCGGCGGTGCTGGGTTCGATCCAGCCGCAGCCCATCGTGCAGGCCGAGGACGGCAGCCTGCCGCTCGACCGGGTGGCCGCGGCGATCAAGCCGGTGGATCCGCACTTCGCCCGCACCCGGCTGCTGGCGCTGGAGAACACCTGGCACGGCCGCACCCTGCCGCTGGACTACCTGCGCGAAGCCGGAGAACTGGCACGCGCGCATGGCCTGGGCTACCACCTCGACGGTGCGCGCCTGTTCAATGCCGCGGTCGCCTGCGGCGTGCCGGCGCGGGAGATCGCGAGGCATTTCGACAGCGTGTCGGTGTGCCTGTCGAAGGGGCTGGGCGCGCCGGTGGGTTCGGTGCTGGTCGGTTCGCAGGCGCTGGTCGACAAGGCGCGGCGCTGGCGCAAGGTCTGCGGCGGCGGCTGGCGCCAGGCCGGCATGCTGGCGGCGGCCTGCCTGCACGCGCTGGACCACCACGTCGAACGCCTTGCGGACGACCACGCGCGCGCCGCCCGGCTGGCCAGCGCGCTGGGCGCCATCAACGGCATCACCCTGCTGGGCCAGCACACCAACATGGTCTTCATCGACGTGCCGGCCGAGCGCCTGCGTGCGCTCGACGCCCACCTGCGCGAGGCCGGCATCCGCATCAGCATCGGCTACCTGCCGACGCTGCGGCTGGTCACCCACCTGGACGTGGACGACGATGACATCGGGCGCACCGCGGAGGCGTTCGCGCGCTTTTTCGGCGCCCGCTGAGCGGGGCTAGGGCAGCGCCCCCACCCGCCTCGGCCCGTGACCTGGACGTAACGAACCAGGTGCCAACGTGCGCACTCCGCCTCGCTGGAGTCGTGCGATGAAGACGTACAAGGTCGGTTACATGGTCGGCAGCCTGGCCAAGGGCTCGATCAACCGCAAGCTGGCGAAGGCGCTGGTCAAGCTGGCGCCGCCGGAACTGGCGCTGCAGGAGATCGCCATCGGCGAACTGCCGCTCTACAGCTACGACTACGACGCCGACTACCCGGAGGTGGCGCGCCGCTTCAAGCAGGCGATTGCCGGGGTGGACGCGGTGCTGTTCGTGACCCCCGAATACAACCGCTCGATCCCCGGCGCGCTGAAGAACGCCATCGACTGGGCCAGCCGCCCGTGGGGCCAGAACTCCTTCAGCCGCAAGCCCTCCGGCGTGGTGGGCACCTCGCCCGGCTCGATCGGCACCGCGGTGGCGCAGCAGCACTTGCGCGGCGTGCTGTGCTTCTGCAACTCGCCGCTGATGAACACCATGGAGATGTACATCCAGTTCACCCCCGACCTGATCGACGACGACGGCAACGTCAGCAATCCGGGCACCGCCGATTTCCTGCGCAAGTACCTGCAGGAATACGCGGTGTTCGTGCAGCGCGTGCTCACCGTGCTGCCGCGCGAGGGCTGAACTACCCGAAGCGGAACAGGGGCAGCCGCCCCGGCCATGCGTTGGCCGGGGCGCCTGTTATCCGCGGCCCCAACCACCGGGGCCACGAAAGGAAACGGAGCGAACCAGGATGACCCGATCCGCTCCGTTCCTGCTTGCGGGCGGCGCTGCCCCGGCGCTTCCCTGCACCCTGCAAAACCGCAGGCAGGCCGCGCGCAAATCAGCGCTTGCCGCCCTTGCCGCCGGCGTTGGCAGCCCACCAAACCTTGTATTCCTCGCCGGTCAGCTCGCCGTTGGCGTCGGTATCGGCCTGCGCGAAGACCTTGGCCAGGCTGTCCAGCGACGCCGCTTCGGCGACGCTGAGGCTGCCGTTGCCATCCGCGTCCAGCGCGCTCCAGTCCTTCCGGGTCTGCTTGCCGTCGGTATTGGCCGCGGGCTCGGCGGGCGTGGCCGGGGTTGCCGGGGTTGCCGGCTCGGCAGGCGTAGCCTTGCCGACATCGGACTTCGACGCCGGCACCGCCGGCGTGGCGGGCGTGGCCGGCACCGCCGGGGTCGCCTTCTGCTGCGGCTCGGCGCGCTGCATGGCGCGCATCTCCATGCCGGCCGAAGCCTGCGCCGGCATCTGGGTGGGCACGCGTGCCGAGGCGTTGGCGTTGATGTGGGCGCCCGCACCGACGCCATGGCTCTGGGCGAGTACGGCCGGCGAGGCCAGCGCGAACGCGGCGGCCAGCGGGAACAGCTGGGTGATCTTGTTGTGCTTGCTCATGGGAAGTCCTCTTTCCTGTTTTGCGGGGGATCAAAACGGATCTATGCCGTGCCACGCGCAGCGCAGACGGCAACCCGCACCTTACGCAGCCGCTCTGAACGCCGACCGCCGCGCAACATGAACCTCGACGCACGCTTAACCCGCGCATGCGGAAACCGCGCTAGTGCGCGCCCCGCGTGCAACCCTGCCCATCGCGCAGCGCGCGTGGTCTACTACGCCGATGACACGCCCTGCCCTGATCGCCGCCCTCTGCCTGCTCGCCGGCGCCTGCACCGCCCCGCCCGAACGGCCCTCCACTCCTGCCTCCGCGCTGACGCTGGCAAGCTGGAACATGGAGCACCTAGCCGAGCGCAACGGCAGCGGCTGCCGCCCGCGCGGCGACGCCGACTACGCCGCCATGCGCGCCTATGCCGAGGCGCTGGACGCGGACGTGATCGCGTTCCAGGAAGTGGAATCGCGCGCCGCCGCCGAACGCGTGTTCGATCCGGCGCGCTACACCATCGTGATCGAACAGCGCACGGGCAGCGGCCGCAAGGGCGAATGCGGCGGCCAGCCCGGCCTGACCATCAACCCGCAGCGCACCGGCTTCGCCATCCGCAAGGGCGTGGCGTTCGAACGCCTGCCGGATGTCACCGACCTGCAGCTGGGCAATGCCGACCTGCGCTCCGGCGTGGACCTGATCGTGCGCCCGGCGGGCGCCGCGCCGATCCGGCTGCTGTCGGTGCACCTGAAGGCCGGTTGCAACAACGGCGACCAGCGCGAGGCCTGCCCGGCGCTGTTCCAGCAGGTGCCGGTGCTGGAACGCTGGATCGACCAGCGCGCCGGCGAATCCCTGCGCTTCGCGGTGCTGGGCGACTTCAACCGCCGCCTGGCGCTGCCCGGCGACGCGGTGTGGGCCGACTGGGACGATGCCAGCCCTGCCAACGCCGACCTCGCGCGCGCCTCCGGCGAGCAGGGCGCGCGCTGCAACCCGCGCTATCGCGACTTCATCGACTACATCGTGCTGGATCGCCGCGCCAGCGGCGACTTGCTGCAGTTCGAAGAAAAGACCTACGCCGGCGCCGCGCTCAGCGACCACTGCGCCATCAGCGCGCGGCTACGGCGGCACTAAGGCGCAAACCCAATCGCAGCTGTCTGCCGCAACGCCCGCTCACGCCGCTTGCACGGCGCCTGCGGGAACGTGGGCCATCCTCGCCCCAGGAGCCTGCGCATGGACAGCAGCGCCCCCTACCTCGAAGACACCTGTCCAGGCGACGAATTCGCCGCGCTGGACGCACTGGAGCTGGACATGCCCGCGCTGCAGGCGCGCGCGCGCGACCTGTTCGCGCTTGCCAACGCTTGGACGGAGCGCCATGACGCCATCCTGGCCGCCACCCCCGCGGCCTCGCTCGGCGTCGTCGAAGCCCGCCTGCGCCGCATCGGCATCCGCTGGGGCATGGCCCCCGGCGTGCGCATCACCGGCCTGGTCCCGGCGCTGCTGGCGGATGCAACCAGCGATCCGCAACGCCCGCGATAAGGGGCCGGGATCGGGGATCCCGGCCCATCCGCCTTGGGCTCAGGCGCCCAGCAGCTCGACCTCGAACTTCAGCGTGGCGTTCGGCGGGATCACGCCGCCGGCGCCGCGCGCCCCGTAGCCCAGGTTGGCCGGGATGACCAGCGTGCGCGTGCCGCCTTCCTTCATGCCCTGCACGCCCTCGTCCCAACCCTTGATGACCATGCCGCCGCCGAGCGGGAAGATGAAGGGCTCGCCGCGGTCCTTGCTGGAGTCGAACTTGTCACCCTGCTCGCCGTTCTCGTACAGCCAGCCGGTGTAGTGCACGGTGACATTGCGGCCGGGCTTGGCCTCGGCGCCGCTGCCAACAACGGTGTCTTCGAACTGCAGCCCGGAGGCGGTGGTGGTGAAGGCCATGGTGATTCCTTTCAGTGTGTTGGGTCGGGCGGGCAGTGTAGCGGGCGGCAAGCAGCGGAAGCTCGCCGGCTGCATTCACCGCATCAGCAGGCAATCCAGCGCATCCAGCGCGATGTGGATCAGCAGGCCGATGCCCACCAGCCGGGTGGCGCGCGGCACCACCATCGCCCCGTACACGGCTATGGCCGGCGCGGTGTGCAGCGGGTGGAAGCCGATGCTGCAGCGCCCCGGCGCGTAGATCGGGTCGGCCAGCAGGTGGTCGATGTCGATCAGCCAACCCAGCAGCAGCAAACCCCAGGCGCGGCGAAAGCCGATGGACTTCAGCCGGTCCCGATAGAACAGCCATGCCACCAGCGCCGGAACGGCGGCGTGCAGCAGCAGGTGCAGGAGGGCGCGCGTGGTCATACGGGGCGATTGGGCGAGGCGTGGCGCGCTAGGTTACGGCGTGGCGGCAGCGCGCGGGGCGCGCATGGAAAAGGCGGGACATGCCCGCCTTGGGAAAGTGAACCTGACCCCGTTCTTAACCCCGTTGCTTAGTCTTCGAACAACACCCGCGCACCGGCGGACTTGCTGCGCACCTTGAACCACGCCTGCAAGCGCTCGCGCGCCTCGGCACCAAGGCCGGCAGCACCGGTGATGGTCATCTGCGCCACCGGCGTGCGTACGCCTTCGGGGTCGATGGCGATGCCTTGGCTCAGGGTCACCTCGCCCAGTCCCGGGAACTGGGCGCGCAGCTCCTCGGCCATATCGCCGGCCTGCGATGCGAACCGCTCGCCATCGCGCAGCCGCGCCTGCAGCGCATCCAGCTGCGCATCCTTGGCCGCCAGCGCTTCCTGGCTCTGCTTGTAGAGGTCGCTGAGCACGCCGGCGCGCAACTGGGTGACATCCACCCGCTCGTACTCGCTGGACTGGTGCAGCATGATCCGCGAGCCGGGCAAACCGGCCACCGCCAGCCTGCCTTCAATGGCCCCCAACGTCGCCGCGTTGATCGGGTTGCCGATCAACGAAACATCGATCCGACGGTGCGCGGGATCGACGCGGGTATCGACCACATGCGCATCCTTGAACACGAACTCGCTGCGCACGAACTGGTTGGCGCGCGACCGGTACACCTCGTCGCGAACCATCAGCGTCGCCAGGTACACGCTCGGAATGGTGACCGCCAGCGCGATCGCCCACATCGCCCATCGCAGCTTGCGTTCGATGCCTTCGTCGACGAAGGTGTGGTACGGGAAGCGCAGCAGGCGGATGCCCAGGAAGGTGGCCAGGGCGATGAACACCGCATTGATCGAATACAGATAGAACGCGCCACCGAAGTATTTCCACTGGCCGGTTGCCAGGCCATAGCCGGCCGTGCACAGCGGCGGCATCAGTGCAGTGGCGATGGCGACGCCGGGGACGACATTCGACTTTTCCTCGCGGGTCACCCCGATGATCCCGGCCATGCCGCCGAACAGTGCGATCAACACGTCCCACAGCGTCGGCGAGGTGCGCGCCAGCAGCTCCGACTGCGCTTCCGACAGCGGCGTCAGGGTGAAATACAACGCCGAGACCACCAGCCCGATCAGCGTCGAAATTGCAAGATTCTTCAGCGCACTGCGTGCCAGCGCGAAATCGTGCACCGCGATGCCGTGGCCCACGCCCATGATCGGCCCCATCAGCGGCGAGATCAGCATCGCGCCGATGATGACGGCGGTGGAGTTGACGTTCAGCCCGATCGACGCCACCAGGATCGCGAACATCAGGATCCACGGCGTTGCCCCGCGCAACTCCACCACCTCGCGGATCCGCCGCTCGATGACATCGTTGGCGGCCTTGTCGGCCAGCAGGTTGAACCGGTCCGCGATGACCGCACGCAGCCGGCTGGCGCGCAGCCGCGATTGACCGGCCGTCATGCGCGCCCCATCATCCGCACTTGCTGTAGCCGCAGTTCAAACAAGTCGCACACCCATCCATCAGCACCAGCGCCTTGGTCGAACACTTGTGGCACATGGTCGCGGTGGGCGGGAAGGTGGCGCCTTCGCCGGTGACTTCGATGTCTTCGGGATGGTCGGCGGCGCTGGCCATCAGGCTGGCCGGGCCGGACTCAGCGTTTTTTTTTGAGCGCTCTTCGAACTGCTTGCGCTTCTCGGCGATCAGCGCGCGCTGGTGGTCGCTCATCTCCGGGTCGTGCAGCATGCCGATGGACTTCAGGTGGTCCTCGACGATGCTGCCCAGCTCGGCCACCAGCGAAGGCATGTACACGCCACCGGCCTTGAAGTAACCGCCGCGCGGGTCGAACACCGCCTTCATCTCGTCGACGATGAAGGTGACATCGCCGCCCTTGCGGAACACCGCGGACATGATCCGGGTGAGCGCCACGATCCACTGGAAATGCTCCATCGACTTGGAGTTGATGAAGATCTCGAACGGGCGGCGGTGTTCGTGCTCGGTGCCGGCGTTGAGCACGATGTCGTTGATGGTCACGTACATGGCGTGTTCCACCAGCGGCGACTTGATCTTGTAGGTGCTGCCGATCAGGACTTCCGGGCGCTCGATGCGCTCGTGCATCTGGATGACGTTGTCTTCGGGCGCGGCGGCGGCCGGCGCGGGTTCCGCGGCCTTGGCGTTTTCCTTCGCCTTGTCGTCCGGGGTGACGACGGCGTAGCCCTTGATTTTCTTTTCGATCCTGACGGTCATGGTCCTGACTCTGGTTGTCTGCGTGCGTTGCGCGTGGGTGACGCGCCGCGCCCGGCGTGCCGGGCGGGCGCAGGGACAGGCTTACTTCCTGGCGGTCTTCTTGGCCGCTTTCTTCACTGCTTTCTTGGCCGGCGCCTTCTTGGCAACGGCCTTCTTCGCAACCGCCTTCTTGGCGACGGCTTTCTTGGCGGGCGCCTTCTTCGCAACGGCCTTCTTCGCCGCCGGCTTCTTGGCAACCGCCTTCTTCGCGGCGACCTTCTTGGCGACGGCCTTCTTCGCAACCGCCTTCTTGGCGGGTGCCTTCTTGGCGACGGCTTTCTTCGCCATCGGCTTCTTGGCGGCCGCCTTCTTCACCGCCTTCTTCGCCGCGGCCTTCTTGCCAGCGACCTTCTTCTTCAGGCTCGCCACTTCCTTCTTGGCGTCCTTGCTGGCGGCTTCGAGCTTCTTCTTGGCCACGGCCACGGTCTTGCTGACCGCCTTCTTCGCCTTGGCCACCTCGGTCTTCACTTTCTTTTCCGCGGACTTGGCGGCCTTCTTCGCCTTGGCCACTTCGGTCTTCACCTTCTTCTCCGCGGACTTGGCGACCTTCTTCGCCTTGGCCACGGTGGCGCTGGCGGTGCTGGCGACCGCGCCGCCGACTTCGACAACCTTTTCCTTCGCAGTTTCAACGGCATCCGACAGCGTCGCCGTCACTCCATCTCCATTGCTCATGTGCCCTCCGGGGCGTGGGTTGGTGGGTACAACAGCGCGATCCTATACCCGGCCGCGCGCGCGTGCAGTGATCGTGGCAAGGCTGCCGCGCACGCCGTTGGCCGGTGCTTCAGAACTTGCCGTAATACCCTTCCTTGAGCGCGTCGAAGAGGTTGGCCGCGGTGTGCATCTCGCCGTCGTATTCGATCTGCTCGTTGCCCTTCACCTCCACCACGCTGCCGTCTTCCAGTTCGAAGCGGTAGGTGGTGTTCTCCAGGTCGGCTTCCTTCACCAGCACGCCCTGGAAGGCGGCCGGGTTGAAGCGGAAGGTGGTGCAACCCTTCAGGCCCTGCTGGTAGGCGTAGCGGTAGATGTCCTTGAAGTCCTCGTACGGGTAGTCGGTGGGGACGTTCGCGGTCTTGGAGATCGAGCTGTCCACCCACTTCTGCGCCGCGGCCTGCACGTCCACGTGCGCCTTCGGGCTGATGTCGTCGGCGGCAATGAAGTAGTCCGGCAGCTTGGCGGCCGCGTCCTCGGCGTAGGGCATCGCCTTCGGGTTGACCAGCTCGCGGTAGGCCAGCAGCTCGAACGAGAACACGTCGACCTTTTCCTTGGTCTTCTTGCCTTCGCGGATCACGTTGCGGCTGTAGTGGTGGGCGAAGCTGGGCTCGATGCCGTTGGAGGCGTTGTTGGCCAGGCTCAGCGAGATGGTGCCGGTGGGCGCGATGGAGCTGTGGTGGGTGAAGCGGGCGCCGGTTTCGGCCAGCTCCGCCACCAGTTCAGGCGCCACCTCGGCGACCTTCTGCATGTAGCGCGAATAGCGCGCGTGCAGGGCCTTGCCGGCGATCTTCTGGCCGACCTTCCAGCCGTCCTTCTTCATCTCCGGACGCTTGCGCAGCATCTCGGCGGTGACATCGAAGGTCTCGTCCATGATCGGCGCCGGGCCCTTTTCCTTGGCCAGCGCCAGGCCGGTTTCCCAGCCGGCCACGGCCATGTCGCGGGCGATGCGCTCGGTGAACTCGCAGGATTCCTTGCTGCCGTACTTCATCTTCAGCATGGTCATGGTGCTGCCCAGGCCCAGGAAGCCCATGCCGTGGCGGCGCTTGCGCATGATCTCGTCACGCTGCTGCTGCAGCGGCAGGCCGTTGACCTCGACCACGTTGTCCAGCATGCGGGTGAACACGCGCACCACTTCCTTGTATTCCTCCCAGTCGAACGTGGCCTGGTCGGTGAAGGGATGCTTGACGAACTTGGTCAGGTTGACCGAACCCAGCAGGCAGGCGCCGTAGGGCGGCAGCGGCTGCTCGCCGCAGGGGTTGGTGGCGCGGATGGTCTCGCACCACCAGTTGTTGTTCATCTCGTTGACCTTGTCGATCAGGATGAACCCCGGCTCGGCGTAGTCGTACGTCGAGACCATGATCATGTCCCACAGGTGGCGGGCGCGGATGTGGCCGTAGATCTTGCAGGCCACCAGCCCGTCCTCGCGGGCGATGTAGTTGCGGTGGGTCGGCCATTCGCGCCAGACCACCTGCTCGGCGTCGTCGAGGTCGATTTCGCCCTTTTCCTTGATGTTCACCGGGAACACCAGCGGCCAGTCGGCGTCGTTCTCCACCGCCTGCATGAAGCCGTCGGTGATCAGCAGGGACAGGTTGAACTGGCGCAGCCGGCCGTCCTCGCGCTTGGCGCGGATGAAGTCCTTCACGTCCGGATGGCTGACGTCGAACGTGCCCATCTGCGCGCCGCGGCGGCCGCCGGCGGAGGAGACGGTGAAGCACATCTTGTCGTAGATATCCATGAAGGACATCGGACCCGAGGTGTAGGCGCCGGCGCCGGCGACGAACGCGCCGCGCGGGCGCAGCGTGCTGAACTCGTAGCCGATGCCGCAGCCGGCCTTCAGGGTCAGGCCGGCTTCGTGGACCTTGTCCAGGATGCCGTCCATCGAGTCCTCGATGGTGCCGGAGACGGTGCAGTTGATCGTCGAGGTGGCGGGCTTGTGCTCCTGCGCGCCGGCGTTGGAGGTGATGCGGCCAGCCGGGATCGCGCCGCGGCGCAGCGCCCAGGTGAAACGCTCCTGCCAGTACTGCTGCAGCTCGGCGGTGGGCTCGGCTTCGGACAGCGCCTTGGCGACGCGCTTGTAGGTGCCGTCGATGTCGGCATCCAGCGGCGCCCCCTGCTTGGTCTTCAGGCGGTACTTCTTGTCCCAGATGTCCACCGACGCCGGCTGCATCGGGATTTCCTGGTTTGCGTCCGTGGTCACTGCTTCAAGCCTCGCCGTGCTCATGCCCTTCGACTCTCCTGTCTTTATAGACCCACGCGGTGGCGGATCCGTTGCCCGTGCCCCGCCCCCGGCATCCGACGGGGGCGACGATGCAGGCCGCGCGGGGCGCGCAGCCTGCAGGTTTTTCAATGTGGTGGCGTTGCCGCCGGTCCTTGCTTCGTCACGCGCCGCTCCCCTGTCGACGTCGTTGCCCTTGTCCGGCGACGCCCCCTGCGCCACTAGCTTTGGGTTTCCTGCAATCACGAACCACTAGATCTAGTGGCCCAGCCGGCAAGACCATAGCCACGGCTCCGGCCCAAGTCAACGCCAATATTTACCGCCAACCGCTTGCATTCCCTGACACCCTCCGGCGGTGCGGGTTCCACGCGATGCGGCCGGTTTCCCGGCGTGGAACTGAATGCGCAAACGATGCTGCGCTGCAGGATCCTGGGCCGCGCCGGGGCACCGCCGGCGCGGCGGATCAGCGCAGGCGGGTGTTGCGCGCGGATCCGATCGATGTCCAGCGCGTCGCTAGCCGACGGCGGCGGCAGGCCGGCACCCAGGCGGAACGCAGCGAAGCGTGGGGCCTCGCGGAAGCGCAGCAGCAATGGGGCATGCGGCAGCTGGTAGGCGGCCCTGCCGCGCGCATCGAGCGCCGGCGCCACCGGAGCCGGAGCCGGAGCCGGAGCCGGAGCCGGAGCGGGGGCGGGGGCGGGGGCGGGGGACGGCGGCGCCCACGGCCACAGCGCCCAGCCGGCGGCGCCGGCGGCGGCCAGCAACAGCGCGATCCACGCAAGCTGGCCGGGACGCCGCGAACGGCGCCAATCGCTGGCGCGGCGCCGCGGCGGCGGGGTGGGAATGGGGCGCGCCGCCGGCAGCGCATCGCCAGCGCGCCGATGCAGGTGCGGCGGCGGCGCGGGCCCGGGCACGGCAGCGGGGACGGGTGCGGATTCGGATGCGGGCACGGCCGCCAGCGGCGGGCCGGCCGCGGCCGGCAGGTCGAAGCGGTAACCGACCCCGTGCACGGTATGCAGGTAGTGCGGGGACTGCGCGTCTTCGCCCAGCGCGTGCCGCAGCAGGGTCATGACCCGGTTGAGCACCCCGGGGGTGACGTGGCGGTGGCCCCAGACGGCGTCGAGGATCTCGTCGCGGGTGAACACATGGCCGGGCGCGCCGCCCAGCAAGGCCAGCACCGCGAACGCCTTGGGTTCCAGCGCCTGCACGACCCCCGCGCGCAGCAGCCGCCTACCGGCGAAGTCGATGACGACATCGTCGAACACCAGGTTGTCGGGCGCGGGCTTGTCCAAGGACGCTCCCGGGGGGACGCCATCAAGCTGTAACGCATGACCGTCCGAAAGCCGGCCGGCCACCGCCCAGGGCGCGTCGTCCACCCGCCCCAAGCCCGGCCCAAGCTTTCCCCAACAAACCCCACGAAAGCATCGGCGCAGCCTGCGCTTTCCCTCAAGACCCAGGCGCGACGCGGCGGGAAGCTGTCGGCGCCGGGCACTCCCCGGTATCCATCCCCATCGAGGAAACCGCAATGAACGTTCGCAACTTCATCGTCCCGTCCGCCGTACTGGCCGCCACCCTGCTGTCCGGCCCCGCCTTCGCCGCCGGTGGCGAGCCGCAGGACGGCACTACCCTGAAGCCGATCCGCGCCGTTGCCCAACCGCCGCAGAAGGTCTTCCGCGGCCACCAGGCCGACCAGCTGCTGGCGCTGGAGACCGGCGTCAGGCCGCGCGATGTGCGGATGATCGAAACCACCGTCGCCCACGATGCGCAATATGAACTCGGCTGGCAAAAAAGGACCGAGCGCCGCTTCGCCGAGGCGCTGGGACCTGAGCGTTACAACGCATGGTCCAGCGGCCATTCGATCCAGCTGTATTCGCCCGCGGTGATCGAGGAGGCCAACCGCATGGCCGGCCGCTCGTCAGGCCGCGATACGCTCGACCGGGTGGCCGTCAATCCGTGACCCCCGGCCCCTGGCGGATCGGGCTGCGATGCGCCGCCCGCGTGCAGCCATCGCAGCTCCCGGCCGCCAACCTCGCCTTGGGCATCCCTCCCCCCACCACCGCGGCCTCCACGCCCCTGCTTCAGCCGCGATTGCGCGATGCGTGGCGAGACTCGGCAATACTTGCAACGTTGCCATGCCCTCCCCACGTATCGCCGCATGAAGACCGCCACCAAGACCCTACTTGCCCTGACCGCCGCCGCCGCGTTCGGCGGTTTCGCCGCCACCGGCCTGAACCTGATGCTGGAGCAGCCGGCCGCCGCCGCCCCGACCGCAAGCGCGGCGGTGCCGGCGACCGCCGCGCTGCCGACCGCCGTCAACGGCACGCCGCTGCCGTCGCTGGCGCCGATGCTGAAGAAGGTGCTGCCGGCGGTGGTGAGCGTGAACACCAAGCAGCGGGTGCGGGTGAACACGCCGTTCGGCGACGACCCGGTGTTCCGCCGCATCTTCGGCATCCCGCAGGAGCGCATCGCGCAGTCGCTGGGCTCGGGCGTGATCATCGACGCCCAGCGCGGGCTGGTGCTGACCAACAACCACGTGGTCGAGGACGCCGACGAGGTGCAGGTGACGCTGGCCGACGGGCGCAGCCTGAAGGCGGAGTTCGTGGGCAACGACGCCGACACCGACATCGCGCTGATGCGCATCCCGGCGCAGGACCTCACCGCGATCCCGGTGGCGAACAGCGACCAGCTGCAGATCGGCGACTTCGTGGTCGCCATCGGCAATCCGTTCGGGGTCGGCCAGACCGTGACCAGCGGCATCGTCTCGGCGGTGGGCCGCAACAACCTGCCCGGCGCGGGCTACCAGAACTTCATCCAGACCGACGCCAGCATCAATCCCGGCAACTCCGGCGGCGCGCTGGTCAACCTCAACGGCGAGCTGGTGGGCATCAACACCGCCAGCTTCAACCCGCGCGGGTCGATGGCCGGCAACATCGGCCTGGGCTTCGCCATCCCCTCCAACCTGGCCAGCCGGATCAAGGACCAGCTGCTGGTCGCCGGCGTGGTCCGCCGCGGCACCCTGGGCATCGACACCCAGGACGTGGACGCGCGCATCGCCAAGGGCCTGGGCCTGGCCGAGGCGCGCGGCGCGGTGGTGACCCGCGTCTATCCCGGCTCGGCCGGCGGCGCGGCCGGGCTGAAGGTGGGCGACGTGGTGGTGGCGGCCAACGGCCAGCCGGTCGACAACGCCGAGGCGCTGCGCAATTTCCAGGGCCTGCAGGCGCCGGACGCGAAGGTCACCCTGGACCTGCTGCGCGACGGCAAGCCGGTGAAGATCACCAGCGGCCTGCGCGAAGCGCCGAAGGCGCTGGATGGCGGCCAGCTGGACGCGCGCCTGGCTGGCGCCAGCTTCGCCGAACTGCCGGAATCGCTGCGCCGGCAGGGGCTGGCCGGCGTGCTGGTGGAGAAGGTGGAGCGCGGCAGCCGGGCGCAGCAGAACTACCTGCAGCCCGGTGACGTGATCCTCACCGCCAGCAGCGGCGACTTCAGCGACCTCACCGGCTTCCGCGCCAGCCTGTCGCGCGGCGCCGACCAGCTGGTGCTGCAGGTGCTGCGCAACGGCCGCGCCTACAACGTGCCGATGCGCTGACGCCGCCATCACGCAACGGTGCGACACTGCCCTTTCCCACTCCACCACGCGAGGATGCGTCAGATGAGCGAACACACCGATGCGGTCAAGAGCGGCCTAGGCGAAACCGGCGCGCACCTGAAGCAAGCGGCCACCGCCGCCGGCGGCGCGGTTCGCAGCGCAGCCAGCGTGGCAGGGGATGAGCTGCGGCTGGGCAAGGCGCAGGTGAAGGCGGAACTGGCCGACGGCGCGCTGTCAGGGCTCGGTGCCGCCGAGCACCTGGGCGCCGCCGCTGGCGAGCAGGCCGGCGTGCTGATGGACAAGGGCCGCGACCTGCTGGACAGCGCCGCCGAGCTGATCCGCGAGCGCCCGCTGGTGGCGTTCGGGGCGGCCTTCGCTGCCGGCTGGATCATTTCCCGGCTCGGCCGCAGCGACAAGTAAGCGCCGATGCAAGCCAACGAGGACGCCCCGCAGGCAGCCCCGCGGGGCGCGTCGCCGGATGATCCGCCGGGCATCGAAGAGACCCTGCGCGGGCTGCGCGACGACGGCCAGGCCGGGCTGGAGGCCGCCAGCGACGCCGCCAAGGCGCTGCGTATCTTGGTGGCCGCCGACATTTCGCTGGCGCGCAGCGCGTTCGGCCGCACCCTGGCGTTCACCGGCATCGCGATCGCTTTCGGCGCCTCGTCGTGGCTGCTGCTGATGGCGGCGATGGTCGCGGCCATGCAGGTGGCCGGACTGTCATGGATGCTGGCGCTGCTGGTCGCCGCGGCATTGAGCATCGGCGCCACCGCCGCGGCCGGCTATGCGGCGATGCGCTATTTCGAGCACACCCGGCTCAAGGCCACGCGCCGCCAGCTGGCCCGGCTCGGCATCGGCGAACTGGCGGACTTCATGCCCGATGCCGGCGGCGTGCAGTCCAGCGCGGCCGCCGCCGATGAGGTGGCCAAGGCCGAGGCGCAGGCCGGTGCGCCGGCCAAGAAGGGCCTCGGCATCGACGTCACGCCGCCATAGGGGAACCGCGATGGGATTCGACGCCCTGCTCACCAAGGTCCAACAGGCGGAAGAAGCACTGGAAGCCCGCGAACGCGAGGCCGTGGGTCGCTGGCAGCAGTTCAGCCGCAGCTGGCGCGCGGCGTGGACGCCGGGCCGGATCGTGGTGGTGGGCCTGGTCAGCGGCTTCGTCGCCGGGCGCACCCAACCCATGGTGGCCGGTGGCGGCGGCGGCCTGCTGGCGCTGGTGCGCACCTTCGCCCCGCTGCTGGCCGGCCTGCAGGCAGGCCAGCAGGCTGCCGAGGCGGCGAAGGAAGAGGTGCACGAGGAAGTGCATGACGCCGTGCGCCAGGCCACCGCCGCGCCGCCGCAGGGGCTGCCATGAGCGTTGCCGATCCCGCCGCGGCCACGCCGCCTGCGGCAACCGCCGAACCCACCCCGATCGGGCCCAGGCCGCGCGGCCCGCTGTCGCTGGTGGTGCTGGCGATCCTGGCGGTGGGCTACACGCTGTGGGCCACCCAGGACCTGGTGCTGCCGGTGCTGCTGGCGATGTTCTTCGCGCTGATCGGCAACCCCATCATCCGCTTGCTGCAGCGCATGCGGGTGCCGCGCTTCCTAGCCGCATTGGCGGTGCTGTGCAGCGGCATCGCGCTGACCCTCCTGCTGGGGCTGCAGCTGATGCAGCCGGCCAGCGAATGGGTACGCGAAGCCCCGCGCGAACTGCGCACGCTGGCGCCGAAGCTGCAGAAGCTCACCAAGCCGGTGCAGGACGCCAACAAGGCGGCCGAGAACATCGCCCGCGTGGCCGGCGGCGAAAGCACCGCCAAGCCGGTGCAGGTGGTGCGCACCGAGGCCAACGACCCATACAAGTCGCTGACCGCGACCCCGCGGCTGGCGGCAGCGGTGCTGGCGGTGGTGCTGCTGACGTTCTTCTTCATGGTCTACGGGCAGGACCTGCAGCGGCGCGCGATCGCGCTGCTGCCGGATCGGCAGAAGATGAAGCTGACGGTGGAGATCCTGCACGCCATCGAAACCGAGATCAGCCGCTACGTGCTGACGATCAGCGCGATCAACGCGGTGGTGGGGCTGGCCTTCGCCGGCTGCCTGGCGTTCTTCCTCGGCATGCCGCTGGACGAGGCGCTGCTGTGGGGCACGATGGCGATGCTGCTCAACTACGCGCCCTACGTGGGCCCGCTGATCGGCATCGTGGTGATGCTGCTGATGGGTTTCTCCAGCTACGACGAGCCGCTGCGCGCGCTGCTGCCGGCAGCGATCTACCTGGGCCTGCATACGCTGGAAGGGCAGATCGTGACCCCGATCATCCTGGGCAGGCGGATGGCGCTGTCGCCGCTGGTGCTGATCCTGGCGCTGATGCTGTTCGGCTGGCTGTGGGGGATCATCGGCCTGCTGCTGGCGGTGCCGATGTTGGTCTGCGTGAAGATCGTGCTGGTGCGGCTAGACGGCATGGACGGTTGGGCGCGCCTGCTCGAGTAGCAGCGCTGCAGGCACGGATCGCACCACCGGGCGCGCCCTGGCTGGCCGGCCTACAATGGCCGCGTGAACCTCCCTATCCGCGCCATCACCTTCGACCTCGACGACACCCTGTGGCCGTTCGCCCCGATCGGGGAGCGCATCGAAACCACGCTGCACGCCTGGTTCGCCGAGCACAGCCCGCGTACCGCCGAGCGTTTCCCGATCAGCGAGATGCGCGCGCTGCGCGAGCGGGTGTTCAGCGAGTTCCCGCAGCACGCGCACGACCTCGGCCTGTTGCGCCGGCTGACCATCGAGCGCGCGCTGCGCGAGAGCGGCGACGACCCGGCGCTGGCTAGCGCGGCGTACGCGATCTTCTTCCACGAGCGCAACCGGGTGGACTTCTACCCCGACGCGCACGACGGCCTGCAACGCGTCGCCGCGCACCTGCCGATCGCCGCGCTGACCAACGGCAATGCCGACCTGGCCGCGATCGGCATCGCCAGCCTGTTCCGCTTCCAGCTGGGCGCGCGCGAATACGGCGCGGCCAAGCCGGATGCCGGCCTGTTCCACGAAGCCTGCCGCCGGCTGGGCTGCGCGCCCGGCGAAGTCCTGCACGTGGGCGACCATCCGCACATGGACGTGGCCGGCGCCGCCAATGCCGGCCTGCGCAGCTGCTGGATCGACCGCGGCGACCACGCCTGGCCGGAACCGTTGGCGCGCGCCGACCTGCACATTCCCACCCTGACCGCGCTGGCCGACTGGCTGGACGCGGGCGCCCTGTTCGAGAACGCCGCATGAGCCTGCCCGCCGGCTTCACCGCCACCGCCGATGCCCCGCTGCCGCTGCACGCCGTGCGCAAGGCCGACTTCGCCAACTGGTGCGCGGCGCAGCCCGCGCCGGTGCAGGCGTGGCTGGCCGCGCAGCGCTTCGACGGCAGCGCCGGCAGCGCGCAGGCCTGGGCGGATGCCGATGGCCGCGTGGCCGGCGCCGTGCTGGGCCTCGAGGACGCGCACGACCCGCTGGCGTGGGCGCACGCGCCGCGCGCGCTGCCGGCGGGCGACTGGCAGCTGGCCGGCGACTTCGATGGCAATGCCCGCCGCGCCCTGCAGCTGGGCTGGGGCCTGGGCCTGTACCGCTTCAGCCGCTACAAGCAGGCGCCGGCCAACGGCAGCCGGCTGGTCGGCGAGTTCGACGCGGAAACCTTCGACCTGCTGGCCGCCTGCGTGCGCGTGCGCGACCTGGTCAACACGCCCACCGAGCACATGGGCCCGGACGAACTGGAAGCCGCCGCCTGCGCGATCGCGCAGGCGCATGGCGCGCAGATCAGCGTCACTGCCGGTGACGACCTGCTGGTGCAGAACTATCCCGCCATCCACGCGGTCGGCCGCGCGTCGCATCGCGCGCCGCGCATCATCGAACTGCGCTGGGGCGACGCGTCGCATCCGCACGTGGTGATCTGCGGCAAGGGCGTGTGCTTCGACACCGGCGGGCTGGACCTCAAGGCCGCCGCCGGCATGCGCAACATGAAGAAGGACATGGGCGGCGCCGCGCACGCGCTGGCGCTGGCCGAACTGGTGATGGCGCGCCAGCTGCCGCTGCGGATCACCCTGCTGGTGGCCGCGGTGGAAAATGCGGTGGGACCGAATGCGTTCCGCCCGGGCGAAGTGATCGCCACCCGCAAGGGCGTGAGCGTGGAGATCGACAACACCGATGCCGAGGGCCGGCTGGTGCTGTGCGATGCGCTGACCCGCGCCTGCGAACTGCAACCCGACCTGCTGCTGGACTTCGCCACCCTGACCGGCGCCGCGCGCATCGCGCTGGGCCCGGACCTGCCGGCGCTGTACGCCAACGACGAAGCGCTGGCCAACGACTGGCTAGGCGCCGGCCAGCAGGTGCGCGACCCGCTGTGGCGGATGCCGCTGTGGCGCCCCTACCTGCGCTACCTCACCAGCGGCATCGCCGACCTCGCCAACGCCAGCAACACCACCATGGCCGGCAGCGTGACCGCGGCGCTGTACCTGGAGCGCTTCGTCGCCGAGGGCGTGCGCTGGGGCCACGTGGATGTGTATGCGTGGAACGACGGCGACCGCCCCGGCAAGCCGGCCGGTGGCGAGGCGCAGGGCCTGCGCGCCGCCTACGCGATGCTGAAGGCGCGCGCCGCGGGCTGAGCGCTTGGCGCCATCGCATCGCCCGCCGCGAAGCGTCGGCGGATCGCCGTTGCCGTGCCGTCGGCGTGCGGCATGCATCCGTTCCGGCGTTCGCTGCGTAGGACGTGCGACGTTCCGGAGCCGCGATGTCCACACCCCCTGCCACGCCCCGCAAACGCCTGCCGCTGGTGCCGCTGGCCGCCATCGCCGCGATGGTGGCCGTCGCCGGCATCGGCTTCCTGTACGTCGCCGGCCGCCTGGGCGACACCCCGCCCACCGCGCGCACGCTGATCGGCGCGATCGAGGCCGCCGCCGGCCCGCACCCGGGCTACCGCCGCGCGCACAGCCGCGGCGTCTGCGTCGGCGGCTGGTTCCAGGGCACGGCGGACGGCGCTGCGCTCTCGTCGGCGCGGGTGTTCGCGCAGGGCCGGGTGCCGGTGCTGGGCCGCTTGTCGATCGGTGGCGGCGATCCGCACGGCGCCGAGGCCGGCGCCCGCGTGCGTAGTCTGGCCCTGCAGCTGCGCAGTGACGACGGCGCGGACTGGCGGCTGGCGATGAACAGCTTCCCGTTCTTCGCGGTGCCCAGCGCCGAGGCCTTCCTCGAACAGACCCGCGCGCAGATCCCGGCCCCCGCCACCGGCAAGCCGGACCCGGCGCGGATGGCCGCGGTGCTGGCGAAATACCCCAGCGCGCGCGCCTTCCGCGACTGGGCGGCCAGCGCGTCGTGGCCGGACAGCTGGGCCAACACGACCTACAACGGCATCCACACCTTCGTCTTCGTCGCGCCCGACGGCCACCGCCAGCCGCTGCGCTGGTCGCTGCGCCCGCGCGCGCCGCTGGTGGCGATGGACGCCGCCGCGCGCGCCGCGGCCACGCCGGACTACCTGGCCGCGGAGTTCGCGCGTCGGCTGGCCGCCGGCCCGGTGGCCTGGGATCTGGTGGCGACGCTGCCGGCACCCGGCGACGCGCTGGACGACCCCTCGCAGCCTTGGCCCGCCCAGCGGCCCACCCGCACGCTGGGCACGCTGTGGCTGGACACGATGGCGCCGCAGGCACAGGGCGCCTGCCGCGACGTCAACTTCGACCCCACCGTGCTGCCGCCCGGCATCGAGCGCTCCGGCGATCCGATCCTCGCGGCACGGTCGGTGGTGTACGCGCAGTCGTTCAACCGCCGCGAACACGAGATCGCCCGCGGCCAGGCGCCGGAAGCGACCAGCGAGGAAGGCCCGCGATGAACCCCGCAGCGCGCTTCGTCCTGCTCGCCCGCCTGCTGCACTGGCTGATGGCGGCGCTGCTGCTGGCGCAGCTGCTGATCGGCGTGGCGATGATGGCTTCGCTGACGCAGCGGCCGCCGCTGATCGCGTTGCACCGGCCGCTGGGCCTGGCCCTGCTGGTGCTGGCGCTGCTCCGCCTGTGGGTGCGCCGCCGCCATCCGCCGCCAGCGCTGCCGGCCGACCTGCCGCGCTGGCAGGCCACCGCCGCGCACGCCTCGCACCTGCTGCTGTACGCGCTGATGCTGGTGCTGCCGCTGCTGGGCTGGGCGCTGACCTCGGCCGCGGGCAATGTGGTGGTGCTGCCCGGCGACGTGGTACTGCCGGTGATCGCGCCGCACGACCCGGTGCTGTACGCGTGGCTGCGCGCTGCCCATGGCCTGCTGGCGTGGCTGCTGCTGGCGACCGTGCTGGGCCACGTGGCGGCCGCGCTGCACCACGCGTGGATCCGCCGCGACGGCGTGTTCGAGGCCATGACGTGGGGGCGCCGGCCGCCGCCGGGGACCGGCTAACTCACGCGGCATTGGCGGACCGGCGCGCTATCCTGCGGCCGTCTTCCGGGGATCGCGACGATGCGCGCACGCACCGCCTGGTTCGTCCTGTCTGCACTGCTGATCGCCGCCTGCGCGTGGTGGGGCATCAGCTTCCTGCGCGGTGACGATGCCAACGCCGCGCAGACGCTGCGGGTGGGGCTGTACGAGAACGCGCCGAAGGTCTATCGCGACAAGGACGGCCGCCCGGCCGGGCTGTTCGTGGAACTGCTCGATGCGATCGCCCGCAAGCAGGGCTGGCGCGTGCAGTACGTGCCCTGCGAGTGGTCGGACTGCCTGGCGCTGCTGGAAGCGGGCGAGCTGGACCTGATGCCCGACGTGGCCTACACGCCCGATCGCGGGCGCCTGTACGAATTCCATGCCGTGCCGGTGGCGCATTCGTGGTCGCAGGTCTACAAGCACCCTGGGCTGGTGGTGCGGGCCTTCCCCGATCTCGCGGGCCTACGGGTGGCGCTGCTGCGCGACAGCGTGCAGGAAGAGGAGCTGCGCCACCTGCTGCGCGAGCTCGGCGTCCGCTGGACGGTGGTTGAAGCCGACAGTTACCTGCAGGCCTTCGCCGCCGTGCGCGACGGCCGCGCCGACGTGGCCATCGCCAACAACTTCTTCGGCGCGCGCACCGCGCGCAGCTTCGGGCTCGAGGAAACCGCGATCCTGTTCAATCCCGCGACGCTGTATTTCGCGGCGCCCAAAGGCCGGCACGCCGCGGAGCTGGCGCGCATCGACCACTGGTTGCGGGCTTGGCAACAGGCGCCGGACTCGGTGTATTTCGAAGCGATGCGCCACGCGATGATGCCGCCGCCGCTGACGGTGGCGCCGCGCTGGCTCCCGGCGGCGCTGGCAGGCGCGGCCGCGCTGGTGCTGGCGCTGGTCGCGTTCAGCCTGGTGCTGCGCTGGCGGGTGCGGGTGGCGACCGCCGAGGCGATCGCGGCGCGTTCGCGGCTGGAAATGGTGCTCGACGTGAGTCCGGTGGCGCTGTTCCTGCTGCGCGAAGTGGATCGCCAGCTGGTGGTGGAATGGGCCAGCCCGAATGTCTCGCGGCTGTACGGGATCGCCGCCGAAGAAGTGCTGTCTCCCGGTTGGTGGGCACAGCGCGTGCATCCCGACGACCTGCCGACGCTGGAACCGGCGCTGGACCACCTGCGCCGGCACCCATCGCTGACCCGCGAATACCGGCTGGTGGACGACGGCGGACGCGCCCACCACGTGCACGAAGTGCTGCGTCCGTTGCCCGGCCCCGCGGGACAGCCATTGCGCGCGCTGTCGACCTGGACCGACCTGTCCGAGGCGAAGGCGCACGCCGCCGAACTCAGCCACCTGGCCCACCACGACGGCCTGACCGGGTTGCCCAACCGGCGCCTGCTGCAGCTGTTCCTGGAGGACGCGACGCAGGCGGGTCGGCGCTTCGCGGTGGTGGCGCTGGACCTGGACCGGCTGCGCGGCGTCAACGACACCCTTGGCCACTCGCTGGGCGACCAGGCCCTGCGCGCGGCCACCCAGCGATTGCAGGCGCGGCTACCCGCGGAGGGCTTCCTGGCCCGGCTCGGCGGCGACGAGTTCGCCGCGGTGCTGCCCGGCGCAACCGCGGACGACGCCAACGCCTTCGGGCTCGACGTGCTGGAGGCGTTCACCCGGCCGCTGCTGGGCGGCATCACCCCCACCGTGCTGACCATCAGCGTGGGCATCGCACTGGCGCCGGCCGACGGCGACGAAGCCGATACCCTGTTGCGCCACGCCGAGCTGGCGCTCTACGAGGCCAAGCGGTTGGGCACCGGTCGCCGCCAGTTCTTCCAGCCGGCGCTGTCCACCGGCGCGACCCAGCGGCTGGCGCTGGAAACCGGCCTGCGCATGGCCCTGCCGCGCCAGCAGTTCCGCCTGCACTACCAGCCGCAGCTGGACCTGCACGGCGGCGCACTGGCCGGGGTGGAGGCGCTGCTGCGCTGGGAACATCCGGAACTCGGCACGATCCCGCCGGCGCAGTTCATCCCGGTGGCCGAGGAAACCGGGCAGATCGAGGAGATCGGCCAATGGGTGCTGCTGGAAGCCTGCCGCCAGCTGCGCGCCTGGGACGACGCCGGGCTGGGCATCCACGGGATGTCGGTCAACTGCTCGGTGCAGCAGCTCGACGCCGACCGGCTGCCGGCGCAGGTGGCGGCGATCCTGGCCGCGACCGGGATCGCCGCTGACCGGCTGGAGCTGGAGATCACCGAGTCGGTGCTGATGCGCGACCCCGAGCACGCCATCGTGGTGCTGCAGGCGCTGAAGGCGCAGGGCGTGCGGCTGGCGATCGACGATTTCGGCACCGGCTATTCCAGCCTCGCCTACCTGCGCCGGCTGCCGCTGACCCGGCTGAAGATCGACCGCGCCTTCGTCAGCGGCATCGGCAACGATCCCGGCGACGAGGAGATCTGCCGCACGGTGATCGCGCTGGCCCGCAACCTTGGCCTGGAGACGCTGGCCGAAGGCGTGGAGCACGCGCACGAGGCGGCGTTCCTGCGCGCGGGCGGCTGCACGCTGGCGCAGGGCTTCCACTATGCGCGCCCGCTGCCGCCGGAGGCGCTGGTGGCATGGGTGGCCGCGCACCGGCGGCAACCGCGACGCGCCTGACCGCATTTACAGCCAGCCTTTCTGGCGCGCCAGCCGGTACGCCTCGATGCGGTTGCCGACGCCGAGCTTGCCGATCGCCTCGGACAAGTAGTTGCGCACGGTGCCGTGCGAGAGGTTCAGGCGCTGCGCGATCTCGCCGGCGGACAGGCCTTCGCCGGCCAGCCGCAGCACCTGGCGCTCGCGGTCGCTGAGCGGATCGGCTTCGCCCCAGGCTTCCAGCGCCAGCTGCGGGTCGATGGCGCGGCCGCCGCGGTGGACCTGGCGCAGCGCCTCGGCCAGCTGTTCGGCCGGGGCGTCCTTCAGCAGGTAGCCGCGTACGCCGGCATCCAGCGCCCGGCGCAGGAAGCCGGCGCGGGCGAAGGTGGTGATGACCACCACCTGCACCGGCAGCGCGTGGCGCTGGATCCGCTGCGCCAGTTCCAGCCCGGTCAGGCCGGGCATCTCGATGTCGGTCAGCAGCACGTCGGGCTTGAGCCGCTGCAGCTCGCGCCAGGCCGACTCGCCGTCGGCGGCGCTGGCCACCACTTCGATATCGGACTCCATGCCCAGCAACGCGGCCAGCGCGCCGCGCAGCAGGGCTTGGTCTTCGGCAAGCAGGACTCGGATCATGGCGCGGGACGTTAGCAGATCGCGCCGCGTTGGCACCGGGCGATTCCATTCCGACGCGGCCTGCGGGCAGCGCATGCGGCGCGCGACGCGCGCTGTCGCGCGCAGGCCGCATCAAGGCATCGCGGGCAGGTCGTCGTTGGCGGCCAGCGGCACCCGCGCCTCGATGCGGGTGCCCTGCTTGGCGCCGGCGTCGACGCGCAGGCGCCCGCGCAGCGCCTCGATGCGTTCGCGCATGCCGGCCAGGCCATTACCCGGCACCAGTGCGCCGCCACGGCCGTCATCCTCGACCCACAGCACCGCCTCGCCCGCCTCCACGCCGAAACGCACCTGCGCGCGGCGTGCGCGCGCGTGGCGCTGGATATTGGTGGCGGCCTCGCGCACGGTCATCGCCAGCGCCGACTCCACCGCGACCGGCAGCCCGGCGCCAGGGAAGCCGTCGTCGAGGCGGTACTCGAAGGCCACCCCGTCGGTTTCCAGCAGCAGCTTGGCCGAGGCCAGTTCGGCGGCGATCCCGGCCGCGCGGATGCCGCTGACCGCGCCGCGCACCTGCGCCAGCGCCTCGCGCGCGACCCGGCTGACTTCCGCGATCTCGGCCTGCGCCGCGGCCGGGTCGCGCGCCAGCAGGCGTCCGGCGAGGTCCGACTTCAACGCCACCATCGACAGCGTATGGCCCAGCAGGTCGTGCAGGTCGCGGCCGATGCGCTCGCGCTCGGCCAGCGCCGCCAACCGCCGCACTTCCTCGTGCGAGAGCTTGAGCGCGGCGTCGCGCTGGCGGTTGACGCGCTCCACCAGGGTGAGCAGGCCGATGATCGCGGTGACCGCCGGCATCCATATCAACGAGATCCACGGGTAGCCGATGTAGCGCGCGTAGACGATCAGCGCGGCATTGCAGGCCGCCAGCCAGACGATGTAGCGCAGCAACGAACCCTTGCACCGCGGCTGCAGCATCACGCAGCCGAACACGAAGTAGCTGAGCCCCGATGGATACCAGCGCAGCAGCGCGAAGCACAGCCCCAGCATGCCCAGCGCGGCCAGCTGGGCGCGCCGTTCAGGCGCGGTCACGCTGACGTGGAACAGCAGCAGGAACAGCGGGAACGACAGCAGGGTCAGCAGCAGCCAGCGCAAGGTGTAGCCGGAGACGCCGCCGGAGAACGCCGGGGTGATGAACACCCAGATCGACCACACCAGATGGATGTGATGGGTCCACGCCGACCGGCCCAGGCGCAGGTCCTGCGCCACCAGCGAATCCGGCGCGGGCTGCGGCCAGCGCGCGGGCAGGGCGAACTTCATCGGCGGCTCCGTGGACGCGGTGCGCAGATCATGGCATGCCGCGGCGGCGTCACTCCGCCACCGCCAGCCTGCGCTGTGCCAGCGCGAAGAACGCCGCGGTGAAACCAGACAGCGCCAGCAGGTGCAGCCAGACCGGCTGGCCGGCATCGAAGCCGACCACCTTCAGCGCCAGCTGGCCGAGGTGGTAGGCCGGCCAGACCACCGCCAGCTTGGCCAGCAGCGGCGGCAGCATGGTCAGCGGCAGCCACAGCCCGGACAGGAACGACATCGGCAGGTACAGCCCGTTGAGCAGCGCCGGCGCGGCACTGCCGCTCATCCGCGTGCCCACGTACAGGCCGATGGCGGCAAACGGCAGCACCCCGGCCACGTTCACCGCCAGCAGCGCCAGCCACTGCAGCGGCGCCAGCGACACCCCCGCCACCAGCGCGGCCAGCAGCGCCATCAGCAGCGAGATCAGCGCGGCAAACAGCATCGCCATCGCCATCCGCGCCAGCAGCGTCGCGCCGGGTGGGGTGGGCAGCACCCGCTTCAGCCGCAGGAAGCCGCGCTCCCGATCCAGCGCGATGGTGACGCCGAAGCCGAACAGGCCCGCGCCGGCCACGCCGAAGGCGCCGTAGGTGGCCAGCAGGTACTGCGCGGTCGCCGCGCTGTGCTGCCTGTTCAACACCACCGCGAACAGCACATAGAACATCAGCGGGAAGGCGGTGACCGGGATGCAGAAGCCGGGGTCGCGCAGCATGCGCAGGGATTCGCAGCGCGCTTCCAGCAGGTAGCTGCGCAGCGCGGCGCGATGCGGGGCGGGGAGCACGGCAGCCATCACGCGGCCTCCTGTTGCGGGGTGCGGGTGAGTTCGAGGAACGCATCGGCCAGGCCGGCGCGCTGCACCTCGAGGTCGTGCAGGCGGTCGTCGGCGGCCAGCAGGCGCCGCACCACCGGTTCCGCGGCATCGGCGACGATGCGCAGCAGCTCGCCGTCGCGCTCGGCCTGGCGCACGCCCGGCCAGCGCGCCACCGCGTCGGCATCCAGCGCAGACACGCAGCGGATGCGCCGCTGCGCCACGTGCGCGCGGATCGCCGCCACGCTGCCCTGCGCCAGCATGCGGCCACGGTCGATCACCGCGACATGGTCGGCCAGCGCTTCGGCTTCCTCAAGGTAGTGCGTGGTCAGCAGCACCGCGCTGCCGCCGGCGACCAGCTCGCGGACCGCGCGCCAGATGCCCTGCCGCGCGTCGATGTCGAGGCCGGTGGTCGGCTCGTCCAGGCACAGCAGGCGCGGACGTCCGCAGATCGCCAGGGCGAACTGCACGCGCCGCTGCTGGCCGCCGGACAGGTGCCGGTACGGACGCGCCATCAGCCCGTCCAGTCCCGCCAGCGCCACGCAGTCGGCCACGCTGCGCGGGTCGGGGTAGTAGCTGCGCACCAGCGCCAGCACCTCGCCCACGCGCAGGCGGTCGGGAATGCCGGCGCTCTGCAGCATCGCGCCGGTGCCCAGGCGCGCCGCGCGCGAGCTGGGCGGACGGCCGAACACCGAGACTTCGCCCGCGTCCGCTGGGAGCAGCCCCAGCAGCAGGTTCACCGCGGTGCTCTTGCCGGCGCCGTTGGCGCCCAGCAATGACGTCACCTGGCCCGCGTGCAGCGACAGGTCCAGTCCGTCCAGCGCCTGCGTGCCGCCGTAACGCTTGCTCGCGCCGCGCAACCGCGCCACCACCGCTTGTCCATCCGGCATCGGGACTCCTCCGTGTTCGATGGCGGCATGCTCCGTCGTCGCCGCGGCGCGTGACATCCGCAGCCGTCAGCCGAATCACATGACAACCATCACCTGACCGGCACCGCCGCGGCCGGTAGCCTGCGCTTCGCTGGATGGCGCGTGGAACGCCCCGACTGCAAGCCCGGCACCGGCGCGCAAACTGCCTGTAAAGGAAACTTGACACGATAGATCGCATGCATGAAGGTGGCGGCCAGGATCCGACTGCGGCCGTGCCGCGTCCGTCCGCCACCCATCCCCTTCCCCTCCCGAGCCCATGAATACTTCCGCCGACCTGCTCAGTTCCCTGAAGATCGACCGCAGCGCGCCACCCCCGCCGCCCTCGCGCAAGGGGTTGTGGATCGGGCTGGCGGTGGTCGGCGTGGCGGTGCTGGCGGCAGTCGGCGTGTTCGCGCTGCGCGGCGGCAAGGGCGTGGAGGTCAGCGTGGCCGAGGCCACGGCGATCGGCGGCGCCGGCACGGGTAGCGCCTCGGTGCTGGACGCCACCGGCTACGTGGTGGCACGGCGGATGGCCACGGTCTCGGCCAAGGTCACCGGGCGCGTGCGCGAGGTGCTGATCGAGGAAGGCCAGCAGGTCGAGGAAGGCCAGGTGCTGGCGCGGCTGGACCCGGTGGATGCGCAGGCGCAGCGCGCGCTGTCGGCCTCGCAGCTGGCCGCTTCGCAGAGCCAGATCGCCAGCGTGCAGGCGCAGCTGAAGGAAGCCGAAGCCAACGCCGCGCGGCTGTCCACGCTGGCGGCGCAGAAGCTGGTGTCACGCGCGCAGTTCGAGCAGGCGGTGGCCACCCGCGATGCCCTGCGCGCGCAGCTGGCCACCACCCAGCGCAACGCGCAGGTGGCGCGCGACGGGCTGCGCATCGCCGACAACGGCGTGGACAACACCATCGTGCGCGCGCCGTTCGCGGGGGTGGTGATCGCCAAGTCGGCGCAGCCGGGCGAGATCGTCTCGCCGCTGTCGGCCGGCGGCGGCTTCACCCGCACCGGCATCGGCACCATCGTCGACATGGCCTCGCTGGAAGTGGAGGTGGAAGTCGGCGAGGCCTTCATCGGCCGGGTCAAGCCGGGCATGCGCACCGAAACCATCCTCAACGCCTACCAGGACTGGAAGATCCCCGGCCGGGTGATCGCCATCATCCCCGCCGCCGACCGCGGCAAGGCCACGGTGAAGGTGCGGGTGGGGCTGGACGCCAAGGGCGACCCGCGGATCGTGCCGGACATGGGCGCGCGGGTCGGCTTCCTGGAGGACGCGAAACCCGCGCAGGCCGATGCCAAGCCCGGCGTACTGGTGCCGGCCGCCGCCATCGCCCAGCGCGGCGACAGGGACGTGGCTTTCGTGGTCAACGGCGGCATGGCCAGCCTGCGCAAGCTGACCCTGGGCCGCACCCTCGGCGAGGACCGCGAGGTGCTGGCCGGCGTGGCCGGCGGCGAGCAGGTCGTGCTGGACCCGCCGGAAACGCTGGCGGACGGCGCGCGGGTGACGGTGGCGCCTGCCGCAGCCAGCGACGAATAACCCATGCGAAGCGCCGTCGATCCCGCAGTGCGGGACCGGCGCAACAGACAAACGGAGAACCCTCGATGTCGATCCTCGTCAGCACCCGCAACCTGCACAAGACCTACCAGCGCGGCCCGGAAACGGTGGACGTGCTGCGCGGCATCGACCTCGACATCGCCAGCGGCGACTTCGTGGCGCTGATGGGCCCGTCTGGCTCCGGCAAGACCACGCTGCTCAACCTGATCGGCGGGCTGGATTCGCCCACCTCCGGCAGCATCGAGATCGCCGGCCAGCACATCGAGAAGCTGGGCTCCGGGCAGCTGGCGCAGTGGCGCAGCAACCACGTCGGCTTCGTGTTCCAGTTCTACAACCTGATGCCCACGCTGACCGCGCAGAAGAACGTGGAGCTACCGCTGCTGCTGACCCGGCTGTCGGCCGCGCAGCGCCGCCAGAACGCCGCCATCGCGCTCGAACTGGTGGGCCTGAAGGACCGCGGCAAGCACCGTCCGAATGAACTCTCCGGCGGCCAGCAGCAGCGCGTGGCGATCGCCCGCGCGATCGTCTCTGACCCCACCCTGCTGATCTGCGACGAACCCACCGGCGACCTCGACCGCGCCTCCGCGGAGGAGATCCTGGGCCTGCTGCAGGAGCTCAACCGCAGCCACGGCAAGACCATCGTGATGGTGACCCACGATCCCAAGGCCGCCGAGTACGCCACGCATACGCTGCACCTCGACAAGGGCAACCTGGTCGAGCAGACCGTGCACGCCTGAGCCGGAGGCCCGCCATGAAGTATTTCCATCTCGTCTGGGCCGCGCTCTCGCGCAGCAAGACCCGCACCCTGCTCACCCTGCTGTCGGTGGTGGCGGCGTTCCTGCTGTTCGGGATGCTGGATTCGGTGCGCGTGGCATTCAATTCCGGCGGCAGCGTGGCCGGTGCCAACCGCATGGTGACGATGTCGCGGCTGTCGATCACGCAGATGCTGCCGTACAGCCTGGATGCGCAGATCCGCGCGGTGCCCGGGGTGAAGAACGCCGCGTACGCAGCCTGGTTCGGCGGCATCTACCGCGACCCGAAGAACTTCTTCGCCAACTTCAGCGTCAGCCCGGAATACCTGGACCTGTACCCGGAGTTCAAGCTCCCGCCGGCGCAGAAGCAGGCGTGGCTGGCCGACCGCCGCGGCGCGGTGGTGGGCAAGGCGCTGGCCGACCGTTTCGGCTGGAAGGTGGGCGACACCATCCCGCTGCAGGCCACCATCTTCCCGACCCGCGGCAGCAACGACTGGTCGTTCACCCTGCGCGGGATCTACCGCATCGACGACCCCAAGCTGAAGGGCCAGGAACAGGCGATGTTCTTCCACTGGAAGTACTTCGACGAAGCCAATGACTACGTGAAGGGCCGGGTGGGCTGGTGGATCGTGGAGCCGGCCGGCGCCAATGCCGCCGACCGCGTGGCCAAGGCGATCGACCGGCTCAGCGAGAACTCCGACCACGAGACCAAGACCCAGAGCGAGGCCGCGTTCAACCAGAGCTTCGCCAAGCAGTTCGCCGACATCGGCCTGATCGTCACCGCGATCATGGGCGCGGTGTTCTTCACCCTGCTGCTGCTGACCGGCAACACCATGGCGCAGGCGGTGCGCGAGCGCATTCCCGAGCTGGCGGTGCTGAAGACCATCGGCTTCTCCAACCGCAGCGTGCTGTGGCTGGTGCTGGGCGAATCGGTGCTGCTGGTGGTGCTGGGCGGGCTGCTGGGCATGGGCCTGGCCGCCGCCATCGTGCCGGCGGTGGGCGCCGCCAGCGGTGGGATGGTGCAGCTGCCGGGCCTGCTGGCGCAGACCTGGGGCATGGGGCTGGCGCTGATGCTCGGCATCGGCCTGCTGGTGGGGCTGCTGCCGGCGCTGCGTGGCATGCGCTTGAACATCGTCGATGCGCTGGCCGGTCGATAACGGGATCACGACATGAAACGACTCAAGGGTTTTCTCGCCAGCTTCGCCACCGTGCTGCTGCTGGCCCTCGGGCTGGGGCTGTGGATCGCGCTGCCGTGGTTCGCGGTACTGGCGATCGCCGCCGCCATCGCGCTGTGGCTGTACACCACCCGCAGCGGCCGGCTGGCGCGCGAGGCCACCAAGATCGGCCTGGCCGGGCTGCCGCAGCGCTGGGGTGCATCCAGCGTCATTGTCATTGGCATTGCCGGCGTGGTCGGCGTGCTGGTGGCGATGCTGGCGATGGGCGAAGGCTTCAAGGCCACGCTCGACAAGACCGGCGGTGACGACACCGCGATCCTGCTGCGCGCCGGCTCGCAGGCCGAGACCAACTCGGTCATCACCCGCGACCAGGTGCCGCTGGTGTCCGCCCTGCCCGGCATCGCCCGCGGCGCCGACGGCAAGCCGCTGGCCTCGCCCGAGCTGTCGCAGGTGGTCAACCTGCCGACCATGGCCGACGGCACCGACGCCAACGTGCAGTTCCGCGGCGTCGGCCCGGCCGGCTGGGCGATCCGCCCGCAGCTGAAGATCGTCGAGGGCCGCCGGTTCAATCCCGGCCTGCGCGAGATCGTGATCGGCAAGGGTGCGCAGCGGCAGTTCCGCGGCCTGCAGGTCGGCCGGCAGCTGAAGCTCGCCAACCAGATGTGGACGGTGGTGGGCGTGTTCGAATCGAAGGATTCGCACGAGTCCGAGCTGTGGACGGATGCCGACGTGCTCGGCCCGGCCTACCAGCGCAGCGCGTTCCAATCGGTGACGGTGAAGCTGGATGGCAAGGGCGGCTTCAAGCAGCTCAAGGCCGCGCTGGCCGGCGACCCGCGGCTGAAGCTGGACGTGGACACCACCCGCAACTACTACGGCAAGCAGTCGGAAGGGCTGACCAAGCTGATCAAGATCCTCGGCTCGGTGATCGGCGCGATCATGGCGATCGGCGCGGTGTTCGGCGCGCTCAACAGCATGTACGCGGCGGTGGCCGGGCGCGCCCGCGAGATCGCCACGCTGCGCGCGCTGGGCTTCCGCAGTGTGCCGGTGGTCACCGCGGTGATGCTGGAAACCATGCTGCTGGCGCTGCTGGGCGGGGTGCTGGGCGCGGCCATCGCGTGGATCGTGTTCAACGGCTACACGGTCAGCACGCTGGGGCAGAACTTCAGCCAGGTGGTGTTCCAGTTCAAGGTCAGCCCGGCGCTGGCGTGGACCGGGCTGAAGTGGGCGCTGGGGATCGGTTTGGTCGGCGGATTGTTCCCGGCACTGCGCGCCGCGCGGCTGCCGGTCACCGAAGCGCTGCGGTCGGCCTGACCGCGGCGCTTCAGGCCAGTTCGGCCAGCGCCGCCTCGCGCATGCGGCGGCTGTTGCGCAGGCCGTCGACGATGAACACCGCCAGCGCCAGCCAGATGCAGGCGAAGCCGACCAGGCGGGCGCGGTCGAACGGTTCGGCGAACACGAACACGCCGATCAGGAACTGCAGGGTCGGCGCGATGTACTGCAGGATGCCGACGCTGGTCAGCGAAATCCTGCGCACCGCGTACGCGAAGCCGACCAGCGGCAGCGCGGTGACCAGCCCCGACAGCACCAGCAGCAGGTTGGCAGTGAGGCCGTAGCCGGGCCCGTCGCCGAGCGCGAGGAAGCCGCCGGTGCCGTGGAATTCGCTCCACAGCAGCCAGCCCAGCACCGGCAGGAACAGATAGGCGCTCTCCACTCCCAGCCCCGCCACCGAGTCCACGTGCGCGAGCTTGCGCAGCACGCCGTAGATGCCGAACGACAGCGCCAGGGTCAGCGCGATCCAAGGGAAGCTGCCGTACTGGACGGTCAGCCACAGCACCCCGGCGAAGGCGATCGCCACCGACGCCCACTGCAGCGGGCGCAGCCGCTCGCGCAGGAACAGCACGCCGATCAGCACGTTGAGCAACGGGTTGATGAAGTAGCCCAGCGCGGTCTCGACCACGTGGCCGGCGTTCACCGCCCAGATGTACAGGCCCCAGTTGCAGGAAATCAGCACGCCGCTGAGCAGCAGCATCCACCACAGCCGAGGATGCCCGGCCAGCACGGCGCGGAACCAGTGGCGGCCATCGCGCCAGGACAGGAACGCCCCCACCATCAGCGCGCTCCACACCACCCGGTGCAGCACGATCTGCAGCGACGGCACCGCCTTCAGCAGATGCCAGTACAGCGGCGCCACGCCCCACAGGACGAAGGTGCCCACCGCCACCCAGGTGCCGCGCACGGCGGCGCTGCCGCTGGCGCTCATGCGGCGTCCCCGGCCGCCGGGCGGGCCTTGACCGTGCGCGCGAAGGTGATGGTCACCACGCCCAGCAGGATCACCCCCATCGCCACCGACTCGCGCATGCCGAAGCGCTCATGCGCCAGCAGCGCGCCCAGCACCACCGCGATCGCCGGATTGACGTAGGCATAGCTGGTGGCCAGCGCCGGCCGCACGTGGTGCAGCAGCCAGATGTAGGCCGAGAAGCCGACCAACGAGCCCATCACCACCAGGTACCAGAACGCGCCGATCGCGTGCGTGGTGGGCATGCCCTGGAAACGTTCGCCCAATGCCCCGCCAACCACGCACATCGCCACGCCGCCGCAGAGCATCTGCCCCGCCGAGGTCATGAACGGCGACGGCAGGTCGCGGCCCTTGCTCCAGATCGAACCGTACGACCACGCCACCGAGGCCAGCAGCAGCGCGACCAGTCCGGCCGGGGTGGCGGCCAGGCTGCCGCCGGCGCTCAGCCACAGCACGCCGAGGAAGCCGATACACAGCCCCGTCCATTCCATCGCGTTGGGCCGGTGCCCGCGCAGCGCCGAGAACACGCCCATCCACAGCGCCGACGAGGACACGATCACCGCGGTCATCCCCGACGAGACGCTCTGCTCGCCGAAGTTGACCAGCCCGTTGCCCATCAGCAGCAGCAGCACGCCCATCACCGCCAGGTTGCCCCACTGCGCGCGGGTCGGCGCGGGCACGCCGCGCCAGCGCAGGAAGGCGAACATCAACCCACCCGCGATCAGGAAGCGGACGCCGCCGAGCAGGAACGGCGGGAAGCCGCCCTCCAGCGCGAAGCGGATGGCGAGGTAGGTGGAACCCCAAATGACATACACCGCCGCCAGCGCCAGCGCGACGCGGGCGGCGGGCGCCGCGGGAACGGGGGAAGCAGGCATCGGCTAGATCGTCCAGACTGCGGCGGGCACCCGAAGGTGCCCGCCAGGAACCACAGGAGAAACGCGTGCGCGCCGGGTCAGTCGGCCCAGTGCCCCGCGCCGTTGCGGGTCACCGGCAGCACCTGCGCCGCCAGCGCCGCGTCCTTGCCGAGCAGCGCCACCGCATCGGCCAGGATCGCCGCGGACTCGCGCAGCAGCGGGTCGGTGGCCTTCTCCGCCGCCTTCTCGCGCGCCACCGATTCGGCCACGTTGCGCTCGTCGGCGGCCAGACCGTCGTCGGCGCGCGCGTCCAGCAGCGGATCCCGCTCGATGCCGAGATTGGCGCGGATTTCGGCGCGCTGCTTGCGCTGGGCGTCGAACCTGTCGCGCTCGGCGCGGCGTTCGGCCTCGTTGAGCGAGATCGATTTCTTCGCCTGCTCCTCGCGGAACCGGCGCACGTCCTCGGCCCACCACTGGAACTCCACGTCCTTGCCCGCGCGGGCCTGGTGGCGCGCCTGCAGCTGGCCCAACAGCGGCGCGAAATTGCCGTAGCGCGCGTGCGGCGCGGCGGCGATCCGGGTCCACGGCAGCGCGTTGGGATAGGTGCTCTCGCCGAAATCGGCCGCATCCACGCTGGCCGGGAACGCCACGTCCGGCGCCACACCCTTGTTCTGCGTACTGCTGCCGTCGGGACGGAAGAACTGCGCCACGGTCAGCTTGAGCTCGCCGAAACGCGGCTTCTCGTTGGCCGGCCAGCGGTCCAGGTCGACCATGGTCTGCACGGTGCCCTTGCCGAAGGTGGTCTCGCCGATCACAAGGCCGCGGCCGTAGTCCTTGATGGCGCCGGCCACGATTTCCGAGGCCGAGGCCGAGCCGCGGTTGATCAGCACGGCCAGCGGGCCGTCCCAGGCCACGCCCGCGTCCTGGTCGTACTGCACGTTGACCCGGCCGCCGGACTCGCGCACCTGCACCACCGGGCCCTTGTCGATGAACAGGCCGGTCAGCTCCACAGCTTCGGTCAGCGAACCGCCACCGTTGCCGCGCAGGTCCAGCACCACGCCATCGACCTTCTGCGCACGGAAGTCGACCAGCATCTTCGCCACGTCGCGGGTGGCCGAGGCGTAGTTGGCCTCGTTGCGGCGGCGCGCCTCGAAATCCTGGTAGAAGCCCGGCAGCTTGATCACGCCGATCCGGCGCGCAGGCGCGCCAGCGTCGGCCGGCACCACGATGGTTTCGGCCTTGGCGCGCGCGTCCTCCAGCCGCACCTTGGCGCGGGTCAGCTGCAGCGTCAGCGGCTTGCTGTCCAGCGGCGCCTCCGCCGGCACCGTGTCCAGGCGCACCTGCGTGTCGGCCGCGCCGCGGATCAGCGCCACCACATCGTCGATGCGCCAGCCGATCACGTCCTTCATCTCGCCGGACACACCCTGGCCGACGCCGACGATGCGGTCGCCCGGCTTGAGCCTGCCGCTGCGCGCCGCCGGCCCGCCCGGCACCACCTCGCGCACCACCACCACGTCGTCCTGGCGGAACAGCACCGCGCCGATGCCTTCCAGCGAATTGGACATCGACAGGTTGAAGTTCTCCGCGCTGCGCGGGGTCATGTAGTCGGTATGCGGATCGATGCTGCCGGCATAGGCATTGAGGAAGCTCTGGAACACTTCCTCGCCCTTCAGCTCGCGCACGCTGGTCAGCAGATTGGCGTAGCGCTTGTCGAGGGTCTTGCGGATCTCGTCGGCCGGCTTGCCGGCCAGCTTCAGGCGCAGCCAGTCGTTCTTCACCGACTGCCGCCACAGCGCGTCCAGCGCCGCCGGCTCGGCCCACGGCGCGTCCTCGCGGTCGTAGTGGTAGCGCTCGTCCTTGGTGAAGTCGAACTCGCCCTTGAGCAGCCCGCGCGCGTAGCCGATGCGCTCCCCCACGCGCTGCCGATAGGCAGCGAAGATCGTCCACGCCGGATCCACCTTGCCGCTCTTGATCGCATCGTCCAGGGTGGTGGCATAGCGGTCGAAGCCGGCCACGTCCTGCGCGGTCAGGAACACCTTGCCGGGGTCGAGCGTCTTCAGGTATTCGGTGAGGATCTCGCGCGAGAGGGCGTCGTCCAGCGCGCGCGGCCGGTAGGCGTAGCGGCTGTCGGACAGCAGCCCGTGCACCATGCGCGCGGTGGTGGACTGGTCCTGGGTCGGGCCGGACGCCAGCGCGATGTCACTGCTGCCAGCCAGCAGTGCCAGTGGGGTGGCCAGCGCCAGGGCGATGGACAAGACAACCAGGGGGCGATTGCGGATCATCTGGATTCCGCGGCGTGGGGCCGCTGTGGGAGGTACACGGGCAGGATGGCGAAGGTTTCGACCCCGCAACAGTGCTGGAAGTTGCACCACTGCGTTCCATCCCACTCTACCCGCCCGGCCGCGCCCTTTGTGAACGCCACCTCCACGCCCGCGCCTCAATCCGACGCACGGCCCTCGCCGGCACCCAGGCGGGCGGCGGCCTGCCGGTCGGCGTGGTAGCTGGAGCGCACCATCGGCCCGGAGGCGACGTGGGCGAAGCCCAGCGCATTGCCGTAATCGGCCAGCTGCTGGTACTCCTCCGGCGTCCAGTAGCGCAGCACCGGGTGGTGGTGGGCGCTGGGCTGCAGGTACTGGCCGATGGTGACCATCTCGACGTCGTGCGCGCGCAGGTCGCGCAGGGTGGCCTGCACCTGTTCCATGGTCTCGCCCAGGCCCAGCATGATGCCGGACTTGGTCGGGATGGACGGATGCTGCTGCTTGAACTTCTGCAGCAGGGTCAGCGACCACTGGTAGTCGGCGCCCGGGCGCACGTTCCGGTACAGGTCCGGCACGGTTTCGACGTTGTGGTTGAACACGTCCGGCGGATTGAGCGCGAGGATCTCCAGCGCGCGTTCCATCCGGCCCTTGCCACGGAAGTCCGGGGTCAGGATCTCGATCTTGGTGCCCGGCGCGATCTCGCGGATGGCGGCGATGCAGTCCACGAAGTGGCCGGCGCCGCCGTCGCGCAGGTCGTCGCGGTCCACGCTGGTGACCACCACGTAGCGCAGGCCCATGTCCTTGACCGTCTGCGCCAGCCGCAGCGGCTCCACCGGGTCCGGCGGCTTGGGCCGGCCGTGGGCCACGTCGCAGAAGCTGCAGCGGCGGGTGCAGACCTCGCCGAGGATCATGAAGGTGGCGGTGCCGTGGCTGAAGCACTCGTGGATGTTCGGGCAGCTGGCCTCCTCGCAGACCGTCACCAGCCGGTTCTCGCGCAGCTTGGCCTTGAGCGCCTGCACCGCGTTGCCGCTGGGGATGCGCACGCGTATCCAGCTGGGCTTGCGCAGCACCGGCGCGTCGGCGAACTGCACCGGCGAGCGGGCGATCTTCTGGTCGGCGACCTGGCGCACGCCGGGCTCGAGGGAGGCCGCGCCGTCGACGACGGCGAGCGGGATGCTGCGGGGGGGAGTGCTCATGGCGCGATTATCGCGCACATCGCGCCGGCGGGCAGGCTCAGGCCGGCGGCGCGGCCTCATGTCGCCATGCCAGGCCGAACTGCCGGCCCAGCTGTTCCAGCAGGACCGGCTTGACCGCGTCCAGCGACGAGGGCCCGCCAAGGTCGGACAGCGCCACCACCTGCAGGCCGGCGTAGCCGCAGGGGTTGATCCGCGCGAACGCGGCGGTGCTGCAGCCTTCGATGTTGAAGGCCAGCCCGTGGAAGGTGCAGCCGCGGCGCACGCGGATGCCCAGCGAGGCGATCTTGGCGTCGTTGACGTACACGCCGGGCGCGCCATCCTTGCGGGCGGCGCCGATGTTCCATTCGTCGAGGGTGTCGATGATGGCCTGCTCGATCCGGCAGACGTAGTCGCGCACGCCGATCTTCAACCGCTTCAGGTCCAGCAGCGGATAGGCCACGATCTGGCCGGGACCGTGGTAGGTCACCTGCCCGCCGCGATCGACGTGGAGTACCGGGATGTCGCCCGGCACCAGCACGTGCTCGGGCTTGCCGGCTTGGCCGAGGGTGAATACCGGCTCGTGCTCGACCAGCCACAGCTCGTCGGCGCTGCCTTCGGTGCGCGCGTCGGTGAAGGCCTGCATCGCGCGCCAGACCGGCTCGTAAGGCCGGCGGCCGAGGTCGCGGACGATGGCGGGGCGCACCTCGCCTGCGTTTCGCCCCTTCCCCGCGCAAGCGGGGGGAAGGGCAGCCGGACTCACAGCGTCCACTTCACTTCCGGGTGGTCGCGCAGGGCGGCGTGGGCACGGTCGTAGTCGGCGCGCGAGTTGGCGCGGAAGGAGATCCGCACCGACACGTACTTGCCGTTGGTCGAATGCCGCCAAGTCACGTCTTCGTGCAGCACGTCGATGCCGGCCGCCAGCAGGTGCTGCGGCAGGTCGGCTTCCAGGTGCTTGTCGGCCGGGCCCATTGCCGACAGCTCGAAAGTGCCGGGGAACTGGAAGCCGTGCTCGGGGTTATCGGAATGAATCGTGTTCATGCACGCATTATGGGGACGCCGCGGGGCTTCCCCAACCCTGCGCGGCGGCGCCGCGCGCGGGCAAGCCGGGGCTGGCTCAGCCCTGCCACCACATCAGCAGTTCATGCCACAGGCGCTTGAAGAAGCCGCCCTCCTCCACCGCGCTCACCGCCACCAGCGGCGCCTGTGCCACCAGCTTGCCGTCCAGGGTCACCTTCACGGTGCCGATCTTCTGGCCCTTGGCGATCGGCGCGACCAGCGACTTCGGCAGGTCCATCGTCGCCTTCAGGCGGTCGTACTTGCCGCGCGGGGTGGTGACCAGCAGCGGCTGCGCCACGCCGACCTGCACGGTGTTCTCCGCGCCCTTCCACACCTTCGGCGAGGCCAGCGCCTTGCCGGCCTCGTACAGGCGATGGGTCTCGTGGAAGCGGAAGCCCCAGTTGAGCAGCGCCTGCGAGTCCACCGCGCGCTGGTTCTCGCTGGAATCGCCCATCACCACGGTGATCAGGCGCTGGTCGCCGCGCTTGGCCGAGGCCATCAGGCAGTAGCCGGCGCTGGAGGTGTGGCCGGTCTTGATGCCGTCCACCGACGCATCGCGCCACAGCAGCAGGTTGCGGTTGGGCTGGGTGATCGGGCCAACCGTGAATTCCTTGATCTTGTTGTAGCTGTAGGCCTCGGGGAAGTCGCGGATCAGCGCGCGGCCCAGCAGGGCCAGGTCGTGCGCGGTGGTGACATGGCCCTCGGCGGTCAGCCCGTGCGGGTTGACGAAGTGGGAGGCCTTCATCCCGATCTTCTTCGCGTAGGCATTCATCAGCTGGGCGAACGCCTGCTCGCTGCCGGCGACGTGTTCCGCCAGCGCGATCGCGGCATCGTTGCCGGACTGCACCACCATCCCCTTTTCCATCTGCTCCAGCGGCGCAGTCTTGTTGACCTCGAAGCCGCTGTAGCTGCCGTCGGTGCCGGCGCCGCCGCTGCGCCAGGCGTTCTCGCTCATCATCACCTGGTCGGTGGGCTTGATCTTGCCGGCGGCCATCTCTGCGGCGATCACGTAGCTGGTCATCACCTTGGTGATGCTGGCCGGCTCCACCGGGGTATCCACGTTCTCACCGGCCAGCACCTGGCCGGTGGCGTAGTCCATCACCAGCCAGGCCTTGCTGACCTTGGGCGCGGGCGCATCCGGCACCGGCAGGTTGTCGCTCAGCGCGGCCGGGCGGGCGGGCGCCGGCGCCTGGGCGATGGCGAGGCCAGGACCGGTGGCCAGCGCAGCGGAAACGAGGACGACGGAAAACAGGGAACGCATCGATCAATACTCCTGGAGGTCGCGCAAGCGCAACGCAAAAACGTGCAGGCGGCCATTCTAGCGACAACAGGCTGGATGCCCGCCCGGGGGTGCAGGCCATGCCTGCGCGCGGCAGGCGTCAGTTGCGGATGCGCTGCGGCTGCCCGAAACCCAGACCCACGATGCGCGCCGCAAGTTCCGGCGTTGCCGCTTCGCTGACCGGGCCAATCCGCAGGCGCCAGACTTTCCTGCCGTTGATGTCGGCGTCCTGCAGTTGGGCCTGCGCGATCGCCGCACCGCGCAGCAGCGACAGCGCCTGCTCGGCGTTGCGCTGGTTGCTGAAGCTGGCGACCTGCAGGGTGATGCCTTCGGCGGCCGGGGTGGTTGCCACGGCCATTGCCGGCGGCGCGGCGGCAACGCCGACCGGTGCGGCCACGACCGGCGCCTGCATGGCGCTGGCGGCGACCAGCGTCGGCTTGCCGGTCGCCACGCGGATCTGGCGGGCGCGCATCCATGCATCGAACTCGTCGGCGCCCATGGTGCGGCCGTCCCGGTGCATGTCGAAGCGGTTGCCGTTGTCGGCCACCGGCTTCTGCTCGGGCAGCGCCTGCACCAGCTTGTCCATCGCCGACGGCGCGGCGGGGGCGGCAGCAGCGGTCGCAACGGCGTCCGGCGACAACGCCTCCACCCGTACCCGCGCGGTGCCGCGCTCGCGGTAGCCCAGCTTGACCGCGGCGGCGTAGCTGAGGTCGATGATCCGGCCCTTGTGGAACGGACCGCGGTCGTTGACCCGCACTACCACCGACTTGCCGTTGTCTAGGTTGGTGACGCGGGCGAAGCTGGGCAGCGGCAGGCTCTTGTGGGCGGCGCTGAAGGCGTACATGTCGTACACCTCGCCGCTGGAGGTGCGGCGGCCGTGGAACTTCTTGCCGTAGTAGGACGCGCCACCTTCCTCGGCATAGCCCTCGTGGTCGTCCAGCACCCGGTACTTCTGGCCGAGCACCGCGTAGTCGCGGTTGCCGGTGCGCGCGCGCGGCTCGTCACGCACTTCCGGCTCGGGAATCAGGTCGACGTCGGGAATCTCGTCGGGCACGGTGTCGGCGACGCCGGGACGGAACAGGCCGCCGGCCACGTAATCGCCGCGCTTGCTGGGATCCTCCTGCGCCGGCGCGTAGGGCGACACCCGGCGCGGGGCGGGCGCGATGCCCTCCGCGGGCGTGGCATCGACCGGCCTGCGTGCCACCGCATCCGCCGGGGCGCCGCCACCGGTGGTTGCGCAGGCCGCCAGCGCCAGCGGCAACACCGCCACCAGCAGGCGCTGCCGCGCCGTCATGCGCCGTCCACCTCGCGCCCGGCGATGGCCTGGGCGAGCTGGTACACCGCGGTCGCGTACAGCCGCGAGATGTTGTAGGTGGTGATGGCCTTGAAGTTGTTGTAGACGATCCAGTATTCGGGGCCGGCCGCGCCCTCGAGGGTGATCAAGGTGACCGGCTGGCCGCCATCCAGGTGCAGCACGGCCACCGGGTCGGCGGCGCGGTAACCAAGCGCGGCCAGCGCGTCCACCCGCTGGTCCAGGGTGACCGCGTTGCCGGGATTGACGAAGTCCTGCGCCGCGGCATCGCGGATCGCGCGCTCCATGACCGGGCCGCCGCGCTGCCACTTGCCCTTCTGGGCGAAGTAGTTGGCCACCGAGGCGATCACGTCATCGAGGTTGTCGAACAGGTCGCGCCGGCCGTCGCCATCGCCATCCACCGCGTACTGGCGGTAGCTGGACGGCATGAACTGGCCCCAGCCCATCGCCCCGGCATAGCTGCCCTTGAGGGTGCTGATGTCCAGCCCTTCCTCCTTGCCCAGCGCGAACAGCTGCGCCAGTTCATCGCGGAAGAAGGCTTCGCGCTTGTCCTCGTAGGCGACGCGCGTCGGATCGCCGCTGCGCGGATAGGCGAACGCCAGCGTGTAGAGCGCATCGACCACCGGCCAGCTGCCCTTGTTGCCGCCGTAGCTGGTTTCCACGCCGAGGATCGCGGTGACGATTTCCTTCGGCACGCCGTAGGTGTCCTCGGCACGCTGCAGGGCGGCGCGGTTGGCTTCGAGGAAGGCGCGGCCGCCGTCGATGCGGGCGGGCTGGATGAAGATCGGCCGGTAGTCGCGCCACGGCTTGGCTTCGGCCGGGCGCGACATCGCCTTGACGATGGCCTCGCGGACCTGCGCGCGCGCCAGCACGGCTTCGATGTCGGCGGCGGGGATGGCGAAGCGCTGCGCAGTGCTGCGCACGAATTCGGCGCGGGCGGCACTGATGTCGCGCGGGGTTTCGGCCGCTGCCGCGGGGGGTGGCAGGGGTTCCGGCACCAGTGCTGGCGTCGGCTTCCGGGGCGTTCCCGCGCAGGCGGCAAGGGCGAGCACGGCGAGGCTGGTCAGGATGCGTCGGATCATCGGCGCGGAGGGTAGCACGCGCCCTCGGCAAAATCGGAACATCCCATTCAGGTTAAGCGGCGCAAGAGCCCGCCCGCCCCGCAGCCGCAAACGCAGCCCCGACGCGCCCTAGCGGTGGACTTGCCGGCGCGATTTCAACGCCATCACCACGCCGAAGCCCAGCAGCAGGGTGGCCGCCGAGGTGCCGCCGTAGCTCAGCAGCGGCATCGGCACGCCGACCACCGGCAACACTCCCGAAATCATCGCGCCGTTGACCAGCACGTAGACGAACAGCGACAGGCCGATGGCGCCGGCCAGCAGGCGCGCGTAACCGTCGCGGGAGTCGGCGGCGATCCACAGGCAGCGCGCGACCACGAACAGGTACAGCGCCAGCGTCAGCGCCACGCCGATCCAGCCGAAGTCCTCGGCCAGCACCGAGAACGCGAAGTCGGTGGTGTGTTCGGGCAGGTAATTGAGGTGCGACTGGGTGCCCTGGCCCCAGCCCTTGCCGGCCATGCCGCCGCCGCCGATGGCGATCTGCGACTGCAGGATGTTCCAGCCCGCGCCCATCGGGTCGTTCTCGGGGTTGCGGAAGGTCAGGATGCGGTCCTGCTGGTACGGGCGCAGGAAGCCCAGCCATTCGATCGGCGCGAACATCGCCAGCGCGAAGCCGGTGCCGCCGATCGCCGCGGCGGCGCCCCACCACCACCACGAGGTGCCGGCCAGGAACAGCACGAACACGCCGGCAGCCAGCACCAGCGCCGCGGTGCCCAGGTCGTGCTGGAGCAGGGTCAGCCCTACCGGCATCGCGATGATCGCCACGCCGGCCAGCAGCACCCCGAAGCGCGGCGGCAGGCGATGGCGGTCGAAATGCCAGGCCAGCATCATCGGCAGGGTCAGCTTGGCCAGCTCCGACGGCTGGAAGTTGAAGAAGCCCAGGCTGATCCAGTGGTTGCCGTACTTGCCGCTGCCGATGAAAAGCACCAGCACCAGCGGCAGCAGGGAGGCCAGGAAGATCGCCGGTGTCGCCTGCTTGAGCAGATGCGCAGGCACACGCGAGGCGACCCACAGCGCGCCCAGGCCGACGCAATAGAATGCCCCCTGCATCGCCACCCCGCGCAGGGATTCGTTGCCGGCGCTGTACTGGGTGGCAAGGCCCATTGCCATCAATCCCAGCAGCCCCGCCAGCAGCGGCAGGTCCAGCGTGCGCGCGAAGCGCTGCAGCAATTCCAGCAGCATCCGCAGCAGGAGGTTCATCGGGCCACCTGTACGGGTGCGGACACCACCGGCGCGGCGCCGGGCGTGCCGCGCACGTCGGAGAAATCCGGCCTGGCCGCCGCAGGCAGCTCCGCAGGCGGCGCCGACGCCACCACCTTGCCCAGCAGCCACGCATCGAAGACCTTGCGCACGATCGGCGCCGCGGTATCGGAGCCGAAGCCGCCGCCTTCCACCGCCACCGCCACCGCGATGGTAGGCGCCTCCGCCGGCGCATAGCCGATGTACAGCGCCCGGTGGCGCTTCCACAGCGGCAGCGAGCGCGGGTCCACCGCGGTCGCGCCGCGGTTGACCACCTGTGCGGTGCCGGTCTTGCCGGCGGAGCGGTACGGCAAGCCGCGGAACACGCGCGCGGCGGTGCCCGAACCGGTGGTGGTCATTTCCATGCCTTCCTGGATCACCTGCACGTGGCCGGGATGCTCGCTGATGCGCGCCGGCGGGGGCTGCGGCAGGGCCTTCCAGGGCGCATCGAAACCCGCCCGCTGCTCCACCACCAGGTGCGGACGTCGCAGCTGGCCATCGTCGGCGATCGCGGCCACGCCGCGCACCAGCTGCAGCGGGGTGACCTTCCACAGGCCCTGACCGATCGACGAGTTGACCAGGTCGCCGGGATACCAGCGCTGCCTGGCGTACTTCATCTTCGAGGCCGGCGACGGCACGATGCCCTCGATCTCGCCGGCCAAGTCGATGCCGGTCTTCTGGCCGAAGCCGTACCTCGCCATGTATTCGTCGTAGCGCCGCACGCCCAGGTCCAGCGCAAGCTGGTAGTAGTAGGTGTTGACCGATTCATAGATCGATTTGCGCGCGTCCGTCCAGCCGTGCACGCCGTCCAGCCAACCGCGGCCGCGCATGCCCGGCAGGCGGAATACGCCGGTCGAGAGGATCCGGTCACCGGGCCGGCGCACGCCGCTGTCGAGGCCGGCCAGAGCGGTCAGCGGCTTGATCGTGGAACCGGGCGCCACCCCGCCCAGCACCACGCGGTTGAACTGCGGGCGCGACGGGTTGTCGTTCAGCGCCTTGAAGTTGGCGTGGCTGATGCCGTTGACGAACAGGTTCGCATCGAACGACGGCAGGCTGACCATCGCCAGGATTTCGCCGGTGCGCGGATCCATCGCAACCCCCGAGCCCTCCAGCGGGCCGAACGCGTCCACCATCGCCTGCTGCAGACCGGCGTCGATCGACAGCCGCAGGTCGGTGCCGGGGACCGCGGGTACGGTGTCCAGCGCGCGCACGGTGCGCCCGGCCACGTTGGTTTCCAGTCGCCGGTAGCCGGGCCGGCCGCGCAGTTGGGCCTCGTAATAGCGCTCCAGCCCGGTCTTGCCGGTATGGGTATAGGCGCCACCGGCATTCCCCAGCGCGGCCAGGTCCTTGTCGTCGATGCGGCCGACGTAGCCGACCACGTGCGCGAACAGCGCGCCGTAGGGATAGACGCGGCTCAAGTAGGGCACCAGTTCCACGCCCGGGTAGCGCCAGCGATCCACCGCGAACCGCGCCGCTTCCTCATCCGACACCCGCAGCTTGATGGTGACCGGCTTGAACGGCCGGGCGGCCTTGTAATCGCGCAGGAACTGCGCCTGCTGCTCGGCATCCAGCGCGACCACCTCGCGCAATTTGGCCAGCAGCTTGGCCCCGTCGCCGGCGCGCTCCGGCACCGCTTCCAGCCGCCACGCCGCCACGTTGTCGGCGAGGATGCGGCCCTTGCGGTCGTAGATCAGCCCGCGCGCCGGCGCCACCGGCACCAGCCGCAGGCGATTGGCCTCGGAGCGGGTGGCGAACTCGTCGTGGCGCAGCACCTGCAACCGGAAATACCAACCCGCCAGCGCGCCCAGCCCGGCCAGCGCGAGCAGGAAACCGGCCAGCGCGCGGCGGCGGAACAGCGCGGCCTCGGCGGCGTGGTCCTTGATCTGGCGGGCGCGGCGGATCATCGCTCAGCCGGGCCGGCGCAGGCGCAGGAAATCGAGCAGCAGGTGCAGCGGCGGCCACAGCAGCATGCCGACCAGCGGCGCCAACCAGTACAGCCACGGCAGCTGCGGCACCCCCGTCAGCACGTGCAGGCCGGCGCTGATGACGCGATCGTTGAGCAGCAGCACGCCGATGGTCAGCGCCTGTTGCGAGACCGGGAAGAAGCGCAGCCGCGCGCGGAAGCGCTCCAGGATGAAGGCCAGCACCACCAGCCGCAGCGACTGTTCGCCGAGCAGCCCGCCGAAGGCGATGTCGGCCAGCAGCCCCAGCGCGAACGCCGCGCCCAGCCCCAGCCGCTCCGGCGTTTCCAGCAGCCAGTAGGCCAGCACCAGCGCCAGCCAGTAAGGCCGCAGCGCCTGCAGCGCGCCGGGCAGCGGCACCAGCCCCAGCAGCAGCGCCAGCAGCAGGCTGACCGGCAGCACCCAGCCGTTGCGCGCGCGGCTCATCGGCGCGACTCCTGGCCAGGCGCGGGCGGACGCCGTGCCGCCGGCGGGGCGCTGGCGGGCGCTGGCTGCGCGGTCGCGGGCGGGGTGGTCGCGGCCGGGGCCGGCTTGGCCGCGGCTACCGGCCGGTAGCCGCGCAGCAGCAGCACGTCGCGGCCGCGGTCGAGCTGCGCCGCCGGCTTCACTTCGGCCTTGAGGAAGGCGCGGCTGTCGTCGGCGCGCAACGCGCCCACCCGGCCCACCGCGAAGCCCGGCGGGAAGCGGTCGCCCAGGCCGGAAGTGAGCAGCTCGTCGCCTTCGCGCACGTCCGCGGACAGCGGGATGTCGGTCAGCTGCAGCGCATCGCTGCGGCCGTTGCCGTAGGCCACCAGGCGCACCCCGCTGCGTGCCACCATCACCGGCACCGCGTGGTCGGGGTCGGTCAGCAGCAGCACGGTGGCGGTGGTCGGGGTGGTGGCGATGACCTGCCCCATCAGCCCGCCGGCGTCGATCACCGGCTGCCCGACCCGCACGCCGCTGCCGCTGCCGGCGCCCAGCAGCAGGCGCTGGCGGCTGGGATCCAGGTCGACGTCGAGCACGCTGGCCAGCTGCACGTCCAAGCGGCCGCGCTCGGCGCTGTCCAGCAGCCCGCGCAGGCGCGCGTTCTCGGCCGCAGCGGTGCGCAGGCGCGCATTGCGCGCGGCCGACAGCAGCAGCGCCTGCCGCAGGCGGGCGTTGTCGCTGGCCAGCTGGGCGCGGGTCACCGCGTTCTCGCGCAGGCTGGCGCCCGCCCGCGACGGCAGCCCGGCCAGCCACCACAGCGGCTGCATCGCCGCCTCGGCCTGCACCCGCACCGCATGCAGCCAGCCGCCGCGGAAATCCAACACCATCAGCGCACCGGCCAGCACCAGGAACACCAGCAACCGCAACACGCCGGCGATCTCACCGGGGCGGGAAGCGGAGGGGCCGGCGTGGGGCATGGGCAGGGTGCAAGTGGAGGGAAGTGGGGAGCCGGGAAAGGCTCAGGGACGACCGCGCGCGCCGGGCAGCGGCCAGGGCGATGGCTTGCCCGCTCGCCGCTGCCCTGCGCCTGCTTCCGGTGCCCGCCTCACTCGGGGGCGAAGAACTCGTTGCCGTGCATGTCCACCAACTCCAACGCGCGACCGCCACCGCGGGCCACGCAGGTCAGCGGGTCGTCGGCCACCTGCACGTGCAGGCCGGTTTCCTCGGAGATCAGGCGGTCCAGGTCGCGCAGCAGCGAACCGCCGCCGGTCAGCACGATGCCGCGCTCGGCGACGTCGGCCGACAGTTCCGGCGGGGTCTGCTCCAGCGCTTGGCGGATGCCGGCAAGGATGCCCTGCAGCGGTTCACGCAGCGCTTCCTGCACTTCGGTGGAGTTGATGGTGATCATCTTCGGCACGCCCTCGGCGAGGTGGCGGCCGGAAATCTCGGTCGCGCGCACCTCGTCGTTCGGATAGGCGCTGCCGATCTCCATCTTGATGCGCTCGGCGGTGGCATCGCCGATCAGCATGCCGTGGTGGCGGCGCACGTAGTTGATGATCGATTCGTCGAAGCGGTCGCCGCCGATCCGCACCGACTGCGAATAGACGATGCCGTTCAGCGCGATCACCGCCACCTCGGTGGTGCCGCCGCCGATGTCGACCACCATCGAGCCGCGCGCCTCGGTCACCGGCATGCCGGCGCCGATCGCCGCCGCCATCGGCTCCTCGATCAGGTAGACCTCGCGGGCGCCGGCCTCTTCCGCCGACTCCTTGATCGCGCGGCGCTCCACCTGGGTGGATCCGGCCGGCACGCACACCAGCACGCGCGGGCTGGGGCGCAGGAAGCGGCTCTTGTGCACCTTGCGGATGAAGTGCTTGAGCATTTCCTCGGTGTAGGTGAAGTCGGCGATCACGCCATCCTTCATCGGCCGCACCGTGGTCATGTGGCCGGGGGTACGGCCGAGCATCTGCTTGGCCTCGCTGCCGACCGCCGCCACCGCGCGGGCGCCGCCGCCGCGGTCCTGGCGCACCGCCACCACCGAGGGTTCATTGAGGACGATGCCCTGGCCGCGCACGTAGATCAGCGTGTTGGCGGTGCCGAGGTCGATGGAAAGGTCGCTGGAGAAGTAGCGGCCGAGGAACTTGAACATGCGGAAGGCTGCCGGAAAGGGGGATCGCCGCGCGGGGGAACGCGGAAGGAAGAAGGCCGCGGCCGATGGCACCGCCGGGGGCGGTTAGCCTAGCAACGCCCCCCGTCGCCGGCAAGGAACCACGTCGCACACCCATTCATCGGCGCTGCCAAGCCACGGGACGGCGGGTATCATGGGCGGCCTTGCGTCCGCGTTCCCGAGACTCCCGATGGCTGCCCTGATCTGTGGTTCCCTGGCTTACGACACCATCATGGTGTTCCCCGACCAGTTCAAGAACCACATCCTGCCGGACAAGGTGCACATCCTCAACGTGTCCTTCCTGGTGCCGCGGATGCGCCGCGAGTTCGGTGGCTGCGCCGGCAACATCGCCTACAACCTCAAGCTGCTGGGTGGCGACCCCATCCCGATGGCCACGGTGGGCGCGGACTTCGGCCCGTACCGCGAATGGTTCGGCGAGCAGGGCATCAGCCTCGACCGCGTCAAGGTGATCGACGAGCTGTTCACCCCGCAGGCGTTCATCACCACCGACCACGACAACAACCAGATCACCGCCTTCCATCCGGGCGCGATGATGCGCAGCTACGAGAACCACGTGAAGGACGTGCCAGGCGTGACCATCGGCATCGTCAGCCCGGACGGCTACGAGGGCATGCTGCAGAACGCGAAGGAATTCCACGAGGCCGGCATCCCCTTCATCTTCGACCCCGGCCAGGCGATGCCGCTGTTCAACGGCGAGGAACTGCGCCACTTCATCGAGCTGGCCGACTACGTCACCGTCAACGACTACGAGTCCAACCTGTTGCAGGAACGCACCGGCTGGAGCGAGCAGGACATCGCCGCCAGGGTGAAGGCCTACATCACCACCCGCGGGCCGCAGGGTGCCGAGATCCACGCCGACGGCACCACCCACCGCGTCCCGCCGGCGCACGAGCGCCGCGTCACCGACCCCACCGGCTGCGGCGATGCGTTCCGCGCCGGCCTGATCTTCGGCATCGAGAAGGGCTACGACTGGATGACCATCGGCCGCATGGGCAACCTGATGGGCGCGCTCAAGGTGGAACACCCCGGCACCCAGAACCAGCGTTTCGACTACGACGAATTCGCCGAGCAGTTCCGCCAGCAGTTCGGCTACGCGCTGGGCTGATCCGGCCCGCTCAGTTCCACTTCGGCAGCTTCGACGGCGCCAGCCCACCGACCTCGAACTCGGCGGTGCGCCTGCCCACCGCCTTGGTCGGGAATTCGATCGACAGGTGGCCGGCCGATTTCGCCAGCTTCCACAGCGCCTTGTAGTCTTCGATGAACATGGCGATGGCCTCGTCGGTCTTCGGCCGCGAGCCGGGCAGGGTGTGGGTCTTGCCGTCGGCCACCACCTCCAGCCTGCAACCGCCGTAGCAGTCGAAGTCGCCGGCCTCCAGCACCAGGTAGGCGCTGCGGCCCCACTCCGGGTGGTCGCGGAAGATCAGCCGCACCGGGTGCGCACCGCCGCCGTCGGTATCCACCGGCTCCTGCGAATAGATCGACGCCGACAGCTGGTGGCCGTCCTTGCCCACCGGTTCATCGCCGTAGCTCCACAGCGCCGCCAGCCGCTGCTGCAGCACCTCGGCCTCGGCCTTGGCACGGATGTCCTCGAGCTGCGGCTTGACCCGCGCCGCCGCCTGGCTGGTGGGGTGGTCGATCTGCAGGACATCGCCGTAGCCCTTGGCCAGCCGCCAGTTGTGCGCGGCCACCGCGTCCTCGAACTGCTTCTCCATCGCCGCCGCGGCCTGCTCCTTCGCTTCCGCCTGCGCGGCGGCGGCGCGCGCGGCGGCCTCCGGGTCCTCGCCCTTGCAGGCGACAAGCAGCAGCGCGGTGGCGAGGGCGAGCGTGGCGAACTTGATCATGGCGGGCATCCGGAGCGGGAACAGCGACGGTTGCGCGAGCTTAATGTCCCGCAACGCCATTGTGGGCATCGATCCACCCAATCACGGCATCCGCCACTTCGCGCGGGCGCTCCATCAGCGACATGTGGCCGCAGCCGTCCAGCAGCACCTTGCGCGCTTGCGGGATGCGCGCCGCGTACAGGTCCAGCGCGCTGGCGTCGATCACCGCGTCCTGCCGGCACCACAGCAGCAGCGCCGGCTGGCGGATGCGTGCGGCCTCTTCGCCCGGCAGCAGGCTGTCTTCGCCGCGGCCGATGCGATCCAGCACCGACTGCTCGAAGGCGGCGTCGGCGCGGCGTTTTTCGATCAGCCCGGTCGAGGCCGGCCACGGGATCCATGGCTTGGCGGCAGCGTCGAAGAACACCGTGTCGAGGTAGCGCTGCAGGCCCTCGGCGTCCTCCACCGCGAACGGATTGCGGCCAGCCAACACGGCAAGGCCGAAGCGGTTGTCCTTGAAGCGCACGCCGGCCGCATTGAGCAGCCCCACTTTCGCCACCGTGTCCGGATGCCGCGCGGCGACCAGCGCGGCGATGCCGCCGCCCATCGAATGCCCCAGCAGCACCACCGGCCGATCAGGCGAGGCGGCGCGGAGGAACGCCGCCACGCGTTCCGCCTGTTCGGGAAAACCGTAGGCGGCGCCGGGCTTGCGCTCCGACGCGCCCCAGCCCGGCAGGTCGGGAATCAGCAGCCGGTAGCGGCCCCGCAGTTCGCGCGCCAGCGGATACCAATTCTCCTTGCTGCCGGTATAGCCGTGCAGCATGACGAGGGTGGGCGCGGCGGGATCGTCGGCCTCGCGGTACGCATACGCCCAGCGATGGCCGGCGGCTTCGGCCGTGCCCGCGGACAGTCCTGCGGCAACACGCTGGCGCGCAAACTCCGCGCGCACCAGCAGGTAGGGATCGCGCCACAAGGCGATCGCGGCGACCAGCGCCGCGAGCAGCAGCAACGACAGGACGAAGGGTTTGGCCATCGTCTACGCGAGGCGCGCCGGCCACGCGGGCCGGCGCGCGTGGCGTGGTTACTGCGCCGCCGGTGCGGCCGGCGCCTTTGCCTTGGCTTCGGCGATGATCGCCTCCACCGAACCCGCGGTGATCGGGTGGGTGGCCGGCTTGGCCTTGGCGAACACCTGCTCGGCGAAGGCCAGCCCGTCCGGCGTTGCCACCAGCGCCTTGTAGACCGGCAGGATCAGCTTGCGGCGACCGACCCGCTCCAGGAACTTGCCCATCTCCTCGCGCGCCGCCGCATACCCGCTGCGTTCAGCCAGCGGGTACCAGCGCATCGCGATCTCGCCGTTGGGCGTGCCGGTGAAGTGGTAGGCCTCGTCCAGCTGTTGCAGCTGTTCCGCCTTCAGCGACTCCGGCATGCCTTCGAGGAAATGCACCCATTCCTGCGTGCCCCAGGCGCCGGTGATGGCCTTGTCGGGCAGCTTGGCGCTGCCCTGCCAGGCGATGCGCGCGGCATTCACCGTGCTGAACTTGCCGGACTCCACCTTCGGCGCGTTGGCCGGGATACCCGGTTCAAACAGCCACTGGTCGACTTCCTGCATCGTCACCACGTTCGGATGCTTGTCGATCAGGTTGGCCTGCAGGTAATCGCGGAACTGGGCGGTGGTGATGCTCTGGAAGGCGAAGTGGTCGAAGTAGCCCTTCAGCCACGGATCGAACACGTCGCGGCCGAAACGCTTCTCCAGGAACTGCAGGAACCACGCGCCCTTGGTGTACACGGTGGCGCTGGACTGGTCGTCCGGGTCGGCCAGCGTGCCCGGCTTCAGCGACAGCCGCTGCAGCTTGGGATCCAGAGACTCGAATTCGTTCTTCAGCTCGTCGCGGTCGATCACCTCCTCCATCGCGGCCATGTCGCGGCCGTACAGCGCCTCGGTGATGCGGCTCTGCACGTAGGTGGTGGTGCCTTCGTTGAGCCAGCTGTCCTTGTCGGTGGCGAAGGTGACCAGGTTGCCCGACCAGCTGTGCGCCAGCTCGTGCGCGATCAGCGAGACCAGCGACTTGTCGCCGACGATCACGGTGGGGGTGGCGAAGGTCAGGCGCGGGTTCTCCATGCCGCCATAGGGGAAGCTGGGCGGCAGCACCAGCAGGTCGTAGCGGCCCCAGCGGTACGGGCCGTACAGGCCCTCGGCGGCATCGATCATCTTTTCGGTGTCATCGAACTCGGCCACCGCCTTGTCCACCATCGCCGGCTCGGCCCACACGCCGCTGCGCGCGCCGACCGGCTTGAACACCAGGTCGCCGGCGGCGATGGCGAGCAGGTAGGACGGGATCTTCTGCGGCATCTTGAAGCTGTAGTCGCCGTCGCGCGCGGCGGCCGGGTCGTTGTCGGCGCTCATCAGCACCATCACGTTGGCCGGCGACTTCACGTTGGCGCTGTAGGTGAAGCGGATCTGCGGGGTGTCCTGCAGCGGCACCCACGAGCGCGCGTGGATCTGCTGCGACTGGCTGAACATGAACGGGGTCTGCTTGCCTTCCGTCATCGACGGCGCCAGCCACTGCAGGCCCGAGGCCTCGGGCGAGGTGGTGTAGCTGACGCGCACCTTGGCCGGCCGGTTCGGGGTTTCGATGGTCAGCGCGCTGCCCAGCACCTTGTCCTTGTCCGCCAGCGCGAACTTCAGCGGCTCCCACTTGCCGTCGGCGCCGAGGCCTTCGGCCTTGTCGATGGTCAGGTCGCGGGTGTCCAGCACCAGCTGGGTCGCGGACTTGTCCAGCCAGTCCAGCGCGTAGGTGGCGGTGCCGCCGATGGTCTTCTTGTCGAAGTCGATGGCCAGGTCCAGCGCCAGGTCGGTGGTGCGGACCTTGTCCGGCTGGGCGTAGGAATGCTCGTCCACGATCTTCCCTGCGGCGGCAGCCGGCGCGGCCGGCGTGGCGGCGGCGGGCGCCGGGTTCTGGTTGCGCTGGCAGCCGGTGGCGACCAGGCCGAGCGCGGCGGCGATGGAAACGGAAAGAAGCAGCTGACGCATGGTCACGACCCGGTAGCGGAAAACCCCGAGTTTATCGCCGCCAGCGCGCATCCGTCGCATGCCCGGCCGCGCCGCAGCGCGCGTGCACCACACTGCGCGCCCGCTGCCGCCCGCAATCCCCTGCCATCAGTCATGGCAACCGTGGCCTTTGGTTCGGCATCCCAGTGTCATCGACGATTCGCGATGGAGAGCCCGCTTGAAGCCGTTTGCCCTGAAGCCGCATGCCCTGATCGCAGCCCTGCTGCTGTGCGCCCCGTTCGCCGGCGCCCATGCCGCCACCCCGCCCGCCGCGGACGATGCCGGTTCGGTATCGCGTTCGCCATTCGTGCCCGGCGGCCGCATCCCGCTGCTGCGCGGCGACATCAGCATCGACGGCAACCCGGACGAGGCAGCGTGGGGCGACGCGCTGGTGCAGGAGATCGCCTTCGACATCCAGCCCGGCGACAACACGCCCGCGCCGGTGAAGACCACGGTGCGGATGGGCTACACCGCCGATGCACTGTACCTGGCCTTCCACGCGATGGACCCGGATCCCGCGCGCATCCGCGCCCACCTGCGCGACCGCGACGCCGCGTTCAACGACGACTGGGTCGGGGTGTTCCTCGACACCTTCAACGATCACCGCCGCGGCTACGAGCTGATCGTCAACCCGCTGGGCGTGCAGGCCGACCTGATCCGCGACGAAACCAACAGCAACAACCAGGAAGACCCCAGCTGGGACGGGCTGTGGGCCAGCGCTGGCCGGCTGACCGCCGACGGCTACGAAGTGGAGGTGCGCATCCCGTTCTCCACCCTGCGCTTTCCCGCCGCCGGCGGCGACCAGCGCTGGGGCATCTCGCTGTTCCGCAACTGGCCGCGCGACAAGCGCCACCAGCTGGCCAGCCACCGGGTGCCGCGCGAATCCAACTGCTTCCAGTGCGAGTGGGGCAAGTACGACGGGCTGGCCGAGGCGCAGCAGGGCCGCAACCTGGAGATCGTGCCGACCCTGACGGTAGGCGCCACGCAGGACCGCGACAGCGCCGGCGAACGCTGGCGCAGCGGCGACACCAGCATCGAGCCGGGCGTGGACGTGAGCTGGGCGCCGTCGCCCGCGATGACCCTCAATGCCACCCTCAACCCCGACTTCTCGCAGGTGGAGACCGACCAGCTGCAGCTCAGCTTCAACGACAGCTTCGCCCTGTTCTACCAGGAGAAGCGGCCGTTCTTCCTGGAGGGCGCCGACTACTTCACCAGCCAGTTCGACGTGCTCTACACCCGCCAGATCGCCGACCCCGACTTCGGCCTGCGCGTCACCGGCCGCACCGGCAGCGGCGCCTACGGTGCGATCGTCGCGCGCGATGCCACCACCCTGCTGCTGGTGCCGGGCGTGCTGGGTTCCGGCTTCGAGCAACTCGACCAGGAGGCCAACGTGGCGGTGGGCCGCTACCGCCATGACCTCAACACCCACTTCAGCGTCGGTGCGATCGGCACCTTCCGCCAGGGCGACGACTACAGCAACAACGTCGCTGGCGTCGACGCGCGCTGGCAGCAGGGCAGCCACACCGCCACCGCGCAGTTCCTGCACAGCCAGTCGGAATATCCGGCCGCCATCGTCGATGGCTACAGGGACGAGTTGGGCGACGACGCCACCCCGTCCGGAAACGCCTGGCGCGCCGCGTACTCGTTCGGCAACCGCAACTGGAGTTTCGACGCCTGGCATATGGACATCGACCCCGGCTTCCGCGCCGATCTCGGCTTCATGGGCCAGGTGGGCTACGACAAGTCGCTGCTGGGCGGCGGCCACAGCTGGTTCCGCGACGGCAAGGCGTTCAACCGCATCAACGCCTACATGGACTTCGACATCACCCACCGCTTCGACGGCCAGCTGCTGGAGCGCGAACTGGAAGCGCAGGTCAACGCGCAGGGGCCGATGCAGAGCGGCCTGCGCCTGCACGGCCTGACCCGCACGCGGTACTGGGAAGGCCGGCTGTTCGACGAGCACTACGCCGACGTCAACGCCAGCTTCCGCCCCAACGGCAAGCTGCAGCTGGGCGCCTACGTGCAGGTCGGGCAGATGCTGGACCTGGCCGCGGACCGCACCGGCCGACGCACGATGCTCGAGCTGTTCGGCAACCTCAATGTCGGCCGCGGCATCGCGCTGGACATGGACCTGGTCCACCAGCGCATGCGCCGCGACGGCGGCACCGCGTTCACCGCCAGCGTGCTGAACGCGGGTGGCAGCTGGCAGTTCGACCCGCGCCAGCGGCTGCGCATCACCGTGCAGGGCAGCAAGGTGGACCGCGATCCGGCGCTCTACCTCGACGCGGTCAACGAAAGCGCGCGCGACTGGGCCGCGCAGCTGGTCTATTCCTACAAGGTCAACCCGCGCACTGCGCTGTACGCCGGCGCGTCCTACGGCGCGTTCATGGACGACGACCATCGCGAGCTGTTCGGCAACACCCGCAGCGTGTTCGTGAAGCTGAGCTACGGCTGGCAGCCGTAACCCGCGCGACGCGGACGACAGTGGAACGGGGGCGGCAACGCCCCCTTCCGCATGCTCAGCCCAGCTTCGACAGCCGCAGCTGGAACAGCACCTTGGTCACCAGCAGGCGCTCCTCGATCGGCTTCAGCACCAGGTCGTTGGCGCCGTCGCGCAGCAGCGCGGCCTGGTTGTCGCGGTTGTCGTCGCCGGTCATCATCACCATCGGCAGGCGGCGCTTGCCGTAGCGGAATACGCCGCGAATCTGGTTGAGCAGTTCGCGCCCACTGAGCGCACCCTTCAGGTACACGTCGCTGAGCACCACGTCGGCGCCGACGTCGCCATCCTTGCGGCCGAAGAACTTGTGCAGGTGTTCCAGCGCGTCCTCGGCGCTGATCACGTGCAGCACCTGCATGCCGTGGCGCTCCAGCATGCGCTTGGTCGCCACCGCCACCACCCGGCTGTCCTCCACGTACAGCACCCGCGCACCCTCGATCGGCGCCGGATGCACGTAGCCGCGGATGAACGCGGCCAGCGCGGTCTGGCCCAGCGACTTGTCAAAGTAGTCGGTGATGTCCTCGGTGAAGGCGCGCGTTTCCAGCGCCTCTTGGGCGTTGCCGGAAATCACGATCACCGGCACGTAGCTCTGCCCGGACGCCTCGCGCACGCTGCGCGCCAGCGCCAGGCCGTCGCCGTCCGGCAGCACCAGCGCGGTGGTGACCAGGTCGACCGCACCGGCCTCCAGCGCCTTGCGCGCCTCGGCGATGCCGGAACAACCGATCACTTCCGCGCCCGGCAGTTCCTTCAGCAGGGTGTCGCCGACCAGCTTGCGCACCAGCTTGCTGCCATCGACCACCATCACCCGCGGCGCATCGCTGACCACGTGGCGCAGGTCCTGTTTCTCGGCCATCTCAATGCTCCCGTGGGCGGGCCTGCCGCAGATAGTGCCCGGTGACGAGGCCGGCGCCGAACCAACCCAGCAGGCCGGCGCCGCCCAGCACGCAGGCGGCGGCCAGCGGATCGAGGCCCTGCAGCGCGAAACTGCTGCCATAGCGCGCCGCCAGCGCCGCCAGCGGCGCCTGCAGCGCCATCCATGCCAGGGTGAGGATGCCCAGCGCGAGCGCGCCGGCGGCCAGCCCATACCAGGCGCCGAGGTAGAGGAAGGGGCGGCGCACGAAACCGTCGCTGGCACCGAGCAATTGCAGCACGCCGATTTCCTCGCGCCGCGACTGGATGTCCAGCCGCACGGTGTTGCCGACCACCAGCAGCGCGCCCAGCCCCAGCAGTGCGGCCAGCACCTGCACCACCCGCGCGCCGAACCCCAGCCATGCCTGCAGCCGTTCGCGCCAGCGTGCGTCATGCTGCACGCGGTCGGTTTCCGGCAGCGCTTGCGCCGCCTGCACCAGCGCGCGCTCGTCGTCGCGCGGGATCACCCGCAACGCCTGTGGCAGCGCCGCGCGCGCGGCGTCTTCGCCCAGCGCATCGATGGCTGCGGCGAGGTCGTCGCGTTGGCGCAGCTGCGTCAGCGCCTGTTCCGGCGCCACCCGTTCCACCGAAGCGACATCGTTGCGCGCGCGCAGCACCTCGGCCAGCGCCTGCGCCTTGGCCGCATCGATGCCCGGCTGCAGGAACACCGTCACCTCGCGCGCGGCCTGCACCTGCCCGCCCAGCCGCTGCACGTTGGCCAGCACCACCCACAGGCCCAGCGGCAGCGCCAGCGCCAGCGCCATCACCCCGATCGTGAGCAGGCTGGCCCACGGCTTGCGCAGCAGCCGGCCCAGGCTGGCGACCACGCTGTAACCGTGATGCTCGAGCCACGCGCCGGCCCGGCTGGAGTGCAGGTTCTCGACCCGCTGGTTGCCGGGCTTAGCCATCGGCCAGGTCCTCCGGGGCGATGTCGTCGGTCAGCCGGCCGTGCTCCAGCACCAGCACGCGCCTGCGCATGCGCTTGACCAGCGCCAGGTCGTGGCTGGCGATCAGCACGCTGGTGCCGCGTTCGGGCAGGGAGGCGAACAGCGCCATGATCTCGGCCGACAGGGTGGGATCGAGGTTGCCGGTGGGCTCGTCGGCGACCAGCAGCTTTGGTTCGGCCACCACCGCGCGGGCGATGCCGACGCGCTGCTGCTCGCCCGCCGACAGCTGCGTGGGCAGCGCGTTGGCGCGCGCCTCCAGCCCCACCCGACCGAGGATCGAACGTACCCGCTTGCCGATCTCGACGCGCTTCATCCCGCGCAGCACCAGCGGCAGCGCGACGTTGTCGGCCACGCTGCGATCCATCAGCAGCTGGTGGTTCTGGTAGACCACGCCGACGTTGCGGCGGTGCGCGGCGATGCGCCCGCCGCGGACCTTGGCCAGGTTGCGCTCGTCGAACAGCACCGCGCCGCGGCTGGGCCGCTCGGCCAGCTGGATCAGTTTCAGCAGCGTGCTCTTGCCGGCACCGGAATGGCCGGTGACGAACAGCATCTCACCCGCGTCCACGGCGAAGCTCACCTCGGACAGCGCGGGCTGGCCGCCGGGGTAGAGCTTGCTGACGTTGTCGAACCGCAAAACCGGCATGCGTGGAATGGACGATGCGAACGGACCGGCAGTATCGCCCGAGCCGGCGCCAGCGGCCAGCACGGGCGCGCCAGCTCAGTGCTGCTTGCTGGGCGTGCGGGTCACCAGCGACTTCAGCCCGCGGCCGATGCGGCTGAACAACGAGGGCTTGTCGGCAGGGGACGCGGCGGTGCCTGCGGCGGCCCTGTTCGCCGGCACGTACTTCGGCGCCGCCGGCTTGGCCGGCTGCTGCGGCGTGGCCGCCTGTGCCTGCGCTGCACCCTCGGCGCCCTCCAGCGGTCGTCCGCCGCGGCGGCGGCGACGCTTGCGCGCCGGCGCATCGCCTTCGGTTGCAGCCGGCTGCGCCTGCGCGACCGCAGGCTTCGGCACAGCGACGGCATCGCCTTCCGCCCGGGGCTTGCGCGGCGGGCGCGGGCCGCGGCCTTCGCCACTACGGCGCTCGCCACCACCGCTGCGCTCGCCGGAACGTCCGCCGGCGCTGCGGCCACCACGGCCACCGCCACGCTTGGCGTCCTCGGCAGCGCGCGCCTCGCGCACTTCCTTGAAGATCTCGCCGATGCTCTCGCCTTCCTCGGCATTGACCTCCACGCCTTCGCGCGGCTTGCGCGGCAACGCGGTCATCAGCTCCTGGGTGACCGGCTCGGACGGGATCTTCTGCTCGATGTAGGCCTCAATGTCGGGCAGCGACATCGCATAGCGCTCGCAGGCGAAGCTGATCGCGTCGCCCTCGGCGCCGAGGCGCGCGGTGCGGCCGATACGATGCACGTAGTCTTCGGCATCGAACGGCAGGTCGTAGTTGTAGACGTACTGCACGCCGTCGATGTGCAGGCCGCGCGCGGCCACGTCGGTGGCGACCAGGATCTCCAGCTGGCCGGCCTGGAACTTCTTCAGCAGCGACTCGCGCTTCTTCTGCGGCACGTCGCCGGACAGCACGCCGACGCGGTAGCCGGCCCGCTCCAGCGCGCGGGCGACCCGCTCGACGAATGCCTTGGTGTTGACGAACACCATGGTGCGCGCGCCCTCGCTGCGCGACAGCAGGCCCAGCAGCAGCGGCAGCTTCTCCTCGTCGGCCGGGTAGTACAGCTTCTGGCGGACGCGCGCGGCGGTGATGTGCTCGGTTTCCACGACCAGCTTCTGCGGCTCGTTCATGTGCTCGTAGGCCAGCTCCAGCACGCGGTGGCTGAGGGTGGCGGAGAACAGCAGGGTCTGGCGGGTACCGCGCTCGGGCATGCGGCGCAGCAGGAAGCGGATGTCCTTGATGAAGCCGAGGTCGAACATGCGGTCGGCTTCGTCCAGCACGCAGACCTCGCAGGCGTGCAGGCTGACCACCTTGTGCTGCTTGACGTAGTCGATCAGCCGGCCGGGGGTGGCGATGATCACGTCGGCGCCGGCCTGCAGCAGCTCGCGCTGCTTGTCGTAGTCCACGCCGCCGTACACCAGCGCGAACTTCAGGCCAAGGTCGGAGGCGAACTTCACCGCGTCCTTGTGGATCTGGATGGCCAGTTCGCGGGTCGGCGCCAGGATCAGCGCGCGCGGATCCTCCGGCTTGCGGTCGGCCAGCGCCGGGCGGGTCAGCAGGCGGTTGATCACCGCGACCAGGAAGGCCAGGGTCTTGCCGGTGCCGGTCTGCGCCTGGCCGGCAACGTCGCCGCCGGGCAGCGCCACCGGCAGGGTCATCGCCTGGATGGGCGTGCAGCGGGTGAAGCCGGCGCCCTCCAGCCCGGCCAGCAGGTCGGGATGCAGCTCGAAGGTGGAAAAGGTGATGTCGGTCAGGGGCTTGTCGGACACGGTGTCTGCCTCGGAAGGTGGCAAGCACACGGTTCCAGAACGCCGCGTTGCACTTCGCCACTTGCATGAATGGAGGGCAGCCACGCAGACTGCCGGGACAATTCCGGGGCTGGTCGTTCCCGGCACGGCGCCTTGCAGAATCCGGCGCAACCTTCCAAGTCTAACACCGGCGCGGCCTGCCGCGTCCCGCAACCCTCTGGAGCCGACATGAGCGATACCGTCCTGCACGCCACCGACGCCGATTTCGACAGCCAGGTGCTGGCCTCCGACCAGCCGGTGCTGGTGGATTTCTGGGCGCCCTGGTGCGGTCCGTGCAAGATGATCGCGCCGGCGCTGGACCAGCTGGCGGGCGAGTACGCCGGCAAGGCGAAGATCGTCAAGGTCGACGTCGACCAGAACCAGCAGACCGCGCTGAAGTACCACGTGCGCAGCATCCCGATGCTGCTGCTGTTCAAGGGCGGGCAGGTGCAGGCCACCCAGATCGGCGCGGTGGGCAAGGCCCAACTGGCGCAGATGATCGACAAGGCGCTCTGACCCCGGCGCTGGAGCAAGGCCGCCCCGCCCGCTGGCGCGGGGCGGGCTGTCCGGGTCGCGGCGAACACGCCGGAACCCACGCGATTTACCCCGCGGCGATCAGCCGCAGCTGAACCGGCCGCCGCCGCCGCTTGCGCGGCAGGCCGCGGCAGTGCTAGCGTTCCACCCTATCCGGCGCTGCTCCGTCCCCTCTACGGCGCGCCGCACCCCTTCTGATCCACTCCCGATCCGAACCATTTCCCACGATCCGCCCGCCGCCTGCGGGCGCTCGCAACGCAAGCGAGGTTCCCCCCTTGTCCGATATCCCCAACGACGCCAGCGGCGAAGTCGCCGAGAAGCGCGTGCGCAAGCCCCGCGTGGCCAAGCCGCGCGCGCCCGAACAGTCCGAAATCGCACTGCCGCCGGCAGCGCCCGCAGCAGCCGCCGAAGCGCCCGCCGCATCCGCGCCGACTCCCCCGCCGGCAGTGCCTGCGCCAGCGCCTGCTTCCGCCCCCGCAGCGGCATCCGAGCCTGCGTCCGTGCCGGCGCAAGGCGAGCAGCCGCGCGAAGGCGGCCGGCAGCAGCAAGCAGACGCCGGCAATCAGGACGGCCAGGACGGCGGCCAGCGCGACGGCCACCGCAACAGCCGTCGCGAACGCTTCAAGAACCGCCGCGACCGCCAGCGCGACCGCCAGCGCGAAGGCGGCATGGCCGACGACGGCGGCAACGGCGAGAACTTCGTGCCGCGCCCGCACCCGCAGGTGCCGGAAGGCTTCCCCACCTATTCGCTGGGCGACCTCAAGCGGATGCCGGCGCACAAGCTGCTGGAAATCGCCGACCAGCTGCAGATCAGCGAGGGCGTGGCCCGCGCGCGCAAGCAGGACATCATCTTCGCGATCCTGAAGGTGCTGACCCGCCACGGCGAAGGCGTGCAGGCCGACGGCGTGCTGGAGATCCTGCCCGATGGCTTCGGCTTCCTGCGCGCGGCCGAGGCCAGCTACCTGGCCGGCCCGGACGACACCTACATCAGCCCGTCGCAGATCCGCCGCTTCAACCTGCGCACCGGCGACCACGTCTCCGGCCGCATCCGCTGGCCCAAGGACGGCGAGCGCTACTTCGCGCTGAACATCGTCGACACCATCAACGGCGAGCCGATCGAGGCGTCGAAGAACAAGACCCTGTTCGAGAACCTCACCCCGCTGTTCCCGCGCAAGCGCTTCAAGCTGGAGCGCGGCGACGGTTCGAGCGAGGACATCACCGGCCGCATCCTCGACCTGATGGCCCCGCAGGGCAAGGGCCAGCGCGCCCTGATCGTCAGCCCGCCGAAGGCCGGCAAGACGATGATGATGCAGCAGATCGCCAGCGCCATCTCCTACAACCATCCCGACGTGCACCTGATCGTGCTGCTGATCGACGAGCGTCCGGAGGAAGTGACCGAGATGCAGCGCACCGTGCGCGGCGAGGTGATCTCCTCCACCTTCGACGAGCCGGCCGCGCGCCACGTGCAGGTCGCGGAAATGGTGATCGAGCGCGCCAAACGCCTGGTCGAGCACAAGAAGGACGTGGTGATCCTGCTCGACTCGATCACCCGCCTCGCCCGCGCCTACAACAACGTGATGCCGAGCAGCGGCAAGGTGCTGACCGGCGGCGTGGACTCCAACGCGATGCATCGCCCGAAGCGCTTCTTCGGCGCGGCCCGCAACGTGGAGGAGGGCGGCAGCCTGACCATCATCGCCACCGCGCTGGTCGACACCGGCAGCGCGATGGACAAGGTGATCTACGAAGAGTTCAAGGGCACCGGCAACAGCGAAATCCACCTCGACCGCCGCATCACCGAGAAGCGCGTCTATCCGGCCATCGGCGTCAACCTCTCCGGCACCCGCCGCGAGGACCTGCTGATCGAACCCGACCTGCTGCAGAAGATCTGGATCCTGCGCAAGCTCCTGCACCCGATGGACGAGATCGCGGCGATGGAATTCCTGCTCGACAAGATGAAGAACACCAAGTCCAACGACGAGTTCTTCAGCTCGATGCGGCGCTGAGTCCTACCGCGCCGGCGACGACGGGCCCCGCTTCGGCGGGGCTTTTGATTACAAGGGGTCTATTTCACCTACCGTGACTTTGCCGGTCCCACATCCATAGATACACTCACCACCGCCGTACACACGACCTCCGTACCAGGTGTAACCTCCCCCAGAACCACTGCCTCCACCAGCGCCCGGCTCCTTCGGGGCTGAATCAATCATTTTCTTGCCACACTCCTTATCAACTAAAAGCGGAATGCCTCGTTCACCCTCAGCGCCGAAGGCAGATTTGTAATATATATATCCCCGAAATGCGGTATCCTTCCACCCGCTCTCCCCGAACATCGACTCCCCTGCTTCATCGACTTCCTTCATGGCGGCTGCGTTTAGAGGGTTCTTATAATCCTGAACCCAAGCAATTGCATAATCCAGCCATCCCGCCTTCACCTGAAAAGGGGGCATAGGTTTCGGCGTTGAATCACACGTAGCCCAAACTGCAGCGCTCAATGAAAAAAGTCCGACGGCCAGCCACTTCGACCTCTTTGTGATAGTGAAATTCCTCCGCTAATTTGCCTGTTTGCTTGCCATCGGTCGCACGTCTATCCAAGAGCTTGAATTACCATAAATGTCTTGGTGTAACGCTTGAAGTTGAATGAATAAGCTGTTCGCTTCCGCTCCCCACCTTAGCCTTTCGATCTGATTCGGTTGCCGCGGAAGCATCACCTCACGACTCATCGCATGCGCATAATTTCCGCGCAACTCCGCCACACGAGACAGCACATAGGCCGCTTGGACGCTCCCGTTTGACTTTGAGCCTGCCATGTATGCTGCATATAAATCCAAGGCGTAACCTGAGCCAGCCACAGCAGACGCTAGCAAATCATCGCCGGCCTTCGGATCACCCGCCATTAGTCTGCGAGACGCGAGCGTCACCTCGGCAATCTGATCGCCCGACGCAGCGGCGGTCGCCAGTAGCGAATCACTGGCGCTGGAGTAAGCCTCCAGCTGTTTCGCATTAGGGTATCCGTTTCGATCAAGCCATGCTTTCTCTTCCTCGCTCGTGGGGCCGAAAGGGTCATCGTTCATAGGCATGTCCTTACGACTACTTGGTATTCCAGAAAATATGTTTACTTGCGCTCCGCCTATTTTTCCTCTCGAAATCGCTGAACGGTTTTTTGCTGTTGAAGCGATTGTGTCGACCGAATACAACGGCTCGGCCTGAGTTGAGCCAATATTGACCGGCGGCTCTTCGCTAGCCTTAGGCAAAAATCGAAATACCCCATAACCACCGAGGATGAGAAGCGTCATGCCAATTCCAGCGGCGAGTGCTCTACGTTTCCTCACTGATTTTACGTCCGTGTCCTCGCTCACAAATACCTCCGTTACATTTGGTTCGCGTAATTTATTAGTGGGGGTCTTGGCGCTATTCCGCGCCGAACAGCCGCCCGATCTTCGCAGTGGCCGCCATCGCTAGCGTACGCACGGATAACGGTTTTGGCCATCGGTGCGCCGCCCAGCCGGCCGGCCATCGCTCTGAGCACCGCCAGCAGCACGCCAACAGAATCAGCGGCGCGGCACCTGCCGCGAACGCGGCAGCGAAGGCGTGGCCGCCGACGGCGTGCTGGAGATCCTGCCCGACGGCTTCGGCTTCCTGCGCGCGGCCGAGGCCAGCTACCTGGCCGGCCCGGACGACACCTACATCAGCCCGTCGCAGATCCGCCGCTTCAACCTGCGCACCGGCGACCACGTCTCCGGCCGCATCCGCTGGCCCAAGGACGGCGAGCGCTACTTCGCGCTGAACATCGTCGACACCATCAACGGCGAGCCGATCGAGGCGTCGAAGAACAAGACCCTGTTCGAGAACCTCACCCCGCTGTTCCCGCGCAAGCGCTTCAAGCTGGAGCGCGGCGACGGTTCGAGCGAGGACATCACCGGCCGCATCCTCGACCTGATGGCCCCGCAGGGCAAGGGCCAGCGCGCCCTGATCGTCAGCCCGCCGAAGGCCGGCAAGACGATGATGATGCAGCAGATCGCCAGCGCCATCACCTACAACCACCCCGACGTGCACCTGATCGTGCTGCTGATCGACGAGCGCCCGGAGGAAGTGACCGAGATGCAGCGCACCGTGCGCGGCGAGGTCATCTCCTCCACCTTCGACGAGCCGGCCGCGCGCCACGTGCAGGTGGCGGAAATGGTGATCGAGCGCGCCAAGCGCCTGGTCGAGCACAAGAAGGACGTGGTGATCCTGCTCGACTCGATCACCCGCCTGGCCCGCGCCTACAACAACGTCATGCCCAGCAGCGGCAAGGTGCTGACCGGCGGCGTGGACTCCAACGCCATGCACCGGCCGAAGCGCTTCTTCGGCGCGGCCCGCAACGTCGAGGAAGGCGGCAGCCTGACCATCATCGCCACCGCGCTGGTGGATACCGGCAGCGCGATGGACAAGGTGATCTACGAAGAGTTCAAGGGCACCGGCAACAGCGAAGTGCACCTGGACCGCCGCATCACCGAGAAGCGCGTCTACCCGGCGATCGGCGTCAACCTCTCCGGCACCCGCCGCGAGGACCTGCTGATCGAACCCGACCTGCTGCAGAAGATCTGGATCCTGCGCAAGCTGCTGCACCCGATGGACGAGATCGCGGCGATGGAGTTCCTGCTCGACAAGATGAAGAACACCAAGTCGAACGACGAGTTCTTCAGCTCGATGCGGAAGTAGCCCTTCGCGCAACCGATGCAAACGGAACGCCCCGCAGTGATGCGGGGCGTTCTTGTTTCTGCCTGCGCCGGGCGCTTGGCCGCAGCCATGCCGCCCGTTACAGTCCCGTCTCCAAGAACGGAGCCACCGCGTGTTCGAGCAGGCCTTCAAGAATATCGACGACATCCTGCACAAGGATGCCGGTTGCACCAGCGAGCTGGACTACACCGAACAGTCCTCGTGGCTGCTGTTCCTGAAGTACCTGGACGCGCTGGAGCGCGAGCGGGCGATGCAGGCCGAGCTGGAAGACCGCAAGTACCAGTGGCTGCTGGAGAAGAAGTACCGCTGGGAAAGCTGGGCCGCGCCGAAGGACAAGGACGGCCGGCTGGACCACCACAAGGCCATGACCGGGCCGGACCTGGTGGACTTCGTCGATGACGAGCTGTTCCCCTACCTGCAGGGCTTCAAGATCAAGGCCAGCAGCCCGCAGACGCTGGAATACAAGATCGGCGAGATCTTCGGCGAGCTGACCAACAAGATCCGCAGCGGCTACAACCTGCGCGATGTGATCGAGCGCGTGGACGAGCTGCGCTTCGGCAGCAGCGCGGAGAAGCACGAACTCAGCCACCTGTATGAGGTGAAGATCCGCAACATGGGCAACGCCGGGCGCAACGGCGGCGAGTACTACACGCCGCGCCCGTTGATCCGCGCCATGATCCGCGTGCTGGACCCGAGGATCGGCGAAACCCTCTACGACGGGGCTTGCGGCAGTGCGGGCTTCCTGTGCGAGGCTTACGATCACTTGCGCGGGCAGGACAAGCTGTCCACCAGGGACATCAAGACCCTGCAGGAAAAGACCTTCTACGGCCAAGAGAAGAAGGGTCTGGCCTACGTGATCGGCGTGATGAACATGATCCTGCACGGGATCGAGGCGCCCAACATCGTCCACGCCAACACCCTCGGCCAGAACCTCAACGACATCCAGCCGAAGGATCAGAAGGACATCGTGCTGGCCAACCCGCCGTTCGGCGGCAAGGAGCGCAAGGAGGTCCAGCAGAACTTCCCCATCAAGACCGGGGAAACCGCGTTCCTGTTCCTGCAGCACTTCATCCGCATGCTCAAGCCCGGCGGGCGCGCGGCCATCGTCATCAAGAACACCTTCCTGTCCAACACCGACAACGCCAGCACCAGCCTGCGCCGCAAGCTGCTGGCCGAATGCAACCTGCACACGGTGCTGGACTGCCCGTCCGGCACCTTCCAGGGCGCGGGCGTGAAGACCGTGGTGCTGTTCTTCGAGAAGGGCGCACCCACGCGCAAGACCTGGTACTACCAGCTCGATCCGGGCCGCAGCCTGGGCAAGACCAATCCGCTCCACGATGCGGATCTGGCCGAGTTCGTGGCGCTGCAGAAATCTTTCGCCGATTCGGCGAAGAGCTGGACGGTGGATGCGGCGTCCGTCGATCAGGCCACGTTCGACCTGTCGGTGAAGAACCCGAACGGCGGCGAGGTGAAGGCGCAGCGCAGTCCGCGTGAAATCCTTGATGAGATTGCGGCGCTGGATGCGGAGAGCGCGCAGGTGCTGGCGAAGATTAGGGCGTTGGTATGAGTTGGCCGGTCAAGCAGCTTGGGGATGTCCTGCAGAGAACAGAGAGCGTTGACCCACGTTCGCTTGGCAAATCAAAATTTTGCTATATCGACGTTTCTTCGGTGTCGAACGAAACGTTGAGCATTGAAGAGGTGCAAACGCTCGCTGTGAGCGATGCGCCAAGCCGAGCGCGGCGTTTCGTTCGGAATGGGGACGTACTCTTTGCGACCATCAGACCGACCCTGAGACGTATTGCCATTGTTCCGGAGGACCTCGATAAGGAAATTTGCAGCACGGGATACTTGGTGTTACGTCCCAGGCCGGAGTTGAGCAATCGCTTCGTCTTTTATTTCCTCCAAAGCCAGAAGTTTATGGCTGCGATGGAGGAATTGCAGAAGGGTGCAAGCTATCCGGCTGTAACGGATGCGGAAGTTCGAATGCAGCGACTTCCGATACCGCCGCTTGCCGAACAACACCGCATCGTCGCCATCCTCGACGAAGCGTTTGCGGGCATCGCCACTGCCAAGGCCAATGTCGAGAAGAGCCTGTGTGATGCGCGGGAGGTTTCCGAATCCATCTCTGAGCAAGTGCTGGATTCCGGAGGCGGAGATGAGTTGCCTTTGGAATCGGTTGCTGCCGACGATTGCAGTCTGTCGTATGGCATCGTGCAGCCTGGCAATGACTTGGAAGGCGGACTTCCAGTGGTGCGACCGGTGGATTTGACGCGCGATGTCATCACGCTGGATGGCCTCAAGCGCATTGACCCGGAATTGGCCTTGGGCTATCAGCGCACCAAGTTGCAAGGAGGCGAATTGCTGTTGTGCGTGCGGGGGACGACCGGCACGGTTTCGATCGCCGCGCCCGAGCTTGAAGGCGCGAATGTCACGCGCGGCATCGTTCCGATTCGCTTCAACCCGGAGCAAGTGACCTCCCCATTCGGCTATCACCTAATGAAGTCGGCGGCCGTGCAATCGCAGATTCGCGAAAACACGTACGGCACCGCGCTGATGCAGATCAACATTGGCGACCTGCGAAATATCAAGGTCAAGATTCCGCCTCTGTCACAGCAGAATGAGATCGCCAAGCGACTTGATACGTTGCGGGAGGAAGCTGCGCACATCCAATCCCTCTACACCCGCAAACTCGCTGCCCTGGACCAGCTCAAGCAATCCCTGCTGCAGCGGGCTTTCTCGGGGCAGTTGTAAGCTGACCCCATGACCAATCCGTCACCGCCTTCCGACAAACCATCGGCGCTGGATACTTCCGGCCAATATCCGCTATTCGGCGAACACGTCCCGGCGCAGGTGCGGGAAGCGGGGCCAATGGTGCCGGGCAAGCAGTACAGCAACTACGTGGTCTATGTGGACGAGAGCGGCGACCACAGCCTGGAGAGCATTGACCCGCAGTATCCGGTGTTCGTGCTGGCTTTCTGCGTGTTCCAGAAAGCCTACTACGCCAGCAAGATCGTGCCCGCACTGGAGGGGTTCAAGTTCAAGCACTTCGGTCATGACGTCGTGGTGCTGCACGAGACCGATATCCGCAAGGAGCGTGGCGACTTCCGGTTCTCCAGCCGGCCGCACAAGGCTGCATTCCTAGATGAGCTGACCGGCATCATCGAGGCCAACAACTTCATCCTGATTGGTTGTGTCATCGACAAGGCGAGACTGCGTGAACGCAGTGAAAATCCATATCACCTTGCCTTGGGCTTCTGTCTGGAGACGCTGTACGAGTTGATGCAGGAGAAACACCAGGATGACTTGCCGACCCATGTCGTCGTCGAGTGCAGGGGCAAGAAGGAGGATGCCGAACTGGAATTGGAGTTCCGGCGCATGTGCGCAGGCGAGAATAGGTTCGGGCGGCCCTTACCCTTCGAGGTCGTGTTCGCCGACAAGAGAACCAACTCGACGGGCCTGCAACTGGCCGATCTGGTGGCACGCCCCATCGGGCTTTCCGTGGTTCGACCCGGCCAGGCCAATCGCGCGTTCGAGGTGCTGAAGCGCAAGTTCTTTTGCAGCGGCGGCCGCAAGCGCGTTGGGGCGGACTTTGAAGGTTGGGGACTGAAAATTCACCCAGCCCCAGAAAGCGAAAGGCCCCGGTGAACGCACCGAGGCCATGACGCCGGCCGGGAACCCCCAACCCACTTGCGGCAAGTATGTCTCAGTGGCCGAGAAATGCAAGCACGCGCTCGATCCTGAAAAGAACCCCCGCGTAAGTTCCGGGGAACCAAGAGGCGGGGGCCATGTTGGGCTGAACTATAGCGCACGTTGATATCCTCACTGTCGAAGGGGAGCCCATGAACGAAGCCGAGACCCGCGCCGAACATATCGACCCGGCCTTGAAGGCCGCGGGCTGGAGCGTGGTGGAAGGCAGCCAGATCCGCCGCGAGTTCCGCATCACCGAAGGGCGGCTGCAGGGCCACGGGCAGCGGGCCAAGCCCGAGATCGCGGACTACGTGCTGATCCACCGCAACACCCGGCTGGCGGTGGTGGAGGCCAAGGCGTGGGCCGTGCCCTGTACCGAGGGCGTGATGCAGGCCAAGGCCTACGCGGCCAAGCTGGCGGTGCGCTTCACCTACGCCGCCAACGGGCAGGCGATCTACGGCATCGACATGGCCACGGGCAGCGAAGGCGATGTGCCCACCTTCCCCGGGCCCGAGGAACTGTGGGCGCGCACCTTCGCCCATGCCAACGCCTGGCGCGACCGCTTCGCCGCGGTTCCTTTCGAGGACAAGGGCGGCACCTGGCAGGGCCGCTATTACCAGGACATCGCCATCCAGCGCGTGCTGGACGCCATCAGCGAGGGCCGCGACCGCATCCTGCTGACCCTGGCCACCGGCACCGGCAAGACCTTCACCGCGTTCCAGCTGGCGTGGAAGCTGTTCCAGAGCAAGTGGAACCTCACTGACTGGAAGGGCGAGGGCGAGCCGACGCGACGGCCGCGCATCCTGTTCCTGGCGGACCGCAACATCCTGGCCGACCAGGCCTACAACGCGTTTTCCGCCTTCGATGACGACGCGCTGGTGCGCATCGCCCCCGATGAGATCCGCAAGAAGGGCCGGGTGCCGAAAAACGGCAGCGTGTTCTTCACCATCTTCCAGACCTTCATGAGCGGGCCTGGCGAAACGCCGTACTTCGGCGACTACCCGCCCGACTTCTTCGACTTCATCGTCATCGACGAATGCCACCGCGGCGGCGCGAAGGACGAGAGCAGCTGGCGGGCGATCCTGGAGTACTTCTCGCCGGCCGTGCAGCTGGGCCTGACCGCCACGCCACTGCGGCGGAGCAATGCCGACACCTACGCCTATTTCGGCGAGCCGGTCTATTCCTATTCGCTGAAGGAAGGCATCAACGATGGCTTCCTGACCCCGTTCCGGGTCAAACAGTGGGCCACCACGCTGGACGACTACACCTACACGCCGGACGACGCCGTGGTGGAGGGCGAGGTGCTGCCCGGCAAGCGCTATACCGAGTCGGACTTCAACCGGATCATCGTCATCCCCGAGCGCGAAGCGTTCCGCGTGCAGGAATGGATGAAGCAGGTCGATCCCAAGGAAAAGACGCTGGTGTTCTGCGCCACCCAGGAACACGCGGCCTTGGTGCGCGACCTGATCAACCAGAACAAGGCCAATCCGGATCCGCTGTACTGCGTGCGTGTCACTGCCAACGACGGAGCGAAAGGCGAGGAATACCTGCGCGACTTCCAGGACAACGAGAAGACCATCCCGACCATCCTCACCACGTCGCAGAAGCTGTCCACCGGCGTGGATGCGCGCAATGTGCGCAACATCGTGCTGATGCGCCCGGTCAACTCGATGATCGAGTTCAAGCAGATCGTCGGCCGCGGCACCCGCCTGTACGAGGGCAAGGACTACTTCACCCTCCACGATTTCGTGAAGGCTTACCTGCATTTCAGCGACCCGGAATGGGACGGCGAGCCGGTGGAACCGGAACCGCGCGCAGCGCGGCTAACGGCCAGTGAGGCGGACGTCGTGGCGGCGTCGGTCCAGTCCGACCCGATGGAGCCCCGCCCCCAGCGCATCAAGGTCAAACTTGCCGATGGCAAGGTGCGCCAGCTCCAGAGCATGGTGGCGACCACGTTCTGGAGTGCCGATGGCAAGCCGATGTCGGCGGCGCAGTTCCTGGAAGGGCTGTTCGGGGCGCTGCCCAACTTCTTCAAGGACGAGGACCAGTTGCGCGAGATCTGGAGTGATCCGGTCACGCGCAGGGCGCTGCTGGACGGACTGGCCGACAAGGGCTTTGGTCGCGAGGCGCTGGCGGAAATGCAGAAGGCCATCGAGGCCGAGGACAGCGATCTCTTCGACGTCCTGGCTTATGTGGCCTATACCCGCGCGCCGATCCCGCGCAGCGAACGCGCCGTGCTGGCGAAGTCCGGTATCAGCGACAGCTACAAGAGCAACCGCCATCTCGACTTCGTCGAGTTCGTGCTGGAGCACTATGTCCACGAGGGCGTGGACGAGCTCGACCTCGGCAAGCTCACGCCCCTGCTGCGCCTGAAGTACAACGCCATTGCGGATGCGGCAGCCGACCTTGGCACACCGGAACAGATCAGGCAGACCTTCGTCGGCTTCCAAAAATACCTGTACCTGCCGCCCGGTCGGAACTGACCCAGCCGGACGCCACCACCGCAAGCAAGTACAGGACAAGCAGACACACCAGCTTGCCGAGGAAGGCCAACTGGTGACGGATTGTCACCAGTTGGAGTTGACCGCAGCGGACGGCAAACAGCACACCAAGGACGTCGCTAATGCGGACGCCCGATGCCAAAGGCACTCACCGAACCCGCGAAAGGTTGAACCACCACGCGCATCAGCCCAGACGCTGCACCCCGGACCACCGCTCCCCCGGCCCCAGCACCACCGGCTGCAACACCTGCCCGGCTTCCACGCAGGCGAAGCATTTCCAGTCGTCCGGGGCCAGGTCGGCGATGCGCGCGCACAACTGTTCGCCCGGGTTCCAGACCACTACGTCGCCGAAGCCGTCCTGTTCGATGTCGAGCCGGTGCGCGCCATCCAGCAGCGCCAGCGGTGCGACCACGTCGTTGTAGATGCGGTCGGTCTCCCCGTCAAACGTGACTTCGTAGTCGTGCTGGCGGTGCAGGGTGCCGCCGTTGACGCTGTCTTCGAAGTCGCAGCCCTGCAAGCCTTCGATGGCGGCATGGGCGATGTCGTCCACGCGCAGGTAGCTGTGCAGGGCAGCGGTGAAGGCGAACGGCGTGGTGCCGGTGTTGCCGATCTCCAGCGCAACCTGCAGTCGTTCGCCGGCCAGGCCGATGCGCAGGCGGGCGATGAAGGAATGCGGCCAGTCGGCATCGCTGCCGTCGCCGGCCAACGTGAACACGGCTTCGTCGCCTTCCACGCCCGCGAACATCCACGCGCGGTTGCGGGCGAAGCCGTGCCGATGGCCCGCGCCGCGCTCGCCGAACTGCGGAAAGATCACCGGGATGCCGCCGCGGATCGCCGTGTTGCCATCGAATACCGCGCGCTCCGACAGGAACAGGCGTTCACGCCCGTCGGCGAGCCGCCACGACAGGACTTGCGCACCGTGCAGGGAAACCAGTGCGCTGGCGCCGTCGGCGGTGATGCGCAGGCAGGGCGTGCCGCGGAAGGAAACCGATTCAGTCTGCATGCGCGCAGTGTCGCATGCAGGCAGACTCAGTCCGCGCGCACCCGCCAGGCTTCCGACAGCGAGATCTCGCCGCTGCGCGCCAGCGCCACCGCGGCCTGGGTGATCGGCACCATGCCCTCCTCCACCGCCACGCGGTGGATGCTGTCGGCCTCGGCGCCGGGCACCACCAGTTCGCGCAGGCGCGGGCTCATCACCAGCAGCTCGTAGACCGCGCGTCGGCCGTGCACGCCCAGCCCTTCGCAGCGGGCGCAGCCGCGTCCGGTGTGGAACACCTCGTCGGCACCCACGCCCAGCGCTTCGCGGATGCGCGCCGGCACCTGCTCGACCTCGCGGCAATGCGGGCAGGTGATCCGCACCAGCCGCTGCGACATCACCGCCAGCAGGCTGGCGCGCAGCAGGTAGGGCTCCACGCCCAGGTCGAGCAGGCGGGTGACCGTGGTCGCGGCGGTGTTGGTGTGCAGGGTGCTCAGCATCAAGTGGCCGGTGAGCGCGCTTTCCACCGCAATGCCGGCGGTCTCGCGGTCGCGGATCTCGCCCACCATGATCACGTCGGGGTCATGGCGCAGGAAGTTGCGCATCGCGCTGGCGAAGGTGAAGCCGGCCGCGCGGTTGACCTGCATCTGCTGGATCTCGGCGACGTGGAACTCCACCGGGTCCTCGATGGTGAGGATGTTGATGCGCTGCTTGCGCATCTCCAGCAGCATCGCGTACAGGGTGGTGGACTTGCCGCAGCCGGTGGGCCCGGTGGTCAGGAACATGCCGTGGCTGCGCGTCATCACGTCGTCCACGCGCAGCTTGTCGGCCTCGCTCAGGCCCAGCTGGTCGAGGTTCCACAGGCCCTCGCGCGGGTCCAGCAGGCGCACCACCGCGCTTTCGCCGTTCACCGTCGGCAGGATCGAGATGCGCAGGTCGACCTTGCCGCCGTTGTCGAGGATGAAACTGGTGCGGCCGTCCTGCGGCAGCCGGTGCTCGGCCAGGTTCATCGCGCCGAGCACCTTCACCCGGCTGATCGCGGCCGGGTGCAGGGCGCGCATCAGGCTGCGCACCGGCACCAGTTCGTCGTCGATGCGGAACAGCACGTCGGTATCGTGTTCGCCCGGGCGCAGGTGGATGTCGGAGGCGCGGCGGGCCACCGCGTCGGCGATCAGGCCGTGCACCAGCCGCACGACCGGCTGTTCGCGCGCCAGCCGGTTGGCCTCGGCCTCGCTCTCGATCCCGGCCGCATGCGGGTCCAGGCCGAGCTGGCGCACGGTTTCGCGGTCCTCGGCCAGGTCGTAGCTGTGGGCGATCGCCTCGCGGATGCCGCGCGCGCTGGCCACCATCGGCAGCACGTGGTGGGCGGTGGCGAACTCCAGCGCGGCCATCGCCTGCTGGCTGGTAGGGTCCTCCATCGCTGCGGCCAGCAGGCCGTTGTGCAGGCGCAGCGGCACCACCCGCAGCTGGCGCGCCTGCTCGGGGCGCAGCAGCGCCGCCACCTGCGGATCCACCGCCACCTCGGGCAGCCGCACCAGTGGCAGGCCCAGCCGCTCGGCATGGCGGTAGCTGCGTTCCTCGGCGTCGTCGCCGCTGGCCAGCCAGTCCGCCAGCGCGATCCCGCCGTCGCGGCGCGACGCGAAGTTCTTGCCGTGCACGTCGGCCATGTAGGCCTCCAGTGCGCGGTCGTCGGCAATCAGCAGCGGCTGGTGCGATTCGGGTGATTGCATGGCGGGCTCCGGCGGCGGTCGGGACCATTCTCGCCGGGCGGCGGCCGGCTGGCATGATCGGGGTCAATCCATGGTGCGATAATCCCCGCCATGGATACAGCCCAGGACAAAGCCGGCACCACCCACTTCGGTTTCCGCGACGTGCCGGTGGCCCAGAAGCAGAAGCTGGTCGCCGAGGTGTTCACCTCGGTGGCCGGCAAGTACGACCTGATGAACGATGCCATGAGCCTGGGCATCCACCGGCTGTGGAAGCGCTTCTTCGTCGCCACCACGCAGGTGCGCAAGGGCGACCGCGTGCTCGACCTGGCCGGCGGCACCGGCGACATCGCCGCGCTGCTGAAGGAGCGGGTGGGCGAAACCGGCGAACTGGTGCTGGGCGACATCAACGGCGACATGCTGCGGGTGGGCCGCGACCGCATGACCGACCGCGGCAACGTGCGCGGCTTCGAGTACGTGCAGTGCAACGCCGAATGCCTGCCCTTCCCCGACGCCAGCTTCGACCTCGTCACCATGGCCTTCGGCCTGCGCAACGTGACCGACAAGGACGCCGCGCTGCGCGAGATCGCGCGGGTGCTGCGCCCCGGCGGGCAGGCGCGGGTGCTGGAATTCTCCGAAGTGCAGGCCGAGTGGTTCAAGCCGATCTACGACTTCCATTCCTTCAAGGTGCTGCCGAAGCTGGGCAGCCTGTTCGCCGGCGACGCCGAGAGCTACCAGTACCTGGCCGAGTCGATCCGCAAGCATCCACCGCAGCGCGAGCTCAAGGCGATGATGGAAGCAGCCGGGCTTGCCCGCTGCAGCTTCCGCAACATGAGCGCCGGCATCGTCGCCATCCACACCGGCTACAAGGTCTGAGCCGATGGCCGGCCCGGAGATGAAAAGTTTTCGCGAAAGCCGCTGGCGCTATTCGCAGTTCGTGGTGCTGGGCCTGCTGCTGGCCGGGCTGGTGAAGTGGCTGGGCCCGCTGGGCTGGCCGGCCTCGCTGGGGATCGGCGCCGCCTTGGGCGTGGCCTACCTGCTGTTCGAGAAGAAGCGCGGCGTGATCTGAGCGCGATGGACGCCGCCGCCGCGCTGCAACTGGAACCGAGCTGGAAGGCGCGAGTGGGCGAATGGTTCGCGCGCGAGGACATGCGCGCACTGTCCGCCTTCCTGCGCCAGCGCAAGGCCGCCGGCGCGCGCATCTACCCGCCCGGCAGGGACATCTTCGCCGCCTTCGACGCCACGCCGTTCGACGCGGTGGAGGTGGTCATCCTCGGCCAGGACCCGTACCACGGCGCCGGGCAGGCGCACGGGCTGTGCTTCTCGGTGCCGCCGGGGGTGCCGGTGCCGCCGTCGCTGCTGAACATCTACAAGGAGCTGGAGCGCGACATCGGCTTCATCCGTCCCGACCACGGTTGCCTGCTGCCGTGGGCGCGGCGCGGCGTGCTGCTGCTCAACAGCGTGCTGACGGTGGAGGACGGCAAGCCCGGCAGCCACCAAGGACGCGGCTGGGAAGGCTTCACCGACCATGTGGTGGACGTGCTCAACCGCGAGTGCGAGCAATTGGTGTTCCTGCTCTGGGGCAGCTACGCGCAAAAGAAGGGCGCGGTGATCGACGGTCGTCGCCACCGGGTACTGAAGGCGCCGCACCCCTCGCCGCTATCGGCGCACCGCGGCTTCCTTGGCTGCGGGCACTTCTCCGCCGCCAACCAGTACCTGGCGCGCTGCGGCAAGGCCCCGATCGACTGGTCGCTGCCGCCGCGCGCGCTGCTTACAACGACCTGAAGCGCTCGCCCAGCCAGTGGCCCAGATGCCGCTTGGCGACGCCCACCGCGACCTCCAGCCCGTCGCCCAGCGCCAGCCCGGCCGCCACTGCCGCGGACAGCGTGCAGCCGGTGCCGTGACCGTCGGCACCGATGATCCACGGCGCGGCAAAACGCTGGACTGCATCTGCAGTCACCAGCAGGTCCACCGCCTCGGCCAGCGGCGCGTGCCCGCCCTTCATCAGCACCGCACGCGGCCCCAGCGCCAGCAGCGCGCGCCCCTGTTCCAGCATCCCTGCCTCGTCCTGCGCGCGCGGCGCATCCAGCAGCGCGGCGGCCTCGTCGAGGTTGGGGGTCAGGCAGTCGGCCAGCGGCAGCAGCTCGCGGCGCAGCGCGGCCACCGCCTCGATGCGCAGCAGCCGCGCGCGGGAGCTTGCGATCATCACCGGATCGATCACCACTGCGCGTGCGCGATGCTGGCGCAGGCTGGCCGCCACCACTTCGATGATCGACGCTTCCGCCAGCATGCCCAGCTTGACCGCGCGCACCGGCTCCTCCTCGAACACCGCATCGATCTGGTCGCGCACCAGCGTCGCCGGCAGCACCTGCACGGCGCGCACGCCGCTGCGGTTCTGCGCGGTCACCGCGGTGATCGCGGTGGCGCCACGCACGCCCAGCGCGGCGAAGGCGGCCAGGTCGGCCTGCAGGCCGGCGCCGCCGCAGGAATCGGAGCCGGCGATGGTGAGCGCCAGCGGCTTCATGCCCGCCCCCGCGTGGCCTGCAGCCAAGCCACGGTGCGCGCGTCGGGTTCCGGGTGGCGGGTGATGTCGCTGACCAGCGCCACCGCGTCGGCGCCGGCATCGAAACAACCTTGCGCGCGTTCCAGGGTGATGCCACCGATCGCCACCAGCGGCAGCGTGCCGATCTTCGCTTTCCATTCGCCGATCCGCGGCAGCCCCTGCGGCGCCCACGGCATCTGCTTCAGCGTGGTCGGATACACCGGACCCAGCGCGATGTAGTCCGGCGCCAGCGCCAGCGCGCGCGCCAGTTCGGCCTCGTCGTGGGTGCTGATGCCCAGCCGAACGCCGCGCCGGCGCAGCGCCGGCAGGTCGGCATCCTCCAGATCTTCCTGCCCGAGGTGGACGAAGTCCGCGCCCGCGTCCAGCGCCAGCTGCCAATGATCGTTGACCACCAGCTGCGCGGCATGCGCGCGGCAGGCCACTAGCGCGGTACCGATCTCCGCCCGCAGCCGCGCCTCCGGCGCGTCCTTGATCCGCAGCTGCACCAACCTGGTGCCTAGCGGCAGCAGGCGCTGCACCCAGGCGGCGCTGTCGACCACCGGATAGAAGGGATCGAGCCGGCTCATGCGCGCCAGGCCTGGCCGATGACCGGCGTGGAGGGCTCGGCAAAATCGCGCACCGGCATCGGTCCCGCGGCATGCGCGGCGGCACCGGCGCACACCGCATCGGCGAACGCGCGCGCCATCCGCACCGGGTCGGCGGCCAGCGCCACCGCGGTGTTCGCCAGCACCGCATCGAAACCCAGCTCCATCGCCATCGCCGCGTGCGACGGCAGGCCCAGGCCGGCATCGACCACCAGCGGGATGTCGGGGAAGCGCGCGCGCAGCGCGCGCAGCGCGAATGGATCGGCCAGCCCGCGGGCGCTGCCGATCGGCGCGCCCCACGGCATCAGCACCCGGCAGCCGGCATCGAGCAGGCGCTCGGCCACGCCGAGGTCGGCGGTGGTGTAGGGGAAAACCTGGAAACCCTCGTCGCAGAGGATCCGCGCCGCCTCCACCAGCCCGAACACGTCCGGCTGCAGCAGCTCGCCCGTGCCCAGCACTTCCAACTTGATCCAGCGGGTGTCGAACACCTCGCGCGCCATCCGTGCGGTGGTGACGGCCTCCTGCACCGTGTGGCAGCCGGCGGTATTGGGCAGCACGCGCACGCCCAGCTCGCGGATCAGCGCCCAGAACGCCTGTCCGGCGCCGGCCTGCGCGTTTTCGCGACGCAGCGAGACGGTCACCACGTCGCAGCCCGCGCCGCGCACCGCTTCGGACAAGATCGCCGGCGAGGGATAGCGGGCGCTGCCCAGCCACAGCCGCGAACCCACTTCACTGTCGTAGACCTGCATCTCAACCTCCCTGCATCGGCGCGAGGATTTCCAGCGCATCGCCGTCGCCCAGCGCCTGCGCCGCGCGCTGTCCGGCGGGCACGAACACGCCGTTCAGCGCGGTGGCGACGCGGGCATCGCGATAGCCCAGTTCCAGCAGCGCCAGCGCCAGCGTGGCGGCTTCGACCCGGCGCGCTTCGCCGTTCACGACGATCTGCATCACGCCGCCTCCAGCAGGCGCGCGGCGGCTTGCCGTGCCAGCGCCGGCGCCAGCAGGTAGCCGTGGCGGAACAGCCCGTTGAGATGCCAGCGGCCATCGCGCTGCTGCAGCCGCGGCAGGTTGTCGGGGAAGGCCGGGCGCAGGCCGTGGCCCAGCTCGACGATGCGCGCTTCGGCCAGCGCCGGATGCAGCGCGTAGGCGGCGTTGAGCAGCTCCATCAGCGAGCGCGCGCTGATCGCGCCGGCATCATCGCTTTCCAGCATGCTGCCGCCGAGCATGTACAGGCCATCGCCGCGCGGCACCAGGTAATGCATGCCGCGCGGATGCAGCAGCCGGATCGGGCGCGCGAATTGCACATCGTCGCTGTGCAGCAGCAGCATCTCGCCGCGCACGCCGCGCAGCTCCGGCAGGCGGTCGCGGGCGGCGTAGCCGCGGCAGTCCAGCACGATGCGGCCGTCGTGGGCCTGCCCGCGCGCGTCGATGCCGTAACGGATGGCAACGCCCAGTTCGCCCAGTTGCCGGGCCAGCGCACGCAGCGCTGCGCGCGGGTCGAGGTGCGCTTCGTCGGCGAAGAACAGGCCGTGGCGGAAGCGCCCGGCCAGATCCGGTTCCAGCGCGGCGATGCCGTCGCCGTCCAGCCTGCGGTAGTTGTCGCTGCGATTGGCGAAGGCCTCCAGCTCGCCGACATCGCGCGCCGCGGCCAGCACCAGCGTGCCGTTGCGGACGGTGCCGTCGAACTGCCGCGGCCACCAGTCCAGCGCCTGCCGGCCGAGCTCGGCAACCAGTGGTTCGGCGCTGACGCATTCGCACCACGGCGCCAGCATGCCGCCGGCAAAGGGGCTGGCGCCGTCGCCGCCGGGCTGCGCGCCGATTTCCAGCACCTCCACCTCGGCACCGGCCTGCGCCAGTTCCAGCGCCGCCGCCAGCCCGGCCACGCCTGCGCCGAGCACGCGGATGCGCGCGCTCATGCCGGCAGGTCCGCCGGCGCATCCACGTACAGCGCACCGCCGCCGGCGACGAACTCCTCCGCCTTCGCCTGCATCCCCGCTTCGGCATCGCCGCGCAGCTCGTGGCTGAGTTTCATCGAGCAGAACTTCGGCCCGCACATCGAGCAGAAGTGCGCGCTCTTGTGCGCGTCCTTGGGCAGGGTGGCGTCGTGGTAGGCGCGCGCGGTGTCGGGATCGAGCGAGAGGTTGAACTGGTCTTCCCAGCGGAACGCGAAGCGCGCCCGCGACAGCGCGTCGTCATGCGCCTGCGCGGCCGGGTGGCCCTTGGCCAGGTCGGCGGCGTGGGCGGCGATCTTGTAGCTGATCACCCCGGTCTTGACGTCGTCGCGGTCGGGCAGGCCCAGATGCTCCTTCGGCGTCACGTAGCAGAGCATGGCGGTGCCGAACCAGCCGATCATCGCCGCGCCAATCGCGGAAGTCAGATGGTCGTGGCCGGGCGCGGCGTCGGTGGTCAGCGGGCCGAGCGTGTAGAACGGCGCGTCGCTGCAGACGTCCAGCTGGCGCGTCATGTTGTCGCGGATCTTGTGCATCGGCACGTGGCCGGGGCCTTCCACCATCACCTGGCAGCCCTTGCCCCACGCCACCTTGGTCAACTCGCCCAAGGTGTCGAGTTCGGCGAACTGGGCGGCGTCGTTGGCGTCGACAATGCTGCCGGGGCGCAGGCCGTCGCCCAGCGAGAAGGCGACGTCGTAGCGGCGCAGGATGTCGCAGATCTCGTCGAAGCGTTCGTAGAGGAAATTCTCGCGGTGGTGGCTCAGGCACCAGCGCGCCATGATCGAGCCGCCGCGGGACACGATGCCGGTGACGCGCTTGGCGGTCAGCGGCACGTGCGCCAGCCGCACGCCGGCGTGGATGGTGAAGTAGTCCACGCCCTGCTCGGCCTGTTCGATCAGGGTGTCCTTGAACACCTCCCAGTCCAGTCTGGCCGGGTCGCCGCCCACTTTTTCCAGCGCCTGGTACAGCGGCACCGTGCCGATCGGCACCGGCGCATTGCGCAGGATCCAGCCGCGCAGGTTGTGGATGTTGCGGCCAGTGGACAGGTCCATCACCGTATCGGCGCCCCAGCGGATCGCCCACACCAGCTTTTCCACTTCCTCGGCCACCCCGGAGGACAGCGCCGAGTTGCCGATGTTGGCGTTCACCTTCACCAGGAAGTTGCGCCCGATCACCATCGGTTCGAGTTCGGGATGGTTGATGTTGGCCGGCAGGATGGCGCGGCCCCTGGCGATTTCCTCGCGCACGAATTCCGGGGTCACCAGCGCCGGCAGCGCCGCGCCGAACGATTCGCCTGCTGCCAGCCGCTGCTTTTCCTCGTCGCTGGCGGCGCTGCGGCCGAGGTTTTCGCGATGCGCGGCGTACACCATTTCCTCGGTGACGATGCCTGCGCGGGCGAACTCCAGTTGGGTGACGGGCTGCCCGACGTGGCCGCGGCGCAGCGTGCGCGCCGCCGGGCAGGGTGCGACCAGCCGCTCGCCGCTGGCGAAGCCGTTGTCCTCCGGGCGCACCGCGCGGCCTTCGACGACTTCGAAACCGCGCTGCGCCAGCCAGCTTTCGCGCAACGCCGGCAGCCCTTCGGCCAGATCGATGGCGACGCCGTCCTCGGTGTACGGCCCGGAGGTGTCGTAGAGGTGCAGGCGCGGCGTCTGCGGGTCGTCCAGTGCGATCTCGCGCAACGGTACGCGCAGGCCGGGGTGGCCGGGCGGCGACAGATAGACCTTGCGCGAGCCGCGGATCGGGCCGGTGGTGACGGCGCCCGGACGGGTGTCTGGTGCTTGCATGGATCTCCTCCTCGTGAAACGGCGGGAGATCCGGGGATTGGACGATGCAACGGCACGCGGCGCGGCGCACGCGGCGTGGTTTTTCCGTTCCTACGCCGGCATGACCCGGATCAGGTGCAAGGGTCAGCTCGACGCTTTCTCAGCCCCGTACGGGGCTCCCCTCGGAATGCGCGCAGGATCGAGGCGCGCCTGCATGCTGTCAAGCGCGCGTCGGGCTTGCAGACCCTGCAGGACGCCCCCAGATCGCTTGGATGGGCCGTGATTTCCTGAACGGAAACCCGCTGCCGTTGTTCCATGAATGAAACGACTGTGAACTATCGGCGTGAACGACAGTCACAAATGGCGACTGTTAGAATCGGCCGCATGAGGGAAGCCAACATGACCACCACCGCACTTGTCGCCAACAACCTGCCGATCCCCAGCGCCATGGGCTCGCTGGAGGCCTACATCAGCGGCGTACACCAGATCCCGGTGCTGTCGGTGGAGGACGAGCAGCGGCTGGCCCATCGCCTGCGCGAAGACAACGACATCGCCGCGGCGCAGGAGCTGATCCTGTCGCACCTGCGCTTCGTGGTCCACGTGGCCCGCGGCTACAGCGGCTACGGCCTGCAGCTGGGCGACCTGATCCAGGAAGGCAACATCGGCCTGATGAAGGCGGTCAAGCGCTTCGATCCCTCGGTGGGCGTGCGCCTGGTCAGCTTCGCGGTGCACTGGATCCGCGCCGAGATGCACGAGTTCATCATCAAGAACTGGCGCATCGTGAAGGTGGCCACCACCAAGGCGCAGCGCAAGCTGTTCTTCAACCTGCGCAAGAGCAAGACCCGGCTGGGCTGGCTCAACGCCGAGGAAGTGCGCGCGGTGGCCAAGGACCTGAACGTGTCCGAGCGCGAGGTGCTGGAGATGGAGTCGCGCCTGTCCGGCCGCGACATCGGCTTCGACGCGCCCGACGATGCCGACGACGACCATGCCCCGCCGGCGCCGGTCAACTACTTGGTCGCCCACGACGCCGACCCGGCCGCCGCCTACGAATCCGCCGACAGCGAAGCCGACCAGCTGGACGTGCTGCGCGAAGGCATGGCCCGGCTCGACGCCCGTTCGCGCGACATCATCAAGCGCCGCTGGCTGGACGCCGACAGCAAGGTCACCCTGCAGGAACTGGCCGACGAATACGGCGTGTCCGCCGAGCGCATCCGCCAGATCGAAGCCAACGCGCTGAAGAAGATGAAGGCGCTGTTCGCGGCGTAAGCAACGCCATCACGCGATACCAAGACGTCCCGGAGCGATCCGGGCCGTCTTGCCTTGCGGGAAAGGCGCGCCTACCGACGTGCGCGCGCCACCGGCAGCCGCCAGCCGTGGCGCAGGGCCATGTAGCGCAAGCCGAAGCAGGCCAGCGCACCCACCACCATCGCCGGCTGCTGCGGCAGCCGTAGCACCGCCGCGAACGCCACCACCCCGCCACCGACCAGCGCGGCCACCGCGTACAGCTCGGCCTGCAGCACCACCGGCACCCGCGCCACCAACACGTCGCGGGCGATGCCGCCGCCGATGCCGGTGGTCATCCCCAGCAGGGTCGCCGCAAACGGCGACAGCCCGAACGCCAGCGCCTTGCCAGTGCCAAGCACCGCGAACAGCGCAAGGCCAGCGGCATCGAACAGCTGCACCGGGTTGCGCAGGCGCTCGATCAAGCCGTGCCAGCGGAACGCCACCAGCCCGGCGGTCATCGCCGTCACCAGGTAGCGCCAATCGGCCAGCGACGCCGGCGGATGCGCGCCGATCAGCACGTCGCGGACGACGCCGCCCGACACCGCCGCCGCGCAGGCGAGCACCAGCACGCCGAACAGGTCCAGCCGCTTGCGCACCGCCAGCACCCCGCCACTGAGCGCGAACACGAAAGTGCCCAGCAGGTCGAACGCCAGCAGCAGGCCTTCGATCAGCGCAGTTTCAACCGCCATTGCGTTTCCTCCGGCAGCATCGTTTGCAGTCGCAGCCACGGGTTGGCGTTGCATTGTATGGTCGCTGCATCGAAGGCTCAGTACAGGTCCAGCGGATCCACGTCCAACGACCAGCGCACCCGCCGCGCTTCCGGCGCGGCGTACAGCGCGGGCACCGCCACGTCCAGCGCCGCATGCAGGGCGGCGCGTGCCGGCGCGGCCAGCAGCAGCTGCGAACGCACGTAGCCGGCGCGGCGCGGCATCGGTGCCGGCAGCGGGCCATGGATGTCGATGCCGCTACCCGCCAGCAGGGTCTTCGCCAGCTGCAGGAACTGCAGCGGATGCTCGGCCTGCTTGGCCTCGGCGCGCAGCAGGGCCAGGTGCGCGAACGGCGGGAAATCGGCGGCTTCGCGCAGCGCCAGTTCGCCGTCGGCAAAGGCGTGGTAGCCGCCGCCCACCAGCGTCTGCAGCAGCGGATGCTCCGGGTGATGCGTCTGTAGCAGTACCGTGCCCGGCCGCTCGGCGCGGCCGGCGCGGCCGGCCACCTGGATCAGCAGCTGGGCGAGCTTTTCGCCGCTGCGGAAATCGGCGGAGAACAGGCCCTCGTCGATCCCCACCACCACCACCAGCACCAGGTTGCCGAGGTCATGGCCCTTGGCCAGCATCTGCGTGCCGATCAGGATGCCCGGCCGGTTGCCCAGCGCATCGAGGTGTTTCTGCAGGCCATCGCGCTGGCCGGTGCTGCCGCGGTCGATGCGGATCACCGGCACCGCGTCGAAGCGTGCCTGCAGTTCGGCCTCGATCCGTTCGGTGCCGTTTCCCTGCGGTTGCAGCGCCAGGCTGGCGCAGTCCGGGCAGGCCGGCGGCGACGGCCGGCGGTGGCCGCAATGGTGGCATTGCAGGCGCTTGCCGTGGGCGTGCACGGTCATCGCGGTGGGCCGCTCCGGGGTGCTGCAGCGCGGACAGTGCGCGCTCCAGCCGCAGTCGTGGCAGAGCAGCACCGGCGCATAGCCGCGTCGGTTGCGGAACACCAGCACCTGCCCGCCCCCGTCCAGCGCAGCGCGGATCGCCGCCAGCGACTCCTCGGACAGCCCGGCGTGCAGCGGGCGCTTGCGCACGTCCAGCACCCGCACCTGCGGTGGCCGGGCGGCACCCGCGCGCTGGCGTAGGCGCAAGTACTGGTAGCGCCCGCAGCGCGCGTTGTGCAGCGTCTCCAGCGACGGCGTGGCGCTGCCCAGCACCACCGGCACGGCCAGCGCGCGGGCGCGCACGATGGCGAAATCACGGGCGTGGTAGCGGATGCCGTCGAACTGCTTGTAGCTGCCGTCGTGTTCCTCGTCGACCACGACCAGGCCGGCCTCCGGCAGCGGCACGAACACCGCCGAGCGCGTGCCCACGATCACCCGCGCCTGCCCGCTAGCGGCGGCCAGCCAGGTTGCGGCCCGTTCGCTGTCGTTGAGACCGGAATGCAGCGCATGCACCGGCACGCCCAGGCGCGCACGGAAGCGCGCCAGCGCCTGCGGGGTCAGGCCGATCTCCGGCACCAGCACCAGCGCCTGCCTGCCGCGCGCCAGGCACTCGGCGATCGCCTGCAGGTAGACCTCGGTCTTGCCGCTGCCGGTGACGCCGTCCAGCAGGAACGGCGCGAAGCCGTCGGCGCTGCGGATCGCCTCGATGGCGAGCTGCTGCTCGGTATTGGCAGAGAAAGGAACGGGGTCAGGTTCACTTCCACGAAGAAGTGAACCTGACCCCGTTTCGGCTTCCGACCCCGCTTTCACCCGTTCGACCAGCCCACGCTCGCGCAGCGTGCGCAGCGGCGCGCGCCAGCCCGGCACGGATTCGTCCAGCCAGTCTTCGGCGCGCGCTTCGGCCAACAGCCCGGCCAGCGCCTTCGGCTTGCCCGCACGCATCGCCGGCAGCGCGGTGCGCCCCGCTTCGTTCAATACCCAGCCATGGCGGGTGATATCCGGCAACGGCTCGCCGCGCCGCAGCGCGGCCGGCAGCGCGGCCGCCAGCACTTCCCCCAGCGGGGCGTGCAGATAGGCGACCAGCCAGCGCAACGACGTCAGCAGCTCGCCCTGCAGCAGCGGCGCCCCGTCCAGCGCCGCCAGCGCGGCGCGCAGCTCGACGCCCGGCTCCGCCTGCCCATGCCCGACCACCAGTCCGCACACCTCACGCTGGCCGAACGGCACCCGCAGCCGCGCGCCCACCGCCACCGCGGCGGCGTCGAGGCCGGGCGGCGGCAGATAGTCGAACAGGCGCGGCAGCGGCACCGGCAGGGCCACGCGCAGAGTCGCGGGAGCAGTCATCGCCGCAAGTCTAGCCCCGTCGGCTACCGTTCAGCTTGCGCGGCATACCTGGCCGCAAGCTCACCTAATTCGTCCAAGTGGCTGTTATTGCAGGGAAAGACGGCTTATCCACACGCACTGTGGATAAGTCTGTGCATGGCGCCCGGCCACGACTGCGCAAGGGCCGTGCCAGCGTCCTTTCGTTCAGGTGGACAAAAAATAGCCATATTTGATTTTTGTTTTTAAATCATTGGCTTATCCGTGGAACACGGCACCATTCGATTACCCGTTTGACGTGAAACCGACGTTTGTGACGGATTCTTCACGGCTGTGCACAACTGCCCTGCCCGCAATCCGCGCCACAGCTCGCGGAGCCGACCGAACAGGGGGTGTCAAGCCATCGTGGCGGGCGACGGCGCCGGAACTTGTGTGAGCCAGCGCACGGAATCCCGCACAAGCGGCTGTTCTGGAAGGGAAAGACCCCTTATCCACACGCCCTGTGGATAAACCTGTGCGTGACGCCGGGAGGGATCCGCGCGAGGCTGCGCCCATGCGCCCTGCACGCGCTTGGCGAAAATTTCACCGCTCAAGCGATAGCCTTTAAAATCAACCACTTGCACAAATCACACGCCGCCGAGAAGCGGCTGCGCGACCACCGGTTTGGTGCGCCGACGCAATTCATGCCGCTGTGCACAACTGTCGCGGCCGTGCGCCCTTCCGGCGCGGATGTCAAGCGGCAGAAGCGAGGCGGGACCGCTATAAGATTGGGCCGTGCCGATCCCCCCGACATGACCAACCCCATTCCCCCTCCCCCCCAACCCACGGCCGTCTCCGCATTCCTGCGCGGCCTAGACCGGCGCGCGCGGCTGCTGGCGTTGGTGCAGTCCGGCGACGCCACGGCGGCCCAGCGCGCGCTCGACGCCGCCGCCCGGGTCTTTGCCACCGAGGCCGGCCAATGGCCCATCGCGCAGTGGCCGCGGCAATACTGGCGGCTGCTGCTGTCGACACCCAGCATGCGGCATACAGGTTCCGCCGCCGGCCCGCTGCCCGGCATCGCCCGGCTGCCACCGCAGGTGCGGGCGGCGCTGCTGTTGCACCTGGTGGCGGCGCTAGGCGAGGCCGATGCCGCCGCCGCACTGGGCATCGACGTGGACGCCTACCAGCTACGGATCCGCGACGCGCTGCCGCGCGATGCCTTGGGCCAGCCCGACCTCGATGTCTGGCGGGCCTGGCGGGCCGCTGCGCAGCGGGCGCTGGACGCCATGCCGGAGGCAGCCGACGACGCCCCGGTGCCGCCGCAACCGCCAGTGACGCAAGCCGACGAGGCCGGGGACGCTGCCCGCCATCGCCGGCGCATGCGTTGGCTGTGGCTGGGCGTCGCACTGTGCGCGGTGGCGCTGGTGGCGAGCTTCTTCCTGCATCCGCGCGGCCGCGAGCTGCTGGACAGCTGGCGCAACCACGTGCAGGTGGAGCCGCTGCCGCCCGCCGCTGCACCCAAGGCGCGCTTCGACCCCGCCGATCCGGCCCTGCACCCGGATCGCGCGCTGCTGGCCGAGCCCGGCACCCTGCAGCTGGCGCTGCAGCTGCCGCTACTGGCGTGGTTGGCGACGGAAGCGGCCGACGCGCTGCCGGCGCCGCCGCTGGCGCCGGCCTTCGCGGACACCGCCTCGGCGGTACCGGCCGAGCCCACCCCCGCCGCCAGCCTGTCGGAACGCATGCGTGCCTGGGACCAGCTGTCGCCGCTGCAGCGCGCACGGCAGCGCGGCGCGCTGGCGGAATGGCAGGCCCTGCCGACCGAAGAACAGGCGCTCCTGCGGCGGCTGGCGGCGCGCTTCGCCGCGCTGCCTTCCACCGAGCAGCAGGCGCTGCGCGAGCGCTACGCGGCGCTGTCGTTCGATGCCCACCGCGGCTGGCACCTGGGCCCGCGGCTGGGGCGCGACTGGCCGCGCATCGGCGCATTGTTCGCCTATGTCGAGCCTGGCGAGCGCGAAGCCCTGCTGCGCTTGCTACGCGCCGCCTCCGCCGAAGAATTGGACACGCTGGCGCGGCTGGCGCAGATCACCCCGCCGGAAGCCCGCGCCGCGCTGCGTCGCGAACTGCTGGCGCAGCTGCCGGCGCAACGCACCGCCTGGCTGCAGGCGCGCTTGCAGCAGTAGCCGCCGCGCCGGCGCCGCTTCAGGCGTCGCGCAGCACCCGTCGGCTGGCGGAAAAGCGGCCGCCGAAGCGGGCCACGCCGTCGCCGCGCATCGCGGCCGCGTGGTGGTCGAAGTACGCCTGCAGGGCGGCCTCGTCGCGCAGCCGGTAATGCACGCAGAAGGCGACCCGGCCCGGTGCGGGCGCGGGCTCCAGCACCTCGGTCGTCCGCGCTTCGATGGACCCCGGCAGCGCCAGCATCTGGGCCACGTGCGCCTCCAGCCAGCCGCGATACTCGGCCGCGATGGCGGCGTCTACATCGAGGTTGACCTCGTAGGTCACCGCGCTCACATCGCCACTAGCCCGATCGCCATGCTGGCCGCCACCGCGAAGCCCAGCAGCACCGAATAGCAGGTGCCCAGCACGAAGTACTTCAGTGCGGTCATCGGCCAGCCCTGTGCGTACACGCGCTTCTGCATCAGCAGCAGATAGACCGGCATCCACGCGATCAACAAGCCTTCCATCCAGGCGAACAGCGTGGCCAGCGCGCCCTCGCCCGGTGCCAGCCATTGCGCCAGCGCACGCACCAGCAGCACCAGCAGCAGGTCCAGGCACAGGAAGGCATGGCTATGCAGCGCCACCACCAGGTGCTCCATGTACAGCCGGCGCTTGAAGAAGTAGGCCAGCTTCAGCATCAGCGCGAAGATCGGCACCAGCACGAACAGGGTGGTGGGCACCGCGCCCAGCGCCGCGTCCTTGAACGCCGCCGGGTCCTGCTTGAGGCGGGCGATGTTGTGGCTGGCGCGGGCCACCTGCGCATTGAGCCAGCGGTCGGCGAAGCCGGGCAGCCAGGTGTCGAGCGGGTTCTTCTCCTCGTCCCAGCGCCTGTCGTTGAAGCGCACGTCCAGCGTGTTTTCCCCGTCACGACCCGCTGCCGGCGGCGGCAATCCGGCGGCCTGCGCCTTCTGCAGCGTGGCGATGCGCTCGGCGGCGACTTCACGCACCGCCTGCGCGCCGGCCTCGACGCCGGGGATGCCGGTGGCCGCCGCCGTGCCGGCCATGCCCTGCTTCACCTTCGCCAGTTCCGCCAGCTTGGCGTCGCGCGCCTTCTCCACTTCGGCCACGGTGGTGGCCCGGGCAACGGCGTCGCCATCGCCGAGGTTGATGTTGGGGCCGTCCAAGGTCAGTTGGGCAACGAAGAACGCCACCACGGCCAGGAAGAAGAACAGCCGGAACGGGGTGACGTAGCGGATCTGCCGGCCGGCGAAGTATTCGCGGGTGAGGAAGCCAGGCTTGGCGAACAGCGGCGGCAGCGTGCGGAACACACGGGTGTCGAGGTCGAACACGCTGTCCAGCACGTCGCCGAACAGGTTGCCGAGCGGCCGCACCAGCCCCTTCACCGGCTGCCCGCAGGCGTGGCAATGGGGGCCGTGCAGGGCCACGCCGCAGTTGCGGCAGTGCGCTTCCGGCGCGGGTTGCGGGTCGGGTTCGCGAACGGGCGGCTGGCTCATCCCGGTAGAATGACAGGCCGCGCGGCGCCGGCGCCAGCGTGCGCCCCTGTCTTCCGGTACCACCCATGCCCACCTTCCTTTCCCGCCTGCGCAGCGACGCGGGTCGCACCGCCCGTCTGGCCGCGCCGCTGGCGGCCGGACACCTGTCGCACGGGCTGGTCGGCTTCGTCGATGCGATGGTCGCCGGCCACCACGGCACCGCCACGCTGGCTGCGGTGTCGGTGGGCTCGGCGCTGCTGTGGCTGCCGATGCTGGCGCCGATGGGTACGCTGATGGCGCTGCCGCCGGCGGTCTCGCAACTGGACGGTGGCGGCCGCCGCGCCGCGATCGGCCCGCTGTTCCGGCAGGCGCTGTGGCTGGCGCTGGGGCTGGGCATCGTGCTGCTGGCGCTGCTGTCGGCCATGCCGCTGCTGCTGCGGCCGATGGGCATCGCGCCCGACATCGTGCCGGGCGTGGTCGACTTCCTGCACGCGGTGCGCTGGGGTATCCCGGCGTTCACCCTGTACCTGTCGATGCGCTACCTCAGCGACGGCCTGCACTGGTCGCTGCCGACCATGCTGCTGGGCTTCGGCGGGCTGTGCCTGCTGGCGCCGACGGCCTATGTGCTGACCAACGGCCTGCTGGGCCTGCCGGAGCTGGGCGCGGCCGGCATCGGGCTGGCGACTGCGCTGATGTTCTGGGTGCAGGCGCTGGGGTTCGCGCTGTACCTGTGGCGCAGCCCTCGCTTCGCCGACCTGCAGCTGTTCGCGCACTTCGAATGGCCGCGCTGGCCGGCGCAGCGCGAACTGCTGCTCAACGGCCTGCCGATCGGCGTCACCGTGACCATGGAGGGCGGGCTGTTCGCCGCCACCGCGCTGCTGATCGGGCGCCTGGGCGAAGTGCCGGCGGCCGCCCATCAGGTGGCGCTGAACGTGGCCACGCTGTGCTTCATGCTGCCGTTCGGCATCGCCGAGGCCACCACCGTGCGGGTGGGCCATGCGCTGGGCCGCGGCGACCGCGACGGCGTGCGCAGCGCCGCCTTCGCCGGGCTGGCACTGGCGCTGTGCACCCAGGTCTGCTCGGCGCTGCTGATGCTGGCCGGCCACGACGCCATCGCCGCGCTGTACAGCGCCGACCCAGCGGTGATCGCGCTGGGCGGCAGCCTGCTGCTGTACGCGGCGCTGTTCCAGCTGCCGGACGGCGTGCAGGTGGTGTCGGCCGGGGCGCTGCGCGGGCTCAACGACACCCGCGTGCCGATGTGGATGGCGGCGCTGGCCTACTGGGGCATCGGCATGCCGGTGGGCGCCGGGCTGGGCCTGTGGCTGGGTTGGGGGCCGCGCGGGATGTGGTTGGGGCTGACCGCCGGCCTGCTGGTGGCGGCGGTGCTGCTGTGCCGGCGCTTCCTGCGCAGCAGCGCGCGCCTGCCCATGCCGACGCCATCGGTCACCATGACGGATTGCGCATGAGTCCCTCACCCGGCTCGGCTAGCATTCCCCCACTGGCCGCCGCTGCGCGGCCCGCATCTCCCGGAGCATTGCAATGAACGAACCGCGCCGCCGCGGCCCCATCGTCCGCCTGGCCGTCGGCCTGTGGGACGCCGTCAACTTCAGCCGCCGGCTGGTCTTCAACCTGCTGTTCCTGCTGGTGCTGGCCATCGTGCTGGTGGCGCTGTTCGGCGGCGGCAAGCTGGCGCCGCTGGAACCGCGCGCCACCCTGGTGTTCGCACCCGAAGGCCGGCTGGTGGAGCAGTACAGCTGCGACCCGTTCAGCCGCAACCTGGCCCGCGCCACCGGCAGCGGCGACTGCCGCGAAGTGCGCCTGCGCGACGCCCTGCGCGCGCTGGACGCCGCCCGCACCGACAAGCGCATCGAGCGCGTGGCGCTGTACCTGGACGACCTGCAGCCGAGCGGCTTCGCTTCGCTGCGCGAGGTGGCGGCCAAGCTTGCCGCGATCCGCGCCGCCGGCAAGCAGGTCATCGCCTATGGCGACGCCTACGGCCAAGGCCAGTACCTGCTGGCGGCGCAGGCCAGCGAGATCTACCTCGACCCGATGTCGCCCGGCGGGGTGATGCTGGACGGGCTGGCCTCGTACCGGCAGTACTACCGCGAGGCGCTGCAGGACAAGCTCGGCGTGGACATGCACCTGTTCAAGGTCGGCGAGTACAAGTCCGCCGCCGAACCCTACATCCTCGATGCCGCTTCGCCCGCATCGAAGGAAGCCGACCTGTTCTGGATGGGCGACCTGTGGAAGCGCCTGCTGGCCGATGTCGGCAAGGCGCGCGGGCTCGATCCCACCGTCCTGGGAGGTTATGCCAACTCCCTGCCCGAACAGGTGGCGGCAGCCAATGGCGACCTCGCCCAGCTGGCGCTGCGGCAGAAGCTGGTGACCGCGCTGAAGACCCGCGAGGACGTCGCCAGCCTGCTCACCGAGCGCGGCGTCGCCGACGACAATGCCGACGGCGGCTTCCGCCAGGTCGCGCTGGCCACCTACCTGCAGCATCTGGACGGCACCCTGCCGCAGGCCGACACCCGCCCGCAGGTGGCGGTGGTGGTGGCCGAGGGCGAGATCGCCGGCGGCGAACTGCCGCCGGGCAAGGTCGGCGGCGAATCCACCTCGGCGCTGCTGCGCGAGGCCCGCGACGACGACGACGTGAAGGCGGTGGTGCTGCGGGTGAATTCGCCCGGCGGCGAGGTGTTCGCGTCCGAGCAGATCCGCCGCGAAGTCGAGGCGCTCAAGGCCGCCGGCAAGCCGGTGGTGGTGTCGATGGGCGACGTCGCCGCGTCCGGCGGCTACTGGATCAGCATGAACGCCGACCGCATCTATGCCGATGCCTCGACCATCACCGGCTCGATCGGCATCTTCGGCCTGTTCCCCACCGTCGACCGCACCCTCGGCAAGCTCGGCGTGCACACCGACGGCGTCGCCACCGCGAAGTACGCCGGCGCGTTCGACATCACCCGTCCGCTCGACCCGGGCGTGGCCACCACCGTGCAGGCGGTGATCGAGAAGGGTTACCGCGACTTCACCGGCAAGGTGGCGCAGGCGCGCGGCAAGCCGGTGCAGCAGATCGACGCAGTCGCGCGCGGCCGGGTGTGGAGCGGCGCGCAGGCACGGCAGCGTGGGCTGGTGGACGCGCTGGGCGGGCTGGGCGAAGCGGTGGCCGACGCCGCCGCGCGCGCCAATCTGGGCAAGCCGGACCGCTGGCAGACCGTGTACGTGGAAGAACGCACGGTGCCGCTGTCGCAGATGCTCTCCGAGCTGATGCAGAGCCGCGCCGGGCTGGGCCTGCTGCGCGGGACCGGGCTGGGCGAACTGCTGCTGGCCACCCGCACCCATGAACAGGCGCCGCTGCGCTTCGTGCAGGACGCGCTGGACAAGCGCGGACAGGCGCGGGTCAAAGCGCTGGCCTACTGCTTCTGCGAGCCGATGTAAGGCATGCGGCGACCGGGGCAACCCGGTCGCCCCGCAACACGGCTAACGCGCCGCTTCCTCCGCCGCGCGCGCCTGCTGCGCGGCCTGCGCCTGCGTCTTTGCCGCCACATCGCGCGCGGCATCCTTGTAGGCATCGGCATTGGCGGTGATCGCCGGCTTCACCTGCGGCTCCGGCCGCTGTTCGGGATCCGGCGGCGAAGGCGTGCAGGCCGCCAGCAGGCAGGCAACGCATAACGACATCGGCATGACGCGGCGCATGGCGGTCTCCGGCGGCGGGCTTGCGCTTATCCTACGCCCGACCCTTTCCTGGAGATCGCGCATGCATTCGCCCCGCTGGAGCCTGTCGGGACAACGCGCGCTGGTGACCGGCGCCAGCGCCGGCATTGGCCTGGCGATCTGCCGCGAACTGCTGGGCTTCGGCGCGCAGGTGCTGATGGTGGCCCGCGACGCCGACCTGCTGGAGCAGGCGCGCGCCGAACTGGAGGAAGAATTCCCCGGTCCCGAGGACGCGGTGCTGGCACTGCCCGCCGACGTCACCGACGACGAACAGCGCGCCGAGATCATCGACTGGGCCAACGACCAGGGCGGCCTGCACCTGCTGGTCAACAACGCCGGCGGCAACCTCACCCGGCCGACGCTGGACTACGGCGAGGACCAGTGGCGCGGGATCTTCGAGACCAACCTGTTCTCCGCCTTCGAGCTGTGCCGGCTGGCGCACCCGCTGCTGTCGAAGCACGCGGCATCGGGCATCGTGAACATCGGCAGCGTGTCCGGCCTCACCCACGTGCGCAGCGGCGCGCCCTACGGCATGAGCAAGGCGGCGCTGCACCAGATGACCAAGAACCTCGCGGTCGAGTGGGCCGAAGACGGCATCCGCGTGAACGCGGTGGCGCCGTGGTACATCCGCACCCGCCGCACCAGCGGCAAGCTGGCCGATCCCGACTACCTGGACGAGGTGCTGCTGCGCACGCCGATGGGCCGCGTGGGCGAGCCGGAGGAAGTGGCGGCGGCGGTCGCGTTCCTGTGCCTGCCGGCGTCCGGCTACGTCACCGGCGAGTGCATCGCTGTCGACGGCGGCTTTTTGCGCTACGGTTTCTGAGCAAACGCCGCGCGCGCGGCCGCCCCGGGGGAAGGACGGATGATGCAGCAGCAGGACACGCTGGGCAGGAAGATCGCGGATATCCACGCACAGATCCAGGGCCATGTCGGCAACGTCGGCCGCATCGGCATCGCCATGTACAACGCCGACAGCGGCCAGCTCAGCACCTTCATCCACAGCTCCGACGAACGGGTGCCGCTGGAGCGCTACCAGGCGCCGCTGGCGGAAGTGCCATCACTGCGGCAGCTGCACGAGAGCGGGCACAGCCGGATCATCGACGACCTGGCGACGCTGGCCGACTCCCCCAGCGAGCACACGCGGCGGATCCTCGCCGCCGGCTACCGCTCCAGCTACACCTGCCCGCTGTATGCGCGGGGCGAACTGCTGGGCTTCCTGTTCTTCGACTCGCGCGAGCCCGGGCACTTCCGCGATGAAGTGACCCTGGAGCTGGATGCCTACGCCCAGCTGATCGGCACGCTGGTGTCGCATGCCTTCTCCGCCACCCGCGCGCTGCGCAGCGCGATGGCGCTGGCGCGCGAGCTGGGCCGCCACCGCGACGCGGAAACCGCGGGCCACCTGAACCGCGTCGCCCACTATACCCGCTCGATCGCAAGGGCGTTGCCGCAGGACATGGGCCACAGCGACGAGGACATCGAGTTCCTGTTCCAGTTCGCCGGCCTGCACGACATCGGCAAGATCGCCGTGCCCGACTGCATCCTGCTGAAGCCGGGCAAGCTCGAGCCGGAGGAGTACGCGATCGCGCAGTCGCACGTGCAGAAGGGCAGCGAAATGATCGAGGCGATGATGCGCGAGTTCGGGCTGGCCAACGAGCACTACGCGCAGCTGCTGCTCGACGTCATCGCCTGCCACCACGAGCGCTGGGACGGCGCCGGCTACCCACGCGGACTGGCCGGCGAGGCGATCCCGCTGGCCGGGCGGATCGTGGCGGTGGCGGACGTGTTCGACGCGCTGACCAACCCACGCCCGTACAAGCGCGCGTGGACGCTGGACGAAGGGCTGGCCTACCTGCGCGAGAACAGCGGCAGCCAGTTCGACCCACGGTGCGTGGCGATGGCCGAGCGCTGCTTCGACGACTGGCGCGCCATCCACGCCCGCTTCCACCAGCCCGAGGCGGCCTGAGGCGGGCGCGGGGATGCTGCCGGGCTGGGCGCTGCTGCTGGTATCGGTGGGCTATGCCGCGCTGCTGTTCGGCGTGGCCTGGCTGGGTGACCGCCACCCGCTGTATCCGCGCAGCAACTGGCTGCGCCCGCTGGTCTACAGCCTGGCGCTGGCGGTGTACTGCTCGTCGTGGACGTTCTACGGCGCGGTCGGCACCGCCGCGCGGCAGGGCCTGGGCTACCTGCCGATCTACCTCGGCCCGCTGCTGTTCCTGCTGTTCGGCTGGCGCATCCTCGAGCGGATGGCGCTGATCGCGCAGTCGCAGAGCACGGTGTCGATCGCCGACTTCCTCGGCGCCCGCTACGGCCGCTCGCAGCAGGTGGCGGCGCTGGTGGCGGTGATCGCACTGATCGCGGCGGTGCCGTACCTCGCGCTGCAGTTCAAGGCGGTGGCGATCAGCCTGGACGTGCTGGGCGGGCGCAGCGCACGGACCTCGGTGTGGGGCGACCCGGCGCTGTACGTGGCGGCGCTGATGGCGCTGTTCGCGATCCTGTTCGGCACCCGCCAGGTGGACGCCACCGAGCACCGCCCCGGGCTGATGCTGGCGGTGGCGCTGGAGTCGCTGGTCAAGCTGGTGGCATTGGTGGCGATCGGCGTGTTCGCGCTGTCCTGGTTGGACGCGCGCGCGATCCCGCTGGGCGCGGCCACCCGCGCGCTGGTCGACAACGCACCGCCGGTCGGCTTCGTCGCCCAGACCCTGCTGGCGTTCGCCGCCATCGTCTGCCTGCCGCGCCAGTTCCACGTGGCGGTGGTGGAATGCGCCGACGTCGCCGACATCCGCCGCGCCCGCTGGATGTTCGGCGCCTACCTGGTCGCGATCAGCCTGATGGTGCTGCCCATTGCCGTGGCCGGGGTGGCCCGCTTCGGCAGCGACGGCGCGGTGCCGGCGGACAGCTTCGTGCTGGCGCTGCCGCAGGCCGACGGCCACAGCACGCTGGCCCTGCTGGCCTACGTCGGCGGCTTCTCCGCCGCCACCGGCATGGTGATCGTGGCCAGCGTGGCGCTGGCGACGATGGTCAGCAACGACCTGGCGATGCCGCTGCTGCTGCGCTCCGGCCTGGTCGGCGACAACGTGGGCTCGACCGTGCTGTGGATCCGCCGCGCGGCCATCGTGCTGCTGGCGGTGGTGGCATGGGGCTACTACCGCGCCAGCGCCAGCGATACCGACCTCGCCACCTACGGGCTGATGGCGTTCGCGGCGATGGCGCAGTTCGCGCCGCCGCTGATCGGCGGGCTGTACTGGCGCGGCGCCAGCCGGCGCGGCGCCGAGACCGCGCTGCTGGCGGGCTTCGTGGTGTGGGCCTATACCCTGCTGCTGCCCACGCTGGCCCGCTCGGGCTGGCTGGACGCCGGTTGGGTCGAGGCCGGCCCGTTCGGCATCGGCTGGCTGCGCCCGCAGCAGCTGTTCGGCCTGTCCGGCTGGGACCCGCTCACCCATGGCACGGTGTGCTCGCTGCTCGCCAACGTCACCGGCCTGCTATTGGCCTCGATGCGCTGGCGTCCGAGCCTGGACGAGCGCCTGCGCGCGGCGCCCTTCCTCGACCCCTACGCCGAGCAGCGCAGCCTGGCCGGCGACGACTGGCGCGGCAGCGTGCGGGTCGGCGAGCTGCGTTCGCTGGCCGAGCGCATCGTCGGCGAACGCACCGCCCAGCGCGCCTTCGCCGAGCAGGCCCGCAGCCTCGGCCGCGAGCTGGCGCCGATGGCGCAGGCCGACCGCCAGTGGATCCAGTTCACCGAACGCCTGCTGGCCGCGGCGCTGGGCGCGGCCTCGGCGCGGCGGGTGCTGACCAGCGCGCTGCGCGGCTCCGGCATGGAGGTGGCGGAAGTGGTGGCGGTGCTGGACGAGGCCGGGCAGGCGCTGCGCTTCAACCGCGAGATCCTGTCCACCACGCTGGAGAACATCGACCAGGGCGTCAGCGTGGTCGACCGCGAGATGCGACTGGTGGCCTGGAACCGCAGCTACCAGCGGCTGTTCGACTACCCCGACGGCATGCTCTACGTGGGCCGGCCGATCGCCGACATGATCCGCTACAACATCGAGCGCGGCGAGCTGGGCGTGCTCGACGACGGCGACGTGCAGGCGCAGGTGGACAAGCGCCTCGGCTACATGCGCGCCGGCTCGCCGCACGTCACCGTGCGCCTGCGCCCCGACGGGACGGTGGTGGAACTGCGCGGACAGGCGCTGCCGGGCGGCGGTTACGCCACCAGTTATTCCGACGTGACCGAGCACGTGCATGCCCAGCGCGAACTGCGCGACATCAACGAGACGCTGGAACAGCGCGTGGCCGAGCGCACCCGCGAGGCCGAGGCGGCGCAGGAGTCGCGCGCACGCTTCCTCGCCGCGATCAGCCATGACGTGCTGCAGCCGCTGAACGCGGCGCGGCTGTTTGCCTCCGCGCTGCGCGAGACCGATGAGGCCGCCCAGCAGCACCACCTGGCCGAACGCGTCGACGCCTCGCTGCGCGCCGCCGAGGAACTGCTGGACGGCCTGCTGGACGTGTCGCGGCTGGACGCCGGCGCGCTGACCCCGGTAATCCGCGACCTCGATGCCGGCCAGCTGCTGCGCGAGCTGGCCGCGCAGGCGGCGCCGATGGCGGCGGCGCGCGGCATCGAGATCCGCGTGCATGCGCCGCCGCTGGCGGTGCGCAGCGACCCGCGCCTGCTGCGCCGGGTGCTGCAAAACTTCCTCGCCAACGCGCTGCGCTACACCCCGCAGGGGCGGGTGGTGCTGGCGGCGCGGCGGCGCGGCGAGCAGGTGGCGCTGCAGGTCTGGGACACCGGCCCCGGCATCCCCGCCCACCACATGCGCCAGATCTACGAGGAGTTCCACCGCTACGAGCAGCCGTTCGACTGGGACGGCCGCGGCATGGGGCTGGGCCTGTCGATCTGCCAACGCATCGCGCGCCTGCTGGGGCATGCGCTGGACGCGCGCTCCACGGTCGGACGCGGCTCGATGTTCTCGATCAGCGTGCCGCGCAGCGACACCGTCGTCGTCGCCGCGCCGGTGGCCGCGGCGATCCCCGACCCCGGCCTCGACGGCCTGCGCGTGCTGTGCGTGGACAACGATCCGGACATCCTGGCCGGCATGCGCGCGCTGCTGGAGCGCTGGAACGTGCGCGTGCACTGCGCCGACACCGTGGACGCCGCGCTGGCGCAGGTGGCCAACGCGCCGGAGGTGCTGTTGGTGGACTACCACCTGCACGACCGGCTGGACGGGCTGGACACGCTGGACGCGCTGCGCGCCGCCTGCGGCAACGTGCCGGGCGCGCTGCTGACCGCCGACGGCAGCGCCGCGCTCAAGCAGGCTGCGCGTGCACGCGGCTACCGGGTGCTGACCAAGCCGGTGAAGCCGGCGTCGCTGCGCGCGTTCCTGGCGGCGGTGCGGGAACACGCGCAGGCATAGCGCTCCGGCGCTAGTCCGCCGTCACCTCGCGCAACGCGCGACAGCTTGGGACGCGCGGACACGGCGCTGGCTGCATCGCGGGCCCAACGCATCGTCGACAACAACGCACGCAGGGTGCGAAGCCTCGCATGGAAGCCGGAAAAGTCCCGCTTCCTGCTTTCGCCTGCGCACCACGCCGCCAGTGCGCGGGCTCAGGACGCCTCGGGTTCTTCCGGCAGCACCACGCTTTCAGGATCCACCAGCAGCTTGCCCGCCAGCAGGATCGCCTGGGTGCGGTTGGTCGCGCCCAGCTTGCGCAGGATCGCGCTCATGTGCGCCTTGATGGTGGCTTCCGACACGCCCAGCTCGTAGCCGATCTGCTTGTTGAGCAGGCCGGAGCCGAGCATCTGCAGCACGCGGAACTGCTGCGGGGTGAGCTCGCGGATGCGCGCGGCGATCGCCCGCTCCTCCTCCGCCATGGGCTTGGCCGCCAGCGCCGCCGGCGGGATCCAGCGCTCGCCGTCCAGCACCTGCCGCAGCGCGGTGCCAAGGGTGGCGGCATCGGAGGACTTCGGGATGAAGCCCATCGCGCCGTGGTCCAGCGCGCGCCGCATCACTTCGGGTTCTTCGCGCGCGGAGACGATCGCCACCGGCAGCTGCGGATGCGCGGCGCGCAGGTGCACCAGCGCGGAGAAGCCGTGCACGCCGGGCATGTTGAGGTCGAGCAGCAGCAGGTCGGCGTCGGGCTCGGCTTCCACCAGCGCGTACAGCGCGGCGGCGTTGTCCGCCTCGCGGATGTCGGCCTCTGGCAACAGCCGCAGCGCGACCCCCCGCAGCGCCTCGCGGAACAGCGGGTGGTCGTCGGCAATCAGCAGGGTGGTCATGGAGCCGGCGTCACTCCTGGCGCCGGTTCTGCACCAGCGACTCGACCACCGAGGGATCCGCCAGCGTGGTGGTATCGCCCAGCTGGTCGGGCGCGTTCTCGGCGATCTTGCGCAGGATGCGGCGCATGATCTTGCCGCTGCGGGTCTTGGGCAGGCCCGGCGCCCACTGCAGGAAATCGGGGGTCGCGATCGGGCCGATCTCCTTGCGCACCCAGGCCACCAGTTCCTTGCGCAGGTCCTCGGTTTCCTGCTCGCCGGCCACCAGCGTCACGTAGGCGTAGATGCCCTGGCCCTTGAGGTCGTGCGGGAAGCCGACCACCGCGGCTTCCGCCACCTTCGGGTGCAGCACCAGCGCGCTTTCCACCTCGGCGGTGCCGATGCGGTGGCCGGAGACGTTGATGACGTCATCGACGCGGCCGGTGATCCAGTAATAGCCGTCCTCGTCGCGACGGCAGCCATCGCCGGTGAAGTACATGCCCGGGTAGGTCTTGAAGTAGGTGTCGATGAAGCGCTGGTGGTCGCCATACACCGAGCGCATCTGCCCCGGCCACGAATCCAGCATCACCAGGTTGCCCTCGGCGGCGCCTTCCAGCAGGTTGCCCTCGGCATCCACCAGCGCCGGCTGCACGCCGGGCAGCGGCTTGCTGGCCGAACCCGGCTTGAGGTCGGTGGCGCCGGGGATCGGGGTGATCAGCATGCCGCCGGTCTCGGTCTGCCACCAGGTGTCGACCACCGGGCAGCGGGAATCGCCGATGTTCTCGAAGTACCAGCGCCATGCTTCCGGGTTGATCGGCTCGCCGACGCTACCGAGCACGCGCAGCGACTTGCGCGAGGTCTTCTTGACCGGCTCCAGGCCTTCGCGCATCAGCGCGCGGATGGCGGTGGGCGCGGTGTAGAAGATGCTGACCTGGTGCTTGTCGATGACTTCCCAGAAGCGCGAGAAGTCGGGGTAACTGGGCACGCCCTCGAACATCACCTCGGTGCAGGCGTTGGCCAGCGGGCCGTAGACGATGTAGCTGTGGCCGGTGACCCAGCCGACGTCGGCGGTGCACCAGAACACGTCGTCCGGCTTCAGGTCGAAGGTGACGTCGTGGGTGTAGGCGGCCCACAGCAGGTAGCCGCCGGTGGTGTGCAGCACGCCCTTCGGCTTGCCGGTGCTGCCGGAGGTGTAGAGGATGAACAGCGGGTCTTCCGCGTTCATGCGCTCCGGCTCGCAGGTGGCCGGCTGGCTGTCCACCACCGCATCAAACCAGCGGTCGCGCGGCATCTGCATGTCCACCGCGCCCCCGGTGTGGCGCACCACCAGCACGGTTTCCACCGAATTGGTGCCGGGCAGCTTGAGCGCCGCGTCCACGTTGGCCTTCAGCGGTACCTTCTTGCCGCCGCGCAGGCCTTCGTCGGCGGTGATGATCAGCTTGCTGGTGCAGTCGGCCACCCGGTCGGCGATCGAATTGGGCGCGAAACCACCGAACACCACCATGTGGATCGCGCCGATGCGCGCGCAGGCCAGCATGGCGATGGCAGCTTCGGGGATCATCGGCAGGTAGATGGTGACGCGGTCGCCCTTGCCCACGCCGAGGTTGCGCAGCGCGTTGGCCAGCTTGCACACGCGCGCGTGCAGCTCGCGGTAGGTGAGCTTCTGCACCGGTGTGTCCGGGCTGTCCGGCTCGAAGATCAGCGCGACCTTGTCGCCGTGCTTGTCCAGGTGGCGGTCCAGGCAGTTCACGCTGGCGTTGAGCTCGCCATCAGCGAACCAGCGGATGCGGAAATCGCGCAGGTCGTAGCTGACGTCCTTGAATACGGTGGGCGCCTTGTACCAGTCCAGCCGCTTGGCCATGTCGCCCCAGAACGCGTCGGGGTTGTCCAGCGCCTGCGCATAAGCGCTTTCGTATGCCGCACGGTCGATGTTGGCCTGTGCCGCGAAAGCCGGTTCCACCGGATAGATGTCGCTCATCGTGCTTCTCCCATTCGCCACGCGGGCGTTGCCACTTTCCGCAAGTGTGCCGCATCAATGCTGCTGCGACGCAGCAAGTGGAATTAGACCTTGGTCGAAATCGGCCCGATCTACGACCAATGGCGAATAGGCGCGCATCGCGGCTGCACGCACCCTCGACCGCGTGCACTGATTCCGGGAGGGGAACGATGAACGCACGCTCCATCCGCAAGCCATTGGCGCTTGCAATCGCGACGGCGCTGCTGCTGCCCGGCATGGCCTTCGCGCAGACCGCCAAAGAAAAGGAACTGGAAGCCCGCATCGCCCAGCTGGAGGCGCAGGTGCAGGCACTGCTGGGCGCACAGCAGCAACAGCAGGCCGCGATCACCCAGCAGCAGGGCACGCTTGCGCAGGCGCAGGCCAAGCTCGATGCCGTGCAAGTGGCGCAGGCCGACGGCAAGCCGAAGATCCAGTCGGCGCCGATCCTGGCCAGCGGCAATCCGGACACGCGCTTCAGCTTTGGCGGCTTCATCAAGCTCGATGCGATGGCCACCAGCACCAATGCCGGCGAGATCGCCGACGGCAGCGCCGGCCGCATGTTCTACCTGCCCAGCGCGATCCCGGTGGGTGGCGCCGACGAATCGCGCACCGACCTCGACAGCCACGCGCAGTTCTCGCGCTTCTGGTTCGCCAGCGACGGCGAGGTGCAGGGCCACAAGGCGCGCGCCTACCTGGAGTTCGACCTGTTCGGCGGCGGCATGGCCAACCTCGGCAACCAGGCCTCCACCAATACCCACGGCGTGACCCTGCGTCAGGCTTACGTGAGCTGGGACAAGTGGCTGGCCGGCCAGACCTGGTCCAACTTCCAGGACGTGGCGGCGCTGCCGGACGCGGTGGATTTCGTCGGCCCCACCGAAGGCACGGTGTTCGTGCGCCAGGCCCAGCTGCGCTACACCAGCGGGCCGTTCTCGGTGGCGCTGGAGAACCCGCAAACGGTGGTCGGCGCCTACCGCGGCACCGCGCGCACCACCAGCGACGACGGCAACCTGCCCGACATCACCGTGCGCTGGACCGGCAAGGGCGACTACGGCCATGTCAGCGTGGCCGGCATCGCCCGCCAGCTGCGCCATGACACCGCCAGCACCCATGCCAGCGGCAACGGTTACGGCCTGAGCCTGTCCGGCAAATACAACCTCGGCAAGCAGGACGACCTGCGCTACATGCTGATCGGCGGCAACGGCATCGGCCGCTACGTCGGTTTCGCGCTGGGCGCGGACGGCACCCTCGACGTCGCCGCCGGCGACATCGAGCCCACCGGCGTGCTGGCCGGCTTCATCGCGTGGCGGCACGTGTTCAACCCCAAGCTGCGCGGCAACCTGATGTTCTCGCGCGCGCAGCTGGACAACGACACCGACTGGACCGGCTTCGGGGTGACCAAGTCCGCGCAGTCGTTCCACGCCAACCTGATCTATTCGCCGTTCCCCAAGCTCGACGTCGGGGCCGAACTGATCTGGGGCAACCGCGAACTGGAAAGCGGCGCAGACGGCGACCTGCGCCGACTGCACGCCACCGTCAAATACAGCTTCTGAAGGAGAACGCCATGTCCGACATGCAGGATCCCGTGGTGGCCCGGATCGAGGCCAACCCCGCCTACCAGGCGCTCAAGCGCAAGCGCAACGGCTTCGGCTGGCTGCTGACCATCCTGATGCTGGTGGTCTATTACGGCTTCATCGGCCTGATCGCGTTCGACAAGGAATTCCTTGCCCAGCCGATCAGCAGCGGCGTCACCACCCTCGGCATCCCGATCGCGTTCGGCGTGATCGTGTTCACCATCGCCATCACCGGGCTGTACGTGCGCCGCGCCAACAGCGAGTACGACCGCCTGACCGCGCAGATCCTGGAGGACGCCACCCGATGAACGCATCGAAGATGAAGGCATCGCTGGCGCTGGCCGCGATGACGGCCAGCAACATCGCGCTGGCCGCCGGCGGCGACCTCGGCCAGGTCGACAAGCAGCCCACCAACTGGGTGGCGATCAGCATGTTCGCCGTGTTCGTGCTCGCCACCCTGTGGATCACCAAGTGGGCGGCGGCGCGCACGCGTTCGGCGGCGGACTTCTACACCGCCGGCGGCGGCATCACCGGCTTCCAGAACGGGCTGGCGATCGCCGGCGACTACATGAGCGCGGCGTCGTTCCTGGGCATCTCCGCGATGGTGATGAGCAGCGGCTTCGACGGCATCATCTATTCCGTCGGCTTCCTGGTCGGCTGGCCGATCATCACCTTCCTGATGGCCGAACGCCTGCGCAACCTCGGCAAGTTCACCTTCGCCGACGTGGCCGGCTACCGCTTCAACCAGACCCCGATCCGCGCCTTCGCCGCCTCCGGCACGCTGGTGGTGGTGGCGTTCTACCTGATCGCGCAGATGGTCGGCGCGGGCGCGCTGATCAAGCTGCTGTTCGGGCTGGAGTACTGGATCGCGGTGGTCATCGTCGGCGGCCTGATGATGGTCTACGTGCTGTTCGGCGGCATGACCGCCACCACCTGGGTGCAGATCATCAAGGCCTGCCTGCTGCTGGCCGGCGTGACCTTCATGGCCTTCATGGTGCTGGCGAACTACGGCTTCAGCCCGGAGGCGCTGTTCGCCAAGGGCGTGCAGGTGAAGACCCAGCTGGCGGCCGCGGCAGCGGCGACACCCGAGGAAGCCGCAGGCGCGGCGGGCAAGGGACTGTCGATCATGGGCCCGGGCGGTTTCATCAAGGACCCGATCAGCGCGATCAGCTTCGGCATGGCGCTGATGTTCGGCACCGCCGGCCTGCCGCACATCCTGATGCGCTTCTTCACCGTGCCCAACGCCAAGGAAGCCCGCAAGTCGGTGTTCTGGGCCACCACCTGGATCGGCTACTTCTACATCCTGATCTTCATCATCGGCTTCGGCGCCATCACCATGGTGCTGACCAACCCGGAAATGGCCGATGCCGGCAACATCAAGGGCGGCGCCGGCGCGGCCAACATGGCGGCGGTGCTGGTGGCCAAGATGGTGGGCGGCAACGTGTTCTTCGGCTTCATCTCGGCGGTGGCCTTCGCCACCATCCTGGCGGTGGTGGCCGGCCTCACGCTTTCCGGCGCGTCGGCGGTGTCGCATGACCTCTACGCCACCGTGCTGAAGAAGGGCAAGGCCGACAGCGCCTCCGAACTGAAGGTCTCGCGCATCACCACGGTGGCGCTGGGCGTGATCGCGGTGCTGCTGGGGATCGCCTTCGAGAAGCAGAACGTGGCCTTCATGGTGTCGCTGGCCTTCGCCATCGCCGCCTCGGCCAACTTCCCGGTGCTGATCCTGTCGCTGCTGTGGAAGGACTGCACCACCCGCGGCGCGGTGATCGGCGGCTTCCTCGGCCTGGTGTCCTCGGTGGCGCTGACGGTGGTCTCGCCCTCGGTGTGGGAAGCCACGCTGGGCAACCCCGCCGGCTCGGCCTGGTTCCCCTACACCTCGCCGGCGCTGTTCTCGATGGCGATCGCCTTCGCCGGCATCTGGTTCTTCTCCATCACCGACCGCAGCGCCCAGGCCGCCAAGGAACGCGGCGCGTTCAAGGCCCAGCAGGTGCGGGCGGAGACGGGACTCGGCGCTTCCAAGTCCTCCGGCCACTGACGCGCCTCCCCCACGTCGCGTACGCAGAACGCCGGCCGCAAGGCCGGCGTTTTTTTATTTGTGGAATAGGGCAGCTTTCGGCCAGAAGCGGTCGTCCCCTGCTTGCCCGGATGCTCACCATCCCCTGCTGTGAGCGGAGCTTTGTGACTGCGGAGAGGCAGCCGCGCTCTCGCATGAAACGGCAGTAGGATTGGCCCAAATACATGGGGGAGTTTTATCGATGTTATTCGAGTCCATCAAGCAGCGTATTGTCAGTGGATTGATCAGTGAGATTTCGGCGCTGGATCCCTTGCATCTGGAGCTGGCGGGACACGGGTTGGTGGAGCTCTTGGAGAACAGGAGACTGGTGCATCACGGCATCAATAAGGACTACAAGTTCGTCGGATATACCGTCGATTCATTTTCCGACGATTCGACGATCGTTGCCCAATACAGCACCGAGGACTCCTACTTCAAGGACACCGGCAAAGATGGTGTTGCGGTCTACGAAAAGATAGAGAAGGACGCACAGAGCGCAGAAACGCATAGCTCGACGACCGGTGCGACCAAGATCTATCTGATGTCCACGGACCAGGAAATCCCTTCCTTCCGAGCAAAGTTCAATGGCACCCCTTTGGCGCAAAAGCTGGGAGAGGCGCTAGTCATCTTGGACGCGCGGGAGCTTGCCAGACGTATCTATGACCTTTCCGTCGAGAGGCCCGATGCGGCTGCCTTCTTCAGTGAGTTCTTCCCCGAGTTTGGCCAAGCGCTCGACAACTTCGAGTACTTCGGTCGCCTACCGGCCCAGTGTGCAAATCATCAGTCCCACGGAGAGGTCCTCACTGCCTTGCGCAACCACTTCGCGGGGGGGCGCTCGCTGGCCGTGTTGCACGGGTTGAGCGGATCGGGCAAAACCCAAGCGGCGATCGACTTCGTCCACACGGAAGCGGCGAACTTCGATAACTACGTCTGGCTCGCAAGTGGGGACTGGAACCCTGACATCCCGCTCTCCGCCGTGACCCGGCGGCGCGGCGGAAGACCCCTGAACGTGGTCGGCAGCTTCAATTCGACCAAGACCATTCTGGTTTTCGACCGATTTGATCAGGCCGTGGACCCGGCAGTGTTTGCTGAGCTCCAGCCTGGCTTCGATAAGGGCGGTGTAGTGATCGTTACCTCCCAAGTCGCCGTCCCTGGCGCGGACTCGCATGTCCCAATCCCCCGAGTGTCCAGGGACGTAGCCATGCGCATTCTTGGCGAAGACCCCGCACAAGCCAGGGAGATCAGCGAGCAATTCGTGGACGCGTGTGGATTCCTCCCTCTGGTGTTGGCTACGGCCAAGAGCGTCATTGAATCTCAAGGCATCCCACGCGATGCCTTCTATAAAGAGGTGCTAACGTCTCCGGATGACCTGCCCCCAGTAGCCGTACCAGCCATTACTGGGAGAGCCCAGGGTTGAAGGGTACTTCGGTGGGGTTGGTTTGGGTTCGATGATTGGCGGCAAACTGGGCCGGCGGGATGCGTCCGCAACTGCTGTGCGGTCGGACTTGGTTGTAGTCGCGGCGCCACTCGGCGATGACGTTGCGGGATTGAGCCAACGACGTGAACCAGTGCTCGTTGAGGCACTCGTCCCGGAACTTGCCGTTGAAGCTCTCGATGTAGCCGTTCTGCATGGGTCGGCCAGGCTCGATCAGCAGGTGTTGGATGCCGTGCTGTTGCGTCCATGCGATGAAGGCCCGGCTTGTGAACTCCGGACCGTTGTCCGTGCGCACCGCCCGCGGGTAGCCGCGGAACCGCGCAGCCTGATCCAGCACGCGCACGACGTAGGCGCCGCTGATGCCATGGTCGACCGTGATGTCGACGCACTCGTGGGTAAAGTCGTCGGCGACCGTCAGGCACTTCAGGCGGCGCCCGTTGGCCAGCGCGTCGCTGACGAAATCCATGCTCCATACCGCGTTGGGTGCCGTCGCAGACGACAGCGGCTGGCGCTCGCTGGGCGGCCTGCGAACCTTCTTGCGACGACGCACGACCAGGTTCGCCTCGCGATACAGGCGGTAGACCTTCTTGTGGTTCACAGCCGGGTACTCCGGACGTAGCAGGTCGTGCAGGCGGCGATAGCCGAACCTGCGGCGCACCTGCGCCAGTTCGATGATGCGCGCCGACAGCGCCTGGGTCGCAGGCGTCTGTTCGGGCGGATGGCGGAAGGCATCGCGGGACAGCCCCGCAAGGCGGCAGGCCCGGCGCTCGCTCAACGTCGTGAGTTCGAGCATGCGCCGGACCGCCTCGCGCTTGCGTTGCGGGGCTAACGTTTTACCCCGAAGCCAACCTTGAGCGCTTCGATGTCCAGGTGCGCTTCAGCCAGCAGCCGCTTCAGGCGGTTGTTCTCCGACTCCAGCTCCTTCAGGCGCTTGGCGTCTTCGGCCTCCATGCCGCCGTACTTGGCCCGCCAGGCGTAAAAGCTGGCCGGGCTGAAGCCGTGCTGCCGGCCCAGCTCCGATACCGCCATGCCGGCCTCGGCCTGCTTGATGAAGCCGATGATCTGTTCCGTGGTGAAGCGACTCTTGCGCATGTCCGTCCTCTCTGGATGACGGACTCTACCTAGCTTCGAGTGGTACGGCTCAGTGGGGGCAGGTCACGGACGCGCTGAGTGGAGACGACGGCATCTCCATTCTAAGAAGTATCCTGAGTCGACTGGATGGCGCACCGTTGGCCGCCTTGCAGAAGATTGCCAACACCGGCTTAGGAATGCATGACGGAGGCTTTCTTGCTCACTTCATTGGCCACGTCCCAAAGTTAGAGCTTCAGAAGCTGGCGTTCCTCTCGCCAGCGAGCGCGCCGGGAATCTTGCTTGTCCATGACCTTGTGTGCCGGGCCATTCGAACGGCCGACAGCACGGCCGACCTGGTCATGGAAGTCGAGCGGTACATCGACCAGTTGCAGGGAGAGATGACTCCGTCCGCGCTGCGGCAGATTCATTTGTCTCGAACGCAATTGTTGGACGAGCGCCGTCGCCGCGGAGAGCGCGATCCCGATTGGTTGCTGTACGCCTTGTTGCAGATCGAAGGGGCAAAGCAGGAGGTCTTCGGCGCCTACGCCGGCTGGCCAATTGTTCCTGACGGCAGTTTGGCAGCGCTCATGTCCACGATCAATGCGCGTGAGCAGTACGCCTACACCTTGGATCATCAGGAACGCCCCGGCTACTACGCGACATGCGCCCAGGAGTACGACCGCGCCTTCGGCGCTGCGCAAGGTAGAAACAGAGCGGAGCTGCTGCATCACCTTGGTAAGGCCTATCGCCGTAGTGGTGAGATCGATAGAGCACTAGCGACATTTCAGCAATTGCTGGAGTTGGAGCCTACGTGGCACGCGACGCATGGCCAGATTGCACATCTAGGCGCTCAGCACGATGCCAACGAGCAGGCCAAAGAAGCCGGGCACCGCTCGTTGGATCATCTGGTCACCCAGATGATTGAAGATCCAACCGCCGTGCCTTTGCGCGTGGCCATGGCGGCGCTAAGTAACCTGCGCTCTTATCCTGAGTTGACCGAGAAGCTGAATGCCGATGAGCAGAGCATCAATGCGCTTGGCGAGGTGATAAGCCAATCAGCGCTCGAAGGTCTCGATCAGTTTTATGACGCCTTCTTTGCTTTCACCTCGAAGTTCAGCTACCGGCATCCGCGCATTAGCTTCGAGTTGGTTAGCGCCGTTGGGGACATGTTCGAAGTTTCACCCGCCTCGATTGGCAAGAAGCACTTGCTTAGCGTCAGCGAATCACTGGCCAATGTCGCGCAGAATGCGGAGCGGGCAGGGGATGAGGCGCTGGCAAGGCGATTGTCGGGTTTGAGTCTTGTATACGCTGAATCGCTGCTCGCGGCCGGCGCACTGGACTCATTTACCGCTCGCGGCGTTGCGAAGGTTTTCACGATTGCTGGCGACCCAGCCCGCGCACTGCAGATTATTACGGGGGTACCGGCCGGACAGGTCAACCACTGGTTGCTCTACCGCCGTGCCGAGGCTGAGTTGGCACTTGAACTTCCTCAGTCGCTTCAAACGGCTAGGGAAGCCCTCGCCGGCGCACAGGCTGATCCACGCGCAGCAAAGAACCTCGCGTCGTACTTCGACATGGTCAGCCGCTGCCTGAAGCATGCTGGAAACTACCCGGCAGCGTTGGAGCAGGCGAGATTGGCTGTAACACACAGCGATGAAGGTCCATTCCGTCTGGAGCTGACAGAACGACTTAACGCCTTGGAAGAACTGATCCTCCGGTAGCCGTCTCTGTAGGTTTTCGTATGCCCGCTTTGGGTCGTTATCCGGCCAAGAGCGGACTCTTAAGTTGGCGGCGACGTTCGACCCGAAGCCACCTTTCACGATTGCAACTGAATTCGAATCACCGTATAGACGCCACAGAAAGACCGGTGACGGAAAGAGTTTTGTCAGAACGCTTTACGCTCGAACTCATCCTTCGTCATGCCATACATCCCCAGCGTGTTGGGGTGGTAGGGATCGGCCCATATGAAACTTTCCTCCGTATCCAACGAGTCAGCGCAACCGACGAACGTGTACTCGACTAGCTGATAACGGCGGCGCTTTCCGATCCTAGCAAGTGCACAAGCAACGTTCCGAAAGACGCGATCCGAAGGTTCCGGCAGGATCGCGTAGTTGAACCCGCCCGGGTCGCGCACACTTGGGAATACGATCCCGTCGGCATCCTTAATTCTTGAGTGCAATGCCGCACCCAATGCTCGGCTAAACATGTATCCAGATTCTCTGGCGTGAGGGTCATTGATGATGCTGGCAAAGAATCTATCTATGTAGATTGTTGCTTTAGCATTCTCAGGCGACATTCCATTGAGTACGTTTTTGATTGTCCCCGCAGGGTCAACGCCTGTAAGTCGCACGTATCCAGTCTTATGTACATACGTGTACTCGCCCACAAGCACTAGGCGAACCATCTCTTCTGAGTCAATCTTGAAGGCCGCGAGCTGTATCAATTGGCCCTCCTGAGCATCCACCTCCAGCAAGGCTGTTTCCACTCTGCCGGCCAAGTAGAAGCAAGGAGCGCCAGCATCGTTCAGACGCCCAGCACGCGCTTTTTCAGCCGGCGGGTAGTCCATGTCTTTCAGGAACATCCACGGGCCAGCTTCCGTAAGCCTCGCGCGCCAGAAGGTGTTACTGCCGCGCCCCAATCCGAAAGAAAGAATCTCGTAAACGTCGAAAAGAGGAGTGATGTGATAGCAGAACTCAGCCTCACTTTTCGACGCAAGAGCGCGATCAAAGATAGCTTCGCATCGATCTAAGTTCACGAATTAGTGATCCCTATCTAGGCTGGGGAGCACAGAGACCCCAACATTGTCAGCCTTCTCGACAGCCATCGTCGCTCGCTTCCGAAATCCCAATTCGTTGAAATCGGGCCTTAGTGGATGCTTATCACATTTGGCGCCGCAGTATTGTCGCCCCCAGCTTTGGGGTTCGCAAGCTCACCCCGGCCTACTCAGGCATAACCAGCCCCCATCATTCCTGTTGTCGCCTAAAAGCCTCCACAGCTTCCTCAACAGCCTCATCCGGATTACGGGGAATGATATTCACAGGAATCACCACTTCGCAGTCGATCGGCTCCCGACCTTCCAGGAGAAGCTCAACGACTGCGTTTCCTATCACGCTGTGAAACACGGTATAGAACGCCCGGACGTCTTGCTCGACCGGGCGATGCTCGTCGTTCTGGAGGAGACTGCTATTGTCGAGCTGTGTATGGATCCGCCCGTTCCTATAATCAAGAACAAAGGCAAACATCATCGTCATTCGATCATTGAATAACAGCACCCTAGCCGCTCCTTCATGGACCGCATCTACACGCATCGTCATCGCGTCTAGACCTGGAAGTGGGTCATCTGGCCAGAGCCGTAGTCCAACTCGCAGCTCTTCTAGCCCAAGCAAAGCTGGGTCGGGCGTTCCACCGGCTTTGAGCGTCGTCAATGCTTGAGGATCGATAAGTGGCTCCCACGGCTCCAATCGATTACGTGATGCGTAGAGCGACATGGCAGTGGGAACGCTCAACTCCTCTGCGATGTATCGACGTGCCAGCTCCCTCATGAGAACCAGATCAGCGGCAATACGACGTCGATCAGAGGGAATATCCGGATCGACAATTTCTCCGCCGAAAGAGGCGTGCGCCACAGCATTGCGCCCACTGTCATACAAGTGGCGTCCTACATCCTCGCCAATCGCACGCAACTCCGCGATGCGAGTCACTGCTCGCTCATTAGTCAGATCGTCGAGATTTCTTGTAAACCAATCTGCCCGATCTCGTCCATCCTGATACTGGGACTCGATAACCTTGAAATAACTAAGGAACGCATAGCTGTCGTGGACACCGGACAGCCTCTCTCCTTCTCGCCAGAAGGCCAGCGCGATCCGGACGCTCTCTTCCTCGATGATCGGCATGTGATTGCAGTCAAAACTTTTACTTCCTAACTCCCGGATTGAGGAGTGCGCCAGACGAGTTCCGACGCCAAAGACCGCCGCCCGACTACCATGCAAGACATCGACTACGTCTACAAACCCGTCGCGAAACCATCCCAGAACCGAGGTGAAGCGATACAGCTTGGAAAGACATTCGTCTCGCCGCTGCATGACACCAGGCATAGTGATCGCTGGCGCCAACCGCTGCTCCCCGTCTCCCATTCCACGAAGAATGAAGTCATCGCCTGCGTACTGAATCCATACGTCTTTAGTTGGCCAAGGTATGGAGGAAGCAACTGCTCCCGTAAACCATCCCATTTGGCTACGAAGCTTCTGATCGACTGCATCGCCAAAGACATGGGGAATGTATGGCGTTCGCATTGGCATTTGATTGCTTTATCCAGTTCTTCCCATCCTACAAGACAGGCGTCAGTACTTCCCGTGTGACTGACCGGCCGCTTAGGGTCGAAAGCGGCCATCTCACGACCAACTGCTATTCCCCCGGCCATCCCCGCGCCTGCAACGCAAGCCAGCACAACGCCACCGTCGTCGCATCCCCCAGCGCGCTGTGCCGCTCCACCATCGGCACGCCCAGCTTTTCCGCGATGTGGGCGAAGTCCAGGTTTACCGGGGCGTTGGGGCGCTGGCGGCGCTGGTGCCGGGCGACTTCGTCGCCGAGATCCACCACCGGATTGGGCAGGTCGAAGCCGGTCAGCGCGCGCACGTGCGGGCGCAGCATGTCGAGGTCGAAGCCCAGGTAGTAGCCCAGCAGGCGGCGGCTGCCCAGCCAGTGCAGGAACTCGCGCACCACGTCCGTCACCTGCTCGCCTTCGCTGGCTTCATCGGGGGTGATGCGGTGGTGGCGGATGGATTCGATGCCGAACGCGCGCGCGGTGTGGACGCGGCGTTCGAAACGCTCCGACAGGCAGACGCGGCCATCGCGCACGGGCACCGCGGCCAGGCTGAGGATGTGATCACGGGTGGGGTCCAGGCCGGTGGTTTCCAGGTCCAGGCTGACCCATTCGCCGGCCGGCGGCGGTTGCCACAGCGCGGCCCACTCGCCACCGGCATGGCGCCTGCGTAACCACCAGCGGGGCAGCGGCACCATCTCAATCGCCCAGGTGGAAGGCGATGCGCAGCTGCTGCTGGAACGCCTTGACCACGCGCAGCGCGTCGCGCAGCAGGTCGCGGTCCAGCCGGCGCAGCGTTTCGGGACGCAGGTGGTTGCCCGGCGTTTCGCCGGCGTCCAGCGCAGCCAGCTGCGCGTCCAGCCGCATCCGCTGCAGCACCGACAGGGTCTGGGCGAGGTCGCGCCCCAGCGACGCGTCCAGCGCGCCGGCCTGCACCAGCGCCTCGCAGCGGGCGAAGCTGTTGCGCTGGCCGATGCCGTGCTGCAGCGCCAGGCAACGCAGCCCGTGCACGATCGGGAAGATGCCGCCGCGCTTGATGTCCAGCCCGCGCTCGTCCTGCCGCAGCTGGCCGAAGAACGACAGCGGGTTGTCGAACTGCAGCGCCGCGCGCGCCATCGCGTGCAGCAGGCGCTCGTCGCCGCCCAGTGCCTGCAGCTGCGCGTCCAGCGGCGCGAACAGCGCGGCGTCGCCGGCCACCGGTCGCGCATCCAGGGTGATCGACAGCGCCATCGCCGCCTGCGCGTCGTAGTTCGACCGCCAGCCCTGCAAGCGCGCGCGCCATTGCGCCGCACTCATGCGCCAGTGCGGGTTGGACACCATCACCCCGCCGGGGCAGGGCGGGTAGCCGATCTCGCCCAGCGCACGGCTGAACCCGGCCATCGCCGCTTCCAGCGCCGCCTCGTCGCAGCCGTCGGCCACCACCAGCGCGTTGTCCTGGTCGGTGCGCAGCAGCTGCTCGCGGCGGCCCTCGCTGCCCAGCACCAGCAGGCAGGCCTGGCGCTGCAGCGCCGGCGGCAGCAGCAGTTCGTACAGGCGCGCCATGATCCGACTGTTGAGCGCGCTGACCAGCTCCATCAGCGCCGGCATGCGCACGCCCTGCGCGTGCAGGGTGCGCACCAGCCGGTGGATGCCGCGCGCAGCCTCGGCCACTTCCACAACGCTGCGCGCGCGCGCCAGCCGCAGGGTGATGAGGTGGGAATGGCTGGCGTAGTGCGCCAGCACTTCGGCCATGCCGAGGGTACCGACGATGGCCTCGCCGTCGCGCACCGCGACCCGTTCGATACGGCTTTCGGCCATCGTGGTCAGCGCCTGGAACAGCACGTCGGTGGTCTGCTGCGCCACCAGCGGCCGGCTGGCCAGCGGCCCCACCGGCGCGTCCAGCGGGGCGCGGGCGCGGGTCAGTGCGTCCAGCAGGTCGGTGCGGGTGACCACGCCGGGTTCGGGATGTGCGGGGTCGTCCACCAGCAGGCAGTCCACCCGCTCCTCGCGCAGCCGCGCGCTGGCCTCCGCGATACCCATCGTTGCCGGCACCCGCACCGCCGGCGCCAGTTCCGCGGCGCCGACCGGGGCGGCCATCAGTTCGGCCAGTTCGGAATCGCGGCCGCGCCGCGCCAGCTGGCCCTTCACCGCCAGCCCTTCCTGGAACCACGCGGCGAACGCGGGGTAGTCGGCCAGCAGCTGGCGGAACACCGGCGCGGGAATCAGATAGCTGACCACGTCGGTGTCGGCGCGATAGCTGTGGCGCGCGCGGCCGGCCATCACCGCCCAGGCCCCGAACAGGTCGCCGCTGCCGTAGCCGGCGAAGCGCTGCTCATGGCCGGCGGCGTCCAGGTCGAAGGCCTGTACCCGCCCCTTGAGGATCACCACCACCCATTCCGAGGGCATGCCGCCGGCGATGATGGTCTCGCCGCGCGGGTGGAAGCCCATGTCCACCCTGGCGGCCAGACGCTGGCGGCCGGCCTCGTCCAGCAGGTCGAACGGCGGCTGGCTCAGGTCCAGCCCGGGCAGGCTCTCCATGCTCGCGCCTCCTCGCGCGGCGGCATCATCCGGATCATGGCAGCGCCGCGCGGGCGCCACAACGCGACCTTCGGCGCAGCCGGCTGACTTCCTGCACATGCCCGCCGGGCCGATTGGCGCAGGATAGGCGGGCATTTCCACCGAGGCCTGCCCATGCACACCCGTTCCTTCCATCGCGCGCCGCTGGCGCTGGCCCTGCTGTGCGCCTTCGCCGGCGCCACCCTGTCCGCCTGCAAGCCGGCCGGCGACGACGCCCCGAAGGCCACCGCGCCCCCCGCCAGCGCACCAGCCGCCACCGGCGTGGGCATCGACCTGGCCGGCATCGACAAGTCGGTGGCGCCGGGCGACGACTTCTACGCCTATGCAAACGGCAACTGGCAGAAGACCACCGAGATCCCCGCCGATCGCGCCAGCACCGGCGTGTTCTACAGCGTGTTCGAGAAGGCCGAGAAGCGCCTGGCCGACCTGGTGCAGTCGCTGCGCAAGCAGAACCCCGCCGCCGGCACCGACGCGCGCCGCATCGCCGACTACTACGCCGCCTGGATGGACGAAGCCGGCATCGAGGCGCGCGGCCTGGCGCCGCTGCAGCCGACGCTGGACAAGGTCGACGCAATTGCCGACGGCAAGGGGCTCTCCGCCTACCTCGGCGCTGGCCTGCGCGCCGACGTCGACCCGATCAACGCCACCAACTTCTACACCGAGCACCTGTTCGGCCTGTTCGTGGCGGCCGGACTGGACACCCCGGACAAGAACACCGGCTACCTGCTGCAGGGCGGCCTGGGCATGCCGGACCGCGAGTACTACCTGTCCGCCGACAAGGACATGGCCGCCAACCGCGCCGCCTACCAGGCCTACATCGCCGCGCTGCTCAAGCAGGCCGGCAGCGCCGACGCCGACAAGCAGGCGAAGGCGGTGTTCGACCTCGAGATGCAGATCGCCAACGCGCAGGCCAGCGTGGTGGACACCCAGGACATCCACAAGGCCAACAACCCGTGGCCGCTGGCCGAGTTCGGCAAGCGCGCGCCGGGCATCGACTGGCCGGCGTTCTTCGACGCCGCCCAACTGTCCGGGCAGCCGACGCTGGTGGCATGGCAGCCCGACGCGATCAAGAAGCTATCGGCGCTGGTGGCCAGCGCGCCGCTGCAGGCCTGGAAGGACTACCTGCGCTTCCACGCGCTCAACCGCAGCGCCACCCTGCTGCCCAAGGCCTATGCCGACCTGCGCTTCGGCTTCTACGGCACCCAGCTGTCCGGCACCACCGCGCAGCGCGACCGCTGGAAGCGCGCGTTGGCCGCCACCGACGGCGCGCTGGGCGACGCCATCGGCCAGCTGTACGTGAAGCAGTACTTCCCGGCCAGCTCCAAGGCGCGGGTGGAGGCGATGGTGTCGAACATCCTGGCCGCGTTCCGCGACGGCGTGGACCAGCTGGCGTGGATGAGCCCGGAAACCAAGCGCCTGGCCAAGCAGAAGGCCGAAACGATGAAGGTCGGCGTGGGCTATCCCGACCACTGGCGCGACTACGCCGCGCTGGAAGTGAAGGCCGATGACGCGCTGGGCAATGCGCAGCGCGCCGAACTGGCCGAATACCGCCACCAGCTGGCCAAGCTGGGCAAGGCGCCGGACCGCGGCGAGTGGTGGATGACCCCGCAGACCGTCAACGCGGTGAACCTGCCGCTGCAGAACGCGATGAACTTCCCGGCCGCGATCCTGGAGGCGCCGTTCTTCGACGCCAATGCCGACGATGCCGCCAACTACGGCGCCATCGGCGCGGTGATCGGGCACGAGGTCAGCCACGGCTTCGACAACCTCGGCGCCGAGTTCGACGCGCAGGGCAGGCTGCACAACTGGTGGACGCCGGAGGACGCCGCCCACTTCAAGGCCGCGGCCGAACGGCTGGTCAAGCAGTACGACGCCTACGAGGCGCTGCCGGGGCTGCACATCAACGGCCGGCAGACGCTGGGCGAGAACATCGCCGACGTGTCCGGCCTGCAGGCTGCCTACGTGGCCTACCACAAGTCGCTGGGCGGCAAGCCGGCGCCGGTCATCGACGGCCTGGGCGGCGACGAGCGCTTCTTCCTCGCCTTCGCCCAGGCCTGGCGCAGCAAGGCGCGCGATGCCGCGCTGCGCTCGCAGGTGGTGGGCAACGAGCACGCGCCCGGCCAGTGGCGCGCGCTGACCGTGCGCAACATCGACGCCTGGTACGACACCTTCAAGGTGATCGAGGGCCAGAAGCTGTACCTGAAGCCGGATGAGCGGGTGAAGATCTGGTAACTGCAGGAACCGGCGCGGCTCCACGGCGCCCCGCAGCAAGAACGCCGGCAATGCCGGCGTTTTTGTTGGGCCGCCCGTTGCTTCGCGCGCATAAAAAAACCCGGCGCTAGGCCGGGTTTTTCGAATCACGCGTGGGCGTGGCTCAGAGCGGGCGGACCTGCTCGGCCTGCATGCCCTTCTGGCCCTTCACGGCCACGTAGGAGACCTTCTGGCCTTCCTGCAGGGACTTGAAGCCCGAGGATTCAATCGAACGGAAATGGACGAACAGGTCGTCGCCACCGCCGTCCTGGGTGATGAAGCCAAAGCCCTTGGCGTCGTTGAACCACTTCACGGTACCGGTTTCGGTCTGGGACATGTCAATGCTCCTTGTAACGGATGGAATGCCGCGGGTGCGGCGGAAACGCTGGCTGCAAGGAGAATTGAGAAGCGGGTGTAACGATGCAGGAAACTGCAACATCAGGCCACGATTCAAGGTGACCCTTGTCATTCAGCCCCGCCACGGTAGGCGTATTCGATCCGAAAAGCAAACCGGCGCGAAGCCGCGGTTCAGGCGGGGCGTCCCGGCGGCGGCCACGGGCACCGGTTCAGCGCGGCGGCGCGGCCAGTTCGCGGGCATCCAGGAAGCCGTCGCGATTGGCGTCCTGCCGATGGAAGCGGGCGGCCAGCAGAGCGCGGTGGGCCTCGCGCGTGATCGCCTTGCCGCGGCCGCCGGGCTGCTCGACTGCGGACAGCACGCCGTCGCCGTCGCGATCCATCTGCGCGAACGCATAGCCCATCCAGTCTTGGTATTCCGGCAGGGCGACGCGGCCGTCGCCATCCCGGTCCATCCGCGCCAGGTAGTCACCGGCCCGCTGCACCTGCGCCGGCAGCGCCATCGGCGCCACCAGCAACAGGACGGCGACGGCGGAATTCATCCGCCGGCGCACGCCTGCCAGCGGCGCGATGTCAGGCCTGCACCAGCGCATAGCCGCGCAGGCGCGCCGCGTAGTCCTGCAGCGCACGCACGCCGCTGGCCTCGGCCTCGGCGCACCAGGCCTGCAGCTGGCGCAGGCGCTCGGCGGCATCGTGGCCGCGGCTTTCCAGCACGTCGGCCAGGCGCTTGCGATGTTCGATCAGCGCCTGGATGCGCGGGCGCGCATCGATCCACGCCTGCAGCTGCGCACGCGCCTCGGGATTCAGCCAGCGGCCGTCGTCCACCATGCCCTTGCGCAGCTGGCGCGGCAGCAGCGCGCGCAGCCTGGCGCCCGCGGCGGCGGCCTCTTCCTTCAGCGCCGGCTTCAGCACGTTGCGCTGGTAGTCGGTCATCGCCTGGAAGCGGTGCGCCAGCAGCGCCCGCAGCGTTTCCGCGTCGGGCATGGCGATGTTCGGGCGCAGGTTCAGCGACGGCGCGACGCGCAGCACCTTGGCCAGGCGCAGCGTTTCCAGCAGCTTGATCGCGGCCCAGCCGATGTCGAACTCGAAGCGGCGCAGCGCGAACTTGGCCGAGGACGGGAACGCGTGGTGGTTGTTGTGCAGTTCCTCGCCGCCGATCCACACCGCCCACGGGGTGAGGTTGGTGGCGGTGTCGGTGGTCTCGAAGTTGCGGTAGCCCCACCAGTGGCCCAGCCCGTTGATCACGCCGGCGGCCCAGAACGGGATCCACGCCATCTGGATGGCCCACGCGGCCACGCCCTTGGCACCGAACAGCACGAAGCTCAGCGCCAGCAGCAGCACCACGCCGGCATTGGAAAAGCGGGTGTAGAGATTGCGCTCGATCCAGTCGTCCGGGCAGCCCTTGCCGTACTGCTCGATGTCGGCGCGCGCCAGCCGCGCTTTGCGGTACATGTCCGCGCCCTTCCACAGCACGTTGCCGATGCCCTTGTGCATGGGGCTGTGCGGGTCTTCGGCGGTCTCGCACTTGGCGTGGTGCTTGCGGTGGATCGCCGCCCACTCCTTGGTGATCATCGAGGTGGTCAGCCAGGACCAGAGGCGGAAGAAGTGCGCGATCAGCGGGTGGAAATCCACGCCGCGATGGGCCTGGCTGCGGTGCAGGTACAGGGTGACGGTGAAGATCGTGACCTGGGTCACGACCAGCAGGTACAGCAGCATCTGCCACCAGCCGAACTGGAGCAGGCCGCCAGCGAGGAAATCGAGCAGGGACGCGGACATCGGTGACTCTTGGGGGAGAAAGGGCGCGCGGATTCGCGCCAAGCAATGATGCCACGGCATGGCTGTACGCCACCCCGCCGCGGCATCATGGGCGCATGCCAGAACTGCCCGAAGTCGAGACCACCCGCCGCGGCCTGCTGCCGCACGTCCAGGGCCAACGCGTCGCCCACGTCCGGCTGCGCCGCCCCGACCTGCGCTGGCCGATTCCGCGCGAGGTCGGGGAACTGCTGCCGGAGCAGCGCATCGACACCATCCGCCGGCGCGCCAAGTACCTGCTGCTGGACACCGCGGCCGGCAGCGCGTTGCTGCACTTGGGCATGTCCGGCAGCCTGCGGGTACTGCCCGAGGACACGCCGGTGCGCGCCCACGACCACGTGGACATCGCGCTTGAGTCGGGGCGCGTGCTGCGCTTCAACGACCCGCGCCGGTTCGGCTGCCTGCTCTGGCAGGCGCCGGGCGAGACCCATCCGCTGCTGGCGGGACTGGGGCCGGAACCGCTGTCCGGGGCGTTCGACGGCGACTACCTGTTCGAACTCAGCCGCGGCCGCAAGGCGCCGGTGAAGACCTTCCTGATGGACCAGTCGGTGGTGGTGGGGGTGGGCAACATCTACGCCGCCGAGGCGCTGTTCACCGCCGGCATCTCGCCGCTGCGCGCCGCCGGCAAGGTCTCGCGCGAGCGCTATGCGGCGCTTGCGGACGCGGTGAAGGCGATCCTGGCCCACGCGATCGCCCGCGGCGGCACCACCCTGCGCGACTTCATCAGCCCGGACGGCGCACCCGGCTACTTCGAGCAGGAGCTGCTGGCCTACGGCCGCGGCGGGCAGCCCTGCCCGCGCTGCAGGCGCGCGCTGAAGCAGGCCAGCATCGGCCAGCGGGCGACGGTCTGGTGCGGCCATTGCCAGAAGTGAGCCGCCATTCGCTATAGTCCCGGCGTCCCCCGACGCCCCTGAAAACCCGAATGACCGCTCCCGGCGACATCACCGTGCTGCTGGACGCCGCCCGCGATGGCGATCGTTCCGCGCTGGACCGCGTGCTCTCCACCCTGTACCAGGAGCTGCACGGCATGGCGCGCCGGCAGCTGGCCGGGCAGCAGCATGGCCATACCCTGGACGCCACCGCGCTGGTGCACGAGGCCTACCTCAAACTGGTCGGGCGCGGCAGCGGCAACGCGCAGTTCGATGACCGCGCGCACTTTTTCGCCTACGCGGCCTCGGCGATGCGCTCGGTGATCGTCGACTACGCGCGCCAGCGGCTGGCGCAGAAGCGCGGCGGCGACCTGCACCGGGTCACCGAGCTGCCGGAAAACCTCGAGGGCGGGCTCAGCCTCGACGAGGACATGCTGGGGCTGGACACCGCGCTGAACCGGCTGTCGTCGGTCGATCCGCGGCTGACCCAGGTGGTGGAACTGCGCTATTTCGCCGGTCTGTCCGAGCTGGAAATCGCCGCCCTGTTGCAGCGCTCCGAGCGCAGCGTGCGCCGCGACTGGCAGAAGGCGCGGATGTTCCTGCTGGCCTCGCTGCAGGAACCATCGCGCAGCTGACCGCAAGGTCGGCGGACGCGGGGGCAACCGCATGGACATCGAGCGCTGGCAACGCCTGTCCCCGCTGCTGGACGCACTGCTCGAGCTGCCCACCGACCAGCGCGAGGAACACCTGCGCACGCTGCACGACGAGGATCCGGCACTGGCCGCCGAGCTGGCGCGCCTGCTGACCCTCGACGCCGGCGATGCCAGCTTCCTCGACAGCCCCGCGATGAGCCTGCCGGCCGGCGCCATGGCTGGTGCGCGGCTGGGCCCGTACCGGCTGGAGCGGCTGCTGGGCGAAGGCGGCATGGGCCAAGTGTGGCTGGCCGAACGCGCCGACGGCATGTACGAGCGCAAGGTCGCGCTCAAGCTGCTGCGTCCGGGGCTGGCCAACCCGCAGCTGCGCCAGCGCTTCGACCGCGAGCGCGACATCCTCGCCCGCTTCGCCCACCCGCACATCGCCCGCCTGCTCGACGCCGGCATCGACCACAACGGCCAGCCCTACCTGGCGCTGGAATACGTCGAGGGTGAGCCCATCACCAGCTACTGCCAGTCGCGCCAGCTCGACATCCCGGCGCGGCTGGACCTGTTCCGCCAGGTCTGCGAGGCGGTCAGCCATGCGCATGCCAACCTGATCGTCCACCGCGACCTCAAGCCGTCGAACATCCTGGTGACCCCGGCCGGGCACGTGCGCCTGCTCGATTTCGGCATCGCCAAGCTACTCGACGTGCAGCCGCTACCGGTGGAGCAGACCCGCACCGGGGTGCGCGCGTTCACCCTGCACTACGCCGCGCCGGAACAGATCCGCGGCGAGCCGGTCACCACCATGACCGACGTGTATTCGCTGGGCGTGGTGCTGTACGAGCTGCTGACCGGCAGCAAGCCATACCGGCTCAAGCGGCAGACCGATGCGGAATGGGAGGAGGCGATCCTCGATGGCGTCCCGCAGAAGCCCTCGCAGGCGGCGCTGCGCGCCGAACCCGAGGCTAGCCGCCCGTATTCGCCGGCGCGGCTGGCGCGCGAGCTGGCCGGCGACCTCGACAACATCGCGCTGAAGGCGCTGGCCAAGTGCCCCACCCGCCGCTACGTCTCCGCCGAGGCGCTGTCGCAGGACTTGCTCTGCTACCTGCGCGGGCGACCGGTGTTGGCGCGCGGCGAAAGCTTCGGCTATCGCTCGCGGAAATACCTACAGCGCCACCGCTGGGCGATCGGCGCCGCGGTGGCGATCCTGGCGGTGCTCAGCGCAGCGCTGGCGGTGGTTGGCTGGCAGGCCCAGCGCGCGCTGCGCGAAGCCGCGCGCGCGCAGGCGATGCAGCGCTTCGTCACCGAACTGTTCCAGGATGCCGGCAGCTCCTCCAATACCCCGATCGACCTACGCAGCCTGCTGGACATGGGCATCCTGCGCGGCGAGCGCAGCCTGGCCCGGCAGCCGGAGGCGCGCGCCGAGCTGTACGGCGCGGTGGCGCAGCTGCGCCTGGGGCTGGGCGACTACCGCGAAGCCCACGACTTGTTGGAACGCCAGTCGCGGCTGCTGCCGCTGCTACCGGACGCACCGGCTAGCCTGCGGCTGGAAGCCGCCACGCTGGGCGGCAACGCATTCCTGCAGCTGGGCAACCCGCATGGCTGCGCCGCGCGGATGCAGCCGCTGGAAACCATGGCCCAGCAGGAAGAACCGCGGCTACCGCTGCAGTCGGCCGCGTTCTACGCCCAGCTGGGCCGCTGCCGGCGCGACCTGGGCGACTTCGATGCGGCGCGCCGCCTGCACGCGCGCGCGCTGGAATTGCGGCGGCGTGAGAAGGACGAGGCCGGGATGGCCGAAACCCGCCTCGACATGGCCAACCTGCAGTCGGCGATGGGCCAGTCGGCCGCCGCGATCCGTACGCTGGTGGACGGCCTGGCGCAGCTGCGCCGGACGCTGGGCGGGCACCACCCGCAGGCCATCAACATGCTGCGCGCGCTGTGCTCGCTGGAACGCGCCACCGACGCCCTGGAGGCCGCCATCCGCGACTGCCACGCGTCCCTGCGGTTGGCCCAGGAACTGCACGGCAGCAACCACCGCGCCACCGTCGATGCCAACCGCCAGCTGGCCGCGCTGTACGTGGACATGGGCCGCTTCCGCGATGCCGAAGCGATCTTCACCGAGACCACCGCATGGATGGGCGCGCGCCTGGACCCGCACCATCCGGACATGGCCCGCGCCTACAACAGCCTGGCGGTGGTGGCCTGGGAGCGCGGCGACACCGAGCGCGCGGTGGCCTACCAACAGCGGGCAGTGGAGGCCTGGCGCAAGTCCGGCAATGCCGGGCTGATCGCCGCCGGCGTGTTCAACCTGGCGATGATCCTGCACGACGCCGGGCGCGACCCCGAAGCGTTGCCGCTGGCACGCGAAGCGGCGGCGTTGCGCGCCCGGCAGTACGGCGCCAACCACGCACTGGTGGGCGACGACGAACGCCTGCACGGCGAAATCCTCGACGCGCTGGGCCAGCCGCAAGCCGCGCGGGCTTCGCTGGAAAAGGCGGTGCGGCTGACCCGCGCCGGCTTCGGCCCGCGCCACTCGCATACCCGCCGCGCCGAGATCTCGCTGGCGCGGCTGCAGGCGCAGCAGGGAGATGGACTGGCGCTGGCGCGGCTGATCGCGCTGGGCGATACCCGCAGCAGTGACCTCGAGCAGCGCAAGGCGGCCTGGCTGGCGCGCGCCTACGCCGCGGACCTGCAGTGCCGGGCGCGGCCGCGGGCGGCGCGGATGGCGCTGGACGCGGTGCTGGCCGACATGCACCCGCTGCTCCCGGAAGGCGGTGCGATCCCGCGCGAGGTGCAGCGGCTGCGCGTTGGCTGCGGCAGCGGCCGACCGGCCGGCGCCACCATCGCCAAGCGCTGAGCGCCGCCGCGCCCGTGGGCGTCAGCCCGGCTGCAGGCTGTAGGTCCCGTACAGCGCCGCCTCGGCCAGCACGTGCCCCTGCATGGCGCGCAGCGCATCGCCGGCCGTGAAGCCGTCGGCGAGGCCCAGGCTGGGCACGTCGAGCGCGAACACACGGAAGAAGTAGCGGTGCGTGCGCAGGTCATGCGCCGGCGGATAGGGACCGTCGTAGCCGAAGTAGCGCCCGCCCATGCCGGCATCGCCAGCGAACCAACCGGTGTAGTCATTCAGCCCGCGCACCCCGCCGGCGTCGCGGCCAGCCGGCTTGCCCTTCGCGGTGAATCCGTCGCTGCAGCTGCCGGCGGCGATCTCGCGGACATCCGCGGGGATGTCCGCCACCGCCCAATGCACGAAGTCGCCGCGCGGATGCGCCACCGGGATCGGGGTGGCGGCGTCGGCCACCAGCGCGCCGTCGGTGGGGGCGTCGGTGTCGATGCACAGCAGCACGAACGAGCGGGTGCCGGCGGGCGCGTCGCCCCAGGCCAGGTGCGGATTGCGGTTGCCGCCGAAGCCGTCCTTGCCGTCGCGCGCGCCCAGCGCGAATTCGGCCGGGATCGGTTGGCGGTGCTGGAAACTGTCGCTATGGATGCGCATGCGGAGCCCTCGCTAGAAACGTTGCGCCGATTCTAGGACGGCGGCGGCGCAAGCGCCGCGCGCAGGCCCCGGGCTAGGTCCCGGCCTCCACCGCGGCCGCCAGCTTCGCCGCCACCCAGCGCTCGGCATAGCCATCCAGCGTCATCGCCTCGATGAAGCCGCAGTGGCCGCCATGCCGCGCCAGCTCCAGGGTCACGTTGGGATAGCCGGCGATGCGATGGAACTCGTCGGCCGGGATCACCGGGTCGTCCTCGGCCATCAGCACGTCGACCGGCACCGGTAGCGCCTGCAGGCGGTCGCTGGCAACGGAATAGCCGTCGAAGTAGGCGTCCAGATGCGGGAAGCCGGTGTTGTGCGCCACCATCCACGCGGTCAGCGCGCGCATGGGCAGGCGCAGCACGTCGTCGCCGAAGGCATGCGCCTGCGGGAACAGCGCGCGCTTGCGCGCCAGCGACTGCCGCCACTTGTGCTCGAAATGGCGCATGTAGAACGCCGGCCCCGCCTCCATCGCATCCATGGTCCGCGCCGGGTCCAGCAGCGGGCAGACGGCCGCCACCCGGCGCAGCGACAGGCCGGCCGCGGGCGCGTGCAGGCCCAGCCGCAGCGCGAAGTTGCCGCCCAGCGAATAGCCGGCGGCGACCAGCGGCAGCGTTGGCCAGCGCTCGGACACGGCGCGCGCCGCACCGATCACCTCTTCCAAGCGGTTGGAGTGGAACAGGCCCTCGTTGAGATGGTGGCTGTCGCCATGGTCGCGGAAATCCAGCCGGAACACCGCGAAGCCATCGCGCAACAGGCGCGCCGCGGTCAGCTGCATGTAGCTGGACTCGGCGCTGCCTTCCCAGCCGTGCAGCAGCAGCGCCAGCGCGCGTGGCGCCCCGCCTTCGGGCAGGCTGGCGACGCCCTGCAGGCGCACGCCGCCGCCGGCATCGAGGACCATCGGGTCGTGGCGCGCCGGCACCTCGCGCAGGCGTTGGCGCGCCCGCGCGGCCCGCAGCGGGCTGGCGGCGACCACCGACTGCAGGTGCGGGTTGCGCAGCCACGCCGGCGGGTTGAAGGCGGACGGCAGCAGCGGCATGCGGCCGCCTCAGGCCTCGGACATCGCCTGCAGGACGCGCTCGCGCGCCACCCGCGCGATGCCGCGGCGACCGTCGTGTTCGCCCGGCAGGATCGGCTGCATGAAGCACACCCGCAGCGGCCGCGACGGTTCGCCGAGCAGGCGCACCAGGTTGCCGATGAAATGCTCGCGCGGGGCGAACGCGACGATCGGCTGCGCTTCGCAATGCACGCCGTAGCACAGCGCCACCGGCTGCACCGGCGCATCGGCGTCGACCGCGGCGGTGAAGATGCGGGCGTGGAAGGCGCCGAGCTCGCGGCCGTCGCGGGTGCCGCCCTCGGGGAACGCCGCCACCGCGCGGCCGGCGCGCAGGCGCTGCGACATCTCGGCCATCACCATCCCCAGCGAATCGCCGTTGCCGCGCTGCAGGAAGATGGTCTCGGCGTGGGTGGTGACCCAGCCCACCACCGGCCAGCGGCGGATCTCCGACTTGGCGATGAAGCCCATCATGTGCTGCGAATGCAGCGCCATGATGTCGATCCAGCTGACGTGGTTGGCCACGAACAGGGTGCCGCCGGCCAGCGGGGTGCCGACGCGCTGCACCCGCATCCCGAACACCCGCAGCAAGCCGCCCGCCCACCAGCGCACGATGCCGTGCGACAGCGGCCCGCCGTTGCCGATGGCGATCAGCAGCAGGGTCAGCGGCAGGTGGATCAGGACGTGCCAGGCGAACAGCGGCAGGCGATACAGGTAACGGAACGCGCGCATGGGCGACGGTGGGGGCGCCGGGAAGGGAAGCGACAAGTGTAAGGCGGAAGCGGCAAAACCCCGCGCGCGTCGTCAGGCGGAAGCGGGCGGCTGTGGCAGCACTGCCAGCGTGATCCGGCTGATGCAGACCGGTCGGCCGGCCTCGTCTTCGATATGGATCTCCCACACCTGCGTGCTGCGGCCGATGTGGAGGGGGCGGGTGGTGCCGGTGACGCTACCTTCGCGCACCGCGCGCAGGTGGTTGGCGTTGATCTCCAGCCCCACCACCGCGTTGCCGCCGGCCAGCAGCGCGCCGGCGCTGCTGCCCAGGGTTTCCGCCAGCGCCACCGAGGCGCCGCCGTGCAGTAGGCCGTAGGGCTGGTGGGTGCGTGCGTCCACCGGCATGGTGGCGCGCAGGTAGCCGTCGCCCAGTTCGGTGAAGACGATGCCGAGCGCCTCCATCAGCGTCCCGGCGGAGCGCGCGTTCAGGGCTTCGAGGGTGGTGCCCTGCGGCCAGGCGAAATCGCGCGCGGCCATGCGGCTCAGCGCACCGTGAACACGCCGGGGCGCCAGGTGCGGATGTAGGACTCGCGGCCATAGCCGCTGCTGCGGCCGTAGCCGACGCCGAAGTCGCGCTCGCGGCGGGCATGCATCCGGTCCACCAGCTCCTCGCGGCGGCTATCCAGCCAGTCGGTGCGGCCCAGCGTGGCCGGCTCGACGCCACGGCGAGTGGCTTCGCGGGCACGGTAATCGCAGAAGTCGTCGTAGGCGTCCAGCTCGTGCGCCAGTTCGCGCACCGACAGCTCGATCATCACCGCGTCGTCGAGGAAGCCCAGCACCTGCACGGCGTCCGGGATGATGTCGTTCGGGTCGGCGAAGTACGCCAGCGCCGACAGCACCCGCTGGCGGTCGGCGTCGGGCATCGACCAGGCGTCGTCGCGCACCATCGCGATCATGTCGTCCAGGCGCAGCAGGCGCTGGCGGATGAAGTCCGGCAGCTGGGTCTTCTGTGCATCGTCCAGCAGCGCGATCGCCGCAGCCACGATCTCCTCGGTGCCCTTGCCTTCCACCGCCTTGCGGGAACGCTCCGCTGCCGCCTGGAAATGGGCCAGATCGTGGTCGTTGAGCTCGAAGTTCAGGGTGATCGACATGTGGGCCCCGGAAGGCAACGGAATTGAGTTCGGCAGACTAGGACGCGCGCGCTGGCGCGTCAATCGGCATCCGCCAGGCCCGCTGGCGCCGCGCTCACAGGATCGGCGACAGCCCCGAGCCGAACGCGGTGAACGCGCGCACGCCCAGCCATTTCAGGCCGATGTCGACCTCCGGGAAATCGCCCACCGGCTGGTTGCAGCGGCGGAACCCAGGCGCGAACGGCGACGGCGGCTCCACCGTCGGCGGGCAGCCCGGTCCGGGCACGTACTCGTAGCTGGTGGCGTATTTGTAGGGCCACAGGTCGAACACCGGCATCCGCTCCGACAGCTTGGACAGGTTGTATTCGATCCCGGAGAAGATCGGCGCGTCGTCGCGGCGGCCGATGGTCCACGCATTGGCCGGCGCCATGTCGCGCCGGATGCTGGCCGCCAGCGCAGCTGCGAAGCCGGGGTCGGCGATCACCACCGCGCTCTCGGTATTCAGGCGGTCGCCGCGCGGGTCGAAGTTGTGGGTACCGACCACGCCGATGCGACCGTCGATCACCAGCGACTTGGCGTGCATGCCCATGCGCAGACCGGCGCGCTTGAGCCGCACCGGCAGGCCGCCGGAGGAGGCGAACGGCGACGGCCGCCCGGCTTCGCTGGCCGGCTCGCTGCGCAGGCCGCGCTCGGCCAGCTGGCGATCGCGCAGGCTGCCGGCACCGGCGCGCGCGGACGCGGCCGGCGGCTCGGCCTCCTGCAAGCCGGCGCCGGTGGCGCCCAGCTCGAACGGCGCATCCGCCGGGAACGGCTTGAACTCGTGGATCTCGAAGCCGAAGTCGCGCAGGTAGCGGCGCTTGTACTTGTAGGACAGCGCATAGGCGATGAAGGCGTCGGTGGCGGCCAGACTGTTGGTCGATACCAGCACGCGCGGCGGCTGCGGCCGCTGCCGTAGTTCACGGAACAGTGCCTGCGCCGGCTTCGACAGCACCAGGTAGGGCGTCTGCAGGAGGATTTCGCGGTCCGCGCCGGTGATCAACCCGCGCAGGCCGTGGCTGGTGTCGGACGTAGCCTGCGTAGCGACGCTGGTGGCGCTGGTGGCGTCATCGGTGGCATCCAGGCGATGCTTGTTGGGCAGGTCGGCGAGGAAGCGCACGCCCTGCACCGGCAGCGCCGGCGCGACGAAGCGCGTGCGCAGCACCGCGTCGTCGGCCACCTCGGCCAACAGCGCACGCACCCGCGCCGGGTTGTGGAACACGTGGTGCGGTGCCGGCGGGGGACCGTGCTCGCGCAGGTAGCGCGCCACGTCGCCCAGCCGTTCCGCCGGCACGCTGCGCTTCGATGCCCAGAACGCATCGAAATTCGCCACCATGTCGGCCACCGCCGGCCCGGCCAGCAGCAGGTCGCGGTCGCGGAAATTGAACTCGCCGCCCCAGTCGTAATAGTCGTCCTGGTAGTTGCGCCCGCCGACGATCCCGACCGCGCCATCCACCACCAGCAGCTTGTTGTGCATGCGCCGGTTGAGCTGGCCCCAGCAACAGGCCGCCGCCACCGCGTACATCGGCAGCGACAGCCGCGCGCGGTCCAGCACCGGGTTGTAGACGCGCAGCCCAAGGTTGGCGTGCAGCGACGACAGCGCCGCCAGCGTCTCCACCTTGCGCAGCGCCGCCAGCTGGTCGATGAGGATGCGCACCTTGACCCCACGGAAGGCCGCCGCCTGCAGTTCGTCCAGCACCAGCTGGGCGGCATCGTCCTCGTCGAAGATGTAGGTCTGCAGGTCGATGCTGCGTTGCGCCGCGCGGATCAAGTGCACCCGCGCCAGCAGCGCGTCGGGGGCATCGTCCAGGATCAGCGCGCGGTGCCGCGGCGCGGCCGCGGTGGAGGCGGCCAGGGTGTCGCGCGCCATCGCCAGCAGCGGCGACGGCAGCGCGCAGGCGTCGGCGCGCGCGCAATCTACTTGGGTACTGCGCGCGCTGGTCGCGACGTCGGCGGCGGCGCTGCGCTGCTGCGGCGACAGGGTGGCACAGCCGGCCAGCAGCAGGGCCAGCAGCCCCGCCAGTGCGCGGCCGGGGCTACGGCGACTCATCGGGCCCAGCATCCTGCGGCAGCGGGGCTCACGGCCACCAGAAGCGCGACAGCCGCGCCACGCCGGGCTCGATCGTCGCGTCGACCGGGAATTCCAGCACCGCGACCCCGCCCGGCGGCATGCCGCGGTAGTCGCCGGACTGGCCGCTATGCAGCAGCGCCGCCAACTGTTCCAGGCCAGGATTGTGGCCAACCAGCAGCAGCCGGCGCGCGTCGCGATGGGCGTCGGCCAGCGCGATCAGGGTGCCCGGGCTGGCTTCGTAGATCGCCGCTTCCTCGCGTACGTCGGTGCAGCCCAGTTCACCCAGCGCGGCCAGCGTCTGGCGGGTGCGCGCGGCGGTCGAGCACAGCACCCGGTCGGGCAGCAGGGCGTGCGCGCGCAGCCAGTCGCCGGCAGCTTGCGCCTCGGCGAGACCGGCCGCCGACAGCGGGCGCAGCAGGTCGTCTTGGCCGACCGCGGAGGCATCGGCATGGGCATGGCGGAGCAGGATCAATTCGCGCATCTGGGGGTCCTTCCTCGGCCGCGGCGGCCGGTTGCAGGCAGGGTACACCGCCATCGGCCAATCGCATCGGCTTATCCGGGGTACTGGCGGGCGACCTGGTCGCGCAGCCGCCAGTGGGCGGCGTGCAGGGCTTCCTCCAGCGCCGCCAGCCGCTCGCGGGCACCCCCGCGCAGGGCAGTTTCCAGGGCCGCCGCGGCGTCCGCCAATTCGACCGCACCGACCAACCGCGCCGCGCCCTTCAAGCGATGCGCCTGGGTCACCAGCGCCGGCAGGTCGCCGGCGTCGCGCAGCCGCTCCAGCGCCTCCATGTCGTCACGGGTGCAACGCAGGTAGTCCTCCAGCAGCGCGCGGATGTCGTCGGGGCGGTCGCCCGCCAACTCGCGCAGCGCGTCGCTGGCCAGCACGGTTTCGTTCGCCGCCGCCGCGGCCTGCGGCAACGGCGGCGCCGCGGCATCGGCACTTGCCGCTGGCGCGACCGGCGCCGGCAGCGGCGCAGGCGAGCCATTGGCGGTATGCGGCAGCCAGCGCTGCAAGCAGGCACCGAGGCTGGCGATACCCACCGGCTTGGTCAGGTAGTCGTCCATGCCCGCGCCCAGGCAGCGTTCGGCCTCGCCCTTCAGCGCCGAGGCGGTCAGCGCCACGATCGGGGTGCGCGACAGGCCGCGGCCCAGCTCTTCGGCGCGGATCGTGCGCGCCAGCTGGTAGCCGTCCATCCGCGGCATGTGCACGTCGCTGAGCAGCAGCGCATAGCGTCCGCTGCGCCAGCGCTCCAGCCCCTCCATGCCGTCTTCGGCGGTTTCCGAGGCGTATCCCGCCAACGACAGCTGGCGCTGGATCACCAGCCGGTTGGTGGCATGGTCGTCGACCAGCAGCACCAGGCTGCGCTCCGCCTCCGCTTCCGCCAACGCCGGCAGCGGCCGCGGCACGAAGCCGGGCGCGTGCCGACCCGGCATCGACAGCTCCGGCAGCTGGTCCGCCGGCGCCCGCGGCAGCTCCAGCTTCAGGCGCATGGTGGTGCCCTTGCCGGGCGTTGATTCCATTTCGATGTGGCCACCCATCAGCTCAGCGATGCGGCGGCTGATCGCCAACCCCAGGCCGGTGCCGCCGAAGCGGCGGGTGGTGTCCAGCTCGGCCTGCGAAAATGGCTTGAATAGCCGCGCCTGCGCCTGCTCGCTGATGCCGATGCCGGTGTCGGCCACGCTCAGTTCCAGCAGGTCGGTGCCCAGCGCGCCTTCGGCCGGTACGTGGCGCAGTAGCTTGACCGCGACGGTCACCATGCCGTGGTCGGTGAACTTGATCGCGTTGGACAGGAAGTTGCCGATCACCTGCCGCAGCCGCACCGGGTCGGCGCGGTGCGCCGGCGCGACCTGTGGATCGACCTGGCTGTCCAATACCAGGCCCTTGCTGGAGGCCGAGCCGGAGAAGCTGGCGGCCACGCTGCGCACCAGCTCCGGCAGCGAGGTTGGCACCGGCTCGATTTCCATCTTGCCGGCCTCGATCTTGGAGAAGTCGAGGATGTCGCCAATGATCCGCAGCAGGGTTTCCGCCGAGGCCTGGATGATGCCCAGCGAACGCCGCTGCTCCGGATCCAGCGCGGTGTGGCCGAGGATCTCGATCATCCCGGTGACGCCGATCATCGGCGTGCGGATCTCGTGGCTCATCGCGGCCAGGAACGCGCTCTTGGCGTGGCTGGCTTCGCGCGCGCGCGCCTCGCTGTCGCGCAGGGCGCGTTCCAGCCGCTTCTGCATGGTCAGGTCGGTGCCTACCGCCAGCAGCCCGACCATCGCGCCGGTGTCGTCGCGCATCGCCGACAGCGCCAGCAGCACCGGCAGGGTGCGGCCGCGCTGGTGGCGCAGGGCGAACTCGCGCGGCGGCTCGCGGTGCCGGGCCAGCTCGCGCAGCGCCGTCCAGTCCGGCGGCACGGTGCGGCCGTAGGCTTCGCTGAGCGAGCGCGCCAGCGCCCCCAGCGCCTCCGGGTCCAGCACCACGTCCAGCTTCTCGCGCCCCAGTAGCGAACCGGCCGGCCAGCCCAGCAGCTTTTCCGCGAACGGATTGACCTGCGAGAACACACCGTCCTCATCGACCGCGATGATCGCCGTCTGCGCAGCCTCCAGCAGCAGCCGCTGGAACTGTTCGCGCCGCTCCAGCGCCACCCGCGCACGGTCGATCCGGCTCAGCTGTTCGGTCAGCTGGCCCTCGATCCGATGCACGTGGTCGCGCATGCCGAGGAAGCTGTCCATCACCTCGCCCAGCTCGCCACGCGGCAGGTAACGCGGCTGCGCGGTGTAGTCGTCCTGGGTCATCCGCCGCGCCAGCCAGGTCAGGCTTTCGACGCCGCGGTAGCCGTCGCGCAGGATGCGCCGGCCGAATAGCAGCGCCAGCAGGAAGCAGGCCAGCGACAGCCCGATCCGCACCCGGCTGACCCAGATCCCGTGTTCCAGCGCGTTCTGCGTCAGCATGTCGGCGCGCGTCTGGCTGCGCGTGGCTATCCGCTCCAGCCGCTGCACCAACGGGTCCACCGCCGGGTACAGCTCGCGGTCGGCGAACCGGCCCAGCGCGAGGATGTCGCGCTGGCGCAGGATCGTGCGCAGGCTGGCGGCGGCCTTGTCGGCGCGCGCGCGCGCGCGCAGCGCCTGTTCCAACAGCGCACGGCTTTCGTCGTCCAGCGGCATCGCCTGCAGCGCGCGCCACTCGCGATCCATCGTCTCCTGCGCCTGCCCGATCCGCCGGCCGGCCTGCTCCCAGTCGATCAGGTAATTGCGGGTGCGGAAGGTGACACCCACCATCTCCGTGCCGTAGGCGTCGGCCAGCCGGCGGATCCGGCGCATGCCCACCAGCACGTCATCGCGCATCGCCTCCATCGAACGCTGCGCGTAGTGCTGGCCGACCTCGTCCACCGTCACCACCAGCGCGCCGGTGAGCAGGAACAGCCCGAACAGCCCCAGCAGCTGGTGGCGGATGCCGAGGCGGGACAGGTCCAGGCGCACGGCGTCAGCGGGCGTCCGGGCCGGTGCGGCGACCGACGGCCATCGTCACAGCACCGGGCGGCGCCAGCGCGCGATCGCCGCCGGCAGTTCGCTGCCCGGCACCGGCCGCCCGATCAGCCAGCCCTGGGCGATGCTGCAGCCAAGCTCGGCCAGCAACTGCCAGTCCTCCACGGTCTCCACGCCTTCCGCCACCGTGGTCAGGTTGAGCTTGCGGGCCAGGTCCAGGCTGGCCTCCACCACCGCCCGCTTGCGCGGCTGCGAGTGCGCCGAACACACGAATTCCTTGTCGACCTTGAGTTCGGTGAACGGCACCTGCGCCAGCTGCGCCAGCGAGGAATAGCCGGTGCCGAAGTCGTCGATCGACAGGCCGAAGCCCTTCAGCCGCAGCCGCGCCAGCACCCCCAGCCCGCGCGCGGCATCCGTCATCACCGAACTCTCGGTGATCTCCAGCACCACGTCCTCCGGGCTGACCGCATGGCTTTCGACGATGGCCTGGTAGCGGTCGGCCGCTGCCGGGTCGGCCAGCGCCAGCGGCGAGACGTTGACCGACAGCTTCAGCCGCATGCCGTCGCGGCACCAGCGCTGCAGCCAGCGGCAGCCCTCGTCCAGCATGCGTTCGGTGAGCGCGTCGGCGCGGCCTTCGCGCTCCAGCAGCGGCACGAACAGCACCGGCCGCACCACGCTGCCGTCGGGGCGCTCCCAGCGCGCCAGCGCCTCCACCCCCACCACCTTGCCGTTGCCGAACTCCACCTGCGGCTGGAACCACGGCACGATCTCGCCGTTGCCCAGCGCTTCCAGCAACGCGGGCACGGTGAAGTCCGCCTCGCTTTCGTCGTGCTGTTCGCCGACATGGTCGCCGAACCGCACCAGCACTTCTTCAAGCTTGTCGCGGGTCAGCGGCTTCTCCACGCTGCCCAGCACGCGCAGCCCGTAGGCGCGGGCCATGGTCTGCACGGTATGCAGCAGCGCCGGATCGAGCGCGCTCACCACCACCACCGCGCGCGCCAGCCGCTCCTGCGCGATCTGGCCGATGCATTCGATGCCGTCCATGCCGGGCATGTCCAGGTCCACCAGCACTACGTCCGGCGGCGCCGGCTGCCGGCGCAGCACGTCCAGCGCATCCAGCCCGTCGGCGCCTTCCAGCGCGCGCTCGACGCCCAGCTCCGCGAGCAGGCGCAGCGCGATGCGGCGCTGGAAGCCGTGATCCTCGACCACCATCACCTGCAGTTCCGACCAGTCCATGCCCTCTCCCCGGACGCATGCGGTGAATCGCAAGCCTACCGCAGCATGCGGGGGTCTTGGGAGTGGGCGGTCGCGCCAGCCCGGCGCGCTTACACTCGGCGCATGGCCATCGACGAGTTCCTTGCCCACCTGGCGATCGAACGGCAGGGTTCGGCACACACCCTGGACGCCTACCGCCGCGACTTGGCCGCGTTGGCCGGCTGGGCGAACGGCCGCGACCTGCTGGCGCTGGACGGCAACGACCTGCGCGCCTTCATCGCCGCCGAACACCGCCGCGGGTTGTCGCCGAAGTCGCTGCAGCGGCGGTTGTCCGCCTGCCGCAGCCTGTACCGCTGGCTGTTGAAGCAGGGCCGGCTACAGGCCAGCCCGGCCGACGGCGTGCGCGCATCGAAGCCGCCGCGCAAGCTGCCGCAGGTGCTGGACGTGGACGAGGCGGTCCAGCTGGTGCAGTTGCCCACCGACGCCCCGCTGGGCCTGCGCGACCGCGCCCTGCTGGAGCTGTTCTATTCCTCCGGGCTGCGCCTGTCCGAGGTCTGCATGCTGCGCTGGGGCGACCTGGATTTCGAGGCCGGGCTGGTCACGGTGATGGGCAAGGGCAGCAAGCAGCGCATCGTGCCGGTGGGTTCGCACGCGCGCCGGGCGCTGCTGGACTGGCGCGAAGCCTCGGCCGGCACCAGCACCGGTTTCGTGTTCCCCGGCCGCGGCGGCGCCCGGATCAGCGCGCGCGCCATCCAGCTGCGGATCAAGCAGCTGGCGTTGCGGCAGGGCATGTTCAAGCGCATCCATCCGCACCTGCTGCGCCACAGCTTCGCCAGCCACGTGCTGGAATCGTCGGGCGACTTGCGCGGCGTGCAGGAGCTGCTGGGGCACGCCGACATCGCCACCACCCAGATCTACACCCATCTGGATTTCCAGCACCTGGCCAAGGTCTACGACGCCGCCCATCCGCGCGCGCGGCGCAAGCCCTGAACCGCCGTTTGATGTCGATCAATGCCGCCGCCGACGCGCGGTCGCAGCATGGCGGCATGATCGAGACCATCGAAGGCTGGCGCTGCATCGGTTGCGGCAAGGTGGACGCACCGCGCCCCTGCATCGGCGTGTGCACGGACAAACGGGTGGAACTGGTGCTGGCCGAGGACTACGCCGCGCTGGTGCTGCGGGTCGAGGCGCTGGAGGAGGCACTGGCGCTGATCGCGCGGACCACCCCGAAACCGGAGCGGCTGGCCGATTCGTGGGCGGCCCTGCAGGCGCGCGCCAGGCGCCTGCTCGATGACGCCAAGCCGCTCTACTGAGCCGGCAGCGGCTGCAGGATGTGCCAGCTGTCCACCTGCAGGGCGGTGTCGTACTGCGCATCCAGCCCGCGCCGCCGCACCGCCGCGACGAAGGCGGCATAGCGCGCCTCGATGCCTTCCGCCCAGCGTGCCACCTCCGGCGCCGCGGCGTGGATGCGGCGCAGGTACAGCGGCTGTGGCACGTGCACCACCGCGCCGGTTTCCGACAGCCGCAGGCACAGGTCGTAGTCGATCGCGTCTGGATGGGCATCGGTGTAGCCGCCGGCGCGCCGGTAGGCGGCCGTGCGCAGCAGCCGCAGCGGCCCGGTCATCCAGTCCAGCAACAGCGCCTCCGGCGAATACGGCAGCTCGCACAGTGGACCCGGGCCGAGCACGCGCCCGCCGGCGTTCACCAACACATGCCGACTGTAGGCCATCCCGGCGTCGGGCCGCGCGGCCAGCGCGGCGTGCAGGGCTGCCAGCGCTTGCGGCGCCAGCGCATCGTCGGGATCCAGCACGCACAGGAATTCGCTGTCGATGCCCTCCGCAGCCAGCGCCAGCGCGGCGGCTTCACTCGCACCTGTCGGCCCGGCGCGGAAGCGCGGATCCGCGGCGGCCACCCGCGCCGCCAGCGCCGCGGCCGCCTCGCCCACCGGGCACAGCACGCCGCGCCAGTCGCCGGAGGCCTGCGCCTGCAGGCTGGCCAGCGCCTCGCCGAGGAACGGCGTCGCGCCGCGCAGCGGCAGCAGCACGCTGATCGATGCCGTCATGGTGCCGGCGCCGCGCTGGCCTTCGGCCGCAGCACGTGGCGGGCGCGGATGCCCAGCGACAGCGCCTGCTCGCGCTCAAGCCCCCGCCGCTGCAGCGCGCGCTGGGCGGCGGCGAAGCTGGCCTGCACCTGGCGCAGGCGGCTGGACTGCGAGATCGAACCGCGGCGGATGCGGTAGCGGTACAGCGGCTGCGGCAGGTGGCCGACCGGGTAGCGCTCGGACAGGCGCAAGCACAGGTCGTAGTCCTCGGCATAGGCGGCCGCCGGGTCGAAGCCGCCCACCGCGCGGTAGGCATCCGCGCGCACCAGCCGGAACTGGAAGGTCATGAACTCCACCAGCAGGCCGGCCGGCGAATACGGGGTGAGGCTGCGCCGGCCCGGCCCCAGCACGGCGCCCGCTTCGTCGATCTCCACGTGCCGCGAATAACCCATCCCCAGTGCCGGCTGCGACCGCAGGAACGCCAGCATCGCGCCCAGCGCCTGCGGCTCCAGCACGTCGTCGCTGTCGAGGGTGCCGAAGTAGGCGCCGCGCGCCTGTGCCAGGGTCTTCGCCAGCGCTGGCGCCTGCCCATGGTTGCGCCCGTCGCCGAGCAGGCGGAAGCGCGGGTCGCGGGTGCAATAGTCGGCGGCGATCCGGGCGCTGCCGTCGCTGCTGCCGTCGTCCCACAGCAGCGCTTCCCAATCGCCGCAGGTCTGCGCCAGCAGGCTGTCCAGCGCCGCCGGCAGGAAGCGTTCGGTATTGAAGATCGGCATCGCGATGCTGACCAGCGGTGACGCCATGCCCGTCCCTCCTGCTTGAAGCCGGGGCGTGCGCCCCCAGATAGCCGGTTCAACGGAGAAAACGATGGATCCCAGCCAGAACCCCAACGTGTTCCACGCCACCACCATCTGTTCGGTGCGCCGCAACGGCCAGGTGGTCATTGCCGGCGACGGCCAGGTGACGCTGGGCCACACGGTGATGAAAGCCAATGCGCGCAAGGTGCGCCGGTTGGGCAAGGACGGCCGCGTGCTGGCCGGTTTCGCCGGCGCCGCCGCCGATGCGTTCACCCTGTTCGAGCTGTTCGAAGCCAAGCTCGAGAAGCACGGCCAGCTTACCCGCGCGGCGGTGGAGATGGCCAAGGATTGGCGCACCGAGCGCCGCTTCGGCAAGCTCGAGGCGCTGCTGGCGGTGGCCGATGCCGACACCTCGCTGGTGATTTCTGGCACCGGCGACGTGATCGAGCCGGAAGACGGTTTGATCGCAATCGGTTCCGGCGGCATGTACGCGCTGTCCGCGGCGCGCGCGCTGCTGGCGCATACCCAACTGGATGCAAAAGCCATCGCCACCGAAGCACTGGGCATCGCCGGTGACATCTGCATCTACACCAACCGCAACATCGTGGTCGAGACGCTTTGACCTATCCAGCCCACCCGCCCGGGCCAATCCGATCAACCAAGCGAGTATCGGGGAGCGACTTGATCGGATTGGCCCGGGCGGGTGGGCCGCGACGGACCTCCAGCGGCTGCGCACATTTCTAACGCCATGTGAAGTTTCACCACAGACGCGGCTTGTTGAAGCTTTGCCGCGGGCACTCCCGGCGGGGAGGCCCCATCAAGTCGCTCCCCGATACTCGCTTTGTTGATGGTGCCTCCCCGCCGGGAGTGCCTCGTGAAGGATTTCCGATGACCGACTCCTCCTCCATGACCCCGCGCGAGATCGTCGCGGAACTCGACCGCCACATCATCGGCCAGCACGGCGCCAAGCGCGCGGTGGCCATCGCCCTGCGCAACCGCTGGCGGCGCGCGCAACTCGCGCCCGAACTGCGCAACGAGGTGATGCCGAAGAACATCCTGATGATCGGCCCCACCGGCGTCGGCAAGACGGAAATCGCGCGCCGGCTGGCGACGCTGGCCAACGCGCCGTTCGTGAAGGTGGAAGCCACCCGCTTCACCGAGGTCGGCTACGTCGGCAAGGACGTGGAGCAGATCATCCGCGACCTGGCCGACACCGCGGTCAAGCTCTACCGCGGCCAGGCCAAGCAGCGCGTGCGCACGCAGGCCGAGGAGCGCGCCGAGGACCGCATCCTCGATGCGCTGCTGCCCAAGCGCGAAACCGCACCCGGCTTCGGCTTCAACCCGGCGCAGACCACCACCATCGACATCGGCGCGGAGCCGTCGGCGCAGGAATCGTCCACCCGGCAGAAGCTGCGCAAGCAGCTGCGCGCCGGCGAACTGGACGCGCGCGAGATCGAACTCGACCTCAGCATGAACATCGGCGTGGATATCATGGCCCCGCCGGGCATGGAGGAAATGGGCCAGCAGCTGCGGCAGATGTTCAGCCAGATCTCCGGCGGCAAGACCCACAAGAAGCGCATGACCATCCAGGCCGCGCGGCCGCTGCTGATCGAGGAAGAGGCCGGCAAGCTGGTCAACGAGGACGACGTGCGCGAGGCCGCCATCGAAGCCTGCGAGCAACACGGCATCGTGTTCATCGACGAGATCGACAAGGTCGCCAAGCGCAGCGAGGGCATGGGCGCGGACGTGTCGCGCGAAGGCGTGCAGCGCGACCTGCTGCCGCTGGTGGAAGGCAGCACGGTCAGCACCAAGTACGGCCCGGTCAAGACCGACCACATCCTGTTCATCGCCAGCGGCGCGTTCCATCTCGCCAAGCCGTCCGACCTGATTCCGGAAATGCAGGGCCGCTTCCCGATCCGGGTGGAACTGTCGGCGCTGGGCAAGGACGATTTCGTCCGCATCCTGACCGAACCCAGGGCAGCGCTGACCAGGCAGTACGTCGAACTGATGCAGACCGAGGGCGTGACGCTGCGCTTCGAGGCCGAGGCGATCGACCGCCTCGCCGAAATCGCCGCGCACGTCAACGAGCGCCAGGAAAACATCGGCGCACGTCGCCTGCACACGGTGCTGGAGCGGCTGCTGGAATCGCTGAGCTTCGAGGCCCCGGACAAGGGCGGCAGCGTCATCGTCGACCGCGCCTACGTCGACGCCCAGCTGGGCGAACTGGCGCAGGATCCGGACCTGAGCCGCTACATCCTGTAACCGCGCCGGGCAGGCGCGCTGCCGTCAGAGCGGCAGCGGCGCCTGCAGCGGTTCGATGCTGCCTTCGCCGCGCATCACTTTCTTGAACTCCTTGCGCGACACCGAGACATAGCGCTCGTTGCCGCCGATCTCGACCTGCGGCCCGTCCAGCACCGCGCGGCCGGCCTCGTCCACACGCACGGTCATGGTCGCCTTGCTGCCGCTGTGGCAGATGGTCTTGATCTCCTGCAGGTCGTCGGCCCAGGCCAGCAGGTACTGGCTGCCCTCGAACAGCTCGCCGCGGAAATCCGTGCGCAGGCCGTAGCACAGCACCGGGATGCGCAATGCGTCCACCACCTCGCTGAGCTGCCATACCTGCGACTTGGTCAGGAACTGTGCCTCGTCCACCAGCACGCAGTGCAGCGGGCCGCGCGCCGCGATGTCGGCCTCCACGATCCGCTGCAGGTCCGCGTCGCGGTCGAACGCGATGCCATCGGCCTGCAGCCCGATCCGCGAGGCCACGGTGCCGCTGCCGGCGCGGAAGTCCAGCTTCGGGGTCAGGATGGCCACCCGCATGCCGCGCTCGCGGTAGTTGTACGCGGATTGCAGCAGGGTGGTGGTCTTGCCGGCGTTCATCGCCGAGTAATAGAAATAGAGCTTGGCCATCAGGCGGGCAGTGGAATTGGGCGAATGGGTGGAAGGCAAGGACGCAGGCCGCGGACGGCGATGCCAGAATAACCGCCCCCGCTCCTGCTGCCTCCCACTTCCGCTCCATGCACGGTCTCAATCCCCCGCAACGCCAAGCCGTCCTGCACACCGAAGGCCCCCTGCTGGTGCTGGCCGGCGCGGGCAGCGGCAAGACCCGCGTCATCATCGAGAAGATCGCGCACCTGGTGCAGAGCGGGCGATACCCGGCACGGCGCATCGCCGCCATCACCTTCACCAACAAATCCGCGCGCGAGATGCGCGAGCGCGTGGGCAAGCGCATCAAGGGCGATGCCGCGCAGGAACTGACCGTCAGCACCTTCCATGCGCTGGGGCTGAAGATCGTCCAGATCGACCACGCCAAGCTGGGCCTGCGGCGCGGCTTCTCGATCTTCGACGCCGACGATTCCGCCTCGCAGGTCAAGGACCTGCTGCCGCCGGGCAGCAAGCCGGACGCGATCGAGGCGGTGAAGCAGCTGATCAGCCGAGCCAAGAACGCCGGCCTGTCGCCCGAACAGGCGGCGGAAGCGGCGCGCAGCAGCCGCGAACGCGAGGCCGCGGCGCTGTACGCGCGCTACCAGCAGCGGCTTTCCGCGTTCAACGCGGTGGACTTCGACGACCTGATCCGGCTGCCGGTGCAGCTGCTGGAATCCGACGAGGAGGCGCGGATGGGCTGGCGCGAACGCATCGGCTACCTGCTGGTGGACGAGTGCCAGGACACCAACGACGCGCAGTACCGCCTGCTCAAGGCGATCGCCGGCGACGCCGGCCAGTTCACCTGCGTGGGCGACGACGACCAGAGCATCTACGCCTGGCGCGGCGCCAACCCGGACAACCTGCTGGCGCTCGGCAGCGACTACCCGGCGCTGGAGATCATCAAGCTGGAGCAGAACTACCGCTGCTCCAACCGCGTGCTGCGCGCCGCCAACGCGCTGATCGCCAACAACCCGCACGAGCACCCCAAGACGCTGTGGAGCGAGGCCGCCGACGGCGAGCGCATCCGCGTCTGGGAGTGCCGCGATGCCGCCCACGAGGCGGACAAGGTGGCGGCGGAGATCCAGTTCATCACCAAGCAGCACGCGGCACCCGACGGCACCCTGCCATGGAACGAGGTCTGCATCCTGTTCCGCGGCAACCACCAGAGCCGTGCGCTGGAAAAGGCGCTGCAGCTGCTGCGCATTCCCTACCACCTGAGCGGCGGCACCGCCTTCCTCGACCGTGGCGAGGTGAAGGACGCGCTGGCCTGGCTGCGCCTGCTGGCCAATCCCGACGACGATGCCGCCTTCCTGCGCGCGGTGCAGTCGCCCAACCGCGGCGTCGGCGCCGGCACGCTGGCGAAGCTGGGCGAGCTGGCCAACCAGAAGCACCTGCCGCTGGCCCGCGCCGCCGAGTCGATGGCGGTGGCGCAGCAGCTGCCGGCGCGCGCCGCCAACGCGCTGCAGGGCTTCACGGCCATCGTGCAGGGCCTGCGCGCGGACGCCCGCACGCTGCCGCCGGCCGAACTGGTGCGCAAGCTCAACGAGCGCTCAGGCCTGCTGGCCGCGCTGCGCGCCACCTGCAAGGACGAGGCGCAGTTCCAGGCGCGCCGGCGCAACCTCGACGAACTGGCCGACTGGTTCGACGGCCCCAAGACGTCCGGCCCGGGCGAGCTGGCCGCCGCACTCGCCCTGCTCTCGCACGCCGACAAGGGCGATGCCGGCAACCAGGTGCGGCTGATGTCGATGCACGCCTCCAAGGGGCTGGAGTTCCGCTTCGTGTTCATTGTCGGGGTGGAGGACGGCAACCTGCCGCACGAGGCCAGCATCGAGGAAGGGCGCATCGACGAGGAGCGCCGGCTGTTCTACGTCGGCATCACCCGCGCCAAGGAACGGCTGTGGCTGTCGCATGCCAAGGAAGCCCAGCGCTGGGGCGACAAGCTGCGGCTGTCGCCCAGCCGCTTCCTCGACGAACTGCCGCCCGCCGAGGTACAGCGCGACGGCGCCGACCCCGAAGCCGAAGCGGTGCAGAAGGCCGAGCGCCGCCGCGCCAGCTTCGCCGACATCCAGGCGATGCTGGCGGACTGAGCTGTCATTTGCGCCGGCTACACTGGCCCGTCACCGCACTTCCGGATACGTCCATGCGCCACCTGCTTGCCGCCGCCCTCGTCGCCCTGCTTGGCGCCTGTGCAGCCATTGCCCCCCGCATCGATGGTGCGGCCTCCATCGTCCGCACCATCGACGACCTGGCCGCGGTCGCGCCGGCGCTGCAGGAGTCTTCCGAACGCACCCTGCTGGTGCTGGACATCGACGACACCCTGCTGACCTCGACCGGCTTCTTCGGCAGCGACAAATGGTACGAATGGCAGAAGACCCTGCCGGCCGGCGATCCGGGCAAGGTCGCCTGCCTGTTCGACGTGATCGCGCTGAACTACGAAACCGGCACCCAGCGCGCCACCCAGCCCGATGGCCCGGCGCTGGTCAACGGCCTGCAGGTGGACAAGCTGCTGCTGACCTCGCGCAACCCGCTGTACCGGGGCGGCACCCTGCGCACCCTGCGCGACGCCGGCTATGCGCTGCCGGCGATGCTGGGCGGCCAGGCCGACGGCCGCAGCTGGGATTTCCGCAAGACGCCCGAGGCCAAGCCGGTGCGCGTGCTCTATGACCAAGGCCTGTTCATGACCACCGGGCAGGACAAGGGCCTGGTGCTGCTGGACCTGCTGCGCCGCTCGTCCCTGCGCTACGACCGCGTGGTGCTGGTGGATGACGGCCGCAAGAACATCGACAACATGCGCGCGGCGCTGCACGACGCCGGCATCGACTACCTCGGCCTGCACTACACCCGCGTCGACAAATCCATCGGCGCCGATGACGCCGCCGCCGGCCGCGCCGGCTGGCAAGCCTGGCGCCAGCTGTTGTCCACGACCTATCCGCAGCGCCTGCAGGCGTTCGAGCAGGGAAATTGTGATTATTGAAATCAACTACTTAGGCGTCAATTCTTGACCATTGCATAAAGATTGACGCCGGGTTAGGCTGCCCGCGTCCGGCCCGTGCCGGAGCCCTGCTACAACTGTCGTTCACCGGCATCGCCGGCTTGGGGAGACCTTCGGGTCTCCTTTTTCTTTCCCGCGGGCCGCCCACGCATGCGCCGCGGGCACGCTTGCGCTGGCGGACGCGCCCGCCGACACTCCGCCCCATGCCTGCCGCGGACGCCTCCACCCGCTACCGACGCCACGCGCTGGCCCTGTGCCTGGGGCTGGCGCTGCCATGGTTGCCGGCCTGCCAGCGCAGCCCCGGTCCCAGCCCCGATGCCACCGCCACCGCCGAAGTGGCCGCGGCGCGCCCGGTCGATGCGGTGCACGTGTTGCGTGACCGGCTGCTGGCCCGCGACGGCGCCGGCTTCGCCCGGTTGGCGGTGCCGCCGGCCCTGCACGCCCAACTGGAAGCCGCATGGGCGCGCGGGGAAAGCCGCTGGCCGCTGGACGAACTGCCGCTGGACACCCACATCCCGCGCATGCTGGTGGCGCTGCAGGCGCCGCAGGCCGACAAGGCGCTGATGGCGACCTACCGCAAGCAATTCGCGCATGCCGACAAGGACATCGACCAAGCGGTGCGCACGCTGGTGGTCTTCGGCGGCGAGTACGTGCAGAAGGACGCCGATTACAGCGACGAAGAGCGCGCCCACGTCAGCCAAGCCATCAACGCCCTCGGCGACTGGGCGCTGGCCGCGCCGCTGGCCGACCCCAAGCGTGCGCAGCCCTTCTTCACTGCGCTGGCCGCCGCCGCGGTGCGCAGCGGCATCGACGGCAAGGCCGGCAACGCCGCCTTCGCCGCGCTCGGCATGACCCAGGGCCTGAACCGGCTGTCGCCGTTCTTCGCCACCCTGCTGGCCCAGCTGCGCCTGCAATACGGCCTGGACATCGACGCCGCCCTGCGCAGCCTGCACGTCAGCTTGCTCAAGCAGACCGGCGATACCGCCGAGCTGCGCCTGCAATACAGCTTCGCCGGCACCCGCATCGACGCCCTCGCGCCCGCGGTGCGCATCGACGGGCACTGGTACCTGGCCAATTTCGTGCGCCGGGCGGAGCGGTCGCTGCAGGCCAACCCACGCTAGGCCGGGGATGGGAATGGCGGGCGTGACGGATCTAGGCGGCCGTGCGGCCCAAGAATCGGCGACGGCGGCCGATACACTGGCGAAGCGATACCCGCCCCCCGGGCACGGACACGGGCACGGGCGCAAAACCACCACGCCAGGGGCGAACGCATGAGCGACAGGCAAACCTCGAACACAGATGGTGGCGGCCAATTGCAGGGCGCATCCGCATTCGCCGCGTCCGGCCTGTCGATCCTCACCGCCACCGAGGTGCGCGCCGCCGCCGCCGCGTTGCTGGAGGGCCTGCACGGCTGCGGCATCGCCGCCTCCGCGGTGGCTTGGACCGACCACGGCGAACTGCTGTTCGAACCGGCCGATGCCGGCAACGACGCCAATCGCGCTGCCGCCGTGGCGGCCTTCGCCGGGCGCCCGCCAACCGCCGGCAGCGGCCCCGATACCCACCTGCTGCCGTCGGGCGTGGCCGAGGCCGGCGCGGTGCTGCTGGCCGCCCCCGGCGCGCTGGCAACCCCAGGTGCAACCGCCAACCGCCTGCTCGCGCTGGCCGGCCGGCGCCTGTCCGAGCTGTTCTCGATCCAGCGCCTGCACGCCTCGGTCAAGGACCTGGAACAGTCCGAACAGCTGCAACACGCGCTGTTCGCGATCGCCGACATGGCCGCCTCCGACCGCGACATGCAGAGCCTGCTGCGTGGCCTGCACCAGATCATCGGCCGGCTGATGTACGCCGAGAACTTCTACATCGCCCTGTACGACCGCCAGCGCGAGACCGTCCGCTTCATCTACTTCGCCGACGAGATGGACGCCGGCATGTACGACCCGGAGCAGGAGATCCCGACCGCGCAGATGGGCGGCAGCCTGACCCTGGGCCTGATCCGGCACGGCCGCCCGGTCCGCGGGCCTTCGGAGGAAATCGTCGAGCTGCTGGGACTACCGCCCGACGACGGCTTCGGCACGCCCTCCGTGGACTTCATGGGCGTACCGATGCACCGCGACGGCCAGGTCTACGGCGCGCTGGTGGTGCAGAGCTACCGGGAAGGCATGAGCTACACCCAGTCGGACTGCGCGGTGCTCAGCTTCGTCGCCGAGCACGTGCTCAACGCGGTGGAGCGCAAGCGCGGGCAGGAGGCGCTGGAACAGCGCGTCGCCGACCGCACCCGCGAGCTGGCGCACGCCAATGTGCAGCTGCAATCGCAGGTCGCCGAGCGCGAGCGTGCGGCGCACCTGCAAACCACGCTCTACAAGATCGCGGCGCTGGCCAACAACCAGGAGCGCGACGAGGATTTCTACCGCAGCCTCCACCAGGCGGTGGGCGAGCTGCTCTACGCCGAGAATTTCTACATCGCGCTGCTGTCGGCCGACGGCAGCCACCTGGAAATCCCCTATTCGGTGGACGTGGCCGGCGACAAGCGCGGCGACCGGATACTGGGCCGCGGCCTGAGCGAATACGCGCTGCGCCATGGCAGGACCTTGTTGATCGACGAACAGGGCGTGCGCGACCTGGTCACCAACGGCGAGATGGACGCCGACCACCATGCCAGCCGCACCCCCGCGGTGTGCTGGCTGGGCGCACCGCTGCTGGGTGCGGACGGGGTGATGGGGCTGGTGGTGGTGCAGAGCTACCGGCCGGACCTGGTGTACAGCAGCGAGGACGCCGAACTGCTGACCTTCGTCGCCCACCAGATCGCCAACAGCGTGCAGCGCCGCCGCCACGCCGAGGCCCTGCACGCGCTCAACGCCGAGCTCGAGCAGCGGGTGCAGGCACGCACCCGCGAACTGCGCCGCGAGATCTCGGTGCGCGAACAGGTCGAGGCCCAGCTCAAGCACCAGGTCATGCACGACCCGCTGACCGGCCTGCCCAACCGGCTGTACCTGCGCGACCGGCTGGAACGGGCGCTATCCAGCCAGCAGCGCAACCCGCAGCACGCCTTCGCCCTGCTGTACCTCGACGTCGACCGCTTCAAGCTGTTCAACGACAGCCTCGGCCACCTGGCCGGCGACGCCGTGCTGCGCGAAGTCTCGCGCCGACTGCTGGACTGCGTGCGCGGCCCCGACATCGTCGCCCGGCTGTCCGGCGACGAGTTCGCGATCCTGTTGGAAGAGGGCGCCCAGCCCGCCACCGCGGTGAAGATCGCCCAGCGCATCCAATCGCGCATGCAGGCCGCGGTGCAGGTGGGCGAGCGCGACCTGCTGGCCTCGGTCAGCATCGGCATCGCCATCAGCCACCCGCGCTACCAGACCATCGACGAGATGCTGCACGACGCCGACGTGGCGCTGTACCGCGCCAAGGCCACCGGCCGGCAGCGCTTCGTGCTGTTCGACGAAAGCCAGCAGAAGGCGGCGATGAACGTGCTGGAGCTGGAGCTGCAGCTGCGCAACGCCCTGCACGTCGGGGAATTCGTCCCGTACTTCCAACCCATCGTGCGCCTCGACGACAGCGGTGCGGTGGGCTATGAGGCGCTGATCCGCTGGCAGCATCCCAGCCGCGGCCTGCTTGGGCCCGGTGAATTCCTGCCGGTGGCCGAGGAAAGCGGCCTGATCGAGGCGATCGACTGGCACATGTACCGGTTGGCCTGCATCGCCGGCGCGGCGCTGGTCGCCGACGGCGGCTTCATCAGCATCAACATCTCGCCGCGCCACTTCCAATACGAAGATTTCGACCAGCGCCTGCTCGACCTGCTGCGGGAAACCGGGTTCCCGCCGGCGCAGCTGCGCATCGAAGTCACCGAAAGCACCCTGCTGGGCGACCCCGAGGCCGCCGCGCGGATCCTGCAACGGCTGCAGGACGCCGGCATCGGCACCGCGCTGGATGATTTCGGCACCGGCTATTCCTCGCTCAGCTACGTCCACCGCTTCCCGCTGAAATCGATCAAGATCGACCGCTCGTTCATCTGCGACCTCGGCCAGGCCGACGCGCGGCGCAGCCTGGCGATCATCGAGGCGGTGCAGGGGCTGGCCCGCTCGCTGGGCCTGAACGTGGTGGCGGAAGGCGTCGAAACCGAAGCGCAGCGGCAGGCGCTGCTGGCGACGGGTTGCGCATACGCACAGGGCTTCCTGTTCGGGCGGCCGCAGCCGGCCGGGTACTGGCAGGCTGGCGCGGCGCATACGCCCGCCACCACCGCCCAATAAACGTGACGAGCGTCACATGAAACCCGGCAATCGGCGGCCCCCGGCCACGCCGGCAAGCGACGGGCGTCCATAATGGCGGCGATGCCAGATCGCCAGACTCCCGCCCAGGCCGGCCTGTTCGACCCGCCGACCGCAGATGCCACGGACGCCACGCGCGCCGCCGGCACGGATACCCGATCCGACGCCGCAACCGCCGGCGAACCGCTGCCGCTGCCCGGCTTCCTGCCCCCGGCCGATGCTTCCGCCGCGCCGTCGCCGCGCCCCGCCAAGGTCAAGCTGCCGCTATGGGCGCGCCTGCTCGGGCGGCCGCTGCATCCGTGGCTGAAGCTGGACATCGAGACCGACCCGCAGGTGGGCGCCGATGCGCGCCCGATCTGCTACGTGCTGGAAGACTACGGCCTGTCCAACGCGCTGATCCTGGCCCGGGCCTGCCGCGAGGCCGGCCTGCCGCCGCCGCTGCAGCCGATCGCCGGCGACCCGCTGGGGCGCAAGCGCGCCTACGTGGCGCTGTCGCGCCGCCACGCCAACGCGCTGGGCCTGCTGCCCGGTGCCGAGCACAAGACCCATTCCGGCTCGCTGGCGCGGCTGCTGGCCGCGCACGGCGCCAACCCGGCGCTGGACGTGCGGCTGGTGCCGGTCTCCATCTTCGTCGGCCAGGCGCCCAAGCGCAGCAGCGGCTGGTTTTCCGTGCTGTTCTCGGAGAACTGGACCCTGGTCGGCCGCTTCCGCCGGCTGCTGGCCATCCTGCTGAACGGCCGCGACACCCTGGTGCAGTTCTCCGCGCCGATCTCGGTGCGCGACACGGTGGCCGAGGGCCTGGCGCCCGAACGCACCGTGCGCAAGCTCTCGCGCGTGCTGCGCACCCATTTCCGCCGCGTGCGCGAGGTGGTGATCGGGCCGGATCTTTCGACCCGCCGCATGCTGGCCGACCAGGTGCTGTCCGCGCCGCTGGTCAAGGACGCCATCGCCGACCAGGCGCGCCGCGACAACAGCAAGCCCGAGGAAGCGTGGAAGAAGGCCAACGCCTACTTCTGGGAAATCGCCGCCGACTACTCCAATACGGTGGTGCGCTCGCTGAGCTTCCTGCTGACCTCGGTGTGGAACCGCATCTACCGCGGCGTGCTGGTGCACCACCTGGACCAGTTCAAGCAGGAAGCGCCGGGCCACGAAGTGGTCTACGTGCCCAGCCACCGCAGCCACATGGACTACCTGCTGCTGAGCTACCTGCTCTACAGCCACGGCATCGTCGCCCCGCACATCTTCGCCGGCATCAACCTCAACCTGCCGGTGGTGGGCACCGTGCTGCGCAAGGGCGGCGCGTTCTTCGCCCGCCGCAGCTTCAAGGGCAACGCGCTGTATTCGGCGGTGTTCCGCGAATACATGGCGCAGCTGGTGGCCGGCGGCTATTCGATCGAATACTTCATCGAAGGCGGGCGCTCGCGCACCGGCCGGCTGCTGCAGCCCAAGGGCGGCTCGCTGGCGATGACCGTGCGCGCCTACCTGCGCCAGCCGACCCGGCCGCTGCTGTTCCAGCCGGTCTACATCGGCTACGAAAAACTGATGGAAGGCGGCAGCTACCTCGACGAGCTGTCCGGCAAGCCGAAGGAAAAGGAATCGATCTGGCAGCTGCTGACCGGCATCCCCAAGGTGCTGCGGAGCAACTACGGCCAGGTGGTGGTGAACTTCGGCGAACGCATCCGGCTCGACCAGATCCTGGCCGAGCACGCGCCGGAATGGGACGGCAAGCCGGTCGGCGACGACGAAAAACCGGCCTGGTTCGCCCGCACCATCGATGCGCTGGCGCAGAAGATCCAGGTCCACGTCAACCGCGCCGCCGACGTCAATCCGATCAACCTGCTGGCACTGGCGCTGCTGTCCACGCCCAAGCACGCGATGGGCGAAGCCGACCTGCGCGCGCAGATCGCGCTGTCGAAGACGCTGCTGGCGGAGGTGCCGTATTCCGACTGGGTGACGGTGACCCCGCATTCGCCGGAGCAGATCATCGCCCACGGCGAGGAGATCGGCCTGGTCACCCGCACCAGCCATCCGCTGGGCGACGTGCTGGGCGTGGAAGGCGACAACGCGGTGTTGCTGAGCTATTTCCGCAACAACGTGCTGCACCTGTTCACCGCCTCCTCGTGGATCGCGGTGTGCTTCCAGAACAACCGCCGCATGGGCCGCCGCCAGCTGCAGCAGATCGGCCGCACCCTGTATCCGTTCCTGCAGGCCGAGCTGTTCCTGCCCTGGGACGAGGACACCTTCGCCAGCCGCATCGACCGCACCATCGAGGTGTTCATCCGCGAAGGCCTGCTGGAGCAGGTCAGCGACGAGGACGGCGGCATCCTGCAGCGCTATGCCGGCCAGAGCGACGAGGTGTTCCGCCTGCGCGCGCTCGGCCACACCCTGCAGCAGGCGTTCGAGCGCTACTACATCGCCATCGCGGTGCTGGTGAAGAACGGCTCCGGCATCCTCGGCGCCGGCGAGCTGGAAAGCCTGTGCCAGCTCACCGCGCAGCGGCTGTCGCTGCTGTACGCCCCGGCCGCGCCGGAATTCTTCGACAAGTCGCTGTTCCGCGGCTTCATCCAGCAGCTGCGCGAACTCAAGCTGGTCTGGCCGCATCCGGAAACCAGCAAGCTGATGTTCGACGAGCGCCTCAACGCCTGGGCCAAGGACGCGCGGGTGGTGCTAGGGCGCGAGCTGCGCGCGACCATCGAGAAGATCAGCCCGGCCAGCGCGCGCACCACCGGCGAGATCCCGGCGCTGCCGCCGGAGGACGCGGGCACCCCGTCGTCCTGAGGATGCGCCTTGGCCGGCGGCTTACGCCGGCTCGTCCGGGATCAGCGCGTTCTCCAGCCAGGCGATCTGGTCCTTCAGCAGCAGCTTGCGTTTCTTCAGCCGCTTCAGCATCAGCTCGTCGGCCTGGATGTCGGCCTGCAGGCGCGCGATGGCTTCGTCCATGTCGCGGTGCTGCTGGCGCAGGTCCACCACGCGCCGCGCCATGCGCGACAGTTCGGCTGGATCGGTCGGCTGGTTCATGTGCCGAGCATAGCGCGCCCGGATGCCGCCGGCGGGCGGGTAAAATGGCGGTTCGATGAATACCACCGCGCCCCCGCTCACCGACCTACCCACCCCCAAGCGCAAGCACGAGGCCGACAAGCTGGCCAAGCGCCTGCGTCACCAGGTGGGCAAGGCGATCGCCGACTTCGGCATGATCGAGGACGGCGACCGGGTCATGGTCTGCCTGTCCGGCGGCAAGGACAGCTACACCATGCTGGACGTGCTGCTGCAGCTGCAGAAGAAGGCGCCGGTCCGCTTTGGCATCACCGCGGTCAACCTCGACCAGAAGCAGCCGGGCTTCCCCGAGCACGTGCTGCCGGAATACCTGCGTTCGATCGGCGTGGACTTCCACATCCTCGAGCAGGACACCTACTCGGTGGTCAGCCGGGTGATCCCGGAAGGCAAGACCATGTGCTCGCTGTGTTCGCGGCTGCGCCGCGGCGCGCTGTACACCCATGCCGAGCAGCACGGCTTCACCAAGATCGCGCTGGGCCACCACCGCGACGATCTGGTCAACACCTTCTTCCTCAACCTGTTCTTCCACGCGAAGTTGAGCGGCATGCCGCCCAAGCTGCTCAGCGACGACGGCAAGCACGTGGTGATCCGCCCGCTGGCCTACGTGCGCGAGGACGATATCGAAGCCTACGCCGAGGCGCAGGGCTTCCCGATCATCCCCTGCAACCTGTGCGGCTCGCAGGAGAACCTGCAGCGCAAGCAGGTCAAGAAGATGCTGGCGCAGTGGGAGAAGGAGACGCCCGGCCGCATCGAGACCATGGCGCGCGCGCTGGGCGACATCCGCCCGTCGCAGCTCAGCGACCCGAAGCTGTTCGACTTCCTCGCCCTCGGCAAGCGCGGCGACGCGGCGCTGCCCGATGCGCATGCGTGGCTGACCGGCGCCCCCGACGCGCCGGAGCCGGTGGCGATGGCGCTGCATCCCGTGCGCAACCATGACGGCCTGGACATCCTCAAGTCCTGATCCCGCGCCGCCGCCCACGCACCACCACCCCGGCCGCTGCCCATCCGCTGGCGATGGCCTTTCCACAGGATTCCCGATGTTCTTCCGCAACCTGACCCTGTTCCGCTTCCCCGCCTCGCTGGAGCTGTCCGACCTCGAACCGCAGCTGGCCGAATGCGCGCTCAAGCCGGTCGGCCCGCTGGAGCTGTCCTCGCGCGGTTTCGTCGCGCCGATGGGCCAGCACCACGATGGCTTCCAGCACCTGTGCGACGGCGCGCGCTGGCTGACGGTCGGCGGCGAGGACAAGCTGCTGCCCGGCGCGGTGGTCAACGACCTGCTGCAGAAGAAACTGGCCGCGATCGAGGAGAAGGAAGGCCGCAAGCCCGGCGGCCGCACCCGCAAGCGGCTGAAGGACGAGCTGATCACCGAACTGCTGCCGCGCGCGTTCGTGCGTCCGGTGCGCAGCGACGCCCTGCTCGACGGCCAGCTGGGCGTGATCGCGGTGGACACCTCCTCGCGCAAGTCGGCCGAGTCGGTGGTGTCGGAAGTGCGCCGCGCGCTGGGCAGCTTCCCGGCGCTGCCGCTGAACGCCGAAGTGGCGCCGCGCGCCATCCTCACCGGCTGGCTGGCCGGCGACGCGCTGCCCGACGGGCTGGCGCTGGGCGACGAGTGCGAGCTGCGCGACCCCACCGACACCGGCGCGGTGGTGAAGATCCAGCGCATGGAGCTGTCCGGCGAGGAGATCAGCAAGCATCTCGAGGCCGGCAAGCAGTGCACGCGTTTGGCGCTGGTGCTGGACGACCATGTCAGCTTCGTGATCGGGGAAGACCTGATCGTGCGCAAGTTCAAGCTGCTGGACGGCGCGGTGGACCAGATGGAGTCCACCGAGCACGACGACATCGTGGCCGAACTGCAGGCCCGCTTCGCGCTGATGACCGGCGAGTTCAAGCGCCTGTTCGCCGTGCTCGAAAGCGCGTTCAAGCTCAGCAAGGCGGAGTGACGCCGCGGTTTCGCCGCGGCCGGCGTTCTACACTGGCGCCATGCGTTCCCTGTTCCGCCTGCTGCCCACCCTGCGCACCGCGCCGACGACCCGTGCACCGCGGCGCGAGCAGGTCAGTTTCCAGCTCGACGCGCAGCGCAGCATCGAACTGCTGCGCGTGCACGACCCGCGCGCGAAGCGGATCAAGCTGAGCGTCGACGAGCGCGGCGCACGGCTGACCCTGCCGCTGCGCGCCAGCCGGGCCGAGGGCGAGCGCTTCCTGCACGAGCACCGCGGCTGGCTGGCCGCGCAGCTGGATCGGCAGGCCGATGCCGCGGGCAGCGGGCTGGTGCGCGACGGCACCGCCACCCTGCCGCTGCGCGGTCTCGAACTGCCGCTGCGCTGGCAGGGCGGGCGCGCCACCCGGCTGGAGCGCGGCGACGACGGCCTGTGCTTCACCGCCCCGGCCAATGCCGGCGACGCCGCGCTGCGTCGCGCGCTGAAGGATTTCTACGAAGCGCAGGGACGCGCCGACACCGGGCGCTGGCTGCCGAAGTACCTGCCCGACATGCCGCGCACGCCGCGCCGCATCGTGTTCAAGCGCACCTCGTCGCTGTGGGGTTCGCTGGCCCCGGACGGGACGCTGGCGCTGGACCTGGCCCTACTGCTGGCACCGCCGCCGGCGTTCGAATACGTGCTGGTGCATGAGCTCTGCCACCTGCTGCATGCCGACCACTCGCCGCGCTTCTGGGGCGAGGTGGAGGCGCGGTTCCCGGCGTGGCGCGACCAGCGCGATTTACTGCGCGTCGAAGGCCGTGCGCTGAAGGGCAGGCTGCGCCAGCTGCTGGCCGGCTGAGGCGGCGATTCACGTATCCTCCGGTGACGACAACCCCGGGGAACCCATGTCCATGATCCAGACCCATCGCCGCCTGCTGGCCCTCGCCCTGATCGCCGCGATCGTGGCACTGCCCGCCTGCAAGAAGGCCCAGGACGCCGCGGTCGAAGCCGCGATGGAAAAAGCCACCGGCATGAAGGTGGACAAGGACGGCAACGCCGTCACCATCAAGACCGAACAGGGCGACCTGAAAGTGGCCACCGCCGAGGACGGCGGCAGCGTGCCGCTGCCGGCGGGCTTCGCCGCCGACATCTACCTGCCGGACGGACACAAGGTGATGAGCGCGATGGAAATGGGCGGCGCGCAGATGGTCAACCTGTCCACCGCGGCCGACATGGCCGCCGTGCATGCCGCCACCGACAAGGCGATGCAGGACGGCGGCTGGAAGCGCGAGATGGAGATGCAGACCGGCGACGGCAGCAGCCTGGCCTACAGCAAGGACAAGCGGCAGGTGTTCTACCAGCTGATGAAGGCGGAGGAAGGCGGCACCCAGCTCGCCATCCGCGCTGGCACCAGCGAATAACCCGGCGCGCACGGCAAAACGGCTCCAGCGCGCGCGCGGCACGTGGCGGGGCCGATGCCCCGCCTACGGCCGTCCCAGGAACTCCCGCACCGCCGCGGCCACCGTTTCCGGCTGCTGCATGTGCAGGTGGTGGCCACCCGACATCGCCAGCAGGCGCCCGTGCGGCAGCAGTTCCACCCGGCGGCGGCGCTGCGCATCGGGGAAATAGGGCTGGGCCGGCTCGGCGAACACGGCCAGGGTCGGGCAGCCGATCGCGGCCAGCATGTCGTCGATCTGCGCCTCGGTCAGGCGGCTGAGGCTGGGCAGGGTCAAGCGCTGGTCGCTGCTCCAGGCATAGCCACCGGCCACCGGGGTCACGCCGCGCTCGACCAGCAGGCGCAGCAGCGCCTCGTCCAGGCCGCTGCCGGGCACCCGGCCGGCGTGCAGGCGCGCGCGCACGGCAGTGTCGATATCCGGGAACACGCGCAGGCGCTTGCCCGCCACCAGCCGCTGCGCGGCCACCGCTTCGCGCATCCGTGACGCGGTGTGCTCCGGCACCTCCGCCAGCGCGCCCAGCATCTCGATCACTGCCAGCCGCTCGATGCGCTCCGGGCAGGCGGCCGCGACCATGCTGGCGATGCCGGCGCCCATCGAATGCCCGAGCAGGTGGAAGCGGTCCCAGCCCAGTGCGTCGGCGGCATCCAGCACCGCGCCGATGGCGACGCTGAAGGAATACTCCGCGCCCGGCGCCAGATGCGCGCTGCGGCCATGGCCGGGCAGGTCCAGCGCGACCAGGTCGAACCCGCGCAGGTACGGTGCCATCGGCAGGAAGCTGGCGGCGTTGTCCAGCCAGCCGTGCAGGGCCAGCACGCGCGGGCCGCGGCCGTCGTTGCGCAGCGCGGCCAGCCGGCCCAGCGCGACGTGGAAACCGGCCTCGTGCATCAGGCCCAGCCCGCGTCGCCGCGCGCCAATGCGGCCAGCGCGTCGGCATGCGCGCCACCCGCGTTCAGGCACGGGATGTAGCGCAGCGACTCGCCGCCGGCGGCGCGGAAAGCGGCGTCGTTCTCCACCGAGATCTCTTCCAGCGTTTCCAGGCAGTCCACTGCAAAGCCGGGGCAGGCCACGTCGACGCGGCGCACGCCCTCGCGCGCCAACGCTTCCAGCGTCGGCTGGGTGTAGGGCTCCAGCCAGCGCTCGCGGCCGAAGCGCGACTGGAAGGTCAGCAGCAGTTCGTCGCGCGAAACGCCGAGCGCCGCCGCGATCGCGCGGGCGCTGGCCTCGCACTGGTCGGCGTAGGGATCGCCTCCATCCACCAACCGGCGCGGGATGCCGTGGAAGGACAGCAGCAAGCGCTCGCCGCGGCCGTGCACGGCCCAGTGCGCGCGGATCGAATCGGCCACCGCCGCGGCCCAGCCGGCATCGGTGTGGTAGTCGTGCAGCAGTTCGACCTGCAGGCCGGCCGCGGCCGCGGCCACCGCATCGGCCACGCTGGCGGTGGTGGTGGTGGAGTACTGTGGGTACAGCGGCAGCACCCGCACCCGGCGCACGCCGGCGGCGCGCAGCCCATCGAATACCGAGGCCACCGACGGCTCGCCGTAGCGCATCGCATGCGCCACCCGCCAGCCCGGCAGGCGCGCGGCCACCGCCTCGGCCAGCGCCGCGGTATGCACCGCCAGCGGCGACCCGCCTTCCATCCAGATCTGCGCGTACTTGTGCGCCACCTTCGGACTGCGCAGCGGCAGGATGACAAAGTGCAGCAGCGGGCACCACAGCCAGCGGGTCAGCTGGACCACGCGGTGGTCGTGCAGGAACTGCGCCAGGTAGCGGCGCACCGCCGGCGCGGTGGGCGCGGCGGGGGTGCCGAGATTGACCAGTACCAGACCGGGGGCGGAATCATGGGGCGTCGACATGGGCATAGGATCGCATGGGCACCCGCGTGCCATGCGCTGACTTAATATCGATTCATGGCCGCCGCGCCACGATGCGGCTTCCCCGCGTTTTCCACACAGACCACGCAGACCACGGAGACCACGATGACTGCGACGCCGCGACGCCTGACCCTTGCCCTTGCCGTGCTGCTGGCTGCCGGTGCCGTCGTCGCGGGTTCGCGCGAGGACGTGCGCGCCGACGACGCAGTGCGGGTGGTGCGGCAGATCCAGTCCATCCCCGAGGCGTCGATCCCGGACCGCCTGCTGGAAGATGCCAAGGCGATCGTCGTCGTCCCCGACACCATCAAGGCCGGCTTCATGATCGGCGGCCGCCGCGGCCTCGGCCTGATGGCGACCAAGACCCCGGACGGCAGCTGGTCCAACCCGGTGTTCGTGAAGCTGGCCGGCGCCAGTTTCGGCCTGCAGGCCGGCGTGCAGTCGGCCGACGTGATCTTGGTGTTCCGCAGCGAGCGCGGGCTGGACAACCTGGTCAACGGCAAGATCACCCTCGGCGCCGATGCCGGCGTGGCCGCCGGCCCGGTCGGCCGCAATGCCGCCGCCGCCACCGATGGCGCGCTGAAGGCCGAGATCTGGTCGTGGTCGCGCGCGCGCGGGCTGTTCGCCGGCGTGGCGCTGGACGGCGCGGTGCTGTCGATCGACAACGGCGCCAACCGCACCGCCTACGGCAGCGGCGTGACCCCGCGGATGATCTTCGAGGGCCGCGCGCCGCAGGCGCCGTCGGCCGCCATCGTCGCCTTCCGCGATGCGCTGGAGGAAGCCACCGCCGCCGCCCGCTACGCGCGCCGGGGTGCCGCCGCGCCCGCCGCACCGGCCGAACCCACCCCGGCCGCCGCTTCGGTGCAACCGCTGGATGCCGGCAACCCGGCCACCACCACCCCGCTGCCGCCGGCCACCAAGCCGTAAGCTAGAATCGGCGGTCTTCCCCTATAACCACGGTGCATCCATGGGCGGCTTCAGCATCTGGCATTGGCTGATCGTACTGGTCGTCGTGCTGCTGGTGTTCGGCACCAAGCGGCTGACCTCCGGTGCGCGCGATCTCGGCAAGGCGGTCAACGAGTTCAAGAAGGGCATGCACGGCGACGAGGACGACAAGCCGGCCGCGCGGATCGGCGAGGACAAGGCGCCGTCGTCCGCCGAGCAGCGCGAACGCGACGACGCGGCACGCTGACGCCGCCAGGCGGCTTCCATGTTCGATTTCTCCCTCGGCGAGATGCTGGTCGTCGCCCTGGTGGCGCTGGTCGTACTTGGTCCGGAGCGGCTGCCGAAGGCGGCGCGCTTCGCCGGCCTGTGGGTACGCAAGGCGCGCGCGCAGTGGCACGCGGTGCGCAGCGAGCTGGAGCAGGAGCTGGCCAGCGAGGAACTGCAGCGCAGCCTGCGCGAAAGCCAGCAGGCGCTGCGCGACGCCGAGGCGCGGCTGCGCGAGGCCACCGCGCAGGTGCAGGCGGACGCGCCGCGCGCACTGGACCCGCCGGCCACCAGCGACGGGGAACGCCGTGACGGTTGAGCACCACGACAGCGAACGCCCGCTGATCGCCCACCTGCTGGAACTGCGCACGCGCCTGCTGCGCGGCGTGGCCGGCCTGGGCGTGGCGCTGGCCTGCCTGCTGCCGTTCGCCAACACCCTGTACGGCTACCTGGCCCAGCCGCTGCTGGCCAAGCTGCCCAAGGGCGGCCAGCTGATCGCCACCCAGGTCGCCTCGCCGTTCTTCGCGCCGATGAAGCTGGCCTTCTTCGCCGCACTGGTGGTGGCGATGCCGTGGCTGCTCTACCAGGCCTGGGCCTTCGTGGCGCCGGGGCTGTACCGGCGCGAGAAGCGGTTGGCGCTGCCGCTGCTGAGCTCGGCGCTGCTGCTGTTCTACGCCGGCTGCGCGTTCGCCTATTTCCTGGTGCTGCCGATGGTGTTCGGCTTCATGGCGCGGGTGACGCCGGACGGCGTGGCGATGATGACCGATATCAGCGCCTACCTCGATTTCGTGCTGGTGATGTTCCTCGCCTTCGGCCTGTCCTTCGAACTGCCGGTGGCGCTGGTGATCCTGTCGCTGCTGGGCTGGGTAACCCCGGCGCAGCTGCGCGAAGGCCGCGGCTATGCGGTGGTCGGGATCTTCATCGTCGCCGCGGTGCTGACCCCACCGGACGTGGTCAGCCAGCTGATGCTGGCGATCCCGATGTGCCTGCTGTACGAGGCCGGCATCCTCGCCGCGCGCCTGGTCGCGCCGCGCGAGTCCCAGCCTGCGTAAGCGTCAGGCCCGCGCGGACGCGGGCTCAGGCTTCGAAGCCGTGCACCTGCATGGGGACCGATGGCGGCATGCCGGCATCGCCGAAGGTGTCGCGCCAGGCAAGGTAGGCCGCGCCCACCACCAGCACCAGCACCACCCCGGCAAAACCGAGCATGGTCAGCATCGTCAGCAGCGCGCCCAGCGCCGGATGGATGGCGCTGCCCAGCACCGCCAGCAGGCTGGCCAGCAGCGCCACCACCACTGCCGCCAGCAGCAGCGCGCCGACGAACAGCACGCCGGCCACCAGGTTGGCGCCGATGTTGCTGACCGAGGCGCGCAAGGCATTGCGCAACGCCTCGACCAGGCCATTGCCGGAGAACAGCATCAGCGGGATCGCGAACAACATCAGCGCATAGCTGAAATAGTTGAAGACCAGTTGCACCAGGAACAGCAGGCCCGCGTTCTGTGGCTGCGGCACCGCCGGGGCGGCGCCCTGCATCGCCGCCTGCATCGCCTCAAGATAGTCGCGCCAGTAGTCGCTGCCGGCCACGGCCACCATCAGCACGCCGCCGACCACCGCCAGCGCCACCTGCACCAGCCCCAGCCAGGCCAGCTGGCGGCCGCGGCCGCGGCCGCTGCGCAGCGGCACGAACACGTCGCGTGCGCGTACCGCGCGCCCGGCCTCGGCCTCGCGGATCACATGCATCAGCCCGCCCAGCAGCACCGGCACCAGCAGCATCACCGCCAGCGTCAGCGGCAGTGCCACCGCCATCAGTAGGCCGATGCCCGGCGGCTGCCCCGCGGCCTTGCTCCCGGCCAGCAGCATGCCCACCAGCAGCGCAAACGCCAGCACCGCCGCATAGAGCGCGATGATCGCCAGCGCCGCCGCCCCGAACACCGCGCGCGGGTTTTTCGCGCCCAAGTCGATGGCCTGGCGGAACCACACCAGCCCCTGGCTGGCCGGCAATCTACGAATGTCCATGGTGCGCCCCGGAAAGAGGCACACAGGATACCGGAGCGTGCGTCAGCGCCGCGCGCGGCGGACGAACCGGCGCAGGACCTCGCGCGCATGCGGCGCCGCGCCGACCTCGCGCGCCAGCCGCTTGCCGCAACGGCCCTCGCGGGCCAGCGCATCGGCGCGGGCATGGATGTAGCCGCGCATGTGGCCGGCGCTGAACTCGGGATGGAACTGCAGGCCCCAGGCCGCATCGCCCCAGCGGAAGGCATGGCAGGCGTCGTGGTCGTTGCGCGCCAGCACGGTGGCGCCCGGCGGCGGCTGCAGCACGCTCTGCAGGTGGGTGGCCTGGGCTTTGATGCGCGCCGGCAGGCCGGCGAACAGCGGGTCGTCCTGCGCCTGCGGGTGCAGGTCGATGTGCACGGTGCCCATCTCGCGACCGTTGGGATTGTCGTCGACGGTGCCACCCAGCGCGTGTGCGATCAGCTGGTGGCCGTAGCAGATGCCCAGCAGCGGCAGCCCGGCGTGCGCGGCCTCGCGCAGCCAGCCGGCGCTGCGTTCGCTCCAGTCGTGGCGTTCGGTGACCATCGCCGCCGAGCCGGTCACTATTGCGCCGGCGAAACCCTCGCGGCCGGGTAATGCATCGCCGCGCTGGACATCCACCACCACCGCGTCGTCGCGTCCCAGCCCGGCGGCCACCCGGATCCAGTGGGCGAAGCTGCCGTGGCGGCGCATCGACGGGGTGGGCTGGCCGGTTTCGAGGATCAGGAAGGGCGTGGTCATCGGCGTTGGCGGGCGGCGTGGCGGCGGGCGGCAAAACAGGCGCCCTTATACTAATCCGCTACCTCGCACTTCCCAGCCCGACATGGCCGTCCCGATCACCTTCCAGCAACTCGTCTCGCGCCTCAACGCCTACTGGGCGGAACAGGGCTGCGTCCTGATCCAGCCGCTGGACCTCGAAGTCGGCGCCGGCACCTTCCACCCCGCCACCTTCCTGCGCGCGATCGGCCCGGAGCCGTGGAACGCCGCCTACGTGCAACCCAGCCGCCGCCCCACCGACGGCCGCTACGGCGAGAATCCGAACCGCCTGCAGCGCTATTACCAGTTCCAGGTGGTGATGAAGCCCAGCCCCGACAACATCGTGGAGCTGTATTTCGAATCGCTGAAAAGCCTGGGCATCGACCCGCTGGTGCACGACCTGCGGCTGGTCGAGGACAACTGGGAATCGCCCACGCTGGGCGCCTGGGGCCTAGGCTGGGAAGTCTGGCTCAATGGCATGGAGGTGACCCAGTTCACCTACTTCCAGCAGGCCGGCGGGCTGGAGTGCCGCCCGGTGCTGGGCGAGATCACCTACGGGCTGGAACGCCTGTGCATGTACCTGCAGAACTGCGACAACGTCTATGACCTGGTGTGGACCTACGGGCCCGACGGCCAGCCGGTCACCTATGGCGACGTCTACCACCAGAACGAGGTGGAGCAGAGCACGTACAACTTCGAATACGCCGACGTGGCCGAGATGTTCCACCGCTTCGATGCCTGCGAGGCGGAAGCGATGAAGCTGGTCGAAGCCGGCCTGCCGCTGCCCGCCTACGAGCAGGTCACCAAGGCCAGCCACAGCTTCAACCTGCTGGACGCGCGCCGCGCGATTTCCGTGACCGAGCGCCAGCGCTACATCCTGCGCGTGCGCAAGCTGGCGCAGGCGGTGGCGGAAAGCTATTACGCGCAGCGCGAGAAGCTCGGCTTCCCGGGGCTGAAGCAACGCGCCGGCAGCGCGGAGGTGGCGGCATGAACATGCAACCGCTGCTGATCGAACTGGGCACCGAGGAACTGCCGGTCAAGGCGCTGCCGGGGCTGGCGCAGGCGTTCTTCGACGGCGTGATCGCCGCGCTGGACAAGCGCGGCGTGGCCATCGACCGCGGCGATGCCAAGCCGCTGTATTCGCCGCGCCGGATCGCCGTGCTGCTGCCGGGCGTGGCCAGCGAGCAGCCCGAGCAGGCCTCGGAAGTGCTGGGGCCGTACCTCAACATCGCGCTGGATGCCGACGGCAAGCCGACCCGCGCGCTGGACGGGTTTGCCGCCAAGGCGGGGGTGGCGTGGACCGCGCTACAGAAGACCACCGACGGCAAGGGCGAACGCTTCGTGCACCGCGCGGTGACGCCCGGCGCCTTGACCCTGGACCTGCTGCAGGACGTGCTGGACGAGGCGCTGGCGGCGATGCCGATTCCCAAGCCGATGCGCTGGGGCGACCACGCCTACGGCTTCGCGCGCCCGTTGCACTGGCTGGTGGTGCTGTTGGGCAGCACCGTGGCCAGCGTGCAGGCGCTGGGCATCCGCGCCGGCCGGCAATCGCGCGGCCACCGCTTCCACGCGCCGGGCGACATCGCCATCGCGCAGCCGCAGGACTACGTGCAGGCCCTGCGCGAAGCCTGCGTGCTGGTCGACCCCGACCAGCGCCGCGCGCGCATCGTGGCGGAAGTGGAGCACGCGGCCAGCGCGGTCGGCGGCCGCGCCCGCATCGACGCAGGCAATCTTGCCCAGGTGAACTGCCTCAACGAGTGGCCGGTGGCGGTGGCCTGCACCTTCGAACGCGCGTTCCTGGCGGTGCCGCAGGAAGCGCTGGTGGAAACCATGGAGGCCAACCAGAAGTTCTTCCCGGTGCTGGACGGGGAAGGCCGGCTGACCGAGCACTTCATCGGCATCGCCAACATCACCTCGAAAGACCCCGCGGAAATCCGCAAGGGCTACGAGCGGGTGATCCGCCCGCGCTTCAGCGATGCGAAGTTCTTCTTCGACGAGGACCTCAAGCAGGGCCTCGCCTCGATGGGCGAAGGGCTGTCGAGCGTCACCTATCAGGCCAAGCTGGGCAGCGTGGCCGACAAAGTGGCGCGCGTCGCTGCGCTGGCGGAAACGATTGCCGCGCAGGTCGGCGCCGATCCGGCGCAGGCACGGCGCGCCGCGGAGCTGGCCAAGAACGACCTGCAGAGCCGCATGGTCAACGAGTTCCCGGAGCTGCAGGGCATCGCTGGTCGCTACTACGCGCAGCGCGCGGGCGAGCAGGACGCGGTGGCGCTGGCCATCGACGAGGCCTACCGTCCGCGCTTCGCCGCCGACGACATTGCCGCGTCCACGCTGGGCAAGGTGCTGGCGATCGCCGAGCGGCTGGACACGCTGGCCGGCGGTTTCGCCGCGGGCCTGAAGCCGACCGGCAACAAGGATCCGTTCGCGCTGCGCCGCAACGCGCTGGGGCTGGCGCGGACGAACATCGAGAGCGGGTTTGCGCTCAACCTGCGCGGTCTGATCAACGAGGCAATCGCCCTCTTGCCTGAAAGCGTGCAGCCGCACGCGGACAGAAATACCGAAACCCTCGGCGCGGACCTTTTCGAGTTCGTTCTCGACCGCCTGCGCGGCTACTACTCCGAAAAGGGCGTGCCGGCCCAGCATTTCGAAGCGGTATCGAACAAGATCCGAAGCATTGCGGATGCCTCGCTGTACGACTTCGACCGCCGCCTCGACGCCATCGGCACCTTCGCCCAGCTGCCCGAGGCCACCGCGCTGGCCGCCGCCAACAAGCGCATCGGCAACATCCTGAAGAAGGCCGACATCGACATCCCGGCGCTGGAGGATGCGGCGCTGCTGCGCGAACCCGCCGAGCTGGCGCTGGCCGAGGCGGTGGAAGCCGCCTATGCCGAGACCGGCCCCGCGCTGGCGCAGGGCGATTACGTCAGCGTGCTGACCCGGCTGGCGGCGCTGCGCGCGCCGGTGGACGCGTTCTTCGATGCGGTGATGGTCAACGCCGACGACCCGGCGGTGCGCGCCAACCGGCTGGCACTGCTGCAGCGGCTGGCCAGCCGACTGGGCAGCGTGGCGGCGATCGAGCATCTCTCCGCCTGAGGCCAGCGCACGCGCCACGCCGGGTTAATCGCGCGTTGACGCCGCGCCGGTATCCTGCGGCAATGCCCGCGCCCCGCCTTCGCCTGCCGCTGTTGCTCGCCTGCCTGCTGGCCACTGCGCCGGCGTGGGCGATCAAGGTGCAGAGGGTGGAGATCGTCGGCTTGCGCGACGAGGCGATGGAAGCCAACGTGCGCAGCGCGCTGTCGCTGAGCGACGAGCTGGACCGCGACCTGCGCGCGCGCCGGCTGGGGCATCTGCTGCGGGTGGCCGAGGACGAGGCCCGGCGCGCGCTGGAACCGTTCGGCTACTACGCGCCGACGATCCGCGTGGTGCGCAGCGACCGGCCCGCGCCCGTTGCCGGTGCGGACACCGAAGATGCGCCGTCCGATGCCGATGATGGCGACGACAGCGACCGCACGGATGCAGCCGGTGCGCGCGGCAACCGCGACCGCGTGCTGACCGTGACCCTGCACATCGATCCCGGCCAGCCGGTGCGGGTGCGCGGGCTCGAACTCGGCGTGGACGGGCCGGGTGGCGACGACCGTCGCGTCGGCGAAGCGCTGGCGGCGTTCCAGCCGCGGCCCGGCGCGGTGCTCGACCATCGCCTGTACGAAGACGGCAAGGCGCGGATCGCCACCGCGCTGGCGGAGCACGGTTATTTCGATGCCGAACTGGCCAACCATCGGGTGGAAGTGACGCGCACGCAGCAGGCCGCCGACATCGACCTGCGCTGGAACAGCGGCGCCCGCCACGCGCTGGGCGAGGCGCGTTTCACCCAGACGCCGGACGCGGTCATCGACCCGCGTCTGCTGGGCAAGCTGGTGCCGTGGTCGCCGGGCCAGCCCTACGACCAGGCCGAACTCGAGCACCTGCGCAAATCGCTGGTGGCGCTGGACTACTTCGCGCTGGTCGACGTGCAGGCCGCACCGCGGCAGGCCAGCGACCTGCAGGTGCCGGTGGACGTGCAGCTGGCCCCCGCCAAGCGCAGCATCTACAGCCTTGGCGCCAGCTACGGCACGCTCAGCGGCGCCGGCATCAGCGCCGGGGTGGAGCGGCGCTACCTCAATGCGCGCGGGCACAAGGCGCTGGCGCAGGTGGACTGGGCGGAGAAGCGCAAGACCGCGACGCTGCAATACCGCATCCCCGCCTTCGCCTGGCTGGACGGCTGGTACACCGCCAGCCTGCAGGCCGCCGACGAGCAGACCGACTACGTCAACAGCCGCCGGCTGGAACTGGTGGGCAGCCGCAGCGGCCAATACAACGACCACCTCAACCTGGTCGCTTCGCTGCACGTGCTGCGCGAGCGCTGGGCCTACGCCAGCGTGACCCGGCCGACGCCCGACTTCCAGTACGCCAGCTTCGTCTACCCGTCGCTGCGCGCGGAATACATCGACGTGGACGAACGCATGGCGCCGCGCCGCGGCGGCGGCGGCACGCTGACGCTGCGCGGCGGCAAGGGCGGCGCCGACGGCAGGGCCACCTTCACCCAGCTGCATGCCAGCGTGCAGTGGTTCCACGGGCTGGATGCCAGCAGCCGGCTGCTGGCGCGCGGCGAGCTGGGCCACACCTTCACCGCCGACCTGCTGGAACTGCCGCCCAGCCTGCGCTACTACGCCGGCGGCGACCGCAGCGTGCGTGGCTACGGCTGGCACGAGATCGGCCCCAGCATCCGCACCAACGGCGGCACCTATTTCACCGGCGCACCCAACGTGGTCACCGCCAGCGTGGAATACGAGCGCTTCATCCGTGGGCCATGGGGCATGGCGGTGTTCGTGGATACCGGCAGCGCGTTCGAGGGCCGCGATGCCGACCTGCATACCGGCGTCGGCATCGGCCTGCGCTGGCGCTCGCCGGTGGGGCCGGTGCGCATCGACATCGCGCGCGGGCTCAACGCGCCCGATTCGCCGATCACCCTGCACCTCAACATCGGCGCCGATCTATGAAGGCGCGCGTGAAGGCACGGCCGTGAACTGGCGCGAACGCTACCGCCGCTATCGCCGCTACGGGCTGGAACCGCTGCCGGCCGACGCCAGCCGCGAACAGCGCGAGGCACGCATCGCCGAGCTGCGGGTGCTGCGCCGCAAACGCCGGCGCAGGATCGCGATCCGCAGCGGCATCGGCATCGGCGCGGTGGCGCTGCTGGCGGTGGCGGCGATCTACTGGCTGGCCACCACCATCGGCGGGCGCGACTTCCTGCTGCGGCAGATCGTCTCGCGCCTGCCGGCCGACGCCGTGCTCACCTGGGAACAGGCGGAGGGACCGGTCTCCGGACCAATGACCCTGCGCGGCGTGCATTTCTCGCTGCCGCGCCAGCGCGACCCCGACTGCGTGCCGACGCCGCAGGCCAGCTGCGCGATGGGCACCATCGTGTTCAACGCGCGCACCCTCGTGCTCGATCCGGCGATCCGCCCGCTGCTCGGCCGCACCCTGCGCCTGGACGCGCTGGACGTGGCCGGCGCCACCCTCGACCTGCCGCGCAGCGACTCCCCCTTCAAGCTGCCGACCTGGCCGGACGTGCTGCCGGCCATCGAGCCACCGCTGGACCTGCGCGCCGACACCATCCGCATCGACGGCCTGCGCGTGCTGCAGGAAGGCCAGCCGCTCATCGCCATCCAGCGTGCGCGCGGCGGGCTGGATGCGCGCAGCGGTCACCTGCACGTGGAGCGGCTGGCGGTGGCCAGCGACCGCGGCCGCTTCACCCTGCATGGCGACTACGCGCCCGGCGACAACTACCGCAGCGACCTGCTCGCCACCGCGGTGCTGCCGACGCCGGCCGGGCAGACCGCGCCGCGGCTGGGGCTGGTGGCACGTGGCGACCTGTCGCGGATGGTGGTTGCGCTGGGCGGACGCGCGCCGGCGCCGTTGCGTGCCACCCTGACCCTGCAGGGCAGCGCGGACGCACCGCGCTGGCAGCTGGATGCCGGCAGCGAGGCGCTGGATATCGCACTGCTGGCCGGCAGCGGCGAACCCGGCACGCCCCTGCGCCTGCAGCTGGCGGCCAGCGGCAGCGGCGGCAACGCACGGCTGCAGGGCGCGCTGCAGCGCGGGGATTTCAGCCTGTCGGTGCTGCCTTCGACACTGCAGCTGCAGGACCAGCGCCTGCAGTTGCAGCCGCTGGCGGTAGCGACGCTGGGTGGACGCATCGTTGCCAGCGGCGTGGCCGACCTGCGCGATCCAGGCAACACCTCGCTGAAGCTGGCGCTGAACGCGCGCGGGCTGCGCTGGCAGGACGCCGCCGGCAACACCGCGGTGCTGGCCGATGCCGACCTTGGCGTCGCCGGCAAACTGGAGCGCTGGGCGGTGCAGGGACAGGCGCGACTGGCCCGCGGCGACGATCACGCGACCGTCGATGTGACCGGCAACGGCGATCGCGACGGCATGCGCTTCGACACCCTGCACGCGGCGATGCCGCAGGGCCGGCTGGACGCCAGCGGCACGCTGGCGTGGACGCCTGCGCTGCAGTGGCAGGCGCAGGCGCAACTGGCCGGCTTCGACCCCGGCTACTTCGCACCGGACTGGCCGGGTGCGATCGACGGCGCGCTGCGCAGCAACGGCACGCTGCGCGACGGCAAGGGCCTGCTGGCGCACGTCGAGGCGCGCGCGCTGGGCGGCACGCTGCGCGGGCGCGGGCTGTCCGGGCGCGGCGATCTCGACATCGACGGGAATGCCTATGCCGGTGACATCGCGCTCGCGCTCGGCGGCAGCCGCATCGACGCCAAGGGCCGCGTGGCTTCCACCCTCGACGTGGACGCGAAGTTCGCGCCGCTGCACCTCGACGACCTGCTGCCCGCCGGCGAGGGCGTGCTGCGCGGCAGCCTGACGCTGCGTGGCGCCCGCAATGCGCCGGACGTGGCGGTGGACCTGGCCGGTAGTGCGCTGGCCTTCGGCGACTACCGCGCCACGCGCCTGCAAGCCAAGGGCAGGCTGCCGTGGCGGCAGGGCGACGGTGCGCTGCTGGTCGATGCCGATGGCGTGCAGGCCGGCATCCCGCTGACCCGCCTGCACGCCTCGCTGCGCGGTGCGGTGGAACGGCTGCGCTTCGACGTGGACGCCGGCAACGACACCGTCGCACTGGCGCTGGCCGGCAGCGCAGCGAAGCAGGGCACGCGCTGGCAGGGCGGGCTGGCGAGCGCCGTGCTCACCCCCGCCGCGGCGGCGAAATGGACGCTGCAGCAGCCGGCCACCTGGTCCTGGGATGGCCGGAACGGCGCACTGTCCTCTACCTGCCTGCAGTCCGCGCTCGGCGGCGCGCTATGCGTTAGCGCCAACTGGCCGCGCCGCGGCGTGGACCTGCGCGGCAATGGCTTGCCGTTGGCGCTGGCCTCCGACTGGTTGCCCAAGCGCGAGGACGGTCGCCCTTGGGCCTTCGACGGCAAGCTCGACCTGGTCTCGCAACTGCGCCCGCAGGGTGGTGCCTGGAGCGCCACGGCCAGCCTGCGCTCGGCCAGCGGCGGCCTGCGCAATGGCCCGCGCGCGCGCCGCGACCTGCTTGGCTATCGCGAGCTGGAGCTTGATGCACGCTTCGACCCGCATCGCATCGACGCCACCCTCGCCACCGCGCTGGCGAAAGGCGGCCGCGTCGACGCCCATGTCGCCACCGGCTGGGATGCCTACGCGCCGCTGGCGGGGACGCTCAAGGCCAACCTGCGCGAACTCGGCTGGCTGGAGCTGTTCTCGCCCGACATCGTCCAGCCCACCGGCACGCTGGACCTGGACGTGCGCCTGGCGGGCACACGCGCGCGCCCGCTGCTGGGCGGCAACGGCCAGTTGCGCGAATTCGCCGCAGAGCTGCCGGCGCTGGGGATCGCACTGCAGGACGGCGAGGTCCGACTGCAGGCGCTGGAGGACGGCAGCGCGCTGATCGCCGGCCGGCTGGGCACCGGCAAGGGCGTGCTGGGCATCGACGGCAGCCTGGGCTGGCGGGATGACGCCACCCCGCTGCAGCTCAACCTGCGCGGCAGCGACGTGCTGCTGGCCGACACCCGTCAGGCGCGCATCCTTGCCTCGCCCGATATCGCGGTCAGTTATCGCGCCGGCGCGCCGCTGCAGGTGCGCGGCACGGTGGCGGTGCCGGAAGCGGACCTGCACCTGGAGCGGCTGGACATGGGCGTCTCACCCTCGCCCGACGTGGTGGTGCTGGACCCGGTCGACCCGCAGCAGGCCGCGGCGGTCCCGCTGCCGCTGGATCTGGACGTGCTGGTCACCGTGGGCGAACGCGTGCGCATCGACGGCTTCGGCTTGGCCGGCACGCTGGGCGGCAGCCTGCGCGTGCGCCAGCCGCCCGGCGGCGCGCTGCGCGCCACCGGCGCGCTCGACGTCGGCGGCCGCTACCGCGCCTACGGCCAGGACCTGCGCATCACCCGCGGCCGCCTGCTGTGGTCGAACACGCGCGCCGGCGACCCGCTGCTGGACATCCGCGCGCAGCGCGAGATCGGCGCGGTCACCGCCGGCGTGCAGGTGGACGGACGCGCCTCCGCACCGGAAGCCAGCGTCTGGTCGAACCCGGCGATGAGCCAGTCCGAAGCACTGGCCTACCTGACCCTCGGCCGCCCGCTGCCCACCCTGGGCAGCAAGGAAATGCAGCAGGTCGACATGGCCAAGTCCGCGCTCAATGCCGGGGTAGGCTTGCTCACCGCGCAGCTGGGCGCACGCATCGGCCTGGACGACGCCGGCGTGGCCACCTCGCGCGCGCTTGGCGCGGAGGTGCTGGGCATCGGCAAATACCTGTCGCCGAAACTCTATGTCAGCTACGGCGTGTCGCTGCTCGGCACCGGCCAAGTGGTGACGCTGAAGTACCTGCTGCGCAAGGGCTTCGACATCCAGATCGAATCGTCCACCGTAGAGAACCGCGCCTCGGTGAACTGGCGCACCGAGAAGTAGCGGTGGCCAGCCGAAGGCGCGCCGTCAGCGCGCGATCCGCGCGCCCTTCAGGTGGGCGACGCCCTTGACCACGTCGGTCCACACCAGCCACGCGCCGCCGGCATCCACCGCCAGCTTCGGGTAGCCGCTGGCAAGGCCGCGCGCGCCCAGCTTGGCGACCTCGATCTTTTGCAGCGGCTTCGACAGGTCGGGCGTGTAGCGCGCCAGCATCAGCGCCTGTCCCTGCGTATCTTCGCGCAGCCAGGCCACCCACACCTGCTGCGCGTCGATGGCCACCGCGGCGCGGCCCAGCACCGCGGCGCCGGCATCCAGCGTGACCGGCGCGAAGAAGCGCTCGCCGGAATTCGGGCTGCGCGCCAGCCGCAGCGTCGGCGTGCCGCCGGCTTCGCTGTACCAGGCCACTACCGCGGTGTCGCCGGATGCGGCCAGCGCCGGGCCCGCCACCGGGCAGGCGTCGATCTTCCAGCCGTCGGCGTGAACCGGTTTGGGTGCGGTCCAGACGCCGTTGTCCAGACGCGTCACCGCGATGTCGCGGATCTCGTCGTCGCTGCGATCACGGTACGCCAGCAGCGGGCCGCGCGCGGTCATCGCCACCGCGGTCTGGCAGCAGTCGCAGGCGCGCGCATCGAGCTGCGCATCGGCGCCGCGGTTCAGGCTCATGTCGAAGCGGTTGGCGCGCAGCTGGGTCGCGCCGGCATGCCCGGCATGGTCCCCGGCCGCGGGGGCCGCGCCATCCTGCGCACGGCCGTCCAGCCAGGCGATGCCCAGCGCATCGGCACCGTCCGGCCACAGCGCGGCGAAGCCGTGTTCGACCGGCTGCGCGTCGTCGTTGACGCGGGTGATCTGGGTCCAGGCCATGCCACCGTCGCGCGAACGCGCCAGTACCACGTCGTAGCCGCCGGCATCGTCCGGCTGGCGCTGCAGCCACTGCGCCCACAGCGCGCCGTCCGGGGTGGCCAGCAAATGCGGCGTGTCGGCGGCATTGGCGATCAGCGAATTGCCCACCGCGATCGTGCGCGGCTGGCTCTGCCAGCCGGCCCGTTCGGTATAGGAAGCGAACTGCAGCGCACTGCGGCGGCCTTCACGGCGGTTGATCCAGCTCAGCAGCACGCGCTCGCCGGGCGCCAATACCAGGTCGGGGGCCATCGACCCGGCTTCGGCCGGCAGCACCCAGGTCTGGGCCGCGTAGTCGCCGGTGGCGGATTTGGCGGGGGCGGCGTCACGCTTGCAGGCGGCCAGCAGCGGCAGCGTGCAGGCGAGGGCGAAGGCGAAGGCTGTGCGTGTGTCCATGGGCGCAGGATACGCCCACCTGCCCGGGATGGCCGCGGCCGTCCCCCTAGGCCGCGCGCTCGCGCCGCGCCCGCTCCAGATGCACCAGCAGCAGCGAGATCGCCGCCGGGGTCACGCCGGGGATGCGCTGCGCCTGCCCCACGGTCTGCGGGCGCACGCGCTGGAGTTTCTGCAGCACCTCGGCGGACAGCCCGCGCACGCCGGCGTAGTCAAACGCCTCGGGGATCGCGGTGGCCTCGTGGCGGCGCTGGCGCGCGATCTCCTCGCGCTGGCGGTCCAGGTAGCCGGCGTACTTGGTCTCGATCTCCACCTGTTCGGCGACCTTGGCGTCGTCCACCGCCGGCCCCAGTTCCGGCACCCGCATCAGCGCGGCGTAGTCCAGCTCTGGCCGGCGCAGCAGGTCGAGCGCGCTGTTCTCGCGGCTGACCTCGATGCCGAGGTGGCGCGCCAGCGCCGCGCCCAGCGCATTGTTCGGCGCCGCCCACAACGCCGACAGCCGCGCGGTTTCGACGGCGATGGCTTCATGTTTGCGCGAATATTTTTCCCAGCGCGCGTCATCCACCAGCCCGAGCTCGCGGCCCATCGGCGTGAGCCGCGCATCGGCGTTGTCCTCGCGCAATTGCAACCGGTATTCGGCGCGGCTGGTGAACATGCGGTACGGCTCGGACGTGCCGTGGGTGATCAGGTCATCGACCAGCACGCCGAGGTAGGCCTCGTCGCGACGCAGGCTCCACGCCTCTTGTTCGCGCACGAACCGCGCCGCGTTGACGCCTGCGAGCAGGCCCTGCGCGGCGGCCTCCTCGTAGCCGGTGGTGCCGTTGATCTGGCCGGCAAAGAACAGCCCCGCCACCGCCTTGGTTTCCAGCGAGGCTTTCAATCCGCGCGGATCGAAGAAGTCGTATTCGATGGCGTAGCCGGGGCGGGTGATGTGCGCCTGCTCGAAGCCGCGGATGCTGCGCACCAACGCCAGCTGCACGTCGAAGGGCAGCGAGGTGGAGATGCCGTTCGGGTAGATCTCGCTGACGGCCAGGCCTTCGGGCTCAACGAAGATCTGGTGGCTGGCCTTTTCGGCGAATCGCACCACCTTGTCCTCGATCGACGGGCAGTAGCGCGGACCGATGCCCTCGATCTGGCCCGAGTACAGCGGGCTGCGATGGAGCGCGTCGCGGATGATCTGGTGGGTGCGCTCGCAGGTGTCGGTGATCCAGCAGCTGACCTGTGCCGGCTGGTCCTCGTGGCGGCCCATGAACGACATCACCGGGCGCGGGTCGTCGCCGGGCTGTTCGGTCATCACCGAATAGTCCAGCGTGCGTCCGTCGATGCGCGGCGGCGTGCCGGTCTTGAGCCGGTCCACCACGAAGCGGCCTTCGCGCAGCCTGTGCGCCAGCGCGGTGGACGGCGGATCGCCCATGCGCCCGGCGGCGTACTGGGTTTCGCCGATATGGATCTTGCCGGCAAGGAAGGTGCCTGCGGTCAGCACCACCGCCGGTGCGTTGAAACGCAGGCCGGTATTGGTGATCGCGCCGCGTACCGCGTCCTGCTCGATGACCAGGTCATCGACCGCGGCCTGGAACACGGTGAGCCTGTCCTGCGTTTCCACCGCGCGGCGGACAAAGGCGCGATACAGCGACCGGTCGGCCTGGCAGCGGGTGGCGCGCACGGCCGGGCCTTTCGACGCGTTGAGCGTGCGCCACTGGATGCCGGCGGCGTCGGCGGCCTTGGCCATGATGCCGCCAAGGGCATCGATCTCCTTGACCAGGTGGCCCTTGCCGATGCCGCCGATGGCCGGGTTGCAGCTCATCGCCCCCACCGTCTCGATGCCGTGGGTCAGCAGCAGCGTGCGCGCACCGGCGCGGGCGGACGCCAGCGCGGCTTCGGTGCCGGCATGGCCACCACCGATGACGATGACGTCGAAGTCGTAGAAGCTGGCGCTCATGCGGGCATTATCGCGCGCCGCGCAGGGCGCGGCTGGGCAGGGTTGGCACGGTTCATGCTTTGGATAGATCAGCACCCGCCCTGGCACGCCAGTTGGCGATGATCGGACTGAACAGGGGCCGATTACGCGCAGGACGGGGACGCTACGGGGGCCGGTTGTCGGGGGACAGCCGGCCCCCACTTTGTTTCCGGCCACATCCGCGTGCACGTCGATCCAGTAGATCGAGGGCGGCAAGGCCAGCCGGAAAGGAAAGCGCCGGTGCCCGCGAGACGCGGAACAGGGGGGATCCGGAGAATCCCGCAAGGCACCGGCGGCGCTAGATTAGCGCGAACCGGCGCGATGTGACGCCACGGGTCAATGTTTTGACAATCCCTGGTCCAGGCTGTGACGTGACGCACAAAACACGCTCCTGCCGCGCCCGATCGGCCGCCTGGATGGCATGCGCTAGCATGCGCCGATGACCAACCCCGACCTGCCACCGCCTACCATCGACGACATCTTCGATGCCGCCGCGCGCATCGCCCCGCACGCCCACGCCACCCCGGTGCTGGCCTCTCGCGCGCTCGATGCGGAGGCCGGCGCGAGCCTGTATTTCAAGGCCGAACAGCTGCAGCGCGTGGGGGCGTTCAAGTTCCGCGGCGCCTGCAACGCGGTGTCCTCGCTGGACCCGGCGCAGGCCGCACGCGGGGTGGTCACGCACTCCTCCGGCAACCACGGCGCGGCGCTGGCGCTGGCGGCAAAGCTGCGCGGCATCCCCTGCCACGTGGTGGTGCCCGACGGCGCCGTGCAGGCCAAGCTGGCGGCGATCGAACACTACGGCGCAATCCTGCATCGCTGCGCGCCCACGATCGCCGCGCGCGAGGCGACCTGCGCGCAGGTGCAGGCCGATACCGGCGGCAGCATCGTGCACCCCTACACCGATCCGCGGGTGATCGCCGGCCAAGGCACCGCCGCGCTGGAGCTGCTGACAGTGCAGCCCGACCTGGAGGCGCTGGTTGTGCCGCTGGGCGGCGGCGGGCTGGCGGCGGGCACCGCGCTGGCGATGCGCGCGCTGGCGCCATCCTGCGAACTGTTCCTGGCCGAACCCGCGGGCGCGGCCGACGGCGCGCGTTCGTTCGCACGCGGCGCGCTCGACATCGATTTCGTGCCAGACACCATTTGCGACGGCCTGCGCGGCAGCCTCGGCGCGATCAATTTCGAACTGCTGCGCGCGGCCGGCGCGCAGGTGCTGACGGTGGACGACGCGCGCACCGTCGCCGCGATGCGGCTGCTATGGACGCGCACCAAGCAGCTGGTGGAACCCTCGTCGGCGGTCGCGCTGGCGGCGGTGCTGGCGCATCCCGGGCACTTCGCCGGGCGCCGCGTCGGCATCGTGCTGTCCGGCGGCAACGTCGACCTGGACGCGCTGCCGGCGCTGCTGGCCCGCGCCGCCTGAAGCTCAGTCCAGCGACAGCGGCGCAGCGTGCGGGCGCGCGTCGCTGGCGAGCGGCGTGGTGGCAGGTTGGCGCGGGATCCACAGGCTGAACACCACCTCGCCATCGCGGTTCGTGGCCGCCACTTCGCCGCCATGCGCGCGCACGAACTGGTCGACGATGTACAGCCCCAGCCCCAGCCCGCTGCAGGCCTGGAAGCTGCCCTTGAACGGTTCAAACAGGCGCGGCAGCAGTTCGTTGTCGATGTGCCCGCGGTTGCGCACCTGCACCTGCAGGCGGCTGCAGTCGCTGCCGTCCAGATGCAGCGACACCCGCGCGTCCGCGGCATGGCGCACCGCGTTGCCCACCAGGTTGGACAGCACCTGGGCCATCCGGTCGACGTCGAAACGACCGCCCAGCGTGCCTTCGCAGGTGACGTCCACCGCCACCCCGGGCGCCGACTGGCGGAACTCTTCGGCCACCTCGTCGGCGACCACGCGCAGGTCTCCCTCGCGCGGCTCCAGCCGCAGCACGCCGGAACGGATCTTCGAGAAGTCGAGCAGCTGCGCGATCATCCGCGCCATCCGGTGGGCGCTGTCGAGGATGCGCCCGGCGATGCGGCTGCGGTCGGTTTCCGGCGGCATCAACTCCAGCGATTCGGCGCACAGGCTGATCACCGACAGCGGCGTGCGCAGGTCGTGCGTCATCACCGCGATCATGGTTTCGTTGAGCGCCAACGCCCGCGCCAACCGTTCGTTGCTGAGCCGCATCAGCTCGCGCTGGCGCGCCATCTCCACGAACACCCGCACCTTGCCGAGGATGACGTGCGGCTCCACCGGCTTGTACAGGAAATCCACCGCGCCGCTGTCGTAGCCACGGAACATCCGGCGTAGGTCGCGTGGCGAGGCGGTCAGGAAGATGATCGGCACCTCGCGAGTGCGGCTGGACCCGCGCATCAGCTCGGCCAAGTCGAAGCCGCTCATTTCCGGCATGTTGACGTCGAGCAACGCCACCGCGACGGGATGCGCCAACAGCAGCTCCAGCGCCTGCGCGCCGGATTCGGCGGTCAGCACCGACAGGCCTTCGCCTTCCAGGATCGCGCGCATCGCCATCAGGTTCTGCGGCACGTCGTCCACCACCAACACGCTGGCTTGTAGCGGCGCCGCCTCCGCCTGCGAAAGATTCATCGACCCACCTCCGCCAGCTGCTGGACCATTTGTTGCAACGTGAGCACGGCATCGGCGCCCGCGGCCGCCAACGCCGCCGCCGGCATCACCGGCATTTCCGCCTCGCCGGGATCCTGCACCCAGACCCTACCACCGGCGCGCCGGACCGCAGCCGCACCCTGCGCACCGTCGGCGCTGGCGCCGGTCAGCACGATGGCCAGCAGTTGGTGCTGCCAGACGTGGGCGGCGGATTCGAACAGCAGGTCGATCGACGGCATCGAATACATCGGTGGCGCATCCACCGACAGCGCCACGTGCCCGGCGTCCTCCACCATCAGGTGGTAGTCCGGCGGCGCCAGCAGGACCTGGCCGGGAAGGATGGGCTGCTTGTCCTCGGCCTCCATCACCGGCAGGGCAACGGCGCCATCCATCACTTCCGCCAGCTGGCTGGGGCGCCCACGCGGCAGGTGGATCACCACCAGCAGCGCGCAGGGGAGGTCGGCCGGCAGCCCGGACAGCAGTTCGCGCACCGCCAGCACGCCGCCGGCGGAAGCACCGATCACGATCGCCCGCGGCGTCGGTTGCAGGAGGCTCATGTCCGCTTCCGGAACAGCTTCTGCGCCGGCACCAGCGGCTCGAACGCGTCGGCGTTGGCACCGAAGCGCAGCGACTCGCGGCTGCCAAGACCAAGGAAGCCACGATGCACCAGGGCTTCGCGGAACAGGCCGATCGCGCGGTCCTGCAGCCCGGCGTTGAAGTAGATCAGCACGTTGCGGCAGGACACCAGGTGCACCTCCGAAAACACCGCGTCGGTGGCCAGGCTGTGGTCGGCAAACACCACGTGCTTGCGCAGGCGGCGATCAAACACCGCGCGGCCATAGGCACTGCTGTAGTAGTCGGCCAGCGAGCCGGTGCCGCCGGCGGCCTGGTAGTTCTTGCTGAAGCCGGCGATCCGCCGGGTCTCGTAGGTCGCGCTTTCGGCCGCGCGCAGCGCCTGCGGGTTGATGTCGGTGGCGTAGATCAAGGTACGCTCCAGCAGGCCCTCCTCGGCCAGCAGGATCGCCAGCGACCACACTTCCTCGCCATGGCTGCAGCCGGCCACCCAGACCTTCAGCGACGGATAGGTGCGCAGCACCGGCACCACGTGCCCACGCAGGGCCAGGAAATAGGCCGGGTCGCGGAACATCTCCGAGACCTGCACGGTGAAGAACGGCAGCGCCTGCGCGAACGCATCCGGCTCGTGCAGGACCAGGTGCTGCAGGTCGGCCACGCGCTGGCATCCCAGCCGCTGCATGGCCTGGCGCACGCGCCTGCGCACCGAGGCCATGGCGTAGTCGCGGAAGTCGTGCTGGTAGCGCTGGAACAGCGCCTCCAACAGCAGCCGCACCTCCAGGTCGAACAGCGCCTCCTCGTTCACGGCCGCGAGCACCACACCCTGCAGAGCGAGACCAGCTTGTCCACGTCGATCGGCTTGGCGATGTAATCACTGGCGCCGGCGTCGAAGCAGCGCTGGCGGTCGTCGCGCATCACCTTGGCGGTCAGCGCGATGATCGGCAGGTCGGCCAGCCGCGGCTGCGCGCGGATCCGGCGCATCGCCTCCAGCCCATCCATCTCCGGCATCATGATGTCCATCAGCACCAGGTCGAACTCTTGTCGATCCAGCGCCTCCAGCCCCTCGCGGCCGTTGCGTGCGATGTCCAGCCGCACGCCCATCGGCTCCAGCACGCTGGACAGCGCGAAGATGTTGCGCACGTCGTCTTCCACCAGCAGCATGCGGCGGCCATCCAGCGCGCTGTCGCGGCGGCGCGCTTCCGCCAGCAGCCGCTGTTGGTCGCCGGGCAGCTGCGCCTCGACGCTGTGCAGGAACAGGGTGACCTCGTCCAGCAGCCGCTCCGGCGAACGCGCACCCTTGATGATGATGCTCTTGGAGAAACGGCGCAGGCGCTGCTCCTGCTCGCGCCCGAGCGCGCGACCGGTGTAGACGATGACCGGCGGCGCGGACGCCCCATGGCCCCGCGCGATCTGCTCCAGCAGCGCGTCGCCGCTGCCGTCGTCCAGCGCCAGGTCGGTCACCACGCAGTCGAAGCGCGCACCGGCCAGGGCCTGCCGCGCCTCGTCCACGCTGCCCACCGCCACGATGTCCAGGCCATCGCGTGCCAGCAGTGCGCACAGGCTGCCGCGCAGGTCGGCGTCGTCCTCGACGATCAGCAGGCGCTGGCCGTCGCGATGGCCGCGCAACTCCAGTTCACGCAGCGCGCCGCCCAGCATTTCGCGCGTGGCCGGCTTGCGCAGGTAGCCCACGGCGCCCATTTCCAACGCCAGCTGGGTACGGTCCAATGCCGATACCACGTGCACCGGGATATGGCGGGTGGCGGGGTTGCGCTTGAGCCGCTCCAGCACGCCCAGGCCGGATCCATCGGGCAGGCCGATGTCCAGCAGGATGCCGCAGGGCGCCAGCTCGCCGGCCAGGGCGATCGCTTCCTCGGCGCTTGCGGCCACCACGCAGTCGAAGTCCAGGTCGTGGGCGATATCGACCATCGCCGCGGCGAACGCGGGCTCATCCTCCACCACCAGCACCATCCGGCCGAGCCGCGCGGGGCAGGCGCGGTCGTCCGGCACCAGCCCCATGGCCGGCAGCGCGTACTGGTCCTGTCCGGCTGGCGCGGCCGCCTTGGGCGGTGCGGTGATGGCGGCCGGTGCGGGCGCCGGCGCGGCCTCGCGGACCTCGAACGCCTGCGCGGCCGCGCTCATGTCGGCCGGCACTTCCAGCGTGAAGGCGCTGCCTTGGCCGGGCGTGCTGCGCACGCCCAGGGTGCCCCCCATCCGCCGCGCCAGGTCGCGCGAGATCGACAGCCCCAACCCGGTGCCGCCGAAACTCCGGCTGGTGCTGCCGTCGGCCTGGCGGAACGCTTCGAAGATCACTTCCTGCTGGTCCGGCGCGATGCCGATGCCGGTATCGGTGACCACGAACACCAGCCGGTCGCCGCGCGCCTGCAGCCGCAGCGACACCTCGCCCTGCGGGGTGAACTTGATGGCGTTGGCCAGCAGGTTCTTGAGGATCTGCTTGAGCCGCTTCACGTCGCCCACGCCGCTGGCATCAAAGTCGCCCTCGATGCGCAAGACCAGGCCCTTGTCCGCGGCCAGCGGCTGGAAGATCTCGCGCAGGCGGGTGGCCACCCACTGCAGGTCGAGCGGCTCGGCCTCCAGGTCCACGTGCCCGGCCTCGATCCGCGACAGGTCCAGGATGTCGTTGATCAGCACCAGCAGGTCGTTGTTGGAGGCGTGGATGGCATTGGCGTAGCGCACCTGCTCCTCGGTGAGCGTGCCAGGCTTGTTGTCGGCCAGCAGCTTGGCCAGGATCAGCGCGCTGTTGAGCGGCGTGCGCAGCTCGTGCGACATGTTGGCCAGGAACTCGGATTTGTAGCGGCTGGCTTCGGCCAGCGCCTGGGCATTGCGCTCCAGGTCGGCCTGCGCGGCCAGCAGGCTGCGCCGCTGCGCCTCCAGTTCGCGGGTGCGTTCTTCCAGGTGCACGTTGGTCTGCTCCAGCTCGGCCTGCTGGGCCTCCAGCACCACCTGCGATTGCTGCAGGGAATTGCTCTGTTCTTCCAGTTCCTCGTTGGCCACCTGCAGTTCTTCCTGCTGGGCCTGCAGTTCCACGCCCTGGCGCTGGGTTTCCTCCAGCAGGTCCAGCAACTGCTGGCGCACGTTGGCGGCGCGCATCGCCACCCCGATCGGCTCGCCGGCGGCGCGGATCAGCTTCAACTCCAACCCGGGCGAAATCCGCGATTTGCCCACGCGCCCCAGCTCGAAGGCACCAGTGACCTCGCCATCCACCGTCACCGGCGCCAGCAGCAGTTCGCCCGGGCTGCTGGTGCCCAAACTGGTGGACAGGACCAGATGCGAGTTGTGCACCGGCGCGATGCGCTGCGCGCGGCCGCTGCGTACGGTTTCCGCGACTGCACCGTCGCCCGGTCGCAGGGTACGCGGCTGCGTCGGCGGCATCGCCAGTCCCCCCACCAGCACCAGTTCGCTGTCGGTGCTGAGGTACAGCGCGCCAATCGGCGCCTCCAGGCGCGAGGCGAGGACCGCCAGGGCGTTGCACGCCAGCGCCTCCGGCGCCTGGGTGCCGCGCAGCGCCACCATCAGCTCGGCCAGGCTTTCCTCCAGCCAGAGCGCTTCGTTCACCTGCACGCGCGCCAGCAGCGCATCGCGCACCACCCACGCCAAGACCCAGCAACCGGCCGCGCCGATGGCGCGATTGAGGTTGGCCATGAACGGATCGATCCCGTCCGGCGACAGCCAGCTACCGAAGGCCAGCAGCACCGTGGCGATCGCCGCCACCAGCAGCGGCCCGCGCGGGCGCGCCTGGAAGAACGCCAGCGCCACCGCGACGAAGTACATGCACCATTCCGCGTAACCCAGCGGGGTGATCGCATCCAGCAACAGGGTGACCACGAGGGTCAGGACGATGGCGATCCAGGCGGCTTGCTGGCGGATGTCTTGGGGGGGCATGCGCTAACCCGTTGGGGGACGCCCTAGCCTAACCCTTGGACCGTGGAGGCCGCGTCAACCGCCGCGGTCGCTGCGCAGCGCGCGCACTTCGCGGCGGTCGCTGGCGGCATCGCGGGCCACCACCCAGGCGAACAGGGCGATCCCCGCCACCACCACCAGCGCACCCAGCAGGGCTTGGCCGCGCGGCCAGGCCTCGCCCAGGAGCAGTGCGCCCAGCAGCGCCGCGAACAGCACCTCCGCCGCCTGCATCGCCTCCACCGCGCCCAGCGCGGTGCCGTTGTCGCGGACCATGCCGGTGGCCTGGAAAAACAGGATGGTGGCGACCACGCCGGCACTCAGCGCCACCCCGAACGCCAGCCCCACCTGTGCCGCGGGCGGCGGCCCCGCCTGCGTCCAGGCCCACAGCGACAGCGCCAGCCATGCCGGCTGGCTGGCGAGGGTCAGGCCGAACACCCGCTGGGTGGCATTGAGTTCGACACCGCGTTTCTCCAGGTGCAGCAGCAGCCCGCGGTTGCCCAGCGGATAGGCGAACGCGCTGGCGGCCACGCAGGCCAGCGCCACCCACGCCTGCGCATCCAGCGCGCCGTGCGCATGGCCGCGCTGCATCAGCAGCACGCCGGCCACGATCAGCGCAGCCACCGCGAAGCCGGCGCGCGGGATGCGCGCGCGCGCATCGTCGTAGAGCAGCGGCGCGCACAGCATCCCGGCCAGGGCGGTCACCTGGAAGGTGCCCGCGACCAGCCACGACGGCCCGCTGGCAGCGGCATGGCAAAGCAGCACGTAGAACAGGAAGAACCCAATCCCGCTCCATAGCAGCCACGCGCCGGGCGCGGCGCGGATGGCCTTCCACACCGGCGCCACCCCGCCCTGCCACGGCATCAGCGGCAGCAGCAGCGGCAGCACGAACAGGTAGCGCAGCGCGGCGGTCCACGCCCAGTGCCCGCCCTCCAGCGCCGCGGCGCGATTGAGCACATAGGTGGCGGTGAAGAACAGCGCCGAGAGCAGCGACAGCCCGACCGCCAGCAGGGCGCGCCGCGACGCGCTCATCCGCGGCGCCGGATCGGGATGCGCGAGACCGGCACCGCCGCGAGGTCGGCGCCGCCCTCGCGGATCGGCGCGCCCGGCTCCGGCGCCCACGCCATCGCGCTGATGATTTCCCAGGTCGCCGGCAGGCCGGCATCGAGGCGATGCGCTTCATACGCGGCGGCGGCGGCGGCGAAACGCCCGCGCCCGGTCAGGGTGGCGCGGCGGCCGGCCAGCGCGTTGGTCGCGCCCAGCGCGCGCAGCTCGTGCATCAGCGCCGGCATGTCCGGATACACGGTGATCTCCTCGTCGCGGTCCACCACCGGTTGGAAAAAGCCGGCGTTGATGAGCGCATCGCCGATCCCGGCCGTGTCCACGAACGGACTGACGTGCGGGGCGGCGTCGGCCTGCGCGAACGCGCCGCGCAGCTCCCACAGGGTTTCCGGGCCGAAGGTGGAGAACAGCAGCAGGCCCTGCGGCTTGAGCACGCGGCGGAAGCCGTTGAGCACGCCTTCGAGGTCTTCCACCCACTGCAGGCACAGGTTGGAGAACAGCACGTCCACGCTGCCGTCGGCCAGCGGCAGCCGGCGGGCATCGGCGCAGACCTGCACCGGCGCGCGCGCGAACGGGTTGGGCAGCCAGCGCGAGGACGGCTTCGACGCGGCGCGTGCCTGCCGCAGCATCGGCAGGGCCAGGTCCAGCGACAGGATCTCCGCCTTCGGCCAGCGCTGCTGCAGCAGCGCGCTGGCGTGGCCGGTGCCGCTGCCCAGGTCGAGCACGCGCTGCGGCGGCTTGCGCGCCAGCGCGGGATCGTCGAGGTAATCCAGGGACTCGATCAACCGCGCCTCGGCCAACCGCTGCAGCTGCGCCACTGCGTCGTAGCTGGCCGCCGACCGCGAGAACGCGCGCCGCACCTGCCGGGCGTCGAACAGTGCGCTCATGCGCCTGCCTCCGCGAGGAAGCCCAGCATCGCATCGGCCACTGCATCGGCGTGGGTCAGGAATGGCGCGTGACCGGCATGCTCGATCTGGAGGTAGCGCGCATCCGGAGCCAGCGCGGCGGCGGCCTGCATGGCCGCCGGATTGACCAGCCGGTCGCGGCGCCCGCTGATCCACAGGCTGGGCATGGCCAGCGCCGGCAGGACATCGCGCAGGTCGCCGTGCTCCAGCACCTGCAGCCCTTCCGCCAATACCCGCGGCGACGGCTCGCCATGCGCCAGCACGGCGTCACGCAGCATCCGCAATTCCTCGCGCATGTGGTCGGAGCCGAAGGCCTCCAGCGCGATGAAGCGGTCGATGGTGGCCTGCCAGTCCAGCCGCAGGCCATCGGCGAAGCCGTGGAACACCTCGGCCGGCATGCCCTGCGGCCAGTCCGCGGCGACCACGAACTTCGGCGTGGCGCAGACCATCGCCAGCGCGGGCACGCGCGACGGCTGCAGCGACGCCGCGCGCAGCGCGACCAGCCCGCCCAGCGACCAGCCGCACCACGGCGCCACCGGCAGCGTCTCCAGCAGCGCCTGCGCGCAGGCATCGAGCGCCAGCGGCACCCCGCTGTCGCGGCTGTGGCCGTGGCCGGGCAGGTCCACCACGTGCAGGGTGCGGTGCGCGCGCAGCGCCTCTACCAGCGGCGCGAAGATGCCGCCGTGCATGGCCCAGCCATGCAGCAGCACCAGCGGCGGGCCGCTGCCCGCGATTTCCACATGCAGCTTGTTCATTGATCTCGCGCCAACAGCGCGCGGCGGGTTCCGGAACCGCGCATTATCGCGCGAAGCCCACGCCGGCCGCCGTATCGTGTGCGGATCGACCCGCCACCGGAGCCGCCATGAACGCCCATCGCCAGCCGTCCCTCGCCGATCCCGGGCTGTGGCGCGAGCAGGCGCTCATCGACGGGCGCTGGCGCGACGCCGATGCCGGCGGCCGCTGCGAGGTGCGCAATCCCGCCAGTGGCGCGCTGCTGGGCACGGTGCCGGACATGGCCGCGGCGGAAACCCGCCGCGCCATCGATACCGCCCACGCCGCTTTTCCCGCGTGGGCGAAAAAGACCGCGAAGGAACGCGCGCAGATCCTGCGCCGGATGCACGACCTGATGATGCAGCACCAGCACGACCTGGCCGTGCTGATGACCGCCGAGCAGGGCAAGCCACTGGCGGAAGCGCTGGGCGAGGTCGCCTATACGGCCAGCTATTTCGAATGGTTCGGCGAACAGGCCAAGCGCATGGATGGCGACACCATCCCGGGCCATGCCGCCGACAAGCGCATCCTCACCCTGCGCCAGCCGGTGGGGGTGGTCGCCGCGATCACGCCGTGGAATTTCCCCTCTGCAATGCTGGGCCGCAAGCTGGGGCCGGCGCTGGCGGCGGGCTGCACGGTGGTGTGCAAGCCGGCGCTGCAGACGCCGTTCTCGGCGCTGGCGCTGGGGGTGATCGGCGAACGCGCCGGGCTGCCACCGGGCGTGATAAACATCGTGACCGGCGCCGACGCGCCCGCCATCGGCGCCGAGATGACCGCCAACCCGAAGGTCCGCAAGCTCGGCTTCACCGGCTCCACCGCGGTGGGCAAGCAGCTGATGGCGCAGTGCGCCACCGACCTCAAGCGGCTGTCGCTGGAACTGGGCGGCAACGCGCCCTTCATCGTGTTCGACGACGCCGACCTCGATGCCGCGGTGGCCGGCGCCATCGCCAGCAAGTTCCGCAACACCGGGCAGACCTGCGTCTGCGCCAACCGCCTGTTCGTGCAGGCCGGCGTGTACGACGCCTTCGCGGAGAAACTGGTGGCGGCGGTGCGCGCGCTGCGGGTGGGCGACGGCCTGCAGGGCGATACCGAGCAAGGCCCGCTGATCGATGCCAAGGCGCTGGCCAAGGTCGAAACGCATATCGCCGATGCGCTGGCGAAGGGCGCGCGCGTCGCCAGCGGCGGCCATCGCCACCCGCTGGGCGGCACCTTCTTCGAACCCACCGTGCTGCTGGATGCCAACGACGACATGCTGCTGGCCCGCGAGGAAACCTTCGGCCCGGTGGCGCCGCTGCTGCGCTTCGACAGCGAGGACGAGGTGCTGCGCCGGGCCAATGCCACCGAATTCGGGCTGGCCGCGTACTTCTACACCCGTGACCTCGCCCGCAGCTGGCGGGTGTCGGAGGCGCTGCAGGCCGGCATGGTGGGCATCAACACCGGGCTGATCTCCACCGAGGTGGCGCCGTTCGGCGGGGTGAAGCAGTCCGGCAGCGGCCGCGAAGGCTCGAAGCACGGCCTCGACGACTACACCGAGCTGAAGTACGTCTGCATCGGCGGCGTGTAGCGCGCAACGTCGCCGGGGTGATCGCGCCGGACCGCTGCCTCAGGTGGCGGCAGCGGCGAACACGCCGGCCCGCGCGTAATCGCGCGCGCGCGCCAATGCATCCAGCAGCTTGTCGACGTCGCCTTCGGTATGCGCGGCCGACAGGGTGATGCGCAGGCGCGCACTGCCCTCCGGCACGGTGGGCGGACGGATCGCCGCCACCCAGAACCCCTGCCGTTCCAGCGCCGCGGCCATCGCCAGCGCGTCCGCATCGGCGCCGCACAGCAGCGGCTGGATCGGCGTATCGGAAGGCAGCAGTTCCAGTTCGTGGCGGCGGGCGCCGGCGCGGAAGCGCTGCACCAGCGCGGCCAGCTTCTCGCGCCGCCAGTGTTCGCGACGCGCCAGCTTGACCGCCGCCAGCGAGGCCGCTGCCTGCGCCGGCGGCAGCGCGGTGGTGTAGATATAGGGACGCGCGGTTTCGGCCAGGTGGCGGACCAGGTCGGCGTCGCCGGCGACCACCGCGCCATAGCTGCCCAGCGCCTTGCCGAGGGTGGCCAGGCGCAGCGGCACCGCGGCGCTGTCCAGACCGGCATCATCGATGCTGCCGCGGCCTTCCTCGCCCAGCACGCCGATGCCGTGGGCATCGTCCACGTACAGGGTGGCGCGCTGCACCCGCGCCACCAGCGCCAGCTGCTTCAGCGGCGCGATGTCGCCGTCCATGCTGAACACGCCGTCGGTGGCCAGCAGCGCGGCGCCATCCGGCCAGCCGCGCAGCTGCCGCAGGGCAGCCTCGGCATCGGCATGCGGATAGCGGCGCAGGGCGCAACCGGCCAGCTGGGCGCCGTCGATCAGGCTGGCGTGGTTGAGCCGGTCCTGCACGCAAACGTCGCCCTTGCCCAGCAGCGCCTGCAGCACCGCCAGATTGGCCAGGTAGCCGCTGCCGAACAGCAGCGCAGCCGGCACGCCCAGCCACTCGGCGACTTCGCGCTCCAGCGCTTCGTGGGCGGCATGGTGGCCGCAGACCAGGTGCGAGGCGACGCCGCCGGCGCCCTCACGCGAGGCCATGTCCTGCAGGGCCCCGGCCACCGCGAACTGCTGCGACAGTCCCAAATAGTCGTTGCCGCAGAAATTCAGCAGCCAGCGCGGCACGCCGTCGGCGCCCATCACCTCGCAACGTGCGCCATCGCGATGCAGCACGCTGCGGCGGACGCGGATGCGCTGCTCGGCGGCGCGTCGTTCACGCTGCGCGGCGATGCGGGCGGGCAGCGACTCGCGCGCCATCTCAGGCCGCTTCGGTGATGCCGGCGTGCACCGTGGCGGTGCAGGCGTCGATGCCGTCGTCGCGCACGGCGTCGACCAGCATCGGCCGCAGGCCGAGGCGTTCGAACAGCGCTTTGTCGCGCCCGGTATCCGGATTGCCGGTGGTCAACAGCTTCTCCCCGTGGAAGATCGAATTCGCCCCTGCGGCAAAACATAGCGCCTGCAGCTCGTCGGACATCGTCTCACGGCCCGCGGACAGCCGGACCATCGATTTCGGCATCAGGATCCGGGCCACTGCGACGGTGCGCACGAATTCGAACGGATCCAGTTCGACGATGCCGTGCAGCGGCGTGCCTTCCACCTGCACCAGTCGGTTGATCGGCACCGAATCCGGATGGGCGGGCAGGTTGGCCAGCGTCATCAGCAACCCGGCGCGCTGGCGACGCGACTCGCCCATGCCGACGATGCCGCCGCAGCAGGTCTTCATGCCGGCATCGCGCACCTGCGCGAGGGTGTCGAAGCGGTCCTGCATCTGGCGGGTGTGGATCACGTCGCCGTAGAACTCGGGGTCGGTGTCGATGTTGTGGTTGTAGTAGTCGAGCCCGGCGTCCTTCAGCGCCCGCGCCTGCCCGCCGCTGAGCATGCCGAGGGTGGCGCAGGTTTCCAGCCCCAGCGCCTTCACCTCGCGGATCATCTCGGCGACCTTGGGGATGTCGCGGTCCTTCGGCGAACGCCAGGCCGCCCCCATGCAGAAGCGCGAAGCGCCGGCGGCCTTGGCCTGGCGCGCCTTCTCCACCACCTCGGCGGGGTCCATCAGCTTGGTCGCGTTCACGCCGGTGTGGTAACGCGCCGCCTGCGGGCAGTAACCGCAATCCTCCGGGCAGCCGCCGGTCTTCACCGACAGCAGGGTGGACACCTGCACCTCGCTCGGGTCGAAGTGCTGGCGATGGGCGCAGGCGGCGCGATGGAGCAGCTCGGTGAAGGGCAGCGCGAACAGCGCTTCCACTTCGCTGCGGCTCCAGTCATGGCGGATGGGAAAAGCGACGACCTCGGGCATGGGGGTTTTCCGACTGACGCAGGACGCGAAGGCGGGCAGTCTGGAACGCATGTCGACTACCGTCAACCAAACAAGATCTAGCAAAGTTGACAGACTGCGCGCGCCGCTGTGCTGGCTGTTCCCGCCGCGCTGCCTGGTCTGCGGCGATCCCGGCCTGCCGGGCCGCGACCTTTGCGGCGCCTGCCACGCCACCTTGCCGCGCCAGCGCCACGCCTGCCCGCGCTGCGCCCTGCCGATGCCCGAACCAGCCACCTGCCCGGCCTGCATCGCACAGTCGCCGCCGCTGGACGCGGCGCATGCCGCCTTCGACTACGCATTCCCGCTGGATCGGCTGCTGCCGCGGCTGAAGTTCCATCGCGATTTCGCCGCCGGGCGGGTGCTGGCGCAGTGCATGGCGGAGCATTTCGCCAGCCTGCCGCGCCCGCAGGCGCTGGTGCCGGTCCCGCTGCACCGCGGGCGGCTACGCCGGCGCGGCTACGACCAGGCGCTGGAACTGGCGCGACCGCTGGCCAAGGCGCTGGACCTGCCGCTGCACGCCGGGCTGCTGCACCGCTGCAAGGCCACCCGCGCGCAGTCGCGGCTGGACGCGGATGCGCGCGGCCGCAACCTGCGCGGCGCGTTCCGCGTGGATGCCCGGGCGACATTGCCGGCACACGTGGTGCTGGTCGACGACGTGATGACCACCGGGGCCACCCTCCACGCCGCCGCCAGGGCGCTGCGCGCCGCGGGCGTGGCGCGCATCGATGCTTGGATTTGCGCGCGTGTGGCCTGACCCGCCGCGCCGGCGCTCAGGCCGCAACCACCTTCGCGCGCAGGGCGAAGTCCAGCGCGATGCCGGCAAACAGCGCCATCCCGACCCAGTTGTTGTGCAGGAAGGCGCGGAAGCAGGCCGCGCGCTCGCGCCCGCGCGCCAGCCCGAACTCCCACGCCACCAGCACCAATGCCGCGCCCATGCCGGCCCAGTACCAGGCGCCCATGCCGGCCTCGCGGCCGACCAGCGCCAGCGCGAAGAACATGCAGGCGTACAGCACGCCCTGCGCCACCAGGTCCATCTCGCCGAACAGGATCGCGGTGGACTTCGATCCCATCCGGATGTCGTCGTCGCGATCGACCATCGCATACCAGGTGTCGTAGGCGGTGGCCCAGAAGATGTTGGCCACGTACAGCACCCACGCCACCGGCGGCACCCCGCCGGTCAGCGCGGCAAAGCCCATCGGGATGCCCCAGCCGAACGCCATCCCCAGGTAGACCTGCGGCAGGTAGGTGTAACGCTTCAGGTACGGATAGCTGGCCGCCAGCAGCACCCCGACCACGCTCATGTAGATGGCCAGCCGGTTCAGCGTCAGCACCAGCGCGAATGCCACCAGCATCAGCACCGCGAACACGACCAGCGCCTCGCGGCCGGACACCGCGCCGGTGGCCAGCGGCCGGTGCTTGGTGCGCTCCACGCTGCCGTCCAGCCAGCGGTCGGCGTAGTCGTTGATCACGCAGCCGGCCGAACGGGTCAGCCAGACCCCCAGCGAGAACACCAGCAGCGGCCACGGCGGCGGCACCCCATCGGCAGCGATCCACAGCCCCCACCAGGTCGGCCACAGCAGCAGCAGCCAGCCGATCGGGCGATCCGCGCGCACCAGCTTCCAGTACAGCCGCAAGCGCTGCCGCCAGTACGGCTCGGTGGCGGAAGTGGGATGGGGGTCTTGGTCGTTGGCCATCGTGGATGCGCGGGGTTCGATGTGATCGCACGGACAGCTTCGCATGCCGTGCCTGCCATGCTTGCCATGGATCGCAAACTCGACCAAGATTACCAAATCTATCGTATGATTATCTTAATAATCGCATGATGCTTAAATCTATCTCGCACGGATCGCAACATCCCTGAATGATCAAGATAAAGATCATTTGATTATTAAAATAATCGGTATTCGGACTATGTTGAGATTCAAACTTCGCGAAAGGATTGCTGACTACGAATTCCGGGAACGCAAGCGAATGCAGCTGCAAGATTTGGCTAGCGCCACCGGGCTCAATCGAATGACACTGTCCAAGCTGGTGAACCAGCACGGCCCCAACGTCCAGACCCATGTGCTGGACAAGTTGTGCAGCTATTTCGGCTGCCGGATCGAGGACCTGGTCGAGCATGTCGCGGATGCCGGGGACGCGGCGGCCGCGGCCCCCCAACCGGCCACGACAAACCCACGAGAATGAGCCCACGGGCCACCACGCAGGACGACAAGCTACATGGATCCAAGCAATTCGCTCAAGGTAATGGACCTCTTCGCGGGCTGCGGGGGGCTTTCCCTTGGCCTGGAAAACGCAGGCTTCTACCCGGTATTCGTCAATGAGCTCAATGACGATGCCCGCGCCACCTACATAAGGAACCGGCTGGAGATCAATCCCGACTTGGCGCGTCCCGAGTTCCATGCCGCGGACGTCAAGTCGATGCTGTCCAGCCCGTCCTACCTTGCGGACCTGGAGAAGCGCCTGGAGGAAAAATTCGGCATCAAGCACGGCGAGTTGGACCTCATCGCCGGCGGCCCCCCCTGCCAAGGCTTCTCCGGCATTGGCCACCGCCGCTCGTACTCGGTGGACAAGAAGGAGCTGCCCTCGAATCATTTGTTCCAGGACATGGCGGAGATCATCCGCCGGCTTGAACCGCGCGCCTTCCTGTTCGAGAACGTCCGCGGCCTGCTGAATTCGAAGTGGACGAGCGATGGGCAGAAGGGCGAGATCTGGCAGGCGGTGCACGCCACGTTCAAGGGCCTGGGGAAGTACCGCGTGGCCTACCGCCTGGTCTATGCGAAGGACTATGGCGTGCCGCAGAACCGACCGCGCGTGCTAATGATCGGAATCCGCAAGGACGTGCAGTCCCCCCTGGTCAACGACAGCGCGTCGGATGACGCGCTGGAGCGGGGCTTCCTGCCCAAGCCCACCGGCGGCGCGCCCAGCCTGGAGGAACTGCTTGGCGACTTGGTCGCCAAGGATCCAAGCGGCTCGACCGCTGCGGCCCCGATGACCAAGTACGCGTCCGCCGCCACCACGCCGGTCCAGAAGCGCTTGCGTACGCCGCGCGGCGGCAAGGAGCCCGCGCGGAAGGGCGCGCCCCTCACCGAAATGGAATACACCAACCACTCGCCCCGCGTCTTGGCCAAGTTCAAGGCCATGCATGCGGGCAACGGGCGCATCCCGGAGGAATTCAAGACCAAGAAGTTCGCGCAGAAGCTCTTGCCGTCGACATGGGGACCAAGCGGCCCATCCATCACCGCAACCTCCCTGCCCGACGACTACGTGCATTTCGCCGAGCCCAGGATCCTTACCGTCCGCGAGTGGGCCCGGCTGCAGATGTTCCCGGATTGGTACCAATTCGAGGGCAAGAAGACCACGGGCGGATTGCGCCGGGCCGGCAATCCGCGCGAGGGCGTCTTCGATCGCGAAGTTCCGAAGTACACCCAAATCGGGAACGCGGTGCCGGTGGGGTTGGCGGAAGCCGTCGGCCGCCACCTTGCCGAAATCCTCCGCCGCCCGGCCGGGGGGGCTCGTGGCGAATTGGATCCCAAGGCGTGGCCTTCCACGTAATCGACTATGAGCAGGGTCTTTGGCGGCGCGCGCAGGATCGGGCCGACGGGATGCCGATTTATGGGAACAGCCACCGCGAGGCGGCGGCCAACCAAGTGGGGGCGCTGGGCGAGGTCGTCGTCGAGCGGCTGCTCGAGGCCCATTCGGTTCCCTTCGAGCAGGCCTACGAAACGACCCAAGACCTCGTTCTCCCCGGCCTGACGATCGATGTAAAGACGAAGGACCGAACCGTTCGCCCGTTGCCAGGCTACGAATGCAGCGTGCCGCTGTACAACCACGAACACCAGCGGCCCAATGCATTCATCTTCGTATCGCTGCAGCGCGACCGCGACGACCATCGGGCAACGATGGAGCGGTTCAAGCGCGCGTTCGTGGTGGGCTGGTGCTCGCTGGAAGAGCTGGACCGGGGAAAAGTATGGCGTGCCGGGGAGACCGACCCCGCCAACGGGACGACATTCTGGACCGACTGCAAGAACGTCTATATCCAGGACCTGCGGCCGATGACCGAGCTCCTCGAAAAATACGCGTCATCCGCCGCCCAGCGCTAGCGGCGCCGGTTCGCCCGGCGTGCCGGCGGCAGGCCAAGCAGCGGCACCGTCGACCAGGCTCGAAGCGGGAGCCACCTAGCGGTTCCGCACGCGCCACGAACACGCTAGCCACGCGCCCATCGCCGCGAGGACCAGCGTGGAGGGATCCGCAGGGGAAGGATGGCGCGCCTGGAGGGATTCGAACCCCCGACCAATGGCTTCGGAAGCCACTACTCTATCCGGCTGAGCTACAGGCGCGTCGCACTGCCGATTGCGGCAGCGAAGCCGGCATTCTCGCACGGTTCGCCGGTTTTTGGCTGCCCCAGGAACGGACGGCCCGCTTGCGCGGGCCGTCCGTATACCGTCTTGCCGGGTCGATCAGTTGACGCTAACCGCGCTCCACGCCGCCTTGACCGCATTGGTCTGGGCGGAAGTGGCGCCGAACAGGTCGGTCGACGCATTGATCGTGGCCGTACGCGCGGCGGCGTAGTTGGTGCTGGAGGTCATGTACACCGTCAGCGCGCGGTACCAGATCTTGCCGGCGGCATCGCGGCCGATGCCGGCCAGCGAGGTGTTGCCGTTGCAGACCAGCGAGGCCGGGGTCAGGTTGGCCCAGGTGCCGGCGCCGAACCCGCTGGGCACCACCGCGCCTTCCGCCAGCAGGTAGTAGAAGTGGTTGGCCACGCCGGAGCTGTAGTGCACGTCGAGGTTGCCCAGGGTCGAGCTGTAGCAGTCCGGCGAGGCGCCGTCCAGGCTCGGCTTGAACATCCAACGGATCGCGTTGCGCATGCTGGCGTTGTTGGGGAACAGCTCCTCACCCACCACGTAGTCGGCTGGATCGGAAGCGTTGTTGGCGTAGTACTCGACCATGGTGCCGAAGATGTCGGAGGTCGCCTCGTTCAGGCCACCCGACTCCTTGCTATACACGAGGGCCGCGGAACGGCTGGTCACGCCATGCGACATCTCGTGGCCGGCCACGTCGATCGCCACCAGCGGATAGATGGACGCGCCGTTGTCGCCGTCGCCGAAGGTCATGCAGAAGCAGGAATCGTTCCAGAACGCATTCTGGTAGTTGCGGCCGTAGTGGACGCGGCTGATCGCGCCCTTGCCATCGTTGGCGATGCCGTTGCGGCCGTGCACGTTCTTGAAGTAGTCCCAGGTGGTGGCCACGCCGTAGTGGGCGTCGGCACCGACGGTCTGCGAATTGCTGAGCAGGTTGTTGCCCCAGACGTTGGTGCTGCCGGTGAACACCGTGCCCATGCCGGAGGTCCGCATCGCCATGTTGTGGGTGGCGCCGCCACCGCGGGACACGTCGACCATCTGGTAGCTGGTGCCGCACTTGCTGGTGCCCAGCACGACGTCGCCGGCCATCAGGGTCTTGCCGGTGCCGGTGGCCGCGGCGGGGCTGGTGCAGCCGCTGCCGCCCGCACCCGGCTTGGCGGTGTGGATGCCGTCCCACTGGTCGATGACCTTGCCGCTGGCCGCATCGACGATGTAATGCATTTCGGTCGGCGTCTGGTCGGCCTTGAAGCCGTGGAACACCACCTCATGCGCCAGCAGCGGCGCGACGTTGCGGGCATAGACGACCTTGCGCGAGGTCGGCGCTTGGGTGAAGCGCACCGGGAAGGCCGCGCCGGCTTCGACGATGGCCTGGTCGCCATTGACGCGGGCCGCCAGGCCCGGGCGGGCGGCGGTGGCGAGGGTCTGGCTCACGCCAGCCAGCTTGCCGCCGCGGGAATGGACGACGAAGTCGCCACCGATCACCGGCATGCCGCGCCAGCTGCGCTGGTAGCGCACGTGCTCGGTGCCATTGGCATCCACGCTCGCGTCGCTGGCGACGAAGGCATCGAGCGCGTGCTTGCGCACCGCAGCGGCCTGGTTGCCGATCAGCACGTTCGCGCGCGCCACCGCAGCGGACTTCGCGGAAACCGCAGCATCCGCCGTCGCCGGAGCGATGGCGGCGGCGATGGCGAGGCTCAGCAGACTTGCTTGGACTTTCATTGTTGCGTTCTCCCTGGTGTGCAACCCGACTGTTGCGTCGGGACTGGTTGTTGGAAACCCCGTTAACGTGACGCTTCTGCCGCCAGCCCGCGTTGCCGCCCCCCGGCCGGCCCCGCGGGCAAGAGGCTGGCGTTGTCGAAATAGGACACGCGCAGCGGCAGGCCACGCGGCGAGTATCCGATAAAAACCGCATCAAATCCCGGCTCGACCGCACGCCGGTAGGCGGTGGCGATCTTGGCGTTCTCGATCTCCAGCAGCATGCCCAGGGCCTCCGGCCGCGGCAGCTTGCCGTTGTAGTCCTGCAGTAGCTGCTTGCAGCGCTGGAAGAACGCCAGCTCCTGCTGGCGGCCGCGCAGCGACTTGGCGAAGAACTGGCGGTAGTAATAGGTCGGCTGGCGCAACCGCGGCAGCACCTTCACCACCGCGGTGCCGACGCCGCACAGCGCACCCGCCTCGTCGCGGGCGACGCACACCGCCTGCTGCGCGCGCCGCGCCATTTCCGCATCGTTGCCAATCGCCTTGTTTTCCCGCCAGAACGCAGCCAACTCCTCGGCGAGCGCGGGGGTCACCTGTTTCCACGCCGGGACGAAGCTGGCGCTCACTTGGTCGCGCCCGGGCCCGTTGCCTGGCGCGGCGCCAGCGCTTCCACCAGTTTCACGTATTCTGGGAAGGCCAATTTGCCATCGGCATTGGCATCGAACCGCGCCAGCGGCGGCGCGGCGCGGCCGGCGTTCTTCACCAGCACGAGGTTGGCGTATTCGCCCGCGTCCAGCCCGCCGTCGCGGTTCGCGTCGATCGCGGCGAACTGGCGCTGCAATCCCGCCTGGGCCTTGGCCAGCGCCTGCGCCCGCTGCCAGCCGGCGCGGAACTCGACCAGCGACAGTTGGCCGTCGCCATTCCGATCCCAAGCCCGGAACGACTCGGCAACCGCATCCGTGGCCGGCGTGGCAGGCTTGGCGGGCGTGGCTTGCGCCAGCGCCGGGCCAATGCAAGACAGCAGCAGCACGCCAAGGCTGCCCACGGCAAGTGCGCGCATCACGAGGCCTGGCCCGCGCCCGGGATGCCGGATTCGAAGGTGATCAGGTCGCGGATTTCATTGGTCCGCAGGCCGATCATCATCGGGTTCTTCACGTTGGGCAGGAAGCTGATGTCGAAGATCTCACCCATGTCGCCGTCGAAGCGGATCCAGTTCAGCACATCGCCATTGGCCAGCGAAATGATCTGTACCCCGCACCACGGCTCGGCGTCGCGCTGCTTCAGCTCGTCGTCCAGCTGCAGGCCCTCGAAGCGCTGGTTGCGCGGCTTCGACAGGCCCACCGCGGCGACGTTGCCGATGATCGACAGGCCGCGCGCGAAGCCGGGCACGAAGGCATGCGGCACGAACGCCTTCTTCTCGAAATCCACCCAGCCCAACTGGCCGGTGCCGGCGTTGAGCAGCCACAGCCGGCCGTCGTGCCAGCGCGGCGAATGCGGCATCGACAGGCCTTCGCAGACGACCTCGTCGGTCTGCACGTCGATCACCACGCCGCCGTCGCGGCGGCGCTCGCGCCAACCGTCCACGCTGTCGCTCTTGCACACCGCGGTGACGTACTTCGGCTCGCCGTCGACCATCGCCAGCCCGTTCAGGTGGCAGCGGTCTTCCGGCGCCAGCTTGCTGATGAACTTCGGCTTCCAGATCGCCTTGAAGCTGTGGGTGGGGCTGAGTTCGGCCAGGCAGGAATACTTGGTGTTGACGAACACCACCCGGCCGTCCTTGCGGATGCCGAGCTCGTGGATGTCGAGGTCGCCGATGGTCTGCGCGTTGCGCGGCACGTAGCACTTGTCGAACTGGCCGTGGATGACCTCGTTCGGGCGCAACACGTTCTCGAACCGCCACAGCTGGTACAGCCCGCCGAGGTAGATGCGCTGGGCATTGCCCACCACGCCCATCGCGCGCTCGAAGATGCGCTCGAAGAACGACACCCGGCCCTGCTTGTCGCTGCCGACCAGGTAGATGCGCCCGGTCTGGTAGGAAGTGATGGCCAGCGACAGCCGGTGCTGGGCCAGCCAGCCGGCGAGGCCACGCGAGCAGCTTTTCTCCACTTTCAGCTTGGTGATGTCGCGCGGGGCCTGCGGCGCCGGCGTCGCAGCCGGCGCGGCGGTCGAATCGGCCTGCACGGGGGCGGGCGCTCCGGTTGCCACTGCATCCAACCCGGTATCCAGCTCCGGCTTGTCCTGGTTGGACTGGATATCGGAGTCGTTCTGCTTGTTGTCGTTGGTCACTTGTCGTCCAGACTGCATGTGCTGCCGCGGGCCCGGCGCGTGGCCGGGCCGTTGGCAGGAATTACCAGGAGTAGCGAACGTTGGCCTGGCCGCCGACAAAGCTCTTCATCGAGCCGCCGTCCAGCCAGTTGGCGCCCAGGGTGAAGCCAAACCCGCCCTTCTGCACGCCGATGCCCAGTTCCGCCATCGTACGGCTGCCGCGGACGCCGGTCTCGCCATGGAAATCGCCCACGCTGTAGGCGGTCTTGCCGCCGCTGTCGCGGATCGCGCTGACCGAACCGTAAGGCGTCCAGCGGATGTCACCGGACTGGAAGGACTTGTTGAGCTCCACGCCGATGCGGCCACGCTCGAAGGTACCGCCATGCGCGGTGAAATCCAGGTGCTCGCCGTAGAACGTGCGGACATCCTCGACGCGGGTACGGATGTACTGCGCCTGCGGCACGATGTTGACGCCGCCCAGCTTCCACTCATAACCAGCTTCCAGGCTGACCGCATTGGTGCGGGCGCGGCTTTGCAGGTTGGCGCCGACCGATTCCGAACGGATTTCCGCGCCCATCCAGCGGGCGCTCAGATCGACGTACAGGCCTTCCGGCACGTACCAGGTGGCATAGGCGCCGAAGGTGCTGCCTTCCATGCGGTTCTGGCCCACGCCGTCGGCCAGGCGCTGGCGACTGTCGGCATTGCCCATCACCACGCCCGCGTGGAAGTTGCCGAACAGGTTGGCATTGACGCCAAACTCACGGCCCCAGCTGGCCTGTTCGTAGGCGAAGTTGCCACCTTGGCCGAAGTTCCCTGCGGTGTGGGTCGGATTCACGTCACCCTGGTCGGTATAGACGCGCATGAACGCGCTCAGCACCTTGCCCGCATCGCCATACGGATTCACGCCCAGGCGCTGGCGGAAGGTGCCGACCTGCGAGTTGAGGAGACCCGCCGCACCCGACGCCGCGTTGGCCGCCAGCGTTCCGCCGTCGCTCAGCCCTTCCACCGTCAGGCCGATCGAGAAAACATCGTCCGCTGCGTTGCCCGCGTCCAATGTGCTGGTGACTCCCACGCCCAGACTCAGGAAATTGCCATTCTCGTTGTAACCGATCACCTGGCCTCCCACGAAGCTGCCAGCCGCCGAAGTGCCGGTGACGCTGGCGAAATCGATCGCAGGTGCATCGATGGTCGGCACGCCAACGAACTTCACGTTCACGGTCTGCACCGCTCCGCTGGCGACATTACCGTTGATTACCAACTGGTCGGCCGTGAGGTCATTGAAATTGACGTCGATGGCCATCTGGCCGCTGCCCGCGAGGGTGCCGTCCACGGTCAGTGCATCGGTGATGGCGCCGTTCACGAAATCAACCAGGCCGGTATTGGTGAACGTGCCACCCGCAGTATCGATCGCGCTGTTGCCGACAATGTCCAATGTGCCGCTATTGTTGAACGCATTGGCCTCGACGGCCTGCGGCAGCATCGCCAGCGTCGGAACCGGCCCTGCCTGGCCGTCGCCCATCGTGATCGTGCTGTCGGTCAGGCGGACCAGGCCGGCATTGTTGATGGTGTCGTCGCCCGCACCGAAGGCGATTTGGCCCGCATTGAGCGTGATGGTGCCGCCGCCGGCGTTGGCCAGCGTGTCGTTGCCGTCGCCGAAGTCGGTGGACAAGTTGCTGCCCACGTCCCACGTGCCGCCGGCCTTGTTGCTGAACACGTCGTCGCCGCCGTACAGGCTGATCGCACCGAGGATGCGACCGCTGTTGTTGATGGTTTCGACGCCGTCGTTGCCGGCAACCGCGAACGCGTAGCCTTCATCGCCATCGGCGCTGATGACGCCGGTAGCGAGGTTGTTGAGCGTGTTGGCGCCGTACAGGCCCTCGAATACCACGCCGAAGTTGTATGCGGCGCCGCCGGCATGGATCTGGCCGGCGTTGTTCACGGTGGCATCGCCATCCGCGGCGTTGGCCAGGACGCCAAAAGCGGCTATGCCGGCACTGGCCTCCACCTGTCCGGCGCTACCCACGTTGACCACCACGTCGCCGGCATAGGCTTGCGCCAGGATGCCGTACGAGGCCATGGCGCCGTCCGCTTCGACCAGGCCGTTGTTGGTGACCGTGGCCAGGCCGTCCATGGTGTAGGCGGTCGCGCCGATGGCGATGCCATACCCGGAGGCCGCGCTGATGTGCCCGGTATTGCCGACCGTCACGTCGCCCATCGCGCTGTACGCCTGGATGCCGACGCTGCCATACCCGCCAGCGGTGGTGATGTCGCCGGCACTGCCGACGGTCACGTCGCCACCCTCGGCGCGGCCTTCGATGCCGATCGCGACGTAATACGCGGTCGCGTTGATGTGGCTACCGGCGGCGGTGCTCACCGTGCTGCCGAGGAGCGAGCGCGCGGCGATGCCGGTCGCGGTGTAGTAGCCGTCCACCTGGATGCCGCCACTGTTCCCGGCCGCGGCGTAGCCATAGTCGGAGGTCGCCAGCAGGCCATATGCCACGTCGCCCTGGTAGCCCGTGTCGGGGAACACCGATGCGCTGATGTCGCCGCTGTTGACGATGGTGGCGGTACCGTAATCGGCGCGGGCGAAGATGCCCACTGCAAAGCCCGCGGACACGATATCGATGCTGCCAGTGCTGGCGTTACTGACGTCGACGTCACCGGTGCTCGCGCCGCCGAAGATGCCCGCCGCCTGCGAATAGGCATAGCCTGCGATGGCGCCTGCATTGCCGATGGCGACATCACCGCCTTCGGACACACCGAGGATGCCGGTGCCGTAGCCGAGGTAGGAGTAGAAGCCGATGTCGCCATCCGCGGTGTTGCTCACCGCCACGTCGCCGCCGGCCGAAACCGCGAACACGCCATACGCGTACTTGCCATCGGCGTACAGCGCGCCGCTGTTGACCACGCCCACGCCCTGCTGGCCCTGCGCATCCACCGCGCGTGCCGGCGCGGCCGTGATGCCGGCGTTGCTGACCGAGACCGAGCCGCTGTTGTCCACCGCGGCATAGCCATTGCCGGCGAACGCAAGCAGCCCGTAGCTGCCGTAGTACTTGCTGGCGGCCGTGCTGGCCTCGACGCCCACGTCACCGGAGTTGACCACCACGGCATCGCCAGCGAACGACAGGGCCGCCACGCCGTAGCCGGTACCGCCCGACGTCACGGTGATCGCGCCGCCGTTGTCGATGCCCGAATCCCCGTCCGTGGAGGCCACGATGCCGAATGCGCCGTAGCCACCGGCGACATACTGCGCCGCGGTGATGTCGCCGGTATTGGTCACTACCGCCGTGCCACCCAACCCGCTCGCCGTGGCACTGATGCCGGACGCGCCGAAAATGCCGTCAGCCGCGATATCGCCGGTGTTGGCCACGGCGACGTGCATGCCTTCGCCGTTGCCCGAGGCGTTGATGCCGGTGGCCATCAGCGTGCCGTAGTAATAGCCATATCCGTTGTTGCTGTTGTAGTACGCCCCCAGCCCGGTGCCCGCGAAGATGTCGCCGCTGTTGGTGACCGACAGGTTGCCCACGGACTGGGCCTCGATACCGGTGGCGTAGCCGCCCTGCACGACCAGGCTGCCGCTGTTGGTGACCACGCCGTTGCCAGCCCCGGCCGTGGCATAGATGCCGAATGCCTGCCCGCCGCCGGTGGAATACAGCACGCTGGTGCCGTCTTCCACCTGCAGGAATGGCATCGCGCTGGCGGTGATGTCGCCGGTGTTGCTGACCTGGGTCGAATTGCTGCCCTGCGCCTCGATGCCCGCCGCCCAGTCGCCGTAAACGCTGGTCGCCGAGACCGCACCGGAATTGGTGACGGCGACATCCTGGCCGGACGCGAAAATGCCGTCCGCCAGGCCGTAGTACGAACTGGCGGTGATGTCGCCGCTATTGTCGATGGTGGCGTCGGCGGCCAACGAGTAGCCGTAGATGCCGATCGCGTCGCCGTTGGACATGGCATCGATAGCGGCGCTGTTGGTGATGTCCACGTCACCGCTCGCCGTAGCCCTGATGCCCGTGGCGGCACTGTTGACGCCCAGCGCACTGATCTCGCTGGCATTGGTGACGGTCGCGTTGCCATATGCCGAGTCGGCAAAGATGCCGAATGCCGCTGTCGCGGCTTTCACCTCGATGCTGCCACCGGTGTTGGTGACCGTGGCGTTACCGTCGCCCGCCTGCGTCATCATCCCGACGGCCACGCCATTGGTGCTGGCCGCGTAGATGTTGCCGCTGTTGCCGATGTCGGCACCCGCATAGCCATAGGCGCGCACGCCATAGGACCCGGTACGGCTGATGACCTGGATGTCGCCGCTGTTGGTGATGCTGGCCACGCCCTGGTCGGTGGATGCCAGCACGCCCGTGGCATTGTTGCTGCCGCTCCTCGCGTAGATGGTGCCGCTGCTGTCCACGGCCGCGTCGCCGCCCGGGGCCAGGGCCATGACGCCGTAGGTCCGGGTCCAGCCGTAGGCATCGATGGCGCCGGCGCTGTCGATGGCGATGTCGCCATGGGTGGCGTAGGCGAACACGCCGCGGGCGACGCCGTAGTACGAGTACGCCCCGATGCTGCCGTCGACGGCATTGTTGATGGCGATATTGCCGTTTTCCGCCACCGCATAGACGCCCAGCCCCACCGTGGTGCCGCTGGCGTAGATCGAACCGCTGTTGTCGAGCGTGATGGTGCCGCTGCCCGAAACCGCCTTGACGCCGTCGGCGCGGGTGTTGGTGACCATGCCCGTGGCGTAGGCGCTGACGTCGCCACTGTTGTCGATGCTGACGTCGCCATAGGCGGAGGCGTCGATACCGGCGGCCCTCCTCACGCCCGTCGCAACGACCGTGCCGCTGTTGTCCACGGCGGCGGTGCCGTTGGCGCCGAACGCCAGCAACCCGGTGGGGGTCACGCCGGTGCTGTTCACCGTGCTGCTGACGGTAACGTTGCCTGTGTTGGTGACGCTGGCTTCGCCGGAGAAGGACATCGCTGCCAAACCGAACGCCGGCCCCTTCGAAGCGACAAAGATATCGCCGCTGTTGTTGATGGAGGAGTCGCCGTCTGCCGACACAAGGATGCCGTAGGCGCCGTAGCTGGTCATCAGTCGGTTCTGGAGCACCGTGATGTCGCCGCTGTTGCTGACGGTCGCGACACCACCTACTCCGCTGGAAATGGCCTGGATGCCGGTCGCGCCAAAAATGGCCGCTGCCTGGATATCGCCGGTGTTGTCGATCGCGACGGTCGCGCCCTCCCCGCTCGCCTCCGAATGGATGCCCCACGCCAATGCGCTGTAAACCATGCTGCCGGCGACGATGGCACCGGCGTTGCTGACCTCGGCATCGCCGTAGGTCTGCGTACGGATGCCGGTGGCGTAGTACCCGTACGAAGTGATCGACCCGGCAATGCCGTTGACCACGCTGGCATTGCCGTACGTGGAGCTGGCATAGATCCCGTAAGCGGCATACGGGCCGCTGGCATTACCGCCCCAGCCGGTGGCGGTGACAGTGATGGCGCCGTCGTTGGTGACCGTCGAGGATTCGCCGCCACGCGCCTCGATGCCGGCAGCCCAGGTGTAGCCGGTGGCGGTGATGTCGCCCGTATTCTCAACATCGACGTTCGTACCGGACGCGAAAATGCCGTCCGCCAGACCCCAATTGGCCAGAACGTTGATATCGGCGGCATTGCTGATCGTCGTATCGCCGGTCGTCGCATAGCCATAGATGCCGATCGCGGAGCTATAGAACGACTGGGCTTGGAGCGCTCCCGTCGCGCTGTTGGAGATGGTTACGTCGCCCGCATCGCTGTAGCCCCTGATTGCAATGGCATCGCTGTACAGATCAAAGACGGAAATAGGATCGGCGTTGTCGACCACCACATCCCCGGGCTGGTGCTCGTCGATGCCGATCAGCGTGGCCACGAACGGGGTGGAACTGGCTCCGAAAGCCGCAGCCTGCGGCACCGTCGTGAGATCGAACACCGGAGCAACATCGATGGCCGGCCGCTCGGCCTGCAGCGCATGCACCATCGCCGCCGGCAACTTGTAGCTGGCCGCAGCAGCGTTGCCGGCCAAGCCCATGCCGAGCGTCAGCGCGGACACTGCCAGCACCGACCGCACCGCGCGGGTCATGGGATCCAGCTTGATGATGCGGTGGTTGCGGTTCTTGCCCGACTTGTTGACGTTCCGGATGTCGCCCATGTCCCCTCCCGTGAGTAAATCGAAGATCGGGACCCGAGCGGCCCCTGTCTGACCCTGCGCAATGCACGCGGCGACGCGCCTGCCCCTGCGCGTCACGATTTGTTCAGTTATCGCCTAAACCAGTTGATCAAGTCAATAGTGTGACTGGCGTCGCCCACTCGCCAGGAAGATGCGCAAAACGTCGATGGCGCCTGCCGGAGGGCGGCCTCCCACCGCAAACCTCGCGCCGCAGCGCCGGTTCTGGAATAATCCGGGGCTTGGCGGCCGAAAATGGCCACGACTGCGCGGGAACAACATGCGGACTCACGACCTGGCTTTCCTCAAGCGTTTCTCGATGGTGATCGCCTTTCTGGTATTGCTGGCACTGGGCCTGATCCTGTTTGCCCGCCACCTCAACGGCAAGGTCGAATACCCCGAAAGCGCGGTGGCCAAGCAGAGCCTGCAGGACCGCATCGCACCGGTGGGCGCTGTCTACGCCGGCGCCACGGGCGCCGCGGCGCAGGCTGCCGCAGCCGCGGCGGCTTCCGCTGCACAGACCGCCAACGTGCCGTTCGACGGCCGCACCGACGGCGCCGAGATCTTCAACAACGGCCCCTGCACCGGCTGCCACACCGCCGGCGTCGGCGGCGCCCCGAAGCTTGATGCCGCCGGCATCGGCGCGCGCGCGGCGGAGCAGGGCGTGGAGATGCTGATCAAGAAGGCCACCGAAGGCTTCACCGGCACCGCCGGGGTGATGCCGGCCAAGGGCGGCAACCCGGCCCTGACCGACGACCAGATGAAGGCCGTGGTCGAGTGGATGGTGTCGCAGAGCAAGTAAGCCGCGCACCGCGCGCCAGCCGAACGCCGCCTGCAGGCGGCGTTCGCGTTTGTGGCGGGCCGGCCGGCGGTTTCACGCTGGCTGCGGCATCATGGCAGGCATGAACGAGACGACAGCCAAGCCCGCCGGCGCCGATGCGGCGCTGGTCATCGACGGCCCCGCGGGCCGGATCGAGGCCGCGTACGACGCGGCCGAGGCCACGCCGCAGCCGGTGCTGGCGATCATCTGCCATCCGCTGCCCACCGAGGGCGGCACCATGCACAACAAGGTGGTGACGATGGCCGCGCGCGCGCTGCGCGAGTCCGGCATCGCCACCCTGCGCTTCAATTTCCGCGGCGTGGGTGGCTCCGAAGGCAAGTTCGACGACGGCGATGGCGAGCTGGACGACCTGCGCGCGGTCGCCGCGTGGGCGCGCGCCCGCCATCCGGACAAGGCGCTGTGGCTGGCCGGTTTCAGCTTCGGTGCCTGGGTGTCGCTGCGCGGCGCGGTGGAGCTGGGCGCGGCCGCGCTGATCAGCATCGCCCCGCCGGTGGGACGCAGCTGGGAGTTCGCCGGCATCGCCCTGCCAACCATGCCGTGGCTGGTGATCCAGGGCGATGCCGACGAGATCGTCGATGCCGCCGCCGTGCGCGACTGGGTGGCCTCGCTGCCTTCGCCGCCCGCGCTGGTGGAGATGCCCGACACCAGCCACTTCTTCCATCGCAAGCTGATGGACCTGCGCGGCGCGCTGAAAAACGGCATCCGCGGCTGGCTGCCGCTGCCGCCCGCGGCATGAGCGGAGCAACGCTTCCTTCGCAGCGCTACGCCGAGGGCGTGGCGCGCGGCGACTGGCTTGCCGATCCGGCCCAGCAGGCGGCGCTGCGCGCGCTCGACCGCGTCCATGCCGAACTGCTGCGGCCAGCACCCGCGCGCGGCCTGCTGCAGCGGCTGCTTGGCGGCCCGGCGGAGGCGCCGCCGGTGCACGGGCTGTACCTGTGGGGCGGGGTCGGCCGCGGCAAGACCTTCCTGATCGACCTGTTCTACGCCGGCCTGCCGATCCGCGAGAAGCGCCGCACCCATTTCCACCGCTTCATGCGCGAGGTGCACGAGCGCCTGCGCGCGCATGCCGGCCAGCGCGACCCGCTGGCGGCGATCGCGCGCGAATGGCGCCGCAACCTGCGCGTGCTGGTGCTCGATGAATTCTTCGTCTCCGACATCGGCGACGCGATGCTGCTGGCACGGCTGCTGGAGCGCCTGTTCGCCGAAGGCGTGGTGCTGGTCACCACCTCCAACGCCGCGCCCGCCGCGCTGTACAAGGACGGCCTGCAGCGCGCGCGGTTCCTGCCCGCGATCGCCCTTTTGCAGCGCCACTGCGAAGTGGTCGAACTGGTCAGCGACACCGACTACCGGCTGCGCGCGCTGACCCAGTCGCCGGTGTACCGCGCCCCGCTGGACGCCGACGGCGATGCCTGGCTGCAGCGGCGCTGGCACGAACTGGGCGGCGACGATGGCCACCGCGACGCCGGCATCGTCATCGATGGCCGCCGCATCCCGGTGCGCGCGCGCAGCAAGGGGCTGTGCTGGTTCGACTTCGCCGCGCTGTGCGAGGGCCCGCGCGGGAATGCCGATTACATCGAGATTGCACGCGAATTCCATACCGTGCTGGTGGGCGGCATCCCGCATTTCGACGGGCTGCGCGACGACGCCGCGCGCCGCTTCGTGCACCTTGTGGATGAGCTGTACGACCGCCACGTCAACCTGGTGTGCACCGCCGACGCCGCGCCAATGGCGCTGTATTCGGGCGAACGCCTGGCCGCCGCGTTCGAACGCACCACCTCGCGGCTGATCGAGATGCAGTCCGCCGACTACCTTGCCCGCGAGCACCGCTGCGAATGAACGCCAACACCACCGCCGATTCGCCGCTCGGCCGCGAGACCGCCTATCCCGCGCAGTACGACCCCGGCCTGCTGTACCCGATCCCGCGCGCTCCGGCGCGTGCGCAGCTGGGCATCGCCGTGGATGCGCTGCCGTTCATCGGCATCGACCGCTGGCAGGCGTTCGAGTTGTCGTGGCTGGACGGCCGCGGCAAGCCCCGGGTCGCCACTGCCACCCTGCAGGTGCCGGCGGATTCACCCAACCTGGTGGAATCCAAGTCGCTCAAGCTCTACCTGAACTCCTTCAACGCCAGCCGCTTCGACGATGCCGAAGCGGTACGCGCGCGCATCGAGGCGGACCTGTCGCAGGCCGCCGGTGCGCCGGTGACGATGGCCTTCGGCCTGCCGGCATTGGCGGTGGATACCGACACCGTGAACATCGACGGCCTCGACATCGCCATCGACAGCTACGGCCCACCGGACGCATCGCTGCTGCAGGCCGATGCCGGCGACCTCGTTGAAGAGACGCTGCACAGCGCACTGCTGAAATCCAACTGCCCGGTCACCGGCCAGCCCGACTGGGCCGACGTGACCATCGCCTACCGCGGCCCGCGCCTCGACCGCGCCGGCCTGTTGCGCTACCTGGTCAGCTTCCGCGACCACGCCGGCTTCCACGAACAGTGCGTGGAGCAGATCTTCGTCGACCTGCTGGCGCGCTGCGCGCCGCAGCAGCTGTCGGTGGAGGCCCGCTACACCCGCCGCGGCGGCCTGGACATCAATCCCTGGCGCGCCACGCCCGGCCTCGCCGCGCCCGCGGCCGTCCGCACCGAACGGCAATAGCGCTGCCTGAACGGCGGCGTCGCGCCGCCATGTTTTCTTAACAGGTCGCGTGCAAGCGTTGCCCTTGTCCGAATACCGGGCAAGGAGTTCCCATGAGCAACGACAAGAAACCCGACTTCTCCGACGTGCAAAGCGCCGTGCAGAGTACGGAGCAGGTCAAGCCCGACTTCTCCGATGTCCAGTCGAAGGTGACGTCGACCGAAACCATCGCCGGCGCCGCCGCCGGCGGGCAGACCTACACCGTGGAAAAGGGCGACAACCTCTCGAAGATCGCCAAGCACTTCTACGGCAAGCAGGACTGGAAGCGCATCTTCGACGCCAACCGCGACCAGCTCTCGGACCCGGACCGCATCCAGCCCGGCCAGGTGCTGAAGATCCCCGCGCGGGAAGACTGAGTACAGCCCTTTCGACGAACGACGAGGAAATCCGATATGAACAAGCGCAATCGCCTGCACATGAGCGTGCTCGCCGTCCTGCTGGGCAGCGTGGCACTGGTCGGCTGCAAGAAGAAGGAAGAGCCGGCGCCGCCGCCGGTGGCCAGCGAACCCGCACCGATGGCGGAACCGCCCGCACCGATGCCGGCCACCGCGTCGGTCACCAGCGTCGACCTCGGCAACGCGGTGGGCGCCGACATGCGCGTCACCGCGCCTATGACCACCTTCGCCCCGAAGGACACGATCTACGCCGCCGTCGCCACCGCCACCTCCGACCCGATGGCCTCGGTGCCGGCCAAGCTGGGCGCGAAGTGGACCCACGTGGACAGCAACCAGACCGTCAACGAAGAGAGCAAGGACGTCACTTTCACCGGCGATGGCGTCACCGACTTCCAGATCAGCAAGCCCAGCGGCTGGCCGACCGGCAAGTACAAGGTGGAGATCTCGCTGGACGGCAACGTGGTGCAGACCCGCGAGTTCGAAGTGCGCTGAGCGCGCGGAATCCGCTTCGCTGCCTGGAGGGCGCGGCTTCGGCCGCGCCCTTTTTTGCAGGTGGATGCGGGTATGTCGTACAGCGTCGGCAACCTTGCACCCCGACCCTTGTATTGGTTTTCGACATTGTTGATGCCGCTCACCTTCTAATCCCATCGAATTCGACGAAATTAGAATTTTTGGAATGTTGGTTCCGGCCAGAGCGCATTTCCTGATCTGTTACGCTCGATTCTCCCATGCCGCACGACCCGCCACCCGTTCCGGCCAGAGCGCATTTCCTGATCTGTTACGCTCACCGCTATGACGGCCTGATCGCAAGCCAGAGTTCCGGCCAGAGCGCATTTCCTGATCTGTTACGCTCCATCAACGATGGTGTCTTTCACGTAGCAAGTTCCGGCCAGAGCGCATTTCCTGATCTGTTACGCTCCTACGCTGAGGTGCCGCCGATCGGCTGGGAGTTCCGGCCAGAGCGCATTTCCTGATCTGTTACGCTCCTACGCTGAGGTGCCGCCGATCGGCTGGGAGTTCCGGCCAGAGCGCATTTCCTGATCTGTTACGCTCCGCGCTATTGTTCAGCCCGTCCAGCCATAGTTCCGGCCAGAGCGCATTTCCTGATCTGTTACGCTCAGCGCTGGAAGCATGCGATTCGCCTGACGTGTTCCGGCCAGAGCGCATTTCCTGATCTGTTACGCTCGCGCGGGTAGCGGTACACGTGCACGCGCTGGTTCCGGCCAGAGCGCATTTCCTGATCTGTTACGCTCCCTGCTGATGATGGGCGCCAGCCGCCGCCTGTTCCGGCCAGAGCGCATTTCCTGATCTGTTACGCTCGCGCCGGTACGATCGCGGCATGCGCTCATAGTTCCGGCCAGAGCGCATTTCCTGATCTGTTACGCTCGTCGGCGTTCGCGCGGCGGTAGCCGCGGCAGTTCCGGCCAGAGCGCATTTCCTGATCTGTTACGCTCCCAGATACCCCTACGCGGAGGTTGTGTGATGTTCCGGCCAGAGCGCATTTCCTGATCTGTTACGCTCGAACATGCCGGGAAGCAGCGTGCGGAAGCAGTTCCGGCCAGAGCGCATTTCCTGATCTGTTACGCTCCCGGGGGTCACGCCATTGTTGTAAGACTTGGTTCCGGCCAGAGCGCATTTCCTGATCTGTTACGCTCCGCCGGCTGCGCAGGTGGAGCGACTGAAGAGTTCCGGCCAGAGCGCATTTCCTGATCTGTTACGCTCTCGGCGGCTATGAAGTGCCGCGCGAACTGTGTTCCGGCCAGAGCGCATTTCCTGATCTGTTACGCTCCCATAAAAGAAAGCCCCCACCGTTACCAGTGTTCCGGCCAGAGCGCATTTCCTGATCTGTTACGCTCGTCGCTGATTTCCGCCTCGACATCCTTCTCGTTCCGGCCAGAGCGCATTTCCTGATCTGTTACGCTCGCCCGCGCGAGCGCACCGGCAGTAGCCGGTGTTCCGGCCAGAGCGCATTTCCTGATCTGTTACGCTCCGCCGCCGTGGTGTCCGACGTGGCCGCGCGGTTCCGGCCAGAGCGCATTTCCTGATCTGTTACGCTCCCGTAGGCGGTTGTCCAGCTGAAGCCGATCGTTCCGGCCAGAGCGCATTTCCTGATCTGTTACGCTCCGACTCGCCCGCTGTCTCCCGCCGACGTGTGTTCCGGCCAGAGCGCATTTCCTGATCTGTTACGCTCCGATGCGGGCATGACTGCATTCCTGCTGGTGTTCCGGCCAGAGCGCATTTCCTGATCTGTTACGCTCCGAATGGCGGCACGCCACCAGCGAGCGCGTGTTCCGGCCAGAGCGCATTTCCTGATCTGTTACGCTCATCTTTCGCGGGGTGCCCGAGCGGTCTAAGGTTCCGGCCAGAGCGCATTTCCTGATCTGTTACGCTCCAGGCAGGCCGAATACCGCGTTTGTATGGAGTTCCGGCCAGAGCGCATTTCCTGATCTGTTACGCTCGTCGCGTTCCGGCTGGGACGTCAAGCTCGAGTTCCGGCCAGAGCGCATTTCCTGATCTGTTACGCTCGTTCCCGCCTTCGAGCATGAATGCGCTTTTGTTCCGGCCAGAGCGCATTTCCTGATCTGTTACGCTCACCGGCAGCAGCAACCAGGCGGTGCCCTAGTTCCGGCCAGAGCGCATTTCCTGATCTGTTACGCTCGATGGCCGGCTGTGGGCGTTCGATGCGCAGTTCCGGCCAGAGCGCATTTCCTGATCTGTTACGCTCGACAACATCACCCGGCTGCAGAGCGCGGTCGTTCCGGCCAGAGCGCATTTCCTGATCTGTTACGCTCACGGAACCGGCAGCAAGGTGGTACTCACCAGTTCCGGCCAGAGCGCATTTCCTGATCTGTTACGCTCTACACGACCAATTATTCGGACGGAACCTAGTTCCGGCCAGAGCGCATTTCCTGATCTGTTACGCTCCATGCGCGCCACGGCCGCGGCCTCGTGGTAGTTCCGGCCAGAGCGCATTTCCTGATCTGTTACGCTCCTTGCCGCCGGTGATGTGGTCGATTAGGTGTTCCGGCCAGAGCGCATTTCCTGATCTGTTACGCTCCCCGGGTTCTCGGATGCCTACTCTCTAGCAGTTCCGGCCAGAGCGCATTTCCTGATCTGTTACGCTCTGGCCCTCTGCCGTCGCCCGTGACCACTTCGTTCCGGCCAGAGCGCATTTCCTGATCTGTTACGCTCCGTTTTCTGCATGTCCAGCGGTCACCAGCAGTTCCGGCCAGAGCGCATTTCCTGATCTGTTACGCTCTCGGGCACCTTCGCGCCGGGTGCGCGCTTCGTTCCGGCCAGAGCGCATTTCCTGATCTGTTACGCTCGTCGTCGCCATCGCCCTCGCCTTCCAGCGTGTTCCGGCCAGAGCGCATTTCCTGATCTGTTACGCTCGAACATGCCTTGCTCCCCAGAGAAGGCCAGGTTCCGGCCAGAGCGCATTTCCTGATCTGTTACGCTCCTCGCGCGCGGGCTGGGACGTGAAGCTGGAGTTCCGGCCAGAGCGCATTTCCTGATCTGTTACGCTCGACTTCGACAACGCATGGCGTCCGCTGACGGTTCCGGCCAGAGCGCATTTCCTGATCTGTTACGCTCACCAGCACAACCCCGGCGAGCCGCTTAACTGTTCCGGCCAGAGCGCATTTCCTGATCTGTTACGCTCACATTGCCAGCAGAGCTGCCGGTGGATAGGGTTCCGGCCAGAGCGCATTTCCTGATCTGTTACGCTCGACGCGGGCCTACGCCGCCCTTCAATTTCTGTTCCGGCCAGAGCGCATTTCCTGATCTGTTACGCTCCTTCGGGTTCGCGGTGAAATCACGCGCTCGTTCCGGCCAGAGCGCATTTCCTGATCTGTTACGCTCTGGCGAACACCACCTGAGAACGCGCGATTGTTCCGGCCAGAGCGCATTTCCTGATCTGTTACGCTCTCGGCGCGTTCGTGGAGGGCGTGCGCCAGTGTTCCGGCCAGAGCGCATTTCCTGATCTGTTACGCTCGCAGCGGGCCGCGCGGGTAGTTCCAGGGCTGTTCCGGCCAGAGCGCATTTCCTGATCTGTTACGCTCTCACTGATCGAACAGGAGATGACCCGCCTAGTTCCGGCCAGAGCGCATTTCCTGATCTGTTACGCTCCGACCCCAAGCAAGTCATTGATTTCAAATGACTTGCTTGGGGGTATGAGCATTGAATCCATGCGTTTTGTCTCAGAAGAGCTGGTACTGATCCGGGTTTTTGCGCTGTTTTTCGCGCTTGCGCCGCTCGAAACGGACGATGCCTTCATACTGTTTGTCCGTGAAGTAGAGGCAGTAGACCTTGCCTCCCGGTGGCAGTACGGACTGCACCCGCCGCGTCCAAGTATCGGCCTGCTCACGCCCTTCGCAGAAGCGTAGATACACGGAATACTGGCAGCGCTCGAAACCGAAGTCGAGCAAGTCATGCCGGAAGTCATTGGCCGCCTTGCGGTTTTCCTCCGTGTCCACCGGCAAATCGAACATCACCAGCATCCACATCAGTCTGTAGGCACAGAGCGGCGGTGCAGCTATCCGCTCACGCCTCCTCCTCGTCATTCCCTGCTTGGACATGGGCTTGATCCCACAGATTGGCCAATGCGCCGCGGCCTGTTTCGGGCAAGTCCAATGCCATTGCCCGCTTTTCGTAGACTTGGGCAAGGCTCACCGCAAGGCGCTGCACCGTCACCGTGACCGGACTGACTCCTTGCACAGTCCGCATGCTTCGCGTTCCCAGCAACGCCAACTCACGTCGCGTTTCGGCATCCAACGTCACTGCACCGGTGTCGCACAGGCGACGCACCACGGCATCCACCAGCGGACGGAATGGCTCCATCAAGTCGTCGACAAGACGCATCGGGTTGCCTTCGTTCGCATGATGCAGCGGCACGCCGGGATGCAGCCCTGCCGCCATGATCTGGCGCGCCACCAGTGCCCGCAGCACCGTATAGCCATAGTTGAGCATGGCATTGATGCCTTCGGCATCGCGATCACGCCGGAACGCCTTGCCCAGCAAAAGGCTCCAGTACTGCCGTGCAGCTTGCCCCTCCACATTGGACGGATCACCTGCACGCACTTTTCCGGCCAGCCGCCGCAGTGGTGGCTCCGGCCCATCAAACAAACCAATCACTGCCGCTTGCATGCCGATCTTCGCCTGCACGACCTGCTTCCATAGTCGTTTGCGCAACGGCAGAGAGGCGCTCAGTTGTGCATCCATGCGCGCCGCTTGGCGGTGGTGTCCCTCGACCGGCCACAGCAGGCCAACCGGCTTGTGGTTGGCACCGCACAGCACGAAAGGTGCACCGCGCTCGGCCAGCGCCACCAACAAGTTGTTGCTGTAGACCAACCCATGCGCATTGCCGATCAAGGCGGCCACATCGTCGATGGGGGTGCGCCCCAGTTCTTGGCCCTTGTGGCTGACCACAAGGAAGCCACGATCCAGCGACAGGTAACGCCCGTCGCCGGCGATCTCGACGATGCGGCCGATCATGTCATCCCTTGAAGCCGGGGTCGTTGACGTAGCCCAGCACGTCAACACCTACTTGTCTGGCCATCACACTCAACAACCGCGATGGTGCCATTTGAACAAACTTGAACTCGTTCAGGGCGTCCTTGCTCCGCGCCGCAACATTTGCTTCGTTGTGAGGTGCAAGCGATATTTTTCCATCCGAAAACTTCGCTACTCGGAGTATGTGCTCATTACCATCAATCACCACGACAAGCACATCATCCTTGTGCAGTCGCATCACCAGCGGCATGCCATTCTGCGCATGCGTTGCCGATTCATCGAAGCTCCTCTGGTTCGCTTCGAATGTACTGATGACCTCACCATCCCACCGCCCATCCGGCTTGCGGAAGATTTCGTAACAATAGTTGCCGTCGCCTTTCACGTAGCGATAAGGCTGGCCGTCGCGCCGATCCATGATGGGAATGACCGACAAGCGCTCTTCGCAGATCACCCGGCGCACGCCGGTGCGGGCTGAGTAGGCCTCAAGGGCCGCCTTGATTTCCTTCGGAGAAGAAAGCGGCGCCAAAAGCCGCACAATTTCTTCACGCAACGCTTCGCCAGCAATCGATTCCGCATCTTTCGCATTCTTGATGCTGTCCAGTGTTTGCCGACGCCCAACAAGCGGGTTGCCACGCTTATCCGGAGACCCTCGCAAACCGTAATTGGTTTCATTGTGCAGGGCTGCCTGCTTGCCGTGGTCTGGCTTGTGCGACACCACGACGGCGGCAAGCGCGGAGTCCAGTTCATCACGATAGCTAGACCACGGCAGATCCAGGCGCTCCAGCAGACGATTCTCGCCGCGCTCCTCCGCCCTTGCCGCGGCATTGGCCATGCGCTGGATCAGGCTGCGGCTGCATAGGCCGATCACGGCGGCATCCAATGCGTGGTGGCGATGATCGTTGCGGTTCTTGCTGGCATCCTCGGAAAGCAGCCTGCTCAAATCAAACTTGCCGCGAATCATCCCGGTCAACTTGCCGCTGGAAACCCAGACCTCGTTCTGCGGACAGACGTAGCTCAGGTACTGCTTCGCTGCCCGGCTCAGATAGGCGGTATCAGTGAGATGGCGCGCGAGGAAATCGCCATCGCCGAGGAATTCCTGCAATGCAGCTTCTCGGAACAATTTGCGTTTGTGCGCAGGCAGGCGCTCCGCACGAGCTTCGATACCCGCCCAGCGTTCCGTATGCCCCCAAGCCTCGAATGGCGTGCGGTTGCCCTTGTCCCGGTTGCTCTGCCTGGTACACAAGATCTTGTTGCCGATGCCGTCATGCAGGGATTGCGAAAACGGAAGGATATGGTCGATTTCGACTTCATCGCTGAACAACATGGTCTTGCTCAAATGTCTTCCGCTGTAGATACAGAAACGATCCATCGCATCGTCTTTGCCAAGCTCCTCCCAAAGCTGCAACTTCTGGCGGTTCTCGCGGTTGGCGCGAACGCCAAGCGCTCTCAGCTCTTGATCGTATGCCGCGTTGCGCTCTTGATTCTCCTTCTGCCGGTTCGTGATCTCGCGACGCTTCTCGCCGGAAGCACCGAACTCACGCGTCAGCTCGATCACGATCTGGTGCGGCGAGCCATAGCGCTTGATGAGCGCATTCACCAGCAAGCGCAGCTGATTCAGGCCGATATGCACGGTGGGATTGGGGATTTTGCCGTAGCGCTGCTCGTCGGGATTCTTCGCCGTAGGCGTCGGCGCGGTGTAGCCGGCAAGCACTTCTCCGTAGTACGGAAGGCGGCTGAAGATTTCACCCGTATGCAGCTGCGAGTGGCTCGCATAACCGGCGCGCCGCACCGCTTCGTCATAGGTCACCACTTCGCGTTCCAGCTCCGGCACGATCCGCGCAAGCGCCTTCAGGCTCAGGCTGCCGTAATCGTCAGGAAGATTGAAACTTGCGACAGTGCGCGCCTGTGCCTCGCTGAGCCGGAGAGGAAGTGACTGCAACGCCAGCGCCACCGCTTCGCGCTCATCTTTATCGAAGACACCCTTCAAGATGTCTTCGCAAGCTGGCGAATTGGCCGGCAACGCCAACAAGGCGGCTTCCAGCACGGGCACCTGATCAGCCAATGTCGTCAATACGGCCATGGCGTATTGCTGCGTGGACGACAGCGACATCCATGCGTTGCCAAGCGCGTTGTCTGACGCGAAACGTGAACCAACCGCGTCACCCCTCAGACCTGTTCGCTTGCCATCTCGCCCAATGTTGAAATCGCTGGTGCGCAAGCCCGCCGCCTTGGCAAGTTTTGCGAAACTAACAGGCCTTGGCCCCACGTCTTTTTCAAGCACCGCAAGCATGCGGTTGCGTTCATCCAGCGTCAGCGCACGCTCCTCGATCCCATCGTTCACACGCATGTGATTCAGTTCCTGCAGCATGCGGAATCGTTGCTGCAGGGGAGCACACAAACGCGCGCGGTATTCCGATGATTCGAACAGGCAGCGGCCCGCCTCAACCGGCTTCAAACGACGCTGGAACAGCAGGATGTCTCGCAGAATTTCACGGGCGGTATCCGTGAGAACGTCAGGATGGTGCGTCTGCTGCGCTTGCCACAAGGCATCGAATTCCTCCTCGACCATGGCGCGCTGCAGATACAGCACGTATCCGCCGTCACTGCTGCGACGCGCGCGTACCGGTGCCCGCTCGGCATGCTGGCGCGCCAGATATTCGCCAACTGTTCTGCAGCCAGCCGCCTGCACGCGGGCGCGCAACATCGCAATGGCTTGATTGACTTTCCCTGCTTCTTTGGCGGCATCGTCACCGCGAGTATCTTTCTTGCTGCTGCGGAAGCCGCGCTTGCGTGCAAGGTGATACAGCGCACGACCAAGCTCATGCAATGCAAGCGGCTGATCCAGCCCCCGCGCACGCAATGCATACGGATCGCTTCCTTGCATGGCCTTGCGGGCAGCATTGTCTGCGGGCATCAGGCCGAACTGGATCAACGCCTGCATCAGTTTGTGACGACGTTTCAAAACGCGATCGCGGCGGCGGCGAGTTTGCCTTGCCTGCCTGCGATCTGCTGCACGTGAAGCCAATGTTTTGGGGTCGCGCCCATCGGCGAAGATCCGCGAGCCCAAGCGCACGATCTTGTCCGGTTCATCCTGCGCATCCAGCCGATACACGCACCAGCCCAGCGAGTTCGCTCCAAGATCCACGCCCAGTCGATATTTAATCTTCGCCACGACTCCTCCTTGACGTTCGAGAATTAGCGCCGTAGGCTTGAGCCTACTAGCAGATCAGGAAATGCGCTCTTTCCGCTAACAAGCTGATCAGCTCAAAGCTGAAAGATGCACCAAATCAGACAAGGCCGGGCAACCGGCCTTTGTCGTTTCTATGCTTTCCCCATCTCATATCCCGAGACTTCCGGCCCATGACCGGAGGCTTTGCCCATCGACGCGGCAAGGCGCGACAATGACGGCTTCCTCCGCGAACCCGAGCCGCCATGTCCAAGATCCTCTACACCCTGACCGACGAAGCGCCGTTCCTCGCCACCGCCTCGTTCCTGCCGATCGTGCAGGCGTATGCGAAGACCGCGGGCGTGGACGTGGAGACCCGCGACATCTCGCTGGCGGCGCGGATCCTGGCGCAATTCCCGGAACTGCTGGGGCAGCGTGCGGTAGCCGACGACCTTGCCGAGCTGGGCACGCTTGCGAAGACGCCGGAAGCCAACATCATCAAGCTGCCGAACATTTCCGCCTCGGTGCCGCAGCTGAAAGCGGCGATCAAGGAGCTGCAGGGCAAGGGCTACCCGCTGCCGGAGTTCCCCGACGCGCCGCAGGGCGATGGCGAGAAGGACGTGCGCGCGCGCTATGGCAAGGCGATGGGCAGCGCGGTGAACCCGGTGCTGCGCGAGGGCAATTCCGACCGCCGCGCGCCCAAGGCGGTGAAGGCCTATGCGAAGAAGCATCCGCACCGGATGGGCAAGTGGGACGCGGGCTCGAAGTCGCACGTGGCGCACATGACGGCCGGCGATTTTTACGGCAGCGAGCAGAGCTACACCATGGTCAACGCCGGCCCGGTGCGGATCGAATACACCAGCGTCACCGGCAGCAGCTTCCCGCTGCGCGGTCCGGTCATGCTGCAGGCCGGCGAGATGATCGATGCCTCGGTGATGAGCGCCAGCGCGCTGGCCGACTTCATCGACGCGCAGATCGCCGATGCCAAGGCGCAGGACGTGCTGTTCTCGCTGCACCTGAAGGCGACCATGATGAAGGTGTCCGACCCGATCATGTTCGGCATCGCGGTGTCGCGCTTCTATGCGCCGGTGCTGGAGAAGCATCCGCGCACGCTGGCCGAAATCGGTTTCGACCCCAACAACGGCATCGGCGACCTGTACGCCAAGCTGGGCCAGCTGGCGGAGGCCGAGCGCAGCGCGATCGAGGCCGAGATCAATGCGCTGTACGCGCAGCGCCCGGGCCTGGCGATGGTCAATTCCGACAAGGGCATCACCAACCTGCACGTGCCGTCCGACGTGATCGTGGACGCGTCGATGCCGGCGATGATCCGCGACAGCGGCCGCATGTGGAACGCGAAGGGCGAGCTGCAGGACACCAAGGCGGTGATCCCGGACCGCTGCTACGCCGGCATCTACCAGGTGGTGATCGAGGACTGCAAGGAGCACGGCGCGTTCGACCCGGCGACGATGGGCAGCGTGCCCAACGTCGGCCTGATGGCGCAGGCGGCCGAGGAATACGGCAGCCACGACAAGACCTTCAAGATCAGCGGCGACGGCGTGGTGCGGGTGATCGACGAGCACGGCACCGTGCTGCTGCAGCACCCGGTCAAGGCCGGCGATATCTGGCGCATGTGCCAGACCAAGGACGCGCCGATCCGCGACTGGGTGAAGCTGGCGGTCAGCCGCGCACGCCTGTCGAACACCCCGGTGGTGTTCTGGCTGGACCCGCAGCGCGACCACGACCGCGGCCTGATCGCCAAGGTCGCGGCCTACCTCAACGACCACGACACCGCCGGCCTCGACATCCGCATCCTCTCGCCGGTGGAAGCGATGAAGTTCTCGCTCAAGCGCATCCGCGAAGGGCTGGACACCATCAGCGCCACCGGCAACGTGCTCCGCGATTACCTGACCGACCTGTTCCCGATCATGGAGCTGGGCACCAGCGCGAAGATGCTGTCGATCGTGCCGCTGATGAACGGCGGCGGCCTGTTCGAGACCGGCGCCGGCGGCAGTGCGCCCAAGCACGTGCAGCAGTTCGTGGAAGAGGACTACCTGCGCTGGGATTCGCTGGGCGAATTCCTCGCGCTGGCCGCCTCGCTGGAACACCTGGCCAACACCACCGGCAACAAGCGGGCGCAGGTGCTGGCCGATGCGCTGGACGCGGCCAACGCGAAGTTCCTCGACAACGACCGTTCGCCCGGCCGCAAGCTGGGCACCATTGACAATCGCGGCAGCCATTTCTTTGTTGCGCTGTACTGGGCGCAGGCGCTGGCCGAACAAACCGCGGACGCCGAGCTGGCGGCGAAGTTCGCGCCGGTCGCCAAGGCACTGGCGGAGAACGAGGCGAAGATCGTCGAGGAACTCGTCGCCGTGCAGGGCAAGCCCGTGGACATCGGCGGCTACTACCAGCCCGACATGGCCAAGCTGGCGGCGGCGATGCGGCCGTCGGCCACGCTGAACGCGGCGCTGTCGATGCTGTAACCCTCGCCCGTCGGCGACCCACGAAGCCCGGCCGCGCGCCGGGCTTCGTGTTTGCGGCGGCCCGGTTTACCCTGCAGGGCCCGTCGCATCCGGAGCTCCGCATGACCCGCCTGTCGATTCCCGCGCTTGCCCTGCTGCTGGCCACCGCTGCCGCCACGCCCACGCCCTCGACCGCGCAGGAGGCGGCCACGCCGGCCGTGGACAGCGCGCTGCAGGCCGCGGTGGCAGATCCCGGCCGCGACGCCGCCCAGCGTGCCCGCGACCGCTACCGCCACCCGGCCGAGACGCTGGCGTTCTTCGGCCTGGAGCCCACCGACACCGTCATCGAGATCAGCCCGGGCAGCGGCTGGTACAGCGCGATCCTGGCGCCCTACCTGCGCGACCACGGCCGCTACATCGCCGCCAGCGCCACCCCCGCGCCCGGCCGCAGCAGCCCGCTGCCGGCGCTGTTCGCCGCCGACGCCGCGCGCTACGGCCGCGCCAGCCTGCACTGGTACGACGGCAAGTCGCCTTCGCTGGGTACACCGGCCAGCGCCGATGCGGTGCTGACCTTCCGCAACGTGCACAACTGGGTGGCCGCCGGCACTGCCGATGCCTACTTCCAGGCATTCTTCGCCGCGCTCAAGCCGGGCGGCACGCTGGGCGTGGTGGATCACCGCGCCAAGCCCGGCACGGACTTGGACACGATGAAGAAGTCCGGCTACCTGACCGAGGCGCTGGTGATCGAGCTGGCCACCCGTGCCGGCTTCGTGCTGGACGCGCGCAGCGAAGTGAACGCCAATCCGGCCGACACCGCCGACCATCCCAACGGCGTGTGGACGCTGCCGCCCACCAATCGCCACGACGCCGCCGATGCGGAAAAGTACCGGGCGATCGGCGAGAGCGACCGCATGACCCTGCGCTTCCGCAAGCCGGCCAGCGAATGACCACCCGACGCAGCGCCCTCCGCGCCGCGACCGCGGCCGATAGGCGCCACGTTGCGTGACCCGGATTCTCCGCTGATCCCATGCTGATCGCCTTCAACAAGCCCTATGGCGTGCTCTGCCAGTTCACCGATCGCAGCCAGCCGCCGCGGCCGACGCTGGCCGGCTTCGGCCTGCCGGCAGGCGTGTATCCGGCGGGGCGGCTGGATTTCGATTCGGAAGGCCTGCTGCTGCTCACCGATGACGGCCGGCTGGCGCACCGGCTGACCGACCCCGCGCACAAGCAACCGAAGACCTACTGGGTGCAGGTGGAAGGCACGCCCACCGACACGCAGCTGCAGCAGCTGCGCGAGGGCGTGCTGCTCAACGATGGCCCCACCCGCCCCGCGCAGGCGCGATGGCTGGAAGCCCCGGCGCTATGGCCGCGCGACCCGCCGGTGCGGTTCCGCAAGACCGTGCCGGATGCGTGGCTGGAGCTGGTGATCAGCGAGGGCCGCAACCGGCAGGTGCGGCGGATGACTGCGGCGGTGGGCCTGCCCACGCTGCGGCTGGTGCGGGTGGCGGTGGGGCCGCACCGGCTCGAGGGCCTGCAACCCGGCCAGTGGCGGCAAGCTGGCGCTGGCTGAGGCAGCGCGGCGCGCAGTTCCTGCAAGACGCCACGTGCCGGATTGTGGCAGCGCGGCGCCCGGATCAAACGCCGTAGTCGTCGCGCTCGTACTCGCCGCGGCGCAGCGCGCGCACCTGCCGCGCCTCGCCTTCGATCGCTTCCGCTTCCTTGCGCTTGGCGCGCTGCCGCGCCGCCAGCCACAGCAGGCCGGCACCAACCACCGCAGCGCCCACCAGCACCGGGTTGCGGCGCACGAACTTGCCGGCCACCTTGCTGCCGACCCGCAGCGCGCCCAGCGCCGCGCCGGTTTCGACCCACTGCACGGCCTTGTCCGGCAGCTTGCGGCGCAGGCCCTCGCCCACGTCGGCCAACAGTTCCAGGGTCCGGTCCTGGGTGCGTTCCAACTTGCCCATGTGCTGCTCCTCGGCTTGCATCGTCACGCCGGCAGTATGGCGCTTCCGCGTGAGGGGTGCGTTACGTGCCGCGCGGCTTCGCCCGGTGGGTGGCCACCGCGTTCCACGGGTCGTCAGGCCACGGATGGCGCGGGTAGCGGCCCTTCATTTCCTTCCTGACCTCGGCGTAGGTGCTGGCCCAGAAGTTGTGCAGGTCGGCGGTCACCTGCAGCGGCTTGCCGCCTGGCGAGAGCAGGTGCAGCAGCAGCGGCACCCGGCCGTCGGCCACGCGCGGCGTCTGCGCCAGCCCGAACAGCTCCTGCAGCTTCACCGCCAGCACCGGCGGCGCCGGTTCGCCGTGGTCGTCGAGGCGGTATTCGATGGCGCGCTCCAACCCCGACGGCACCGCGATGCGGGTCGGCGCCAGCTGGTCGATGCGCTGGCGCAGGTTCCAGTCGATGCCGGACTTCAGCGCTTCGGCCAGCTCGGCGCTGTCCAGCGCATCCAGCCGGGTCTTGCCGGCGAACGCGGGCTGCAGCCAGCGCTCCAGCGAGGCCAGCAGCGCGGCGTCGGAAAGATCCGGCAGGCCCAGCGCCGGCATCCAGCTGCGCAGGCAGGCCACGCGGATGCGCCATTGCGACAGGCCGTCGCTCCACGGCAACACCGTCAGGCCCAGCTCGCGAACGGCCGCCGCCAGCGCACGCGCGGCCTGCGCCGGATCGACCCGGCCGGCGGATTTCACCGCCAGCACGATGCCGTCGAAGCGCTCGACCCGTTCGCTGCGCAGCGCGCGCTTGTCCGCATCCCAACGCACCTCGTCGGCGTCGGAAAAATGCGTCGCGAACTCGGCGCGCAGCAGCGCCTCGTCCACCGGCGCGGCGCGCAGCAGCAGCGCGTCCTTGGCCTCGAAGCGCAGTTCGCTGGCCACGATCCACGGCTCGCCATACAGCGCGGAATCATCGAACAACCGCGCCATCCGCCCGTTCGCCAGCTGGTAGCGGCGCGGGTCCTGTGGATGCTGTTTGGCGATGCGATCGGGGAAGGCATGCGCCAGCAGGTCACCCAGCGCATGCGCCGGCACCGAGGCCGGCGGCGATGCATCGCAGCGCAGGCGACGGCGCCACTGTTTCGCTGCGGCGTCGATGGCGGCCAGCGCGGAACGGTTGGCATCGGCAGGCACCCGCCCATTGCGGAACGCGGCCAATGCCTGCCAGCGCTCGGCCAGAGCATCGGAGCGGCTGCGCAGCGGATCGCGCGCTTCCACCAGCGCCGCCAGATCGCAGGCCAGTGCGATGCGTGCGGGCGCATCGGTTGCCAGCAGCATCGCGGCAAGTCGCGGATGCGTGCCCAGCGCCAGCATGCGCCTGCCGCGTGCGGTGAGCTTGCCGTCGCGCAATGCATCCAGCCGCTGCAACAGGTCCCTGCCCGCCGCCAGCGCGCCCGATGGCGGCGGATCGACGAAGCGCAGTTCGCTGCTGCCCCAGGCCGCCAGCTCCAGCGCCAGCGCGGCCAGCTCCACCTGCGCGATCTCCGGCTTGCGCTGCGGCTCCAGCCGCTGCGACTGCGGCCACAGCCGATAAGCAAAGCCTTCCGCCACGCGGCCGGCGCGGCCGGCGCGCTGGTCGGCGCTGGCCTGCGAAATCGCCACGCTGTCCAGCCGCGAGAAGCCGCTGTTGGGATCGAAACGCGGCTCGCGCGCCAACCCGCTGTCGACCACCACCCGCACGCCGGGCAGGGTGACTGACGATTCGGCGACATTGGTCGCCAGCACCACGCGGCGACGGCCGTCGGGCGCGGGTTGCAGCACGCGCGATTGCTGTTCGACGGGCAGGTCGCCGTGCAAAGGCAGCACCTCGAAAACCGGCAGCGCAGCCGCGAGCATCTGCTCCACCTTCGCGATCTCCCGCCGCCCCGGCAGGAACACCAGCACGTCGCCGGGATGCGCGGCCAGCGCATGCTCGACGGCGCGGCGCGCCTGCTGCTCCAGCGCCTCGTCGCGGCGCGCCGGGAAATGCGCGATCTCGACCGGAAAGCTGCGGCCCGCGCTCGACAGCCGCGGCGCATCGAGGAACGCCGCCAGCCGCTCGCCGTCCAGCGTCGCCGACATCACCACGATCCGCAGGTCCTCGCGCAGGCCGGCCTGCACGTCCAGCGCCAGCGCCAGCCCGAGGTCGCCGGCAAGATGGCGCTCGTGGAACTCGTCGAACAGGATCGCGCCCACGCCTTCCAGCAGTGGGTCGTCCTGCAGCATGCGGGTGAGGATGCCCTCGGTGACGACCTCGATGCGGGTGTTCGGCCCGACCTTGTTCTCGAAGCGGATGCGATAACCCACCGTCTCGCCGACCGCTTCCCCCAGCTGCTTGGCCACGAAGCCGGCCGCCGCGCGCGCGGCCACCCGGCGCGGCTCCAGCATCACGATCCTGCGGCCCGCAAGCCACGGCGCGGCCAGCAGCGCCAGCGGCACCTGCGTGGTCTTGCCCGCACCCGGCGGCGCTTCCAGCACCAGCCGCGGCTGCGCGGCCAGTGACGCGAGGATGTCGGGCAGCAGCGCGGTGATGGGGAAGTGCATGCGGGCATTGTAGGAGCCCCGCAAACCATGGAATCGCCTTTGCCCTCGGGCCGCGGCAGGCTTCGAGCGCGCCATGGATGGCGCGCGGCCGCGAATCGAAGCCGGATGCCGAGCCTGAGCGGCGAAGCCTGCCGCGGCCCGAGGGCAAAGGCGCGAGGTGCGGGCGGATACAATTTCGCCATGCAACTCATCGACATCGGCCTCAACCTCACCAACGACAGCTTCGACCGCGACCGCGACGCGGTGTGGCAGCGCGCCCGCGATGCCGGCGTACGCCAGGCCATCCTCACCGGCGCCTCGCGCGAGCATTCGCCGAAGGCGCTGGAACTGGCACTGACCCGCCCCGGCGAATGGTTCGCCACCGCCGGCGTGCATCCGCACCACGCGACCGAATACACCGCCGAGTGCGATGCCGAGATGCGCGCCCTGCACGCGCATCCGGAAGTGGTGGCGGTGGGCGAGTGCGGGCTGGACTACTTCCGCGACTTCTCGCCGCGGCCGGCGCAGCGCAGCGCATTCGAAAGGCAATTGCAGATCGCGGTGGATCTTGCCGTCGACGGCGTGGGCAAGCCGCTGTTCCTGCACCAGCGCGACGCCCACGCCGACTTCATGGCGATGATGAAGAACTTCGACGGCCGGATCGGCCCGGCGGTGGTGCACTGCTTCACCGGCACCCGCGAGGAGCTGTTCGACTACCTCGACAACGACTGGTACATCGGCATCACCGGCTGGCTTTGCGACGAGCGCCGCGGCGAACACCTGCGCGAACTGGTGAAGAGCATCCCCGCCCACCGGCTGATGGTGGAAACCGACGCGCCCTACCTGCTGCCGCGCACGCTCAGGCCGCTGCCGAAGGACCGCCGCAACGAGCCGGCGTTCCTGCCGCACATCGTGGAGGAACTGGCGCGCGACCGCGGTGAGGATCCCGCCACCACCGCGGCCAACGCCACTGCCGCCAGCGCCGCGTTCTTCCGGCTGCCGGCGGCCTGAGCCACGCGGGGCACGGCTTACTTCGCGGGTGCCCTAGCAGCTGCTTCCATCCCGTCCCGGACGCATTGCGCCGCCGGGAACGAAAACGCCCGGCCTTGGCCGGGCGCCATCGCCAAGCGCAGCGCGCTTATTGCTTCGCTGGCGCTTCCGGCAGCGGGCCTTCGGCCACCATCAGGCCGCCGCGGCTGTTGCTGGAATGGAACACGATCCAGATGGCCTTGTCGGCACGACGGATCACATAGGTATCGGCGTCGTTGCCGTACCAGTAGGCGTCGCGGATACGGTCGAACTCGCCGCGGAAATCATCCAGCGCGCTTTCGTTCGCCTTGAAGGTGGCTTCATCCAGGCTGTGCTCGGCCAGGCGCACGCCGCCCAGCCCCTCGATCGCCTGCTGGACGTTCTTGCGGACCTCGAACTTGGAGTAGGTCTTGCCGTCGACATTGTCGATCGCGTCGCTGAACACCTTGCCTTCCAACCACAGCAGCTGGCCGCCGGTCCACAGCGGCACGCGCGCCAGGTCCTTGGTCCGCGAGGGCAGGTCTTCGGTGTAATAGAACTGGTAGCCGGCCGGCAGCGAAACGTAAGGCCACGCGGGCAGCGGCTTGTCGCTGACCGGGACCGTGTTGATGTCGAAGATGGCCACGGCCGGGGTGGCCGCGTCGGCGACGGGCGTGGCTTCAACGGCAGCGGGTTGCGCGGGTGCGGTGGCAGCCTCGGTGGCGGCGGCTCCGGCACCTGCGGCGGCGGTGGCGGCATCGTCCTGCTTCTTGCAGGCCACCAGGGACAGGCCCACGGCCAGCGCCAGGACGGCAGTCTTCATCGACATCGAATGGCTCCAGTGTGTGGGAAGAGCCGCAGAGTGTAATGAGGAAAGCGTGACCCGATCCACGCTCCTGCTCAGCTGCGCAACCCCACGCCCCGCTTCAACAGCCACAGGCCCAGCGCCGACAGCACCGCCACGAAGCCCAGCATCAGCGCGTAGGCGACCCACAACGGCACGTCGGAGCTGCCAAGCAGGCCGTAGCGGAAGGCGTTGACCATGTAGAAGATCGGGTTGACGTGGGTCGCCGCCTGCGCCCAGCCAGGCAGCAGGCTGATCGAGTAGAACACGCCGCCGAGGTAGGTCAGCGGGGTCAGGATGAACGTGGGGACGATGGCGATGTCGTCGAACTTCTTCGCGTACACCGCGTTGACGAAGCCGGCCAGCGAGAAGATCGTGGCGCCCAGCAGCACCGAGCTGATCGTGACCAGCGGGTGCGGCACGTGCACGCGGGTGAACAGCATGGCGATGCACAGCACGATCGCGCCCACCATCAGCCCGCGCAGGACCGCGCCCGCCACGTAACCGGCCAGGATCACCCAGTGCGGCATCGGGCTGACCAGCAGCTCCTCGACGTGGCGGCCGAACTTGGCGCCGAAGAATGAGCTGCTGATGTTGCCGTAGCTGTTCTGGATCACGCTCATCATCACCAGGCCGGGCACGATGAACTCCATGTAGTCCAACCCGCCCATCTTGCCCACGCGCGAGCCGATCAGGCCGCCGAAGATCAGGAAGTACAGGGTCATGGTGATCGCCGGGGGGATCAGCGTCTGCGTCCAGATGCGCAGGATCCGCATCACCTCGCGGCGGGTGATGGTGCCCAGCGCGACCAGGTTCTGGTTGCTCATGCCGCCGCTCCTTCGCGCGCGGTCATCCGCACGAACAGTTCTTCCAGCCGGTTGCTCTTGGTGCGCATCGAGCGCACCCGGATGCCGGCGGCGTCGAGCGCGGCGAACACCCGGTTGAGGTCCATCGCCCGCGGCATGTCCAGTTCCAGCGTGTGCGGATCGGCGGCCACCAGGATCGCGCCATCGATCGCCGGCAGCGCCGCCGGCAGGGCGTCCTCGACGTCGAACAGGAAGCCTTCCACGTCCAGCTTGGCCAGCAGCGACTTCATCGGCCCGCTTTCCACGATGGTGCCGTGGTCGATGATGGCGAGGTTGCGGCACAGGCTCTCCGCTTCCTCCAGGTAATGCGTAGTCAGGATGATGGTAGTGCCGGCGGCGTTGATCTCCTTCAACGTCTTCCACATGCCGCGGCGGATCTCGATGTCGACGCCGGCGGTAGGCTCGTCCAGGATCAGCAGCCTGGGCGCGGTCATCATCGCGCGGGCGATCATCAGCCGGCGCTTCATGCCGCCGGACAGGGTGCGGCTCATCTTGTCCGCCTTGTCCCACAGCTGGGCGTCCTTCAGCACCTGCTCGGCCCGTTCCAGCGCCTGCGCGCGCGGCACCCCGTAGAACCCCGCGTAGTTCACGCAGATGTCCAGCGGCTTCTCGAACATGTTGAAGTTGAATTCCTGCGGCACCAGCCCGATCAGGCGCATCGCCGCGCTGCGCTGGGCGTCGATGTCCACACCGAACACCTGCACCGACCCCGAGGTCTTGTTGACCAGCGAGCTGACGATGCCGATCAGGGTGCTCTTGCCGGCGCCGTTGGGGCCCAGCAGGGCGTGGAAGTCGCCGGGCGACACGTCCAGGCTCACGCCCTTCAGCGCCTGCACGCCGTTGTCGTAGGTCTTGCGCAGGTCGCGCACGCACAGCGCGGGCGCGGGAATCTCATGCATGCGGGCTCCGATCCGCGGTACAGCGCGGTTTCTGGGCAAATCTCGGCTCGCCAGTATAGGTGCCCACATGGACGATGCCCGGCATCCACGTTGCGGTGGCCGAACAGACCGTCCCGCCAGCGGCATGACGCCCACGCACGGATTGATGCCGGGCCTCTTGACCCAGGTCAATTCGATGTCCGGCCGTTAGGCGTAGTTTCGAAACGCGGCCATCGCCGCGTCTTCAGCTTCTGCCATCCAGGCCAACAGCAGGCGCCCCGGCGCCTCGTGGAGGAGTTTGGGCATGCGCAAGCGCACCATCGATCTGACCCTGTCCGCCGTCGCCAGCATTGCGGCACTGTTGCTGTCATGGCCGTATTTCCGCGATTTCGAATACTTCGCGGAATCCCGGCTGGCATGGCTGGCGTATTTCGTCGTCGGCTTCGTGCTGGCGGTCTACGTGTTCTACGCCTTCCTGCAGGCCACGCACACGTTGTTCGAACACGATGCACTGGAGCATGCGGAAGCCACGAAGAACGGCAGCCGCGGCGACAGCGGGGAGGCGCAGCCATGACCTGCCTCCCCGGCCAGCCCTGCGAAGAAGGGCGCAAGCGCCGCACCGCGATGATGGCGCTGGGCATGATGGCGGCCATCTTCATCGCCCTGTCGGTGGCCTCGTTCACTCGCTCGCGCGGGCAGGTCACGCCCGACGCCGTGCATTACGGCGCTTACGACGCCGTGCAGGGCAAGCGCGTGTTCCAGGGCTACAACTGCATGGGCTGCCACACCCTTCTGGGCAACGGTGCCTACTTCGGCCCCGACCTGACCGACGTGTATGAGCAGGCCGGGCCGGCCTGGCTGGAGGCGTTCCTGCCGTCCGCCGGCGGCTGGCCCACCGGGCCGGCGGTGCAGGTGCAGCTGCAGAAGGCCGCGGTTGCCGCCGACGCCGGGGCCAGCGGGCTGGACGACTACCTGAAGCGCTATGCCGGTGCCGCCGAGCGCGTGCAGCGGCGCGGCGGGCAGGTTTCGCACATGCCCAACCTGCCGCTGACCGGCGAACAGGTCGGCCAGCTGATCGCCTTCCTCAAGTACACCTCGGCGATGAACACCGAAGGCTGGCCGCCGAAACCGAAGGTGGACGGCCTGGCGTCGCCGCTGGCCTGGCGCGCGCCGGCCAGCAGTGCGGCCGCAACGACGGCCCCGGCCGCGGCAGCAGCGCCGGCCGGCAACGACCCGGTCGCCGCCGGCGCAACGCTGGTGAAGGACTTCGCCTGCGCCTCCTGCCATGCGCTGGACCGCAGCAAGCTGGTCGGCCCCGGCTGGGGCGGGCTGGCGGGTTCGCAGGTGGCGCTGGCCGGCGGCGGCAGCGCCGTCGCCGATGACGCCTACCTGGCCGAATCCATCCGCGCACCGGACGCCAAGGTGGTGGCCGGGTTTGCCGCGGGCACCATGCCGTCCTACGCGACCATGCTGACCGACGATCAGGTCAAGGCCATCGTCGCCTACATCCGCAGCCTGCCGGGAGATGGGCAATGATCCGGATCCAATACCAGACCCAGCGCCTGAGCATGCGCTTCTTCATGCTCATGCTCGTGCTGTTCTTCGTCCAGGTCGGCTTCGGCCTGCTGCTGGCGCTGCAGCACTACGACCCGGCGATCCTGGCCGGCACGCTCAACTTCAACATCGCCCGCGCCGAGCACCTGAACCTCGGCATCCTGTGGATCCTGTCGGGCTTCATCGGCACCATCCTGTTCGTGGGGCCGCTGCTGTCCAGGCGCGAGCTGTACGCGCCGTGGCTGGTCAAGTTCCTGTTCTATGCGCTGGTCGCGGTCACCGCCTGGAACGTGTTCGCGCAATCGTTCGCGGCCAAGGGCGTTTCCGGCTGGTGGATGGGCCAGCCGTGGCTGCAGGAAGGCCTGGAATACCTGGAGGCCGGCCGCGGCGCCGACGTGGTGATCCTGATCGGCTTCTCGATCCTGGCCTTCGTCGTGCTCAAGACCTTCCCGCCGCGCAGGGAATGGAACGAGATCCACTGGGGGCTGGCGATCGGCGTGGTCGCGCTGACCCTGGTCTGGACCTTCGGCATGTTCTTCGTCGAACGCCAGGACGTCAGCGAATACTTTCGCTGGTACGTCGTCCACTACTGGGTGGAAGGCGTGTGGGAAGTCATCCACATCACCTTGGTCGGCTTCCTGCTGGTGCTGCTGTTCGATGCCAACGTCAAGAGCGTGGGCTATGCGGTGTTCTGGGGGGTGTCGCTGGTCTGGCTGTCGGGGCTGATCGGCAACGCCCACCATTATTTCTGGATCGGCACGCCGGAGTTCTGGCAGTTCTGGGGCTCGCTGTTCAGTGCGCTGGAACCGCTGCCGCTGATCTTCTGCTTCTGGCACATCTACCTGGACGCGCACCACGACCGCAAGCCGCTGAAGAATGCGCCGGCGTTCTATTTCATCCTCGGCTCGGTGATGCTGGAACAGGTGGGCGCCGGCATCCTCGGCTTCACCATGACCTTCGCGCTGACCAACGTGTGGTCGCACGGCACCTGGATCACCCCTGCGCACGGCCATCTGGCGCTGTTCGGCACCTTCGGCATGCTCGGCATCGCCGCCGCCTACTACGCGGTGCCGGCGATGCGCGGGATCAAGGCCTACGACCAGCGGCTGGGCCGGCTCGGGTTCTGGCTGCTGTTCACCGGCATGCTGGGCATCGCACTTGCGTTCGCGATGGGCGGCACCGCGCAGGTGTTCATCAACCGCACGCTGGCGCTGAACTGGTTCGGTGGCGACCTGTACCCCGCACTGGCGTTCTACAAGGGGCTGATCCTGGTGTTCGGCCTGGTCTTCGCCACCGGCACCGCCGTTGTTGCCTATGACCTGGTCACGCTCGGGCTGCGGCGTACGTCGCCGGCATCTGCTTTCGTGCATGACGATGCCGGCATCGGCGGCGGCCACACCATCACCCGCTGGAGCCGCTACCTGACCGGGTTCGAAGCCGGCACCTGGCTGCTGGGCATGTGGATCTTCGGCGCGCTGATCACCTTCGGCCTGCTCAGCTTCAACTTGCCGAGCGTGCAGGCCGGCAATCCGACCCTGCCCTATACGCTGGCGTGGATCGGCTATCCGGGGCTGCTGCTGATCACCCTGCTGTTCGTCTGGCGGTTCCTGGCCTCGCTGGAGGCGCGCGCGCTGGATCCCGCCAACGCCGCCGCCCGGCCGCGCGTGGATCTGCCGCAGGTGGGAACGGCCTGAACCCGCGTCCGCCATGCCGCCGCGTTCCTGCTGCGGCATGGCGGACCGGCGCCGCCACGCACGATCCCGGTAACATAGACGTCCCGTGGCACACGCAGCGCCACTTCAGTTCCCGGTGCCGTGGCCATCGCCCATTTCCCGCTCAAGCTCGTCGCCCGCCGGATGATCGCGCCCACCGTGGCGCACCTGTCGTTCGAACGCGACGACGGCCACCCGCTGCCCTGCATCCCCGGCCAGTTCATCCAGATCCATTTCGAATACGCCGACGGCAGCGCGGCGCGGCGCAGCTATTCGATCGCGGTGGGGCGGGCGCTGGACGCGCCGGCCGACGGGCGGGTGGAGATCGCGGTCAGCTACGTGCCCGGCGGCGCCGCCACCGCGCTGTTCGAAGCGCTGGACCTCGGCGCCACGCTCAACGCCAGCGGCCCGTTCGGGCGCTTCTGCCTGTATCCCAACGACGCCAACCGCCGTTACCTGCTGATCGGTACCGGCACCGGCATCACTCCGTACCGGGCGATGCTGCCGCAGCTGGCGCAGCAGATGGACCAGCGCGGCGTCGAGGTGGTGCTGCTGCAGGGTGCGCGCACGCCGGAAGAGCTGCTGTACGGCGACGAGTTCCGCGCCTTTGCCGAGGCCCATCCCGGCTTCCGCTATTTCCCCTGCCTGTCGCGTGAACTGCCGGCGGCAGGCTCGGCGCACGCGCATGCCGACGTGCGCCACGGCTACGTGCAGAATGTGCTGCCGGAACTGGCGCCGGATGCGGCCACCGACATCGCCTACCTGTGCGGCAACCCGGACATGGTGGACGCCAACTTCGAGGCGCTGAAGGCAATCGGCCTGCCGGTGCCGATGATCCGGCGCGAGAAATACGTCAGCAACAAGTAGTCCGCGCGGCGGCTCCGGCCGCCCGCCAATCCGCGTAAATCAGGCACGATAGGGCACCGCCCCACGCCGGCCAGGCCCGCCCGCGATGCCCTTGGATTTCCCCACCATCGCATTCGTCGGCCTGCTGCTCTACTTCAGCATCGCCCTCGGCTTCTCGATGATCCTGCTGGTGCAGCGCGACCAATGGGTGCCGCGCCTGTGGGCGGGCAGCCTGTGCGCCGGCGCGGTGAGCACGGCGCTGTTCAGCCTGCCGCTGCCAATCCCGGAGGTGGCGCTGGTCCTGCTGCGCAACGTAGTGGCGATGCTGTGCAGCGTGCTGCTGCTGGCCGGCGTGGCGCTGTTCGTGGGCCGCCGCCCGCCGTGGAAAGCCGCGCTGGCGCTGGCCGGGCTGTACCTGCTGGGGATCGCCTGGTTCAGCGTGGTGACCCCCGACCTGCGCGTCCGGCTGGTGCTCTACAGCGTGCTGTTCATCGCCTGGAAATCCTGGGAGGCGTGGCTGCTGCTGCGCTACGCAAGCGCCGAAGTCCGCATCAGCACGCGGCTGGCAGCCGGCGTCTTCCTGCTCGACGCGCTGGTGTTCCTGCTGCGCGCGCTGGCGCCGATCAACCCCGACGCCGCCGGCGACGTGCTGCGGGCCGGGCTGCCGATGTACATCACCTATGTCGGCGGGTTGTTCACCACATTGGCGCAGTGCTTCGCGCTGATGCTGATGATCGTGGAGCGACAGCTGGCACAGCTGCGCCGGCTGGCCCGCATCGACCCGCTGACCGGCGCGCTCAACCGCGCGGCACTGCTGGAAGACGGGCAGCAGCAGCTGGCGCTGTGCCAGCGCCAACGGCGTCCGTTCTCGGCGCTGATGCTGGACCTGGACCACTTCAAGCAGATCAATGACAGCCTGGGCCATCAGGCCGGCGACGTGGCGCTGCGCCACACCGTGCAGGTGCTGCGCGGCAACTTGCGCCACTATGACGTGCTGCTGGGCCGCCACGGCGGCGAGGAATTCGTGCTGCTGCTGCCGGGCGTGGCGCTGGCCGACGCCGCCGAGCTGGCCGAGCGCCTGCGCGCCGGACTGGCCGGCAGCCCGGCCACCGGCGCCGGCCAGCCGATCGCCCTGAGCGCCAGCTTCGGCGTGGCCGAGGCCGGCCCCGTCACCGACCTGGACGGGCTGCTGGACCAGGCCGATCGCGGGCTGTACCGGGCCAAACGTGCGGGACGCAACCAGATGGCCTGCGCATAGTCCCGACGGTCTACCCGCGGCGCAATGGTCAACGCTTCACCAGCTCCACCCGCCGGTTCCTGGCCTTGCCTTCCTGGGAGCCGTTGTCGGCCACCGGCTGCGTGGACCCGAAGCCCGCGGCGGTCAGGCGCGCGACATCGATGCCCTTTGCGGTGAGCAGGGCGACCACGGCCTTGGCGCGGCCCTCGGACAGCTTCTGGTTGTGCGCGGCGTCGCCGCTGTCGTCGGTGTGGCCGTTGACGGCGAGCTTGAGCGAGTCGTCATCCTTCAAGAGCGCCGCAACCTGCTCGATCTGCGGCAGCGAGTCCGGCAGCACCTCGGTCTTGTCGGTGGCGAAGTTCACCTGCAGCGCCACCTTGCCGGCAGCGTCCAGCTGCTTCTTCATCTCGCTGGCGGGCAGCAGCCGCGCGGTGGCGACGAAGGCTTTTTCCTGGCCGATGATGAGCCCGCCCTGGGCAGTGTCCTGGGCGAAATGGATCCAGATGTTGCCGTCGTCGCGGCGCACCACGTAGGTGTGGGCCGGTACGTTGTAGATATCGCCCAAGCCCTTGAGGAAGCCCATCGTGATTTCGTCGCCCCAGCTCTTGATGGTGTCGTACGGGATCTGCTCCTCCGAGAGCTTCACTCCGCCCATCTGCTCGACCATGGCTTCCAGGTTCTTGCGCAGCTCGTGCGGGTTGTAGTCGCCTTCCTTCTCCGGATAGACGTTGACCAGATGGAACCGCCCTTCCACCCAGTGCGCCTTGCCCTTCACCCAGAACGGGAAGCGCGCGATCCGCTTGGTCTCGGCATCGCCGTTGCCGACGTAACCCTCCGGCAGGGTGATGTAGGGAAAGTCGCCCAGCGGCACGGTGCTCAGCGGGACCGACGAAATATCGAAATCACCGGCCTTCGCCTCGTCCGCACCGGCTGCGTCGTCAGCTAGTCCCGGCTTCGCATCAGTTGCTTTTCCCTGCGCGGCGGCGGCGGCTTCCTTCAGCGCATCGGTTGCGCCGTCCTTCTTGCAGCCGGCCAGCAGCGACATCGCGATGGCTGCAGCCACCCCGATTGCCAATCCGGTCTTGTCCAAACGCATTCGCCACTCCTTGATCATGCAGAGGTTGAGGATTCTGGTGACGAGCCCGGCGGTGCTGCCGGTCTTGTCCGTGCGCGATTACCGACTTGGCGGCGCCCGTGAGGCTTATTGGGTGAACGCCTCAAGCGGGATCTGTGCTGCCGGAAGATCCGGCGTCGCCACCTTGACCGGGGCCGAACCAGCGCCCGGGGCGAGATAGGCATCGGCAGGCAGATCCAGGTCCCGCATCAATGCGCATGCGGCGGCGTGAGCCGCGCAGGAGCCATTGAAGCCAAGCAGATTCGCCTGCATCCAGCGCTTCAGCAATGGATAGGCCGTGACCAGGCTGGCCTGATCGCGCGCGAATACGATGACCCGCGGTCGCAGTCCCTGGCGCTTGGCTCGCTTTTCATATTCGGCCACGGAAGCGTACGTACCGGACTTTCCATACGTCAGTCCCAGGATGTCATCCACGACTGCGGCCAATTCCAGCCGCCCGGTTTTGTCCGCGATGACCACCGACTGGAGGTTCGCCTCTTCGTACTTGAAGCCCCAGGTCACGGTGCTTTCATCCGATGTCGCCATCATTCTTCCCGCGGCTTGCAACCCCGCAAGAATGCGATCCGATACAGGCATCTCCGGATAATTGACCAGCTGCACGGACGAGCCCAGGGTCGCGGTGCCCACCAGCTGCTTGAGCGCCCCTTCATCAGGCACGTCTTCCGGCTTGAGCGCACTCGTCCGGGGAGATGCCACCGGCTTCATCTTGTACAACCAGCCGTCGTACATGTGCCAGAGCTGCTCGTTTCCATCCTCGTGCACGATTTCGTACCAAGACGCAGGATCTCCGGCTTTGCCATCCGGCGCATGGACTTCCAGCACCGCCACGGCATCCCGGTCGGCGCCGAACCCGTAGAAACTGCTCCAATGCCCGCCCCAGCGCGTCGCGGGAACCTCACCCTCGGCCCGCAACACGGGATAACAGGAAATCCGGTAGCGCGGCCTCGCCACGGATGTCCTGTTCCAGTTCGATTCGAACATTCCGGGCGAGAGCACGACCGTTTTCCCGATGCGCTCCCTTGCTTGTTCATCCGGACTCGAACTTCCGGCGTACCGGGAAACGGAAATGATCTCGTAGCTCCCCAGGTATTCCGCCGTACTTCCATTCTGTTTGCATGCGGCCGTTTCGACACGCGCTGGAGCAGGGCGGTCGCCGCCTCGATCGGCCGGGGCTACCGTTGCCACCTGCCCGCTCTTGAAGGCATAGCGATCACTTCGTGCGCCAGTACCCGCCAGCACCGGTACCAACGCCAGCACCGATATTCCAAAAAGACCAGCGTATCCCAACACTACCGACATCCTCCTGGAAGTACGCCGAGGTCCGCCGCTGCTTTCATGACTCATCGATTCATATTCCAGCGAAACGTCTTTATGCAGCCTGATGGCAGGTGGCGCGGTAGGTGCGCGTGCGGCATCAACGACGCCACAAGCGGCGCTACGCATTGCACGGCGAAGGTACGCATGCGTCAGCCTCCCGCTGCGGGTGCGCCGAGCTCGGCCATGGCGCGGCCGACTTCCGGCAACAGGCCCTTGCCGACAGTCATGGTTTCCAGCTCGAGGTTGCAACCCGGCCCTTGCGAGTCATGCCTGCTCTCCAGGGGCAGCCCCGTCAGATACGCCATCGGGCCCTGGGTGGTGCACAACGAATCTGTCGGCGCATCGCTCATGCCGATACCCAGCCCCCCGGACCAGACACACTCTTCATGGTTCTTGCTGCGCCAGCGGGTGCACGGCTGGCCCTTGACCTGCGACTCGCCTATCCGCGTGAAGCCCGACAGCTTGCCCGCCAATGCCACGTCCGACGGATCCACCGGCGAAATCTCGATCGGAGTGCCATCGATCTCGCGGAAGCTCCGGCTTCCCTCGTCGAGCTGTTCTTCCAGCCTGATCACGCAGTCGCCATCGGTGCGCTCCTCCAAGACGTGGCGCCAAGTCCGTTCCCGGCCGTAGGCACCGCGATCGTCCCGCCACAGTTCCACAGTGCCGGTGTCAAGCTTCTGGACTTCACCCGGCGTAAGGCCACGCACCAAGTGACCGCCTGCCCTGCAACTCTCCTCCAGCACGGCGTAGTTCCAGCGCGCCATGTGCTTGCCGTCGTACAGCCGCTCCCACCGCAGGGTTGCGTGCAGCGCGGGACGGTTGGCCGGGCCGCTAACCGCACCCGCTTCGTGTGAAGCGCTCTCCGCGGTGTTGGAGTGGCATCCGGCAGCGGCGAACAGGCAGATAAGCGCCACGGTTACGGTTGCAAACGTCTTTTTCATGGGCCCATCAGAAGGATGAGTTTGTCGGCCCGCGGGGTTTCCACCAGGCGCGCCTGCCAGTACGGGCTGAACATGCTGCCTTGCTCGAACTTGCCGTAGCCGCGACCCAGACCCTGCGCTTGAATGGCGCATGGTCGTGGGGTCGATTGAAGTACACCTGTGCACTCGCCGTCGCGCGCAGTTGACCGCCTCGCGCCTCGTCCTTCAACTACATGCGGCCCGCAGCGACGCCGAGCGCGGAACTGCTGCGCGCATTGCGTACTTCGGTCGTCACTTCCATGTGAAGATCGGCTCGGCGTGTCGCTCTCAGGAAGTTCGCCACAGTCCACGCGTTCGCAACGGGTCGGTTTCTTGTTATCGCCCACTTCCGACCATCAGCCTGTGGCTTTCACCTCGACAATGGTCATTAATCTCTCTGCGGAAGTGACGCGAAATGTCATAAATTGCCGCTTTATTGCAACGCTATCACGACATTTTGTGACAAACAACACATCATGTTTGCGATGTATCGAGCGTCTGGCGCGTCGCGAGCCCAGGCCTGTCAAGCAACCTTGACAATCAGTTCGTGACGCCGGTATCGTCCCTGTCAAGCTCGCTTGACATGGGATTTCCACGATGGTCACACCGCGCAACCGCCTGAAGGGCGCTGGCCTCAGCTATCTGGGGATCGGTGCGGCCTTCCTTGCCGTCGCCGCCAGCGGACAGACCGCCTTCCTCGGCGTGGGCCTGGTGTTCGTCGTCCTCGGGTTCGCCGCCCTCGCCAAAGCCCGCAAGGACGGCCAGCCGTGACCCTGCGCCGCTGGATGCTGGGGTTCGGCGCCATCGCCGTGGGCTGCCTGCTGCTGGCAGCCGCCGGCCGGTGGCTGCTGCATTGGCCGGAGGATGCGGTGCAGACTTGGCTGGGCATCGGCACCGGCTATCTGGTCGGCGCGCTGCTGTTCCTGCTGGTGCCGCGCTGGTGGCGCGAGCACTGCGACGAGATGTATGCGCAGCCGGCCGGCAAGCGCTACATCAAGGCGCTTTGGCCGATCATGATCTTCTACTCGCTGGCGCTGTTCGCCTCGATCTGGTGGATCAAGCGCGGCATCGATTCGGTGCCGCTGCGTGCGGTCGTCGCCATCACCCCGGCGCTGGCCATCGTGCTGCTGATGCGCGCCGCGTTGCGCTACCTGCGCGAGATCGACGAGCTGCAGCGGCGGATCGAAACCGAAGCCATCGGTGCCGCCAGCCTGCTGGTGTCGGTGCTGTACTTCGCCGGCGGCCTGCTGGAAAAAGCCAAGGTGCTGCACTTCGATGCGGCCGCGGTGATGGTGTGGGTGTTCCCGCTGCTGATGCTGTTCTACGGCATCGCCAAATACGTGTTCACCCGGCGCTACCTGTGAACAACCGCCTGCGCGAGCTGCGCGAACGCGAGGGCCTGTCGCAGGGCGAGCTGGCGCTGCGGCTGGACGTGTCCCGGCAGACCGTCAATGCGCTGGAGACGGGGAAGTACGACCCGTCGCTGCCGCTGGCCTTCCGCATCGCCCGCCTGTTCGGCTGCCGGATCGAAGACGTGTTCCTGCCCGATGAAACCTGAGTCCTTCCGCTTTTCCACCTGCAAGCACCCAAAGGGGTTGTCCCGATGAACTCCCGCAAGACCAGATTGATCCTTGCCGTCGCGGTGGCCGCCGCGCTCTTCGGCTACAAGGCGTTGAACCAGAAGCCCGGGGTCGATGGCTATTCGTCGGCCGCGGCAGACAAGGCCGCCGCGCCGGTCGCACCGATCCAGCCGGTGATGCTGGGCAAGATCGCCTTCACCCCGTGCAGCCTCAGTTCGCCGATGGCCAAGGACAGCCTGGAAGCGATGTGCGCCACCCATGCGGTGCCGGAAGACCGCGCCAAGCCGGAAGGCCGCAAGATCGCGCTCAACATCGCCTGGCTGCAGGCCACCGGCAAGGGCGATCGCATGCCCGACCCGGTGTTCTTCCTCGCCGGCGGCCCCGGCCAGTCGGCGGTCGAAACCTTCCCCGGCATGGACCCGGTGTTCAAAGAAGTGCGCAAACAACGCGACGTGATCCTCGTCGACCAGCGCGGCACCGGCAAATCCAACCTGCTGTCCTGCAAGGCGCCGGACGGCGACGACGACGCTTTCGATCCATCGCCCGAAGCGATGCAGGCGCAAGCCGCCAGCTGCGCGGCCGAACTGTCGAAGAAGGCCGACCTGCGCCATTACACCACCACCGATGCGGTCGCCGACCTCGACGAAGTGCGGCAAGCGATCGGCGCGCAGCAGCTCAACCTGGTCGGCGTGAGCTACGGCACGCGCGTTGCCCAGCAGTACGCGATGCGCCACCCGGCCAGCACCCGCAGCATCGTGCTGGACTCGCCGGTACCCAACGCGCTGGGGCTGGGCAACATCTTCGCCCGCAACCTCGACGACGCGCTGGCCCTGCAATTCGCGCTGTGTAGCAAGGATCCGGCGTGCAAGGACAAGCTGGGCGACCCGCGCGCCGAGCTCGACGTGCTGCTGGAGACCCTGCGCGCCAACCCGGTGCAGGTGCAGTACCGCGATGCCAGCACCGGCGAAGCCAAGCAAGGCACGCTGCGCGCGGAAACCGTGGCCGGGCTGGTGCGCATGTATGCCTACATGCCGCTGGCCAGCGGGTTGCTGCCCAAGCTGATCCACGAAGCCAACGCCGGACGCTACGGCAACCTGATGGCGCTGGCGCGGATGATGACCGGCGACCTGAAGGACGCGATGGCGATGGGCATGCAGCTGTCGGTGGTCTGCAGCGAGGACGCCGACAGCATGGTGGTGCGCGAGGAAGACGCCAAAACCGTGCTCGGTAACCTGCTGCCTGCCGGCATGGCGGCAATGTGCAAGGCCTGGCCGAAGGGCGACGTCCCGGCCGATTTCAACCAGCCGCTGGCCACCAAGGTGCCGGCGCTGGTGCTGGCCGGCGAATTCGACCCGGTGACGCCGCCGCGCTACGGCGAGGAGATCGTGAAGTCGCTGGCGAACGGCCGCCTGTTCGTGCTCAAGGGCGTCGGCCACGGCGTGCTTGGCGCCGGCTGCATGCCCAAGCTGTTCACCCAGTTCATCGAGAAGGCCGATGCCAAGGCGCTGGACGGCAAATGCCTGGACACGCTGGCGTATCCCTCGCCCTTCATCAGCTTCAACGGCGCGCAGCCGTAAGCCACCCTCCAACAGGACGCTTGCAATGATCGTTGCAGAACACCTCCGCAAGACTTTCCCCGGACGGGGCAAGGACAAGACACCGGTCGTCGCCGTGGACGACGTGGGCTTCACCGCCCGCGACGGCGAGATCACCGGCCTGCTCGGCCCCAACGGCGCCGGCAAGACCACCACCCTGCGCATGCTATACACCCTGATGTCGCCGGAGTCCGGCCGGGTGCTGGTGGACGGCATCGACGTGGCCAGCGACGCCGAGCGCGTGCGCCGCAGCCTCGGCGTGCTGCCCGACGCACGCGGCGTGTACAAGCGCCTGACCGCGCGCGAGAACATCGACTACTTCGGCAAGCTGCACGGGATGTCGCCGGCGGAGATCGCCGCACGCACCGACAAGCTCGCCCGGGCGCTGCAGATGGAGGACTTCCTCGACCGCGCCACCGAAGGCTTCAGCCAGGGCCAGCGCACCAAGACCGCGATCGCCCGCGCGCTCATCCACGACCCTAAGAACGTGATCCTCGACGAGCCCACCAACGGCCTCGACGTGATGACCACGCGCGGCCTGCGCGGCTTCCTGCAGGAGCTGCGCGGCGAGGGCCGCTGCGTCATTTTCTCGAGCCACATCATGCAGGAGGTGGCGGCGCTGTGTGACCGCATCGTCATCATCGCGAGCGGCAGGGTCACCGCGCAGGGCACCCCGGACGAGCTGCGCGCCCTGACCGGCGAGGCCAACCTGGAAGACGCATTCGTGAAACTGATCGGCAGCGAAGAGGGCCTGCACGCATGAACAAGACGTCGTTCACCACCGCCATGCTGACGGTGATGCGCAAGGAATGGCTGGACTTCTTCCGCGACCGCCGCACCTTCATGCTGTCGCTGCTGGTGGCTCCGCTGCTGTACCCGCTGATCTTCCTCGGCATCGGCAAGCTCACCCAGATGCGCGCCGAAACCCAGCTGGAGAAGACCCTCAGCGTGCCGGTCGTGGGCATGGAACGCGCGCCCAACCTGATCAAGTTCCTTGCCAGCTACGGCATCGAAGCCAAGCCGGCGCCGGCCGACATCGAAGCGCGCGTGCGCGCCCAACAGGAAGACCTGGCGTTGGCGATCGATGCCGATTTCGCCAAGGACTGGCACGCCGGCAAGCCCGCCAAGATCGACATCATCACCGACACCACCCGCCGCAACGGCGACGTGAAGGTGGCGCGGGTGAACAAGGTGCTGGAGGGCTACGGCAACGGCGTGGGCGCGATGCGCCTGCTGATCCGTGGCATCAACCCGGGCATCGCCACGCCACTGCACGTGGGCACCCGCGACATGGCCACGCCGGAAGCCAAGAACAGCCAGTTCATGTCGATCCTGCTGCCGCTGCTGCTGACCATCTTCGCCTTCATCGGCGGCGCGCACCTGGCCATGGACACCACCGCCGGCGAACGCGAACGGCAGTCGCTGGAACCGCTGCTGGCCACCCCGGCTTCGCGCGCGGCGCTGGTGGGCGGCAAGATGCTGGCGGCGACGATGCTGGGGCTGGCCTCGATGCTGCTGATCCTGGTCTCGTTCAAGATCAGCGCCACCTTGGCCAGCGGCATGGCCAAGCAGATGGACGTCAGCTTCCTGGCCATGGGCAAGCTGCTGCTGACCCTGCTGCCGCTGGTGTTGATCGGCACCGCGCTGATCACCGCGCTGGCTGCCGGCGCGAAGAGCATGAAGGAAGCGCAGAGCCACATCATGTGGCTGATGATGCTGCCGATGCTGCCGGCCTATGGCTTGATGGCCTACCCGCTGAAAGACACCGCGGCGTGGCAGTACGCGGTGCCGTTCCTGTCGCAGAACCAGCTGATCCAGAAGATCACCCGCGGCGAAGCGGCGTCGATGGAGCAGTGGGGCCTGTACCTGGCCAGCTCGCTGGCGCTGGCCGCGGCGCTGTGGGCGCTGGCGGTATGGCGCTACCGGCAGGAGAAGCTGGCGATCTCGGCCTGATCGATCCGCCCGTTCCCGCGCAAACAAGAAGCCCGGCAGATGCCGGGCTTCTTGTTGCCACTCGATCCGCGCCGCTTACTGCTCGAACGAAATCGTACGGCGGCTGGTGGTGGCCTGGCCAATCGGCTGGAAGCGCCAACGCTTGACCGCATTCAGCGCTTCGCGCTCGAACTCGCGCTGGAACTGGCGGGTGCCGTCGGAAGACACCACGCGTGCGTTGGTGATGCTCCCATCAGTGCCCACGGTGAACTCCACCTGCACCGTGCCGGTGGCGCCGGCACGCTGCGCCGCCGGCGGGTACTTCGGCCCGGGCTGGCTGATCGCGCGTAGTTCAGTCGCTGCCGCGGCCGGACGCGGGCGGGGCGGGGCGGTCGGCTGCGCCTGCTGCGCTGCCGCCTGCTGCTGGCGCTGCTGTTCCGCGGCGGCGGCGGCCTGACGCTGGCGCTCGGCCTCCGCGTCTGCCGCTGCCTGCTGCTGGCGCTGCTGGTCGGCCGCCGCCTGTTGCTGGCGCTGTTGTTCCTGCAGCTTCTTCTGGTCTTCTTCGCGCTTGCGCGCCAGCTCTTCGCGGCGCTTGGCTTCTTCTTCCACGCTCAGCTTCTGCGCTTCGGACTGCTGCTGGGCCTTGGCCTCGTTGCTGCCGATGCTCGCCTTCAGCCGCTCCAGCGCCGGATGGTGGGCATCGGCCTTGCCGATCAGCGCCAGCAGGCGCTTGGCTTCGTCGAAATCCGCGCGGGCGATGCCTTGCTCGGTGGCGATCACCGCCAACGGCAGCAGGTCGCTGAGCGCGCTGGACGCACCGGCGTCGCCAGGCTGCTTGTCGCGCAGGGCGAGGTAGTACTCCATCGCGTTGTTGCCGGCCGGCGCGTACAGCCGGTTGTCGTTGTAGGCGGTGTTGGCCGCATCGCGCAGCTGGTCGACCCCCATCGCCGACACCGACGCCGCCACCACCGATTCCGGCGTGGGCGCGGGCGCCGCCTGTTGCGCCGCCTGTGTCCCCGCAGCCGGCTGTTCGTCCTTCTTGCATGCCGTCAGCGCACAGGCCACGGCAACGGTCAGTGCCACCGGCACCCACCCCTTGCGCATCTTGTTGTTTGCACTCATCCCGTTTCCCCTGTTGATGCAAAAGCGTTTTCCAGCGTAGCACGCGGCATCCGGGCTTACATTGTCAAGTGGAGCCGCTTACTTGCCGATGCAGAACGATGTGAAAATGTGACCGAGTAGTCCATCCGCATCGACCCGCCCGCCGATTCCACCCAGCGCGTCGTGCGCGCGCAGCAGCGCTTCCGCGGCCAGCTCCAGCCGCTCGCTGGAGAGTTCCGCCGCGGCCTGCGCCAACCAGTCGTCGGCCAGCGCCAGCGCCTGCACATGGCGCGCGCGCGCCGAGAACGCACCCTCGCCCACGCCACCGCCGGCCAGCGCGAACAGGCGCTGGTGCAACGCCGCCAGCCCCATGCCGGTGCGCGCCGACACCGCCAGCGCGTCGTCGCCCAGCGTCGGTGGCGCCGCCAGCAGGTCGGCCTTGTTGTGCAGCCACAGCACCTGCGCCACCCCGGCCAGGTCGGCGTCGAGCGCGGCGCGCCCCGCCCCGGGATCGCGCGCGTCCAGCACCGCCAGCGCAAGGTCGGCGCGCGCCAATTCGCCGCGGGCGCGGCGGATGCCTTCGGCCTCGATGGCGTCGTCGGCATGGCGCAGCCCGGCGGTATCGACCAGGGTCAGTTCGACCCCGTCGATGCGGATGGTTTCCTGCAGCACGTCGCGGGTGGTGCCGGCGATGTCGGTGACGATGGCACGGTCGCTGCCGGCCAGCGCGTTGAGCAGGGAGCTCTTGCCAGCGTTGGGCGGGCCCACCAGCACCACGTGCAGGCCGTCGCGCAGCTTGCGGCCGCGTTCGGCGTCGCCGCGTAGCTGCGCCAGCGCAGCGCGCGCCTGTTGTAGCCGGGCGGACAAAACCGCGCCGCCCAGCGTTTCCAGCGATTCGTCGGCGAAGTCGATCGCCGCTTCCACGTGCACGCGGATCGCCAGCAGCTGCGCCATCAGCGCATCGACGCGGTGCGAAAACACGCCGTCCAGCGACCGCCGCGCCGCCCGCGCCGCGCGCGCGTCGCCAGCCGCGACCAGGTCGGCAATGGCCTCGGCCTGCGCAAGATCCAGCTTGCCGTTGAGGAAGGCGCGCTGGCTGAACTCGCCCGGCCCGGCCTGGCGCGCGCCTAGCGCCACGCAGCGCGCCACCAGCTCACGCAGCAGCACCGGGCCGCCATGCGCCTGCAGCTCCACCACGTCCTCGCCGGTGAAGCTGGCAGGGCCGGCGAAATACAGGGCGATGCCGCCGTCGAGGATATCGCCGTCGGCATCGCTGAAGCGGGCGTATTGCGCCCTGCGCACCCGCAGCCGGCGGCCACAGATGCGCTCGCCGATGGCGTGGGCATCCGCGCCGGACAGCCGCACGATGCCCACGCCGCCCGCGCCGGGCGCGGTGGCGATGGCAACGATGGTGTCGGTGTCAGGCATGGGGGGAATGATTGCAGATTGCCAGCCACGACACGGCGAGGTGCCGCACCGCGGGCCGGTGGCCAGGACTCGGCGACATGGATGTCGCCGAGGAGCCTACATGGACGCATCCACGGCGTGTCACGGCCATCGGCCCGCGGTGGGGCACCGACTCCGGCACATCGCCTGCCGCGCGCTGCCACCAGGCAACGTCGCGACCGGGAAGCGGCCTCAAGCCTTCGCCGGTTCCTCGGCAAAGCGCTTCATGTTCCACCACTGCTGCGCCATGCCCAGCGCGCCGTTGGTCACCCAGTACAGGACCAGGCCGGCCGGGAAGAAGGCAAACATCACCGCCATCACTAGCGGCATCATCTGCATCATCTTCTGCTGCATCGGGTCCATCCCCACCATCGGCGACATCCGCTGGGTAAGGAACATCACCACGGCGTTGAGGACGGGCAGGATGAAGAACGGATCGCGCGCGGTCAGGTCGCTGACCCAGCCGATGATCCACGGCGCCTGCCGCAGCTCAACCGCCTCCAGCAGCACGTAGTACAGGGCCAGGAACACCGGCATCTGGATGAAGATCGGCAGGCAGCCGCCGGCCGGGTTGATCTTCTCCTTCTTGTACAGGTCCAGCATCGCCATCTGGAACTTCTGCTTGTCGTCGCCGTAGCGCTCCTTGAGCTGGGCGATCCGCGGCTGGAACTTGCGCATCTTCGCCATCGACTTGTACTGCGCCGCCGACAGCGGATACAGCGCCAGCTTGATCAGCACCACCAGCAGCACGATCGCCCAGCCCCAGTTGTGGGTGAGCTTGTGCAGCTGGGTCAGCAGCCAATGGATCGGCTTGGACAGCACGGTGAAGATGCCGTAGTCCATCGCCAGGCCCAGGCCGGGCGCGGTGGCGTCGAGCTTGCCGGCCAGCTTGGGGCCGACCCACAGGGTGGCTTCGCTGTGGAAGCGCTGGCCCGGGGCCAGGGTCACCCGCGGCCCGCGCGCGGCGATGCTGTAGAGATGGCCCTTCTCGGCCAGCGAGTAGAGCGCGGCCTGGTCCTTCTGCGGCACCCACGCGCCAAGGAAATAATGCTGCGACAGCGCGACCCAGCCGCCGGTGACCTGCTGGTTGAGCGGGCCGTCCTCGACGAAGTTCGGATACTTGCGCTTCTTGTACTTGTCTTCCGGGCTGTACCAGGCGGCACCGTTGAGGCTGAACGATTCCGGGTTGGTGAAGCCGGTCTTGACCGCCGGCGGCACGCGCTCCAGCCGGCGCTCGATGTCGCCGGTCCAGGCCGTGTTGCCGGTGTTGACCAATTCATCGCGCACCCGCAGCGCGTAGCTGCCGCGTGCCAGCGTGTAGGTGCGCTGCAGCTGCATGCCGTTGGCGGCGGTAGCGACGAAGCGCGCCTGCACCTCGGCGGCGCCATCGGCCAGCGCCATCTCGCGCGCCTCGCCCTGCGGCTGCAGCGCCAGTTCCGTCCCGTCGGTGCCGCGCCAGAAGGCTTCGGCGGCGAAGAAGCGGGCCGGGTCGGTATCGAACAGCACCACCGGCGGACTGCCGGCGGCGCGGGTTTGCGGATAGCGGAGCAGCTCCGCGCGGGTGACGTCGCGGCCGTTCAATTCCAGCGCCAGCACGTCGTTGCGCAAGCGCAGGGTCGGCGCCGTGGCAACGGCACTGGCCTGCGCGATGGCGCCAGCGGCAGGCGCCGCCAGCGGGGTGGCGACGGCCGCCGGCACTTCCCCCTGCGCTGCCGCGGGAACCGCCGCGGTAGGCTGCGCAGCGGCGACTTTTTCCTTACCCCACTCCTGCCACAGCAGGAACGCCACCATCAGCCAGGCAATCAGCAGGAACGTACGGATCTGGTTCATTGGGCAGGGGTCTCGGGGCGCGCTTGCGGCGCGGCCACATCGGGAGGAGCCGGGGAATCGGCGGGCGGCATTGTGCCGGCCACGGCCGGCAGGGGCAACGCGCCGGCGCGCGTCAGCAACTGTTCGAACGCCGCTTGCAGGCTGCGGTTGTCGGCCCGCGCGGCGCCACTGCGGGCAACCACGACGTAAGCGCCACCCTGCAACTGCGGGCGCAGCCGGCGGAAACATTCGCGCAGGGCGCGCTTGATGCGGTTGCGTCCGACCGCATTGGGATCAACCTTGCGCGAGACCGCCAAACCCAACCGCGGCGCTGCCGCATCGGCTAGCCAGTGCAAGGCCAGGCGCGGTTCGGCAGTGCGCCGGCCGCCATCGAACACGCGGCCGAACTCGGCCTTGGCGCGGACCCGCGCGGCAGGCGGGAATCCGGCGGCCTTGCGGCGCGCAAACGCGACAACGCCGGCATCCTGCATGGACGCCGGCGTTTGGGGCATCGCTGGCAACGTCATTCGGTTCCGGCGCAAGCGCCGGACGCACGATCCGACCCGAGGGTCAGACGGTCAGGCGACGACGGCCCTTGGCACGACGACGGGCCAGGACCTTGCGGCCATCGGCAGTCGCCATGCGGGCACGGAAGCCGTGATCACGCTTGCGCTTGAGGTTGCTGGGCTGGTAGGTGCGCTTGGTCGCCATGGCGGGCCTGCTTGCTATGTTTCAGAGAATAAGAATCGGAATGATAGCGGGCTGGCACGCCGCGTGCAAGTCCACCCGCCTTGGCGCGCCCGGGGCGGCAGTTTGGCGGCATCCGGGCGCGGTGGTAACCTGCCCAGTTCCCATCTTATCCACAGCCGCCGGGCATCCCGGTCCGGCCGCCCGCGCTTTTTCCTGGATCCCTCGCCCCATGCACGTCTGGCCCGCCTGCCTGCAACGCCTTGAAACAGAACTCCCGCAGGACGAGGTGAGCATGTGGCTCAAGCCGCTGCAGGCGGACCGGCGTGACGGCGGGCTGGTGCTGTATGCGCCCAATGCCTTCGTCCGCGACGAGGTCCAGAGCCGCTTCCTCGAACGCATCCGCGAGCTGGTCCGCCATTTCGACGGTAGTGGCGACGTGGTGGTCGACATCGGCGCCCCGAAGCGCGCGCCGGCCGCGCCGGTGAACCCGCCAGCGCCGGCCAGGGCCGTACCCACCGCCGTGGTCGAGCCCTTCCACGGCAACGTCGATCCGCATTACAGCTTCGACAACTTCGTCGAGGGCCGCAGCAACCAGCTGGCCCGGGCTGCCGCTTGGCACGCGGCGCAGAAGCCGGGCGAGCGCACCCACAACCCGCTGCTGCTATACGGCGGCACCGGCCTCGGCAAGACCCACCTGATGTTCGCGGCGGGCAACGAGATGCGCCGGCTCAACCCAGCCGCGCGGGTGCTGTACCTGCGCTCGAACACGTTCTATGACGCGTTCTTCCGCTCACTGCAGGAAAAGACCACCGACCAGTTCAAGCGCCAGTTCCAGAAGATCGACGCGCTGCTGATCGACGACATCCAATTCTTCGCCGGCAAGGACCGCACGCAGGAGGAGTTCTTCCACACTTTCAACGCGCTGTTCGAGGGCCGCCAGCAGATCATCATGACCTGCGACCGCTACCCGCGCGAGGTGGATGGCCTGGAGCCCCGGCTGAAGTCGCGGCTGGGCTGGGGGCTTTCGGTGGCGATCGACCCGCCGGACTTCGAGACCCGCGCCCAAATCGTGCTGTCGAAGGCGCGCGAGCGTGGCGCGGTGTTGCCGGACGAAGTGGCCCAGCTGATCGCCAAGAAGATGCGCAGCAACGTGCGCGAGCTGGAAGGCGCGATCAACAAGCTGACCGCCCAAGCCGGCCTGCTGGGACGGCCGGTGACCATGGAGTTCGCCCAGGAAACCCTACGTGACCTGTGGCGCGCGCAGCAGCAGGCCATCAGCATCGCCAACATCCAGAAGGCCGTGGCAGACTACTACGGTCTGCAGCTGCGGGAGATGCTGGGCAAGAAGCGCACCCGGTCGCTGGCGCGACCGCGACAGGTGGCGATGGCGTTGGCCAAGGAACTGACCGAACACAGCCTGCCGGAGATCGGCATGGCGTTCGATGGCCGCGACCACACCACCGTGCTGCACGCCTGCCGGCAGATCCGCACGCTGATGGAAAGCGACGGGAAGCTCCACGAAGACTGGGACAAGTTGATTCGCAAACTCAGTGAATGACGGCGGTAGAAGCTGTGGATAAGCGGGGGATCAAACCTACTGCAAGAATCCATCCACAGCTTGTCCCAGACTTCCAAGGGGTTTATGCAAGAGCTTTCAGGTTGCATAAAATAATTTAAAAACAATAAGTTACAGTAGATATCCCGGGTTTTTCGCTACTCCAGCACCACCGACTTTAAAGATTTATCCATATTCAAGAAGCAAGGGCCTGCCAGCCGGCAAGGCTTTCGAACCAGCCAAAAGGGTGAGGGGTTTACATGCGGTTTTCCCTGCAACGCGAAGTCCTGCTGAAGCCGTTGGCGCAGGTCGTCAACGTGGTCGAACGTCGGCATACCCTGCCGGTGCTGGCCAACCTGCTGGTCCGGGTCAATGACGGACAGCTGGCCCTGACCGGTACCGACCTGGAAGTCGAAATGGTCGCGCGCACCGCGGTCGAGGACGCCCAGGACGGCGAGATCACCATCCCCGCCCGCAAGCTTTTCGACATCGTGCGTGCCCTGCCGGACGGCAGCCGGGTCACGATCAGCCATAGCGGCGACAAGGTCACCGTGCAAGCCGGGCGCAGCCGGTTCAGCCTGGCGACCTTGCCGGCCAATGACTTCCCTTCGCTGGACGAAGTGGACGCCACCGAGCAGGTCAGCGTGCCCGAGGCGGCGTTGAAGGAACTGCTGGAGCGCACCGCGTTCGCGATGGCGCAGCAGGACGTGCGCTACTACCTCAACGGCCTGCTGTTCGACCTGCGCGATGACACCCTGCGCTGCGTGGCCACCGACGGCCATCGCCTGGCGCTGTGCGAAACCAGCCTGGGACAGGAACACGCTGGCAAGCGCCAGATCATCGTCCCCCGCAAGGGCGTGCAGGAACTGCAGCGCCTGCTTGAAGGCGGCGACCGCCAGATCGAGCTGGAGCTGGGCAAGGGGCATATCCGGGTCAAGCGCGACGACGTGACCTTCACCAGCAAGCTGATCGACGGCAAGTTCCCGGATTACGAAGCAGTGATCCCGATTGGCGCCGACCGCGAGGTCAAGATCGACCGCGAGGCGCTGCGCGCATCGCTGCAGCGTGCCTCGATCCTGTCCAACGAGAAATACCGCGGCGTTCGCGTCGAAGTCTCGCCCAACTTGCTCAAGATCAGTGCCCACAATCCGGAGCAGGAAGAGGCGCAGGAAGAGGTGGAAGCGGAAACCCACGTGGATTCGCTAGCCATCGGCTTCAACGTGACCTATCTGCTGGAAGCGCTTGGCGCGCTGCGCGACGAGTTCGTGGTCATCCAGTTGCGCGATGCCAACTCTTCCGCGCTGGTGCGCGGGGCTGGTAGCCATCACGCCCGCCACGTGGTGATGCCGCTGCGCCTGTAACCGGGCGTGTTCAACCAGCCTAGACCCGGCCGCTGGCCGGGTGCAGTGGTAAAGGTGTTCCACGTGGAACATCTGCCTCGACGCCCGGCACAGTCCGGGCGTCGTCATTCGTGTCACGGTGAAATCCCAAGATGCTGATTCGCCTGCTTCGCGTTGAGGCGTTCCGCCGCTTCGACTCGGCGGAAATCGCCCTGCGCCCCGGCTTCAACCTGCTGACCGGCGACAACGGCAGCGGCAAGACCAGCGTGCTTGAGGCACTGCACCTGCTGGCGCACGGACGCAGCTTCCGGGGTCGTGTTCGCGATGGGTTGATCCGGCAGGGGGAACCGGCGCTACAGGCTTATGTGGAGTGGGAAGCCGAAGGCGTGGCCCGTCGGGCCGGGTTGCGCCATGCCGGTGGTAGCTGGGAGGCGCGGTTGGATGGCGAAGATGTACGGCAGCTCGGGCAGCTGTGCGAGGCACTGGCCGTGATCACCTTCGAACCCGGCAGCCATGCGCTGGTCGACGGCAGCAGCGAGGTGCGGCGACGCTACCTCGATTGGGGGCTGTTCCACGTGGAACATGGCTTCATGCCGCAATGGCGCAGGTACGCGCGTGCGCTCAAGCAGCGCAACGCCCTGTTGCGACAGCCGGGCGGCGCCAGTGCACAGCTGGACGCGTGGGAACACGAGCTGGCGCAATCGGGGGAGGAGCTGACGCTGTTGCGGGAGGCCTACGTGGCTGGGCTACGGCCTAGCCTCGCCCAGCTCCTGCCGACCCTGTTGCCGGCAGCAGGCGGTGTGGAGCTGCTGCTGCAGCCCGGATGGAAGCGGCAGGAGTTGTCGCTGGCGGATGCCCTGCTGCTGTCGCGGGAGCGCGACCTGGCGCTGGGCCATACCTCGCTTGGGCCGCATCGCGCCGACCTGAGGATTTCCCTGCGGGACCTACCCGGGCGCGAGGGGTTGTCGCGAGGGCAAACCAAGCAGCTGGCGCTGGCGCTGTTGCTAGGCCAAGCGGGACATCTGGCTGCGCTCAAGGGCGGATGGCCGGTCCTGCAATTGGACGACCTGGGTTCCGAGTTGGATCGCCACCACCAGCGCCGGTTACTGGAGGTGTTGGCAGGAAGCGGGGCGCAGGTGCTGGTCACCGGCACGGAAGCGCCAGCAGGACTGGCCGCGGGCGGGGTCGATGTGGCGATGTTCCACGTGGAACATGGTCGGATTAGTGGCCCCTGAACATCTGGTTGCCGGGATCGGACCGTAACCCAGCGTGGGGCACGGGGATCGACCGCAAAAAGCCCGTGGGCCCGGTCAGTTATACTGTCCGTTCCTATAGCTAATGTGTCTTGGCGTGCCCACGGCACGTCACGGGAGTCGAACGCGTCGATGTCGCAAAACGAACAGACCCCGGGCCAGCAGCCCGAAACCACCCCGAACTCCACCTACGATTCCAGCAAGATCACCGTCCTGCGCGGGCTGGAAGCGGTGCGCAAGCGCCCGGGCATGTACATCGGCGACGTCCATGACGGCACCGGCCTGCACCACATGGTGTTCGAGGTAGTCGACAACTCGGTGGACGAGGCGCTGGCGGGCCATGCCGACAACATCATCGTCAGCATCCATGCCGACGGTTCGGTGAGCGTGTCCGACAACGGTCGCGGCATTCCGGTGGACATCCACAAGGAAGAGGGCGTGTCGGCGGCCGAGGTCATCCTCACCGTGCTGCACGCGGGCGGCAAGTTCGACGACAACAGCTACAAGGTGTCCGGCGGCCTGCACGGCGTGGGCGTGTCGGTGGTCAATGCGCTGTCCAGCAAGCTGACCTTGGACATCTGGCGCGACGGCGGCCACCACCAGCAGGAATACGCGCACGGCGAGCCGGTCTATCCGCTCAAGCGGGTCGGCGACCAGGGCGAGCGGCGCGGCACCGTGCTGCGGTTCTGGCCGTCCGAGGAAACCTTCAGCGACACCGAGTTCCACTACGAGATCCTGGCGCGGCGCTTGCGCGAACTGAGCTTCCTCAATTCCGGGGTCAAGATCACCCTGACCGACGAGCGCGAGGAAGGCCGCAGCGATGTGTTCCAGTACGAAGGCGGCATCAAGAGCTTCGTCGAGCACCTAGCCCAGCTGAAGACCCCGCTGCATCCGAACGTGATCTCGGTCAGCGGCGAGCAGAACGGCATCACCGTGGAAGTCGCCCTGCAGTGGACCGACGCCTACCAGGAGACGATGTTCTGCTTCACCAACAACATCCCGCAGAAGGATGGCGGCACCCACCTGCAGGGTTTCCGCTCGGCGTTGACCCGCACCCTGACCAATTACATCGAGCAGAGCGGCATCGCCAAGCAGGCCAAGGTAGCGCTGTCCGGCGACGACATGCGCGAAGGCATGATCGCGGTGCTGTCGGTGAAGGTGCCCGATCCCAGCTTCTCCAGCCAGACCAAGGAAAAGCTGGTGTCCTCGGACGTGCGCCCGGTGGTGGACAGCACCTTCGCCGCGCGGCTGGAGGAGTTCCTGCAGGAACACCCCAACGAAGCCAAGGCCATCGCCGGCAAGATCGTCGACGCCGCCCGTGCCCGCGAAGCCGCGCGCAAGGCGCGTGACCTGACCCGTCGCAAGGGCGCGCTGGATATCGCCGGCCTGCCCGGCAAGCTGGCCGACTGCTCGGAGAAGGACCCGGCGCTGTCGGAACTGTTCATCGTCGAGGGTGACTCGGCCGGCGGCAGCGCCAAGCAGGGCCGCAACCGCAAGACCCAGGCGGTGCTGCCTTTGCGCGGCAAGATCCTCAACGTCGAGCGCGCGCGCTTCGACCGCATGCTGGCCAGCGCCGAGGTCGGCACCCTGATCACCGCGCTCGGTACCGGCATCGGCAAGGACGAATATAATCCGGATAAATTGCGCTACCACCGCGTCATCATCATGACCGACGCCGACGTGGACGGCAGCCACATCCGCACCCTGCTGCTGACGTTCTTCTACCGGCAGATGCCGGAGCTGATCGACCGCGGCCACATCTACATCGGCCTGCCGCCGCTGTACAAGATCAAGCAGGGCAAGAACGAGCTGTACCTGAAGGACGATGCCGCGCTGGACGCCTACCTCGCCGGCAGCGCGGTGGAGGGCGCCGGGCTGGTGCCGGCCGAGGCCGAGCCGGCCATCGATGGCGCCGCGCTGGAAGGCCTGCTGCTGGCCTACGCCAAGGCCAGGGAAGCGATCGCCCGCAACGCCCACCGTTTCGACCCGGGCGTGCTGGAGGCCTTGATCGACTTCTTGCCGCTGGATGCCGCGTCGGTGGCCGCGCATGGCGACTTGTCCGCTGCGCTCACCGCGCTGGCCGGGCGCCTCAACCAGAGCGGGCTGGGCAAGCCGCGCTACGCGCTGCGCTGGCAGCCCGCGGAGGAAGGTCGTCCGGCGGCGCTGCTGGTGACCCGTAGCCACATGGGCGAGGAATTGACGCAGGTGCTGCCGCAGTCGCTGTTCGAGCACGGCGAACTGCGGCCGCTGCGCGAAGCCGCCGCCAAGCTGCATGGGCTGGTGCGCGATGGCGCGCGGATCGTCCGCGGCAGCAAGTCGCAGGCGATCGAGCGCTTCGCCGAGGCCCAGGCTTGGCTGCTGGAGGAAGCGAAGAAGGGTCGCCAGATCCAGCGCTTCAAGGGCCTGGGTGAAATGAACCCGGAGCAGCTGTGGGACACCACCGTGAACCCGGATACCCGCCGCCTGCTGCAGGTGCGGCTGGAAGACGCGGTGGCGGCCGATACCATCTTCAGCACCTTGATGGGCGACGTGGTCGAACCGCGCCGCGAATTCATCGAGGACAACGCGCTGAAGGTGGCCAATCTCGACGTTTAATCGGGCGCCCCGGATTGACGCCGCGTTCAGGCCCGCCAGCCTACAACGGCGGGCAGCGCCCTGATCGGAGATCGACATGAATGCCAAGGCCCTTGCACTGGGCGTTGCCACCGCCCTGTCGGTGGCGGCCTGCGCCACCACCACCTCGCCAACCGGGCGCACCCAATACGTGGGCGCGGTGTCGCAGGCGCAGCTGGACCAGCTGGGCCTGCAGGCCTTCGCGCAGGCCAAGGCAGCAACGCCGCTGAGCCGCGACGCGGCGCAGGACGCCTACGTCGGCTGCGTGGTGCGCGCCGTCACCGCCCAGCTGCCGGCGCCGTGGAGCGGCGTGCGCTGGGAATACGCGCTGTTCGACAACAGTGAAGCCAACGCCTGGGCACTGCCGGGCGGCAAGATCGGCGTCTACACCGGGATCTTCAAGGTCGCCACCAACCAGGACCAGTTGGCCGCGGTGATCGCCCACGAGATCGGCCACGTGATGGCCCGCCACCACGATGAACGCATCACCCGGCAGGTCTATGCACAAACCGGGCTGGGCGTGGCCGGTGCGCTGGCCGGTTCACGCTATGGCGAGGCGGCGCAGCAGACGACCGGCCAACTCGGTGGTGCGCTGCTGCAGGGTGCCTTCCTGCTGCCGAATTCGCGCGTCCAGGAGTCCGAGGCCGACGTCGTGGGCCAGGAACTCATGGCCAAGGCCGGTTTCGACCCCGAGGGCGCAGTGTCATTGTGGCGTAACATGGCGGCGGCCGGCGGCGGCCGGCCACCGCAGTGGCTGTCCACCCATCCCGACCCCGCTTCCCGCCTGCGCGAACTACAGGCGCGTGCGGCGGGGTTGACGCCGGTCATGCAGGCGGCGCGCGGCAAGGGGCAAACTCCACGCTGCCGTTGACCTGGCGCACCCCCGGCACAGGCCGGCGAATCCACTTTCTGCTACGTTTCCGCACCTGGGCGCGCCACTCGCAGCGCCTACATTTCCAATGAGGGTTCCCATGTCCAGCAAATCCCGCCATCCGCTCCTCATCGCCGTCACGATCGCCCTTGGGTTGGCGACGTTGGCACCGTTGGTCCATGCGGATCCGCAGCCGCAGAGCCAGCGCGAGGAGCGTGCGCGTCGCCGCGCGGCGGGCAAGCAGGCGGAACAGGCCAAGCCCGCGCTGTATCCCAACGCGACCCGCAAGTCGCCGCAGACTAATGCTTCGCCCAAGGCGATCAAGCATTTGCAGGAAATGAGCGCCATGTTCGACAAGGAGCAATGGGCCGCGCTGATCGCCAAGGCCGAAGAAGTCGCCGGCATGGAAAAAGCCAATGCCTACGACAAGTCCTTTGCTTATCTGATGGCCGGCAACGCCGCCGCGAGCATGGACGACCAGGCGAAAGCGGAGCATTACTTCCAGCTGGCGATCGACACCGACGGCCTCGACAACGACAGCCACTTTTCGGCCATGTACAACCTGGTAGCGGTGCGTTACGGCGAGGAAAAGTACGCCGAGGCGCTGGCGACGCTCGACCGTTTCCTGCTCGAAAGCAAGTCGGAAAAGCCGGACCACCTGTCGCTGCGCGGCGGCATCCTGGCGGCGATGGATCGTTTTGACGAAGCCGCGGCCGTGTACAAGGGGCTGCTTGCCAAGAACCCGGGCGACAAGCGGCTGCTGATGAATACCGTCTCGGTCCTGCAGAGCAGTGAGAAATACGACGAGGCCAACACGTTGTTGGGGGATGCCTACAAGCGCGGCATGCTAACCGAACCGCGCGAGTTGCGCTCCCTGTATGTCGGCTACATGAATGCCGGGCACTGGGCGGAAGCGCAGGCGGTCATCGAGGAAGGGCTTGCCAAGGGCATCCTGAAGGAGGACGCCGACCTTTCCCGCGACTACCAGGTCCTCGCTCAGAACGCCTACATGGACGATAAGATCCCGCTGGCGATCGAGCTGTACAAGCGCGCGGCGCCGATGGCGGCCGACGGCGAGGCCTACCTCAACCTCGCCAAGGTGCTGGACTATGCAGAGCGCAAGGCGGAGGCGAAGGCAGCGGCCAAGCTGGCGCTGGAGAAGGGCGTCAAGAAGCCGGAAGACGCCAAGCGCATCCTCGCGCGTTGAGACGCACCACGCAGTTTTCGACCTACACCACAGACAAGGCTTGGAACAAGTCGGGTCAACTGGTATAAACTACGGGATTCCTGCGGCCATCAGGTCGCACCGTAATCCCGCCCCGGTCCAGGTGATCGGGGCCCTCCACACCAGAGCCGTGCGCATGACGGAAGATCTCGCCCACATCGAGAAGAATGACAACCGCGATGGCGGCCTGAGCTGGCCGCGCATCACCGGCTTCAGCTTCGCCATCGCCCTGCATGCCGCCGCGCTGCTGATGCTGCTGGCGCCGCTGTCGCCGCCGGCCCAGGACGTGGACAAGGACGACGTGGTGAGCGTCACGTTCATCGAACCGCCGCCGCCGCCGCCGCCGCCGCCGCCGCCGCCGCCGGAACAGCCCAAGCCGCTGACCACGCCGCCGAAGACGCTGTCGCCGCCGCGCCCGAGCCCGATTCCGCCGCCGCCGGATGATCCGCCGGTGGTGCTGAGCGAGTCGCGCGCCGTAGACGTCGCCGCGCCGCCGCCGTCGCCGCCGTCGCCGCCGGCTTCGGTGCCGGATATCGGCTCCAGCGTGGATCCGTCCTCGCGTGGCATGAACCCGCCGAAGTACCCGCCGGAAGAAATGCGCCGCGGCATCCAGGGCACCACCGTCCTGATCGTCAGCATCGACGCCAGCGGCGGCGTGCTCGACGTCGAGGTCGAACGTTCTAGCGGCAACCGCAACCTCGATCGCGCCGCGATCACCGCGGCCAAGCGCTGGCGTTTCTTCCCCGAAGTGAAGAACGGGCAGAAGGTTGCCAGCCGCGTCCGCGTCCCGGTCGAATTCAAGATGTAACTGTTGTCCCGCACCACCCGTTCCAAGGCAAAAGCTCCACCTCTCTTTGAACAACTTCATCCACGACATCCAAGGGTAAGCGTATGTTGCAAGAAACTGCTGCCGCCGCACCTGCCGCCGCCGGAGGCAACAACGCCGCCGCGCTCCAGCAGATGGGCTTTGAAAGCCTGATCCAGAACTTCGACGCAGTCGGCTGGATCGTGTTCCTCACCTTGAGCATCATGTCGGTGATGTCCTGGTACTGGATCATCATCAACTTCATCAAGAACATCCGCCTGCGCGGCCGCGCCGAACGCGTGGTCAGCACCTTCTGGGAGACGACCAACGCCCAGGACGCGATCCGCTACATGGAAGAACAGCCGAAGTCCGAGCCGTTCTCCAAGATCGCGCTGGATGCCGCCCAGGCTGCCGCGCACCACCAGCGCCATGACGGCTCCAAGCTGGCCGAGTCGCTGAACCGCTCCGAGTTCGTGGACCGCGCCCTGCGCCAGGCCGTGACCCGCGAGTCGCTGAACCTGGAAGCCGGCTTGACCGTGCTTGCCACCACCGGTTCGTCGGCCCCGTTCGTCGGCCTGCTCGGCACCGTGTGGGGCATCTACCACGCGCTGATCGCGATCGGTTCGTCGGGCGATGCGTCGATCTCGGCAGTGGCCGGCCCGGTGGGCGAGGCGCTGATCATGACCGCGATCGGTCTGTTCGTGGCGATCCCGGCGCTGCTGGCGTACAACGCCTTCGTGCGCGCGAACCGGATCACCAACAACCAGTTCGACACCTTCGCCCACGACCTGCACGACTTCTTCGCCACCGGCGCTCGCGTCGGCGACGCGGCCGGCAAGCGCTGATCGTTGGCCACTGGAACCTGACGGAGGCCCCTGACCATGGCAGCAAGTGTCGGTAACAAGGAAGACGGCGCGCCGATGGCCGAGATCAACGTCACGCCCCTGGTGGACGTGATGTTGGTGCTGCTGATCATCTTCATGATCACCACGCCGCTGATGAACCATAAGGTCAAGGTGCAGCTGCCGCAGGCGGTGGTCCAGAAGAAGGAAGAGACGAAGCAGCCGATCCCGCCGGTGACCATCACGGTGACCGAGGCGGGCGAGCTCTTCCTCAACGACGAGCCGGCGACCCGGCAGGCGATCGAAAGCCGCCTGTCGGTCGAGGCCCAGAAGACCCCGCAGCCGCCGGTGCAGATCCGTGGCGACAAGACCACCCCGTACCGGCTGATCAACGAAGTCGTGAAGATCGCGCAGGCGCAGGGCATGGCCAAGGTCGGCTTCGTCACCACGCCGCCGAAGAAAGGGCAGTAAGGAGAACGCACGATGGCCTTTGCCAAAGCCAGCGCAGGTGCCATGGCGGACATCAACGTCACCCCGTTGATCGACGTGATGCTTGTGCTGCTCATCATCTTCATGGTGACCATGCCGATCCAGTCGGTGCCGGTGGACGTGGATCTGCCGCAGAAGACGGAAAAGCCGCCGGAAAACCCGAAGGAGCCGCCGGATCCGATCGAACTGCGGATCGACGCCTCCGGCCAGGTGTTCTGGAACAACTCGCCGGTCGCCGTTTCGGCGCTGCAGCGGATGATGGACGAGGAAGTCGCCCGTGATCCGAGCAACCAGCCGGAGCTGCAGATCGACACCAATGAATCGGCGGAATACGGCGTGCTGGCCCAGGTGCTGGCAGCCGCGAAGAACGCCGACATGATCAAGATCGGCTTCGTCCAGAAATAAACATTCAGCCCCGGCTTCCGGGGCACGTCGTGGATGACGAAACGCCGCCCAACCGGGCGGCGTTTTTTTATGGCCGGGGGCCCCTGCTACGCGGGAACCGAATCGACGATGCGCCGATAGGCGCGCACGGTCGCGTCGAGGCCGGCGTACAGCGCTTCGCCAACCAGCGCGTGGCCGATCGAAACCTCGCGGACGCCGGGCACGCCCGCGAGGAAGCGGCCAAGATTGGTCTGGTTGAGGTCGTGGCCGGCGTTGACCTGCAGGCCGGCTGCTTGCGCGGTGCGCGCGGTCTCGGCAGCCAAGCGCAGCGCCGCATCGGCGTCGCCGGCGGCGAAGGCCTCGGCATAGGGGCCGGTATACAGCTCGACCCGGTCTGCGCCCACCGCGGCGGCCCGTGCCACGGCGGGATCGCCGACGTCGACGAACACGCTGACCCGGCAGCCCAGTGCCTTGAATGCGGCGATGAGCGGACGCAGCGATTCGCCGTCGCGGGCGAAGTCAAAGCCGTGGTCGGAGGTCAGCTGGCCATCGCCATCGGGTACCAGGGTGACCTGCGCCGGCCGGACCGCCTCGCACAATGCCAGCAGGCCCGGATAACCGGTGCGTGGCGGTGCAAACGGGTTGCCTTCGACGTTGAATTCCACCCCGCGCGCAGTGCACAGCGCACCCAGCGCGTACACGTCGTCGCTGCGGATGTGGCGCGCGTCGGGGCGCGGATGCACGGTGAGGCCGTGGGCGCCGGCATCGAGGCAGGCCACGCCCGCCGCGAGCACGCAGGGCTCGTCGCCGCCGCGTGAATTGCGTAGCACGGCGATCTTGTTGAGGTTGACGCTGAGCGCGGTCATGGCGCGTCGCCAGCGGCGTCGCGTTCCTGCTTGCGCGCCTCCGCCTGTTCGCGCAGCCGGCGTAGTTCGGCTGGGTCGAGCATCAGGCTGGCGTCGCGATCGCTGCCGGCAACGCGCGCTTGGTACAGGCCAAGCACCCAAACGATGAACAGCACCAGCGCCGCCAGCAGGCAACCGGCCAACACCGCCATCGAGGTAGTCAGGAACGCCAGTGCCATCGCGGCGACGGCGAGGAACAGGAACAACCAGTGCATGCGTGCGGTTCCGGGTCGGATGGGCGGAGTTTACGCCGCCGCGGCGGTCACAACAGCGGCGCCATCAGCCGCGCCAGCGCCTCCGGCAGGCGTGCGCTGAATAGCGGGCGTTCGCGATCCAGGCGCACCCGCGGCGCCGAGGCGAACTCGCGTTCGATCAGCAGGGCCAGCGCGTCGGCGACGCCGGCATCATCGATCAGCAGCGAAGATTCGAAGTTGAGGCGGAAGCTGCGATGGTCGAAGTTGGCGCTGCCGATGATCACCAGCCGGTCGTCGACCAGCAGCGACTTGCTGTGCAGCATGCGCGGGCCGTATTCGTAGATTTTCACCCCGGCGGCCAGCAGGTCGTCGTAGTAGGAGCGCACGCACCAAGTGACCAGCCGGCTATCGCTCATCCGCGGCAGCAGCAGGCGCACGTCCAGGCCGCCCAGCGCGGCGGAGGTCAACGCCATCATCGCGGCTTCGCCGGGGACGAAGTACGGCGTGGTCAGCCAGATCCGCCGCGTTGCCGAGTGGATGGCGCCGACGTAGGTGCGGTGGATCGCCTCCCATGGCGAGTCGGGGCCGGACACCAGCAGCTGGGCGTGGATCGGGCCAGGCCGCGGCGCCGGCATCGCGCGCACCACGTCGCCGATGAAGTCCTTGCGCTCGGTGGCATAGGCCCAGTCCTCGACGAACACTTCTTGCAGCGAGCGCACGATGTCCCCTTCGACGCGCAGGTGGAGGTCGCGATAGGCATCGTCGCGCAGCCGCTCGTCTTCCTCGTCGGTGATGTTGATGCCGCCGAGGAAGCCGACGCGGCCGTCGATGACCACGATCTTGCGGTGGGTGCGCAGGTTCAGCCATGGGCGCTTCCACGGCAGCCACAGCCGCGCCGGGTGGAACCAAGCCAGTTCGCCGCCGGCTTCGACGAGCGGGTCGAAGAAGCGCTTGCGGCACTGCATCGAGCCCATCGCGTCGACCAGCAGCCGCACCTTGACGCCGGCGCGCGCGCGTTCCACCAGCGCGTCGCGCAGCGCCGTGCCGGTGCGGTCCGGGTTGTAGATGTAGTACTCCAGGTGGACGTGGTCGCGCGCTTGCGCAATGGCTTCCAACAGCGCCGGATACTTGCTGCCGCCGTCGACCAGCAAGCGCACGCCGTGCGCGGTGCTGGGCGCAAGCCCGCTGGTGGCATGCGCCAGCGCACGCAGCTCGAGGCTCTCGTCGCCGGGGCCTTCGGCTTCGGTCGGCAGGTGGGCATGGTGGCGCTTGCGGCGGGCGCGGTGGCGGACGATCCGCTGCGGGCCGAGGATGTAGTAGATCGCGAAGCCGATGTAGGGCAGCGCCGCCAGGCTGACCAGCCAGCTCAGGGTCGCCACCGGTTCCCGCTTCTGCAGCACGATCCAGCCGCCCAGCCAGACCAGGTAAAGCGCCCAGCCAGCGGTCAGCCAGGCGCGGATGTGGGGGATCGCCCACAACGCGTCCCAGGCGTCGATCAATGCGGCCACGGCGTCCTCCTGCGTCGCGGGTCGTGCGACCGCCACAGGGTAGGCTGGGCGGATGGAGATTTCACCCGCCCCGCCCCATCCCGACGACGATGCGCGCCGTGCGATGGCGCCGCGCAAGGGGCGTGGCGCCGCCTCCGCGCCTGCGGGTCGTTTCGAGAAGCGCACGCTGCGCTACGACGACGATGGCTGGGGCTCGGTGTATGAAGCCCTGGAGGAAGCACCGGCGCCGCGCACCCAGGTCACCAGCGAGCACGCGCGCAGCATCATCAGCCGCAATAACTCGCCTGACGTCGGTTTCTCGCAGTCGGTCAATCCGTATCGCGGGTGCGAGCACGGCTGCGTGTATTGCTTCGCACGGCCCTCGCACGCCTATCTCGACCTGTCGCCGGGGCTGGATTTCGAGACCAGGCTGTTTGCCAAGGCCAATGCCGCGGAACTGCTGCGCGCCGAACTTGCCAGGCCCGGCTACGTGCCGGTGCCCATTGCGCTGGGCATCAATACCGACGGCTGGCAGCCGGTGGAGCGTGCCCATGGCATCAGCCGCGCCTGCCTGGACGTGCTGCTGCAGGCGCGCCATCCGCTCAGCATCGTCACCAAGGGCAGCGCGCTGCTGCGCGACCTCGACCTGCTGGCGGAACTGGCCGCGCACGGACTGGCCAACGTGCATGTCTCGATCACCACCCTCGACAACGCGCTGTCGGCCAAGCTCGAACCGCGCGCCGCCGCGCCGCACACGCGGCTGAAGCTGGTGGCCGCGCTGCGCGAGGCGGGGGTGCCGGTGGGCGTGCTGGTGGCGCCGGTGATCCCGGCGATCACCGACGAATACCTGGAACGCATCCTCGAGGCCGCCCGCGAGGCCGGTGCGCAGTCCGCCGGCTATGTGCTGCTGCGGTTGCCGCACGAGCTGAAGGAGCTCTGGCGGGAGTGGCTGCAGCTGCACTATCCGGACCGTGCCGCGCACGTGATGAGCCTGGTCCGGCAGATGCGCGGCGGCAAGGACTACGACAGCGCCTTCGGCACGCGGATGCGCGGGCAGGGGCCCTTTGCAGACCTGGTGGCGATGCGGTTCGCGAAATCGCGCAAGCGGCTGGGCTATGGCGCCCTGCCGCCGCTGCGCACGGACCTGTTCGTGTCGCCGCGCAAGCCGTCGCCGCAGGGCGAGTTGTTCTGACCCGCGGGTTTCCCGCCGCCAGCCGATCCGGCTGCGTGGATTGAAGCCTCAGCGCGTCGGCAGCGGAATCCGCTCCGCCTCGTCGCCGGGGATCAGGCCGAACGCGCCGTTGTCCCAGTCCTGCTTGGCCTGCTCGATGCGCTCCTTCGAACTGGAGACGAAGTTCCACCACATGTGGCGCGGGCCATCCAGCGGTTCGCCGCCGAACAGCATCGCCTTGAGCGGCGTCTTCGCGCGCAGCACGTGGCGCGCGCCCGGGTCGAGCACGACCAGATGTTTTTCCGGGATATCCGCGCCGTCCAGCTGGGCCTGCCCTTCCAGCACGTAGAGCGCGCGCTCCGGTGCTTCCGCTTCGACTGCCAGCTCGGCATCGGCAGCCAGGTCGACGGCGACGTTGAAGGTGTCGGCGAACACCCGCACCGGTGATTCCATGCCGAAGCCGCGCCCGGCGATCACCCGCAGCCGTGCGCCGGCATGTTCGCGCCACGGCAGGGTGGCGGCATCGTGGTGGTGGAACGACGGCGCGGTTTCCTCGTGCGATTTCGGCAGCGCCACCCAGGTCTGCATGCCGTGCAGGTCGTGGCCGGCCGCGCGTGGACCCGGCGGGGTGCGTTCGGAATGGGCGATGCCGCGGCCGGCGGTCATCCAGTTGACGTCGCCGGGCAGGATGTCCTGCAGGCTACCGAGGGTGTCGCGATGGCGCAGCGCGCCGGCCCACAGGTAGGTCACGGTGGCCAGGCCGATGTGCGGATGCGGGCGCACGTCGATGCCGCGGCCGGGCTCGAACAGCGCCGGGCCCATGTGGTCGACGAACACGAACGGGCCGATGCTGCGTGCCTGCAGGCTGGGCACGGCGCGGCGGACTTCCAGCCCGCCGATGTCGTGGCTGCGCGGGGCGATCAAGGTGGTCATGGCGTCCTCCCTGTTGGCGAAGCGATCAACCGAAGCTTGGCAGCAGCGGCCCGCCCATCCACAGCCAGCGCGCCATCCACGCGCTGACCAGCGCCACCAGCACCGTCAGCGGCAGGCCCACGCGCAGGAAGTCGCCGAAGCGGTACTGGCCGGGGCGCAGGATCAGCAAGTTGCCATGGTGGCCGATGGGGGTGAGGAAGGCCACCACCGCGCCCAGCGCGGTGCACACCACGAACGGCGCCGGCGGCAGGTCCAGCACCTGCGCGGTGGCGATCGAGATCGGCCCCAGCAGCGCGGTGGTGGCGGCATCGCTCATTACCTGCGTCAGCAGCGCGGCCAGCGAGAACATCACCAGCAGGATCGCCAGCGGCGGCCAGTGCGCGATGAAGTGCGACAGCCACTGCGCCAGCAGCGCGGCGGTGCCGGTCTGCTCCATCGCGATGCCCAGCGGGATGACGCCGGCGATCATCACGAAGATGCGCACGTCGATGCCACGGTAGGCCTGTTCCACGTCGACGCAGCGGGTGGCCACCATCGCCACCGCACCGGCCAGGAAGGCCAGCGGCGGCGACAGCCACTCGGTGGCGGCAGCCAGCACGGTCAGGCCGAGGATCGCCAGCGCCAGCGGCGCGCGCAGGCGGCGCTTGGCCTCGCCCGCGAACGGCACCAGCATGAGGAAGCCGTGGTGCGCGGCCAGCTCGTTGAAGCGCCCCGGCTGGCCCCACAGCACCAGCAGGTCGCCCTCGCGCAGGCGCGCGTCGGAGAGGCGGTCGGCCATCTGTTCGCCGCGCCGCCACAGTCCGGCGATGACGGTGTGGAACTGGCGGGCGAAATCCAGCTCGCGGATGCTGCGGCCGATGAACTCCGAGCCCGGCGCCACCACCGCCTGCACCAGCTGCGGCCGGCCTTCGCCGGCGGCGAAGCTGCCGAAGCGGGCGATCGCGTTCATGTCCAGGCCGCTGTCGTCGTGCAGCGACATCAGTTCGTCGGCGGCTGCTTCCACCAGCAGCACGTCGCCGGCCAGCAGCGGGCTGCTGGCGCCGAGGTCGTCGCGGCGCTCGCCGTCGCGCAGCCAGCCGAGCAGGCGGAAGCGCCCGCCCAGCGCCTTCTGCAGTTCCGCCAGCGGCCGCGTGCACCAGTGGCCGTCCTTCACCACCAGCAGCTCGGTGCGGTAGCGGTCCAGCCGCAGGTAGTCGTCGTCGTTCTGCTCGCCGCTGCGCTTGGGCAGCAGCCAGCGGGTCAGCAGCATGTAGGCGGTGCCCACCAGCACCAGCGCAATACCGATCGGGGTGATCGAGAAGATCCCCAGCCCTTCCGCGCCGGCGCGCTCCAGCATGTCGTTGGCCAGCAGGAAGGCGGGCGCGCTGAACAGCGTCAGGGTGGTGCCCAGCGAGGCCGCCAGCGACATCGGCATCAGCAGCCGCGAGGCCGGCAGGCGGCGGTTGCGCGCGTGCCGCAGCAGCAGCGGCAACATCATCGCGGTGACCATCACATGGTGGGTGAACGAGGCCAGCAGTGCCACCAGCGGCATCACCACCGCGATGGTGCGCCACTCGTGTTCGCCGGAGGCACGCTCCACCCAGCTGCCGAGGCGCTCGCTGATGCCGGTGGCGCCAAGTGCGCCGGAGATCACGAATACCGCTGCCACGATGATCGCCGGTTCGCTGGAAAAGCCCGACAGCGCCTGCCTGCCGTCCAGCACTCCCGTCAGCACCAGCGCCAGCAGGATCAGCATGGCGGTCACGTCGACCCGCAGCCGCTCGCTGATGAACAGGTACAGCCCGCCGGCCAGGATCAGGCCGAAGGCGAGCTGGGACCACAGGTGGGGATCAAGGTGCATGGGCGCATTCTGCCGGAGTCGCGGGGAGGTGCCGCATCACGCCGGGGAATGACGAGCGCAGGAAGCGTTCTGGGCGGGCGACTGCCCGCCCTGCCCGGTCAGGCCGCGCCGGCGTCGTGGCTGCGGTGGTAGGACACCGCGGCCTCCACTTCCGCCTTCGATCCCAGGAACACCGGTACCCGCATGTGCAGGCCGGTGGGCTGCACTTCCAGCATGCGCTGGCGGCCGGTACTGGCGGCACCGCCGGCCTGTTCGACCAGCAGGCTCATCGGGTTGGCCTCGTACAGCAGGCGCAGCTTGCCGCCCTTGGGCGCGCACTTGCTGTCCAGCGGGTAGCTGAAGATGCCGCCGCGGGTGAGGATGCGATGCACGTCGGCTACCATCGAGGCGATCCAGCGCATGTTGAAGTCCTTGCCGCGCGGGCCTTCCTTGCCGGCCAGCAGGTCGCCGACGTAGCGCTGCATCGGCGCTTCCCAGAAGCGCTGGTTGGAGGCGTTGACGGCGAATTCCTTCGTCTCCTCCGGGATGCGCATGCCGCGGGTGGTCAGGAGGAAGCTGCCGACCTCGCGGTCGAGGGTGAAGGCATGGGTGCCGTGGCCGACGGTCAGCACCAGCGTGGTCTGCGGGCCGTACACGCAATAGCCGGCCGCGACCTGCTCGGTGCCCGGCTGCAGGTAGTCTTCATCGGTGGGGGTGGTCACGCCTTCCGGGCAGCGCAGCACCGAGAAGATGGTGCCCACCGAGACGTTGACGTCGATATTGGAGCTGCCGTCCAGCGGATCGAACAGCAACAGGTAGTTGCCGCGCGGATACACGTCCGGGATCGGCATGCTGTGGTCCATCTCCTCGGAGGCGAGTCCGGCCAGGTGGCCGCCCCAGGCGTTGGCTTCCAGCAGCACGTCGTTGGCGATCACGTCGAGCTTCTTCTGCGCCTCGCCCTGCACGTTGATGCTGGCTTCGCCCTCGCCGCCGGCTTCCCCCAGCACCCCACCCAGCGCGCCCTTGCCCACCGCGATGGAGATGCGCTTGCAGGCGCGCGCCACCACCTCCACCAGCAGGCGCAGCTCCGCGTTGACGCGGCCGGCCCGCTGTTCTTCGATCAGGAAACGGGTTAGGGAGATGTTGTTTGGCGTCACGGGCGCGAACCTTGTGCGGGGACGGGAGCGCATTGTCGCCGAAGCAGGCGCGGAGTGGGGAATCGGGCGGCCACTGTTCTTTTCCTTGTCCCGAATATCAGCTTGTGGACAAGCCTCCGATGCTTACCTTGAATAGGCACGGGGATTTTGTCCATTTGTCATTCCACGGCGTCATCGTTACCTGCATGGGGAGAAAAGATACGTATTCGCAAGGTGCTGGCGTTGGTTGCGCTGGCGGTGAGATTTACTGTTCCTGTGCATGCGGTTCAGCCGATCAATGAAACGAAATGCATCATGGAGCCCAGTTCCGATGGTTCCACGTCGTCTTATCGATGCGAGATCTGGGGAACGCCGCCACCGCCCACGGATCTGAATGCCGTAGAGGTTTGGGGTGTACGGCCGTCTATGTGTGGAGTTCCCAAGCCTGGGAACTCCAAGTGAAGCCACGCGCCGAAATTGCAAGGTAAACTCAACCATTCAATGGTTCGATGCCACGCACGCCATACGGCACCAATCGCCTTGGGGAGGCACATGTCCGTTCGCACTACTCTAAAGATTGCGGTCATGACCGCTGTTGTCGGCTTCAACGCCCCTGCCCTTGCTGTCCAGCAGGTCGATGACCCGACCAACTTGGATAAAATCACGGTGATTGGGATAGCGCTGTATGACGCAGGCGGGTTTGGGGACTTCCTCTTTCGCTATTCGGCGCACTCGTTTTACAACAGCCAGACTGGCCCCGTTTCCCCTGCAAGGAGTGGATATTCCGGCAGTGGCAGTCCTGCGACGAACACGTGCTCCCTCGCAGGCAATCCCATCGACTATGCAACCGGCAACAAGATCGAGCCGGAACTGGATTTCGAGACCACGGGTGAAGTGCCGCTGTACCTGAAGCGCACCTACAACCATTACTGGAACCGCAAGGGCCTGTTCGGCAAGTACTGGGTCAGCAATTTTGACCTCAGGCTGGAAAAGGCCACCGACGGGCAACACATCACCATCTATCGCAACGATGGGCGCCAAGTGGAGTTCGTCTACGGCACATCGCCGAGTGCCGCCTGGTGGGAAGACAAGTCGCAATCCACGGCGCGCATTGTGTCGGATGGCGCGGGTGGCTACATCTACTACGCGGAAGACAATACGGTCGAGACCTACAACCCGCAGGGGCTTGTCACCACGCAGAAGAATTCGCGTGGAATCGGGCTGACCTTCAATTACAGCAATGGTTACCTGGCAAGCGTGGTTCACACATCAGGCAAGCAGATCACGTTTTACTGGACTGGTGACCAGCTGACTAGCGTGAGGGATCCGGCCGGCAATGCCTTTGGATACGCCTACACCGCCAACGTCTTCGGCTCCGGCCAGCACCGGCTCGCCGCCACGACCTTGCCCGGCACGCCTTCAACTGCGATCACCTACCACTACGCCACGTCGGGTGATGTCAGCCAGTTCTTGGGCAAGAGCTTCAATAGTGTCCGTTATTCGACCTTTGCCTACGACAGCGCTGGCCGCGCGATTAGCAGCGAACACGCCAGCGGTGTTGAGAAATACACCTTCTCATACACGGCTGGCGCCAATGGACAGCTAACCGTGCTGCGGACCAATCCGCTAGGCAAGCAGACCACCTCGGTGTTCAAGAACGGCAAGCTACAGTCGGAGACCGGCCATCTTTCTGCCAATTGCGATGCCAGCTATCGCGACATCACCTATGACGCCAACGGCTTCGTGGATGTTGCCGCCGACTTCAATCAGAACCTCACCGACTACGACTACAACACGAAGGGCCAGCTCCTTCGCAAGGTGGAGGCTGCCGGGACGCCGCTGGCACGGGAGACCACCTATGCGTGGGATGCCAACGGGCGCATGGTTCAGGAGCGTGTCACCGGTTGGTCGCAGACCGATTACGTCTATCGCAGTGACGGGCTGGTGCAGTCGATTTCACGCAAGAACCTGAGTCCGAACGGCGTGGCCAACCAGACGCTGACAACGAGTTACGGCTATGCGATGCACCCCAACGGCCTGCTAGCGACGGTGGTCATCGATGGTCCGCTGGCGGGATTGGGCGATGCGGTGACCATGATCTACGACACCATGGGCAACCTGCTGTCTGTGAAGAACAGCCTTGATCACGCCACCACCTATTCCCTGTACAACGGATTGGGGCTGCCGGGGCGGATGGTAGGGCCCAATGGCGCCATCACCAACTACACCTACGACGCACGCGGTCACCTGCTCACCGAAAAGCGCACCGTGAACGGCGCGGTGCAGACCACCACCTTCGCCTACGACAGTCGCGGCCGCCTGTGGAAGCGGACCCTGCCCACGGGCGACGTGCTGAATTACGTCTACGACGATGCCAACCGCCTGACGTCCACCTACAGTGCCAAGTACCAGAGCGACGACGGCAATCCCGACACGATCATGGAAACCACCACCGAGCAGACGGCGTTCGAGTACAACGCCCTGTCGCTGCCGGTGCAGGCCACCACCGGCTACCGCTACCAGGGCAAAACCTACGATGAATATTCCGGCCGGCTGGAGTGGTACGACTGGATCGACACCGAGTTCTACACCCCCCGCACCGAATACGACGAGCTGGGGCGGGTGCGCGGCCTGCGCGCGGACCATGGCCAGCACGTGGTCTACACGTATGATGACAATGGCAACGTGGCCACGGTGCAGGACGCCATGGGTGGGACGACCACCAACACCTATGACGCGCTGGACCGGCTGGTGCGCTCCGTCGCGCCCGACGGCGGCGTGACCACCTTCCAGTACGATCCGGCCGACCGGCTGGTGCGGGTGGAGGATCCGCGCCACCTGGCCACCAGCTATGTCTACGACGGCCTGGGCCTGCTGTGGGCGCAGGACAGCCCGGATACCGGCACCACCACCTTCACCTACAACGGCAGCGGCCAGCTGGTGCAGGTCCAGCGCGCCGACCTGTCCACGCTGGCGTACACCTACGACGCCCTGGGCCGCCTGAAGACCCAGTCTGGCGGCGGGCAGGCCCGCGCCTTCACCTGGGACGCCTGCACCTACGGCAAGGGCCAGCTGTGCAGCGCCGCCAAGACCGGCGGCGCGGCCACCACCGCCAGCTTCACCTACACCCCCTGGGGCCAGGTGGCCAGCCGGCAGGACACGGTCAATGGCGCCACCGACACCACCGCCTACAGCTACGACGGCCTGGGCCGGCTGACCGGCATCGCCTATCCCAGCGGGATCGGCGTGGGCTATGGCTACAACGCCGCCAGCCAGCTGCTGGCCATCACCGCCACGGTGAACGGGGTGACGACCACGGTGGCGGAGCCCAGCGGCTACCAGCTGTTCGGCCCGGCGCAGACGCTGGACTACGGCAACGGGCTGTGGCGGCAGACCAACTACGACGGCTACCGCCACGTGGCCGGGCTCAGCACGAAGAACGGCACCACCCCGATCCAGAGCCTGACCTACGGTTTCGACGCCAACGGTCGGATCGCGGCAATGACCAACGGCATCGATGCAGGCCAGACCCAGCAGTACCAGTACGATGGCCTGTCGCGGCTGACGCGGGCGGCGCTGGCGGGCGGCAACGCGGCCACCTTCGGCTACGACCCGGCGGGCAACCGCACCAGCGCGGGCAACACCAGCCCTGCCAGCACCACCGCCTATACCCTGGCCACCACCAGCAACCGCATGACCCAGGCCACCACCGGCGGGGTGGCCCGCAGCTTCGTGCACAACGCCAACGGCGACATCACCGCGTTCACCAACGCGACCGGCATCGCCAGCACCCTGGCCTACGACCCGTTCGGACGGCTGGCCAGCCACACCAAATCAGGCATCACCACCAGCTACACGGTGAACGCGCTCGACCAGCGCATGGCCAAGGCCAACGCCGCCAGCACCAGCCGCTACGCCTACGCCGGCTTCAACCAGCTGCTGGCCGAATACACCAACGGCGTCTGGACCAGCTACATCTGGTACGGCAACGAACCCGTCGCGCTGGTGCGCAACAACCAGATCACCTACCTGCACAACGACCACCTGGGCCGGCCGCAGCTGGCGACCAACGCCAGCAAGGCCGTGGTCTGGAAGGCGAACAACCATGCGTTCGACCGCAGCGTGACGCAGGACAGCCTGGGCGGACTCAACCTCGGCTTCCCGGGTCAGTACTACGATGCCGAATCGGGCATCTGGCACAACGGGTATCGGGAGTACCTGGCGGAGGCGGGGAGGTATCTGCAGTCTGATCCGATCGGGTTGGGGGGTGGGGTCAATACCTATGCCTATGTATCAGGCAATCCGGTAAATGCCATCGACCCAAGCGGGTTAGTGGCGGAAATTTGCGCACAAGGGAACAACATCAACATCACTATTCCATATCACTTTACTGGTCCCGCTGCGACGCCGTCGAATATTACGAACATCGTGAACGCGATTGAGAAAGGGCTGTCGGGTCAAGTGGGGCAATACAACGTTACGACGAGAGTTTCGTTAAGTAGCAGCCCGACGCAGTACGTTGAGAACAACGTAAATTTGGTTACGGGCACAGGTCGATCCAATGCCGCTAACTGGGCAGTGCCTGGCGCATGGGGTGACTACACTTCTATGCATGAAGCTATGCATACGATCATGGGGTGGAGTTATGGTCATGACACGTTACCGGGTTCAATTTTGAACTACGGCGCATTTCCGAACGCACCGCCAATACCTGCGCCAGGTCCAGCCATGCTTCCGCAACACGTAGAGGGAGCTATGAACAATCCGAACAACCCAAAGGGCTGCGGCTGTGGAGGTTAGGGGGCGCGGCGGGCGCGAGTGGTGGTGCGCTATAGCTGCTTCTGTAATTCTGCTGGTGGCGCTGCCGGCCGGCTTCTTGTTCGCCAGTTCATGGAAAGAACGCGCAATAAGCGTCGATTACAAGGTCTGCGTTATTGGAGCTGACGAATTTACCGTCCATCGTTATGACGTTATTGACGTGGAGAAGGTTCATCTCAGCAAGAGAGGCAAAATTTTTGCAGAGCTAATTTTCAGCGAAATGGGGACTGGTGCTTACAGCAAGATGATTCAAGATGCTGCAGTGACTGGCGTATCACTTCGCAAAGACAGCCATATTATTGTGTACGGCCAGTTGTTTCAAAGAGACGGGCTTTTCTTCATCGCTAAGTCATCGCAGCCAAACCTTCCTCCGGTTTGGATATACGCAAAATTTTTTGACGGCTCAACATTAGATGCGCAGTCATCTGCCTTAAAAATGATGGCCTCACTAAAGCCATGCCATGGTATGGGCTGACATTGCTGCGCAAAAATATCTATGCTTATGTCGGGGGGAATCCGGTTAGTAATGTCGATCCACTTGGACTCGTAGATTGCAATGCGTTGAAGAAGCTTGTTGCTTACGAAAAGAAAAATGGCAAACAGGCTACGGTAATGCGCTATAACCCGATTAACAATGACTTGCTGATTCCATTGAACGATCCGGCCCAGAGCATCTATGGCGATGTGGATATGGACTGGATGTTCCGAGTTAGTGGTTTCGGCCTTGCTGGGAAAGGCGAGATCGGGAGATTCGGGGCATGGATGGATTACAGGGTCGGGAAGTTCTATTGGAATACATTTAGGGCGATGGGGGATTCGTATAGGTTGGAGTACAACTCAATCTTCAGTCCTGAAAATGAACGTGCGCCGTTTGTTATGTCTGAATGGCTCCAGGGTGACAAAAGCCTGTCGGAAATATTTGCGCCTGCGCTGAAGGAATGTGGATGCGCAAATTAACGGCCGTCCTCTGTTTTTGCGTGGCCATTCTTAGTGGCTGTGGGAAGTCGAACTATTCCAATTGTGTAGTCACGAATAATGAGGGGGACTACACAGGGGGGTGGCTTCAGCACAGTGGCGGTGAGCAAAGAACCCTGCTTACGGTTGAGTGCGAAAAGATTGACCGTCGCGTCGATGGCGGCGATGGGATGAAAAAAGGTAAAGTCCGATGGGCAGTGTGCAGCAATGGCCCTGATTGCAATGAGGCTGGTATGTTTTGATGGCGCATGAACCAGCCAGCCAGCGTGATGGCACCATCAAGGACACCCACAGTTCTAACCCGTCATGACAAAACGCGGTAATCAAACGCCAGCGCGATGCGTTTCTACTCGTGGCTGGCAGCCAGCATAGCCCGGATAAGCGCAGCGCAATCCGGGATTGAAATGATCGAAGCCCCGCCCTCGAAAGTGCGGGGCTTCTTCTTTAGCGGCTGGTCTTCTTCTTCTGCGGCTGTAGTCGCAACTGCGACCGGGAAAAGGGGTCAGAGAACATTAGCGTTTGAATCTGGTTCCACACAGCACAAGGCCCGCATTCGCGGGCCTCAGTACGGGCCTCAGTAACGGGGTCAGGTTCACTTCCTGACAAGTAACAAACAGAGTTGGGTTCAGGAATAATGGTGTCAGAGACAATTATTGAACAACGGAAAACACCGGCGCAAACACCGGGACACCCAAATATCCTCATTTCTTTGACCTTCCAGCGGAAAATCCGCAATAATCGTGTCAGCATTTAATGAATACGTCGGACTTCGCGGTTCACGCAAGCCGCATTGGTCGGTGGCAATGCCGCCAGCTTCCAAAGTAGCGGGGTCAGGTTCACTTAATATGGGATGCGCCACCGACACCACCGCCTACAGCTACGACGGCCTGGGCCGGCTGACCGGCATCGCCTATCCCAGCGGGATCGGCGTGGGCTATGGCTACAACGCCGCCAGCCAGCTGCTGGCCATCACCGCCACGGTGAACGGGGTGACGACCACGGTGGCGGAGCCCAGCGGCTACCAGCTGTTCGGCCCGGCGCAGACGCTGGACTACGGCAACGGGCTGTGGCGGCAGACCAACTACGACGGCTACCGCCACGTGGCCGGGCTCAGCACGAAGAACGGCACCACCCCGATCCAGAGCCTGACCTACGGTTTCGACGCCAACGGTCGGATCGCGGCAATGACCAACGGCATCGATGCAGGCCAGACCCAGCAGTACCAGTACGATGGCCTGTCGCGGCTGACGCGGGCGGCGCTGGCGGGCGGCAACATCGCCACCTATGGCTACGACGCGGTAGGCAACCGCAGCAATGCGGGCAATACCAGTCCCGCCAACAGCACCAGCTACAGCTACGCATCCACCAGCAACCGCCTGCTGCAATCGACGACCAGCGGCTTGACCCGAACCTACGCCACCAACGCCAATGGCGACATCGCCGCGTTCACCAATGCGGCGGGACAGGCCAACACCCTGGGCTATGATCCGTTCGGACGCCTCGCCAGCCATACCCGCACCGGCACCACGACGACCTACACCGTGAACGCACTCGACCAGCGCATGGCCAAGAGCACGCCCGGCACGACCAGCCGCTATGCATATGCGGGTTTCAACCAGCTGTTGGCCGAGAACACCAATGGAACTTGGACCAGCTACATCTGGTACGGCAGCGAGCCGGTGGCCTTGGTTCGCAACAACCAGATCTATTACCTGCACAACGACCATCTGGGCCGCCCGCAACTGGCCACGAACGCCAGCAAGGCCGTGGTCTGGAAAGCGAACAACACCGCGTTCGACCGCACGGTGACGACGGATACCTTCGGCGGACTCAATTTGGGCTTGCCGGGGCAGTACTACGACAGTGAATCAGGCATCTGGCACAACGGGTATCGGGAGTATCTGGCGGATGCGGGGCGGTACTTGCAGAGTGACCCGATTGGGCTTGCTGGTGGGGTCAATACGTATGCCTATGTCGGAGGGAATCCGGTTAATAGCACCGACCCTTCCGGCCTCCGGGAGTTGTGTGCATGTGAGAAGCAAGCTTTGCGCAAATACGAAGGCTACGTTGACCTGAACGCCATCCGCTTCAATTGGGCGCCTCTCATGGGCGGAACCGAAGCGATTACTATCGGGAATCACATCTTCCATGCTACCGGGGTGGATCATCCCGGAAGTAGTGAAACTATTGCCCTGCTAGCTCATGAGATCGATCACGTTGCACAGCAGCGGATCTTTTCTGGGATGTTTCTTCCGAGCTACCTTGGGCAATATCTCAATGGCGTGCGTAGCGGTTTTTCCGACTACGATGCTTATCGCGGAATTGGATGGGAAGGGATGGGTCACGAGGCCGGCAAGACGATGGCCGAGCAGTTGAAGAGAGAAGGCAATCCATGTGACTAGCTGGCGCACTCTGGCCATACTGGTCATGGCCACCGCACTCGCTTGTTCCAGTGGGTGCGGTGCTCCTTTCGGTCAATCCGCATCCGATATCTGTTCCGGAAAGCCGTTGTCGGCGACAAATGATCCTAGCGAGAACGCTAGGATCATTCAGCGGGCGATGCTGTCGAAGCCCCAGCCAAGTTGCGTTACCGATGTGATAGCTAGCCAGGATGGCGCGACACTTCTGGCACTTCGAGATGAGTTGAAGCGCGGAGACAGTGTTTATCTTCGGCTTGACTACATACAGGCGCTGGCCGTTCGAGTGCAGCGAGGTCGCCAGTTGCCGCGCCAGTTGACCTATGCAGAGCTAGAAGCGTTCTGTATGGATCCCCTTGGTGAGGAAGGCCGTTGCGTTAGCTATCTTCAAGTAATTAAGTCGACGATTCGCTAAATCCGTCACTGTATTCGAGTTTTCAAAGCAGCCCCGCACTTGCGGGGCTGCTTGTTTAGCGGCTGGCCTGTTTGCGCTGCGCGGTTTTGTGGACTGCCGCAGTTCGTGCCGAGTCCCAGCGTCTGGCTTGGTATTTGATGATCAAGCTGTCGAGCACTTCGCGCACCACGGCCTGTTCGTCGGGCGGGAGCTGGATAAATCGGGACGGAGGGAATTAAACCCTCCGAATAATGGTGTCAGGGATAATTATTGAACAACGGAAAACACCGGCGCAAACACCGGGACACCCAAATATCCTCACTTCTTGAAAATCCGGGCCAGAGTCGACTTTCTCTGGTCAGGGAAAGGAAAACGGGGGCAGGTTGGACTGCCCTGCATTCCACAGACAGGTAGTCAGGATACAGACCTGATGGTTTTTAATTCCGAAAATTCACGGACTTCCGGACGCACTGGCGGCGCGGTCGCAACTTCCGGGCGCCGGAGACCGCGCGCCGCGGTGCGTGCTTAATCGGCCTAGCTGCCCGTGTGCAGGACGTGATCCGTCGCCAGCACCGCTTCCGGCGCGTACTCGTCCTGTCCGGCTAGCCGCGCATAGATTGGTGCGAAGTCAGGGCGGGTAGCGTCCATCAGCTGCTCGAAGCTGTCGATGACGAAATAGGTCTTCTGGTAGCTGTCGATGCGGTAGCGCGTGCGCATCACCCGCTCCAGGTCGAAGCCGATCCGGTTCGGCGACGCCGATTCCAGGCAGTGGATCGATTCGCCCTTCGAGCTGACGATGCCGGCACCGTAGATGCGCAGCCCGTCGGGCTGCCGGATCAGGCCGAATTCCACCGTGTACCAGTACAGCCGCGCCAGCTGCATCAACGCCTCGGAACCGAAGCCGTGCGCCTTCACCCCGCCCTCGCCGTAGGCCTGCAGGTAGTCGGCGAACATCGGCTCCATCAGCAGCGGCACGTGGCCGAACAGGTCGTGGAACAGGTCGGGTTCTTCGATGTAGTCGATCTGGTCGGCGCGGCGGATCCACCAGCTCACCGGGAAGCGCCGGTTGGCGAGATGGGTGAAGAAGTCCAGCTCGGGCAGTAGCCCTTCCACCGCCACGATCTGCCAGCCGGTGGCGGCACCGAGGATCGCGTTGAGGTCGGAGAACTTCGGAATCCGGTCCGGCGGCATCCGCATCCGCGCCTGCGCCTGCAGGAAGGCGTCGCAGGCGCGACCGGGCAGCAGCGCCTGCTGGCGCGCGTACAGCTGGCGCCAGGCGTCGTGGTCGTCATCGCTGTAGCTGTCCCACGGCTGCTCCACCGTGCCGGTGGCATAGACCGGCACCGAACCGCGATCGGTCTGGATGCTTTCGAGGCGGCGTGGCTGCGGCTGCGGCTGGGCGGACATGGCGGGATCGGCTGTGGACATCCCCCAAGGGTAGGTGCAACGGTGCGCAAGATGTCTGCAAAATTGCATCGAATACGGTCATAGGCGCAATATTCCAGCGCCATGGCGAGGACAAGTGGAAGAAATGACCGGAATCCAGCTGGACCGCACCGACCTGACCCTGCTCGCCGAGCTGCAGCGGGCGGGCCGGCAGACCAATGCCGAGCTGGCCGAGCGGGTCCACCTGTCGGCTTCGGCCTGCCTGCGCCGGGTGCAGCGGCTGGAGCGCGAAGGAGTGATCGTCGGCTACCGCGCCGAGGTTGATCCCGAGCGGCTGGGGCTGGGCCTGCAGGCGTTCGTGCGGGTGCAGTTGAAGAGCCACGACGCCGAGCGCATCGATACCTTCGCCCGCCAGGTCAACGCCTGGCCGGAAGTGGTGGCCTGCCATGCGCTGACCGGCGACATGGACTACCTGCTGCACGTGGTGGTGCGCAACCTCGAGCACTTCTCGCGCTTCCTGCTGGACAAGCTGCTGGCGCAGGCGGAGGTGGACGACGTCAATTCCAGCTTCGTGCTGCGCACGGTCAAGCGCGCGCAGGCGCTGCCGCTGCAGGCGGACGCCGGCTGACGCGCGCTACAGCTGCGCCTGCAGCGCCAGCAGCGCGCGGTCGCGGCCGATCGCCGCCGCCGCCACCAGCACGTCGTCGCGGTAGTAGCGGGCCAGGCAGTCATTGGCGGCGGGATCGCCATCCATTTCCACCCGGTTCCAGCCGCTGCCGTGGCCGAGGTAGCGCAAGTCGGTGCCGTAGTGGTGGGTCCAGAAGAACGGCGGGTCGGTGAAGGCGCGGTCATCGCCCAGCATGTTGTCGGCCACGCACTGGCCCTGCCGCTGCGCGTGCACCCAGTGCTCCACCCGTGCCATCCCGCCGCCGCGTGGATAGCGGGCCACGTCGCCAGCGGCGTAGACCCCGGCGACCGCGGTGCGCAGGCGGTCATCGACCACGATGCCGTTCTGGATCCGCAGTCCCGCGTCATCGGCCAGCTGGATCCGCGGGCGCACGCCGATGCCCACCAGCAGCGCGTCCACCGCCAGCGTGTCGCCATTGGCCAGCCGCAGGTTGTTGCCATCGAAATGCTCCGCCTGCGTCTGCAGGTGGAACTGCACGCCGTGGCCGCGGTGCAGGTTCAGCAGGTGCTGCGCCAGCGGTGTGCCGAGGATGCGCGCCAGCGGCAGCGCTTCCGGCGTCACCACGTGCACCGCCAGCCCGCGTGCGCGCAGCGCGGAGGCGGCTTCCATGCCGATGAAGCCGGACCCGATCACCGCGATGGCGTGGGCATCGGCGATGCCGCGGAGCAGCGCGTCGGCATCGGCCAGCGTGCGCAGGGTGAATACGTTGGGTAGGTCGAAGCGCGGCAGCGGGATGCGGCTGGCCTCGGCGCCGGTGGCCAGCAGCAGCGCGTCGTAGCCGAAGCGCCCGCCGGTGCGCGTGGCCACCCGGCGCTCGCGCAGGTCCAGCGCGGTCACCGCGCAATCCAGGCGCAGGTCGATGCCGTGCTCGCGGTAGAACTCGGGCGGCTGCAGCGGGATCCACTCGGCCGGCGCGCTGCCGGCGAGGTAGTCCTTGGACAGGTTGGGCCGGTCCACCGGCGGCGCGCTGTCTTCGCTGAGCATGGTGATGCGGCCGGCGAAGCCGCGCTCGCGCAGGCGCTGGGCGCAGGCGAAACCGGCGGCGCCGCCGCCGATGATGAGGACATCCTGCAGCGAAGTCGCCACGGGCCCGGGTTCGGCCTCGGCCGCGACCTGCTCGCCGCGCACGAACACACGGTCGCCCTCCACTTCCACTTTCCAGCAGTCCAGCGGCGCGAACGCCGGTGCCCGCACCGCCTTGCCGCTGCGCAGGCTGAAGCAGGCGTGGTGCCACGGGCAGCGGATTTCATCGCCCACCCGCAACCCTTCGCCCAGCGGCCCGCCGTAGTGGGTGCAGCTGGCGGAGACCGCGTGCGGTCTACCGTCCACCAGCGCCAGCAGCACCGCGGTTGCCCCGACGTGGCCCAGCAGCACGCCGCCTGCCGGGAGCGAAGCCAGCGCCACGCCGGCGGTGAAGTCCGGACCGGAAAGAACTGCTGCCTGTGCCATGTCGCGCTCCGTTGCCTTGTCGATGGGGGAATCCTGCTCCACTGATGCAGCAGGGGCCAGCAGGTTCCCGGGAACCTTTTTTGCGCCGCTACATCTGCCGAAGCAAGACCCCTTGGAATGCCCGCCATGCTGAACTCGCTAGCCGCCGTGCCGCAGGTTGCCGATGCCAACGACACCGACGCCGAAACGCCCTGCCCCAGTCGCGCCGAGGCCGAAGCGGCGGTGCGCACGCTGATCCGCTGGGCCGGTGACGACCCGCTGCGCGCCGGCCTGCACGACACCCCGGCGCGGGTGGTACGCGCCTACGAGGAATGGTTCGGTGGCTACGCCAAGGACCCGGCACGGATCCTCGGCCGTCGCTTCGAGCGTTCCGGCTACGACGACATCGTGCTGCTGCGCGACATCCCGCTGCACAGCACCTGCGAACACCACATGGCGCCGATCACCGGCGTTGCCCATGTCGCCTACCTGCCGGGCGAACACGTGGTGGGCCTGTCCAAGCTGGCGCGGCTGGTGGATGCCTACGCGCGCCGGCTGCAGATCCAGGAGCGACTGACGGTGGAAATCGCCGACGCCCTGCAGCGCGAGCTGCAGCCGCGCGGCGTGGCGGTGGCAATCCGCGCCAGCCACGGCTGCATGACCACCCGCGGCGTGCACGTGCACGGCAGCGCGATGCTGACGCGGCGGCTGCTGGGCGCGTTCGAACGGGAGCCGTGGCGCAGCGATATCCTCGCTGCGCTGTCGGCGTGATGGAGGAACAGCCATGAACACGATTGCAGCAGGCGCCACGCGCGACTACGCCGCACTGGACGATGCCGCGCTGGTGGCCTGCGTGCGCGGCGGCGAGCGCGATGCGTTCCGGCAGGTCATGCAGCGCTGCAACCAGCGCATGTTCCGGGTGGTGCGCGGGGTCATCCGCAACGAGGCCGAGGCCGAGGACGTGGTGCAGGAAGCCTATGTGCACGGCTACGAAAAGCTGGGCAGCTTCCGCGGCGAAGCATCGCTGGCGACCTGGCTGACCCGCATCGCCCTCAATGAAGCCTATGGTCGCCTGCGCCGGAGGCGCGACAGCGTGGACATCGACGATATCGACAGGGGCGCACCTGCGGCGCAGCTGATTGCGTTTCCCGGCCGCGTGCTGGGCGACGACCCCGCCGAGGAAGCGGCGCGCGCGCAGCTGCGCCGGCTGCTGGAACAGGCGGTGGACGAGCTGCCGGAAGCGTTCCGGCTGGTGTACGTGCTGCGCGACGTGGAGGGCTGCTCGGTGGAGGAAACCGCCAGCGCGCTGGAGATCCGCCCGGAAACCGTGAAAACCCGCCTGCACCGCGCCCGCCGCCAGCTGCGCGCGGCGCTGGCCAGCCGCGTGTCGGCGGCGCAGGTGGAAGCGTTCCAGTTCATGGGCGCGCGCTGTGCGCGGATGACCGACGTGGTGATGGCGCGGATCGCGGCACTGCCCGGCACGCAAGCCTGATGTCCCTGTTTATCAGCCCAAAAGGGGGTGTGGAATGTTGCTGTATGCCTTGATCGTGTTCCTGGTGGGCGCCTGTGGTGGCCTGGTGCTGGCGTCGTACGTGCTGCGCGGGAAACTGGCGCCGTGGGCGGTGTCGCTGCTGCACGCCCTGCTGGGTGCCGGTGGGCTGATCCTGCTGGTCGCGGCCATCCTGACCGGCGATGGCGTCGGCACTTTGCCGGTGGTGGCGCTGTGCGTCTTCCTGGTCGCCGCCCTGTTCGGCTTCTATCTGGCGTCGATCCACTATGGCAAGCGGGTGGCGTTGAAGCGGGTGGTGCTGACCCATGCCGGCTTCGCGGTGACCGGGGCGCTGCTGCTGATCGCGGCGGTAGTGATGCAATGAGCCATCCCATCCATCCCGCCGTGGTGCATTTCCCGGTGGCCTGCTGGTCGCTGGCCACGGCGGCGGATGCCGTCGGCCTGTTGTGGGCGCCGCCGTGGCTGTGGCAGCTGGCGTTCGCGCTGACCGTGCTGGGCTGCGCGTTCGGATTGGTGGCGGCGCTGGCAGGGTTTTGGGAGCTGCTCAAGCTGCCGGCCGAGCACCCCGCCGGCAGTACCGTCAATGCGCATATGGGGCTGGCGCTGACCAGCTGGTGCCTGTATGCCGGCAGCGCGTTGCTGCGCCTGCACGACCGGCAGCCGCTGCCGCCCGATGCCTTGGCACTGGCGCTCAGCGGCGCGGGTTTGCTGGCGCTGCTGGCCACCGGCTGGCTGGGCGGCAGGCTGGTGTACGGCTACGGCGTGGGCGTCACGCCGCGCAAGGGGTAGTGCCGCGCGCGGTCATTTGCAGTCGGCGTCGCGGCGCAGTTTGTCCAGCCAGCCGGTCTGCTGCGCGCAGCGTGCCTTGCGCTCGGCTTCGCGCTGCTGCGCCGCCTTTGTTTCCGCGGCCTGCCGGGCCTGCGCCAGCCGCTGCGCCTGCAGTGCGGCGATCCTGGCGCGGATCTGCGGCAGCGCCGCCTGCGCGGCGCGCTCGCCTTCGAGGATGGCGCGGTTTTTCTGCGCGAAATCGGTAGCGCCAATGTCGTTGACGCTGGGGCGGATCACCACGTCCGCGCGCGCCAGTTCCGCCGCGCCCAGCTTCTGGCCCATGATCGCGATGCTGCGGTTGACGTTGCCGAGCATGCTGGACGGATCGGCCGCGCCGCTGGCCTTGCTGCTGATGTCGACCGCCACCACGAAGTCGGCACCCAGGTCGCGCGCGGCGTCCACCGGCACCGGGCTGACCACGCCGCCATCGACATAGTGGTGCTTGCCGATGCCGACCGCCTCGAACACGCCCGGGATCGAGCTGGACGCGCGCACCGCCTGGCCCACGTTGCCGCGCACGAACACCGTGCGCTGGCCGTCTTCCAACCGGGTGGCGACCACCGCCAGCGGCTTCTTCAGCTTCTCGAAGGTGCGTTCGCCCAGCTGCGCGTTGACGTAGTCCTGCAGCTTCTGGCCCTTCACCACGCCGCCAGAGAACAAGCTGACGTCGCGGATACTGGCTTCGTCCAGCGCCACCGCCTTCTGCTGCAGCGCGTACGCATCCATGCCGCTGGCGTACAGCGCGCCGACCACGCTGCCGGCGCTGGTGCCTGACACCACCACCGGCTTGATGCCATTGGCTTCCAGCATCTTGATCACGCCGATGTGGGCAAAGCCCTTGGCAGCGCCGCCGCCCAGCGCCAGCCCCACCCTGATTGGCGCGACGGCGACCGGTGCATTGGCAGGCGCGACCGCGGGTGCAGGCGGTGCGCTGGCGCAGGCGGCAAGGAGCGTGCAGGCAAGGACGGCAGCAAAGACGCGCATCGGATGAGGGAATGACCGGGAAGCGCGCAGCTTAGCGGCGAATGCCGCAACGCCAGCCGAACCGCGGCCACTTCCGCGCAGGAATGACCGCCATAATCCGGGCGCATACCCGCGACTCCGGAAACCACGATGCCCCATCACGCCGTCGCCATCCCGCCTTCGCGCCCGGAACGCTGGCTGCTGGCCGGCGGCGTGCTGGCCGCACTGGCGGTCTCGTTCGCCATCGCCAGCGACCGCCTGACCTGGTCGCTGGAGGTGATCTGGGCGATGGTCGGGCTGGCACTGGTGGCCTGGCGCTGGCAGCGCTTCCCGCTGACCCGACTGCTGTGCTGGCTGCTGGCGCTGCATGCACTGGTGCTGATCCACGGCGGCGCCTACACCTATTCGCTGACCCCGGGCGGGTTCTGGCTGCAGGAGCTGCTGGGCACCGCGCGCAATCCCTGGGACCGGTTGGGCCACTGGATGCAGGGCTTCGTGCCGGCCATCCTCGCCCGCGAGCTGCTGCTGCGGCTGACGCCGCTGCGCCGCGGCGGTTGGCTGACCTATCTGGTGCTGGCCGCTTGCCTGAGCTTCTCGGCGTTCTTCGAGCTGATCGAATGGTGGGCGGCGCTGGTCTACGGCGCGGATGCCGATGCCTTCCTCGCCACCCAGGGCGACCAGTGGGACACCCAGTGGGACATGTTCCTGTGCCTGCTCGGCGCGGCTACCTCGCTGCTGCTGTTGTCACGCTGGCACGACCGCCAGCTGGGCGTGGCGGTGCTGGCTGGCAGGTAGCGCCGGCGCATCATCCACGCGGTCATTCGCGCCGCCGGAACGGCAGCACCTGGCCGCGCGCTTCCGTCGGCGCTTCGCGCTGCCACAGCACCGGCACATCGTCGGGGGCGCGGGTTTCGAAGGTGCCGAATCCGTCTTCGGCCTTGCGGCGGGCTTGTTCGGCCTCGAACTCTTCCTCCAGCTCCCAGCTGTATTTCTGCCGCGCCGGCTGCGGGTCGCTGCGGCGGAACAGGAAGGCGGAGACGATGCCGGCCAGCGCGCCACCCAGGTGCGATTCCCACGACACGCCGGCTTCGCGCGGGAGCACGCTCATCAGCATGCCGCCATAGAACAGGAACGCGATCATGCCGGCGGCAATCGCCGCGCGGTCGCGCCGTAGCAGCCCCAGCACGAACACCAGGAAGCCCAGCCCGTGGGTGACGCCGCTGGCACCGAGGTGGTGCGAACCCGGCTGGCCCAGCAGCCACGCGCCCAGCCCTGCGCCCAGCCACAGCAGCGGCAGCGCACGCAGGCTGGCCTTCGGGTAGACGGTGCCGGCCAGCGTGCCGAGCAGCAGCAGCGCGGTGGTATTGGCTAGCACGTGCGCCACCGAACCGTGCAGCAGCGGCGCGGTGAGCAGGCCGAGCAGGCCTGCCGGCGTATGCGGCGTGACCGCCAGGAAGCCCCAGTCGAAGCCCTGCTGCGCGGCGAAGCACAGCCACAGCAGCAGCACGCCGGCAAGGCTGGTGTTGAGCGCGCGGCGGACGCGGCCGCGGTCGGCCTGGTGCTGGTGGTCGGTGATGGCGGACATGCAACCGAGGTGGGGCGGTGGCCCGATGATTGCAAGCCGGCGCGCCTGGCTGCCGCCAAGACGCGCCGTGCACGCAATCAGGCGTGCGGTTTCGCCGGCCGCGCCAGGCTCAGTGCAATGGTGCTGCCGATGATCACCGCCACCGCGCCCAGCGACAGCAGGATCGGCAGCTTGTACACGTCGATCAGCAGCATCTTCATGCCGATGAACACCAGCACCAGCGCGAGTCCGTAGGGCAACAGGTGGAAGCGGTCGGCCATGCCCTGCAGCAGGAAGAACATCGCGCGCAGGCCCAGCACCGCGAACACGTTGGAGGTCAGCACGATGAAGGGGTCGGTGGTGATGGCGAAGATCGCCGGGATCGAATCCACCGCGAAGATCACGTCGGTGATGCCCAGCATCACGATGACGATGAACAGCGGGGTGAACTTGCGGCGGCGGCCCCGGCCCACCCACAGCGCGCTGCCGTGGTAGCGGCGCAGGAACGGGATGTGCCCGGTCAGCCAGCGCAGCACCGGGTTGGATTCCAGGTCGGGCTCCTGGCCTGCGGCGCGCCACATCTTGATGCCGGTGAACAGCAGGAAGGCGCCGAACACGTAGAGCACCCAGTGGAACTTCGACAACAGCAGCGCGCCGGCGAAGATCAGGATCGCGCGCAGCACGATGGCGCCGATGATGCCGATCACCAGCGCGCGCTGGCGCTGCATCTCCGGCACCGCGAAATAGTTGAACAGCATCAGGAACACGAAGATGTTGTCGACCGCCAGCGCCTTCTCGACCAGGTAGCCGGTCAGGAATTCCATGCCGATGTCGGTTCCGGCCTGCGCGCCGAAGCGCTGCCCGGTGTACCACCACAGCCAGCCGTTGAAGGCCAGCGCCAGCGCCACCCAGCCGATGCTCCACCAGGCGGCTTCCTTGAAGCTGACCTTGTGCGGTCCGCCGTGGCGCATCAGCACCAGGTCGGCCAGCAGCGCGGCGATCACCACGCCGCCGAAGACCAGCCAGAGGAGGGGGGTTCCGATCGTTTCCATGAGAGCTCCGCGCCTTGCGACCGGCGGAGGCGTCCATGCAGGGACGCATGGAAAGGAAGCGCGCTTCGCCGTTCGGCGAAGGTCTCACTCACTGGCCGGTGGCCAGCTGCGGCGCCGGGGCTGCTGTCGAAAGACAACCTGCCCGTAATGACGACGACCGCACGCGGAGTTACTCCCCTTCTTGGGAGACAATAGCAGACCCCCGTAAAACCGCGTGAACGCCGCCATGGCCGAACCCCTGCCCGTTGTCCAGCTCAAGAACGCCTGGAATTCCACCCACCCGTGGATCTTCCAGCGGCTGGTGGAGAAGCCCGCGCAGCGGCCCAAGCCCGGCAGCATTGTCGACGTGGTCGGGGTGGACGGTACCTGGATTGGCCGCGGCTTCTACAACGGCCATTCGCGGATCGCCTTGCGGATGCTGGAGCGCGACCCCGACGTGGCGGTGGACGCCGCTTGGTTCGTGCGCAAGATCGGCGAGGCGATCCAGCTGCGCCGCGAGATCCTCAGGCTGGACGAGGTCTCCAATGCCTGGCGCGTGGTCCACAGCGAGGGCGACGGCATCAGCGGGCTGGTGGTGGACCGCTACGACGACTTGCTGGTGGTCGAGTTCTTCAGCGCCGGCGCATGGCGCCACCGCAGCATCATCTTCGATGCGCTGCGCGAGCACTTCCCCGGCTGCCGCTTCCACAGCTTCGCCGACGAGCACGTGCAGAAGCAGGAAAGCTTCGACTACAAGGACACCCAGGGCACCGAGCCCGCCATCGTCACCGAACACGGCATCAAGTTCCGCGCCGATCCGGCCGGCGCGCACAAGACCGGCTTCTTCGCCGACCAGCGCGAGAACCGCCAGTGGCTGAGCCAGCAGGTGGCGGGCAAGCGCGTGCTCGACCTGTGCTGCAACACCGGCGGCTTCGGCGTGTATGCGGCGGCGCGCGGCGCCAGCGAGGTAGTGGGCATCGACATCGACCCGGCGGTGATCGAGATCGCGAAGCAGAACGCGTATCTGAATCACGTCAAGCCGCGCTTCGTGCAGGCCGACATCTTCCCGTGGCTGCGCGATGCCGCGGCGGCCGGCGAACAGTTCGACGTGGTCATCCTCGACCCGGCCAAGATGACCCGCGACCGCGAGCAGGTCATCAACGCGCTGAAGAAGTACCTTGACATGAACAAGCTGGCGCTGGGCGTGGTCAAGCCCGGCGGGCTGTTTGCCACCTTCAGCTGCACCGGCCTGGTCAGCGAGGAGCAGTTCCTCGACATGCTGCGCCGCGCCGCCTTCTACGCAGGCCGCACCGTGCAGGTGCTGAAGGTCGCTGGCGCCGGCCCGGACCACCCGTGGCTGGCGCAGGTGCCGGAATCGCGCTACCTAAAGGCGGTGTTCTGCCGCGTGCTGGACTGAGCCTTTCAACCCTGCCGGCGTTCCGCGCATCGCACCCCGCATCTCCAATCGCGCGGGGCTACAGATGACGGGACGGATCACGGCGGCGCTGCTGGCGCTGGCATTGGCGGGCGCGGGCAGCGCGCCGGTCGCGGCGCAGCGGGTGGACCTGTCGACGCTGGATACGGCGATGCCCGGCCCGCCGACCCGGGTGCTGGTGCTGGGGTCGGTGCATCTTTCGCAAGGCGGGGCGGCCGCGTTCGACCCGGCGACGCTGGAACCGGTGTTGCAGCGGCTGGCCGCGTACCGGCCCGAAATCATCACCATCGAGGCCCTGTCCGGCGAAACCTGCGAGCTGCTGCGCCGGCGCGCGATCTACCGGCAGGTCATGGACTACTGCCCGGACGTGGCGGCCGCCCGTGCCGCCACCGGGCTGGACGGCCCGGCCGCGCTGGACGCGATGGATGCGGCGCTGCGCGACTGGCCGGCGCAGCCGACGCCCGCGCAGCGCAGGCGGCTGGCATCGGTCTTCCTGGCCGTCGGTGAACCGGCATCGGCGCTGGTGCAGTGGTGGCAGCTGCCGGAGGCCGAGCGCCGTGCCGGCGACGGCCTCGACGAGGCGCTGGTGCAGGCCCTGCGCAAGCGCGAGGCCAACCCCAACGAGAACTACCAGCTCGCGGCGCGGCTTGCAGCGCGCCTCGACTTGCAGCGCCTGCATGCGGTGGACGACCACGTTGGCGACAACCTCGACATCCGCGACGAGGCAGCGTTCGAGCAGGCGATCCGGCAGGCGTGGGCCGGCGCCAGCGAGACCGCGAAGCAGGCACAGGACCACATCGCCGGGCTGCGCGCGCGCGGCGACCTGATCGGGACCTATCGGGCAATCAATGCGCCGGCCTACCTGCGGCCTACCGTGGATGCGGACTTCGGCCAGGCCCTGCGCGATCCGTCGCCGCAGCATTTCGGCCGCCAGTACGTGGCCGGCTGGGACGCGCGCAACCTGCACATGCTCGGCCATCTGGTCGCGGCCTTCCGCGAACGCCCGGGTACGCGCGTGCTGGCGGTGGTCGGCGCCTCGCACAAGCCGTGGTTCGATGCCCTGCTGGGCATGACGCAGGGCGTGGAAGTGGTCGACGCGGAGCAGGTGTTGCGCTGACCCGGATGGGGATGGGGCGTTAGCATGCGCGGCAAGACCGGCGGCATGCGAAGGAGCCCCATGCACCAATTCCCCCGGATGCGCCGGCGATGCGCCTGCTGATCGTCGAGGATTCGCCGACCCTGGCCGCCAGCCTGCAGGCTACGCTGGAGCAGGACGGCCACGCCTGCGACCACGCCGCCGACGGCGAGCAGGCCATCGCCTTCCTCGCCGGCCATGACTACGACCTGCTGGTACTGGACTGGATGCTGCCGCGGCGCGACGGCCTGCAGGTGCTGAAGGCGCTGCGTGGTTCCGGCGCGCGCGCGCGGGTGCTGATGCTGTCGGCGCGCGACACCGTCGCCGACCGGGTGGCCGCGCTGGATGCCGGCGCCGACGACTACCTGGTGAAACCCTTTGCGCTGGACGAACTGCAGGCGCGGGTGCGCGCACTGGCGCGGCGCGGGCGCGACGGCGGCGACACCGTGCTGGAGCTGGAGGGCCTGCAGGTGGACACCGGCGCCCGTCGCGCGCGCTGGCGGGGCGTGGACCTGCAGCTGTCGCCGAAGGAATACGCCCTGCTGGAACTGCTGCTGCGCGAGCGTGGCAAGGTGCTGTCGCGGCCGGCGATCTTCGACCGCCTGTACGACAGCGCCAGCGAATCCTCGGACAAGGTGGTGGAAGTGATCCTGAGTACCCTGCGCGGCAAGCTGGCCAAGGCTGGCGCGCCCGATCCCATCCACACCCGCCGCGGCTTCGGCTATGTCATCGAATAGCCCGCGCGGATGGTCGCTGCGCACCCGCCTGCTGTGGCAGCTGGTGCTGGCGATCGGCCTGTTGCTGGGCGGGCTGTTCCTGCTGCTGGACGTATTGGTGGACCGCGCGATGTACCGCCAGCTCGACCAGTTCGTGGAGTCGCGTGCGTCCGCGCTGGTGCAGCAGCTGCAGGTGGACGACGACCCGCGCGCGCACATCCTGCCGGCATGGGACATCGCCGGGCATACCGATTTCTTCGCCATCTACGACGCTGGCGGCCACCTGCGCGCGGCCTCGATGAACAGCGGCGACGGCGCACTGCGCCTGCCGGCCAGCGTGCGCGGCGACATCCTGCTGCCGGACGGCCACGCCGGCCATTACCGGGTGCTGCCGCTGGCGGCGGGTCGGTTTGCCGGTGGCCGGCTGGTGATGGCCACCGAGCGCGAGAGCTGGGATCGCACCGAGCGGCGCATGCACGGCGTGCTGCTGGCCGGTACGTTGGCGGCCATCGTGCTGGCGGTGCTGCTATGCCTGCTGTTGGTGCGCCAGGCCTTCGTGCACATGGCGCGCGAGGCCCGGCGACTGCCGCACGATGGTCCGCCGGAACCGGGCCTACTGGCCAGCAGCCCGCGCGAACTTCAGCCCTTCGTCGAGGCCGCGCAGGAAGCCCTGCGCCGCTCGTGGGCAATGGCCGGGCGCGAGCGCAGTTTCTCGCGCAGCGTGGCCCACGAACTGCGCACCCCGGTGGCGGAAATCGCCGCGGTGACCGAACTGGCGCAGCGCCATGATGACCCGGCCGCGCTGCGCCAGGCCTTGGCCAGCGTGCGCGACACCAACGCGCGCATGCAGCGCGGCATCGAGGCGCTGCTGGCGCTGGCCCGTTTCGAATCCGGGCAGGAAGCGCCGCAGGCCGATCCGCTGGACATGGCCGCGCTGTTGCGCCAGCTGGCCGGCGGCGGCAATGGTTGGCCAGCGGAACGACTGCACCTGCAGCTGCCGGTGGAAGCCTGGGCGGTCTGCGATGCAGGGATGCTGGAGCGGGTTGCCAGCAACCTGCTGCAGAACGCGCTGGAATACGGCGATCCCGGGGTGCCGGTGCAACTGGCGCTGGTGCGGACGCCGCAGGGCTGGTGGCTGCAATTGCGCAACCGCGCCTCCGGGCTGGCCGAAGCCGACCTGGCCCGCTTCGGTGAGCGCCACTGGCGTGGCGACCGCGAGACCGACCCGCGCCACGCCGGTCTGGGGCTGGCGCTGGCGCGGGCGATGGCCACCGCGCTGGGCCTGCAGCTGCAGTTCACCCTCGAAGGCGGCGAGCTGCAGGCCGCGCTGGGGCCGATCCCGGCGCTGTAGAAGCGGTTCGGGCAGCCGGTGGGCGTTCCGGCGCTCCTTAAGCGTGGCGAAAGTTTGCGTATTCAGACTTCGGCCATCCGCCTGACTCCGTCATCGCCATGCGCCGTCTTCCCGCCGTCCTCCTCCTGACCTCCGCGCTGCTGGCGCTCACCGCCTGCGGCTCCTCCAACGACGCCGCGCCAACGGAAGCCGCTCCGCAGGCCGACGCCCAGGGCCGGATCCGCCTGAGCGCCGCGCAGACCGCCAACCTCGGCATCCAGCGCACCCCGGCGGTGGCCGCCGACAGCGTGCCGGTGGCCGGCCTGCCGGCCGAGGTCACGGTGCCGCTGGCCTCCAGCGCGCAGGTGACCATGCCGTATGCCGGGGTGGTGACGCGGGTGCTGGTGGACGAAGGCGAGACCGTGCGCCGCGGCCAGCCGATGCTGCGGGTGCAGAGCCGCGAGCTGGTGGCCGTGCAGGCCGACTACGCCAGGGCCCGCGCCGAATCCGGGCTGGCGGCGCAGCAGGCGCAGCGCGACGCGCTGCTGCAGCGCGAAGGGCTGATCCCGGCCGCGCGCGCGCAGGAAAGCCGGGCGCGGGCACAGGTGGCCAGCGCCAGCCTGCAGCAGGCCGGTGCTTCGCTGGCGCAGCTGCGGCCCAGCGGCGGCGCGGCCGGCGAGTTCGAACTGCTGGCCCCGCAGGCCGGCCGCGTGGTGCACCGCCGGGTGGCGCCGGGACAGGCGCTGGAGGCGTTGGCCGCGGCCTTCACCCTTGCCAGCGACGACCGCCTGGACCTGGAATTCGCGGTGCCGGTGGAACTGGCGACGCAGCTGCGCGTCGGCCAGCCGGTGGCGCTGCCCGGCGGCGCGGTGGCGACGGTGGCCGCAGTGGGCGGCGATGCAGACGCCGGGGCGCAGAGCCTGCGCGTGCGCGCGCAGCTGGCTGCGGGCAGCGGGCTGCTGCCGGGCCAGCAGCTGGACGTGACCCTGCAGCTGCCGGCCCCCGCCGGCGCGGTGGCGGTGCCCGTGGGCGCGCTGCTGCAGGCGGGCGATGGCCACCTGCTGTTCGTGCTCGAAGGCGATGCCTGGCGCGGCCTGCCGGTGCGCCTGCTGGGCGGCGACGGGCGCCACGCCGTCGTCACCGGCGAAGGGTTGCGCGCCGGCCTGCCGGTGGCGAGCGCCGGCGCCAACCTGCTCAAGACCCTGGCGGCGGCGGAGTAGGCCCATGCTGCAACGGCTGATCGCGTTTTCCCTGCGCCAGCGCTTGATGGTGCTGCTGGCGGTGCTGGTGCTGGCTGGTTTCGGCCTGCGCGCCTACCTGCAGCTGCCCATCGATGCCTACCCCGACATTTCGCCCACCCAGGTCAAGCTGATCCTGAAGGCGCCGGGCATGACCCCGGAGGAAGTGGAAAGCCGGGTGGTGGCGCCGCTGGAGATGGAGCTGTTGGGCGTGCCCGACGCGGTGATGCTGCGCTCGACCGCGAAGTACGCGATCGCCGACATCACCCTGGACTTCAAGGAAGGCACCGACATCTACTGGGCGCGCCAGCAGGTGGCGGAGCGCTACGGCAACGTCGTCGACGTGCTGCCGGCGGGCGTCGGCGGCGGGTTGGCGCCGATCGCCACGCCGCTGTCGGACGTGCTGATGTTCACCATCGAGGGCGGCGGCCTGGACCTGCAGGAAAAGCGCACCCTGCTCGACTGGACCATCCGCCCGGCCCTGCGCACCGTGCCCGGCGTGGCCGACGTCAACGTGCTGGGCGGCCACGCGCGTGCCTTCGTGGTGGTGCCGGACCGCGCCCGCCTGCTGGCCAACGGCCTGCATCTGGACGACCTGGTGCAGGCGCTGGAACGCAACAACCGCAACGACGGCGCCGGCCGCCTGCAGGCCGGCGAGAACGCGCTGATCGTGCGCGTGGAAGGCGCGCTGGCGAATGCAGACGACATCGGCAACGTGGTGCTGAAGCCCGGTATGCCGCCGGTGCGGGTGCGCGACGTGGCGCGCGTGCGCACCGAGGCGATGACCCGCTATGGCGCGGTGACCCGCGACGGCAAGGGTGAGGCTGTGCAGGGGATCGTGGTCGCGCTGCGCGGCGTGGACGCCTCCAAGCTGGTGCATGCGGCCGAGGCGCGGCTGCAGTCGCTGGCCTCCAGCCTGCCGCCGGGCGTCAAGATCGTCCCCTTCTACAACCGCAGCGAGCTGATCGAGCGCGCGGTGGCCACGGTGCGCAACGCGCTGCTGGAAGCCACCGTGCTGGTGGTGGTGCTGCTGCTGCTGTTCCTGGGCGAGCTGCGCGCGGCGCTGGTGGTGTCGCTGATGCTGCCGCTGGCGGCGCTGTTCACCTTCCTGCTGATGCGGCTGACCGGCCAGAGCGCCAACCTGATGAGCCTGGGCGGGCTGGCGATCGCCATCGGCATGCTGGTGGACGCGGCGGTGGTGGTGGTGGAAAACACCGTGACCCGCCTGCAGCCGGATGCACGCGGCGCGCACCTGCCGCGCCTGCACCGGGTGTTCGATGCCACCCGCGAGGTGGCCACGCCGGTGGCCGCGGGCATGCTGATCATTGCCCTGACCTTCCTGCCGCTGCTCACCCTGGAAGGGCTGGAGGGCAAGCTGTTCGGGCCGGTGGCGTTGACGATCGTGTTTGCGCTGGGTGCCTCGCTGCTGCTGTCGCTGACCCTGATCCCGGTGCTGGCCTCGTTCCTGCTGCGTTCGCACGTGGAACACACACCGTGGCTGATGCGCCAGGTGGACCGCATCTACCGGCCGCTGCTGGACGCCGTGCTGGCGCGGCCCAGGCGCGCGCTGGTGCCCGCCTTGGTGGCGCTGGTGCTGGGCGTGGCGGCCTACCTCGGGGTCGGCAAGAGCTTCATGCCGACCATGGACGAAGGCGACATCCTGGTGCAGATCGCCAAGTCGCCGGCGATCTCGCTGCAGCGTTCCGCCGAGCTGGACCTGGCGGTCGGGCGCGCGATCAAGGCGAAGGTGCCGGAGGTCGACCACGTGGTGGCGCGGGTGGGTTCGGACGAACTGGGCCTCGACCCGATGGGCCTGAACGAAACCGACATGTTCCTCAAGCTCAAGCCCAAGGCGCAGTGGCGCAACCCGGACAAGGCCTGGCTGGCGGAGGAGATCCGCAAGGTGCTGCACGGGTTCCCCGGCATGGACATCGGCTTCACCCAGCCGATCGAGATGCGCGTCTCGGAAATGCTCACCGGCAGCCGCGGCGACCTCGCCATCAAGATCTTCGGCCCCGACCTCGCCACCCTCGGCACGCTGGCGCACCAGACCGCGGTCGCGCTGGAGAAGGTGCCCGGCGCGCAGGACATCCTCACCCAGACCACCGAGGGCGTGGACTACCTGCAGGTGGTGGTCGACCCGGTGGCGGCCGGTCGCAACGGGCTGGCGGTGGCCGACGTGCAGGACGAGCTGCGCGCGCAGATCGACGGCATGCCGGCCGGCACCGTGATCGAACCCGGCCGGCGCACGCCGATCCTGGTGCGCGGCGGCGACGAGGTGCGGATGTCGGCGCAGCGTTTCCGCACCCTGCGCGTCGCCCTGCCCGGTGGCGGCGACATCCCGCTGTCCGCGATCGCCACCCTCAAGGCCGGCAACGGCCCGGTCAAGGTGGGCCGCGAACAGGGGTCGCGCTATGCGCTGGTGCAGTCGAACGTGGACGGCCGCGACCTGGTCGGCTTCGTCGAGGAAGCCAAGGCGGCGCTGGCCACCGCGGTCAAGCTGCCGCCCGGTTACCGGATGGAATGGGGCGGCCAGTTCGAGAACCAGCAGCGCGCCGCCGCAAGGCTGGGACTGGTGGTGCCGGTCGCGCTGGCGGCGATCTTCGTGGTGCTGTTCCTGAGCTTCGGCTCGCTGCGGCAGGCGCTGCTGATCCTCGGCAACATCCCGTTCGCGCTGGTCGGCGGCCTGATGGCGCTGTGGCTGTCGGGCGAATACCTGTCGGTGCCGGCCTCGGTCGGCTTCATCGCCCTGCTTGGCATCGCCGTCCTCAACGGGCTGGTGCTGGTGACCTGCTTCAACCAGCTGCACGACACCGGGCTGGAGATCGCCGAGGTGGTGCGGCGTGGCGCGCTGCAACGCGTGCGGCCGGTGCTGATGACCGCCAGCATCACCGCGCTCGGACTGGTGCCGCTGCTGCTGGCCAGCGGACCGGGGTCCGAGATCCAGCGCCCGCTCGCCATCGTGGTGATCGGCGGGCTGGTGACCTCCACCGCGCTGACCCTGCTGCTGCTGCCGATCCTGTACCAGCGCTATGGCATCGAACCCTCGAAGGAGCGCGCATGAACGATCTGGTGCGATTGAGCCTGGTGTTCCCGCCGCGGCTGGAAACCGCGCTGACCGAAGCGCTGGTGGCCGGGGCCGGCCTGCCCGGCTTCACCCTGCTGCATGCCGAAGGCCATTCCAGCGACTTCAGCACCGCCTCGGCCGCCGAGCAGGTGCACGGCCGGGTGCAGCGGCGGGTGCTGTGGATGTTGCTGCCGCGGGCGCAGGTGGACATCGTGCTGGCGGCGCTGCGCGGGCAGGTGGATGCGCAGGAGGTGCGCTGGTGGATCGAGCCGGTGCTGGCGATGGGGAGGCTGGGATGAAACGACTGTTCGTGATCCTGCTGGGCGCCTGCAGCCTCGGTGCGCAGGCGCAGCAGTGGCTGCCCCCGCATGCCGTGGTGCACGAGGCCATCGATATCCAGCCGGATGTGGTCGCCGCGCGCGCGCGGGTGGAGGTGGCGCGTGCGCGCGCCGGCGCGCTGGCGGCCGGACCGCACGAATTCCAGCTGGATGCGGTGGCGCAGCGGCGCAGCACCGACGAGTTGGGCGGCCGGCAGCGCTTTTCGGAATCCGAATTCACCCTCAGTCGCGCGTTCCGGCTGCCCGGCAAGGCCGCGCTGGACCGCCGCATCGGCGATGCCGGGGTGGTGGCCGCGGAACTGCGGCTGGACGATGCCCGCCATCAGGGCGCGCGGCGCATGCTGGACGACTGGATGGACTGGCTGCGCGCGGCGGAGCACCTGCGCACCGCGGAGGCGACCTCCGCCCTGCTGGAGCGGGAGCGCAGCGGGTTGGCGCGGCGGGTGGACCTGGGTGAATCCTCGCGCAAGGACCTGGACCTGATCGACGTCGAGCGCGCCCAGGCGCACGCGCGCCTGCTGGCCGCACAGGCGGCGCTGCATTCAACCCGCGAGGCCATGCACAGCGATTTCCCGGGCCTGCCGATCCCCGCCAGCGCGCCGGCGGTGGACCCGCCGCTGGCGCTGCCGGAGACGCCGCAGGCGTGGATCGACCGGATCATCGCCCGCAGCCACGAGATCGGTGCGCTGGCGGCCGATGCCGAACAGGCCGACGCGCGCGCCGCGCGCGTCCGTGCCGAACGCATCGCCGACCCCGTCCTCGGGTTCCGCCGCCTGGACGAGCGCGGCGGCGCCGAGCAGGTCAACGGCCTGGTCCTGAGCATCCCGCTGGGCGGTCGCTACCGTGCGGCCAATGCGCAGGCGGAGTCCGCCCAGGCCGCCGCCGTGCACGGCGATGTCGCCAGCATGCGCCGCGACATCAGCCGCGAAGCGGTGGTGACGGTGACCGCGGCCGCCACGCTGGCGGCGCAGTGGCAGGCCCAGCGCAATGCACTCGACGCCAGCGAGGCGGCGCTGAAGCGGGTCAAGCGCGGCTGGGAACTGGGCGAAGTGGCGGTGGCCGAATGGCTGCTGGTGCAGCGCCAGCATGCCCAGATCGCCGCCGCCGAAGCCGATGCCCGTGCCGATGCCGAGCGCGCGCGGCTGCGCGTGCTGGTGGACGCGCACGACATCTGGCACGACGAGTAACAGTGGCGCCTACAATGCGCGCGTCCGTGAACCCGGCAGGCTGCTACCCATGCAACACGAGATCCACCACCATCACCACGAGCCGCACCGCAGCCAGCACAGTGGCTGGCTGCGCGCTTCGGTGCTCGGCGCCAACGATGGCCTGATTTCCACCAGCAGCCTGGTGCTGGGCATGGCCACCGCGCAGGCGGAGCCGGCCACCATCCTGCTGACCGGCATCGCCGGCCTGGCCGCCGGCGCGCTGTCGATGGCGGCCGGCGAATACGTCTCGGTCAGCTCGCAGGCCGATGCCGAGCACGCCGACATCCGCATCGAGCGCGCGGCGCTGGACCTGCATCCGGAAGCGGAGCTGCGCGAACTCACCCAGATCTACGTGCACCGTGGACTGGAACCGGAGCTGGCGCGGCAGGTGGCCGAGCAGCTGACTGCCCACGACGACCTGGCCGCGCACCTGCGCGACGAAGTCGGCATCCATGACCTGCAGCGCGCGCGGCCGGTACAGGCCGCGCTGGCCTCGGCGGCCTCGTTCACCGTCGGTGCCCTGCCGCCGGTGCTGCTGGCCTGGCTGTGGCGCAGCGGAAGCCTGGCCATCGCCATCGTCGCCAGCACCACCGTGCTGCTGGCGGTGCTGGGCTACGTCGCCGAGCGCGTTGCCGGCGGCGGCGGCATCAAGGGCGCATGGCGGGTGCTGCTGTGGGGCAGCCTGGCGCAGGCGGCGACCGCGGCGATCGGCTGGGCGTTCGGGGTCAGCGTCGGCTGATCGCGGTCGCAGGCGCTGCGACGCCCGCCGCTACACTGGCGGGATGGATACCAACACGCTCCTGCTGTCGCTGCTGCTGCTCGCCGTCCTGGCCCTCGTCGCGCTGTTGCTGCTGCGCCGGCCGGAGGACCGCATCGCCGCGCTGCTGCGCGACGAACAGCGCGGCGGCCGCGACGAGCTGCGCGGCCAGCTGGACAGCTTCGCCCTGCAGCAGGGCCAGCGCATCGACGGTTTCGGCGCGCAGCTGCAGGCGGTGGCCGCGCGCACCGACCAGCGCCTGGACGATCTCACCCAAAGCATCGACAAGCGGCTGGATGAGCTGCGTGCAGCGCTGACCGAGGATGCTCGCAAGGCGCGGCTGGAAGCAGCCGGCAGCCAGCAGCGCCACGCCGAGTCGCAGGGCCAGCAGCTGCGCGAGATGGGCGAGCGCAACGATCTGCGGCTGGGTGAACTGCGCGCCACCCTGGAGCAGCAGCTGCAGGCGCTGCAGGCCGACAACGCGGCCAAGCTGGAGGCGATGCGCGCCACCGTCGACGAGAAGCTGCACGCCACCCTGGAAACGCGCCTGACCGAGAGCTTCGGCAACGTCACCCGCATGCTGGCGCAGGTCCACCAGGGCCTGGGCGACATGAGCAAGCTGGCCGCCGACGTGGGCGGGCTGCAGCGCGTGCTGACCAACGTGAAGTCGCGCGGCATCTTCGGCGAGGTGCAGCTGGCCGGGCTGCTGGAGCAGGTGTTCGCGCCCGACCAGTACGCCGCCAACGTCGCCACCATCCCCGGTAGCAGCGAGCGGGTGGAATTCGCGGTGCGCTTCCCGGGTTCGGGTGCCGACGCGGTGGTGTGGCTGCCGATCGACGCCAAGTTCCCGCGCGAGGATTACGAACGCCTGCTGGACGCGCAGGAACGCGCCGACGTCGAGGCCGCGCGCCTGGCCGGCGACGCGCTGGAGCGGCGCGTGCGCGAGGAAGCCAAGCGCATCCGCGGCAAATACGTGGCCGCGCCGCACACCACCGAATTCGCGGTGCTGTTCCTGCCCACCGAAGGCCTGTACGCGGAGGTGCTGCGCCGCCCGGGCCTGTTCGAGGGCCTGCAGCGCGAGCAGCGCATCACCATCGCCGGCCCGACCACCCTGCTGGCGCTGCTGACCAGCCTGCAGATCGGCTTCCGCACCGTCGCCATCGAAAAGCGTTCGGCCGAGGTCTGGCGCATCCTCGAGAAGGCCAAGACCGAATTCGGCAAGTTCGGCGACGTGCTCGACAACGTCAAGAACAAGCTCGACCAGGCCAGCAAGCAGATCGAGCACACCGGCGTGCGCACCCGCGCCATCGAGCGCAGCCTGCGCGAGGTGGATACGCTGCCGGGCGAAGAACCTGCGGCGCTGGCGCCGCCGGCGCTCGACTAGGCGCGTTGCGGGCGGCGCGGGCACGCGCCCCGGGCAGCGGCGATAATGCGCGCATGACTACGCTGCGCATCGCCACCCGCAAGAGCCCGCTCGCCCTGTGGCAGACCGAACACGTCGCCGGGCGCCTGCGTGCGGCGCATCCGGGCCTGACCGTCGAACTGGTGCCGCTGAGCACCCGCGGCGACGAGATCCTCGACCGCTCGCTGGCGGCGATCGGCGGCAAGGGACTGTTCCTGAAGGAGCTTGAGATCGCCATGCAGCGCGGCGAAGCCGACTGCGCGGTGCACTCGCTCAAGGACGTGCCGATGACGCTGGAACCCGGCTTCGCGCTGGCCGCCATCCTTCCGCGCGCCGACCATGCCGACGCCTTCGTCAGCAACCGGTTCGACGGCCTCGACGACCTGCCGCAGGGCGCGTGCGTGGGCACCTCCTCGTTGCGCCGGCAGGCGCAGCTGCGCGCACTGCGCCCGGACCTGCAGCTGCGCGACCTGCGCGGCAACGTCAACACCCGCCTGGCCAAGCTCGACGCCGGTGACTACGACGCCATCGTGCTGGCCTGTGCGGGTTTGCAGCGGCTGGGCTTCGACGCCCGCATCCGCGCGCGGCTGGACGCACCGGCGTGGCTGCCGGCACCGGCGCAGGGCGCCATCGCCATCGAAACCCGCGACGACGATCCGCGCATCGCGGGGCTGTGCGCGGCGCTGGATGATGCCGCCACCCGCACCTGCGTGGCCGCCGAGCGGGCCATGAACCGCGCGCTGGACGGCAGCTGCCATGTCCCCGTGGCGGGGCTGGCCACCCTGCAGGGTGAACGCCTGCTGCTGCAGGGGCTGGTGGGCGCGACCGCCGACGGCCGCTGTATCCGCGCGCAGGCGGAGGGCCCGGCGCAAGCGCCGGAGGCATTGGGCATCGAAGTCGCGCAGGCGCTGCTGGCGCAGGGCGCGCGCGCCTTGATCGACAGTTGAGGCGATTCGTCGCGCGGTCTCGGCCGCTTCACCGCACCCGGGCGCTGCGCGCAGGGCGGTCATCGAGGCGGGTTGCTGACGTCTCGTCCGGCAGGGATGGGCGAAGCGTCTTCAGAACGCGTATTTCAGCTTCAGCGTCGCGTCGGTCTGGTTGCGGCCGACCAGGTCGCTGTCGCGGCGCATTTCCACGCCGGAGCTCAGGGTCAGGGTGGGCTGCAGCTGCACGTTCAGCAGCAGGCTGTTGCGCAGGTAGGCGCCGTGCTGGCCGGTTTCCACCCGGGTGACCTGCGACAGCCGCGCGCGCTTGCCCAGCGCCTGGTTCCATTCCACCTGCCCGCGCAGGATCGGCCCGGTGCCGGCGGTGCCGTCGTCGGCATAGCCCTGCAGGCGGTAGCCGGTATCCACCGACACGCGCACGCTGGTGCCCGGCTTCTTCACCGCCTGCAGTCCGTACTGCATGCCGACGCGGGCGTTGCTGCCCTGCGCCTTGACCCAGTCGCGGCGTTCGTTGGGCAGGCGCAGGCGGCCACCGCCGCCGGGCAGGTCGTCGGCATCGACGCGGCGCTGGCCGGAGGGGATCGCCGCCATCGCGGCCACCGACCATTCGCCATTCACGCACCGCGCCTTCAGGCAGCGCGGCGGCGCCACCAGGCGCTCCGCCACCTCGGGTGGCAGCACCGGCAACAGCGGCGGGTGGAGGGCGGTCGGCGGCGCGGAGAACGCCAGCCACAGCAGCGGCAGCATGGTCGTCTTGCTCGGGGGCTCGGCCGCATTCTAACCACGCCCGCAGGCACCCACGGTGAACGCCTGTCGCATAATCGGCGCATGGACCGCTATGAACGCATCATCGCCCTGCACCGCAGCCTGCAGGCCGCGCGCCGCCCGGTGACCGTGGCCCACCTGCAGGACGAGCTGGGCTGCTCGCGCGCCACCGTCTACCGCGACATCGCCTTCCTGCGGGATGCGCTGATGGCGCCGGTGATCGGCGACGGCGAGGCCGGCTTCCACTACGACAAGGCCGAGGCCGAGCGCTTCGAGCTGCCCGGCCTGTGGCTGAACTCCGAGGAGCTGCACGCGCTGCTGGCCGCCCAGCAGCTGCTGGCGCGCAGCAGCGGCGGGATGCTGTCGGCCGCGCTGGCGCCGCTGCAGCAGCGGGTGGAAAAGCTGCTGGATGCGCATTCCGGCGGCAAGCGCTGGCCGGTGGAGCGGGTGCGGGTCATCCCGCACCGCATCCGCCGGATGGATGAGCATGCGTTCCGCATCGTCGCCTCGGCGGTGCTGGAGCGGCGCCGGCTGGCGTTCGACTATCGCGCCCGTTCCACCGACGAAAAGACCCGCCGCACGGTCAGCCCGCAGCGGCTGACCCACTATCGCGACAACTGGTATCTAGACGCGTGGGACGAAGACCGCGAGGGCCTGCGCAGCTTCTCCATCGACCGCATCGCCGGCGCGCGGCTGGCCGATGGCAGCGCGCGCGACGTGGCCGAGGAAGAACTCAACGCCCATCTCGCCGGCAGCTACGGCATCTTTTCCGGCGCGCCCAAGGGCTGGGCCACGATCCGTTTTTCCGCCAAGGCCGCACGCTGGGTGGCCGACGAACACTGGCATTCGCAGCAGCAGGGGCGCTTCCTGTCCGACGGCAGTTACGAACTGAAGTTGCCCTACTCGGTGCCGCGCGAGCTGCTGATGGACGTGCTGCACTACGGCGCCGACGCCGAGATCGTGGAGCCGAAGGCGCTGCGCGAACAGCTGCGCGCGCACCTGCAGCTGGCGCTGTCCAACTACGGGCAGGACTGATGGCAGCGCCCGCCCGCGAGGATTCGCCGCCGGGCACGATCGTGCTGGCGCTGGGCGGCGGCGGCGCGCGCGGGCTGGCCCAGATCGGCGTGATCGAGGTGCTGCTGGCACGCGGCATGGACATCGAGGCCGTGGCCGGCACGTCCTGCGGCGCATTGGTGGGTGGGGCGTTCGCGGCCGGCAAGCTGGACGAACTGCGCGACTGGATGCTGCGCACCAGCCGCAACGAGATGCTGCGCCTGCTCGACCCGGGCCTCGGCCGCCCGGCCATGTTCACCGGCACCCGGCTGGTGCGCGCGCTGCGCGAAGTGGTCGGCGAGCCCCGCATCGAGGACCTGCCGATCGACTTCACCGCGGTGGCGGTGGACCTGCTGCGCCAGCGCGAAGTCTGGCTGCGCCGGGGCGACCTGTGGGACGCGCTGCGCGCCTCGTTCGCGATCCCCGGCATCTTCACCCCGCTGAACATCGGCGGCATGGAGCTGGTGGATGGCGGCCTGCTCGCACCGCTGCCGATCACCGCCACCCGCTTGGCCGGCGCCCACCGGGTGGTAGCGGTGGACATCCACGGCAGCACGCCGCAGCGCAGGGACGAGCCGGTGCGCGTGGTGGACACCCAGCCGGATGAACCCGCGGTGGGCCTGCTGGGGCGCTGGATCGACCGGCTCGGCGAGGAAGCGGCCAAGCCCACCCACCGCTTCGGCCTGATGGAAGTGATGTCGCGTGCGCTGGACACCATGCAGGAGCGCATCGCCCGCGTGCAGCTGGCGCTGGAGCCGCCGGAACTGCTGATCCGCATCCCCCGCGATGCCTGCCAGTTCTACGAATTCTGGCGCGCCTCCGAGCTGATCGACATTGGCCGGCGCGAGGCGGAAAAGGCGCTGGACGCGGCAGGGTACTGATCGTCCGGAAGTGCCCCATCGGCCGTCGCCTTCGCGCGTCGCAGCCGGTGAGATGTGCGCCTTGCAAGCTGGCGGCACCTACCACGGAGTTGCCGCCATGACCCATCGCGACCTTGATTCCCTGCTGCGCCAACTGGTGATCCTGGGCACGCTGGCGGTGCTGCTGGTGCCCGCCGCGCGCGGCAGCAGCGCGCTGTTCGGCTGGCTGCCGCTGTGGCTGGTCGGCATGCCGCTGGCCGCGTGGTGGAGCCTGCGCCGCTTCCCGCTGCCGACGCTGGCGCTGCGCCTGCCGAGGCGCCGCCGGGCGCAGGCGCGGCGGCGGCGCGGGCACCGCGTGACGGCGGTGGTGCGGGCCGCCCGGCGCGCCTGAACGCGGCGACTTGCGGGCCATGCTGGCGTTGCCGGCGCTGTGCTAGCGTTCGGGGCTTTACAGAAAGCCCCCGGAGCCCGCCATGTCCCAGTTTTCCAGCGCCTGCCTGATCGCCGGCCTTGCCATCGCCGGCAGCGCGTCCGCCCAGACCCCGCCGACTGCCGATCCGCATGCCTGGCTGGAGGACGTGCAGGGCGAGAAGGCGCTGGACTGGGTCAAGGCGCGCAACGCCAAGGCCGAGGCGGAGATCGCCGGCACCCCCGCGTTCAAGACGCTGGAAGCGCAGATCCGCGCCATCCTCGATTCCGACGCCAAGATCCCCGGCGTCGAGAAGATCGGCGGGTACTACTACAACTTCTGGAAGGACAAGCAGCACGAGCGCGGCGTCTGGCGCCGCACCACGCTGGACGAGTACCGCAAGCCGGAGCCGAAGTGGGAAACCGTGCTCGACCTGGATGCGCTGAACAAGGCGGAGAACGCCAAGTGGGTCTGGCATGGCGCCGACTGCCTCAAGCCGAAGTACCAGCGCTGCCTGATCGCGCTGTCGCCGGGCGGCTCCGATGCCGACGTGACCCGCGAGTTCGACCTGACCACCAAGCAGTTCGTGCAGGACGGCTTCTTCCGTCCGGAAGCCAAGGGTGGCCTGGCCTGGATCGACGAGGACACGGTCTACGTGTTCACCGATTTCGGCCCGGGCACCCTGACCAGCTCGGGTTATCCGAACATCGTCAAGGAATGGAAGCGCGGCACCCCGCTATCGGCGGCGAAGACCGTGTACGAAGGCAAGCCGGGCGACATGTACATCGCCGCGATGCGCGACCACACCCCCGGCTGGCAGCGTGACTTCGTCAGCCGCACGCTGGCCTTCTACAACGACGAGCTGTACCTGCGCGGCGCCGACGGCGGCCTGTCCAAGATCGACGTGCCCAACAGCGCGCAGAAGAACGTCCACAAGGAATGGCTGCTGCTGGAGCTGCGCGAGCCTTACGCCGTCGGTGGCAAGACCTATGCGCCCGGTTCGCTGATCGCCGCCAATTTCAACGATTTCATGGCCGGCAAGCGTGAGTTCACGGCGTTGTTCGAGCCCGACGAACATTCCTCGCTGGCCGGCTATGCATGGACGAAGGACCACCTGGTCCTCAACGTGATGCAGGACGTCAAGAACCGCCTGTCGGTGCTGACCCCGGGCAAGGGCGGCTGGGCGAAGTCCGCCTTCGTCGGTGCGCCCACCATTGGCACGCTGGGCGTGGGCGCGGTGGATGCGGACGAGGGCAATGCAGTGTGGCTGACCGCCACCGACTTCCTGACCCCGACCACGCTGTCCATCGCCGAGGTCGGCCAGCAGCCCGAGGTGCTGAAGTCCAACCCGGTGTTCTTCGACGGATCGAAGGACGTGATCGAGCAGCACTTCGCCACCAGCAAGGACGGCACCAAGGTGCCCTACTTCCTCGTCAGGCCGAAGGCGCTGGCGTTCGACGGCAAGGCGCCGACCCTGCTGTATGGCTACGGCGGCTTCGAGGTGTCGATGACGCCGGCTTATTCCGGCGGCATCGGCAAGGGCTGGCTGGAGAAGGGGGGCGTGTACGCGCTGGCCAACATCCGCGGCGGCGGCGAGTACGGTCCGCGCTGGCATCAGGCCGCGCTCAAGGCCAACCGCCACAAGGCCTACGAGGACTTCGCCGCAATCGCCGACGATCTGGTGGCGCGCAAGATCACCACGCCGCAGCACCTCGGCACCATGGGCGGCAGCAACGGCGGCCTGCTGATGGGCAACATGCTGACCCAGTATCCAGAGAAGTTCGGCGCCATCGTGGTGCAGGTGCCGCTGCTGGACATGAAGCGCTACAGCCACCTGCTCGCCGGCGCTTCGTGGATGGCCGAGTACGGCAATCCCGATACGGCGGACTGGGAGTTCATCAAGGGCTTCTCGCCCTACCACCTGTTCGACCCGGCCAAGACCTATCCGGCGACCCTGTTCACCACCTCGACCAAGGACGATCGCGTCCATCCCGGCCATGCACGCAAGATGATGGCGCTGATGGAAGCCGCCGGTAAGGACGTGCGCTACTACGAGAACATCGAGGGCGGCCACGGCGGCGCGGCCAATAATGCCCAGGCCGCGCACATGACCACGCTGGCCTATACCTTCCTGTGGAACCAGCTGGCGAAGTGATTGGCGTTCCTCCTCCCCTGTAGGCACGGGAGGAGCGCGCGCGCAATTGCAAACCGCCCCGCGGAGCCCCATCCATGAAATCCCACGCACTGATCGCCGGTCTCTTCCTCATGAGCAGCCTTGCCTCCGCCCAGACGCCCCCCACTCCGCCGGATGCGGATAAGAAGCCGCACGTGGTGAAGGCGCCGTTCGGCGCCGAGCGCCAGGACGAGTACTACTGGCTGCGCGACGACAGCCGCAAGGACCCCGCGATGCTCGGCTACCTCAATGCCGAGAACGCCTACGCCGATGCCGTGCTGGCGCCGACCAAGCCGGTGCAGGACAAGCTCTACGAAGAAATCGTCGCGCGCATCAAGCAGGACGACGCCAGCGTGCCCTACCGCGAGCGCGGCTGGTGGTACTACTCGCGCTTCGAGACCGGCAAGGACTACCCGGTGCACGCGCGCCGCAAGGATGCGCCGGGGGTCGACGCACTGTCGATCCAGCAGGCCAACGCCGCCGGTGATTTCGCCGGTGAAGAAGTGCTGCTGGACGTCAATGCGCTTGCCGCCGGCAAGGACTACTACAGCGTCGGCGATTACGAAGTGACGCCGGACAACGCCGTGCTGGCCTATGCCGACGACAGCAACGGCCGCCGCCAGTACACCATCCGCTTCCGCAACCTCGCCACCGGGCAGGCCTATCCGGAAACCATCGCCGGCGTTTCGGCCAACCTGGTCTGGGCCGACGACAACAGGACCCTGTTCTACGTCGAGAACGATCCGGAGACGCTGCTCACCGTGCGGGTGAAGAAGCACGTGCTGGGCACCGACCCGAAGCTGGACCCGGTCGTGTACGAGGAGAAGGACGACAGCTTCTACATGGGCATCGACCGCACCCGCGACGAGCAGTACATCGTCATCGGCGTGAGCAGCACGGTGTCCGACGAGCTGCGCTACGCGCCGGCCGCCGACCCGCGCGAATTCAAGGTGCTGGCACCGCGTGCGCGCGACGTGGAATACGACGCCGACCACTTCGGCGGGCGCTGGGTGATCCGCACCAACGATGGCAAGGCGACCAACTTCAAGCTGGTCACCGCCGCCGACGGCGCGACCTCGCGCAAGGACTGGCAGGACTGGATCGCCCACCGCGACGACGTGCTGGTCGAAGGGTTCGAGCTGTTCGACGGATTCACCGCCATCGCCGAACGCAGCGGCGGGCTGGAACGCGTGCGCCTGCTCAACCCGAACGGCGAGGAATACATCAAGGCCGACGAGTCCGCCTATTCGATGGGCCTGGACGTCAACAGCGAGCCGGACACCGACTGGGTGCGCTACAGCTACACCTCGATGACCACCCCGGCCACCGTGTACGAACTGGACGTGAGGACCGGCGAGCGCCGCCTGCTCAAGCGCCAGCCGGTGCTGGGTGGCTATGACCCGGCCAACTACGTCACCGAGCGGCTGTGGGCCACCGCCCGCGACGACACCAAGATTCCCGTCTCCATCGTCTACCGGAAGGGCTTCGAGAAGAACGGCAAGGCCGCGCTGCTGCAGTACGCCTACGGCAGCTACGGCATGTCGATGGATCCGGGCTTCTCGGTCACCACCGTCAGCCTGCTGGACCGCGGCATGGCCTACGCCATCGCGCATATCCGCGGCGGCCAGGAAATGGGCCGCAAGTGGTACGAGGACGGCAAGCTGCTGCACAAGAAGAACACCTTCACCGACTTCATCGACGTCACCGATTTCCTGGTCAAGGAAGGCTATGCCGCACCCGATCGCGTGGCCGCGCACGGCGGCAGTGCCGGCGGCCTGCTGATGGGCGCCATTGCGAATATGGCGCCGGAAAAATACCGGGTGATCCTGTCGCAGGTGCCGTTCGTGGACGTGGTCACCACCATGCTGGACCCCACCATCCCGCTGACCACCAACGAATACGACGAGTGGGGCAACCCGGAGCAGAAGCAGTTCTACGACTACATCGCCAGCTACTCGCCCTACGACAACCTGGAGGCCAAGGCCTACCCGGCGATGTTCGTCGGCACCGGGCTGTGGGACTCGCAGGTGCAGTACTGGGAACCGGCCAAGTACGTGGCGCGGCTGCGCGACCTCAACACATCAAGCGAGCCGGTCATCTTCCGCACCAACATGGAAGCCGGCCACGGCGGCAAGTCCGGCCGCTTCCGCCGCTATCGCGAGCAGGCGGAGATGTACGCCTTCATGCTGGAACGGCTGGGTGTCGAAAGCGGGCGCTGATGCAGGCCTCCTTCCCCTGCGAAGGCGCGGGATGGTCGGGAATGGATGCTGTTGCCAGCGCTCCCCCGCCCCTTGCGTGCAGGGAGGGGAAATGACCGGCCGGCCGCTGCCGGCAGGGGCGGGCGCATGCCGATGACCCGCTGGCTGTGGGCGTTGTTGGCGTGGACCAGCCTGGCGCTGGGCATCATCGGCGCATTCCTGCCGGTGATGCCGACGGTGCCGTTCGTGCTGCTGTCGGCCTTCGCCGCCACCCGCGGTTCCGACCGCCTGCGCCGCTGGCTGGTGTCGCACCCGAAGTTCGGCCGCGCCATCCTCGCGTGGGAGCAGGACGGCACGGTGTCGCGGCAGGCCAAACGGCTGGCCATCGGCATGATGTGCGTGTCGTCGGTATCGATGGCGATCTTCGCGCCGCGCTGGTGGATGGCCGCGATCGGCATCGGCGTGATGGCGCTGGTGTCGGTATGGCTGTGGCGGCGCCCGGAGCCGCGACAGTGACGCAGGCGCGCGGGTACACTGCGGCGATGACCAAGCGCCTCGTCCTGCTCTCGCTCCTGTCTTGCCTGCTGGCCGCCTGCGGCAACAAGGGGCCGCTGGTGCTGCCGGAAAAGCCGGCACCGGCCGCGGAAGCGCCGGCCGCGGCGCCGAACGCACCCGCAGTGGAACCGCCGGCCGAGGATGACGCCGGCAGCCCCGCCAGCCAGCCCTGAGCCGGCCATGCGCTTCACCAAGATGCACGGTGCCGGCAACGATTTCGTCGTGCTGGACCTGCGCGGCGGCCTGCCCGCGCCCACCGCCGCGCTGTGCGCGCGCTTGGGCGACCGTCATTTCGGCGTCGGTTGCGACCAGATCCTGACCATCGAGCCGCCGCGCAGCGCGGATGTCGTCGCCGGCTACCGCATCTGGAACGCCGATGGTTCGGCGTCCGGCCAGTGCGGCAACGGTGCGCGCTGCGTCGCCGCGTGGCTGGTGCGCGACGGCGCTGCCCCCGCGGATGCGGGATTCATCATCGAAAGCCCGGCCGGCGTGCATCCCGTGCAACACGACGGCGAGGGTGGTTTCGTCATCGACATGGGCGCGCCGCGCTTCGCCCCGGTCGACGTGCCGCTGGCCGACGTCGACGGCGAGCGCGATGCATACGCGCTCGCCATCGGCGGCGACAGCCTGCTTTTCGGCGCGGTATCGATGGGCAACCCGCATGCGGTCATCGAGGTCGCCGACGCGGCGGCTGCCGACGTCGCCCGCATCGGCCCGGCCGTGCAGGCCAGCGCGATGTTTCCCGACTCGGCCAACGTCGGTTTCGCGCAGGTGCTGGCACCCGACCGCATCCGCCTGCGCGTGTTCGAGCGCGGCGTCGGCGAGACGCTGGCCTGCGGCAGCGGCGCCTGCGCGGCGGTGGCGGTGCTGGTCCGGCGCGGCCGCGTGCAGGCGGATGCCGAGGTGGCGGTGGAACTGCCCGGTGGCACCCTGCGTATCCGCCACGATACCGCCACCAACAGCGTGTTCATGGCCGGCCCGGCCGCATTCGTGTTCGAAGGCAACCTGCTTTCCCAGGAGCAACCGTGACGATGGATTTCAACGACGCCACCGAGAAGCTCGGTGCGCACGAAGTGGCGGCCTGGCTGCGCCGCCACCCGGCCTTCCTGCAGCAGTTCCCGGACCTGGCGCTGACCCTGGTGGTGCCGCGCGAGAACGGTCCCACCGCCTCGCTGGCCAGCTACCAGCTGGACATCCTGCGCGAGAAAAACCGCGAGCTAACCAAGCGCCTGCACGAGCTGTTCGCCAACGCGCAGGAAAACGAGCGGCTGGCGGTGCGCACGCACCAGCTCACCCTCGCGCTGCTGAAGCAGGACAGCGCGGCCAGTACCCTGCGTGCGATGGCGGCGGCGCTGGCCGAGGACTTCCACGGCGACCTGGTGCGCATCGTCGGCTTCCGCGCCGTCGACGGGCTGGAAGATGCCGACTGGTACCAGCACATCGCCGAGGACCATCCGCGGGTGGAAGGTTTCCGCGACATCCTCGCCGCCGGCGAGCCGGTCTGCGGCCGCCTGCACCCGGACAAGAACGCGCTGCTGTACGGCGTGCGTGCCGACGAGGTGCAGAGCTCCGCGCTGCTGGCGTTGCCGGGCGTGGGTCTGGTGGCGGTGGGCAGCCGTGATGCCAACCGCTTCTTCCCCGGCATGGGCACGCTGTTCCTGCGCATGATGGGCGAGGCGCTGGCGGCGGGGCTGCGGCGCTTCGGCTGAGGCGCGAGCGGGCGCTGCGCATGACCACCCGCATTTTCCACAACGGCCACGTCCTCACCGCGCGCGGCTTCGAGCGGGATGCCTGCGTGGTGGTCGAGGACGGCCACGTCGTCGCGCTGCTGCACGGCGAGCCGCCGGCGCGCGGCGAACGCATCGACCTGCAGGGCGGCTGGCTGGTGCCCGGCTTCATCGACGTGCAGGTCAACGGCGGCGGTGGCGTCCTGTTCAACAACGACCCCAGCGTCGAGGCCATCGCCGCCATCGGCCGCGCGCATCGCGGCTTCGGCACCACCGGTTTCCTGCCCACCCTGGTCAGCGATGACGCCGCGGTGATGCAGCGCGCGATCGATGCCACCCGCAGCGCCATCGCCCGGCGCGTGCCCGGTGTGCTCGGCATCCACCTGGAAGGGCCGTACCTCGCGCCGGCGCGCAGGGGCACCCACGATGCCGGCAAGTTCCGCGTGCCGGATGCGGCGGAAATCGCGATGGCGACATCGCTGGACAACGGCGTCACCGTCATCACGCTGGCGCCGGAACGGGTGCCCGCTGCCAGCATCCGCGCGCTGGTGGCGCGCGGCGCGATCGTCTGCGCCGGCCACAGCGCCGCCAGCTACGAGGAAGCCCGGATCGGCCTCGATGCCGGCATCACCGGCTTCACCCACCTCTACAACGCGATGACCCCCCTGCAGGGCCGCGAGCCCGGCGTGGTCGGCGCGGCGCTGGAGGATGCCGACAGCTGGGTTGGGGTGATCGTCGACGGCGTGCACGTGCATCCGGCCAGCCTGAAGGTGGCCATTGCCGCCAAGCCACGGGGCAAGGTGCTGCTGGTGACCGACGCGATGCCGATGGTCGGCGGCGCCACGCCCAGCTTCGACCTCTACGGCGAAACCATCACCGCCGTCGACGGCGTGGTGCGCAACGCCGCCGGCGCGCTGGCTGGCTCCGCGCTGGACATGGCCGGCGCCGTCCGCAACACCGTGCGCCTGCTTGGCCTGCCGCTGGACGAAGCCTGCCGGATGGCGTCGCAGTACCCGGCGGCGTTCCTTGGCCTGGGCGGCGAACTGGGCCGGATCGCGCCTGGGTATCGCGCCGACCTGGTAGTGCTGGATGCCGGGGTGAACGTGCAGCGCTGCTGGATCGGTGGCGAGTAGGGACGGCGCGGTTTGCCGCAACCGTCCGGACCGCCGATCCATGCTGCTGCCACATTCGACTTACCGCACGGGCTTGCCGATGTTCTCCGCCAGGAACATTTCCAGCTTCCTGTAGAAAGCGATCGCGTTTTCGCGCACATAGAAGCCGTGGGCTTCGTTCGGTATCGCCATCCATTGCGGTGGGTTGCCAGCCCTCTCCAACGCTTTCTGCATCTGTTCCGCCTGCCGGAACGGGGCCCGCTCATCCTCCTTGCCATGCGCTAGGAAAACCGCCGCCTTGATCTTGTCGGCCTGCGACAACGGCGAATTGGCCAGCATCTCGGCGTCGTCACGACCAACCACCCGCTTGATGTAGGCACGGCCCCAGAAGCTCCGCGAAGTGTCGCTCTTGTTGGCCATCGCCCGCAGGTCGTAGAGGCCGGAAAGGCCGGCGGCACACTTGACCAGCTCCGGCGCTTGCGCCGCCAGCATCAGCGCCGAATATGCGCCGAAACTAGAGCCGTACACGCAGATGCGCGCGGGGTCGGCATATCCCTTCGATACCGCCCAGCGCATGCCATCGACCAAATCCTGCTGGATCCGCTTGCCCCACTGCAGGTAGCCCGCGTTCTGGAATGCGTAGCCACGACCACCGGAGCCGCGGTAGTTGACTTGCAACACCAGGTAGCCGCGCGATGCCAGGAACTGCGCATCGGTATCAAAGCCCCATGTATCCGAAACCTCGTGCGGACCGCCATGCGGCAACAACACCATCGGCAAGCCCTTGATTTCGCTGGTGCCGGCTGGCACCGTCACGAAAGCGTCCAACTCCAGGCCGTCGTCGGCCTTGAAACGGATGTAGTGGCGTTGCCCCATAGTCTTGGGGTCAATCGACGGGTTGCGTTGCAGGAGTCGCGCCAGGCTGTCGGTCTTGCGGTTCATGACCGCCCATTCGCCAGGATTGCGGTCACTGTAGATATAGACCAGCAAGATGTTGCCATCGACACTGTGGTCGACGAATTTCACGTGCTGGCCTGGGAATCCGGCGCGGAGCTGCTGGTATAGCTTGGCGTCAGGCGACGTTGGATTGAGGACCTGGACTTTCGGCTGCGCGCCCTTGAACTCGACGGCCAGTGGCTGGTCGTTGCTATCCCAGATGATGTCGCCGATATCGTTGAAGCCGTCGCTGGCCAATACTTCCCGGTGGGCCAGGGTGAGATCCGCCTTGACCAGCGACGCGGGGCCGTTGCTGGTTGCGTAGCGACCCACCACGTGCTGGTCATCCGGAGTGAACCAGAGCGGCACGAAGGTGCCGCCGATGGCGCTGCCCTCCATCTTGCGCCAGTCCTTGCCCTCCGCGTCTACCGCAACATGCAGCTGCTGCAATTCATTCTTGTCCGTGCCGAAGGCAAACCGCGGTACGCCCTTGCTGTCCATGGCAAATGTCATGTTCTGGCCGCCGACATCGGCAACCAATTCATGCCGGGCCGTGTTCACGTCCACCGCGTATAGGATGCTGCGCCCGATGGCGCTTTCTTCCGAAGTGCGGGTCATGTAGAAACGGCCATCCGGCTTCAGTGGCTGCCCCGCATAATTGCCATGCCCGGCGGGAAGACCCATGCTCTTGGTCGTTTCCTTCCATCCGTAGATGTATTTGTGGTGCTTGCCGTCGTAGTCCATGGCGATGATTTCGCCGAAGTCGTACGGCTCTTCGCGCGCACCCCATTTGCCGCCCTTCACGTAAACCAACTGGGTATCGTTGACCCAATGGATCTCGTTGGCCAATTCGTACTTGGGTAGCTTGATATAGGCCGTCTGCGCCATGTCCGCCAGGCGGTACACCATGATTCCATGGTAGTCGTCGCCAAGATCGACCGATACCGCCAAATAGCTGCCATTACTAGAAAGGCGCGGGTTGTCGAAGGTCTGCTGGATGACGAAATTTTCCACCGGCACCTGCGCTTGCGCCTGCGCCACGGCGTTGCCTGTCATCCACATTGCCGCGCCAGCGGCAGCCACCAAGATTCGACGATTCAGCCGCATTCCCCACTCTCCCCATTTCGTGGTCACGCGAATGCTTGCGCGCCCGGCGTGATTCACGAGCTTGCAAGCAGGTTTTATTTTCCCCCGTCGAAATAATAAAGGCATCGGCGTGCCAATGGGTGCCTGCATTGCGCAAGACCCATGCGTTTCCATGCAACAGCGCGATGCCTGCTGGCATCAACCTTGACGGCTGCGCCTCATCCCGCGGCGGCGGGACGCCCGCCGCGCTGGTTGATCCAGAAGCCCAACGCGGCCACCAGCAACACCAGCAGCTGTGCCAGCAGCGTCTGCCAGGTCGGGAACACGCCCAGCCAGTCCACGCGCGGCGCGGCTACCGCGCCCAGCCCGATCCAGCCCGCCTCCTGCAACGCGGCCACGCCCTTGCCGGCCAGCACCACCGCCAGTACTGCAATCAGCGCCGAGCTCCAGGCGAAGAACTTGCCGATCGGCAGGTGCATGCCCAGCCGCAGCAGCGCCCAGGCCACCAGCGCCAGCAGCGCCACCCCCGTTGCCATGCCGGCGAGGATCGCGCGCGCGGTGTCCGGCGCCCACATCGCGGCATAGAAGAGGATGGTTTCGAATACCTCGCGGTACACCGCGACGAACGCCAGTACGAACAGGAACACCATCGAGCGCCGCCCCAGCGCGGCGGAGACCCGCTCGCGCAGGTAGTGCTGCCAGCGCCCGGACAGGCTCTTCTGGTGCATCCAGATGCCCACGCCCAGCAGCACCAGCGCCGCGAACAGCGACGACAGGCCTTCGGTCAACTCACGGCTGGCGCCGCTGATGTCGACCAGCCAGGTGGCTAGCGCCCAGGTGATCCCGCCGGCCACCAGCGCCAGCGACCAGCCCGCGTGCACCCACGGCAGTGCCTCTTGGCGGCCGCTCTTGCGCAGGAAGGCGATCATGCCGATCACCACCAGCAGCGCTTCCAGTCCTTCGCGCAGCAGGATGGCGAAGCTGCCGAGGAAGGCCGCGGTGACGTCGCCGCGTCCTTCCTGCAGCACCCGGTCGGCGCGGTCGAACAGCAGCGCTGCCTGCGCTGTGTCCTGGCGGATCGCGTCGATGCCGGCCCCCGCGCTGATGTCCGAACGCAGCTTGCCCATCGCGGTTTCAATCCCGCGCAGCAGTGGGGCATCGCGTGCGGCCAGCAGCGGCTCGACCGGCTCCACCCCATCGAGGTAGGCCGAAAGCGCCAGCGCCGCCGCCCGCTTGCGATCGCCGTCGGCATACGCCCGCAGGGTGGCCTGCAGCTGGCTGCGCGCGAGCGCCAGCGTCGCCGGCTTGGCGTCGCCTGCCTGTTGCAGCGCCTGCGGCTGCGCGCGCAGGAAGGCGGTGATGGCGGCGGCCTGGCGGGCGTCCAGCACCTGCGCCAGCTGCGCCGGGCTGCTGCGCACCAGCGCCTGCAGCGATGGCAGTGCGGCGTGCAGGCGGCCATCGTCCCGTGCCCACAGCGCTTCGCCCTCGCAGCGGGTGGCGGCGTCGAACGCCATGCCGCCGACGTGGAACGCCAGCGCCCAGCGCTGCGCCTCGTCCAGCTGCGCATACGCCGGCATCGCGGTGCCGGCCACGCCGCGGCTGATCGCCTCGTACAGTGCCAGCGGACTGCGCTGGGTCGCCCGCGCCATGTCGGTGAAATCGATTGGCGCCGGCACCATGCCCGCGGCGGCCGGGCCGTCGCCGCGCCCGGAGGCCCCGTGGCAGCCGGCGCACTGCGCGGCATACAGGCTGGCCGCGGAGGCTGGGTTCGGCGTTTGCATCGACGCGCCGCCGTCGCCGTAGGCCGCCAGCAGCCCGTCAGCCAGCGCATGCGCAGCCTGCGCGACCTGCGCCGCATCGGCCCGGCGCTGCACCAGCGCGATCAGCCCATCCGCCTGCGCCAGCAGCGCCCCGCGCCGAGGATTGTCCGGCAGCGCGCCGATGCGTTCGCGCGCGGTGGCGGAGAACTCGCGCATTTCCGCGTATTCGCCGTCACTCACCACCTTGCCATCGGCTACCGCGCCGCCGTAGTCCACCGCGATGTAATCCAGCAGCTGCCAGGCCTGGCGCACGTCGGCATCCGCCGGCTGCGCGGCCGCGGCTGCAGCCGACAGCAGCAGTACCAACAGGCAGGTGAACCAGCGGGCCAGCATCGCGATATCCCGGTCAAGCGAGGCGGACAGTGTATCCCTAATTCGAGAATGAGAATCAAAATCAAACAGCGCCACGTCAAAACCCCCGCCTTGCTGCGCTGGTAAAATCCCGAATCTTTGCTCGAACGCCGCCCAAGCCGCGGCGTTCTGTCGTTTCCGGAGTCCGCCATGACCAGCACCGCCGAACTGTCCTCGCCTGAATCCGCCAAGTCGCTGCTGACGCACGACGTGCTGGACACCGACTACACGCTGGAGGACAAATACCGCCGCACCCAGGGCCGGATCTACCTGTCGGGCGTGCAGGCGCTGGTGCGGCTGCCGCTGGTGCAGAAGCTGCGCGACGAGCGTGCCGGGCTGAACACCGCCGGCTTCGTCTCCGGCTATCGCGGCAGCCCGCTGGGCGGCTTCGATCTGGAACTGTGGCGGGCCAAGAAGTACCTGGAAGGCGCGTCGGTCAAGTTCACCCCGGGCCTCAACGAGGACCTCGGCGCCACCATGGTCTGGGGCACCCAGCAGCCGGGCCTGTTCCCGGGCGCGAAGCACGATGGCGTGTTCGCCATGTGGTACGGCAAGGGCCCGGGCGTGGACCGCTGCGGCGACGTGTTCAAGCACGCCAATGCCGCCGGCACCTCCGTCCACGGCGGCGTGCTGGCGCTGGCCGCCGACGACCACGCCTGCCGCAGCTCCACCCTGCCGCATGGCAGCGAGGACGAATTCGTCAGCGCGATGATGCCGGTGCTCAACCCGGCCGGCGTGCAGGACATCCTCGACATGGGCGTGCTGGGCTGGGCGATGAGCCGTTACACCGGGCGCTGGGTGGGCTTCAAGACGATCGCCGAGACGGTGGAATCCTCCGCCTCGGTCGATGTAGATCCGCATGCGCTGCAAATCGTGCTGCCGGGCGACGACGATTTCGAAATGCCCGCCGGTGGACTTGGCATCCGCTGGCCGGACCCGCCGATGGAGCAGGAGATGCGCCTGCACCGCTACGCGGTAAAGGCCGCGCAGGCGTTCGCGCGCGCCAACAAGCTCGACCGGGTGGTGATCGATTCGCCGAAGGCGCGGCTGGGCATCGTCACCACCGGCAAGTCCTACCTCGACGTGCTGCAGGCGCTGGAATACTTGGGCCTCGATGAGGCCGCCTGCTTTGAGCTCGGCATCCGCGTGTACAAGGTGGCGATGACCTGGCCGCTGGAGCCGGTCGGGATCGAACGCTTCGCGCGCGGGCTGGAAGACATCCTCGTGGTCGAGGAGAAGAAGGCCTTCATCGAGCGCCAGCTCAAGGAACAGTTCTACAACTGGCCGGACAGCTGGGGCGCGCGGCCGTCCATCGTCGGCAAGTACGACGAGGCCGGCAACTGGATCCTGCCGTCCACCGGCGAGCTGACCCCGGCGACGATTGCTGGCGTGATCGGCCGGCGCCTGCAGCGTTTCCACCGCAGCGAGAAGATCGACGCGGTGCTGGCGTGGATGGCGCAGAAGGAAGGCGAGCTGGCGTTGCCGCGCGCCAACTTCCCGCGCGTGCCGCACTACTGCAGCGGCTGCCCGCACAACACGTCCACCAAGGTGCCGGAGGGCTCGCGCGCACAGGGCGGCATCGGCTGCCACTACATGGTGACGTGGATGGACCGCAGCACCGACACCTTCACCCACATGGGTGGCGAAGGCGTGACGTGGGCGGGGCAGGCGCCGTTCACCGACACGCAGCACATCTTCCAGAACCTCGGCGACGGCACCTATTTCCACAGCGGTTCGCTGGCGATCCGCCAGGCCATCGCCGCCGGCGTCAACATCACCTACAAGATCCTCTACAACGACGCGGTGGCGATGACCGGCGGCCAGCCGGTGGACGGCACCCTGACCGTGCCGCAGATCGCCCACCAGATGCGCGCCGAGGGCGTGCAGACCATCGCGCTGGTGTCCGACGACATCGACAAGTGGACCGATCCGTCGATCTTCCCGGCCGGCACCAGCTTCCACGACCGTCGCGACCTCGACGCCGTGCAGAAGACGCTGCGCGAGGTGAAGGGCACCTCCATCCTGATCTATGACCAGACCTGCGCCACCGAGAAGCGCCGCCGCCGCAAGCGCGGCAAGCTGGTCGATCCGCAAAAGCGCGTCATGGTCAATTCGCTGGTCTGCGAGGGCTGCGGCGACTGCGGCGCCAAGAGCTTCTGCGTGTCGGTCACGCCGAAGGAAACCGAATACGGGCGCAAGCGCGCGATCAACCAGAGCGACTGCAACAAGGACTTCAGCTGCGTCGAGGGCTTCTGCCCCAGCTTCGTGACCGTGCACGGCGGCAAGGTGCGCAAGGGCAAGAAGGTCGATGCCGCCAGCCTGCTGGCCAACCTGCCCGCGCCCGCCGCGCGCACCGACCTGTCCCAGCCTTGGAACATCCTCATCACCGGCGTCGGCGGCACCGGCGTGGTGACCATCGGCGCGCTGCTGGGCATGGCCGGGCACCTGGAGGGCAAGGGCGCGACGGTGCTCGACCAGACCGGGCTGGCGCAGAAGGGCGGCGCCGTCACCACCCACATCCGCATCGCCCGGACGCCGGCCGACATCCACGCCGTGCGCATCGCCGCCGGCGAGGCCGACCTGGTGCTGGGCTGCGACATGGTGGTGGTCAACGACTACTGGGTGTTGTCGAAGATCCGCCCCGAGCGCAGCACGGTGGTGGTCAACACCTACGAGGCCATGCCGGGCACCTTCACCACCCGACCGGACATGCAGTTCCCCGCCGCCGACATCGTCAAGGCGATCGCCACCGCGCTGGGCGGACAGGCACCGCTGCAGATCGATGCCACCCAGATTGCCACCGCGCTGATCGGCGACGCCATCGCCGCCAACCTGTTCATCCTCGGCTATGCGTGGCAGCAGGGGCTGGTGCCGATTTCGTTCGAGGCGCTGATGCGCGCCATCGAGCTCAACGGCGCCGCCATCGAGATGAACAAGACCGCGTTCGCCTGGGGCCGCCTGGCGGTGGTGGACCTGGCCGCGGTGGTCGAGGCCGCCGGCATCGTGGGCAACGCCCCCACCCGCAGCGAGGCCACCGCGCATGCGCTGCCGATGCTTGGCGCCACCGCCAACGAGGCGGCCGAGTCCGGGCTGATGCCGCAGGCCGCCGACCTGCGGGACGAGGATGCGCTGCGCCACGTACCGGCCAGCGGCGATGCCGTCGGCGTCTTTGCGCCGCTGGACGACGCGCGGCTGTCGCGTTCGCTGGACGAGGTGATCGCGCGCCGCGTCGCTTTCCTCACCAGCTACCAAGGCGCCGGCTACGCGCGCCGCTACAGCGACTTCGTGGCCAAGGTGCGCGCCGCCGAAACCGCGAAGGCGCCGGGCAGCAGCGACCTGTCGGAAGCCGTGGCCCGCTACTTCTTCAAGCTGATGGCCTACAAGGACGAATACGAAGTGGCGCGGCTGTACACCAGCGGCGATTTCCGCAAGCAGCTAGAGGCGCAGTTCGAAGGCGACTACAAGCTGAAGTTCCACCTTGCCCCGCCGCTGCTGGCGAAAAAGAACGCGCAGGGCCAGCTGGTGAAGAAGGAATACGGCCCGTGGGTGTTCACCGCGTTCCGCGTGCTGGTCAGGTTCAAGGGCCTGCGCGGCACCCCGCTGGACGTGTTCGGCTACACCGCGGAGCGTCGAGGCGAGCGCGCGCTGATCGGCGAGTACCAGAAGACCGTGAGCGCGCTGCTGGACAAGCTGGACGCCGGCAACGTGGACCTCGCCGCCGAGATCGCCAGCGTGCCGGAACACATCCGCGGCTTCGGCCACGTCAAGGAAGCGCACCTGCACAAGGCCCGTGCCCAGCTGGACCGGCTGCTCAAGGAGTGGGACAACCCGCTGCGGATCGTGCAGGCGGCGTGAGCCGGCGGCTTGCTGCCCGGATGCGAATCCGGGCGGCGGCAACCTGCCGACAGGCGGTATCCGCCGCATGCGGAAACGTGGCTGGCGTCACGGCGGTGCAAGGATTTGCGGTGCTAGCGTGATCCCGGGTCAACTCCCGGGACACGACGATGCGCACCCATGTTCGCGCCCTGCTGCTTGCCTTGCTTGCGCTCTTGTCCGCCCCGGCACTGCACGCCGCCGAGCGCGCGGTGTGGGTCTGGGAAGATGCCAGCACCGGCTGGCTGGACGACCCCGCCTACGCCGGCGACGCCATCGCCTTCCTGCGCGGGCGCGGCATTTCCACCGTGTACCTGTACGTGGAGCCCTATCCCGCCAGCAACCGGCTGGCGAACGACCCGGCCGCGTACCGCGTGCTGCTGTCGCGCCTGCGCGCCAACGGCATCCGCCCGCACGCGCTGCTGGGGTCGGGCCATCTCAACAGCGACGCCTACACCGCTGCCCAGCGACGCGCGATCGCGGAGGCCCAGTTCCAGGGTGTGCTGGACTACAACGCCAGCGCGCTGCCGGCGGAGCGTTTCGAGGGCGTGAGCCTGGATATCGAACCGCACCTGCTCAAGGCATGGTCAAGCCAGAAGACCAAGCTGCTGACGCAATTCCTCGACCTCGGCCGCAGCCTGATGGACATGAAGCGGCGCTCCGGGCAATCGGCGCTGCAGGTAGGGCCGGCGATCCCGTTCTGGTACGACGGCCTGCGGGTGAAGTGGAACCGGCGCACCCAGTACATGCATGAACACGTGCTGGACGTGTTCGACCACGCGGTGCTGATGGACTACCGCGACCACGCCGATGGCAGCGACGGCATCATCGCCCACGCCCGCGCGGAGGTCGACGCGGCGGCGCTGCGCGGCAAGCGCGTGGTGATCGGGGTGGAGACCGCCGACAACGAGATCGCCAAGGTGACCTTCTTCGACAACACCGACGCGCAGCTGGAACAGGCGCTAGCGCAGACCGCCAGCGCCTATGCCGGGCACGCTGGCTTCGGCGGTTTCGCGGTGCACCACTTCGAGTCGTACGTGGAGTGGCTGGGCGCGCAGTAAGCCCCCCGGCTGGGCTAGGCAGCGCTGGCCCAGCGCTGCCCGCGCGCAGGCGGATGGCCGCCCGCGCGCGTTACCGCCGCGCCGCGCTTACTTGCGTGCGCTGAGGATCGGCGTCAGGTAATCCGGCTTGCCCTCGATGCGCACCAGGTGCGGATGGCGCAGGCCGCCGTGGTAGTCGATCTTGACCGTGCGGTAGCGATCGAACTCCTTGACCAGCAGCTCGATCGGCGCCTTGCTGGCCTTGGCCGCCTTGATCGCTTCCTCCAGCGCTTCGCTGTCGTAGGCCATGCCGTTGACCGCGATCACCTGGGTGCCGCTGCCCAGGCCGGCGTTGAACGCCGGGCCGTCCCAGCGCACGTCGCCGATGCTGCCGTCCTTGCCGAGCGACAGGCCGATGGAATAAGTGAAGTCGGCGCCGCCGCGGCTGCCCGCGGCCTTCGCGTAGGCGTTGGGTTCGTCCTTGTAGACCAGCTTCCAGCCGCTGGCCTCGATGCCGCCGGCCAGGCCGGTCTTGCCGTCGAGGCGGTCGCGCAGGAACTTCGCCCAGTCGTGCGGATATACGCCGTTGAGCGTGGCCACCACGTCCTCGAAGGTGTAAGTGTCCTGCACCTTCCATTCGCCGTCGTTGACGCCGAAGAACGCCTTGGCGAAATCATCCAGCGAGCGCTTGCCGTTGCTGCCGGCGCGGATCAGCGCGTCGGCTTCCAGCCAGATCATCTGGCCGCCGCGGTAGTAGTCCTCGCTCATCTGGTAGTTGAGGTAGGCGCGCGGCGCGCGGCCGACCACGATCGGGTCGTTGGTGGTGTCCTGGATGCCGCGCCACGACAGGCCCGGGCGGTTGTCGGCATAGGTGGCGGCGACCAGCGCCAGCGCGTCGATCGAGGCCGGCAGCGGGCGCATGCCGCTGCGCGCGGCCAGCACGTTGCCCCAGTACTGGGTCTGGCCTTCGTACACCCACAGCAGGCTGTCCTGCATGGGCGTGTTGAGGTTGGGCACCCACAGGTCCTTGCCGCGGCGGTACTTGCCGTTCCAGGAATGCACGAACTCGTGCGCCAGCAGGTCGGTGAAGCCCTGCTTCTCCTTCCAGCCGGTGAAGTAGTCGGTGCCGACGCCGTTCTCGCTGCTGCGCTGGTGCTCCAGGCCGTTGCCGCCCATCTGGTCGGACAGCGAGAACAGGAACTGGTAGTGGTCGTAGTGCTGCGCGCCGAACAGCTTCATCGCCTGGTCGACCATCTTCTTGTGGATCGCCACCTGCTCCGGCTTGGCTTCCAGGTACTTCGGCGCATCGGCAACCACGCCCAGCTTCACCTGCGGCTTGCCGGCCGGGGTCAGGTCGATGTTCTTCGCGTGGCGGCCAGCGTACACCGGCGAGTCGACGAAGATGTCGTAGGGCACGTCCTCGTAGTCGACGGTGTCGCCGCTGCGGCCGTCCTCGTGCAGGGCGGTGAACGCGGTCCAGCCAGCCGGATAGGTGACCCGCGGGTCGACCATGATCCGGCTCATGTAGTGGCCGGCCGGGTACAGCGAGGTCGAGATGAACTGGATGTTGAGCATGTTCGGCGTCATCACCACGCGGCCCTGGCCGGGGCCGGTGGCGGTGAGCAGGTCGAACTCGGCGGTGATCTCGGTCACGCCGTCCGGCACCACCAGGTGGAACGCGCCCACTTCCAGCGTGTCGCGCTTCCAGTCCAGCTTCTGGCCGTTGGCCTTGAAGGTCAGGCCGGCGATGTCGTCCAGCCCGTTGCGCGGCGAATGGCCGCCCGGCACCCAGCGCGGGTACAGCAGGGTCAGCGGACCGGCCTGCACCGGGATGGTCTGCTTGATCCTGAAGATGCGCTGCGAAAGATTGGTGGCGTCCACCTCGACCTTCATCATGCCCGGCGCATACGGCACGTCCTGCGGCTGCGGCACCGAGGCCTGCGCGTGTGCGCCACCGGCAAGCACGAGGGAAAGGGCAAGGGGCAGCAGGCGGCGGCGGGTCATGGCAACTCCGTTAGGACGGTCAAACCCGCATGCTACTGGCCGCACCGGGCAGGCCCCCCTGCCGAAAGGCATGCACCGGGGATTCATCGGCGCGGCGACATGATGGGCGCGTCACATTTCCGCGAGCCACACCATGTCCATGCGCCTGTCGCTGCTGTCCCCGCTGCTGTTGCTGGCCGCCTGCGCCGGTCGTCCCGTCACCCCGCCGCCCGCCGCGGATGCGCCGATGGCCTGCAATGCCGACGCGGCCAAGCGCTATGTCGGCCAGCCGGCCACCGCGGCCAATGTCGAGGCGGTGCGCGTCGCCAGTGGCGCCACGCTGGTGCGCGCGCTCAAGCCCGACCAGATGGTGACCTTGGAATACCGCGGCGATCGGGTGAACGTGCTGCAGGACGGCGCCGGCATCATCGAGCGGATCAGCTGCGGCTGAGCGCCATCAAGTCGACGCGCTCAGGCGCGCTCGTCGAAGCCCTGCACGCCGGGGGCCGCGCCTGCCGGTAGGTGCGCCGCATCGGTATAGCGCCACGCCACCAGGGCGGCGACCGCCAGCAGCAGCGCGGCGATCAGGAACGCCACGCCGGGCAGGTGCAGCGGTGCGCGCGGGCCGATGAAAAAGCCGAACGAGCCGGCGAACAGGGCAGGCGCCACGATCCCGGCCAGCGAGACCAAGCTACCCAGTGAGCCCTGGATGCGGCCCTGTTCGTTGGCCGGCACCTGGCGGGTGATCAGCGCCATCGTCGCCGGTCCGGCCACCGCCCACAGCGCGCTGATCGGCAGTCCGATGAGGAACACCCAGCCCGCCCCCGCCAGTCCGTACAGCACGAAGCCGGCGGTGCCGCAGGCCAGCCCCAGCAGCATCGCCCGGCGCTCGCCCAGCGCCTTCACCAGCCGCCCCACCAGCGCCACGTTGACGATCACGCTGCACGCGCCCACCGCCGCCAGCACGTAGCCGGCCTGCTTTTCCTTCCAGCCGAACGCGGCGTCGGCGAACAGCACGAAGGTGCTGGGATAGACGTAGTGGGCGAAGTTGGCGATGAACACCACCGCCACCAGCGCCCAGATGCGCGGGTGTTCCAGCAGCATCCGCACGCCGCCCATCGGGCGTGCGTGCTTCCAGTCGAAGCGCGCGGTGCGGCGCTCGCGCGGCAGCGATTCTGGCAGCACGAACAGGCCGTACATGAAGTTCAGCAGGGCCAGCCCGGCGGCGAACCAGAACGGCAGCCGGTGGCTGATGTCGCCCAGCACGCCGCCGATCAGCGGGCCGACGATGAAGCCCAGCCCGAACGCGGCGCCGATCATGCCGAAGCTCTTCGCGCGCTGTTCCGCAGGCACCACGTCGGCGATGTAGGCGTTGGCGGTGGAGAAGCTGGCCGAAGTCGCCGCCGACAGCAGCCGGCCCACGAACAGCCAGCCCAGCGTGGGCGCCAGCGCCATGAACACGAAGTCCGCGGCCAGCCCGAAGCAGGACAGTAGGATCACCGGGCGGCGGCCGAAGCGGTCGGACAGCGCGCCCTGGACCGGCGTGCAGAAGAACTGCACGATCGAGAACGCGAACGCGAACACGCCGGTCCAGTAGGCGGCGGTGGACAGGTCGCCGCCGACCATCTGTTCGACCAGGTGCGGCAGCACCGGGATGATCACCCCGAACGCGATCACGTCGATCAGCACGGTGACGAAGATGAAGGCGAGCGCGGCCTTGCGCGCGCCGGGAGCATGGGTGGCGTTCAAGCGGGAATCCCTGGTTTCCGTAGTTGCCGCGCCGGCGCGCGGCGGGCGGTGCATCAGGCGACGAAGGCGTCCGTCGCCAGCCATTCCACGTGTTCGCGCACGTCATCCGGCCAGCGCGCGATGGTGGCCTGGAAGCGGCCGTCATCGCCGGCGAACAACGCGCGCGCGGCGTCCTCGAAGCCCGCCTCGTTGCCGGCCATCGCCTGCATGAAGCGGTAGGTGGCCTCCTGCGCGGCGCGGCGGCGGTCGTCGCCGGCGGACACCTTGCGTGCCGCGTCCACCAGCCGGCGCAATGCCACCGAGGCGCCGCCGGGCTGGGCCGCCAGCCAGTCCCAGTGGCGCGGCAGCAGGGTCACCTCGCGCGGCACCACCCCCAGCTTCGGGCGCCCGGGCCGGCGCGGACGCTCCGGCTCGGCCGCGCCCTCGTCCAGGCGTTGCGGGCGGGACAGCCAGGCCAGCAGGTCGGCCGGCGGCAGCTCCAGCGGCAGTTCCAGCGTGCGCGCGTCGGTATCGTCGAACACCAGCACCGGCCGCTCCGGGTGCGCGTCGAAGGCCTGCTTGGCCTTCAGCGCGACGTGGCGCAGTTCGCCGCTGGCGATCCGGTAGTTGCCGGAAAAGGCAGTGCAACGCAGGGACGGACTGACCACGGCGGATCTCCGGGCGGGAAGGTCAATATTACCCGGATTAAATGAGCCCGAACAAGCGGTACTCAGCGGCCCGGGCCGACCTCGATGAAGCGCAGGAACTCGGCGCGGGTGCGCGCATCGTCGCGGAAACTGCCCAGCATTTTCGACGTCACCATGCTCACCCCGCGCTTGTGGATGCCGCGGGTGGTCATGCATTCGTGCGCGCCCACCACCACCACGCCCACGCCGCGCGGCTGCAGCGCGCGCTGGATGCAGCCGGCGATCTGCGCGGTCATCTTCTCCTGCACCTGGAAGCGGCGCGCATAGGCTTCCACCACCCGCGCCAGCTTGCTGATGCCCACCACCTTGCCGTCCGGCAGGTAGCCCACGTGGACCTTGCCGATGATCGGCGCCATGTGGTGCTCGCAGTGGCTTTCATACTCGATGTCGCGCAGCACGATCATCTCGTCGTAGCCGCCCACTTCCTCGAAGGTGCGGGCCATGTAGTCGTCCGGGTCCAGCGCATAGCCGCTGAACCAGTCCTCGTAGGCCTTGGCCACCCGCCGCGGCGTGTCCAGCAGGCCCTCGCGCGTCGGGTCGTCGCCGGCCCAGCGCAGCAGCGTGCGCACGGCGTCCTCGGCCTGCTGGCGGGTGACGTCGTGGCGGGAATCCTCGCGACGGGGGGCGTCGGACATCGTGGGCTCCGGAATCGGGCGTGGACGGCCGCGCATGTTACCGCGTCCCGCAAAAAGGCCGCCCGGAGGCGGCCTTGTCATCGCGATGGTGCCGAGGCTCAGTGGCCGTCGCGGTCGGCATCGCCGGGCATGGCGTTCTCGATATGGTGCCAACCGTCGCGCACCGCGCCCTTGGCTTCCGACCAGGCCAGCCGCGAGTTCGCCTTGGTGGCTTCCCAGTTGCGCTCGAGGTCGGACTCCACGTCCTTGAACTTGCGGCCGCGGTACTGGCTGTAGGTGTCGTAGCCGTACTTGTAGGCCGGCGCGTAGTCGCGCCATTCGCTGCCGCTCACGTAGTACGGCGTGTCCTTGTAGTTCTTCTCGAAGTGGCGGGTGTATTCGGTGGGATTGATCGCCTCGGCCAGCGCGCCGCCGCCCTTGGCGCCCAGCGCACCGCCGGCGATCGCACCGACCACGGTGCCGGCCGGGCCGGCCACCGAACCCATCGCGGCGCCCGTGATCGCGCCCGCTACCGCGCCAGTACCTTCACCGATGCTGTGATCTTTCTTGATCGTCATGTTCGCGCTCCTTGTCTTCTTGCTTGGGGGAAGCCGGCTTTCGCCGACGCGAACCAAGATGCAGCGCGGACTGTCTGTAGCGAATGAACTTTCCGTTAGCACGACGTGCATGCTCATGAACCGCTCATGCAGGTGAAGGCTGTGGCGCCAAGCGCAATGCGCGACCGCCCGCGACGAAGCGCGGGCGGTTTTGCTTGGCGCCGATCAGAACGAATTGTCGCCGTCGAGGATGCGGCCAAGCCCGCCGAGCACCGAACCTTCGCCGCGCGCTCCGCCATTCTGCGGCGCCGCCGCCAGCATGCGGCCAGCCAGGCGCGAGAACGGCAGCGACTGCAGCCACACCTTGCCGGGGCCGGTGAGGGTGGCCAGGAACACGCCTTCGCCGCCGAAGAACATCGACTTCAGGCCGGCGACCGGGCGCACGTCCATGTTGACGCTGGCATGGAAGCCGACCACGCAGCCGGTGTCGACGTCGATGCGCTCGCCCGCGGCCAGCTCGCGCTCCACCACGCAGCCGCCGGCGTGGATGAACACCCAGCCGTCACCTTCGAGCTTCTGCATGATGAAACCCTCGCCGCCGAACAGGCCGGTGAGGATCTTCTTCTGGAAGTGCACGCCCACCTGCACGCCGCGCGCGCCGGCCAGGAAGCTGTCCTTCTGGCAGATGATGCGGCCGCCATGCTCGTCCAGCTTCATCGCCATCACCGTGCCCGGATACGGCGCGGCGAACGCGACCTTGGCTTTGCCGCTGCCGGCGTGGGTGTACAGCGTGGTGAACAGGCTTTCGCCGGTGATGACGCGCTTGCCGGCCGACAGCAGCTTGTCCATGAAGCCGCCGGCCTGGCCGGAGGCCGAGCCGTCGCCGAACACGGTGTCCATCTGCACCGCGCTGTCCTTGAACATCAGCGCGCCGGCTTCGGCGATCGCGCTTTCGCCGGGATCCAGCTCGATCTCGACGAACTGCATTTCCTGGCCGTGGATCTTGAAATCGATCTCGTCGCTGCGGCCCTTGCCGCCGTTGCGCGGCGGCGGTGGCGGCGCGCCGGCCACGCCGCCGGGGGCGGCGTCGTACAGCTCGGCGATGTTGCGCACCGGCAGCCAGTCGCCCATGCCTTCCTTCCACGCCAGCAGCGAGGGATTGCGTGTGGCCTCGGCGCGCGCGGCGTCGGCATCCATCGGGCCGAGGCGGCGGTTGGCGGACGGGTCGTGCAGGAACCACTGGCTCATGGCGCTTTCCTTGGCGGTGGGGGTGAGGCGCCAGTGTAATCGCGGCCGTTTCCGGGACACACCGTCACGGTCCGGGCCGCGCCCGGCGGGGCCGCCACGGCGGATAATGGACACCCGTTCCTGCGTACAACGACATGCCCGAACAACGCATCCTCCACGCCGGTCTGCGCGAACGCGTGACCAGTGCCGCCCAGGCCGCGGCGCTGATCCGGCCCGGCGAAACCGTCGCGATGAGCGGCTTCACCGGCTCCGGCTACCCCAAGGCGGTGCCGCAGGCGCTGGCCAGCCACATCGAGGCGGCGCATGCGCGCGGCGAGGCGTTCCGCATCAACCTGCTCACCGGCGCGTCCACCGCGCCCGAGCTGGACGGCGCGCTGGCGCAGGTGGACGGGCTGGCGATGCGGATGCCGTTCCAGAGCGACCCCGGCGCGCGCCAGCGCATCAACGCCGGCGCGCTGGACTACTTGGACATCCACCTCTCGCATGTGGCGCAACACGTCTGGTTCGGCTTCTACAACCAGATCGACACTGCGGTGGTGGAAGTGGCGGCGATCCTGGAGGACGGCGCGCTGGTCCCCACCACCTCGGTGGGCAACAACAAGACCTGGCTGGACCTGGCGCAGCGGGTCATCATCGAGGTCAACCAGTGGCAGCCGGTGGAGCTGCTGGGCATGCACGACATCTACTACGGCACCGCGCTGCCGCCGCATCGCCGGCCGATCCCGATGGTGCGCGGCGACGAGCGCATCGGCCAGGCCACGCTGCGCTGCGACCCGGACAAGATCGCCGCGGTGGTGCTGACCGACGCGCCCGACCGCAACAGCCCGTTCAATCCACCCGACGCTGACAGCCAGCGCATCGCCGGCCACCTGATCGAGTTCCTGAAGCACGAAGTGTCGCGCGGCCGCCTGCCGGCCAACCTGCTGCCGCTGCAGTCGGGCGTGGGCAACATCCCCAACGCGGTGCTGGCCGGGCTTGGCGAAAGCGGCCTGCGCGATCTGGAGGCCTACACCGAGGTCATCCAGGACGGCATGCTGGACCTGCTGAAGTCGGGCGTGCTGCGCTATGCCTCGTGCACCGGCTTCGCGCTGAGCCCCGAGGCGAACGAGGAATTCCGCCGCCACCTCGACTTCTACCGCAGCCGCATCGTGATGCGCACGCAGGAAATCTCCAACCACCCGGAGATGGTGCGGCGGCTGGGCTGCATCGGCATGAACGGGATGATCGAGGCCGACCTGTACGGCAACATCAATTCCACCCACGTGATGGGCAGCAGCATCATGAACGGGATCGGCGGTTCCGGCGATTTCGCCCGCAACGGCTTCCTGTCGATCTTCCTCAGCGCCTCCACCGCCAAGAACGGCACGATCTCGTCGATCGTGCCGATGGTCAGCCACGTCGACCACACCGAGCACGACGTGGCGGTGATCGTCACCGAGCAGGGCCTGGCCGACCTGCGCGGGCTCTCGCCCAAGCAGCGCGCGCGCGAGGTGATCGCCCATTGCGCGCATCCCGATTACCGCGACGCGCTGCAGGATTATTTCGACCGCGCCTGCCGCGACAGCTTCGGCAAGCACACGCCGCACCTGCTGCCCGAGGCGCTGTCGTGGCATCAGCGCTGGCTGGATACCGGGACGATGCAGGCCGGCTGAGCCGGGGGCGTCAGGCGTCGCAGCGGGCCAGCGCGGCGTCGATGTGCACGGCCTCGCGCAGGGTGCCGAACGTCGCCGCGTGCGGCGCGCCCAACCGGCTGGCGCACCAGTCCTGCGCCAGCGGGTGGTTGGCGCGCAGCAGGGTGGCGCCCTGCAGCAGCAGCGCCAGCCGTTCGACGAAGCCGCGTGCGCCGGTTTCGTCGCAGCCTGCGTCCAGCAGGGCGATGCCGGCCTGCAGCGCCGCATCGAAGTGCGCGTCGATGCCGGCCGCCGCCTGCCATTCGCAGCGCAGCGCGGCGCCGGTGTCGGGCTCGCGCGCCAGTGCGCGCAGCACGTCCAGGCACTGGATGTTGCCGCAGCCTTCCCAGATCGAATTCAGCGGCGCCTGCCGGACCAGCCGCGGCAGCAGCGTTTCCTCGATGTAGCCGAGCCCGCCCAGGCATTCCTGCGCCTCGTTGGCGAAGACCGGCGCGCGCTTGCAGATCCAGTACTTGCCGATAGCGGTGGCGATCCGCGCCAGCGCCGCTTCCCGTGCGTCCTGCGGCGCACGGTCGACCGCGCCGGCCACCCGCAGCGACAGCGCGGTGGCGGCTTCCGACTCCAGCACTAGGTCGGCCAGCACGTTGCGCATCAACGGTTGGTCGAGCAGGCGCCTGCCGAACGCGTGGCGATGGCGCGCGTGGTGCAGCGCCTGCCGCAGCGCCATCCGCATCAGCCCGGCCGAGCCCAGCATGCAGTCCAGCCGGGTCAGCATCACCATCTCCAGGATGGTGGCCACGCCGCGGCCTTCGCCGCCGACGCGGAACGCCCAGGCATCGTCGAACTCGACTTCGCTGGACGCATTCGACCAATCGCCCAGCTTGTCCTTCAGGCGCATCAGCCGCAGCGCGTTCTTCGTCCCGTCCGGGCGCCAGCGCGGCAGCAGGAAGCAGCTCAGCCCGCCGGGCGCCTGCGCCAGCACCAGGAAGGCATCCGACATCGGCGCCGAGAAGAACCATTTGTGCCCGGCCAGCGTGTATTCGCCGTCCGCACCCAGCGCGGTGGCGCGGGTGGTGTTGGCGCGCACGTCGCTGCCGCCCTGCTTCTCGGTCATGCCCATGCCGAGGGTAACGCCGCGTTTGTGCGCCATCGGCACGTCGCGGCCGTCGTACTCGAACGCGCAGGCCTTGTCCGCCCATTCGCGCAGCGCCGGCGCCTGCCGCAGCACCGGCATCGCGGCGTGGGTCATGGTCAGCGGGCAACTGCTGCCCGGCTCGGCCTGGTAGTGCAGGTAGCTCAGCGCTGCCCGCGCCACCTGCGCGCCCGGCTGCGGCTGCGCCCAGGACAGCCCGGCCACGCCGTGCGCGATCGCGGTGCCCATCACCTCGTGCCAGGCGGCGTTGAAGGCGACGCGGTCTACCCGGCGGCCGTAGGCATCGTGCGTCTGCAGGCGCGGACGGTCGCGGTGGGCGTCGTTGGCCAGCCGCAGCAGGGTGTCGCCGGCCAGCGCGCCGTAGTCGGCCAGCCGGGCGACGAAGCTGGCGCCGCTCTCGCGCAGCACCGCTTCGCGCAGGCCCGGATCGTCGCCCCACAGGTCGAACGGCCCGGGCGCGGGCGGCTGGTTGAGGACGTCGCTTGTGCCTGCGTGGGTCATCGCCTTGCTCCTGCCGGGTCGGCCCATTCTGCGCTCAAGCCAAGGCGTCGATCCCGACCGCCGCGGCCACGCACCACAGCACCGCGGTCCACGCCGGCCAGCGCAGCCCGGCCAGCAGCGCGAAGCCGACCACGGCAATCGCCGCGTCCACCGGCGCGCGCACGCCGCCGCTGCAGACCGGGTCGATGAATGCCGCCGCCAGCAGGCCGACCACGGCGGCGTTGATGCCGGCCATCGCGCTGGCCGCGCGGCGGTGCCGCACCAGTCCGGCCCACAACGGCAGCATCCCGGCCAGCAGCAGGAAGCCGGGCAGGAACATCGCCAGCAGCGCCACCAGCGCGCCCACTGCCGGCGGCAGGCCCAGCGGGATGTCCGCGCCGAGGAACGCCGCCAGCGAGAACATCGGCCCCGGCACCGCCTGCGCCGCGCCGTAGCCGGCCAGGAAGCTGTCCGCGGGCAGCCAGCCCGGCGCCACCAGCGACTGCTGCAGCAGCGGCAGCACCACGTGGCCACCGCCGAACACCAGCGCGCCGGCGCGATAGAACGCCGCCGCCACCCCGGCCAGCGTGGGCGTGGCGCTGGCCGGCAGCAGCAGCGCGGCCAGCAGCCCCAGCAGGAAGAGCGTCAGGCAGACGGCGGCGACCCGCCGACCGCCGCCGAACGGAAACAGCGCCGCCGTCGGCGCCGCAGCCTGTCGGCACCACCACGTTCCCAGCACTGCGCCCAGCGCGATCGCCGCCAGCTGCAGCCACGCATTGCCGGTGGCCAGCACCAGCGCTGCCGCGCCGGCCGCGAGCAGCAGCCGCGGCAGGTCCGGCGCCAGCTGCCGCGCCATGCCCAGCAGGCCGTGCGCCACCACCACCACCGCCACCAGCTTCAACCCGTGCAGTGCCGACGTGCCCGCGCCTGCGCCCAGCCGCGGCGCCAGCGCGGCGAACCCCAGCATCAGCAGCGCCGACGGCAGGGTGAACCCGGCGAACGCCGCCAGCGCGCCGCGCCAGCCGGCGCGCGCCAGGCCGATGCCGAACCCCATCTGGCTGCTGGCCGGCCCGGGCAGGAACTGGCAGACCGCCAGCAGCTGGGCGAAGTGGGCATCGTCCAGCCAGCCGCGGCGACGCACGAAGGCCTCGCGCAGGTAGCCGATGTGGGCGATGGGCCCGCCGAACGCGGTCAGCCCCAGCCGCAGGAAGGCGACGAACACCTCGCCAGCGTTGCCGGGCGGATTCGATCGGGTTGGCGGGATGGCAGTAGGCATCAAGGCAGGGATGGCGCGGCGGTTCCGCGGCGGCCACGATACCCGGCGGATGTTGCGTTTGCCGCGACCCTCAGGCCTCGGCCGCCTGCGGCGCGGCCATCCCCTTGCCGTAGATCCCGGAGCGGTCGAAGCAGCAGATCCGCCGCTTGCCCGCCGCCAGCATGTCGCAGGCATTGCCGATCCGGCGGTCGCGGGTCTCGGCCTGTTTCGCGGTGCCCAGCCACTGGATGAAATCGCGGCGCGCCGCCGTGGTCAGGGTTTTCCACTGCGCCAGCGCCTCCGGCGCGTCCGCCAGCGCGCTGCGCAGGTCGGCCGGCACCCGAGGCTCCGGTTCCTTCGCCGCCGGCGCGAGGGACAGCGCCACGCTATCGCCAACCGCCACGCCAGCCGCTTCATGCAGTGCGCGCGGCAGCTTCAGCCAGTGGCCGCCTTCGCCATCCGGTTCTAGGGTCGCGGTGAAGGCGTGGCCCTCCAGCGTGCCGTCCACCGCCACCATCCCGCGCGACGGCAGCCTGTCGCTGGCCGCCTGCGGCAGGCGCAGGAACCGCCAGCTCGCGTTCCTCGGGCTGGCCGGGCGCAGCAGCGTGGCCTTGCAGCGGATGGCGAAGCCGGGCGCAGCCATCGCGGTCAGCCTTGCGCCACGCGCGCGGCCACCGCATCGGCGTGCAGCGCCTCGTTCAGCTCGTCCACCACGATCGCCCAGTCGGCGTCCTCCCGCCATTCCTCGCGGATGAACTGGCGCTGGCCGTCGTTCCAGAACGGCGCCTCCGAGATCCGCAGCGTTTCCGGCAGCTGGTGGCTGCGGATGAAAGCGGCGATCTCGGGCTTGCCCGCCGGCAAGCCCAATTGCAGGAACAAGTTGGTCATGCAGGATTCGGTGGTGTCCATGGACAGCCCTGGCAAGAAGGACGGCCCCAGTATCCCGTCCCCGGCGTCAGCGCTGCGTTGCCGTCGGGAATGCCCGCGGGGCCGAAAGGCCAGGAACACCTGCTCAGATGGGGGTATTGCCGACGGCGCCAACGTCGTGGACGTCAGCGGCAGGCCTGCGCCCGGGTCTCCCAAACCTCCGGCTCCCAGTAGGCGTTGCGGCGAATCGAGTCGTTGTCCAACTTGTCCTTGAAGAAGCGCACGCCGATGCGATAGGTGGTGTTGGGCTTCACGTCGACCACGAGGGTCTTGTACTGCTGGGTCCCGGTCATGCGCCTCGTGGTCAGCGAAATTTGCGTGGCCTGGCCCACGCTCAGCCTGTTGCGATCAATGTGCTCGGCTACCCGCAGGACATGCCGACCCACCGGCAACCGATATTCGAAATTTCCTGCCAGCGGGGTGCTGCGGCCGTCGATGCGGGTGATTTCCGCCCTGAAGATGCCTTGGTTCTTCGGCACCACGCCTTGCTTGTCCGACACGAAGCCGCAGCCGGTGGCGGGTTCGCCGCCCACCAACAGCCGATAGGCCGGGACGGCGACCGCGTCTGCACGATCAGTCGCTGCCATCGGCTTGCCATTGCGCAGCCACTGCGCTGCCAGCCGGCCGTTGCCGGCGTCGATGGCTTGTTGCAGCGATTCCGCGCTGGAGCCGACCGGGCGGCCGTTGACCGCCAGCAGGCGGTCGCCCGGCCGGAGATCCAGCCGGGAGGCGGCCGCGCCCGGCGTGACTGCCAGCACCGGCAAGCCAGGCCCCGCGCTGCGCAGGTCGACCACGGCCCCCAACTCGTAGCGGACGCGAGCTTCGTCCTGCAGCGTGGTGGCCTGCGAACCCTCGCCCAAGGCCCCGGATTCGGCGGCCCGGATCAGGGCGGTTTCGATTTCGCGCTTGAGGGTCGCGGGGTCTTGCGCGGCAACCGGTAGGACGAAGAGGGTCGACAACAGGGCGGGCAGGGCCCTAAGCGGGGACGTAGTCATTGGCAGGATCCTCAGATATCAACGGGTTGCGTCGCAGGGGAGTGGCTGGCCAGCAGGTTGCGACGCAGGTCCCACAGCGCCCCGAGTTCGGCATCGCTGGCATTGCGGGCATAGGCGAGCTGGAGTTCGCGATCCAGTGCACGCACGGCATCCGATCCGGCCGACTGCAGCGGGGCGGGTGACGTTGCGGGAGCAAGGTCGATGGCGGCGCGCGAAAGCTGCGGCGGCGTGGACGCCGGGGCAACTTGCCGGGGGAGCTGGAAGAGGCCCACCACGCCCAGTGCCAAGCAGCCGGTGGCCAGCCCGAGGGCTACCCCGCGACGGCGGCGCAGTTGGCGCTGCCGCGCTTGTGCGAGGCGCGTCCACAGCGCAGGCGATGGGGGCGCCTCGGGCAGCGCGGCCAGGTATGCGTGTAGGGCGTCATCCATCGTTTTCCTCCAAGCCTTCCAGGTCGCCGCGCAGTTGCGACAGGGCGCGGGACACCACCGATTTCGACCAGCTCTCGCTGCGTCCGAAGCGCGCCGCTATTTCCCGGTGCGACCAGCCTTCCATCACCTGCAGCCATACCAAGGTACGGGCGACGGGCGGCAATCGTCGCAGCAGGCCGCTCGCTTCGGCGCCAGCGTCGGGCGGCGCATCCGGTCCCGCCGTCATTTCCTCTTCATCCAGCGGCAGCGTGCGCCACTGGCGGCGGTACAGGTCGATCAAGGCGTTGCTGGCGGTGCGCTTGAGCCAAGGGCGCAGCGGGAGTTCCGCCCGCAGGCCGGGGAGGAAGCGCATCGCCTTCAGGAACACGTCCTGGGTGATGTCTTCGGCAGTTTCCACGCTGCCGCACAGCCGCAACACCAGCGAATGGATCGCGGGGGCGTGGCGTTGGTACAACTGCTGGAAGGCAACCGGATCGCCCCGCCGGGCCGCGTGCAGGAGCGCGGCATCGTCAGGTGGACAGGGCGTATTGGAAATATCCATATGCGAACGGTACGTGCCAGTTGGGCGTTTCGTCGCAGGTCGCGGGTGGGCGTGGCCGTGGCCGTGGGCAGTCACCGCCCGCAATCGTCCGTGGCGAATTGCAGGGCCATCATGACCGGTGCCGTCGGTATCATGGCCGCGCATCCCCCCCACAAGACTCCGCGCGATGGCCAAGGCAAATCCCCTGCAGGAACAGCTGCTCAAGGCAGGGCTGGTGAAGAAGTCCAAGGTGGCCGCGGTGGCGCGCGAACAGCACGTGGCCCGGCACGCCAAGGCGCAGGCCGCGCCCAGCGAGGCAACGCTGGAAGCCGAGCGCGCGCGCGCCGAGAAGGCGGAGCGCGACCGCGCGCTGGAACGCGAGCGCAAGGCGCAGGCGCAGGTGGCCGAACTGCGCGCGCAGGCGCGGCAGATCATCCAGGACCGCAAGCTGGCCGCGGCCGGCGACATCGAATACCGCTTCACCGTCGATGCCGCCATCCGCACCATCCTGGTCAACGACGACCAGCGCAAGAAGCTGGCCGCAGGCACGCTGGTCATCGTCCGCGTGGGCGAGGGCTTCGCCCTGCTGCCGCGCGCCGCCGCCGACAAGGTGCGCGAACGCGACGCCGGCATGATCGTGCTGGACCACGGCTTGGCTGCGGATGCCGAACCCACCGCGGCCAGCTCCGAGGACGATGCCTATTACGCGCAGTTCAAGGTGCCGGACGACCTGGTCTGGTAGTTCGCCGCGGCACACCGCCGCCTGTGGCGGCCGACGCGCGCAGCCTTCACAGCTGCGAGCGGATGGGCCGGATGAACTTCTCCACCAGCTTTTCCTTCAGCGGCCGGCGCTCCCACAACTCGTGGGTGTAGCGGACGGTGTGCTTCAGGTCGTCCTCGAACACCTCGGTCATGCGCGCGGCGAAGCCGGCGTCGTAGACGTTGAGGCTGGCTTCGTCGTTGAGGCGGAAGCTGCGCACGTCAAAATTGGTGGAGCCCACCGACACCATCAGCCCGTCCACGATCAGCAGCTTGTTGTGCATCATCGTGGGCTGGTATTCGTGGATCTCCACGCCCGCCTGCAGCAGCTCGCCCCACTGTGCGCGCGAGGCCAGCCGCACGGTGTCGGAGTCGATGAACTTGCCGGGCACCACCACCCGCACGCGCACGCCGCGCTGCCGCGCCGCCAGCAGCGCCTTGATGATCAGCGGGTCAGGCACGAAGTAGGCGGCCTGCAGGTCGATGCTGCGCTCCGCCGCCGCGATCGCCATCAGGTACATCAGGTGCATGGATTCGCTGCCGCCCGCGGGCGAGGCCACGAACACGTGCGCATCGGTGTCGCCCACCCGCTGCAGCGGCGGGAAATAGCCCTCGCCGTTCAGCACCACGCCGGTGGTCTTGATCCAGTTGTCGTTGAAGGCCGCCTGCATCTGCGCCACCACCGGGCCCTCGATGCGGAAGTGCAGGTCGCGCCAGTGCTTCGGATCCTGCGCGTGGCCGGACCACAGGTCGGCGATGCCCACCCCGCCGGTGAACCCGATCCTGCCGTCCACCACCAGCAGCTTGCGGTGGGTACGGTTGTTGAGGCGGGTGATGTTGTACCAGTGCAGCGGCCGGTACTGGTGCAGCTCCACCCCGGCATCGCGCATGGTCTGGATCAGCGCATCCTCCATCTTGATGCTGCCGGCCCAGTCCACCATCACCTTCACCGCCACCCCGTTGCGGGCGCGCTCCGACAGCGCCTCGGCGAACTGGCGGCCCACCTCGCCCGACCAGTAGATGTAGGTTTCCAGGGTGATGGTGCGTTGCGCGCTGCGAATGGCCGCCAGCATCGCCGGGAAGATCTCGTCGCCGTTCTGCAGGTCTTCGATGTGGTTGCCCGGCACGATGCCCGGCCCCAACATCACCCCCATCTCGCGGCGGAACTGCGGGTCGGCCACCGCATAGCGGTGCTCCAGCTTGCGTTCCAGCGCCTTCTCCGGGGTCCTGAAGTTGGCGGCCAGCACGAGCGCCAACACGGTCAGCAGCACGGTGGTGATGACGGCCCAGATCATGGACTTTCGGCTCCAGCGTCGCGGCATTGGCTCGATTCGCTTTGCACGAATGCGGCGCACAGCATCGCGATGTGAGGCTCAGGATGGCGTGAACCCCGCCGCGCTATCCGGTCGTCAGGTAGAAATCCAGCGGGATCAGCTCCACTGCCCAGCCGCCCGCCTCGCCGATCCGCGCGGCCGGATGCATCGCAGCGATGCGTAGCGCTTCGTCCTGGCTGTCCGCTTCGATGATGAACAACCCGCCCACTACCTCCTTGCTCTCGGTGTAGGGCCCGTCGGTGATCCGCGTCTTGCCACCCTGCGGGCGCAGCGTGCGCCAATGCTCCAGGTCACCCAGCGAAGCGGACACCAACACCTTGCCGATGGCGCGCATCGCCGCGTCCAGCGCCGGGCACTGGCCCACCAGCGTCTTGACGTCTTCCGGCGCCATCGCGGCAAATCGGTCGGGAGTGAAGTAGGCCAGGCCGAGGTATTTCATGGGGTTGCTCCGGGGAGGGTGTCTCTGGACGACGATCCGGAGTGGCGGGAATCGACATTGGGGAAATCGACTTGGCCCGGTTTTGCCGAGTTTTGGACATGTCAATGTTATTGACACGACTGAAAGACACGGGTAGGTTGCGAATGCAGACATCCGGAGGGGACGTGACATGGTCAAGAACTACTCGCTTGACGCGCTGAACAAGTTCCTCGACTACGCCTTGGAGAAGGGACTGCTCAAAGCTGAGACGGCCAAAAGCAGGCGCACAGCGGTCAACAAGATACTGGAGAAGATCACCGACGAGCAGCGGGCCGACGTGCGCAAGGTTGACCTTGAGCTGGAGGCGGAGCATTTCGCGAACAGACAGGGAGCCGGTTACATTCCCTCAAGTCTACTCACGTACAAGTCGCGCGCTAAGACGGCTTTGGCTGACTTTGTTAGCTGGGTAGACAACCCAATGGCATTTCGGCCCTCGGGTAGCACGAGCGGCAAGGCCGGGGTGCGGAATGGGACCGCTACGACGAAGAAGGCGAAGGCGCTGCCGAAAGTAGATGGAGTGGAAACGCCTGCACACGAAGCGACGGCCGTACCTGCCCAGGCGACGCCGATGCTTGAGCAGCCCGCAAGACTAACGTTCCCAGTGCCCATTCGAGCTGGGCTAATCGTGCAACTGTGCGGGATACCGTTTGATCTGACGGCCGGCGAGGCCGAGAAAATTGCCCAAGTGGTGAAGGCTTTGGCGAGCCAGCAATAAAAAAGGGGCTGCATTTGGCGTGCAGCCCCCGGAACCAGAGGGAATGGAGAGCCCACTCCGCACTGACTAGCAGCGGCAGCGTAGTGGATTCCCAACTAAGTGACAACTCGCGCGTGCTCTCCAGCGCGGGGGGAGTACCGTTATGCGCGAAATCAAGCCGGCGCCGCCGGGTTTTCGTTGGGTGTTCTGCCGTTACCGGCGTGTCAAGGGCAGTGACAAGGTTCTTGACGCTCACGAGTACGGGCATGAGTCTTGGTGTTTCCTTGTGCGCTGTTGACGTAGCGGGGCGGGGGCAGCGATGTCCCCGCCCTTTTGCCATGGGCGCTAACACCTGGAGAATCTCGGATCAAAGTCGACCTTCAATATCAATCATCCAGCGTGTCAGGCCTTTTCAATGCCTTCTTGTCTTCTGACGCAAGGCGGCGCTCGACCTTCTTCACATCTTCTTCCGGGGGCAGGTTCTCCGGCTGGATGCCGCGATTGAGCAGCGTCTGGCGAACGGCCTTGTTGTTGGAGACGTGCTCCCGGGAGATCTCCGCTTCGCTGCCCATGTTCCGTTCGCGTGCGTTGTGGATGGTGATTTCGGTAGCGAAGTCTTTTGCCTTGAGGATCAGCGTGGGTGCGAAGTCCGCAAGCGGGCGGCTGGCGGGAACCCGCCAGCGCTCCTTCATTTCCTGCGTATTCCTGCCGAACAGCGCGTGATCGCCCTTGCTGCGGATCAGGGCGAAGTCCTGATTGCCGCCGGTCTGCTGGAAGATGACGCCCGATAGTTCCTTTTCGGTTTCGCTCAGCTTCTGGCGAGCCTGCACCCGTTCCGTTTCCAGTAGGCGTTGTTCGATCAGCTCCGCGCGCCGGGTTTGCAATGCGAAATAGGTTTGCGCGAAGGCGATTTCCGGCTTGCGCGGGTCGCCGTTCTGGGCGATCAGATAGCAGGCATAGCGGGTCAGCATGAGATCGTCGATCTCGCGCTGGCTGCCCGAGCCCAGGTCGACCATTTTCCCGACGTCGGCGAAATGGTCGGGGATCGGGTGGCCAGAGACTTCGCAAGCGGTCTTGGCCTTGGAGATGACGTTCAGCAGGTTGTCCCACTTGCTGTAGCCGAGCAGGTGCTGCACGTCGCGGGCGAGCCAGAACTCGACGCCTCCATCCGTCCGGTTGGCGTGTGCCTCGAAGTTATCCATCAAGCCATGAACAAGTTCCTTCTTCATCGTTCCTCCTGTTTTCCTTCGAGATAGAACCGGCTTTCCCGGTTCCCCAACCTCCACCCCAACCCCGACACCCTTCCCGCATGCCTTCCCAGCGCCGCGGCAATCACCTCCGCGCTCCCTGCAATATGCAACGCGGAGCGCGCGCGGGTCAGGCCGGTATAGAGCAGTTCGCGGCTGAGCACGCGGGCATCCTGGCGCGGCAGCTGCAGCCACACTTCGTCGAATTCGCTGCCCTGCGCCTTGTGCACGGTCATGGCGAAGGCGGATTCGTGCGCGGGCAGTGCGGCGGGGTGGAAGGCGCGGACGCCTTCGCTGCCGCCGGGGAACCAGGCCAGCAGCGCGCCGCTGGCATCGAACAGGCACAGGCCCACGTCGCCGTTGAACAGGCCGTGGCGGTAGCTGTTTTCGGTGATGAGCAGCAGGCGGCCGGGGAACCACGCGGGCGGGCTGCCGATGCGGCGGCCGGAGAGCTGTGCCTCGATGCGGGCGTTGAGGCCGCGCGCGCCCTGCGGGCCGTCGCGCAGGGCGGTGAGCAGGCGCAGGCGGTTGGCGCCGGCCAGCGCGGTGGCGGGATCGGCGGCGTTGGCCAGGCTGCGGAAATGCGCCAGCAGGTCGAAGCCGCGCGCGGCCAGCGGGTCGTCGGTGCCGTCGTGGAAATGGACGTTGGCAAGTTGGTCGCCGCGCAGCAGGGCCAGCGTGTCGTCGGTGTCGCCGCGCCGCACGGCGTCGGCCAGCGGCGCGAGTGCCAGGCTGTCGCTCTGGCGCCAGCCGCGGGTGAGGTGGGCACGATGGCCGTGCAGGGCGGGCGGCGCGGGCCGTGCAGGTTCCGCGGGGAACAGCGGCAGCGTGGTTTGCGGCCCGGCCGCTTCGGCCGCGGGCGCGATGTCGGCACCGGCCGATGCCACGGCGGCGGCACCGAGCAGCGGCGCCAGCGCGGCGGCATCGTCCGCGCGCAGGGTGTTGCCATCGCCCGCCGCGCGCAGGATGGCCGCCAGCACGTCACCGGCTTCCACCGAGGGCAGCTGGTCGGGATCGCCCAGCAGGATCAACTGCGCGCCATCCGCCACGGCTTCGGCGAGTTTGCACATCAGCGGCAGGTCCACCATCGAGGCTTCGTCCACCACCACGATGTCGAACGGCAGCGGGTTGCCGGCGTGGTGGCGGAAGCGCGGCGCATCCGGGATCACGCGGAGCAGGCGATGCAAGGTGCTGGCCTCGCCCGGCAGCGCGGCAAGGGCGTCATCGATGCCGAAAGATTCCATCTGCCGCACGGCGCGGCGCAGGCTTTCGGCCATGCGGTCGGCGGCGCGGCCGGTGGGTGCGGCCAGGGCGATGCGCGGCGGCGGGTGGCCGGCCTGCAGCGCCTGGACGATGCGCAGCGCCAGCAGCCGCGCAATGGTGGTGGTCTTGCCGGTGCCGGGGCCGCCGGTGACCAGCAGCAGGTTGCGGCGCAGTGCCAGCGCGGCGGCGCGGGCCTGGGCATCGCCGCGGGCGGCGTCGGGGAACAGCTGCGCGAACAGCGGCGCCAGTGTGTCGATGCCCGTCTCCGGCATCGCGGTGTTGGCAATCGCGCGCAGCCGCAGTGCCAGCCGGCGTTCGTATTCGCGGTAGCGGCGCAGGTAGAGCAGGCCGTGTTCGAACACCAGCGGCGCCGCCTCGGCCTGCAGGTCTTCCGCGGCGGGCGTGGCGACGAAGCGGGATGCCGCCAGTGCCTGCGTCCAGCTGTCGGCCTCCGGCCACGGCAGGTCGGCATCGACCAGCAGCCGCGGCTGCGCGGGATCGAAACCGGCATGGCCCTGCGCCACCGCCAGCGAGGCCAGTCCGGCCGCGGCCAGCACGCTGTCCGGCGTGTCCGGGTCGAGCCGGCGCAGGGTGTTGGCCAGCGCATCGTCCAGCGCGCGCAGCGCATTGATGCGGTCGAGTTCGCGCAGCAGGCTCATGCGGCGTGCTCCCGCGTGGGGTGGCCGAACAAGGCATCCAGCGCGTGCACCAGTGCGGGTGGGAAGCACTGCGCGTGGATGCCGGGGGAGGCCGCGCTGCCGGCATCGAGGCCGCGGCAGAACAGGTAGCGGATGCCGCCGAAGTCGCGCGCGTAGTCGTAGCCTGCGCCCAGCCGGAAGCGCAGCCAGCGGTGCAGGGCCAGCGTGTAGATCAGCGCCTGCAGGTCGTATTCGCTGTGCGCCATCGCGCGCTGCAGCGCCGCGTCGTCGTAGCCGGGCAGGCGGTTGGATTTGTAGTCCAGCACGTACCACTTGCCGGCGTGGCGGTAGGTCAGGTCGATCAGGCCGGTCATCAGGCCTTCCAGCCGCTGCCGTGCGCCGAAGCGGTCGCGCTCGCGGACGATGCCGTGCGCGTGCAGCAGTTGCAGCAGGGCATCGACCTGCGTGTGCTGCAGGGCGAACTGGAATTCGATTTCCGGGCGCCGTTCGGTGGGCGGCACGTCGCACAGGCGGGTGCCTTCCGGCAGCGCCACGGTCAGGGTGTGGCCGATCAGCTGGGTGGTCAGCGCGATGCCGTCGTCCAGCGCGTCCTCGCCGTAGCCTTCGCCGCGCAGGGCGGTGGCGATGACGCGCGCTTCCTCCGCCGGCGCGGGCGCACCCGCTCGCCAGCCTGTCCACGCATTGAAATCGGTGTGCTCCAGCGCCGCGTGCAGGGCCACGCCGTAGCGGTTGCCGGCGAAGCGCGGGTCGAAGGCTTCGGCCGGCGCGGGGTCGTCCGCGTTCTCCGGTTCGTCGTGGCCGCCGGGTGCGGGCAGGGTGGCGGCGCTGGCGGTGTCGCCGCCGGCCTCGGCGCGGGCCAGCTGGCTGAAGCTGTACACCCACCAGTCGTTGTGCAGCGTGCGCATGGCCTCGCGCGCGGGCGGCACCGCGGCATCGGACGCCGGCGGCAGGCGCGGCAGATCGGTGGGCAGCGGCGCGGCATCGAACACGATGCCGGCCTGCCGCAGCGCGCCCGCATCGCCCAGCAGCTTGGCCAGCGCGGTCTTGTCGGCGGCGAAGAAATCGCCGCTGGCGATCCACAGCGCGTGCTCGGCGCGGGTCAGGCCGACGTAGAGCAGGCGCGCATCCTCGGCGCGCTGCTCGGCCTTCCATGCGGCGCTGGCTGTGTCCCAATCGGCTTCGGGCAGCGATTCGAATTTCCAGTGCAGGCGGCGCGCGCCTTCCAGATGCACGCTGCAATGGCGGCCCGGCGGTTTTTCATTGCTGCCGATGCCGACGAAGGGCAGGAATACCAGCGGGTACTCCAGGCCCTTGCTCTTGTGCAGGGTGACGATCTGCACGCGGCGCGCGTCGGATTCCAGCCGCAGCAGCTGCGCTTCGTCATTCGCATCGGCACCGGCAATCGCGCGGCCCAGCCAGTCCACCAGCCCGTGCAGGCCCAGCGCCTGCCGCTGCGCTTCCTGCAGCAGTTCGGCCAGCTGCAGGTAGTTGCTGATCCGGCGTTCGCCGTCGACCAGCGCCAGCAGGCGTTCGCCGTGCGCCGCGCACAGGTCGCCCACCAGCGCCAGCGGGCCGCCGCCGCGCAGGCGCTCGCGCCAGCGCTGGGCCTCCAGCTGCCAGCGGCGGTGGGCGTCGCCGTCGCGCTCCAGCGCGTCGATGGCCAGTGCGTCCAGCCCCAGCAGCACCGTCCCCAGCGCCGCGCGCAGGCGGCCGTCGTCGGCGCCGTGCAGCAGGGCCAGCAGCAGCGCGTGCAGCTCGCGCGCCTCGCCGGTGGCGAACAGGCTCTGCTTGCCGGCTGCGACCGCGGGAATGCCCAGCTGGGCCAGCGCCTGCTGGATCATCAACGCTTCCCGGTGCGAACGCACCAGCACGGCGATGTCGCCGGGTTGCACCGGCCTGCCCTCGATCAGCGCGCGCCCGGCGCGGGCGTCGGTGAGCACGCCGTGGATGGCGGCGGTGCAGGCGCGGGTGGCGAGCGCGCGCGCTTCGCCGGCGTTCCAGCGGGTCTTCGGCTTGCCCTTGGCGTCGAGCCCGCTGGGCGGTGCTGCCTGCCAGACGGTCAGCGCGGGTGCGGGTTCGCCATCGCGCCGGAAGTCCGCGTCGGCGCGCTTGCCGCCGGCTTCGACTTCGAAGAAGCGGATGCGCGGATCGACGAACGCGTCTTCGCCCGCCTGCTGGTACAGCGCGGCAATCGCGGCGAGCAGCGCCGGCCGCGAGCGGAAGTTGTGCGCCAGCGCGGGCGCATGGTCGGCAACGGCGGCGGCCTCCAGATAGGTGTGCACGTCGCCGCCGCGGAAGCCGTAGATCGCCTGCTTGGGGTCGCCGATCAGGAACAGCGCGGGCTCGCTGCTTTCGCTGCCGAACACGCGCTCGAAGATCCGCCACTGGCGCGTGTCGGTGTCCTGGAACTCGTCCACCAGCGCTACCGCGTACTGCGCGCGCAGGCGTGCGGCGAGGGCGTCACCGTGCGGTCCTTCCAGCGCTTCGGCCACCCCGTCGATCAGGTCGTCGTAGCCCTGCACGCGGCGCTCGCGCTTGCGCGTGGCCATGCGGGCGCGGGCATCCCCGCGCAGGCGGTGCAGCAGGGCGGCGCGGCGATAGGATCGAATGCGCTCGAGGCGCGCCAACGCATCCAGATAGGCGGCGATGTCGGCACTGATCGGCGAGGCCGGCGTCTTGTCTTTGAGCTTGGATTTCGTGCCATTTTCCAAAGATCCAGCGGTGAGTTTTTCCAGCTTTGGATGCGATTCGTCCGCCGGAGTGGCCTGGCCTGTGAACTTGCGCATCCAGCGCCGAAGGTCCGCCAACCAGTCCTGCTTGTAGCTGTTGCGGTTCATCACGTCAGCGTCGATTGCTGATGCCAAGGCATCGAAGAAATCTTCGCCCTGCGCGCTGAAGCTGCTTTGCAAAGTCCTTTGCGCATCTGCAAGCGATTGCTGGGCGCTGGCGATGCCATCGGTTTCGCCAGCAGGCGGCAGCAGCACCTGCCCGCCCAGCAGCGCCGGCAGGTCCTTCGCCAGTTCCTCGTAGCCGCCCCGCCACAGCGCGGCCAGGTCGTCCGCGCCCTCTTGCGTCTGCGCGTGCTGGCGCCACAGGTCGGCGGCGATCTCCTTGCGCAGGTCGGCATCGCTGGCCAGCAGCTCCGGCGCATCGAAGCCCTGGCCGGCTTCCAGCGCGTGTTCGCGCAGCACCCGCGCGCAGAAGCCGTGGATGGTGAAGATCGCGGCCAGGTCGATTTCCACCGCGGCCTGGCGCAGGCGCCGGCGCAGCGCGGCGTCGCTTTCGCCGCTGGCGGCGCGATGGCGCTGCAGCAGGGCGCGGGTAAGTGCGGCCTCGGCGCTCTCGTCTTCCGCTGGCGCCGCGTCCACCAGTGCCAGCGCCAGCTGCAGGCGTTCGCGGATGCGCTTGCGCAGCTCCTGCGTGGCCGCTTCGGTGAAGGTGACCGCGAGCACCTGGCCGATGCGCAGGCCGCGCTCCACTACCAGCCGGGTCACCAGCGTGGCCAGCGTGTAGGTCTTGCCGGTGCCGGCGCTGGCCTCGACCAGGCGCACGCCGTCCAGCGGCAGGTGCAGGTAAGGATCGGGCGCGGGCTGGTTCATGCCGCGTCCTCCGCGTCGTCGTCCGGCAGCGCCATGTCGTCGATGTCGATGGGCGCGGGCAGGCCGCGGGCGGCGGCGCCGAACACGATCCCGGTCGCCCGCGCGAAGTCGCGCAGCGCTTCGCTGCTGTCGAACGGCTCGCGCCCGCGCAGCGCCAGCCGCAGCGCCTCGCTGCTGCCTTCGGCCCAGCCGCCGTTGCCGTTGCCGCGCCACCTGTTTGCCGCGCCGGTGATGCCGGCGCCGAGGCTGCGCGCGCTGAACAGCTCCCAGCCGCTGTAGGGCGCGAACGGCAGCGGCTGCTGCAGGCCCTCGCGGCGCAGCGCCAGCAGCGCGCGCAGCGCCTCGATCGCGTCGTCGCGCGACAGCGCATTGCGGGTATGCGGGCCGATGCCGGTATCGGCTTCGTGGAATTCCACGAACGGCAGCTCGACGCCGGCCGCGCATGCCAGCAGCCAGTCCAGCCCGTTGCGCAGCACCGACGGACCGTTCGGCGCGCCGAAGCGCAGCCGGGCGATGCCCTGCGGCCAGGCGTCGGCGATGCGGCCATGCAGGCGCAGGCCGTCGATCTCCACCGCCAGCGGCAGCGTGTCTGCCGCCGTCGCGCCGCGCCATTGCGCGTACGGCGCCACGTAGGGCGTGATCTCGCCGGCGATCTCCGCCAGCGCGCGCCGGCCCGGTGGTCCGGAGGGCAGCAGCCCGCGCGCCCGCAGCGGCGCCTGCATTGCATCGAGATCGTCGCCGGCCAGCAGGCGCGCGAACACCGCGCGCTGCAGCAGGCTGCGGGCCAGCCCGCGGCCCGGCACCTGCAGCGGCTCGATGTCCTCGCCGCCGTCTTCCGCTTCGGGCAGGCGCAGCTGCAGGCGCTGGCGCAGGAACTGTTCCGCCGGCGCCAGCAGGAAGCGGCGCAATGCGTCGAGCGACAGTTCGTTCTCGCCGGGCAGCGGTGCCAGCGCCGCATCCATCCGCATCCACGGCGCCAGCGCGGTGCGCGCGCCGGACAGGCGACCGGCGGCCGGGTGCCAGTGGCGGCGATAGCTGAAGCGGCGCGGATCCTGCGCGTCGCCGTCATCGGCAGCGCCGAACGCCGCCGGCGAGAACGGCTGCAGCGGATGCCGCAGCACCAGCTGCTGCGCGGCTGCAGCGGCATCGACGTGCTGCGCCGCGGCGGCGGCCAGCAGCTCGGTCACCAGCACCGACGGCTCGCGCGCACTGCCGTCGCGCGCATCCGCGCCCAGCCAGCTGAGATAGAACACGTCCTGCGCCGAGGCGAACAGCTGCAGGAACAGGAAGCGGTCGTCCTCGCGGGTCGAGCGGTCGCCGTGGCGGCGGCGTTCGCTGCCGAGTTCGGCGGTGAGGCGGTTCAGCCCGGCGGCGGGGTCGCGGCGCGGGAAGTCGCCGTCGTTCATCCCCAGCAGGCAGATCACCCGGAACGGCAGCAGCCGCATCGGCACCATCCGCGCGAAGCTGACCCCGCCGGTGAGCAGCGGCGCGCGGGTATCGGCCTCGCCCAGCACGGCGGCGAAATGCGCGCGCACCGGCTCGGCCGGCACCGGCGCCTCGAAGCCGGCCTGTCCGGCCTGCGTGGCGAAGGCGTCGATGAGCTTGCGCAGCCGCTCCAGCGCGCGCTGCGCGCCGCTGTCCGCCGGCGGCCTGGGCAGCAGTGTGTCGAGCAGCTTCAGCAGGCGCTCGCGCCACTGCGCCGGCGGCACCGCTTCGCCCAGCGTGCGCGCATGCCGCGCCAGCACCCGCAGCAGCCGCAGCAGCCGGTCCAGCGCCTCCAGCGCGCTGCCTTCCAGTTCGCTCCACGGCGCGACGCCGGCGATGTCGTCGTCGGCACCACTGGCATGGCCCAGCAGCAACCGGTCGAGCGCGAACTGCCAGGTGTAGGCATCGTCGGCCGGTGCGCCCTGGCGCGCGCGGTGGCCGGCATCGATGCCCCAGCGTGCGCCGGCTTCGCCCAGCCAGCCGCGCAGGCGCTCGAAATCATCGGCGTCCAGGCCGTTGGCCTCGGCCAGCACCGGCGTGGCCAGCAGGTCGAGGATTTCCTCCAGCCCGAAGCGCGACACCGGCAGCGCCAGCAGGCGCAGGAACAGGTCGGCCAGCGGCTCGTCGGCCAGCGGGCTGGCGTCGGCCAGGGCATACGGGATCGGATCGCGCTGGCCGTGGCCACCGAATACCGCGTCGAGATAGGGCACGTACGGGTCGATGTCCGGCGCCAGCACCGCGATGTCGCGCGGCTGCAGCGGCGGATCGAAGCGTGGGTCTTCCAGCAGGCCGCGCAGGCGGTCGTGCAGCACCTGCAGTTCGCGCAGCCGGGTGTGGCTGGCGTGGCACTGCAGGCTGGGATCGTCGAGGTCCACCGCCGGGCGCAGCGGCGAACCCGGCGCGGCGCGGCGGTGGAACAGGTCCGCCTGCAGGCGCTGCAGCAGGCCGGCGTTGGCACTTTCGGCCGGGTCGGCATAGGCGGCGATCTCGCCGCTGGGATGCACCACCTCGTAGCTGCCCAGCAGCGCCATGAAATCGCGGCCGGCCGCGCCCCAATCGCGCAGCAGCGGGTTGTCGGCGGCATCGCCGGCGAACGGCTCCCCGCCGGCACGCAGGCGCGCGCCCAGCGTCTGCAGGTCGCCCCAGTAGGCGCGGCTGGGCGTGGGCAGGTAGAAGTGCAAGGTGCCGACGCGCGCCTGGGTGGCCAGCACCCGCAGCACGTCGGGCGAAATATTGAGGGTGGCGAAGGCGAACAGCCGCGACGGCAGGCCGGCGGGTTTGGCGTCGCCGTCGGCGAAACGGGCGAGGTAGTCCTGGATCCGCCGCGCGCGGTGGCTGCGGCCACCGGCCACCGCCCGCCACAGGATCGCCTGCGGGTCGTCGCGGTCGGCGCCATCGTCCCAGCGCAGCAGCCAGTCGCGGCGCCAGGCCTGGTATTTCTCGAACACCGCGGCCAGTTCGCCGGCCAGCGACCACGGCTTCAGCGGATCGGCATCGCCCAGCCAGCCCGCGATCTGCGCCAAGGCCGGCTTCGCCAGCAGCGCCGGATCGGTCAACGCGGCGTACAGCCGCCAGTGCAGGCCGGCGGCGTCGAGGTCGTCGCCGGCCTTGCCGAGGTTGGCATCCAGCGCGCGGGTGACGAATTCGCCGGGGGTGAGAAATTCGAGATTGGCGGCCACCCCGTGCTGCTGCGCCAGGGTGGCCTGCAGCCAGCGCCGCATCGCCACCTGCGGGATCAGCACGGTGTCCGGCGCCAGCAGCGGCTGGCCGGCCGCGGGCGCGCGCAGCTCGTCGGCCAGCAGCGCGGCCAGCACGTCCAGCGCGTTGGAGTGGTAGAGGCGGAAGTCGGAGGCGGGGCCAGGCATGCAGCCATGATGCCGGAGCCCCATCTCATGCAGTGAGCCGCAAGCGCCGGAACTGCGCCTCGCGGGACGCAGCATTCCAGCGCGGCGCCCGGACGGCGGTACACCGCGATGTCGGGATGCGCGATAATTCCTGTACCCGCGGGTTCAATCGCTTCGGCCCTGTTCAGCCAGTTAGCGGCAACCTGTGCCGCCTCGCGCCCGCGCGCAAGGCCGCTCCACGTCCCCCATTCGGTTCCCCCTTCGCCATGCCCGACCCGTCCGCCATTGCCGTGCGCCTGTCGTCCGTCCGCCTGGACCGGGGCGGGCGCAGCATCCTGCATGGGCTGGACCTGGCCATCCCGCAGGGCAGCATGACCGCGGTGCTGGGCCCGTCCGGCACCGGCAAGTCCACCCTGCTGGCGGCGATCACCGGCGAACTGGTGCCGACGGAAGGCCGCGTCGAGGTGTTCGGCAAGGAAGTCCCGCGCCGGCCGCGCGCGCTGCTGGACATGCGCAAGGGCCTGGGCGTGCTGCTGCAGGGCAACGGCCTGCTGACCGACCTGACCGTGGCGGAGAACGTGGCGCTGCCGCTGCGCACCCATGCCCGCCTGCCGGAGCCGGTGCTGCGCCGGCTGGTGGAGATGAAGCTGGACGCGGTGGGCCTGCGCGCTGCCGCCGACCTGTTCCCGCGCGAGCTGTCCGGCGGCATGGCCCGCCGCGCCGCGCTGGCGCGCGCGCTGGCGCTGGATCCGCCACTGCTGCTCTGCGACGAACCGCTGACCGGGCTGGATCCGATCGCCAGCGGTGTGATCATGAGCCTGCTGCGCCGGCTCAACCAGACCCTGGGCCTGACCTGCATCGTGGTCAGCCACCACGTGCGCGAAACCCTGCCGGTCTGCGACCAGGCGGTGGTCATCGCCAACGGCACCATCATGTTCGATGGCGCCCCCGAGGCACTGCAGGCCAGCACCGATCCGCTGCTGCGGCAGTTCCTGGACGGCGCGCCCGACGGCCCGATCGCGTTCGAAAGCGCGCCCCGGCAGGAGGCTGCCTGATGCCCGTGGTCGCCTCGATGCGTGCGCTCGGCCGTGCCGGGCTGTTCTCGCTGTCCGTGCTGCGCGCCTCGCGCCCGAGCGCCGACTTCCTGGCCGAGCTGGTCAAGGAGATCTACAAGGTCGGCGCGCGCTCGCTGCCGATCATCGCGGTGGGCGGCGCCTTCGTCGGCCTGGTGCTGACCCTGCAGGGCTACCGCACGCTGCAGACCTTCGGCGCCTCCGACGCGCTGTCCACGTTGCTGGGGCTGTCGCTGTATCGCGAGCTGGGCCCGGTGCTGACCGCGCTGCTGTTCATCGGCCGCGCCGGCAGCTCGATCTCGGCCGAGTTGGGGCTGATGCGCGCCACCGACCAGATCAAGGCGCTGGAGCTGATGGCGATCGATCCGCTGGCCAAGGCGGTGGCGCCGCGCTTCTGGGCGGCGGTGCTGTGCGTGCCGCTGCTGACCGGCTTCTTCTGCTCGCTGGCGATCGCCGCCAGCTGGTTCGAGGCGGTGCGCATCCTCGGCCTCGACAACGGCACCTTCTGGTCGGCGCTGCAGAACAGCGTGGATGCGTGGGACGACTTCGGCGTGGCGCTGCTGAAGTCGGCCGTGTTCGGCGGCACCGCGGCGCTGGTGGCCTCGCATTCCGGCTTCCATGCCGAACCCACCATCGAGGGCACCTCGGTGGCCACCACCCGCGCGGTGGTCAACGCCTCGCTGCTGGTGCTGATGCTGAATTTCGTGATGTCCGCGCTGCTGTTCCAGTAATCCATTCCCATGCCTCCGCGCATCGCTGCGCGGAGGTTCAACGCAACACCGGGGCGTTGCCCATGCCCGGCAAGTTTGGACAGAGGTAGATCAATGGCAATCCGTGGCCCCAGGCTCGAATTCGCGGTCGGTGCGTTCCTGCTGCTGGCGCTGGCATCGCTGCTGGTGCTGGCCTTCGCCTCGACCAACCGCCAGTTCGGCGGCGGCGGCGACACCTATCCGCTGGCCGCGCGCTTCTCCACCCTCGGCCAGCTGCGGCTGCAGGCGCCGGTGCGGATCGGCGGCGTGGCGGTGGGCCGGGTGGCGAAGATCGACCTCGACCCCAAGCGCTTCGACGCGGTGGTGACGCTGGATATCGACCGCCGCTACCAGCTGCCCGCCGACACCTCCGCCGGCATCTTCACCAGCGGCCTGCTGGGCGAGAGCTACATCGGCCTGCAGCCCGGCGGCGACCCGGAAAACCTCAAGCCTGGCGAGGAAATCGCCTACACCCAGCCGGCGGTGGATCTGATCCAGCTCGCCGGCAAGTACATGTTCGGCGGCGGCGGCGCGTCCGCGCCGGCCGATGCCAACAGCACCAGCTCCCCGTCCCCCACGGAAACCACCCCATGAAGTCCCTGATCCTGTCCCTGTCGATCGCCGTCGCGGCGCCCCTGCTGGCGGTGACGCCGCTGGCCGCCCAGGCCCAGCAGGCTGCCGCCACCCCGGGCCAGCAGGTGGTCGCCAACGGCGGCCGCATCCTCGCCACCCTGCAGCAGCGCCGCGCCGAGTTCCGCAAGAACCCGGCCGCCCTGCGCAGCTTCATCGACACCGAACTGCGCGGCAGCTTCGACAGCATGTACGCCGCCCGGCTGGTGCTGGGCGCGCACGGCCGCGGTGCCAGCGAGGCCGACATCAAGCTGTTCGCCGACGCCATGGTGGACAACCTGATGCAGCGCTACGGCGCCGCCCTGCTCGACTTCGAAGGCAAGCCGCGGCTGCGCCTGAAGGGCGAGACCGCACTGCCCGGCGGGCGCGGCGTGAAGGTGTCCACCGAGCTGCTGCGCGACAACGGCGCGCCGGTGCCGGTGGACTACCTGGTCCGCAACAACGGCGGCTGGAAGATCTTCGACGTGATGATCGAAGGCGTGTCCTACGTGCAGACCTTCCGCGGCCAGTTCGACACCCCGCTGCGGCAGAAGGGCATCGCCCAGGTCGCCGCCGACCTGCGCAACGGCAGCCTCAAGACCGCTACCGCCGGCAATGGCAGCCGCTGAGGCGACCGTCGAGCGCGCGGGCACGCTGCTGCGCCTGCGCGGCCGGCTGGACCGCGCCAGCGTCGCCGCCGTGTGGCCGCAGGCGCTGGCCGCGCTGGACGGCGTGCAGGGACTCGACCTGCACGCGGTCGAGGCGTTGGACAGCGCCGGCCTGGCCCTGCTGGCGGAGCTGGCTGACCGCCTGCCGCAGGCGACCCGGCGCATCGAAGGCCAGCCGCCCGGGTTGGCCGGCTTGTGCGCCGCCTACCGTATGAACGCGGACCTGCTCCGCGCGCAAGGAACCGTATGAACCGCCTGCTTACCGGCGCCGTGCTTGGCCTGCTGCTGGCCACCGCCGGCTGTGCCACCCAGCCGGCGCCGCGCGCTGCGTCCGGGGTGCCGGCCGACACCGTGGTCGAGGCCGCGGTCGCGGAGGCGCCAGCCACCGAAGCAGCGCCGTCGGCCCCGGCCGAATCCGCGCCGGCCATCGCACCGGACGCGGCCGATGCCCCGGCTGCAGCCATTGCTGCCGTCGAACCGCCCGCCAATGCGGCCACCGACGAGGACTTCGCCGCCATCTACGGCGACGACGCTGCATCGGCCAGCGCCAACGGCGGCGACAGCTTCGCCGCGCTGGACCCGTGGGAGCCGATGAACCGGCGCGTGCACGCGTTCAATAGCGCCATCGATCAGGGCTTCATGCGCCCGCTGGCGCGTGGCTACGTGAAGATCGTGCCGGCGCCGGTGCGCGCCGGGGTCAGCAACTTCTTCGACAACCTCAGCGCCCCGCTGGCGTTCGGCAACCTGCTGCTGCAGGGGCGCCCGCGCGAATCGGTGGAGACGCTGGGGCGGTTCTTGGTGAATACCATCGGTGGCCTTGGCGGGGTGTTCGATCCCGCCACCAAGGCGCTGAAGATGCACCGCCATGGCGCCGACTTCGGCCGCACGCTGGCGCGCTGGGGTTGGCGCGAGTCGCGCTACCTGGAGCTGCCCTTCCTCGGCCCGCGCACCGTGCGCGACGCGGTGGGTGCGGTCGGCGATACCTCGATGGCGCCGATGACCTATGTCGAGCACGACCGCACGCGGTTATCGCTGGAGGCGCTGTGGCTGACCGACGTGCGCTCCGGCCTGCTGTCGCTGGATGAACTGCGCGAGGCCGCGCCGGACGAGTACGTGCTGACCCGCGATGCCTGGCTGGCGCGCCGTCGCTACCTGGTGGAGGCCGACCGCAGCGAGCGCGACGAGGGCAACGAATCGCTGCCCGCCTACCTGATGGAAGCCGAGCCCGCGCCGACGCGTCCCTGAGCGGTGTGCGCCGTTACAGGTGGCGCAGCGTGTCGCGCAGCTGCGATAGGCAACGCCGGCTGACCTCTAGCGGCGTTGCCACGTGGCGCAGCACCGCATGCACCTGGCCGTCCGGCGCGCGCTGCAACTCGACGATCTCGTCGCGGGCCACCAGGCAGTTGCGGTGGATGCGGATGAAGCGGGTGGGGAACTCCGCCTCCAGCGACTTCAGCGATTCCTCGATCAGGTCCTCGCCGCGGGCGTGGTGCACCACCACGTACTTCTCGTCGGCCTGCAGGTAACGGATGTCCTCGACCGCGATCAGCCGCAGGCTGCCGCGCAGGCGCGCGCACAGGTGGCTGCGCGGCGGCCCCGGCGGTGCGCCGTCCTGCTGGCGCGCGCGCCCGGCCAGGAAGGTGCGCACCTTGTCCAGCGCCGCGGCCAGGCGTTCGCCGCGCACCGGCTTGACCAGGTAGTCCAGCGCCTGCGCCTCGAACGCCGACAGCGCATGCGCGTCGAACGCGGTGCAGAACACGATGGCCGGCCGCGGCTGCAGCGCACCCAGCCGGCGCGCGGTCTCCAACCCGTCGATGCCGGGCATGGCGATGTCCAGCAACACCAGCTCCGGGGCCTCGGCGGCACAGGCCGCCAGCGCCGTCTCGCCGTCGCCGGCCTCGCCGATCACCTGCACGCCCGGCTGCGCCTCCAGCAGCGCGCGCAGCCGCGCCCGTGCCAGCGGCTCGTCGTCGACGATCAGCACGCGCAACGCGGTTGCGGTCATGGCGTGTCTCTCCCCGGCAGCGCCCGGCCCTGGCGGCGATGGTAGCCGCGCGGTGTGGCGCGCGTCACCTCAACCGGCGGCCAGGCGCGCGCCGATCCAGTCGGCCAGGTCGGCGATCTCCTCGGCGCAGACCTGGTGCTGCATCGGGTAACGGTGCCACTGCGGGTCGAAGCCGAAGCCGCGCAGCGCCTGCATCCCGGCTTCGCCCGCGGCGACCGGCACCACCGGGTCGAAGCTGCCGTGGGCCATGAACAGCGGCTGCGCGGCGGCTGCCGGCTGCAGCCGCTGCCGTGCTAGCGCCAGCGGCATCGGCAGGTAGGTGGACAGGGCGACCAGCCCGGCCAGCGGCTGCGCGCGCGCCAGCCCGGCCGCCAGCGTGATCGCGCCGCCTTGCGAGAAGCCCGCCAGCAGCAGCCGCTCCGGTGGGATGCCGCGCCCGGCCTCGCGCGCGATCAGCGCCTCGACCTGCGCCACCGATGCGTCCACGCCTTCCAGGTCGGCGCGGTTGGCCAGGTCGAAGTCGCGGATGTCGTACCACGCACGCATCCGCGCGCCGCCGTTGATGGTGACCGCGCGCACCGGCGCATGCGGGAACACGAAGCGCAGCGCCGGCCACTCGCGGCGCACCAGTTCCGGCACGATCGGCGCGAAATCATGGCCGTCGGCACCGAGGCCGTGCAGCCACAGCACGCACCATCGCGGGTCCGGACCGGTTTCGTGTTCGACGGTGTCCAGCAGCATGGGCGGCTCCAGCGAAGGGTGGCCGCGCATTATGCCGGCCGCACCCGCCGGGCCCACGGCCGCGCCCGCCGGTGCGGCGTTAGCGGGAGCCTGCGCCCGCCACGGCAGCGGCGCGGGCTTCGCGTTCCAGCGCCGCCTGCGTCATCGAGCCGTCGGCGAACGCGGCGGCGGCGGTCTGGTAGTCGCTGATCGCCTGCAGGGTCAGCGCGGGGTCTTCCGGCAGTTCGGGCTGCGCGACGTCGCGTGCGTAGGCCGGCCGCAGCGTGTCCACCTTGCGGTGCGGCGAGAGCTGCACCAGTTTGTCGTCGCGCAGGTAGCCCAGCAGCTGGTAAGTGCCGATGAAGGCGCGCTCGCGACCGAAGGGTTGCTGCAAGACGTCCACGCCGTAGAAGCGACTGTCGTAGTCCATGCCCAGCAGGCCCAGCACGGTAGGCGCGATGTCGATCTGGCTGACCCGGCGCTCCATCCGGCCTGGCGCCAACTGCCCGCCGGGCGCGTAGAACCAAAGCGGGATGCGGTAGCGGAAGGCCGGCAGGGCAGCGATGCCGGCGCTGGACGCGCAGTGGTCGGCGGTGATCACGAACAGGGTGTTGCGGAACCACGGCTTGCCGCTGGCGCGGCGCAGGAAATCGCCGATTGCCCAGTCGGTATAGGCCACCGCGCTCTCGCGCTTGCCCTGCGGCCACGGTCCGCGGCCTGCGGGGAAGGTGTACGGGCGGTGGTTGGAGGTGGTCATCAGGTGGGCGAAGAACGGCTTGCCGGCCGCGGCGTCGGCATCGAAATGCTGCATCGCCATGCTGTAAAGATCTTCGTCGGCCACGCCCCAGACGTTCTCGTGGTGGATCTCCTTGTCGGGGATGTCGGTGCGGTCGTGGACGTCGTAGCCGTTGTGGCCGAAGAATCGGTTCATGTCATCGAACGCGCCGTAGCCGCCGTACAGGAACATGGCGTGGTAGCCCTTGCCGCGGAACACCTCGCCCAGCGTGGCCAGGCCTTCGTTGTGCTCGCGGCGGACGATGGATTCGCCCGGGGTGGGCGGCACCGACAGCGACAGCGCCTCCAGCCCGCGCACGGTGCGGGTGCCGGTGGCCCACAGGTCGGCAAGCAGTAGGCTGCGTGGGGTCAGTGCGTCCAGGTTGGGGGTCAGCGAATCCTTGCGGCCATAGCTGCCGGAATATTCCGCGGACAGGCTTTCCACGCTGATCAGCACCACGTTCATGCGCCGCTCGAGCGCCGGGTTGTGGATGCGGCGGGCGATGCCGGTGGGGCCGAAGAAGGTGGCATCGGGCGTGGCGACCTGCGCGCGTACCTGCGCCCAGGCTTCGTCGATCGGCACGGTGCGGTAGTAGCGCGGGTAGTCGAGCGAAGCGCTGCGGTAGGCGGAGAAGAACTGGTAGATGCCGTTGCCGGCCAACTCGTTGACGTAGGCGTTGCCGGTGCGGTCCTTCATCTCGCCGCTGACCAGCCAGGTGCCCAGCGCGCTGGCCGCCAGCCAGGCCACCACCACCACGGTGCGCGCGGCGAATCCGGCTTCGTCGCGCGCCACGCGCCGCCAGCGGCGGGTGGCGGCGAAGCTGCCTAGCGCGAGCACGGCCACCGCGGACAGGATCAGCCCCACCGGGTAGGACTGGCGGATGTTGCCGATCACCTCGGTGGTGTAGACGAGGTAGTCCACCGCGATGAAGTTGAAGCGGGCCTGGAACTCCTCCCAGAACGTCCATTCGGCCACCGCCACGAACAGCAGCACGAACAGCAACAACAGGCATAGGGCGCCGACCGCCAGCCGCCCGCGCCGGCGCAGCAGCCAGCCGGCGGGCAGCAGCCACAGCAGCAACAGCAGCGGCAGCGCGAAGTACAGCGCGGCCAGCAGGTCGTAGCCCAGGCCGACAGCGAACAGATACCCCCACAGCCGCGGTGATGCCGGCACCCCGGCGCCGGTAGCGGCCAGCAAAACCAGCCGGGTCAGTGCGGAGACGACCAGGAAGCAGGCGACCAGCCACAGCAGGGGGCGGAAGCGGTCGAACGGGCGGAGCAGGGATGCGGGCATGGGCAGACGGGCGATCGCGGTGCCGGCAGCCTGCGGTGCCGCTGGTAAGCGCGCCTCAGCCGAATCTCAGCCGCTCGTTAACACCGCGCGCGGCGGCGGTGGCAGGCTATCCGCCATGTCCAGCCTTCATCCGCCCGGCCTGCCCGCGCCCGGTCTGCGCGTCCTGCTGATCGAGGACGAGCACGACATTGCCGCCAACATCTGGGATTTCCTCGAGCGCCGCGGCCACGAGGTCGACCATTGCGCCGATGGCGTCGCCGGCCTGGCGCGTGCGCTGCGGGGCGGCTTCGACGCGGTCGTGCTGGACCTGGGCCTGCCGCGCCTGGACGGCCTGGCGCTGTGCCGTCGCCTGCGCGAGGCCGGCCACGGCGTGCCGGTGCTGATGCTGACCGCGCGCGACACCCTCGACGACCGGCTGCGAGGCTTTGCCGAGGGCGCCGACGATTACCTGGTCAAGCCGTTCGCGTTGCCGGAGCTGGAGGCGCGCCTGCGCGCACTGCAGAGGCGCGGCCGGCCGGCCGCGGGCGAAGTGGGGTATGCCGGGCTGTGCTACGACCCGCACAGGCTGACGGCGCGCCGCGAAGGCCGCGACATCCCGCTGACCCGCCTGCAGGGCGCGCTGCTGGACGCGCTGCTGCGCGAGGCGCCGCGCATCGTGCCGCACGCGCGCCTCATCGAAAGCGCCTGGGGCGCGGGCGGCGCCGACACGGCCGCGTTGCAGACGCAGGTGTACGAACTGCGCGCGCTGATCGACCGCCCGTTCGCGCAACCGCTGCTGCACTCGGTGCGCGGCGTGGGCTACCGCATCGTGGCGCCGGCATGAGCGCGCGCCGCCCGCTGTCGCTGCGGCAGCGCTTCACCCTGCTGGCCTCCCTGTTGGGCCTGTTGCTGGGCGGGCTGGCCGCGGTCACCGTGCTGGCGGTCGCCGAGGACAACGAGTACGTGCTGGCCACCGAAATCCTGCGCGGCCAGGCCGAGGACTACGGCCTGCGCCTGGCCAACCACCTGCCCGCCCAGCTGCCGCGCACCCAGCGCCTGCGCGGCTACCGCGGCGACGACCCGGCGCTGCCGCGGGGCTACGCCGGCTTCCCGCCCGGCGTGCACGAAGATCCGCAGGACGAAGCCACCCATGTCGGCGTGTTCGATACTGCCGCCGGCCGCCTGGTCTTCGTCATCGACCTTGGCGACATCGAAGCGATGGAGCGCCACCTGCGCCTGCTGGTGGTGGCCATGCTGCTGTCCTGCACCGCGCTGGCCGGCTGGCTGGGCTGGTGGCTGGCGGGGGTCGCGCTGAAGCCCGTGCGCGCGCTGGCCGAAGGCGTGGAGGCGCTGCCGGTGCAGCCGCAGCCCACCCGGCTGGCCGCTGCCGTCAGCGACGAGGACCTGGGTCGGTTGGCGCGGGCGATCGACGGCTACCAGGCGCGCCTGGTCGATGCCGACGCCCGCGAGCAGGCGTTCCTGGCCGACGCCAGCCACGAACTGCGCACCCCGCTGGCGGTGATCCAGGGCGTGGCCGAAGTGCTGCTGGACGACGACGGTGCATCGCCTGCACAACACGCCCGCTATGCACGGCTGGGACGTGGCGCCGGCGAGATGCAACGCCTGCTGGAAGCCATGCTCGCCGCCGCGCGGCGGCGCCCGCTGCAGCTCGAAACCCTCGCGGCCGCGCAGCTGCTGCGGGACGCGGCCGAGATCGCGCTGGCCGGCAAGCCCGGCATTACCGCAAGCATCGCTGCCGACGGCGAGCTGCACACCGCCCCGCGCGAAGCCGTGCTGCTGGTCGCCGGGCTTGCGCGCAAGCTGGCGCAACCGCACACCGACGCCACCCTGCAGATGGCATTGGAACCCGGCCACATCGTCCTGCGCATGTCGCCGGAAGACGCCGGCATCGATGCCGCAACCACCGTGCGCGCGGACACCGGCACCGGCTCCGCCCTGCTCGACCGGCTGGCGCAGCGGCTGGGCTGGCAGGTGGCGTTCGACGGGAGTGCGCGAGTGTGCGTGGAACTAAAGTCTGACCCTGCGGTTAAAGCGTAGTTTGACCGCAATTCGGCCAGTCACATCTTGGTGCGCTGCAAGAGACGACATGTTTTCCGCAACGGGGAGTGACATGCCTGGCGTCCCTATCCGTATGCCTTCCGAGCTGGCCAAGGTCAGAGACGATCATGCCGCCACGCTTGCATTTGACAACGTCCCTGAAGACTTTGACGTCTACACGCGGCTTCAAGGGTGGCTGCACTTTCCACCCCCGCCCTTGGCGCCGTCCGTCCGATGGATTTGCTCGGGTCACGGAGTGGAATTGAACTTATTCCAAGACTCGTGGGGAGCTTGATGAGCAGTTCGTAGCAGTGACTGCAGGTGTCCTTGGGATCAAACGGCCGACGATTCGCTGGTGGGCGCTGCGATGCGCGATGCGAGGTCATCCCGCATGAGCACCAGTTCCTTGTCGAGTTCGGCGCGCCGCGCGATGCCGTCGCGGTGGATCTGGCGGACCTCCTCGATGGTCTTGACCAGTTCGTCGTTGACGTGGCGCAGGGTTTCGATGTCGATCACCGAGCGCTGGTTGGCCTTGGCGGTCTCCACGGACGTGGCGTGCACGAGTTCCGCATTGCGCCGCATGATCTCGTTGGTCGCATCGTCGATCGATGTGGCTAGCTCGGCGGCGCGCTTCTGATCCGCCAGCGACAGCTGGATCGCGAACTGGTTGCGCCACATCGGGATGGTGACGTCCCGCACCGCGCTGAACTTCTCGATCAGCTGGATGGCATTGGCCTGGATGAGCCGGATCATCGGCAACGTCTGGACCGCGGCATGCTGCAGGACGTGCAGGTCGGACACCCGCTTGTCGATCAGCCGGATCGCGGTGTCCAAGGTGGCGCGCTGCTCGCGTCCCTCCGGGTCCTCGCGGCCGGCGAGGGCGGCAAGCTGCTCCTGAAGCTCGACCAGCCGGATGCGGCCGGCGGCGATGTGCACGCCGAGATCGTGGCGCTCCTGCAGCACGAGGTCGTACATCCGGTCGTATTCGCCGACACGCTGCTGTTGCATGGCCTGGGTCTTGCCGACCTCCGCGAGCAATTGGTCGATCTGGGCGTTGCTGCTGCTGTAGCGCTGGACAAGCTCACCCTTGGCGCGCTTCATGCGGTCGATCAGGGGCCCAAGGACAGGGACCTTCGACTTTTCCTTGAACCCGTCCAGGTTGAGGCTGCGGGCGATGCGAACGATCTCGCCCAGCTTGGCACCACTGGCTTCGAGATCGGTGTTACGCACCTTGTCGAGCAGCTGGGTCGAATATTGGCTGGTCCTGGACGCGGCCGACTTGCCGTACTGGTGGAGATTGCCCGGCTTGAGATCCTGCAGTGCCTTGGCTGCCTCGAGGATGCCGTCGGTGTCCTCCGGCTTGAGGCCCAGGTCGACCAGCATCTGGTCGGTCAAGGTCGCCGGGACGAGGTTGGATTCGGTCGAGGTCATGGCGCTGCTCCTGTTGGCGTTACGGTGCCGGCTTTGCGGCGTGGCCAGGGGGGTCGATTGCGGCAATGGCGGCTTGCGCCATCGTTCTAGCGTTTGCGAGCGTCTTCTCCAGCGCGGCGGCGTTGCGCACGCCGGCTTGCTGGTCGATCACGAGTTTGCAGTGCGTCGCCAGATCATTGATGAGGCCGGCGGCGACCTGTTGGCCCTGCCGGGTCGACTCCATCTGCTGGCGCCCGAGTTGACCGATCATCGCAATTTTCACCAGATGCGCCTTGCGGGCGTCAATGGCGGCGGCAAGCGGCGGCGCGATGCCTGGCTGTTGGCCGAGGCCATCGAGCTGCTGCACCGCAGCCTCCAGCTGGTCGTGGGCGGCAATGAGGCGCGGCAAGGCATCTTCCAGTGCCTTGGCGAAGGCCAATCCGGACTGTACGGCACTTTGCGCCTGGTGCACCAACGGGATCATCTGTTCGCGCAGGGCGGCGGCGTGGGCGGAGAACGTGATGTCCCTGCCCAGCAGGCGCCCGATGAAGCCCGTCCGGCGGGCGATTGCCTTCTGGTCGTGGGCGATCATGGCCGTCTGCAGGGCCTCCAGCGCCGCGACCTGCTCCGCGGACGGGTTGGCTTGCAGCGCGGACAGGGCGTCGTGGACGTTGGCCACGGCGCCTTCCCCGATTGCCTGGACGTGTTCGATGGTGAGGGTCATTCCGGCGAGGTGCCCGGCGGGGCCTCATGCCGGAACCGCAGGTTCGCGAGCATCCGGTCGAACTCGCGCTCGCGCTTGGTCCGGACCCGGACAGGACGACGAGGTTCACCCGTATCGTCCTCACCCGGAACGCCTTCCTCCGGGTGCGCAGCAGGCGCGGCGACCTGGCCCGGGGTCGCGTCCAGCAGGTCCAGCACGGCGGCGTGGAGCATGTCCTGTCTCACCAGGGTGGCCCGCAGCACGTCGAACAGATCATTGACGAGCGCGGGGTGCGGTTCGTCGTTACCTTCCTCGGCGGCGGGGGCCGGCGCCGGCGGTGGGGTGGCGTTGGAGATCCGGGAAAGCTCGGCCAGCAGTTCCTTCCACGGCGGCGCTTGTTCCTGAACCGGTGCCGGTGCAGCGTCCGGGGTGGACAGGCCCTGCACGCCCGAGGCGATGTCTGCCAGCTGGGCGACCATGCGCTGACCGACATCAGCATCGTCGCCACCCATCGCCTTGTTACGGACGAAATCCGCCTTGATCTGTGCCCAGCGGGCAGCCTCGTCGGCAGTCAGGGTTCCACGCAGCTCGCCGAGCTTGAGCAGGTTTTCTTCCGCGCCGGTGGTCAGCAGCTGCGACTCGCCGCGGTAGTGGTCGGTGATCAGCTGCTGCAGCTCCGCATCGTTCATCACCGGCGAGATCTTCTCCGCCAGCTTGTTCATGTTGCGGTAACTGCCCTGGAGCTTGAAGGGCGGTTCGGTGCGGTATTTGTCCGCCTGCGCCGCGCTCAGGATGTACTGCTGGTTGACCCTGTAGACCACATCCCTCACCTGCACGAGCCGCTGCAGGACGGCGGTGATCTCGTTGATCTCGGCGGCGCTGTAGGCGTGGGACAGGTTGTTCGTGGACACGTCCTTCCCGAGCGCCTTGTCGGCCAGCAGGTACAGGTCGGCCATGTCCCGGGTGGCCAGCGGGGCGAGCACGGGGTTGGAGGTCAGGCAGTTCTCGATGTAGCTGAGGAGGAACGTGGCTTCCATCCCGCCCAGCACGTCGCCCAAGTTGTAGATGTCGGCACGGTTGGCCAGCATGTCCGGGATCTTGAAGACCTCGCCCGACTCCGTGTACGGATTGCCGGCCATGATCACGGCGAACTTCTTGCCGCGCATGTCGTAGGTCTTGGTTTGTCCGCGCCAGACGCCCTCGATGCGGCGCGTGCCATCGCACAGGGAGATGAATTTCTGCAGGAACTCGGGATGGGTGTGCTGGATGTCGTCCACGTACAGCATCACGTTGCTGCCCATCTCCAGCGCCAGGTTGAGCTTCTCCAGCTCACGCCGTGATGTGGCGTCCGGGGCCTGCGCGGGATCCAGTGAGCGAACACCGTGCCCGAGCGCCGGGCCATTGACCTTCATGAAGATCAGGCCCAGCCGGTTCGCCACGTACTCCATCAGCGTCGTCTTGCCGTAGCCCGGCGGGCTGATGAGCATCAACAGGCCCATGAGGTCGCTGCGCTTGCCCTCACCCACCGTGCCGATCTGCTTGGCGAGGTTGTCGCCGATCAGCGCAAGGTAGACATCGTTGATGAGCCGGTTGCGGACGAAGCTGGTCAGCGGCTTGGGCTTGAACTCCTCCAGTCGCATCGCCTCGCGCTCGCGGGCGATCACCTTCGCCCGCAGCGCCTGGTAGTCGCGGAAGCCGGGCACGAACGTCTCGGCGTGGTGGCGGTAGCGGGCATTGAAGTCGTCCACGGCGACACGCAGGCGTCCCTGCTCAATGCTCGGGTGCTGACCCAGCAGGCCCTCGACCACGGTCGAGACCGGGGCGCTGGAGGACTCGAACTTCAGCACGTCGCGGCCGAGGAGCATGGCGACCGCTTCCGGCACGAACCGATCCTCCGCATCGCCGGTCGCCAGCAGCGAGGTGATCGCCTGCGTCGCCAGCGACCACGCAGCCGCAGGGTGGTGTTCGAGGTGCTTCAGTGCTCCGGTGAAGGACGACCAGAAGGCCTTGTCAGCGCGTTTGCCCTCCAGCCTGTCGACCAGTCCGGCCGCCACGCTGCTGACGGGAAGGGCAGCGTCAGGCGCGGTGACGGACATGAGCAGGTAGTCGGCCGCTTCGTTCAGGTGCGCGCCGCCGAGGTCGTGCTTGCCGAGGGATTCATTGAGCCTGGCGATCAGGTCCGGCCGCAGCGCGGCCCGTGCCGTCGCGCCGCCGCCAAGGGCATCGATCGCGTTGGCGGCATTGATGCGGGCCGCCCAGGTCTCGCGCTCTGCTGCCGCCCAGAACGCCACGGCGAGGGCGCGGGCCTGCGGGAGGTAAACAAGGGCGCCGGCGCCCTGCTGCAGGCGAACCAGCGCCTTGAGGATCTGCGTGGCATCGGCGTCGTGGATGCCCTTTTCGTAGCCATCGCGGTAGCGGGGGGCCGCGTAGTCACGCACCAGCTTGGCCAGTGCCGCCTCATCGGTCAGCGACTGCTGCAGCACATGCGTGGTGAGCCCCTCCTCGCCGCGGCGGGCGGCATCGAGCACCTGGCCGGCCAGATACTCGCCGCGATAGAACTGGGGCGACTCCGATTCGAGCGCGACCGGCCAGTAGTGCCGGTAGCCGTCCAGGCCTTCGTCCTGCATGGATTCCATGAAATCCGTGCCGGTCAGATGCACCGTCATCGCGTCGCCGCGCTGCAGCAGGGTCAGGTCCAGGGCCTGCGTGTTGACACTGAACCGATGCCGCGGTCCCAGCTTGATGACGTTGCCGCCTTCATCGAAGAGTTCCGTGCGATCACGCATGCCCCGCACGGCCTGGTCGCGGGCGGCCTTGATCCGTGCCTCGATGTCGTCGGCCTTCACCGTGTCCCTGAGATCGCGCAATCGGGCGCACAGGTCACGCAGCTTCTGGATCAGCGGGTCGCCGGCGAAGAAGGCATTGAGGTCGTCGGCGTTGTCGAAACGCTCCGTCCGCCGGCCCAGACCATCCAGAATCCGGTTGGCGGCATCCAGCAAGGACGCGGCCTTGCGCTGGCGTTCGTCGAGCAGCGCCTGCTTGTGGGTCTCGAAGGCTTCCAGCAACTCCTCACGCTTGGTGAGGATGTCGCTCAGGAACTGTTCGTGTTCCCCGAATTGGCCTTCCAGCTCTTCCAGCTGGACCATGAGGCGGGACAGCTGCTCATCCGCTTTTTCCGGGGTCGTCGCCATGCCGAGCGAATTCGCCACGGACTGCGAGAACAGGGCGAACTGGGCGCCGAACTGCGCCACCGCCTCCGATGAACCCAGCGTCTTGCGGCGCTGGTCGGTCCTGGCCTTGGCCTGGTTGAGGCGGGCGTACAGGGCGGCGATGGCATCCACCACCTGCGTGCGCTTGGTGGCATCGTCCACCTTGAGGCCGGCCATCAGCTCCGACAGCATGTCCAGGTCTGCCGCGACGGTTTGCATGCCGCGGAGCACTTCGGCGAGCTGATTGGCGGTAGCAGCCTTGCCGGATGCGGCCTCCAGTTCGTTCAGGCGCGTGTCGAACGGCGCCAGCGCCTTCGGATTGAGCAGGAAAGCGGCGGTGGCTGCCCCAACCTGGTCGTGGGCGGTGTCAAGGGAGGTGACCATCGCATCGATCGCGGCGACGTCGATGTAGCGCATGTCACGGATCGTCAGCAGCTGCCCGCGCAGGCGCGAGACCTCGTGCAGCGCTTCAACGAATTGCTCGAGGCGGGCCCATCCCTCGGGCTGCAGCCGCCCCATCAGGCTGCGATGCCCCGCGCTGGCATTCGCCAGTGCGACTTCCGACTGCTGGCGGATCTCCTGCACCTTCTGGAACTCGTCGAGTACGGACTCGGCGGTTTCGGTGATGTCGTGGAGGAGGCCCGCCAGGCCGTCCGCCACCGCATCAGTGATCCAGGGGTGGATGTCGAACAGGCGCCGGGTGGCATGCGCGAGCGCCTCGTAGCGCTGGACGGTTACATCCTCCTGCTCGATGTCGCGTGCGATGTCGAACAGGTCGGAGATCGTGCGCACCAGTTCGGGATTGCCGATGCGTCCGAACGCTGAGTTGGCGGCCGGCGCCGCAGCGGCGTATTCGTCACTGAAGAAGGGTGTATCCCAGACCTGCATCTGGTGGACGCGGGTCGGCTGGCTCGTTTCGTCGTGGAACAGGACCATCCGACCGTCGGGCAGGCGGGCATGCCCGTGGGCGAGGATGGGCGGCATCACGCGCCGTTGGATCATGTTGTAGACCAGCAGCGCCGATTGGCCGGCGTCCGGCTCATAGAAGATGTAGAGCACGTCCTCCCCGTTGGGGGACCGGACGGTGCGCTTGTAGCGCATCTGGGTGATGGCGCCATCGAACGCCTTCTGCTCGCCGTTCTGGAGGACGTAGCCGCCGGGGAAAATGATCCCGTGGTCTTCCGGCAGCTGTACGCAGGCCTCGACGATGGCGTCCAGACGGGTCACCTGCTGGGTCATGGTGTTGAACACCAGGCCGCGCCATGTAGTTTCCCGGTAGGGCAGGATCTTGAGCAGGACCAGGCTGCCGAGCCGGGCGTAGTAGAACTGCGCGTCGTCGAGCGACTGGGTACGGTCCTCAACGGGCTCCGAGTAGATGCCGGCGCCGGTGTCGGTGCTGTTCTCGACCTTGATCGTGAGGTCGCCGCCCGTGGTTTCCACGAAGACGGTGTCGAGGATGTTCAGGTGCGGGAAGCGACCACTGACCTCGCGATCCTTGCCTGCCTTGATCCACTCGAAATCGTGGGTGGGTGGCAGGGCGATGTCTCGGTCGCCTCGGGCGTCGAGATAGGACAGCTCCCCGGTGCTGGCGATGCTCCAGCGGAAGACGCGCAGATCCTGCGGGCCGCCGATCCGGAAGGCCGCGAGCAGCTTGCTGTCCTTCACGGACAGCTGCACCAGCGTGGCGTCCTTGTAGTAGGTGTAAAGCTCGTCGAAATCCCGCACGAACAGGGGGTCGGCGAGGAAGGTGCCAGCCGCGTCCACGGGGGTTGCGTCGTAGCCGTCGGTGACCGGGACGAGTTTGTGCAGCGCGAACACGTCAGCGACGGACGTGGTCGACTTCAGGCCCAGGAACACGTTGTAGCCGAACAAGAGCAGGTCAGGCCCGACCTGGACGACATCGCGACCGATCGCGTTCTGTTCACTGCGAATCCGGAAGCGACCAGCCTGGGCCATCTTGCTGTCGCCGAACTCGCTGACACGCCGGCTATTGAGATCGCCGGCGAGGGTCGCAAGGCGCGAGCCCTGCTGTGTCAGCCTGCTACGAAGGACCTCATAGGCACCGCCTTGCGCGACAGCGGCGTCGATGGTGTCCGGGGCCGAACTGGTCTTGTCCGTCATTTGAATCGGGATCCTTTCCGGTGTGGCGAGGCCGACCGGGGCTCACGCCCCGGCCTGCCGTGGACATCAGGCGTCCGTGCTGTCAGTCGAGAGTGCCTTGGGGGCCGCAACGCTACCGAGGCGCTTGAGCAGGTCGCTGATGATCGGGCTTTCCGAGGTGATGCCTTCGATGGCCTTGCCGATGGACACGCCCTTGGTCAGGGCTTCGAACACGCCACCGTCGCCGCCGATGAGCTCGATCTTGGCCGATTCCAGCGCCTTGGCCAGCACGGCAGCGTTCTCGCGCGACACTTCCTTGCCCGCCTCGATCGAGGTGAGCAGCTGGCGCAGGTTCGTCTCCAGCGCCATGCGGAACTCCTCGTGCGCCCGTGCCTCGGGCGACATCTTGCCCATCGCCTCGAACTTGCCGGTGAGCCCTTCCGCTTCGGCGGACATGCGCTGCCCGATCGCCTTGGCTTCGGCTTCGCCCATGAACGCGGTGGCATCTGCCTTGGCGCGGCCCATTTCCGTCGCGGCCTTGGCGTCGGCACTGCCCTGCCTATAGGTGGCGTCAGCCTTGGCTTCCATCACCGCGGCTTCGGCCAGGCCCTCGGCCTTGCTGGCGTCAGCCTTGGCATGACGGACCTGCGCCTCGGCCAGGCCGGGCGCCGCCACTTCAGCCTTCACGCCTTCCGCACGTACGCGCATGGCTTCGGAGGTCTTGCTGGACGCGATCAGCTCCGCTTCGGCGAGCGTGGTCTTCTCGGCCGCCAGATGCCGCGCAGCGACCTCGGCTGCCTCCGCGGCCTTGACGTCCTTGACCAGCATCTGCTGCGCCTCGGCCTCGGCCGCCAGCACGCGAACCTGCTTGTCGCGGTCGGCGGCGGAGACTTCGCGGGTTTCCTTGATCTTCTCTTCCTGCACGGCCACGGTCTGCTCGATCGCGGTGCGCTCGCGGATGACGTTCGCCACCTCCATGCGGCCCTGCTCGACCACCTTGTCGCGGTCCACAGCCTTCAGCTGCACTTCCTGGTCCGTGGTCACCTTCTCAAGCTCGGCCGCGCGGTTGACGCGCTCCTGCTCGATCGCCACGACCCGCAGGCGGCCCTGCTCGGCAACCTCGACAGCGCGAAGCTGCTCCTGCTCCTGCACCTTGATGGCCTCATCGGCGCGCAGGCGTGCGGCCTCCGAAGCGGCGCGGCTTTCCTCGAGCACCTTGTCCGCTTCGGCCTTCTCGCGCGCCTGGATCTCGGCGATCTGGCGGGCCTGCTTGGCGCGGGCTTCCTCTTCCTGGCGCTGCATTTCCAGCATCGCCTGGGTCGTGGTGGTGTTCTTCTTGGTGATCTGCAGCCTTTCGTCCTGCTCGAGCTCGTTCGTGCGGATCGCCTGCTGTGCGGTCAGTTCGGTGATTTTCTTGATGCCTTCGGCATCCATGATGTTGGTCGGATCCATGTCCGACTTCTTGGTCTGTTCGAGGTAGTCGATGGCGACGTCTTCCAGCACATACCCGTTCAGATCCTTGCCGATGACTTCGATGATGGTGTCGCGGAACGCCTGGCGGTTATCGAACAGTTCGACGAAATCGAAGCGCTTGCCGACGGTCTTGAGCGCTTCGGAGAACTTGGCATTGAACAGTTCGTCGACCGCATTGCGGTCGGATGCACGTTCTGCGCCAACGGTCTTGGCAACCTTCAGGACATCAGCCGGCTGCTCGTTCACCCGCAGGTAGAAGCTGACCTTGATGTCGGCACGCATGTTGTCCTTGCAGATCAGGCCCTCCTTGCCGCGACGGTCGACGTCGAGGTTGATGAGTTTGATCTGCATCTGCTCGGCCTTGTACAGCACCGGGATGACCAGGGCGCCGGTGAAATGCACCTTGGGGGTACTGCTCAAGTCATTGACGATGAGCGCGGTTCCCTGCGGAACCTTGACGTAGAACGCCTTGACGACGCCAATCAGGCCGAGCGCCAGCACCAGCAGGACGCCGATGGCGATGATGAAGGGAAAGTAGAGAGAGAGGTTCATTGAGAGCTGCTCCTTGCGATCTCGTGTGCTCAGCGGGCCTGGAACTCGGTTGCGGGAATGACCTCGTAGAGGTCGCGTGTGGTGTCGTGGTGAATGAGTACAACGCGGGAACCACGAGCTAATGCGTGGGGTGAATTGGTCCGAACCTGCAGGATCAGGCCGGCGGCGCCGTCATCGATCTCGACGCGGCCGCCTGCCTCGTCCACCAGCGGCGAGATGACCGTGCCTTCGCGGCCGAGGATGGATGGCGGTGTGGGAGGGCGCAGGCGGTTGATCAGCTTGGCGACCGGGCGCAGGGCGAAAGATGTCAGGAGTACGCCGGGGATCAGGGCGCCGACGGCCACCAGCGTCCCGACCAGAAGGCGCATGGGTGCCGGCAGATGGAGAAGGACGAGCAAATGGGTGAAGTACGTGGCCACCCATCCGAAGAAGGAGAGGGTCGTCAGCACGAGCATGATGGGGACACCGGACAGGCCGAGCCTGGACAGGATGCCGGCAAGGCCGATCCCGTCGCCGTCGTGTCCATCCACGTGATGGTGGTGGCTGAGCAGGCTATCGACCGCATCGGTGTCGACGATGCCGGTGGCGGCGATCAGCCAGTAGATCACGCAGAAGGCCAGCAGCACGCTGTAGGCCAGGGTGGGGTAGGTCATGCTGACGAGGATGGCGTCGCTCATTTCCCTTCCTTGCGGGGCTTGGGAGTGGGGGCCGTGCGCCGCGGCTTGGCCGGGCGTGCTGGTGTTCGCTTGTCCACGCGGGACAACACGTCTTCAATCGTGGCGACGGCGGGTGGGGGCTGGGGCTTGGGGCGGGCGGCCTGGGGGGCCGCAGCCTTCTTCCGGCGCACCGATGCCTGGGCGGGCTCGGGATAGGGCGCGGATCCAGGTTGGCGCATGGCCACGGAGGCCTGGGCGAGCTTGAGGCTTTCGGCGGCCTTGAGCGTGTCGCTCTGGTGCCGCAACCGGCGCAGCTGCTGTTCAAGCTGTTCGACCGCGTGGTTGAACTGTTGTTCTGTCAGCTGGCACTCGGTCAGGATCCGACGGGCTTCGCGCAGCGCTGCCTCGATCTCCACGACCTTCTGTGCCGCCCTCCGCGCCAGTCCAGGCTTCCCGTCGGCCAGATGCGTGGCAACAACGGCCTCCTGCTCACGCAGCTTCGCCTGGCTCTTGCTGGCCACATCCTCCGCATGGATGCGGCGCGCCTTGGCGGCATCGGCCTCCTGCCGGGTGCGGTGGAGCGCCAGGTCGGTCTGGCGGATATCTTCGTCGAGCAGTCGAAGCGCCTTGTTCCCAAGGACCGCGTTGCCGATCTCCTCGACATTGCCGCGCAGGGTCGACAGCAGTTTTTTCAGGGGATGATTCATGCGGCGCCCACTTCGGGGTGGCGCAGGAACGGCGCGTAGATTTCGGTGGCCAGCGCGACGTTGTCGGCCAGCGTCTCGATCTCGAACATCAGGCTCGCCAGCGTCGCATGGGTATCGAGCGCGCCGAACATGGTGTACCCCGGCACGCCACCAATGCTGTCCAGGCTGATCGTGGAGAGCGGCAGCAGTTTGTGGGTGCGCAGGACGTGGGCATTGAACTCGGCCGGGTCGCGGACGAGCGAAAGGGGCCACAGGAAGCTTTCCACGATGATCTGGTTGCCGCCGACGGCAAGGAAGACCGACAGGTCGCCGTGCTCGTGCATGACCAGATGCAAGGCGGGGTCGGTGCCCTCGATCAACTCCAGCGACACGCGTCGATCATGCACTGCGCTGCTCTGGGACAGCGCGAGCCGGATCGACTCGATGGACCAGCCCGGCTCGTTTCCTTCGATGGACGGGGCCAGGCCAGCAGGGCCTTCCTGCGTGCGGAGTCGTTGCTCAATGGCGGCAAGCTCGGCGGCGAACACCGGGCGGATCCAGACATCCTTCTTCACCAGCCCCTGGTCGCGCATGCGCTGCCGGAAGGCGCGAACCGCGAGCGTGCCGGAACGGGGTTGTGCTGATTTCATGTAATCAGCTTGCGGCATTACATGAAACATTGCAAATGCCATCCATGGCAGCTATTCCGGGAGCTTTCGGTATGTCGTCCATGAAATCAGGCGGCAGGTGGGTGTGGTAGTGGACACGGCAACGGCGGCAGGAAATTCACGGGTTCGACCTGTTCCTCGAACTTCAGGCGAGCCTCGTGTTGAGGCGTGCAAGCAGGCGGTTGGGCACGGCCTTGGCTTCTGCATCCATTAAGCCGTGCAGGGTGTGCAGAGCATTCATGACGAAGATCTTCGGCAGAAGCGTCGTGTGGGAGCGGTCCAGATCGAAGTCGCGGGTCAGTTTTTCTTGTAGAGGCCTCCCTGTCGGGGGGCGGGGCTGCACCTGCGCCTTAAGGCGGCGGGCCTTGGCCGAGGCGACTTCATGGGCAATGACGTCGAGCGTGAGTTAGGTCGCCGCGGCGGTATGTTCGTCGCGCCGGCATCCTTGGTATCCGCGGGGAGTTCTGCCTGCGGGCCCCGTGCGGTGCCTTAGCGGGCTGCGTTTGCTATCAGGAAATCGCGTGGGCTGCACGGATCTCGGCAATGCGGCGCGCCACAGTTGGGTCCAGTTTCGTCTGCTCAGCCTGGGCAAAAATCTTGCCCAGCACCCGCTTCTCGTCCTCATCGACGGCGCCGTCGCGTTCGGCGAGCTGCAACAGCTTGTCAAGCTCTGCTGCGTCGAGCAAGCCGTCGTTGCTGAAGATGTTGATGGAGGCGATTGTTAAATCCAGATGGCTGCGGGAGCTGCTCACAAAGATTCCTTTCGAATGGATGTGCGTGGCAGCCTATCCCCGAAGCATCAAGCTGGACAACTGGGTACGCCCTCTGGGATCGACTATGGATCCTTCGGCTTCTCACGGGCTTCGCGGTGCGACCCGGTGGGGACCGACTTTCCTTTCGGAAAATGAAAAAGTGGCCATCTAGGACAGTCGATGCTTTTCCGCGCACAGGCCACGATCCGCCTGCAAATCTGACATGGGCCCACCAGGACTCGAACCTGGAACCAAAGGATTCACATTGTCCGGGGCTTTCGCTCCGGTGTGGACTATCTCATCACCCGCAGCTGGCGCTGGTGGGGTGCGGGAGGCTCTGGCCTGTCATCAAGGGCACTTCAGCCCTCAGGTAGTCTCTGCACCTTCCGGCGGTGTACCGCCGGCTTGGCTCAGGATTGCCCTCGGCCGAACCGCTAGGGTTTCCCTGAATTCATCCCGTTTTTCCGCCGGCCCTTCCGGTGCCGGGGTCACCTTTCGATGAGTCCTCTGCTCTAACCATTGAGCTATAGGCCCGAGCGCGCATCGTAGCAACCGGGAGACATCCCTCCAACCCTGAAATGGATTATGTTTAAAAGGTGAAATCCATCCAGTGCTCGATTTGCCATGCGCCGCTGTCAGGGAGACAGAGGCGATTCTGCTCGCTGAAATGCAAGAACGCGGACACCAATCATCGGCACCAAAGCTACATGCGCCAGCAGGAACGGGGACTCGCCCGGAAACGCGAGCTGGTGGAGATTGCCGGCGGCAGTTGCACGCGTTGCGGCTACCAACGCAATCTTGCAGCGTTGACTTGGCATCACTGCGTTCCCGGAGAGAAGAGATTCCATCTCGACGTGCGTTCGCTCTCCAATCGCAGCATCGCGGAAATCCGGGCCGAGCTTGCGAAATGCATTCTGCTCTGCGCTAACTGCCATGCAGAGGAGCACTTCCCCGAGTTGGCGATGGTGCAGATCGAATAGCAGTCCAGATCATGAAACAACAAAGCCCGCCGGGTGGCGGGCTTTTGGGGATGCCACGCGGCGCGTGTCACTCCACGTCGAGGAAGCTGCGCAGCGTCTCCGAACGGCTGGGGTGGCGCAGCTTGCGCAGCGCCTTGGCCTCGATCTGGCGGATGCGTTCGCGGGTGACGTCGAACTGCTTGCCGACTTCTTCCAGCGTGTGGTCGGTGTTCATGTCGATGCCGAAGCGCATGCGCAGGACCTTGGCCTCGCGCGGCGTCAGCCCGGCCAGCACGTTGCGCACGGTCTCGATCAGGTTGATGTCGGTGGTGGCGTCGATCGGGGACATCACGTTGGTGTCCTCGATGAAGTCGCCGAGGTGCGAATCCTCGTCGTCGCCGATCGGCGTCTCCATCGAGATCGGCTCCTTGGCGATCTTCATGACCTTGCGGATCTTGTCCTCGGGCATGTCCATTTCCTTGGCCAGTTCCTCCGGCGTGGCCTCGCGGCCGTACTGCTGGAGCATCTGGCGGGAAATGCGGTTGAGCTTGTTGATCGTCTCGATCATGTGCACCGGGATGCGGATGGTGCGCGCCTGGTCGGCGATCGAGCGGGTGATCGCCTGGCGGATCCACCACGTCGCATAGGTCGAGAACTTGAAGCCGCGGCGGTGCTCGAACTTGTCCACCGCCTTCATCAGGCCGATGTTGCCTTCCTGGATCAGGTCGAGGAACTGCAGGCCGCGGTTGGTGTACTTCTTGGCGATGGAGATGACCAGGCGCAGGTTGGCCTCGACCATCTCCTTCTTGGCCTTGCGCGCCTTGGCTTCGCCGTAGGCCATCGCGCGGTTGATTTCCTTGAGGTCGGCCAGGGTCACCTGCATCGCCTTCTCCAGCGCGATGGTGGCTTCCTGTTCGGCGATGATCTGCTCGCGCACGTCACGCAGGGCGCTGCCCCACTTCTGCTTGCGCTTGAGCAGCTCGTCGACCCACTCGAGGTTGGTCTGGTTGCCGTCCCAGGCCTTGATGAAGTCCTTGCGCGGCATCTTGGCCACGCGGGTGGACAGGTCGAGGATGCGGCGCTCGTGCTCCTTCACCTGGTTGACCGCTTCGCGCAGCTTCTTCACCAGCGCATCGGTCAGCGGCAGCGGCAGCTTCAGGGAGACGAAGATGGCGGCGATCTCCTCGCGCGCCTTCAGCGCGCCCTTGGCGTCCGGGCCGCCCTTGGCGCAGGCCTTCTCGAAGCGGTTGAACGCGGCGCCCATCGCCTCCATGCGGGCGGCGACCTCGGCCGGATCCGGGCCGGTCGGCGCCGGCTCGTCGGCGTCGCCGGTGTCTTCGTCCTCGTCCTCGTCCGCCTCGGTGTCGGCGTCGTCATCGGCGGCCACGGGCGCCGGCGCGGGTTCCGGTTCCGGCTCCTCGTCGTTGAAGCCGACCACGATCTCGGCGAGGCGCTTCTTGCCGGCCTTGTGCAGCTCCCAGTCCTCCAGCAGCATCTGCGCGGACCAGGGGAAGCTGGCCAGTGCGGCGTTCATCTGCGCCAGGCCTTCCTCGATGCGCTTGGCGATGGCGATTTCGCCCTCGCGGGTCAGCAGGTCCACCGTGCCCATCTCGCGCATGTACATGCGCACCGGGTCGGTGGTACGGCCGCCCTCGGTATCGACCGAGGTCAGCGCCGCCGCGGCTTCCTCGGCCGCGGTTTCGTCGACTTCGCGGCCGCCGGCCTGCTGGCCGGCCAGCAGCAGGGTCTCGACGTCGGGCGCAACTTCGTGCACCTCGATGCCCATGCCGTTGATCATGCCGATGATGTCTTCCAGCTGCTCCGGATCGACCATGTCGTCGGGCAGGTGGTCGTTGACCTCGGCGTAGGTCAGATAGCCTTGCTCCAGACCCTTGGAGATCAGGAGCTTGATGTCGGATTGCGGGGCTGTCTGCCGTTCGTTGGCCATGTGGGGTGTACCGTGTCGAGGGGATCTGCGGACGACGCAGAAAGAGAACCAAGCATTATACCGTGCGGGGATGGGTGCCGGCCGCCGGGCGTCGCGGGGTTCAGGGGCGAAGCAGGAACGTCACCGGCCCGTCGTTGACCAGGCTGACCACCATATGGGCACCGAAACGCCCGGTTTCCACCCCTGGCGGGTGCATTTCCCGGCAGATCGCCACCAGCCGGTCGAACCCGCGTTCAGCTTCCGCGGGCGGGGCCGCGGTGGTGAAGCTGGGGCGCATCCCGCTGCGGGTATCCGCGGCCAGGGTGAACTGGCTGACCAGCAGCAATCCGCCGCCGATATCCGCCAAAGATCTATTCATCTTGCCGGCATCGTCGCTGAAAATACGGTAGCCGAGCAGGCGTTGTGCCATCCGTAGGAACTGCGCCTCGGTATCGCCCGGTTCCACCGCCACCAGCGCCAGCAGGCCCGGGCCGATCGCCCCAACCACGGCGTCGTCGACGGTCACCTTCGCTTCGGTCACGCGCTGGATCAGGGCAAGCATGGGCGCATTGTAGGACGCGGCGCCGCGGTTTCATGGCCGCTGCGCGCGCCTCCTACAATAGGCCGATGACCGACCTTGCCGCTGCCCTGCTATACGCCTTGGCCTGGGCCGTCGCGCGCCTGCCGTGGTGGCTGCTACGGGCGTTGGCGGATGGTATGGCGCGCCTGTGGATCGTGCTGGATGCGCGCGAGGCGCGGGTCACGCGGCGCAACCTGGAGCTGATCCGCGCCGACCTGGACGCCAGCGCGCGGGAAGCGCTGCTGCACGACATCCTCCGCACCACCGCCCGCCAGGCTTTCGAGACGCTGCGGCTGTGGACGCGGCCGGCGGCGCGCAATCTGGCCGATATCGCGGAAGTGCACGGCGAGGCGCTGTTCGACGCGGCCCTGCGCAGCGGCGAAGGCCTGGTCGTGGCCGCGCCGCACATGGGCAACTGGGAGCTGCTGAACCAGTGGCTGGCCAGCAAGACCCCGCTGGCGATCCTGTACCGGCCGCCGGAATCCGCGGTGGGCGAGGCCTTCCTGCGCCGCGTGCGCGCCAATGCCGGCGGGCAGGTCGAGCAGGTCCGCGCCGAGGCGGCGGGCGTGCGCACCCTGCTCAAGCGCCTGCAGAGGGGCGGCGTGGTCGGCATCCTGCCGGACCAGCAGCCGAAGGCCGGCGAGGGCGAGTTCGCGCCGTTCTTCGGCAAGCAGGCGCTGACCATGACCCTGCTGGGGCGGTTGGCCAACCGCAGCGGCGCGCGGGTGCTGCTGTGCTGGTGCGAGCGGCTGCCGGGGACCGGCGCGCCGCGCTTCGCCCTGCACGTGCAGGCCGCGCCGACGGGCGTGGACGCGGCCGATCCGGCGCAGGCGGTGGCCGCGCTGAACGCCGGCGTGGAAGCGGTGGCGCGGCGCGATTTCGCCCAGTACCAGTGGACCTACAAGCGCTACACCCTGCGGCCGCCCGGCAGCGGCGAGGAAAACCCGTACCTCGACCTGTACCGCTGATCGCGCGCTGCAGGCGACGACCTCCCCATCTTTCGCACAGGAACCGCCACCACATGCCCGTCCCCATCCTGGTCGTCGGCGGTGCCGGCTACATCGGCTCGCACATGGTCAAGCGGCTGCGCCGTGCCGGCTTCCATGCGGTGGTGGCCGACGATCTGTCCTCCGGCCATCGCGAAGCTGTGCTGGGCGCGCCGCTGCACGTCGGCGACATCGGCGATGGCGGCTTCGTCGCTGCGGTGCTGGGCGAGGTCCGGCCGGCGGCGGTGATGCACTTCGCCAGCTTCATCCAGGTCGGCGAGTCGGTGGCCGATCCGGCCAAGTACTACCGCAACAACGTGACCGCCACCCAGGCCCTGCTGGACGGCATGCGCGCGCACGGCATCGACAAGTTCATCTTCTCCTCCACCGCGGCGATCTTCGGCGATCCGCAGTACGTGCCGATCGACGAGGCGCACCCGAAGGCACCGATCAATCCCTACGGCCGCAGCAAGTGGTTCGTCGAACAGATGCTGGAGGACTTTGATCGCGCCTACGGGCTGAAGTCGGTCTGCCTGCGCTACTTCAACGCCGCCGGTGCCGATGCCGAGGGCGAGCTGGGTGAATGCCACGAGCCGGAAACCCACCTGGTCCCGTTGCTGCTGCAGGTGGCCTCCGGGCGCCGCCCGCACATCACCGTCTATGGCGAGGACTACGCCACCGCCGATGGCACCTGCATCCGCGACTACATCCACGTCGAGGACCTGGCCGATGCCCACCTGCTGGCGCTGCGGCAATTGCTCGCGGGCGGCGACAGCGCACGCTACAACCTCGGCAACGGCAATGGCTATTCCGTGCGCGAGGTGATCGAAGCGGTGCGCCGTGTCACCGGCCATCCGATCCCGGTAGCCATGGGCGCGCGCCGCGCAGGCGATCCGCCTGCGCTGGTGGCGGATGCGCGCGCCGCGCGCGCTGCGCTGGGCTGGCAGCCGCGCCATGCGGCGCTGGATGCGATCGTGGCGCATGCCTGGGCGTGGGAGCAGCGGCGCGTCGGCGGCCGGGGCCGCACGCCGTCAGCCTCGTCGGCGGTAATGCAGTTGCCGCCGCCATAGCCAGCCGGCGATGAAGGCCCAGCCATAGCGCTGGCCGAAGTGGCGCAGCTTGGGCCACAGCCGGCGCAGTTCGTAGCCAAGTTTGGCCAGCGGGCCGTGCGCCGGGTGCTTGCGGTTGCCGATGGTCGAAGCGACGTCTCCCTGCGTGACTGGCGGCGGCTGCAGCGCAAGGATGTCGAGGCCGAATTCCCAAGGGTGCTGCAGGTCGCAGTCGATGGGTCGGGTGGTGCCGTGATAGGCGTGCAGGAATCGCCCGGCCGCGGCACGCGTCCATACTGCGGCGGCAGTGGTGATGGGCACGCTCAGGCCGTATTCGACCAGCTGATGCGACGCCGTCAGCGGTGCCAGTGCGACCCAGCGCCGCCGCTTGCGGTTGAGCTTGAGTACGTCCCACTGCAGCAGCGGGTCATCCGTGGCATCGCGCAGCGCGATCGCCGCCTGCAGCGCGGCGCTGAAGCCTGGATCGAACAGGCAGTCGTCTTCCAGGACCAGTGCGTAGCGGGCAGTGCTGTCGAGGAACGCCCGCAGCACTTCCAGATGGCTGAGGTAGCAGCCCACTTCGCCGCGCCGGATGGGTTTGTAGTAGCGGTTGTCGGCGGTATGGCGGAGGAATCCTTCGTCCGCCAGCTGCGCGCCATCGACCGCGGCGATGCGCGTGTAGTCGATGCCTAGTTCGGCCAGTCGCGCCTGCATTGCGGCCAGCCGCTGCGGCGATCGGTCGAGGTTGATCAGGTAGCAGGCGACGCCGTCGGGCAGCATGGTCAATCCTGGGGCGCTTGCCGGTGGGCCAGCGCCCGCCGCGACAGCCTGCGATAGTTCCAGCGCCGATACGCTTGGACGGCCGCCTGTAGCCAGCCGCACAGTGGCCCCGGCCGGAGGTAGCGCACGCCGCCGTGGGCGTGGCGGGCGTCGGCCAGCACCCCGGCGTCCAGCCCGTATTTCTTGAACAGGGCCTCTCGGTCCTGCGCTGCGGCCGACGTGCCGGTGGCCTTGTACAGTTCGCCGCCACCGATCGGGCGCGAGTGGAACACGGCGGTGGCGTCGATGATGGCGATGGCCTGCGCACCGCGCGACTGCAGCAACGTGGGCCAGAGGAAATCCAGCCCCCAGCCGCTGCTGTTCTCGGTGAAGGTGGGCAGGCAGGTGCGCAGCGCGGCGCGGTCGAGCACCGGCACCATCACCTCGACGAATCGGGTGTAGCGCAGTTGGTAGCGCGGATCCTGCAGCAGCAGGGGCCAGCTGAAGTAGGAGTTGCGGGTCAGCGCCGGCTGCGCCAGCGCCAGCTGGTAGGCCGCGGCGAAGTCGAACATGCGGTTGATGGTGGCGGTGTCGGTGATGATGTCGTCGTCCGGGAACCAGAAATACGCGTAGCGCTCCAGCAATTCCGGCTGCGCCTGCAGCAGTTCCCCCAACACCGGCCACTTCATGCCCTTGCGGTTTTCGTGGAAGTCGGCGCTGTCGGCGTAGCGGTTTTCCTCGTTGCCGAAGTAGCTGACGTAAATATCGAAATTGCGTTCGGCATCCACCAGCCAGCCCGGATGCACCGAGTTGTCGCCGGCCCGCACGATCACCAGGTTGCGCCGGCTCATGCCGCGTCCTCCCGGCCCAGCAGGCGTGCGCTGGCCGCCAGCGCCGCGCCCACCACCTGGTCCATGTTGTAGTAGCGGTACTGCGCCAGTCGGCCGACGAAACTCACGCCGGTTTCCTGCTCCGCCATCGCCTTGTACCGTTGGTACAGCGCTTCGTTTTCCGGGCGCGGGATCGGGTAGAACGGGTCGCCATCGGCCATCGGGTATTCGCGCACGATCGAGGTGCCGGCGCTGGTTTCGCCGGTCAGGTGCTTGAACTCGGTGATCCGGGTGTAGGCGTGTTCGTTCGGATAATTCACCGTGCCGGTGGGCTGGAAACGTTCGGTGCCGGCTAAATGCTGGTGCTCGAAGCGCAGGCTGCGGTAGGGCAGCGCGCCGTGGCAGTAGTCGAAGAACTGGTCGATCGGGCCGCTGTACACCAGCTGTCGTCGTGGTTTCGGCGTGGTTGCACGCGCGAAGCGCACGCCGGTGCGGACGGTGATGCCGGGATGGTCGAGCATGCGTTCGAACATCCGCGTGTAGCCGTCCGCCGGCATGAATTGGAAACTGTCGGTGAAGTAGCGGTCGTCGTCGTTGCTGCGGGTGGGGATGCGCGCGGCAACGCCGGCCGCGAGCTCGGACAGATCCAGTCCCCACTGCTTGCGGGTATAGCCGCGGAAGAACTTCTCGCACAGGTCGGCGCCAACGCTATTGAGCACCACGTCCTCGCTGCTGCACGCCGGCGAACGGTCGGTGCGGCGCTCGGCCAGGAATGCCTCGACCCCGGCCTCGTCCAGGTCCAGCCCGTACAGGCCGTTGATGGTGGTGCGGTTGATCGGGATCGGGTGCAGTGCGCCGTCGACCTCGGCCAGGACCCGGTGCTCGTAGAAGCGCCAGGTGGTGAAGCGCGACAGGTATTCGAAGATCCGCTTGCCGTTGGTATGGAAGATGTGCGGGCCGTACGGGTGGATCAGCAGGCCGGCATCGTCGCGGGTGTCGAAGGCATTGCCGCCGATATGCGGACGCGCATCCACCACCAGCACCGACCAGCCGGCATCGGCCAGCTGGCGGGCGCAGACGCTGCCGGCGAAACCGGCGCCCACCACCAGCGCATCGAAGTCACCGGCATCCATGAGTGCAGCAGTCATTGCGTGTCCTTCCCAACGGTGTTTGCGATTGCATCCAATCTGCAGGCTCGCGTCGCTTCGCCATCCAGCAGCCACCAGCGCCTGCCGTTGGTGATGGCCATTTCGCGGGCCCGGGTGTCGTCCACGCAGCTTGGCAGCCCGTCGCCTTCCTCCACCAGCAGCCAGCGCGCTTGCGGACGTGCGTGCTGCCAGCGCACGCCGTCGGCGAACTGCAGGCCGGCGTCACGCTTGAAGCCGAAGTCAGCGGCCGGGCGATCCGCCATCAGCAGCTGCTGTTCGCGCCAGCCGACCAGGCCCAACTCCGCCCGCGGGCCGATGGCCGCGCCGACGGCGCGCATCAGCCCGCGCGAGGAGCTGCCGTCGTTGAGCAGCGGCGCGCCGACCAGCGAGTACAGCAGCCACAGCGCGGTCAGCATCGCCACCAGTGCGGCGTGCGCACGGCGGCGCCCGAACCACAGCGCGCTGCCCAGGCCGAAGCCGCCGATGGCCGCAAACATCCACGCCAACCCATCGGCAACGTGCGCATCGCGGCCTTCCATGAAACCGCGCTCGAACCCCGGATCGCCCAGCAGCATGGCAAGGCCCGCGCCCAGTGCGGCCAACGAGAACACCAGCACGAAGCCCAGCAGCAGGTGCTGCGCGTTCGGCCGCCGCAGGATGCCGGGCAGCAGCGGTGCCAACGCCAGCGCCAGCATCGGCAGCGCCGGCAGGATGTACATGTCGCGTTTGCCGGACGGGATGCTGAAGAACACGAACACCAGCAGCACCCAGCCGAGCGGGATCAGGAAGCGCGCGTCGCGTCGGCGCAGCCGCCGCCGCCACGCCGGGATCGCCCACGGCAGCGCCAGCGCGGTGGGTAGCCACGCGGTCAGCAGCACTTCGATGAAGTACCACCACGGCTGGCCGTGGTGCCAGGAGTTGGCGTAGCGGGTGACGGTCTGGCGCAGCAGGATGTCGTTCACGTAGGCGCTGTAAGCGCTGCTGTCCTGCCCAAAGGCTGCAACCAGCATCGGTACCAGCCACACCCCGCAGGCGGCGACAAAGGCCAGCGGACCGAGCCAGAATTTCGCATCGCGCGCATGGATGCGCACCCCGGCCCAGCCGCGCAGCGAGGCGACCGCGGCGGGAATCAGGAGCAGCAGGGCGATCACGCCGACGCCCTTGGTGATCGTGCCCAGACCCGCCGCCGCCCAGCCTAGCGCCCACAGCCGCCAGTTCGGACCGTGCAGCACGTGCCGCAGCAGCGCGTAGCAGGACAACGTGATCCAGAACACCACCATCGGGTCGATCTGCGCCTTCTTGGCCTGCCAGGTGAACTGGATGGTCAGCAGCGTGATCCAGCCGGCATACAGGCCGATCCGGCGCGTCCACAGCCGCGCGCCCAGGTCGGTCACGCACCACAGCGTGCCCAGCGCCGCCAGCAGCGAAGGCAGCAGGAAGGCGATGCGCAGGTTGCCGGTCAGCCACAGCACGCTGGCCTGCATCCACATGAACAGCGGCGGCTTGTCCGAATACAGCTCGCTGCCGCGCATCGGGAACAGCCAGTTTCCGCTTTCGACCATGTGCCGCGCGACCAGCGCGAAGCGCGGCTCGTCGGCCGGCCACGGATCGCGCAGGCCCAGGCCGGTGGCGAGGATCAGCAGCGCGAACAGCCAGAACAACCAGGTTTCCCGACGGGTTTGGGTCATCGCCGAATGATAGTGGCGAAGGCTCAGGACTTTTGCAGCCGCGCGCAGAAAAAGCCGTCCATGCCGGCTTCACCGGGCAGGCGCTGGCGGCCGAAGCCGGTGTCGTGGCCGAAACTCGCGTCCAGCGGCGCCAGCGTGGCGTCGGGCGTGCGGGCGAGGAAGGCTTCGACCTGCACGGCGTTTTCCGCATGCAGGATCGAGCAGGTGGCATAGACCAGCGCGCCGCCGCGGGCGAGCAGCGGCCACAGCGCGTCGAGCAGCTGCGCCTGGGTGCCGCGCAGCGCGGCGATGTCGGTCTCGCGCCGGTGCAGCAGCACGTCGGGCTGGCGGCGCACGATGCCGGTGGCGCTGCACGGGGCGTCGATCAGGATGGCGTCGAAGGCCGTGCCGTCCCACCAGCTGTCGGGCTGCATGGCATCGGCCGTGCGCACGTCGATGCCCTCGAGGCGCAGCCGCGCGAACGTCTCCTGCATCCGCCGCGCGCGCCGCGCATCCACGTCCAGTGTGGTGATGCGCAGGCTGGCATCGCGCTCGGCCAGGTGCGCGGCCTTGCCGCCGGGGGCCGCGCAGGCATCGAGGACACGCGCACCGGCGGCAGGCGCCAGCGCATCGGCGACGGCCTGCGCCGCGCCGTCCTGCACCGACACCAGCCCGGCGTCGAAGCCGGGCAACTGCTGCACCGGCAGCGCGGATTCCAGCCGTAGCGCGTCGGCCAGCGAAGGCGCCGGCGCGGCCTCGATGCCGGCTTCGTGCAGCAGCGCGAGATAGTCGTCGCGGCCGATCCAGCGGCGGTTGACGCGCAGCCACATCGGCGCGATCCGTGCGCTGGCTTCGAAGATCGCGTCGGCCTGCCGTGGCCAGTCCGCGCGCACCTGTTCCGCCAGCCAGTGCGGCCATGCCTGCGCGGGATCCGCCGGCGGCAGGCCTTCGCGCTGGGCGCGGCGCAGCAGCGCGTTGACCATGCCGGCTTGGTGGGCGCGGCCCAGCGCGCGGGCGGCGTCCACCGTGGCTGCCAGCACGGCGTGCGCCGGCAGGCCCAGCGTCAGCTGGGCAAGGCCGGCCAGCAGCAGCGCACGCAGGATGCCGTCGCGCTGGCCCAGCGGACGCGGCGTCCAGCCGTCCAGCGCGGCGTTGTAGCGCACCCGCTGGCGCAGCGCGGCCAGCACCATCGCTTCCACCAGCGCGCGGTCGCGCGGGTCGGCGAGGCCGGGCAGGCTGGCACCCAGCGCCGCCTTCAGCGAGCGGCCACGGTGCAGCACCTCGTCGAGGGTGCGCGCCGCGGCGACGCGGGTGGCGACGCCATCGCTCACGCGAACACGTCGCGGCGGGCGTTGCGGTAATCCTGTGCGCTGATCGGCTTGCCGCCGTCGCGCTGCAGGGTCTGCAGGCGCAGCACGCCCTTGCCGCAGGCGATGTCGATGCCTTCGCGCCCGGCGCGCAGCACGCTGCCGGGTGCGGCATCGTGGGTTTCGTCCAGCGCGCGGGCGGCATGGACGCGCACGCGCTCGCCCGCCAGCTGCGCTTCCGCGACCGGCCACGGGTTGAAGGCGCGCACCTTGTTGGCCAGTGCTGTTGCCGGCTGCGACCAGTCGAGTTTCGCTTCCGCCTTGTCCAGCTTGTGCGCGTAGGTCACGCCCTCGGCCGGCTGCGGGTGCGGCGGCAGCTGGATAGTGGCGCGCAACAGTCCCAGCGCGTCGGACAGCACGCGTGCGCCCAACTCGGACAGGCGGTCGTGCAGCTGCCCTCCGGTTTCCTCCGGGCCGATGTCCAGCGCCTGCGCCAGCAGCACCGGGCCGGTGTCCAGGCCCTTTTCCATCTGCATCAGGCAGACGCCGGTGCGGGTGTCGCCCGCCTCGATCGCGCGCTGGATCGGCGCCGCGCCGCGCCAGCGCGGCAGCAGCGAGGCGTGCACGTTCCAGCAGCCATGCTCGGGGATGTCCAGCACCGATTGCGGCAGGATCAGGCCGTAGGCGACCACGATCATCACGTCGGGCTCCAGCGCGCGCAGCGTGGCCTTCGATTCCGCCGAGCGGAAGTTCTCCGGCTGGTACACCGGGATGCCCCGCTGCACCGCTTCCAGTTTCACCGGCGAAGGCGTCAACCCGCGGCCACGGCCGGCGGGCCGGTCCGGCTGGGTGTAGACCGCCACCACTTCGCCCTTGCCGGCGGCCGCGCGCAGGCAGGGGACGGCGAACTCCGGCGTGCCGGCAAAGACGATGCGCATGGGCTCAGGCGGCCCGCTTCGCCTTCAGCAGCTTCTTGCGCACCATCTCGCGCTTGAGCGGGCTCAGGTAATCAACGAACAGCTTGCCCAGCAGGTGGTCCATCTCGTGCTGGACGCATACCGCCAGCACGCCGTCGGCCTGCAGCGTGAAGGGCTGGCCGTGGCGGTCCAGCGCCTCAACCGTAATGGTGTCGCTGCGGGTCACGTCGGCATAGATGCCGGGCACCGACAGGCAGCCCTCCTGGTAGACCTGTTCGCCGTCGCGCGCGGTGATGACCGGGTTGACGAACACCAGTGGCCGGCTGCGGTCCTCGGTTACGTCAATGACCATGAACCGCTTGTGCACGTCGACCTGGCTGGCCGCCAGGCCGATGCCGGGCGCCTCGTACATGGTCTGGAACATGTCGTCGATCAGGGTCTGGAAGGCCGGCGTGGCCAGGTCGGCGGGGTCGACGGCCGCGGCCTGGGTGCGCAGGCGCGGGTCGGGGAATTCGAGGATCGGGAGGTGGGCCATGGCGAAAATCCGGGAACCGGCAGCCGGGCAGGCTGCGATGGCGGCGATTGTATCGCGCCCGACCTGCACGGCCGCTTGCCAGCAGGCGTCAGTTGTGGGCTATATTGGTCAGGCTTCAGGGGGTTTTCGCCATACGGAGCGGGGAGATAGCGATCATGCTTGAACGGGTTTCCAACCTGGTGCGCACGGGTGCGCCGCGTCCGCGCGGTCTGCGCACCATGCTCGCGGCCGCGCTGTTGACGGTGGCCACCTATGCCGCGGCGGTCGAGCTGCGCGGCGACCACCCGGACAGCTACGTGGTGAAGCGTGGCGACACCCTCTGGGACATTTCCGCACGATTCCTGAAGAAGCCGTGGCTGTGGCCGGAAATCTGGCAGGCCAACCCGCAGATCAAGAATCCGCACCTGATCTATCCGGGCGATGTCATCAGCCTGGCCTACCTCGACCGCGTGGCGGCCAGGGTGCAGGCCGGCGAGCGCACGGCCAGCCCGGTCAACGCGGTGCCGCTGGAAGAGATCGAGCCGTTCCTGCGCGATACCCGCATGGTGTCGGACATCGACAGCCTGCCTTACGTGGTCGGGCTGGAAGAAAACCGCCTGCGCGGCGTGCGCGGCCACGTGGCCTACGTGCGCGGCCTCGAGGGCATTGCGCCGGGCCAGCGCTATCTGGTCGTCCGTCCGGAGAAGCGCTACCGGATGGTCGAGCGCGCCGGCCTGTGCTGCGATCTGTTCCAGAGCCAGGACCTCGACGCCCGCGGCCGCCCCGGCCCGGACGACGGCACGCTGTGGAGCAATGCGGTCTTCCCGAGCAAGAACACCGAGCTCATGGGCTACGAGCTGGTCACCCAGACCACCGGCACCGTGACCCGCGGCGAAGTCGGCGGCATCCAGGCCAGCACCGTGCTGCTCGACGCGGAAGGCCGCGAAGTGCGCGTCGGTGACAGGTTGGTGCCGGTCGAGGCGCAGCCCTATGACCTGCAGTTCTTCCCGCATCCGCCCAAGCAGCAGGCCAAGTACGGCCGCCTGACCGTGATGTCGGTCGCCGACCAGCTGACCTCCGGCGGTACCCGCGACGTGATCGCGATCTCCGGCGGCGCCCGCGAGGGCATCGACAACGGCACCGTGTTCTCGCTGTGGCGGCGTGGCGACTCGGTCAGCGACCGGGTCAAGGCCGGGCTGGATCGCGACGAGGACGTGACCCTGTTCGAAAGCAAGGTGCGCCTGCCCGACGAGTTTGCTGGCCACGCCATGGTGTTCCGCACGTTCGACAACGTCAGCTACGCGCTGGTGATGAGCAGCGTCAAGCCGGTTCGGGTTGGCTATGAGCTGAAGCATCCGGACGCGCCGTACTGATTTTCAGGATTTCCTGACCCAAGACCGCAACGGCGCCCGAGGGCGCCGTTGTCGTTTGCAGGCGATGCTGGCGGCATGCCTGCCTGCGCCGAACATGAACCCCTGTTGCGCCTGCTGCACAGTGGCGCGGCTGCGTCCGCACTGCGGCGCCTGCTCGACACCCATGGCGGGGCCGCTGCCGCGATCGCCGCCGGGCGTCGGGACTGGGCCAGCCACGGTCTCGACGCCGCTGCCTGCACGGCCCTGCTGCGGCCGGATGCGGCCGCACTGGCACGCAGCCTGCGCTGGCTGGAAGCACCGACCCACCACCTGCTGGGCTGGGCCGATGCGGCCTACCCCCCGCTGCTGCGGCGGATCGCCTCGCCGCCGGCGATGCTGTTCGTGGCTGGTGATGCGGACCTGCTGTGGCGGCCTACGGTCGCCATTGTCGGCAGCCGCACGGCCACCGCCGGCGGCCGCGCCAACGCCGGCCAGTTCGCCTCCGCGCTAGCGCGGGCCGGGCTGTGCATCGGCAGCGGACTGGCGGCGGGGATCGATGCCGCCGCCCACCAGGCCACGCTGGACGCCGGCGGCATGACCGTCGCGGTGCTGGGCACCGGGCCCGACATCGCCTATCCCGCCCGCCACCGCGCGCTGATGGCGCGGATCGCCGGGGCCGGCGCGGTGGTCAGCGAACATCCGCCGGGCACGCAGCCGCTGCGGACGCACTTTCCTAGCCGCAACCGCATCTTGGTGGGGCTCAGCCTCGGCATCGTGGTGGTCGAGGCGGCAACCCAGTCCGGTGCGCTGATCACCGCCCGGCTGGCCGGCGACGCCGGCCGCGAGGTGTTCGCGCTGCCCGGCTCCATCCATAACCCGATGGCGCGCGGCTGCCACCGGCTGATCCGGGAGGGCGCGGCGCTGGTGGAGACGCCGGCCGAGGTGGTCGAGGCGCTGGCGCCGCTGGTGCGCGACCTAGTGCGGGGGCTGCGCGGGGAATTGGCGTCCAGCCCGGTCGAACCCGGGCTAGGGGCGGCAGGGCTGCCCGACCTCCCCGACATCAACCGGTTGTGGGAAGCGCTTGGCCATGACCCAACCGGTATGGATGAACTGCTGGAACGCAGCGGATTGACGGCGGCGGCGGTGTCGTCCATGCTGCTGGCGCTGGAGCTGGAAGGACGGGTCGCGGCCGAACATGGCCGTTACAGTCGGATCGGGGTCTGAGACCAGCGATTCGCTTCCACGGTGCCTGCGGGCACGAGCCAAGGACAGATGGACATGAAAGAGAGCATCCTGGACGTCCTGCTGTACCTGTTCGAGCACTATTTCGCCAACGACGACGCGGTCCTGTCCGACGCGGCATTCACCGCGCGCGACAGTTCGCTGATGAGCGAGCTGGCGGCCGCCGGGTTCTCGCCCAGCGAAATCCACAAGGCCTTCGACTGGCTGGACGTGCTGGAACGGCAGCGCCCGGCGCCCGGCCAGGCCCGCCCCAGCGGCCCGGTGCGGGTGCTGCACGGGTCGGAGCTGGACAAGCTGGACATCGAGGCGCGCGGCTTCCTGCTGTACCTGGAACAACATGGCGTGCTGGATGCCGGCCAGCGCGAGTTGGTGCTGGACCGGGCGATGGCGCTGGATCAGGACGAACTGGACCTGGACGACCTGAAGTGGGTGGTGCTGATGGTGCTGTTCAACCAGCCCGGTTCCGAGGCGGCCTATGCCTGGATGGAAACCCAGATGTACTTGGACGAACCGGAGCCGGTGCACTGAGCCGACCCAACCCCCGGCGCCCCACGCAGCGCCGTCCGGCGGCAACTGCCGCGCCGCCGCGGCCGGGCCTGCGGCGATCCGGGCCGGCCGTCGTGCTTGACAGGGCCGGCCCGTCCATGATTCCACTATAAATAAGCGCCCGGGGCACCAGCCCTGGGCGTTGGCATCTACGGCGGCCTGCCGCCACCCCCTAGGGAACCCGCGCCACCATGGCCAAGAACCTGCTTATCGTCGAGTCGCCTGCCAAGGCCAAGACGATCAACAAATACCTCGGCAAGGACTTCACCGTCCTCGCCAGCTATGGCCATGTGCGCGACCTGGTGCCGAAGGAGGGCGCGGTCGACCCCGAGCACGGCTTCGCGATGCGCTACGAGACCATCGAGAAGAACGAGAAGCACGTCGATGCGATCGCCAAGGCGGCCAAGACCGCCGACCACCTCTATCTGGCGACCGACCCGGACCGCGAGGGCGAGGCGATCAGTTGGCACATCGCCGAGATCCTAAAGGAGCGCAACCTGCTCAAGGACAAGTCGCTGCAGCGGGTGGTGTTCACCGAGATCACCCCGCGCGCGATCAAGGAAGCGATGTCGCAGCCGCGCGACATCGCCGCCGACCTGGTCGATGCGCAGCAGGCCCGTCGCGCGCTGGACTACCTGGTCGGCTTCAACCTCTCGCCGGTGCTGTGGCGCAAGATCAAGGCCGGGCTGTCGGCCGGCCGGGTGCAGTCGCCGGCACTGCGGATGATCGTGGAGCGCGAGGAGGAGATCGAAGCCTTCATCGCCCGCGAGTACTGGAGCATCGAGGCCGAGTGCGCGCACCCGTCGCAGGCCTTCACCGCCAAGCTGGTCAAGCTGGACGGGAAAAAGTTCGAACAGTTCACCGTCACCGACGGTGGCACCGCCGAGGATGCGCGCCTGCGAATCCAGCAGGCCGCTGCCGGCCGGCTGCACGTCACCGACGTGGCCAGCAAGGAGCGCAAGCGCCGCCCCGCGCCGCCGTTCACCACCTCCACCCTGCAGCAGGAGGCCGCGCGCAAGCTCGGCTTCACCACCCGCAAGACCATGCAGGTGGCGCAGAAGCTGTACGAGGGCATCGCGCTGGGCGACGAAGGTACGGTCGGCCTGATCAGCTACATGCGTACCGACTCGGTGAATCTGTCGCAGGACGCGTTGGCCGAGATCCGCGACGTGATCGCACGCGATTTCGGCACCGCCTCGCTGCCGGACCAGCCCAACGTCTACCAGACCAAGTCGAAGAACGCGCAGGAAGCGCACGAAGCGGTGCGCCCGACCTCGGCGCTGCGCACGCCGGCGCACGTCGCCCGCTTCCTGACCGACGACGAACGCAAGCTCTACGAGCTGATCTGGAAGCGCGCGGTGGCCTGCCAGATGATCCCGGCCACGCTCAACACCGTCACCGTGGACCTGTCCGCGGGCAGCGAGCACGCCTTCCGCGCCAGCGGCACCACCGTGGTGGTGCCCGGTTTCCTTGCGGTCTATGAAGAGGGCAAGGACAGCAAGGGCAAGGAGGACGAGGACGAAGGCCGCAAGCTGCCGCTGATGAAGCTGGGCGACACGGTGCCGCTGGACCGCATCCACGCCGACCAGCATTTCACCCAGCCGCCGCCGCGTTTCACCGAAGCGGCGCTGGTGAAGGCGCTGGAGGAATACGGCATCGGCCGGCCGTCGACCTATGCCGCCATCATCCAGACCCTGCTGGGCAAGCAGTACGCGGTGCTCGAAGGGCGCGCGTTCAAGCCCACCGACATCGGCCGCGCGGTCGGCAAGTTCCTGTCCAGCCATTTCTCCAAATACGTCGACTACGACTTCACCGCCAACCTCGAGGATGAACTCGATGCGGTGAGCCGCGGCGAGGAGGACTGGATCCCGCTGATGGAGAAGTTCTGGGGGCCGTTCAAGGCGCTGGTGGACGACAAGAAGGCCACCCTGGACAAGGCCGACGCCGGCAGCGTGCGCGTGCTCGGCAGCGACCCGGCCAGCGGCCGTCCGCTCAGCGCGCGCATCGGCCGTTTCGGCCCGCTGGTGCAGATCGGCACCGTGGAAGACGAGGAGAAGCCGCGCTTCGCCTCGCTCAAGCCCGGCCAGAGCATCTACAGCATCACCCTGGACGAGGCGCTCAAGCTGTTCGAGATGCCGCGCAAGCTGGGCGTCGACGCCAACGGCGAGGAAGTCAGCGTCGGCATCGGCCGCTTCGGCCCGTTCGCCAAGCGCGGCAGCACCTATGCCTCGCTGAAGAAGGAAGACGATCCCTACGTGATCGACCTGGCGCGGGCGGTGTTCCTGATCGAGGAGAAGGAAGAAATCGCCCGCAACCGCGTCATCAAGGAATGGCCGGGGCACGACGTGCAGGTGCTGAACGGCCGCTTCGGCCCGTACATCAGCGACGGCAAGCTCAACGGCAAGATCCCCAAGGATCGCGAGCCGGCCTCGCTGTCGCTGGAGGAGACGCTGCAGCTGCTGGAGGAAACCGGCAAGCCTGCACGCAAGGGCTTCGGCGCGAAGAAGGCGGCGGTGAAGAAGGTCGCCGCCAAGAAGGCCGCGGTGAAGAAGGCACCGGCCGAGAAGGCGGCGAAGAAGCCGGCCGCCAAGAAGGCCGTGGCCAAGAAAGCGGTGAAGAAGGCCCCTGCCAAGAATGCCGCGCGTCCGTATTCGGCCGACATCGAACCCGCCAAGCCGCTGCTCACCGCGGCCAAGGTGGAGCCGGGCAAGAAGCGCGTGGTGAAGAAGCCGTCGCGGGACGAGGCGCCGTTCTGAGTCTCCGCCGTCATGCCGCTTTGACGGCGGTGACGGAAGAATTGCCGCATGGACATGCACGCCAGCCTCGCCAACGTCGTTGCCGCCCTCCATCGGGGCGGCGTCATCGCCTACCCCACCGAGGGCGTATGGGGACTGGGTTGCGATCCGCGCGACGAGGCCGCGGTGCTGCGCCTGCTGGCGCTCAAGCAGCGTGACGTGGCCAAGGGCCTGATCCTGATCGCGTCGAGCGAGGCGCAACTCGCGCCGTTCATCGACACCGCATCGCTTGCCGCATCGCAGCTGGCCGAAGTGCGCGCCAGCTGGCCGGGGCCGAATACCTGGATCCTGCCGGCGTCGAAGGACGCGCCGCGCTGGATCACCGGCGCGCATGACGGCATCGCGGTGCGCGTCACCGCGCATCCGCTGGTGCGCGGGCTGTGCGATGGCTTCGGCGGCGCGCTGGTGTCGACCAGCGCCAATATCGCCAGCGAGCCGTCGCCGCACGCGCGCGCGGAGCTCGACCCGCGCATCGTTGCCGGGGTCGATGCCGTCACCGAGGGCGAAACCCTCGGGCGCGCGCAGCCCAGCACCATCCGCGACGCACGCAGCGGCGCCGTCCTGCGCTGAAACCCCCGTCAGCCCTGCGTTTGCGGACGGAAAAGCGGTTTCTCCTGCAACGAAAATTTCTTCGCGAAACCCTCTTGTTGCGCTGCACAAACTGTGCTCTAGTCGGGGTGCGCATCGGGTTCCACAGGGAGAGTCGGAACGCGGGCGTTCCCCAACTCCTGCACGGACACCACCATGCGGCGCAGCCCGATCCGGGGTTTGTACGACCCTGCCAGTGAACATGACAGTTGCGGCTTCGGCCTGATCGCACAGGTCGAGGGCGGGGCCTCGCGGGCGATCGTCGACGGCGCGCTGGAAGCGCTGTCGCGGATGGCGCATCGCGGCGGCGTTGCGGCCGACGGCCTGTCCGGTGATGGCTGCGGCGTGCTGTTGCACGGCATCGATGGTTTCCTGCGCGCGCTGGCGAGCGACGCCGGCATCGCGCTGCATGCCGGGCCCATCGCCGTCGGCAACGTGTTCCTGCCTCGGGACGCTGCGCTCGCAGCGCGCTGCCGCGAGGTGCTGATGCACGAACTCGGCAACGCCGGCCTGCGCGTGGTCGGCTGGCGCGACGTGCCGGTGGATCCGTCGGTCTGCGGCGAACTCGCGCGCGCTTCGCTGCCGCGCATTGCGCAGGTGTTCGTGGAAAGCGATGGCGACGATGCCGATGCGTTCGAGCGTGCGCTGTACCTGGCCCGCAAGCGCGCCGAGCAGGCGCTGCGCGAGGCGCCCGACTTCTACGTGGTCAGCCTGTCCACGCGCCTGCTGGGCTACAAGGGCATGGTGCTGCCGAAGCACCTGCGGCAGCTGTTTCCGGATCTTGCGCATCCGCTGCTGGAGGCGCGCGCGGTCCTGTTCCACCAGCGCTTCTCCACCAATACCCAGCCGCGCTGGCCGCTGGCGCATCCGTTCCGCCGGCTGGCCCACAACGGCGAGATCAACAGCATCGAGGGCAACCGTCGCTGGGCGCAGGCGCGCAGGGGCGTGTGGAAATCAAAGCTGCTGGACCTCGACGGCATCGACGAGGTGGTGTCGATGCACGGCTCCGATTCGCAGTCGCTGGACAATGCGCTGGAGTGGCTGCTGCTGGGCGGCATGGACCTGCCCAAGGCGATGCGCATCCTGATGCCGCCGGCCACGCAGTCGCTGGAATACAAGGACGCCGACCTGTCGGCGTTCTACGAGTACTACGCAATCAATTCCGAGCCGTGGGACGGCCCGGCCGGCGTGGTCACCTGCGACGGCAGGCACGCCGCCTGCACGCTGGACCGCAACGGCCTGCGCCCGGCGCGCTGGCTGCTGACCACGGACGGGGTGTTCGCCATCGCCTCCGAAGCGGGTGTGCTCGACATCGATCCCGCGCGCGTGCAGGCCAAGGGCAAACTGGGCCCGGGCGAGATGATCGCGGTCGACCTGGTCGCCGGCCGGCTGCTGGACAACGACGCCATCGACGCGCTCAACCGCGCGCGTGCGCCGTACAAGCAGTGGCTGCGGCAGGGCATGACCTACCTGCACACTGAACTGATCGATCCGGCGCTGTGCGACGTGCCGTTCGACGACGCCACCGTGCTCGGCTTCCAGAAGCTGTTCCAGCTCACCCGCGAGGAACAGGAGCGGGTGCTGCGTCCGCTGGTGGAAACCGGGCAGGAAGCCATCGGTTCGATGGGCGACGACATCCCGATGGCGGCGATCAGCCAGCGCGTGCGGCCGCTGTACGACTGCTTCCGGCAGGCCTTCGCGCAGGTCACCAACCCGCCGATCGACCCGCTGCGGGAGGCGTGCGTGATGACGCTGTCCACCCAGATCGGGCGCGAGGGCGACCTGTTCCACGATGGCCCGGACAACGTCGACCACGTGCTGCTGAATTCGCCGGTGCTGTCGCAGCGCAAGCTGCACCAGCTGCTGGCGCTGCCGCGCTTTGCCGCGCGCTACCGCTACATCGACCTGTATTTCGATGACAGCACCACGCTGGCGCAGGCGCTGGACCGCATCTGCGCCGAGGCAGAGGACGCGGTGCGCGCCGGCGACGAACTGCTGGTGCTGTCCGACCGCCGGCCGCGCCGTGGTGCCGCCGCGGTGCACGCGCTGCTGGCCACCGGCGCGGTCCACCAGCACCTGGTCCGCGCCGGCTTGCGCTGCGACGCCAACCTGATCGTGGAAACCGGCACCGCGCGCGACCCGCATCATTTCGCCTGCCTGATCGGCTTCGGCGCCACCGCGGTCTATCCCTACCTCGCCTACCAGACCCTGCACGCGCTGGGCCGGCGCGGCGTGCTGGGCGGCAAGACCGCCGCCGAGCCGCAGCAGATCGGCCGCAGCTACCGGCGCGGGGTGAAGAAGGGGCTGCTGAAGATCCTCTCGAAGATGGGCATCGGCAGCATCGCCAGCTATCGCGGCGCCGGCCTGTTCGAGATCGTCGGGCTGGCCGACGAAGTGGTGGCGCGCTGCTTTGACGGCACGCCATCGCGGATCGGCGGCGCCGGCTTCGCCCGGCTGGAAGCCGACGCCCGCCAGCTTGCCGCGCACGGCTGGGACGACGACGCGCTGCCGGAGCTGGGCGGGTTGCTGCACTACGTCCACGGCGGCGAATACCACCAGTACAACCCGGAGGTGGTGCAGTCGCTGCAGCACGCGGTGCTGACCGGCGATCGCGCCGACTGGAGGACCTACGCCGCCCACGTCGACACGCGCCCGCCGGCGGCGCTGCGCGACCTGCTGCGGCTGAAAACCGCGGCGACCCCGCTGCCGCTGTCGGAAGTGGAGCCGGTGGCCTCCATCGTGCGTCGCTTCGACAGCGCGGCGATGAGCCTGGGCGCGCTGTCGCCGGAAGCGCACGAGGCGCTGGCCATCGCGATGAACCGCCTCGGCGGGCGCAGCAACTCCGGCGAAGGCGGCGAAGACCCGGCGCGCAACGGCACCGACCGGCGCAGCAAGATCCGCCAGATCGCCTCCGGCCGCTTCGGGGTGACGCCGGACTACCTGATCAATGCCGAGGTGCTGCAGATCAAGCTGGCGCAGGGCGCCAAGCCTGGCGAGGGCGGCCAGCTGCCGGGCAGCAAGGTCAACCCGCTGATCGCGCGACTGCGCCACGCCAAGCCCGGCATCGGCCTGATCTCGCCGCCGCCGCACCATGACATCTACTCCATCGAAGACCTCGCCCAACTGATCTTCGACCTGCGCCAGGTCAATCCGGAGGCGCTGATCTCGGTGAAGCTGGTCAGCCATGCCGGCGTCGGCACGATTGCCGCGGGCGTCGCAAAGACCGGCGCCGACCTCATCACCATTGCCGGCCACGACGGCGGCACCGGCGCCAGCCCGCTCGGCTCGGTGCGCTATGCCGGTGTGCCGTGGGAACTGGGCCTGTCCGAGGCGCGGCAGGCGCTGCAGGCCAACGAGCTGCGCGGGCGCGTGCTGCTGCAGACCGATGGTGGCCTGAAGACCGGGCTGGACGTGATCAAGGCGGCACTGCTGGGCGCGGACAGCTTCGGCTTCGGCACCGCGCCGATGATCGTGCTGGGCTGCAAGTACCTGCGCATCTGCCACCTCAACAACTGCGCCACCGGCATGGCCACGCAGGACGAGCGGTTGCGCCGCGATCATTTCAAGGGTCTGCCCGAGCGCGTGGAATGCTACTTCCGCAATGTCGCCGAGGACGTGCGTGAATGGCTGGCCTTGCTGGGCCTGCGCACGCTGGACGAGGCGATCGGCCGCACCGACCTGCTGGAGCAGCACCTGCGCGCGACCCGCGAGGATGTCGATGTCGATTTGTCGCGGCTGCTGGCGCGCGATCCGGCGCAGGTGTCGGCTTATTGCGGATCGCCGGCGCTGCAGGCGCCGCCGGACGGGCTGGCCGCGCAGCTCGACGCGGCATTGGCCGATGCGATTGCCACCGGCGCCGGTGACGCCTTCGTCGGCACCATCCGCAATACCGACCGCAGCATCGGCGCGCGCCTGTCCGGGCGCATCGCCCGCGTCCATGGCGATACCGGCATGGACAGCGCGCCCATCCACGTGCGCCTGAGCGGCAGCGCCGGCCAGAGTTTCGGTGCGTTCAATGCCGGCGGCCTGCACCTGCACCTGCAGGGCGAAGCCAACGACTACGTCGGCAAGGGCATGGCCGGCGGCCGCATCGTGCTGCAGCCGCCTGCCGGCAGCCGGTTCGCCTCGCAGGACACGCCGATCCTCGGCAACACCTGCCTGTACGGCGCCACCGGCGGCGAGCTGTTCGCGGCGGGCCGCGCCGGCGAGCGCTTCGCGGTGCGCAACTCCGGCGCCACCGCGGTGATCGAAGGCGCGGGCGACCATTGCTGCGAATACATGACCGGTGGCGCGGTGGTGGTGCTGGGCCGCACCGGGCTGAACTTCGGCGCCGGTTTCACCGGCGGGCTGGCCTATGTGCTGGACCTGGAGCGCGATTTCGTCGATCGCTACAACCACGAGCTGGTCGATATCTCGCGGATCACCCCGGAGGGGCTGGACGGCTACCGCCAGCACCTCACCGACCTGATCGAGGCGCACGCGCGGTTGACCGGCAGCGCCTGGAGCGCGCGCATCCGCGACGACTTCCGCGACTTCGTCGGCAAGTTCTGGCTGGTCAAGCCGAAGGCGGCGAGCCTGGAAGCGTTGGCGAACGAATTGAGGCGGGCCGCATGAGCAAGGAGAAGCTGTTCCAATTCCTCGACGCCCCGCGCGAGATGCCGGCCAAGGTGCCGCTGTCCGAGCGCGTGGCCGGCAGTTTCGACGAGCTGTACGGGCGTTTCGGGCAAGCCGAGGCCGCGCATCAGGCCGGGCGCTGCCTGGACTGCGGCAATCCGTATTGCGAAGCCAAGTGCCCCGTCCACAACTACATCCCCGACTGGCTGCAGCTGGTGCAGGAAGGCCGCATCCATGAGGCCGCCGCGCTCTGCCACGAAACCAATCCGCTGCCGGAAATGTGCGGGCGGGTGTGCCCGCAGGACCGGCTGTGCGAGGGCGCGTGCACCCTCAACGACGGTTTCGGCGCGGTCACCATCGGCGCGGTGGAGAAGTACATCGTCGATACCGCCTTCGCGCAGGGCTGGCGGCCGGACCTGTCGAAGGTGAAGCCCACCGGCAAGCGGGTGGCGGTGATCGGTGCGGGGCCGGCGGGGCTGGCCTGCGCCGACCGGCTGGCGCGCAGCGGCATCGAGGCCACCGTGTTCGACCGCTACGAGCAGATCGGCGGCCTGCTGCAGTTCGGCATTCCCAGCTTCAAGCTGGACAAGGCGGTGATCGCCACCCGTCGCGAGGTGCTGGAGGGCATGGGCGTGCGCTTCCGGCTTGGCGTGGACGTGGGTCGCGATGTCGGCATCGCGGCGCTACTGGCCGAGTTCGATGCGGTGTTCCTCGGCCTCGGCGCCTATCGCTATACCGACGGCGGCCTGCCCGGGCAGGAGCTGCCGGGCGTGCTGCCGGCGCTGCCGTTCCTGGTGCAGAACGGCCGCATCGTCACCGGCCACGATCCGCAGGGCCGCCCGATTGCCGGCTGGGAAGACCAGCTGGCGCTGCCCGAGCTGCGCGGCAAGCGCGTGGTGGTGCTTGGCGGCGGTGATACCGGCATGGACTGCGTGCGCTCGGCGGTCCGCCTCGGCGCGGCCAGCGTGACCTGCGCCTACCGTCGCGACGAGGCCAACATGCCCGGCTCCGCGCGCGAGGTGGCGAATGCGCGCGAGGAAGGCGTGCAGTTCCTGTTCAACCGCCAGCCGCTGGAGATCGTCGGCGATGGGCAGGTGCGCGGGGTGCGGATGATTGAAACCCGGCTGGGCGCGCCCGATGGCAATGGCCGCCGCAGCGCCGAGGCGATCGAAGGCAGCGAGTCGCTGCTGGATGCCGACGTCGTCATCATCGCCTTCGGCTTCAGTCCGCGTGCGCCACGGTGGCTGGAAGCGCTGGGGGTGCAGGCGCAGGCCAACGGTCGGCTGACGGTGGGCGGCAACGGTCGGCTGCCCTACCAGACCGCGCATGACGCGCTGTTTGCCGGCGGCGACTGCGTGCGCGGCGCCGACCTGGTGGTGACCGCCGTGCAGGAAGGCCGCGATGCCGCGGCCAGCATCGCGCGCATGCTGCGCGGCGTGAAGGCGATCCCGGTGGCGCTGACGGCTGCCTGAAAGCGCGCGCGGCGCGGGGTTCCGCCGCGCGCGCCGACGCGCCAAGATGGGGCCATGCGTGTCGCCGCCCTCCTTGCCGCCTGCCTGCTGTTGCCGTTCACCGGCAGCGCGCGCGCGCAGGCCAAGCCGGCGGCCACCGTCACCGTCTATCGCTGCACCGACGCCGCCGGCAAGGTCAGCCTGCAGGACGCGCCCTGCGCGAAGGGCCAGGCGCAGCAGGCGCGCGAGATGCTCAGGCCGGTCGATGCGCCGGCATCGCCAACCGCCCCGGCGAAGCCGCATGCCGCCGTGCCCGCGCCGCAGGCAGGGCCGCGCACCGTGTACCTGGCGCCGCCGCGGCCGCTGTACGAATGCGTTACGCCCGAAGGCGGTCGCTACACCAGCGACGACGGCCGCGGCAATCCGCGCTGGGTGCCGCTGTGGACGCTGGGCTATCCGGTGGTGCGACCGCGCTCGGTGCTGGGCGACAACATCGGCCATCAGGAGCGGGTGATGCGCCCACCGCATCGCGACATCAACTGGCCGGTCGCCACCGGCGGCGGCACTTGGATCCGCGACGACTGCACGATGCTGCCGCCGGCCGAGGCCTGCGCGCGCCTGCGCGACCGCCGCAGCACATTGCGCACGCGCTTCTTCAACGCGCAGGAAAAGGAACGCGACCTGCTGCGCGAGGAGGAGCGCGCGCTCAACGCGCGCCTCGACAACGACTGCGGGGGCCGCTGAGATGCGCTTGGTGCTTGCATTGCTGCTCCTGTGCGCGCCGCTGGCGACGTGGGCGCAGGACACCATCTTCTACAAATGCACCGACGCCAAGGGCAACGTGTCGATGCAGAACGGCGCCCCCTGCGCGCCCGGCATGAAGCAGGAAATCCGCCGCATCGGCGAAGTGAAGACGATGCCGGTGCCGGCCAGGAAGCCGCAGGTCGAAACGCCGCCGCCGCCCCCGGTGTATGGCGACTTCGTGCTGGTCAGCGGCCCGGCCGCGAAGCGCGCGCCCGCGCCCGAGGCCGCCGGCCTGCCGCTGCCGCCACCGCTGTACCAGTGCCGTACTTGGGAAGGCGAAACCTATTTCGGCGAGAGCGCCGAACCGCCGCCGCGCTGCGCGCCGCTGCAGGTGACCGGCATCGATGGCCGCGCCTCGTTGGGCCTGGTCAGCGCCTGCGAGATGAAGCAGGACAGCTGCGCCGCGGTGCCGGAGGCGCAGCTGTGCGCCAGCTGGTACAGAAGGCTGGACGAGGCCGAGTTCAAGCTGCGCTATGCCGATGACGGCACGCGCCGCGAGCGCCAGGCCGCGTTCGATGCGGTCGATGCGAAGGTCAAGGCCAGCCGCTGCGCGACCAGCGCGCCGACCAATCCCGCCGTGCCGTAAGCTGGTCGCGGGATTGCAGGGAAGGAACGGATGGACAGCGGCGGCCTGGAATTGGCACTGGTTTTCCTGCTGGCAGCGGTGCTGGCGGTGCCGCTGTTCAAGCGCTTCGGGCTAGGCGCGATCCTCGCTTATCTCGCCACCGGCGTGCTGCTGGGCCCGCACGAGCTGGCGCTGGTGCGCGACCCGGACAAGGTGCTGGCGGCCAGCGAGATCGGCGTGGTCATGCTGCTGTTCGTGATCGGGCTGGAGCTGTCGCTGCCGCGGCTGAAGGTGATGCGCAAGCCGATCTTCCTGCTCGGCGGCCTGCAGGTGCTGCTGTGCGGGCTGGCGCTGGGCGGGCTGGCGATGCTGGTCGGGTTGGGCTGGAAGGCGGCGCTGGTGGTGGGCCTGGGGCTGGCGCTGTCGTCCACCGCGGTGGGCCTGCAGCTGCTGGCCGAGCGCAAGGAGCTGGCCACCGAGCATGGTCGGTTGGCCTTCGCGATCCTGCTGTTCCAGGACCTCGCCGCGATCCCGCTGCTGGCGGCGATCCCGCTGCTGGGCAAGGCCAAGAGCGTGGGGCTGGAATGGAGCGAGGTGGTGCGCGCGGTGGCGCTGATCGCGGCACTGGTGATCGGCGGCCGCTACCTGCTGCGCCACCTGTTCCGCGTCATCGCCCGCACCGACCTGCCAGAAGTATTCACCGGCGCCGCCCTGCTGGTGGTGTTGGGCAGCGCTTGGTTGATGCAGGCGGCGGGTTTGAGCGCGGGCTTGGGCGCGTTCCTGGCCGGCGTGCTGCTGGCCGAATCCGAATACCGGCACGAACTGGAGGCGCAGATCCGCCCGTTCGAAGGCCTGCTGCTGGGCCTGTTCTTCATGGCGGTGGGCATGGGCATCGACGTGCAGCGGATCCTCGCCGAGCCGCTGCTGATCGCGGCGGGCGTGGCCACGCTGCTGGCGGTGAAGTCGCTGCTGCTGTTCGCGCTGGGCCTGCGCCCGGGCCACCTGGACGGGCGCGGCGCCTGCCTGCTGGCGGCGGTGTTGGCGCTGGGCGGCGAATTCGCCTTCGTGGTGTTCGGCGAAGCGACGCGGGCCCGGCTGCTGGATGCCGCCACCCACGACCGCTTGACCGCCATCGTCGGCCTGTCGATGGCGGCCACCCCGTTGCTGCTGATGCTGGCGTCGAAGCTGCTGCCCGACAAGCTGGCCTCGCAAGCGGGCGAATACGATGCGATCCCGCAGGATCGCCACCCGCAGGTGCTGATCGCCGGCTTCGGCCGCTTCGGCCAGATCGTCGCCCGCCTGCTGCGCGCGCAGGGCATCGCCTTCATCGCGATCGACCCGGACATCGAGCAGGTCAACCTGTCGCGGCAGATCGGCACCGACCAGATCTACTACGGCGACCCGACCCGGTTGGCGCTGCTGCGCTCGGCCGGCGCCGCGCGGATCCGCATCTTCGTGGTCGCCATCAATGGGGTCGAGGCCAGCCTGCGGATGGTGCGGCTGGTGCGCAAGCACTACCCGGAGGCGCGGGTGTTCGCGCGCGCGCGCGACCGCCGCCACGCCTGGCAGCTGATTGACTTGGGCGCGGAGGCGCTGCGCGAAACCTTCTGCAGCAGCCTGGAAATCGGCCGCGAGGTGCTGGTGGCGCTGGGCATGGAGCGCGAGCAGGCCGAGGACCGCGCGCGCCGCTTCCGCGAATGGGACGAGTCGCTGCTGGAGCAGCAGCGGCTGCTGCAGGACGACGAGGACGCGCTGCTGCAGGCCACCCGCGATGCGCGGCGGGAGCTGGACGTGCTGTTCGAGGCCGATGCCGGCGGCGGCCGTGGCGACGCCCCCTCCGGGGCCGCGTAAGGCTCCATCCGGCTGCCGGCTTGGCGCGATTTGCGCGAGCGCGCTGCGAATCCTTGCGCCAGCAACGCGCAGGCTCCCCACGCTATTCGCGCAGGAAGCGCGCCATCGAGACGCCCGACGGCGGCGGCGCGGCCGGCGGCATCAATTCGGCGGCGATGTCCACGTAGCCGCGCAGCAGGGCGACATCGCGCGGGGTGCGGCCGCCGGTGTCGGCCAGCGCCGGGTCGGCGCCGGCCTGCAGCAGCGCCTGCACCGTGCGGCGCAGGCCGTGCAACGCGGCCAGGTGCAGGGGGCCGTAGCCGCGTGCGTCGCGGGCGTCCAGCCGCACGTCTTCGTCCAGCAGCCGCTCCAGCGCGGCCAGCAGCACGTCCTCGCTGCTGGGCGTGCCGGGCTCGGCACGCGCGCCCAGCAGCAGCAGCAGCGGGGTGGTGCCGTTCCTTGCCGGCAGGTGCGGGTCGGCGCCGGCCAGCAGCAGGCCGTCCAGCAGCGCCAGCAGGCGGGCGCGGTCGCGCGCGGTGAAGCCGTATAGGGCCGCGCAGTGCAGGGGCGCCTGGCCCTGCGCGTCGACCGCATGCAGGTCGGCGCCGGCGCGCAGCAGCCGCGCCACCAGTTCCGGCAGGCCCAGCGCGGCGGCCAGCATCAGCACGGTGACTTCGCCCGGCAGCCGCTGCTCCAGGCTGCAACCGGCCTGCAGCAGGCGCTCGACGATGTCGGCCTGGCGCATGCTGACCGCGGCGGACAGCGCGGTGGCGCCGGTGTTGGCGGTCAGGCCGGGATCGGCGCCGCGCGCCAGCAGGTCTTCGACCAGCCCCAAGTGCCCGCCGCCCGCCGCGCGTAGCAGGGCGGTGCAGCCTTGGCTGTCGGTGGTGTCGACCGGGAAGCCTAGGTCCAGCAGGCGGCGCACCGCGTCGCGGTCGCCGGTGATGGCGGCGGCCGGCAGGTCGGTGGCGCGCAGCGGCCGATGCGGCAGCGGCCAGCCGCGCCAGTCCAGCCAGTCGGCGAGGTCGCGCTGGCCGCTGGCCAAGGCGATGCCCAGGGGGGTCTGCCCGTCGGCGGCGCGTCGATCCGGCGCGGCGCCGGCGGCCAGCAGCGCGGTCAGCATCCGGGGCCGCCCCAAGCTGGCGGCGAAGTGCAGCGGGCTCATGCCGCGGCCATCGCAGGCGTCGGGGTCGACGCCGTGGCCCAGCAGCTGTTGCAGCAACGCCTGCCAGCCCAGCCGGACCGCCAGCAGCAGCGGAGGATCACCGGCGGTGGACGCGGCGAACGGATCGGCGCCGCGCGCCAGCAGCTCCAGCGCGAAGGCTTCGCCGCCCGGGTCGGCGGTGGGCGCCTCAAGACAGGCAGCCAGATAATCGGCCAGGCCACCCGCACCCGCCGGTGAGGCGCCGTATGCCAGCAGCCGGCGGGCGGCGGCCATGCCCGCTTCACCGCGGAGCAGCGCGGCCCGGAGGGGCGTGGGAGCGCCGGGGGAGCGGTACTCCGGGTTAGCGCCCTGGCGCAGCAGCCAGTCGGTGCGTGCGGGGCTATCGGTGATTTCGGCATCGGCCAGCAGGTGGTCGAAGTCGGCGCGCTCCAGTCGCGCCGCCAGTCCCTGCAGGCGCGTCGCGTCCGCATCCTCCAGCAGTGCTTCCCGCAGCAGCAGGGAGGGTGGCCGCTCCGGCGGCAGTTCGTCCTCGCCGGGTGCCGCCGCCGGGCTGCGGCCGGGGTCGAGCAGGGCCGCCAGCGCCCAGCGGCCGGTGGCCTCGGCGATATCCACCGCGCTGCGCCCGTGCGCGTCGGTGGCGTGCGGATCGACACCCTGCGCCAGCAGCAACTGCACCAGTGCTGGCGACGGCGCTTCCGCGGCGCAGGCCAGGTGCAGGGCGTTGGCACCGCTGGCATCGCAGGCGCAGGCGTCGGCACCGGCGGCCAACAGCACTTCCAGCGCCGGCTGGGCGCCGCTGCGGGCGGCGTCGAGCAGCGGCGTGCGGCCTTCGCCGTCGCGCGGATCGGCGTCGGCGCCGGCTTCCAGCAGGGCCTGGCAGATGGCGGCGTGGCCGGCCGCGGCGGCTTCGTGCAGGGCGCTGCGGCCGCGCGCGTCGCGGGCGTTGGCCTTGGCCTTGTGGCGCAGCAGCAGCAGGACGCCGGCGGGATCGTCTTCGTCGCTGCCGGCCGCCGCCAGCAGGGCGGGCTGTCCGCCTGCGGGCTCCGGGCGCGCCCCGCGTTCCAGCAGGAAGCGCGCCAGCCGCCAGTTGCCGCAGGCGCAGGCGCTGCCCAGCGGCGACAGGCCAGCGGCGTTGAGCGCATCGATGGCCGCGGCGGCGTCGCGCAGCAGCGCGGCCACGCCGGGATCGGAGCTGCGCGCGGCGTGGTGCAAGGGGGTGTTGCCGTCGGCGTCGGCGATGCGCGGATCGGCGCCGTTGGCGAGCAGGGTCATCACCGCTTCCGGGCGGCCATGCCAGCTGTCGCGGGTGGCTGCCAGCAGCGGCGTCATGCCGTCGTGCATGGCGTTGACGTCGACGCCGCGCTCGATCAGCGCGCGCAGCAGGCGCAGGTCCGGCAGCACCGCGGCTAGTACCGGCAGGCTGCGGCGGTCGCGCGCATCGGGTTCCAGCGGCGCGTGCGGGTCGGCCCCGGCCGCCAGCAGCGCCAGCGCGCGCTCGACCCGACCCAGCCGCGCGGCGGCGTACAGCTGCCGGCCCAGGCCGGCGAGTTCGGCGGCGGAACTGACCTCGTCCGCAGCGGGCAGCGGCGCGATCGCCGGCGCGCCCCCAAGCGCTTCTTCCGCCAGCCCGGCATCGTCGGTGCCGGCGTCCATTTCCACCACTGGCAGGCCGTGCAGGGCGATGGCCGGCGCCGCCGACTGCAGGGCGAGGTGCGCCAGCGGCAGCAGCAACGCGTAGGCAATACCGGCGAACAGCCGGGCGTTGCCGGCCAGCAGGTCAGGCCAGGCCAGCAACAGGCCGCCAGCCAGCAGCAGGAACACCGGTAGCGCGCCCAGCAGCAGGCCGCGCCAAGCGGCGGGATCCTGCGCCTGGCGGGTGGCGAAGCGCGACTGCGTGCTGCCGCCGCTGCGTTCCAGCGTGTACCAGTCCGGCCAGCGCCACCACAGCGCCACCAGCAGGGCACCGGCCAGCCCGGCTAGCGCCAGCGCGTGGCCCAGCGACGGCGCTTCGCGCAGCCGCAGCAGCGGCCAGGCCAGCAGCGCGCCGGCCAGCAGGAAGCCGCCGCCCCAGAGCAGTGCCAGCCGGCCGGCATCGATGGCCAGCGCGCGCCGGTCGCGGCCACCGCGCAGCAGCGCGATGCCCAGCGCGGCTGGCACCTGCGCCAGCCAAGCCAGCGCGGCGGCGGCACCATCGGCGGCGAACCCGCTGCCAACGGCCGCAAGCAGTGCAAGCGCGAGCAGCGCGGCGCCAGCCACGGGCATGCGTTCAGGCATCGGTGCCCCAGTCGTCGCTCATCGGATCGGCCACGGTGGGCGGGAACTGCAGGTGGAAGCCGCGGCTGGCGAGGTTGCTGCGCACCACGTCGGGATCCTCGCGCGCCAGCCGGCGTTCCGGCGCCAGCGCCACTTCCAGCACGAACTGCAGGTTGCCCAGCTGCGCGCGCAGCGGTTCCGGCAGGCAGCCGAAATCGTCGCGCGTGGCGAGGTAGAGATACGTGTCGGCCTTTTTCAGGCTCTTGTAGACGAAGGCAAGCATCGCGATCCGGGGGAATCGGGTTTGCGGAATCAATCACGGATTGTGCGGTAAAGCGCGCTGCGGCGGAACCGCTGGCGGGACATCCGGCACAGGCGCGCAGGGAACCGGCTGCTACGCTGCCCGGATCGTTCCGCTTCGGATCCATCCATGCGCCTCCTCCCGCTTGCGTTCGCCCTGTTGTCCACCCTGCCCGCCGCACATGCCGCCGAGCGCGTCAGCCTGGCCCAGGCGATGGCCGACCCCGACTGGATCGGCAATCCGGTGGATCGCGCGTGGTGGGGCTGGGACGGCAAGTCCGCCTACTACCTGCAGAAGCGCGATGGCGCCAGCATCCGCGACATCTGGCGGGTGGGTATCGACGGCGGCGCGGCTGCCCGGCTGGACGATGCCGCGCGCGCCGACCTCGACGCCGACGGCGCGGTCATCGACGCCGCGGGCAACCGCAGCGCCTTCATCCGCAGTGGCGACGTGTTCGTGCGCGACCTGCGCGTTGGCGCGCTGCAGCAGCTGACCCGCGACAACCAGGCCGCTTCGCGCCTGCAGTGGAGCAGTGGTGGCGCGCTGGTGTGGCGCGCGGGCGAGGCGTGGTACCGCTGGGACGGCCGCGGCGTGGTGCAGGCCGCGGTGGCGAAGGCCGAGGACGCACCGGGCACGCCGCCCAAGGCCGACGACCTGCGCGATCGCCAGCTGCGCCTGATCGCCACCCTCAAGGACGACCGCGCCCGCCGCGACGCCGCGCGCGTGCAGGCCGACGACTGGCGCAAGGCGGATCCGACCCGCGCGCCGGCGCCGGTCTACCTGGGCAAGGGCGTGGAGATCGCCGACACCGCGCTGTCGCCGGACGGCCGCTGGTTGCTGGCGGTCACCCGCGAGAAGGGCGCCGACGGCGGGCGCGCCGGCAAGATGCCGATGTACGTCACCGAATCCGGCTACGAGGAGTTCGAGGACGTGCGCACCCGCGTCGGGCGCGGCGACCCGCTGCCGCACAGGCTGTGGCTGGCCGACCTTGCCACCGGCAAGCTGGCCGAGCTGGCGTTCGACGCGCTACCCGGCATCGCCGTCGATCCGCTGGCGGCAATGCGCAAGGCCGCCAGCAAGCCGGCCCTGCAGGGCAACCGCGCGCTGCAGGTGGGGGATGTGCAGTGGAGCGCCGACGGCCGCAACGCGGCGGTGATGCTGCGCGCCATCGACAACAAGGACCGCTGGATCGCCAGCGTCGAGCTCGACGGCGCGCGCCTGCAGCCGCGCCACCGGCTCACCGACCCGGCGTGGATCAACTGGGGCTTCAACGAATTCGGCTGGCTGCCGGATGGCCGCACGCTCTGGTACCTCAGCGAGGAAAGCGGCTTCTCGCATCTCTACACGCTGGACGGCACGCGCCGCCGCCAGCTCACCCAGGGCCGCTGGGAGGCCTCGCAGGTCAGCGTGTCGCGCGATGGCGCCACGTTCCGGTTCCTGTGCAACCGCAGCGCACCCGGCGACTACGAGGTCTGCAAAGTGCCCGCCGCCGGCGGCGAGGTGCGCGAGCTGACCGCGCTGGACGGCGTGGAGGATTTCTCCACATCGCCGGACGGAACCAAGCTGCTGGTGCGGCATTCGCTGGCCTACCTGCCGCCGCAGCTGTCGGTGGTGGACGCCGGTGGCGGCGAGGCGCGCCGCCTCACCGACACCCGCAGCGCCGACTTCAAGGCGCGCAGCTGGATCCAGCCGCAGGTCGTGCAGGTGCCCAGCAAGCACGGCGCCGGCACCATCTGGGGCAAGTACTACGCCCCGGAGAAGATGGAGCCGGGCCGTAAGTACCCGATCGTGATGTTCGTGCATGGCGCGGGCTACTTGCAGAACGTGTCGGCGCGCTACCCCAACTACTTCCGCGAGCAGATGTTCCACAACCTGCTGGTGGACCAGGGCTACATCGTGCTCGACCTCGACTACCGCGCCAGCGAGGGCTACGGCCGCGACTGGCGCACCGCGATCTACCGCTGGATGGGCAAGCCGGAACTGGAGGATTACCTCGACGGCCTGGACTGGCTGGTGGAAACCAAGCAGGGCGATCGCGACCGCGCGGGCATCTACGGCGGCAGCTACGGCGGCTTCATGGCCTTCGCCGCGCTGTTCCAGAAGCCCGGCGTGTTCAAGGCCGGCGCCGCGCTGCGCCCGGTCAGCGACTGGTCGCAGTACAACCACGAATACACCAGCAATATCCTCAACACGCCGGAACTCGACCCCGAGGCCTACAAGCGGTCTTCGCCGCTCGAATACGCCGAGGGCCTGCAGGACCACCTGCTGATCGCCCACGGCATGATCGACGACAACGTGTTCTTCAAGGATTCGGTGATGCTGGCGCAGCGGCTGATCGAGCTGCGCAAGGACAAGTGGGAGCTGGCGCCGTATCCGCTGGAGCGGCACGGCTTCACCCATGCGGACAGCTGGTACGACGAATACCGGCGGATTCATGAATTGTTCGAGCGCACGCTGAAGTAATGCCGGGTCGACCCCCCATGCTCCGCATCACCGACCTCAAGCTGCCGCTGGACCACGATGAAGCCGCGCTGGCCGCGGCCATCGTGGCGCGGCTGGGCATCGCCCCGCACGAACTGACCGGCTACAGCGTGGCCCGGCGCAGCTACGACGCCCGCCGGCGCGGCGCGATCCTGCTGATCTATGCGCTCGACGTGGATACTCCGCGCGCGGTGGAGCTGCTGGCGCGCCTGCAGGATGCGTCGCACCCGTCGGGCAGCAAGGTGCTGCCAACGCCGGACACGACCTACAGGTTCGTCGGCCAGGCGCCTGCGCAGCTGCGGCTGCGCCCGCTGGTGATCGGGATGGGGCCGTGCGGCCTGTTTGCCGGGCTGGTACTGGCGCAGATGGGCTTCCGCCCGATCATCCTGGAGCGCGGCAAGGCCGTGCGCGAACGCACCAAGGACACGTGGGGCCTGTGGCGCGGCAAAGTGCTGACGCCGGAATCCAACGTGCAGTTCGGCGAGGGCGGCGCGGGGACGTTTTCCGACGGCAAGCTGTACAGCCAGATCAGCGACAAGCAGCACTACGGCCGCAAGGTGCTCACCGAATTCGTCGCCGCCGGCGCGCCCGAGGAAATCCTCTACGTCAGCAAGCCGCACATCGGCACCTTCCGGCTGGTGTCGATGGTGGAGAAGATGCGCGCCACCATCGAAGCGTTGGGCGGCGAGATCCGCTTCAGCCAGCGCGTCGATGACCTGCTGGTCGAGACCGATGCCGCCGGCACCCGCCACGTGCGCGGCGTGGCCCTGGCCAGCGGCGAAGGGATCCGCGCCGACCACGTGGTGCTGGCGCTGGGCCACAGCGCGCGCGACACCTTCGAAATGCTGCACGCGCGCGGCGTGTACGTCGAGGCAAAACCCTTCTCGATCGGCTTCCGTGTCGAGCATCCGCAGGCGCTGATCGACGCCGCGCGCTTCGGCCCGCAGGCCGGGCATCCGCTGCTGGGCGCGGCCGACTACAAGCTGGTCCATCACTGTCGCAACGGCCGCGCGGTGTACAGCTTCTGCATGTGCCCGGGCGGTACCGTGGTGGCCGCCACCAGCGAGCCCGGCCGGGTGGTCACCAACGGCATGAGCCAGTACTCGCGCAACGAGCGCAATGCCAACGCGGCAATCGTCTGCGGCATCACGCCCGAGGATTTCGCGCCGTACGGTGACGGCCCGCTGGCCGGCATCGCGCTACAGCGCCACTGGGAGTCGCAGGCGTTCACCCTGGGCGGTGGCGACTACGAGGCACCGGGGCAACTGGTCGGCGACTTCATCGCCAACCGCGCCTCGCGGACGTTTGGCCAGGTATTGCCCTCGTACAAGCCCGGCGTGCGGCTGGGGTCGCTGGACGAAGCGCTGCCGCGCTATGCGATCGAGGCGATCCGCGAAGCGCTGCCGGCATTCGACAGGCAGATCCGCGGCTTTGCCATGCACGATGCGGTGTTGACCGGCGTGGAGACGCGCACCTCCTCGCCGCTGCGGATCACCCGCGGTGGGGACGGGCACAGTCTCAACACGCGCGGCCTGTTCCCGGCCGGCGAAGGCGCGGGCTACGCCGGCGGCATCCTGTCCGCGGGCGTGGATGGCATCAAGATTGCCGAAGCGGTGGCGCGCAGCCTGCTGGCTGCGGCCTGAGGCGGCGCCTCAGCGCTCGAGGATTGCTACCACGCCCATGCCGCCGGCGGTGCAGATGCTGACCAGGCAGCGGCCGCCGCCGCGCTGCTTCAGCTCCTTGGCGGCGGTGGCGACGATGCGCGCGCCGGTGGCGGCGAACGGGTGGCCGGTGGCCAGCGACGAACCGTTCGGATTGATCTTGGCCGGATCGATGCGGCCCAGCGGCGCGTCGAGGCCGAGGCGGCCCTTGCAGTACTCCTCGCTCTCCCATGCGCGCAGCGTGCACAGCACCTGCGCGGCGAAGGCTTCGTGGATTTCGTAGAAATCGAAATCCTGCAGCGCAAGCCCGTTGCGCTTGAGCATCTCCGCCACTGCCACCGTCGGCGCCATCAGCAGGCCTTCGCCGTGGACGAAATCGACCGCCGCGACCTGCGCATCGCGCAGGTGGCAGAGCACCTCGTGGCCATGCTGCGCGGCCCATTCGTCGCTGGCCAGCAGGCAGGCGGAAGCGCCGTCGGTCAGCGGGGTGGAGTTGCCGGCGGTCAGGGTGCCCTTGCCGGAGGTCTTGTCGAAGGCGGGCTTGAGCGTGGCCAGCTTCTCGATGCTGCTGTCCGGGCGCAGGATGTTGTCGCGGTTGACCCCACGGAAACTCACCACCAGGTCATCGAAGAAGCCGCGCGCATAGGCGGCGGCCAGCTTGTGGTGCGAAGCCGCGGCCAGCTCGTCCTGCGAATCGCGCGAGATGTTCCACTCCTTCGCCATGTCCTCGCAGTGCGCGCCCATCGACTTGCCGGTGCGCGGCTCGGCCACCCCGGGGAAGTCCGGCTTCAGTTCGGCGAAGCGGAAGCCCTTGAACGCGGCCAGCTTGTCCTTGAAGGTCTTGGCCGCCGCGGCCTTGAGCAGGCGCTGGCGCAGGGCCTTGCCGTACACGATGGGCACGTCCGAGGTGGTGTCGGAGCCGCCGCCGATGCCGGCTTCGATCTGCCCAGTGGCGATCTTGCCGGCGATGTGCACGATCGTGTCCAGCGAAGTGCCGCAGGCGCGCTGCAGGGTGATGCCCGGGGTCAGCGGCGACAGGCCGGACGACAGCGCGGCCTCGCGGCCGAGGTTCCAGTCGGACGAGTGCTTGATCACCGCGCCCATCGCCACTTCGCCCAGCTGCTGCCCGTGCAGGCCGAATTTCTCGACCAGCGCGCCCAGCGTGCGCACCGACATGCCGAGGTTGCCGACGTCGGCATAGGCCGTGTTCTGGCGGCAGAACGGGATGCGGACACCACCCAGGATGGCGACGGGACGACCGTGTTGCATGGGCTCACCTCGGGTCTGGCCCGCGACGCGGGCATAATGGGGCGAGTGTAGCGTTGCTATTCCGAGTCAGGACTCCACATGTCGTTCACTGCGCCAGACCCCGCCGTGTTCCGCAGCGTGATTGCCATCGAACTGCGCGACGGCGGCATGCCGGAGCGCGCCGCGCTTGCCGCCGGCAGCGCCGGCGAGGTAGCCGCGCTGCTGGGCCGCGACCTTGCCAAGCTGACCCCGGACGTGGCCGACTGCGAGCTGGCGCTGATGGCGGCGCATTTCGATCCGGCCGAAGCGCTGCGCCCCGGCTGGCCGCTGCACCAGCGCGTCATCGAACTGCTGCAGCGCGCGCCGGGACAGGCGCAGGGCGCGCGCGTGATCGGCTTCGGTGCCGACGCGCAGGGGGACGTGCCGCAGCCGCTGCAGTGCGACCCGGCGCTGGCCGGCGGCGGCCTGCGGGTGATGCCGTTCGTGTTGCGCGGACCGGGCCTTGCGGCGGCCGCGGAGCAGCTGGAATCCAAGCTGTTCGACTGCGGCATGGCGCAGGCCGACGCCGCGCTGGCGCTGCAGGACGGGCTGTGCGCGCGGATCGAACACATCCGCTACCTGAGCCTGCACGACCTGCTGGCGATGATGGCGATGCAGTACCAGAACGTCGGCCTGGACGCACTGTGGTCGCTACTGGAGCACGCGTTGATCGGGCCGATGCTGGCGGAAAAGGACGCCGAGTTCCTGCTCGACGCGCCGCCGGAACCGCTGGCCCGCTCTGGCGACGGCGAGGTGCGGATCGCGATGCTGTCGCCGCAGGCCTGGCGTGCGCGCAATGCGCCGGAAGAAACCGACAGCGGCAAGCTGGAGCGCGGCTTCATCCGCTTCCAGGCGCGCCAGCGCCAGTACGCGGCAGTGCTGGAAGTGCACGGCGTGCCGGTGCAGTTCGTCCACTGCGGCGACGGCAACAGCGACTGCCTGCGCTGAGGCGGTGCGCGCCTGCAAGCGAGCTCGCAGGCGCGCCGCCCTTGGGTGGCGGCGCCCGGCTGGCCGGACCATCGATGGCTCGCCGACGAGCGCCCGCGGGCCACCGCGCATCCCGGGACCGTCGCCGGGACGAAGCCCTTCCTACGGCGTGGGCTGGATGATGCCGCAGGCCACCCGCGCACCGGCGTTGCCGGCCGGTTGGCTGCTGTAATCATCGGCGTTGGCATGGACGATGAGGGCGCGCCCGGCGATGTCGTTGGCGCCGGCACCGCCCAGGCTGACCCCCGGGAAGTGTGCGTCCACCCGCGCCACGCCCTGGGCATCTGCAACCAGGTTGTCGCCATCGCCGGCATGGTGTGCGCCGTGGCCGGCGCGGCCATGCGGCTTCGCAGCGGGGTTGAAGTGGCCGCCGGCGCTGCTGGCATCGGCCGCGCTGCAGTCGCCCTTCTCGTGGATATGGAAGCCGTGGCTGCTGTTCGCCTGCAGCCCGCCGATCTCGCCGGTGATGTGCACCCCGTCGCCCATCGGCACCAGCGTCAGCCGGCCGCTGACCAGGCTGCCGGAGGCCGAGGCGAGGTTGGCGATGGCCTGCTTGGCGGTGCTCGCGCCATGGGTGGCCATGGCCGGCGCGTCGGGCCTCGCGGTTTGCGGCGACGTGCTGGCGCAGGCCGCCAGCGCAGCGGCGAGGGCGGTGACGAGGGCGACTCGGGGCAAGCGATGCATGGCGATCTCCGGTTGCGGACGGGATACTTTGTCGGGAGGCGGCTTCAGGCGCGATGAAGATAGTGCAGGAAGCCGGCCGGGCGTCAGCGCCGCTTGCGCGACGAGCCCAGCTTGCGGGTGACGGTGTTGCGCGACAGCCCGAGCAGGGCGGCGGCGTCGCTGCGGTGGCCGTTGCAGCGCTCCAGCGCGGTGTCCAGCAGAGTGCGGTCGAGCAGGTCGCGGGCCCGTGCGTGCAGGGCCGGCGTGCCGGCATCGAGCTGCGCGCGCGCCCAGTCGGCCAGCAGCTGGGGCCAGTCCGCGGGTGCCGTGGCTTGGGTGGCCGACGGCAGCGCCAGCTGCAGGTCGGCAGGGCCGATGGTTTCGCCCGGGGCCAGCGCGGCCAGCCGCCAGCACACGTTCTCCAGTTCGCGCACGTTGCCCGGCCAGGCGTGCGTGCGCAGCCGCTCCAGAGCCGGTGCGGACAGCTTCTTCGGTGGCAGCTGCAGCTTGCGCGCGGCGTGCGCGAGGAAGCGCGCGGCCAGCTGCGGGATGTCCTCGCGACGTTGCCGCAGCGGCGGCAATTGCAGCCGCACCACGTCGAGGCGGTGCAGCAGGTCGGCGCGGAAGCGACCCTGTTCCACCAGCGTTTCCAGCGGCTGGTGGGTGGCGGCGATCACGCGCACGTCGACGCGGATCAGCTCGCGCCCGCCGACCCGGAAGAACTCGCCCTCGGCCAGGACCCGCAGCAGCCGCGTCTGCAGCGCCGCCGGCATATCGCCGATCTCGTCCAGGAACAGGGTGCCGCCGTCGGCCTGTTCGAAACGGCCGATGTGGCGCTTGTGCGCGCCGGTGAACGCGCCTGCCTCATGGCCGAACAGCTCCGATTCCAGCAGTTCGGCCGGGATCGCGGCGGTGTTCAGCGCCACGAACGGGCGCGCCGCGCGCGGCGATTCACGGTGCAGGGCGCGTGCCACCAGTTCCTTGCCGGTGCCGGTCTCGCCGGTGACCAGCACCGATAGCGGCACCTGCGCCAGCCGGCCGATGGCGCGGAACAGCGCGCGCATGGCGGGCGCTTGGCCGATCAATGCCTGCGCCGGTTCGGGGACCGCCGCTGGCGGCAGGGCGGCGCGCTCGAGCGCCTGTTCCGGCAGCGCGCGCCGCACCAGCGCCACCGCTTCGTCCATGTCGAAGGGCTTGGACAGGAATTCCTGCGCGCCGCCGCGGAACGCGCCGGCGGTGCTGGCCACGTCGGTATGCGCCGACATCACGATCACCGGCAGGCGCGGGTGGCTGGCCTTGAGCTTGTCCAGCAGGGTCAGCCCGCTGTCGCCGGGCATGCGCACGTCGGTCAGCAGCAGGTCCGGCACGCGCCCACTGGCCAGCGCATCCAGCACTTCGGCGGCATCGGCGAAGGCGGTGACCCGGAACCCCGCCTCGCCCAGCGCCGCGGCCAGGACGAAGCGGACCGAGCGGTCGTCGTCGACGACCCAGACCTGCGCCGCATCAGCCATTGGTCTGCTCCGGTTCGGCCGCCAGCGGCAGCAGCAGGGTGAACACCGTATGGCCGGGGCGCGAGCGCCAGGTCAGCGCCCCGCGGTGTTCGCGCGCCACCTGCTGGGCCAGTGCCAGCCCCAGCCCGGTGCCATCGGCGCGGCCGCTGACCAGCGGCAGCAGCAGGTGTTCGGCCAGTTCCGGGGGCACCCCGCGGCCGTCGTCGACCACCTCCAGCCGCAGCGCCAGCGGCAGCAGCGCTTCGCCCAGGCGCGCGCCGTGCTCGACGCGCGTGCGCAGGGTGACCGTGCCGGCACCGGCCTCGATGGCGTTGCGCACCAGGTTCCAGATCGCCTGCGAGAGGCGGTCGGCGTCGCCGGCGAATTCCGGCAGCGAGGGGTCGTAGTCGCGCTGCAGCTGCACCGCCCAGCCGGCGTCGCTTTCGGCCAGCCGCAGCACACGCTCCAGCACGGCGTGGATGTTGACCTCGGTGAACGCCTGCGGCGGGGCCGGGTTGAGCAGGCCGTCCACCAGCGCGGCCAGCCGCTGCACCTCGCTTTCGATGATGCCGGTGAGTTCGCGCGCGTCGGCATCGACCCGCCGGGCCAGCAGCTGCGCCGCGCCCTTGATGCCCAACAGCGGGTTGCGCAGCTCGTGCGCGAGGCCTTTCAGTGAAGCGGCCAGCGCCGACGGCAGCAGCTGCGCGGGATCGTCGCCGGGGAATTCGTCGACCGGATGCGCCTCCAGCCACAGCCCGTCTTCCGCCGGGGTCAGCCACAGGTCGGCGAAGCGCAGTGTGTCGCTGCCGGGCAGGGCCAGCCCGACCCGGCGCAACCGTGCCGGCGCGTCCTGCGGCCGGGCCAACCGGGCGGCCAGCTGGTTGCCCTCGCGTTCCAGCGCGGCGGCATGCAGGCCGATCAGCCGGCGCCGGCTGACGCCCAGCCAGCGCGCCATCGCTGCATTGGCGAACGCCACCACGCCCTGCGCGTCCAGCTGCAGCAGCGGTGTGGTCAGGGTGTCGAGGCGGTCGTCGGCGGTGGACAGCATTTGCACTAATCTAGTGCAAATGCCCGGCGGATGGGGCACCGCCGCCGCGGTTAGGGCGTGCTGCCGAGCCGCTGCGTCGCCAGTGCGTGGAGGATGCGCAAGTCTTCGGCATCGAACGCCGCCGCCGGATCGTCGCCGTCGTCGCGGCCGCGGTAGTGGCGGTGGAAGGCGCGCACCGCGGCGGCGCGGTCCTCCAGCGGATAGCCGATCGCCGCCATCGCCAGCCATGGGTCGAAGCCGGCCGGTGGATCGGCCAGCTCGCCGCGCGGCCACAGCCCGTAACCGGCGTCGGCCAGGCGCTGCCACGGGAACAGCGCGCCGGGGTCGCGCTTGCGCGTGGGTGCGAGGTCGGCATGGGCGATCACCTGCGTCTTCGGGATCGACAGGCGGCTGGTGAGGTCGTCGAGCAGCCGCAGCAGGGTGGCCAGCTGCGCCTCGGTGAAGGGTTCGCCCACTTCGTTGTCGATCTCTATGCCGATCGACGTGGAATTGAGGTCGGTCAGCGTGCCCCAGCGCCCGCCGCCGGCGTGCCAGGCGCGTTCGCTGTCGGCCACCAGCTGGTAGAGCCGGCCGTCGTCGCCGATTAGGTAGTGCGAACTGACCGGTCCGTGGCGGTTGGCGGTGCGCAGGGTGTCCAGGCTCTGCTGTGTGGAGGCCTGCTCGGTGGCGTGGATGACGATCACCACCGGCCGGCGCTGGTCGAGGTTGGGCGATGGCACCCATTCGGCCAGCGGGTTGCGGGAAGGCGCCTCGACGTGCGCGCAGGAGGCGGCCAGCAGGCAGGCGGCGAGTGGAAGCAGGAATCGGCGCATGCCCGGATCTTAGCCCGTGCGCGCGCGCGGAGGGGCTGTTAGCCTGTCGCGTCCCTCAGGCGGAGCCCGCCCACCAGCATGTTGCGGCCATTGCCCCAATCCCCGGAGACCGCGCGCGCCGCCGGTTTCGCGTGGCTGCGGCAGCGACGCCTGCAGCAGATCCTGTGGGTGTTGGTGATGATGTTCGGCCTGGTGGTGGTGATGAACCTGGCGTACGGCCGCTATGTCAGCGCCGGGCTGGAGGTCGCGGTCGTCTTCCTGCTGGCGGTGGCCATGCGCCTCAATGCCCGCGGCCGGACCGACCGCGCCGGTGCGCTGTCGATGGCGGTGCTGATGCTGGGGCTGTGCGCGTTGGCGCTCAATGGCCAGGGCCTGTTCGACGAGTCCCTGATGGCATTCCCGGCGCTGCTGTTGTTTGCCGGGCTGTTTGGCTTCCGGCGGGTGTTCGTGGTGCTGGCCTGCGGCATGTTGGCGATGCTCGCGCTGCTGTACTTCCTGCACCAGCACGACATCCTGCGGAGCACCCCGGTGCTGCCGGTGGGGTGGGAGCGGCCGTTCGTCATCAGCTTGGTGGTGATCGCCACCGGGCTGTTTGCCTGGCTGTTGACCAGCGATCTTGGCCAAGCGGTGCGCCAGCTGGAAGCGGAAAAGCAGGCGCTGGAGGAATCGCACGCGCGGATCGAGGTGCTGGCCCAGCGCGACAGCCTCACCGGCCTGCCCAACCGTTCGCTGGCGCGCGAGCGGCTGGGCTTCCTGCTGCAACAGGCGCGCCGCAACGGCGCGATGGTCGCGGTGATGTTCCTCGACCTCGACAACTTCAAGACCATCAACGATTCGCTGGGCCATGCCGCCGGCGATGAGCTGCTGTGCCAGGTGGCGGACAAGCTGCGCGCCTGCGTGCGCGAGACCGACACGGTGGCGCGCGTGTCCGGCGACGAGTTCCTGATCCTGCTGGGCGACCTGCAGGACGAGGACGCCATCGTGGCGGTGGTGGCCAAGGTGACCCACCTGTTGGGGCGGGCGTTCGCCATCGAGGGCGTGGAGGTGCTGGTGACCGCCTCGCTGGGGACCGCGGTGGCGCCGCGCGATGGCGACGGCGCCGACCTGCTGCTGAAGAACGCCGACACCGCCATGTACCAGGCCAAGGATGCCGGCCGCAACACGTTCTGCTTCTTCGATGCGAGCATGAACGAGAGCGTCACCGAGCACCTGCATATCGCCTCGGGGCTGCGTTCGGCGCTGGCGTCGGGTGAGCTGCAGCTGCACTACCAGCCGCAGTTCGACCTACACAGCGGGCGCGTGCTCGGCGCCGAGGCGCTGCTGCGCTGGCACCATCCGGAGCTGGGCTGGATCCCGCCCGGCAAGTTCATCCCGATCGCCGAACGCAGCGGCCTGATCAACGAGTTGGGGACGTGGGTGCTACGGCAAGCCTGCCGGGACGCGCAGGGCTGGCGCAGCGACGGGTTGGGCGAGCTGCGGGTGGCGGTGAACGTCTCGCCGCTGCAGTTCCGCCGCGACGATATCGAGCGCGAAGTCGCGCAGGCGCTGCTGGCCAGCGGCCTGCCGGCCACCGCACTGGAGCTGGAACTGACCGAGTCGCTGCTGGTGGCCGACGCGCGCAACATCGGCGACGTGCTGCAGCGGCTGGGCGCGCAGGGCGTGCAGATCGCCATCGACGACTTCGGCACCGGCTATTCCAACCTCGGCTACCTGCGCCGCTTCTCGGTGCACCGGCTGAAGATCGACCAGTCGTTCGTGCGCCGGATGTGCATCAACGCCCATGACGAGGGGCTGGTGCGCGCGATCATCGAGATGGCGCACTGCCTGGACCTGCAGACCGTTGCCGAGGGCGTGGAGGACAGCCAGACCCTGGAGCGCCTGCACGCATTCGGTTGCGAATCCGCGCAGGGCTTCCACTGGTCGCCGGCGCTGCCGGGGGACGCCTTCGTCGAGTTCGTGCGCGAGCGGCAGGCCGTGGCCGGCTGAGCAGCCACGGCCTGCCCGGTTTCAGCCGGGGTAGGCGGCTTCACCGTGCGAGGCGACGTCCAGGCCTTCGCGCTCGGCCTCCTCGTCCACCCGCAGGCCGCCGCAGGCAAGCCCCGCGATCCAGAAGGCCAGCGCCGACACCACGCCGATCCAGCCCAGGGTGACCACCACGCCAAGCGCCTGCACGCCGGTCTGGGCAAGGATGTCGTAACCCGCCGCCACCGACCGGGTGCCGCCCAGGCTGTCGGCCGAGAACACGCCGGTCAGCAGGGCCCCGATGATCCCGCCGAGCCCGTGCACGCCGAACACGTCGAGGCTGTCGTCGGCATCCAGCAGCCGCTTCAGTCCGGTCACGCCCCACACGCAGGCCATGCCGGCTATGAGGCCCAGTGCGATCGCGCCGAACGGCCCCACCGTGCCGCAGGCCGGGGTGATCGCCACCAGCCCGGCGACCATGCCCGAGGCCACGCCCAGCGCCGAGGCCTTGCCCTTCGCCAGTTTCTCCACCAGCGCCCAGCCAAGCACCGCGGCCGCCGGCGCCAGCAGGGTGTTGAGGAAGGCCAGCCCGGCGCCCGCGTTCGCCTCCAGGGTGGAGCCGGCGTTGAAGCCGAACCAGCCCACCCACAGCAGCGCGGCGCCGGCGTAGGTCAGGACGAGGTTGTGCGGCTTGATCGCCGCCTGTCCGTACCCCTGGCGCTTGCCGACGAACCACGCGCCCACCAGCCCGGCCACGCCGGCGTTGACGTGGACCACGGTGCCGCCGGCGAAGTCCAGTGCGCCCTTCTCGAACAGGAAGCCGCCGCTGGCCCACACCATGTGCGCGAGCGGCAGGTAGCCGAGGCTGAACCAGACTACCGAGGACAGCAGCACCGCGCCGAACTTCACGCGCTCGGCGAAGGCGCCCACCACCAGCGCCCCGGTGATCCCGGCGAAGGTCGCCTGGAAGGCGGCGAACACGTATTCCGGCAGGGCCACGCCTTCGCTGGAGGTGGCGGCCAGGGTGCCGGGTCCGACGCCACGCAGGAACAGCTTGTCGAGGTTACCGATCCACGCGCCGTCGCCGGAGAACGCCAGGCTGTAGCCGTAGCAGACCCACAGCACCACCAGCAGCGAGAACACCACCGCGACCTGGATCAGCACCGACAGGACGTTCTTGGCGCGGACCATGCCGCCATAGAACAGGGCGAGCCCGGGCATGGCCATCATCAGCACCAGAAGGGTGGCAGTCAGCATCCAGGCCACGTCGCCCTTGTCCACGACCGGCGCTGCCTGCCGGGCGGTGGCCGGGAGCGACGCCAGCAGCGCGGCGGCTGCCATCAGCACGGTGGCGCGCGTCGGGCGCACGCGATCACGGGGCATCTTGTTCATCGGATCCTCCGGGAAGTGGTCACAGCGCATCGGAATCGAGCTCCCCGGTGCGGATGCGGATGGCCTGTTCCAGCGGACTGACGAAGACCTTGCCGTCGCCCACCTTGCCGGTACCGGCACTGCGCGTGATCGCCTCGATCGCGGCATCGAACAGCGCGTCGGTGACGGCGATCTCGAGCTTGAGCTTGGGTAGGAAGTCGACCTGGTATTCGGCGCCGCGGTAGAGCTCGGTATGGCCCTTCTGGCGGCCGAAGCCCTTGACCTCGGTGACGGTGATGCCGGACACGCCGGCTTCGGACAGTGCTTCGCGGACGTCGTCGAGCTTGAACGGCCGGATGATCGCGGTGATGAGTTTCATCGCGTGGGCTCCTTCAGGACGCCTGGGCGAGGGTCGGCGCGACGGTGCCGCGCGCGATCCGCCTGCCGTGGAGGTTGGTGTACAGCGCGTCGTCGGCGTCGGTGCCGCTCCAGGCCAGACCCAGCGAGGCGCCGTGGTCGAAGTTGCGGGTGACGCCGAGCTTCCAGTCGCTGCATGCGAACGCGTCGTTGCCTTCGATCCATTGCCTGCCGACGTGCGCCGCCAGGCCCCGGCCCGGGGCGATCGCTTGGGTTGCAGGCAGGTCGAGGTAGCCGCTGCCGTGGGAGTCGACGTAACCGAACTGGTTGGTGGTCGCCAGCGCGTACTTCGCCCGCAGGCTGCTGCTGCCGGCGTGGGCGCTGCCGGTGCCCAGCAGGGCGAACAGGGCCTGGGCGGTACACGAGTGCGCGCCGCGGATCCGCGCGGTGGCGGAGAGACGGTGGAGGAATGCTGGAACGCGAGACGACATGACGCAGGCTCCCCATAAGCGGTGCCCTCCCCGGTCAGTGTTGCGTGCTCATGCAGTGCGGGACGGCGCATGCCCGCCTGCGGCGATCCGTGGATCGCGTCTTCCTCCTGTCCCGTGCGTTCGCGCGGTGCCGCCGCGCGCGGCCCGCCCCGCTCCCTCTCCGGGCACACGACGGCGCGGGATGGGCGCACCCGTCGGTACGCCCATCCCGGCCACCCGATCCCCGCCGGGGAGGGAACGAAGCGGGGATCAGCCTGCTGCGTTCCGGATCGCGGCTGCGATCAGATCGCGTGGTACATCTGGTATTCGAGCGGGTGAGGGCGGGATGCTTGCGCGGCACTGCCGCGCATCCCGCCCGAACGCCCGCCGCGCTGCGGCGGGCCGGACATCCGCCGATCCGAAGCAATGAAGGCGCGCATTCCGGGTTCCCTCAGATCGTGTAGTACATCTGGTATTCGAGCGGATGGGTGGCGCCGCGGAAGGCCGTCACTTCCTTCATCTTCAAGCCGATGTAGGCATCGATGAAGTCGTCGGTGAACACGCCGCCGGCCTTGAGGAACTCGCGGTCCTTGTCCAGCGCGTCCAGCGCCTGGTCCAGCGAATGGCAGACGGTGGGGAAGTTCTTTTCCTCCTCCGGCGGCAGGTCGTACAGGTCCTTGTCGGACGGCGCGCCGGGGTCGATCTGGTTCTTGATGCCGTCCAGCCCGGCCATCAGCAGCGCGGCGAAGATCAGGTAGCCGCTGTTCATCGGGTCGGGGAAGCGGATCTCGACGCGGCGCGCCTTCGGGTTGGCCACGTAGGGGATGCGGCAGGAGGCGGAGCGGTTGGAGGCCGAGTAGGCCAGCATCACCGGTGCCTCGTAGCCCGGCACCAGCCGCTTGTAACTGTTGGTGGTGCTGTTGGCGAAGGCGTTGATCGCGCGGGCGTGCTTGAAGATGCCGCCGATGTACCACAGTGCCATCTGCGACAGGCCGCCGTAGCCGTCGCCGCTGAACAGGTTGACGCCGCCCTTGGCCAGCGACATGTGCACGTGCATGCCGCTGCCGTTGTCGCCGACGATGGGCTTGGGCATGAAGGTGACGGTCTTGCCGCTGCGGTGGGCCACGTTCTTGATGACGTACTTCATCGTCATCAGGTCGTCGGCCTTCTTCACCAGCGTGTTGAACTTGGTGCCGATCTCGCACTGGCCGGCGTTGGCCACCTCGTGGTGGTGCACTTCGGTTTCGATGCCGACCGCTTCCAGCGTCTTGCACATTTCCGCGCGCAGGTCGTGCAGCGAATCCAGCGGGGCCACCGGGAAGTAGCCGCCCTTGACCATCGGCCGATAGCCGCTGTTGCCGCCCGCGTACTCGCGCGCGGAGTTCCAGTGCGCCTCCTCGGAGTCGACCTGGAAGAAGGTGTGGCCCATCTCGTTGGCGAAGCGCACCGAATCGAAGATGAAGAATTCGGGTTCCGGGCCGAAGAAGCCCTGCTCGGCGATGCCGCTGGCCTTGAGGTAGGCCTCGGCGCGGTGGGCCACGCCGCGCGGGTCGCGCGAATAGGCCTGCATCGTCGCCGGATCGAGGATGTCGCAGGTCAGCACCAGCGTCGGGTCGGCGGTGAACGGGTCGAGGAACGCGGTGGACGGGTCCGGCAGCAGCACCATGTCGGAGTTCTGGATGCCGCGCCAGCCGCCGATCGAGCTGCCGTCGAACATCTTGCCGTCCTCGAACAGGCTGGCGTCGACGATCGACTTGGGGAAGGTCACGTGGTGCTGCACGCCGCGCATGTCGGCGAAGCGCAGGTCGACGAATTCGACCTTGTGGTCCTTGATGAGCTTTTCGACGTGTTCGAGGGACATGGCAGGCTCCGGGGCAGGGAAAGGAAAGGCATCGGTATCGACCCACTGCATTAAGCATGGCGCGTGCCAACTCGGCATGTGCTGCAAGTAGTTGATTTCCAAAGGGCCGGATGTCGTGCGGGAAAGAAATTGCACTTGATTGGTGAATGCGTGCGGAGAAATGCACTTAAATCGTGCAAATAGCGCTTCGGGTATGCTGCGCGACTGCCCGTGCGGCCAGCGCACGCTTACCCCGGCCCCTGTTCCTCCATGTACGAGCTGCTTGCCGCCCTACTGCTGGGCATCATCGAAGGCATCACCGAGTTCCTGCCGATCTCCAGTACTGGCCACCTGCTGATTGCCCAGCACTGGCTCGGGCCGCGCAGCGACCTGTTCAACATCGCCATCCAGGCCGGCGCGATCCTGGCGGTGGTGCTGATTTATTGGAAGCGGCTGTGGGGGATGCTGGTCGCGTTCGCCGGCCGCGATGCCCCGGCCGATTACGACCCGCTGGGCGTGCCCACCACCCCGGCGCAGTCGCGGGACTATGCCTTCAAGCTGGCCGGCGCGTTCCTGGTCACGGCGGTGCTGGGGCTGGCACTGAAGAAGGCCGACCGCATCGGCGCGCTGTTCGGCCAGCAATGGACCCCGTTCCACCTGCCGGCCACCGTGCAGCCGATCGCCTGGGCGCTGATCATCGGTGCGCTGTGGATGTTGCTGGCGGAGCAGTGGGCGGCGCGGCGCGCGGCGCGCGAGGGCGAGCGCACCGCGATCGCCTGGCGCACGGCGCTGCTGGTGGGCGTGGCGCAGGTGCTGGCGGGGGTGTTCCCCGGCACCTCGCGCAGCGCCGCCACCATCTTCGTGGCGCTGCTGGCCGGCACCACCAGCCGCGCGGCCGCCACCGAATTCGCGTTCCTGGTCGGCATCCCCACCATGTTCGCCGCCACCGGCTATGAGTTGCTGTCGGTGTGGAGCGACGGCGGCTTCGCCAACGTCGATTGGAACGCGCTGGGGGTGGCCTTCGTCGCCTCGGCGGTAACCGCGTTCGTGGCGGTGAAGTGGCTGCTGCGCTACATCCAGGGCCACCGCTTTACCGCGTTCGCGATCTATCGCATCGTGCTGGGCGTGGCGCTGCTGCTGTGGCTGCCGGCGGGCCAGTGACGGGCGCGCCCCGGGGAGGGAAGGACATGCATGGACTGCCGATGATCGTGCTGGGCGTGGCGCTGCTGGCCGGTTGCCAGCCGGCCGTGGCGCCGGCCGCAGTGCCCGCGTCGTCGGGGCAGGAAGCGCAGGCGGTTCCACCGCCGCGCGCGGAGCCATCGCCGGAGTTGCAGCAGGCAGCGCCGGCGCCTCCCGGCGCGTTGCGCGCGGTGCTGGCCCTGACCCGCCATCACTGGCGTCTGGCCAGCGCGGTCGACGTGGGCGGCAGCCGCATCGACGCGCTGTTCGTGCGCCCGCAGCTGCCGCTGCAGCTGGACTTCAATGCCTCGCTGGTCAGCGTGGGCAATGCCTGCAACGTGATGAGCGCGCGCCATGCGCCGACCGCGGACAGCCTGTCGGTGGAACCGTTCAGTGCGGCGATGACCCCCTGCGCGGATCCGGCGCTGGGCCGGCTGGATGGCGAGGTGGCGAAACGGCTGCAGGGACGGCTGGCGATGCGTTTCGAGGAAGGCGAGCCGCCGCGACTGGTGCTGGTCAATGCCGCCGGTGACGTCTTCACGTTCGATGGCGTCGACGATGCGCGGGTGGCGCCGGCCGGCGGCTGAGCCGCAGGCAAAAGAAAACCCGCCGTGGGGCGGGTTCTCCTGAAGGGCAAGGCAGGCGCGCAATGCGCCGCGACTTACTTGATCTTGCCTTCCTTGTACATCACGTGCTTGCGAACGACGGGGTCGTACTTGCTGACCTCCATCTTGTTCGGGGTGTTCTTCTTGTTCTTGTCGGTCGTGTAGAAATGACCGGTGCCGGCCGAGGAAATCAGACGGATCTTGTCGCGCTTGGTAGCCATGATTCAGTCCTCCTCAGACCTTCTCGCCCTGCTTGCGCAGGTCGGCCAGGACGGCATCGATGCCGTTCTTGTCGATGGTGCGCAGCGCGGCATTGGAAATGCGGAGCTTGACCCAGCGGTTTTCCGACGCGACCCAGAAGCGGCGCTCGTGGAGGTTGGGCATGAAGCGACGACGGGTCTTGCGGTTCGAATGCGAGACGTTGTTGCCGGTCGTCGTACGCTTGCCGGTGACTTGGCAGACTTTGGACACTGTGCACCTCGATGGTGTGTGGTTGTCGCCCGTAGCCCGGGTGACGGCGGCCCCGGCGTGAAATCCACGACGGGAAGCGCTGCAGGACGCAGCGAGCCGCGCATTATGCGGGCTTTTCCCTTTGCACGCAAATACTTGGCCCCAGCGCCGGTGTGGGGGCCGGCGCTGGCCACCCCGCGCGGGGTCAGGGTGCGGCGGCCTGCACCGAGGCCACCCATGCGCGGACCTGCGATTCCAGCACCGGCAGCGGCACCGAGCCCTGCGACAGGATGGCGTCGTGGAAGGCGCGCACGTCGAACTTCGGCCCCAGCGCGGCTTCCGCTTCGCGGCGCAGGCGCATGATGGTGAGCTCGCCCAGCTTGTAGCTCAGCGCCTGCGCGGGCCAGCTGATGTAGCGGTCGACCTCGGTGGTGACCTCGTGCTCGGACAGCGCGGTGTTGTCGCGCAGGTAGGCCAGCGCCTGTTCGCGGGTCCAGCCCTGGTGGTGGACGCCGGTATCGATCACCAGCCGGCAGGCGCGCCACATCGCGTAGGTCAGCCGGCCGAAATCGTCGTAGGGCGTCTCGTAGATGCCCATCTCCTTGCCCAGCCACTCGCTGTACAGGCCCCAGCCCTCGCCGTACGCGCTGATGTATTCCTTGCGGAAGCCCGGTACCTCGCCCTGCTCCTGCGCCAGCGAACCCTGCAGCGCATGGCCGGGGGCGGATTCGTGCAGGGTCAGCGCCGGCAGGTTGTAGAGCGGCCGGCTGGGCAGGTCGTAGGTGTTCACCCAGTAGGTGCCCGCGCCGCCGCGACCGGCGGTCCAGAACGGCGCGATCGCCGGCGGCACCGGCACGATGGTGAAGCGGCCGCGCGGCAGGGTGCCGATGATCTTGCCGATCTGCCCGTCCACCCGCTTGCTGATCCAGGCGGCGTGGTTGAGCAGTTCCTGCGGGGTCTTGGCATAGAACTGCGGGTCGGTGCGCAGGAAGGTCAGGAAGTCGTTGAAACGGGTTGCCTTCGACTTCCCTTCGAAACCCAGCCCGTCGATGATCGCCTCCATCTCCGCGCGGATGCCGGCCACTTCCCGCAGGCCGATGGCGTGGATCTGGTCGGGGGTCAGGTCCAGCGTGGTGTATTTGCGGATCTGCTCGCGGTACCAGGCTTCGCCGTCCGGCATCGCCTCGGCCGCCAGCGTGGCGCGCGCCCTCGGCATGTATTCGCCGCGGAAGAACACCAGCAGTTTGGCGAAGGCGGGGATCACCGCATCGCGGATCGCGGCGCGGCCCTCGGTGCGCAGCGCCTCCTGCTCGGCGGCGGGGATGCTGGCCGGCATCGTCTTGTAGGGCGCCCACAGCGACGAGGCTTCCGGGTCCTTCAGCTCCGCGGTCATCGCGATTGACACGTCGCGGCCCGGCAGCACCGCGCGCGGCACCGAGAAGCCGCGCGCCAGCCCGGTGCGCATGTTGGCGACCTGCTGGTCGAAGTAACGCGGCACGTCGCGCAGGCGCGCCGCATAGGCGCGATAGTCGTCGGCGCTGCGCAGGTTGGCGCGGGCCATGAAGTCGAGGTTGGACCAGAACGAGCTGTCGGAATTGAACGGCATCTCGTGGTCGCGCAGGCGGATCTCCGCCGCCTTGTGTTCGATCTGCGGGCGGTAGATCGCGTAGTTCACCTGCTCCGCCGGCGACAGCGCGGCCGCGTCGATGCCGTCGAGCTGGCGCAGCACGCCGTCGAGATAGGCCAGCTGCCCCTGCAGCGCCTCCGGGCTGACATCGGGCAGGCTGCGCGCGGGTGCGCGGCTGCCTTCATCGCTGTCCTCGGTCCACGCCCCGGCCTGCTGCATCCGCCACTTCCACTCGGCCTTGTAGATCGCGCGGAACGCGCTGTCGGCGGCATTGGTCGATTGGACGGCGGCCGGCGCGGCCGGCGCGGCCGGCGAGGCCTGTGCGTGGACGAGGGCTGGCGACAGGCACAAGGCCAGCAGGCTGGCGCGGACAATGGACTTCACGGGGCAGGAACCGGCGGTGGTCAGGTGCCGGGATCGTAGCACCGCGGCAAGCGGCTCAATGGCCGGCGCGGTCGCGCTTCCAGCCGCGGTGGCGGATGTCCAGGTACAGGCTGTAGCAGGCGGTGAAGCTGGGGAACAGGTTCTGCAGGATGCCCACGGCGTCGTTCTTGCCGAAGATGAAATAGCTCAGCGTCATCAGGCTGCCGAGGATGCTCATGTACCAGAACAGCCGCGGGATCACCGGCTTGCCGTGGCGCTTGCTGGCGATGAACTGCACCAGCCAGCGGCCGCCGAACATCAGCGCGCCGACCAGTCCGATCAGCTTCCACGGACTCATGTGGATGCCGGTCCAGGCCAGCGCCGCCAGCGGCGTGTCCATGAAGCCGACCGGCGGCGCCGCCAGCAGCGCGATCACCGCGGCAGTTCCTCGGTGCCGGTACGGCGGCTGCGCTGGATCAGCCAGGACACGCCGAACAGGTCCTTGATGCCGACGAGGGCGCGGCCGAGGTTGTTGTACTTGGACACGCCGGCGGTGCGATGGCGGTGGTTCACCGGCACGCTGACGGTCTGCCAGCCGGCGCGCTGCATCAGCGCCGGCAGGTAGCGGTGCATATGGTCGAAGTAGGGCAGGTCGAGGAAGGCCTCGCGCGCGAACAGCTTGATGCCGCAGCCGGTGTCGGGCGTGGCGTCGCGCAGCATGCGGCTGCGGATCGCATTGGCGAACTTCGACGCCCAGCGCTTGCTGCCGCTGTCCTGGCGGTTGACCCGCCAGCCGGCGAATAGCTTCACCCCTGGCGCCGAGGCATCGCGCTTGGCCAGCAGGTTGGGGATGTCGGCCGGGTCGTTCTGGCCGTCGCCGTCCAGCGTCGCGATCCACGGCGCACGCGCGGCCTTCACACCGTTGCGCACCGCGGTGCTCTGGCCGGCGTTGGCCAGGTGGCGGACCACGCGCAGTTCCGGCGTCGCCGCCTGCAGCTCGCGCAGGCGCGCCAGGGTGGCGTCGCGGGAGGCGTCGTCCACGTACACGATCTCGAAGTCGACCCGGCCGCGCAGCGCGGCCAGGATCTCGCCGACCAGCGGGGCGACGTTGTCTTCCTCGTTATGGACCGGGACGACGACGGAGAGTTGCGGCGATCCGCTCATGCGCGCTGTGTCCTCACGACCGGTTGCGCAGCCGCTCCAGCACGCCGTCCAGCGCGTCGAGGTTGGCGTAGTGGATCACCAGCTTGCCCTTGTTGCCGCGGCCGTTGAGCACGTTGACCTTGCTGCCCAGCGTCTCCGACAGCTCGCGCTCCAGCGCGGCGATGTCGGCCTGCGGCGGCTTCGCCTTGGGTGCGGACTTCCGGGGCTCCACCGGCACCTTGCCGGCGGCGATCTGCTGTACGCGGTGCTCGACCTGGCGCACGGACCAGCCTTCCTCGGCGGCCTGTTTCGCCAGCGCAATGGCCATCGGCTCGGCCAGCGGCAGCAGCGCGCGCGCGTGGCCCATTTCGATCGCGCCGGTCTGCACCAGCACGCGCACGGCTTCCGGCAGCTCCAGCAGGCGCAGCAGGTTGGACACCGCGGCGCGCGAGCGGCCCACCGCCTCGGCGGCGGCGGCGTGGGTCAGGTCGAATTCGTCGATGAGGCGCTGCAGCGCCTGCGCTTCCTCCAGCGGGTTGAGGTCCTCGCGCTGGATGTTCTCGATCAGCGCCATCGCCACCACGGTGCGGTCGTCGACTTCGCGCACCACCACCGGCACTTCGGCCAGGCCCGCGCGCTGCGAGGCGCGCCAGCGGCGCTCGCCGGCGATGATTTCGTAGGTGCGGCCGCCCTTGCCGTCGGCGCCGAGGCGCTCGCGCACCACGATCGGCTGGATCACGCCCTGCGCGCGGATCGACGCCGCCAGTTCCTCCAGCTTGGCGTCGTCCATGGTGCGGCGCGGCTGGTACTTGCCCGAGACCATCGCATCCACCGGCAGCGTGCGCAGCACGTCGCCCGGCATCGCCTGCAGCGCCGGTGCCTCCGCCGCGGCCTTGGGGCCGAGCAGCGCTTCCAGTCCGCGGCCCAGGCCGCGCTTCTTGGCACCGCCCTTCGCGGCCTCCTTGCCAGCAGTCATGCGGCGGTCTCCTTCAGTTTCTGGCTGCGCTCGCGCTGGCGGCGCAGGACTTCGCCGGCAAGCCCAAGGTAGGCCACGCTGCCGCGGCTGGCCTTGTCGTAGCCGAGGATGCTCTGGCCGTGGCTGGGCGCTTCGGCGAGGCGGACGTTGCGCGGCACGATGGTGCGGAACACGAGGTCGCCGAAATGGTTGGTGAGCTCGGCCGACACCGCGTTGGCGAGGTTGTTGCGCACGTCGAACATGGTGCGCAGCACGCCTTCGATCTCCAGCTGCGGATTGAACCGGCCCTTCAGGCCCTCGATGGTGTCGATCAGCGCGGACAGGCCTTCCAGCGCGTAGTACTCGCACTGCATCGGCACCAGCACGGAATCCGCCGCGGTGAGCGCGTTGAGGGTGAGCACCGACAGCGACGGCGGGCAGTCGATCAGCACGAAGTCGTAGCCGCCGCGCAGGGTTTCCAGTGCCGCCTTCAGCCGCCCTTCGCGGTTGGCCGCATCCATCAGCTGGATCTCGGCGGCGGTCAGGTCGATGTTGCCGGGCAGCAGGTCGTAGCCGTCGGCGCAGCGCACCACCGCATCCGCCGGCAGCGCCTCGCCCAGCAGGACGTCGGTCACCGAGGCGTCGAGCTCGCGCTTGTCGACCCCGCTGCCCATGGTGGCGTTGCCCTGCGGATCCAGGTCCACAAGCAGCACGCGCTTGGGCGTCCGCGCCAGCGCGGCGGCGAGGTTGACGGCGGTCGTGGTCTTGCCGACCCCGCCCTTCTGGTTGGCAATGGCGATGATGCGGGCCATGCGGCGTGTGTTCCCGAGGCTGGGCCTGCGCCGGGGCAGGCAGGCGACTGAGGATTATGCCCTATGCCCGGGACCGGACGATTTCCAGCAGGTGGCGTTCGGCAGGAAGTCCGGGCACGTGCAGCGGATGGATCGCGGCGACCCGCCACCCCGCCGGCAGCGCGGCGATCTCGTCCTCGGGTAGCACGCCCTTCATCGCCAGCAGCTTGCCGTCGGGCCCGGGCAGGTGCCCGCCCAGCGCCAGGATCAGCGGCAGGGTGGCCAGCGCGCGCGCGGTGATGGCGTCGAAGGTGGTGCCGGGCCGGAATGCCTCGATGCGCGATTCGGCCACCTGCACGTTGCCCAGCTTGAGCTGGCGCACCGCCTCGCGCAGGAAGCGCGCTTTCTTGCCGTTGCTTTCCACCAGCGTCACCTGCAGCGACGGCGTGGCGATGGCCAGCGGGATGCCGGGCAGGCCCGGGCCGGTGCCGAGGTCGGCCAGCGTCGCGATGTCGCGCACGAACGGCTGCATCGCCAGCGAGTCCAGCAGGTGCTTGGCCAGCATCTCGCGCGGGTCGCGGATGGCGGTGAGGTTGTAGGTCGCGTTCCAGCGCGCCAGCAGCGCCAGGTAGTCCAGCAGCGGCGCGGCCAGCGCGGGATCTAGGTTGAGTTGCGCAAGCCCTGCTGCAAGCTCGGGGCGCAAGGCATTGGGGTCCACGGTCATGCGCACAGTATGCCGTGGCGCGTGCCGCCTTCACGCGGCGTCGGCGTCGCTGAACGCCGAGTCAGGCGCGCGAACGCGGTCATCACGCGGGCTGCGGAAGACTGCAGCCGTCCCCCGCCGTCGTGCGCCGGGTCAAGGCAAGCCAGCCCATCCGGGCCCCCAACTTCCCACAGGAGGCACGCAATGCATTTCATCATCTGGTTGGTCATCGGCGGCATCATCGGCTGGCTGGCCAGCCTCGTCATGAAGACCGACGGGCAGCAGGGCATCATCCTCAACGTCGTCGTCGGTATCGTCGGTTCGTGGCTCGGCGGCTGGATGGTGGCGCCGCTGATCGGCGGTGCCGGCGCGATGGCCTACGTCTCCGCCTTCATCGGCGCGATCATCCTGCTCGCCATCGTCAACCTGTTCCGTCGCGGCCGGGTGCGCTGAAACCCGGCACGACAGGGATGTCGAGACAGGGATGTCACGCGAAGGCCCGGTAACCCCGGGCCTTCGTTTTGCGCGAAGCGCGGGTCGTTTCAGCCCAGTTCGACGAACGCCGGCGCGTGGTCGCTGGGGCGCTCCCACTGGCGCGGCGTGCGGTCGATGCCGGAGGCCACCGCCGCGCCCCGCAGTCCCTCCGAGACCAGGGTCAGGTCGATGCGCAGGCCGAGGTTGCGGCGGAACGCCGCCTGCCGGTAGTCCCACCAGCTGAAGATGCCGCCCTCGTCGTTATGCAGGCGGAAGCCGTCGTGCAGGCCCAGCGCCAGCAGCCGCTGCAGCGCTTCGCGCTCGGCCGTGGAGGTCAGGATGTGGTCGTCGTTCCAGACGGCGGGATCATGCACGTCGCGGTCGTCCGGGGCGATGTTGAAATCGCCCAGCACCACCAGCTTCGGGTGTTGGTGCAGTTCGTCGGCCAGCCAGCCGTGCACGGCCTCCAGCCAGCGCAGCTTGTAGGCATACTTCTCGGTGCCCACGTCCTGCCCGTTGACCACATAGAGATTGACGATGCGAACGCCATCGACGGTGGCCGCGATCGCCCGCGCCTGTGGATCCTCAAGGCCGGGAATGGCGACCTGCACGTCCGTGATGCTGCGCTCGCGGGCCAGGATGGCCACGCCGTTATAGGTCTTCTGGCCGTGGAAGACGCTGCGGTAGCCGGCCTCCAGCAGCGCGTCGTCCGGGAAACGGTGGTCTTCCAGCTTGGTTTCCTGCAGCCCTACCACGTCCGGCGCGAACTCGGCCAGCCACTGCTGCAGCTGCGGCAGGCGCACGTTGAGGGAATTGACGTTCCAGCTGGCGATTTTCATGCCGGCAAGCCTAGCGCCCGCGTCGGCGGGCGCCGAATGCGATGCGGCCTGCGCCGGTTATTTCGCCAGCCAGCGCACCAGCGCATCGACCTTGCCGCGGTAGGGCGGCTTGATCCAGTCGCTGGCCGCGAGCCGCGATTGCTGGAACACCGGCAGCAGCTTGCTGAAGGTATCGAAGCCGAACTGACCGTGCAGCGCGCCGATGCCGCTGGGGCCCACGCCGCCGAACGGCAGCTCGTGCACCCCGAAGTGGACCAGGGTGTCGTTGACGGTGACGCCGCCGGCCAGCGTGTCGGCCAGGATGCGCTCGATGCTGGCGCGATCATGGCTGAATGGATACAGCGCCAGCGGGCGTTCGGTGCGGTTGACCTGGGCGATGGCGTCATCGAGGCGCGCGTAGCTGCGGATCGGCAGCACCGGCCCGAAGATTTCGTGCTGCATCACCGCCGCCTGGTCCGGAGGATCGATCACCAGCGTCGGCGGCAGCAGGCGTTCGGCAGCGACACGGGCAGGGTCGATCGAAATCAGTTCGATCACCTGGCAGCCGCGTGCACGCGCGTCGGCCAGGTAGCCCTGCAGGCGCTGCAGCTGCGTGTCGTTGATGATGCGGGTGTAGTGACGGGCATCGCCCAGGTCGCCGAAGCGTGCCACCACCTCTTCGCGCAGCGCGGCGACGAAGGCGTCGCGACGCGGCGCATCCACCAGCGCGTAGTCGACGCCGATGCAGGTCTGCCCGGCGTTGAACCATTTGCCGCTGGCGATGCGCGCGGCCGCGGTCTTGAGCGGGTAGTCCGCGCACACGATCGCCGGCGCCTTGCCGCCGAGTTCCAGTGTGACCGGGGTGAGGTTGGGCGCAGCCGCGGCCATCACCTTGCGCCCCACCGCGGTGGAGCCGGTGAACAGCAGGTGGTCGAACGGCAGCGCGCTGAACGCCGCGCCCACTTCGGCCCCGCCCAGCGCCACCGCGACACGATCCTGCGGGAACACCTCCGCCAGCAGCGCACGCAGCCACTGGCTGGTGCGCGGGGTGTGCTCGGAAGGCTTCAGGAACACGTGGTTGCCGGCGGCGATTGCCGACACCAGCGGCACCAGCGCCAGGTTCACCGGATAGTTCCACGGGCTGATGATCCCGACCACGCCCAGCGGGCTGGGCCGCAGCTGCGCGCGCGCCGGCCAGAACTTCCAGCCGACCCTTGCCCGCCGTGGCTTCGACCACGCGCGCAGCTTGCGCAGGGCGAGGTCGAGTTCGGCCAGCACGATCATCGACTCGGAGATCAGGTTCTCGTGCTGCGAGCGATGGCCGAAGTCGCCGCGGATCGCGGCATCCATTTCGCCCGCACGCCGGCGGAATGCATCGCGCAGGCGCTGCAGGTCGTCGCGGCGCTGCGCATGGTCCGGCTTGTTCGCCTGCCAGGCCGCGCGCAGGCGTTCCAGGGTGGGCTGCAGGTCGTGGAGCGGGGTATCGGCGCTGTCCATACGGGGCAGTGTAGTCGCGCCGGCGCTAGAATCCAGCCATGGACATCCGACCCTACCGCGGCATCACCCCCACCCTCGGCACGCGCGCCTACATCGACCCCGCCGCCTGCGTGATCGGCGACGTGGTGCTGGGCGACGACGTCTCGGTATGGCCGTTCACGGTGATCCGCGGCGACGTCAACTTCGTCCGCATCGGCGACCGCACCAACATCCAGGACGGCTCCGTCATCCACGTCAGCCACGACGGCCCGCACGCCAAGCTGGGCGGCTTCGCCACCCGCATCGGCAGCGACGTCACCATCGGCCACAAGGCGATCATCCACGCCTGTACCATCGAGGACGCGGTGCTGGTGGGCATGGGCGCGATCGTGCTGGACGGCGCGGTGGTGAAGAAACACGCCTTCATCGGCGCCGGCGCGCTGGTGGCGCCCGGCAAGGTGGTGGGCGAGGGCGAGCTGTGGCTGGGCAACCCGGCGAAGAAGGCACGGATGCTCAGCGAGGCCGAGATCGAAGCGCTGTACTACAGCGCCGGCCATTACGTGCGGCTTAAGGATGCCTATCTGGCGGGCGACGTCGGCTAGCCATTGCGCGTGTTTGCGCATGGCATGGTCCGGCTTCGCGGGAGCGAAATCGATCCACGGGGAGATGGGGATGCGTATGTGGAAGGCGGGGATGTTGGCGCTGCTGCTGGCGTCGGTGGGCGCGCAGGCCGGCCACCGGTTCGCGGTGCAGGCGGCGGGTGAAAGCGTGATAACGATGCGGGTGGACGGTGAGTTGGCCATCGGCCCGGAAGGCCAAGTGCTCGAGTACAAGCTGCGCACGCCGCTGGATGCGCACTTGCAGCAGTTGCTGGCCAAGGCGATTCCAGCGTGGGAGATGGTGCCGGTGCAGCGGGGCGGTCGAGCGGTCAGTGTGAGGACGCCGATGCGTATCACCTTGGCAGCATCGGAAGTCGCCGACGGCTATGAAGTGCGGATCGACAATGTGGTGTTCGGGCCGTTGACCAAGGAAGACCATGAAGCAGCAAGGGCCTCGGAGCGCGCCGCCGCCGAGGCGGGCGAAACCATTGCGCCGGTGGATGAATCGCCGCAAGCACCGGTGCTGATTTCTGCGCAGGGTCTACAGGGCCCTCGTTATCCGTACAGGCTGGTGGAGGCCGGCATCGAGGGCATCGTGTTGCTGAATCTGCGCCTCAATCCAGACGGAACGGTGGCCGAGGTGTTCGCGGCGCAGTCCAGCCTGCTCAATGTCACGGGGAGATCGAAGGCCCTGGACTCGGCGCGCGCGCTCCTGGAGAGGGAATCGGCGCGGGTGGCATGGCAGTGGACTTTCATCGTCGAAACCAAGGATCCGGCGGCGCTGGATGACGTCGCCCTGACCGTCGCGATCCCGATGGAATATCGTTTGGCCGCCCATGGAAAAGCCGAAGAAGAGCCTTTTGTCGGTGGATGGCGGCATGAGTTCCGAGGTCCGAGCCTGCCTATCCCATGGCTGCACGCCAGGCCCGACGAACAGGTCGTCGGCGTTTCCGATCTAGTCGGCGGCGAGCAGGTGTCCGGGAGTACGCCGTTCCGCCTGGCCGACCGCAGCGTGCTGGATCAGGCGCTCTGATCCTGCGGGTTTCGGTGCGCTGGAGCGGCGTGTTACCGCTCAGTCCGCCGTCGCCAGCGTGATCGGCGTCGTGCTGCCGGGTGGCGACGTCTCGGTGTGGATGGGGAGATGGGGATGCGTATGTTGAAGGCGGGGATGTTGGTGCTGGTGTTGGCGTCCGCAGGTGCGCAGGCCGGCGATCGGCTGGCGGTGCAGGCGGCCGGTGAGAGCGTGATGACGATGCGGGTGGACGGCGACTTGCTCATCGACACCGAAGGCCGGGTGAAGGAGTACAGCCTGCGCACGGAGCTGGAACCGAACTTGAGGCAACTGCTGGACAAGGCGATCCCGGCGTGGCGGCTGGCGCCGGTTACCCAAGGCGGCAAGCCGGTGAATGCGAAGACGCCGATGCGGATCATCCTGGCGGCCAAGGAAGTGCCGGCGGGTTACGAGGTGCGGATCGACAACGTGGTCTTTTCGCCCATTACCAAGGAAGACTACAAGGCCGCCAAAGCCGCGCGGCAGGCCGCACGTGGGCGCGGCGAAGCCATCGCCGTTGCCGGTGAGCAGCCTCGGCAGCCGGTGTTCATCGACAGCAAGAGCCTGCAGCCGCCGGGCTATCCGAAAGGCCTGATGATGGCGGAAGTAGAAGGAATAGTGCTGCTGAGCCTGCGCTTGAATCCCGATGGATCGGTAGCGGAGGTAACGGCATCGCAGTCCAGCCTGCTGAACGTCAAGGGCCGCTCCGATGTGTTGGACAAGGCGCGCGCGCTATTGGAAAAAGAATCGATGCGTGCGGCAAAGTGGTGGACTTTCACGGTGGACGCCGCCCACCCGGAACTGTTGGGGGCCGACGATCTCACCGTGCGCGTGCCAGTCCAGTTCCGCATGGGCTGGGCTGGCGACAAGGATGGCAAGCTGGCGGGTTCCTGGCGCTACGAGTTCCGGGGGCCGAACCTGCCCGTGCCCTGGTTGCTGGGCAAGGATGGCGAACAGGTCGTCGGGGTCTCCGATCTTGCCGGTGGCGAGCAGGTGTTGGGCAGCACGCCGTTCCGCCTGAGCGACCGCAGCGTGCTGGATCGGGCGCTCTGACCCTAGGGGCGGTTTCGTGATGCGAGGGTGGCGGCCCGCCGCCACCCTCAGTCCGCGGTCACCAGCGCATCGTTGCGGGCACGCAGCTCGGCATACACCGCTTCGGTTTCCGGGCGCACGCCATGCCAAAGCAGGAAGCTTTCCGCGGCCTGCCCCACCAGCATGCCCAGCCCGTCCAGCGCCTGCGTGCAGCCGGCGGCGCGGGCCCAGGCCAGGAACGCCACCGCCGCCTCGCCATAGCTCAGGTCCACCGCCGCGCTGCGCTGGCTGGCCAGCGACATCGGCAGCGCCGGCAGGGTGCCGCCGCGGGTGGCGGAGGTGGCGTTGATGAGCAGGTCGAATTCGCCCAGCCGGGCAAGGTCGTCAAGGCTGCGCGGATGCACGCGGCCGGGCTCGCCCAGCGCATCCGCCAGCGCCTCAGCCCGCGCCAGCGTGCGGTTGGCCACGTACAGCGAGTGGATGCCGGCATCCAGCAGGGCGGGGGCCACCCCGCGTGCGGCGCCGCCGGCGCCCAGCAGCAGCACGCGGCGCTCGCGCAGGTCCAGGCCGTGGCGCTCGGTCAGGTCGCGCACCAGCCCGCTGCCGTCGGTGTTGTCGCCGCGCCAGCCGTCGCCGTCGCGGATCAGGGTGTTGGCCGCGCCGGCGCGCTGCGCGCGGGTGCTGGCGTTGCCCATGCACAGGGCGAACGCGTCTTCCTTCAGCGGCAGGGTGGCGTTGGCGCCGCGCACGTCGCTGGCGGCAAGTTTCGCGGCGAAGTCGGCGTGGCCGGCCTCGATGGCGACGTACTCCATCGCGATGCCGCATTGCCGCGCGAACGCGGCATGGATGCGCGGCGACTGCGAGTGGCCGATGGGGGATCCGAAAACGGCGTAGCGTTGCATGTGCTGCTCCCTGCCTGTCATCGCGCCGCCGTGGCGCGCGCTTGTCGGATCAGGCCTTCATCCAGCGCGCGGCGTCCAGCGCGAAGTAGGTGAGGATGCCATCGGCGCCGGCGCGCTTGAACGCGGTCAGTGCCTCCATCGCCACCATCCTCTCGTCGATCCAGCCGTTGGCCGCGGCGGCCTTGATCATCGCGTACTCGCCGCTGACCTGGTAGGCGTAGGTCGGGCGCTTGAAGTGCTGTTTCACCCGGTACAGCACGTCCAGGTACGGCAGGCCCGGCTTGACCATCACCATGTCGGCGCCTTCGGCGAGGTCGAGGCCGACTTCGTGCAGCGCCTCGTCGGAATTGGCCGGGTCCATCTGGTAGGTGTACTTGTTGCCCTTGCCGAGGCTGCCGGCGCTGCCCACCGCGCTGCGGAACGGGCCGTAGAAGCTGCTGGCGTATTTGGCGCTGTAGGCCATGATGCGGGTGTGGATGAAGCCGTTGGCTTCCAGCGCGTCGCGGATCACGCCGATGCGGCCGTCCATCATGTCGGACGGCGAGAGCACGTCCACGCCGGCGGCGGCGTGCACCAGCGACTGCTTGACCAGCGCTTCGATGGTCTCGTCGTTGAGGATGTAGCCGCTGTCGTCGATCAGCCCGTCCTGGCCGTGGGTGGTGTACGGGTCCAGCGCTTGGTCGCTCATCACGCCGAGCTCGGGGAAGCGCGATTTCAGCGCGCGGATGGCGCGCGGGATGATGCCGTTTTCGTCCCAGGCGATGCGGCCGTCGGCAGTCTTGGCGGACGGATCCGGCACGCCGAACAGGTCCAGCACCGGCACGCCCAGTTCCAGCGCCTGTTCGCCGACGCGCAGCAGTTCGTCGATCGACAGGCGTTCCACGCCCGGCATCGCGCCGACGGGCGCCCGGCCCTGCTCTTCATGCACGAAGACCGGGTAGATCAGGTCGTTGGTGGTCAGCACGTGCTCGCGCATCAGCCGGCGCGAGAAGTCGTCGCGGCGCATGCGCCGAGGACGGACGGGAAAGCGATTGGCGGGCGTGTTCATGCGGGCATTTTACGCCCGCCGCCGGCGATCAGAGGATGCCGCCGCCCAGCATCAGCCGCAGCGAACCGATGCCGATCGCGACGATGCACAGGAGCAGGCCGATGATGCCGGTCACCCGGCCCTTGCCGGTGGCGATGGCGATGATGGCGAGGATCGCGCCGACCGCCGCGAACGGGATCATGAACCAATTGCCCCAGCCCAGCAGAGGCACCAATGCCAGCAGCATCCAAAGCAGCGACAGGATGCCCCAGATCAGGCTGATCATTCCCATGCGTATTCCCCCGGAGTGTCCAGGCCCACGGTATGCAGGATGTCGCCGGTCAATGCAAGCGCGTGCCGGGGTCAGGCGTGGCTGCCGTCGATCTCCACCGCAAGCTCGCGGCGGCACACGTGGCCGTGCAGCAACAGCCGCGGCACGCCCGGCAGGCGCGCCTGCAGCAGTGCATCGACCTGCGGCAGCGCAGCCGCATCGCGCACGTACACCTTCAGCGGCGAGCCGGGGCCGAGCGCGGCGGGCAGCGCCGGGCGCAACTGGCGGGCGGTGTCGATCAGGCTCTGCAGGTTGACCAGCACTTCGTCCAGCTGCGCCTCCAGCGAATCGCCGTGCTGCGAGGCGTGGCCGACCACCGCGGCGGTGCCGGAGAGCAGCAGCGGCATCGCGCTGGATGCCGGCAGCAGGGCGCGGGCGAAGCCGGGCGGCTGCGGCCCGTACTGGCGCGGGTAGCGCCAGGCCTGCAGCTGGCGCGGGTTCTCCAGCGGCGTGCCGGCCTGTTGCGCGGACAGCCAGTACAGCTGGAAGCGGCCGCTGCGCTGCGGGTGGCCGATGGCAGTGGCGGCGGGCAGTTCACCCGGCGCCAGTTCGCGGCCGATGCCGCGCGCGCGGCCGACGCAGAAGCGCCGGTAGCGCTCGTTGTCGCCGTCGCCTTCGGTGATCGCGTCGAGGTAGTTCCAGATCCGCAGCGGATGCGGATGGTCGCTGCGAGACAGCCACTGCTGCAGGCGCCGGTAGGCGGCCTCGGCGACCGCCTCGATGTCGCCGTCGTCGGCCAGTTCCAGCGCGCCGAACTGCAGCCCGCCACCGCGGCTCCAGGCGATGTCGCCGTCGCGGCCGTGCGACACGGGGCCATCCACCCGCCAGCACTCCAGCGACGCGCGGCCATGCGCCGGGGCCAGTGCCACCCGGAGATGGCGTGGGTCGTCGTGGCGGGATGCCGGGGCGGCGTCGAATGTGAACGCCGCCAGCAACCCCGGCTCGGCCAGCACGGCCTCCAGCGACGCGTCGACGAGGTCGATGCGCAGCGGATTGGCGGGCGGGGAGGCGACGGTGGGCAGCGAGGACATCAGGGCGCGAATGATAGCGCGCCGGCATGAGGCGCCGGTCACGGCCCCGACCATTGGCACGGGCGCCGCGACGGGCCACGCGCTAGCATCGCCGGCGGTGCGCACGGGCGCGAGGACTCTCGGGGATGCAATGGCACGACATTCGAACGCGGTCTGGCTGGCGGGGGCGCTGCTGATGGCGGGCGCGGGCACGGCGACGGCGCAGGCGGTCACCACGGCCGACTACGAGCGCGCGGTGAAGATGCTGGGTGACCGCACCGCACCGCTGCTGGACCAGGCGTTGAGCGGCGCCAGCTGGCTGGACGACGACACCCTGGTGTACCGGCTGGCCGACAACGGCAAGGTGCAGGTGCTGCGCTTCGATCCCGCCACCGGCAAGTCCGCGCCGGCGTTCGACGCGAAGGCGTTGGCCGCGGCGATGAACGCGGCGGCCACCGGCAAGGGCAAGCCGGTCGACCCCGACAAGCTGCCGCCGCTGCAGGTCGAGCGCGAAGCCGACGGCAGCCTGCTGCTGCGCGGCCGCGGCAGCGCGTTCCGCTGCGCCGCCGATGGCTGCAAGGTCGAGGCGAAGCCCGCGCCGAAGTCCGGCAGCGAGCCGGGCGCGGCCTCGCCCGACGGCAAGCGCGCGGCCTTCATCCGCGACTGGAACCTGTGGCTGCGCGACCTCGCCAGCGGCCAGGAAACCCAGCTCACCTTCGACGGCAAGCCGGACTACGGCTATGCCACCGACAACGCCGGCTGGAAGCACACCGACAACGCCATCGTGGTGTGGTCGCCGGACGGCACGAAGATCGCCACGTTCCAGCAGGACCAGCGCAAGACCAGCACCATGACCATGGTCGGCACCAATGTCGGCGCGCCCGAGGTGCAGCAGTGGAAATACCCGTTCGCCGGCGACAAGGACGTGACGCTGATCGAACGCGTGATCATCGACCTGTCCGGCGCCAAGCCGAACCTCGTGCGCCTGCAGATGCCGGCCGACCAGCACCGCTCCACCTGCAGCGACGACATCGCCTGCGACGGCGGCTGGGAAGACGTGCAGTGGGCGAAGGACGGCAGGACCCTCGCCTTCGTCAGCACCGACCGCGGCCACAAGTCGGCCACCCTGCGCGTGGCCGATGCCGCCACCGGCAAGGTCCGCGACGTGTTCACCGAAACCGTGGCCACCCAGTACCAGGGCGCGCCCGCGCTGGGCTCGGTGAACTGGCGCTACCTGCCGGAAAGCAACGAGTTCCTGTGGTTCTCGCAGAAGTCCGACTGGGGCCACCTGTACCTGCACGACCTGGCCACCGGCAAGCAAAAGCGCCAGCTCACCGGCGGCGACTGGAACGTCACCAAGATCCTTCGGCTCGATTCGGCCAGCCGCCAGCTGTGGGTCACCGGCGTCGGCCGCGAGACCGGGCGCGACCCGTATTTCTCGCACCTCTACAGCCTGTCGATGGACGGTGGCGCGCCGCGGCTGCTGACCCCGGAAAACGCCAACCATGCGGTCACCCTGTCCGAGGACGGCAAGTACTTCGTCGATGTGTATTCGACGATCGCCGACGCCCCGGTGGCGCTGGTGCGTGATGCCGAAGGCCAGCAGGTGGCGGCGCTGGCAAAGACCGACCTGACCCGCCTCAAGGCGGCCGGCTGGGTGGCGCCGGAATCGTTCACGGTCAAGGCCCGCGACGGCAAGACCGATCTGTACGGCCAGATGTTCAAGCCGTCCAACTTCGATCCGAACAAGAAGTACCCGATCGTTACCTACATCTACCCGGGTCCGCAGGTGGGTTCGGTGCGCAGCCGCAGCTTCCAGCCGGCGCACGGCGACCACCAGGCGTTGGCGGAGCTGGGCTTCGTGGTGATCGCGGTGGACGGCATGGGCACCCCGCTGCGCAGCAAGTCCTTCCAGGACGCGTGGTACGGCGACATGGCCGACAACACCCTGCCCGACCAGGTGGCGGCGCTGAAGCAGCTGGGCGAGCGCCATCCGTGGATCGACACCGCCCGCGCCGGCATGTGGGGCCATTCGGGCGGCGGCAACGCCACCGCCGCGGCGATGTTCCGCTACCCGGACGTCTACAAGGTCGGCATCGCCGAATCCGGCAACCACGACAACCTGACCTACGAGGACGACTGGGCCGAGCGCTACCACGGCCTGCTGGAAAAGAAGGCCGACGGGTCCACCAACTACACCGGGCAGGACAACGCCGCGCTGGCCAGGAACCTCAAGGGCAAGCTGTTCCTGCTGCACGGCATGATGGACGACAACGTGCCGGTGCAGTCCACGCTGCAGGTGGTCGATGCGCTGATGAAGGCCAACAAGGACTTCGACCTGCTGCTGCTGCCGCATGCGCGCCATGGCTTCGGCGTGGACAGCTACTACGTGATGCGCCGGCGCTGGGACTACTTCGTGAGGAACCTCATCGGCGTCGAGCCACCGCAGGGGTTCGAGGTCAAGCCGCAGTCCTGACGCTGCCGTCAGGATCGCAACGCACGACGGCGCCGCAGGGCGCCGTCGTCGTTTCCGGGCTCAGCGCGGGCCCTGTCCGAACAGGATCTTCTTCTCCTCGTCCGACAGCGGCTTGCCGGCGGCCGGGTTCACCTGCTGCGCCAGCGCGTAGGCGCGCTGGGTAGCCGGACGCGCGGCGATCGCCTCGCGCCAGCGGCGCACCTCGGCGAACGGTGCAAGGTCCAGCGGCGCGGAGGTGTAGGCACCGACCCACGGGTAGCAGGCCATGTCGGCGATGCTGTACTCGTCGCCGGCGATGAAGGCGCGGCCCTGCAGCCGCCGGTCCAGCACGCCCAGCAGGCGTTCGGCTTCCTTGCGGTAGCGCTCGCGCGCGTAGGGCACCACTTCCGGCGCGTAGACGTGGAAATGGCCGTACTGGCCGGTCATCGGCCCCAGCCCCGCCATCTGCCAGAACAGCCACTCGTCGACCACGATGCGCTGGCGCAGCGCGGCCCGCGCGTCGGCGCCGGCGGCCACGCCGGTGAAACGCCCGGCCTTGTCGGACAGGTAGCGCAGGATCGCGCCGGATTCGAACACGCTGATCGGCTCGCCGCCGTCGGCGGGCGCGTGGTCGACGATCGCCGGCATCTTGTTGTTGGGCGAGATCGCCAGGAACGCCGGCTCGAACTGCGCGCCCTTGCCGATGTCCACCGGGTGGATGGCGTAGGGCAGGCCGGCCTCTTCCAGCAGCAGGGTGATCTTGTGGCCGTTCGGGGTGGGCCAGTAGTACAGGTCGATCATGGTGGGCGCTCCGTGGGGGGAAGGCGCCACTGTAACGCCGCAGTGGCGGCCCGCCGTTGCCGACGAGCCGCCACGCGGATTGGCTCAGAACGCGTAGCGGAAGCCCAGCAGGAACTGGCGGCCGTATTCCTTGTACTCGGAGGGCAGCCACACGTCGGTATCGACGCCGGCGGCCGTGGTCTCGGTCCGGTAGGGCTCGTTGTTGAGGTTGTTGACCTGCAGCAGCAACGACAGCCCGGCCAGCTTGCTGGCCGCCGGGAAGTCGTAGCCCACCTGCATGTCCATGGTTTGTTCGGCCAGCGTGGCCTGGTAGACGCGGTCGCCGAACAGCGAGGCGTACTCACCACGGTACTTGTCGCGGTAGCGCTGGCTGATGCGCGCCGAGAAGCCATTCTTCTCGTAGTACAGGGTGGCGTTGGCGACGATCTTGGACAGGCCGGGGATGGTGTCGGTGCCGGAACCGCCCGGGCCATCCGGGTCGATGGAGGATTCGGTATAGGAACCGTTGAACAGCAGGCCGAAGCCGTCCAGCGCCGGGTGGATCATCTCGCCGCCGACCGCCGCGCTGATCTCGCCGCCGCGCATGTAGCCGCCCTTGCCGTTGGCGGGGGTGTAGTAGGTGCCGATGTTCGACACCGGCGTCTGCCCCAGCGGGTCATAGCCGGTGAAGTCCCACTCCATCGACTGGCGGTAGATGTAGGAATCGAGGTTCTTGTAGAACGCCGCGACGGCGACATAGGTGGTGGGGCCGAAATACTTCTCCACCGATAGGTCGAAGGCGTCGGCGCGGTACGGTTCCAGCCTGGGGTTGCCGCCGCTGCCGCTCCACTCCTTGGTGGTTTCGCTGACCGAAGCCAGCGAGTAGGCGCCCATGTCCTCGATCGGGCCGCGCATCAGCGTCTTGGCGGCGCCGAGGCGGACCATCAGGCCGTCGCCGAAGTCGGCCGCCAGGTTCATGCTGGGCAGCACGTCGTCGTACGTGGTGCCGATGGTCTGGCCGCCGGCGATCGTCCACACGCCGGCCGAATTCTTCTTCACGGTCGGGCCGGTGGAGTCCTGCTCGGTGCGGATGAACTGGACGCCGACGTTGCCGCGCAGGCGGATGGTGTCGGTCAGGTCGGCGTCGATGTTGGCCTTGGCGTAGAACGTCTTGACGTTCTCCTCGACGCTGTAATTCTTCATCAGGTCGTTTTCGCTGGGCTCCAGGCGCTGCACCAGATAGCTGTCCAGCAGGCCGCGCGCGTTGAAGCTGGCCATGTCGCCGAGGCCGACGTAATCCATCGACGCCATGCCGTGCGGCACGTTGTCCAGGGTGATCGGCGCGCCGTTCTTCAGGTCCAGGTAGTAGGCGATGTAGCCGCGCTCCTTCTCGCGGCGGGTGACATTGAAGCCGACATCGATGCTGCTCAGGAAGTCACCGGGATCCAGCTCGCGGGTCAGTTCCACCCGCCCGGACTTCAGCGTGTCGGTGGAGGTGGCGAAGTCCATGCGGCCGTCGCGGCCCCAGCCCATCGCATCCAGGCCGAACCAGATCCTGCTGGGGTCGTCCAGGCCGGGGATCGAGAAGCTGTTGAAGCCGGCGCCGGTGACGAGGTTGAAGTCGATGTCCACCGGCTGGTCGAACGAGGACTGCATTTCCATGGTGGAGCGGCGGCTCTTGGCGCGCGAGTAGCCCAGGTCGGTCCTAAGCGTGTAGGCGTTCGCGAAGTTGAAGGTGTTGGCCCAGCCGGTCGAGGTCAGTTCGTTCTTCTGCCAGTTCATGCCGTTGAGCATGTTCAGCGCGCCCACGCCCTTGAGCGTGCCGCTGGTGACCACCGGCACGCCGTCGACCTGGGTGGTGCCGGCGTTGGCGTAGGTCACGCCGCTGCCGTTGGCGCTCCACCACGGGTCGTTGTTCCACATGATGCTGGTCTGGTCTTCATCCTGGTCGAACTTGGAGTGGTAGACGTCCAGGATGCTGTGGAAGCGGTCGTTGGGCTTGAACTCGAACACGCCCATCACGCCGTCGCGCACGATCTCGCGCGAACGCAGGGTCGCCTCGCCGGCCTGGCGCGCGACCGCATCCGCGGGCTTGCCCGCCTGCGGCGCGCCCCAGACGTCGGGGTTGCCCCACCACCACGCCTTTTCCTGCTGCTCCTGGAACGGCGAACTCATCCGCGCCACGCCGATGGCGATGCCGATGGTGTCGTTGGCGAACTGGTCGACGTAGGAGGCGCTGACGCGGTAGCCCTTGTCGCTGCTGCCGTCGATGACCTTGCCCAGCGAGTTGTACTCGCCCTGGCCACTGACGGTGACGCGGCGCTTGTCGAAGTCGAGCGGGCGGATCGACTGCATGTTGATGGTGCCGGACAGGCCCTGGCCGACAAGCGAGGCATCCGGGGTCTTGTAGACCACCACGCCGTTGATCAGCTCGGCCGGGTACTGGTCCAGCTCGACGCCGCGGCTGCCGCCGGTGCTGACTTGCTCACGGCCGTTGAGCAGGGTGCCGCCGAACTGTTCGGACATGCCGCGGATGTGGATCACCTGCGCACGCCCATCCACGCGCTGCATGGTGAGGCCGGGCAGGCGCGAGATCGAGTCGGCGATGCTGATGTCGGGCAGCTTGCCGATGTCTTCGGCCGAGACCACCTCGACGATCGAGGTCGATTCGTTCTTGACCTCCACCGAGGTAGCGATGCTGCGGCGGATGCCCACCACTTCCACCTTGTCGAGGGTCTTGGCGGTTTCCTGGGCAGGCGTTTTCGCCGGCTCGGTCGGCTGTGCCTGCTGCGCCTGCGCGGAGAACGCGAGCGCGGCGGAGCAGGCCAGTGCCAGTGCGCTGGCGCGCGGCAGGATGGTGTTTGGGCGGCGCGTGGCCGCGGCGTGCGGCGCACGCATGGCGGCGCGGTTTTCCGGATTCGACATGGTTTTCCCCTCGCAAAGTTTTTGACAGCGCTGTCATAATGGAAAGCAGGGATTCCAGATGTCAAATTCAGGGCGTTGGAGAGGCGGTTGCATGGGAAAAAATCCTGCTTTTACAACGGGTTGCGTGAATGGCGTCGGGCGCGGTGGCGCGCCCGCGCCGGCCTGCATGCGCAGGCGCGCGCCGTGGGGGGTGATGCTGGCGGCCTTGCTGGTCGGCTGCGCGACGCCGGCGGCGCGCGATGGCGCGGATCCGGTGCAGGTCTGGACCACCACCGCCGACCACCGCCTGGCGCTGGCGCCTTCGCGCCTGCGTTTCGATGCGGGCGATGCCGCGGCCGCCGCCACCGATGCCGCGCTGATCGAGATCGACGTCGGCGCACGCCACCAGCAGATGGTGGGGTTCGGCGCATCGATCACCGATGCCTCGGCGTGGCTGATCCAGCGGAAAATGTCGCCGGCCCAGCGCGAGGCGCTGCTGCGCGAACTGTTCGGTCGCGACGGTGACGGCATCGGCTTCGACTTCGCGCGGCTGACCATCGGCGCTTCCGACTTCTCGCGCCACCACTACAGTCTGGACGATCCGCCGGACGGCAGGCCCGACCCGGCGCTGCGCCATTTCAGCCTCGATGCCAACCGCGGCGACGTGATCCCGGTGGCGCGACAGGCGTTGGCGATCAACCCACGGCTGTGGCTCATGGCGTCGCCATGGAGCGCGCCGGCATGGATGAAAGGCAGCGGCAGCCTGGTCACCGGCAGGTTGTCGCCCGCGTACTACGATGCGTTCGCGCGCTACCTGCTGCGCTATGTCGAGGCGATGGCCGGCGAGGGCATCCCGATCCATGCGCTGACCGTGCAGAACGAGCCCGATTTCGAGCCAGTGGATTATCCCGGCATGCGCCTCAACGCGCCGGCGCGCGCGCGTTTCATCGGCGACCACCTCGGCCCGCTGCTGGCGCGGCAGGCGCCGCAGGTGCAGCTGTTCGACTGGGACCACAACTGGGACAAGCCGGAAGAGCCGCTGGCGGTGTTGGCCGACCCGGTCGCTGCACGCTACATCGACGGCGTGGCCTGGCATTGCTATGGCGGCCAGCCGGCGGCGCAGTCACGGGTGCGGCAGGCGCATCCCGGCATCGATGTGTACATGACCGAATGTTCGGGTGGCGACTGGGAGCCCGTGCGCAGCGGTGGCCTCAACCTGCAGGCGCAGCGGCTGATCGTGGAGACCACCCGCAACTGGGCGCGCGGCGTGCTGTTCTGGAACCTGGCGCTGGACGAAAACAGCGGCCCGCATGCCGGCGGGTGCGGCAACTGCCGCGGGGTGGTGGCCATCGATTCGAAGACGGGCGAAGTGTCGCGCACCGACGACTACTACGCGCTCGCGCATGCCAGCCGGTTCGTCCGCCGCGACGCCTGGCGGGTAGCCTCGAGCGAGGCGGACGGCGGCGTTGCGAACGTGGCCTTCGTCAACGCGGACGACGGCAGCCGGGTGCTGGTGGTGAGCAACGCGGCCACCTCGCCGCGGTCGATCCGGGTGCGCGAGGGCGAACGCAGCTTCCATCACCTACTGCCTGCGCGCAGCGTGGCGACGTTCCGCTGGGAGCCCGCCCGCAGGTGATGCAAGCCGGGGGGTGCGAACCCCCGGCTGCATGCCCCCTCACTGCAATGGGCACTCGACGCGCTGGTCGAAAGCCGTCCCCAGCGCCACCTGTGAAAGCGACAACTGCAGGCCGGCGCTGCCGCGCAACGCGAATGGTACCGACAGCCTGCCGGTGTCGGCGCCGGCCACGCGAAGGCAGCGCAGCTGGATGCCGAGCCGCGTCCACTGGCCGCGCGGCAGGCCCGCCAGCGCATTGCCGACCTGCAGTTCGCCACGGCAGCCCTCGCCGCAACCGACCGAGAATGCCGCTTGGCCGCCTGCCGGCAGGTTGTCCACGCGCAACGTCGCGACGACGAATACGTCGCCGTTGGTTTCGCGAACCAGGTCGAGCGGGGCGTTGGCGCGCAACAGAACCTCACCGGCGCCCTTGAAATTGAACCGGCGCGCGCCTTCCTGGATGGTGGTGTTGATCGCCTCCATCGCCAGCGAGCCGTCGGCAGTGGTGGCGAAGGGATGGATCACGTCCGTCGCCACGCCGTCCGCACCCACCAGCTGCAGGGTCAGCCCGGTGGTGCCGACACCGCGATCGAACCACAGGTTGCTGCGGGCGTCGTTGGGGTCGATGCCGGGGTCTTCCGGCAGCGGCGGCAGCTCGCCACGATCCGCGTAATCCAGGCCGTGGCCAAGCGGGAACAGGGGGTCGTAACCGGGCTGGCCGGCATTGTTGGCGTACTGGTTGGCGCGGCGCGGCCAGGAAAAGCCCAGCTTGCCGCGGAAGTCGTGCTGCACATGCCCGCGGTGATCTCGCAGCAGCACGTCGGCGATGCCGGCGCCCTCCGAGCCGGGGAGCCAGGCAGCGACGAAGGCGTCGGCGGCGTTGATTTCGCGGTTCATCCACAGCGGGCGCCCGCTGAGGAAGACCGCCACCACCGGGATGCCGTCGGCCTTCAGCCTGCGGATCAACTCTAGGTCACCAGACTTGCCGGCCTTGAACATCAGGTTGGGAAGGTCGCCCTGGAACTCGGCGTAGGGGTCCTCGCCAAACACCACCACCGCCACGTCGGGCCTGGTCGCGTACTGGCCGTCCACCGCCAGTTCCGCACGGCCACCGGCGCGCTCGACCTGCTGGCGGAAACCGTCCCAGATCGAGTCTGCGTTCGGGAAGTCCTCGCGATGGGTGCCGCTGCCCTGCCAGGTCAGCGTCCAGCCGCCGGTTTGCTTGCCGAGGTTGTCGGCGCCGTCGCCAGCCAGCAGGATGCGCTTGCGCGGATCCAGCGGCAGCAGGCCAGCGTTGTTCTTCAGCAGCACCAGCGATTCGCGCACCGCCCGCCGCGCCACCGCGCGATGTCCGGGCGCGCCGAGCAGTTCGAACCGGCCGCCCAGCACCCGCTGCGACGGCTTGGGCTGCTCGAACAGGCCCATCTGCAGTTTGACCCGCAGGATGCGGCGGACCGCGTCGTCGAGGCGCGCCATCGGGATGGCCCCGGCCTTCACGTGTGCCAGCGTGGAGTCGTAGAGCCCGCGCCAACTGTCCGGGGCCATCGCCATGTCCAGCCCGGCGTTGAAGGTCTGCGCGCAGTCGGTATTGCTGCAGCCCGGCACCTGGCCATGGCCGTTCCAGTCGCCGACCACGAAGCCGCCGAAGTGCATCCGCGTCTTCAGCACGTCGGTGAGCAGGGGCTTGTGGCCGTGCAGCTTGTTGCCGTGGAAGCTGTTGTACGAGGCCATCACCGACAGCGCGCCGGCGGCGATCGCCGGCACGTAGCCGGCCGCATGCACGTCGCGCAGCACCGCTTCGCTCACTTCGGTATTACCCTGATCCTTGCCGTTGGTGGTGCCGCCGTCGCCCAGGAAGTGCTTGACCGTGGTCATCACGTGGCGCCCGTCGAGGAACTCGCGCGTGCCGGCCTTGCCCTGCAGGCCCTCTACCATCGCCGGGGCGAGCTCGGCCACTACCGCGGGGCTTTCCGAATAGCCTTCGTAGCTCCGCCCCCAGCGATCGTCCTGCGGCACCGCGACGGTCGGGGCGAACGTCCACTCCATGCCGGTGACACGGGTCTCGGTGGCGGTAATGCGGCCGATCTCGCGGATCAGCGCGGGGTCGCGGGTGGCACCCAGGCCGATGTTGTGCGGGAACAGGGTGGCGCCGACGATGTTGCTCTGCCCGTGGACGGCGTCGATGCCCCAGATCACCGGGATCGCCTTGCCGCCCTGCGAGGTGTCCATCGACGCCTCCCAGTACGCATCGGCCAGCGCCAGCCAGTCCTTCGGCGGCGCGTTGTACTTGCCGCCGGGATCGGAGCCGCCGCCGGCCAGGACCGAGCCAAGCCGGTACTTGCGCAGCTCGTCCGGGGTGATCGAACCGATGTCGGCCTGGATGACCTGGCCGACCTTTTCCTCCACGCTCAGCGTTGCCAGCAGCGCGTCCAGCCGCCGCTCCAGCGCGGCATCGGCTGGCAGCGGCCACGCCGGTTGCGGCCACGCCGCCGGATGGATGGCGCCGTCGGTCGTGGCCGCTTGGGGTGCTGGAACCGCGTGCGCGACGAGGGCCGAGGCGGCCAGCGCGGACAGCAGGGCAAGGCGCAAGCGCTGGCGCGGGAAGGAGGTGGCGGAAGATCGGCTCATCTGTGGCGGCTCCAGGCAGGGCGCGGCGTGGCGGGGCAACGCGAAATGACAGCGTTGTCATCAAGAATGCAGAATATAGCGCAGGCAAGATGCGTGGATGGCATCGGCCAGCCGCCGCTCGCCGGGCAATTCGCGCGGGTCGCACAACGGATCACGGAAGGAATACATGAGCGCAACGCGGGTGGGGGGCGACGGGGTGGGCAGGGCCAGGGTGGCGCGGGTGCGCATCGAGGACGTGGCGGAGAAGGCCGGCGTGTCGATGAAGACCGTTTCGCGCGTGCTCAACCATGAGCCCAACGTATCCGACCGCACCCGCAAGCGAGTCGAGGCGGTGGTGGAGAAGCTGCGCTACCGGCCGCTGCCGTCGGCGCGGGTGCTGGCCGGGCGTCGCTCCTACCTCGTGGCGATGCTGTTCGACAATCCGTCCGGGAACTACCTGATCGAAATCCAGATGGGCATGCTCGACGCCTGCCAGTCGCAGCACTACAACCTGATGCTGGTGCCGCTGGTGCACGGCAGCAAGGGATTGGTGGCGAAGGTCGAGGCGCTGGTCCTGCAGGCCCAGCTGGATGGCGTGCTGCTGACGCCGCCGTTGACCGACGATGCCGCGCTGCTGCGGCGGCTGGCCGAGCTGGGCGTGCCGTGGTCCAGCGTGTCGGCGATGGAACGCAACCGCAAGGTCGGGGTGGTGGTCGACGAGTTCGGCGCGGTCTGCGCGATGATGAAACACCTGGTGGCGCTGGGGCACCGCCGCATCGCCCATATCAGCGGCCACGCCGCACACGGTGCCAGTGGTTGGCGCTTGGCCGGGTATCGCGAAGGCCTGCGGCGCGCAGGCCTGGCGGATGACCCGGCGCTGGTGGTCGCCGGTGAGTTCTCCTACGAATCGGGCCATGCCGCCGCCAACACGCTGCTGGACCTCGCGCATCCGCCGACTGCCATCTTCGCCGCCAACGACGACATGGCCGCGGGGGCGATCTGCGCGATCTGCGAACGCGGCCTGTCGGTGCCGGCGGACATCTCGGTGTGCGGCTTCGACGACACCCCGATCGCCCACCAGGTGTATCCGCCGCTGACCACCGTTCGCCAGCCCACCCGCGACATGGGCCGGCTGGCGGCACTGGAGCTGCTCAAGGAGATCCGCGAGCCGGGCCGCGGCGGCATCGTCGACGTGCCCTACGCACTGCAGCTGCGGCGCTCCACCGGACCCGCCGCGAGGGATTGAGCACAGGCCGCCCGCCGCGAGGGCGGGCGGCGTTGTGCGGGGTCAGTGCCCGCCGCTGGCGCCCAGCCGGTCGAGGTCGATGCCCTGCCGGCGCAGCGCGCCACTGGCGGTCACCGCATAGAACGCGAGGTAGGCGAAGCAGGCCACCCCGACCCAGAAGCTCATGTGCACGCCCACGCGGTCGGCCAGCGCGCCCTGCGCCAGGCTGACCCAGCCGCCGCCCATGATCATCATGATCAGCAGGCTGCTGCCCTGGTTGGTATGGCGGCCGAGGCCGGCGATCGCCAGCGCGAAGATGCACGGCCACATCGTGCTGCAAAACAGGCCGACGCTGATGAAGGCGACGACGCTGGTCTTGCCGGTGGTGAACATGCCGATCAGCAGCGCGGCGATGCCGCACAGCGCGAAATACAGCAGCATCCGCGCCGGGTTGCCGCGGCTGAGCCAGGTGGCGGCGACCATCAGCAGGATCACCCCGGCGTAGCCGTAGAACTGCGACACGTCGTGCCGGGCGATCGCGTTCACCGCCAGGTACACGCCAAAGGCCAGGAACGGCAGGATCAGCATCAGCATCCTGCGCACGCCGGCGCCCACCTCGAACGCCCCGGCCGCGCCGGTCCAGCGGCCGATCATCAGGCTGGCCCAGTACAGCGACACGTATGGGGCGAGGTTGTGGTTCTCGATGCCCAGCCCCTCGTGCAGGTAGGCCGGGAGGTTGGAGATGGTGGAGACCTCCACGCCGACGTAGACGAAGATCGCCAGCATCCCCAGCGCCAGCTGCGGGTAGGCGAAGGCCGAGGACTTGTGCGCAAGCTTCGCGCTGTCCTCGGCCTCGTCCGTGGCCACCGCTTCCAGGTCGATGTGGTTCGGCACCGAGGAGAACCGGATGAACAGGGCCACCAGCACGAACGCCGCACCGAGGACGAGGTAAGGAACCTTCACGCTTTCGATGCTGGCCTCGGTGTTGCCGGTGGCCAGGCTGCCGAAGATGGCGAAGCTGACCAGCAGCGGCCCGATCGTCGTGCCGAAATTGTTGACGCCGCCGGCCATGGTCAGGCGCTGCGCGCCGGTGGCCGGGTTGCCCATCACGATCGCCAGCGGGTTGGCGGCGATCTGCTGCAGGGCGAAACCCAGGCCGACGATGAAGAGCCCCGTCAGCATCAGCGCGAACGAGCCGGTGTTGGCGGCCGGGTAGAACAGCAGCGTGCCCAGCGCCGAGACCAGCAGGCCGATGCAGATGCCGTTCTTGTAGCCGATCCGGTTGAGCAGGTCCTGGCCGACCAGCCGCGAGGTGCCGAAGTAGACCAGCGAGCCCACGGTGTAGGCGACGTAGAACGCCATCGACACCCACTGGCTCTGGGCCTGGCTGAGGTTGAACGCTTTCTTGAAAACGGGAATCAGGATGTCGTTGCTGGCGGCAACGAAGCCCCAGAAGAAAAACACCGTGACAAGGACGCTGAACTGCGACCATCGGGTTTGCTGGTGTGCCATGGAGCCCGCCGGATGAGGTTGCTGGGGTTGAAGGGTAGGGCGACGCGACCGCCCGTATCCCCACGGCGGGCGCGCTGCCATCCATCGCGCTTGTACAACCAGCTTGACAGCGCTGTCAAACCCGGCCGCGGTTGACGCATGGCCCGCCAGCCGCTGCAATGCCCGCTCTTTTCCCCGCGGACCCCCAGATGCAGCCCGACCAGACCCCCCGCCTGTCGCCCCTGGCCGCCCTGATCTTCTCCTCGCGCTGGCTGCAGCTGCCGCTGTACCTGGGCCTGATCGTGGCGCAGGCGATCTATGTCTGGCAGTTCGGGGTGGAGCTGGTGCACCTGATCGACCAGGTGTTCCTGGGCGGCCACGCGGTGGAGGCGGTGGCGAACGGTGCGGTGCCGACGGAGCCTGAAAAGAGCGCCGAGATCGTGATCATGCTGATCGTGCTCGGCCTGATCGACGTGGTGATGATCTCCAACCTGCTGGTGATGGTGATCGTGGGTGGCTACGAGACCTTCGTCTCGCGGTTGCGCTTGCACGGCCATCCGGACCAGCCGGAATGGCTCAGCCATGTCAACGCCAGCGTGCTCAAGGTCAAGCTGGCGATGGCGATCATCGGCATTTCCTCGATCCACCTGCTGAAGACCTTCATCGAAATCGGCGACCTCGGCGCTCCTGGCAACGGCTTCACCGAGGCCGGGGTGATGTGGCAGACCATCATCCACTGCGTGTTCATCTTCTCGGCCGTGGGCATCGCCTGGACCGACAAGCTCATGCACGGCCTGCCGAACGGCAAGCAGGCGCATTAGCGGCCCGGCGTCGTACGCCGCTGCGGCCGGGAATGCTGTCGCGCGAACACCCGCCCGTCGCCGCGCATGCCCCTGCCGCTGCCCGGGAAACGGGGTCCGAGGCGCGCCGGCGGTGTGACCGGCACCGGTAGAATGGGGCGATGGATGTTTCCCACCTTCTCGATGGGCTGAACCCGGCCCAGCGCGAGGCCGTTTCCGCCGCGCCCGGGCACTACCTCGTGCTGGCGGGCGCCGGCTCCGGCAAGACCCGTGTCCTCACCCACCGCATCGCCTGGCTGCACGAGGTGTTCGGGGTGCCGCTGCACGGCATCCTCGCGGTGACCTTCACCAACAAGGCCGCCGGCGAGATGCGCGCGCGCATCGCCGCGCAGCTGGGCGGCGAGCCGCGCGGCGCGTGGATCGGTACCTTCCACGGCCTGGCCCACCGCCTGTTGCGGCTGCACTGGCAGGAGGCGAAGCTGCCGGAAGGCTTCCAGGTGCTGGATTCGGACGACCAGCTGCGCCTGGTCAAGCGCGTGGTGCAGCAGCTGGAGCTGGACGACGGCCAGTTCCCGCCGCGCCAGATCGCGTGGTGGATCAACGCGCAGAAGGACGAGGGCCGCCGCCCGCAGCACATCCAGCCGGCCGCGAACGACCCGTGGAACGACGCCCTGCTGCGCGCCTACGCCGCCTACCAGGAACGCTGCGAGCGCGCCGGGCTGGTAGATTTCGCCGAGCTGCTGCTGCGCGCGCACGAACTGCTGCGCGAGAACCCGGCGTTGCTGGCGCACTACCGCCACCGCTTCGGCCAGATCCTGGTGGACGAGTTCCAGGACACCAACGCCATCCAGTACGGCTTCGTGCGCCTGCTGGCCGGCAGCGAAGGGCAGGTGTTCGTGGTCGGTGACGACGACCAGGCCATCTACGGCTGGCGCGGCGCCAAGGTCGAGAACGTGCAGCGCTTCCTGCGCGACTTCGCCGGCGCGCAGACCATCCGGCTGGAGCAGAACTACCGTTCCACTAGCAACATTCTCAATGCCGCCAACGCGGTGATCGCCCACAACGACGACCGCCTGGGCAAGCGCCTGTGGACGGAGGCCGGCGAAGGCGAGGCCATCGACCTGTACGCCGCCTACAACGAGATGGACGAGGCCGCCTACGTGGTGGACCGGATCTCGCAGTGGGTGCGCGACGGCGGCAGCCACGGCGACGCCGCCATCCTGTATCGCAGCAACGCGCAGTCGCGCGCGTTCGAAGAGGAGCTGCTGAAGCGGCAGATCCCCTACCGCGTCTACGGCGGCATGCGCTTCTTCGAGCGCGCCGAGATCAAGGACGCGCTGGCCTACCTGCGCCTGCTGGCCAACCGCGATGACGACGCGGCGTTCGAACGTGCGGTCAACACGCCGGTGCGCGGCATCGGCGACCGTACGCTGGACGAGATCCGCCGTGCCGCCCGCGAGCATCGCGAGTCGCTGTGGCGGGCCTCGCGCCGGCTGTGCGAGCACTCGACGCTGGCCGCGCGCGCGCGCAACGCGGTGGCCGGCTTCCTGCAGCTGATCGACGCACTGGCCAGCGAAACCGCGGCGATGCCGCTGGCGGAAAAGATCGACCACGCGCTGGCGCGCTCCGGCCTGCGCGTGCATTACGAAAACGAGTCGCGCGGCCAGCAAGACTCGCGCACGGACAACCTCGACGAACTGGTGTCGGTGGCGTCGCGCTTCGTGCGCGGCGACGAGGAAGACGCCGCATCGATGCCGGAACTGGTCGCCTTCCTCGCCTACGCCGCGCTGGAAGCCGGCGAGGGCCAGGCGCAAGCCGGCGAGGACGGCGTGCAGCTGATGACCCTGCACAGCGCCAAGGGCCTGGAGTTCCCGCTGGTGTTCCTGGTCGGGCTGGAGGAAGGGTTGTTCCCCAACATGCGCTCGGCCGAGGAGCCGGGCCGCATGGCCGAGGAGCGCCGGCTGGCTTACGTGGGCATCACCCGCGCCCGCCAGCAGCTGGTGCTGTGCCACGCCGAATCGCGCCGCATCCACGGCAGCGACATGTACGGCCTGCCGTCGCGCTTCCTGCGCGAAATACCGAAGCCGCTGCTGCGCGAGATCCGCCCGAAGCAGCAGCCCAGCTTCGCGCGCGGCGGCTTCGCCCCGCAGCCGCGCCGCGACTTCGGCCACGCCCCGCTGGAAGCGCCGCCGGTGCGGCTGGGCGCCAACGTCCGCCATCCGAAGTTCGGCACCGGCTTCGTCACCGACGTGGAAGGCAGCGGCCCGCACGCGCGCGTGCAGGTGAATTTCGACGAGGTCGGCTCGAAGTGGCTGGTGCTGGCGTACGCGAACCTGACGCCGGCGTGATGCGCGGCGCGTTTACCAGCTGAAAAGCTTGTAATAGGTCATCGGCCCGCCATTGGCGTCGGCGTCGTTGACCACGCCGTCGCCGTTGCGGTCGTAGATGTAATAGGCGGGCCCGCGCGCTGGCACCACCTTGACCATGGTCAGGCGCCCGCCGTTGCGGTATTCGGTGACCACGTCGCCGTTGGCTTCGGTGCGGGTGGCCGGCACCGCGCCTTGCGCGAGCATTTCTTCCGGCGTGGCGGTGGCGCAGGCGGCCAGCGCCAGCGTCAGGGCAAGGGGCAGGGCGATGCGCATGGCGGTGTCCTCGGGCGTGGTCGGTTCAGTATGCGCGTGCGTGGCCAGCCGGCTCAATCGCCGGTCGCCGCATCCAGCTCCAGGAAGCCGCCCGACTGCCGCTTCCACAGCTGCGCATACAGCCCGCCGCGCGCGAGCAGTTCCTCGTGGGTGCCGGTTTCGACGATGCGGCCGGCGTCCATCACCACCAGCCGGTCCATCGCCGCGATGGTGGAGAGCCGGTGCGCGATCGCGATCACCGTCTTGCCCTGCATCAACCGGTACAGGTTCTCCTGGATCACCGCCTCGACTTCCGAGTCCAGCGCCGAGGTGGCTTCGTCCAGCACCAGGATCGGCGCGTTCTTCAGCAGCACGCGGGCGATGGCGATGCGCTGGCGCTGGCCGCCCGACAGTTTCACGCCGCGCTCGCCCACCTGTGCATCCAGCCCGCGCCGGCCTTGCGAATCCACCAGTTCGGCGATGAAGCCGTCGGCATTGGCCTGCCGCGCCGCTTCCAGCAGCTCCGCCTCGCTCGCATCGGGCCGGCCGTAGAGGATGTTCTCGCGCACCGAGCGGTGCAGCAGCGACGTGTCCTGGGTGACCACGCCGATCTGCGCGCGCAGCGAGTCCTGCTGCACGCTCGCCACGTCGATGCCATCGATGGTGATCCGCCCGGCTTCCACGTCATGGAAGCGAAGCAGCAGGTTCACCAGCGTCGACTTGCCGGCGCCGCTGCGGCCGACCACGCCGATCTTCTCGCCCGGCGCGATGTGCAGGTCGAGGTGCTCGATCACGCCGCTGCCCTTGCCGTAGTGGAAGGCGACATTCTCGAAGCGCACGTCGCCGCGTACTTGCGGCAGCACCGGCGCATCCGGCGCGTCGTCCACCGTGGGCGGCAGCGCGATCGAGCTGATGCCGTCGTGCACGGTGCCGATGTTCTCGAACAGCGCCGACAGCTCCCACATGATCCAGTGCGACATGCCGAGGAAGCGCAGCGCCAGGGCCAGTGCCACCGCCAGCGCGCCGGCGCTGGCATGGCCGTGCAGCCACAGGCCGATGCCGACGGCAGCCACCGCGAACAGCAGCGCCATGTTCAACGCGTACAGCAGGCTGTAGGCGATGGTGGCCAGCCGCATCTGCCGGTACACCGGGTGCAGGAACCCGGCCATCGCCTCGCGCGCATAGGCCTGCTCGCGCTGCGAATGCGAGAACAGCTTGACCGTGGCGATGTTGGTGTAGCTGTCGACAATGCGCCCGGTCATCTGCGAGCGCGCGTCGGCCTGCGCCTGCGACACCGCGCCCATGCGCGGCACGAACCACGCCATCAGCAGGCCATAGCAGGCCAGCCAGCCGAGGAAGGGCAGCATCAGCCGCCAGTCGGCGCTGGCCGCCACCACCAGCGTGCCGCCGACATACACCAGCACGTAGTTGCCGATATCGAACAGCTTGACCACGGTCTCGCGCACTGCCAACGAGGTCTGCATCAGCTTGGTGGCGATGCGGCCGGCGAACTCGTCCTGGAAATAGCCCATTGATTGCCGCAGCAGGTAGCGGTGCACGTTCCAGCGGATCCGCATCGGGAAGTTGCCGAGCAGCGACTGGTGCTGCACCGCCGAGTTGAGGAACACCAGCAGCGGCAGCAGCACCAGCACCAATGCGCCCATCCACCACAGGCGCGGGCCTTCCTCGGCCAGGAAGCGGGTCACGCCGAGCGCGCCCATGCGATCAACGAGTTTTCCGACGTAGGCATACAGCGCCACCTCACCCAGCGCGAACGCCGCCGAGGTGACGGCCATCAGCAGCAGCCACGGTTCCGCGCCGCGGGTGAAGTGGCGGCAGAACGCATACAGCGTGGCCGGCGGCTGCGTCGGCGGCGCGTCCGGGAAGGGATCGAGGCGGGTTTCGAACCAGCGCAGCATGCGGGGCGTTCCGGGCGGGGCAGCGCATTGTGCCGTGCGTCCGCCGTTCCTGCCTTCGCGCGGTCGCGGCATTAGAATCGCCCGATGACGAAGCTCGTGCTGATCGACGGTTCCTCCTACCTCTACCGCGCCTTCCATGCGCTGCCGCCGCTGACCAATGCGGCCGGCGAGCCGACCGGCGCGCTGTTCGGCGTGGTCAACATGCTGCGCGGCCACCTAAAGGAGAAGCCCGAGCACATCGCCTTCGTGGTCGATGCGCCCGGCAAGACTTTCCGCGATGACCTGTATCCCGACTACAAGGCCAACCGTCCGCCGATGCCCGACGAGCTGCGCGCGCAGGTCGAGCCGATGCTGGAGATCGTGGCGGCGCTCGGCATCCCGATCCTGCGCGAGCCGGGGGTGGAGGCCGACGACGTGATCGGCACGCTGGCGCTGCAGGCGGCGGCGCAGGGCCTGGCCGTGACCATTTCCACCGGCGACAAGGATTTCGCCCAGCTGGTGCGGCAGCCGGCAGCCGGCGCGGGGCCGGTGGCGCTGGTCAACACCATGAGCGGCAGCCGGATGGACTCGGATGCGGCGGTGATCGAAAAGTTCGGCGTGCGCGCCGACCAGATCGTCGACCTGCTGTCGCTGATGGGCGACACCATCGACAACGTGCCGGGGGTGGAGAAGTGCGGGCCGAAGACCGCCGCCAAATGGCTGGCCGAATACGGCAGCCTCGACGGCGTGATCGCCAATGCCGATGCGATCAAGGGCAAGATCGGCGACAACCTGCGCGCCGCGCTGGCGCGGCTGCCGCTGAACCGCGAGCTGGTCACCATCAAGACCGACGTGGCGCTGGCACAGGCCCCGGCCGACCTTGCGCTGCGCGAGCGCGATACCGAGGCGCTGCGCACGCTGTACGCCCGCTATGGCTTCAATCAGGCGCTGAAGGAGCTGGAAGGCGGCGCGGCGACCGGCGCGGTGGCGAACAAGGAGCCGGGGGCCGCGCGCGGCGGCGGTTTCGTCGCGGCTTCGCCGGCGCCGTTGGAGGACATCGACCCCGCGCTGTCCGCGCCGGGCGAATACGAAACGGTATTGACCGAGGCGCAACTCGCTGACTGGGTCGCGAAACTGCAGGCAGCCGACGAGTTCGCCTTCGACAGCGAAACCGATTCGCTCGATCCGCTACGCGCCAATCTGGTCGGCCTGAGCTTCAGCGTCGAGCCGGGCAAGGCCTGCTACCTGCCGCTGGGCCATGACTATCCCGGCGCGCCCGCGCAGCTTTCGCGCGCGCAGGTGCTGGATGCGCTGCGCCCGCTGCTGTCGGATCCGGCGAAGAAGAAGCTGGGCCAGCACGGCAAGTACGACCTGCACGTGCTGCGCCGGCACGGCATCGACGTGCGCGGCTACGCCGACGACACCCTGCTCGAAAGCTTCGTGCTCAGCGCCGGCATCGCCCGCCACGACATGGACTCGCTGGCGAAGCGCCATCTCGGCTACGACACCATCAAGTACGAAGCGGTGGCCGGCAAAGGCGCCAAGCAGATCCCGTTCTCGCAGGTCGCCATCGACGACGCCACCCGCTACGCCGCCGAGGACGCCGACATCACCCTGCGCCTGCACCGCGTGCTGCGCGCGAAGCTGCAGGCCGAGCCGACGCTGGAAGCGGTCTACCGCGACATCGAGATGCCGCTGGTGCCGGTGCTGGCGCGGGTGGAGGCGAACGGTGTGCTGGTCGATGTCGACGAACTGCGCCGGCAGTCGGCGGCGCTGGGGCGGCGCATGCTGGCCGCGCAGCAGCAGGCCACCGAACTGGCCGGCCGCAGCTTCAACCTGGATTCGCCCAAGCAGCTGGGGGTGCTGCTGTTCGACGAGCTGAAGCTGCCGGCGCTGGTGAAGACGCCGGGTGGCGCGCCTTCGACCAACGAAGAAGCGCTGGAGGCGATCGCCGACCAGCACGAGCTGCCGCGGGTGATCCTGGAATACCGCGGGCTGGCCAAGCTGCGCAGCACCTATACCGACAAGCTGCCGGAGATGGTCAATCCCGACACCGGCCGCGTGCACACCAGCTACCACCAGGCCGGCGCGGCCACCGGGCGGCTGTCGTCGTCCGACCCCAACCTGCAGAACATCCCGATCCGCAGTGATGAAGGGCGGCGCATCCGCACCGCCTTCATCGCGCCGCCGGGCCGCAAGCTGGTGGCCTGCGACTACTCGCAGATCGAGCTGCGGATCATGGCCCACCTGTCGCAGGACCCGGCGCTGCTGCGCGCGTTCGCGGAGGGCGCCGACATCCACCGCGCCACCGCCGCCGAGGTGTTCGGCAAGCCGATCGCCGAGGTGTCGGGCAACGAGCGGCGCGCCGCCAAGGCGATCAACTTCGGCCTGATCTACGGCATGGGCGCATTCGGGCTGGCCAAGCAGCTGGGCGTGGGCCGCGGCGAGGCGCAGGACTACATCGCGCTGTACTTCAGCCGCTATCCGGGCGTGCGCGACTACATGGAGCGCACCCGCCAACAGGCGCGCGATGCCGGCTTTGTTGAAACCGTGTTCGGCCGCCGGCTGGCGCTGGACTACATCCATTCGCGTAACGCCGCCCAGCGTGCCGGCGCCGAGCGCGCCGCGATCAACGCACCGATGCAGGGCACCGCCGCCGACATCATCAAGCGCGCGATGGTGCGGGTGGATGACTGGCTGTCCGACAAGCGCGACCGCGCGCTGATGATCCTGCAGGTGCACGACGAACTGGTGTTCGAGGCCGACGCCGATTTCGTGCCGACCCTGTTGGAATGGGTGCCGGCGCTGATGGCCGGTGCGGCCGACCTGCGGGTGCCGCTGGTGGTGGACAGTGGGGTGGGCGACAACTGGGACGAGGCCCACTAGGCAGCGGGAAACCGTGAACTGGCGCGAGTTTTGACGGCTTCCGCGGAATTGCAATGAATCATTCCTGAACCCAACAGTTTCTTAACCCGAATCTTCACGAACCATCCATGTTGGAAGTGGTCATATAGCTCGCAACAGGTGCAACGCCTGTTGCCGATCACTACCCCTCCCCTGGTGTGATCAACCGGAAGGTGCAGGTCCTCCCCAACCGGCCTTCCCCGGCCCCGCAGTCCCCCCTGGCTGCGGGGCTTTTTTGTGGCCGCCTTTTGGCGGCCGCAAAAACCCAAAGTTTGCTGCGCAAACCTTGGGCCCCATGCCGGTGGCTTCCAAATCCCCGCGCCTGTCGGCGCGCCCCCTTTACTAAAGGGGGCTTGGATCCATGCGGATTTCATGCGGGCCGTGCGTTGCTAATGTGGCATGCGGGCAATCCGCGGAGGAATCCACATGAACGAGTTGTTCCAGTTGTCCGCGCCGTGGTGGCATTTCGTGCTGCGGGCCTGTGTGGTCTACGTGCTGGTGATGGTGTTGGTGCGGGTCTCCGGCAAGCGCGCGGTGGGGCAGTTCACCCCGTTCGACCTGGTATTGCTGATCCTGATCGGCAATGCGGTGCAGAACGGCATCAACGGCGGCGACAACTCGCTGACCGGCGCGGCGATCATGGCCACCACCCTGATCGCGCTCAACTACCTGGTGGCGTGGCAGACCTCGCGCAACCGCAGGGTGGAGCGCTGGGTCGAGGGCGAGCCAGTGGTGCTGGCCCGCGATGGCAAGGTGTTCAGGCAGGTGCTGCGGCGCGAGCTGGTCAGCCACGACGACTTCGCCGAAGCATTGCGGATGAACAACATCGACGACATTGGCGACGTCCGCCTCGCCCTGCTCGAAACCAATGGCCGGATCACGGTGATACCGCGGCAACGCGATTAGGTGCCCATGCGTGGTGTTCATCCAGGGTTGGGCTGGCGCGTCCGGCATGCACGCCTGCTTCACGCGGCAACCGGGTAAATGGCCGCACCCCACGGCGAAGGAGGCTCCATGAAGCGCTTGCTTACCCTACTGATGCTGGTCCTGTTCTCCAGCATGGCCTTGACCGCCTGCAACACCATTGCCGGTGCGGGCAAGGACGTCCAGAAGGCTGGTGAAAAGGTCTCGGATAAGGCCCAGGACTGCAAGGACATGAAGTGCTGATCGCCTCCCCGACGCCGGTCGCCCGCTAGCAAGCGGGCGGCCGGCGCGGGAAGTGCCCTTGCTTGTCCTCCCCTCGGCCCGATAATGTCCGCCGGATCCCGAGGAGAACCCCCATGAAGCTGATGAAGATGGCGCTGTTGACGCTTGCCTGCCTAGCCTTCCTGGCTGGCTGCAACACCATTGCCGGCGCCGGCAAGGACATCAAGAAGGCCGGCGAGAAGATCGAGGGCGCGGCCAAGTAAGCATCGGCGTCGGCGGTATGGATGCCGCCGGCGCGGCGCTATTCAACGACCCGGCGGATCGGGAACGAAGCCGCCAGGGAAAGCGCGCGGTTGCGGCCGGGCCTGCGCCTGATGGCGGCGCGGCAGCACGCCCATCGCCACCAGCGCCTGCGCGCTGTCGTAGCGCAACTCGCTGACCTGTTGCGGGCTGGCACTGGCGCGCTCGAACGTGGTCTGCTCCACCGGCGCGCGCTCGCGTCGGCCGTGGCCCGTGCCGATGCGTTGCGGCATCGCCTCCATCGCCATCGCGCGATCGGCGCCCGCCCCGGCCTTGGCCTGCGGTGCAGCCGCAACGGGCGGCGCCGGTGGCGGTAGCGGACGCTGCCAGCGTTCGCGGAACACCGCGATGCCCACCACGCCGACGTTGTCCGGCCGCCCGGTGCGCGCGGCGTAGCTGTCCGGCAGGTCGGTGAACACGAACTGCGCGATGTCGTCCAGCGACTTGCGCCAGCCGCCGATCTCGGTGCTTTCCCACGGACCCAGCACATAACCCGCCTGCGACGGCGCGGCGGCCTGGCCGCTGACCGCATTCACCCCATCCACCGACAGCACCACCAGCACCCGTTCACCGGTGGTGTTGACCAGGCGCACCGCGTAGCGGTGGCCGGGCGTGCCGGCCACCCAGCCACGGCCGTGGTGGTGGTACTCGGGCAGGGCCTGGGCGGTGTCGCGGTCCACCAGCGTTAGCTCCACCAAGGTTTGGGCGGACAGCGGCGCGCGCGCGGTCGCAGGCGTGCAGGCGGCGATGGCGGCAAGGGCGAACAGCAGGCGGTGGAACATGGCAATCTCCGGGGGCGCAGGCATTGCGCTGCACTGCTGCCAACGCACGGCGCCGGCGAACGGGGTTGCCGGGTGGCGCGGGTACACTGTGTGGCCCACTCCCCGCGTTCCGACAGCGTCCACCGCATGAGCAAGACCCGCATCCTGACCGGCATCACCACGTCCGGCACGCCGCACCTGGGCAACTACGTCGGCGCGATCCGCCCGGCGCTGGCCAGCGCGCAGGCCGCCGACGTCGAGAACTTCTATTTCCTCGCCGACTTCCACGCACTGGTGAAATGCGGCGACCCGGCGCGGGTGCAGCGCAGCACGCTGGAAATCGCCGCCACCTGGCTGGCCTGCGGGCTGGACGTGGAAAAGAACTGGTTCTACCGCCAGAGCGACATCCCCGAGATCCCCGAACTCACCTGGTTCCTGACCTGCGTGGCCGGCAAGGGCCTGCTCAACCGCGCCCATGCCTACAAGGCGGCGGTGGACCGCAACCGCGCCGAGGGCGAGGACGACGATGCCGGCATCAATGCCGGGCTGTTCATGTACCCGGTGCTGATGGCCGCCGACATCCTGATTTTCAACGCCAACAAAGTGCCGGTGGGCCGCGACCAGATCCAGCACATCGAGATGGCGCGCGACTTCGGCCAGCGCTTCAACCACCTGTACGGCGAACACTTCGTGCTGCCGGAAGTGGTGATCGACGACAACGTGGCGACCTTGCCGGGCCTCGACGGCCGCAAGATGAGCAAGAGCTACGACAACACCATCCCGCTGTTCGCCCCCCGCAACGAACTGAAGAAGCTGATTGCCGGCATCCTCACCGACTCGCGCGCGCCCGGCGAGCGCAAGGACACCGAGGGCTCGGCGCTGTTCCAGCTCTACCAGGCGTTCGCCTCGAAGGAGGAAACCGCAGCCTTCGCGCAGGCCTTCGCCGACGGCATCGGCTGGGGCGACGCCAAGCAGAAGCTGTTCGAGCGCATCGATGCGGAAGTGGCGCCGCTGCGCGAGAAGTACGAGGCACTGATGGCGAAGCCGGCGGAGATCGAAGCGGTCTTGCGCGACGGTGCGGCGCGCCTGCGCGCGACCCACGCCACCCCCACGCTGGTGCGCCTGCGCTCGGCGGTGGGTCTGCGCGACCTGTCGTCGGTCGTGGTCGATGGCGGTAAGCCGGCAGCGAAGAAGGACGCCGATGCGCTGCCCGTGTTCAAGCAGTACCGCGATGCCGACGGCAAGTTCTACTTCAAGCTGGTGCAGGGCGAGCGCGTGCTGCTGCAGAGCGTGGGCTTCGATTCGCCGCGCGATGCCGGCCAGCGCGTGGCCGCGATCAAGCAAGGCGAGGTGGGCGACGACGCCAGCGACTTCATGCTGGGCGAGGGCGTGACCAGCGCCGAAGTGAACGCCGCGCTGGCAGCGTTCGTGGCCGCGGCGCTGGAAGGCGAGGGCGGCAAGGCGTGAACAACCTCGCCGCGTTGCCGGTGCTGGCGCTGGTGCTGTTCGCGCCGTGGTTCCTGATCCTGTCGGCGTTGTACTGGCTGTATCCGCGCCAGCCGCGCACCGCCGCGCGCCGGCGCTTCGACGGCATCGCCCTGCTGCTGGCCTATGCCGGCTGCCTGCTCAGCCTGTACTGGAGTTTCGACCACGCCGACCGCAGCCACGGCGCGCTGTGGCCGCAGGTCCTCGCCACCTCGGTGGGCTACGGGGTGTTCCTGCTGGTGCTGGCGGTGGCGTCCTGGCTGCGGCGCAGCGCCTTCCGGCGGTAGGTTCGGCGGCAAACGAAAACGGCGGGCCGAAGCCCGCCGTCTTGCTGTCGCCATGTGCTGGATTTACTGCGGCAGGGCCAGGTCGTCCAGCAGCGCCTTGAGGAAGCGCGCGGCTTCGCCGCCGGTGCAGGCGCGGTGGTCGAAGGTCAGGCTGATGGGCATGCGGCGATGCACCTCGATGCCGCCCATCACCGCCACCACGTCGTGCGACAGCTTGCCCACGCCGACGATGGCCACGCACGGCGGCACCACCACCACGGTGCCGTAGCGGCCGGCGAACACGCCGAAATTGGACAGCGAGATGGTGTAGCCGCTCAGCTCCGATGCCGGGATCGAGCGGTCTTCCACCTGCGTGCGCAGGCGGTTGATGCCTTCGCGCAGGCCGCGGCTGTCCAGCAGGTGGGCATTGCGCAGCGCCGGCACGAACAGGCCGTCGGGGGTGTCCACCGCCAGCCCCAGGTCCACGTGCGGATGCTTGGTCAGGGTGAGGTTTTCGTCGTCGAACCACGCATTGAGCGCGGGCTCGGCCTTGCAGGCGGTCACGATCGCGCGGATGGTGCGGGCGGTGATGTCCTGCTTGCCCAGCCACTGGTGCAGGTCGGCATCGTCCACCAGGGTGGTCTGCACCACTCGGTCGCGGGCATCGGCCATCACCCGCGCCATGTTGCGGCGCACGCCCTTGAGCTGTTCGGGCTGGCCGCTGGCGACCACGCCCGGCGGCTGGGTGCGCATCGGCTTGCCGGTCTGCGACACGGTGCTGCGCTGGGCCGGTGCGGCAGCGGCCGCCGCCGGGGCCGCTGCGCGTGCCACCGGCGCGGCCCCCGGCTTGGCCGAACCGTCGGCCGCCGCGCGCTTCACGTCGTCCATGCTGACCGTGCCGTCCACGCCGCTCGCGCGTACGCGGGTGAGGTCGACGCCGAGCTTGCGCGCCATCGCGCGCACCGCCGGCACCGCCTTGACCCCGCCAACCGCAACCGCAGCTTCGCTGACCACCGCGTTGCCGACCTGCATCGCGCCGACCACTGTGCCGGCGTCTTCCGGCTCCGCCTTCGCGGCGGTTGCCGCAGACGCGGGCGCCGCCGGTTCCGGGGCGGCGTGCGACGGGCCGTGGTGGTGGCCGGTATCCTGGCCTTCCGCACGCTGCGGCAGGCTGGGGTCGATTTCGAATTCGGCCAGCATGGTGCCGGTGACGATCACGTCGCCGGGGCCACCGGCCAGCTTCAGCACCTTGCCGGAGACCGGCGAGGGCACGTCGACCACCGCCTTGGCGGTCTCCATCGAAACCAGGTTCTCGTCGAGGCGGATCACGTCGCCTTCCTTGACGTACCACTCCACGATGGTCGCGTCTGGCAGGCCTTCGCCAAGATCGGGCAGGAGGAACTTCTTGCTCATGGGCTGTCCTTTACGAATACGCCATCGCCCGCCGGGTGGCGGCGATGATCTTGTCCACGCTCGGCAGGTACTTCATCTCGAGGCGGAACAGCGGGATGTGGGTGTCGTAGCCGGTGACGCGCTCGACCGGCGCCAGCAGGTCGAACAGGCATTCCTCGGCGACGCGCGCGGCGATCTCCGCGCCGAAGCCCGCGGTCTTGGCGGCCTCGTGCACGATCACGCAGCGGCCGGTCTTGGCCACCGACTCGGCGATGGTGTCGAAGTCCAGCGGGGTCAGCGTGGCGACGTCGATGACCTCGGCGCTGATGCCCTCGGCGGCCAGCTTCTCGGCGGCCTCCAGGGTTTCCTTCACCTGCGCGCCCCAGGTCACCAGCGTGACGTCGGACCCGTCGCGCAGCACGTAGCACACGTCCAGCGGCAACGCCTCACCGTCATCCGGCACCAGTTCCTTGTACTGGCGGTAGATGCGCTTGGGCTCCATGTAGATGACCGGATCCGGATCGCGGATCGCGGCCAGCAGCAGCCCGTAGGCGCGCTGCGGGGAGCTCGGCATCACCACCCGCAGGCCGGGCACGTTGGTGAAGATGGACTCGTTGGCTTCGGAATGGTGTTCCGGCGCACGGATGCCGCCGCCCCACGGTACCCGCAGCACCATCGGGCAGGTCAGCCGGCCGCGGGTGCGGTAGCGCATGCGCGCGGCGTGGCAGACGATGAAATCGACCATCGGGTACATGAAGCCGTCGAACTGGGCTTCGGCCACCGGCTTCATGCCCTGCGAGGCCATGCCCACGGTCAGGCCGGCGATGGTGGTTTCGTCCAGCGGCGTGTCGAGGATGCGTTCGGTGCCGAACTGCGCGGACAGGCCGGCGGTGGCGCGGAACACGCCGCCGTTGACGCCCACGTCCTCGCCCAGCACCACCACGGATTCGTCGTTGCGCAGTTCATGGGCCAGCGCCTGGGTGATCGCCTCGATCAGGGTGATGGGTTGCGCGCTCATGCCCGGCCCTCCAGCGCGACCGCGGCTGCCCGCTGCGCCAGCACCTCGGCCGGCATGTCGCCGTAGAGGTAGTCGAACATCGCTTCCACCGGCTGCACCGGGGTTTCCAGGTAGGCGTTGATTTCCACGTCCACGCGCTTGCCGCTCTCCTCGATCCAGGCCTTTTCCTGCGCTTCGTCCCACAGCCCGGCATCGGTCAGGAACTTGCGCAGGCGCAGGAACGGCTCCTTCAGCCAGGCCTGCTTCACTTCGTCCTCGCCGCGGTAGCGGCGGGCATCGTCGGCGGTGGTGTGGTCGTGCAGGCGGTAGGTCATGAACTCGATCACGCTGCCGCCCTGGCCGGCGCGCGCGCGCTGGTGGGCGCGGCGCATCGCTTCCAGCACCGCGACGATGTCGTTGCCGTCCACCTGCAGGCAGTGCAGGCCGCCGGCCAGGCCCTTCTGCGCCAGCGTTTCGGCGCCAGTCTGGGCCTTGCGCGGCACGCTGATCGCCCAGCCGTTGTTGACCACGCACAGCACCAGCGGCAGCTGGTAGGCGCCGGCCGAGTTCACCGCGGCGTAGAAGTCGGTTTTCGACGAGCCGCCATCGCCGCACACCGCCACCGCCACCCGGTCCTGCTTGCGCAGCTTGAAGCTCAGCGCGGCGCCGGAGGCCATCAGCATCTGGGTGGAAATCGGCACGCACCACGGATAGTCGTGGGCCGGCGCGCCGGTCAGCAGGTTGCCGCGCTCGTCGCCGCCCCAGTACATCAGCACTTCGCGCGGGCGCATGCCGCGGGCGAACTGCGCGCCGTATTCGCGATAGCTGGGGGCGAATACGTCTTCCGGCTGCATCGACGCGCCGATGCCGACGTGGGTGGCCTCGTGGCCTAGGCAGGCGGCGTAGGTGCCCAGCTTGCCGGTGCGCTGCAGGGCGATGGCCTTGCTGTCGAAGGTGCGCAAGAACAGCATCTGCTTGAACAGCGGCAGCAGCGCCGCCGCATCGGCCACCGCGGGCGGCAGCGGGCCGGCCAGGGTGCCATCGGGCTTGAGGTATTGCAGGTATTCGATTTCGAAGCTGGCGGCAGTAGTCATGATTGCCTTGAGGTTGGAGCAATTGCTCCATGATACCGGCGATGCGTTGGCAAGCCGTTGCGCGCTGCGGCATCGCAAGGTACTTGACGCGGATCAGCGCGGCGCTGCAAGGCGTCGTGCGAGAATCGCGCGATGAGCAGCGAACACGATACCGCCAGCGCCAACCAGCGCGACCTCGAAGCCGACATCCATACCGACCTGGCCGGCCGCATCACCTACGGCGGCTACTTGCGGCTGGACCGCCTGTTGTCGGCACAGCAGCCGCTGTCGAGCCCGGCGCACCACGACGAGATGCTGTTCATCGTCCAGCACCAGACCAGCGAGCTGTGGCTGAAGCTGCTGATCCACGAGCTGTCCGCGGCGGTGGAGCACCTGCGCAATGACCGCGTCTGGCAGTTCGGCAAGGTGGCCGCGCGCTGCAAGCGCGTGCTCGACCAGCTGACCGCGCAATGGTCGGTGCTGGAGACGCTGACGCCGTCGGAATACATGGAGTTCCGCGACGTGCTGGGGCCGTCGTCCGGCTTCCAGTCGTTGCAATACCGCACGGTGGAGTTCCTGCTCGGCAACAAGAACGCGGCGATGCTCAAGGTGTTCGCCCACGATCCCGCCGGCCAAGCCGCGCTGGATGCGGTGCTGCGCGCGCCCAGCCTGTACGACGAATTCCTGCGCTACCTGGCCCGCTGGGGCCATCCGGTGCCGGCCGCGCACCTGGCGCGCGACTGGACGCAGCCGCACGTGCTGGACGCGGCACTGGTGCCCGTGTTCGAGCGCATCTACGAGGACACCAACCGCTACTGGCGCGAGTACCAGCTGTGCGAGGACCTGGTGGACCTGGAGACCCAGTTCCAGCTGTGGCGCTTCCGCCACATGCGCACGGTGCAGCGGATCATCGGCTTCAAGCGCGGCACCGGCGGTTCCAGCGGCGTGTCCTTCCTCAAGCGCGCGCTCGACCTGACTTTTTTCCCGGAGTTGTTCGAGGTGCGCACCTCGGTCGGGCCGGGCCGCGACGGCGCCGCCTAAGCCGGCTTGCCCGCGCCCCGCGGGGCGCGTTTTGCTGCTTTGCAGCAGGCTGTCCTGAATGCGCCCGGTTTGACGTTGCCCGCACCGGTCGGCCATCCTCGCCCGGTTCCGCGCCCATCGCAGGCCGGTTCCACACGCCATTTCCATAACTCTAGACGGGGGGATTCCGCATGAGCGGAGCCGCTAACACGACGCCGGGCGCAGTTCCGGAATTCAAGCAGGTGATGGGCCATCCGCGTCCGCTGTGGATGCTGTTCATGACCGAGTTCTGGGAGCGCTTCGCCTTCTACGGCATGCGCTGGGCGCTGGCGCTGTACATCGTGGCGCAGTTCTTTGGCGGTGATTCCTCCGGCGAGGCCTCGGCCAGCAAGCTGTACGGCGCCTACCTGGCGCTGGTCTACGCGGCGGCGCTGTTCGGCGGCTACGTGGCCGACAAGGTGCTGGGCTACCAGCGTTCGATCCTGCTGGGCGCGGTGGTGATGGCGGCCGGCCTGTTCATGATCACGGTGCCCAGCGAGACGGTGTTCAAGATGGGCCTGGCCACTGTCATCGCCGGCAACGGCTTGTTCAAGCCCAACATCTCGACCATGGTCGGCCAGCTGTATTCGACCGGCGACGAGCGCCGCGATTCCGGTTTCACCCTGTTCTACATGGGTATCAACGCCGGTGCGCTGATCGCCCCGGTCCTGACCGGCTTCCTGGCCGAGAACATGTTCGGCGGCTCCTCGGAAATGCCGGCTTACAAGGCGGTGTTCATCGCCTCCGGCATCGGCATGCTGGTCAGCCTGGTGTGGTTCTGGGTGGGCCGCGTGCAGCTGCAGGGCATCGGTCGCCCCACCGCCGGCGCGGAAGGTCTCGGCCGCGTGCTGATGGTGGCGGTGGGCGTGCTGGTGGCGATCCCGGCGATCTACTTCCTGCTGACCATCGACGCCAACAATCTGCAGATCCTGCTGACCGCGCTGTTCGTGGTGCTGTGCGTGCTGATCCTGCGCGAAGGTTTCGCCAACGGCGCCGTCGCCCGCGACAAGGCGATCGCGATGCTGATCATCTTCGCCTTCAACGTGCTGTTCTGGATGTTCTTCGAGCAGGCGGGCAGCTCGTTCAACTTCCTGGCCCAGAACATCGTCGAGCGCGACTTCGGCGGCTGGACCTTCCCGGTGGGCTGGTTCCAGTCGGTCAACTCGCTGGCCATCATCACCCTGGCGCCGGTGGTCGCCTGGATCTGGATCCGCATGGGGCGCGCCAATCCGTCGATTCCGCGCAAGTTCGGCCTCGGCATCATCTTCAACGGCCTGGCCTTCCTGCTGCTGATGATCGCGCTGTCCAGCATGGTCGATCCGCAGACCATGAAGATCCCGTTCTGGACGCTGTTCATGGTCTACGTGATCCAGTCGGTGGGCGAGCTGTGCCTGTCGCCGATCGGCCTGTCGATGGTGACCAAGCTGGCGCCGGTGCGCCTGGTCGGTTTCGGCATGGGTGGCTGGTTCCTGTCCACCGCGATCGGCAACAACCTGTCCGGCATCTTCGCCAGCAGCGTCAGCGGCGAGGCCGGCATGACCGTGGCCTCGGCGCAGGCCGGCTACACCTTCGGGTTCTGGGTACTGATCGGCGCCGGCGTGCTGTTGTTCCTGATCGCGCCGCTGATCCAGCGGCTGATGCACGGCGTGAAGTGAGGCGTGCCCCCGCGCCGATGCACGGCGCGGGATGACGATGCAAGCGCGGCGGCCCCAGGGCCGCCGCGTGCGTTTGCAGCCGGTGGAAATCAGCCGGCTGCGGCCTGGCTGGTGGCCTCGACCCGAAGTTCCAGCTCGTCCAGCCGGTCGAGCAGGCGGAACAGCAGTGCGCGTTCGTCCGCCGGCATGTCGCCCAGCAGCTGGCGCTCGAAGCCCAGCGCCAGCGGCACGATCTGGTCGTAGATCGCGTAGCCGGCCTCGGACAGGCGCAGCACCGAGCGGCGCCGGTCGTCGTCGTCGAAGCTGCGCAGCAGGCGGCCGGATTCCAGCAGGCGCGCCACCGCGCGGCTCACCGCCACCTTGTCCATCGCGGTGCGCTGCGCCACCTGGTTGGCCGACAGGTCCGGGCTGCGGCCCAGCACCGCCATCACCCGCCATTCGGTGACGCCCAGGTCGAAGCGCTGCGAGTATTCGCGGGCGATCGACCCGCTGATGCGGTTGGAAAGCACGCTGAGCCGGTAGGGCAGGAAGCGTTCGAGGGCGAGGCTGGCGTGGTCGGGCATGCGGGAGGCTGGAAAAAGGAGGAGGCTTGAGATAGTTGCAAGTGCAACCATAGAATGCGCATTCCCGGCGTTTGAGGACTACCCGCATGAGCGCGCAACCCAATCTTGGCATGCAGCCGACCACCTTCGACAACCCGATGGGGATCAACGGCTTCGAATTCGTCGAATTCGCCGCCCCCGCCGGCCAGGGCGCGCGCATGCGCGAATACCTGCAGCAGCTCGGCTTCACCGCCATTGCCCGCCATCGCGGGCGGCCGATCACCCTGTTCCGGCAGGGCACCATCAATTTCCTGCTCAACGAGTCGGAAGATTCCTTCGCCGCCGACTTCGCCGCCCAGCATGGCCCGTCCGCCTGCGGCTTCGCGATCCGCTTCCGCGAACCCACCGACAAGGTGCTGGCGCACGTGCTGGCCAACGGCGGCGCGCAGGTCGACCACAAGCCTGGCACCGGCGCGGTGGCCACGCCCGTGATCAAGGGCATCGGCGACTGCATGCTGTACCTGGTCGACGACGGCCGTGCCGACCTGTACGCCGACTACGAGCCGCTGCCCGGCGTGGACCAGCATCCGAAGGGCTTCGGCCTGACCTTCATCGACCACCTCACCCACAACCTGTTCGTGGGCAACATGGCGAAGTGGTCGGACTACTACGAGAAGCTGTTCAACTTCCGCGAGATCCGCTACTTCGACATCAAGGGCGCCAAGACCGGCCTGCTGTCCAAGGCGATGACCGCGCCGGACGGCGTGGTGCGCATCCCGCTGAACGAGTCCAGCGACGACAAGAGCCAGATCAACGAATACCTGCGCGAGTACAACGGCGAGGGCATCCAGCACATCGCGCTGTTCACCGACGACATCTACGACTCGGTGGAGCGCATGCATGCGGCCGGGGTGAAGTTCCTGGACACGCCGGACACCTATTTCGACGTGATCGACGTGCGCGTGCCCAACCACGGCGAGGACGTGGAGCGCCTGCGCAGGAACTCGATCCTGATCGACGCCGACATGGAAACCAAGTCGCGCAAGCTGTTGCAGATCTTCACCCAGAACGCGTTCGGCCCGATCTTCTTCGAGATCATCCAGCGCAAGGGAAATGAAGGCTTCGGCGAAGGCAACTTCCAGGCGCTGTTCGAGAGCATCGAGCGCGACCAGATGAAGCGCGGCGTGCTGTGATCCCCGCCCGCCGCGTGGCGGGTATCCACTGAGCGAGCAGACCATGGCGATCCACAGCAACGGCTACCAGACCGGTTTCGGCAACGAATTCGCAACCGAGGCGCTGCCCGGCGCGCTGCCGGTGGGGCGCAACTCGCCGCAGCAGGTGGCGCATGGGCTGTACGCGGAGCAGCTGACCGGCACCGCGTTCACCGCGCCGCGCCACGCCAACCGGCGCAGCTGGCTGTACCGGATCCGCCCGGCGGCGGTGCACGGGCGCTTCGAGCCGTTCGCGCACGCGGGCTTCCACAACGATTTCGGCAGCGGCCCGGTGACGCCGGAAAAGCTGCGCTGGAATCCGCTGCCGCTGCCGCTGCCGGAGCAGGCGGTCGATTTCGTCGAGGGCCTGTTCACCGTGGCCGGCAACGGCGGCCCGGAGGCCGGCACCGGCGTCGGCCTGCACCTGTACGCGGCCAACCGCGACATGGACGGCCGCTTCTTCTGCAATGCCGACGGCGAGCTGATGCTGGTGCCGGAACTGGGCCGCCTGCACATCGAAACCGAGCTGGGCGTGCTGGACGTGGAGCCGCAGCAGATCGCGGTGATCCCGCGCGGCGTCCGCTTCCGCATCGCCCTGCCGGACGGGCAGGCGCGCGGCTATGTCTGCGAGAACTTCGGCGCGCTGTTCAAGCTGCCCGACCTCGGCCCGATCGGCAGCAACGGCCTGGCCAACCCGCGCGACTTCGAATACCCGCGGGCGGCGTTCGAGGACGTGGAGGGCGAGTTCGAGCTGCTGACCAAGTTCCAGGGCCACCTGTGGCGCAGCGACATCGGCCATTCGCCGCTCGACGTGGTGGCCTGGCACGGCAACTACGCGCCGTACCGGTACGACCTGCGCCGTTTCAACGTGATCGGTTCGATCAGCTACGACCATCCGGATCCGTCGATCTTCCTGGTCCTGCACTCGCCCAGCGACACCCCCGGCACCAGCAGCGTGGATTTCGCGATCTTCGCGCCGCGGGTGTTGGCGATGCGCGACACCTTCCGGCCACCATGGTTCCACCGCAACATCGCCAGCGAGTTCATGGGCCTGCTGCACGGCGTGTATGACGCGAAGGCCGAAGGCTTCGCCCCCGGCGGCTGCTCGCTGCACAACTGCATGACCGGGCACGGGCCCGACGCCGCCACTTTCGAGAAGGCCAGCGCGGCCGACCTGGGCCAGCCGGACTACATCGACGGCACCATGGCCTTCATGTTCGAGACGCGCGCGGTGATCCGCCCGACCGCGCAGGCCATGGCCGCGGACCATCGCCAGCAGGACTACCCCGATTGCTGGATGGGCCTGCGCAAGCGCTTCCAGCGCTGAGCCGCCGACGCCTCAGCCGCCCACCAGCTTGAGCTGGGGCGCGGCCTCCCGCGGTGCGCGCGGCGCCGCGATCGCGTCCAGCCGCGGCAGCAGCGGCTCCGGCAGCACTTCGCCCAGCCGCGCCAGCACGCGCTGGCCGTAGCTGTCGTTGGTCAGCCGCAGCAGCACCTGCAGGCCGTCGAGGATCGCCTCGACCAGTTCGTCGTCGTTGCCGCAGAACTGGATGCGCGCCTTGCGCTCCACCGCATCCGGGTCGCGCTGCAGCGACAGCATGTCGATCATGTACATCTTCGCCGCCACCAGCGAGCGGCGCTGGCCGCGCGTGGGCGCAGGCGCAGCGCCAACCGGGGCCACCGATGGCGCGGTGCCGCCGGCGTGCGCCGGGGAGGCGATCCCGGCCTGCGTCGGCGCCGGCCGTGGGCTGCCGGCGCGGATCTGTTCGGTGCGTGCCTGCAGCGCTTCGGTGGTGGCGCGCAGCAGGCCGGTGAAGGCGCCGGCCACGCCGTTGGCGGAGGCGACCGCGGCGGTGTCCTTGGCGTCGGCCGGGCGGATGTAGCCATCCTTCAGCAGGCGGTCGATGGCCGGCAGGATGTCCGGCCCCAGCATCGCCATCACCTCGTTGAGCGTGCGCTTGCCGTCGGTGACGATCAGGATGCGCCGTTCCGCCAGGCTCAAGCCGGCGCTGGAGCCGGCCTGCAGGGCGCTATGCGCGAGTGCGGTCTTGTTGAGCAGCATGGGTGGTCCCCTGGTCGACGGGCGACACCGTAATCGCCGTCGATGTCGCGCACGTGACCGTTGCGTGTCGCCGCCAGGCGGTCTGCACCGCCCAACTTCTATACTGCGACGATGACTGCGCATACTTCCGTCCTCGCCCGCGCCCAGCATGCGCTGGCCGAATTCTTCCGCCTCGAAGCGGCTGGCGGTGTCGTCCTCATCGCCGCCTCGGTGCTGGCGATGATCGCCGCCAACTCGCCGTTGGCGCATGCCTACGAGCTGTTCCGCGACACCCCGCTGGGCGGCGCGGATTGGGGCAAGTCGCTGCACTGGTGGATCAACGACGGCCTGATGGCGGTGTTCTTCCTGCTGGTGTCGCTGGAGATCAAGCGCGAGGTGATCTCCGGACAGCTGTCCAGCCGCGACCAGCTGGTGCTGCCGGTGGTCTGCGCGGTGGCCGGCGTGGCCGTGCCGGCGCTGCTGTACACGGCGATGAACCACGGCGATGCCGGGGCGATGCGCGGCTGGGCTATCCCCACCGCCACCGACATCGCCTTCGCCCTGGGCGTGCTGGCGCTGCTGGGCGCGCGGGTGCCGCTGGGGATGAAGCTGCTGCTGTCCACGATTGCCGTGGCCGACGACCTGATCGCGATCCTGATCATCGCGTTCTTCTATTCGCAGGGGCTGCAGTGGGGTGCGCTGGCCGGCGCGGCGCTGGTGGTGCTGGCGATGGCCGCGCTCAACCGGCGCAAGGTGACGCGGCTTGCGCCCTACCTGCTGCTGGGCGTGCTGCTGTGGGCACTGGTGCTGGCGTCGGGCGTGCATGCCACGCTGGCCGGCGTGGTGACCGGGCTGATGATCCCCCACTACGACCGCAGCAACGCGATCGACGACGCCAACGAACATTCGCCGCTGGAAACCCTGGAACACGCGCTGCATCCCTGGGTGGCGTTCGCCATCCTGCCGCTGTTCGCATTCGCCAACGCCGGGCTGGCACTGGGCGGGCTGCGCCTGCAGGACCTGGCGTCGCCGCTGCCGGCGGGCATCGCGCTGGGGCTGGTGCTGGGCAAGCCGGTGGGCATCGTGTCGGCGGCGGTGGCGATGCGCGCGCTGGGGTTGGCGCGGTTCCCGCAGGGCATGGACCTGCGTTCGATGCTGGGCCTGGGGCTGCTGTGCGGAATCGGCTTCACCATGAGCCTGTTCATCGCCTCGCTGGCCTTCACCGGGCATCCGCTGCACTACACCGAGGGCGTGCTGGGCGTGCTGGGTGCATCGGTGGTGGCGGCGCTGCTGGGCAGCGCGTGGCTGGCGCTGGTGCTGCCGCGCAACGCCCGCGCATGAACACGGCGCTGGTGTTCGGTGGCAGCGGGCAGATCGGCGCGGCCTTGCTGGCGCGGCTGCGCGCCGGAGGCTGGCAGGTGCTGGCGCTGTCGCGCACGCAACGCGCCGATGGCCCCGGCCTGCGCTGGCTGCGCGGTGGCTTTCCGCGGCCGCCGGGACTGCCGGAGGAAGTCGATGCGATCTTCAGCTGCGGCCCGCTGGACGCGTTCGCGCAGTGGTACGCGCAGGCCGCCATCCGCAGTGCGCGGGTGATCGCGTTCGGTTCCACCAGCGTCCACGTCAAGCACGCCTCCGGCGATCCCGGCGAGCGCGACGTGGCGCGGCGCCTGCGCGAGGCGGAAGCCAGCCTGTTCGCGACCGCGAGGGCGCGCGGCGAAGCCGCCATCGTGCTGCGTCCGACGCTGGTGTACGGGGTCGGGCGCGATGCCACCCTGACCCGCATCGCCCGCCTGGCGCGGCGCGCTGGTCGCTTCGTCCTGCCGCGCAACGCCAGGGGCATGCGCCAGCCGGTGCATGTCGATGACCTGGCCGATGCCGCGCTGGCAGCCTGCCTCAGCGCGGCCGCGCGCGGCCGTGGCTATGACCTGCCGGGCGGTGAAACCCTGCCCTATAGCGAGATGGTGCGGCGGGTGCTGGCCTGCCTGTCGCCGCCACTGCGGCTGCACTTGCTGCCGATGCCGCTGTTCCGCGCGTTGCTGGCGGCGGCGCGTGCCGGAGGCGTCGCGCGCGACCTCACTGGTGACGCAATCGCACGCATGCGCGATGACCTGGTGTTCGATGCGGGGCCGGCGGCGCGCGACTTCGGCTATGCACCGCGCGCCTTCGCACCCGCTGCGGTGATGTTCGATGCGCCTCAGCCCAGCAGCGGCGCGCCGTAGAACCGGCGCAGGTGCGCGGCGACCTCCGGCATCGCCGCCTGCAGCGTGCGTGCGTCGCTGAAGTGGTATTCGGTGCAGACCGCGAAAAATTCCTCCGGCGCTTCCGCGGCATAGGGGTCGATGGCGGTGTCGTGGCCGGCGTCCACCTCGGCGCAGAAACCGTCGTAGGCGCGCTGGAAATCCCCCGCCCACTGCCGCTGCCAGTCGCGCGGCAGCGGCGGGGTGCCGTCCATCGCGCCGTCCAGTGCGTCGAGTTTGTGCGCGATCTCGTGCGCGGCCACGCAGAAGCCGTCGTTCGGCGCGGCGATGTCGCTGCGCACGTCGGCCCAGGACAGGATCACCGGGCCGCGCTCCCAGGCTTCGCCGATCAGCTCCTCGGCGCCTTCGTGGAGGATGCCGTGGGCATCGACATGGCTGCGCCGGGCGCGGAACGCGGCCGGGTACACCAGCAGCTCCCTCCAGCCGTAAAGGCCTTCGCGGCCGAACTCCAGCAGCGGCATGCAGCACAACATCGCCAGCCGCAGCCGCTGCACCTCGTCCAGGCGCAGGCCGTGCAGGGGGGTGATGGTCTTGTCGGCCAGGAATTCGGCGGCCAGCGCATGCAGGCGCTGCTGGCGCGGCAGGTCGAGGTCGCGCAGCCACGGCAAACCGGCCGCGGCCTGGCGGCACAGCGAGGGGTCAAGTGCAGGAGCGGTGCGCGGGCGGCGCGGGAACGGCCAGATCACGCGGAAACGCAATCGCTCAGCGGAACATGCCGGGCAGGAAGCTGTGGAAGCGCGACGGCATCGCGCGGCTGTCGCCGGAAGTACGGGCCGGGCCCGGTGCCTGCGCCTTCGGCCGCGGTGCACGCGGCGTATGTGCGGCGGCGGCGGTGACGTCCAGGTCGGCCTCGTCCAGCCGCTCCATCGACGCCGGCTGGGTGTCCGTCGGCGGCGTGCTTTCCGGTGGCATCTGCCGCAGTTCGCTGGCGCCGGCATGGCCAAGGGCGCCCGCCAGGGCAAGGCAGGCCAGCAGCTGTCGCGTCGTGGGCAGGCGCATGGAGGGTCACCGGATGAATGGGCGTACGCAGCGCACGGCCCGTTCGCGACTATAACAGCCGGCCGGGCCGGTCGATGCTGCGACGCAGCAGGCGCGGATGCGGCCGGCTCTGCACACTGGCGGCATGTCCGACACCGCCCTGGCCACCAGCGCCGCCCCCCCTGCCGTCACCGCCGCCGCGCTGCGCCGCGCCCTGATCGCCGGTGCGCGCCGGGTGATCGCCGCGCGCGACGAGCTCAACCGCATCAACGTATTCCCGGTGCCCGACGGCGATACCGGCAGCAACCTCGCCTCGACCTTGGGCAGCGTGCTGCACGGCGCACTGAGCCGGCGCAGCCGCCATGCCGGCGAACTGCTGCTGCGGGTGGGCAACGATGCGATCGACGGCGCGCGCGGCAATTCCGGCGCGATCATGGCGCAGTTCCTCATGGGTCTGGGCGAGCAGGCGCGGGCCTTGTCGCAGCTCGACGCCGGCGAGCTGGCGGCGGCGGTGCGACGCGGCGCGGACAGCGCGCGCGCGGCGCTGGCGCAGCCGGTGGAGGGCACCATCCTGAGCGTGATCGCGGCGTTCGCCGAGGCGCTGGAGGAGCAGGCGCGCAGGGTGGGGGCGAAGCCATGGCAGGCGTTCGCGGCGGCGCTGCCACGTGCACGCACCGCGCTGGCCGACACCCCGCGGCAGATGCCGCTGCTGCGCAAGGCGGGCGTGGTGGATGCCGGCGCGCGCGGATTCGTGGACTGGCTGGAGGGCATCGCCGCCTATGCCGAAGGCGGTCCGCGCGTGCTGGCCCTGCGCGGCGCAGTTACCGACGGTGGGGAGGCCGCTGCGGCCCATGTGCACCAGGACGTGGATCCGGAGTGCCGCTATTGCACCGAATGCCTGCTGGTGGGCGAGCGGATCGACCGGGTCGCGCTGCGCACCGCGCTGGCCGCGATCGGCATCGAGTCGCTGGTGGTGGCAGGCAGCGATAGCCGGGTGCGCGTGCATGGCCACGCGGCGCAGCCGCAGGCGTTGTTCGATGCCTGCGCCGGGTTCGGCCGGGTCGAGGCGATGAAGGCCGACGACATGGTCATGCAGCAGCGCAGCGTGGAATCGCCGGGCCGGGTGGCGGTGGTGACCGACAGCGCTTCCGACCTTCCGCAGGCACTGGCCGATCGCTTCGACATCCACGTGGTGCCGGTGCGGGTCAGCCTGGACGGCCGCGACTACCTGGACCGCCTGGGCCTGGGAACGGCCGAGTTCTACCGGCGCATGGCCGCCTCGGCGCAGCTGCCGCAAACCAGCCAGCCACCGCCGGGGGATTTCCGCCGCGTCTTCGAACACGTGCTGGCGCACCAGCCGGCTGCGGTCTACGTGGGCCTGTCGCGGCCGTTGTCCGGCACCCTGCAATCGGCCGAGTCGGCGGCGCGCGGGCAGCAGGGGCCGCTGCGCTGCATCGACAGCGGCCACGCCAGCGTCGGCCAGGCGCTGCTGGCATGGCGCGCCGGCGAACTGGCCGCGGCCGGTGCGGAGGCGGACGCGATTGCCGAGGAACTGGCGCGGCTGGTGCCGCAGACGCTGACCTGGGCGATGGCCCGCGACATCCGCCACGCCGTGCGCGGCGGTCGCATTCCGCGCTGGGCCGCCCCGCTGGTGCGCTTCAGCGGGCTGACCCCGCTGGCCGCGATCCGCAACGGCGTGCTGAAGGTGGCCGGTGGCCTGTTCGCCCGCCACGGCGCGCCGGAGGCGTTCGCGCGCCATGTGGCGCGGCGGCTGCCGGCGGCACCCGGTTGGCGGCTGCTGGTCGGCCATGCCGATGCGGCGGCGGACGGCGAACGCGTGCTTGCGGCGCTGCGCCGGCTGCTGCCGGTGACCGAGGCGCATCTGGTCGAAGTGGGGCCGGCGATCGGCGCGCATGCCGGACGCGGTGCCCTGGTGCTGGGGCTGCAGCCCGCGCCCTGACGCGATCCGGGTGCGGGCGGGTGGCCGCGCTGCGTATCATCGAAGGATGTCGCCCGTACTCGCCGCCGCCTGCCTGCTGTGTGTCGCCTACCTGCTGGGCTCGCTGTCCGGCAGCCTGCTGCTGGGCCGGCTGCGCGGGGTCGACGTGCGCACCATGGGCAGCGGCAACGCCGGCGGCACCAACGCGTTCCGCACCCAGGGCCTGCGCTTCGCGCTGGGGGTGGTGCTGATAGACGTCGGCAAGGGCGCGTTGGCGGCGTGGCTGGCGCTGCGCTTCGCACCGGAGTGGGCTTATCCGGCGGCGGGGCTGGCAGTGGTGGGCCATGTCTGGCCGGTCTGGCACGGCTTCCGCGGCGGCAAGGGCGCCGCCACCGCGGTCGGCGCGCTGCTGGTGCTGTGGCCGCTGGCCGTGCCGCTGCTGCTGGGCGTGTGGCTGCTGGTGCTGGTGGCCACCGGTTACGTCGGGCTGTCCACGGTGTTGGCGGCGGCCAGCCTGCCGCTGTGGGGCTGGTTGTTCGATGCAGGTGCGTCGCGGCTGGTGTTTTCCGTCGCGCTGGCACTGTTCCTCGCCTTCACCCATCGCGGCAACCTGCAGCGGCTGCGGCATGGCACCGAATCGCGCTTCGAGCGCGCGCGCCTGCTGCGCCGCCGGGACGCCCGCGCATGAGCGACGCCCGCGGCGAACGCGCGCTGTTGCAGCGTCTGGCTGGCGGGCCGGTCAGCGGCGACGTGCTGGCCGGCGAGGCCGGGCTGACCCGCGCCGCGGTCTGGAAGCGGATCGAGGCGCTGCGCGACGCGGGCATCGCCATCGAGGCGGCGCCGGGGCGCGGCTACCACCTTTCGCAGCCGCTGGACCTGCTGGACGTCGACGCCATCCGCGCCGCCCTGCCGGCATCGGTGCACACCGGGCTGGCCGATCTGGAGGTGGCGTGGTCGCTGGATTCCACCAACAGCGAACTGCTCCGGCGCGACACCCCCGCACATGGGTGCGCGGTGCTGCTGGCCGAACGCCAGACCGGCGGGCGCGGCCGGCGTGGCCGCGAGTGGGCGTCGCCGCTGGCCGCGCACCTGTACCTGTCGCTGGCGCGGCGGTTCGAGGGCGGATTGGCGCGACTGGGCGGCCTGAGCCTGGTGGCCGGGGTGGCCGCCTGCGAGGCGCTGCAGGCGCTGGGCTTCCCGCAGCTGCGGTTGAAGTGGCCGAACGATCTGGTGGTCGACGATGGCGGCGGCCTGCGCAAGCTCGGCGGGCTGCTGGTGGAGGGCGGCGGCGAAGCCGGCGGCGCGGCGCGCGCGGTCGTCGGCATCGGCGTCAATGTGCGCATGCCGGCAGCCTTTTCCAGCGCCATCGACCAGCCGTGGACGCAGCTGTCCGCACTGGCGCCGGCCCCCCCCCCGCGCAACGTGCTGGCGGCCGGTCTGCTGGCGCAGCTGCTGCCCGCGCTGGACGTGTTCGATGCACAGGGGCTGGCGCCGTTCCTGCCGCGCTATGCGGCGCTGGATACGCTGGCCGGACGGCCGGTGCAGGTGCATGAGGCCACGCGCAGCTGGGATGCGCAGGCGCTGGGCATCGCGGAGGATGGCGCGCTGCGGGTGCGCGACGACACCGGCGACATCCACCTGGTCCACGCGGGCGACGTCAGCGTGCGCGCCGCGCGGGCGGAGGCGGGGCAGGCATGACCACTTGGCTGTTCGATCTCGGCAACACCCGCCTGAAATGCGCGCCGCTGCGGCCCGACGGCAGCGTGGGCGAGGTGCGCGCGATCGCCCATGACGAGGCCGACGCCTGGCTGGACGCGCTGCCGGCCGGCGAGGTCGCCTGCATTGCCAGCGTGGCCGCGGAAACGCGGCGGGTGGCGCTGCTGGATGCGCTGTGTGCGCGCTTCGTGCGCCTGCACCGGGTACACACCGAAACGGCGCTGGGGCCGCTGCGGATCGCCTACGCCGAGCCTGCGCACTTGGGTGTGGACCGTTTCCTGGCGATGCTGGGGCTGTGCGGTAGCGGGCCGGCGCTGGTGGTCGGCGTCGGCACCGCGCTTACCATCGACCTGCTGGATGGCGAAGGCCGCCACCGCGGCGGTCGCATCGCGCCTTCGCCGCAGCTGATGCGCGAGGCACTGCATGCGCGCGCGGCGCAGCTGCCGGCCGCCGGCGGCGACTATGCGGAGTTCGCCGACGACACTCATCACGCGCTCGCCTCCGGCTGCGACGGCGCCGCGCTCGCGCTGGTCGAGCGCAGCCTGCACGCCGCGCAGGCGCTGCTGGGCGCCGCGCCCGTCCTGCACCTGCACGGCGGTGGCGCGCGGGTGCTGCGCGCGCGGCTGCCGGCGCACGCCTGGGCGCCGGATGCGGTGCTGCAGGGCCTGGCGCGCTGGCACGCGCTGCGGATCGCATAAACTCGCCCGATGCTGCTGCGCGCCGCCATCGTGATCCTCGTGATGCTCAACCTGGGCGCCGCCGGTTGGTGGCTGTTCCAGCCGCAGCCCGGCGTTGCCACCGGGATGGCCGCTCCCGCGCCGGGGCTGCGCCTGCTGAAGGAAGCGCCGGCGACGTCCCCGCCCGCCGTGCAGGCGACGGCCGACGCAGCGGCCGCGCCTTCCCCGGCGGCCCCCGCGACATTGCCGGCTGCGGCGCCCGGCACGCCCATGGCCACGCCCGCGCCCGCTGCCCCCAGCGCGGTCGAACAGGCTGCCGCCTGCCTGCGCTTCGGACCGTTCGCTGATCCTGCCGCCCGCAATGTTGCGCGCACGGCGCTGGCCGCGGCCGGCGTCACGGTGGTGGCCTTCGACGAGCGCGCCCGCGGCGTGCGCGGCTGGAAGGTGTTCTTGCCGGCGCAGCCCACGCGCGAGGCGGCGGTGGCGACGGCCGAGCGGCTCAAGGCCGCGGGCGTGGCCGACCTGTTCGTGATGACCGAAGGCGCGGACGCCAACAGCATCGCGCTGGGCCGCTTCAGCAGCGAGACCGGCGCGCGCAGGCGGCAGACGGAACTGCAGGGCAAGGGCGTGCAGGCGCAGGTGGAGCCGGTTGGCGGCACCCCCGCGCAGGCGTGGCTGGACGCGCGCCTGCCGGCGGGCGCGGACCGCGCCGCGCTGGCGCGGATCGCGCGCGCGCAGCCGCTGGACTGCGCGCAGCTGCGCTGAGGGCGCGCTGCAGCGCGCCCGGCGGCGATCATGTCGCCTGATAGAATCGGCTGCCCGCCGCTTTAGCTCAGTTGGTAGAGCAGCTGTCTTGTAAACAGCAGGTCGTCCGTTCGATTCGGACAAGCGGCACCACTCCCGCCAGCATCCGCGCTCTTGCCAGCGCCTGGAGTCACCATGACCCGTGCCTATCCGCCCGTTTCCGTGTTCGGCGTGCCCACCGACATCGGCGCGTCCCGGCGCGGCGCCTCGATGGGACCGGAAGCGCTGCGGGTGGCCGGGCTGGTGGAGGCCATCGCCGCCCGCGGCGTCGACGCGCGCGATATCGGCGACGTCCCGGGCCCGCGTAATCCGGTCAGCCCGCCGGTGGACGGCTATCGCCATCTGGCGGAAGTCACCGCGTGGAACCGCGGCGTCTTCGACACCAGCATCCGCGAGCTGCGCGCCGGCCGCATGCCGATCCTGCTGGGCGGCGACCACTGCCTCGCCATCGGTTCGATTGCCGCCGTCGCCGCGCACTGCCGCGAGACCGGCAAAAAACTGCGGGTGCTGTGGCTGGACGCGCACGCCGACTTCAACACCAGTGCGCTCACCCCCAGCGGCAACATCCACGGCATGCCGGTGGCCTGCCTGTGCGGGATGGGCCCGGAGGCGCTGACCACGCTGGGCGGCGCGGTGCCGGCGATCACCCCGGCGCAGGTACGCCAGATCGGCATCCGCTCGGTCGATCCGGGCGAGAAGCAGCTGGTCAAGGAACACGGCCTCGACATCTACGACATGCGCTACATCGACGAAGTCGGCATGCGCCGCGCGATGGAAGAAGCGCTGGAAGGCGTGGATGCCGACACCCACCTGCACGTCAGCTTCGACGTCGACATGCTGGACCCGTCGATCGCGCCCGGCACCGGCACCCGCGTGCCCGGCGGCGTGAACTACCGCGAGGCGCAGCTGATCATGGAGATGGTCGCCGACAGCGGCCGCTTGGGCTCGCTCGACCTGGTCGAGGTGAACCCTGCGCTGGACCGCCGCAACGCCACCGCCAAGCTGGCAGTGGATCTGGTGGAAAGCCTGTTCGGCAAGTCCACCCTGATGCGCGACTGATCAGGCCAGCTCGGCCAGCCAGTCGCGCGGACGCAGGTAGTCGGCCAGCCGCGCCTCGGCGCTGCCGGCCTCGGGCTGGTAGCCGTATTCCCAGCGCACCAGCGGCGGCAGGCTCATCAGGATCGATTCGGTGCGGCCGCCGCTCTGCAGGCCGAACAGCGTGCCGCGGTCGAACACCAGGTTGAACTCCACGTAGCGGCCGCGCCGGTACAGCTGGAACTGGCGCTCGCGCTCGCCGTAGGGCGTGTCCTTGCGGTGTTCGACGATGGGCAGGTAGGCATCGAGGAAGCCGTCGCCGACCGCGCGCATGTAGCCGAAGCAGTCGTCGAAGTCGCCGTGCAGGTCATCGAAGAACAGCCCGCCCACGCCGCGGGTTTCGTCGCGGTGCTTGAGGAAGAAGTACTCGTCGCACCATTTCTTGTGCGCGTCGTAGCGCGCCTGCGCGCCGAACGGTTCGCACAGCGCGCGCGCGGTGCGGTGCCAGTGCAGCACGTCATCAAAGAACGGATAGAACGGGGTCAGGTCGAAGCCGCCGCCGAACCACCAGGCCACGGTTTCGCCGTCGCGCTCGGCGCGGAAATGGCGCACGTTGGCATGCGTGGTCGGCAGGTACGGATTGCGCGGATGGAACACCAGCGACACGCCCACCGCGCGCCACGACGCACCGGCCAGTTCCGGACGGCCGGCACTCGCGGATGGCGGCAGGCGGTTGCCGGCCACGTCGGAAAAACCGATGCCGGCCTGCTCGAACACCGCGCCCTCGCGCAGCACCCGGGTGCGCCCGCCGCCGCGGATCGGCGAGCTGGCGGGATCCTTCGTCCACGCGTCCTCGCTGAAGCGCGCGCTGCCGTCGGCGCCTTCGATGGCGGCGCAGATGCGGTCCTGCAGGCCGGTGAGGTAGCTGCGGACGCTGTCGATGTCGGGGATGTCCATGCGGGCATTGTAGGACCCGCATGCCGCAGGCTGCGCCGGGGCACCCCGGTACAGCCTGCGTTTGGACTTGCGGCGTTGCTTGCGTCGGGCTATTTGATCAGCCGGCTGATGATTGCGTCGGAGGCTTGGTCCACGATGCCGGAAGCCTGCCTGCCGATGGCGGAAGACGCGCCGCGGGTCGATGCCGTGGCGTTGGTGAAGGCGACCGGGAAGTCGCGTACCTTGCGGATGCGGCCCTGGCCAAGGTCCTCGAACTGCACGAAAGTAGCGTTGATGTCGAGGCGGCTGCCTGGCGTCTGGCCGCTGTCCATGCGGCGACCGACGACGAAGGTGATGGTGCGGGTGCCGCCAGCGGAAATGATCGCGGTGGTATCGACACTGCGGTTTCCATACTGGCCGTAGATCGGAATGCCCTTCACGGAATCGGTCTCGGGGCTGTACTGCTTGGTGCCGTATCGGTAGCCGTTGTCATCGACGACAGTCATGGATTTGCTGAGGTAGTTCACGATCATCGGCGATGGGCTGGTGTTGCGGATGGTGGCCGTGACCGTGACCTCCACGGTTCCGGCTTTTGGCCAACCCATCCGCACGGAGTCGAGCCTGGCTTGCAGGGCCTCCCCCTGCCAGTTCATGCCGGCAGGCGTGGAGGACGGACATTGGGACTGCAGGGCCTGCAATTCGGCCTTCAGGCGCTGGTTCTCCTGCTTCAACTGCGCCGCGCTTTGCGCGAAGGCGGGCATGGAAATCAACAGCAATACGACCACTGAAATAGGGCGGATGTTCATGGTTTGCCTCCTGGTTGATCCGGTTGAGTCGACGGCTTCCATCGCCGGTTTCAATGCCCGTGCAGTTGCTTGCGCCTTGGGCGACGGATGAAGAAATAGAGCAGTGCGCCGAGTACGTTGAAGAAGAAGATGACCAGCGTCCAGACGACTTTGTCGTTGCCGTCGGATGGTTCCTTCGAGAGGCAGTCCACCAGCATCCAGAACCAGAAGCCGAGGGCGGCAATGCCGAGTACAACCAGCATCAGCAGAAGAAGAATTGCGATTTCCATGGTGTTTCCCTGATTTGTGATGGTGGCGCTGGATTCTTTGCGGCTGGTCTTCAGCCGCCCAGCATGTCGGCGGCGATACTGGCGGCGTCGGCTGGGGCGGATTCCGGTGCGGCTTCCGGCGTTGCGGAAACGCTGCCATCCGGCCCGTACTCGGCCAGGACGCGGCCGGACTTGTCGATGATCTGCACGCGCGTGACTACCGCGTTGATTTCGTCAGAGTTGAGGTTCGCGGACTGCGCGAAGAAGTAGACGTTTAGCAGCGGCGGGTTGTCGTATCGATCCTTGGTACGCATGCGCTCGATCAAGCGCGCCGCGGCTTCGTCTCCAACCGGCGCAAACGCCACCTGGCCCCTGTTCACCCAGTTGAGGGTTTTGCCGAAGCTGTAATCCCCCAAGTGCTCCTTCTGGGTGTTCTCGCCAAAGGAGAACACGGGGAAGCCCTTGCGCTGGAAATCGTAGGCTTCCAGGTTGTTGTTGTACTTGAGCGTGATGTAGCCGTACGGCGATGCCTTTGCCTGTGCGATCTGCTGTTCCATCTGCGGCTTCAGCGCGACGAGAAGCTCCTGTTTGCGGAAGCTGTCGCTGGTGTCACGAAACTCCTTTGAAATGCCGTTCGCCAGCTTTTCGTAGTCCGGCGGCAGACTGGAGACGGCCTGATACAGGAACATGGCATCGGCATTGTTGTCGCCCAGCTTCCTGTAGCTGGATAGCGGCTTGCTGGCGTCCGGCTGCGGCAGTGCCGCGGCGGCGCCCTCGGCCTTGGCCTTGTCGGCGGCTTGGCCCAGCAGGCCGCTGGGCGTGGCGGTATTGTTGGTGGCATCGTCATCCTTCTTGCAGGCGGACAGGGCCAGCGCCACGGCGAGCATCAACAGGAGGGTGGAATTGCGCATGGTGGGTTCTCCGTTCGTGGATAGGGAAAAGATGTGCGTGGGAATCAGGCGGCAGGCGGCAGCAGCGCGCGCTTGGCGCCGAGTGCGGCGATGAAAAGAGCGGACAGCAGGCAAATCCACAGGCCAAGGCCGGGGTCGAGCATGTCCACCAGCTGTTGCGCCATCCGACCGCCGACCCCGGAGCCGAGCATCTGCTCCATGCCGCTGGCGGCTTTGCGCACGCCGGAAGCAATGTCCAGCAGCGGCTTCAACGTAGCCAGCAGCGGCAGCACCAGTGCCAACCAGGCCCAACGCGCCTTCCAAGCCAACGGCAGCACGATCGACAAGATCGCCAGCCATACCCAGAACGCGCCACCAACCGAGGCGCCCAGCTGTTCGGACAGCGTGGAAAGGCCGGTCAGCGTGAAACTGCGGCCACCGCCGAAGCCCGGATCGATCGACAGGTAGGGCAGGGCCAACGCCGACAGGGCGAACACGGCCTGCGCAACCAGCAGCGGCTTGCCCAGGTAATTGACCCAGCCGCGCGGCGCGCCGGCGTCGGGTGCGGCCAGCGTGTGCAGGGCCGCACCGCCTGCGGCGCCGAGCCTGCTGGCTATTTGCCCGGCTTTCTCCTTGAGCAGGACGTCGTCCGGCACCCGGGTGACGCCGACCAGCGTGTCGCCATCCATCGCCAGCTCGACCGTCGCGTTGACCGCTGGCGCGGTGTCGCTGCGCCACTGCGCGATCTCGAATGGGAGTTGGCGGTCGGCGGCGGCGAGCAAACCCCGTCCGTCGCTGCCGTTGTAATGGATGATCCTGCCCCGCATCGGTTGCCTCCGGTGACGCGGCGACGTGCCGCTGGCCGGAACGATGGTGGCCAGCCGGCAAACCTGTCCCCACGGCCGGCAAACGAAGTTCAAACGGATTGCAACGTATTGTTTTTGAATTGGAAATTCTCGCGGCGTGCCGTGTCGCGGCAGAGCGGCTAAGCTGAGCCGGGGATGCTCTAATGGGGAAAGGGATGACGATGGACGACGGCATGGAGGCCCGCCGTGAGGCGAGGGCGTACGTCTGGACGTTTGGCAATGCCGAGTTCGACGAGGGCCGCTGGCGGCTGCGGGTGGCCGGGCGGGAAGTCGAACTGGAGCGCAAACCACTGGATGTGCTGCAGTACCTGCTGCGGCATGCCGGCGAGGCCGTGACCAAGGAAGAGCTGCTGGCTTCGGCCTGGGCCGGCCGGATCGTGGTCGAGGCCGTTTTGACCAATGCCATCGGCAAGCTGCGCAAGGCGCTCGGCGATGAGGCCCAAGACATCGTGGTCACTTTGCCCCGAGTTGGGTATCGGCTCTCGGTGCCGGTGGCGCGCAAGCAGGCGGAGTTCTTGCCGACTGCAAGCAGGCTGGAGGCAGGCATCGCCGTTCCGCGGCGGCCGAACTGGAGGCTGGAGGCGCCATTGGCGCGGACCGAAGGCAACGAGGTCTGGCTGGCTCGACACGCCAAGACCCATGAGGTCCGGGTGTTCAAGTTCAGCCTGGCAGGCAAGGGCCTGCATGGTTTGAAGCGCGAGGTAACCATCGCACGGCTGCTGCGCGAAGCGCTTGGCGAACGGGAAGATTACGTTCGTGTGCTGGATTGGGATTTCGAGGAAGCGCCCTATTTCGTCGAATCCGAATACGCAGGCCCGAGCCTTGACCGCTGGCCGGAAGCGGGGCGCATCGATGGCATCCCCCGGGAACGGCGGTTGGCGCTGTTCGTGCAGGCTGCCGAGGCGGTCGCCGCCGCGCATGGCGTTGGCGTACTGCACAAGGACTTGAAGCCGTCCAACCTACTGGTGCGGGATGACGCCGAGGGCGTCCGCCTGCGGGTGGCCGATTTCGGCAGCAGCCGACTGCTTGACTCCGGAATGCTCGATGAGCTTGGCATCACCCATCTGGGGCTTACCCAGACGCAGCTGCTCTCGCCGGACAGCGGCACGCCGCTCTACCTTGCGCCGGAAGTGGTGGCTGGGCAGTCCGCCACCATCAAGAGCGACGTGTATGCCCTGGGCGTGACCCTCTATCAGCTGCTGGTAGGGGATTTCCGCCGCCCGCTGTCGCCGGGATGGGAACAGGACATCGATGACCCGTTGCTACGCCAGGACATCGCGGATGCCGCCAACGGGGATCCGGCCCGCCGCCTGGACTCTGCCGCCGTGCTGGCAGGGCGCATCCGCAACCTGGATGCGCGGCGCAAAAAACACGTGCTGGAGCTGGCGGTGCAGGCGCGGGTGGCGGAAGGTGAAAAGCGGCTGGCGCGATCGCGCGCGCGGCGGCCGTGGGTGGTCGCGGCAATGCTGGTCCTGATGGCTGGCGTTGCGATCAGCGCGGCCATGTGGCGGAAGAGCGAGCGCTATGCCGGGCAGCTGGCAGTGCAGAAGGACGTCGCGGAGAAGCAGGCGCGTCGCGCGGAAACCGTGGTGAAGTTCCTCAGCAACGACCTGATCCGCGCGGTCAATCCCGGCGGCGCCGCGTTCGAGAAAGAACCGACCATCAAGGACCTGCTGGAGCACGCTTCCGCACACGTGGACGAGCGCTTCCCTGGCGATACGGCCGCGCTGGGGAGCCTGCATGCGGCGTTGGGCGCCTCCTGGCGCTCGCTGGGCGACCGCGAGCGCAGCGAGTTGCACCTGCGCAAGGCGGTCGCCAACTACACCCGGTCATTCGGCGGGACTGCCGAGCAGACCCTGCGGGCGAAATACGACTTGATTCGCACGCTGGCATATCTGCAAAAGTTCGACGAAGCGGAGCGGATGCTCGCGCAGACCGATGCCGAGGCAGGTCGTGCACTTCAAGCCGATGGAGTGCTGGCGTTCGACTCCGCGCTGGACCATGTGGTCGTGAACACCCAGCAGCAGGACATCGAAAAATCGATGGTCGCGCTCAAGCGCGCCGACCACCTGCAGCGCGTCCTGTATCCAAGCGATGTCCAGCTGGCCGCGGTACTGCGGATCAACCTGTCCGACATGCTGATGCGCTCCGATATGGCGGACGCGGCGGAAACCTTGTTGCGGGAAACCCTCGGGAATCCGCATTTCGAAGGCAAGTACATCGGCGAAACCTACCTGTCGGCATTACGCATGAATCTTGCGCGGGTGCTGCGCAACAAGGGTCGCTACAACGAGGCGCTGCCGCTTGCGGAGTCCGCCGTGGCCGCCACCGAAAAAGTGATGGGGCCGAACCAGTACCAGACGCTGGTGCAGCTCTCGACCGTCGCCAACATCCACGACCGTGCCGGTGATTGCAAGAAAGGGCTCGCCATCATGCGCCGGGTCGTTGCAGGCATGCGTGAGCACTTCGGTGCGGGGAAGCAGGCGACGATCGTCGAGACCGGCAATCTCGCAAGCATGGAATTCGACTGCGGGGATCGGGATCGGGCAGTGACATTGATTCGCGAGGCGATCTCCACCCTACGGGGACAGGACGATGGCGACCAGAACGTCCATGCACAGGTCTTCCGCTATGAGTTGGCGACCATGCTGGTGCAAATGCGCCGCTTCGACGAGGCGTGGCGCGAGCTGGATGGCCTCAAGGCGGAATTGCTGACGGCAGGCGATTCGACTCCCGGCTGGCAGCAGCGCCTGGACGCGCTGCGCGGCGAACTCATGATCGAGCGCGGGCAGCCCGATGCGGGCAGGAAGTTGCTGGCGGTGGCAGTGGAGGCCTTGGCCGGGCTGGGGACGGAAGAGGCTTCGGAGTTGGCGCGTCTGCGGGCAATGCTGAAGCCCCGGCTGCCCTGAGGCGCAAAAAGCCGCGCCGCTCAGCCCAGCGCCAGCAACGCGATCGCCACCAGCGCCAGCAGCAGGCCGGCGGCGTTGATCCGGCCGAGGCGCTCGCGGAACAGCACGACGCCGGCGACCGCGCCGAGCGCCACCACGCCGAGGTTCATGCTGGCGAACACCAGCGACGGGCTGTCCGGCAGCGTGCGATGGGCGCGCAGGTAGAACAGGATGTTGGCGAAGTTGACGGCGCCCAGCAGCAGCCCGCCTAGGGCGCTGCGCAGGGCGAAGCGCGCCCGCCGCGCCAGCTGGATGGCGAAGGCCACCAGCAGCGCCAGCGCGAACACCGCCAGCAGCGCGCTGCCCAGCGGCAGGCCGCCCGCGGCCACGCGCTTGAACAGGACGTCGATCAGGCCGAAGCCGGCGAACACCGCCAGCGGCCAGCCCCAGCGCGCGCCGCCGTTGCCGCCGGCATCGCGCCCGTCGCGCCAGACCATCGCTGCCAGCGCCAGCAGGCCCAGCGCGCAGCCGGCCAGCTTGAGCGGCGCGAGGGATTCGCCGAACAGGGTGAATGCGGCCAGCAGCGGGATCAGCAACGACAGCCGCTGGGCGGCATCGCTGCGTACGATCCCGGCGTGGCGCACGGAGGCCGCCAGCGCCAGGAAGATGGTCGGCAGCAGCAGGCCCAGCGCGGCCAGGGTCAGCCACGGCGTGTCCACCTGCTGCAGCGGGGGCAGCGCCGGCTGCAGCACCGCCAAGGTCAGCGCGGTGGTGGCGACGTAGTTCCACGCCACCGCCTGGCCGACGTCGACATCGAACCGCCGGGCCAGCTTGAGCAGCACGGAAACCAGCACGCTGCACAGCGCGGCCAGCAGGACAAGGATCATGGGAGGCGTCCGCAGGGGGAAAGGGCCGTTGCCCGCGTGGGCCCGGAGGGCCGCCATTTTCGCCGAACAGCGCCGGCTCCACCGGCGCGTTGCGGCGCGCGGGTCATTCGGCCAGGCGCGGCAGGCCGTAGGGATCGCGCGTTTCGACTTGCGCGTCCGCCGGCCGTGCAGGGGGCGCCGCGTCCGTGGGTTCCACCGCGGCATCGCCGCGCTGGCCGCGCAGCGCATTGGCATAGCAGCGCTGCGCGCGGACGTGGTCGCCCAGCTGCGCGGCGCCATCGCCCAGCGCTTCCCATGCCGGCGCGCCGGCGCCTGCCGCCAGCGCGCGATCCAGCGCGTCCTCGGCCGCCAGCCAGCGGCCCTGCCGCTGGTCGATGCGGGCGCTGGCAAGCAGCAGCGCCGGACTGGCCGGGCGCGCCTGCAGCCAGCGCTCCAGCCGTGCACGGCGATGTTCGAGGCGGTCGACGTCGAGCTGGCCGTACAGCGCGGCCAGCGCCTCGTCCCAATCGGCATCCAGCGCCTGTTCGATGCTCGCCGTGGCCGCCTCGTGCCAGCCCAGCGCGGCGGCGCGGCCGGCATAGGCGGTCGCCATGTCGGGATGGCTGCGCAGTGCCGGCGGCAGCGCATCCCACTGCGCGGCGACGGCGTTGCCGTCGTCGGCTTCGCGCAGCGCCTGCGCCGCCCAGCGCGCCGGGACTGCCTCGACCTCGGCTGCCGGCAGCGCCTGCTGCTGGCGCAGCGCGCCAAGCAGGCCGTAGGCCTCGGCGCTGCGGCCGCTGGCCACCAGCGCCTGCGCGCGCAGCCACAGGCCGCGCGGTGGCAGCGGTTGCGCCGGCGCGGCATCGAGCGCGTGCAGCGCGGCTTCCGGCTGGTGCCGGGCCAGCGCGCGTTCGGCCTGCACCGCCGCGCGGATGCCGGCGTGCCGATGCTCGAACCCCTCCAGCAGTGCTTCGCCTGCTGCATCGTCGCCGCGTGCGAAGGCAGCGCGCGCCGCCTGCGTGCGGGCCACGGCTTCCACCGCGGGGTCGTCCATGGCCTGCCGCAGCAGCTGCCCGGCGCGCAGGTAGTCGCCGCGCTCGAACGCCGCCAGCCCGTCGGTCAGCTGCGCCTGCGCGCGCCGCCTGCGGCGCCGGTTCCACAGCCGGAACGGCAGCCGCAACAACGTCCATAGCAATGCCAGCGCGAACAGTCCCGCCAGCAGCAGGCCGATGCCCACCGCCAGCGTGGTGCTGTAGTCGGTGCCGCGGTAGCGCACCAGCAGGTAGCCAGGATCCTGCAGCAGGAACTGCACCAGCACGGCGCCCAGCACCGCCAGCAGCAGCCAGGCCAGCACGTTGCGGAACAGGTTCATCGCGGAGTCTCCCGTATGGGCAGGGCGTCATGCGTGCGTCGGCGAACGCAGGGCGTGGTCGCGTCGGCGGGGTGGAAGCCAGTGTACGCAGCGAGGTGGAAGCCGATGTCCACGGCGCGCGTGGGGCGGCGCAGCGACCTGCGGTTCAACTGTCGCGCTGCGCGCGCAGCTGCGCCAGCGTGCTGCCGGACAGCGGCGCGGCTGGGTGCAGGGTGGTGGCGCGCAGCCGTGCGGCCAAGCGTTGGCGCTGCGCCAGCTGCGGCGAGCCGGCCAGCAGGCGCTGCAGCCAGCCGTCGATGCGGACGAGGGCCTGCCGTAGGCCGGCATCGTCGCGGCGGGCGATGGCCGTGCGCGCCAGCGCGGCTTCCAGCTGCAGCGCGGCCAATGCGGCCTCGCGATCGGCGCGGTCGCGCAGGCCGGCGCTGGCGGTGGGCTGCACGCGCACGATGCGGTCCAGCAGGCGTGCGTACCACGGCGCGGCTTGCGATGGCTTGGCGTCGGTGATGGCGACCTGTTCCAGCGGGATATCCGCAACCAGTCGTTCGAGCAGTGATTCCGCAGTGGTGCGAGGGTCCGGGCCCAGCGCTGCCAGCGCGGCCTGTTCCTGCGCCAGCGTCTGCTTGAGATTGAGCCAGGTGGGATCATCCACCGCGGCCAGCAGCGGGGCCGCCAGCGCCAGCGCGCGCCGCGCGCCGTCGAGGTCGCCGTCCAGCTGCAGGCGCTGCTGGCCGATCGACAGCAGCAGTTCGACCTGGTCCAGCCGCAGCGCCAGCGCGCCGTGGCGGTCGGCATCGGCCAGCCGCGACACGCTGTCTTCGATGGCCGCCGCGCGCTGGCCCAGGCCCAGCAATTCGTCACGCAGCACCCGGTTGGTGGCCTCGGCCTGCTGTAGCCGCTGCGATTGCGCGCGCTGCGCCTGCCGCAAGCTGTCGATGCGCGCGTCCAGCGCGTCGCGCTGCTGCTGGCTGCGGGCCCGCTCCTGCGCTTGCAGCGCCTGCCACTGGCGCCAGCCCAGCGCGCCGGCAGTGGCTAGCGCGATCAGCAGCAGTGCCAACAGCAACAGGCCGCCGGCGCGCGAGCGGTGCGCGGGCGAAGTGGGGGCGGGGGTGTCGGGTGTGTCCACGGCGGGGATGTTAATCGTGCCGGGCGAAGGCGTCGGCGGCTGCACGCAGCAGCGCGGCCGGGCGCGCGTCGCTGGCCTGCGCGACGCGGGTGAAGCCGGCGGCACGCGCCGCTTCGGCCAAACGGGCGCTGGCCGCCACCACCGCGACCTTGTGCAGGTTCCGTGGCGGGGCCTGCGCCAGCAGCGCGTCCAGCGCTTCGCCGCTGCTCAGTGCCAGCAGCACCCGGTCGGGATCGCGCAGCGCTTCTCCTAGCGCGGCGCACCGGGCCGGCGACAGGGTGACGGTGCGGCGCGCATACACGTTCGCGCGCAGCACCGTCGCGCCGCGTGCCGCCAGCGACGGCGCCAGCACGCCGCGGCCGCCGGGCGCGGTGACCAGGCCGATGCGCCTGCCCTGCACATTCGCCAGCTGCGGCAGGCCCAGCAGGCCTTCGCTGTCCATCCGCACCGGCGCCACCGCGTCGATCCCACGGCGCGCCAACGCGCGGCGGGTGCCGGCGCCGACCGCCATCCAATGCTGGCCGCGGCGTGCGTGCAGCGGTGCCAGTGCCGCCGACGCGCGCACTGCGTTCGGGCTGGTGAACAGGACGATGTCGGAGGCCAGCGCGACGGCCAGGGAGCGCCGCGCGTCGCTGTCGTCGAGGATGTCGATGGCGATCGGCGATAGCGCCAACAAGCGCGCGCCGGATCGCGTTGCCGCAGTGCGCAGGCCGGCGTGCTGTCCGCGCGGTCGCAGCGACAGTACGGTCCAGTGTTGAAGCGGAAGTGCTTGATCAGTAAGGCGCGGCATGCCTACAGCTTGGCATGGCGTCGACGATTGCGTCAGGCTTCGCGCATGGATGCAACCGATACACCCGTTTCCGCGCTGGACGCGCTGGCCCGGCACTTCGCCGGCATGCCGCCGGTGGCCGCCATGCAGCCGCAGGTGCTGGACTGGCACGATGGCGTGCTGCGCCTGCGCGCGCCGCTGGCCGCCAACGTCAACGACAAGCACTGCGCGTTCGGCGGCAGCCTGTCGTCGCTGATGACCATCGCTGCGTGGGGGCTGGTGTCGATGGAGCTGGAAACCGCCGGCCTGCATGCCGACGTGTTCGTGGCCGACAGCCGGGTGCGCTACCTCAAGCCTGTGTTCGAGGACATCATGGTGGAAGCGGCGTTCGACGACGCGGTGGAGCACGCCGCGCTGGTGGACACGCTGCGCCGGCAGGGACGCGCCAGCATCCGGCTGCAGGCCAGGACGCTGCTGGCCGAAGGTGGCGTGGCGGCGACCTACACCGGCCGCTACGTGGCGATCGGCAAGGCCTGACGGCGCGACAGCGGGGAAGTCGCCCGCGAGCGGTTAGGATGCGTCGTCCCCCGCTGGAGAACCCCGATGCAACGACTGCTGCTGCGCTGCCTGCTGCTGTGCTGCCTGGCCCTGCTGGCCGGTTGTCCCAAGTCCGCCAGCAAGGGCAGCGCGCTGGACGAAGCGCAGTACAGCTATTCGGCGGCGATCCGCTGGGGCGATTTCGAAGGCGCGTGGAACTTGGTCGATCCCAAGGTACGCAGGGAACACCCGCTCACCGACGTCGATTTCTCCCGCTACAAGCAGGTGCAGATCTCCTCCTACCGCGACAGCGGCGGTACCACGCTGGGCAATGGCGAGGTGGTGCGCGACATCGAGATCGGCGTGATCAACCGCAACACCCTGGCCGAACGCACCGTGCGCTACCGCGAACGCTGGCGCTACGACGAGCCGTCGCGCAGCTGGTGGCTGGTCAGCGGCCTGCCGGACCTGTGGGGCGAATGAGGCGCGCGCTGCGGCTACAATTGCCGCCCCGTCTTGACCGGTCGATGCCGTGACCTTCGCCGAACTGGCCGCCTTCGCCGGCCGCCACCCCATGCTTTCGCTGGCCCTGGCCGGCATCACCATCGCGCTCATCGGCAACGAGGTCGCCAACCTGCTGGGCGGCGTGCGCCGGGTCGGCCCGGCCCAGCTGACCGGCCTGATCAACCGTGACAACGCGCTGGTGGTGGACCTGCGTTCCCCCGGCGAATTCGAAAAGGGCCATATCGCCGGCTCGAAGAACGTCCAGCCCAGCCAGTTCGATCCCGAACACAAGCAGCTGGCCGCCGCCAAGGCGCTGCCGGTGGTGCTGGTGTGCCGGGTCGGCCAGACCGCCAGCGGCGCCGCCAAGCGCCTGCGCAAGGCCGGTTTCGCCCATGTCAGCGTGCTGGAAGGCGGCATCCAGGCCTGGCAGGCCGCCGATCTGCCGCTGGTCAAGGGCCGCTGATCCGGCATCGCGCCGGGCTTGTGTTCCGGCCGCGCGTGCCCCACGTCGAAAAGGCCGCGCCGCGTTCGGTGCGATAATCGACGTTTCCCTTTCTTCCGCTGCACTCGAGAATTCCCATGTCCGATGAAAACCTGAACGGCATCGCGCCGGCCGCCGACGCCCAGCAGGGCCCGACCTTCACCGTCGAAAAGCTGTATGTGAAGGACGTCTCCTTCGAAGCGCCGAACGCGCCGCAGGTGTTCAACGAGCAGGGCCAGCCCGACCTGCAGATGAAGTTGAACCAGAAGGTGCAGCGCCTGGCCGAGAACGCGTTCGAAGTCAGCCTGGGCATCACCCTGACCTGCACCCTGAACGACAAGACCGCTTACCTGGCCGAAGTCGAGCAGGCCGGCGTGTTCGGCCTGGGCGGCATGGACGACCAGATGCTGGACGCGATGCTCGGCATCCAGTGCCCGAACATCCTGTACCCCTATGCCTCGGCCACCATCGGCCAGCTGATCACCTCGGGCGGCTTCCCGCCGTTCCCGATGCAGCCGATCAACTTCGAGGCGCTGTACGCCGAGACCCTGCGCCAGCGCGTTGCGCAGATGTCGCAGCAGGGCGACTCGCTGGCCGACGCCGAAACCGCCGGCAACGCCTGATTCGCGACGCATGACGGCGTCTGCAAAACCGAAGGTCGCCGTCCTCGGCGCGGGCTCCTGGGGCACCGCGCTGGCGGCGCTGATCGCCCGCCACGACCACCCCACCGTGCTGTGGGGCCGCGATGCCGCCACCGTGGTGGCCATCGCGGGTGGCGGCGAGAACCCGCGCTACCTGCCCGGCATCGCCCTGCCGGGCGCGCTGCGCGCCACCACTTCGCTGCACGAGGCGCTGGCCGATGCTGACCTGGTGCTGGTGGTGGTGCCCTCGCATGCGTTCGCCGAGACCCTGCGTGCGCTGGCGCCGCTGCGCCCGCCACAGGCCGGGGTGGCTTGGGCCACCAAGGGCTTCGAGCCGGGCAGCGGGCGTTTCCTGCATGAGGTCGCCGGCGAGGTGCTGGGCGACGAAGTGCCGCTGGCGGTGGTCACCGGCCCGTCGTTCGCCAAGGAAGTGGCCGAGGGCCTGCCCACCGCGCTGACCGTGCATTCCGATGATGCCGCGTTCTGCCGGCAGGTCGCCGACGCGCTGCATGGCCCGGCGTTCCGCGCCTACACCGGCAACGACATGCGCGGCGCCGAGCTGGGCGGGGCGATGAAGAACGTACTGGCGGTGGCCACCGGCGTGGCCGACGGCATGGGGCTGGGGCTGAACGCCCGCGCCGGCCTGATCACCCGCGGCCTCAACGAGATGCTGCGCCTCAACATCGCCCTCGGTGGCCGCCCGGAAACCCTGATGGGCCTCGCCGGCCTCGGCGACCTGGTGCTGACCTGCACCGGCGACCTGTCGCGCAACCGCCGGCTGGGGCTGGCGCTGGGGCGCGGCGCCACGATCGCCGATGCGGTGCGCGAGATCGGCCAGGTGGTCGAATCCCTGCAGACCGCCGACGAGGTGATGCGGCTGGCCAATGCGCACGGCATCGAACTGCCGATCGCCGAAGGCGTGCGCGACGTGCTGCACGGCACGGTCACGCCGGCCGAAGGTTTGGCGCGGCTGATGGCGCGCGAGCGCAAGGCGGAATATCCGCAGTCGCTGTTCGGCTGATCCGCCGCAGCTGCGCGGATCGCGCCGCGCGCAAAAGAAAACGCCCGGCACTGCCGGGCGTTTTCGCTTGGCTTGGCGGATGCCTTACCAGCTGAAGCGCGGACCCACGAACCACTGGGTGTCGCCGCCGTTGACCAGCTTGACCTCGGCGGTGGCGCCCCAGTTCTGGTTGAACTTGACCGCAGCACCCAGGCGGCCATACGCATCGCCGTCGAAGTCGTCGCCGTCCTGGTAGCCCAGCATCGCGTAACCCTCGATGTTCGGGGTCATCATGCTGCGCACGCCGGCTTCGGCGCTGTAGCCCTCGGCCTTGATCCCGGCGCCGGCATCCAGCTTCTCGTAGGCCAGCTGGCCTACGAAGTCGGTGCGGTCGGAGATGCTGCGGTTGTAGCCGCCACCCACGCGCCACTGGTCGAAATCGACGCTGGTGTTGTCGATCTTCTGGTTGGCGTAGTCGGCGAACAGGTGGAAGTTCGGATGCACGGCCACCGAGCCACGCACGCCCCAGCCGTCGGCGTCGCCGGCGTCGGTATTGGTGGCGACGTAGCCGCCCTGCACGTAGTTGTACTTGATGCCGTCGGCCGCGGACGCGGCGAAGGGCATGGCGGCGACGAGGGCGAAGGCAAGGATGTGACGCTTCATGAGGTGGACCTCCATGTTGTTGTTGTCCGTCCAGCCGGATCGGCGGGACTTGCGGGCATTCTTTGCGCCCGGTCACAACATGGACTGAATCCCGCCCGGCGCGGTACAGCCGTCATTCGGGTTGGGTGTTGTACTTCGCGCGCGCTTGCCTCAAGCCCTATTCGCCGCCCGCGAACCCCGCCTGCCGCCATGCCTCGAACACCATCACCGCCACCGCGTTGGACAGGTTGAGGCTGCGGTTGTCCGGCCGCATCGGCAGGCGCAGGCGCTGCGCTTCGGGGACGCGGGCCAGCACCTCCGGCGGCAGCCCCGCGGTTTCGCTGCCGAACAGGAAGGCATCGTGCTCGCGATAGTCCGGCGCATCGAAGCGCACCCGCCCGCGCGTGGACAGCGCGAACACCCGTGGCGGCTTGCCCGCCTGGGCGGTGATCGCGGCCAGTGCGGCGTCGAGGTCGTCGTGCACCTGCATGCGCGCGTACTCGTGGTAGTCCAGCCCGGCGCGTTTCAGCTGGCGGTCGTCGATGTCGAAACCGAGCGGGCGCACCAGGTGCAACTGCGCGCCGGTATTGGCGCACAGGCGGATCACGTTGCCGGTGTTGGGCGGGATTTCAGGGTGATGCAGGATGACGTGCATGGGGTTCTACGCGCTTCCTTTCGCGCAGTGGAGGATGGAGGTCGTCGTTGTGGCGTTCACCACGGCAACGCTTCGCCGCGCCAGTCGAAGAAGCCGCCGGACTGCGCGGGCGTGGCGGCGTCGATCAGCCGCAGCATGCCGGCGACCACGTCGGCCGGCGCATCGGGCGCCTTCTCGCCGCCCATGTCGGTCTGCACCCAGCCCGGGTGTAGCGACAGCACCACGATGCCGCGCGCGGCCAGCGCCTGCGCCAGCTGCGCGCTGGCCATGTTCTGCGCGGCCTTGCTGATGGCGTAGCTGGGCGCGCCGAAGCGGGTCACGCCGGCGATGGAGCCGAGTTGCGAGCTGAGGTTGGCGATGACGGGACAACCGGAGGCAGCGGCGGCGCTAGGGGCGCAATCAACCAAGCGAGTATCGGGGAGCGACTTGATTGCGCCCCTAGCGCCGCCGCTGCTCGTGATATCCGCAGCACGGGCGCCGCCGGGCAAGCGATCAACGCAAACGCTGTCGCGTTTGCACTCCACGTGATTCGCTTGGTTGATCACGGCTCCGGTGGCGCCCGTGCCCGCGACACCCTCGTTGCCGCCGGCAGCGCGGTTGCCATCCCGCAGCAACGGCGCCACCGCCTGCGCCAGCAGCAGCGGGCCGATGGCGTTGATGCGCAGGCTGTCTTCCAGCGTCTCCTGCCGCAGCTGGCCGAAGCGTTCGCCCGAATGCAGCACGCCGGCGTTGTTGATCAGCAGGTCCAGCCTTCCGTCCTCGCCCAGCACCAGCGGCAGTTCGCGGATCAGCTCGGCGCGGGATTTTTCGCTGGCCACGTCCAGCGGCAGCACGTGCAGGCGACCGGGATGCTCGCCGCCCAGCGCGTTCAGCGCAGCGGCCTTGCCGGGGTGGCGGCAGGTGGCGATGACATGGTCGCCGCGCGCCAGCAGTTGGCCCGCGAACGCCAGCCCGATGCCGCGGTTGGCGCCGGTGACGAGGACGGTGCGGCGCATGCGGGGCTCCCGGGGATGGCTTCCGGCCTAGTGTATCGGCCATGCACGCGGTCTATCATGCGAAAGTTTGCTGTCCGTCACGTTGTTTCCCACAGGAGTTGCCCATGTCCGTGCTTCGTCCCGCCGCGCTGGCGCTTGCGCTTGCCACTGCCCTGACCACCGGCGGTTACGCCCCCACCGCACGGGCCGCCAGCGCCCCGGCCGTCGACATCCCCTACGAGACCTTCACCCTGCCGAACGGCCTGCGCGTGGTGGTCCACACCGATCGCAAGGCCCCCATCGTGGCGGTCAACGTCTGGTACCACGTCGGCAGCAAGGACGAACCCGCGGGCCGCACCGGCTTCGCCCACCTGTTCGAGCACCTGATGTTCAACGGCAGCGAGAACGCGCCGGGTGAATTCTTCACCCCGTTCAAGGCCATCGGCGCCACCAACCAGAACGGCACCACCAACTCCGACCGCACCAACTACTTCGAGAACGTCCCCACCACCGCGCTGGATACCGCGCTGTGGATGGAATCCGACCGCATGGGCCACCTGCTGGGCGCGATCGACCAGAAGACGCTGGACGAGCAGCGCGGCGTGGTCCAGAACGAAAAGCGCCAGGGCGAGAACCAGCCCTACGGCCAGGTCTGGGACGTGCTGGGTGCGGCCATGTATCCCAAGGGCCACCCGTACCACCACAGCACCATTGGCTCGATGAACGACCTCAACGCCGCCGCGCTGGAGGACGTGAAGACCTGGTTCAAGACTTGGTACGGCCCGAATAACGCGGTGCTGGTACTGGCCGGCGACATCGACGTCGCCACCGCGAAGGAAAAGGTGGCGAAGTTCTTCGGCGACATCCCGGCCGGCCCGACCATGGCCCAGCCGAAGGTGGACGTGGCGGCGCATAGCGCCGACTCGCGCTCGGAAATGACCGACCAGGTGCCGCAGTCGCGCATCTACCGGGTGTGGAACGTGGCCGAGTACGGCGCGCCCGACCTCGACCGCCTGCAGCTGTTCGCGCAGATCCTGGGCGGCGCCAAGTCCTCGCGTCTGGACAAGCGGCTGGTGCACCAGGACAAGCTGGTCGACAACGTCAGCGCCGGTGCCTATGGCTCGCAGCTCAGCAGCACCTTCATGATCACCGCCGCGGTCAAGCAGGGCGTGGACGTGGCGAAGGTGGAAGCGGCCATCGACGAGGAGCTGGAGAAGTTGCTGGCCGAAGGCCCCACCGCCGAGGAAGTGGCGCGCAACCGCACCGCCATCGAGGCCGGCTGGATCCGCGGCGTCGAGCGTATCGGCGGTTTCGGTGGCAAGGCCGATGCGCTGGCCGAATGCGCCGTGTTCATGGGTGATCCCGGCTGCTTCCGCGAAAGCCTGAAGACGCTGGCCGAGGCCACCCCGGAGGCGCTGCGCGCCACCGGCAATGCCTGGCTGGGTGCCGGCAAGGGCAGCCACACGCTGGTGGTGAACCCGGGCAAGCGCGTCGCGCTGCAGGAAGAGCCCGCGGCCACCCCGACCCCCTTCAAGACCCCGAAGGCGGATGCGAAGTACAAGACCGTCGCTTCCTCCGTCGATCGCAAGACCGGCGTGCCGATGCCGGCCAGCTTCCCCGACCTGAAGTTCCCGCAGCAGCAGCACGCCACCCTCAGCAACGGCACCAAGGTGGTGCTGGCCGAGCGCCATGACATCCCGGTGGTGCAGATGAGCTACGAGTTCCGCGGCGGCCAGGCGGCCGACCCGAATGGCAAGCCGGGCATGGCCAGCTTCACCATGAGCCTGCTGGACGAAGGCGCCGGCGACCTCAATGCGCTGGCCTTCGCCGACCGCGCGCAGTCGCTGGGTGCCAACCTCGGCGCCAGCGCCGGTCTCGACAGCAGCAGCGCCTACCTGTCGGCGCTGAAGCAGAACCTGGAAGCGTCGGTGGCCCTGTTCGCGGACATGCTGCGCAAGCCGCGGTTCGAGCAGGCCGACATCGAGCGCGTGCGCGGGCAGTGGATCGCCGGCATCAAGCAGGAGAAGGCCAACCCGAACGGCATCATCCAGCGCGTGCTGCCGGGCCTGGTGTTCGGCGAAGGCCATCCCTATGCCGCCCCGCGCACCGGCAGCGGCACCGAGGCGTCCATCGCCGGGCTGACCCGCGCCGACCTGCAGGGCTGGCACGCCAGCGCGCTGCGCCCGCAGGACGCCACCTTGGTGGTGGTGGGTGATACCACCCTGGTCGAGATCGTGCCGGTGCTGGAGAAGCACTTCGGCGGCTGGAAGGCCGCCGGCAATGCCGGCGCGGCCGCCGCGATCCCGCAGGTGGCGTCGCAGGCCAAGCCGCGCGTGTTCCTGATCGACCAGCCGGGGGCGGTGCAGGCCAACATCGTCGCCGCCAAGACCCTGCCGTCGAGCGCCGATCCGAAGACCGTGCAGTACGACATGGCCAACATGATCGTGGGCGGCGACTTCACCGCCCGCCTGAACATGAACCTGCGCGAGGACAAGCACTGGTCCTACGGTGCCCGCAGCGGTGCCGGCGGTTCGCTTGGCCAACGCCTGTGGAGCGCCTCGGCGCCGGTGCAGATCGACAAGACCGGTGAGGCCGTGGCGGAAATCCAGCGCGAGCTGGCCGACTATGCCAGCGGCAAGGCGCCGGCCAGCAAGGACGAGGTGGAAGGCATGGAGAAGGTGCTCACCCTGACCTTGCCCGGTGCCTACGAAACCGCGTCCTCGGTGATGGGCACCATCGCCAGCAACGTGCTGTACAGCCGTCCCGACGACTACGTGTTCCAGCGCAAGGCCGAGATCGAGGCGATGACCCCCGAACAGGTCAACGCCGCCGCGAAGATGCTGGATCCGGCCGGCCTGACCTGGGTGGTGGTGGGTGACCTGTCCAAGACCGAAGCGCCGGTTCGCGCGCTGAACCTGGGCGAGGTCACCATCATCGACGCCGACGGCAAGCCGGTGGCGAAGAAGTAAGCGCTTCGTTCATCCTGCAACACGGAAAGCCCGCCACACTTGGCGGGCTTTCCTTTTTGGTCGATGCAAGGAGATCCGATGCCCGCGATGCGAGCGATCCTGCTGTCCTGCGCGGTGCTGGCGCTGCCTGCCTGCACCTTCGTGAAGATGGCGCCCGGCGCGCAGCAGGTGAAGGTCCTGTCCGCGGCCCCCACCGGCTGCGAGCGGCGCGGCGACGTGGCGGTGTCCATCACCCACCGGGTGGGCTTCTACGAGCGTGACGACACCCGCGTGCGCGACGAACTGGAGCTGCTGGCCCGCAACGAGGCCCCCGGCCTGAACGCCAACAGGATCAGCCCGCTGGGCCCGCCGGAAGACGGCAGCCAGCGCTGGGCGATGTGGCGCTGCAACTGAATGCGGGGCAAGCCGCGGGTGTGATTCCGCCCGCAGTTTCGACAGTACGCCACCGCATGGTTTGACAAAGCGCTATCCTATGCGGTTCCAGCGCCGCCTTGGCGCCAGTGCGAGTGTCCCGCCATGCTGTTCCAACATGTCTCCATCGCCGGTCTGGCCCACATCGATGCCCCGCGCCGGTTGTCGTCGGACGAGATCAACGCGCGCCTGCGGCCCACGCTGGACCGGCTGGGCATCCGCGTCGACGTGCTTGGTGACATCGCCGGCGTGCATGCGCGCCGCCTGTGGGACGACAACGTGCAGGCCTCCGACGCCGCCACGTTGGCCGGCGTGAAGGCGCTGGCCGATGCCGGCATCGACCCGGACAAGGTCGGCCTGCTGGTCAACACCTCGGTCAGCCGCGACTACCTGGAGCCGTCCACCGCCTCCATCGTCAGCGGCAACCTCGGCCTACCGGACACCTGCCAGAACTTCGACGTCGCCAACGCCTGCCTGGCCTTCATCAATGGCATGGACATCGCCAGCCGCATGATCGAGCGCGGCGAAATCGAGTACGCGCTGGTGGTGGACGGTGAAACCGCCAACATGGCCTACGAGAAGACGCTGGACCGCATGACCCGCGCCGACGTCACCGAGGAAGACTTCCGCCGCGAAATGGCCACCCTCACGCTGGGCTCCGGCGCCGCGGCCATGGTGCTGGCCCGCAGCGAACTGGCGCCGGGCGCGCCGCGCTACAAGGGTGGCGTGACCCGCGCTGCCACCGAGTGGAACAAGCTCTGCCGCGGCAACCTGGACGGCATGATCACCGATACCCGCATGCTGCTGATCGAGGGCATCAAGCTGGCCACCAAGACCTTCGAGGTGGCCAAGCTCAAGCTCGGCTGGGTGGCCGGCGAGCTGGACGAATTCGTCATCCATCAGGTCAGCAAGGTCCACACCGCCGCCTTCACCAAGGCCATGGGCATCGACCCGAAGAAAGTCATGACCATCTTCGCCGAGCACGGCAACATCGGCCCGGCCAGCGTGCCGATCGTGCTGAGCAAGCTGCGCGAGATGGGTCGCCTCAAGAAGGGCAGCCGCGTGGCCCTGCTCGGCATCGGCTCGGGCCTGAACTGCTCGATGGCGGAAGTCGAGTGGTGAGCAAGGACGCCGGCTAGGCCAGTGCGTCCTTGACCCGCTGCCGAAGCACCGGCAGCAGTTCCACTTCAAACCACGGATTCCGCGCCAGCCACAGCCGGTTGCGCGGGCTTGGGTGCGGCAGCGGCAGCAGCCCGCGTTCCAGGTGCGTGCGCCACGCCTGCACGGTGTCGGTGAGGGTACGGCCGCGCCGTCCGGGCAGCAGGCCGGCTTGCGCGTATTGGCCGATGGCTAGCGTCAGCCGCAGCTGCCGCAGGCGCGGCAGTAGCTGCGGGTGCCATTGCGGTGCGCATTCCGGGCGTGGCGGCAGGTCGCCGCCGGTGCCGGTGCCGGGAAAGCAAAAACCCATCGGCACGATGGCGATCTTGCCGGCGTCGTAGAAGGTGGTCCTGTCGATGCCCAGCCAGTCGCGCAGGCGTTCGCCGCTGGGGTCGTTGAAGGGGGTGCCGGTCTCGTGCACCTTGCGCCCCGGCGCCTGGCTGACGATCAGCAGGCGCGCACCGGGCGAGGCCTGCAGCACCGGGCGCGGCCCCAGCGGCAGCTGCGCTTCGCAGGTGCGGCAGGCGCGGATGCGCGCCATCAGCTGCGGGAAAGATTCGGCCATGGCCCATTGTGCCGGCAGCGGCGCCAACGGTGGTTCGGCGCGTGCGCGCCCGGGCCGGTTTCGGGCAAGGTAGCGCCCATGCAAGACGCCGCGCCATCCGTTGCCATCGCCTGCCCGCTGTGTGGCGCCGCCACCCATGCGTTCTGCGAGGACCGGGCGCGGCGCTACTTCGAATGCCCTGGTTGCGGGCTGGTGTCGGCCGATCCGGTCGCGCACCTGTCGCCGGAGGACGAACGCGCGATCTACGACCTGCACCAGAACGACCCCGCCGATGCCGGTTACCGCGGCTTCCTGTCGCGGCTGGCCGATCCGCTGGCCGCCAAGCTCGTCCCCGGCATGCGCGGGCTGGACTTCGGCTGCGGGCCGGGACCGGCGTTGTCGATCATGCTGCGCGAGGCGGGCATGGCGATGGCCGATTACGACCCGTGCTACGCGCCCGACGCCGCGCTGCTGGCGGCGCAGTACGACTTCGTCACCTGCACCGAGGTGGTGGAGCACTTCCGCGACCCGCTGGCAGGCTGGACGCAGCTGGCGTCGCTGGTGCGCCTGGGTGGCTGGCTGGGGGTGATGACCCAGCTGGCGCCGGAGCTGCCGGCGAACTTCCTGCGCTGGCGTTACCGCGACGACCGCACCCATGTCAGCTTCCACCGCCTGGCCACATTGCAGTGGCTGGCGGTCCGCTTCGGCTTCGCGCTGGAGCAGGTGGAAAGCCAGGCTTTCCTGCTGCGAAAGCAAGGCTGAGCCCGGCGCACCGCCTACAATGGGCGGATGCGCTTCCCCGACTATCCGTTCACCCCGCAACGTTTCGAAGTCCGCCCTGGCATCGCCATGTCCTTCCTCGACGAAGGCCCGCGCGATGGCGAGGTGATCGTGATGCTGCACGGCAACCCGTCGTGGAGCTATTACTGGCGGCACCTGGTGCTGGGCTTGCGCGACAGGTACCGCTGCATCGTGCCGGACCACGTCGGCATGGGCCTGAGCGATCGCCCTGGCGATGGCCCGTCCGCGCAGCCGCGCTACGACTACACGCTGCAGTCGCGCATCGACGACGTGGAGGCGCTGCTCAAGCACCTCGGCATCGACGGCCCGGTGACGCTGGCGGTGCACGACTGGGGTGGGATGATCGGTTTCGGTTGGGCGCTGCGCGATCCCGCGCGGATCAAGCGCCTGGTCATCACCAACACCGCCGCGTTCCCGCTGCCATCGGCCAAGCGATTCCCGGCGCGGCTGGCGATGGGGCGCGATTCGCGCCTGGGTGGCTGGCTGATCCGCCGCTTCAACCTGTTCGCGCGCGGCGCAGCGTGGATGGGCACCCGGCGTTCGCTGCCGAAGGACGTGCGCGCGGCCTATGCCGGCGTGTACGACGGCTGGGACAAGGCGATCTCCACCCTGCGCTTCATGCAGGACATCCCGCTGCACGACGGCGACCGCGCCATGCCGCTGGTGCAGGCCAGCGCAAAGGCACTGCCCGGCTATGCGGACCGGCCGGCGTTCATCGGTTGGGGCCTGCGCGATTTCGTGTTCGACAAGCACTTCCTCGACGGCTTCCGCAACGCGCTGCCGAACGCGGAAGTGCATGCCTATGCCGATGCCGGCCACTACGCGCTGGAGGACAAGCACGAAGTGCTGGTGCCGCTGATCCGGGCGTTCCTGGATCGCAATCCGCTGTAGTTCCTCGCGGGTTTCATAGAACGCTGGATGTGTTGTGAGGGCCGGCCGGGCAACGCCGGCCTCGCAAGTCGCTCCCCGATACTCGCTTGGTTGCGAGGCCGGCGTTGCCCGGCCGACCTCCAGCCTGTGTCGCTTCGCTGGATTGCGTTAAAGAATCCAGCCGCCGTCCACGGTCAGCTCCGCGCCGGTGACAAAGCCGGCGTCCGGGCCGGCCAGGAACGCCACCGCGGCAGCGATTTCCTCGGGCTTGCCGATGCGCTTGAGCGGCGTGGCTTCGATGCCGGCCTGATTGGCTTCGGGCGGGTTGTTGTCGAGCATCGGCGTGTCGATGAAGCCCGGATGCACCGAGTTCACCCGGATCTGCGCCGGCGCCAGTTCCAGCGCGGCGGTCTTGGTCATCCCGCGCACCGCCCACTTGGTGCCCACGTAGGCGGCGGCATTGGGGAAGCCGAGCTGGCCGGCGATCGAGCTGATGTTGACGATGCAGCCGCCGCCGGCCGCGCGCAGCGGCACCTGGCCGTGCTTCATGCCGAGGAAGGGGCCCAGCTGGTTGACCCGAAACTGCTGCTCGACGTCACGGACCGCGGCGTCGGCGATCTGGCCGGGATGGAAGATGCCGGCGTTGTTGACCAGCACGTGCAGGGCGCCGAAGCGCGCAGTCACTGCGGCCAGCGTGTCCACCCACGCGGCTTCGTCGCCGACGTCGTGGTGGAAATACGCGGCGCGGTCGCCCAGCTCCGCCGCCAGCGCGCGGCCGGCGTCGTCCAGCACGTCGGTGATGGCAACGCGGGCACCGTCGGCATGCAGCCGGCGGACGATGGCGGCACCGATGCCGCGCGCGCCGCCGGTGACCAGGGCGATCCTGCCTTCCAGTTTGCCGTTCATGTCACGCCTCTCCGGTGGGTGGGCGTCCAGCCTGCGCGCCCCTGCGGGCGGGCGTTTTGATCGGGATCAACCCGCAGCTCAGGCGGCGACCGGCGGCATTGCCGGCGGCGACGGGCTGTTGCCGCTGTCGTCCGGGTGGTCGTCGTTGTCGGCGCCGTCGCGCCAGCGCCAGTCGGCGGCGGTCAGCACCGGCAGGCCGAAGGCGATCCGGGCCTTGTCGCACTGCGCGCTGGGGCGGCCGAATTCGAACGAGGCCTCGACCTCGCGGCAGACCGACGGCCGGTTGGGATGGATGCTGCAGCGCGAGTACTTGCCGATGTCGGCATCCAGCGCCACGCAGCGGATCGGCGGGGCGAAGGTGCCCTGCATGCACAGGCGATGGGCATCCAGCCGCTCGGTGAGCGCGGCCGGCACGCCGCCGGGCGTGACCTCGTCCGATTCCATCCAGTGGAAGGCAACGCGGTACTGGGTGCAGCAGGCGCCGCAGGTCAGGCAGGGATGCATGGGGGGGCCGGGCCTTGCGCGGCGAGATCTTGGGAGGGGGACGCGATTTTTTTCCGCGCCGGGCCGGCGCGCAAGGGGGCGGGCGATAATGCCGGCATGACCGAACCCTGCAACATCGCCGCCGCGCTGCCGCGGCTGGCCCGCCAGCATCCCGACCAGGTGGCGATGCGCTGCCCCGGCGCGGGCGGCCGCTACGAGCTGGCGCTGACCTATGCGCAGCTGGACGCGCGCAGCGACGCCATTGCCGCCGGCCTGGCCGGGCGCGGCATCCGTCGCGGCACCCGCACGGTGGTGATGGTGCGGCCAACCCCGGAGTTCTTCCTGCTGATGTTCGCGCTGTTCAAGGCCGGCGCGGTGCCGGTGCTGGTGGACCCGGGCATCGACCGGCGCGCGCTGAAGCAGTGCCTGGGCGAGGCGCGGCCGGAGGCGTTCGTCGGCATTCCCCTGGCCATGCTGGCGAAGGCGCTGCTGGGCTGGGCGAAATCGGCATCGGTGCGCATCACCACCGGACGCTGGCCGCTGCTGGCCGACGCCACGCTGGCGCGGGTCGAGGCCGAAGGCGCCGGCGCCGGCCCGCAGCTGGCCGCGACCGACGGCGAGGACGTGGCCGCGATCCTGTTCACCAGCGGCAGCACCGGCGTGCCCAAGGGCGTCGTGTACCGGCACCGGCATTTCGTCGCCCAGGTCGCGATGCTGGGCGAGGCGTTCGGGATCGGCGCGGGCGGCATCGATTTCCCCACCTTCCCGCCGTTCGCGCTGTTCGACCCCGCGCTGGGGCTGACCAGCATCATCCCCGACATGGACCCCACGCGCCCGGCCAAGGCCGATCCGCGCAAGCTGCACGCGGCCATCGAACGCTTCGGCGTGACCCAGCTGTTCGGTTCGCCGGCGCTGATGGGCGTGCTGGCCGCGCACGGCGAAAAACTGCCGACCGTGAAGCGCGTCACCAGCGCCGGTGCGCCGGTACCGCCCGCGGTGGTGCGGCGGATGCTGGAGCTGCTGCCAGCCGATGCGCAGCTGTGGACGCCCTATGGCGCCACCGAATGCCTGCCGGTGGCGGTGATCGAAGGCCGCGAGCTGCTGACCCTGCGCGGGCGCACCGAAGCGGGCGCCGGCACCTGCGTGGGCCGGCCGGTGGCGGGCAACACGGTGCGCATCATCGGCATCGATGATGGCGCGATCCCCGACTGGAGCGACGCGTTGCAGGTCGCGCCCGGGCAAGTGGGCGAGATCACCGTCGCCGGTCCCAGCGCCACCGATGCCTACTTCAACCGCGACGCCCAGACCGCGCTGGCGAAGATCCGCGAGACCCTGCCCGATGGCGGCAGCCGCACCGTCCACCGCATGGGCGACCTCGGCTGGTTCGATGACGAGGGCCGGCTGTGGTTCTGCGGGCGCAAGTCGCAGCGGGTGGTCGTCGATGCGCAGACCACGCTGTGCACCGAGCAGGTCGAGCCGGTGTTCAACACCCATCCGCAGGTGCGGCGCACGGCGCTGGTCGGCATCGGTGCGAAGGGCGCGCAGACGCCGGTGCTGGTGTTCGAACTGCAGCCGGGCGCGCAGGACGAGGTGGCGGAAGTCGCCGACGAGTTGCGCCATCTCGCGCAGGGCTTCGTGCACACGGCGAAGATCGAGCGCTTCCTGCACCATCCCAAACCCTTCCCGGTGGACATCCGCCACAACGCCAAGATCGGCCGCGAGAAGCTGGCGGCATGGGCGGCGGCGCAACCCGCGAAGGACAGCGCATGAAGCTCCTTGTCACCGGTGGCGGCGGATTCCTCGGCCAGGCGCTGTGCCGCGCGCTGCTGGCGCATGGGCACGAGGTTGCCAGCTTCAGCCGCAGCCGCCACGCGGCGCTGGACGCGCTGGGCGTGCGCCAGCTGCAGGGCGACCTGGCCGACCGCGAAGCGGTGCTGGCGGCGTTCGCGGAAGGCTTCGACGCGGTCCTGCACAACGCCGCCAAGGCCGGCACCTGGGGCAGCTACCAGAGCTACTTCGATGCCAACGTCACCGGCACCCGCAACGTGATCGCGGCCTGCCGCGCGCACGGGATCGGCCGGCTGGTGCATACCTCCACGCCCAGCGTGGCGCATCGCGCGACCCATCCGGTGGAAGGCGCCAGCGCCGACGAGGTGCCGTATGGCGAAGGCGTGAAGGCGCATTACGCCACCACGAAAATCATCGCCGAGCGCGAGGTGCTGGCCGCCAATGACGCGGCGCTGGCCACGGTGGCGCTGCGGCCGCGGCTGATCTGGGGGCCGGGTGATACACAGATCCTGCCGCGGCTGGTGGAGCGCGCGCGGGCCGGGCGGCTGCGGCTGGTCGGCAGCGGCGACAACCTGGTCGACACCACCTACATCGACAATGCCGCGCAGGCGCACGTGGATGCGCTGGAGCACCTGCACGCCGGCGCCGCCTGCGCCGGTCGTGCCTATTTCATCAGCAACGGCGAGCCCTGGCCGCTGCGCGAGGTGCTGAACGGGCTGCTGCGCGCGGCGGGCGCGCCGGAAGTGCAGGCAACCCTGCCGTTCCGTGCCGCCTATGCGATCGGCGCCGTTTGCGAAGTGCTGTGGACCGCGCTGCCGCTGCGCGGCGACCCGCCGATGACGCGCTTCCTGGCCGAACAGCTCAGCACCGCGCACTGGTATTCGATGGCGCCGGCCACGCGCGATTTCGGCTACGTGCCGAAGGTGTCCATGGCCGAAGGGCTGGCGCGGCTGCAGGCATCGCTGGGGCGCTGACGGCGCGATTCGCGGCTTGGGGCGGAGAGGGCGCACGCGCGGACGATGGGTGCGTGCCTTCACTCCGGCGTGATCGGGCCGCGTCCAGTCTGGCGCGGCGCCAATCCGGCGCGGCCGAACGGAGTCGTCCGATGCTGCATTACGCCCTCGTCTTCCTTGTCATCGCGCTGATCGCCGCCTTCCTCGGCTTCAGCGGGCTTGCCGGCATGGCGGCCACCATCGCCAAGGTGCTGTTCGTCGTCTTCCTGATCCTCGCGGTGGTCGCGTTCCTGCGTAAACGGGTCTGATCCGGGCGGGTGCAGGCGCGCGGTGTCGACGCGCAACCGCCCTACAATGCGCGCATGACCGAGCCCGCTTTCAACTGGAAACAACCCGCCGGCCGCGCGCTGGAGCTGGCGCTCAACCATGCGCTGGCGCTGGATGAGGACACCCGCGGCGGCCTGCGCGCGCTGGAGGGCCAGCGGGTGGCGCTGATCATCGCGTCGCCGCCGCTGGCCCTGCAGGTACGGGTGGAGGGCGAAGCACTGCGGGTGGGCCCGCTGGACGGCGATGCCGAACCGGATCTCGGCGTGCGCGCCACCCTCGGCGGGCTGATCCAGCAGTTGCCCATCTTCCGCAGCAGCAACGCGCCGCCGGTGGGCAAGCTGCGCATCGAGGGCGATGCCGAGCTCGCGCGCCGCCTGCAGAAGCTGGCGCAGGGTTTCGATCCCGACTGGCAGCTGCCGTTCGTGCGGGTGTTCGGCGAGGTGCTGGGCGTGCAGGTCGCCAAGGCCGTGCGCGCGGCGCTGCAGCAGGCACAGGTTGCCGGTCGCAACCTCGCGGGGATGGCGGCGGAATATGTCACCGAGGAAAGCCGCGACGTAGTGCCGCGCGCCGAGCTGGATGCCTTCCACGATGACGTGGATGCGCTGCGCGACGGCGTGGAGCGGATCGCCGCGAAGATCGCCAGGCTGCGCCGCGAGCGGGGTCTGGCCGCATGAAGTCGGCGCTGCGTGCATGGAAGATCGGCCGGGTGCTGCTGCGCTACCGGTTGGACGACCTGCTGGACGACACGCCAGCCGAGCGCTGGCTCAGGCTGATGCGGCCGTTCGTGCCGCGCGCCTCGCGCGAAGTGGCCACCCAGTCGCGCGGTGCGCGGCTGCGGCTGGCGCTGCAGGAGCTCGGGCCGATTTTCGTCAAGTTTGGACAGATCCTCTCGACCCGTCGCGACCTGGTGCCACCCGACATCGCCGAGGAGCTGACCCTGCTGCAGGACCGGGTGGCGCCGTTCGACGGCGTGCAGGCCCGCGCACTGGTGGAAGCGGCGCTGGGTCGCGGCATCACCGATGCCTATGCGGCGTTCGATACCACCCCGCTGGCCTCCGCCAGCATCGCCCAGGTGCACGCGGCCACGCTGCACGATGGTCGCGAGGTGGTGGTCAAGGTGCTGCGCCCGGACATCGCCAGGCTGATCGCCGCCGATATCGCGCTGCTGAAGAACGTGGCCGGCATCGTCGAGCGCACCCATCCCAGCGCCGACAAGATCCGCCCGCGGGAAATCGTCGCCGAGATCGAGAACACGCTGGCCGCCGAACTCGACCTGCAGCGCGAGGCCGGCAACGCCAGCCTGCTGCGGCGCAACTGGCTGGGCTCGCCCGACCTGTACGTGCCGGAGGTGATCTGGAGCCACACCGCCGAGCGCGCGATGACCATGGAGCGCGTGCGCGGCATTCCGTCCGACGACATCGCCGCGCTGGATGCCGCCGGCATCGACCGCAAGGCGCTGGCGGCGAAGGGTGTGCGCGTGTTCTACCAGCAGGTGTTCCGCGACAACTTCTTCCACGCCGATGCCCACGCCGGCAACATCTGGGTGGACGCGGAGCGCAAGGCGGACCCGCGCTTCATCGCGCTGGATTTCGGGATCATGGGGCAGCTCTCCAGCGACGACCAGTACTGGCTCGCCGAGAACTTCATGGCGATCTTCAACCGCGACTACCGGCGCATCGCCGAGTTGCACGTGCAGGCCGGCTGGATGCCGCCGCACATCCGCATCGACGAGCTGGAAGCCGCCGCGCGCGCGGTCTGCGAGCCGTACTTCACCCGCCCGCTCAGCGAGATCTCGCTGGCCGAAGTGCTGGTGAAACTCTTCCGCACTGCCCAGCGTTACGAGCTGACCCTGCAGCCGCAGCTGATCCTGCTGCAGAAGACCCTGCTGAACATCGAGGGCGTGGGCCGCCAGCTGGATCCGAAGATCGACATCTGGGCGGTGGCGCGGCCGGTGCTGGAAGACATTCTGGCCGAGCGCTACAGCCCGAAGCGGCTGGCCGGCGAGCTGCGCAAGCGGATGCCGGAGCTGGTCACCCGCGCGCCGGAAATGCCGCGCCTGCTGCACGCCTGGCTGCAGCAGCAGGTGCAGGGCGGGCACGAGCTGAGCATGCGTTCGACCGACCTGCGCGAGATCGCGCAGACGCTGGCGGCGATGCAGCGGCGGGTGGTGGCCTCGATCCTCGGTGTTGGCCTGCTGATCGTGGCCGCGGTGCTGTATGCGCTGGAGGCCGGCGGGCCGCAGCTGCTGTCGCTGCCGGTGTCCACGTGGATCGCCGGCGTCGGCGGGCTGTGGGCGCTGCTGGCGGCGTGGCCGCGGCGCTAGCGATGCGTGCGCGGTGCCGTCCGCGCGCCATGTTCCACAGTGTCACCGGCGCGCTGGAATTGTGTAACCCGCGCGCCTGTCGCTAGGGTGCCGGACATCTTCGCAGGCATTTCCCGGGCATCCACGGCGATGGGCGCAGGCCACTCCGATCATCCGCACGAACACGGGCACGGCCCCGGGCAAGACCACGACCGCGGCCATAGCCACGTGCCCGCGCGGATCCGCCATGAGCGGCCGCTGTGGATCGCCTTCGGGTTGACCCTGCTGTTCCTGCTGGTGGAGGTCGTGGGCGGGCTGCTCAGCAACAGCCTGGCGCTGCTGTCCGACGCCGCGCACATGATGACCGACGTGCTGG
>JAKACT010000006.1 GCA_021821195.1 Pseudomonadota bacterium | reverse complement strand
CGGGCGCGGCAACCGCCAGGCCCAAACATGGGGTGGTTCCACCGCGACCTATGGCTACGACGCCTTCAACTCCACGGCCAGCATCAGCCGCAATGCGCCCACCACCTACGCCAGCGTGGCGGTGGGCGACGTGGGCTATCCGGCGGGCACCCTTGCGTTCACCACCAATGCGCTGGACCAGCGGGTGGCCAAGAGCGGGCCAAGCGGCACCAGCCGCTACACCTACGGCGGCCAGGCGCAGCTGTTGGCGGAGCACACCAACGGCCAGTGGAGCAGCTACCTGTGGCTGGGCGGCGAACTGGTGGGGCTGGTACGCAATGGCCAGCTGTACTTCGTGCACGGGGATCACCTGGGCCGCCCGGAGATCGTGACCACGGCAGCCAAGGCCGTGGTCTGGCGTGCCCGCAACTACGCCCAGGATCGCCGGGTTACCTTGAACACCATCGGTGGGCTCAACCTCGGCTTCCCGGGCCAGTACTTCGATGCCGAGACCGGTCTCTGGTACAACGGCTTTCGCTACTATGACAGCCGCATCGGCAAGTACACCCAGCCCGATCCAATCGGGCTGGCCGGTGGGGTCAACACTTATGCCTATGTCAGGGGGAATCCGGTTAATGCAGTGGATGCGCTCGGTCTACAGACTTGTTTGCTGACAACAGTCACAGGCAGCGGTGTTCGAGATCACTCCGCAGTTTTCACGACACGAGGTGACGGTTCTGGTGGTCCAGCCCTTTATGATCCAGCGGGATCGTATGGTGCTGCCAACGGTGGTGGCAGTGGCGGCATCGTGACAGGCGATGCTGCAAGCATTGCGAAATTCAAAGAACACCATAAGGGGCAAAAAGTCGAGTCGACTTGCAAGAATACTTCTCAAAAAGAAGAAGAAAGCATCATCAATAAAGCCTTCGAGCTTCCATCTGCGTGGGGAGGTGCCTGCGCACTTCGGAGTTCGTCGGCATTAAGTGGTGAGCCATCATTCCCATATGTAGAGGCCGGGACATGGTTGCCAGGGAATCTGAAGCGCCAAGTGGAAAGAGGCCCGTGAGCGAATCACTTGGTTTCCTGCTCTTTCATGCGCTTGGCTTCGTAGGCCTTGCCTCGATTGGTTTGATACCACTTCGAGTCTGGCAAGTGATGAGGCGAGCGCTTGCGTTCAAGAGGTCAAGGCTGCTGATTGTTTTCCTGGTCTTGATAGCAGCGATAGCGCTCTGGGGTGATGCGCAAATCACGACACGAATTTTTAAGTGTCTGACTGAGAGCTACTGCGGACCTGGTGTTGCAAGCGGATGGATTTATCTCGCAATGCTTGGGGTTGTGTATCTTGTTTTTGAAGTGTCAGCTCTTTTGACACAGAAGATCAGTCCGATAAATCGATAAATCGGGACGGAGGGAATTAAACCCTCCGACTTCACCCCCGACCGCATCACCACGATCACCAACGGCGTGGCGCCACCAATGCCAACCAGACGCTGCAGTACGATGCCAACCACAACCTCACCCGGCTCGACTGGGTGACTGCGGCGGGTAGCCTCAACGCCGTCATCCACCAGGTTGCCGGCACCAGCAACCGCGTCCTGGACGACCAGATCGCCTATGGCTACGACGGTCGCGGCAACCGCCAGGCCCAAACATGGGGTGGTTCCACCGCGACCTATGGCTACGACGCCTTCAACTCCACGGCCAGCATCAGCCGCAATGCGCCCAGCACCTACGCCAGCGTGGCGGTGGGCGACGTGGGCTATCCGGCGGGCACCCTTGCGTTCACCACCAATGCGCTGGACCAGCGGGTGGCCAAGAGCGGGCCAAGCGGCACCAGCCGCTACACCTACGGCGGCCAGGCGCAGCTGTTGGCGGAGCACACCAACGGCCAGTGGAGCAGCTACCTGTGGCTGGGCGGCGAACTGGTGGGGCTGGTACGCAATGGCCAGCTGTACTTCGTGCACGGGGATCACCTTGCGCGCCCGGACGTTGTGAGTGCGTCGTATGCTCCGGTCATCGACGCGGGGAGCAGCGATGGCGAACGAACTTCTGGCGGCGCAGGTCATGCAGGCGCTGGCGCGGGGCGACAAGATCGCCGCGGTGAAGCTGGTGCGCGAGGCCGGCGTTGGATCGCTGCGCGAGGCAGTGCAGTACGTCGAAGCGCAAGCCGCGAGTCGCGATCCCGCGATCCGGGAAAAGTTGCAGCGCACTGCGCAGGGTGTTGCGGATCGGCATGGGTTGCAGACGCAGGCGCAAGGCGCACTGCAGGCGTTGCGTGCGCATAAGCGCCCGCCCACCGTGGAAATGGGCGAGATGCCCGGCAGCCTGCGCTGGGTGATGATCGTGCTGGGATTGCTGGCGCTGGCCGCATGGCTGGCGTTTGGCGGCTTCTGAGGCGAGGTCGGTAACGCACCAGCGCGGGTCCGGTTGACAGCGGCAGGCCAAGCCGATGGCACAGGAGCGGCGTCATCGGCAAGGGCTAGAATCGCGAGCCCCCCGTACGAGCCGCGCCATGCCTTTGATCCGCCGCCACTTCCTGCCGTTCGTCGCCGCTGCCGCACTGGTGGTTTCCGCCTGTGGCAAACAGGACAAGCCCGGCGCCGGCGGTCCCGGTGGCGGCCGCGGCAACCAGCCGGTGCCGGTGGAAGTGGCGGTGGTGCGCGAACAGGACTGGAACGATGCCCTGCGCGCGCTGGGCACGGTGAAGGCGCACGAGGCCGTCACGGTGACCGCCAAGGTCAGCGAGACCGTCCAGCAGGTGCATTTCGAAAGCGGCCAGGAAGTCGCGCGTGGCGCGGCGCTGGTCACCCTGAGCGGCCAGCAGCAGCAGGCGCTGCTGGCCTCGGCGGAAGCGCAGGTGCGCGAAGCCGAGCAGCAGTTCCAGCGCCAGCAGCAGCTGGTCGGCCAGCAGCTGGTGGCGCGCTCGGCGTTCGACACCGCCCGCACCGCCCGTGATGCCGCCCGCGCGCAGGCCGCGCAGATCCGCGCCAACCTGTCCGATCGGGTGATCCGCGCGCCGTTCGCCGGCGTGCTGGGCATCCGCCAAGTCAGCCCCGGTGCGCTGGTCACGCCGGGCACGGTGATCGCCACCCTCGACGCCATCGACCGGGTGTACGTGGACTTCCCGGTGCCGGAAACCGAGCTGGCCGGGGTCGCGCCCGGGCAGGCGTTGAGCGGCCATGCCGGTGCCTATCCCGGCCGCAGCTTCGACGGCAGCGTCAGCACCGTGTCCGCGCGGCTGGACGCTGGCACCCGCGCCGCCACCGTGCGCGGTGATTTCCCCAACCCCGAGCGCCTGCTCAAGCCGGGCATGCTGATCGACGTGGCGCTGGTGCGCGGCACCCGCCCGGCCATCGTGGTGCCGGAACTGGCGGTGCAGCAGATCGGCAGCGAAACCTTCGTCTGGCGGGTGAAGGACGACGGCACGGTGGAGAAGGCCGACGTGGTGGTGGGCGGCCGCATCCCCGGCAGGGTGATGCTGGAGGACGGCATCCGCAGCGGCGAGCGGATCGTGGTCGAGGGCACCGGCAAGCTGCAGCCGGGCGCGAAAGTGGCGCCGGGCGGCGCTGCGCCCGCGGCCGACGGCGCGAAGAAGTAAGCCATGAAGCTGTCCGATCTTTCGATCAAGCGGCCGGTGCTGGCCGTGGTGATGAGCCTGCTGCTGATCGTGCTGGGCACGATGTCGTTCCTGCGCCTGACCCTGCGCGAGCTGCCGGCGATCGACCCGCCCATCGTCTCGGTGCAGGTGAGCTATCCCGGCGCGTCGGCGGGCGTGGTCGAGACCCGCATCACCAAGCCGCTGGAGGACGCGCTGGCCGGCATCGAGGGCATCAACACCATCGATTCCAACAGCCAGAACGGCAGCTCGCGGATCAGCATCGAGTTCTACGCCAGCCGCGATATCGAGGCCGCCGCCAACGACGTGCGCAACGCAGTCAGCCGCGTCGCCGACCGCATGCCGGAAGAGGCCGACGCGCCGGAGATCAGCAAGGTCGAGGCCGATTCCGACGCGATCATCTGGTTCAACCTGCGGTCCACCACGATGGACCAGATGCAGATGTCGGACTACGCCCAGCGCTACCTGGTCGACCGCTTCTCCAGCCTGCAGGGCGTGGCCCGCGTGTTCCTCGGCGGCAGCCAGCGCTACGCGATGCGGATCTGGCTGGACGGCAACGCGCTGGCCGCGCGCGGGCTGACGCCGGCGGACGTGGAAAGCGCGCTGCGCGCCGAGAACGTGGAGCTGGGCGCGGGCCGGCTGGAGTCCAGCCAGCGCGATTTCATCCTGCGGGTGGCGCGCGACTACACCACCCCGGAGGCGTTCGCGCAGATGCCGCTGGGCAAGGGCAGCGACGGCTACGTGGTGAAGCTGGGCGACGTGGCGCGGGTGGCGCTGGAATCCACCGAACGGCGCGCCTACTACCACAGCAACGGCGAGCCGGCGATGGGCATCGGCATCGTCAAGACTTCGACCGCCAACAGCCTGGAAGTGGCGGAGGCGGCCAAGGCGGAGGCCGAGCGCATCCGCCCGACCCTCCCCAAGGGCACCGACATCTACGTCGCCTACGACAGCACCACCTTCATCTCCGCGGCGGTGGAGCGCGTGTACGAGACGCTGGTGGAAGCGGTGGTGCTGGTGCTGATCGTGATCTGGCTGTTCCTCGGTAGCACGCGGGCGGCGATGATCCCGGCGGTGACGGTGCCGGTGTGCGTGATCGCCTCGTTCATCGCGCTGTACGCGTTCGGCTTCTCGATCAACCTGCTCACCCTGCTGGCGCTGGTGCTGTGCATCGGGCTGGTGGTCGATGACGCCATCGTGGTGGTGGAGAACATCCAGCGCCGCGTCGACCTCGGCGAGCCGGCGCTGGTGGCCGCGCGCCGCGGCACCAGGCAGGTGGCGTTCGCGGTGCTGGCCACCACTGCGGTGCTGGTGGCGGTGTTCCTGCCGGTGGGTTTCCTGCAGGGCAATACCGGCCGCCTGTTCCGCGAGCTGTCGGTGGCGCTGGCGGCGGCGGTGGCCATCTCCGCCTTCGTCGCGCTGACCCTGACCCCGATGATGGCGAGCAAGCTGCTGCGTCCGCATACCGGCCCGCATGCGGTGCATGGCAACCGCGCCAGCGAATGGATCAATACCCGCTTCCAGCGCTTGGCCGGAGGCTACCGCGGTGTGCTGGACCGGCACATCCATCGGGTCTGGCTGTTTGGCGGGCTGATGGCGGCGGCGGTGGTGGCGCTGGTGCTGCTGTTCAAGCTGCTGCCCAGCGAACTGGCGCCCACCGAGGATCGCGGCGCATTCCAGCTGATGATGGAGGGTCCGGAAGGCGCTGGCTTCGACTACACCGTCGGCCAGATGAAGCAGGTCGAGGCGATCCTAGCCAATGAAACTGGCCCGGATAAACCCATCCTGCGCGCCAACCCGCGCGTGCCGGGCAGCTTCGGCGCCAGCGAGGAGATGCACACCGGCCGCGCGATGATCTTCCTGCAGCCCTGGGATGCACGCGAGAAGAGCACGGTGGAACTGGCTAGCGAGCTGGAGAAGAAGTTCTCCGGGCTGACCGGCGTGCGCGTGCGCACGATGGCCGGTGGTGGCCTGGTGCGCACCCGCGGGCAGCCGTTCCAGCTGGTGCTGGGCGGGCCGGACTACAAGGAGCTCGCGCAGTGGCGCGACATCATGCTGGCGAAGATGGCGGACAACCCCGGCTTCGTCGGCCCGGATTCGGACTACAAGGAAACCCGCCCGCAGATGCGGGTGGTGATCGACCGCGCGCGCGCCGCCGACCTTGGCGTGTCGGCCACCGACATCGGCCGCGCGCTGGAGACGATGATGGGCGGCCGCCGCGTCACCACCTTCGTCGACAACGGCGAGGAATACGACGTCAAGCTGCAGGCCGACCGTGCAGGCCGCGATTCGGTGGCGGCGCTGGATGCGCTGCAGGTGCGGGGGCGCGGCGGCATGCTGGTGCCGTTGTCCAACCTGGTCACGCTGCGCGAAGTGGCCGAACCGGGCACGCTCAACCGCTTCAACCGCCTGCGCTCGATCACCCTGAGCGCGCGCCTCGCTCCCGGCTATCCGCTGGGCGATGCAGTCGCGTGGGCGCAGCAGACCGCGCGCGCCTCGCTGCCCGACTACGCGCAGATCAGCTGGAAGGGCGAGTCGCGCGAGCTGCAACAGTCCGGCGGCGAGGTGCTGGTGACCTTCGCGCTGGCGCTGCTGATCGTGTACCTGGCGCTGGCCGCGCAGTTCGAGAGCTTCCTGCACCCGCTGGTGATCATGCTGACGGTGCCGCTGGGCGTGCTCGGCGCGCTGCTGGGCCTGTGGATCACCGGCGGCACCGTCAACCTGTTCTCGCAGATCGGCATCGTGATGCTGGTGGGGCTGGCGGCGAAGAACGGCATCCTGATCGTGGAGTTCGCCAACCAGCTGCGCGACGAGGGCCGCGCCATCCACGACGCCATCGTCGAGGCCGCCGCGGTGCGCCTGCGGCCGATCCTGATGACCTCCATTGCCACCGTGATGGGCGCGGTGCCGCTGGTGATCTTCGGCGGGCCCGGCTCGGCCAGCCGCGCCACCATCGGCGTGGTGGTGATCTTCGGCGTGGCCTTCTCCACGCTGCTGTCGCTGTTCGTGGTGCCGGCGTTCTACGCGGTGCTGGCGAAATACACGCATTCGCCGGAAGAGCTGGCGCAGCGGCTGGATCAACTGGAAGCGGAAACCCCGCAGGTGGGTGGCCATGCATGATCGCGACGGTGGTTCCCCGTGGAAGCCGCGCGGTCCGCGCCCGCCGCACGACGGCGCGCCCCGCCGCGAATCAGCGCCGCGTGGAAGTACGCGCCGCGAACCGGTGCGCCACGCAGCTACGCAATTTGAAGGAGCGGACAACGCGCATCCCGCGCGCGAGCGCCGCGACGTCGAGCTGCGCCTGCACGGCCTGAACGCAGTGCGCGCGATGTTCGCGCGGCGGCCGCAGGCGCTGCGCAAGCTCTACCTGGCCGAAGCGCGCATCCCGCAGCTGCAGCCGTTGCTGAAATGGTGCGTGGCGCACCGCGTGGGCTACCGGGTGGTGGACGATGCCGACCTGCAGAAGCTCGCGGCCAGCGCCCACCATGAAGGCGTGGTGGCCGAGGTGCTGCGCGAGGAACCGCTGCCGCTGTCGAGCTGGCTGCGCGACCTGCCGGCTGGTCCGCAGTGCGCGCTGTGGCTGGATGGCGTAGGCAATCCGCACAACTTGGGCGCGATCCTGCGCAGCGCCGCGCACTTCGGCGTGGCCGCGATCCTGCTGCCAAAGCACTCCACGCTGGCGCTGTCCGGCGCCGCCGTGCGGGTCGCGGAAGGCGGCGCGGAGGCGGTGCCGCTGGTGCGGCTGGGCCGCGAGGACAACAGCATCGCGCAGCTGCGCAGCGCCGGTTTCGGGCTGGCGGCCACGGTGGTGCGCGGCGGCAGCGACCTGTTCCAAGCCAGCCTGCCGTCCCGGTTGGTCTACGTGCTGGGCGCGGAAGGCGAGGGTATGTCGCCGGCGTTGGCCGCCGCCTGCGACCTGCGTCTGTCGATCCCCGGCAGCGGCGCGGTGGAAAGCCTCAACGTGGCCGCGGCGACCGCGGTGCTGCTGGCGGCGTGGGCGCAGCGACGGTAGACGTCCGGCCCGCGCGCTGCCGGCCCCACGCCTGCGACGTGCGGGTGTTTTCCCGCCTTCGCGGGCCGCCTACCAGCCGCTCGCGCCCTGTTCCTCGGTGGCGCTGAAATTGGAGTGGGCACCGCTGGAACCGTTCGCCACGCCGGTGGCGAAATAGGCGACGCCGGTGCCGGCCGCGCGGTCGATCCACAGCCCCGACAGCAGTCCGTAGGCATTGCCGCTGTGGCCGATGCGCGCGCGGCCGTCGCCGAACAGGTCGTCGCGGCAGCGCTTGCCATCGCCCTGCGCCAGCTGCTGCGTGGCCAAGCCATAGGCGCAGAAGAAGCCGCCGCGGTTGGGTTCGTCCTCCTCGCCGATCACGCCATTGCTGCCCTCGTAGCGCCAGACCGGTGTATCCAGCTGCGCCACCGAGGCTGGCGTCAGCAGGCGCACGCCGTCCAGCTCGCCATCGTTGAGCAGCATCCGGCCGATCCGGGCCAGTCCACGTGCGGAGATGCGCAGCCCGCCCTGCGGCGAGAACAGCGTGCCGTTCCGGCCCGGCTGCCACTGCGACAGATCGCAGCCGCCATCGACCGCCGCGATCACCATGCACGCCGGGCGCTGGCCGTGCAGGTCATCCTTCTGCGGCTGGCGCTGGTCGTCGTACAGCACCACCGCGCGGGCCAGCGCGGCGTCGCTGCTGCCGGACCAGTTGAAGCCGGCATCGATGGCGAGCGGGAACAGCACCAGCCGCCGCATCAGCCGGTCGAAACGTTCGCCGGTGGCGCGTTCCATCGCTTGCGCGACCAGCGGGAAGTTGAGGTTGGTGTAGCGGAAGAACGTGCCCGGCGTGTGCTGCGTATCCCAGGCCTGCGGGTTGCCGGTGATGATGCCGATGTCCTGGCCCAACGGCACGTTCCAGTAGCCGGCGGCGTCGGTCAGGCTGGAGGTGTGCGAAAGCAGCATGCGCAGGGTGATCGGCGCGTCCGGGAAGCCCGGGTTGCGCAGCCGGAAACCCAGCGCGGTGGAAACATCCGCATCCAGGTCCAGCTTGCCGGCCTCGACCAGCCGCAGCACGCCGATGGTGGTCACCAGCTTGCTCACCGACGCCACCCGTGCCGGGTCGTCGGCGGTGAGGGCGCGCCCGGCGGCGATATCGGCCATGCCCTCGGCGCGGACCGCGGTTTCACCGGCGCGGTCGAAGGCGACGCGGACGCGGCCCACCGGTTCGCTGGCGCCGGCGCAGGCGGCGGCCAGCAGCAGGCAGAGCGCGGCCAGTCGATGGATCGGGATCATGCAGGGCTCCGGCTAGGGCCGGCAGGCTGCCGGCGCGCCCTGCAGGTTAGCTGAACCACTCCCATCCGGACGGGGAGACATGACTTCCTACCCATGTGTAATGATGATTCGGTGTATTACATTACCATCACACTAGTTCAGGAGACCGTCATGTTCACCACCAACCGCATCCCCCGCAGCCCCGCTTTCGTCGAGCGCCGCAAGGCCGAACGCAGTGCCAACGATGGCGACTTCCAGCCCCGCAACCGCGGTGAGCGCGAGTTTGGCATCGGCTACGGCCGCAGCAGCGGCTATGTCCGCAACCGCAGCTACGTAGCCAACCAGCCGGCCCTGTTCCGCTGCCGCTAAGCCCGACGGACGCTTAGCCAGCGTCCCGCAACGCCCCGGCGGCCTCGATCAGGTCGGGGAAGAACGTTTCGAAGGTGGCCCGCGCCGCGCCTTCGTTGGCGCGCAGCACCTCCAGGCAGGCCAGCAGCCTGTCGCCGTTGCGCGAGAGCCGTGTCGAAATGCCGCGTATCGCGGCGTCCACGCTCTCGCGCCGGGCATACGACCCTAGCCAATCGTGCGCGGCCATGCGCGGCGCAATCGTCGCCAACCGCGGCGGCAGGTCGACGCGGCGCTCTTCCAGAAGGCGATAGATGCGTGCGGTGAACGCCGCCAGCGGCGCATCGTTCCAGCGCGCCCAGCCCTGCGCAAGGCAGTGGTCGAAATACACATCCAGCACGATCCCGGCATAGCGCCGCAGCGGGCCGAATCCGGCGCGCATGGCGGTGACCGCGGGATGGTCGTCGGTATAACGGTCGATGCGGCGGTGGCGCACGATCTCCGTTCGCACCGGCGCCGGCCAGTCCGCCAGCGCGCTTTGCCCGAACACGAAATCGCCGAGCAGCGCGCCGAGGATGGCGTCGTCCGAATGGCGCGCCAGCCACGCGTGGGCGAGGTAGTTCATGCGCCGATGGTAACGGCGCGCAGGATAACGGCGCGGTAGCGGCCTTCAGTCGGCGCCGCCAGCGGCGGTCGGCTGGCAATCCGCGCCCGGCAGCACATCGTCCAGCCGCACGCAGGGCCGGAACCCGACCATCCCGGTCAGCTGGCGGCTGTCGCCGCTGGCCACGTTGAAGCGCCGAAGCGGCGCCAGCCGGCAGTCGGCATCGCCGCCGCAGGCATCCGGGTACAGGGTGTAGTGGCAGGCGCCGCTGCTGCTGCGGACGCATTCGAACCGCGCCACGCCGTCCTGCACGCTGGCCTTGCTGTGCAGCGCCACGCGTCCATCGTCCACCCGGCTGGTCCAGGTGGTGCCGCCCGGCGAACAGCCGGCCAGCGCCAGCAGGAACTGCAGCAGTGCGATGAGTTTTGTCATGCCGAGGTTGAACATGGTGGACCTCACATGTGCTTGAACAGGGCCATGAACGGCTGGCTGACCACCAGCGTCTCCGGGCGGTGCCTGAGCCGTACCGTGCCGCGCCCGCTGTCGTCGCGGACGATGCCGGCGATGGCCTTCAGGTTGACGATGGTGCCGCGGTGGATCTGCTTGAACGTGTTGGAGTCCAGCCGCGGCAGCAGCTCGCGCAGGGAGCTGCGCAGCAGCGCCTCGCCTTCGGCGGTGACCACGGTGGTGTACTTCTGGTCGGCGCGGAAATACAGCACGTCGTCGACCAGCACCAGCCGGGTTTCGCGCCCGGCGCTGGCGGTCAGCCAGGTCAGCGGCTCCACCGCGCCGGCGGCTTTGGGCAACGCGCCCAGCTTGTCCAGCAGCGTCGCCAGCGCCGCCGCGTCGGGCTGCGCCTCGCGCGCCTGCAGGCGTTCCAGGGTGGCGGCCAGGCGCTCGGGCTTGACCGGCTTGAGCAGGTAGTCGACGGCGCCGTGCTCGAAGGCGTCGATGGCGTACTGGTCGTAGGCGGTGACGAACACGATGTGCGTGCGCGGGCTGGCTTCGGTGGCGATACGCGCCACCTCCAGCCCGGTCAGGCCGGGCATGCGGATGTCGAGGAAGGCGACGTCGGGCTGGTGTTCGGCCAGCGCTTCCACCGCGCTGGCCCCGTCCTCGCATTCGGCCACCACCTGCAGGCCGGGCCAGGCGCGCCGGAGTTCGGCCACCAGCGCCTGCCGCAGCAGGGCTTCGTCCTCGGCGACCACGCAGGTCCAGGTCCTGGTGGGCGTGGTCTCAGTCATGGCGGACTCCGTTGGAAGGCACCGTGATGGTCGCGGCGACGCCGCTGGGGAAGTTGGCGATCACCGACAGGTTGGCCTCGCCGGCGTAGCGCAGGCGCAACCGCTCGCGCACGTTCTTCAGGCCGATGCCGGTGCCGCTGGTCTGGGTGTTGAAGCCCTCGCCGTCGTCGGCCACCGTCACCGCGATCTTGCCGTCGTCGTCGCGGCGGGCGCGGATCCACACGGTGCCGCCGCCGGTGCGCGGCTCCAGGCCGTGCTTGATCGCGTTCTCCACCAGCGTCTGCAGCATCATTGCCGGCAGCGGGGTGGCGCGCAGCGCCTGCGGTACGTCCACCTGCACGCCAAGGCGGTCGCCCATGCGGATCTTCAGGATCTCCAGGTAGGCCAGCGCGCGTTCCAGCTCCATGCCCAGCGTGGACATGTCGTCCTCGGCATTCGGCAGCGAGCGGCGCAGGTACTGGATCAGGTGGCCCAGCATCGCCTCGGCGCGGGCCGGGTCGCTGCGGGTGAGCAGCTGCGCGCTGGCCAGCGTGTTGTAGAGGAAGTGCGGCTCGACCTGCGCGTGCAGCAGGTGCAGCTTGGCTTCGGTGAGTTCCTTTTCGGTCGCGGTCTGCACGGCGTTGGCCTGCTCGCTGCGGCGGCGGTCGCCGATGCGGCGGGTGATGGCGCGGGCGATGGCCTCGGCGTTCTCGAAGTTGGTGCCGTCGTCGACCAGGAACCAGTCGCTCCAGGCGGGGCTTTCCGGCTCGCAGATCAGGGTCACGCGGCCGCTGTCGCCGGCCGGGGTGACCGTGGCCTGCAGCTGGTTGTGGTCGGGCGCGAACCACAGCAGCGGGTTCCAGCGCCGCAGCGGCGGTTCGCCGTACAGGTGCGGGCGGGCGATCTTCGCGCGCACCTGCAGGCTGTCGCGCGCGGCCTGCACGCCCTCGGCGCCAGGCAATCCACGCACCGCGGCTTCGACCACGTCGAAGGCCTCGCCAGCCTCCAGCGGGATTTCGATCACCCGCTTCTGGCGGTTGTCCAGCGTCTCGTCGTCCACCCGCCCGGCCACCAGGCGGACGCGGTGCAGGTGCGAGAACGCGCCGGCGATCACCAGCCCCATGGTGAAGAGGGTGAACAGCACGGCCGGGAACTCCAGCTGGCCGATCAGCGGCAGGCTGGCATAGATGCTGACCACCAGCATCACCGCCAGCCCCCAGGCAGTGGCGATGCGCAGCACGAAGAACAGACGCTTGAACATGGTCGATGACGCAGCGGGAAGTTGCCGCGAGGATAGCCGCGTGCCGCGCCGCTGGAACCCGGACTCCGACGAAGCCGCCGCCATGGCGACGAAGTTGGGGATCGGCGCAGCGAAGCGCGCTGGCATCGCATCCAACCCGGGCTTTCACCGCGGCCACGCCATGCTGCCATGCACAATGGGCGGATGAAGGATGCCCTTGCCGCCGTGCCGCTGCCGCACGCCCCGCTAACCCCGCGCCAAGCCAGCTGGGTGGTGTTCGCCCTGTCGATGGGCGGCTTCGCCATCGGCACGTCCGAATTCGTGGTGATGGGCCTGATCAGCGAGATCGCCGGCGGTTTCGCCGTCACCGAGCCGCAGGTCGGCCACGTGGTCAGCGCCTATGCGCTGGGCGTGGTGGTGGGCGCGCCGCTGCTGGCGATCCTCGGTGCGAACATGCGCCGCCGCAGCCTGCTGCTGTGGCTGATGGGCTTCTACGCGGCCGGCAACCTGGCTAGTGCGCTGTCGCCTTCCTATCACTGGCTGATGGCGTCCCGTTTCGTCGCCGGGCTGCCACACGGCGCCTACTTCGGGGTGGCGGCGCTGGTGGCGGCGCACGTCAGTCCCTCCGGACAGCGCGGGCTCGCGGTCGGCAAGGTAATGCTGGGACTGTCGGTGGCGTTGCTGGTGGGCAATCCGCTGGCGACCTGGATGGGCCAGCAATGGAGTTGGCGGGTGGCGTTCGTGCTGGTGGCGGCGATTGCCATTGCCACGGTCATCGCCATCGCGTGGCGGCTGCCGTCCGGCATGGGCGCGCCGCGCACCGACGCCAGCCGCGAACTGCGCGCCTTCAACCGCGCGCCGGTGTGGCTGGCGCTGGCCATCGGCGCGATCCGCTTCGCTGGCATGTTCGCGGTGTTCAGCTACCTGCCGCCTACGCTGGTGCAGGTGACCGGCGTCGATGGATCGTTCGTGCCGGCTGCGCTGGCGGTATTCGGCGTCGGTAGCATCGTCGGCTCGCTAGCCGGCGGCTGGCTGTTCGACCGCTTCGGCTTCCGCGCGGCGGCGCTGGTGCTGCTGTGGTCGGTCGCCGTCCTGCTGCTGTATCCGTGGTCGGCGCAGTCGGTCTGGACCGTGCTGCCGGTGGTGCTGGCGGTGGGCACGATGGGCGCGCTGGCGACGATCCTGCAGTCGCACCTGATGGACGTGGCCGGCGACGCGCAGACGCTGGCGGCGGCGTCCAACCACTCCGCCTTCAACACCGCGAACGCCTTGGGCCCGTGGCTGGGCGGGATGGCGATCACCGCCGGCTACGGCTGGACGTCAACCGGTTATGTCGGCGCGGCTACCGCGGTCATCGGGTTGCTGGTGTACCTGGTTGCGCGGCGCGAGCGGCAAACGGCATTGGCCGCGCATGTCGCGGCGGATTGAGTCCGCACCCGGCGCCTGCACTGCCTGCATCGAACGGTCGCGCGCAGCAGGGCAACGGCCGATTCCCCGCCCGGTTGCATGACCTCCGGCCCGTGCCTGCTGGCGAGGATGGCGCATGATGCCCCGACCAGTTACCGGGAATCCGCCATGCGCCAGTCCCTGCTTGCCGCCTGCCTTGCCGTCGCCACGCTGTCCGGCTGCGCCGGGACCAGCATCCACGAATCCGCCGGCATCGAGCGCGTGCTCGCCGATCCCGCCCGCAGCGCCGCCGACCGCGAGCGCGACGCCCGCGACAAGCCGGCCGAGGTGCTGGCGCTGGCGAGGTTCCGGCCGGGCGACACCGTGGCGGACCTGCTCGCCGGCGGCGGTTACTACAGTGAGATCCTGTCGGGCATCGTCGGGCCGGGCGGCAAGGTGCTGCTGGTCAACAACACCGGCTACGAGGCGTTCGGGAAGAAGGCGCTGGCCGAGCGCCTCGCCAACGACCGGCTGCCGAACGTCACCCACATCGTCGGGCCCAGCGACGCGCTGGGCATGGGCGAGGACGTGCTGGACGGCGCGGTGATCGTGATGTCCTACCACGACCTGTACTGGGTGGACGAAAAGGAAGGCTGGCCAAAAGTCGATGCCGGCCAGGTCCTCGACCAAGTGGTGCGTGCGCTCAAGCCCGGTGGCGTGCTGCTGGTGGTGGACCACGGCGCGAAATCCGGTACCGGGAGCGCCGATGCGCAAACCCTGCACCGCATCGACGAGCAGTTCGCCATCGCCGATTTCCGCAAGCACGGCCTGCAATGGGAAGCGGCGATCCCGGTGCTGCGTAATCCGGGCGACGACCGTACGAAGAGCGTGTTCGACCCGGCGATTCGCGGCAAGACGGATCGGTTCGTGCACCTGTACCGCAAGCCTTGATGGTCGCGATGCGTTGATGGTGCGGTTCCGGCTGGGACGTGGCATCGACGCGAGGCGCGCATCGGGCGGCGGCATCGGGTGCGCATTGGGCGTGGAGACCCTGCAACCGGCTGCGCATCGACCGTATCCGGATAAGCACCTTCCACCGGAATCGCGCCATGACCCGTTGCCTTGTCCTGCTGCTCGCAGCGCTCCTGTCCTTGGGGGTGCGGGCCCAATCGACGCCGCCCGCTGCGGCCCAGGCCATCGCGCCCGCCAGCGATCCCGCGCGGCAGGCGCTGGATGCGTGGCTTGATGCCTTCAACGCGAACGACCGCGCGCGGCTGGAAGCGTTCCGCGACCGCTACCTGCCCGAGTTCGACGTGGACGGCATGCTTGAATTCCACGGCCGGACCGGCGGCTTCCGCCTGCTTCGGCGCGAGCCGTCCGCGCCGGGTTCGGCGCGCGCACTGGTGCAGGAAGCGGAGTCGGAAACCGTCGCGCGGGTGTCGGTGACGCTGGTCGCCGGCAAACCGCTGGCGCTGGACATCGAGGCGATCGAACGGCCCGCCGACCTGCGCATTCCGCGGCTGGACCAGGCTGGCGCAGTCGCGGCGCTGGTCGCCAAGGCGGATGCGGACGCGGCGAAGGATGCGTTCTCCGGCGTGCTGCTGGTCGCGCGCGGCGACGAGGTGCTGCTGCAGCGCGCCTGGGGCTTGGCGGATCGCGTCGCCGGCACGCCAGTGACACCGGACACGAAGTTCCGCCTCGGCTCGATGGGCAAGATGTTCACGGCCGTGGCTGTGCTGCAGCTGACCGCTACCGGCCAGCTCTCGCTGGACGGCAGCGTCGGCCAGTACCTGCCGGGCTATCCGAACGCGGAAATCGCCAAGGCCACGATCGGCCAGCTGCTGACGCACGCAGGCGGCACCGGCGACATCTTCGGGCCGGAGTTCGACAAGCATCGCCTCGAACTGAAGACCCACGACGACTACGTGCGCCTGTACGGCGCACGCGGCCCGACCCATCCGCCGGGCAAGGGCTACGACTACTCGAACTACGGCTACGTGCTGCTGGGCGACATCATCGAACACGCCAGCGGGCAGTCGTACTACGACTACGTCGAGCGGCATGTCTTCGCACCGGCCGGCATGCGCGACACCGGCTCGCTGCCCGAGGACGCCGAGGTGCCCGGCCGCGCGCACGCCTACACGCGCAGGGGCGGCAAGTGGAGCGATGCCGCCGACACCCTGCCGTATCGCGGTACCGCGGCCGGCGGCGGCTACAGCACCGCGGCCGACCTGTTGAAGTTCGCCCGCGCGCTGCGCGCCGGCAAGCTGCTGCCGCCCGCGCTGCTGGCCGAGGCCACCCGCAAGCAGACGCCGTGGTACGGCTACGGCTTCATGGTGGGCGAGCGCCAGGGCGTGGCCGGCTTCGGCCACGGCGGCGGCGCGGAAGGGATGAACGGCGCACTGGGCGTCTTTCCGGCGCAAGACGCGATCGTGATCGGCCTTGCCAACCTCGACCCGCCGGAAGTGGAGCGGCTGGTCGACTACTACACCGCGCGGATGCCGCTGGAACAGTGAGTGGCAGACGGTCAGTCGCGTGCGCGGGGCAGCTCCCCGCGCACGCGCAGGTAGCGGGCGAAGCGCGGCGTGCCCTTCGCGGTCAGGCCGTTGTAGCGATAGGTGACCAGGGTGTCGGGACGCGGCGGCTGCCGGCGCTCGGCGTCGGACAGGCCACTGCCCAGCGCGAAGCGGCGCCCGTGCGCGTCTTCCACCAGCAGCGCGCCCACCTGTCCGGCGTATTTGCCCTGGCCGGGGCGATAGCCGATGACCCGCGCCTCGGCATCGAAGCTCGGCTTGTACTTCAGCAGGCCTTCGCTGCGGCCGCCCACGTAGCGGGCGTCCGCGCGGTGCAGCACCAGCCCTTCGCCGCCCGCGGCCACCACCGTGCGCAGCTGCGCATCGAGCGCGGTGCGATTGGCCACGCGGGCCTGCGCGATGGCCCGCAGCGTTGGCGCCTTCGTGGTGGCGACCAGCAGTCGTAGGTGGCGTGCGCGCTGGGCGAACGCGCCCGGGTCGCCGGGCAGGTCGAAGGCCATGAAGTGCACCTGTCGCCAGCCAGCGTCGTCGAGATGCAGCGCCCGCACCAGGTCGCTGACCTGCTGGAACCGCCCGCGCGTGATCCACAGCTCGCCCTCGATGGCCTGCGCCGGCCAGCCGGCGGTGAACCACCGCGGGGCGTCGATCGGATCACCGTTGCGGGTCAGCAGGCGCTGGCCATCCCAGCGGGCACGCACCCCGTCCAGCTTCTCGCTGACCAGCCAGTGGGTAAGGTCGCCAGCGTCATGGAAGCGGGTGGCCAGCATTGGCGCTGGCAGTCCCGGTGCCGCCCAGGTGGGCGCTGGCGATAGCAGGGCAGCGGACAGCAGCAGGGCGAGCAGGGCGGTGCGCGGTTCCATGGCGGCACTCGGTGCGGGAGTGCCGCCAGCATCGCGCCCGCATCGCACCGGCGCCGTCGGCGCGCGGCGCGGATCGCGGTCAGGGTTTGCCGCGGCTCAGGCGGCGCCGACGTGCGCGCGCACCGCCTGCATGTCGCGCACCGGGCGAACCTCGATGCTGCCGAAGCGCGCCCACGGGAACTGGCGGGCGATCTCCATGGCCTCGTCCATCGACCCGGCTTCGATCAGGTTGAAGCCGGCCAGGAATTCGCGGGTTTCGGCGAACGGGCCATCGGTGATCCGCGCCAGCCCGTCGCGCACGCGCAGGGTGCGCGCGGTGTCCGGTTCCAGCAGCTGCTGCGAGGCGTGCAGATGGCCGGCCTCGTGCAGGGCATCGGCCTTCTCGAAGCAGCCGCGCATCAGCCGGTCGTACTCGTCCTGCGGCAGTTCGGCCAGCAACGTCGGATCGATGTGGATCAGGGTCAGGTACTGCATCGGGCGATCCGCGATGGGAGAGCGGAGGATGATGCCGGCCAAGGTGCCGGCGCACAAACTGAATGCGGCGGTGATTTTTTTCACGCAGCGTGTCGATTCCACTTGCTGCCATCCGTCGTGTTGCATGCAAGCGGGAAATTCCACCCGCGCGGAGACCGACATGAAGGTGATGGTGATGGTGAAGGCCACGGCCGATTCCGAAGCGGGCGCGATGCCGGGCACCGATCTGCTGGAGGCGATGGGCAGGTTCAACGAGGAGCTGGTGAACGCCGGCGTGATGCTGGCTGGCGAAGGGCTGCATCCCAGTTCGCGCGGCGTGCGCGTGGCCTTCGATGGCCCGCAGCGGCGGGTGGTCGACGGCCCGTTCGCCGAAACCCGCGAGCTGGTCGCCGGCTTCTGGCTGTGGCAGGTGCGTTCGCTGGACGAGGCGATCGAATGGGCCAAGCGCTGCCCCAACCCGATGCCCGGCCCGTCCGAACTGGAGATCCGCCCGATCTTCGAGGCCGAGGATTTCGGCGCCGAATTCAGCGCCGAGCTGCGTGCGCAGGAAGACCGCCTGCGCGAGCGCCTCGGACACTGATGGCAACCGATCGATCCACAGGAGAGCAGCACATGAAAATCGTCACCAGCCTGAGCTTCCAGGGCCAGTGCCGCGAGGCGTTCGAGTTCTACGCAGACGTGCTGGGTGGCAGGATCACCGCCGCCATGCCGTATGCCGATGCGCCGCCCGGCATGCCGATCACCGACGAGAAGTACAAAACCTGGCTGATGCACTGCTGGCTGGAAGTCGGCGACCAGGCGCTGATGGGCGCCGACATGGATACCGCCTGGGCGCCCAACGTGGACAAGCCCAAGAACGGCTTCGACGTCACCCTGCACACCGAAGATGCGAACGAGGCGCGGCGCTGGTTCGAGCGCCTTTCCGCGGGCGGCCGCACGGTAATGGCGTTCGGCGAGACATTCTGGTCGCCCGGCTTCGGCTCGCTCATCGACAGGTTCGGCGTGCCGTGGATGATCAACGTCGTCCCCGCCGCCGGCTGGAAGCCCGCGCAGGGCTGACCGCACATCCCGCGACCCACAGGAAAGGACCGCCATGCCCCGCAATCTCTATGTCACCCTGCCGGTGAAGGACCTCGATCGCAGCGTCGATTTCTTCGAAGCGCTCGGCTTCTCGTTCAACCCCGACTTCACCAGCGAAAACGGTGCCGCGCTGGTCATCAACGACAACACCAGCGTCATGCTGGTGGCCGAGTCGTTCTTCTCCACCCTGTCCAAGGTGCCGATCACCGACCCGCGCAAGGCCACCGAGGCGCTGTTTTCGCTGTCGCTGGACAGCCGCGGGCAGGTCGACGCGCTGGTGCGCAAGGCGATCTCCGCTGGCGCCACGGAAGGCCACGAGCCGGAGGACCTCGGCTTCATGTATTCGTGGGCCTTCGTCGACCTCGACGGCCACCAGTGGGGCGTGTTCCACATGGACATGTCGCAGATGCCGGCCCAGTAAGCGGGTGGTTGCGTGGCGGGGGCGGGCGGTGGTGTCATCGGCGCGATGAAGGCCGATGACCTCCGCCGCCGCCTTGACGCCCTGTGGCGGATGGAATCGCCGAAGCTGCTGGCGCGGCTGGCGCGCATCACCGGCAACATCGATACCGCCGAGGAGCTGGCGCAGGACGTGCTGGTGGCCGCGCTGGAGCGCTGGCCGCGAGAGGGCGTGCCGGACAACCCTGCCGCTTGGCTGATGACCGCGGCCAAGCACCGCGGCATCGACCACGTCCGCCAGCGCCGGCTGCACGCGCGCAAGCAGGACCAGTTCGGCATCGAACTCACGCTGCACGGAGCCGACATGCAGGGCGACGATGCCCAGCGCTACGCGGACGACGATATCGGCGACGACCTGCTGCGGCTGGTCTTCGCCAGCTGCCACCCGGTCCTGCCGATGGAGTCGCGGGTGGCGCTGACCCTGCGCCTGCTCGGCGGCCTGTCGACGCCGGAAATCGCCCGCGCCTTCCTGCAACAGGAAGCGACGGTGGCGCAGCGCATCGTCCGTGCCAAGCGCGCGCTGGCCTCGGCACGGGTGCCGTTCGAGGTGCCGCGCAGGGCGGAGTTGCCGGAACGGCTGGAGGCGGTACTGGAGGTCCTGTACCTGGTCTTCAACGAGGGCTACGCCGCGACCAGCGGCGAGGACTGGATGCGGCCGGCGCTGTGCGAGGAGGCGCTGCGGCTGGGGCGGGTGCTGGCGGGCCTGCTGCCGCGGGAACCGGAGGTGTTCGGCCTGCTCGCGCTGATGGAGCTGCAGGCCTCGCGCATTCCCGCGCGGACGCGGGCCGACGGCTCCCCGGTGCTGCTGGCCGAGCAAAGCCGCGCGCGTTGGGACCGGTTGCAGATCCAGCGCGGCCTGCAGGCATTGGCGCAGGCGCGGCAACTGGGCGGGGCTGGGGGCGCCTATGCGCTGCAGGCGGCGCTGGCCGCCTGCCATGCACGGGCACCGCGTTTCGAGGACACGGACTGGGCCGGGATCGCCCGCCTGTACGCGCAGTTGATGCGGGTCGCGCCGTCGCCGGTGGTGGAGCTCAACCGCGCGGTCGCGGTGGGCCGTGCGCAAGGGGCCGGGGCGGCGCTGCCGATCGTGGAGGCGCTGGCCGCCGATGCCAAGCTGCGCGACTACGCGCCGTTGCCGGCGGTGCGCGGCGACCTGCTGGAGCAGCTGGGCAGGCGGGCCGAAGCGCGCGAGGAATTCACGCGCGCAGCGGCGCTGACCGCCAATGCGCGCGAACGCGACGTCCTGCTGGCGCGCGCGGCGGCCTGCGCTTGCCCCTGAAACGACGAAGCCGCCCGCAGGCGGCTCCGGGCATCCCGGCTGGCGCCGGTCAGCGGTTGGCGACGGGGTCGCGGAGCTCGCGGCGCAGCCAGCTGTCGATCATGCGTTTTTCGTAGCGCAGCGGGTCGGTGTCGTTGAACGGCGCGGCGTTCACCAGGAAGGCGGGATCGGTGATCTTGCGCTCGCCCTCCGCGACCAGCCGGCCGTTGGCATCGAAGCGCTTGTACTGCACGGTCATGCGCGGCGGATAGATGTCGCGGATGATCCGCACGTCCTGCTGGCCCAGGCGGCGCCACGGCTCGTAGTCGCCGGCGCGGTCCACGTCGACGATGGTGAGCTGCAGGCGTTCGCCGGCCGGCAGCTGCGCCTCGGCGCGCTTGCGCATGTACTGGGCCAGGTCGGCCAGCCAGTGGCCGCGCTCGCTCTCGTAGCGGTTGCGGCTGTGGCGCAGCTCGGTGAAGGTGGCGGGATCCGCCCAAGCGACGCCGACAGGGCCGGCATCCGGCAGGGCGCGCGGCGCGTCGGCAGCCAGCATGCTGTCGCCGGTGGCGGCGCAGCCGGCCAAGGCAAGGGTCAGTGCAACTGCAGCGAGCTTGGCGTGCATGGGCATTCTCCGCGTGGGCTTGTCCGCAGTGTGCCCCCGCACGCATGGCGGCGGGGGCGGCGCGTGATGTTCAGTCAGCCGGCGTTCCGGCTTCCCCGGCGGTATCCAGGAACCACGCCTCTACGCTGCCCTTGACCTTCATCGTCATCGGCATTCCGCGGCGGTCGAGCGCGCGTCCCGCCTGCACTCGCACCCAGCCCTCGCTGATGCAGTATTCCTCGACGTTGTTGCGCTCCACGCCATTGAAGCGGATGCCGATGCCGCGCTCCAGCAGCTCGGCCCGGTAGAACGGGCTGCGCGGATCGTTGGAAAGGCGGTCGGGCGGAGTGTCGAGTGCGTTGTCGGTCATGGCGTGCGGTCGGCCTTGGGGGCCGACAGCATACCGGAGCGGGCTCAGCGCAGCCTGCGCGAGACCGCGAAGAAGGCGAGGTTGCCCAGCCCCAGCGCGCCCACCAGCACCGCGATCACGCCGGGGGTGATGTCCTCCCAGCCGCGCGCCTCGACGATGCCGAAGCCGAGGGCCAGCGCCACCAGGGTGATGCCCCAGCGCAGCGAGGACAGCCGGCGCGCGGTCTCGTCGCCTTCCAGGATGCTGCGCACCAGCGAGGGGTCGCCGTTGCTGGCGACCAGCTGCTTGCGCACGCGGGCATCGACCACCGCCTTGATGGAATAGGCGATGCAGGCGAACAGGGAAACCGGGATCAGCAATTCGAAGTTCATGGAGGTGTCCTTGGTGGAAGGTGCGTGATGCACCGCTCGGGCAAAGGGATACGGCGGGGCCATCGGCGGTTGCAGTCGTTTCGTCGCAAAAGACTTGCAACCGGTGCGCCCCTGCCCGTATCCCATGCGGGATGGATGCCGACCGCGCCCTTGTCGAAGCCGTGCTCGAAAACCGCCCCGGCGCGTTCGAACAGCTCGTGCGCGACTACCAGGGCCTGTGCTGGCACGTGATCCAGCGCATGGTGCGGCACCCGGAGGACACCCGCGAGCTGTGCCAGGACGCGTTCCTGCGCGTGCACCGCTACCTGCACCAGTACCGTTTCGACAGCCCGCTGAAATCGTGGATCGGGCAGGTGGCCTATTCGGTGGCGAAGCGGCACTTGGAGCGCAAGCGCATACCGCTGGCGGAGCCGGCGGGCGACGAGGACGGTGTGTCGCTGCTCGACAACGTGGGTGATGGCTTCGACCTCGCTGCCGCGCATGCCGGCGCCGAAGCCGAGCGCGAGCTCCACGCCGCCATCGAGCGCCTGCCGCCGCTGCAGCGCATGATCCTCACCTTGTACCATCTGGAAGAGCTGCCGATCGGCGAGATCGCCGCCATCACCGGCCTGGCCGACGGCACGATCAAGAGCCACCTGTTCCGCAGCCGCAACAGATTGCGCGAGCTGCTTGCCCCGCGCATCGGAGTCGCCGCATGAGCATCCAAGACCACGACCGCGACCGCGACCGGGCCGAGCCCGGCATCGACGTCCGCCGCTGGCAGGCACAGGAGCGTGCCCGCCGTGGCGAGCCCGACGCCGACGTTGGCGACCTGCGCATCGCCCGCGCCCTGCGCGATGCTCCGCCGGTGGCGCTGCCGCCGGACTTTGCCGCGCAGGTGGCGGCCCTGGCGCGCGCCCGGCGCGGGGCCTGCACGCTGCTGGAGCAGCGCCTGCTGCGCGGGCTAGGCGCGGTGTTTGCGCTGTCGGCGGCGGGCGTGGTGGCTTGGTACGGCCGAGGTTGGGCCGCGGATCTGGCGCTGGTGCTGCCCGGCGGCCGCGATGCGCTGGGCTGGTGCGCGGCGGCGGCGCTGTGCCTGCTGGCCAACTGGGGGATGGGTGGTCTGCGACGGCGGGCATCAGCGGTCGGCTGATCCCGGTGCGGTGACCGTTGCCGGATCGCGTTTGCCGTTGATCGCGCCAGCCCCCCAGGCGCCGGAACGCAGTCATCGCGTTGATCGCCTGGTCGGGCCGGGGACGCCTGCGCGGTAGACTTTGCGCATGTCATCCAGCCAGCGCGACAACCCCCTCGAAGCCCTGCTGCACCCCTTTGCCGATAGCCTGCTGCAGTGGCCGGAAGCCGGCAGCGTGCTGTTCCTGCGGGCCCGCGGAGGCGCGGCCCTGCACGCGGCGCGCCCGCCCGGGCTGGCCGCGACGCAGCCGTTCCGGCCGGAGGCCGTGCGCCTGCAGCGCCTCGGCATCGACCTGCTGGACGAGGACGCCTTGCCGGAGGCGGCATACCCGCTGGTGCTGGTGCTGCCGCCACGCCAGCGCGAAGAAGCACGCACGCTGCTGGCGAAGGCCTGCGCGGCGGTCGCGCCGGACGGCAGGGTGGTGGCGTCGGTGGCCAACGATGAGGGCGCGAAATCGCGCGAGGCTGATCTGAAACAGCTGGCCCTCGGCAGCGTCAGCTCGCTCAGCAAATACCATTGCCGCACGTTCTGGACCCAGCCGGACATGGCCTGCGACAAGGCGCTGCTGGCGCAGTGGCGGCAACTGGATGCCCCGCGCCGGGTCGCCGCGCAGGATGTGCCCGGCGAAGGTTTCCTGAGCCGGCCCGGCGTGTTCGCTTGGGACCGCGTGGACGCCGCTTCTGCGATGCTGGCCACCGTGCTGCCGGCTGAGCTGCATGGCCGCGTGGCCGACTTCGGCGCCGGCTGGGGCTATCTGTCGATGCAGGTGTTGGCGCGCTGCCCGCGCATCGCCTCGCTCGACCTGTTCGAGGCAGACGCACGCGCACTGGCGCTGGCGCGGCGCAACCTGGCCGATGCCAAGGCCTCCGGACCGGATGTCCAGGTGGGGTTCCACTGGCACGATGTCGAAGCGGGCGTGCCCGGCCGTTTCGACGCCATCGTCTGCAATCCACCGTTCCACGCGCTGGGGCGCGGCGACCGGCCCGACATCGGCCGCGCCTTCATTGCCGCGGCTGCGGCTGCACTGGCGCCGGGCGGCAGCTTGTGGCTGGTTGCCAACCGCCATCTTCCCTACGAGGACGCACTCGGCACGGGCTTCGCACAGGTGCGAAGCGTGGCCCAGGCTGGCGGATTCAAGATCGTGCATGCGGTGAAGGCATGAAGCTGGTCAAGCACATCGCCAACCTCGGCTATGGCAGCCGCAAGGACGTGCAGTGGCTGTTCCGCGAGGGTCGCATCACCAACGCCGCGGGCGAGGTGCTGTACGCGGACGACCCGCTGGACCACGACGACGTGCGCATCGACGGCGAGCCGCTGGATCCGCCAACCGGCCTGCTGCTGATGCTGCACAAGCCGGTGGGCTACACCTGCTCGACCAAGGATCGCGGCCGGGTGGTGCATGACCTGCTGCCGCCGCGCTACCGCCTGCGCAGCCCGGCGCTTTCGACGGTGGGGCGGCTCGACCGCGATACTTCCGGCTTGCTGCTGCTGACCGACGACGGCCAGCTGCTGCACCGGATCATCGCGCCCAAGTCCAAGCTGCCGAAGGTCTACCTGGCCACGCTGGCGGAGGACCTGCGCGGCGACGAGGGGGCGGTCTTCGCCAGCGGCACGCTGATGCTGGAGGGCGAGAAGACCCCGCTGCTGCCGGCAGGGCTGGAGGTGTTGGGGCCGCGCAGCGCGCGGCTGACCCTGCACGAGGGGCGCTACCACCAGGTGCGGCGGATGTTCGCCGCGGTCGGCAACCACGTCGCGGCACTGCACCGTGAACGCATCGGCGGGCTTGTGCTCGGTGGGCTGCCGGTGGGCGAATGGCGCGCGCTGGATGCCGAGGCGCGCACGCGGCTGTTTGCCGGCAACGCGGCGTAAGCAAGGCCGCAGCGCGGCCCGCCGGCGCGGCCGGCTTCAGTCGCGGAAGTTGTCGAACTGCAGCGGCAGCTCGAACTCCTGCCCGCGCAGCAGCGCCATCGCCGCCTGCAGGTCGTCGCGCTTCTTGCCGGTGACGCGCAGCTTGTCGCCGTTGATCTGCGAATCGACCTTCAGCTTGGCGTCCTTGAGCGCACCCTGGATCTTCTTCGCCAGCTCGCGCTCGATGCCCTGCTTGACCGTGACCTTCTGGCGCGCGCCGGCCAGGTTGGTCTCGATGTCGCCGAACTCCAGGCAGCGCACGTCGATCTTCCGTGCGATCAGCCGCGCGCGCAGGATGTCGGTCATCTGCTGCAGCTGGAAATCGCTGGGCGCGGACTGGCTGATGACGTTGTCGTCGAGCGCGAACTTCGCGTCGACGCCCTTGAAATCGAACCGTGTGGTCAGCTCGCGGCTGGCCTGGTCCACCGCGTTGGTGAGTTCGTGGGTGTCAACGATGGAGACGATGTCGAAGGAAGGCATGGCATTCGGCACGGTGACGGGGCGGGCAGGTTACCGCATGCTGGGTGGATGCCGATGCCCAACGCCATGCCCGAACCGCACCCGCGCCGCGCGCTCTGGCTGATGCTGGCCTCGGTGGCGCTGTTCTCGTTGATGGACGCCGGGCTGAAGACGCTGGCCGCGCACTACCCGCCGTTCCAGGTGGCGGCGCTGCGCGGCCTGTCCTCGCTGCCGCTGGTGCTGGCCTGGGCGCTGGCCACCGCTGGCCCGCGCGCGCTGCTGCGGGTGCGCTGGCCGCTGCACCTGCTGCGCGGCGTGCTGGGCATCGCGATGATGGCCAGCTTCGTGTTCGCGCTGAAGACACTGCCGCTCTCCACGGCGTATTCGATCTTCTTCGTCGCGCCGCTGCTGATCACCGCGCTGTCGGTTCCGTTCCTGGGCGAGCGGGTGGGGCCGCGGCGCTGGACCGCCATCGCCGTCGGCCTGCTAGGCGTGCTGGTGGTGCTGCGGCCCACCGGGCAGGGCATGCTGACCCTGGCCGGTGGCGCGGTGCTGCTGGCCGCCTTCGGCTATGCGGTGTCGGCGATCACCGTGCGGGTGCTGGCGCGCACCGACAGCACGCAGGCGATCACGTTCTGGCTGCTGGCGCTGATGGCCCTGGGCGCGGGTGCGCTGGCGGCGCCGGGCTGGGTTCCGCTGCGCGGCGAGCACCTGTGGATCGTCGCCGCCATCGGCGTGGCCGGCGCGCTGGGCCAGTACGCCATCACCGAGGCGTTCCGGGTGGGCGAAGCCTCGCTAGTCGCGCCGCTGGAATACACCGCCCTGGTCTGGGGCGTGGGCCTGGACCTGCTGGTCTGGGGCGTGTTGCCGGATGCCGTCACCTGGGCCGGTGCCGGCATCATCATTGCCAGCGGGCTGTACCTGTTGCGCCGCGAGCGGGTGCACGTGGAAGCCGAGCATCCCTGATTTCGCCGGGGGTGGAATTGGTGGTTTTCGCGGGTGCAGCGACGTTTTTCGCGTGAATACCGGGTGCATCAATAAATTGCCCGGATAAAATCTGAGAATTGCTGCGCTGCGATTTGTGGCGGGCGCCGCGATATGTTCCCATGGCGCTTTCCCCACGAGCGGAGTTCCGGCCATGGCCGAGCTGAAGGAAGCGCGCGTCCCCGACATCGGCGGACACGGTGATGTGCCGGTGATCGAGTTGCTGGTCAAGCCCGGCGACACCGTGGCCAAGGATCAGGGCCTGGTCACGCTGGAGTCCGACAAGGCGACCATGGAAGTGCCGTCGCCGTTCGCCGGGGTGGTCAAGGAGGTCAAGGTGAAGCTGGGTGACACCGTGTCCGAGGGCGCGGTGGTGGCGGTCATCGAAGCTGCCGATGCCGCGCCAGCCGTCGCCGCGCCGGCCGCGCCGGCTCCCACGCCAGCGCCAGCGGCTGAAGCGCCGAAGCCTGCCCCTGCACCTGCCCCGGTGGTGGTCGAAAGCGGCGCGCCGGTGCCGGCATTGGCGCCGGTGGCCGAACCCGGCCAGCCCGGCATCCCGCCGATGCGCTTCGAGGCCGACGCGGTGCTGCCGGCCAAGGTGCCCTACGCCAGCCCGGCGGTGCGACTGTTCGCGCGCGAGCTGGGCGTGGACCTCGGGCAGGTCAGCGGCAGCGAGCGCGGCGGTCGCATTTCGAAGGAAGACGTGCAGAAATTCGTGAAGGCGGCGCTGGCCGGCGGCATCGCCGCGCCGGCGGCGGCTGCCGGCGGCGGCGGGCTCAACCTGATTGCGTGGCCGAAGGTGGATTTCGCCAAGTTTGGCGCCATCGAAACCAAGCCGCTGTCGCGTATCCAGAAGATTTCCGGCGCGAACCTCGCGCGCAACTGGGCCATGATCCCGCACGTCACCCAGCATGACGATGCCGACATCACCGAGCTGGAAGCGCTGCGCGTTGCGCTCAACGAGGAGAATGCCAAGGCGATCGCCGCGGGCAAGGCCGGCAAGCTGACCATGCTGGCCTTCCTGATCAAGGCCTGCGTGGCGGCGCTCCAGAAGTTCCCGACTTTCAATGCCTCGCTGGACGGCGACAACCTCGTCCTCAAGCAGTATTTCCACATCGGTTTCGCCGCCGACACCCCGAATGGGCTGGTGGTGCCGGTGCTGCGCGACGCCGACCAGAAGGGCGTCGCCCAGATCGCGAAGGAAATGGGCGAACTGGCGGCGCTGGCACGCGAAGGTAAGCTCAAGCCCGAGCAGATGCAGGGCGGCTGCTTCACCATCAGCTCGCTGGGCGGCATCGGCGGCACCGCGTTCACGCCGATCATCAATGCGCCGGAAGTGGCCATCCTCGGCGTGTCCAAGTCGGAAATGAAGCCGGTCTGGAATGGCGAGAAGTTCAAGCCGCGGTTGATGCTGCCGCTGTCGCTGAGCTACGACCACCGGGTGATCGATGGCGCTGCCGCCGCCCGCTTCACCACCTACCTGGGACAGCTGCTGGCCGACCTGCGTCGGGCCATGCTCTGAGGAGACGGATATGGCGGATATCGAATCGAAGGTGCCCGACATCGGCGGCCACGGCGACGTGCCGGTGATCGAGCTGCTGGTGGCGGTGGGCGACACGGTGGCCAAGGACCAGGGCCTGGTCACGCTGGAGTCCGACAAGGCGACCATGGAAGTGCCGGCGGTTGCCGCCGGCGTGGTCAAGGCGCTGAAGGTGAAGCTGGGCGATACGGTGTCGGAAGGCAGTGTGATCGCCGTCATCGACAGTGCGGCGTCCGAAGCCGCGGCGACGCCGGCTGCCCCCGTGCCGGCGAAGACCGAAGCGCCGGCGCCGGCCGCGCCGGTTGCGAAGTCGGAGCCGGCGGCGCCCGCACCGCAGGCCACCGCTTCCCCTGGTCGCAAGGCGGACATCGAATGCGGGATGGTGGTGATCGGTGCCGGTCCCGGTGGCTATACCGCCGCGTTCCGCAGCGCCGACCTCGGTCTCGATACCGTACTGATCGAGCGTTACGCCAGCCTCGGCGGCGTCTGCCTCAACGTCGGCTGCATCCCGTCGAAGGCGCTGCTGCACGCCGCCGACGTGATCGAGCAGGCCGCGCACGCCAGCGATTACGGGGTCGATTTCGGCAAGCCGAAGATCAGCATCGACAAGCTGCGCGAGTACAAGGACAAGGTCGTCGGCCAGCTCACCAAGGGCCTGGCCGGCATGGCCAAGCAGCGCAAGGTGCGCACGGTGCAGGGCGTGGCGAAGTTCGTCTCCGCCAACGAGCTGGAAATCGCCGGTGCCGACGGCAAAACCCAGCTGCTGCGCTTCGCGAACTGCATCATCGCCGCCGGCAGCCAGCCGGTGAAGCTGCCGTCGTTCCCGTGGGACGACCCCCGCATCATGGACTCCACCGATGCGCTCGACCTTGCCGAGGTGCCGAAAAAGCTGCTGGTCGTCGGTGGCGGCATCATCGGGCTGGAAATGGCCACGGTTTATCGCGCGCTGGGTGCGGAAGTCACCGTGGTCGAGTTCATGCCGCAACTGATCCCCGGTGCCGATGCGGACCTGGTCAAGCCGCTGTCCGAACGCCTGAAGAAACAGGGCGTCGCCATCCACCTCAAGACCAAGGTGGTCGAGGCCAAGGCGCAAAAGAACGGCATCGCCTGCACGTTCGAGGGCGAGTCCATCCCCGACGGCAAGCTGTTCGACCGCGTGCTGGTGGCGGTGGGCCGCAGCGCCAACGGCGGCAAGCTCGATGCCGACAAGGCCGGCGTGCGCGTGGGCGAGCGCGGGCTGATCCCGGTGGATGCGCAGATGCGCACCAACGTGCCGCACATCTTCGCCATCGGCGACCTGGTTGGGCAGCCGATGCTGGCGCACAAGGCCACGCACGAGGGCAAGCTCGCGGCGGAAGTCGCGGCGGGCGAGAAGAAGGAATGGGTGGCGCGGGTGATCCCGTCGGTGGCCTACACCGATCCGGAAATCGCGTGGGTCGGCGTGACCGAAACCGAGGCGAAGGCCAAGGGGCTGAAGGTCGGCGTCGGCAAGTTCCCGTGGGCGGCCTCGGGCCGTGCGATCGGCCTGTCGCGCACGGAGGGCTTCACCAAGCTGGTGTTCGACGAGGCTACCCACCGCGTGATCGGTGGCGGGATCGTGGGGGTGCACGCCGGCGAGCTGATCTCGGAGATCGCGCTGGCTATCGAGATGGGCTGCGAGGTGCACGACATCGGCCACACCATCCACCCGCACCCCACGCTGGGCGAGTCGGTGGGCATGGCGGCGGAGGTCTACGACGGCAGCATCACCGACCTGTACATTCCGAAGAAGAAGTAGGGCGGTTCGATCCGTCCAGCGGCATCGACAGCGGCGCGGACTCCGGTTCGCGCCGCTGTCGCTTCAGGCGGTGAAGCCGTCGTGGTGCGACAAGGCATTGCCGGCACGACGCGCCTCGATCCGCTTCCACACCTTCTCGTGGAAGTGGAACACGACCGTATTGCAAGCCGGTTCCACCAGCGCCAGCGCGCCGCCGACCAGCCAGCTGCCGGTCATCAGCCAGCCCACCGAGAACGCCACCAGGAAATGCAGGGACGCAAAGCTCAAGGTCTTGCGCATGGCGGAGCCTTGTAATTGAGAGTCATTCGCATTATTGCATGGGCAGTGCAGTTGATCCAGTGGGAATCCCTGATTGCTGCAATTGCCCCCACGCATGCCCGGTGCCGCAGGAAAAGGAAGCCCCGGCCGGGGATGGGCCGGGGCTTCGGGCGTCCGCACGGGATCTGACGAGGAATTTGCGGACGCTGCAGGTTGTGACCGGGCCCACGCTTGGAAGTTCCAGCGGATCGGCAAGGCTTTTGGCGGTTGCCGCTGAAAAAGAGCGCCTGCTATAATTCGGCGGCTTCGCAGGACGGTTTTCGCAACCGCCCCGCGATTCCGTGCCGATACCGGCTGATTTTGCAGGGAACGTCCGCGTGCTCAATTCCGTCAACGCGGGCTGGCGGCTGGCGCTGCGGGTGGTGGTCTTCCAGACCGTCGCCACGCTGGCGACGGCAGCAGCCTGCTACATCAGCGGCCCGCGGGCCGCGCTCGCCGCATTGGCGGGTGGTGGTGCGATGGCGCTGGGCAGCCTGTTGGCGGCCTGGGGCGCTTTCGGTGGTGGGGTTGCAGGTGCCGGCGTGGCGCTGGGGCGCCTGCTGCTGGGCACCGCGGTGAAGTGGCTGGTCGTGATCGTCGGGCTCTATCTGGCGATGGCGGTGTGGAAATTGCCGGCGGTGCCGGTACTGGCCGGGGCGGCGATGGCCGCGGCGGCCTTCGTGGTTTCGATGAAATTCGTGGCACAGCGCAGTACGACGAGGACGAACGCGTGATCCTGGAAGCTATGGGACTGGCACCTGAAGGCGGCGACACCGGCGGCGGCCTGACCGGCTATATCGTCCACCACCTGACCCACAACACCAAGCAGTTCTCGTTCGGCGCGGTCCACATGGACTCGTGGGTGGTGGCGCTTGCGCTTGGCCTGCTGGCCAGCTTCTGGCTGTGGTGGTATGCCCGCAAGGCGACCGCCGGCGTGCCGTCGAAGGGGCAGGCGTTCGTCGAACTGGTGGTCGAGTTCGTCGACTCGGAAGTGAAGAACACCTTCCACGGTGACCGCCGCTTCATCGCGCCGCTGGCGCTGACCATCTTCGTCTGGGTGGTCTTCATGAACGCGATGGACCTGCTGCCGCTGGACATCCCCAGCGCCGCCGTGCAGGCCGTGGCCGGCGAGGAAGTCGCGCACCACACCTATTTCCGCTGGGTGCCGACCGCCGACATCAACACCACCTTTGGGCTGTCGCTCACCGTCCTGCTGCTGATCATCTTCTACTCGATCAAGGCCAAGGGCGCAGGCGGCTTCACCAAGGAGCTGTTCACCGCGCCGTTCCACGCCGAGGGCACCTTCGCCAAGATCGTGCTGGCGCTGCCGAACCTGTTCCTCAACGTGGTCGAGTACCTGTCCAAGCCGGTCAGCCTGGGCATGCGACTGTTCGGCAACATGTACGCCGGCGAGCTGGTGTTCATGCTGATCGCCGGCCTGTTCGTGTCGTGGTTCACCTTCCTGCCGGGCATCGTGTTCCAGTCGATGTGGGCGATCTTCCACATCCTGATCATCCTGCTGCAGGCCTACATCTTCATGGTGTTGACCGTCGTCTACCTGGCGATGGCGCACGAGCACCACTGATCCATCGCTGTACCCCGGTTCCGTTCCACCTTCCGTCGTTCCACCTTCAATTCACCGCAAGCACCGCAACTGGAGATCCACCATGGAATTCATCGCCCAAGTCCAGGCCTACACCGCCATCGCCATCGGCATCATCGTCGGCCTGGGTGCCCTCGCCGCCGCCCTCGGCATCGGCATCATGGGCAGCAAGTTCCTCGAGTCCGCCGCCCGCCAGCCGGAGCTGGTGCCGATGCTGCAGGGCCGCATGTTCCTGCTGGCCGGCCTGATCGACGCGGCGTTCCTGATCGGCGTTGGCGTGGCGATGATGTTCGCGTTCGCCAACCCGCTGCTGGCCGCCGTCCAGGCTGCTGCCGGCGCCTGATCGCGTCGCGTGGTGAAGGTGCGCGCCGCCCGCGGGTGGCGCGTGCCGGCAACATCGCGCCGCGGCATGTCGCCGCGGCGCAGCCTTGGAGAAAGCCCCGCAGCGCCGGGTCTTCTGAAACGTCAGGTCACGACATGAATCCGAATATCACCCTGCTGGGCCAGATGATCAGCTTCGCGATCCTCATCTGGTTCTCCGTCAAGTTCATCTGGCCGCCGCTGATCAAGGCGATCGAGGAGCGCCAGCAGAAGATCGCCGAAGGCCTGGCCGCCGCCGACAATGCGCAGAAGAACCTCGCGCAGGCCGACGCCAAGGTCGCCGACGAACTGAAGGCTGCCCGCGCCAAGGCCAACGAGATCATCGAACAGGCCCACCAGCGCGCCAATGCGCTGATCGACGCGGCCAAGGCCGATGCGATCGCCGAAGGTGCGCGCCAGAAGGCGCTGGCCGAAGCCGAGATCGAGGCCGCCGCCAACCGTGCCAAGGAAGACCTGCGCAAGCAGGTGTCCCTGCTCGCCGTCACCGGTGCCGAGAAGCTGCTCAAGCGCGAGATCAATGCCAACGACCAGAAGGCGCTGATCGACGAACTGGCCGCGCAGCTCTGAGGCCCAGACCATGAGCCAGGCCCTCACTCTTGCCCGTCCCTACGCCCGCGCCGCCTTCGCGGTGGCGCGCGAGGCCGGTGCGCTTGCCGGCTGGTCCGCCGCGCTGGGCTTCGCCGCCCGCGTCGCGGCCGAGCCGCAGGTCGCCGTGCTGCTGGACAACCCGAAGCTGACCCGCGCCGACGTGGTCGCCCTGTTGTCGCCCGATGGCGCGCAGGACGCGTTCAACAACCTGCTCGGCCTGCTGTTCGACAACCGCCGGCTGCCGCTGCTGCCGGAGATCGCCGGCCTGTTCGACGAGCTCCGCTTCGAAGCCGAGCGCGTGGTGCGGGCGAAGGTCACCTCCGCCGCCACGCTGGCGGATGCCGAGCTCGAGACGATCAAGACGGCGCTGCGCAAGCGCTTCGGCCGCGAGGTCGAGGTCGAAACCGCGATCGACGAAAGCCTGATCGGCGGCGCGCTGATCGACGCCGGCGACGTCGTGATCGATGGTTCGGTCAGGGGCAAGCTGGAGCGCCTGCAGTCGGCGCTGTCGAACTAATTCATTTGCATACGCAGGCGGCAACGCCGGCACCAAGGAAACCAAGATGGCCACCACCACGCTCAACCCGTCCGAAATCAGCGAACTGATCAAGACCCGCATCGAGAAGGTCGCGCTCGCCGCCGAAGCCCGCAACGAAGGCACCGTGACCTCGGTGTCCGACGGCATCGTGCGCATCCACGGCCTGGCCGACGTGATGCAGGGCGAAATGATCGAACTGCCGGGCAACACCACCGCGCTGGCGCTGAACCTGGAGCGCGACTCGGTGGGCGCGGTGGTGCTGGGCGACTACGAGCACCTGCGCGAAGGCGACGTGGCCAAGACCACCGGCCAGATCCTCTCCGTCCCGACCGGTCCCGAGCTGCTGGGCCGCGTGGTCAACGCGCTGGGCGAGCCGATCGACGGCAAGGGCCCAATCGACGCCAAGACCCATTCGCCGGTGGAAACCATCGCGCCGGGCGTGATCTGGCGCAAGTCGGTCGACCAGCCGGTGCAGACCGGCTACAAGTCGGTCGACAGCATGATCCCGATCGGCCGCGGCCAGCGCGAGCTGGTCATCGGCGACCGCCAGACCGGCAAGACCGCGCTGGCGATCGACGCGATCATCAACCAGAAGAACTCCGGCATCCGCTGCGTGTACGTGGCGATCGGCCAGAAGAACAGCACCATCGCCAACATCGTGCGCAAGCTCGAGGAGTTCGGCGCGATGGCCTACACCACCGTCGTCGCCGCCTCGGCTTCCGAATCGGCCGCGATGCAGTACATCAGCGCCTACTCCGGCTGCGCGATGGGCGAATACTTCCGCGACCGCGGCGAAGACGCGCTGATCGTGTACGACGACCTGTCCAAGCAGGCCGTGGCCTACCGCCAGATCTCGCTGCTGCTGCGCCGCCCGCCGGGCCGCGAAGCCTACCCGGGCGACGTGTTCTACCTGCACAGCCGCCTGCTGGAGCGCGCCGCGCGCGTGTCCGAGGACTACGTCGAGAAGTTCACCAACGGCGCGGTGAAGGGCAAGACCGGTTCGCTGACCGCGCTGCCGATCATCGAGACCCAGGCCGGCGACGTGTCCGCGTTCGTGCCGACCAACGTGATCTCGATCACCGACGGCCAGATCTTCCTCGAGACCGACCTGTTCAACGCCGGCATCCGCCCGGCCGTGAACGCCGGCATCTCGGTGTCGCGCGTGGGTGGCGCGGCGCAGACCAAGATCATGAAGAAGCTGTCCGGCGGCATCCGCATCGCGCTGGCGCAGTACCGCGAGCTGGCCGCATTCGCGCAGTTCGCCTCCGACCTGGACGACGCCACCCGCAAGCAGCTGGAGCGCGGCCAGCGCGTCACCGAGCTGATGAAGCAGAAGCAGTACGCGCCGATGTCGGTCGCGCAGCAGGCGCTGTCGATCTACGCGGTGGACAAGGGCTACCTGGACGACGTGCCGGTGAACAAGGTGCTGGCGTTCGAGGAAGGCCTGCAGGCCCACTTCGCCAACACCGCCGGCGAGCTGGTCGCCCAGATCGACGCCACCGGCAACTGGAACGACGACATCGAGGCCGCCTTCAAGAAGGGCATCGAAGAGTTCAAGACGACCGGCAGCTGGTAATCCAGGCATCCATGTAGGAGGGGCTTCGGCCCCGACCGGATATGGCAGTCGCGGCTGGAGCCGCTCCTACAGAACAGCAGCAGCGAGAGAAGAGATGGCAGGCGGACGCGAAATCAAAACCAAGATCAAGAGCGTGCAGAACACCCGCAAGGTGACGCGCGCGCTTGAAATGGTCTCGGCCTCCAAGATCCGCAAGGCGCAGGACCGGATGAAGGCCTCGCGCCCCTATGCGCGGGCGATGAAGCAGCTGATCGGCCACCTGGCGCAGGCCAACACCGACTACCGCCATCCGTACCTGGTCCAGCGTGCGGACGTGAAGCGCGTCGGCTACGTCGTGGTGTCGTCGGACCGCGGCCTGGCCGGCGGCCTGAACAACAACATGTTCCGCAAGCTGCTGGTCGAGTTCCGTGCGCTGCAGGAGCAGGGCATCGAGGTCGACGTGGTCACGATCGGCCAGAAGGCGTCGGTGTTCTTCCGCCGGATCAAGGTCGGCATGCTGGCGTCGGTCACCCACCTCGGCGATGCGCCGAAGCTGGAGCAGCTGATCGGCGTGATCAAGGTGATGCTGGACGCCTACACGGACGGCAAGGTCGACAAGGTGTTCCTGGCCTACAACGACTTCGTCAACACCATGACGCAGAAGGCCACCTTCGACCAGCTGCTGCCGCTGCCGCCGGCGGAAACGCAGATGGCCAAGCACGAGTGGGATTACATCTACGAGCCGGACGCGGAGTCCGTGCTGGAGCACGTGCTGACCCGCTACATCGAGTCGCTGGTGTACCAAGCCGTGATGGAAAACGTGGCCTCCGAGCATGCGGCGCGCATGGTCGCGATGAAGGCGGCAAGCGACAACGCCAGCAAGCTGATCGACACCCTGAACCTCGTCTACAACAAGGCGCGGCAGGCGGCGATCACCCAGGAAATTTCCGAGATCGTCGGCGGCGCCGCGGCGGTTTGACCCAAACATTCCTGTAGGAGCGGCACCAGCCGCGACCGGGAACTGATCGCGGCGGATGCCGCTCCTACAAAAGCAGCATTAGAGAGTCTTGAGGAAACAACCATGAGCAACCAGGGCAAGGTCGTACAGATCATCGGCGCGGTCGTCGACGTCGAATTCCCGCGCGAGAGCGTGCCGAGGGTGTACGACGCGCTGAAGGTGCAGGACACCGCCATCACGCTGGAAGTGCAGCAGCAGCTGGGCGACGGCGTGGTGCGCACGATCGCCCTCGGCTCGACCGACGGCCTGAAGCGCAACCTGATTGCCGAGAACACAGGCCGCGCGATCTCGGTGCCGGTCGGCATCGGCACGCTGGGCCGCATCATGGACGTGCTGGGCAACCCGATCGACGAAGCCGGCCCGGTGCAGGCCGACGCGACCTGGGAAATCCACCGTGCGGCGCCGTCGTACGAAGACCAGGCCTCGACCACCGAGCTGCTGGAAACCGGCATCAAGGTGATCGACCTGATGTGCCCGTTCGCCAAGGGCGGCAAGGTCGGCCTGTTCGGCGGCGCCGGCGTGGGCAAGACCGTCAACATGATGGAGCTCATCAACAACATCGCGACCGAGCACAGCGGCCTGTCGGTGTTCGCCGGCGTGGGCGAGCGCACCCGCGAGGGCAACGACTTCTACCACGAGATGCAGGAGTCGGGCGTCGTCAACGTGCAGGAGCACGCCAAGTCCAAGGTGGCGATGGTGTACGGCCAGATGAACGAGCCGCCGGGCAACCGCCTGCGCGTCGCGCTGACCGGCCTGACCATGGCCGAGTACTTCCGCGACGAAGGCCGCGACGTGCTGCTGTTCGTGGACAACATCTACCGCTACACCCTGGCCGGTACCGAAGTGTCGGCGCTGCTGGGCCGCATGCCGTCGGCGGTGGGCTACCAGCCGACCCTGGCCGAGGAAATGGGCGTGCTGCAGGAGCGCATCACCTCGACCAAGACCGGTTCGATCACCTCGATCCAGGCCGTGTACGTGCCCGCGGACGACCTGACCGACCCGTCGCCGGCGACCACCTTCGCCCACCTCGACGCCACCGTCGTGCTGTCGCGCAACATCGCCTCGCTGGGCATCTACCCGGCGGTGGATCCGCTGGACTCGACCTCGCGCCAGCTGGACCCGAACGTGATCGGCAACGAGCACTACGAGACCGCGCGCCGCGTGCAGTCCACCCTGCAGAAGTACAAGGAACTGAAGGACATCATCGCGATCCTGGGCATGGACGAGCTGTCCGAAGAGGACAAGCAGGCCGTGGCCCGCGCCCGCAAGATCGAGCGTTTCTTCAGCCAGCCGTTCCACGTGGCGGAAGTGTTCACCGGTTCGCCGGGCAAGTACGTGCCGCTGAAGGAAACCATCCGCGGTTTCAAGGGCATCGTGGACGGCGACTACGACCACCTGCCGGAGCAGGCGTTCTACATGGTCGGCTCGATCGATGAAGCGGTCGAGAAGGCCAAGAAGATCGCTGCCTAAGCGCAGGCGTCCGAGTTAGGGCGGGCTCCCGGCCCGCCGATGCGGCACACCCATGGCGGGCCAGAACCCGCCCTACGGAATCGAAAGACATGGCATCCACCATCCGTTGCGACATCGTCAGCGCCGAAGCCGAGATCTTCCACGGCGAAGCCGAACTGGTCGTCGCCACCGGCGAGCTGGGCGAACTGGGCATCGCGCCCAAGCACGCGCCGCTGATCACCCGCCTGAAGCCGGGCAAGGTCGTGGTGACCCTGCCGGGCGGCGAGAAGCTGGATTTCGCGATCTCCGGCGGCATGCTGGAAGTGCAGCCGACGGTCGTGACCGTGCTGGCCGACACCGCGATCCGCGCCGACGAGATCGACGAGGCCGCGGTGCGCGCCGCCAAGGAAGAGGCCGAGCGCATCATCGCCCGCCGCGGCGAGGCGATGGAAATCGCCGAGGCCCAGCAGCGCCTGGCCGAGGTCACCGCGCAGCTACAGGCGCTGGAGCGCCTGCGCAAGAACCTGCGCCACTGATCCGGGCTTCCCGCCGGCCGGATTCGAAGCCCCGCCCTGGCGGGGTTTTGTTTTATTGCGCGCCGGCGTGCTGCCGTTCATGCGCCATCCCCGCGCCGGTGCGATCATCATCGCCTACGTCCCGTCGGGAGAACCGCCATGCGTTCCATCCGGATCCTTGCCTGCGCCCTGCTGGCCACCGCCACGCTAGGGCTTTCCGCCTGCGCCACCGGCCCCACGGTGCGGACCGACGCCGATCCCACCGCGGATTTCGCCCAGTACCGCAGCTGGGGTTTCTACAAGCCGATCGCGATGGAGCAGTCCGGCTATTCCAGCTGGATCTCCGAGCGCATCCGCGAGGACGTGCGCCGCGAAATGGAGGCGCGCGGTTACCGCTACGTGGCCGAAGGCGCGGACCTGCTGGTCAATTTCCAGGGCGTGGTGGAAGACCGCACCGCGGTCTGGAGCATGCCGCGCAGCGACCTGCAGTGGTTCTATAGCTACCGCCACGGCTATGTCGCGGTGCCGGTGTGGTACGACGAAACCCAGGTGAGCCGCTACCGCGAAGGCACCCTGACCGTCGACCTGGTCGACGGCAAGCGCAACCGCATGGTGTGGACGGGCGCGGCCAGCGCGCCGGTGGCGGGCAAGAAGGCGCCGCCGGAAAAGCGCATGGCGGACATCGACCGCGCCATCACCGGCATTTTCGCCAAGTACCCCTACCGGGCCACGCCGTAAGCGCCTGGCCGACGCGGGCCATGGCGACCGGTTCGTGGCGCGCGCGGCGCTGGCAGGTGGTTACCAGGCGCCATCCGTCCGCCTTCCTGCTGGCGGCGCAACTGCTCAGCCTGCTCGTCTATCCGCTGATGGATGACGGCAGTGGCGGCCGCCTGCTGTTCGGCGCGGTTGCCCTGGTGGTGGTGCCGCTGGCGCTGTGGGTGGTGATGCGCAGCCCGCTGATGAACTGGATCGGCTGGCTGCTGGCGCTCCCGGCGATGGTGCTCACGGTGCTCGGGGTGCTGTTCGGCCACCAGTCGGTGCTGCCGTATTCCGCACTGCTGGAGGCCGCGCTGTATTTCTACGCCGCCGGCGGGCTGATGATCTACATGCTGCGCGACCATGAAGTGACGGCCGACGAGCTGTTCGCCGCCGGCGCCACCTTCACCCTGCTGGCCTGGGGCTTCGGCTATGCCTATCTGGCCTGTCAGGCCTGGGATCCGGGCAGCTTCACCGGCATCGAACCAGAGCGGCAGCGGCGCTGGCTGGACCTGCTGTTCTACAGTTTCAGCAACCTGTCCGCGACCGGGCTGGGCGACACCCTGCCGCTGGCCGCGCCGGCGAAAGTCCTGACCATGCTGGAGCAGTTCGCCGGCGTGGGCTACATCGCCACCGTGGTGTCGCGGTTGATCGGACTGACCGTCCTCCACCACGAGCGGCGCGACTGAAGACCCGCCGCGCCGCCTTTCCCCGGTACGGGCGGCTCAGAACTTCGGCTTGTCTTCGCTGGCGTGGTAGCGCGTCATCGCGTCGACCAGGATCTGCTTGGCTTCAACCGCGCCGCCCCAGCCGTCCAGCTTCACCCACTTGCCGTCTTCGAGGTCCTTGTAGTGCTCGAAGAAGTGGCCGATGCGCTGCAGCCAGTGCTTGCTGACCTTTTCGATATCGTCGATGTGGGAATAGCCGGCGAACACCTTGTCGATCGGTACGGCGAGGATCTTCTCGTCGCTGCCGGCCTCGTCGCTCATTTTCAGCACGCCGACCGGGCGGCAGCGGATCACCGAGCCCGGCACCAGCGGCAGCGGCAGGATCACCAGCACGTCGGCGGGGTCGCCGTCGCCGCAGACGGTGTACGGCACGTAGCCGTAGTTGCACGGGTAGCGCATCGGCGTGGACAGGATGCGATCCACGAAGATCGCGCCCGAGGCCTTGTCCACCTCGTACTTGACCGGCTCGGCGTCCTTGGGGATTTCGATGATGACGTTGATTTCTTCCGGCGGGTTCTTGCCGGTGGGGACGAGGTCCAGGCCCATGTTGGTTGCTCCGACGTGCGTGCCGCACCCGGCTGGGCGCGGCTGTGAATAGAGGGGGGAGGCCTCGCATTTTACCCGTTGCGCGCGGTAGCGGCGCGCAGCGGAAGGCGCGCCGGGATGGAGCCTGTATCCTTGCAGCGCCCTTCGCCGACGCTTTCGCGGCGTGGCCCGGGCGGATCCGCACCGCTTAAGGATGGCACCGATGACGCAAAACCTCCGCATCGCGATGGCGCAGTTCGATTTCCCGGTCGGCGATGTCGCCGGCAACGCGGCGCGCATCGCCGAGATGATCGCCTTTGCCCGCGACGAATACGCCGCCGACCTGGTGCTGTTCCCCGAGCTGGCGCTATCCGGCTATCCGCCGGAAGACCTGTTGCTGCGGCCTGCCTTCCTGCGTGCCTGCGAGGCGGCGATGGCGGACATCGCGGCGCAGGCGCGCGGCATCGTCGCCGTGGTCGGCTGGCCGCAGGCGGCCGGCAGCGTGGTCTACAACGCCGCCAGCGTGCTGCGCGACGGCGCCATCGATGCGACCTACCGCAAGCGCGAGCTGCCGAACTACGCGGTGTTCGACGAGCGCCGCTGGTTCGATGTCGACCCGGACCGCGAGGACTGCGTGTTCGAGGTCAACGGCACCCGGGTCGGCCTGGTGGTCTGCGAGGACCTGTGGTTCGCCGAGCCCATCGCCTCCACCGTCGCCGCCGGCGCGCAGCTGGTGCTGGTGCCGAACGCCTCGCCCTACGAACACGACAAGCACGCCGAGCGCGACGCCCTGCTGGCGCAGCGCGCCAGCGAGACCGGCGCCGCGTTCGCCTACCTCAACCTGGTCGGCGGGCAGGACGCGCTGGTGTTCGACGGCGCGTCGGTGGTGGCGGACGGCGACGGCACCGTGCATCCGGCCGCGCTGGCGTTCGACGAGCAGTGGCTGGTGGTGGATTTCGACCCCGAGATGCGCCGCTTCGCGCCGCTGCAGTGGACGGTGGATGGCGACGAAAGCCGCGATGCGTTGGCCTGGCGCGCGGTGGTGCGCGGTACCCGCGACTACTGCCGCAAGAACGGTTTCGACAAGGCCTGGCTGGGCCTCTCCGGCGGCATCGACTCGGCGCTGGTGCTGGCGATTGCCGCCGATGCGTTGGGCGCGGAGAACGTCACCGCGGTGCGGATGCCATCGCGCTATACCGCCGACATGTCCAACGACCTGGCCCGCGAACAATGCGACGCGATGGGGGTGGCGATGGTCACCCTGCCGATCGAAAAGCCGTTCCAGGGCTATCTGGATGCGCTGGGGCAGGTGTTTGCCGGGCAGCCGGTGGATGTTACCGAGGAGAACCTGCAGTCGCGGGTGCGCGGCGCGCTGATGATGGCGCTGTCCAACAAGTTCGGCGGGCTGCTGCTGACCACCGGCAACAAGAGCGAATACGCGGTCGGCTACGCCACCATCTACGGCGACATGTGCGGTGGCTATGCGCCGCTCAAGGATCTGTACAAGACGGAAGTATTCCAGCTGGCGCGCTGGCGCAATACGGTGGGCGACCGGGTGATCCCGCAGGCGGTGATCGACCGGCCGCCGTCCGCGGAGCTGCGCGAGAACCAGCTCGACCAGGATTCGCTGCCGCCCTATGACGTCTTGGACGCGATCCTGCAGCGGCACATCGACCAGGAGCAGTCGCGCGCGGACATCGTGGCCGCCGGCTTCGACGCCACCATCGTGGACAGGGTGCTGCGGCTGGTGCGGGTGGGCGAGTGGAAGCGCCACCAGGCCGCGCCGGGGCCGAAGGTCAGCCGGCGCGCATTCGGCCGCGAGCGTCGCTACCCGGTCAGCAGCGGCTGGCGCGAGTAAGCGAAAGGGGGTCAGGTTCACTTACGCATGCGGAAGTGAACCTGACCCCCTTTCAACCGCGTTGCCGCTGGCTCAGCGCGACTCACCGGTGAACGGGTTGAGGCGCTTGAGCATGCTCGGGTCCTTCGGCCAATGGCCGGCCAGCCAGGGGTGCTGCGGGTCGTTCTGCTGCAGCACGCGCTTGGCGTCGGCGGCCAGCACGGTATTGCCCAGCCGCGTATAGGCTTCGCCCAGCAGCGCCACCGCGTCGTTCTGGTATTCGCTCTGCGGGTAGGTTTCCAGCAGGTAGGTGGCGCGATCGGCGGCCGAGACCCAAGCACCGCGGCGCAGGTAGTACAGGCCGGTGTTCAGCTCGAAGCGGGCGAACTCGTTGCGCAGGAACACCATGCGCTGGCGGGCATCGGCGGTGTACTGGCTGTTGGGGTAGCGGGTGGCGACGGTGCTGAAGTCGTTGTAGGCCTGCAGCGGCGCGGCCAGGTCGCGGGTGCTGGTGTCGAGGTTGAACGCGCGCGCCATGAACACCGTGTTGCGCGCCATGTTGGACAGGCCGCGCAGGTAGTACAGGTAGGCGATGTTCTTGTGGGTCGGGTAGGTGCGGATGAAGCGGTCGATGGTGGAGATCGCGTCCTCGTGCTTGCCGGCCTTGTACTGGGCGTAGGCCTGTTCCATCAGCGCCTGTTCGGTGAACGGGCCATAGGGATACTGCGCGATCAGGCGGCCAAAGACTTCGCTGGCGTTGGACCAGCGGCCCATCTGCATGTTGTCGTGGGCGCGGTCGTAGAGCTCGCCCACCGGCAGGCCTTCGTTCTTGTTCTTGTCCTTGAACATGGTCTTTACGCTGGAGCAGCCGCTGGCGGCAACCACGAGCGCGAGTACAAGGGCGGGGCGCAGCAGGACGGAACGCTGGGACATGGGCATCGAACGGGCGCCGGGGGCATGAAGGCTGGATAATACCAGCCCCCGGCGACGATCAAGGCCGGGCGCTTTCCGCCGGTGCCGGCGGCTTACGGAACCTTCATGCACCAGACCGAACCCCGCACCGCCCTTGTTCCCGACCACTGCGCCGGCCGCCGGCTTGATGCAGTGTTGGCCGAACTGTTCCCCGAATACTCGCGCTCGCGGCTGTCGGCGTGGATCAAGTCCGGCGACGCGGTCGTGGACGGCGCGCCCGCGCGCCCGCGCGACCCGGTCCGCGGCGGCGAAACCATTGCCCTGACCGTGGTCGAGGACGTGCAGACCCATGCGGTGGCCGAGGACATCCCGCTGAGCGTGCTGTACGAGGACGAGCACGTCTTCGTGATCGACAAGCCGGCCGGGCTGGTGGTGCATCCGGGCGCGGGCAATCCCGCCGGCACCCTGGTGAACGCGCTGCTGCACCGCGACCCCGACCTGGACAAGCTGCCGCGCGCCGGCATCGTCCACCGCCTGGACAAGGACACCAGCGGGGTGATGGTGGTGGCCCGCACCCTCGTTGCGCACACCTCGCTGGTGGCGCAACTGTCCGCGCGCGAGGTGCACCGGCAGTACCTTGCGGTGGTGGTGGGCGCGCTGGTGTCGGGCGGCACCGTCAATGCGGCGATCGAGCGCCACCCGCGCGACCGCCTGCGCATGGCCGTGCGCGAGGACGGCAAGGATGCGGTGACCCACTACCGCCTGCGCGAACGCTTCCGCGCGCACACTGCGCTGGAATGCCGGCTGGAAACCGGCCGCACCCACCAGATCCGCGTGCACATGGCGCACCTGAAGCACCCGATCATCGGCGATCCGCTGTACGGCGGGTCGCTGAAGCTGCCAAAGGGCGCATCGGAGGAATTGATTGCGGTCCTGCGCGGCTTCAGGCGGCAGGCGCTGCATGCCGAGGTGCTGGAGTTCGCGCATCCGGTCAATGGCGAGGCGGTGCGCTGCGAGGCGCCGCTGCCGGAAGACATGCAGCAGCTCATGCGCGCGCTGCGCGAAGACGCCGCGGCGCACGCCGAGGCCGAGCGCGCGCGGCGATGACCGCGTTCCTCCACGCCGACTGGCCGGCGCCGCCCGGCGTGCGCGCGCTGACCACGCTGCGGCATGGACTGGGCGGATCACGGCCGCCGTTCGATGCGTTCAACCTCGGCGCGCGCTGTGGCGATGAGGTTGAGGCGGTGGCGGAAAACCGCCGCCAGCTGGAAGCCGTGTTGGCGCTGCCGTCTTCGCCGCGCTGGCTGCGCCAGGTGCATGGCGTGGGGGTCGCCGTTGAGCCCGCCGCCGACGAGCCCGAGGCCGATGCCGCGGTGACCGCCACGCCCGGCGTCGTGCTGGCCATCCTCACCGCCGACTGCCTGCCAGTGGTACTGGCTGCGAAGGATGGCAGCGAAGTCGCCGCCGCCCATGCCGGTTGGCGCGGCCTGTGCGCCGGCGTGCTGGAGTCCACGGTGGCGGCGATGCGCACGCCGCCGGGGCGACTGGTGGCGTGGCTGGGTCCGGCGGCCGGACCACGGGCGTATGAAATCGGCGAGGAAGTCTTCGAGGCCTTCACCGCCTTTGATGCGCGCGCGCGGATGGCGTTCCTGCCTACCCGTCCCGGGCATTGGAAAGTGGACCTATACATGCTGGCGCGACAGCGCCTGCTGGATGCCGGCGTGACCGACGTCCACGGCGGCGGGCTGTGCACCATTTCCGATCCGGCACGCTTCTTCTCGCATCGCCGCGACGGCCGCAGCGGCCGCATCGCCACGCTGGCCTGGATCACGCCTTGAACGCGGTGCCGGCGGCGACGCTGTTCCAGCAGGCGCTGGGCGCGGCGTTCTACACCCTGCCAGGAGCCGTGCGCCGCCTGCATGCAGTGCGCGGCACGGCGCGCTATGCCGGCATCGCCAGCATCGAGCGCGGCCGCAACCCGCTGGCGCGGCTGTGCGCGCGCATCGCCGGGTTGCCGAAGGCGATGCGCGAGGTGCCGACCACGGTCGAGTTCATCGCCGATCCCACGCGTGAAACCTGGTGCCGCGATTTCGGCGGCGTGCCGATGCGGTCGCGGCTGGTGCTGGAGAACGGGCTGCTGCGCGAGCGATTGGGGCCGCTGCAGTTCCGCCATCGCCTGCATCCCGGCGGCGGTGCGCTCTGGTGGCAGGTGGCCGGGGTGCGGCTGTTCGGCCTGCTGCCGCTGCCCTCGGGCTGGTTCGATGGCGTGCGCTGCCGCGAACGCGAGCACGAAGGCCGTTACGAGTTCCTGGTCGAGGCGCGGCTGCCGCTGGTCGGGCTGGTGGTGCGTTACGAAGGCTGGCTGGCGCCGGCCTGATCCGCGCCGGCGCCGTCCAGCAGCCACGCCAGCTTGCGCGCCTTCGGCTGGCGCTTGAGCGTGCATTCGGCGCGCAGCGCGCTGCCGCGGTCGGGGTAGCGACGGCTGCCGAGCACGCAGTCGGGCGGATGCGCGCGGGTGTACTTCGCGCCCTTGCCGGCCGCGTGCTGGCGGAACCGGCGTTCGACGTCGGTGGCGATGCCGGCGTACAGGCTGCCGTCGCGGCAGCGCAGCAGGTAGAGATGCCAGCCGTCGCCCATCCCGCGCGCCTCAGCGCGTAGCCTGCGATAGTCGATGCACCAGCAGCGCCGCGCGCTTGGCCTGGCGCGGCAGTGAATCCAGTTCGACATATTCGCCCTCGGCGTGGCTGTTGCCGCCGGCGGCGCCCATGCCGATCAGCCCGTCCACGTCCGCGGCAACGAAGGAAATGTCGCCAGCGCCGCGCGAGAGCGGATCGATTTCGCCCATCTCGGCCAGGCCAAGGTCGCGGTTCACCGCGTTGAGCTGGGCCAACAGTGCGCGATTCCCGGCGGTCGGCGCCATTGGCGGATAGTGCTCCTCGATGTCCAGCACGGCGCGGGTACGTGGCAGGTGGCGGGCGACGATGGCCTGCATCTTCGCGCCCACGCGCTTGGTTTGTCCTGGGCTGAGGGTGCGGAAATCGCCGCGCGCCAGCGCGATGGCCGGCACGATGTTGTCCTTGCCGCTGGCGTTGAGCCGCGACTTGCTGGCGTCGAGGCCGGCGGCCTGCCCGCCGCCGGCGAGGCCGACGTTGAAGGTGAGGTTCGGCTCCGGCAGCTCGCTGCGGAACGCGGCGAGGATCCGCGCCAGCTCGAAGATCGCGCCGTCGCCCAAGCGCTCCGAGAAGATCCCGGAGCTGTGGCCGGTTTCGCCGTGGACGGCCAGCGTCCACACGTTCGACGAGCGGCGCGCGACCGCGCCCATCTCGCGGCCGTCGACGTGCGAGAGGTTCTCGAAATCCAGCGCCACGTCGGCACGCTTGCCGGCGTCGACCAGATCGGCGCGTGCAGCCGCCACCGGCTGGCCCACGTCTTCTTCGTCGCCGGTCAGCACCACGGTGATGTCGGCGCCGCGCAGCGCGTCGGCCGCGTGCAGCGCGCGCAGCGCCGCCAGCATCACCGCCACGCCGCCCTTGTCGTCGCCAACGCCGGGGCCGATGGCGCGGCCGCCTTCGATGCGGAAGCCGGTGAAGGCGTTGTCCGGCTCGAACACCGTGTCCAGGTGCCCGATCAGCAGCAGGCGCTTGCCCTTGCCGTTGCCTGCATGGATGGCGATGAGGTGGCCGGCGCGACCGGTATGCGCCATCGGCTTCCATTCCACCGCGAAGCCCAGCGCCTCGAACTCCGGCTGCAGCAGCCTTGCCACCGCCTCGACCCCAGCGAGGTTGTAGGTGCCGCTGTTCTGTTCGACCAGCCGCCCCAGCAAGGCCACGGCATCGTCGCTGCCGGCCTCCACCGCGGCGCTGATCCGCTGCTCCTGCGCCGACAGGCCGGGGCCAGCCGCGGCGGCAGGCAGGGCGAGCAAGAGCGTGCAGGCAAGGGCGGCGAGGCGGCGCATGCGGGGCGATCCAGGGGGCGGGTTGGGGCGACCATAACCCAGTCTCAACGGGTTGTGCGATTTGACTTGAATCACGGCGCGGCAGCCGCATGTGGAGGACATTGGGCCGCGCCGGCCCCGACGCACAGGATCCCGTCATGCGCATGGACAAACTCACCTCGCGTTTCCAGCAGGCGATCAGCGACGCCCAGTCGCTGGCCGTCGGCCGCGACCACACCATCATCGAACCCGTCCACCTGCTGCTGGCGCTGCTGGACCAGCAGGGCGGCGGCACCCGACCGCTGCTGGCGCAGGCCGGCGTCAACGTGCCGGTGCTGCGCGAGCGCCTGGCCGAGGCGCTGGACAGGCTGCCCAAGGTGACCGGCCAGGCCGGCAACGTGCAGGCCGGCAACGACCTGGTCCGCCTGCTCAATGTCACCGACAAGCTGGCCCAGCAGCGCGGCGATGCCTACATCGCCAGCGAGCTGTTCCTGCTGGCGGCGCTGGAGGAGTCCGGCGAGGCCGGCAAGGCGCTGAAGGCCGCCGGCGCCAACAAGGCGAAGCTGGAAGCGGCCATCGACAAGCTGCGGGGGGGCGAGAAAGTGACCGACGAGAACGCGGAAGACGCGCGCCAGGCGCTGGAGAAGTACACCATCGACATGACCGCGCGCGCGGAGAGCGGCAAGCTCGATCCGGTGGTGGGGCGCGACGAGGAGATCCGCCGCACCATCCAGGTGCTGCAGCGGCGCACCAAGAACAACCCCGTGCTGATCGGCGAACCCGGCGTGGGCAAGACCGCGATCGTGGAGGGCCTGGCCCAGCGCATCATCAACAACGAGGTGCCGGAAGGCCTGCGCGGCAAGCGCCTGCTGTCGCTGGACATGGGTGCGCTGATCGCCGGCGCCAAGTTCCGCGGCGAGTTCGAGGAGCGCCTGAAGGCCGTGCTGAACGATCTGGCCAAAAATGAAGGCCAGATCATCCTGTTCATCGACGAGCTGCACACCATGGTCGGCGCCGGCAAGGCCGAGGGCAGCATGGACGCCGGCAACATGCTCAAGCCCGCGCTGGCCCGCGGCGAGCTGCACTGCATCGGCGCCACCACGCTGGACGAGTACCGCAAGTACGTGGAGAAGGACGCCGCGCTGGAGCGCCGCTTCCAGAAGGTGTTCGTCGGCGAGCCCTCGGTGGAGGACACGATTGCCATCCTGCGCGGCCTCAAGGAGCGCTACGCCGTGCACCACGGCGTGGAGATCACCGACCCGGCCATCGTCGCCGCGGCCACCCTGTCCAACCGCTACATCGCCGACCGCCAGCTGCCGGACAAGGCCATCGACCTGATGGACGAAGCCGCCTCGCGCATCCGCATGGAGATCGATTCCAAGCCGGAGGAGATGGACCGCAAGGAGCGCCGGCTGATCCAGCTGAAGATCCAGCGCGAGGCGCTGAAGAAGGAGAAGGACGCCGAGTCGAAGCAGCGGCTGGCCGATCTCGAAAAGGAGATCGACGGGCTCGAGCGCGAGTACAGCGACCTCGAGGAAGTGTGGAAGGCCGAAAAGGCCACCCTGCAGGGCGCGACCAAGATCAAGGAACAGATCGAGGCCGCGCGCCTCGAGCTGGAGGCGGCCCAGCGCAAGCAGGATTTCGCCGCGATGAGCGAGATCCAGTACGGCCGCATCCCGGCGCTGGAAAAGCAGCTGGCCGCCGCGCAGGAGGCCGAGACGAAGGGCTTCACCCTCCTGCAGGACAAGGTGACGGCGGAAGAAATCGCGCAGGTGGTGGCGCGCTGGACCGGCATCCCGGTCAGCAAGATGCTGGAGGGCGAGCGCGAGAAGCTGCTGAAGATGGAAGAGGCGTTGCATGCGCGCGTGGTGGGGCAGGAGGAGGCGATCCGGGTGGTGTCCGATGCAGTGCGCCGCTCGCGTGCCGGCCTGTCCGATCCCAATCGTCCCAGCGGCTCGTTCCTGTTCCTCGGCCCCACTGGCGTCGGCAAGACCGAGCTGTGCAAGGCGCTGGCCGAATTCCTGTTCGACAGTGCGGACGCGATGGTGCGCATCGACATGAGCGAGTTCATGGAGAAGCACGCGGTCAGTCGCCTGATCGGCGCGCCTCCCGGCTACGTGGGCTATGAAGAGGGCGGCTACCTCACCGAAGCCGTGCGCCGCCGTCCCTACAGCGTGATCCTGCTGGACGAGGTGGAGAAGGCGCATCCGGATGTGTTCAACATCCTGCTGCAGGTGCTGGACGATGGCCGCCTGACCGACGGCCAGGGCCGCACGGTGGACTTCCGCAACACCGTAATCGTGATGACCTCCAACCTCGGCTCGCACCAGATCCAGGAGCTGGCCGGCGACGACTCGCCGGAGGCCTACGTGCAGATGAAGGCGTCGGTGATGGGCGTGGTGCAGTCGCACTTCCGCCCGGAGTTCATCAATCGGCTGGACGACATCGTGGTGTTCCACCCGCTGGACAAGGCGCAGATCAAGTCGATCGCGCGCATCCAGCTGCGCGGGCTGGAAAAGCGGTTGGGCGAACGCGGCATCCGCATCGAGCTCAGCGAGAAGGCTTACGAGCTGCTGGGCAACGTCGGCTTCGATCCCGTCTACGGCGCCCGCCCGCTCAAGCGCGCCATCCAGCAGCAGCTGGAGAACCCGCTGGCGCAGGACATCCTGGCCGGCCGGTTCGGCAATGGCGATACGGTCAAGGTGGATGCCGACGGCGGCAGGCTGGTGTTCGTGAAGTAAGCCGCGAAGCCCCGCCGGCAGCGGCGGGGTTCTCGTTGTGGCTAAAAAGGTTGCGCAAGTCCGGAGCACGGCGGGGCAGCGCCTGCTCCGCCAACCGCCCGGGCGGCAATGCAGATGAACCCCGCCCCTTCAGGCTGTGGGCTCCCCGATGCGCCGTTTACGCACCGGCCTTCTGGGCGGCGCTGGCCGGACTCTAGCCGGCCGCGGGCACCGTCGTCGCCCGCAGCGCCCGGTACGGCGGCGTGGCCATCACCATTTCGGTCAGCGAATAGGCCAGTTCGCGCTCGGCCAGCACCGCCGCATCCGCGCCGTGTTCCAGCAGGTGCTTGACCTGGGCTTCGCTGTGCGCCCGGGCGAGCACGCTCAGTGCGGGATTGAGCGCCTTCAGCCGCTCGATGGCCTCGCCGGCCTCAAGCGCCTGCGGCATCGCGAAGATCGCCAGGTTGGCGCGCTCCGGGGCCGCCTCCTGCATCACCCGGCGGTTGGCGACGTTGCCACGGACGGTGGGGAAGCCACTGGCGCGCGCCTGCACCACGCGGTCGGCATCGTCCTCGATCACCACCACCGGGACGCCGCGTTCCTTGAGCAGCTGGGCCAGCTGGCTGCCGACACGGCCGTAGCCGACCACGATGGCGTGGCCGCCGATGTCCAGCGGCACCACGTCAGGCTCCGGCGGCGTGTTGGCGAGGATGCGCGCGTCCTCCCGCAGCTGCCAGCGGTCCAGCACCATGAACAGCAGCGGGTTGAGCATGATGGTGATCAGCGCGCCCGCCAGCACCAGGTCGTGGCCGTCCTTGGGCAGGATCTTCAGTGACAGGCCCAGCCCGGCGATGATGAAGGCGAACTCGCCGATCTGCGCCAGGCTGGTGGAAATGGTCAGCGCGGTGGCATTGGGATGCCCGAACGCGCGCACGATGGCGTAGGCGGCGATGGACTTGCCGAACACGATGATCAGGGTGGTCGCCAGCACCTGCAGCGGATGCTCGACCAGGATGCGCGGGTCGAACAGCATGCCCACCGAGACGAAGAACAGCACCGCGAAGGCGTCGCGCATCGGCAGCGAGTCCTGCGCGGCCTGGTGGCTGAACTCGGATTCGTTGAGCAGCATGCCGGCGAAGAACGCACCCAGCGCGAAGCTGACCCCGAACAGTTCGGCCGAACCGAACGCCACGCCCATCGCGATCGACAGCACCGCCAGCGTGAACAGCTCGCGCGAGCCGGTGCCGGCGATCCGCTCCAGCACCCACGGGATCGCCCGGCGGCCCACGATCAGCATGAACGCGACGAAGGCCGCGACCTTGCCGAAGGTGATCGCCAGCGCCTTGATGATGTCCGCGGCGCCAACGTCGTCGCCACCGCCCAGTGCGCCGGCCAGCGCCGGGATCAACACCAGCGCGATCACGCAGGCCAGGTCTTCCACGATCAGCCAGCCCACCGCGATCTTGCCGCGGCGGGTGTCCAGCAGGCGTCGTTCCTCCATCGCCCGCAGCAGCACCACGGTGCTGGCGGTGGCCAGCGAGAAGCCGAAGATCAACCCTTCGATATGCCGCCAGCCCATCAGCTCGGCCATGCCCCAGCCCAGCAGTGTGGCCATCGCGATCTGCCCCACTGCGCCGGGGATGGCGATGTTCTTCACCGACATCAGGTCGCGCAGCGAGAAATGCAGGCCCACCCCGAACATCAGCAGGATCACGCCGATCTCCGCCAGCTGCGGCGCCAATTCCGCGTCACCCACGAACCCGGGCGTGAACGGCCCGGCCAACACCCCCGCCAGCAGGTAGCCCACCAGCGGCGACAGCCGCAGGCGGTTGGCCAGTGCGCCCAGCGCGAACGCGAGCACGAAGCCGAACACGAGCATGGCGATGAGCGAGGTGTGATGCTGCATGGGGGCTCCGAGGGGGCGATGTCCCGATGATCGCACGGCCTGGGGACGGTCCGGAGTCAAAAACGCCCCGGGGATCCGGGGCGCTCGGGTGGAAATGAACGCGGGGTTCAGCTCACCATTTGTAGGAAACGCGGCCGTACACGTAGCGGCCGTTGAAGCCGAACGGTGATTGCAGGCTGTACTGCAGCATCCCAGCGGTGGAGTTGGCGAATATCACCTTGTCCGGATATTGGTCGAGCAGGTTGTCTGCGCCGACGGTCATCGTCCAATGTGCGTTCGGACGGAAGTTGGCAGACAGATCCAGCGTCCAGTTCGCGTCGAAGGTCTGGTCCTGCGCCGGGTTGGTGGTGTGCCGGGTGGTGAAGCTGCCGTACCTAGTGGCACCTGCATTGATGTCCCAATGGGCCAGGTTCCAGCCGGCGATCAACGCGAGCTTGTCGCGTGGGAAGCCTTCCTCGATGCGGCCCTGCTCATCGCGCCCGAATCGTGAAGGCGACAGTGCGGCGAAGTTGGCCCAGACAGCGGGATCGGGCGCGCGGCGCAGGATGTCGGTCTTGGAATAGCCGTAGCTGGCGGTCAGGTTCAAGGTGCTGGCCGCCAACGGGATGGCGTAGCTGCCCACGACGTCGATGCCGCGGGTGCGAGTGTCGATGGCGTTGGTGAAGTAATTGAACGCGGTGACGCCGCTGATTCCCAAGCCGGCCAGCAAATCCTGTGCCGCTTGTGCGGCAGCTTTCTGTGTCGTGTTGTAGTTGGCGTTGGTTGGGTCAATGTTCAGTGGTGTCGACAGCACGATACGGTCGTCGATCTCGATCTGGTACGCGTCGATGGTCACGTACAGGCGCTCCAACGGCTGCAGCACCAAGCCCAGGCTGTAGGAGGTCGACGTCTCCGCCTTCAGCGGTTGCGCGCCCAAGGCGATCGCCGCGGCACTGGTGGCCGGAAAAGTGCCGCGTTGGGCAAACTGGCCGTTGATCGAGGTACTGGTGATGGCCTGATAGTTCTGCTGGGCCAGCGACGGCGCACGGAATCCCGTCGCCGCGGTACCGCGCAGCGCCACTTTGTCGTTGAAGGCGTATCGCGCCGACAACTTGCCCGACAACTCGTCGCCAAAGTCGGAGTAGTCCTCGTAGCGTCCGGCAAGGCCCGCGGAGAGCTTGTCGCTGACGTCGGCTTCCAAGCCGGCGTACACCGCATAGTTGTGCCGCTTGGCGTGCACGGCGTTGGTCGGGGTGAAGCCGCCGAAGCCCTGCGCGCCGCCGCCTAGGTAGGAGTTCGGTTCGCCCGGCGACTGGTTCCACTTTTCCTCGCGGTATTCGGCGCCGAACGAGAACGTGGCCGGGTATGCCAAGCCGATGTCCAGCGGCTTCGAGAAGTCGGCATTCAGCACGTTCTGGGTGTATTCCAGAGAGCCGTCGTAGAAGCTGCGTGGACTGCTCACGCCTAGGTTGTAGTTGATGGTATTGCTGGTGGTGAAGGCCAGGTGGTCATAGCCGTAGTTGTAGCTGATGTCCCAGTTCCAGCCGCCCTCGGTGCTGCCCTTTGCGCCCAGCACGAAGCTGCGATCCTGCGACAGCTGGTTGATCTCCGGTACGTAGCCATCCGGATACACCTGTGCAAGCAGCGCGCCTTGCAGCAGATGCGTCTTCGACCGGTAGAACGCGCGCGAGGTGATGTCGCGGTTGCTGGCCATGAAGGTGGCGTAGAGCTCTGCCTTGTCCCCCAGCTGGAAACCGGCGTTCACGGAGGCCGCACCGGCCTCCACCTTCGGGTCGCCGAACTTGAACGCGGTCTCGCCCACGCCGGGGAAATTGCCAGTGTTGGCCTTTGCTGGATCGCCCTGGTAGGGGCCGGCGCGGTTGGTCTCATCCTGCTGGCCGGCCTGTGCTGCCACGTGCATGAAGCCGCGCTCGCCGGCGAACTGGAAGCCCGCATCGCCGGCCAGTTGCCACTGCGCGCCGTCGCCTTCCGAATACTCGCCTCCGGTCAGCGCGATGCTTCCGCCCTTGCCCGCGTTCTTCAGCACGATATTGACTACGCCGGCAATGGCGTCCGAGCCGTACTGGGCGGAGGCACCGTCGCGCAGAACCTCTACGCGCTCGATGGCGGCGATCGGGATGGCGTTGAAGTCAACCGCCGCCGAGCCGCGGCCGATGGTGCCGTTGACGTTGAGCTGCGCTGCGATATGGCGGCGCTTGCCGTTCACAAGCACCAGCACTTGGTCGGGAGCGAGTCCGCGTAGCTGCGCCGGGCGCACGCCGCTGCTGCCATCGGCTACTGCCGGGCGCGGGAAGTTCAGCGAAGGCAGGGCGCGCGCCAGCGCGGTGGCCAGTTCGGTGGTGCCGGTGGCCTCCAGCGTTTCCGGGGTCAGGATGTCGATGGGCGACTGCGACTCGGCCACGGTGCGGTCGGCCACGCGGGTGCCGGTGACGATCAGGGTGTCGAGGGTGCGGGCGTCCTTGTTGGCCTGCTGCGCCAGCGCCGGGGTGGCGGCCAGCAGCGAGGACAGGGCGAGGGCGAGGGGGGTGATGTGGGGCATGGCCATCTCCGTTCTGTGGTTTCCAACACTGTTTAACACTGGCTTAACTGCCCTGCAAACACATCCCCTGCATGCAGATATGCAGTAACGTACGTTGTTTTCCGGGGCGGATCGCGCGCCGGCTTTCCCGTAAACTCGCCGCCCCATGATTTCCTTCCGCAATTTCGCCCTCCGGCGCGGCGAACGCCTGCTCCTGTCCAACGTCGACCTGACCCTGCACGCTGGCTGGCGCGTGGGCGTGGTTGGCCGCAACGGCGCCGGCAAGTCCAGCCTGTTCGCCGCGCTCATGCGCGAGGTCGAGCCCGACAAGGGCGACCTCGACCTGCCCGGCAAGGCCCGCGTGGCCTCGGTGGCGCAGGAAACCCCGCACCTGCCGGACCCGGCCATCGATTTCGTGCTGTCGGGCGACGAGGCCGTGCACGCGGCCATCCAGATGGAAGCCAATGCCTTCGCCGCCGAGGATTGGGAGGCGGTGGCCGAGGCGCACCACCGGCTGGAGGAAGTGAACGGCTACGACGGCACCGCCCGCGCCGGCAAGCTGCTGCATGGCCTCGGCTTCCCGGCGGAGACGCACGAGAAGCCGGTGTCCGATTTCTCCGGCGGCTGGCGGGTGCGCCTGAACGTGGCGCGCGCGCTGATGACGCCGTCGGACCTGCTGCTGCTGGACGAACCCACCAACCACCTCGACCTCGACGCCGTGGTCTGGCTGGAAGAGTGGCTGAAGCGCTACGACGGCACCCTGCTGGTCATCAGCCACGACCGCGAGTTCCTCGACAACGTCACCACCCACATCCTGCACCTGCACGACGGCACGGCGAAGCTGTACGTCGGCAACTACACCGATTTCGAGCGCCAGCGCGCCGAGCACCTGCGCCAGCAGCAGATCGCGCACGAGAAGGAGCAGGTCGAGCGCGCCCACCTGCAGAGCTTCATCGACCGCTTCAAGGCGAAGGCGAGCAAGGCGAAGCAGGCGCAGTCGCGGGTCAAGCGGCTGGCCAAGCTGGCCGGCACCGAGGCGGTGCGCGCCGAGCGCGCGCTGCACATCACCCTGCCCGAGCCGCTGAAGCTGCCCAATTCCCTGCTGTCGCTGCACGACGCCGATTGCGGCTACGGCGCGGGGGCGAAGATCCTGTCGAATGCGAACTTCGGCCTCGAGGCCGGCGACCGCATCGGCCTGCTCGGCCCCAACGGCGCCGGCAAGTCCACGCTGGTGAAGACGCTGGTGGGCGAGCTGGCGCCGATGTCCGGCGAGCGCAAGGCGCACCCGGACCTGCGCATCGGCTATTTCGCCCAGCACACGGTGGAGTCGCTGGTGTTCGGCACCACGCCGCTGGACCACCTGCGCAAGCTGGATGCGGACGCGCCCAACCAGGTGCTGCGCGACTTCCTGGGGCGGTGGAATTTCCCCGGCGACCGCGCCTTCGAAGTGATCGACACTTTCAGCGGCGGCGAGAAAGCGCGGCTGGCGCTGGCGCTGATCGCCTACCGCCGGCCCAACGTGCTGCTGCTGGACGAGCCCACCAACCACCTCGATCTCGACATGCGCGAGGCGCTGGCCGAGGCGCTGTCGGACTTCGATGGCGCCATCGTGATGGTCAGCCACGACCGTCACCTGATCGGCTTGGTCTGCGACGAATACTGGCGCGTGGCGGGCGGCAAGGTCGAGCCGTTCGATGGCGATCTCGACGAATACGCGGCGTGGCTGCGTTCGCGCCCGGGCAGCGACAACCCGAAGACCCCCGCGCCCAAGGCGGAGCCGGCCCTGCCTGCGCCGCCGCCCGAGCCGAAGAAGCCGGCGGCGAAGGTCAATCCGCACAAGCTGCAGAAGGCCGAGGAGCGGGTGGCGCGGCTGGAAGGGAAGCTGGCCGAATGCGATGTGCAAATGGCCGATCCCGCGGTGTATGCCGACGCCAGCAGGGTGGCCGACATCGGCCGCCAGCAGATGCAGCTGCGCGCGGAGCTGGCCGAGGCCGAGGCCGAGCTGTTGGTACTGTACGGCTAGTCCAGGACTGCAAGGGGATAGGCATGGGATTCCATCCGGCGCTGCTATGCGCATTGGCCGTCGCGACGGCCTGTAGCCCGCTCGCTGCGTCCGCCGGGCAGGCGCCCGCCGATGCCTTCCTCGCGGCCATTGCCGGCCACTGCGGGCAGGCTTTCGCCGGGCGCATCGTCGCCAACGAGCCGCGCCCGGCCACGCCGGATGCGTTCGAAGGCAAGGCGCTGGTGATGCACGTGCGCGGCTGCGATGCGCCGGCGCAGGGGCTGCGCATTCCCTTCCACGTCGGCGACGACCATTCGCGCACCTGGGTGCTGGCCCGCAGCGCCGACGGGCTGCGCTTGAAGCACGACCACCGCCATGCCGACGGCAGCCCGGATGCGGTGACGCTGTATGGCGGCGACACGGCCGACGCCGGCACGCCGCTGCGGCAGGTCTTCCCGGTGGACGCCGAATCCCGCGCGATGTTCGAGCGCGAAGGCCTGGGTGCCTCGCTACGGAACGCCTGGGCAATGGAAATCGAGCCGGGCAGGCGCTTCCTGTACGAGTTGCGCCGACCGGGCGGGCGCCTGTTCCAGGTCGAGTTCGACCTCACCGCGCCGGTGCCGCTGCCGCCAGCGCCGTGGGGCGACTGAGGCCGTCCTTGCGTCATCGGCGCGCGTTGAATCCGCCGCATCCGCCCCCAATTTGCCTCCGTCATTCCCCGCCTTCCATCGCCATGCCGATCTACGCCTTCGCCTGCGCCGCCTGTGGCCATCACTTCGACAAGCTGCAGAAGTTGTCCGATGCCGATCCCGCCGCCTGTCCATCCTGCGGCGCGGAAGGACAGGTGCACCGGCAGCTGACCGCCCCGCAGTTCCGGCTGGCCGGCGGCGGCTGGTACGAAACCGATTTCAAGAAGGACGGCGACAAGAAGCGCAACCTGGCCGGTGACGCCGCAAAGCCGGCGGACAGCAAGCCCGAGGCGGCCAAGCCGGCGGCGGAAAGCAAGCCGTGAGCGATCCCGCCGGAGATCCCCCGCCACTCGCGTAGGCGGAGACGGCATGAAGCGCATGATTGCCCGCCCCGCCAGCCGCCCAATCCTCCCCAGCGGGGCAGGGGCGGCCGCGCAACCAAGCGGATATCGGGTCGTGACTTGCGCGGCCGCTCCAGTCCCGCCGCCGGATGCCCGCCCGCTGCCTCGTCCGCGCCATTCCGCCTTGCCGATCCCGGCCATCGGCTAAAATGCCCGGCTCTGCGCCCGCCTGTAGCGGCGCACCCCGCGTCCCCGGAGTTCCCATGCGTACCCATTTCTGCGGCCTGGTCGACGACGCGTTGATCGGCCAGATCGTCACCCTGTGCGGCTGGGCCGACGTCGCCCGCAACATGGGCCAGATCGTTTTCATCGACCTGCGTGACCACGAGGGCATCGTGCAGGTCGTGGCCGAGCCTGCCGACATCGACGGCAACGCCGACATGCTGGCCGCCGCCGCGGCGGTGGGTTACGAGGACTGCCTGCGCATCACCGGCACCGTGCGCCGCCGCCAGTCGGTCAACGACAGGATCAAGACCGGCCAGGTGGAAGTGGTGGCCACGCGCATCGAACTGCTGAACAAGGCCGAGCCGCTGCCGTTCCACCACCACGAGAACCCGGGCGAGGACATCCGCCTGAAGTACCGCTACCTCGACCTGCGCAGTCCCGAGATGCAGCGCAAGATGCGCACGCGGACCAAGCTGGTCAGCGCGCTGCGCCATTACCTCGACGCGCGCGGCTTCCAGGACATCGAGACCCCGATCCTGACCAAGGCCACGCCGGAAGGCGCGCGCGACTTCCTGGTGCCGGCGCGCATGCATCCCGGCGAGTTCTACGCGCTGCCGCAGAGCCCGCAGCTGTTCAAGCAGATCCTGATGATGGCGGGCTTCGACCGCTACTACCAGATCGCCCGCTGCTTCCGCGACGAGGCGCTGCGCGCCGACCGCCAGCTGGAGTTCACCCAGCTCGACATGGAATTCGCGTGGGTGGCCGAGCGCGACGTGCAGGACCTGACCGAGGACATGGTGCGGCATGTGTTCCGCGAGGTGGTCGGCGTCGAGCTGGCCGCGCAGTTCCCGCGCATGACCTGGGCGGAAGCAATGCGCCGCTACGGCTCCGATAAACCCGATCTGCGCATCGCGCTGGAGCTGGTGGACGTGGCCGAGCTGGTGAAGGACTGCGAATTCGCGGTGTTCACCGGCGCCGCCAACGATCCGAACGGCCGCGTCGCCGCGCTGCGCATCCCCGGCGGCGCGGCGCTGTCGCGCAAGCAGATAGACGAATACGCAGCGCATGCCGCCAAGTACGGCGCCAAGGGCCTCGCGTACGCGAAGATCGACGAGGCCGGCGCGGTCAATTCGCCGGTCGCCAAGTTCTTCGCCGAGGGTGCGTTCGAGACCGTGCTCAGGCACGTTGGCGCCGGCAATGGCGACCTCGTGTTCTTCGGCGCGGGCGGCTACAACAAGGTGTCCGACTTCATGGGCGCGGTGCGGCTGAAGGCCGGCAAGGACTTCAACCTCGTTGCCGAGGGCTGGGCGCCGCTGTGGGTCACCGACTTCCCGATGTTCGAATGGGACGAGGAGGAGCAGCGCTACGTTGCCCTGCATCATCCCTTCACCGCGCCGGCGGTGGATTCGATCGACGACCTGCGTGCCAACGCCCGCACCGCGGTCAGCCGCGGCTATGACATGGTGCTCAACGGCAACGAGATCGGCGGCGGCTCCATCCGCATCCATCGCCCGCAGATGCAGGCGGCGGTGTTCGACCTGCTGGGCATCGGTGCCGACGAGCAGCGCGCCAAGTTCGGCTTCCTGCTGGACGCGCTGAAGTACGGCGCACCGCCGCACGGCGGCATCGCCTTCGGCATCGATCGCATCGCCGCGCTGATGGCGGGCACCGAGTCGATCCGCGACGTGATCGCCTTCCCGAAGACCACCGGCGCACAGTGCCTGATGACCGATGCGCCGTCGCCGATCGCGGACGCGCAGCTGGCCGAAGTGCACGTGCAGGTGCGGCCGCAGGCGTGAGCACCACGATCCGCCGCGCCACGCCAGCCGACGCCGCCGTGCTGGCGGAACTGGGCACGGCGACCTTCGTCGAGACCTTCGGGCATCTCTACACGCCGGAAGACCTGCACGCCTTCCTCGACGAAAGCCACAGCGTCGAAGCGTATGCGAACACGCTGGCGGATCCCCGCTATGCGCTGTGGATCGCCGAGGACGCAACCGGCCACGCCATCGGTTACGCGCAGGCCGGCCCGTGCGGGCTGCCGCATGCCGATGCCCGGCCCGAAGACGGCGAGTTGAAGCGCCTGTACCTGCGTGCCGATGCCCAGAACAGCGGCATTGGCCGCGCGCTGATGGATGCGGCGATGGCGTGGCTGCTGCGCGCTGGCCCGCGCACGCTGTGGATCAGCGTGTGGTCGGAGAACCTCGGCGCGCAGCGCTTCTACGCGCGCCATGGCTTCGCCTTCGCCGGCGAATACGAATTCATCGTGGGCGCGCAGCGCGACCGCGAGTTCATGTACCGGCGCCCGGCCCGCGCCTGATCCGGTCATCGCCGGGCCGGCGATGCGGACCCGGCGGGAAAGCTCAGTCGTGGTCGCGCGGGACTTCCTGCAGCGCCGGCAGTGCTTCCCGGCGGCCGTCCAGCAGGCCGCGGCTGAGCCGGTCGCCCTCGATGAACAGCAGTTGCCCGCTGGTGCCGCGCTTGAGGCCGCCGTCGATGGCGATCACCCGGCCGTCGTGGAAGCTGGCCACTTCGCCGACCGTGGTGTGGCCGACGACGATCCGCGCAACGCCCAGCTTCGCCGCCAGCGCCCGCACCGCAGGCGTGTCCAGCTGGCCGTCGAAATAGCCGCGGTACCAGATCGGGCTGGTCTTGTGGTCGTACAGCGGCGCGAGCGCGGGATCGGCCTCGACCTGCTTGCGTGGGGTGCCGAGGCTGTGCTGGTAGGCCGCATTGGTCGCGGCCGCGGCGACCGCGAGTTCCAGGTTGGCCGGGGAGATGCCGCCGTGCACGAACAGCGTGTCGCCGAGCCGCAGCAGCACCGGCCGCGTGCGCAGCCACTGCCCGAGCACCGAGTCGGCGGCGAACAGAGCGTCGTACTTGCGGCCCAGCCGATGGGCATTGTCGATCAGCGCCGTGTGCACGTAATGGGTGCTGCCGTACAGCGCCATGGTTTCGTGGTTACCCAGCAGGAAATGCACGGCGCCGCCGGCAGCGCGCGCCTGCTGCTGCAGCTGGAACAGCAGCCACAGCGTTTCGATCACGTCCTCGCCGCGGTCGAACACGTCGCCGGCCACCACCAGGTGGTCGCGCCCGGCGTTCCAGCGGTCCTGCCCGTCGATCACGCCGTTGGCGCGCAGCAACCGCACCAGCAGCGCGTACTGGCCGTGTATGTCGGAGACCGCGATGATGCGGGCATCGGCCGGCAGCGGCGTTTCGCCGGCGGCGATGCGCGCCGGGATCGCCAGCGCATGCGGATAACCGCAGCGCGGCCGGATCAGCGTGCCGTCGCGCGCGGGCAGGCTGCGCCGCACCACCTTGCCCCTGCACACCCACAGCGCATCCAGGCGATTTCCCGGCGCGTGGAAAACATAGGGTCCGTCCCCCGCGGCCGCTGCAGGCGCCGGCCCGCTGGCGGCGCAGGCGGTGGTGGTCGCCGCCAGGCAGCCCAACAGCAGGCCGCGGCGCAGGAGGGCGAGAACGGATCGGTAACGGTCGGCCATGCGGAATCCGGGGTGGGGTGTGCGGCACGGTACGACGAGCCATGTTAAGCGGCGCCTGAGATTCGAGCGCGCAGTCGGGCCAGCCGCCGTATAATCCGCCGCTTCGCATTTCCGGCCGGATATTGTCATGGGACGTGGCCCCTCCATCGAAGCCCGCAAGAACGCGCAGGACGCGCAGCGCGGCAAGATCTTCACCAAGGTGATCCGCGAGATTTCGGTGGCGGCGCGCGCCGGCGGCGGCGACCCGCACGGCAATCCGCGGCTGCGTTCGGCGATCGACAAGGGCCTTGCGGTCAACATGACCAAGGACGTCATCGAGCGCGCCATCAAGAAGGCCACCGGCGAGCTGGAAGGCGTGGTCTACGAAGAGATCCGCTACGAGGGTTACGGCGCGGGCGGGGTGGCGGTGATCGTCGACTGCCTGACCGACAACCGCGTGCGCACCGTGGCCGACGTCCGCCACGCCTTCGGCAAGTTCGGCGGCAACCTCGGCACCGAGGGATCGGTGTCCTTCATGTTCCACAAGGTCGGCGTGCTCAGCTACGACGCCGGTGCGAACGAGGACGCGATCACCGAAGCCGCCATCGAAGCCGGTGCCGACGACGTGGTGGTGTACCCGGAAGACGGCGCCATCGACGTGCTGACCTCGCCCGAGGCCTTTGCCGGGGTGAAGGCGGCGATGGAAGCGGCCGGGCTGGCCCCGGGCTTCGCCGAAGTCACCATGCGCGCCGACAACGACACCGCGGTGGAGGGCGAAACCGCCGAACAGGTGCAGAAGCTGCTGCGCTGGCTGGAAGACATGGACGATGTGCAGGACGTCTATTCCAACGCGGCCGGCCTCGGCTGAGTCCGCCTGACGCTGCGCCGCCCGATGGTCCCTGATCTGCAATCCGGTGGTGCGCGCGCGGCGACGGTCAGGGTGCTGGGGATCGACCCCGGTTCCCAGCGCACCGGCGTCGGCATCATCGATGTCGCGCCCGACGGCAAAGTAACGCACGTCCACCACCAGCCGCTGGTACTGCTGGACGCCGAATCCTTCCCGCTGCGCCTGCGCAAGTTGCTGGACGGACTGTGGGCGCTGATCGAGCAGTACCGGCCGGACGAGGTCGGGGTGGAGCAGGTGTTCCTGTCCAACAACGCGATGAGCGCGCTCAAGCTGGGGCAGGCGCGCGGCGCGGCGATCGCCGCCTGCGTGGCGCGGGACCTGCCGGTGAGCGAATACGCCGCCAAGGAAATCAAGCTGGGGCTGGTGGGCAGTGGCGGGGCCGATAAGAAGCAGGTGCAGCACATGGTGGCGGTGATGCTGGGCCTGACCGGGAAATTGCAGGCCGATGCCGCCGACGCGCTGGCGGTGGCGATCACCCACGCCCACGTGCGCGCCAGCGCCAACCGGCTGGGCGTCGACGCACGCGCGGCCTGGGGCCGCAAGGGCAGGGGAAGGCGATGATCGGGCGACTGAAAGGCATCCTCATCCACAAGGCGCCGCCGTGGCTGGTGGTGGATGTGCACGGCGTCGGCTACGAGCTGGAAGCGCCGATGAGCACCTTCTACGACCTGCCGGACGTGGGCCGCGAGGTGTTCCTGTTCACCCACTACGCTACGAGGGAAGACAGCGTCTCGCTGTACGGCTTCCTGCGCGAAGCCGAGCGCCGGCTGTTCCGCGACGTGCAGAAGGTCTCCGGCATCGGCGCGAAGATCGCGCTGGCGGTGCTGTCCGGCGTGTCGGTGGACGAGTTCGCGCGGCTGGTGCAGACCTCCGACGTGACCGCGTTGACGCGCATCCCCGGCATCGGCAAGAAGACCGCCGAGCGCATGGTGGTGGAACTGCGCGACCGCGCGGCCGACCTGGCCGGCGGCCCGGTCGCGGCCAGCACCGGGCTGCCGGGAGATCCGCTGTCCGAGGCCATCACCGCGCTGCAGGCGCTGGGCTACAAGCCGGCCGAAGCGGAACGCATGGCGAAGAAGGCCGCGGCCGACGGCGACGCCGCCGAAATCATCATCCGCAAGGCGCTGCAGTCGGCGCTGCGCTGAGCGCCTGCGCCGACAACGTCTTCCACTACGAGCATCCATGAGCACACCCGCACCGACGTCGCCTGCGCATGGCGTCCACCCTGGCAAGGCCGCGGGGCTGGCGCTGGTGGTGGGTGCCATCGGCGTCGTCTTCGGCGACATCGGCACCAGCCCGCTGTATACGCTGAAGGAGGCGTTCTCGCCGCACTACGGCCTGCGCAACGACCACGACACCGTGCTGGGCGTGCTGTCGCTGGCGTTCTGGGCGCTGAACATCGTGGTCACGCTGAAGTACGTGACCATCATCATGCGTGCCGACAACGACGGCGAGGGCGGGATCATGGCGCTGATGGCGCTGGCCCAGCGCACCCTGCGCAAGGGTTCGCGCTCGGCCTACGTGGTCGGCATCCTCGGCATCTTCGGTGCGTCGCTGTTCTTTGGCGACGGCGTCATCACGCCCGCCATCACGGTGATGGGCGCCGTGGAAGGGCTGGAGGTGGCGGCGCCCGGGCTGGGGCGGTTCGTGGTGCCGATCGCGCTGGTGGTGCTGGCGGGGCTGTTTGCCGCGCAGCGCTTCGGCACCGAGCGCGTGGGCAAGGTGTTCGGCCCGGTGATGGTGCTGTGGTTCCTGGCGCTGGCGGCGATCGGCGTCTGGAACGTGGTGGCCGCCCCCGAGGTGCTGAAGGCGTTCAACCCGTGGTGGGGCGCGCGCTTCTTCGTCGAGCACGGCTGGCACGGCGTGTTCATCCTCGGCGCGGTGGTGCTGGCGGTCACCGGCGGCGAGGCGCTGTACGCCGACATGGGCCATTTCGGTGCGCCGCCGATCCGCCATGGCTGGTACTTCTTCGTGCTGCCCTGCCTGATGCTGAACTACCTCGGTCAGGGCGCGGTGGTGCTGCAGCGGCCCGGCGCGGTATCCAACCCCTTCTACGAGGCGGTGCCGGAGTGGGCGTTGTATCCGATGATCGTGCTGGCGACGATGGCCGCGGTGATCGCCTCGCAGTCGGTCATCACCGGCGCGTTCTCGGTGTCGCGGCAGGCAATGCAGCTGGGTTACATCCCGCGCATGCGGATCAAGCACACCTCGCACGACACCATCGGCCAGATCTACATCCCCGGCATCAACTGGGGCCTGGCATTGCTGGTGTTCGGGCTGGTGCTGGCGTTCCGCAGCTCGTCCAACCTGGCGGTGGCCTACGGCATCTCGGTATCGGCGACGATGCTGATCGACACCCTGCTGCTGGCGCTGGTGGCGCGCATGCTGTGGCCGCGCGCGCGGCACTGGATCGTGGCGCTGTGCCTGGGTTTCCTGGTGGTGGACGTGGCCTTCGTGGCCGCCAACGGCGCCAAGCTGCTGCAAGGCGCGTGGTTCCCGGTGGTGCTGGGCATCGTGCTGTTCACCGTGATGCGCACCTGGCGGCGCGGCCGCGAGCTGCTCAACGCCGAGATCCACAAGGAGGGCATCCGGCTGGACACCTTCCTGCCGGGCCTGATGCTGGCGCCGCCGGTGCGGGTGCCGGGCACTGCCGTGTTCCTGACCGCAAGCCCGGACGTGGTGCCGCACGCGCTGCTGCACAACCTCAAGCACAACAAGGTGCTGCACGAGCGCAACGTGTTCCTGACCGTGGAAACACTGGCCGTGCCGTACGCGCCGCAGGAGAAGCGGATGAAGATCGAGCCCATCGCCGGCGACGATTTCCACCGGGTGATCATCCGCTACGGCTTCATGGAGACGCCGGACGTGCCGCTGGCGCTGATGCGCAGCTGCGACCAGTGCGACTTGGTCTTCAACCCGATGGACACCACCTATTTCGTCAGCCGCGAAAGCATCGTCGCAGCCCGCCGCCGCGGCATGCCGGTCTGGCGCGACAAGCTGTTCGCCTTCCTGCACCGCAACGCCGCCCCGGCGACGACGTTCTTCCGCATTCCCGGCAACCGGCTGGTGGAACTCGGTGCGCAGGTGGAGATCTGAGTCCGGGCACCGGCGGGGCGTGAACCGGCGGCCGCGGGCCGTGCCTCAAGGGGCGGCGGTGGGCGGCGCGGCTGGCTCGGTCGCCAGCCGCCAGGTGTTCCGCCCGGCGGCCTTGGCCTCGTAGAGCGCACCATCGGCAAGCTGGACCAGCGCTTCGGCGTCCGACTCCCCTGCGGCATTCATGCCGATGCCGATACTCGCGCTGGCCTGCAGGGTGAGCTTGCCAAGCACCATCGGCTCGCGCATCGTCGCCACCAGTTTCTCCGCCACGAACTGCAGGCTTTGGGGAGTGGCGATGTCCTCCACCAGCACCGCGAACTCGTCGCCGCCCAGCCGCACCGCCAGGTCCACCGAGCGGATGCAGTCGCCGATGCGCCGCGCGAACTCGCGCAGCGCTTGGTCGCCTGCGGCGTGCCCATGGGTGTCGTTGATCGCTTTGAAATGGTCCAGGTCGATGTACAGCAGCCCGACGCAGGTGCGGTTGCGGCCGGCGCGGGCCAGCGACAGCGCCAGCCGTTCGTCGAACAGCAGGCGATTGGCCAAGCCGGTGAGCGGATCGCGCCGGACCTGCTGCTCCAGCGCCAGTTCGGCTTCCACGCGCGAGGTCACGTCTCGGCCGGAATACACCAGCGCGACACGACCGTTGGCGTCGGGGACGCTGCGGACGTTGGCCGCCAGCCAGATGTAGGCTCCCTGCTTGTGTCGGCAGCGATATACGATGCTGGCAATGCCCCCCTTCTCGTACAGGGGGTCCATGGTGTCGCGCAGGATCGCCACGTCATCCGGGTGCACCAGCTCCCAGCGCAGGCGGTCGTATTCCTCGCGGGTCCAGCCCAGCAATTCGGTCACCGACGGCGAGATGTATTCAAGCGTGCGGCCGGGTCCGATGCGGATGATCAGGTCGCGGGAATAGTCGGCCAGCATCCGGTACTGCTGCTCGCTGCGGGCTACCCGATGGGTCAGGATCCTGCGCTCGGTCAGCACCGATGCAACCGGGAACGCGACCCAGCAGCAGCACAGGATGAACAGCTGCAGCATGCGCGCCCGCGCCACTTCGTCGTTGGCCCCCCCGCCAAGCACGAACGGGCCATGGCCGGCCGCGGTGGCCATCGCCGCAATCACGGCAATCAGTGCCATCGCCGGCACGAACCCGCTGAACCGGTGCCGCAGCACGCAGAACATCAGCGGCGGCAGCAGCAGGAAGGTGATCGACAGGCTGGCCTGCATGAAGATGAGCCAGGCGCTGGCCGCCACCAGCGCCACCGTCGCCACCAGCTCCAGCCGGCGTTTCCGCGGGCCCAGCATGCGGTGCCCTTCGATCCGCGTGATCACCGTCAACGCGCCGAAGATCACCATGCCAAGCGCGTGCGAGGCCAGCCAGGTCTCGAACAGGATCGCGAAGGAATACGGTCCCGGTACCAGCGCATGGCGCGTTGCAGCGGCGACCAGTGCGGACAGCGTGCACGCAAACAGCATGCCCAAGCCACCGACGCGCAGCGTGCGGTTGATGTTCGCCAGCTGACCGACGTCCGCCACCCGGGGCGCCACGATGCGTGCCGCGAGCCAGGCTTCCAGCACGTTGCACAGGCTGAGGATCACGGGCAGGGGGCCCAGGCCATTGCGCGGCAGGTTCGCGAGCAGGAATGCCAGCAGCGCACAGGCCAGGTAGCCGCCCCAGTGCCGCCGCGGCGAAGTCAGCAGTATTCCGAACAGGATGCCGCCGGGCAGCCACAGCATCGAAAAGCCGGACGGCCCCAACGTCATGTGGATGGACCACCACCCGGAAACGGCAACCGCCAGCGTGAACAGGGCCAGCCCCGGCAGTCTGGCAACGAGCGGAGCAGCGCGTTCCAAGGCGTGCGTCATGGCCGCAGCTTAAGCGCGGTGCAGGGGGAGGACAACGCCAGGCCACGCCGCGGCGATGGCTGCCGGGATGCAGGCGGGGCCGCCGGTCGCGCCACGGCCGCGGCAAAAGCCGCGATAATCCGGGCATGAACGATCCCCGCATCATCGCCCCCGGCGCCACCCGCGAAGACGAGGCGCTGGATGCCAGCATCCGCCCGAAGCGATTGGACGAATACCTCGGCCAGCAGCCGGTGCGCGAGCAGATGCAGATCTACATCGAGGCGGCAAAGGGCCGCGGCGAAGCACTGGATCATGTGCTGATCTTCGGTCCGCCGGGCCTCGGCAAGACCACGCTGAGCCACGTCATCGCCAACGAGCTGGGCGTGAACCTGCGCGTGACCTCCGGCCCGGTGATCGAAAAGGCCGGCGACCTGGCCGCGCTGCTGACCAACCTGCAGCCGCATGACGTGCTGTTCGTGGACGAGATCCACCGCCTGTCGCCCGTGGTCGAGGAAATCCTCTATCCGGCGATGGAGGACTGCCAGATCGACATCATGATCGGCGAGGGCCCGGCCGCGCGCTCGATCAAGCTCGACCTGCCGCCGTTCACCCTGATCGGCGCGACCACCCGTGCCGGCCTGCTGACCGCGCCGCTGCGCGACCGCTTCGGCATCGTCCAGCGGCTGGAGTTCTACTCGGCCAATGAGTTGGCGCGGATCGTGCGCCGCTCCGCGCAGATCCTCGGCATTGCCTGCGACGCCGAAGGCGCGGGCGAGCTGGCGCGGCGTTCGCGCGGCACCCCGCGCATCGCCAACCGGCTGCTGCGGCGGGTGCGCGACTACGCGCAGGTCAAGGGCAACGGCACGATCGATGCCGTCATCGCGCGCGCGGCGATGGACATGCTGAAGGTCGACCCGGAAGGCTTCGACGAGCTGGACCGGCGCATGCTCGGCATCATCATCGACGCCTTCGACGGCGGCCCGGTGGGGGTAGAGTCCCTGGCCGCGGCGCTCAGTGAAGAGCGCGGCACGCTGGAGGACGTGATCGAGCCCTACCTGATTCAGCAGGGCTTTCTGGTACGCACCGCGCGCGGCCGCATGGCCACGCCGAAGGCCTACCGCCACCTCGGCTTCAAGCCGAAGGCGGCGACGCCGGGGCTGTTCGAGGCCGACAATGGCTGAGCCGTTCGTCTGGCCGGTGCGCGTCTACTGGGAAGATACCGACGCCGGCGGCGTGGTCTACCACGCGCAGTACCTCGCCTTCATGGAGCGCGCGCGCAGCGAATGGCTGCGCGGGCTCGGCCTGCACCAGGACGCGATGAAGCGCGATGTCGACCTGGTGTTCGTGGTGCGCGCGATGGACGTGGACTTCCGCGCCCCGGCCCGGCTGGACGATCAGCTGTCGGTCAGCGTGCACCTGCTGGAATGCCGAGGCGCCAGCCTGGTGCTGGCGCAGCGGATCGAGCGCGACGGCGCGCTGCTGGTCGCAGCCTCGGTGAAGATCGCCGCGCTGCGCGCCTCCAGCTTCCGTCCGTGCCCGTTGCCGGATGTCCTTTCATCGAAACTCAAGCCGCTGTTGGAGAACCCTTGATGCCCGCATCGACGATGCTGCAATCGCTGCCGCAGGCGCTGCCCGATACCGCCGCCGCCGGCACCGTGGAACTGGCCGACACCGGCGCGCAGGTTGCCGCCGCACAGGGCGACCAGGGCATCGACATCCTCCAGCTGGTGCTGCATGCCAGCCTGCCGGTGCAGCTGGTGATGCTGTTGCTGCTGCTGGCTTCGCTGGCGTCGTGGGTCATCATCCTGCGCAAGAAGCGGGTGCTGGACCGCGCCGAGCGCGAGGCCGACCGCTTCGAGGAAACCTTCTGGTCCGGCACCGAGCTCACCAAGCTGTATGCCGCCGCCACCGAGCGCCACCGCAGCGTCGAGGGGCTGGAGGCGATCTTCGAGGCCGGCATGCGCGAGTTCAATCGCATCCGCCAGCGTCGCGGCGTGGATGCGCGGATGCAGCTGGAAGGCGCGCAGCGCGGCATGCGCGCGGCCACCTCGCGCGAGCTGGACGGGCTGGAGCGCAACCTCGAGTTCCTTGCCAACGTCGGTTCGATCAGTCCCTACGTTGGCCTGTTCGGCACCGTCTGGGGCATCATGATTTCGTTCCAGGGCCTGGCCAGCATGAAGGAGGCGACGATCGCGACGGTCGCGCCGGGCATCTCCGAGGCGCTGGTCGCCACCGCGATGGGCCTGTTCGCCGCGATCCCGGCGGTGTGGGCCTACAACCGCTTCGCCACCCGCGCCGAGCGCATGGCGGTGCGCTACGAGACCTTCAGCGAGGAGTTCTCCTCGATCCTGCAGCGCCAGACCCACGAGGACTGAGGCGCGCATGGCCATTACATCCACCCGCCGCGCGCGCAAGCGCAGGCTCAAGGCCGAAATCAACGTCGTTCCCTACATCGACGTGATGCTGGTGCTGCTGATCATCTTCATGGTCACCGCGCCGCTGCTCAACGTGGGCGTGGACGTCAACCTGCCGCAGGCCGATGCCAAGACGCTGGAGCAGAAAAAGAAGCAGCCGGTGGTGGTGCAGGTCGGCAAGGACGGGGCGTTGGCGCTGACCTATGAGGGCGTGGACCGGCCGCAGGCGGTGGATGCGCAACAATTGGTGGCGAAGGTGCGTGCGTTCGTGGAGGCTGACCCAGGGCTGGCGGTGTACGTGGCCGGCGACCGCGACGTCAGCTACCAAGCGGTGTATGAAGTGCTGTCGCTGCTGCAGCGCGATGCCAAGGTCTCGCGCGCCGGGTTGATGGGCGAACCGAAGCCGTGACGGGCCGCGGGTGAAGCAGACGCGCGCTGACACCTGGACCGCCGTCGCGCAGGCACTGGGCCTGCACGTGCTGCTGTTCGCGCTGATGTTCGCGGGATTGCGCTGGTCCCAGCACAACGCGGCCGAGGCCGCGCAGGGCGACCCCATCGAAGCCGATCTGGTGGCGGTGTCCGACCTCAGCGCCTCGATGCAGCGCGCGCTGCAGCGCGCGCCCAAGGCGCAGCCCGCGCCGCCGCCGGCGGAGAAAATCGATCCGCTGCCCGAGCCGGTGCCGGACGCTGTGCCACCCCCGCCGCAGCCGAAGGCCCTGCCGCCACCGGTGCCGGATCCGGCGCCGGTGGAACAGGAAAAGGTGCAGCGCGACGCGCCTTCGCCGGAGGTGGCCAAGCTGCCGCGCGAGCAGGAGCAAAAGCGCAGGCAGCCCGACCAGGCCGAGCTGGATGCGAAGAAGCAGGCCGAGCAGGAGCGCGAGAAACAGCGCCAGCTGGCGGAAATCCGCAGGCTGCGCGAGCAGGCCGCGCGCGAGCGCAGCATGGCCGAGCAGCGCGCCCAGCAGCTGGCCGATGCGCGCAATCCGGGCACCTCGGCAGCGCCGCCGCCGCCCGGCAACCGCGGTACCGATCCAAGCCTGCAGGCCAAGTACGCCGCCGCGCTGCAGCAGGCGATCCTGCGCCAGTGGATCCGTCCGGAAACCGTGGCGCTGGGCCAGCGCTGCCGCATCTCCATTCGTCAGCTGCAGGGCGGTGAGGTGGTCGATGTCAGCGTGTCGGCGTCGTGTCCGTACGACGCGGCCGGCCGGCAGTCGGTGGAGCGTGCCATCTACAAGGCCTCGCCGCTGCCTTATGCCGGCTTCGAAACGGTGTTCAACCGCAACCTCGACCTGAATTTCGTGGCGGAAGATCGCTGATCGTCACCGCCGCGTGCATGCGCGCGTGGCAAGCTCCCGCAGTCCGCTGGCGTTCATCCAGCCGTCGCCCGGATCGTCCAACCTATTCATCTTGTTCCTGCCAGTGAGGCCGCATGAAGCGCATCGCCCGCCGCCTGCTCGTCCCGCTGCTGTTGCTGCCCGCCTGCACGGTGCTGGCGCAGTCGCGCAGCCTTGAAATCGACATCGTCGGCGGCAATGCCGCGGCCCTGCCGATCACGGTGGTGCCGTTCGGCGGCAATTGCGGCGAGACCGACGTGGGTGGGGTGGTCCGCGCCGATCTCGGCCGTTCCGGCCAGTTCCGCAGTCCCGACCCGGCCAGCCTGCCGGAGCGGCCGACCCAAGGCAGCGACGTGGCCTATCCCACGTGGCGCATGCTCAAGCAGGATTACTTGCTGATCGGCCGCTGCGTGGCCGGTGGCGAGGGTTACCGCACCGAATACGAGCTGTTCGACATCGCCAAGCAGGAGCGCCTGCTCGGCTTCGCCCTGACCGCGCCGGCCGCGGCCATGCGCGACGTCGCCCACCAGATCAGCGACGCGGTCTACGAGAAGATCCTCGGCGTGCCGGGCGCGTTCTGGACCCGGATTGCCTACGTCACCGCCAGCGGACTGGGCCGCAATACCCGCTACGCGTTGGTGGTGGCCGATTCCGATGGCTACAACCCGCGCACGGTGGTCAATTCCACCGAGCCGCTGCTGTCGCCGTCGTGGAGTCCGGACGGACGCAAGCTGGCTTATGTCAGCTTCGAGGGCGGCAACTCCGGGATCTGGGTCCAGGACATCGCCAGCGGCAGCCGCGACAAGCTCACCAGCTTCCGCGGCATCAACGGCGCGCCGGCGTTTTCGCCGGACGGCGGGCGCATGGCCATGACCCTGTCCAAGGGTGGCAATCCCGACATCTACGTGATGGACCTGGGCAGCAAGCACCTGACCCAGCTCACCAACCATTTCGGCATCGACACCGAGCCGACCTGGAGCCACGACGGCGCCAGCCTCTACTTCACGTCCGACCGCGGTGGCCGACCGCAGGTCTACCAGATGCCGGCCAGCGGCGGCAGCGCCAGCCGGGTCAGCTTCGACGGCAGCTACAACGCGAGCCCGTCGCTGTCGTTCGACGGCAAGAAGCTGGCCACCGCGCAGGGCGCGGGCAATACCTACCGCATCGCGCTGATGGACCGCAGCACCGGTAGTGCGCGCTGGAGCATGCTTTCGCCCGGCGCGCTGGACGAATCACCGAGCTTCGCGCCGAACGGGGCGATGTTGTTGTACGCCGCCCGCGAAGGCCGTCGCGGCGTGCTCTACGCGGTGTCCGCCGACGGCCGCGTGCGCCAGCGCCTGAGCTTGGGGGACGGCGACGTGCGCGAGCCTGCATGGTCGCCGTACCGCAAGCGCTGACTCACGGCACTGTCACGTAGTAAAGGGCTAGACTGCCTGTTCATCTCCAGCTTCAACGCATTCAAGACGAGGACACTCCAATGACTGTTTCGCTTTCGCACGTGGGTCGCTTCCTCACCCTCGCCGTGCTGGCTTCCGCCGTGGCGGTGGGTTGCTCCAAGAAGGTCAAGGAAACCCCGCCGGCGGAGACCCCGGTCGATACTGGCGCCACCACCGCCCCGGTCACCAGCACCGCCCCCGGCGCCTACACCCCGGCCGATCTCGATAGCGATGCCTGCCTGCGCCAGCGGGTGGTGTACTTCGACCTCGACCAGGATGCGCTGAAGCCGGAGTTCCAGGCCGCCATGTCCTGCCATGCCAAGTACCTGCGCGACCGCCCGAGCGCGCGCCTGCGCCTGGAAGGCAATGCCGACGAGCGCGGCAGCCGCGAATACAACATGGGCCTGGGCGAGCGCCGCGGCAATGCCGTGTCCTCCGCGCTGCAGGCCAATGGTGGCGGCGCCAGCCAGCTCACCGTCATCAGCTATGGCGAAGAGCGTCCGGTCTGCAACGACTCCGGCGAAGGCTGCTGGTCGAAGAACCGTCGCGTCGAACTGGTTTACAGCGAGAAGTGATGCGCCTGCGCATGACCGTGCTGGCGGCGGCGATGCTGTTGGCATCGCCGCTGGCCATGGCCCAGCGCGCCAGCCTGGCCGACCGCGTCGCGGCGCTTGAAGCCCGCGGCGCCGGCGACCAGGACGGCGTTGCGCTGGTCAACCAGGTGTCCGCCCTGCAGGCGGAAGTGCAGGCGCTGCGCGGCCAGTTGGAAGAGCTGCAGCAGCAGCTCGAGCAGGCCAAGCAGGGCCAGCGCGTGCAGTACCTGGACCTGAGCGGTCGGCTGGACCGGCTGGAGGGTGGCGCCCAGGCGCCGGCCTCCGCGACCCAGCCGGTCGAGCCGGTCGCGGCCGCCGTGCCGCCGGTTGCGCCGCCCGCACCGCCGGTTGCGGTGGCGCAGGACGAGCAGGGTGCCTACGCCCATGCCTTCGAAGCGCTCAAGGGCGGTGACTACGTCGAATCGGCGCGTCGCCTGCGCGATTTCCTTGCCGCATTCCCGGCCGGGCAACTGGCCCCGAACGCGCTGTACTGGCTGGGCGAGAGCTACTACGTCACCCAGAACTACGCGCTGGCCGCCGACCAGTTCCGCACCCTGCTGGACCGCTATCCGGCCAACGACAAGGCGCCGGGCGCGCTGCTCAAGCTGGGCCTGGCCCAGTACGGGCTGCGCCAGGACGAGGCCGCGATGGCCACGCTGCGCCAGGTGGCCCAACGTTACCCGGGCAGCGACGCCGCCCGCATCGCCGACGACCGCCTGCGCTCGATGCAGTTGGCCGGCAACCGCTAAAATGCCCGCATGAACGCCGTTGCCGATGCGGCCGCCGCATCGGCGGCGGGTCAGGCTGAGCGCCTCAAGCTCACCGAGATCTTCCTGTCGCTGCAGGGCGAAGCCCGCGATGCCGGCTGGCCCACCGTGTTCGTGCGCCTGACCGGCTGCCCCCTGCGCTGCCAATACTGCGATACCGCCTACGCCTTCCACGGCGGGCAGTGGTGGGGGATCGACGCGATCCTCGCCGAGGTCGCCCGCCTCGGCGCGCGCCACGTCTGCGTCACTGGCGGCGAGCCGCTGGCGCAGAAGCGCTGCCTGCAGCTGCTGGAGAAGCTCTGCGACGCCGGGTACGTGGTCTCGTTGGAAACTTCGGGCGCGCTCGATATCGCCGGCGTCGATGCGCGGGTCTCGCGCGTGCTGGACATCAAGACGCCGGGCTCTGGCGAGGTCGCGCGCAACCTGTGGAGCAACCTGTCGCTGCTGACCGCGCACGACCAGGTCAAGTTCGTGGTCTGCTCGCGCGAGGATTACGACTGGGCCAAGGCGGTGGTCGCCGAGCACGGCCTGTGCGCGACCTGCGACGTGCTGTTTTCACCCAGCGCCGCGCAAGTCAGCGCGCGCGAGCTGGCCGACTGGATCGTGGCCGACCGGCTGCCGGTGCGCTTCCAGGTGCAGCTGCACAAGCTGCTGTGGAACGACGAGCCGGGCCGCTAGGCAGGCGCCGCGCCGGATCGGCGCAAGGACGACAAGGCAATACCCTGACATGAACGCATCATCCAAGCCCGCGGTCGTCCTGGTTTCGGGCGGCATGGACTCCGCCGTCGTGCTGGCCATTGCCAGGGAAGCCGGGTTCGCCCCGCACGCCCTGAGCGTGCGCTACGGCCAGCGCCACACCTCAGAGCTGGACGCCGCCGAGCGGGTGGCGCGGGCGCTCGGCGCGGTGGCCCACAAGACCGTCAACGTGGACCTGCGCAGCATCGGTGGCTCGGCGCTGACCGATGACATCGACGTGCCCACCGATGCCGACGGCCACGTGATCGGGCAGGGCATCCCGTCCACCTACGTGCCGGCGCGCAATACCATCATGCTGTCGGTGGCGCTGGGCTGGGCCGAAGTGCTGGGCAGCACCGACCTGTTCTGCGGCGTCAACGCGGTGGACTACTCCGGCTATCCGGATTGCCGCCCGGAGTTCATCGCCGGCTTCGAGGCACTGGCGAACCTGGCTACCAAGGCCGGCGTCGAAGGCAGCCGCTTCCGCGTGCATGCGCCGCTGATGCGGATGAGCAAGGCCGACATCGCCCGCGAAGGCCTGCGCCTGGGCGTGGATTTTTCGCAGACGGTGAGCTGCTACCAGGCCGATGCCGACGGCCGTGCCTGCGGCCACTGCGACGCCTGCCGCCTGCGCGCGCAGGGCTTTGCCGAAGCGGGTATCGCCGATCCCACCCGCTACGCCAGTGCCGGCATCGGTTAGAATGCGCGCCCCGGTGCAACGCCGGGCGTTGTTTCAACGGGTTGGTAGCTCAGTCGGTAGAGCATCGGACTTTTAATCCGCTGGTCCTGGGTTCGATTCCCAGCCAACCCACCAACTTTCGCGGCAGCCGGTCTTCAGGTCGTGGTTCCAGCCCCGGTAATTCAGGCTACCAGTCGCGGCATCGCCAGCGCCGCGCCGGCCTGTTCGGTCGAGCGTGCGGCATAGCGGCTGGCGAAGCGGACGTGTTCGATGAAGGCGGATCCAGGCCGCTGCGCCAGCGAGGCGGCTAGCGCGCCGTTGAAGGCATCGCCGGCACCGGTGGTGTCGATCGCCTGCGCGGGCTCGGCCGGGACGCGATAGCAAATGGCGCTGTCGCCGCGCTGCATCGATTCGGCGTGTGAGACGAAGCAGCCGCTTGCACCGAGGGTGACGATGACGCTGCCGTGCGGCAGCAGCTCGCGGCAGAGTGCGTGCAGGCGTGGCTGGTCGAGGCTGGCCACGGCGTCGGCTTCGATGCGCTTGCCCACGTGGCGGCCAACCAGGGCGGCGAACTCGGTTTCGTTCGGGGTCAGGATGTCGGCGCGCACCAGCATGGTTTCGTCGATGGCGACGTTGGCCGGTGCCGGATTGAGCATCGCGATGGCGCCGGCGGCGCGGCCGGCATCCAGTGCTTGCGCAACCGCGTCCAGCGGCGATTCCAACTGCGCCAGCACCACGTCTGCAGCCGCCACGTCGCCGAGGGCGTCGGCAACATGGCCGGGCGCCAGCGTGGCATTCGCGCCGGCACCGATCACGATGCAGTTGCGGCCCTGCGCATCGACATAGATGCCGGCGGTGCCGGTGGGGTCGGCCACGGCCGCCGCGCGCAGGTCGATGCCGTCGTCACTGCAGAGCGTGCGCGCCAGCTGCGCGCCGACGTCTTTGCCCAGCGCGCAGACGAAGCGCGTGCCTGCGCCGGCGCGGCGGGCGGCGATCGCCTGGTTGAAGCCCTTGCCGCCGGGGCCGGTGGCGTAGCTGCCGCTGAGGGTGGCGCCGGCAACCGGCAGCGTGGCGACCCGCCAGGCGTGGTCGACGTTGAACGAGCCGACGACGAGGACGCGCGCCATGCTCAGGGGTTGCCCACGTCGGCCGGGCCGTGCGCCGGCACCACCCGGTGCGGGTCATGGCGGTGCTTGAACAGCGGCACGAAGGTGATGGCCATCGCCAACGCATACAGCGCGAAGGCGGTCCAGATGCCCCGCCAGTCCTTGATGCCGTCGGCGCTGGTGAAGAAATGATCGATCACGAAGCCCGCAACCAGACTGCCCAGCACCGCGCCGATGCCGTTGGTCATCAGCATGTACAGGCCCTGCGCGCTGGCGCGGATCTTCGGGTCGGCCTGCTGCTCGACGAACAGCGAACCGGAGATGTTGAAGAAGTCGAAGGCCATGCCGTAGACGATGCAGCTCAGCACGATCATCCACAGGCCGGGGCCGGGATCGCCGTAAGCGAACAAGCCGAAGCGCAGGAACCACGCCAGCATGCTGATCGTCATCACCGTCTTGATCCCGAAACGCTTGAGGAAGAACGGGATGGTGAGGATGAACAGGGTTTCGCTGATCTGCGAAATCGACATGATGATGGCGGGGTAGCGCACCGCCAGCGTGTCCTTGTAGGCATCGACGTTGGCGAAGTCGTGCAGGAAGGTGTCGCCGTAGGCATTGGTGAGCTGCAGTGCCGCGCCCAGCAGCATCGCGAACACGAAGAACACCGCCATGTTGCGGTCGCGGAACAGGCGGAACGAGGACAGCCCCAGCACGTCCACCAGCGAGCGGTTGCCGGCTTCCTTGCCCAGCGTGGGCGGGCAGGGCGGCAGGGTGAACGCGTACAGGCCCAGCACCAGCGCCGCGGCGGCGGCGATGTAGAACTGGCCGGGCGAGGTCTCCAGCTTCAGCAGGCTGGTGGTCCACAGGGCGGCGATGAAGCCCACCGTGCCCCACACGCGGATCGGCGGGTAGTCGCGCACCACGTCCAGGCCCTCGCGCTTGAGCGCGTTGTAGGCCACCGCGATCGCCAGCGAGATCGTCGGCATGTAGCAGATCATCGTCGCCAGCATCACCCAGAACATGGTGTGCGGGTCATCCACCGTCGGCACCACCAACAGCATCGCCGCGCCGGCCAGGTGCAGTGCGCCGTAGAGCTTCTGCGCGCTGATCCAGCGGTCGGCCACCACGCCCATCAATGCCGGCATGAACAGCGCCGAGATGCCCATGGTCGAGAAGATCGCGCCGAAGCTGGTCCCCGACCATTGCTTGTATTGGAACCAGTACGCGCCGATGGTGATCAGCCACGCCCCCCAGATGAAGAACTGGAGGAAGTTCATGATGGTCAGGCGCAGCTTCAGGCTCACGTAGGCTCCCAGGCCAGGCGGCTGGGATGCGCCTGCAGCGCGCAGGTTAGTCATGGCAGGCATTGCCGGCAAGCGGCGGGTCAGCGCACCACCACCCGGTTGCGGCCTTCCAGTTTGGCCCGCGACAGCCGCAGGTCGGCGCGCCGCATCATCTGCGACAGGTCGGCGCCGTCCTGCGGCCAGCAGGCAAGGCCGGCGCTGAAGGTGATCCGCAGCGGGTCGGCATCGGCATCGGCCACGAACGGGCGGGTGGCCAGGTCGCGGCGCAGCGCCTCCAGCCGTTCCCACGCGCGGCCGGTGGGCAGCGGCATCAGCAACACGAATTCCTCGCCGCCCAGGCGCACCAGCAGGTCGCCTTCTTCCAGCCCCTCGCGCAATACGCCGACCGCATGGCGCAGCGCGCGGTCGCCGGTGGCGTGGCCGGCCTCGTCGTTGATGCGGCGGAAATAGTCGAGGTTGATCAGGCCCAGCGCGAGCGAGCCGCCGTGTTCGCGCGCGCCGTCCAGCAGGGCGGGGAAGTGGTGCACCAGCAGGGTGCGGTTGGGCAGGCCGGTCAGGCCGTCGGTGCCGGACAGCTCCACCAGCCGCTGCATGCGGTAGACCACCGCGGCGATGATCGCGGTGACGATGGCGATCAGCAGCAGGCGCTGCAGCACGTTCGACAGGCGGACGGTGCCGTAGTCGACCGACGCCAACTGTTCCGGCGTCTGCGCCAGCGCGAACACCGCCGCCGCCAGCGCCGCGTACTGCAGCATCGCCAGCGCGCCGGTGTAGAGGGTCAGGCGGCCGTCGTTGCGCAGCGCGGTCATGCATACCGCGACCAGGTAGAACGCCCACACCACCATGCTGTTGATGCTGGCCGCCAGCGAGGACGGCGCCAGCAACGCCAGTACGAAGGTGGCCAGCGTGACGTCGTAGCTGGTGGTCACCCACGGCAGCCAGCGGAAAGCCCGCCGCTGGCGCGCCAGCAGCAGCAGCACCTGCGAGGCCACTACCGCCAGGATCACCCCGAACATCCCGGCGATGCCTTCGGTGGGCATGTATTCGCCGGTGACGATGTTGACCAGCGGCAGCAGCAGCAGCGCCAGCGACAGCGCCGCGCGCACTTTCGCCACCAGCAGCTCGCCACCGGCTCCAAGTTCCAGCATCAGCGCGTCGGGCGGTGCGCGCAGCTGCTGCCAGAACTCCCGCAGCTCCAGTCCGATCTTGTCCACGCGTCTCCCCCGTAGACCGGCAGGATAGGGTGCGCGCGGCGACGGCTCAAATGTCCGTGGTTCGCGGCGGCGCCCCGCGCGGCCCCGCCAGGGCAGGCCCGCGCTGCCGTCCCCAACCGGGGGCACGGGTACCTATACTGGGCGCATCATCCAGGGAGGACATCCGATGGCACCCGCACTTGCTCTGATCCTGCTGCTCGCCGGCATCATCCTGCTGTCCAAGACCGTGCGCATGGTGCCGCAGGGCTACCAGTGGACGGTGGAACGGTTCGGCCGTTACACCCACACGATGGAGCCGGGCCTGCACTTCCTGATGCCGGTGGTGTACGGCGTGGGTCGCAAGATCAACATGATGGAACAGGTGATGGACGTGCCCAGCCAGGACGTCATCACCAAGGACAATGCCGTGGTGAAGGTGGACGGCGTGGTCTATTTCCAGGTGCTGGACGCGGCCAAGGCGGCGTACGAAGTGGCCCAGCTGGAGGTGGCCATCCTCAACCTGGTGATGACCAACATCCGTACCGCGATCGGTTCGATGGACCTGGACGAGTCGCTGTCCAAGCGCGACGAGATCAACACCAAGGTGCTGCATGCGGTCGACCAGGCCACCCATCCGTGGGGCCTGAAGGTCAACCGCATCGAGCTGAAGGACATCCAGCCGCCGCGCGACCTGGTCGATTCCATGGCGCGGCAGATGAAGGCCGAGCGCGAGAAGCGCGCCAACATCCTGGAGGCCGAGGGCTTCCGCCAGGCCGAGATCCTCAAGGCCGAGGGCGAGAAGCAGTCGGCGATCCTGTCCGCGGAAGGCCAGAAGGAAGCCGCGTTCCGCCAGGCCGAGGCGCGCGAGCGCCTGGCCGAAGCGGAGGCCAAGGCGACCCAGATGGTGTCCGACGCGATCGCCTCCGGCAACGTGCAGGCGATCAATTACTTCGTGGCGCAGAAGTACATCGAGGCGTTTAAGGAATTGGCGCAGGCGCCGAACCAGAAGTTCGTGATGATGCCGATGGAGTCGTCCGGGATCATCGGCTCGCTCGGCGGCATTGCCGAGCTGGCGCGCGAGGCGATGGGCAAGCAGGCGTCGGCCCCGGCCGCAGCCAAAGGAAACTGACCATGCGCTGGGACGTGTTCGCCTGGGCGGCGTTCGCGCTGCTGCTGTTCGCGGCCGAGGCGATGGCGCCCGGCGCTTTCATGCTGTGGCTGGGCTTCGCCGCGGCGGCGGTGCTGCTGGGCGTGCTGCTGGTGCCGGGGATCCCGCTGCTGGTGCAGGTGGCGGCGTTCGTGGCGCTCAGCTTCGTGTCCATCCAGGTATACCGGCGCTGGTTCCGCAGCAGCGAACGCCCCAGCGACCAGCCGGCGCTGAACCGCCGCACGGCTGCGCTGGTCGGGCAGGTGGTAACGCTGGAGTGCGCCATCGTCGATGGCCGCGGCCGTGTCCAGATCGCCGACGCCTTCTGGAACGTCACCGGGCCGGACCTGCCGGCCGGGACCCGCGTGCGCATCACCGGGGGCGACGCCATGACCCTGCAGGTCGAGCCGGCGCCACATACCGGCGCGTAGGGCGCACGCGCCTGGGATAATGGCATCCCCCACGCAGCAGGCTGCCCCCATGACCAACAAGACCATCCTCAACGACACCCATCGTGCGCTCGGCGCCAAGATGGTCGACTTCGGCGGCTGGGACATGCCGATCCACTACGGCTCCCAGCTCGACGAGCACCACCAGGTGCGTCGCGACGTCGGCATGTTCGACGTCAGCCACATGACCGTGGTCGACCTGGAAGGCGCGCGCACCCGTGAGTTCCTGCGCCATCTGGTCGCCAACTCGATCGACAAGCTGCAGAAGCCGGGCAAGGCGCTGTACACCGCGATGCTCAACGAGCGCGGCGGCGTGATCGACGACCTGATCGTCTACTTCATGTCCGAGGAATGGTTCCGCCTGGTGGTCAACGCCTCCACCCGCGACAAGGACCTGGCGTGGATCGGCGGGCAGGCCAAGGCCTTCGACGTCGCGGTGAAGGAGCGCCCCGAGTTCGGCATGGTCGCGGTGCAGGGCCCCAACGCCCGCGGGAAGGTGATCGGCCTGCTGCGCGAGGACGACCGCGCGCCCGTCTCCAAGCTGGCGCGCTTCTCCGCGCGCACTGCGCAGACCGTGGACGGCGTGGAGGTGTTCATCGCCCGCACCGGCTACACCGGCGAGGACGGCTTCGAGGTGGTCGTGCCCGAGGCGCAGGCCGTCGCGTTCTGGAACGCGCTGCTGGCGGCAGGCGTGAAGCCGGCCGGCCTCGGCGCGCGCGACACCCTGCGCCTGGAGGCGGGCATGAACCTGTACGGCCAGGACATGGACGAGGACATCACCCCGTTCGAGGCCGCGCTGGCCTGGACCGTCTCGCTGGACGAAGGCCGGGACTTCATCGGTCGTGCCGCGCTGGAAGCCCAGCAGGCGGCCGGCACCGCGCGCCAGATGATCGGCCTGGTGATGGACGAGAAGGGCGTGCTGCGCCACGGCCAGAAAGTGCTGACCGCCAATGGCGAGGGCGAGATCCTGTCCGGCACCTTCTCGCCGACCATCGGCAAGGCGATCGCCTTCGCCCGCGTCCCGGCCGGCGAGCCGGGCGAGGTGCGCGTGGACATCCGCGGCAAGGAAGTGCCGGTGCGGGTGGTGAAGTTCCCGTTCGTCCGCGACAACACCGTGCAGCCCGGCATCTGACCTTTCCGCCTCCGCTTCGCTAGACTTCCCCAACCCCCACGCACTGCGCAACAGGAGCCCCCGATGAGCGACATCCCCGGCGATCTCAAGTTCCTCAAATCCCACGAATGGGTCCGCGTCGAAGGCAATGGCCGGGCCGTCATCGGTATCTCCGATCACGCCCAGGGCCTGCTTGGCGACCTGGTCTACGTGGAACTGCCCAACATCGGCGACACGGTCGAGGCCGGCAACGCCTGCGCGGTGGTGGAGTCGGTTAAGGCGGCGTCCGACGTCTACGCGCCGGTCAGCGGCAAGGTGCTCGAAGTCAACGAGGCGCTGGCCGATAAGCCGGAGACCATCAACGAGGATGCCTACGGCGACGGTTGGCTGTTCGTGGTCGAGCTGGCCGACGCAGAGCAGCTCAACGAGCTGCTGGGTCCGGACGAGTACGCGGAGCTACTGGAAAGCGAAGAGCACTGATCGCCTTTCCAGCGTGCACCCGGAAACCCGCGACGGAAACGCCGCGGGTTTTTTCTTGCCCGCCGGCCGGTTGCCGGCGCATCTTCCGCGGCGCCGTCGTGGCCATGCAGCGCAGTGCGAACACCTGCGCGATGCGCGCTGCCAACGCCGCGCGCGTGGTGGATGGCTGCGGAAAGTTCGCGCAGTTTTCGCGCAAACGCACTTGTGCGGCGCGAAATCCAGCGCCGGTTTGCGACGACGCGCGCGGCGCCTTCGCACGTTGCGCCTATGCCGCTGGCAATCGTTGCGATGATCCTGGTTGCGTTGCACACGCGCGCACCCTAATCGCTGTGAGCCGCGCCACCGCTTGCGTGCGCGACATTCGCGTAGCGTGCGTCGATGCGTCGCGCGCGCGCGCGTGCCGCTTTGTCGCGTCGCGATCGACGTGTCATGCACGCCCTTCGCGCACACGGCGAAGGAAAACTTCGCGAAAGATTGTTGACACTAGAAAAAAGCGTGATTAGGTTTCGCCCAGCAGACATTTCCTGCGGAAGCATGTGGGCAAGCAGAACGCAAGAGCCGACGGCGACACAACCAACTCCACCCGCTGCTGCGGAAAGTGGATGCAGGTGCCCCGTCCCTCACGCGAATGCCGGCTCGCCGGTTCCCGGGGTGTCCACTTCGAAGCCTGCCGCGTATCGCGCCGCAGGTTTTTTAGTGGCAAGGAAAAGTCGTTTTTCGATGCGGCGCCTGCCGTCGGCATCGAAGCAGCATCCGGTCCGGTGCGCCTGGCGCGCCGGCGGTCGATCGCAGGTCCGATACCTGCGGTGTCTTTCGTAACTGGGCTTTACCGATTTACCCAATGACGAGGAGCCATCCCATGGCTGTTAAGAAAGCTGCGAAGAAAGCCGTCGCCAAGAAACCGGCGGCGAAGAAGGTTGCCAAGAAGGCTGTCGCCAAGAAGCCGGCGGCCAAGAAGGTTGCGAAGAAGGCTGTCGCCAAGAAGCCGGCCGCCAAGAAGGCGGTGAAGAAGGCCGTTGCCAAGAAGCCGGCGGCCAAGAAGGTCGCGAAGAAGGCTGTTGCCAAGAAGCCGGTCGCCAAGAAGGCCGCAAAGAAGGCCGTCGCCAAGAAGCCGGCGGCGAAGAAGGCTGTTGCCAAGAAGGCCGTCGCCAAGAAGCCGGCAGCGAAGAAGGCCGTTGCCAAGAAGGCCGTCGCCAAGAAGCCGGCAGCGAAGAAGGCTGTCGCCAAGAAGCCCGCGGCGAAGAAGGCCGTTGCCAAGAAGCCGGCTGCGAAGAAGCCTGCTGCCAAGAAGGCCAAGCCTGCCGCTGCTCCGCAGATGCCGGCTGCCCCGGTGCCGACGCTGTAAGGAAGACGCGACCGGCGCGGGCGCTGCCCGCGTCGGCGTCAGCAAGATCCTGAAGACCCCTTCCCGTTGCCCAGGCGGGAGGGGTTTCTTTTTTTGCGCGGCTAGGCTTGGTGCGGCTAGGCGCGGATCAGGGCGGCGAGGCCTTGGACGCGGATGCGCTGGTGCCGGACGGGGTGGTGTTGCGCTCGGCGTACAGCAGGCCTTCGGAGCCGTCGATGGTCTCGTCGTCCAGCCACTGGCCGCCGCCCATGCCCAATGCGTTGTCGAGGATGGTCGGCAGCAACCCGCCGGGCAGGGCGCTCTCGCTGTTCCACAGGATCACCACGCCTAGGTCTTGTTCCGGCAGCAGCGCCATCGCACCGCGATAGCCCTGCACTGCGCCGCCGTGGAAGACCACCTGGTGGCCGGAATAGTTGTAGGCGCGCCAACCCAACGCATAGCCAGCGGTGGCCAGCCGGGCGCGCCGCCAGGAGGCGCCGCGGATCTCGCTGGGTGTCGCCACCACCGGCGCATGCAGGGTTGCCAGCAGTGGCGCCGGCAGGACTTCGGGACGGTGGCCGGTATGCGCCAGTAGCCATTGCGCCATGTCGCTGATGCTGGCGTTGACGCCGGCGGCCGGCGCCACCCGGTAGTAGGTGGGCTTGGGCGTCAGCGACACCCAGCCGCCGCGTCCGCGCACGTGCGGGCGCGCCCAGCGCGCACTGGCCTCGATGCCTTCCAGGCCGTAGCTGGCGTCGTTCATGCCCAGTGGCTTGAAGATGCGGCGCGCCACCGCCTCGCTGTAGAACTGGCCGGTGGTGGCGAACACGATGTCGCCGATCAGGCTGAACGCCACGTTCTGATAGGCGTAGCAGTCGCCCGGCGCGCAGGTCATCGGCGCGTTGGCCATCCGCAGGGTCAGGTCGTGGTAGTTCGCATTGCCTTCCAGGTCGCGGTCGAAGGCGTTGTGGGTCAGGCCCATGCGGTGGCTGAGGATGTCCGCCACGGTGACCTGCTGGGCGGCGTCCGGCATCGACATGCGGAACGACGGCACATAGTCGGTGAGGTGGCTGTCCCAGCGCAGCATGCCGTCGTTGACCAGGATCCCGGTCATGGTGCCGGCGAACGACTTCGACAGCGATGCCAGCCGGAACACCGTGTGGGCATCCACCGGCTGCGGCGCGCGGGTATCGGTGATGCCGTAGCCGCGCGCGCTGAGGATGCGGCCGTCCTTGACGATCGCCATCGCCAGGCCCGGAATGCGGCCATTGGCGACCAGCGCTTCGGCAATCGCTTCGAAGCGCGCAACGTCCAGGTTGCTGGCGACGGCAGGCAGCGGCAGTGCCGGCGGCAGGTTCGCCGCCATGCTGGCGGTGCGCGCGATAGTGCCGTTGAACGGCACGCTGTCCTGGGTGGCGGAACCCGCTGCCAGCGGTAGCAGTGCCGCGACCAGGCCGGTCTTCCAGATGTATCCCCGGGTGCGCTCTTTCATCGACTGGGCCCCCTGCGTATGCTGCGACGACGGGTCGATTCTAGCGCCTGTTTCCACGAATGCATGAATGAGGGGAGCTTCAATGGGTAGCTTTTTGATTTTCCTGGCGATTGTCGCTGCAGTCGTGGTTGCAATCCTGCTCTGGGCGGTCGGCATCTACAACGGTCTGGTGACCGCGCGCAACGCGTTCAAGAACGCCTTCGCGCAGATCGACGTGCAGCTGCAGCGACGCTTCGACCTGATCCCGAATCTGGTCGAAGTGGCGAAGAAATACATGGCGCACGAGCGCGAGACGCTGGAGGCGGTGATCGCCGCCCGCTCGGCCGCGCAATCCGGTCTGGCCGCAGCCAAGGCCAGCCCCGGCGACCCCGCGGCGATGGCGCAGCTGGCCGCCGCGCAGGGCCAGCTCAACGCCGGGCTGGGCCGCCTGCTGGCGGTGGCCGAGGCCTATCCGGACCTCAAGGCCAACCAGAACATGATGCAGCTCACCGAGGAGTTGACCAGCACCGAGAACAAGGTCGCGTTCGCGCGGCAGGCCTTCAATGACATGGTGATGGCCTACAACAACAGGCGCGAAGTGTTCCCCAACAGCGTGTTCGCCGGCATGTTCGGCTTCCAGCCGGCCACCCTGCTGGAGATCCCGGCCGACAAGCAGGCGCAGGTGCGCGAAGCGCCGAAGGTACAGTTCTGACCGCACCCGCTCCTTCTCCCCGCCGCGCGGGGAGGACGTGGCCCCCGGCCGGATGAGGGACGCCTTCCAGCCATGAATTTCTTCGAGCACCAGGCCAATGCGCGCCGCGCTTCGGCGCGGCTGGTTTTCCTGTTCGGGCTGGCGGTGGCCGGCATCGTGGCCGCGGTCGACCTGGCTGCGTGGCTGGTCGTGCCGTCCTGGAAGATGCTGGCCTTCACCACCGGGATCACCCTGCTGACGATCCTGTTCGGCTCGCTCTACCGCATCGCCAGCCTCGGCGGTGGCGGCGAGGCGGTGGCCCAGCAGATGGGCGGCACGCTGGTGCCGGCGGACACCACCGACCTGTCGCTGCGGCGGCTGCGCAACGTGGTGGAGGAAATCGCCATCGCCTCCGGCGTGCCGGTGCCCAAGCTCTACGTGCTGGAGGAGGAGGCCGGCATCAACGCCTTCGCCGCCGGCTTCAGCCCGTCCGATGCGGTGGTGGCGGTGACCCGCGGCACCTTGGAGCGGCTCAACCGCGACGAGCTGCAGGGCGTGATCGCGCATGAGTTCAGCCACATCCTCAATGGCGACATGCGGCTCAACGTGCGCCTGATCGGGGTGCTGTTCGGGATCCTGATGATCGGCCTGATCGGCCGCAAGGTGCTGGAATACGGCCGCTTCGGTGGCAGCCGCAACAAGAACGCCGGCGCCCTGCTGGTGGCCGCGCTGGTGGCGATGGTCATCGGCTACGTGGGCCTGTTCTTCGGCCGACTGATCAAGGCCGGCGTCAGCCGCTCGCGCGAGCGGCTGGCCGACGCCAGCGCGGTCCAGTTCACCCGCCAGACCGCGGGTCTGGCCGGGGCGCTGAAGAAGATCGCCGGGGTGGGCGAGGGCTCGCGGCTCAGCCACCGCGGCGACGCCGAAGAGGTCAGCCACATGCTGTTCGGCGACGGGGTGGGTTTTTCCAGCCTGTTCGCCACCCACCCGCCGCTGCTGGAACGCATCCGTGCGCTGGAGCCGGGTTTCCGCGACGAACAGCTCGAGCGTCTTCGCGCCGAATGGCGCGCTGTACCGCCGGACGGGCTGCAGGAAGACATCGCACTGGGTCTGGCCGAAGCCGGGGGTGCGGCGTTGCCGGGTTTGCGCGAACGGGTACGGGTGTCGCCCCCGCGCGTGGCCGCGCAGGTGGCCACGCCGGCATCCGATGACTACCGCCGCGCCGATGCGATCGTCGATGCGGTCCCCGAGGCGCTGCGCGACCTGGCCCGCGATCGCGAGGCGGTGATGTCGCTGCTGCTGGCGCTGCTGCTGGCGGAAGCCGACGACGTTCTGGACGCGCAGCGCAAGGTGATCGCCGAGCGACTTGGCGACGGAGCCGCCGACCACGCCCTGCGCATCCACCAGCAGCTGACCGCCGACCTGCACCCGGCGCTGCGGTTACCGTTGGCTGCGCTGGCTTTCCCTGTATTGCGGCTGCGGCCGCGGCCGCAGCTGGAGCGCTTTCTCGATACCGTGCGGGCCGTGATCGATGCCGACGGCCAAGTCTCGCTGTTCGAATACTGCCTCGCACGACTGTTGCAGGTGCAGGTGCGCGAATCGCTGGATCCGGCACGCTATGCCCGCTTCGGCCGACGCAAGCCCGGCAAAGTGCGCAGTGAATTCGCCACCCTGCTGGCGGTGGTGGCGCGCTACGGCCATGACGATGAGGCAGCCGCGCGCCGCGCCTATCTCGCCGGGCTGCAGCGTGTTTTGCCGCGCGACCATCTGGCCTATGCGCCGCCCGCGGCAGGCGTGCAGGCGCTAGACGCGGTGTGGGAGCCGCTGGACGCGCTGGATCCGCTGGCCAAGCAGGCGATGGTGGAGGCGGTCACCGATGCGATCAGCAGCGACGGCCGCGTCAGCGTGGCCGAAGCCGAACTGCTGCGCACGATCTGCGGCGTGTTGCACTGCCCGTTGCCGCCGATGTTGGGCGAGTGACGGTTGCCACTGCGCCCCGTTGCAGGGGCGCAGCGCGGGGTTGATCAGGTTGCCTTGATCAGATCGGCGGCCCGCTCCGCAATCATGATCGTCGGCGCGTTGGTATTGCCGCCCGGGAGGTCCGGCATCACCGAGGCGTCGACCACGCGCAGGCCGTCCACGCCATGCACGCGCAGCTGCGGGTCGACCACCGCGGCGGCGTCGCTGCCCATCCGGCAGGTGCCGATGGGGTGGTAGACGGTTTCGGCGCGGCTGCGCACGAAGTCCAGGAACTCGGCATCGGTGCGCGGGGTGGTGGCGGGGAAGATCGGCGCGCCGCGATAGGGATCGAATGCCTTCTGCGCCAGGATTTCCAGCGACAGCTTCGCGCATTCCACCAGCATGCGGCGGTCGAAACCTTCCGCATCGCCAAGGTAGTTGGGGTCGATGATCGGCTTGTCGGCGGCGCGGTTGCTGGCCAGCCGCACGCTGCCGCGGCTGCGCGGGCGCAGGAAGCAGGCGTGCAGGGTGTAGCCGTCGCCGCGCAGGCGGTTGCGGCCGTGGTCGTCGATCATCGCCGGGATGAAGTGCAGCTGGATGTCGGCGCGCGCATCCTGCGCCAGCGGCGAACGCACGAAGCCCGCGCCTTCCGCCACGTTGCTGGTGCCCGGACCCCGGTGGCCGCCGAGGTAGTACTGCAGCGCGGTCTTCACCTCGCTGACGCGGTCGTAGCTGATCGGCTGCGTGCAGTGCTGCAGGGTGGTGACGTCGAGGTGGTCCTGCAGGTTGGCGCCGACGCCCGGTGCATCGTGCAGCACCTCGATGCCGAGCCGGCGCAGCTCATCGGCCGGGCCGATGCCGGACAGCATCAGCAGCTGCGGCGAATTGATCGCCCCCCCGCTGAGGATCACCTCGCGCGCGGCTTCGAAATGGAAGCCCTGGCCCCGGATCGAACAGACCACCCCATTGGCGCGGCCGCGCTCGAAGGTGATCCGGTTGACCTCGGCGTGGGTGCGGATGGTCAGGTTCGGGCGCGCCTTCACCGGGTCGAGGTAGGCGACCGCCGCCGAGCAGCGCGCGCCGTTGCGCTGAGTCACCTGGTACAGGCCCATGCCTTCCTGGCGCGCGCCGTTGAAGTCGTCGTTGACGCCCAGCCCGGCCTGCTGCCCGGCTTCGATGAAGACCCGGGTGAGTGGGTTGACGTGGCGCAGGTCGGACACGCCGAGCGGGCCGTCGCCGCCGTGGAATTCGTTGCCGCCGCGGGCATTGCCTTCGGACCTGCGGAAGTAGGGCAGCACGTTGTCCCAGTGCCAGCCGCTGGCGCCGCCGGCCGCCCATGCGTCGTAGTCGGCGGCGACGCCGCGGATGTAGCACATCGCGTTGATCGAGCTGGAGCCGCCCAGCAGCTTGCCGCGCGGGCACCACAGCACCCGCCCGCCCAGCTGCGGCTGCGGCACGGTGGCGTAGTCCCAGTTGATCGATTTCAGCCCGGCGATGCGGGCAAGGCCGGCGGGCATGTGCACGAACGGGTGCCAGTCGCGGCCGCCGGCTTCCAGCAGCAGCACCTTGGCCGTCGGGTCCTCGCTCAGGCGGTTGGCCAGCACGCAGCCGGCGGAACCGGCGCCGATGATGATGTAGTCGTACACGTGCGCCCCCTGCGATGACCAGTCGAACGTATGCGCCGTCCCTAGAGCAAATGCTCTTTGGCGGGGTGGCGCGGACGGGCCTGCAGCGGTTACCGTTGCGCACCGTTCCGCCTTCCGGCCGCCATGTCCCAACGCCCCGCCGTCGCAGGCAGTTTCGGTCGCTTCAAAGCCGCGCTCGGCGATTCGCCGCCGCTGCTGTGGTCGTTCCTGTACTTCTTCTGCCTGCTCACCGGCTACTACGTGCTGCGTCCGGTGCGCGAGGCGATGGGCGCGTCCAGCGACGTGGCCGCGCTGTTCCCGCCCTCGATGGTCGCGTTCTTCGCCGAACGCGGGGTGGCGCTGAAGGACCTGCAGCTGCAGGTGCTGTTCACCTGCACGTTCCTGATCATGCTGGCGCTGCAGCCGGTGTACGGCTGGCTGGTCAGCCGCTGGCCGCGGCGGGTGTTCCTGCCGACGGTGTACGGCCTCTTCATCGCCACCCTGCTGCTGTTCTACGTCGCCTTCGACAGCGGCATGCCCGGGCGCGGGATGGCGTTCTTCCTGTGGATCACCGTGTTCAACCTGTTCGCGGTGGCGGTGTTCTGGAGCTTCATGGCCGATGTCTTCAGCGATGCCGAAGCGCGCCGCAGCTACGGCTACATCGGCGCCGCCGGCACCGTGGGCGCGATCCTCGGCCCGACGTTGACCCGTGTGCTGGTGGAGCGGATAGGCATCGCCAACCTGATGCTGGTGTCGGCCGCGTTCCTGGTGCTGTGCGTGGTCTGCCTGCTGCGGCTGCGCCATTACGCGGTGCAGCGCGAGGCCAGCCGCCGGCTGGCCAGCGGCGAGGTGCCGATGGGCGGGGCGGTATGGGCCGGCCTGAAACTGGTGGCCAGCGAGCCGCTGCTGCGCTGGCTGGCGCTGCTGTGCGTGCTGGGGGTGGGGGGGGGCACGCTGCTGTACAACGAGCAGGCGGCGATCGTGCGCCAGTTCTACCCGGATCCGAAGGCGGCGACCGCCTACTACGCCAGCATCGACCTGGCGGTGAACGGGGTGACCCTGCTGGTGCAGCTGTTCGTCACCCGCGCGCTGCTGTCTCGCTTCGGCATCGCTCCGGCGCTGCTGATCCCGGGTTTCGCCATCGTGCTCGGCTACGCCGCACTGGCGGCATCGCCGCTGCCGCTGCTGGTGGCGGTGGTGCAGGTGATGACCCGCAGCGGCGAGTTCGCGCTGGGCAAGCCGGCGCGCGAAACCATCTACACCCGGGTGGCGCGCGAGTGGCGCTACAAGGCCGGCGCGGCGATCGATACGGTGATCTATCGCGGCGGCGACCTGACCTTCGTGTGGACGCACAAGCTGCTGGCGGGATTCGGCTCCACCGCGGTGTTCGGCGTGGGTCTGCTGGTGGCCTGCGGGTTTACCTTCAGCGCATGGAAGGTAGCGGGCGAGGCGAAGAAACTGCCCGACGCACGCGCGCCGGACGGCGGCTGAGCGCGCTCCCGGCTCAACCCTTCGGCGAGATCCACATCGCGATGGTGGCCTTGAACACCGCTTCGCCCGCCGGATTCTCCACCACGACCTCGAACGGCAGTTCGTAGCCGTCGGCGGCTTCGCGCGGCGGGAACGCCGGCGTGGCGGTGGCGCGCATCGTGCCCACCGCCTTCTTCAGGTAGGCCACGGTCATGCCCTTTGGAATCCAGCGCATCGATGCCGGGATGCTGGCATCGCAGGCCAGCCCGCCGGTGAATTCGGCCAGGTTGCACAGCGCGATCGCGTGCACGGTGCCGAGGTGGTTGGTCACCGCGCGCCGGTGCCTGAGGGTGGCGATGCAGCGGCCCGGTTCCAGCACTTCGATCCGCGGCGCGATGCTGGAGAAGTACGGCGCCTTCCAGCACACCAGGCGCGAGAACAGCCAGCGGCCCGCGGGCCAGCGGGCGAGATTCCGATAGGCGGAAAGGACGGTCATGGCTGCTGGGCGTCGCCGTCCCGGCACCCGGCCGGGACGGCAAGGGCACTCAGGCGACCGCGCGCCTGCCGTCGTCGGCGCGGTTGTCGTAATAGCTCGCCGCGCGCAGTTCGTGGGCGTCGAAATCGTCCACCGTGATGGTATCCAGGGTGATCGCGTGCAGCTCTTCCAGCTGCTTGCGCTCCTCCGCGGTGATCCAGCCTTCGCGCACGCCCTCGTCCAGCTGCGAGGCGAAGTCCAGCGCCTCGATGTCCCTGGTCTTCAGCGCCTTGAGGAACTTGCGCTCCACCGGCTCGGCCAGGATCGCCTTGGCCAGGTAGCTGTTGATGCGCCCGCCTGGGTTGTGCTCGCCCGGGGTCAGGAACACGCCGCTGGCCAGCCGCTCGCGCGCCTCGTTCGGCGCCATCAGCAGCATCGCGACGCGGTGGCTCAGGCGGTCGCCCGGTGCCACCGCGCGGCGGCCCAGCGGGAACACCAGCGGCCACAGCAGCCAGCCCAGCGGCTTGATCGGGAAGTTGCGCAGCGCCTGCGACAGCGCCAGCTCGATCTCGTAGGCGCTGTTGTGGAAGGCCCAGGCCAGCAGCGGCTTGTCGGCTTCCGGGCAGCCTTCGTCATGATGGCGCTTGAGCACCGCGCCCATCATGTAGAGGTGGCTGAGCACGTCGCCGAGGCGGCCGGACAGCGATTCCTTGAACTTCAGCCGGCCGCCCAGCGCGCCCAGCGAGACGTCCGTGAGCAGTGCCAGGTTGGCGGCGTAGCGGTTGAGCTTGCGGAAGAACTTCTTCGTATAGGCATCGCCCGCGGTCGCCTGCAGGCGCGAACCGGTCAGGCCCAGCCAGAACGAGCGCACCGCGTTCGAGATCGCGCCGCCGACGTGCGCATACAGCGCGCCGTCCAGCGCGTCCAGCCCGGCCCTGGTGTCGGGGTCCTGCGCCGCCCGCATCTCCTTGAGGATGTACGGATGGCAGAGGATCGAACCCTGGCCGAAGATCAGCAGGCTGCGGGTCATGATGTTGGCGCCTTCCACCGTGATCGCGATGGGCGCGGCCTGCCACGAACGGCCGGCGAAGTTGCGCGGGCCGAGGATGATGCCCTTGCCGCCGATCACATCCATGATGTCCTTGGCGATGTCGCGGCCGGCGTTGGTGCAGTGGTACTTGGCGATCGCCGAGGGCACCGACGGCACGTCGCCGCGGTCCACCGCCGCGGCGGTGGCCTGCGACAGCGCGCTGATCGCGTAGGCCTTGCCGCCGATCCGCGCCAGCGCTTCCTCCACGCCCTCGAAGCGGCCCACCGGCAGCCCGAACTGCTTGCGGATGCGCGCGTAGGCGCCGGTCACCACCGCGCCGGCCTTGGCACCGCCGCTGGCGGTGGAGGGCAGGGTGATCGAACGACCCACGGCCAGGCACTCGTTGAGCATGTTCCAACCCTTGCCGGCCATGTCCACGCCGCCGATCAGCTGGCTGAGCGGGATGAACACTTCCTTGCCCCGCACCGGGCCGTTCTGGAACGGCGAGTTCAGCGGGAAGTGGCGGCGGCCGACGTCGACACCCTCGGTATCGCGCGGCAGCAGCGCCAGGGTGATGCCGATGTCGCGGGTGTCGCCGATCAGGCCATCCGGGTCGTACATGCGGAAGGCCAGCCCGATCAGGGTGGAGATCGGGGCCAGAGTGATGTAGCGCTTGTCGAAGGTCAGGCGGATGCCCAGGACGTTGGCGCCGTTCCATTCGCCCTTGCAGACGATGCCGAAGTCGGGGATGGAGGTCGCGTCCGAGCCGGCGAATGGGCCGGTCAGGCCGAAGCAGGGCACTTCCTGGCCGATCGCCAGCCGCGGCAGGTAATAGTCCTTCTGCTCCTGCGTGCCGTAGTGGTTGATCAGCTCGCCCGGACCCAGCGAATTGGGCACGCCCACGGTGGCGCTGACCACGCTCGAGATGGAAGCAAGTTTCTGGATCACCTTGTGGTGGGCCAGGGCGGAAAAGCCGAGGCCACCGTACTGCTTGGGGATGATCATCCCGAAGAACTTGTTGCGCTTGATGAAGTCCCACAGTTCCGGCGGCAGGTCGGCGTGGACGTGGGTGATCTCCCAGTCGTTGATTTGCTTGCACAGCTCCTCCACCGGGCCGTCCAGGAAGGCCTGTTCCTCGGCAGTCAGCTGGGGCTTGGGATAGGCCAGCAGCTTGTTCCAGTCGGGCTTGCCGGAGAACAGGTCGCCTTCGAAGCCGACCGAGCCGGTTTCCAGCGCGATCTTCTCGGTCTGCGACAGCGGCGGCAGCGCCTTGCGCAGGAAGCCCAGCGCCGGCGCGGTCAGCAGCGGCTTGCGAATCGCCGGCACCAGCAGCGGCACCGCGACCAGCGCCACCAGCGCGGCGGCGATGGCGGTGGCGGTTGGGCTGGCGCCCAGCAGCCAGCAGGCCACCAGCAGGGTGATGGTCAGCGCGGCCCAGACCGCAAGCCGCAGCCGGTGGTACGCGGCGAACGCGCCCGCGGCGAAGATGACGATGAAAGGCAGGACGAAGCTCATGGCGGGGCTCCCGGTAGCACGGCGGTCATGGGGCGGCAGGCATTGCGCGCGGCGCGCACCCTGCCTACCATACGGGTTAGTATGGCGCTTGCGACGAGACTGTCAACGCGCAAAACCGAGTGAAAACTCAGCATACTGCTCCCGTCGACAGCGTATGGAACGAGCGTCACGATGACCGGAACCGCACCACGCAGCGGGCGCCTGAGCGCCGACGACTGGGCCCGCGAGGCGCTCGACCAGATTGCAGAACAAGGCGTCGCGTCGGTCGCGGTGGAGCCGCTGGCGCGCCGGCTGGGCGTGACCAAAGGCAGCTTCTACTGGCACTTCCCCTCGCGCGACGCCCTGTTGCAGGCCGCCCTTGAGCGCTGGGAGCGCGACGAGCAGACCGCCTACGGGGCGCTGGAGGCGATCGACGATGCCACCGAGCGCCTGCGCACCCTGTTCCGTCTCATCGCGCACCACAACAAGACCCACATCATCTATTCCGAGCTGCTCAAGGCCGGCGGTCATCCCGCGGTGGATGCGGTGCTGGGGCACGTGCTGGAGCGCCGCATCGGGTTCTTGTTCACCTCGTTCCGCCAGGCCGGCCTGAGCCAGAAGGACGCGCTCAACCGCGCGCGCATGACCTACGCGATGTACGTGGGGGTGCTGCAGCTGGAGCTGCCCAGGTTCCAGGCTCGCCAGCCCATCGAAGGCTTCGACGGCTACGTCGAACACATGATGGCGACCCTGGTGCCCCAGGAGAAGTGATCGCTGCCGCGCGGCGCGACGGGCGCTGCACGGCGTTTTCTGCAAACGATTTCAATGACTGCCCGTGACCGGCGAAGGATTCCGATTTCATGACCAGCAAACTTGACCGATTGAACCAATGGGTTGCCGAGGTGGCGCGCCTCACCCGCCCGGACGCCATCCACTGGTGCGACGGCAGTGACGCCGAGAACGCGGCGCTGATCGACAAGATGCTGGCCGATGGCACCCTGCATCGGCTCAACGAAGAGACCCATCCCGGCAGCTACCTGCACCGCTCGCACCCCGACGACGTCGCCCGCGTCGAACACCTGACCTACGTGTGCACCACCCACCACGAGGACGCCGGCCCGAACAACCACTGGATGGCGCCGGACGAGGCCCACGCCGAGATCGACGCGCTGTTCGACGGCTGCATGCAGGGACGCACCATGTACGTGATCCCGTACTGCATGGGCCCGATCGATTCACCGCTGTCGCGCTGCGGCGTGGAAATCACCGACTCGCCCTACGTGGTGGCCAACATGCGGATCATGACCCGCATGGGCGCCGCGGCGCTGGCCCGCATCGAGCGCGACGGGACGTTCGTGAAGGGCCTGCACTCGATCGGCGAGCTCGACCCCAACCGCCGCTACATCATGCATTTCCCCGAGGAGCTGACGATCAAGTCGTACGGCTCCGGCTACGGTGGCAACGCCCTGCTGGGCAAGAAGTGCCACGCCCTGCGCATCGCCAGCCATCAGGCCAGGCAGGAAGGCTGGCTGGCGGAGCACATGCTGATCCTCGGCATCGAGAATCCGCAGGGGCAGACCCACTACATCGCCGCCGCGTTCCCGTCCGCCTGCGGCAAGACCAACCTCGCCATGCTGATCCCGCCTGAAGGCTATCGCCGCGACGGCTGGAAGATCTGGACCATCGGCGACGACATCTGCTGGATGCGTCCCGGCCCGGACGGCCGCCTGTACGCGATCAACCCGGAAGCCGGCTTCTTCGGCGTGGCACCCGGCACCTCGAACAAGTCCAACCCCAACGCGCTGGCCTCGGTCCAGACCAACACCATCTTCACCAACGTCGGCGTCACCGCGGACAACCAGCCGTGGTGGGAAGGCATCGACAACGGCCAGGTCCCGGCCATCGACTGGCAGGGCCAGCCGTACGACGCCAGCGTGCGCCCGGCCGCGCATCCGAACTCCCGCTTCACCGTCAGCGCGAAGCAGTGCCCGTCATACTCGGCGATGTCCGAAGACCCGCAGGGCGTGCCGATCAGCGCCATCGTCTTCGGCGGCCGCCGCGCCTCGCTGGTGCCGCTGGTGTTCGAGGCCCGCGACTGGACCCACGGCGTGCTGGTGGGTGCGGCGATGGGGTCGGAAACCACCGCCGCCGCTACCGGCGCGGTGGGCGTGATGCGCCGTGACCCGATGGCGATGAAGCCGTTCTGCGGCTACAACTTCGCCGACTACTTCGCGCATTGGCTGAGCTTCGACAAGGCAGGCGCGAAGCTGCCCAAGGTCTTCCACGTCAACTGGTTCCGGAAGGGCGACGACGGCAAGTTCCTGTGGCCGGGCTTCGGCGACAACCTGCGCGTGCTGGAGTGGATGATCCGCCGCGTCGAAGGCAGCGTGGCCGCCACCGAGACGCCGATCGGCCACTTGCCGGCGGCGGGTGATCTCAACCTCGATGGCGTCACCCTGTCCGACGAAGCCCGCGCCAAGCTGTTCGGACTCGACCGCGCCGGCTGGCAGGCCGAGTTCGCCAACCTCGGCGAATACCTCGCCGAGTACGGCCCGCGCCTGCCGCAGGCGCTGCTGGACGAGCAACAGCGCATTGCCGACACGCTGGCTTGAGCCGGTAGCTCTACCGCTGCATCCGAAGCCCCGCCTCGTGCGGGGCTTCGCGTTTTAGCGCCTAGCCTGCCCGTGCAAACGCATCGCCCTGCCAACCGTTGCTCACGAAACTGAATGCGCATTTCGCAAGATGAATGCGGGTTAAGGGGGTTGTTAAATAAATGTTGACCGCTCTATAGTCGGGAAGTCAGGCCGAGTCAGGTCGGGCTCATTCGTACTAATTTTTGTCACTTTGTCCCAAACGGGGGTTACACAATGGCTTCTAAGAACCGTACTAAGAGCCTAAAGCGGAGCGTGCTGACATTGGCGCTTGGGCTCTGCTTCGTGGGTGCAGCAATCGCGGCCAACTCCGGCGGCCTGCGCATCAGCATCAAGGGCGCCGATGGCCAGCCTGTCGCCGGCGCAACCGTCAAGTTGAGCTCTCCCTCCAGCCTGGTCTCGAAGAGCGGCGTGACCGATGCAAACGGCAACGTCAACATCGTCGGCCTCGATCCTGCGACCAACTACACGGTCGAGGTGCAGGCCTCGGGTTACAGCCCCTTCAGCTCCAGCAACGTCGCGGTGATCAGCGACAAGAACCTGAGCGTGGGTTATGTGCTGGGCCGTACCGGCGGTGGCGACGCCACCAACCTGGATGCCATCGTGGTGACCGGCGCGTCGCTGGCAGCGGTGGACACCACCTCGGCAACGGTTTCCACCGTGCTGACGTTGGATCAGGTGGAATCCCTGCCGACTGCGCGCAGCTACCAGAGCTACCTGCAGCTGGTGCCGGGCGTGAAGCCCAGCAGTGGCGGCAACCCCTCTTCCAAGTCGGGCGTCAACTACGCCGACATCGGTGGTGCCGTCGGCCAGTCCACGGACAACCTGTACTACATCGACGGCGTCAACGTCACCGACCCGCTCACCGGCACCTTCGGTTCCAACCTCAATTCCGAGATCATCCAGGAAATGCAGGTGATGACCGGCGGCATTCCGGCGGAGTTCGCCGGTGGTGCCGGCCTGATCTCCAAGGTGATCACCAAGTCGGGCGGCAACGAGTTCCACGGCTCGATCAACTACTACCTGCAGAACTCCAACCTGGTGGCGAAGAACAAGCACCTGGCCGCCAGCGAGTTCTCCACCTACGATGCCGCCGTCACCCTTGGTGGCCCCATCCTCAAGGATCGGATCTGGTTCTTCGGTTCGTTCCAGAAGAAGAACCACGAAGAGGACGTCACCGATCCGGTGTCGCAGCAGTTCCTGCGCTCGGTGTCCCGCGAGAGCGAACTTGCGTTCGGTAAGATCACTTGGCAGGTCACCGACAACGATCGCCTGACCGCGACCTTCTTCAACGACCCGACGACCATCAGCGGCTCCCTCAGCCCGAGCACGGTCAACAGCCGCAGCAACGTCACCGAGCAGGGCGGCGACAACTACAAGATCGACTACTCGCACGATTGGGATAGCTTCAGCATCGGCGCTTACGCGTTCCGCCACGAAGGGCAGATCTCGTCGCTCGCATCGACGTCGGATCCGTTCAACAACGTCGCCTACCACACGGGTCGCAGCACCAAGACCAATGCCGACCTGAACATGGGCGGCTCCGGTTCGAACACCCTGACCAACCGCGACAACGAGGAATTTGGCCTGAACTTCGACTGGTATCTGTCCACCGGTTGGGGCGAGCACACGATCCGTGGTGGCGTGTCGAGGAGCGAGGGTTCGTACACCGAGCAGGTGTCCTACCTCGGTTCCGGCGCCGCGGGCGCGCGCTACACCTCGATCAGTGCGGCGGATGCCGGCATCACCCTGGCCGACTACTTCAGCAGCGCCTATGGCTGGCGGGGTACGCGTCAGGTTCAGCAGTCCGATCTGGCCCGCATCGAGGCCGCGACCGGCATGACCTCGGCCCAGCTGCTCGCCAGCACGCTCAGCGACACCACTGGCAACCCGGATGGGATGGTGAACGTCTATCGCATCCTGCAGTCCGCGAACGAAGGTCTGGCCTACACGGTGATCAACAAGCAGACCGCGCTGTTCCTGCAGGACCAGTGGACGCTTGGCCAGTGGTCGGCCAATGTCGGTGCGCGTTTCGAGCGCAACGAAATGGTCAACTCGGCCGGCGGCAGCATCCACAAGTTCGACTGGGATATCGCCCCGCGTGTTTCGGTCACCTATGACCTCGACGGCGATGGCCGCAGCAAGATCTGGGGCTTCTTCGGCCGCTACTACGATCCGGTGCGCGCCGACATGGCGGACTTTGCGGGTGCGGTGACCGGCCCGACCTACGACGAGCAGGTCAACATCAACGGCACCTGGTACACCTATCGCCAGCGCGGCCCGGGTGACGCGGCCGTGGCGCCGACCACCAAGACGCCGTACACGGACGAGATCATGCTCGGCTTCGCCACCACGTTCGGTACCGACGTCGGCCTGTCGATCGCGTTGACCAGCCGCAAGACCCGCGACTTGCTGGAAGACTACGACCTGAGCCTGTACTCGGATCCGACCACGCCGTGCGGCAGCTATGGTGCCGCGTGCCCGAGCTCGCCCTTCTACATTCCGTACGAGTATTTCGGCTACTCGGGCAACCCCGGCACGAACTACGTGCTGGCCACGCTGGTGGGCGGCAAGCGCAACTACCACGGTTTCGAGGTGACGCTGCAGAAGTTCAAGAGCGACAACTGGCAGGCCGCCGCGAACTACACCTTCAACGGCGCCAAGGGCAACTCCAACTCGGATGGCAATGCCGACTTCCAGGGCGACTGGATCGCGCTGGATCCGCGTGCCCCCAACCAGTACGGCCCGCAGCCTGGCAACATCAAGCACCAGTTCAAGGCTTGGGGTTCGTACGAGTTCGACTTCGGCCTTGAGTTGAGCGGCGTGTTCAACTGGAACAGTGGCGTCCTCTACAGCCGTACTTATTCGCTGTACGGGCGCAACCTCCCGGAGATGGGGCCCGACTACGTGTACGGCGACGTGGAAGACAGCTGGCTGGCTCCGGGTGCGGTAGGCGGCGAGAACGGCCCGGCGTACTACACGTTGGACGTGCGTGCCAAGTACACCCGTCCGCTGCCGGTCGGCAAGATCGAGGTGTTCTTGGACGTGTTCAACATCCTCGACAAGCAGTCCGCGACTTCGGAAATGGACCTGCTTGCGGGTAACGGCGTGTACGCCTTCGGCCAGGCCAACGCCTGGGTCGAGCCGCGGCGCGCCTACCTGGGCGTTCGTTACTCGTTCTGACCTAGCGTCGAGTAGCAGATGTGCTGGAGGCCGGTGCGGAAGCACCGGCCTCTTTTTTTTTATCGAGCCGCGCTGGGCGCTTGACATCGTGCCGATGTGGCGTATCAAGGGCTGGAGTGGCGGCTGTCCGAGGGGTGTGGCGCAGATGTTGGAATGGGTCCTGTCAGCCGCCTTGGCCATGCCGCCCGCCATGCAAGCCACGGTGGTGGACGCAAGCGTGCCGTCGCCGGAACGCGTGATGGCCTTGCCAGAGGGGGTGCGGGATTCCTTCCGGAGGGAGGTCATCGAGGCGACCCGCTTCCCGGAGGCGAGGCTTGGGCGCTTGATAAAGTTCGTATTCGACAAGGATGGGCTGGGTATTGCCTACAAGGCGGACGCGACCCTCACCATCGCGGAGGCCGTCGAGGCGCGGACGGCCAATTGCCTGACGTCGACGATGCTGGTTGTCGCGCTAGCGCGCGAAGCAGGCCTCGACGCCCACGGGCAGCTTGTCGAGGATGTCCCGGTATGGGGTGCCGAGGGCGAGCTGGTGGTCCAGAGCCGCCATGCCAATGCCATCGTGGACGTGGGCGGGCGGCGACGTTTTGTAGTCGACGTGGACGCGAGCGGATCCGAAGCGACTGATGCACTCCATCCGGTCGAAGACGCGCAATTGCTGGCGAGCTATTACGGGAACCGTGCAGCCGAGCTCATGCTGGAGGGGCGGTACCAGGCCGCTAGGACATGGTCGGAAATCGCAATCAAGCACAGTCCCGGGGACGTGACGCTATGGAACAACGCGGGGGTACTCAGCTTGCGAATGGGAAGGCCCGGGGAGGCCGAGGCCTGGTTCCTGAAGGCGGTTCAGTTGGCTCCCGATCAAACCAGTGCGTTGTCGAACCTGGTGGATTTCTACCGGCGGCAGGGGGACGCCAAGCGGATGCGCGAATGGCAAGCAAGGTCCCAGCGCGTGTTGCGCAAGGCCCCCTACTACCAGTACCAGCTGGGAAGGCAGAGTGAGGTCGCGGGCAAGGCCGAAGAGGCCGCCCGTCATTACCGGCAAGCGATCCGCCTGGCGCGGGGAGAGCATCGGTTCCACTTCGCCTTGGCCCGAACCTATTTCGCAATGGGGTATCCGGATAGGGCGGGTCGGGAGCTGGTCCGGGCCCACGCGCTCACCGATGGGGCGCTGCGCGCAAGGTACGAGGGGAAACTTGCGGCATTAAGGAACATGCGCAGGGGAGCGGGTAGTCCACCCCGGGATTAAACCCTTGCGCCCGCAACTGCATCACAGTACGTATGCTGATGCAGACCATGCCGCTACCGCAGCCCGTTGAAACCGACGACGACGACGACGACGGCTTGGCGCGGCGCGCGGCCTGCGCCGACGTATCGGCATTCGAGCAGCTCTACCGCCGCCACCACCGCCGCGTGCACGGGGTGATCGTGCGGCTAGTGGGGCAGGCGGGGGCCCGCGCGGAAGACCTTACCCAGGAGGCGTTCGTGCGCGCTTGGCAGGCGCTGCCGGCGTTCCGGTTCGAGAGCGCGGTGTCGACCTGGCTGCATCGGTTGGCGGTCAATACCGCGCTGATGGAACTGCGCGCGCGCCGCAGCCGGCCGTGGCAGGAAGATGACGAGGATGCCCTCGATGCGGTGTCCACCCCGGATACCGCCGGCCGCGCCGTGCTTGGGCGCGACCTGGAGCGGGCAGTCGCCAGCCTGCCGCCGCGCGCGCGCGCGGTGCTGGTACTGCACGACGTGGAAGGCTGGAAGCACGAGGAAATCGCCGGCGAGCTGGGCATGGCGGTGGGCAGTTCGAAGGCGCAGCTGCATCGTGCGCGCGGACTGCTGCGCGCGCGGATTGGAGGAACGGCATGAACGGAAAACACGAGATCGGCGAGGCCGCCCTGCGCATGGCGCTGCAGTCGCTGCGTCGCGACATCGAACCCGGGCACGACCTGTGGCCGGGCATCGCGGCGAAGCTGTCGCCGCAGCCGGTGGCGGCACGCCCCCCGCGCCGCACCTGGCCATTCGCAATAGCGGCGTCGATGTTGCTGGCGCTGGGCTTGGCCCGGCAGGGTGCGCCCGATCTGGCGCGGCCGTTGGTGGTGGCGGCGCCCGCGGCGACGCCTGCCGCGGGCGCGCCGGTGGCCAGCGAAGCGGAGGCCTTGACCCTGCATTACCAGGCTGCGTTGCGCGAGTTTGACGCGCGCGCGGCGCCGGCTAGCTGGCAGCCGGGACTGGACGCGCTGGACCACGGCGCCCAACAAGTGCTCGCTGCACTGCGCCAGAGCCCGCAGTCCCCGCAGCTGCTGGAGCGACTGCGCCAGATCTATGCCCGCCGGCTCGCCCTGTCGCGCCGCGCGCTTTTTGCCTGAGGAACCGATGATGGAAATGCTAGCCAAGATGCTATGGACCACGTTGGTCGCCGCGGCCGCACTGCCGGTGATGGCGGCGACACCGATCAACCAGGTCCGCCCGCTGGATGCGCGCGGTCGGGTCGAGATCGAGAACCCCAAGGGCAAGGTCGAAGTCGTGGCCTGGGATCGGCCGGAGGTGAAGCTGGCGGGCACGCTGGGCGACGGGGTGGAAAGGCTTTCGGTCGAGGGCGATGGCCGCGTGCTGCGAATCAGGGTCAAGTACCCGTCGCGCAGCGGCAACGCGGAGCCGAGCCACCTGGTCGTGCAGATGCCGCTGTTGGCCGACCTGGAAGTGGAAACCGTTTCGGCCGACATCAGCGTGAGCGGCATGGCCTCGCGCGAACTTGGGTTGGAGTCGGTCAGCGGCGATATCGTCGCCAACGGCGCGCCGCGGCGTGGCGGGATCAGTTCGGTGAGCGGTGACATCCGGCTGGCGATGAACGGGCCGGATTTGCGGGTGGAAACGGTCAGCGGCCAGCTGGTCGTGCAGGGGCGGTTGAATGGTGCGATCGCGCTGGAAAGCGTGTCGGGCGACATCCGCCTGGACACGCTGGGCGAGCATGCGCGCAAGCTCTCGGCGAGTTCGGTGTCCGGTGACATGGACTTGGGCCTGGCGCTGGCCGAGGACGGCGAGATCCGCATGGAAAGCGTGAGCGGCGACCTGCGCCTGCGCCTACCGGCGAGCCTGTCGGCACAGGTCTCGGGTGAAACCTTCAGCGGCGACCTGGCCGCGCCGGGGGCGAAGATCCGCAAGGAGGAATTTGGCCCCGGCTCCAGCTTCCGCGTGCGCTACGGAGCGGGCAAGGGCGATGTGCGCCTGCAGACGTTTTCGGGTGACGTGCGCCTCAGCCTGCCGCGCTAGGGCGCCCGTTTAGTGCTGCGCCATTGGGCCGGAGTTCAATTATGAATGGGCGGTTTGTGGTACGCAGCATGTAAAGCCCGTGAAGTTTGTGTTATTTTCCGGTTGGCCTTGCCCTAATGGGGGAGGGGCTATCCAACATAACTAGAGAGCACAATCATCATGTTGAACGCCAAGAAGCTGACGAGCGCGATCAAGATCGCGTTGTTCATCGGCACGACTTCGCTGGTGGCCGCTCCTGCTTTCGCGCAGGACCAGGACGCCAAGCAGGAAGGCCAGAAGAGCGAGACCAAGACCCTCGATCGCGTCGAAGTGGTCGGCTCGCGCCTGAAGCGCGCAGAAATCGAAGGCGCGCTGCCGGTCACCGTCATCGACCGCGCCGCTATCGACGCCACCGGCAAGGCTTCCGTGGCCGACGTGCTGCGTGACACCACCTTTGCCTCGTTCGGCAACTTCCGCCCGCAGTCCGGCAGCTCCGCCCAGGCGCTGGCCGATATCGACCTGCGTGGCCTGGGTTCGTCGCGTACGCTGGTGCTGATCGACGGCCGTCGCGCGCCGAAGGCGCCGTTTGCCGCTGGCAGCCAGGACTTGAACGCGATCCCGACCTCGGCGGTCGAGCGCATTGAAATCCTGTCGGACGGCGCCTCCGCCGTGTACGGCTCCGACGCGATCGGCGGCGTGGTCAACATCGTCCTGCGCAAGGACTTCGAAGGCGCCGAGATCCGCGCCGGCTACGGCAAGACCGACGTGACGGGCGGCGACACCCACGAATACGCCGCCACCATGGGCACCTCGGGCGAGCGCGGCCGCCTGCTGATCTCGGCTTCGGCCAACGATCGCGGCATGGTCTTCACCCGCGACCAGATCGGTTACAGGCAGGGCGTGTCCGTGTACGGCAACAACTACCGCGTCTATAACCAGAACACTGGTGCGTTCCTGACCGCGCCGAAGGCCATCCCGGGCTTCGCCTGCGACAGCGGCGGCTTCTGGAAGACCTCGGCCGGCACCTGCTCGTTCGACTTCAACTCGGTGGCCGCCAACGAAGCCTCGATCAAGAACAAGGGCCTGTTCGCCCGCGGCGACTACCAGATCAACAACGACTGGTCGGTCTACATGACCGCGATGGCGCAGAAGGTCAACAGCTTCGGCCGCTACGCGCCGGTGCCGGCGCTGGTGCTGGTGGCCGACAATACCCCGAACGACGTGGTCAAGGGTGACGGCTTCGCCACCGCCCTGTACCACCGCTTCGCGGCGGCCGGCAACCGTGACACTTCCTCGGACGCCAACGTCACCGACTTCCTGCTGGGCTTCCAGGGTTACATGTTCGACAAGGTCGACGTGGACTTCGGCATGCGCCGTAGCAACTACCGCTACAACGAGTTCGGCACCGGCTACACCGTGAACCCGCTGGCTCGCGCCGCGCTGGAAGACGGTAGCTACGACGTGCTGGATCCGTTCGGCAACGACCCGGCCGTGCTGGCCGCCATCCAGGCGACCATCAACCGCCGCTCCACCTCGACCGTGGAAGAGCTGTATGCCACCGCCAACTTCGACGTGTTCGAAATGGCCGGCGGCACTTCCAACATGGCCGTTGGCGCCGAGTATCGCAAGGAGACCTACGCCGACCTGTACGACTCGCTGTCCGAGGCGGGCGTGATCGACGGTTCGGCCGGCAACTCCGCCGCCGGTGGCCGCAACGTCAAGTCGGTGTTCGCCGAGTGGCTGTTCCCGATCACCAGCAGCTTCGAAGCTACCCTGGCCGGTCGTTTCGACAAGTACAACGACTACGGCTCGGACTTCGCCCCGAAGCTCGGCCTGCGTTGGCACCCGCTCGACAACCTGACCTTCCGCGGTTCTTATGGCACCGGCTTCCGCGCGCCGCCGCTGGACATCCTGACCCAGAAGACCAGCTTCTCGGCCGACTCGGTCTATGACCCGGCGACCTGTAAGATCTTCGGTGGTGATCCGGTCAAGTGCGACAACGACGTGACCTCCGTGCAGGTGGACACCTACTACAAGGCCAATCCGGACATGGGTTCGGAGCAGTCCAAGCAGTGGGCGTTGGGCGTTGCGTACGACCCGACCACCTGGATGAACGTGACCCTCGATTACTACAACATCGAGATCGAGGATCGCATCCGTTCGTTCAGCGCGCAGACTCTGATCGACCGTACCAACAACCCGGCGCTGGGCCCGATTCCCGCCGGCCTGGGCGTGGTGCGCAACGCCGACGGCTCGATCAAGCAGATCAACGCGGGTTACGGCAATGAAGGCACCCTGACCACCGATGGCCTGGACCTGAACATCCGTACCAACTTCGACGTGATGGGTGGCCGCCTGGCCAGCCAGCTGCAGGTCGGCTTCGTCAACAGCTACAAGATCGACGGCGGCACGGACCTGGCTGGTTCGCAGGGCGCGCCGGATACCCGCGCCAACCTGGCCAATACCTTCAGCGTCGGCGCCTGGACCTTCGGCACCATCACCCGCTACATCAAGGGTCAGCAGGATCCGGGTGAGACCACCCGTACCGGTGGTTACACGCTGAACGACGTGTACGCCAACGTGAAGGCGCCGTGGAACGGTGACGTGACCATCGGCGTCAACAACGCCGGCAACCGTTACCCGCAGCTGATCGGCTACGACGGCCGTCCGTGGAACTTCAACCTGTACGACGCTTACGGCCGCACGGTCTACATGCGTTACACGCAGCGTTTCTGATCGGATAGCAGTAGCAGTCACGTGTTAAAGGAAAGGCCCCGGTAACGGGGCCTTTTCCTTATCGGGAAGGTAGGCATGGTCCAGACAGACATACGAAGCCGGGCGTGGACCCGCTATTGGGCAAGTGGCGCGCTGCACTCCTGCGACGGTAGTTTTGCGCTTGAGGGCGAGGGTGCGATTGCCGCCTTTTGGCGCGCGGCCTTCATCGACGCGCCGACGCAAGGCCACCTGCTGGACCTGGGGACTGGCAACGGCGGCCTGATGCTGGCGGCTTCAAGGGCACTGCAAGCTTGGCAGCTGTCCGGCGTCGACCTGTCGCGGCCGATCTTGCCGTGGTTGGACGCAGGACGCGACGGCGGCAGGATCCAGCTGTTCGCGGAAACGCGGATGGAGCAGGTACCGCTGCCGTCGGGGGCGATCAACCTGCTGGTAAGCCAGTTCGGCATCGAATATGCAGATCACCAGCAAGTGGTGCGGGAAGCCCTGCGTCTACTGGCGCCAGGCGGGCGGCTCGCGCTGGTGGTCCATCATGCGGAGTCGGTGGTGACGCGGGTTGCCGCCGATGAACTGCGTGCGCTGGACCTGCTGGCAGCCGACGATGGCTTGCTGGCGGCAACGACCGTGGTACTGCCGCACATGGCGGCGCTGCGCGGTGGACAGGCCCCAAGCCCGGCGGCATATGCCGCCCGTGAAGCGTTCAATCGTGCGATGCGCGAAGTGTCGGCGCTGATGGCGACACTGGAGGTTGCCGACGTGCTGGGCCAGGCCCAGGCCGGTGTCCAAGGGATGCTGCTGGCCGTGCATCCAGGCAACCTGCACGAGGCGCTGGGAAAACTTGCGGCCTACCGGGACGAGCTGGCTGCAGCCGCAGTGCGGGCTCGCGAACAGATCCAAGCCGCGATGACCCGCGGGCAGCTGGATGCCTTCCTTACGGGGTTCCGCGAGGCGATGCCTGCGCTGGAGGCATCGCCCCTGCTGCAGGACGGCAAGCTCATCGCCTGGGCCGTGCGCGGGATGCGCGCCGACTGAAGGCGCGGGCAGCTTGGCCCCTGGCGCGGATCAGAGTTCGCCGAGCTCGCTGGCCTCGCCGTAATATTCCACCAAGCCCTCGACCGTCCGGGTCACCAGTTCGCGCTCAAGCGGGCTCAGGTGCGGGTGCCAGACATCGAAGATCATCACCACCCGGCGCTCGCGGGAGCCGTTCCAGGCCTCATGCAAGATGGTGTCGTCGAAGATCATCAGTTCGCCGGGCACCCATTGCCGGGTCTCGTCGCCAACCCGGAACGCACAGCCGTCCGGCACGACCAGCGGCAGGTGGACGGTGAGGCGCGCGTTGGTGGCGCCGTTGTGCGGCGGGATGTGGATCCCGGGATCCAGGCGGGAGAAGAAGGCTGCTGGCGCGCGAGCGCGGATGCGCGGCAGCGGTGCGGCTTCGATCGCGGCGGCAGTCGCCGGGCAGGCCTGGCAGTGCGCTTCGATCCGTTCGCCATGCTTCCATAGGAAGTAGGCACTCCACGCCGGGTTGCGGTCGAGCGCGGCAAACTGCCCGCTGCTGTTGCCCTGCCGGGTCTGGACATAGGGAGTGAAGCCGGCATCTGCTTCGGGAAGCGCGCGCAGTTCGTCCAGGATGTCCGGATAGGCTGCCTCGATGCGCGGCGCCCAATCGAAATCCTCGCGGCGGAAGAACGGGATCGCGGGCAGGCGCGGAATCGGCAGGAACAGCGGATTGGCGGTGACGAATTCGCGCCGCCCGGTGATGATGTCCAGGGCGTGCTGGAAGCGCTCCAGGTCGGCCCCGCGCTCGCCACTGGCCAATCCGTCCAGGCGCTGCTGCAGGAACTCGCGCAGCGTATCGAAGTTGCGCGTCACCAGCGTGCGCGCATGGGCGACGACGCCGGCAAACTGCGGGGATTCGCGCAGGCCTTCCGGCATCGATCGCACCGCTTCCGACCAGCTCAGTGCGGCCTCGCGCTGGCGCCCGCCTAGGGACTCGAGCAGGCGCGCCTTTTCCATGCGCGCACCCCAGGCGGAGTTGTCGTGGCGGATCGCTTCGTCCAACGATGCCAGCGCCGCCTCGTGTTCGCCATTGCCGATGGCGATCTGCGCCAGCAGCATGTGTGCGGGCGAATATTGGCGCACGGAGGCGATGACCGACTGCAGCAGCGCCTTGGCCTCGTCAAGCTGGCCCTGCTGGATCAGCAAGTCGGCCATGCGGGTGCGGGGGTAGGGATTCCCTGGCTGTAGCGTTGCAGCCTGGCGCAGTTTGGAAATGGCCTGCAAGGCGCTGCCGGACGCGGCCAGCTGGTCGGCTTCCGCGATCAGTTGTTCTGGGTGGGACATCGTGTGCCTTTGGCGCGAACGAAGGGGGGCAGGAACATGCGGCAGCGGGGCGTGGAAATGCCCTCCCCGCGCTAGGCGTCAGAGATCCTGCTGGTAGCGGACGTAGGGCACGGTGCCTTCGTCGCTCGGATCGCCCTTGATCGGGAATGGGTTCTTGCCGCGGGTGACGACGTTGTCGGCACCGACGCTAAGTTGGCCGTTCCACGGCGTGCGCCAAGTCAGGCCCAAGCCCAGGCCTTTCCAGACCTCGCTTTCACCCGGTACGTTGACCACCCGGCCGACGATATTGGCGCCGAACGCGCCATAGCCGCCGCCGACGCTGAGGCTGCGGGTATTCCACTGGTCGGCCAGCTGCGGTACGTCCGCCGCGGGGACCAGGCGGGCGCGGGCGACCGTGCCGCCGACGCTGACGAAGCCCTCGCGGCTGATCGCCTTTTCCGCGAACAGCGAGAAATCGTTCTGGTTGTAGCGGGCACCTCCAAGCTGGCCGGGAGCCAGCCACGCGGGCAGAGTGTCGCGGCCATTGCCGAAGCTCAGGCCCAGCTTGCCGCCGTTGCGGGCCAAGCTGACGCCGGCGCTGGCGTGGCGGCTGGTCGAGCCGGGCTTGTCGCTTTCCAGCGAGGCCAACACGCAATTACTAGCCAGTTGGCCGATGGCGGGCGCCATGCCGCTGCGGCGATCGCACAGCAGTGCCAGCGAGTCGCCGGTTTGCAGGCCATAGGTCGCTTCCAGCGTGGTCTTGCCGAAACGCCAGCGCGCGCCGGCGCCGGTGCCGCCGGTGGCGGGCTCCAGCAGCAGCACGGCCTCCAGCTTGCCGCTGTCGCGGTTGAGCACCGGCACCACCCGGGAGTCGCTGCGCTTGGCCTTTTTCGCTTGCGCGGCGACGTTGCCGCTGGCGAACACCAGGGCAAGCACGGCGGCGACGATTGGCAGGAAGCGCAAGGACATGCTGATGTGACCGGCTTGTTAAGCCGAAGTTCCCCGGTAGAGGTGGCCAGACTGCCCGAAAAGCCTAGCCCGTTTATGATTATTTAACAATAGCGCCAACTGCGCGAGCCCCCTCGATGAGCCCGCCGGCCACTGACGTGGCTCCCGCGGCGGGCGATGGCCGCTCATGCCCGAATGCCTTGCCGGGGGCGGACTGCGTTACTGCAGCCCCGGTGCCGCCGGCTGGGCGCTGGCTTCCCGGCTGAACAGGGCCGCGATCTGGCCAGCGTCGAAGCCATAGCCTTGGCCGCAGAACTCGCACAAGATCGAGGCGGTGCCATCGCCGGCAACCACCGCGGCGTCGGCTTCCTCGCGTCCCAGCGACACCAGCATGCCCTCCACCCGCTCGCGCGAGCAGGAGCAAGCGAAGCGCAGCGGCTTCTCGCCGACCAACTGCGGGGCTTCCTCGTGGAACAGGCGGTGGATCACGTCGGCCGGCGCCAGTGCCAGCAGTTCATCGCCGCCGAGGGTGTCGAAGAGCGCGCTGGCGCGGCGGAAGCCGTCCTCGTCGCCTTCTTCGCCGGGCAACTTCTGCAGCAGCAGGCCGGCGGCGCGCTGGCCGTTGCAGGCCAGCAGCAGGCGGGTGGGCAATTGCTCCGACTGGTGGAAGTAGTCCTCGAATGCCGCATCCAACCGCTCCGCCTGCAGCGCGACTAGGCCCTGGTAGCGCATCGGCTCGCCGTTGCCCAGCGGCGGGTTCTCGATGGTGATGGCCAGCAGCGCGTCAGCGCCCAGCGCGCGCAGGTCGCGCACGGGAGCGTCGGCGGACTCGTCCAGGCGGACGATGCCGCGCAGGGTGCCGGCGGCGGTGCACTCGGCGAACAGGGTGCCGATCGCGCCCTTGCTGCGCAGTTGCACCGACAGCCGGCCATCGACCTTGGCATGGCCGGTGAACAGGGCGGCGGCTGCTGCTGCTTCGCCCAGCAGCTCGGCGGCGGCCGGCGGGTAGTCGGCGCGCGCGGCGATGCTGCGCCAAGTCTCGCCCAAGTGCACGGCCACGCCGCGCACGCCGGCGGCGGGAAGCAGGAAGCGCAGCTGCGCGTCGGGAATCATGTCCATGTGGATACCGTGGAAGGGCCCGGATGCGGATAATGCGCGGGCAGTAGGGGGATGATGATGAACCGAGATGGGGCGCGCATGCGCCGTTCGCAAGGCACCGCCGCATGAGCGGCAAGGTACGCAAGCGCCGCCTGCGCGGCTGGTGGTGGAAATTGCCGCTGCTGTTCGTGGCGGCCAGCGTGCTGCAAGTGCTGGTGCTACGCGCCATCGATCCGCCGATGTCGGCGTTCATGGCGGCGCGCTGGCTGGACGCGGCGCTGGCCGGCAATCCCGGTTTCCGCATCGCCCACGACTGGCGCGACCTGCGCGCGATCTCGCCGAACCTGCCGCTGGCGTTGGTGGCGGCGGAAGACCAGAACTTCGCCCAGCACCACGGCTTCGACTTCGCCGCCATTGAAAAGGCGCAGGCGCACAACGAGAAGATGCGCGCGCGCGCCGAGAAGCGCGGCACGCCGGTCAAGCGCATCCGCGGCGCCAGCACCATCAGCCAGCAGACCGCCAAGAACCTGTTCCTGTGGCAGGGCGTCGGGCCCACCCGCTGGCTGCGCAAGGGGCTGGAGGTCTGGTACACCGCGTTGATCGAGGCGCTGTGGCCGAAGCGGCGGATCCTGGAGGTGTACGCCAACATCGCCGAGTTCGGCGATGGCGTGTACGGCGCGCAGGCGGCATCGCGCAGTTTCTTCGGCAAGGACGCAGCGCGGCTCAGCCGTGCCGAGGCGGCGCGGCTGGCGGCGGTGCTGCCCAGCCCGAAGCGCTACAGCGCGGCGCGGCCGGGGCCGTACGTGCAGCGCCGTGCGGCGGCGATCCAGCGGCAGATGGGGGCGCTGGGCGGCACCGGCTACCTGCGCACGCTGGATTGATCGGCCGCTGCCAGCCGGCGCGGCAGGGCGCGGCTGGCATACTTCGCGGATGGATGGGATCGCGCCGGAACACCGCTGCCTGACGCTGGTCATTGCCGCCTTCAACGAGGAGGACGCGCTGCCGCGCCTGCACCTGCGCATCCGCACCGCGCTGGACATGGCCGAGGCCGAGGGCTTGGAGGCGCGCGTGCTGTATGTCGACGACGGCAGCCGCGACGGTACTTGGACGCTGCTGCAGCAGTTCGCGCGCGAGGACGCGCGGGTGGCGCTGCTGCGGTTGTCGCGCAATTTCGGCAAGGAGGCGGCGCTGACCGCCGGGCTCGACCGCATCGAGCGCGGCGCGGCGCTGATCCTGGACGCCGATGGGCAGGATCCCCCCGAGCTGTTGCCGCAGTTCGTCGCCAAGTGGCGCGAGGGCTACGACGACGTACACGGCACCCGCGTCGCCCGCGAAGGTGATGGCCTGTTCAAGCGCGCCAGCGCGCACGGTTTCTACCGGGTCATCGGTGCGCTGTCGAAGACGCCGGTGCCGCGCGACACCGGCGACTTCCGGCTGCTGTCGCCGCGCGCGCTGGCGGCGCTGCGCCAGCTGCGCGAACGCCACCGCTTCATGAAGGGACTGTTCGGCTGGATCGGGTTCAATGCCGTGTCGGTGCCTTACCAGCGCGATGCGCGTGCGGCCGGGCGCAGCAAGTTCAACGCTTGGAAGCTGTGGAACTTCGCGCTGGAGGGCATCACCAGTTTTTCCACCGCGCCGCTGCGGTTGGCGACTTATGCCGGCCTGCTCACCGCGCTGTTCGCGTTTGGCTATGGTGGCTGGGTCATCCTGAAGGCGCTGTTGTGGGGCGACCAGGTGGCGGGTTGGCCGTCGATGATGGCGGTGATCCTGTTCCTGGGGGGCGTGCAGCTGATGGCGCTGGGGATGATCGGGGAATACCTGGGCCGGCTGTACGAGGAATCCAAGCAGCGCCCGCTGTACCTCGTCGATGCCTGGCGTCCCGCGGAGGGAGTATCCTCGGCCGAGCATCCCGATCTTCTTCCCGGAACGAGAGGAGTCCGCCATGCGCACGGTGCGCCAGCTGCTGGAGGCGAAGTCGCCTGAGGTCATCGCGATCGGACCGGAGGCGCCGGTCATCGATGCCATCCGCCTGATGGCCGAGCGCGGTATCGGCGCACTGTTGGTGATGGACGGCGCGCGGCTGGCCGGCATCCTTTCCGAGCGCGACTACGCGCGCAAGATCGTGCTGCAGGGGCGTTCGTCGCGGGATACGCCGGTGCGCGACATCATGACCGCCGAGGTGGTGACGGTGGCGCCTGGCGACCACATCGACCACTGCATGCAGCTGGTGACCGACCGCCGGATCCGCCACCTGCCGGTGGTCGACGGCGGCGCGGTGGTTGGCGTGCTGTCGATCGGCGACCTGGTCAAGACCGTGATCGAGCTGCAGCAGCGCGACATCGACCAGCTGCAGCGCTATATCGCTTCCTGACACTCGCCTGGCGGCCCGTGACGGGCCTCAGCTCTTGTCGATGACTTCCGACACCAGCTTGATCAGCTTGTCGTAGTTGTCGGCCTGCCCCTTCATCGCCGCCAGATACGGCGCCAGTGCCGGCTGCAGCGATACCGGCATCGGCGGCATTCCGGCCATGAGCATCGGCGGGGGAATGTTCAGCATCGCCTTGAAGCCGGCATTGGTGCTGGAAAGTACGCTGAGTTGCGACTGCAGGATGGTCTTGGTGCTGGCATCCACGGCGGGGTCCTCGGAGTAGGCGGCTGGCTGCCGCAACTCCGGGTACAACGGCGTCATCGGCAGAGGCCGGCCATCGCCGCTTTGATTCCGCCAGCGCAGCCGCGGCCACCGCCCCACAGGCCGGCCTTATGCGATGCCTGCCGACTGCGCGTGCTCGCGGGTGGCGAGGAATTCCACGCCCGGCGCGCGCTCCTGCGCCAATTGCAGGTTGACCCGGCTGGGCGCGAGGTAAACCAGCGCGCCGGACGCGTCGATGGCGAGGTTCAGCGCGTTCTTCTCGCGGAACTCCTCCAGCTTCTTCGCGTCGTTGCAGCGGATCCAGCGCGCGGTGGCCACCTGCACCTGTTCGAAGATCGCCTCGACGCCGTATTCGTCCTTCAGGCGGTACGCCGCCACGTCGAACTGCAGCACGCCGACCGCGCCCAGCACCAGGTCGTTGCTCATCAGCGGCTTGAAGAACTGGGTGGCGCCTTCCTCGCTGAGTTGGGCCAGGCCCTTCTGCAGCTGCTTGAGCTTGAGCGGGTCGCGCAGGCGCGCGCGCCGGAACAGCTCCGGGGCGAAGCTGGGGATGCCGGTGAACGACAGCTTCTCGCCTTCGGTGAAGGTGTCGCCGATGGAGATGGTGCCGTGGTTGTGGATGCCGATCACATCGCCGGGGAAGGCGGATTCGGCGATCTCGCGGTCGCTGGCCATGAAGGTTAGCGCGTTGGCCAGCTTCACTTCCTTGCCGCTGCGCACGTGGAACGCCTTCATGCCGGCGCTGAACTTGCCGGAACACACGCGCATGAACGCCACCCGGTCGCGATGCATCGGGTCCATGTTGGCTTGGATCTTGAACACGAAGCCGGTGAGCTTGTTTTCCGAGGCCGCCACCTCGCGGCTGGTGGTGGCGCGTGCGCCGGGCGCGGGCGCGTGCTGCACGAAAAAGTCCAGCAGCGGCTGCACGCCGAAGTTGTTGACGCCGGAGCCGAAGAACACCGGCGACTGCCTGCCGGCCAGGTATTCGGCGTGGTCGAACGCCGCCGACGCACCCTGCACCAGTTCCAGCTGTTCGCGCACTTCTGCAAGCATGGGCGCGCCGATCGCGGCCTCCACGCCCGGATCGTCCAGCGACGGGAAGATGGTGGAGTCCTGGCGGGTGAAGTTGCGCCCGGATTCGTACAGATGCACTTCGCCGCTGATCAGGTGCACCACGCCCTTCAGGCGCTTGCCCATGCCGATCGGCCAAGTCACCGGGGCGCACTGGATGCCCAGCACCGATTCGATCTCGTCCAGCAGGTCGATCGGGTCCTTGCCCTCGCGGTCGAGCTTGTTGACGAAGGTCATGATTGGCGTGTCGCGCAGGCGGCACACCTCCATCAGCTTGATGGTGCGTTCCTCCACGCCCTTGGCGACGTCGATCACCATCAGCGCGCTGTCCACCGCGGTGAGCACGCGGTAGGTGTCCTCGCCGAAGTCGGCGTGGCCGGGGGTGTCCAGCAGGTTGACGATGCGGCCCTCGTAGGGGAACTGCATCACCGAGCTGGTCACGGAAATGCCGCGCTCCTTCTCGAGCGCCATCCAGTCGGATGTCGCGTGGCGGGCGGCCTTGCGGCCCTTCACCGAACCGGCCATCTGGATCGCGCCCCCGAACAGCAGCAGCTTTTCGGTGAGCGTGGTCTTGCCGGCGTCGGGGTGGGAGATGATGGCGAAAGTGCGACGGCGCGCAGCTTCGATGGCGACTTCTGACATTGCCAAATTATACCGGCGGGGGCAGCATGGCCGCAGCGGTGCCGGCGCTGGCCGGTTTCCGCGTTTCATGGTGGGCGCGTCCCTGCAAGGCGGGGCGACGCGATGCCAGTCCGCCGCCGCCGCGGCGCGCCCCGGGGAAACCTGCTCAAAAGGTGTCGTAGTGCACATAGTCATTGTCGGTGAGGACGCGGCGCGGGCCGCCGAATTCGAAGGCCTGCTGGCCGATTTCGGGCTGGACTGGGATATCGCCTGGCTGCCGGAAGGCGTGCAGGTGGAGGCGGGCATGCCCGCGTTCGACGTGTTCGTCTGCGGCCTGAGCCCCGGCGCGATGAGCGGGCCGGAGCTGCTGGCGCGGGTGGCCGCGCTGTATCCGCAGGCGGTCCGCATCCTGCTGCTGGACCAGTCGCCCGACCAGGACAGCGTGGACATCGCGCAGGGGCTGGAGTGCGCGCACCGGGTGCTGGGCCGGCCGCTGGATCCGGGCGAGCTGGTGGCGGCGGTCGAGAGCGTCATCGAACTGCGCGAGCTGCTCGACAACGAGGCGCTCAAGAAGACCCTGGGCAGGATCAGCTCGCTGCCGCCGCCGCCGCGGCTGTACCTGCAGCTGACCCGCCTGCTGCGCGATCCGGAGGCCAGCAACCAGGCCATTTCGCAGGCGCTGTCGCAGGATCCGGCGATTGCCGCCAAGGTGCTGCGGCTGTGCAACTCCGCCTATTTCTCCGGCGGCCGCGAGATCAGCGACATGCGGGCGGCGGTGCTGCGGTTGGGGCATCAGGCGCTGCTGCGGATGGTGCTGACCATCGAAGCGTTCGGCGGGGCCGGATTCGGCGGCAGCAAGCAGCGCGAGGAAGTGCAGGATCGCGCGCTGCGCGCCTCCAACCTGGCGCGGCGGCTGCTGCCCGGGCCCAGCGCCGAGCTGGCGGCCACCGCCAGCCTGCTGGCCGAAGTGGGCCGGCTGCTGCCGGGCGTGGCCGCGGGCGAGGAAGAGGAAACCAATGAGTTCGGCGAGCCCAAGCCGCACTTCGCGGAGGCGGGCGCCTACCTGCTCGGCCTGTGGGGCCTGCCGATGCCGATCGTGGAGGCGGTGGCCTACCAGCGCCGGCCGGGGCAGATGCGCTCCGGCGGCTTCTGGGTCACCGGCGCGGTGCACGTGGCCAGCGCCCTGGTGGCCGGCCTTGAGCCGGACGAAAGCTACCTGCGCTCGGTCGGCATGCTGGACAAGCTGCCGCAGTGGCGCGAGCTGGTCGAACCGTCGACGCTCGACGAAGAAGTGGCCTGAGCCGTTCCGGACGCCACCGCGCCCGGGCCTGGCTGTGCCGACGGCATGCGGAAGGGAATCGTTTCCAGCTGCATGCCGCGGTTGACCTGCACCGCGAAGTGCAGGTGCGGCGCGGTGCTGTAACCGGTGTTGCCGGATAGTCCGATGCGCTGCCCGGCCACCACCCGCTGGCCGACGTCGACCAGCACCCCGGCTTCGGCCAGGTGCGCATACAGCCCCATGCTGCCGTCGTCATGCAGGATGCGGATGTAGTTGGCGCGGCCGGCATCGCGCGCCCGGTCCAGGCCGTGGTCGCGGAACCCGCCCTGCGTCTGCATCACCACCCCGCCGCGCGCGGCCAGGACGGGCGTGCCCACCGGCACCGCGAAATCCAGCGCATGGCGGTTTTCCGCGTCGTGGTGGCTGAATCCGCCATCGAAGCCCTGGTCGATGCAGGCCTGTGCCTGCGCCACGGGCAGGGCGTAGATCACGTCGCGGGGCCGCGCGTTGGAGCTGCCGGGTATCCCTTGCAGGCGCAGCCGCAGCCAGCCATTGCGCCCGGCAGGCGCCTGCAGCCGCGCCACCAGGGCGCTGCCTGCCGCGGGCACGCCGGCGCGTGCGGGCAACAGCGGCTGGCTGGGCGGCGGGGTGCCCCCGGCCACATCCAGCCGTACCTCGATCGGTCCGGCCAGCAGGTTGTCGGCCCACGCCAGATAGCCATCGTCGCTGGGCTCGATGCGCAGCCGCGCCACGGCTGGCGTATCGGCCGCCGGCGCGGCGGCGTTGGAGGCGCTGCACAGGCAGGCCAGCAGGAGGAGGAGAAGCGGACGCATCGCCGGAGTATGCCGGCCGGGCGGCAACCTGTCCCTGCAGGGTGCGGGCGCGGCAGCGCGGGAGGCTGCCACGCCGGGTCATGATGTTTGGTTATTAACATCGCTTCATCCGAATGAAGAGATTGACATGGTGGCGAGGCACCTCCAGACTGGACGCATCCATCGAGACCGGCGGAGGGACAGGCCCTTTGATGCCGGGGCAACCTGACGGCGCGCGCAGGCGCGTCGGCGAGGTGCCAAATCCTGCGGGGACCTGAGCGTCTGCCGGAAGATGGTTGCGAAGCCGCAGGCTGCGGTTCGCGACGCCGACGCGTTCGGCCTTCCCGCATCCCCGCGCGACTCCGATGGGCTGTCCATCGCCGGAGTCCGCCGTGAACCTTGCCAACCGCCTCGCCCCGTCCTGCCATCCCCTTCCCCGGGCGGCGGAGCCGATGCCTGCGGTTCCGGCGGACGCCGCCGATGCCCGCCGCGGCAGCCTCGATGCGGTGCTGGCCAGCCGTCATGCCGGCACCCGCAGGCTGCGCCTGGACTACGAACTGGTGGGCCCCGCCGGTGCGCCGGTGGTGTTCGTGGCCGGCGGGATTTCCGCGCATCGCCACGTCGCCGCCAATGCGCTGGACGCCGCCCCCGGCTGGGCCGAGGGCCTGCTGGGGGCCGGCCGCGCGCTGGATCCGTCGCGGCTGCGCATCCTCGCCTTCGACTACGTCGGCGCCGACGGCAGCCTGGATGCACCCATCGACACCGCCGATCAGGCCGATGCGGTGGCGCTGCTGCTGGACGCACTGGGCATCGACGCGCTGGCCGGTTACGTGGGCTATTCCTACGGAGCGCTGGTCGGGCTGCAGCTGGCGGTGCGGCATGCGCAGCGGCTGCGCAAGCTGGTGGCGGTGAGCGGCGTGCATCGCCCGCATCCGTATGCCGCGGCGTGGCGTGCGCTGCAGCGCAAGGCGGTGGCGCTGGGGCGGCTGCAGTGCGCCGACGAGCAGGGCCTGTCGCTGGCGCGCCAGTTCGCGATGCTGAGCTACCGCACCCCGGAGGAATTCGCCGAGCGCTTCGACGCGCTGCCGCGGATCTGCAACGGCCAGGTGCGGGTCGCGGCCGAGGATTACCTGGATGCGGCCGGGGCGAAGTTCGTTGCCCGCGTCTCGCCTACCGCCTGGCTGCGGCTGTCCGAGTCCATCGACCTGCACCGCATCGATCCCGCGCAGGTGGGCGTGCCGGTGTCGGTGATCGCGGTCGAAGGCGACCGGCTGGTGCCGATGGCCGACGCGGTGGAGCTGATCGAAGGCCTCGGCGGCCGCGGCCGCCTGCGCGTGCTGCGCTCGCCCTACGGCCACGACGCCTTCCTCAAGGAAACCGACCGCATCGACGCGCTGCTGGCCAGCGAACTGTTCGGCCCCGCCTCCCGCATTCCCCTTCCCGCATCCTCCGGAGTTCCTGCATGAGTACTGGCATCCCCGCCGCGGACAGCCGCGCCGCCACCCGCGCGGTGCGCGCCGGCATCGACCGCGACACCGCCTTCGGCGCGGTCACCCCGCCGCTGGTGCTGTCGTCGAACTTCAGCTTCGCCGGCTTCAACGACAAGCGCGCCTACGACTACACCCGCAGCGGCAACCCCACCCGCGACCTGCTGGGCGAAGCGCTGGCCGAACTGGAAGGCGGCGCCGGCGGCGTCGTCACCGCCACCGGGATGGGCGCGATCACACTGGTGCTGCACGCGCTGCTGCAACCCGGCGACGTGCTGGTGGTGCCGCACGATTGCTATGGCGGCAGCTGGCGGCTGTTCAACGCACTGGCGAAGAAGGGCGCGTTCGAGCTGCTCACCTGCAACCTCACCGATCCGCAGGCGGTGGCCGCGGCGCTGGCGCGCAACCCCCGGCTGGTGTGGATCGAAACCCCGTCGAACCCGCTGCTGCGGATCACCGACCTGCACGCGGTGATCGAGGCCGCGCACGCCGCGGGCGCGCTGGCGGTGGCCGACAACACCTTCCTGTCGCCGGCGCTGCAGCGGCCGATCGCCGATTTCGGCGCCGACGTGGTGGTGCATTCCACCACCAAGTACATCAACGGCCACAGCGACGTTGTCGGTGGTGCGGCGGTGGCGAAGGACGCCGAGGTGCATGCGCAGCTGGCGTGGTGGGCGAACGCGCTGGGCCTGACCGGCTCGCCGTTCGACAGCTTCCTGACCCTGCGCGGCCTGCGCACGCTGGACGCGCGCCTGCGCGTGCACCAGGAGAACACCCGCGCGCTGGTGGCGCTGCTGGATGGCCACCCGGCGGTGCGCGTCGTGCATTACCCGGGACTGGAAAGCCACCCCGGTCACGCGCTGGCGGCGCGTCAGCAGCATGGCTTCGGGGCGATGCTCAGCGTGGAACTGGACGGCGGCGAGGCGGCGGTGCGCGCCTTCGTCGATGGCCTGCGCTACTTCACCCTGGCCGAGTCGCTGGGCGGGGTGGAGAGCCTGGTGGCGCACCCGGCCACCATGACCCACGCGGCGATGAGCGCCGAGGCGCGCGCCGCCGCCGGTATCGGTGATGGGCTGCTGCGGCTGTCGGTGGGCATCGAGCACGTCGACGACCTGCTGGCCGATCTGTCCGAGGCGCTGGCGCGCGCGCAGGCTGCGGGCGCGGACAAACGCCAGGCTGCACGGTGAGCGCGCGCATCGCGGCGCTGCGCACGGCGCAGGTCGCGCCGGCGCGGCTGGCACTGCTGGGCACCGGTACTGTCGGCAGCGCGGTGTGGGCGCGGTTGGCCGGTTGGCAGGGCACCCCGCTGGGGCAGCGGTTGTCGCTGGTGCATGCAGCCAATTCGCGCTACGCGCTCGGCAATCCCGCCGGCATTCCCAGCGACGCCGGCGAGCTGCTGCTCCAGCATGCGCCGCAGGCCAGTTCGCTGGCCGCGGTGGAAGACGCGCTGGCGGGTACCGGCACCCGCATCGTCATCGACGCCACCGCCTCGGAAGCGGTGGCGGCGAAACATGCACACTGGCTGGCGCGCGGCATCCACGTGGTCACCGCCTGCAAGCTGGGACAGGGCACTGCGCTGTCGCGCTGGCAGGCGATCCAGGCCGCGCAGCGGGCGGGCGGCAGCCACTACGGCGACAGCGCCACGGTCGGCGCCGGGCTGCCGCTGCTGCGTTCGTTGCGCGCGCTGCAGGCCGGTGGCGACCGCATCCACGCGATTGCCGGGGTGCTGTCCGGTTCGCTGGCCTGGCTGTTCAACCATTACGACGGCAAGCAGCCGTTTTCCGGCTTCGTCCGGCAGGCACGCGACGCCGGCTACACCGAGCCGGATCCGCGCGAAGACCTGTCCGGCGAGGACGTGCGCCGCAAGCTGCTGATCCTGGCGCGTGCTTCGGGCTTCGCGCTGGAGGCCGAGGCGGTGCGGGTGCAGTCGCTGGTGCCACCGACGCTGGCGGCGCTGCCGCGCGAGGCGCTGGACGCCGCGCTGCCGGCGCTGGATGCGCCGCTGCGCGAGCGCTACGCCGGCGCCTATAAGAACGGCGAGGAGCTGCGCTTTGTCGCCCGGCTGGGTGCCGACGGGCGCGCCACGGTGGGCCTGGAAGCCCTGCCCGCCGAGCACCCACTGGTGGGCGGCGGCGGCACCGACAACCGGGTGGCGATCTGGTCGGATCGCTATCGCGAGCAGCCGCTGGTGATCCAGGGGCCGGGTGCCGGCGCGGCGGTCACCGCAGCGGCGCTGCTGGACGATGCGCTGGCGATCCAGGCCGACACGGCTCAGCCGGTGGGCAGGCCGAAGAAGTCGGCGATCGGCACCGGCCGCTGGAACACGTAACCCTGCGCGTAGTCCACCTGCAAGGCCTGCAGGCGGTGCAACTGCTCCTCGGTCTCCACCTGTTCGCCCACCGCGCGCATGTCCAGCAGGTGGGCGATTTCGGTGATCGAGCGCACCACCGCTTCCGACAGCCGTGATTCGGTCAGGTCGCGGACGAAGCCGCCGTCGATCTTGAGGTAGTCCACCTGCAGGTCGCGCAGGTAGCCGAACGAACAAAAGCCGGTGCCGAAATCGTCGAGCGCGAACCGGCAGCCCAGCTCGCGCATGCGGGCGATGAACCGGCGCGTGCGGGTGAGGTCGCGGACTACGCTGGTTTCGGTGATTTCCAGGCACAGCTGGCCCGGCCGCAGCGGACTGTGGCGCAGGCGGCCGGCGACGTAGTCGGCGAACTCGTCGTCGGCCAGGGTGGCTGCGCCGAGATTGATGTTGCACTGGCCGATCTGCGCGGCCGCCGCGCGGTGCGCATCCAGCCAGTCCAGCACCGTATCCAGCACGTGGCGGTCCAGCCGCGGCCCCAGCCGGTAACGCTCGGCCGCGGCGATCATGTCGGCCGGCGCGCGCAGGCGGTCGTCGCCGTCGCGCCAGCGCAGCAGCACCTCGAAATGCGTCTGCACCGCGCCGGGTGCGCGCAGGTTCACGATCGGCTGGCACCACAGCTCGAAGCGACGCTGGTCCAGCGCTTCGCGCGCGTCCAACGCATTGCGCATCATCCGGCTGCGGCTGCGCAGGCTCTCGGCGTTCTGGCCGGCCACCAGCAGCCGGTTGCCGCCCAGCTCCTTGGCCTCGTGGCAGGCGGTGTCCACTTGCGACAGCAGGTCGTCGAAGCTGGCGTGCGGCGGCAGGCTGGCGGCGATGCCGATGCTGGCGGTGGCGCGTAGGGTGCCGCCTTGCCAAACCACCCGCAGCTCTTCGATCGCGCCCAGCAGCCGGCGCCCGGCGACGGTGGCGGTGGCCACGTCCTGCGGCGCCAAGATGGTGAATTCGTCGCCGCTGCTGTGCGCCACCAGCGCGTCATCGTCGAAGGCATCGCGCACCAGCGTGGCCACGTGCCGCAGCGCCTCGTCGCCGGCGGCGTGGCTGGCGGCATCGTTGACCAGCTTGAAGTTGTCCAGGTCCACGTACAGCAGGGTCTGCGCCTCGGTCGAGCGGGCCAGTCGCGCACGCGCCTGCTCTTCGAAGGCGTCGCGGTTGAGCAGGCCGGTCAGCGGGTCGGTGGTGGCGCGGATGCGCAGCGCCTCCATGGTGTCGGCGCGCTCGTTGTAGGACGCCACCAGCAGGATCGGGACCACCGAGTTGATCACCAGCGTGCCCATCATCAACGCGGTGTCGTGCAGCAGCTCCGGTCGGTCGGTGCCGCCCAGTCCCAGCCCCAGCACCAGCGCCAGCAGCAGGGTGACCAGCATGGTCGCGCCCGCGGTGAACAGGGGCGGGTAGCGCGCGGCCGACCACAGCAGCAATGCCATCGGCAGGGTTGCCAGCGACAGCGGGTAGAGGCTGCCGTCACGGGTGATGGAAAAACCGCCGGCCAGCGCCAGCAGCATCGCGATGATCCAGGCCAGGCGTTCGCGGCGGCTGGCGCCGCTGGGTGCGGGCAGGGTCACCGGCAGGTTGCGGGCGAAGAACAGCAGCAGGAAGGGGACGATCGCGGTCACCCCCAGCAGGTCACCCAGCGTCCACTGCAGCAGCACCCGCGGCAGTTCCGTCGCCGGCGCCATCCCTGCGAGCAGCATGCCGGTGGAGCCGACCAGTGCGCTCACGATGGACAGCAGGATGCCGCCGCGCAGCAGCAGGAAGCCATCGCCGATCCGCAGCTGCAGGCGCATCTGGCGGCTTGCCACGTAGGCGCAGGCAACCACGGTGCCGACATAGTTGCTGGCCAGCGAGAACGGCAGGAAGGACGCCGGTACCGGCACCACCAGCAGGTGCAGCAGCAACTGCGCCAGCGGGATCACCAGCGCGTAGCGCAGGCCGTACCGCAGCACCAGCGCGTAGCCGATACCGGCGGCCGGCCAGAACAGGGTGACGTCGGCCGGCGTGCGCAGGTACAGCACCGCGACCACCGCGCCGGCGAAGTAGAGGGCGGTCAGCAGGGCGCCATGCAGCGCGGTTGCGAGGACGTTCCGCATGGCGTCATCCCTCTGCCGGAGAATCGCTGGAAGGCGGCGTGGCGTCCGCCGCGGGCGGGGAGTGGCCGGATGCCCCGCGCGGGGCGCCGAACAGTTCCAGCAGGCCGCTGTCGAGCAGCTGGCGCGGATTGTCGCGGTAGGCCGAGGGGTCCTCGGGCAGTCGTGCCTGGGGCAACGGGCGATAGGCCATCCAGCCATTGCGCCCGGAATTCTTGACCGCGTACATGGCGCGATCGGCCAGCGTGACCAGCTGTTCCCAGCCGAGCAGGTCCGGATGGTCGCGGAACAGCGGGCATTCGACCAGGCCGATCGAAACGGTCAGGCGATGCTCGGCGCCGTTGCCTAGGTCGAACCGGTGCGCGGCGATGCGCGAGCGCAGGCGCTCGCCGATATTGGCCATGCTGCCGCGCGGCAGCGGCCGCAGCACCAGCAGGAATTCCTCGCCGCCCCAGCGCGCCACGTAGTCGCCGCTGCGCTTGAGTTCCCCCAGCAGCTGGCCAAGTTGCTCCAGCACACGGTCGCCCGCGGCGTGGCCCCAGGTATCGTTGATGACCTTGAAGTGGTCGACGTCGAGTAGCGCGATCACCAGCGCGTCGCGGCCTTCGCGGTAGGCGGCGTCGCGCTGGTAGAACGACAGGTCGACGGGAATCTGCTGGGCCAGGTAGCGGCGGTTGTGCAGGCCGGTCAGCGGGTCGGTGAAGCTGATTTCCTTCAGCCTGGCGTTGGCGGCCTGCAGGTCGCGGGTGCGCTCCTGCACCAACTGCTCCAGCACCATCCGCTGGCGCGCATAGCGGTGGCGCAGGCCGAGGTAGCCCAGCCACACCAGCGCCACCGCCAGCAGCCCCGCCAGGACGCGGAAGGCCAGGGTTTCATGCAGGTGCGGCGGCAGGGTCACGTCCAGATGCGCACTACCGGCCAGCGGATCGGCGCGGCTGAAGTCGGCCACTTCGAAGCGGTAATGGCCGGGTGGCAGGTTGACGTAGCTGGCCGAGCGCAGCGACGGGTTTTCCAAATCCCGCCAGCGCTGCTCGAAGCCGCTGAGCCGGTAGCGCAGCCGCGGCGACTGGGTTGGTTGGAATGCCGGCACGGTGAAGTCGAAGCGCAGGTCGCGCGCGTCCATCGGCAGCCGCAGCGTGTCCTTGCCGGGGACGTAGGCGCGAGCCTGCGTTGCCACGCTTTCAATCCGCACCGGCCGCGGCGTGCCGGCCTCGGCGGTGGCCAGCCGCACCAGCAGCGCGCCGTCGCGGGTAGGCAGCCACAGCTGGCCGTCGCGCAGCAGGCCGCGGCCGTTGCCGGAACCGTTGCAGCATTTGTCCTGTTGGCCGCCGGGACGGTCGAAACCGGAATTGATGACCAGCTGCGGGTCCAGTTGCAGGGCGGGCGAGCGCAGCGCCCGCTCGAGCTGCGCCAGCGGCAGCCGGTACACGCCCTGCATGCCGGCCACCCACAGGCTGCCGGCGTCCTCGGCGAGGTGGAAGGGAATGTTGGTCGGCAGGCCGCGCCTGCCGTCGAAGGCGTGCCAGCGCTTGCCGTCGAACACGTGCAGGCTGTCGCCGTTGCTGCTGCCCACCACCCACTGCCCGTTCGCCAGTTCGAGCAGGGCAGTGACGGCGATGTCGTCATCGAGCCCGGTCTGTCGTCCCAACGCGAGGATGCGGCCGTCGCGCCACTCGTACAGGCCATGGCTGGAGCCCACCAGCAGGCGACCCTCGCGGGTTTCGTGGATGACCCGGACGCGGGCGTCGGCCAGGCCTTCGGCCCGGCCGTAGCGGAGCAGCCGGTGATCGCGGTCGAGCAGGAACAGCCCGTCGCCGCTGGCGAACCACAGCCGCCCGCTGCGGTCGCGGACGATGCCGTTGATCTGCAGGTTACGCAGCGGCGCCAACACCGCCGGCTGCTCCAGCCGGCCGCCGCGCAACACGGCCACACCGGCGCGGGTGCCGATCCAGACCTGGCCGGCTTCCGCCAGCAGGCTGTAGGCCTCCGGATGCGGCAGCCGCGCGCCGGCCACCGCCTGCTGGACGCGGCCATCGCGCCAGACTTCCACCCCGTTGACGGTGCCCAGCCAGACGCTGCCGTCGGGTGCCCCGGAAATCGCCCACAGCAGCGGGTTGGCCAGGCCATGGGACTGGTCGACGCGCCGGGTGTAGCCGTTCCAGGCCCGCGCCACGCCTTCGGTCTGGCTGCCCAGCCACAGGTTGCCGTCGTGGTCTTCGTAGATCGCGCGGATGCCGATGCTGCCCGGCGTACCCTGGATGCGCTCGACCGGCTGGCCGCCGCGCCAGCGCTCCAGGTACTGCGAGGTCGCGACCCACAGGTTGTCGTCGCGGTCGCCGGCCATTGCCTCGATGGTGGGCGCGTTGCCCGTGCCCGCGCCGAGGAAGGCGCCGTGCTGCAGGCGGAACAGGCCGCGGTTGCCGCCCGCCCAGATGGCGCCGTGGTGCCAGGCCAGCGCAGTGACCGGGCCGCCTGCCGCTGCCGGCAGCGGGAAGGCCTCGGTCGTGCCTTGACGGATCCGATAGACCCGCCCGGCGCCGCCCGCCCACAGTCCGTCGGGCCGCACCAGCAGGCTCAAGGCCGGCTCCGGCAGCGCATGCAACAGGCGCAGGCGGCCGCCCTGGGGGGTGTAGATGCCCTCCGCACCCGCCACCAGCACGCGGCCGTCTGCCATCGCCAGCGCCCGCACCGGGAAGGCGAGCGCCGGCTGGCCGCCGGCGTCCACCGGCAGCACCCGCCGGAAACGGCCGTCCTCCAGCACCAGCAGGCCCAGCGCGGTACCGATCCAGAGCCGGTGCTGGCGGTCGGCCAGCAGCGCCTGGATGTTGCTGTTCACGCCGAGGGTGTCGCGCGGGTTGTAGCGGTGGAAGCGCACCCCGTCGAAGCGGGCCAACCCGGCTTGGGTGCCGAACCACAGGTAGCCGTCGGCGTCTTGGGTCATCGCCAGCACGCTGATTTGCGGCAGCCCCTGCTTTACGTCCCAGGTATCAACGACGTAATCGTCGAACGGCTTGTGGGTCTCCAGCGCGCCGACGCCCGGCGGAACGGCCAGCGCAAGCAACAGCAGCCATCGCCGCAACAGGCACGTGCAGGCCCGGCGGAGCGTGGAGGCGCGGCTGGTGGCGGATGGACAGGCGATCGAGATTTCCCCCCGGATCCCGTGCGGTCGAGATTACCTCGAAACCGGTAGCGGCTCGCAGGGGGAAGACTTGATACCGGCCGCGGCCGTCAGCACTCGATGACGTTGACCGCCAGCCCGCCGCGGCTGGTTTCCTTGTACTTGTCCTGCATGTCGCGGCCGGTGTCGCGCATGGTCTTGATGACCTTGTCCAGCGACACCTTGTGCTGGCCGTCGCCGCGCAGGGCCATGCGGCTGGCGTTGATCGCCTTCACCGAGCCCATTGCGTTGCGTTCGATGCAGGGGATCTGCACCAGCCCGCCGATCGGGTCGCAGGTCAGGCCGAGGTTGTGTTCCATGCCGATTTCGGCGGCGTTCTCGATCTGGCCGGGGCTGCCGCCCAGCGCGGCGGTCAGGCCGGCGGCGGCCATCGAGCAGGCCACGCCCACTTCGCCCTGGCAGCCGACTTCGGCGCCGCTGATCGAGGCGTTTTCCTTGTACAGGATGCCGATCGCGGCGGCGGTGAGCAGGAAGGTGAAGATGCCCTGCTCGCGCGCGGCGGCGTCCTTCTCGCTGGCGCAGAAGCGCTCGTAGTAGTGCAGTACCGACGGCAGGATGCCGGCGGCGCCGTTGGTGGGCGCGGTGACCACGCGTCCCCCCGCGGCGTTCTCCTCGTTGACCGCGAGCGCGTACAGGTTGACCCAGTCGAGCACGGTCAGAGGGTCGCGCATCGCCGCTTCCGGGCGCGCGGACAGTTCCGCGAACAGGGCCGGCGCGCGCCGCACCACGTGCAGCCCGCCAGGCAGGGTGCCGCTGGCACGCATGCCGCGCGCCACGCAGCCCTGCATCGCCTGCCACAGCTCGCGCAGGCCTTCGCGGATCTCGTCCTCGCTGCGCCAGGCCTTTTCGTTCTCGAACATCATCTGCGCGATCGACAGCCCGCTGCGCTCGCATTCGGCCAGCAGTTCGGCACCGCTGTTGAACGGATGCGGCAGCGGGGTGGTGTCGGCGACGATGCGGTCCTCCGCGGCTTCGTCCTGGTTGACCACGAAGCCGCCGCCGACCGAGTAGTAGTCGCGGGTGGCCAGCTCGACGCCATCGGCATCGAAGGCGGTGAAGCGCATGCCGTTGGTGTGGAAGGGCAGCTTCTGGCGCTTGTTCATCACCAGGTCGCGCTTCTCGTCGAAGGCGATCTCGTGCTGCCCGCCCAGGCGCAGGCGCTTGCTGGCGCGGATGCGCTCCAGCGCCGGCGGGATGATGTCGGGGTCGATCTGGTTCGGCCAGTGGCCTTCCAGCCCCATCAGCACCGCCTTGTCGGTGCCGTGGCCGCGCCCGGTCAGTGCCAGCGAACCGAACACCTCGGCGCGGATCCGCGCGGTGCGCACCAGCACGTTGTCCTCCAGCAGCCAGTGGCTGACGAAGCGTGCGGCGGCGCGCATCGGGCCGACGGTATGGGAGGAGCTGGGACCGATGCCGATCTTGTAGAGGTCGAACGTGGAGACGGCCATGTGCGTGGGGATTGCCGGGCGGGGGGAGGCCGCTATTCTAGGCCGGCAATCTCCGCCCCAAGGACGCGTGCGTATGGCCCTGATCCTCTACCAGCGCGACCGCTGCCACCTGTGCGACCTGGCGCTGGACGTGCTGGCGGTGGCGCGGATCCCTGAATTCGACACCGTGTTCGTCGACGACGACGAGGCCCTGGAAGCGCGCTATGGCCTGCGGGTGCCGGTGCTGTGCGACGACGACAGCGACGCCGAGCTGGAGTGGCCGTTCGACGCCGAGCGCGTGCGCGCGTTCTGCAGCGGCGTGTAGCCGGGCGAGCGCCGCGGTTACGGCGCCGGCTTCAGCACCACCCGCGTGCTCACCGCGATGGCATTGGGGATCAGCCCGGTATCCGCCCATTGCCCGCCGCCCACCCCGAAATCCAGCCGCTGCACCGCGGCGCGGCCGAACAGCACCGGGTTCGCGCCCTGCGTCCACTCGAAGGTCAGCGTCACCGGCTTGCTGGCCCCGCGCAGGATCAGGGTGCCGTCGGCGGCGTAGCGGTTGCCGCCGAGGGCGCGGAACTTCGTGGCCACGTAGGTGGCTTGGGGGAACTTCGCCGCATCGAAGAACGCGGCGCCGCGCATCTCGCCGTCGTAATCGGCGTTGCGGGTGGTGGCGGTGGCCATCGGGATGGTCACTTCCAGCCGCGAGGCGTCCAGCTTGCGCGGGTCGAACGACAGCTTGGTGGAAAAGCCGGGGAAGCGGCCGACGAAGACTTCGCCCTGGTACTTGCCGGCGAACGCCAGGGTCGAGCCGGGCGCCTGCACGTAGTCGGCGGCGACGGCAGGGATGGACAGGGCCAGCAGCGCCGGCAGCAGCAACTTACGCATCGCGGTTCTCCGATTCGGGGGCGGCGCCGGCGCGCAGCCAGCCGCGCGGCAGCATGCGGGCGAGGGTGGCATCGCCCAGGAACAGGTGGTGGTGGAGCGCGGCCGCGGCATGCAGCACCACCAGCCCGGCCAGCGCCCAGAACAGCAGTTCGTGCGCCTGTCCGGCCAGCGCGTGCAGGGCCTCGTCGCGGCCGGCCAGCGCCGGCAGGTTGAACAGGCCGAACCATTGCAGCGGGAAGCCGGCCGCGGAGTTCAGCAGCCAGCCGCTCAACGGCAGCGCCAGCAGCAGCGCGTACAGCGCCACGTGCGTCACGCCGGCGATGCGTGCCTGCCAGCGCGGCGTGCCCGCCACCGGCGCCGGTGTACCGGCGTACAGGCGCCACGACAGCCGCAGCGCCACCAGCGCGAGGATGCCCAGGCCGATCGACTTGTGCAGCGCATAGGTGGCGATCTTGTCCGGGCCGTTGGGCATCTCGCCCATGGTCAGGCCCAGCCAGGCCATCACCAGGATCAGCGCGGCGACCAGCCAGTGCAGCGCCTTGCTCAGGGCGGGCCAATCGCTGCGCGGGGAGGTCTTGGGCATCGGGTTCTCGCCACGGTGTCGGATGGTGCGGGGGATTCTAGGCGGCGGCCGGTCGTGCCGGCGTGCTTGCAAGTGAAACGTAGCGTTGCCAGCATCAGTGCCGGGGAGGGGACATGACGCATCGATTCCGGTTCGTGCTGCTACTGCTGTGGCTGGCCTGCGCCTGCGCGCTGGCGGGGGTGCCCGAGCGCCCGCGGTTCCGCGTGGCGGGCCCGGCGCAGGGCCTGCCATCCTCGGAGATCAAGGCGCTGGCGCGCGATGCCGACGGCTATCTGTGGATCGGCACGGTGGATGGGCTGGCCCGCTTCGACGGCGTGGACATGCGGGTCTGGCGCCATGCGCCTGGGGCCGACGGCGGCCTGCCGGGCAATCACGTGCAGGCGCTGCTGGTGGACGCGGCGGACCGGGTCTGGGTGGCGGTGGAAGGCGAGGGCGTCAGCGTGCTCGACGCCAGCCGACAGCGGTTCACCCACTATCGCAAGGCCACCCACCCGGCGCTGGCCAGCGATGACGTGTGGGCGCTGGCGCGGCAGGGCGACGCGGCTTGGCTGGGCACCTACGACGGCGGCCTGACCCGCATCGATGCCAACGGCGCGATGCGGCATTTCTCCGCGGATCGCGATGGCCTGCCCTCGGACACCATCCTGGCGCTGGCCACCGATGCCGACGGCGTGCTGTGGGTGGGCACGACCGCCGGCCTCGCCCGTCGTCGCGGTGACGGTGTGTTCGAGCGGGTGGCGTTGCCCGGTGCCGAAGGCGAGCCGATGGTGTACACGCTGGCCATGCAGCCCGACGGGCTGTGGGTGGGCACCTCGGCCGGCATCTGGCGGCATGCGCGCGGTGGCTGGGTGCAACCGCCATGGTCGCCGATGTTCCATCGTCCCAATGCGATGATGGCGCTGGCCACCGATCCGCGCGGCGACCGCTGGATCGGCAGCCAGCGCGGTTTGTGGCACCAGCGTGGCGATGCGCCGCCGGTGCCGGTGCCGCTGGGCGGCCCGGATATCCCGCGCGCGGTCAGCACGCTGTCGACCGAGCGCGACGGTGCACTGTGGGTGCCGCTGATGGGCCTGGGCCTGGGCTACCTGCGCTCGGACTGGCGCCAATTGGCGGAATTCCACGGCGCCGTGGACGGCTTGCAGGGTGGGATCTATCGCGCGCTGGGCAAGGCTGGCGACGGCGGCGCCTGGCTGGGCGGGCTGGGCGGGATGGTCGAGCACATGGACGCGGACGGCGTGGTCACCGCGCTGGGTGACGACGCGCTGACCCGGCTGCGCAACATCAAATTGGCGGCGATCGCCGAGGATGCGGCGCGGCGGCTGTGGGTATCGCACCGCGGCGGCCTGATCCGGATCGGCGCGGACGGCGCCATCGACGAATGGACGGCGGGCGACCCACGGGCACCGGCGCCGTCCAGCCTGGTCACCCGGCTGCTGCCCGCCGCCGATGGCAGCCTGTGGCTGGCGGCGCCCGGCGCCGGCGTGCAGCAGCGCGATGCGGCTACCGGGGCGATCCTGCGGGACATGCCTGCCGGCGCCGGCAGTGGGCTGGGTGATGCCGACATCGAAGACATGGCGCTGGCGCCCGGCGGCGAGCCCTGGCTTGCCACCAGCACCGGCCTGCTGCGCTTCGATGCCGCCGGCAGGCGGTTCCAGCCGCAGCCGGCGCTGGGCAGCGAGCGCGCCTTCGCGCTCGCCTTCGACGGTACCGACACCCTGTGGGTGCAGCGCCTCGGTGGGCTGGAGCGCTACCGGCGCGGCGCCGCCGGCTGGACGCAGGCGGAGCACATCGGCGCGCGCTCCGGCATGCCGGCGGCGGCGGCGGCGGCGCTGCTGGTGGATGCCCGCGGGCGGGCCTGGGTCACCACCTCGCGCGGCCTGTACCGCTGGGACCCCGCGCGCCGCAACCTGCGGCGCATCGGCACCCGCGATGCCGGTGGCAGCGAGGAATACCTGGACCGCGCGGCGCTGCTGCGCGACGATGGCGTGCTGGTTGCGGCCACCGCGGATGGCGGGTTGCGGCTGGTCGATACCGGGGCCGCGGACCCCCTCCCGATGCGTCCGGTCCTGCGCATCGACGGATTCGCGGTGCGCCGCGAGGGGGAATGGCAGGCCTTGCCGTTCGGCCCGGGCCTGGCGTTGCGCAGCGATGACCGCGAGTTCCGCATCCGTGCGCGCCTGCTGGCGTATGACGACCCGGCGGCGAACCGCTACTGGTCGCGGCTGGACGGCTTCGACCATGGCTGGGTGGCGCTGGACGGCGGCGGCGAGCGCGTCCTGACGGGGCTGGCACCCGGTCGCTACGTGCTGCGCATCCGCGGCCAGGATGCCGCCGGCAACGCCGCCGCGGAGCAGCAGCTGGCCTTCGACGTGCCGCCGCCGTGGTGGCGCAGCGGCTGGGCGCTGGCGGCGTGGACGTTGTTGGCGCTGACGCTGCTGGCCGGGCTGGCGCTGGCGTATCGCGAGCGCCTGAAGCGCCGCCATGCCTGGCAGCTGGCCGAGCACAAGCGCACGCTGGCCGAACAGGCGTCGCAGGCCAAGTCGCGCTTCCTCGCCACCCTCGGCCACGAGGTGCGCACGCCGATGACCGGCGTGCTGGGCATGGCCGAACTGCTGCAGGGCACGCCGCTGGATACGCAGCAGCGCGGCCACGTCGATGCCATCCGTCGCGCCGGCGAGCACCTGCTGCGGCTGGTCAACGACGCGCTGGACATGGCCCGCATCGAGGCCGGCAAGCTGGAGCTGGTGAACGCCCCGTTTGCGCTGAAACCGCTGCTGGACGAGGTGGCCGGGCTGATGGCGCCGCTGGCCGAGCGCAAGGGGCTGGTGTTCGCCGAACACATCGATGCCGCCACGCCGCGCGCACTGCAAGGCGACCGCACGCGTGTCCAGCAGATCCTGCTCAACCTGATCGGCAATGCGGTGAAGTTCACCGATGCCGGACACGTGTCACTGGAAGTGGCAGCGCTGCGGCCGCAGGGCGTGCGCTTCGTGGTCGCCGACAGCGGTCCCGGGCTCAACCCGGAGCAGCGCGAGCGGTTGTTCCGCCGCTTCGAGCAGGCCGACGGCGCGCGTACCGCAGCCCGCTATGGCGGCAGCGGGCTGGGGCTGGCGATCTCGCAGGAGCTGGCGGCGGCGATGGGTGGGCGCATCACGGTGGAAAGCGCGCCTGGCGCAGGCACGCGTTTCGTGGTGGAGCTGCCGCTGCCGGCAGCGGCCGACGTGCCCGGTGCCGCAGCCTCGGCAGCCGCGCCCATGGGCCGGCCGGCGTCGCCTGCGCTGGAGCTGTTGCTGGTGGAGGACGATCCGATCGTGGCGCAGGCCATCGCCGGCCTGCTGCGCGCGCAGGGCCATGCGGTGACCCACGCTGGCCATGGGCTGGGGGCGCTCACGGAGGCCGCCACCCGCCGCTTCGATGCGGCATTGCTGGATCTGGACCTGCCCGGCATGGACGGTCTGGCGCTGGCCAGCGCGCTGCGCGGACGCGGGTTCGCGGCGCCGCTGCTGGCGGTGACGGCGCGCTCCGACGGCGATGCGGAAACGCAGGCACGCGCGGCCGGCTTCGATGGCTTCCTGCGCAAGCCGGTGAGCGGGGAGATGCTGGCGCAGGCGCTGGAGGTGCTGCTGGCGGAAGCGGTTTAGCGCTTCGGCAAGAGGCGAGGTCGGCTTCGCTGCAGCAGCGCACCCGGTGCGACCGGGGCAGCGCAAGCCGCTTCCCGATGCTCGCGTGGTTGTGGCCGCGCATCCGGTGCGCCCGCGGCAGCGCAAGTCGCTCCCCGATACTCGCTTGGTTGCGCTGCCGCGGGCGCGCCGGATGCTTGTCGCGCGTGTGCGTCCTCAGCGCGCGCTGTAGGCGTGCACTTCGTCCACCAGCGCGGCCACATGGTCGGGGTTCATGTCCGGCGACATGCCGTGGCCGAGGTTGAACACGTGGCCTTCGCGGCTGCCGCCGTTGCCGTCGCGGTAGCTGTCCAGCACCGCGCGTGCCTGCGCGCGCACCGCATCGGGACTGCCGTACAGCATCGCCGGGTCCATGTTGCCCTGCAGCGCCACCCGGCCGCCGTTGCGGCGTGCGGCGTCCTCCAGCGTCACCGTCCAGTCCACGCCGATGGCATCGGCGCCGCTGGTGAACAGCGCGTCCAGATGCGGGGCGTTGCCCTTGCCGAACAGGATCACCGGCACCCCGTGCGCCTTCAGCGAATCCGCGATGCGGACGAGGTAGGGCAGCGAGAACTCGCGGTACATCGCCGGACCGAGGGTGCCGCCCCAGGTGTCGAACACCTGCAGCGCCTGCGCGCCCGCCGCGTGCTGCGCGGACAGGTACGCGATCACCGCGTCGGTGATCGTGCCCAGCAGCCTGTGCATGGCGGCCGGTTCATTCAGCGCCAGCGCCTTGATCTTGCCCCAGTCCTTGCTGCCGCCGCCTTCCACCATGTAGCAGGCCAGCGTCCACGGGCTGCCGGAGAAACCGATCAGCGGCACGCTGCCGTCCAGCTCGCGGCGGATCAGGCTGACCGCGTCCATCACGTAACGCAGGCTGCTGCCCATGTCGGGCACGGCCAGCGCGTCGATATCGGCCACGCTGCGCAGCGGGCGCTCGAACTTCGGGCCTTCGCCTTCGACGAAATACAGGCCCAGGCCCATCGCGTCGGGCACGGTGAGGATGTCGGAAAACAGGATCGCCGCGTCCAGCGGGAACCGGCGCAGCGGCTGCAGGGTGACCTCGCAGGCGATCTCGGGATTCTTGGCCATGCCCAGGAAGCTGCCGGCGGCCTTACGGGTGGCGCGGTACTCCGGCAGGTAGCGCCCGGCCTGGCGCATCAGCCAGACGGGGGTCGCGTCCACGGGTTCGCGGCGCAGTGCGCGCAGGAAGCGGTCGTTCTTGAGGGGCGTGGACAAGGGCGTTACTCCATGAGGATGTGCTTGCCGGTGCGCGGTGCGGCGGCGGGAACGGTCATGCAGGCCAGCGCTGGCTGGCCACGTCGGCGGTCATCTCGGCGCGTCCGCACCCTGCGCGAACACCAGCTGGAAGCCTTTCTTCAGCTGCGCGTCGCGTTCCTTCTCCAGTGCCGCAAGGGCGCTGGGCTGGTCGCTGTACAGGGTCCTGCGCAGGGTGCTGCGGCCACCGGTCTGGCCGGTTTCGCGCAGCAGCTCCCAGCCGCCCAGCAGGTCGGGCTGGAGCTGGAGCTGGACGAAGCGCGGGGCTTCGCGGCCATCGGGACGTTGTTGCAGCAGCAGGCGCATGGGGCGGCATTGTAAGGTGCAGGACCGGCATCGGCGCGTTCCGGCGCGGCGGGTCGGATTCCAGTTGGCGACCTCGGGAGGACGACATGCAGCGCGTGACAGGCATTGGCGGCATTTTCTTCAAGTCCCCCGACCCCAAGCGCCTCGGCACGTGGTATCGGGACCACTTGGGCTTGGACGTCACCGACTGGGGCGGCGTGGTGTTCCAGTGGGGCGGCCCGGACAGTTCGCCGGGGATGACGCTGTGGAGCCCGTTCGCCGCGGACACCGACTACATGGCGCCCAGCACCGCGCCGTTCATGGTCAATTTCCGGGTGGCGGACCTCGACGCCCTGCTGGCCGCGCTGCGCGAGGAAGGCTGCGACGTGCTCGACAAGCGCGAGGATTCCGAACACGGCCGGTTCGGCTGGGTGATCGATCCGGACGGCAACAAGATCGAGCTGTGGGAGCCGCCGTCGGGGCAGTGAGCCGCGGCCGTCAGCCGGCGTCGCGCAGCACCGCCAGCACCGCGGCTTCGCCCACGTCGGCGACGATCCGCGCGGCGCCCGGGCCGTCCCACAGGATGAAACGCAGCCCGCTGGCCTGCACTTTCTTGTCCAGCCGCATCCGCGCCAGCAGTGCTTCCGGCGCCAGCCCGGTGGGCACGTCCACCGGCAATCCGAAGCGCTGCAGCAACGCGCGCAGCGCTTCCGCATCGCTCCACGACGCCAGACCCAGCGCGGCCGACAGGCGCGCGGCCAGCAGCATGCCCACGGCTACGGCCTCGCCGTGGTTGAGGCCCTCGGCATAGCCCTGTTCGGCTTCGATGGCGTGGCCGAAGGTATGGCCGAAGTTGAGCAGGGCACGCTCGCCTTGTTCCAGCGGGTCGCGCGCGGTGATCGCCGCCTTGTGCGCGCAACTGCGGGCGATCGCCTCGGCCAGCGCGGCGTCGTCGCCGGCCAGCAGGGCGGCGTGGTGCGCGTCCAGCCAGTGCAGGAAATCGGCGTCCATGATCGCGCCGTACTTGATGACTTCGGCCAGGCCGGCGCGCAGTTCGCGCGGCGGCAGCGTGCGCAGGCTGGCGGTATCGGCCAGCACCGCGCGTGGGACGTGGAAGGCGCCGACCAGGTTCTTGCCCTGCGGGATGTCCACCGCGGTCTTGCCGCCGACCGAGGAATCCACCATCGACAGCAGGGTGGTGGGCAGCTGCACGATGTCGATCCCGCGCATCCAGCAGGCCGCGGCGAACCCGGTCAGGTCGCCGACCACGCCGCCGCCCAGCGCGTACACGCAGGCATCGCGGGTGGCGCCGAGCGCCGCCAGTGCGTCGATGACGCCGGCGAAATTCGCCAGCGTCTTTTCCGCCTCCCCGGCGGCGATGACGTGGCGGGCGATATGCAGCGCCGGCCGCGCGGCGCGCAGCGCGGCCTCCACGCGGTCGGCGTACAGCGGCGCGACGTTGGCGTCGCTGACCAGCAGCGCATGCCGGCCGCGCAGCGGCTGCGCCAGCAGCGCGCCGTCTTCCAGCAGGCCGGCGCCGATGTGGATGGGGTAGGGCGCGGCGGCAGCGACGGTCAGCGTCTGCAGGGGCGTGCTCATGCCGGTGGTGGCTCCGAATGTGTCGAGTTGCCCGGCCAGCGCCGCGGCGGCGGCTTCCGGCGCAAGGCTTGCGGCGTCGAACAGCAGGTGCGCCGCGGCTCGGTAGAGCGGCTCGCGCTGCGCCTGCAGCCGGGCCAGCCGCATCGCGCGATCCGTTGCCTGCAGCAGCGGGCGGGTGGCGTCGTCCTGCAGGCGCACCAGCTGGGTGGCGGCATCCACCTGCAGGTAGACGACGATGCCGGCAGCGCGCATCGCCGCGCGGTTGGCCTGCGCCAGCACCGCACCGCCGCCGGTGGCGATGACGGCGGCCGGCTCGCCCAGCACCGCCGACAGCACGCGCGCCTCGCGGGCGCGGAAGCCGGCCTCGCCTTCCGCCTCGAACAGCGCGGCGATGCTGCAGCCGGCCTCGGCCTCGATGCGTGCGTCCACGTCCACGAACGGCCGCTGCAGCCGCGCGGCCAGCGCGCGGCCCAGCGTGCTCTTGCCTGACCCCATCGGGCCGACCAGGACGAGGTGTTCGCGGTTTTGCATCGCAGCATGCTAACAGCGCCGACCGGCGCGCCTATGACTGCGCGGAATTAACGCATGCGCGGCGAAGCTGCGGCACCGGCAATCCGCCGGGACGCCACCGGAGAGCCGCCATGTCCGTCGCCAAGGTCATCGAACTCAACGCCTCGTCCACCACCAGCATGGAGGACGCGGTGAAGCATGGGCTGAAGAAATGCGCCGAATCGGTCAAGAACATCAAGGGCGCCTGGGTCAACGAGATCAAGGTGGTCACCGACGAGGGCGGTAACGTGCAGGAATGGCGGGTCAACCTGCGGGTCAGCTTCGTCGTCGACTGAGGCGTGCGCGCGGAGCGCATGCGCGCGACAATGTGCGCATGCCTACCGTGCCCGCCGACATCCTTGCCACCTTCCAGGCCCTCTTCGACGAGGCCGCCGCCGTCGGCGAGCCCGACCGCACCGCGATGACCGTGGCCACGGTCGGCGAAGGCGGGCGGCCGTCCGCGCGCGTCGTCCTGCTCAAGGCGTTCGATGCCGACGGCTTCGTCTTCTACAGCCACCTCGACGGTCGCAAGGGCCGCGAACTGCAGGCCAACCCCCGGGCGGCGCTGCTGTTCCACTGGCCGCGCGTGCGCAATGGCGTGCAGGTGCGGATCGAGGGCGACGTCGAACTGGTCACGGACGCCGAAGCCGACGCCTATTTCGCCACCCGGCCGCGGGTCAGCCAGCTGGGCGCGTGGGCCTCGCACCAGTCCGAAACGCTGGACGCGCGGGAAACCTTCGAGGCGCGGCTGGCCCGCTTCGAGGCCGAGTTCGAAGGCCGCGAGGTGCCGCGTCCGCCGCGCTGGACCGGGTTCCGGGTGGTGCCGCGCGCGGTGGAGTTCTGGTACGCCGCCACCTTCCGCCTGCACGAGCGCTGGCTGCACGAACGCGATGCGGACGGCGCGTGGTCGAAGCGGATGCTGTATCCGTGAGCCGTCCCGCGGTGGGTCCGCGGCGCATCGTCTGCCTCACCGAAGAGCCCACCGAAGTCCTGTACGCGCTGGGCGAGCAGGACCGCATCGTCGGCATCAGCGGCTTCACCGTGCGGCCAGCGCAGGCGCGCCGCGAGAAGCCCAAGGTCAGCGCCTTCACCAGCGCGAAGATCGGCGAGATCCTCAAGCTGCAGCCGGACTTCGTGGTCGGCTTCTCCGACATCCAGGCCGACATCGCCCGCGAGCTGGTCAAGGCGGGCGTGGAGGTGTGGATTTCCAACCATCGCAGCGTCGACGGCATCCTCGACTACATCCGCCGGCTGGGCGCGCTGGTCGGCGCCGGCGCGCGGGCGGAAGCGTATGCGGACGAGCTGCGACGCGGGCTGGACGCCATCGAACGCGAAGCTGCATCGCTGCCGCGCAGGCCCAGGGTCTATTTCGAGGAATGGGACGAGCCGCCGATCACCGGCATCCGCTGGGTGGCCGAACTGGTGCGCATCGCCGGCGGCGACGACATCTTCCCCGAACGCGCCGTCGAACCGCTGGCCAGGGCCCGCATCCTCGAAGACGCGGGCGAAGTGGTGCGGCGCGCGCCGGACATCATCCTGGGGTCGTGGTGCGGCAAGAAGTTCCGCCCCGAGCGGGTGGCCGCGCGCCCCGGCTGGAACGACATCCCGGCGGTGCGCGACGGCGAGCTGCACGAGATCAAGTCGCCGATCATCCTGCAGCCGGGGCCGGCCGCGCTGACCGACGGGGTGGCGCGGATTGCCGCCATCGTGCAGGCGTGGGGCAAGCGGCAGACGGGCTGAGCCCTTTCCCGGCCCGCGCAGCGCCGGGCCTCAGCGCGGATACAGCTCCGCAGTCGTGTCCATTTCCGCACGCGCGCCGCCGCGGCTGGCGGTGACGTGGAACCGCACGCTGGCCGGCGGCCGGGCCGGGAACACGCCGACGTAATCGATCAGGTTGCCGACCTCGATCCGCTGCAGCTCCAGCGGCCTCGGCGGGTCCGGCAGCACGCTGGCGGTGGCGGTCAGCTGCAGGTCGCCGGGCGGGAGGGCGTTGCCGTCGGCATCGCGCAGGGTGACCAGCAGCAGCGCGCCGTCGTGCCCGGGATCGAAGCCGTAGCGCGCCGCTATCGCCGGGTCCAGGTTGGCGATGGCCACGGACGAGGCCTGCAGGGTCGCGCCGCCGACCGTCGCGGTGACGGCGGTGGTGCTGGCCAGGGTGGCAGGCGCGGGTGCCGGATCGCCGCGCCCGCAGGCGGTTAGCAGGGCGGCGGGGAGCAGCAGGGACAGCAGGACGGTTGGCAGGCGCATGACGGATCTCAGTCGTTGGCGGCGGACAGCGCTGCGCCGCGGACGCGGGCAGCGTGGATGGCGGCGGCGACCAGCGCGCGGAAGCCGCCGGCTTCGAAGGTGTCGATGGCGGCCTGGGTGGTGCCGCCGGGCGAGGTGACCCGGCGGCGCAGCTCGGCCGCGTCGACATCGGATTCGGTCAGCATGCGCGCCGCGCCCAGCACCGTCTGCAGGGCCAGTGCGCGGGCCGCTTCGGCGGGCAGCCCTTCCTCCACGCCGGCGGCAACCATCGCCTCGGCCAGCAGGAACACATAGGCCGGGCCGCTGCCGGACACCGCGGTCACCGCGTCCATCCGCGCCTCGTCGTCGATCCAGACGGTGGTGCCGGCGGCGGACAGCAGGGTTTCCGCGAAGTGCCGGCTGGTCGCGTCCACCGAGGCATTGGCATACAGCCCGGTGGCGCCGGCGCCGAGCAGGGCCGGGGTGTTCGGCATCGTCCGAACCACCGCCAGCCCGGCATCGCCCAGCCAGCGCGCGATCTGCACGGTGGTGATGCCGGCGGCAATCGACACCACCAGCGGGCGCGCCGTTCGCGCCTGCGCGGCCAGCGCTTCGCAGACTTCGCGCAGCACCTGCGGTTTGGTCGCCAGCACCCAGGTATCGGCGCCTTCGACCGCTTCCGCGCCGCTTTCGAACACCGCCACGCCGAAGTCCGCGCGCAGCGCCTCGCGCAGTGCGGGCATCGGTTCGGCCACCCGGATCGCGCTGGCAGCGTGGCCCTGCGCCACCAGCCCGCCGATCAGGCTGCGCGCCATGTTGCCGCCGCCGATGAAGGCGATATCGCCGTTGTTCATGCTGGACTCCTGTTCCGTGGGCCTGCGCCCGGTTGCCATGTCTGTGCGGCCGATGGCCGTGTCGCGTCGGATGGCCGGGCGCCAGCCCGTTTCCTTGGCGGGACGGGCGCCGAACAGTGCGCTGCCCACGCGTACCATGGTGGCGCCTTCCTCGATCGCCTCGACGCAGTCCTCGCTCATGCCCATCGACAGCGTGTCGAGGCCGGGATGGCGCGCCGCGGTGGCGTCGAACAATGCCGACATCGCGCGGAAGGCGGCGCGCCGGCGCGCCATGTCGGGGTCGGGCGTGGGGATCGCCATCAGGCCGCGCAGCCGCAGCGTCGGCTGCGCGCCGATGGCCGCGGCCAGTGCCTCCACTTCCTCCGGGCGGCAACCGTGCTTGCCGGCTTCGTCGTCGATGTTGACCTGGATCAGCACGTTGAGCGGGGGCAGCGCCGCCGGCCGGTGTTTGGCCAGCGCGTCCACCAGTTTGGCGCGATCCACCGTCTGCACCCAGTCGAAGGCGCGCGCGGCGTCGTCGGCCTTGTTCGACTGCAGGTGGCCGATCAGGTGCCATTCCAGCCCCAGCCCGCGCAGCGCCTCGATCTTGGGCAGCGCCTCCTGCACGTAGTTCTCGCCGAAGGCGCGCTGCCCGGCCGCCGCCATCGCCGCCACGGCATCGGCGTCGCGGGTCTTGGACACCGCCAGCAGCCGCGGCGCTGGCCTGTCGGGCAGCCGGCTCGCGTTATCGATCAAAGACAGGGTCGTCCGCAGCGCGGCAGCGGCCGGGACGGTGGCGGGCAGGGAAGGCTGCGGCACGGTGGTTGTACGCTGGCGTCGGTGGCGCTCATACTGCCTGCGGGGTGCGGCCGGTGCCAACCATCCGGCCGGCGGCAGTGGATTCCACTCAAACGATTAGGCGCAAGGGGAACGCATGGATATCGCCGAACTTCTGGCATTTTCGGTCAAGAACAAGGCCTCGGACCTGCATCTGTCCGCGGGGCTTCCGCCGATGATCCGCGTCGATGGCGACGTCCGCCGGATCAACATCCCCGCGCTGGACCACAAGCAGGTGCACGCGCTGGTCTACGACATCATGTCGGACAAGCAGCGCCGCGATTTCGAGGAATTCCTCGAGGTCGACTTCAGCTTCGAGATCCCCAGCCTGGCCCGCTTCCGCGTCAACGCGTTCAACCAGAACCGCGGCGCCGGCGCGGTGTTCCGCACCATTCCCTCGGAAGTGCTGACGCTGGAGGACCTGGGCTGCCCGCGCATCTTCAAGGAGCTGATCGAGCAGCCGCAGGGCCTGATCCTGGTGACCGGGCCCACCGGCTCGGGCAAGTCGACCACGCTGGCGGCGATGATCGACCACATCAACAAGAGCGAATACAGCCACATCCTCTCGGTCGAGGACCCGATCGAGTTCGTGCACACCTCGCAGAAGTGCCTGATCAACCAGCGCGAAGTGCACCGCGACACCCACGGCTTCAACGAGGCGCTGCGCAGCGCGCTGCGCGAGGACCCGGACATCATCCTGGTCGGCGAGTTGCGCGACCTCGAGACCATCCGCCTGGCGCTGACCGCTGCGGAAACCGGCCACCTGGTGTTCGCCACCCTGCACACCAGCTCGGCAGCCAAGACCATCGACCGCATCATCGACGTGTTCCCCGCCGGCGAGAAGCCGATGGTCCGCTCGATGCTGTCGGAATCGCTGCGCGCGGTGATCGCGCAGGCGCTGCTGAAGAAAGTCGGCGGCGGCCGCACCGCGGCGTGGGAAATCATGGTCGGCACCCCGGCCATCCGCAACCTGATCCGCGAGGACAAGGTGGCGCAGATGTATTCCTCCATCCAGACCGGCCAGGGCCAGGGCATGCAGACGCTCGACCAGCACCTGCAGGAATTGGTCAAGCGCGGCATGGTCAGCCGCCAGCAGGCCCGCGAGTACGCCAAGGACAAGCGTCTGTTCGAATAACCGCCGGTTCGCCGGGACCGGCGTGGCAAGGACATCGGAGCATCCAGGATGAGCAGCATCGACTTCACCTCGTTCCTCAAGCTGATGGCGCACCAGAAGGCGTCGGACCTGTTCATCACCGCAGGCATGCCGCCGTCGATGAAGGTCCACGGCAAGATCAGCCCGATCACCCAGAACCCGCTCACGCCGCAGCAGTCGCGCGACCTGGTACTGAACGTGATGTCGCCGCAGCAGCGCGAAGAGTTCGAAAAAACCCACGAGTGCAACTTCGCGATCGGCGTGGCCGGCGTGGGTCGCTTCCGCGTGAGCTGCTTCTACCAGCGCAACCAGGTCGGCATGGTGCTGCGCCGGATCGAGACCCGCATCCCGACGGTGGAGGAGCTGAGCCTGCCGCCCATCATCAAGACGCTGGCGATGACCAAGCGCGGCATCATCATCTTCGTCGGCGCCACCGGCACGGGTAAGTCGACCTCGCTGGCGGCGATGATCGGTTATCGCAACGCCAATTCGACCGGCCACATCATCACCATCGAGGACCCGATCGAGTTCGTGCACAAGCACGACGGCTGCATCATCACCCAGCGCGAGGTCGGCATCGACACCGACAGCTGGGACAACGCGCTGAAGAACACCCTGCGGCAGGCGCCGGACGTGATCATGATCGGCGAGGTGCGCACCCGCGAGGGCATGGACCACGCCATCGCCTTCGCCGAAACCGGCCACCTGGTGCTGTGCACGCTGCACGCCAACAACGCCAACCAGGCGATGGACCGCATCATCAACTTCTTCCCGGAAGACCGCCGCGGCCAGCTGTTGATGGACCTGTCGCTGAACCTGAAGGGCGTGGTCGCGCAGCAGCTGATCCCGACCCCGGACGGAAAGGCGCGGCGGGTGGCGATGGAAATCCTGCTGGGCACCCCGCTGGTGCAGGACTACATCCGCGACGGCGAGATCCACAAGCTCAAGGAAGTGATGAAGGAATCGGTCCAGCTGGGCATGAAGACCTTCGACCAGAGCCTGTTCGAGCTCTACCAGGCCGGCGAGATCAGCTACGAGGACGCGCTGCGTTTCGCCGACTCGGCCAACGAAGTGCGCCTGCGCATCAAGCTGGCGCAGGGCGGCGACGCCCGCACCCTGTCGCAGGGGTTGGACGGGGTGGAGATCGCCGAGGCGCGTTGACCGCCTCGGCCGGGGCGCGCCCGCCACGCTAGAATGCGCGCCATGGATGAGCACGGCCAACGCTTCGGCAACCACCTGCTGATCGCGCTGCCATCGCTGCGCGATCCGTATTTCGAGCGCAGCGTCACCCTGGTCTGCCAGCACGACGGCGACGGGGCGATGGGGGTGATGGTCAACCGTCCTTCCGAGTACACGCTGGGCGAGGTATTCCGGCAGATGGGCATCGCCAGCGAGGACGCCGCGCTGCAGGCCCAGCTGGTGCTGTCCGGTGGCCCGGTGCACCCCGAGCGCGGCTTCGTCCTGCACGATGGCGACCACGCCTTCGACTCCAGCCTGGAGGTCGCCGACGGCCTGTACCTGACCACTTCGCGCGACGTGCTGGAAGCGATGGCGCGCGGCGACGGCCCCAAGCAGGCGCTGGTGGCGCTGGGTTGCGCCGGCTGGGGCGAAGGCCAGCTGGAACAGGAGCTGGTCGACGACAGTTGGCTGCTGGTGCCGAACCGCCCCGACGTACTGTTCCAGCTGCCGATCGCGCAGCGCTGGCAGGCCGCGGCCGGGAGCATCGGCATCGACCTGCTCAACCACGCCAGCCATAGCGGTCACGCATGAGCGAAGACGCCGCGCCGCAGATCCGTCCCGACGGCACCGTGCTGGGCTTCGACGTCGGCATGCGCCGGATCGGCGTGGCGGTGGGCAATGCCATGACCGGCGGCGCGCGCGTGGTGGCGGTGGTGGACGTGCGCGACGCCGGCCCCGAGTGGGCGCAGGTGGAGCGACTGCTGCGCGAGTGGCGGCCCGACGGGCTGGTGGTCGGCGATCCGATGACCCTGGATGGCGGCGACCAGCCGATCCGCAGGGCCGCCCGCGCGTTCGCGCGCGAACTCCGCCAACGCACGCATTTGCCAGTGGTGATGATCGACGAACGCAACAGCTCGCAGGAGGCGGCGCGCCGCTTCGCCGCCGCGCGCGCCGAGGGCCGCCGCAAGCGCCGCGATGCCGAGGTGCTGGACGCCGTGGCGGCGGCGGTCATCGTCGAACGCTGGCTGTCCTCGCCGCGCGAAGCGCAGCCGGTGGACTGATCCTTCCCTTGTCATCCCACTTCCGGATCCGCATGAACCCGCATAACGACGCCGACGGCCGCCTCCGCCACCTGCTGGACCTGGAGCGCCTGTCGCCGGCGCAGCTGGACGCGCTGCTGCGCCGCGCCCAGGCCTTCGTCGAGGGCGCGCAGGCGCCGGCCGCGCTGGCTGGCGTGGCCGTGTGCACGCTGTTCTTCGAGCCTTCCACCCGCACCCGCCTGAGCTTCCAGCTGGCGGCGCAGCGGCTGGGCGCGCACATCCTCAACTTCGACGCCTCCACCTCGTCGGCCACCAAGGGCGAAACCGACCTCGACACCTTCCGCACCATCCAGGCGATGGGCGTGCGCGGCTTCGTGGTGCGCCACAAGGCCGACGGCGCGGTAGCCGCGTTGGCGGCGGCGGCCAATCCCGGCGTGGCGTTGCTCAATGCCGGGGATGGCCGCAGCCACCACCCCACGCAGGGGCTGCTGGACATGCTGACCCTGCGGCAGGCGAAGGGCGAGGACTTCTCGAAGCTGAAGGTGGTGATCGTCGGCGACGTCAAGCACTCGCGGGTCGCCCGCAGCGACCTGCATGCGCTGCGTGCGCTGGGCTGCGGCGAGATCCGCGTGTGCGGACCGAAGTCGCTGCTGCCGGACGACGACACCCTGCATGGCTGCATCGTCAGCCACGACTTCGACGCCGCGTTGGAAGGCGTGGACGCGGCGATGATGCTGCGCCTGCAGCGCGAGCGCATGGCCGAGGGTCTGGTCGATTCGCTGGACGACTACCACCGCGACTACGGGCTGACCGAGGCCCGCCTGCGCCGCGCCGCGCCGGATGCCATCGTCATGCATCCCGGCCCGATGAACCGCGGCGTGGAGATCAGCGACGCGGTGGCCGACGGCCCGCACTCGCGCGTGCTGGCGCAGGTCGGCAACGGCGTGGCGGTAAGGATGGCGGTGCTGGAGGCGCTGCTGGCCGGCTGAATCAGCCTTCCGCGGCGTCCGTCGCCTGCAGCTTGCGCTCCAGTTCCGCGCGGTGCGCGCGCACGAAGTCCAGGTGCCGTGGGGCCAGTTCGGCCGGCGGGTCCTTGAGCAGGCCGGCTTCCTGCGCGCCCAGTGCCATTAGCGTGGCCACCAGTGCCTCGCTGGTCTGAGCGTATTCGCGCGTGGTCATGCCGCCGCGCGTGATCGCCTCGCGCAGTGCGGGCGTGCTTTCGAGGCGCGCGATGTAGGCGGCGGTGTCCTCGGTCGAGGCGTTCATCGCGCTGTCCAGCGTGCTGTCCGCCCGCTCTGCCGCCGCCAGCTGGCGGGTGGCCGCCAGGAACCGGTCCACTCGGGCCATGTCGAGCTCGAACTCGTCGGTGCTGGCCGCGGCGGTCGCGGCTGGCGCCGTTGCGGTGGCGGCAGGCGCGTCCTGTCCGGCGCAGGCGGACAAGGCAAGGGCGAGGGCGAGCGACAGCGAAAGGCGTGGGGGCATGGAAGCGGCATCTGTGGTGGACGAAGGGCCGCGATCATGCGGGCACGCTGCCTCCACCTCAATGCCACGGATTTGGCCGCGGATCCGGCCAGTGCCTCAGCGCAGCAACACCACGGTCGCCAGCCCGAGGAAGGTGAAGAAGCCCATCACGTCGGTGACGGTGGTGAGGAAGATGCTGCTGGCCAGCGCCGGATCGTAGCCCGCGCGCTTGAGCGTCACCGGCACCAGCACGCCGGCCACGGCGGCGAACACCAGATTGCAGGTCAGCGCGACGAAGATCACCAGCGACAGCCCCACGCTGTGGAACCAGGCCAGCACGATCAGCCCCAGCGCCGCCCCCAGCACCAGCCCGTTGAGCAGGGCGACGCGGGCTTCCTTCCACAGCAGCGGCTTGATGTTGGACGCGCCCACCTGGCCCAGCGCGAGGCCGCGCACCATCAGCGCCAGCACCTGGGTGCCGGCGTTGCCGCCCATGCCGGCCACGATCGGCATCAGCACCGCCAGCGCCACCAGCTTGTCGATGGTGGCCTCGAACTGGCCGACCACGCTGGCGGCCAGGAAGGCGGTGCACAGGTTGATCGACAGCCATACCAGCCGGCGGCGCATCGCGCGCCAGACGGGGCTGAACAGGTCCTCGTCCTCGTCCAGGCCGGCCGCCGACAGCACCTGGTGCTCGGCCTGCTCGCGGATGATGTCGACTACGTCGTCGATGGTGATGCGGCCGAGCAGGATGTTGTTGTCGTCCACCACCGGCGCGGAAATCCAGTCGTGGTCGGAGAACTGCCGCGCCACTTCGCTCGAGCTCTCGTTGACGTCGATGGCCGGCTGCTCGTCGTCCAGCAGCTGGTTGATCGGGGTGCCGGCCTCGTGGGTCAGCAGCGCCTGCAGCGCGATCCGGCCAAGGTACTGGTGGCGCTTGCTGACCACGTACAGGTGGTCGGTGTGGTCGGGCAGCTCGCCGCGCAGGCGTAGGTAGCGCAGCACCACGTCGATGGTGGTGTCGGCGCGCACCGTCACCACGTCCGGGTTCATCAGGCGGCCGGCGCTGTCCTCGTCGTAGGACAGCACCTGCTCCAGGCGCTCGCGGTTCTCGCGGTCCATCGACTTCAGGACTTCGTCGATCACCGTGTCCGGTAGGTCCTCGACCAGGTCGGCAAGGTCGTCGATGTCGAGGCCTTCGGCGGCGGCGACCAGTTCGTCCTGGTCCATGTCCGCGATCAGGCCCTCGCGCACCTCGTCGCCGACGTGCACCAGCACCTCGCCGTCGTCCTCGGGATCGACCAGCCCCCACACCACGGTGCGCTTGCCGGGCGGCAGCGACTCCAGCAGGTTGCCGATCTCGGCCGGCGACAGGGTGTTGACCAGCCGCCGCACCGGGCCCAGCCGGCCGCTGTCCAGCGCGTCGCTGAGCAGGCGCAGCTGGCGCGCGGTCTTGTCGTGGCGGATGGGTTCGGCCATGCGCGGCGTCCGGTGGCGGGGTGGGCCGCGACCGGGGCATCGACGGGATGCCCTGCGAGCCGCAGCGGATCAGGCGTTCATAGTGTGGGCATTATCGCCCGTCGCGGTGGCGGTGCCCACCCCAAAACGGTCGCGGATGCGATGGATGTGCCTGCGCAACCGCGCGGGCGGCGCTCAACCGGCCGGGTTTGCCCGCAGCCAGCGCTCGATGCCGTCGCGGTTGCGCGCGCGCAGCAGCGCCGGCGCGGCCGCACGCAGGCGGCCGAGGTCGCAGGCCCGGATGGTGCGGCGCACTTCCAGCAGGGTGGCCGGGTGCAGGCTCAGTTCGGTCAGGCCCAGCGCCAGCAGCAGCGGCACGAAGGCGGGATCCGCGGCGATCTCGCCGCAGACCGTGACCGGCTTGCCGCGGCGCTGGCCGGTCCGCACCACGTCGCGCAGTACCCGCAGCACCGCCGGGTGCAGTGGCGAATACAGGCCGTCCAGCGCCTCGTTGGTGCGGTCGGCGGCCAGCAGGTACTGCACCAGGTCATTGGTGCCGATGGAGAGGAAGTCGCACAGGCCGACGAAGGTGGGCAGCGCCAGCGCCGCCGACGGTACCTCGACCATCGCCCCCAGCGGGATCTGCGCCGCGGTTTCGCGGCCTTCGGCGTGCAGCTCGCGCAGCACGTCGTCCAGCGCGTGGCGGACCGCGCGCACTTCCTCGCCGCCGCTGACCATCGGCACCAGCACCCGCAGCGGGCCATAGCCGGAGGCGCGGGCAATGGCGCGCAGCTGGGTGCGCAGCAGCCCGCTGCGCGCCAGCGACAGGCGCACGCCGCGCAGGCCCAGCGCGGGGTTGGGCTCGTCGCGCAGCGCCAGCCCGGTCTTGTCGGCCTTGTCGGCACCAAGGTCGAGGGTACGGATGGTGACGGTGCGGCCAGTCATCGCCAGCACCGCGTCGCGATAGGCGCGGAACTGCGCCTCCTCGTCGGGCAGTTCGCTGCTGCCGAGGAACAGGAACTCGGTGCGATACAGGCCGACCCCGGCGGCGCCCAGCGCATGCGCGTCGGTGACGTCGTTGCGCGATTCCGCGTTGGCCCACAGCTTGATGTCGACGCCGTCTAGGGTGCGGGTGGGCTCGCGGCGCAGGCGGTTGAGCTGGCGGCGCTCGCGCTTGACCTCGGCGACGCGGCGGTGGTGGCCGCGCAGATCGGCCGCATCGGGTTCCAGCACCACCAGGCCGCTGCCGCCGTCGATCGCCAGCACGTCGCCGTCGTTGATCTTCTGCAGCGCCTGCGCCGCGCCCACCACCAGCGGCAGGTGCAGGCTGCGCGCCAGGATCGCGCTGTGCGAGAGCGGGCTGCCGCTGGCGGTGACCACGCCGACCACGCCCTGCGCCTGCAGTTCGGCTAGCTCCGCCGGGGCCACGGTGTCGGTGACCAGGATCTCGCCGGAGGCGCCCTGCAGCGCCGCGCGCTGGCTGTGCAGGGCGGCGTGCAGGCGGCCGATCACCTGGTCGATGTCGTCGATGCGGCTGCGCAGGTAGGGATCGTCCATGCCCTCGAACACCGCCGCGATGCGGTTGCGCTGCAGGCGCAGGGCGTAGTCGGCGGTGTACAGCCCGGTGCGGATCAGTGCATCGATGCCGGACAGCAGTTCGGGGTCATCCAGCAGCAGCGCGTGCAGGTCGAGGAATTCACCGATTTCCTGCGCCAGCGCGCCGTGCAGGCGCTCGCGCAGGCCGCGCATCTCGGTGCGTACCGTGGCCACCGCGTCATGGAAGCGGGCGAGCTCCGGCTCCACCTCGTCCGCGGTGATGCGGGCTTCGTCGATGTCCAGCGCGTGCGGCAGGCGCACGCGGGCCCGTCCAAGCGCGCTGCCACGGGCGGCGGCGGTGCCGGACAGGATCTGGCGCATCAGCTGTCCTCGTCGAAGCGGCGCTCGAACAGCGCCGTCACCGCATCGGCGGCGGCCTGTTCATCCTCGCCGTCCACGCGCAGCACGACCTCGGCGCCGGGGCCGGCGGCCAGCAGCATCACGCCCATGATGCTCTTGGCGTTGACCTCGCGGCCGCGCGCTTCCAGCGTGGCCTGGCAGCGGAAGCCCGACAGCAGCTGCACCAGCTTGGCGGTGGCGCGCGCATGCAGGCCGAGGCGGTTGTTGATGGTCAGTTCGCGGCGGATCACGCGCGTGCTCCGCGGCGGTGGGGGTGGGGGTTAGGCGTCATCGATGATGGCTCCATTGCGCGAACCGGCGGCGGCCACCGACGGTAGATCGTCCAGATCCAGCTCCGCGTAGTTCATCACCCGCAGCAGCATCGGCAGGCTCAGCGCCGACACCCGCCGCGCCGGGGTGCCGATCCGCGCCAGCCTTGCGGCGATGTTGGCGGGGGTGGCGCCGTACAGGTCGGTCAGCAGCAGCACCCCATGGCCGCCGTCGACCCGGCGCATCGCCGCGCTGGCCAGCGGCAGCAGTGCGTCGGGGTCGGCATCGAACGGCACCTCGAACGCCTCGCAGGCCAGCGGCAGGTTGCGCAGCAGGCGCGTGGCCACGGCTAGCAACGCGCTGCCGACGCCTTCATGGGTGACGAGGAGGATGCCAACGGACATCCCGCAAACTTAACAGACGCGGGTGATGCCGCGAAAGCGTTCCGGCGCGGATTCGTGCGCCTGCCTGGCGTCCGCCAGGGGCGTCGGGTCAGTCCAGTTCGCGGTGATGCACGGCCACTTCCGCCCAGCCGCTGTCGCGGCAGTGGCGGGCCAGCCGTTCGGCCAGGTAGACCGAGCGATGGCGGCCGCCGCTGCAGCCGAACGCGACGGTGGCGTAGCTGCGGGTTTCCGAGCGCAGCTTGGACAGCCAGCTGTCGAGGAAGGCCTGCACCTGGCCGGCATAGGCCACCACGTCGGGTTCGGCGTCGAGGTATTCGCGCACTTCCGGGTCGCGCCCGGAAAGCGGCCGCAGGCGCGCGTCCCAGTGCGGGTTGGGCAGCACCCGCGCGTCGAACACGAAGTCGGCGTCGGGCGGTACGCCGTGGCGATAGGCGAACGACTGGAACAGCAGCGACAGCCCGGTGCCGGACAGGCCGAATTCCTCCAGCACGCGCCGGCGCATCTGGTGGACGTTCAGTTCGCTGGTGTCGATGCGGATGTCGGCGATCTGCCGCAGCGGCTTGAGCGCCTGCCGGTCCAGCGAGATCGCGTCCGCCAGCACCAGCCCGAGGTGGCTGAGCGGATGCCGGCGGCGGGTGTCGGCGTAGCGGCGCAGGATCACCTCGTCGCGCGCCTCCAGGTAGAGCAGGCGCGGATTGGCACCGAGCGCACCGAGCCGCGACAGCACGATCGGGACCTCGGCAAGGTCGCTGAGGCTGCGTGCGTCGATGACCACCGCGATCTTCGACGGCGCCGATTCGCCGTTCTGCAGCAGGCGGACGAATTCCGGCAGCAGTTCCGCCGGCAGGTTGTCCACGCAGTAATAGCCCAGGTCCTCCAGCGTATGCAGCGCGCCGGACTTGCCGGAACCGGACATGCCGCTGACGACCAGCATGGTGGGCACTTCGCGGGCGTTCATTGCGCGGCGTGCTCGAGGAAATGGCTGTGCCGGGCCATGAACGCGGCCGCCGGGTCGATGCCCTTGCTGCGCAGGATGTGCATGCGGGTGGCGGCTTCGGTGAGCACCGCCAGGTTGCGCCCGGCCATCACCGGGATGGTGATCATCGGCACGTCGAGGTCGAGCACGCGGCGGATGCCGAGGTCGCCGGTCAGCCGCTCCATCCCGCCGGTGCTGGGCTCCAGCGACGGCTTGCTGAGGTGGACGATCAGGCGCAGGTACTTGTTCCGCTTGACCGCGGTGTCACCGAACATCTGCCGGATGTTGAGCACGCCGAGGCCGCGCAGCTCCAGCATGTCCTGCAGCAACTCGGGGCAGGCGCCGTCCAGCACGTCGGGGGCGATCTGGGTGAATTCGGGGGCGTCGTCGGCGACCAGCCGATGGCCGCGGGTGACCAGCTCCAACGCCAACTCGCTCTTGCCGGAGCCGGATTCGCCGGTGATCAGCACGCCGATGGAGTAGATCTCCATGAACACGCCGTGCAGGGTGACCCGCGGCGCCAGCGTGCGCGCCAGCATGTATTGCAGGTGGTTGAGCAGCTCATGGCCGCGCCGCGGCGACACCCACAGGGGGGTGTCGGATTCCTCGGCGGCGATGCGCAGGTCCTCCGGGCACGACTGGCTCTTGCTGATGACCAGCGCCAGCGGGCGGAAATCGATGATCTTGTGGATGGTCTCCCAGCGCTGGCGGGCGTCCAGCCCGTCCAGCCATTCCAGTTCCTCGGTGCCGAGGATCTGCACCTTGTTCGGGTAGATGGCGTTGAGGTAGCCCGCCAGCGAAGGCCGGCGGGCCACCGTGTCCACCGCTTCCAGCACACGCTGGCCGCCGGTTTCCTGGCCGGCCACCCAGCGCAGCGACAGCCGCTCCTGCTGGTTGGCGAACAGCTCGGCGGCGGTGATGCGGGCGGCGCTCATGCGGCGTGGGGCGAAGGGAGGACAGTCATCGGCGCCGGCTCAGTCTTCCGCGCTCATCCGGGCCAGCCCTTCGCTGCGGCGCTGCTCGACCTGCTTTTCCTTGTGCTTGATCAATTGCCGGTCCAGCTTGTCCACCAGCAGGTCGATCGCCGCGTACATGTCCTGGCCCACGGCATCGGCGTGCAGCTTGCGGCCGGCAACGGTGACGTTGGCCTCGGCCTTGTGGTCAGGCTTTTCCAGCCCGAGTTGGACGCGGATCTCGCAGTCGCCCTCGAAATGCCGGCCGAGCCGCTCGAAGCGGGTCTCCACGTAGCTGCGCAGGGCGGGCGTGACGTCCATCTGCTGGCCGTAGGTTTCGATCTGCATCTTGACCTCCTTCTGCTGTGGCCGCGGGCAGGGTGCCCGTGGCCGGGATGGCGCAGCGGCTCAGCCGATGCGCATACGCTCGTGCGACGCCGGGATCTGCAGGGCTTCGCGGTACTTCGCCACCGTCCGCCTCGCCACCGGCACGCCTTCCGCCTTCAACGTATCGGCAAGCCGTGCATCCGACAAGGGCTTGCGCGGGTTTTCGCCGGCCACCAGTTGGCGGATGCGGTCCTGGATCGCGGTGCTGGACGCGCTGCCGCCATCGTCGGTGCCGATGCCGGAGGCGAAGAAGTCGCGCAGCGCCAGCGTGCCGCGCGGCGTGCGCACGTATTTGCGGGCGATCGCGCGCGATACGGTGGACTCGTGCAGGCCCAGTTCCGCGGCGACGCTGCGTAGGGTCAGCGGGCGTAGCGCCTGCGGGCAGAATTCCAGGAACGCGGCCTGTCCGCGCACCAGCCAGCGCACCACCCGCAGCAGGGTGTCGGCGCGCGCTTCCAGCCCCTTCAGCAGCCAGCGCGCTTCCTGCAGGTGGCCGCGCAGGTAGTCGGCATCGCCGGCGTTGGCGTGCCGGATCATCTGCTGGTAGTCGCGCTGGATCGCCACCCGTGGCAGCGCGCCGGCCGCCAGCGCCACCTGCCACAAGCCCCGCTGGCGCCATGCCACGCAGTCGGGGCGAATGTAGCTGCCGGCGGGCAGGGCGCCGTGCTGGGCGCCGGGGCGCGGATCCAGCGTGCGCAGCAGCTGCACCGCGGTTTCCGCCGCGGCCGGGGGGCAGCCGAGCAGGGCGCGGATGCCGTCGATGCCGAGCTTCGGCAGCTGCTGCAGCGGGCCGGCCGCGATGGCAAGCGCCAGCGCGCGCGCTGGCGTGTCCGCCGGCAGCGCTTGCAGCTGCAGGCGCAGGCATTCGCCCAGGTCGCGCGCGCCTACCCCGACCGGGTCGAACTGCTGGATGCGGCGCAGCACCGGCAGCACCTCTTCGGCGCAGGTGTCGAGATCCGGGCGCAGGCTGGCCGCCAGCGTGGACAGGTCTTCGCGCAGGTAGCCGTCGTCGTCGATGGCGTCGACCAGGGCGATGCCGATGCGGGTGTCGCGCGGGCTGAAGTGGCCCAGGTGCAGCTGCCACAGCAGGTGGTCCTGCAGGGACTCCTCGGTATCGGGCTGTTCGAGCTCGCTGCCGTCATCGCGTCCCGCAGGCGCGCCGCCGGGGGCCTGCCATTGATCGGCGTCCGGCTCCCAGCGGTCATCCGGCGCGGGTTCGATATCGCCGGAGGCGCCAGGTTCGGGCGATGCGGATCCCGCCGCGGGATCGGCCGACGAGTCGACCGGCCCCCCGTTGTCCTGCCAGTCCAGCAGCGGGTTGCTGGCCACGGCTTCGGCTACTTCGGCCTCCAGCTCCGCGGCGGAAAGCTGCAACAGGCGGATCGCCTGACGAAGCTGCGGGGTCAGGACCAGGTGTTGCTGCGTCGCGGGGGACAGGCGCTGCTTCATCCGCCCCCAGCATATCCCCGGCGGCGCTAAAAAACCGTGGCTGGCGATGGGCGGTGCCCCGCCGTCGCGGCGCGTTACAGGCGGAAGCTGTCGCCTAGGTAGACCCGGCGCACGTCCGGGTTCTCCAGCAGGTCGGCCGGCGCGCCCTGCGCCAGCACGGCGCCGTCGGCCAGGATGTAGGCACGGTCGCAGATGCCCAGCGTCTCGCGCACGTTGTGGTCGGTGATCAGCACGCCGATGCCGCGCTGCTTGAGGTGGCGGACGATGCGCTGGATCTCGTTCACCGAGATCGGATCGACGCCGGCGAAGGGCTCGTCCAGCAGGATCATGCGCGGCTTGCCGGCCAGGGCGCGGGCGATCTCCACCCGTCGCCGCTCGCCGCCTGACAGGCTGGCGCCGAGCTGTTCGGTGACGTGGCCGATCTGCAGTTCGTCCAGCAGCGCGTTCAATTCGTCTTCGCGGCCGTCCTCGTCGAGGTCCGGGCGCAGTTCCAGCACCAGCCGGATGTTGTCGGCCACGCTGAGCTTGCGGAACACCGATGGCTCCTGCGGCAGGTAGCCCAGCCCCAGCTTGGCACGCGCGTACATCGGCTGGTCGGTGATGTCCTTGCCGTCCAGCACGATGCGGCCGGCGTCGGCGGGCACCAGCCCCACGATCATGTAGAAGCAGGTAGTCTTGCCGGCGCCATTGGGGCCAAGCAGGCCCACCACTTCGCCCGGCGCCAGCGTCAGCCCGAAATCGCGAACCACCTCGCGCGAACGGTAGCGCTTGCGCAGCCCTTCCGCCGACAGCATCAGGGCGTGCCCTTGCCGCTGTCCTGCGCCGGCTGCGCCTGCTTCGGCAAGATCCGCATCTTGACCCGGCCGCCACCGGTGCCGCCGCCGCTTTCCAGCTGGCCGGTCTTGAGGTTGTAGACCACCCGCTCGCCGCTCAAGCTGCCGCGCCGCTGGGCGATGCTGACGTTGCCGGTGAACACGATCACCTCGTTGCGCATGTCGTAATCGACGCTGTTCGAGCGCGCATCGATATGGTCGCCGTCGTCCATGTCTTGCTGCAGCTGCACGCCACCGCTGAACTGCGCGCGGCTGGGCTTGCCTGCCACCTGCGTGACCACCGCCTTCTCGGCGGCGATGCGCAGGCTGCCCTGGGTGATGGTGGCCTGCCCGCTGAAGGTGCAGGTGGCGTTCTCGCCCAGGCCGCAGTCGCTGCGCGCGGCTTCGATGTCCATCGGCTGGTTGCGGTCGGAGGTGCGCGCGACGGCGGTGCCGGCGGCCAGCAGGGCCAGCGCCAGGACGGTGGCGGCGAATTCAGTCGTGCGGGACATAGTGGGTGCGTACCTGCGAGAGAAGCGAGACCTGCTGGCGGTCGAAGTCCGCCTCCAGACCGGTGCCGCGCATTGTAAGTCCGGGCCGGGTCACGGTGACGGCGGCGGTGGAACGGGCGCGGTTGCGCTGCAGGTCCAGCGCCAGCCAGTCGGTTTCGATGCGGGTGGGCGGCGGCGCGTCGGCCGGGCTGTCCGCGCGCACCTGCCCGCGCAGTTCCAGCTGGCCGCCGTCGGCGGGCACGAAGCCCTGCTGCGCCACCACGTTCCAGTAGCGGCCCAGCCGGTCCGGCACCAGGAACCGGGGGGTGGCCAGGGTCATGGTGCGGTCGGCCGGATCGCGCTGCAGCACCGGGCCGCGCAGGGTGAACGATTCCTTGCCCTGCTTGTCCAGCGCGGTGATCTCGTAGTCGCGCAACACGTAGTCCGGGCGGGTGCGCAGCACGCCGTCGTCGGCCGGGTGCGACATCCGCCACACCGACCAGCCGGTGGCGATCGCGCTCAGCAGCAGTGCCAGGGTCAGGGGCAGGCGCCAGTTCACGGGTGCTCGCCGTGTTCGAGCAGCGCCTCGACCTTGCCCTGCGCGTGCAGCAGCAGGTCGCAGGCGTCGCGCGCCGCACCGTCGCCGCCGCGTTGCGGGGTGACCCAATGCGTGGCCGGCAGCACCCACGGATGCGCGTTGGCGGGCGCAATGGCAAGGCCGACCGCGCGCATCGTCGCCAGATCGGGCAGGTCGTCGCCCATGAAGGCGGCCTGGTCCATGCCGATGCCCATGTCCGCGGCGATGCCGCGCATGCAGTCCAGCTTGCCGCGCTCGCCGATGTGCAGGCGCGCCACCTTCAGCTCGCGGCCGCGCGCAAGGGTGACTTCGCTGCGTCGCGCGCTGACCAGCGCCACCTCGATGCCGGCGTGGCGCAGCAGCACCAGGCCCAGCCCGTCCTGCACGTGGAAGCGCTTGTGCTCGCGGCCGTCGCTGTCGAACTGCAGGCCGCCGTCGGTGAGGGTGCCGTCGACGTCGAAGCCGACCAGGCGGATGCGCGCGGCGCGTTCGAGGACGTCGGCGGGATAGGCGGGCAGCGTCATTACACTACCCGCGCGCGCAGCAGGTCGTGGATGTTGAGCGCGCCGACCAGCCGGCCGTCGCCGCTGGTCACCAGCAGCCCGCTGATCTTGTGGGTTTCCATCAGCTGCGCGGCTTCCACCGCCAGCGCATCGGCGTCGACGGTGCGCGGGGTGCGGGTCATCACCGCATCGATGCGGGTGCCGCGCAGGTCCACCTGCGCGTCGTCCAAGCTGCGGCGCAGGTCGCCGTCTGTGTATAGGCCCAGCAGGCGATCGTCGGCATCGACCACCGCGGTCATGCCCAGCCGCTTGCGGCTCATTTCCATCAGCGCCTCGCTGATGGAGGCGTCGGGCGCCACCTTCGGCACGTCGTCGCCGACGTGCATGACGTCGGTGATGTGCAGCAGCAGGCGCCGGCCCAGCGCGCCGGCCGGATGCGAGCGGGCGAAGTCGTCGGCGGTGAAGCCGCGCGCTTCCAGCAGCGCCACCGCCAGCGCGTCGCCCATCGCCAGCGAGGCGGTGGTGCTGGAGGTGGGGGCGAGCTTGAGCGGGCAGGCTTCCACCGGCACCGCCACGTCGAGGTGGATGTCGGCTTCGCCGGCCAGGGTGGAGCCGGCGCGGCCGGTCATCGCGATCACCGTGTTGCCCTGGCGCTTGAGCGCCGGCAGCAGCAGCAGCAGTTCGTCGCTTTCGCCGGAATAGGACAGCGCCAGCAGCACGTCGGCATCGGTCACCATGCCGAGGTCGCCGTGCGCGGCTTCGCCCGGGTGCATGTAGAACGCCGGGGTGCCGGTGGAGGCGAGGGTGGCGGCGATCTTGCGCGCCACGTGCCCGGACTTGCCCATGCCGGTGCAGACCACCCGCCCGCGGCAGGCCAGCATCGCCCGGCAGGCGGCACTGAACGCGCCGTCGACGCGCGCGGCCACGGCCGTCAGGGCGTCGGCCTCCACCGCGAACACGCGGCGGCCGCTGGCGGCAAAATCGAAGCTGTCGGGCTGGGCGGGCATGCGGGGCGCTCGGCGGGTTTCCGCTAAACTGGGTCGTTCAGTTTACGCGAGTCCCCCTGCCAGCCCATGAACGCCGACACCATCCGCCAGCTGATCGAATCCGGCCTGCCCGGCGCCCACGCCGAGGTCCATGGCGAGGACGGCGTCCATTTCGAGGCCACCGTGGTCTGCGCCGCCTTTGCCGGCAAGTTGCCGTTGGCCCGCCACCGCATGGTCAACGCGACGTTGGGCGCGCTGATGGGCCGCGAGATCCACGCCCTGCAGCTGAAGACCCTGACTCCCGAAGAGGCGGCCGCCTGATGCAGAAGATCGTGGTCGGCGGCGGCGCCCGCCTGGCGGGCGAAGTCCGCATCTCCGGTGCCAAGAACGCGGTGCTGCCGATCCTGTGCGCCACCCTGCTGGCCGACGCCCCGGTGCGGATCACAAACGTGCCGCGCCTGCACGACGTGCTGACCACCGCCAAGCTGCTGGCCGGCCTGGGCGCCGGCGTGGCCCACGAGGGCGACGCGATGACCGTCGACCCGCGCAGCGTCAACAGCCACGTGGCGCCGTACGAGCTGGTCAAGACCATGCGCGCCTCGGTGCTGGTGCTGGGCCCGCTGCTGGCGAAGCACGGCGTGGCCGAAGTCTCGCTGCCCGGCGGCTGCGCGATCGGGTCGCGCCCGGTGGACCTGCACATCAAGGGCCTGCAGGCGCTGGGCGCGGAGATCGTGGTCGACCACGGCTTCATCAAGGCGCGCAGCGCCGGCCGCCTGAAGGGCGCGCGCCACGTGTTCGAGCTGGTCAGCGTGGGCGCCACCGAGAACGTGCTGATGGCCGCCGCGCTGGCCGAAGGCACAACGGTGCTGGAAAACGCGGCGATGGAGCCGGAGATCGTCGACCTGGCCGACTGCCTCAACGCGATGGGCGCCAAGATCAGCGGGCATGGCTCCGCGCGCATCGTGATCGAAGGCGTGGAGCGGCTGCACGGCTGCGAGCACGCGGTGGTCGCCGACCGCATCGAATGCGGCACCTTCCTGGTCGCCGCGGCGATGACCGGCGGCTGCGTCACCGCCACCCATGCACGCGCCGACAGCATGGACGCGGTGCTGGACAAACTGCGCGAGGCCGGCGCGGACATCGCCATCGAATCCACCGCCGACGCCGGCGACCGCATCACCGTGGACATGCACGGCAAGCGGCCGCGCGCGGTCAACATCACCACCGCGCCGCATCCGGCCTTCCCCACCGACATGCAGGCGCAGTTCATGGCGCTGGACTGCGTGGCCGACGGCGTGGGCGTGGTCAACGAAACCATCTTCGAAAACCGCTTCATGCACGTCAACGAACTGCTGCGCCTGGGCGCGGACATCCGGGTGGACGGGCATACCGCGGTGGTGCGCGGGGTGGAGCGGCTGACCGGCGCGCCGGTGATGGCCACCGACCTGCGCGCCTCGGCCTCGCTGATCCTGGCCGGACTGGTGGCCGAAGGCGAGACCACCATCGACCGCATCTACCACCTCGACCGCGGCTACGAGGACATCGAAGCCAAGCTGTCGGCACTGGGTGCCAGCATCCGCCGGATCGACTGAGCCGCGCCCGTCGCCAGCCGGACGACGGCATGTGGCGGGGGCGGCGCTCCTGCGTGGCCGGCATGTCCAAGGGTTCGGCTGCCGCCAGCCTGCGCAAGTCCGGCAGGTCAATGGAAACCAGTGCAATCCGCGGGGATTCGCGGCATCGCGCAGGGCCTAGGCGCACGCAAGTTTGCTTGGGCGGCTCGGCCTGGTTTCAGTATCGCCACGTGCCTTTTTCAGTGGTGCGCAATCCAGAGGGCGGCGTGACCTCAAGCGTGCCGTCGGGATATGCAAGGATCGAAAACCCCGCGCCAGTGAAGGCGTAGTAGCCAACATGGCAGGGCGTGGCCCCGCCTGCGCACGCGACCATCCGGGTGCTGCCGGTTAGGTGGACGGCCTTGTTCGTGTCCGCGGGTACAAGATCCCCGGTGAGTTGGCGGCAATCCACCTCTCCCTCGGCACAGTGGGACCAGAGGACAAGGAAGTACGACTTGGTCGCAAGGACGCTCGATGGCGCCGACTGGCTAGTGGCGCAGCCCAAGGGCAGCGCCAAGAGGGTGGAGGCGACAAGCCGGCACATGGGCCCGGCGCCTGGGGCAGGACGCACCGCAACGCGGCGGTGGGCAAGGCGGATCGAGGGCCACATTGGACCTACGCCCTGCGATCTTTAGGGAGCCAGCAGCTGGGATTGCGCCTGTAGCGGGCATAGCCAGCGAGGGTAAAGGCCACGCCGGTGGCAAGGGCCCACCCCCCGGCGAATTGAAGTGCCGCCATTTGCGGGTGCCCTTTGGCGAGCCTTGTGCCGAAAAGGACGAAGAAGGCCACCGTCGTTGCCAGCAGGAATCGCTTCAGCCAGAACGCTGTACCCATCATTTAGCTCCATTGCTTGCATGGCAAAGCACCCGAGTCCAGCCACGCCGCAACGCGGCGCAGCGCAGGCTTGGTGGGATCATCCTTCCCGCGCACCGGCCGAAGCTGGGGTTGGAAAGGATTCGATTGCTTCCAGCGCCGCCTTCAGCCCCAGGCGCGTGTCTTGCCGATATTGGCGGACGGCAGCGGTCTTTTGCCCCTTGGCGAGAAACGCCAGTACCTCGTCCGACGGTGCCGGGTGCCTGACGTCCTCCATGCCGAAGTGCCGGAGCAATTCAAGCAAGCGGCGTTCGTTTTTCTCTGCCCGTCGATCCGCGCGCGCCACCACCACCAAGATGATGCCGAGGAGACCGAGCGCTGCGGTAGGAATGGGATCAAAGGCCATGTCGAAGTCCGCAAGGGCTGGTGCAGGAGTCAGGCCGCGCCGCTTCGCGGCGTCGGCAGGGCCACGATCATAGAGGCTCTGCCGACGCAGCGGAATGGTGTCGGCATGGCCGATTTGTTAGGCAGCGGACGCTTGCAGCTCGGTCAGGATTTCCATGGCGTGCCGTGCATGTTCGACAGGTACGAAGAGATGGTCGTGGTGCGTGCCGGCGACGACATTGCAACTGATGCCTGCCTGGCCTAACGCACTGGAGAATGCGGCTGTCAGGCCGACTGCGGCCAAGTCGGAATGAACGGCCAGCGTGATCCACGCCGCGGAGTAGGCAACAGGTAGGTTGAGGTTCCGGGCGAGGGATTCCGCTATCACCAGCGAGAGCCCCTCTGGCTCCCTGACGGAAGCGATGACCTCGTCTTGCGGGATTTGAACGTCAGTAGGCGCGATGACAAAGGCATACGTGCCCGGGTTGAGCGTTGGCGCCATGTTGGCCAGCAGGTTCCTGAGATCGTGGGTCACTGTGGTCTGCTGCCTAGCACCTGAATTAAGCCGAGCCGCGAAGCGGCTTCGGCTTGAATGAATTGTTAGCCCCCAGTCTCGTCGGGCCAGAGAGGCTCTCGCTCAATGGCGCGGTCGATCTGTATGGGGGCTGCAAGGATCTGAGAACTCTTGCCCGCCGGAACGATAGCGCGCTCTGACCGATGAGTGCTGGTGTAGGCAGTGATAGAGATCTGGTTAAGCACTGCATTGCACTTATCACCACCAAGGAGTGAGCTGCCCGAATACGTGCCGAAAATGAACGGTATTGAGTGACCTGAGTATGGAACTTGTAGCCAACTAGCCAGTGAGTCCGAGGTGGATGATATCGGGCTCTGCCCAGTTCCGGCGAACGGTCGCCGGGGGCTTGTAGCCATGGGCGCTGTGCGGCCGCTGCTCGTTGTAGAACTGCCGCCAGCGCTCGATCAGCACCTTCGCCTCGGCGCGGCTGCGGAACCATTCCCGGTTCAGCAGCTCGTCCCGCAGCTTGCCGTTGAAGCTTTCGACGAACCCGTTCTGCCAGGGGCTGCCCGGCGCGATGAAGGCCGGACCAATTGCCGCGTCGCGCAGCCAGCGCATCACCTTGGCCGCGGTGAACTCGGCACCGTTGTCGGAGCGGACAAAGGCCGGCTTGCCGTAAATCCGCATCAACCGCGACAAGGTCAGGATCACGTCCTGCGCCCGCAGGCTGGCCCCGACCTCGATGGCCAGGCATTCCCGGGTGTACTCGTCGATCACGCACAGCATCTTCAGGGCGCGCCCGTCGACCATCTGGTCGTGGACGAAGTCGTAGCTCCAGACGGCGTTCGGGCGAACCGCGCCCGGCAACCGGATGTCGTTGCCGGAACGGCGGCGACGCGGGCGGCGGCGGGGAATGTTCAAACCCAGCTGACGCCACAGGCGCCGCACCCGGGCCTCGCCCAGGTCCAGCCAGGCCGCCATGCGGCGATACCCGAACCGCGGCACCTTCGGCGACGCGGCCAGCAGGCGTTCGGCCACCGCCTGGTCCTTGGCGGCCTGGCGCGGGGCGTAGCTGGCGATGCGGCGGCTCAGGCCCAGGTATCGAAGGGCCTTGCGCTGCGAGAGACCCCGACGGACCAGCATCTGGACCGTGTCGCGTTGTTCCGACGGGGTCATCATTTTTTTCGGACGATCTCCTTCATCCCGTCGATGACCAGCATCTGCTCGGCCACCAGCCGCTTGAGCCGAGCGTTCTCGGACTCGAGATCTTTGAGCCGACGGGCATCGGGCACGTCCAGGCCGCCGAACTTGTTGCGCCAGCGGAAAAAGGTCTGCTCGGTAAGGTTGTGCTTCTTGCACAGGGCCTTGATCGACATGGCGCCGACCTCGGCCTCGCGCAGGATGCCGATGATCTGCTCGTCGGTGAATCGCTTCTTCATGGAGCTCTCCTTGCCTGTAAAGGGTAGAGAACTCACCAGCCAACTGGCTACACGATCCGTCTCAGGTCAGCGTCGGCTTGAACGATTTGTTAGGGCGCCAAGCCTGACGAAGCGTTGACGCCCGAGCGCGAGAGCGCACGTACCGATCCTACCCGAAGTTGCTTGTGGTGTGGCGAGCGAGAGAGCGTGCGCGCGC
>JAKACT010000001.1 GCA_021821195.1 Pseudomonadota bacterium | reverse complement strand
CTTCGCGATCCGCGAAGGCGGTCGTACCGTTGGCGCCGGCGTGGTGGCGAAGATCATCAAGTGATGCAAGGCCCCGCGCGCCTCGGCGCGCGGTTGGCCCGGGCGTCATTCCCGCTCGGGCGGGAATGACGTTGGAAACGGAATCGGGGCTTGCAAAGTCCCGATAGCCTCCGTTAGAATGCACGACCCCGACGGGATTTGAGTTCCGGGCGGGCGCGAAATGAAGTGCAGGATGCGCTTCGTGTTCGCCAGACAGGGAAATGTCGCGTGGCAAGGCCTCGTCCGTTCCGGAAATGTCCGGGACATATCGGCGGGGCCTTTCGGCGCGTTCATGGAAACCTGATCTGGCGGGCCGGGCAACCGGCTCGCCAAATTGCATGCAGGACGCATGCTGGAACCCGCAAGACCCGTTGTATCCACGGGGTGTGGCGCACCCAACGCCGCCGCACCTGTCGCTCTTTAGAACACGAGGCATTCCTCCCATGGCGGACCAGAAGATTCGCATCCGGCTGAAGGCGTTCGATCATCGTCTGATCGACCGTTCGGCCAGCGAGATCGTCGAGACGGCCAAGCGGACCGGCGCGCAAGTGCGCGGCCCGATCCCGCTGCCGACCAAGATTGAGCGCTACACCGTGCTGGTGTCGCCGCACGTCGACAAGGACGCGCGCGACCAGTACGAAACCCGCACGCACAAGCGCGTGCTCGACATCGTCGACCCCAACGACAAGACCGTGGACGCGCTGATGAAGCTCGAGCTCGCGGCTGGCGTTGATGTCCAGATCAAGCTGACCTGAGGAGTACCGAGATGAGCGCGAAGAAGTATTCGCTCGGCATCGTCGGTCGCAAGGCCGGTATGAGCCGCATGTTCACCGAAGACGGCAAGGCCGTGCCGGTGACCCTGATCGAAGCCACGCCGAACCGCATCACCCAGATCAAGACCGTGGAAACCGACGGCTACAGCGCCGTGCAGGTGACCGCGGGCGTCAAGCGCGCCAGCCTGCTGACCAAGCCGGCCACCGGCCACCTGGCCAAGGCCAAGGTGGAGGCGGGTCGCGGCCTGTGGGAGCTGCGCGTGGAAGCCGACCAGATCGGTGGCTATGAAGTGGGCGGCGAGATCAAGGCCGACATCTTCAGTGAAGGCCAGGTCGTCGACGTCCAGGGCGTGACCAAGGGCAAGGGCTTCCAGGGCACGATCAAGCGCTGGAACTTCAAGATGGGTGATGCCACCCACGGTAACTCGCTGTCGCATCGTGCGCCGGGTTCGATCGGCCAGCGCCAGACGCCGGGCCGCGTGTTCCCGGGCAAGAAGATGGCCGGCCACATGGGCCACGTCACCCAGACCACGCAGAACCTGCGGGTCGTGAAGGTCGACGCCGAGCGCGGCCTGATCGCCGTGCGTGGCGCGATCCCGGGTGCGCCGGGCGGCGACGTGATCGTGCGCCCGACGAGCAAGGGAGTCTGATCATGGAACTGAATATCAATGGCGGCGCCAAGCTGGCGGTCTCCGAGGCGGTGTTCGATCGCGCCTTCAGCGAAGACCTGGTCCATCAGGTCGTCGTGGCGTACCGCAACGCTGGTCGTGCCGGCACCAAGGCCCAGAAGACCCGTTCGGAAGTCAACGGCACCACCAAGAAGTCGAAGAAGCAGAAGGGCGGCGGCGCGCGTCATGGCGCCCTGACGGCCCCGATCTTCGTCGGTGGCGGCGTGACCTTCGCGGCCAAGCCGCGCAGCTTCGCGCAGAAGGTCAACCGCAAGATGTACCGCGCCGCGATCGCGTCGATCCTGTCCGAGCTGAACCGCCAGGGCCGGATCACCGTGGTCGAGTCGTTCGACATCGACGCGCCGAAGACCAAGGGCCTGGTGGCCAAGCTCGCCGAGCTGAAGGCAGGCAAGCGTCCGCTGATCGTCACCGAGGAAGCGACCGACAACCTGTACCTGTCCGCTCGCAACCTGCCCTACGTGCAGGTGCGTGACGTGCAGGGCCTGGATCCGGTCGCCCTGGTCGGCGCCGATACCGTGCTGGTGACCACCGACGCGGTGAAGAAGATCGAGGAGTGGCTGGCATGAGCGCCGCAAACTTGTACGAAGTAATCCGTGCGCCGCGCGTGTCCGAAAAGACCGCGCGCCTGCAGGAAGTCTCCAACCAATACGTCTTCGAAATCGCGAAGACCGCCACCAAGGCTGATGTCAAGGCGGCTGTCGAGAAGATCTTCGACGTCAAGGTCGAGGCGGTCAACGTGGTGAACGTGAAGGGCAAGTCCAAGTCCTTCAAGTTCCGCCAGGGCCGTCGCGGCGACTGGCGCAAGGCGTACGTCACCCTGGCCGAAGGCCAGGCGATCGACGTGATGACGGCCTCGGCCTGAGGAACGAACCATGGCACTGATGACATTCAAGCCCACCTCGGCCGGCCGTCGCTCGATGGTCCGCGTGGTGACGCCGGATCTGCACAAGGGCGCGCCCTACGCGCCGCTGGTTGAAAAGCAGAGCCGGACCGGTGGCCGCAACCACCACGGCCGCATCACCACCCGCCACATCGGTGGTGGGCACAAGCAGCATTACCGCATCATCGACTTCAAGCGCGACAAGGAGGGCATCCCGGCCCGCGTCGAGCGCATTGAGTACGATCCCAACCGCACCGCGCACATCGCGCTGCTGTGCTACGCCGACGGCGAGCGCCGCTACATCATCGCGCCGAAGGGCCTGAAGGCCGGCGACCAGGTGATCGCGGGCCGCGATGCCCCGATCAAGGCCGGCAACACCCTGCCGCTGCGCAACATCCCGGTGGGTTCCACGATCCACTGCATCGAGATGAAGCCCGGCAAGGGCGCGCAGCTCGCCCGCGCCGCTGGCGCCGGCGTGCAGCTGGTCGCCCGCGAAGGCGTCTACGCCACTCTGCGCCTGCGCTCCGGCGAAATGCGCAAGGTGCCGGCCGAGTGCCGCGCGACCATCGGCGAAGTCAGCAATGACGAGCATGGCCTGCAGAAGCTCGGCAAGGCCGGTGCCGCCCGCTGGCGCGGCGTCAAGCCGACCGTCCGCGGTGCGGCCATGAACCCGGTCGACCACCCGCACGGTGGTGGTGAGGCGAAGGCAGGCCAGGGCAACCCGCATCCGGTCACCCCGTGGGGCGTGCCGACCAAGGGTTACAAGACCCGCAAGAACAAGCGCACCCAGCAGTTCATCGTGCGCGATCGCAGGAGCTAATCGGCAATGGCACGTTCACTCAAGAAAGGCCCGTTCATCGACCACCATCTGCAGAAGAAGGTGGAGACCGCGGGTAGCAGCAAGAAGCCGATCAAGACCTGGTCGCGTCGTTCGACGATCCTGCCGGAAATGATCGGGTTCACCATCGCCGTGCATAACGGCAAGAACCATGTCCCGGTGCTGGTCAACGAGAACATGATCGGCCACAAGCTTGGCGAATTCGCCGTGACCCGTACGTTCAAGGGTCATGGCGGCGACAAGAAGGGGAAGTAAGGAGATGACCATGGAAGCGAAAGCCGTCCTGCGCAGTGCGCGCATCTCCGCCCAGAAGGTCCGCCTGGTCGCCGACCAAGTGCGCGGCCTCCCCGTGGCCCGTGCGCTCGACCTGCTGAAGTTCTCGGACAAGAAGGCCGCCGGCATGATCTACAAGGTCGTGTTCTCGGCTGCTTCGAACGCCGAGAACAACAACGGCGCCGATGCGGACGAGCTCAAGGTCAAGACCATCATGGTCGATGAGGGTCCCTCGTTGAAGCGCTTCATGGCGCGTGCGAAGGGCCGTGGCACGCGCATCACCAAGCGCACCAGCCACATCACCGTGGTCGTGGGCGAGGGCAAGTAATCATGGGTCATAAAGTCAATCCGATCGGCATCCGCCTGGGCATCGCCAAGGACTGGAACTCCAAGTGGTATGCCGGCAAGAAGCAGTTCGCCGAGTTCCTGTCGGCCGACCTCCGCGTCCGCGACATGCTGCGCAAGAAGCTGGCCCAGGCCGGCATCAGCAAGATCCTGATCGAGCGTCCGGCCAACAACGCCCGCGTAACCATCCACACCGCCCGTCCGGGCGTGGTGATCGGCAAGCGCGGCGAGGACATCGAGAAGCTGCGCAAGGAAGTGTCCGACGTGCTCGGCGTGCCGGCGCACATCAACGTCACCGAAGTCCGCAAGCCGGAACTCGACGCGCAGCTGGTGGCCGAGTCCATCGCCCAGCAGCTGGAGCGCCGCATCATGTTCCGCCGCGCCATGAAGCGCGCGGTGGGCAACGCGATGCGCCTCGGTGCGCTGGGCATCAAGGTCAACGTGGCCGGCCGCTTGAACGGTGCTGAAATCGCCCGTTCCGAGTGGTACCGCGAAGGCCGCGTGCCGCTGCACACCCTGCGTGCGGACATCGATTACGGCTTCGCGGAAGCGAAGACCACGTACGGCATCATCGGCATCAAGGTGTGGGTCTACAAGGGCGAGATCTTCGATTTCTCCCAAGTTGGCCAGGAGAAGCAGGACGACACCCCGGCACCGCGTGGCGGCGACCGTGACCGTGAGCGTCCGCGTGGTCCGCGCCGTGACCGTGGCGACCGCGCCGAGCGCGGCGAAGCGAGGGAATAAACCATGTTGCAACCCAAGCGAACCAAATACCGCAAGGTCCACAAGGGCCGCAATGAGGGCCTGAGCTGGAGCGCCAACGCGGTCAGCTTCGGCGAGTTCGGCCTGAAGGCGACCGCCACCGGCCAGCTCACCGCTCGCCAGATCGAGGCCGCGCGCCGTTCCATCAGCCGTTACGTGAAGCGTGGCGGCAAGATGTGGATCCGCGTGTTCCCCGACAAGCCGATCACCAAGAAGCCGATCGAAGTCCGCATGGGCTCCGGTAAGGGCAACGTGGAGTACTGGGTCGCCCAGATCCAGCCCGGCCGCATGATCTACGAGATCGAGGGCGTCAGCGAGGAAATCGCGCGCGAGGCGTTCCGCCTGGCTTCGGCCAAGCTCTCGGTCACCACCACTTTCGTGACCCGGACGGTGCGCTGATGGAACTCAAGCAACTGCGTCAGAAGTCGGCGGACGAGCTGAAGGCCCATCTGGTCGAGCTGCAGAAGGAGCGCTTCGCGCTGCGGATGCAGAAGGCCACCGGCCAGCTGCCCCCGTCCAAGACCAACGAGCCCCGCCGCGTGCGCCGCGAGATCGCTCGCGTCAACACGCTGCTTGGCGCGCTGCAGAACAGCGCGTCGAAGTAAGGAAGGCAGACATGACTGAACAAACCAAGAAGCTGCACACGGTCGAAGGCCGCGTCGTCAGCAACAAGATGGACAAGACCGTGACGGTGCTCGTCGAGCGCCAGGTCAAGCACGCGTTGTACGGCAAGTACATCCGTCGCTCGACCAAGCTGCACGCCCACGATGCCGACAACACCTGCAACGAAGGTGACGTCGTCCGCGTGGCGGAATGCGCACCGATGTCCAAGACCAAGAACTGGCGCGTGGTGGAAGTCATCACGCGTGCCGCCGAGTAAGCAAGGGAGACAGCCATGATCCAGATGCAGAGCTTTCTCGACGTTGCCGACAACTCGGGTGCCAAGGAACTGATGTGCATCAAGGTGCTCGGCGGCTCGAAGCGCCGTTACGCCGGCATCGGCGACATCATCAAGGTGTCGGTGAAGGAAGCGATTCCGCGCGGCAAGGTGAAGAAGGGCGACGTCTACGACGCCGTCGTGGTCCGCACCCGCAAGGGCGTGCGCCGCGCGGACGGTTCGCTGATCCGCTTCGACGGCAACGCCGCCGTGCTGCTGAACAACAAGCAAGAGCCGATCGGCACTCGCATCTTCGGGCCCGTGACCCGTGAGCTGCGTACCGAGAAGTTCATGAAGATCGTCTCGCTCGCGCCTGAAGTGCTCTGAGCGGAGGAAGGAAGAACATGAACCGTATCCGCAAGGGCGACCAGGTGGTCGTGACCACCGGCAACAAGAAGATCAAGGGCCAGGCTGGCGAAGTCGTGCGCGTCGATGGCGAGCGCGTCTACGTTGCCAACCTGAACCTGGTCAAGCGCCACACCAAGCCCAACCCGCAGGCCGGCCAGCCCGGCGGCGTGGTCGAGCGCGAGGCGTCGATCCACATTTCCAACGTGATGCTGCTGAACCCGGCGACGGGCAAGGGCGAACGCGTTGCCACCAAGGTGCTCGAGAATGGAAAGCGCATCCGCGTGTTCCGCTCCAGCGGCGAGGCTATCTGACATGACCACCCGTCTCGAAAAGTTCTACAAGGAAGAAGTGGTGCCGAAGCTGATGCAGCAGTTCGGCTACACCAATCCGATGCAGGTCCCGAAGCTCGTCAAGGTCACGCTGAACATGGGCGTGGGCGAAGCGGCGACCAACAAGAAGGTGCTTGAGAACGCCGTCGCCGACATGACCAAGATCTCCGGCCAGAAGCCGGTGGTCACCAAGTCGCGCGTGTCGGTCGCTTCGTTCAAGATCCGCGACGGCTGGCCGATCGGTTGCAAGGTCACCCTGCGCCGCGCCCAGATGTTCGAGTTCCTCGATCGCCTGATCAACATCTCGCTGCCGCGCGTGCGCGACTTCCGCGGCGTGTCGGGGCGTTCGTTCGACGGCCGTGGCAACTACAACATGGGCGTGAAGGAGCAGATCATCTTCCCGGAGATCGACTTCGACGCCGTCGACGCGATGCGCGGCATGGATATCGCCATCACCACCACCGCGAAGACCGACGCCGAGGCCAAGGCCCTGCTCGAGGCCTTCCGCTTCCCGTTCCGCAACTAAAGGACACGTCATGGCCAAGACTTCCATGATCAACCGCGAGGCCAAGCGCGCCAAGCTGGCCAAGCAGCACGCCGCCAAGCGTGAGGCGCTGAAGAAGGTCATCGCCAGCCAGGACGCCTCCTACGAGGACAAGATGGTGGCCGCGACCAAGCTGCAGAAGCTGCCGCGCGACTCCTCGCCGTCCCGCCAGACCACCCGCTGCGCCCTGACCGGCCGGCCGCGCGCGGTCTACAGCAAGTTCGGCCTCGGCCGCAACAAGCTGCGCGAAGCCACCATGCGCGGTGACGTGCCTGGCCTGCGCAAGGCGAGCTGGTAAAAACCTGCTATACTGACCAGCTACCTGTCGCGAAAGCGGCGGTGGCGGTTCCCGAACCCCGCAGCGATGCGGGGTTCGTGCCTGCAACAGCGCCGCGGCGTTCCTCGTCCGTGGTGTCCACAACCCGACAGATTTTCGCGAAAGCGGATATCGGTGCTACTCATCAGGTGAATCCATATGAGCATGACTGATCCCATCGCCGACATGCTGGTCCGCATCAGGAATGCGGCAGCGGTTGGCAAGCCGGCGGTGAAGATGCCGTCCTCCAAGGTCAAGGTCGCGATCGCCAACGTCCTGAAGGACGAGGGCTACATCGCCGACGCACGCGTGACCCCGAACGGCGCGAAGGCCGAGCTTGAAATCGCCCTGAAGTACTTCGAGGGCAAGCCGGTGATCGAGACCCTGAAGCGCGTGTCGCGCTCGGGCCTGCGCCAGTATCGTGGCAAGGATGCGCTGCCGAAGGTCCTGAACGGCCTTGGCGTGGCGATCGTTTCCACCTCCAAGGGCATCATGACCGACTCGCAGGCGCGCCAGCAGGGCGTCGGCGGCGAAGTCCTGTGCATCGTGGCCTAAGGGAGTAACGAACATGTCCCGAGTCGCCAAGAAGCCCGTCGCCCTCGCCAAGGGCGTCGAAGTCAACGTCCAGTCGGAATCCATCAGCGTGAAGGGCCCGAAGGGCACCCTCAGCATCGCCAAGCCGGCCGGCGTCGAAGTCAAGATCGAAGACGGCCACGCGCTGCTGTCCGCCAACGACGCCGCGCTGGTGCCGATGGCCGGCACCCTGCGTGCGATCGTCGCCAACATGGTGCACGGCGTCAGCGCCGGTTTCGAGCGCAAGCTCGAGCTGGTCGGCGTGGGTTACCGCGCCGCCATGCAGGGCCAGGACCTGAACCTGTCGCTGGGTTATTCGCACCCCATCCTGTTTGCGCCGCCGGCTGGCATCACCATCACCACGCCGACCCAGACCGAGATCCTGGTCGCGGGCGCCGACAAGCAGCTGGTGGGTGAAGTTGCCGCCAAGATCCGTGGTTACCGCCCGCCGGAGCCCTACAAGGGCAAGGGCGTGAAGTATTCCGACGAGACCATCATCCGCAAGGAAGCCAAGAAGGCGTAATCGCGCCTTCAGCTTTCGGAGAAGAAGACCATGGAAAAGAAGATCGCCCGCCTGCGTCGCGCCAAGTCGACCCGCGCCCACATCCGCGAACTCGGCGTGCCGCGCCTGTCGGTGCTGCGCACTGGCCAGCACCTGTATGCCCAGCTGTTCACCCATGATGGCGCGAAGGTGCTGGCTTCGGCCGCGACCGTCGAGGCCGACGTGATGGCCGGCCTGAAGAATGGCAAGAACGCCGAAGCCGCCGCCAAGGTGGGTCAGGTGATCGCCGAGCGCGCCAAGGCCGCCGGCATCGAGCGCGTCGCCTTCGACCGTTCGGGCTACCGCTACCACGGCCGCATCAAGGCGCTGGCCGACGCCGCGCGCGAAGGCGGCCTGCAGTTCTAAGGGTTTGGGGGCGGGGGGGCTCCGGCTCCTTGCCTCTCCTGCCTGCTGCCGATGCGGTCTGCATCGGACGCCATCGCCGGTTGCGGCGCTGGCGGAACGCCCGCAGCACTCCACAACCATAAGCGGCGAAGCCGCAAATCCCCTCAATAATCGAGACATCGAAATGGCAGAACAACGCGAATCCCGCGGCCGCGATCGCGGTCCCCGCGAGGAAAAAGTCGATGACGGCATGATCGAGAAGCTGATCGCCGTCAATCGTGTCAGCAAGACCGTCAAGGGCGGCCGCCAGTTCACCTTCACCGCGCTGACGGTGGTGGGTGACGGTGCCGGCAAGGTCGGCTTCGGCTATGGCAAGGCGCGCGAAGTGCCGGTTGCCATCCAGAAGTCGATGGAGCAGGCGCGCAAGGGCATGAGCTCGGTCGACCTCAACGGCGGCACCCTGTTCCATCAGGTCAAGGCCGGCCACGGCGCAGCCCGCGTGTTCATGCAGCCCGCCTCCGAAGGTACCGGCGTGATCGCCGGCGGCGCGATGCGCGCCGTGCTGGAAGCGGTGGGCGTGAAGGACGTGCTGGCCAAGGCGGTTGGTTCGCGCAACCCGATCAACCTGGTGCGCGCCACGATCAAGGGCCTGGAGTCGATGCATTCCCCGGCGAAGATCGCGGCCAAGCGCGGCAAGAAGTTGGAGGATTTGGTCAATGGCTAACGACAAGACCATCAAGGTCCGCCTGGTCAAGGGCCTGCGCGGCACCCAGTCGCGCCACCGCCTGTCGGTCAAGGCGCTCGGCCTCGGCAAGCTCAACAGCGTCCGCGAACTCAAGGACAGCCCGCAGGTTCGTGGCCTGATCAACAAGGTCCACTACCTTGTGAAGGTGGAGGAGTAATCACATGAAGCTCAATTCGCTCAAGCCCGCAGACGGCGCCCGCAAGGAGCGCACCCGCGTCGGTCGCGGCATCGGTTCCGGCCTCGGCAAGACCGCCGGCCGCGGCCACAAGGGTTCGTTCGCGCGTTCCGGCAAGGGCAAGATCAAGGCCGGTTTCGAAGGCGGCCAGATCCCCATGCAGCGCCGCCTGCCGAAGATCGGCTTCCGCTCGAAGATGGCCAAGGACTGCGCCGAAGTGCTGCTGTACAAGCTGGACGTGCTGCCGGCCGGCGAAGTCGATTTCGCCGCCCTGCGTGCCGCCAAGCTGGTGCCGAGCACCGCCAAGCGCGCCAAGGTCGTTGCCAAGGGCGACGTGACCAAGGCCTACGTGCTCAAGGGCATCGCTGCGACCGCCGGCGCCAAGGCCGCGATCGAAGCGGCCGGCGGCAAGCTGGCGGAGTAAGGACGGCATGTCGCGCAGTGCTGGAGCATTGGCAGGCCTGATGGGCGCGGGCAAGTTCACCGAACTTCGCTCGCGCCTCCTGTTCGTCATCGGTGCGCTGATCGTCTATCGCATCGGCTGCTTCATCCCGGTGCCGGGTGTCAATCCCGAGGCGATGCTCCAGCTGATGGACTCGCAGAAGGGCACCGTGGTGGACATGTTCAACATGTTCTCCGGCGGTGCGCTTGCGCGTTTCAGCCTGTTCGCGCTGAACGTGATGCCGTACATCTCCGCGTCCATCGTGATGCAGCTGATGGTGCAGATCCTGCCCAGCCTGAAGGCGCTGCAGAAGGAAGGCGAGTCGGGCCGTCGCAAGATCACCCAGTATTCGCGCGTCGGCTCGGTGTTCCTGGCGGTGTTCCAGGCCGCCGGCATCGCCATCGCGCTGCAGGGGCAGGGTGCCAGCGGCGGCGTGCCGGTGGTGTACAGCCCGGGCCTCGGCTTCGTGGTCACCGCGGTGGTCTCGCTGACCGCCGGCACGGTGTTCCTGATGTGGCTGGGCGAGCAGGTGACCGAACGCGGCATCGGCAACGGCGTCTCGCTGATCATCTTCGCCGGCATCGTCGCGGGTTTGCCCGGCGCGGTGTTGAATACCCTGCAGCAAGCCAATAGCGGCGACATGCAGTGGATCACGGTGTTCTTCATCCTGGCGATCGTGCTGGCGGTGACCTGGTTCGTGGTGTTCATGGAGAGCGGCCAGCGCCGCATCACCGTGAACTATGCGCGTCGCCAGGGTGCCCGCGGCGGTTACCAGAACCAGAGCTCCTTCCTGCCGCTCAAGCTCAACATGTCGGGCGTGATCCCGCCGATCTTCGCCTCGTCGATCATCATGTTCCCGGCCACCGCGTCGACCTGGTTCGGCCAGTCTGGCAGCCCTGCCACCGTGTGGTTGCAGAAGGTCAGCCAGATGTTGTCGCCGGGCGAGCCGCTGCACATGATCCTGTTGGCTGCGCTGATCGTCGGTTTCGCGTTCTTCTATACGGCGCTGGTGTTCAATTCGCAGGAAACCGCGGACAACCTCAAGAAGTCCGGCGCACTGATTCCCGGCATCCGCCCGGGCAAGGCGACGGGCGAGTACATCGATGGCGTGCTGACCCGTTTGACCGCCGCTGGTTCGGCGTACCTGGTGCTGGTCTGCCTGCTGCCGGAAGTGATGCGTACCGAAATGGGCGCGTCGTTCTACTTCGGCGGCACGTCGCTGCTGATCGTGGTGGTGGTGGTGATGGACTTCATCGCGCAGATCCAGGCGCACCTGATGTCGCACCAGTACGAGAGCCTGCTGAAGAAGGCCAACCTCAAGGGGCGTGGCGCCCGCTAAGCGGGGCCGCGCAGCCGTCCCCGCATCCGTTGCGGGACAAGTGACAACCGCCGGTTCGACGAACGCGCGAACCGGCAAATGGGCGACCCGCGCGACGATCCCGCGCGTGGGTGGCCCCGGACCGATCCGTGCGCCAGAGTAGCGCGCGGGCAGGCCGGGCCCGGAAGGGCCGGGCACTGCCAGTCCGGGGCCATCGCCGGAGCATGGGCACACTCCCCATGCCGGGCCAGGGCTTGCCTTGGCTTCCTGACAAGTCGGGATTGGGTTACAATTCCACGTTTCCCACGTCGAACCCCTCGGTTCGGCGTCATTTCGTTTATCGGAGATCGCCTTATGGCGCGTATTGCAGGCGTCAACCTGCCTGCCCAGAAGCACGTCTGGGTCGGGCTGCAAAGCATCTACGGCATTGGCCGTACCCGTTCCAAGCAGGTCTGTGAATCGGCTGGCGTCAGCTCGTCGACCAAGATCCGCGACCTGTCCGAGCCGGAAGTCGAGCGCCTGCGCGCCGAAGTCGGCAAGTTCATCGTCGAAGGCGACCTGCGTCGCGAAATCGGCATGGCCATCAAGCGCCTGATGGACCTGGGCTGCTACCGCGGCCTGCGTCATCGCCGCGGCCTGCCGCTGCGTGGCCAGCGCACCCGCACCAATGCGCGCACCCGCAAGGGCCCGCGCAAGGCCATCAAGAAGTAAGGAACAGACATCATGGCCAAGCCGGCAGCAACCAAGACCAAGAAGAAGATCAAGCGCGTCGTCACCGACGGCATTGCGCATGTCCACGCTTCTTTCAACAACACGATCATCACCATCACCGACCGCCAGGGCAACGCCCTGAGCTGGGCGACTTCGGGCGGCGCGGGCTTCCGCGGTTCCCGCAAGTCCACCCCGTTCGCCGCGCAGGTCGCCGCCGAGAAGGCTGGCAAGGCCGCGCTGGACTACGGCGTGAAGGCGCTGGAAGTGCGCATCAAGGGTCCGGGTCCGGGCCGCGAATCCGCCGTTCGTTCGCTGAACAACGTCGGTTACAAGATCCTCAACATCATCGACGTGACGCCTATCCCGCACAACGGGTGCCGTCCGCCGAAGAAGCGTCGCGTCTGACGCGCGGGAGCACTAGAACATGGCTCGTTATATCGGTCCCACCTGTAAGCTCGCCCGTCGCGAAGGCACCGACCTGTCGCTGAAGTCGCCGGCCCGCGCGCTCGATTCCAAGTGCAAGCTGGAGCAGAAGCCCGGCCAGCACGGCGCCACCGCCCGCAAGGGCAAGCTGTCCGACTACGCCACCCAGCTGCGCGAGAAGCAGAAGGTCAAGCGCATCTACGGCCTGCTGGAGCGCCAGTTCCGCAACTACTACAAGAAGGCCGCCACCAAGAAGGGCAACACCGGCGAGAACCTGCTGCAGCTGCTGGAAACCCGCCTGGACAACGTCGTCTACCGGATGGGCTTCGCGGTCACCCGTCCGGCCGCCCGCCAGCTGGTCAGCCACCGCGGCGTCACCGTCAACGGCAAACCCGTTAACCTGCCGTCGTATGCCGTCAAGGCCGGCGACGCGATCGCGCTGTCCGAGAAGGCCCAGAAGCAGCTGCGCGTCAAGGAGTCCCTGACCCTGGCCGAGCAGATGAACCTGTCGCCCTCGTGGGTCGAAGTGGATTCGAACAAGTTCGCCGGCGTGTTCAAGGCCGTGCCGGACCGGGCCGACCTGCCCAGCGACATCAACGAAGCGCTGATCGTCGAGCTGTACTCGAAGTAAGCCATTGCCACCGGCCTGCGCCCCCCGGCGCAGGCCAGCAGGAGACACCACGAATGACGGTTACCGCCACCCAAGTCCTGCGTCCGCGCGGACCGCAGATCGAGCGCATCACCGACAACCGCGCCAAGGTCGTGATCGAGCCGCTGGAACGCGGCTACGGCCATACCCTCGGCAATGCGCTGCGTCGCGTGCTGCTGTCCTCGATCCCCGGCTTCGCGATCACCGAAGTCGAGATCGATGGCGTGCTGCATGAGTACACCACGGTCGAAGGCCTGCAGGAGGACGTGCTCGAAGTCCTGTTGAACCTCAAGGACGTCGCCATCCGCATGCACAGCGGCGACACCGACACCCTGGAGCTGAAGAAGCAGGGCCCGGGCGTCGTCACCGCCGGCGACATCAAGACCAGCCACAACGTCGAGGTGCTGAACCCCGACCACGTGGTCGCCAACCTGACCAAGGACGTGGCGCTGAACATGCGCCTCACCATCAGCCGCGGTTTCGGCTACCAGCCGGCTGCCGCGCGCCGTCGTCCGGACGAGGAAACCCGCACGATCGGCCGGCTGATGCTGGACGCGTCGTTCTCGCCGGTCCGTCGCGTCGCCTACGCGGTGGAAGCCGCGCGCGTCGAGCAGCGCACCGACCTGGACAAGCTGGTGCTGGACATCGAGACCAACGGCACCATCGATGCCGAGGAAGCCGTGCGCACCGCCGCCGACATCCTCACCGACCAGCTGTCGGTGTTCGGTGATTTCACCCACCGCGACCGCGGCGCCAAGCCGCAGGCCAGCACCGGCGTCGATCCGCTGCTGCTGCGTCCGATCGACGACCTCGAGCTGACCGTGCGTTCGGCCAACTGTCTCAAGGCCGAGAGCATCTACTACATCGGCGACCTGATCCAGAAGACCGAAGTGGAACTGCTCAAGACCCCCAACCTCGGCAAGAAGTCGCTCACCGAGATCAAGGAAGTGCTGGCCCAGAAGGGCCTGTCGCTGGGCATGAAGCTGGAGAACTGGCCGCCGGCCGGTGTTTCCGCCCACGGCATGATGGGGTAAGTCGCCGCTGCGGCGAACTGCCTTGACGGCAGTTCGCCCGGTGACGGACGCCCGGGCGCCATGCGCGAGGGCTGGGGATGCAATCGCGGCGAGAGCTGCGGCCCCGGCTTTTCGCGCTGGCTCTCATCGAAACTCGCAATTTCCGCAACACCGCCGACGGGGCACACCCCGCGGCGCTCCGGTCCACGGAACGGATCGGACAGGGCCAACCGCAGTCCGCAGCGTCAACGCCTGGATGGCGACAGCGAAGTCCAACAGATCCAACCTTCCACCTTCTAGGAATCCAACGCCATGCGTCACCAGAAATCCGGCCGCAAGTTCAACCGCACCAGCGCCCACCGCGGCGCGATGTTCTCCAACATGGCGGCCTCGCTGATCAAGAACGAAATCATCCGCACCACCCTGCCGAAGGCCAAGGAACTGCGCCGCGTCGCCGAGCCGCTGATCACCCTGGCCAAGACCGATGGCGTGGCCAACCGTCGCCTGGCGTTCTCGCGCCTGCGCGACAAGGAAGCGGTGGGTACGCTGTTCACCGTGCTGGGCCCGCGCTACGCGCAGCGCCCGGGTGGTTACCTGCGCATCCTGAAGTGCGGTTTCCGCGCCGGCGACAACGCGCCGATGGCGTACGTCGAGCTGGTGGACCGCCCGCAGGCCGCCGAGTAACCAGGCACGCTGCAGCGATGCAATGAAAAGCCCCGGCGATGCCGGGGTTTTTCGTTTTTGGGCCGGCTGCGCCATAATCGAACGGATCCTTCGAAGGCGCGCGCATGAACCCGTTCCGCTGGTCGTTCCGCCAACAGTTCCTGTTTGGTTTCGTCATCTGCGCGGCGCTGCTGGGTTATGCGTTCTACGTGCAGTTCCAGTTGGGCATCCAGCCTTGCCCGTTCTGCATCTTCCAGCGCATCTGTTTCGCCGCGCTCGGGCTGGTGTTCCTGCTGGGGGCGATGCATGCGCCGCGTGCGGCAAGCGCGCGCAAGGCATGGGGCGTGCTGGCGTTCGCCGCCGCCGCCGCCGGCATGGGCTACGCGGGCCGGCACAGCTGGGTACAGCTGAATCCGCCCGAGCTGCCCAGCTGCGGACCGGGCCTGAACTTCATCGTCGAGCAGCACTCGTGGCTGGGCGCGGCGCGCAAGGTGCTGCAGGCCACCGGTGATTGCAGCAGCATCGACTGGCAGTTCCTCGGCCTGTCGATGCCGATGTGGGCGCTGCTATGGTTCGTCGTGCTGGGCTTCGGCGCGCTGTATGCCGGATTCCTGCATCGCCATTCCCATCGGTTCCGCAGGTAACGGTTGCGGTCACGGTTCCGGGGCGTGATGATGCAATGCAGCAGATCCCGGTTCCGCCTCGATGTCGACCACTCCCGCAATCGCCTTTCCCCCCGCTGCAGCGCCCGCGGCCGACTGGTCGCCATCCAGCTGGCGCGCCAAGCCCGCGCTGCAGATGCCGACCTACCCCGACGCCGACGCGCTGGCGGCCACCCGCGATGAGCTGCGGGCGCTACCGCCGCTGGTGACGTCGCGGGAGATCCTGGCGCTCAAGCAGCAGTTGGCCGAGGCGCAGGAAGGCAAGCGCTTCCTGCTGCAGGGCGGCGATTGCGCCGAAACCTTCGCCGAGTGCAGTTCCGACGTCATCTCCAACCGGCTCAAGGTGCTGCTGCAGATGAGCCTTGTGCTGGTGCACGGGCTGAAGCTGCCGGTGGTGCGGGTGGGCCGCTTCGCCGGGCAATATGCCAAGCCGCGCTCGGCCGACACCGAGACGCGCGACGGCGTGACCCTGCCCACGTATCGCGGCGACATCGTCAACAGCCCGGACTTCGACGCACGGGCGCGGATCCCGGATCCGCGGCGGATGGTCAAGGCGCACGCGCGCTCCGCGATGACGATGAACTTCGTGCGTTCGCTGATCGACGGCGGTTTCGCCGACCTGCACCATCCCGAATACTGGGGGCTGGGCTGGGTCAGCCAGTCGCCGCACGCGGCCGACTACCAGAAGATGGTGGCGGGGATCGGCGATGCGGTGCGCTTCATGGAGACGCTGGCCGGGCGGCGCATGCAGAGCCTCAACCGTGTGGACTTCTACACCTCGCACGAAGCGCTGCTGCTGCACTACGAGGAGTCGCAGACCCGGCAGGTGCCGCGCGCCGACGGCTGGTTCAACCTGAGCACGCATTTCCCGTGGATCGGCATGCGCACCGCGGCGCTGGACGGCGCGCACGTGGAGTATTTCCGCGGCATCCGCAACCCGGTGGCGGTCAAGGTGGGGCCGTCGGTCACGCCCGACCAGTTGCTGCGGGTGATCGACGCGCTGAACCCAGGCGATGAGCCGGGCCGGCTGGGCCTGATCCATCGCATGGGTGCCGGGCAAATCGCCGACAAGCTGCCGGCGCTGCTGGACGCGGTGCAGCGCGAAGGCCGGCGGGTGCTGTGGATCTGCGATGCCATGCACGGCAACACCGAGTCCACCAGCAACGGCTACAAGACCCGCCGCTTCGCCAACATCCGCAGCGAGATCGAGCAGGCCTTCGACCTGCATGCGGCGGCCGGCACGCACCTGGGCGGCGTGCACCTGGAGATGACCGGCGAGAACGTCACCGAATGCCTCGGCGGTGCTCGCCAGCTGACTGAAGTAGACCTGCAGCGGGACTACCGCAGCACCGTGGACCCGCGCCTCAACTACGAGCAGGCGCTGGAGATCGCGATGCTGATCGTGCGCAAGCGCGGCGCGATTGGGGAATAAGAAACGCGCCACGGGGCCGCTCCGCATTCGGCGGAGCGAACCCCGGCAGGGCGTGGGTTACGGCGAAGCAGTGGCGATGGTCGGCAGGAAGCGCGGCGGTTTGCGCGCCTTGCTGGCCTGCTCGAACGCGTAACCCAGTTCGATCAGCCTGGGTTCGCTCCAGGCGGTGCCCATGAACACCACGCCGACCGGCAGGCCGTGCACCTCGCCCATCGGCACTGTCAGGCTGGGGTAGCGGGCCACCGCGGAGGCGCCATAGCCGGCGCCGAGGAAATGGTCGCCGTTGACCGGGTCGATCGGCCACGCCGGCGACATCGCCGGTGCCACCAGCGCGTCGAGGCCATGCTTCTTCAGCGCCGCATCGATGCCCTGCGGGCCGGCTAGGCGGCGCGCCTTGTCGCGTGCATCCAGATAGGCCTTGTCGCCCAGCGGCCCCTTGGCGTTGGCCTGCTCGAAGATCTCCTGGGCGAAGAACGGCATTTCGCGCGCGGCATTCTGGTTGTTGAAGGCGATCAGCGCGTCCAGCGAGCTGTGCGGCGCGCCGCTGCCGGCCAGGTAGGCGTTGAGGCCGTCCTTGAACTCGTACAGCAGCACTTCGTATTCGGCCGCATCCCATTTGCCAAGCGTGGGAATCTCGGCATCCACCACGGTGGCGCCGGCCGCCTGCATCGCGGCGATGGCGCGTTCCATCGCTGCGTCGGTATCCGGGTGGTAGCCCATCAGCTTGCGCACCACGCCGATCCGCGCGCCCTCCAGCGCATTGGCCTTGAGGTGGGCCGCGTAGTCGACCGCCATGGCCCGCGGCCGCTCGCCGCTGGCCGCGTCGTTGGGGTCGGCCGCGGCGATCGCGGTGAGCAGTGCGGCGGCGTCGGCGACGCTGCGGGTCATCGGCCCGGCAGTGTCCTGCGAGGCGGAGATCGGGATGATGCCGCTGCGGCTGACCAGCCCCACCGTGGGCTTGAGGCCGACCAGCCCGGCCACCGCCGAGGGACAGATGATGCTGCCGTCGGTTTCGGTGCCGATGGCGGCGGCGGCGAGGTTGGCGGCGATCGCGGTGCCGCTGCCGGCACTGGAGCCGCAGGGGTTGCGGTCGAGCACGTAGGGGTTGCGGGTCTGGCCGCCGCGGCCGCTCCAGCCGGAGGTGGAGCGGGTGGAACGGAAGTTGGCCCATTCCGACAGGTTGGTCTTGCCCAGGATCACCGCGCCGGCTTGGCGCAGCTTCGCGACCAGGAAGGCGTCGGACTTTGGCCGATGTTCCGCCAGCGCCAGCGAGCCGGCGGAATTCACCATCGGGGTGGCGTCGATATTGTCCTTTAGCAGCACCGGGATGCCGTGCAGTGGCCCGCGCAGTTTGCCGGCCTTGCGCTCGGCATCCAGCGCGTCGGCTTCCTCCAGTGCATCCGGGTTGAGTTCGATCACCGAATTGAGCGTGGGGCCGGCCTTGTCGATGGCGGCAATGCGGTCGAGGTAGGCCTGCGTTAGCGCGTGGCTGGTTACCGCGCCATCGGCCATCCGGCGCTGCAGGTCGGCGATGCTGGCCTCTTCGAACGCGAAGGCCGGTGCAGCCGCGGCGGGCTTGGTTGCGTCCCTGGCGGGGGCCTGCGGGGCAGGCTGGCAGGCGCCGAGCAGGGCGGCGAGGGCGAGGGCAAGCGGCAGGTGGCGCATCGGCGGGACTCCCGGAAGGACGCGCAAGCATCGCCCGCCCCGGCGCTGCGGGCAATCCGCCTCAGCGGCGCCGCTTGAACAAGTCGCGCGCCAGGACCCAGACCACCACCAGGTTGATCACCACGGCCGCTGCTTCCAGCCAGTGGCGATGCAGGGCGAAGGCATACAGGTCGAACGGCAGGTATAGGGCTGCGGACAGGCCCAGCCATGACGCCCAGGCCTTGGCGCGCCACAGCCCCCAGGCCTCGGCAAGGCGCACCGCGCCGTACAGCACGGCAACCGCCGCGGCCAGGTGCACGGCATCGGGATTGAGCGCATGCGCCAGCCACGTCGGGCTGCCGTGCGCGGGGTCCAGGTGCAGCAGCGCCAGCAGGGCATCCAGTGCGCGCTGCAGCGGCACCGGGCCCAACCACTCCATCCCGGTGGCCGCCAGTAGGGCCAACACGCCCTTGGCCGCTTCGAACAGCGCCACTGCATGCAGGCCACGATGCGCTTCGGCGGCGCTGGCGCGCGGGCCGGCGATCATGCCTCGCCCCGGCCGGCCAGCGGCCACGAAGCAAGGGCGTCGTAACCGCCCGGGACAGTCTGCAGCAGGTCGATCCTCCCGACCTGCAGCGGGATGTTGGCGTCGAGGCCGGCCAATACCGGCGGCGTGGCGCCGCGTGGCAGGTAGGCGAGGGTGACGTGCGCGGTCTGCGTGCGCTCCTTCATGAAACCGCTGCCTTGCGCCTCGGCTTCCAGTTGCTTCAACAGCGCCTTCAGCGCGGGCGAAGCGTCGATCTTCGCCACCAGCACGCGCGCATGCGGCCAGTACTGGGCGCCGATGATCGAGGCGCCGGCCGGCGCGATTGCGGCCGCGAACCCGGCCATCGCCGATTCGATGCGTGCGCGCTGCGCTTCGTCGATGCGCTCGCCGAGGTAGCGCAGGGTCATGTGCCACTGCGCCGGCCTGCGCCAGTCGTGGCGCGGCGCGTCGGCAGGCAACGCCGCCTCCACCCGCAGGCGGAGGTCGGCCAGCGCGGCCTGCGTGGCCGCATCCGGCAGCCAGCCCAGGAAGACGCTCATGCGGCAGGCCGCGGGTTACGCCGCGCGGCTGGCCCGCTTGCGGTCGCTCTCGGTCAGCAGCTTCTTGCGCAGGCGGATTTCCTTCGGCGTGATTTCGACCAGCTCGTCGTCGTCGATGAAGTCCAGCGCCTGCTCCAGCGAGAACTTGGTGGCCGGGGTCAGCTGGATCGCGTCGTCCTTGCCGGAGGCGCGCATGTTGGTCAGCGGCTTGGTCTTGATGACGTTGACGGTGAGGTCATTGTCCTTGCTGTGGATGCCGACCAGCTGGCCTTCATAGACCTGGTCGCCCTCGGCGGCGAACAGCTTGCCGCGCTCCTGCAGCGGGCCCAGCGAATAGGCGGGGGTCGGGCCGGCGGCATTGGCGATCATCACGCCGTTGAGGCGTTTCGCAATTGCGCCGGTTTCCTTCGGGCCGTAGTGGTCGAACACGTGGAACAGCAGGCCCGAGCCCTGGGTCAGGGTCTTGAACTCGTTCTGGAAGCCGATCAGGCCGCGCGCCGGGATCATGTAGTCCAGGCGCACCCGGCCCTTGCCGTCGGATTCCATGTTCTTCAGCTGGCCCTTGCGGGTGCCCAGCTTCTCCATCACGCCGCCCTGGTGGATTTCCTCGACGTCGACCACCAGCTGCTCGATCGGTTCCATCAGCTGGCCGTCGATTTCCTTGATGATGACCTCGGGGCGCGACACCGCCAGCTCGTAGCCCTCGCGGCGCATGTTCTCGATCAGCACCGACAGGTGCAGCTCGCCGCGGCCGGAGACCAGGAACTTGTCGGCATCCTCGAGCTGCTCGACCTTCAGCGCCACGTTGTGCACGGTCTCGCGCTCCAGCCGGTCCTTGAGCTGGCGGCTGGTCAGGAACTTGCCGCCCGATAGCTCCTTGCTGCCGGCGAACGGCGAATTGTTGACCTGGAAGGTCATCGAGATCGTCGGCTCGTCCACGGTTAGCGCCGGCAGCGCTTCCGGGGTGTCGACCGCGCACACGGTGTCGGAGATGCTGAGCTCGGAAATGCCGGAGATGGCGACGATGTCGCCGGCTTCCGCGCTGTCCTGCTCGATCCGCTCCAGGCCCATGAAGCCCAGCACCTGCAGCACCTTGCCCTGGCGCTTCTTGCCCTCGCGGTCGATCACGGTGACCGGCATGTTCTTCTTCAGGGTGCCGCGCTGGATGCGGCCGATGCCGATGACGCCGACGAAGTTGTTGTAGTCCAGCTGCGAGATGCGCATCTGGAACGGGCCCTCGGCCTCGACCTGCGGCGCCGGCACGTACTTCATGATCGCCTCGTACAGCGGGGTCATGTCGCCTTCGCGCACGGTGTCCTCCATGCCGGCGTAGCCATTCAGGCCGGAGGCATAGACGATCGGGAAGTCCAGCTGCTCGTTGGTGGCGCCAAGCTTGTCGAACAGGTCGAACACCTGGTCGATCACCCAGTCCGGGCGCGCGCCGGGGCGGTCCACCTTGTTGACCACCACGATCGGCTTGAAGCCCATCGCGAACGCCTTCTGGGTCACGAAGCGGGTCTGCGGCATCGGGCCGTCCATCGCGTCCACCAGGATCAGCACCGAGTCGACCATCGACAGCACGCGCTCGACCTCGCCGCCGAAGTCGGCGTGGCCGGGGGTGTCGACGATGTTGATGCGGTTGCCCTGCCAGGTGATGGCGGTGTTCTTGGCCAGGATGGTGATGCCGCGTTCCTTCTCCTGATCGTTGCTGTCCATCACCCGCTCGGCCAGCACCGTGCGCTCGTTGAGGGTGCCGGACTGCTTCAGCAGGCAATCGACGAGGGTGGTCTTGCCATGGTCGACGTGGGCGACGATGGCGATGTTGCGGAGGCGTTCGACGGACATTCGGAGGGGCTCGTGGAAACCGCACCCGGGTACCGTCTACGAGACGGCAGGGCGCGGAAATGACGGATGGGAAGCCGGCTATTATATAGGGTTCATGTGCCCGCCCGGGCATCCGGAGATGAACAAAATGAGCCTAATCGCCAATTTCGACACCGACCGCGGCCTGATCAAGGTCGAGCTCGCCGCCGACAAGGCCCCGCTGACGGTGGCCAATTTCGTCAACCTGGCGAAGCGCGGCTTCTACGACGGCCTGAACTTCCACCGCGTGATCGCCGATTTCATGATCCAGGGCGGCTGCCCCGAGGGCTCCGGCCGCGGCGGCCCCGGCTACCGCTTCGAGGACGAGGCGAACAACGGCCTCGGCCACGAGCGCGGCGTCCTGTCGATGGCCAACGCCGGCCCCAACACCAACGGCAGCCAGTTCTTCATCACCCATGTGCCCTGCGGCTGGCTGGACGGCAAGCACACCGTGTTCGGCAAGGTGATCGAAGGGATCGAGGTGGTCGATGCCGTCCAGCAGGGCGACGTCATCAAGTCGGTGAAGATCGAGGGTGACGCCGATGCCGCGCTGGCCGCCAAGGCCGACCGCGTGGCGGAGTGGAACAAGATCCTGGCCGCCTGACGGCTTGTTGCCGGCGGCGCGGCGCGGTCGTCGCCACGCCGCCGGGTTGTATCGCGCAAGCAGCTGCACCGCTGCGCGACCGGGGCCCCGGCGCGCAGGTCCGCCGGCAGCTGCGGCCGCGGCTACAAGCACCGGGGCGACTGGGTTTCCGGGCATCGGTGGGGCACGGCCGGGGCGGGGCGCTGTGCTAACATCAAGGGGTTATTCGCCCACGTCCATTGCCGCATCCGCGGCCATTTTTCGAGGTTCCCCACGATGCCTCAGCTCGCCCAGCGCATGAGCCGCGCCAAGCCCAGCGTGATCATGCAGGTCGCGGAAAAGGCCAAGCGGCTCAAGGCCGAAGGCCGCGACATCATCAGCTTCTCCATCGGCGTCCCCAACTTCCTGCCCGGCCCGCACGTGTACGAGGCCGCGCGCCAAGCGGTGGACAAGGACAGCGGCCAGTACGGCAGCAACCGCGGCCCGGACGCGCTGCTGGATGCCCTGCTGCAGCACATCGAACAGATCGGCCTGACCGGCTACACCCGCGCCAACTGCGCCACCGGCATCGGCGCCAAGCACGTGATCTACAACCTGGCCGAAGCGCTGCTGGACGAGGGCGACACCATCGCCTTCCCGGCGCCGTACTGGACCAGCTACGTGGACATCGCCGAGATCGTCAACGCGAAGATCCAGCTGCTGCCGTGCCCGGCCAGCCAGCACTACAAGCTGACCCCGCAGCAGCTGGACGAGGCGATGGCATCGAAGCCGAAGGTGTTCCTGTTCAACAATCCGTCCAACCCGACGGGCATGGTCTATACCAGGGACGAGATCATCGCGCTGGCGGATGTGCTGGTGAAGTATCCGGACACCTGGATCATCACCGACGACATCTACAACCGCATGCTGTTCGACGGGCTGGAGTACTACAACTTCGTGCTTGCCCGTCCGGAACTGCGCGACCGCGTGATCTTCCTCGACTCGCTGTCCAAGACCTACGGCATGCCGGGCTGGCGCCTGGGCTTCATGGTCGGGCCGGAGGCGGTGGCCAAGGCGCTGGTGACGCTGAATTCCAACCACATCACCAACGTGCCGGAAGTGGTCAATGCCGCCGGCATCGCCGCGCTGACCGGCCCACAGGATGTCCCGGAGCAGAAGCGCGTGGAGTTCCAGGCCAAGCGCGACCAGGTCATGGCGGTGATGGACGCCATTCCCGGCGTGGTCTGCCCGCGCCCGCAGGGTGCCTTCTACGTGTTCCCGGACATCAGCTGCGCGTTCGGCAAGACCCATGTCCCGAGCGGCGCGAAGATCGGCAACGACGTCGACTTCTGCAACGCGCTGCTGGAGGCCAAGGGCGTGGCCTGCGTGCCGGGCTCGGCCTTCGGCGAGCCGAAGGCGCTGCGCATCAGCTACACTTGCCCGACGCCGCAGTTGGCCCCCGGCCTGGCACGATTCCAGGAGTTCTTTGCCGAGCTGGCCTGAGGCGTCCCGCTTCGCCATCCCCATGAATCGCTAGACGGCGGGCCGCGGCCCGTCACACAGGAGATACCACGATGAAAGCCCCCGTTCGAGTTGCCGTCACCGGCGCCGCCGGCCAGATCGGCTACGCGCTGCTATTCCGCATCGCCTCCGGCGAAATGCTGGGCAAGGACCAGCCGGTCATCCTGCAGATGCTGGAGCTGCCGCTGGACAAGGCCCAGGCTGCGCTGCGCGGCGTGATGATGGAGCTGGAAGACTGCGCGTTCCCGCTGCTGGCCGGTATGGTTGGCACCGATGATCCGGAAGTCGCGTTCAAGGACGCCGACTACGCCCTGCTGGTTGGCGCGCGGCCGCGCGGCCCCGGCATGGAGCGCAAGGACCTGCTGCTGGAGAACGCCAAGATCTTCACCGCACAGGGCGCGGCGCTGAACAAGGTCGCCAGCCGCAACGTGAAGGTGCTGGTGGTCGGCAACCCGGCGAACACCAATGCCTACATCGCCATGAAGTCGGCGCCCGACCTGCCGGCGAAGAACTTCACCGCGATGCTGCGCCTGGACCACAACCGCGCGCTGTCGCAGCTGGCCAACAAGGCCGGCGTGGCCGTGGCCGACATCGAGAAGCTGGTGGTGTGGGGCAACCACAGCCCGACCATGTATCCGGACTACCGCTTCGCGACCGTCAACGGCGAATCGCTGAAGGACAAGATCAACGACGCCGACTGGAACGCCAATACCTTCATTCCGACCGTCGGCAAGCGCGGCGCCGCCATCATCGAGGCGCGCGGCCTGTCGTCGGCTGCCTCGGCCGCCAACGCTGCCATCGACCACATGCGCGACTGGGCGCTGGGCACCCATGGCAAGTGGGTGACCATGGGCGTGCCGTCCGACGGCAGCTACGGCATCCCGGAGGGCGTGATGTACGGCGTGCCGGTGACCTGCGCCAATGGCGAGTACACCCGCATCGAAGGCCTGCCGGTGGACGAGTTCAGCCGCGCCGCCATGGACAAGACCCTGGCCGAGCTGGAAGAAGAGCGCGCGGGCGTCGCCCACCTGCTCTGAGCGGTATGCCATCACGAGCCACGAAGCGCCGGGCCCTGCCCGGCGTTTTCGTTTCCGGCAGCCGCCGGTGCCCGCGTTAAAATGCACGATTCGCAAGGAGAGGCCATGGACACGCAATCCGCCGGTGCGCGCTTTCGCGCGGCACTGAATGAAGAAACCCCCCTGCAGGTGATGGGCGCCATCACCGCCTACGCCGGCCTGATGGCCAAGCGCACCGGCTACCGCGCGCTGTACCTGTCCGGTGGCGGCGTGGCGGCCAATTCGCTGGGCATGCCCGACCTCGGCATCAGCACCATGGAAGACGTGCTCACCGACGCGCGCCGGATCGTGGACGCCACCGGCATGCCGCTGCTGGTGGACATCGATACCGGCTGGGGCGGGGCGTTCAACATCGGCCGCACCATTCGTAATTTCGAACGCGTCGGCGTGGCCGCCGTGCACATGGAAGACCAGGTCGGGCAGAAGCGCTGCGGCCATCGTCCCGGCAAGGAAGTGGTGACGAAGGACGAGATGGTCGACCGGGTGAAGGCGGCGGTGGACGCGCGCACCGATGCCGGCTTCGTGATCATGGCGCGCACCGACGCGGCCGCGGTGGAGGGCATCGACAGCGCCATCGAGCGCGCGGTGGCCTACGTCGAGGCGGGTGCCGACATGATCTTCCCCGAGGCGATGAGGACGCTGGACGACTACCGCAAGTTCAAGGCGGCGGTGCAGGTGCCGATCCTCGCCAACCTGACCGAGTTCGGCAGCACGCCGTTCTTCACCACCGACGAGCTGCGCGAAGCCGGCGTCGACATCGCCTTGTACTGCTGCGGCGCGTACCGCGCGATGAACAAGGCGGCGCTGCATTTCTACGAGACGGTGCGCCGCGAAGGCACCCAGAAGAACATCATCGACACCCTGCAGACCCGCGCCGAGCTGTACGACTTCCTGGGCTACCACGCCTACGAGGACAAGCTCGACACGCTGTTTGCGCAGACGAAATAAGCCGGAGGACACATCGATGAGCGAACAGACCGCAACCCCCACGTTCAAGCCGAAGAAATCCGTCGCCCTGAGCGGCACCGCCGCCGGCAACACCGCGCTGTGCACCGTCGGTCGCAGCGGCAACGACCTGCACTATCGCGGCTACGACATCCTGGACCTGGCCACCACCAGCGAGTTCGAGGAAATCGCCCACCTGCTGGTGCACGGCAAGCTGCCGAACCGGGCCGAGCTGCGTGCTTACAAAGCCAAGCTGAAGTCGCTGCGCGGCATCCCCGCGGCGGTCAAGGCCGCGCTGGAGGAACTGCCGCCGTCGGCGCACCCGATGGACGTGATGCGCACCGGCGTGTCCGTGCTGGGCTGCGTGTCGCCGGAGAAGGACGACCACAACCATCCGGGCGCGCGCGACATCGCCGACAAGCTGATGGCCAGCCTGGGTTCGATGTTGCTGTACTGGTACCACTACAGCCACAACGGCCGGGTCATCGACGTCGAGACCGATGACGATTCCATCGGCGGCCACTTCCTGCACCTGCTGCACGGCGAGCCGCCGCCGGAATCGTGGGTGCGGGCGATGCACACCTCGCTGATCCTGTACGCCGAGCACGAGTTCAACGCCTCCACCTTCACCTGCCGCGTGATCGCCGGCACCGGCAGCGACATGCATTCCTGCATCGCTGGCGGCATCGGTGCGCTGCGCGGGCCCAAGCACGGTGGCGCCAACGAGGTCGCGTTCGAGATCCAGAAGCGCTACGAGACGCCGGACGAGGCCGAGGCCGACATCAAGGCCCGCGTCGAGCGCAAGGAAGTGGTCATCGGTTTCGGCCACCCGGTCTACACCGTGTCGGATCCGCGCAACAAGGTGATCAAGCAGGTCGCGAAGGATCTGTCCGAGGAACAGGGCAACACGAAGATGTACGACATCGCCGAGCGCCTGGAGTCGGTGATGTGGGACATCAAGAAGATGTTCCCCAACCTCGACTGGTTCAGCGCGGTCAGCTACCACATGATGGGCGTGCCCACCGCGATGTTCACCCCGCTGTTCGTGATCGCCCGCACCTCCGGTTGGAGCGCGCACGTGATCGAACAGCGCATCGACGGCAAGATCATCCGCCCGTCCGCGAACTACACCGGGCCGGAAGACCGCACCTTCGTGCCGATCGACCAGCGCTGAGGTCCTTGCGATCCATGGAAAAGGCCGCGTTCGCACGCGGCCTTTTTCGTCTTGCGGCGGCGGGAGCTCAGAGCAGGCCTTCGGCCTTCATCGCCGCCTGCACGCCGGCATCGGCGGCCATGTGCGCGTCGAAGCGGGCCAGGTTGTCCAGGCCGGACAGATCCACCCCCGTCTTCTTGGCCCACTGGGTGACAACGAACAGGTAGGGATCGGCGATCGAGCGGCTTCCGGCCAACCAGTCGCGCCCCGCCAGCTGGGCGTCGGCGCGCTCGAACAACGCGCGCAGCTGCTTGCGTGCGGCGTCATGCGACTTCGCGATCAGCGCCGGGTCCTCGAGATAGGCGGTGGCGCCGAACAGCGGTTTGAACGCCGGGTGCAGGTCGGCATTGACGAAGGCCAGCCAGCGGTTGACCTCGGCGCGGCTTTCGGGGCTGCCGTCGCCGCACAGGCCGGCTTCGGGGAAGCGGTCGGTCAGGTAGTGCAGGATCGCCGAGTTCTGGGTCAGCACCCAGTCGCCTACCTGCAGCGCCGGTACCGCGCCGGCGGGGTTGATGGCACGGAACTCCGGGGTGTTGCGTTGCTCGCGGGAGACGAGCTGCACTTCGAACGGCGCGCCGATCCACTGCAGGACGATGTGGTCGGTGAGCGAGCAGGCGCCCGGCGAACTGTAGAGCTTCATCATGTGGCCTCGTTGGAGAAGGCCCACGACTATCCCGCAATCCGCACCGCCGCGTCGATGCCGCTGCGCGCAACGCAGCGTGCCGCGCGTTTCGATCAGCCGCGCTTGGCCGGTCGCAGGCTCTGTACCTTATAGAAGGTGTGGTCGCCGATGGTTGCCACCTGGAAGGCGCTGTTCCAGCTCGGGCTGGCGATGGCGTGGGCGGCGAAATGGCTGGCGCCGGGCACCACCAGCTTGCGCTGGTCGCGCGGCAACGCCCAGTTGCGCTCGGATTCCAGCGCGACACCCACTGCCTCCGACCACGCCTGGATATTGGACAGGCGGGTCTGCGGCGAGACGATGGTGGGTGCGAACTGCTTGCGTGCGGTCACCACCTGGCACAGGTTGTGACCCCATAGGCCACTGTCGCGACGGCGCAATGCGACTTCCGCCACGGCCTGCTGGCCAAGGACGGACTGGTCGCGCGCTTCCAGGTAGACAGTGGTGGACAGGCACAGCGAATCTGCGGCCGGCTGCGGCAACACGTGCGACAGCCAGAGTATCCACGCCAGTTTCATGTCGGACTCCTTGCTCCGTTGCGGCGCAGGGCAGGCATCGTGTGTTGCGGATGCCGCACGCCTGCGTCATGGCGTACTGGGGAGGGCGGCTGCTCTATGGCGGCCTTTGCCCGGGCGCGCCGTCCCGTTATGGGTTCGGCCGGCGTGCCGGTGTACCTGACAATCACGCGAATGGGCGGTGGGTCAGGCCAAAAGTTGGCGCAAGGTAGGGGTTGATTCCCGAACGTTGGCTGAATGGGGGATGTCGGATCTGTGACGGGATCGGGATTTCACGGGCGGTTTTGTCCGTCGCCGGCCGGCCTCAGAGCGACGCCGCCAGACGGCTGCCTTCGTCGATGGCGCGCTTGGCATCCAGCTCCGCAGCGAGTTTGGCGCCACCGATCAGATGCGGCTTGCGACCGCGCGCCAGCAGTGCATCGAACAGCGCGCGGCGGGGCTCCTGACCGGCGCAGACCACCACGTGGTCGACCGGCAGGACCTGGTTGCTGCCGTCCACCCGGATATGCAGGCCGTCGTCGTCCACGCCCAAGTACTCCACGCCGCCCAGCATCTTCACTGCCTTGGCCTTGAGGGTGGCGCGATGGATCCAGCCGGTGGTCTTGCCTAGCCGGGCGCCCGGTTTGCCGGGCGAGCGCTGCAGCAGCCAGACCTGCCGCGCCGGTGGCTCCGGATGCGGCTGCGCCAGTCCGCCCGGCGCGGTGAAGGTCGGGTCCACGCCCCATTCGGCCATCCAGCGCGCCGGATCCAGCGTCGGCGAGGTGCCGGCCTGCACCAGGTACTCGGCGACATCGAAGCCGATGCCGCCGGCGCCGATGATCGCCACCTTGCCGCCGACTTCGACCCGGCCTTCCAGCACGTCCAGGTAGCTGACGACGCTGGCGTGGCCTGCGCCCGGGATATCTACCCCGCGCGGGGTGACGCCGGTGGCGACCACGACTTCATCGAACCCTTCCAGCGCATCCGCGTCCACCCAGGTGCCCAGGCGCAGGTCAACGCCGGTCTCTTCGATGCGGTGGCGGAAATAGCGCAGCGGTTCGTGGAACTCCTCCTTGCCGGGGATGCGCTTGGCCAGGTTGAACTGGCCGCCGATCTCGCTGCCCCCGTCGAACAGGGTCACCCGATGGCCGCGTCCGGCGGCTTCGGTGGCGCAGGCCAGGCCGGCCGGGCCGGCGCCGACCACGGCGATGGTTTTCGGCGATGCCGTCGGGGCGAAGTTCAGCTCGGTCTCGGCGCAGGCGCGCGGATTGACCAGGCAGCTGGCGCGCTTGTTCTCGAACACGTGGTCCAGGCAGGCCTGGTTGCAGGCGATGCAGGTGTTGATGGCATGGCTGCGACCGGCCCGCGCCTTGTCCACCCACTGCGGATCCGCCAGCAGCGGGCGGGCCATCGAGACCAGGTCGGCGTCGCCCGCGGCCAGCACCGCCTCGGCCACGTCGGGCATGTTGATGCGGTTGCTGGCGACCAGCGGCAGCGACACGTGCGGCCGTAGCTTGGCGGTGGCGCCGGTGAATGCGGCGCGCGGCACCGACGTGGCGATGGTGGGGATGCGCGCCTCGTGCCAGCCGATGCCGCTATTGATGATGGTGGCGCCGGCGGCCTCCACCGCCTTGGCCTGGGCGACGATGGCGTCCCAGTCGTTGCCGCCTTCAACGAGGTCGAGTAGCGACAGCCGGTAGATGAGGATGAAGTCCGGCCCGCAAGCCTCGCGCACGCGACGCACGATTTCGACGGCGAAGCGCATCCGGCCGTTGGGATCTCCGCCCCAGCCATCGCTGCGGTGGTTCACCCGCGAAGTGGTGAATTCGTTCAGCAGGTAGCCTTCCGAACCCATGATCTCGACGCCGTCGTAGCCGGCCTCGCGGGCCAGCATCGCGGCGGTGGCGAAATCGCGGACCTGGCGCTCGATGCCGCGTGCAGACAGCGCACGCGGGGTGAACGGATTGATCGCCGACTTCAATCGCGAAGGCGCCACCGACAGCGGGTGGTAGGCATAGCGACCGGCGTGCAGCAGCTGCAGGCAAAGCTTGCCGTCATGCGCATGCACCGCGGACGTCACCTGCCGATGCCGGCGCACGTGCCAGGGCAGGGACAGCCTGCCGGCGAATGGCTTGAGCCAGCCGACGATATTGGGCGCGAAGCCGCCGGTCACCATCAGCCCAACGCCGCCTTGCGCGCGTTCGGCGAAATAGGCGGCCAGCTTCGGGAAATCGGTCGCGTGGTCTTCCAGCCCGGTATGCATCGAGCCCATCAGGACGCGGTTGCGCAGGGTGGTGAAACCCAGCTCGAGCGGGGCGAACAGGTGCGGGTAGGGAGTCGTCATCGCCGTAGCATACCGTCGGGTATGGTTGGGTGCATGCTCGCTGGCGAGGATTGCCGGAGCGGCGACTCAACTTTGCAGGCATTTATCCGTTATGTTAGTGTTAACGTGGCTTTCACGTGCCCGGCTGTAACGTGCGCCAAGCGCCGGAACTGCCGTCTGGAGCAAGCGCTTTAAAACCTGCGTCACGGTTTCTTTCACTGAATCAAGGAGCTGAACATGAACAAGAAACTCCTCTGCGCCGCCCTCCTGGGTGGTCTGGGTCTGGCGCAGGCTGCGTCTGCCCAGGAGTTCGACGATCGCTGGTACGTTTCCGGTTCGACCGGTATCAATTTCCAGGACTCGGATCGTGGCACTGAAGACGCGCTCTTCGGCACCATCGGCTTCGGCAAGTTCCTCACCCAGCGCTTCTCGCTGGAAACCGAGCTGAACTACCAGAATCCCGAGAAGTCCATCAATCCGAACCTGTGGTGGAGCCAGTACGGCGTCTCCCTGGACGGTCGTTACCACTTCCGCAACGCCGACTCCAAGTGGTGGCCCTACCTGCGCGGCGGCCTGGGCTGGCAGCGTCACGAGGAAGAATTCGTGACCACCCTGCCGACTTCGCCGGCGGACCACAAGGATTCCAACCTGGCGGTCAACCTCGGCGTCGGCCTGCAGGGTGATTTCGGTCGCGTGAACGTGCGTACCGAAGTGGGCACCCGCGTCGACTTCGACGACCAGCAGGCCCGTATCGGCGAGCAGCAGGATCAGTTCACCGACCTGCTGGCTTCGGTCGGCCTGACCATCGCCCTCGGCCCGGAGCCGGTTGCCGCGATTGCCCCGGCCCCGGCGCCGCAGCAGACCTGCGCCGACATGGATGACGACGGCGACGGCGTCAACAACTGCAACGACAAGTGCCCGGGTTCGCAGGCTGGCCAGACCATCGGTCCGGACGGCTGCCCGGTGCCGGTTTCGATCGACCTGAAGGGCGTGAACTTCGATTTCGACAAGTCGACCCTGCGCTCCGACGCAGTGGCGATCCTCAACGAGGCCGTCGAGATCCTGAAGCGCTATCCGGAGCTGAAGGTTGAAGTCGCCGGCCACACCGACCAGTGCGGTACCGACGCCTACAACCAGAGCCTGTCCGAGCGTCGCGCGAAGGCGGTCTATGACTACCTGACCAGCAACGGCGTGGATGCCGGCCGCATGACCGGTCCGACCGGTTACGGCGAGAGCCGTCCGCTGGAAGACAAGGGCCAGGCCCTGCCGGGCTGCAAGAGCGAGACCAACCGCCGCACCGAGCTGAACAGCCTGTAATCCCGGCTGTCGTTCGTGAGGTAGCGAAGCCCGGCCCAGTGCCGGGCTTCGTTTTTTTTAGAGGCGCGGGTTGCGTTGAATTGCGGTGTGGCGCAGCCAGCGCCTACACTGTCGCGGTCCGTCGGGGAGTTGAGTTGCCATGTCGTCCATGTTCCGCGCCTGTGTGCTGTCCTTGCTTGCCGTTCCGGGGTTTGCGCAGGCGGGCGGCGACGTGTGCGCGACCAGCGTCGTCTCGGCCGTGCCGGTCCGCCCGACCGTGATTTCCGCCGTCGCCACCGAGTTCGCCCCGGCCATCACCCAGCTGGGTGGTGCCAGTGGGGTGCTGGCGCAGTCATTCGACGAGGCGCTGTCGGTGGACAACGTGCTGGCGCGAATCCGCGTCGATGGTTGCCGTGCGATGGCGAAGTCGGCCGCGCCGGGTGCCGCGGGCATCGACCCGGCCGCCTACAAGCCGCAGACCGCGTTCGACAACACGCCGTGGCGTTTCAACATGACCCAGAACGGCAAGCGCATGACCGCGGACGAGTTCGACGCGTGGATGAAGTCGCGGGGCGTGCGCGTGGTCGGGCGCAAGGATGCTGCGGAAGCCGCTGCGCCCGAAACCGTGCCCGCGGCGGAGACCAAGTCGGTCAATTGACGGCCCCTGCCGCGCATGGGCGTGCGCCACGGGCTGGCAAGGGTGCTGTCCAAGCGCGGGCTGTGTTCGCGCAGCCAAGCCGAACGGCTCATCCGCGATGGCCGCGTGCGCCTCGACGGGCGCGTGGTGCGCGATCCCGAACACCCGGCTGACCTAGGGCAGGCGCGCATCGACATCGATGGCGCCGCGCCGGAACAGGGCGCGCCGCGCTACCTGATGCTCAACAAGCCCCGAGGGCTGGTCACCACGGCCAGCGACGAGCGTGGCCGCGACACCGTGTACCGCTGCTTCGACGGTGCAGGCCTCGGCTGGATCGCACCGGTGGGCCGCCTCGACAAGGCCAGCGAAGGCCTGCTGCTGTTCTCCAGCGACCCGCGCTGGGCGGCCGGCATCACCGACCCGGCGCGCGGCCCGAACAAGACCTATCACGTCCAGGTGGACTGCATCCCCGGTGCGGCAACGCTGTCGGCGCTGCAGTCAGGGGTGGCGGTGGACGGCGAATGGTTGCATGCCGCATCTGCCGCGCTGCTGCGCGCCGGTGGCAAGCACGCATGGCTGGAGGTCGTACTGGACGAGGGCCGCAACCGCCAGATCCGCCGCCTGCTGGCAGCCTTGGACATCGGCGTGCTGCGGCTGGTGCGGGTAGCGATCGGGCCGCTGGCCCTTGGCGAACTGCCGAAGGGCCAGTGGCGCGAACTGGGCCCCGGGGAAATCGCCGCGCTCGGCGGCGACTGAGCCTCAGGCCTTCAGCACGCCCAGCTCGCGGCCGATGCGGATGAACGCGTCGATGGCGCGGTCGAGGTGCTCGCGGGTGTGCGCAGCGGAGATCTGGGTGCGGATGCGCGCCTGGCCCTTGGGCACTACCGGGAAGAAGAAGCCGATCGCGTAGATGCCTTCCTCCAGCAGCCGCTCGGCGAAGCGCTGCGCCAGCGGCGCGTCGTACAGCATCACCGGCGAAATCGGGTGCACGCCCGGCTTGATGTCGAAGCCCGCGGCGGTCATGCGCTCGCGGAAATAGGCGGTGTTCTCGCGCAGGCGGTCGCGTAGCTCGCCCGCGGACGAGAGCATCTCGAAGGCCTTGATGCCCGCTGCCACCACGTGCGGCGGCAGCGAATTGGAGAACAGGTAGGGGCGCGAGCGCTGGCGCAGCAGCTCGATCACTTCCTTCCTTGCCGTGGTGAAGCCGCCGAGCGCGCCGCCCATGGCCTTGCCGAGGGTGCCGGTGAAGATGTCGATCCGGTCCAGCACGCCCTTGACCTCGGCGCTGCCGCGGCCGGTGGCGCCGAGGAAGCCGGTGGCGTGGCATTCGTCGATATGCACCAGTGCGCCGTACTGCTTCGCCAGCGCAGTGATTTGGTCCAGCGGCGCGATGAAGCCGTCCATCGAGAACACGCCATCGGTGGTGATCATGATGGTGCGCGCGCCGTCGGCCTTGGCCTGCTGCAGCTGCTTCTCCAGGTCGGCCATGTCGCAGTTGGCGTAGCGGTAGCGCCTGGCCTTGCACAGGCGCACGCCGTCGATGATCGAGGCGTGGTTGAGCGCATCGGAGATGATCGCGTCGTTCTCGTCCAGCAGCGGCTCGAACAGCCCGCCGTTGGCGTCGAAGCAGGCGGCGTAGAGGATGGTGTCCTCGGTGCCGAAGAAGTCGGCGATGGCCTGCTCCAGCTGCTTGTGCAGGTCCTGGGTGCCGCAGATGAAGCGCACGCTGGCCATGCCGAAGCCGTGGCTGTCCAGCGCGTCCTTGGCCGCGGCGATCACGCCTGGGTGGTCGGCCAGGCCGAGGTAGTTGTTGGCGCAGAAGTTCAGCACCTTGCGGCCATCCGCTAGCTCGATCTCGGCCGATTGCGGCGAGGTAATGACGCGTTCGGACTTGAACAGCCCCTGCGCGCGGATGTTGTCCAGTTCCTCGGCGTAGTGCCGGGTTAGCGAAGCAGCGTTGGTCATGGCGTGGTCGTTGCGGGTAAGGGCAGGGTTACAGATTCTAGCCGGCGGCCGTTATTGCTTCCGGTGCAGCGGCTACGACCGGCACGTCCTTCGCACTGGAAATCGAATGTTAAAATGTCGTAATCCCGCCCAACGGCCCACTGCAGAGCCTCCCATGACCCTATTCCGCCGCCCGCTCGCCATCGCCCTGTTGCTGCTGTCCGCGCCCTTCGCCGCCAGCGCGGGCGATGGCGATGCGCCCGCTTCGTCCATCAGCTGGGAAGTCAGCGCGGTGTCCGATTACCTGTTCCGCGGGGCCTCGCAGACCGATGAAAAGGCGACCGTGCAGGGTACCGTGACCTGGACCTCGGCCTCCGGCCTGTACGTGGGTAGCTTCGCCTCCGGCGTGGACTTCGGCGAAGACAGCCCGAGCGTCGAAGTGGATTACTTCGTTGGCTACGGTTTCGACGCCACCGACAAGGTCAACCTCGACATCGCGCTCAATCGTTACACCTACCCGGGTGCCAGTGAGCTGGCCTACAACGAGCTGATCACCACTGCGACCATCGCCGAAAACTGGGCGCTGACCGTCGGCTATACGAATGATGTCTGGGGCAGCGACACCGCCGGCTGGTACTACGGCCTGGCCCACGACTGGGCGCTGCCGAACGACCTCACCCTGTCCGCCAACGTGGGCCGCAGCGTGTTCGCCGACAGTGGCGTGGCGAAGGACTGCACCGACTGGGGCTTGGCCATCAGCCGCAGTTTCGGTCCTGCCGATGTTTCGCTGGGCTACTACGGGGTCGACCATCCGGGGCACGAGAACTTCGGCCGACTGGCCGATGACCGCCTGATGCTGGCGGTGAAGTTCGCGCGCTGACGCAGCGGCCTGCAAAAGGAAAAAGGCGCCGCGAGGCGCCTTTTTTCGTGGGGCGATGCGCGCCTCAGTACCAGCTCAGCACCACCTTGCCGGCCTTGCCCGCTTCCATCAGGTCGAAACCCTTCTGGAAGTCCTCCACCGGGAGCTGGTGGGTCAGTACCTTGCCCAGCGGGAAGCCGGACAGCACCAGCTGGGTCATCTTGTACCAAGTCTCGTACATCTTGCGGCCGTAGATGCCCTGCACGGTGAGGCCCTTGAAGATGATCTTGTCCCAGTCGCAGCCGGCGCCCTTGGGCATGATGCCGAGCATCGCGATCTTGCCGCCGTGGTACATGCAGTCGAGCATGTCGTTGAAGGCGCGCGGATTGCCGCTCATCTCCAGCCCGACGTCGAAGCCTTCCATGTGCAGGTCGGCCATCACGTCCTTGAGCGAGGTGTTGGCGACGTTGACCACCCGGGTGGCGCCCATGTCGGCGGCCAGCTTCAGACGGTAGTCGTTGACGTCGGTGACCACGACGTTGCGTGCGCCGATGTGCTTGCAGATGCCCGCGGCGATGATTCCGATCGGGCCGGCGCCGGTGATCAGCACGTCCTCGCCGATCACGTCGAATTCCAGCGCGCAGTGCGCGGCGTTGCCGTAGGGGTCGAAGAACGCGGCCAGCTCGGAGGGGATCTGGTCGGGGATCGGCCACAGGTTGCTGGCCGGCATGGTCATGTATTCGGCGAAGGCGCCGTTGCGGTTCACGCCGATGCCCACCGTGTTCGGGCACAGGTGCGGGCGGCCGCCGCGGCAGTTGCGGCAGTGGCCGCACACGATGTGGCCCTCGGCCGAGACGCGCTGGCCGACTTCGTAACCGGTGACCGCCGACCCGAGCTGGGCGATGCGGCCGACGAACTCGTGGCCGATGGTCAGCCCCGGCTGGATGGTGCGCTGGCTCCAGTCGTCCCACAGATAGATGTGCAGGTCGGTCCCGCAGATGGCGGTCTTCTCCAGCTTGACCAGGACCTCGTTCGGGCCCGGCACCGGCACCGGCACCTGTTCCATCCAGATGCCCTTGGCGGCTTCGCGCTTGACCAGCGCCCGCATCGTGTTCGCTTGCGTCATGTCCATGACCGGTCGGGATAAGACCGCCATTTTACCGCCGTTCCCGTCCATGGCCGGCCTGACCAAGGTCACGGGCCGGCGCCGGGCGGGGATGGTCTAATACGGGTTTGCCGTTCCGGAGCCACGACCATGCGCAAACGCACCCTGACCGTCGCCCTGGCGATGACCCTTGCCGGCGGCGCGGCCCACGCCGACGAAGGCATGTGGATGCCGTCGCAGCTGCCGCAGCTGGCCGCCCAGCTGCAGGCCGCCGGTTTCAAGGGCGACCCCGCCCAGCTGGCCGATGTGACCAAGCCGCCGCTGTCCGCGGTGGTGTCGCTGGGCGGCTGCACCGCCAGCTTCGTCTCGCCGGAAGGGCTGGTGGTGACCAACCACCACTGCGCGATGGGCGCGATCCAGTTGAACTCGACGCCCGAGAAGAACCTGATCCAGGACGGTTTCATCGCCGCCACCCGTGCCGACGAAGTTTCGGCCGGCCCGGCCTCGCGGATCTGGGTGACGGTGGGCTTCGACAAGGTCACCGACCGCATCCTTGCCGGCGCGAAGGGCAAGACCGGGCGCGCCTATTACGATGCCGTGGATGCGGCGAAGAAGACCGCGGTCGCCGAGTGCGAGGCCGATGCAGGCCATCGCTGCAGCGTCGCCGACATGTACTACGGCAGCGACTTCTACCTGATCAAGCAGCTGGAACTGAAGGACATCCGCCTCGTCTACGCGCCGCCGCGCGCGATCGGCAACTACGGCGACGAGATCGACAATTTCATGTGGCCCCGCCACACCGGCGATTTCACCTTCTACCGCGCCTACGTCGGCAAGGACGGCAAGCCGGCCGCGTACAGCAAGGACAACGTCCCCTATGCGCCGCCCGCGCACCTGACGGTATCGACCGCGCCGGTGAAGGCGGGCGATTTCGCGATGGTGGCGGGCTACCCGGGCCGCACCTTCCGCCATCGCACCGCTTCCGAATTCGCCGGCCAGATCGACTGGCTGCTGCCCACCCGGGTGGCGATGTACGACGGCCTGATCGATACCGTCGAGCAGGCCAGCGCCGGCAGCAAGGCCAAGCAGGTGGCCTATGCCTCCAGCGTCGCCGGCTACAAGAACACGCTCAAGCGCGCGCAGGGCGAGCTGGAGGGCCTGCGCCGCAGCGACGCGGTGCGGGTGCGGCGCGAGGACGAGGCGGCGATGCTGGTCTGGCTGGGCAAGCAGCCCGGGGCGAAGGCGAAGCTGGCCGGCATCCGCGCGATGCAGACGGAACTGGATGCCGACGACGCCAACCGCGAACGCGACTTCATTCTCCCGTTCCTGCGCCCCGGCCTGCTGGGTTCGGCGGTGACGTTGCAGCGGCTGGCGCTGGAGCGCGGCAAGCCGGATGCGCAGCGCGAAACCGGCTTCCAGCAGCGCGACGAGGCGCTGATCGAGGGCGGTCTGAAGCAGCTGCAGCGCCGCTATGACCCGGAGGTGGAAAAGGCCACCCTGCGTTACGCGCTGAAGCGCTATTTCGCGCTGCCGGCCGGACAGCGCGTGGCCGAGTTCGATGCCGTGTTCGGCAGCAACGAAGCCGAGGCCGCGCAGCGGCTCGACGCGCTGTATGCCGGCACCAAGCTCGGCGACGAAGCCACGCGTATGGCGGCGCTGAAGCTCGACGCCGCCGCGCTGGCTGCATCGGACGATGCCCTGCTCAAGGCCGCCGCCACCCTGCAGCCGGCGCTGCTGCGTCTGGAAGCGGAAGCCAAGCAGCGCGCCGGCGAACTGCTGCGCCTGCGCCCGGCCTATATGCAGGCGCTGATCGCCTACCGCAATTCGCAGGGCAGGGCGGTCTACCCGGACGCCAATTCCACCCTGCGCATCAGCTATGGCAAGGTCAGCCCGCTGTCGCCGCGCGACGGCATGGACTACCGCCCGCTGACCACGGTGGCAGGCATCGTCGAGAAGAACACCGGCGTCGAACCCTTCGATGCGCCCAAGCCGCTGCTGGATGCGATCGCCAAGGGCGATTTCGGCAGCACCGCCGACCCGGAGCTGAAGACCCAGACCGTCGACTTCATGACCAACCTCGACACCACCGGCGGCAATTCCGGCTCGCCGGTGCTGGATGCGCAGGGCAAGCTGATCGGCCTGAACTTCGACAGCAACTGGGAGGCGGTCAGCGCCAGCTGGATGTTCGACCCGCGCTACAAGCGCGCGATCCACGTCGACATGCGTTACCTGCGTTGGCTGCTGGCCAAGGTCTATCCGGCACCGCACCTGCTGCAGGAAATGCAGCTGCCCGCCGAGTAAACCGATTCCCGCGTTCCCCCGATGCAAACACCAAGGACAACGATGATGCGCAAGACCCTCCTCGCCGCGGCCGTCGCCGCGGCCACCGCCAGTTTCGCCGCCGCCGTGCATGCCGACGAAGGCATGTGGGTGCCGCAGCAGCTGCCGGAAATCGCCGGCCCGCTCAAGAAGGCCGGCCTGAAGCTGGACCCGAAGCAGCTGGCCAACCTCACCGGCGACCCGATGGGCGCGGTGGTGTCGCTGGGCGGCTGCACCGCCAGCTTCGTCTCGCCCCAGGGTCTGGTGGCGACCAACCACCACTGCGCCTATGGCGCGATCCAGCTGAATTCCACCGCCGAGAAGAACCTGATCCGCGACGGCTTCAACCCGGCCACCCCGGCCGATGAGCTCTCGGCCGGTCCGAATGCGCGCATCTACGTGCTGGAGGACATCACCGACGTCACCGCGGACGCCAGGGCGGCGATGGCGGCGGCGGGCAGCGACCCGGTCGCGCGCGCCGACGCGCTGGAAGCGTTCGAGAAGAAGACCACCAGCGCCTGCGAGGCCGATGCTGGCTACCGCTGCCGCGTCTACAGCTTCATGGGCGGCAACACCTACCGCCTGTTCAAGAACCTCGAGATCAAGGACGTGCGGCTGGCCTACGCGCCGCCCGCCAGCGTCGGCAAGTTCGGCGGCGACATCGACAACTGGATGTGGCCGCGCCATACCGGCGACTTCTCGTTCTACCGCGCCTACGTGGGCAAGGACGGCAAGCCGGCGGCCTTCAGCAAGGACAACGTGCCCTACCAGCCGAAGCACTGGCTGAAGATCGCCGACAAGCCGCTGGGCGCGGGCGACTTCGTGATGGTGGCGGGCTATCCGGGCCGCACCGACCGCTACGCGCTGGCGGCGGAGTTCGAGAACACCCAGGCATGGCGCTATCCGGCCATTTCCAAGGCATTCAAGGACCAGATCGCGCTGGTCGAGGCGGCAGGCAAGGACAATCCCGACATCGCGGTGAAGTACGCCGCCACCATGGCCAGCTGGAACAACACCAGCAAGAACTTCGACGGCCAGCTGGAAGGCTTCGCCCGCAACGACGTGCTGGGCTTCAAGCGCAATGAGGAAGCGGCAGTGCTGAACTGGCTGCGGGCGCAGGGCGAGGCCGGCAAGCCGGCGCTGGACGCGCACGCGACGCTGGTGAAGTTGGTGGAAGACGCCAAGCTGACGCAGGAGCGTGACCTGGTGCTGGGCAGCTTCAACCGCAGCGGCGTGCTGGGCACCGCGGTGAGCCTGTACCGCCTCGCCATCGAGAAGCAGAAGCCCGATGCCGAGCGCGAGTCCGGCTACCAGCAGCGCGACCTGCCGGTGATCGAGGGCAGCCTCAAGCAGATGGAGCGCCGCTACGTGCCGGCGATGGACCGCCAGCTGCAGCAGTACTGGCTGGATCGCTACGTCGCGCTGCCTTCGGCGCAGCATGTGGCCGCGGTGGACGGCTGGCTGGGCGGCAGCGACAAGGCCGCCGCCGACAAGGCGCTGGCGCGCCTGGACGGCAGCAAGCTGGGCAATCTGGACGAGCGGCTGAAGTGGCTCAACGCCGACAAGGCCGCGTTCGAAGCCAGCACCGACCCGGCCATCCAGTACGCGGTCGCGGTGATGCCGACGCTGATGGAAATGGAAAAGAAGTCGAAGGCGGTATACGGCACCGCGCTGCAGGCGCGCCCGCTGTACCTGCAGGCGATGGCCGACTACAAGAAGAGCAAGGGCGAGGCGGTGTATCCGGACGCCAACTCGTCGCTGCGGATCACCTTCGGCACCGTCAAGGGCTACACCAAGCTGGACGGCAGCGTGCAGCAGCCGTTCACCCTGCTGGAGCAGGTGGCGGCCAAGGAAACCGGCAAGGATCCCTTCGACAACCCGAAGGCGCTGCTCGACGCGGTGGCCGCCAAGCGTTACGGCGGCCTGGCCGACAAGCGCCTGGGTACGGTGCCGGTGAACTTCCTGTCCGACCTCGACATCACCGGCGGCAATTCCGGCTCGCCGGTGCTGGACGCGCAGGGCAAGCTGGTCGGCCTGGCCTTCGACGGCATCCAGGAAGCCGTTGCCAGCAACTGGGTGTTCGAGCCGGTGATGACCCGCATGATCTCGGTGGACCAGCGCTACATGCGCTGGATCATGCAGGAGGTCATGCCGTCGCCGCAGCTGCTGCAGGAACTGGGCGTGGCGCCGAAGAAGTAAGCGCCACCAGTTGGAACGGGAAACGCCGGCCTCGCGCCGGCGTTTTCCTTTGCGCGGATCTCACGCGTCGCGGAAGTCGTAATCGAACGTGTAGGAGTGCTTGCCGTCGGTGATGTCGATGCCGATGCGCCCGTGCAGGCCTTCCAGTGCGCCGGTGCCGGAGTCGGGGATCACGGTGATGTCGAGCGAGGGCTTGCCGCGATCCATGGTGCCGTTGTGCTGGACGAAGAAGCTGCCGCGGCGGCCGTCCAGCGTGCCCTCGATGCGCTCGATCGCCACGTAGGCGCCGGAGCCCTGCACGGGCGACATCAGCGCCAGCATGTGCACAACGCTGACGGCTTCCAGCGGGCCGTGGAAACGCTTGTCGAAGCGGGAGTGGCCGATGGTCGCGCCCTCGCCGATCTCCAGCTCTTCCTGCGGTATGCGGGTGACTTCGAACTCGCCCTTGGCCTGCATGTCCCGGACTCCTGTCTGCGGAAACCCAAGCCTACCGCGGCCGATGTAAACCGCGTGCAACCTGCTAGGATTGTGCGCTGCACAAACGGTGGGTCCGCCGCGCATGAAGATCCTGCTTGCCCGCCACGGCGAAACGCCGTGGAACGCCGAAGGCCGCTACCAAGGCCAGGTCGACATCCCCCTGTCCGACCTCGGCATCGCCCAGGCCACCGCGCTGGGCGAACGGCTGATGTCGCTGCGCATCGACCGCGCCGTGGCCTCGCCGCTGGCACGCGCCACCCGTACCGCGCAGTTGGCGCTGGGCGTGGCGCGGGCCTCGCGGCTGGGCTTCGACGATGGCTTCCTGGAAATCGCCCACGGCGAATGGGAAGGCCTGCTGGCCAGCGAGATCGCCGAGCGCGATCCCGAGCGCCTGCGCGCCTGGCGCGAGGCCCCGGACACGGTGCTGATGCCCGGCGCCGGTGGCGAATCGCTGCAGATGGTGCTGGACCGCGCCTGGCCGGCGCTGGCGCGGGCCTGTGAGGGGTTGGGCGCCGAAGACACCCTGCTGGTGGTCGCCCACGATGCGGTCAACCGCGTGCTGCTGGCGCGTGTCCTCGGCCTGCCGCTGACCAAGCTGTGGAGCTTCCGCCAGGCCCCCACCACGCTGAACCTGCTCGAAGGCCCTGGCGTGGATTCGCTGGAAGTGGTGCGCCTGAACGACTGCGCCCACCACACCCCGTTCTTCGGCGAGGCGAAGCACCGCGCGCTGTAAGCGCAGGGCGGCTGGCGCCTCGGCGCTCTCCTACAATATCGCCATGCCAAGCACGCTTCCCGACTGGCTCGCCTTTATCGAGCGCCAGCATCCGAATGCCATCGCCATGGGCCTGGAGCGCGTGCGCGATGTCGCCGCGCGGATGGGGCTGGGCAAGCCAGCCCCGCACGTCGTCACCGTGGCCGGCACCAACGGCAAGGGTTCGACGGTGGCGTTCGTGGAGGCCATCGCGCGCGCGCAGGGGCTGCGCGTCGGCGCCTACACGTCGCCACACCTGCTGCGCTACAACGAGCGCGTGCGCATCGACGGCCACGATGTCGACGACGACGCACTGATCGAAGGCTTCGAGGCGGTCGAAGCCGCGCGCAGCGAGACGCCGCTGACCTATTTCGAATACGGCACGTTGTGCGCGCTGTGGCTGTTCGCGCGCGCCGGGCTGGACTTGGTCGTGCTGGAAGTAGGGCTGGGCGGGCGGCTGGATGCGGTCAACATCGTCGATGCCGACGCTGCCATCTTGACCACGGTAGGTCTGGATCATCAGGACTGGCTGGGTGGCGACATCGAGGCGATCGGCTTCGAGAAGGCCGGCATCGCGCGTCCGTTCAAGCCGCTGGTGCTGGGCGACGACGACCCGCCGGCCAGCGTGCTGCGCCATGCCTATGCCATCGGCGCGCCGGCCTGGCGGATCGCCAACGACTTCTTCGCCGAGCCGGTCGATGGCGGCCACTGGCGCTGGCGCGAGGTCGGTTACGAGATCGTGCTGCCGCTGCCGATGCAGGCGCAGGGCGCGCCGGTGCAGCTGCGCAACGCCGCCTGCGCGATCGCCGCGCTGCGGGCGCTGGACCTGCCGCTGGAGGACGCAGCGCTGGCGCGCGGCGTGGCCAATGCCGCGGTGGCGGGGCGGCTGCAGCGGTTCGAGCGCGATGGCGTGGAAATCATCGTCGACGTGGGCCACAACCCGCAGGCTGCCGCCGCGCTGGCCGACTGGCTGCGTACCCAGCCGAAGCGGCGCACCCTGGCCGTGTACGCGGCGCTGGCCGACAAGGACGCCGCTGGCGTGGTGGCCGCGCTGGCCCATGAGGTAGACGGCTGGCTGCTGGCCGGTTCGCTGGCTGCCGGCCCGCGCGGCAGCGATGCGGCGGCGCTGGCGCAGCGGCTGGCGGGTACGGCTGCTGCTGCGGGGGCGCATCACGCCGACGTGGCGGGCGCGCTGGCGGCCGCGCTGGGACAGGCTGCGCCGGATGGCCGCGTGCTCGCGTTCGGGTCGTTCCATGCCGCCTCGGAAGCGCTGCACTACCTGAACGCCGCGGACTGACCGCCGCCGGCATGCCGGTATAATCCGTCCTCCCACCGCGCCCTGGCCCCACGGAATGCCGATGGATACGTCGCTGAAACAGCGCTTGGTCGGCGCCGCCGTGCTGGTCGCGCTGGCCGTCATCTTCCTGCCGCTGCTGGTCAAGGGGCCCGCGCCCGACAGTGGCGTCTCCGATGTGTCCTTGCGCGTGCCGCCCGAGCCGAAGGCGCCCGACGGCACCGTGACCCAGGACCTGCCGCTGGTCGCCCCTACGGCTGCACCCGCGGGCAGCGTTTCCGGCATGCCCGATGCGATGCCCGCCGCTCCCGGGGCGCCCGCACCGGAAGCGGCGCCATTGGCAGCGGTCGCGGCCGGCGACTTCGCCGTCAGTTTCGGCAGCTACGCCAGCGTGGGCGATGCGGACAAGGTGATTGCGGCGCTGGCCGCGGCTGGCCTGCCGGGCTATCGCGAGGCGGTGGCGCTGGGCGATCGCCAAGCCCAGCGCGTGCGCATCGGGCCGTTCGCCGACCGCGCCACCGCCGAATCCGCGCGCTTGCGCGCCGGCCAGGTGCGCAGCGACGTGGACGCCAAGGTGGTGGCGCTGGATGCCACGGCCACCGCAACTCCTGCCGCGCCCGCCGCACCGGCGGTGACCAAGCCGGCACCGGCGGAACCGAAGATCGAAGCCAAGCCGCTGCCCAAGGCCGAACCGGTCAAGACCGCGCCGGCCAAGCCGGTCGCCGCGCCTGTGGCCAAGCCCGAGCCGCTGTCGGCGAAGCCGGCCAATCCCGCCGGCACCGGTTTCGTGGTGCAGATCGGCGCGTTCGCCTCGGCGCCGGACGCGCTGGCCCAGCGCGATGCGCTGCGCAAGGCCGGTTTCAATGCGTTCACCGATTCCGTGCCCGGCCCGAACGGCACGCTCACGCGGGTGCGGGTGGGGCCGGTGATGACCCGCGCCGAGGCCGATGCGCTGAAGGCCAAACTCAAGGCGGCGGGCAAGGACGGCATGGTCCGTCCGCACCCCTGATCCAACTCCAACAGGAAGTCCCAAGCATGTGCGGCATCGTGGGTATCGTCGGCCACAGCGAAGTGGCCGGGTTGTTGTATGACGGGCTGACCATGCTGCAGCACCGCGGCCAGGACGCGGCCGGCATCGCCACCGTGCACGGCTCGCACCTGCGCGTGCACAAGGGCAACGGGCTGGTGCGCGACGTGTTCGACGCCAAGTCGATGGCGCTGCTGGAAGGCCAGGTCGGCATCGCCCACTGCCGCTACCCCACCGCGGGCAGCGAGGGCAGCGACGAGGCGCAGCCGTTCTACGTCAACTCGCCGTTCGGCATCGCGCTGGCGCACAACGGCAACCTGATCAACACCGAGGCGCTGCGCCGCGAGGTGTTCGAACAGGATCGCCGCAACGTCAACACCGGCTCCGACTCGGAAGTGCTGCTCAACGTGTTTGCGCACGAGCTGGACACCCAGCGCGCGCTGACGCCGGACGCGGTGTTCGCCGCGCTGGAAGGCGTGAACCGGCGGGTGAAGGGCGGTTACGCGGTGGTCTGCACGGTGCTGGGGCTGGGGCTGGTGGCGTTCCGCGACCCGCACGGGATCCGCCCGCTGGTGCTGGGCAAGCGCAGCGGCGCGGCTGGCGATGAATTCATCGTCGCCTCGGAGTCGGTGGCGCTGGACGTGCTGGGCTTCGAGCGCTTGCGCGACGTCGCACCGGGCGAGGGCATCATCATCACCAACAATGGCGAGCTGTTCGCACGCGAATGCGCGCCCGCCGCGCCGCATGCCACCTGCATCTTCGAATACGTATATTTCGCCCGCCCCGATTCGATGATCGAGGAGATCTCGGTCCACAAGGCGCGCATGCGCATGGGCGTGACGCTGGGCGAGAAGATCCTGCGCGAGCGGCCGGACCACGACATCGACGTGGTCATCCCGATCCCAGACACCAGCCGCGATTCGGCGCTGGAGATCGCCAACACGCTGGGCGTGAAGTACCGCGAGGGCTTCATCAAGAACCGTTACGTCGGCCGCACCTTCATCATGCCGGGGCAGGGCGAGCGGGCGAAGTCGGTCAAGCGCAAGCTCAATCCGATCCCGCTGGAATTCCGCAACCGGGTGGTGCTGCTGGTGGACGATTCCATCGTCCGCGGCACCACCAGCCAGCAGATCGTGCAGATGGCACGCGACGCCGGCGCGAAGAAGGTCTACCTGGCCTCCGCCGCGCCGCCGGTCCGTCATCCCAATGTGTACGGCATCGACATGCCGTCGCGCGAGGAGCTGGTGGCGCACGGCCGCAGCGAAAAGGAAATCGAGCAGCTGCTGGGCTGCGACTGGCTGGTCTATCAGGATCTGGCCGACCTTGAAGCCGCGGTGGCCGGGCCGAAATTCCCCGGCCGCAGGTTCGACAGTTCGTGCTTCAACGGTGAATACATCACCGGCATCGATGCCGATTATTTCGAGCGCATCCAGCAGCAGCGTTCGGATGAGGCGAAGAAGCAGCGGCGAGCTTCCTGATCGGGCGCGATGGTGTGTGGGGCTGCGTAGGCCCGGCCTCGCAACCAAGCGAATCACGTGGAGCGACTTGCGAGGCCGGGCCTACGCAGCCGCGACACGACGTGGTTCCCCGCAAGCGTGCATTTCCCGCAGGCGAGTGCCGGCATGCGTTTCAAGTCGCTCCACGTGATTCGCTTGGTTGAAACGCATCCCGGCACTCGCCTTGTGAGATGGTCGCAATCGTGACGAAAAGCCTCTTCACCGCCGCCCGCGCCTGCCTCGACGCCGCTAGTCCAGACGACAAGCCCGCGCTGACGCTGGCGATGGCCGCAGCGTTCGCGCGCGGCGAGCTGGTGGTCGATGACGAAGCCCCGCCACCCGAACCGATCCGCATGCCGGGGCGGCCCGCGCGCCCGACGCTGGTGCATCCGCGCGACCTGCCGCGCCGCGGCTTCGGCAGTGACGAGGGACGCGCCGCTTTCATCCACGCGGTGGCACACATCGAGTTCAATGCGATGGACCTGGCCTGGGATGCGGTGTATCGCTTCCGCGGCATGCCGCCCGCGTTCTACGCCGATTGGGTGGCGGTGGCGAACGACGAAGCGCGCCACTTCAACCTGCTGCGCGCGCGCCTGCGCGACTTCGGTCGCGACTATGGCGATTTCGATGCCCACAACGGCCTGTGGGAGATGGCGGAGAAGACCGCGCACGATGGACTGGCCCGCATGGCGCTGGTGCCGCGCGTGCTGGAGGCACGCGGTCTGGACGTCACGCCCGGGATGATCGTGAAGCTGCGCTCGCTGGGCGATGAGGCCACGGTGGAGATTCTGGAAACCATCCTGCGCGAGGAAGTGGCGCACGTCGCCGCAGGGTCGCGCTGGTACCGCTGGCACTGCGATCGCGCCGGCGTGGAGCCGCGCGCACGCTTCCGCGAGCTGCTGCGCGAATACGCCAGCGGCGTGCTGCACAAGCCGTTCAACACCGAGGCGCGGCTGCAGGCGGGGTTCGATCCCGAGGAACTGGAAAGCCTGCTGGCAGAGGCGGACTGATCCCCGATGCCGCGCCGTGGCGGCGGTTGCGGCACACTGGCCACCCGTCCTGCGGAGGCCCGCCATGAAGCCTGTCATTGCCGTCCTGTCGCTGCTGCTGGCGGCATGCAGCGCCCCGCAGCCGTCCGACCTCACGCCTGCACCGGGCATCAGCGCGGTCGGCCCTGCTCCGGCTGCCCCGGGATCGGCGGCGATGGGAAAGCGGGCGTCCGGCGACGCGGCTCCGCCGCTGCAGGTGTTCCGCGTGTTCGGCAATGAGCCGTTCTGGAACGCCAGGGTCGAGGGCGACAAGCTGACCTACAGCACCCCGGACGATCCCGCCGGGCTGGTCTTGCAGGGGCGGCGTCGCGCCATCCCGGGTGGCGTGGAGATCGCGGGCAGCCACGGTGGCCGCCCGTTCGTGCTGACCGTCATCGAGGACGAGTGCAGCGACGGCATGTCCGGCAACAACTACCCGCTGGCGGCGAGGTTCCGCTTCGGCGACATCGATTTCGGCGGTTGCGGGGAAGCGGCGAAGTGAGTCGCTACAGGCGGGCGAGGTCGCATCCGTCCGCACTGACGCGCAGCACCGAGCCTTGTTCGTACCAGTCGCCCAGCACGATGCGGGTGCGGCCGTGGGCTTCGTCGTGGATCGCCGGGCGATGGGTATGCCCATGGATCATCCGACGGACGCCGAAGCGCTGGAACCACGCCTGCACGGTGGCCGGCGCCACGTCGCCGACGGTTTCCGCCATGCCCTTCGCCACCAGCTCGCCGTAGCGGGCCTGGCTGGCCGCGCGCGCCTGCGCGGCGAACGCCAGCCGCGCCGCCAGCGGCTGTGCAAGGAACTGCGCCTGCCACTGCGGATCGCGCGTCTGCGCACGGAACTGCTGGTAGGCGGTATCGTCGGTGCACAGCAGGTCGCCGTGCAGCAGCAGGGTGGGCGTGCCATGCAGGTCGACCACGGTGGGGTCGTCCAGCAGGGTCATGCCGCAGCGTGCGGCGTAGGCATCGCCCAGCAGGAAATCGCGGTTGCCGCGGATGAAGCATGCCGGCACGCCGGCCTCGACCAGCGCGCGCAGGCGTTCGGCCACGAAGGCGCCGGCCTCGGAGGGGTCGTCGTCGCCCACCCAAGCCTCGAACAGGTCGCCGAGGATGTACAGCGCGTCGGCGCCGCGCGCCTCGCCGTCGAGGAAGCGGCCGAACAGCGCGGTGATCTCCGGGCGTTCCGGGTCGAGGTGCAGGTCGGAGACGAACAGGGTGCTCATGCGGAAATTGTAAGTCCCTCGCCATGGCCGGGTGCGCGCTTGCGTCCTTCCACTGGGGACCCGGACGGCCGGGGGTGAGGACGGGCTGTGCCGAGTGTGTCCTTGCCCGGCACTTCTCCTTTCGGGGAATGGCGGAAGGACAAGCTAAAATGCGCGATTCCGCTAGACTCCTGCCGCCCCATGACCGTCCGCACCCGCTTCGCCCCGTCCCCCACCGGCTACCTGCACATTGGCGGCGCCCGCACCGCGCTGTACTGCTGGCTGGAGGCGCGCAGCAAGGGCGGGCAGTTCATCCTGCGTATCGAGGACACCGACCGCGAGCGCAGCACGCAGGCGGCCATCGACGCCATCCTGCAGGCGATGGACTGGCTGGGCCTGGATTACGACGAGGGCCCGGTCTACCAGACCCATCGCCTTGATCGCTACCGGGAAGTGGCCGAGCAGCTGGTCGCGTCCGGCCACGCCTACTACGCCTACGAGACCAAGGAGGAACTCGAGGCGATGCGCGAGGCGGCCATGGCCGCGGGCGAGAAGCCGCGCTACAACGGCGCCTATCGCGATGCCAACGCCGGCTGGCGCGACGACCCCAACCGCGTGATCCGCTTCCGCAACCCGCACGATGGCGTGGTGGCCTGGGACGACAAGGTCAAGGGGCGCATCGAGATCGCCAACAGCGAGCTCGACGACCTGGTGATCTTCCGCAGCGACGGCTACGCCACCTACAACTTCGCGGTGGTGGTGGACGACATCGACATGCGCATCACCGACGTGGTGCGCGGCGACGACCACGTCAACAACACCCCGCGCCAGGTCAACATCTACCAGGCGCTGGGCGCACCGGTCCCGCACTTCGCGCACCTGCCGATGATCCTGGACGAGCAGGGCGCCAAGCTGTCCAAGCGCACCGGCGCGGCCGACGTGATGCAGTACCGCGATGCCGGCTACCTGCCGCACGCGCTGCTGAACTACCTCGTGCGGCTGGGCTGGTCGCATGGCGACCAGGAAGTCTTCAGCGTCGCGGAAATGCAGTCGCTGTTCGACCTGGCCGACGTCAACGCCAAGGCCGCGCGGTTGGACATGGCCAAGCTGGGCTGGCTCAACCAGCAGTACCTGAAGGCCGACGATCCCGAAGCCGTCGCCAAGCACCTCGTCTGGCATCTGCAGCAGGCTGGTTACGACTTGAGCAAGGGTCCGAAGCCGGCCGACCTCGTGGTGGCGCTGCGCGAGCGCGCGCAAACGCTGAAGGAGATCGCGGAGAAATCGGCGGTGTGGTTCCTGCCGCTGACGGCCTACGACGAAGCCGCCGTCGCCAAGCACCTCAAGCCGGAAGCGCGCGGCCCGCTGCAGGACGCGCGCGCGCGCATCGCCGCGCTGCCGACGTGGACGCCGGAGGCCATCGGCGAGGCGCTCAAGGCGACCGCGGACGCGCAGGGCATCGGCATGGGCAAGGTCGCGCAGCCGATGCGGGTGGCCATCACCGGTACCCAGGTCAGCCCGGACATCGGCTGGACCGTCTACCTGTGCGGGCGCGAGGAAGCGCTGGCGCGGATCGACGCGGCCCTCGCCCGGATCGCCTGAACACGGGCGGCTTCGCACCGCGCCGCTGAGGGTGTGGGACGTGGCGGCTTGAGCTGCGGCAGTCCAGCCCGCATCATCCGGGGATGGGCCATCCACATGCATGCACCGATCCACACCATCATGTCGACGACGCCGACGCGTTCGTGGCCGCGGTGGAGCGCGCCTGCGGCGAACGCGGGCTGCGGCTGACCCCGCAGCGCGCCCGCGTGCTGGCGCTGATCGCGCAGGCCGGGCAACCGATCAAGGCCTACGATCTGCTGGACCGGTTCCGCGCCGGCGAGGACGGCGCCAACGTGGCGCCGCCCACCGTCTATCGCGCGCTGGATTTCCTGTTGGCCAACGGCTTCATCCACAAGCTGGAGTCGATCAACGCCTTCGTGGCCTGCCACCACCCCAACGCCGCGCAGCACTCGGTGCCGTTCCTGATCTGCAACCGCTGCCATTCGGCTACCGAGCTGGAAGACGCCAGCATCGTGGCCACGCTGGATGCGGCGGCGCGTGCGCTGGGCTTCGCGCCGCAGGCGCAGACGCTGGAAGTACACGGCCTGTGCGCGCGCTGCGCGGGCGCCGACGCCGCCTGACCCCGGTGCCTGCGCGCAGTTGGCGCGCAGGCGTCGCAATCAGAAGAACATCCGCACGCCGAACGCGAAGTTGCGGCCCTGCAGCGGCACCACGTCCTTCAGGAACGAGGTATGCGGGCGCGCTTCGCGGTCGGTGAGGTTGGCGGCATCGAGGAACACCTCCCACTCGCGGCCGCCGGCGGTATCCAGGTGCCAGGCCAGATGGGCATCGACCAGCGTGTAGCCGGGCGTGGCGTGCTCGAACGCCGCCACCTTGTCCTGCCGCGCGTGGCGCACCGCGCCGACGCTGGCGCGCCAGGCATCGCGTTCCCAGCGCAGGCGCGCGCCGGTGCGGGACGGGGCGATCCGCGGCAGGTTGCCGCCCGCCGCCACCTGCGCCTGTTCGAGATGGCTGTGGTCGCCGTGCGGCACCTCCACCGGTACGGTCACGTTGGTGCCGGCCGGCGCCGCCAGCCGGCCGCGCACGCTGTCCGCGAACAGGCCCAGCGACCAGCGGCCGCTGCCATTGTCGACGATGTCCCAGTCCAGCTTGGCTTCGAAGCCGGTCAGGCGGGCGTCGTCCTGGCGCCACAGGCGCAGCGGGGCGCCATCGATGGCGAGGTCGGCGTTGGCCAGGTAGATGAAATCGTCGTAACGGGCGTGCCAGCCGGACAGCTGTAGTTCGAACGGGCCGTGGTGCAGGTGCATGCCCAGCTCGGCGCGGTTGGCGGTTTCGATGCCCAGCCCGGCATCGCCCAGTTCATGGCTGCCGGTGGCCACGTGCAAGCCGGACGAATACAGCTCCTCCGCGGTGGGCGCCCGCTGGGCGCGGTCCAGGCCGAGGCTGAAGTGGAGCGCCTCGCTGGCCTTCCAGCCCAGGCCGGCGGACAGGCTGGTGGTGTTGAAATCACGGTCGGGCGCGGCCGATGCGGCGCGATCCACGTCGACGTGGTTGCGGTCGTGGCGCAGGCCCAGGTCCAGCTGCAGCGATCCGAACGTGCGCTTGCCGATCCAGAACAGGCCGGTGTCGTCGGCCATCGTGCCCGGTACGAACGCCTCGTCGCCGATGGCGGTGAAATCGCGCTGGCTGGCCTGCAGGCCGAACGCGCCGTTCCAGCCGGCCAGCGGCCGATGCACCAGTTCCACCCGCGCCTCGCGGCTGCGGTTGTTGAACACGGTGCCCACCGCATCGCCTTCGAATTCGGTATGGGTGTAGTCGGTGCCGGCGTACTTCACCCGCAGCGAGGCGAACGGGCCGAGGTCATCCAGCCCGCCGCGAAGTTCTGTGCGGCGCTGGTCCATCTCGACGTGCACCAGGCCGGCCTCTTCAAGGGCATGGTCGGCATGGTCGTCCTCCCCGGGCGCGTGTGCGTGGCCGCCGGGGATGCCGTAACGGGTGTTGTAGAGGCTGTACGCGGCACCGAGGAAACCGCGCTCGCCAATCCACGAAAGCCCGAGTGCGGCGCTGTCGGTGCGCACGCCGCTGTTGTCGAGGCGGCCGGCTTCGCCTGGCGAGGGAGTTTCCCCGAGTTCGGCGCGGTGTTCGGCGCTCTCGGCGAAACCGGGGATGCGGTAGTCGCCGGCTTCGCGGTGCAGGGCATCGAAGTGGAAAGCGAAGCTGCCGCTGCCGCCATCGATGCGGAGCATGCCGGTGTTGCCGTCGCTGACGCCGTCGTGGCGGAGTTCGGCGCGGCCCGACAGCGGGGCGTCGGGACGTACGATCGGGATCCGGCCATCGACCACGTTCACCGCGCCGCCGATCGCGCCGCTGCCGTAGAGCAGGGTGGCCGGGCCCTTGAGTACTTCGATCTGGTTGGCAAGGAAGGGTTCGATGCTCACCGCGTGGTCGACGCTGACCGTAGACACGTCGCCCGAACCCAGGCCGTCGCTCAGCACCTGCACGCGCGCGCCATCGAGGCCGCGGATGATCGGACGGCCCACGCCGGGGCCGAAGTTGGAGGTCTGCACGCCGGGCAGCCCGGCCACGGTTTCGCCGAGGGTGCCCGCCTTGGCCTCGTCCAGCTTGCTGCCGGCCAGCACTTCCACCGGCGCGGTCAGGTTCTCGGCGGTGTCCGCCAGCGGCGTGGCATGCACTTCCACCGCGCCCAGGTTCTTGGGCGCGCTGTCGTGCTTGGCCTGCTGGGGTGCGTCGGTGGCGTGGAGGTTGGGAGACAGTGCCAGTGCGAGTGCGCTGGCGAGGATGGCGGGCCGAAGGGTGGGGACGGGGCGTCGCATGGAGGTCTGTCGGGGAAGAGGGGGGGGTGTGTCGATGTCAATAATGTTATAACATTACAAATCAAATCTTCCCCTGCCGGACGTCATGCCCCGATGAACCCTCGCCTGCACCTGCTGCTGGACCGTATCGGTGCCACCGGTTCGCTGCTGTGCGCCATCCACTGCGCGCTGATTCCGCTGGCGGTTGCGCTACTGCCGTCGCTGGGCGTGGCGCTGTGGCTGGACGATGGCTTCGAGGCGGCGTTCGTGACCTTCGCCAGCCTGTTCGGGCTGTCGGTGCTGGCGTGGAGCTACCGCCGCCACCGCGTGATGCGCGCGCTGGGCCTGCTGCTGCCGGGGCTGGGTGCGCTGTGGCTGGCGGTGCTGTATCCGCCGCTGCACCACTCGGTGGTGATGCATGCGGTGGTGATGACCTTCGGCGGCACCCTGGTGGGGCTGGCCCACGTGGCGAACCTGCGGCTGAACCACGGCCACGTCCACGACGCGGCCTGCGCGCATTCGCACTGAGCGAGCCGGTGATTCCCCGCCTCCCGCGTGCCGCCCCGGGCGCGTGCTAGAATCCCCGGTTCTCGCGCGCGGCGCGATCCACCGACACGTATCGATCCAGGAGCAACACGATGGGCAAGGGCGACCGCAAGACCGCCAAGGGCAAGCGCTACAACGCCAGCTACGGCAACGCGCGACTGAAGACCGTGACCAAGGCCGCCGGCACCGCCGCTGCGCCGGTCGCGAAGAAGGTCGCCAGCAAGAGCGTGGCGAAGAAGGCGGTCAAGAAGACCGCTGCCTGATCGCGGCGCTGCCGTGACGATGAAGACCCCGCCTCGGCGGGGTCTTCGCGTTTCAGGGCCGAGCGCCCGGTTGGCCGGGCGCTGGGAGTCCGCGGGGTTACTTGCCGGCGCCGGCCTCGATGGCCGCCCAGGCACGCAGCAGGTTGCCGCCTAGGATCTTGCGGATGTCGGCATCGGAATAGCCGCGCGCCTGCAGGCCGGCCACCAGGTTGGGGAAGTCGGCCACGGTCTTGAGTTCGTTGGCCAGCTCGCCGCCCACGCCATCGAAATCGGAACCGATGCCGACATGGTCGACGCCGAGCAGCTTCACCCCGTAGTCGATCTGGTCCAGCACCTGCGCCAGCGTGCTGCTGCGCACCGGATGCGCCTGCTCCCAGGCTTTCTCGAACGCCGCGCGATCTTCCTGCGGTTTGCCTTGCGCCTTCAGTTCGATGTTGCGCTGGTCGAACGCCACCCGCGCGCGGAACTGCGCCTGCAGGTCGGCGGCGCTGTCGGGGTTGATGAAGGCGGTGCCGAACGGCACCTGCACCACGCCGCCGCGCGCCGCCACCGCCTTGGCGATCTCGTCGCTGATGTTGCGCTCGAAGCCGGGGGTGAAATGGCGGAACGCCGAGTGGCTGGCGATCACCGGTACCTTGCTCAGCCGGATCGCCTCCAGCGCCGAGGCGTCGCCCAGGTGGGAGACGTCCACCATGATGCCGAGTCGGTTCATCTCCGCCACCACCTGGCGGCCGAACGGGCTCAGCCCGTTCCACTTCTTCTCGGCGGCGTAGGAGGAATCGGCCAGCCGATTGGCGGCGCTGTGGGCGAGGGTGATGTAGCGCACGCCGCGGTCGAAGAAGAACCGTACGTTCTCCAGCTTGTCCTGCAGCGGGGCGCCATTCTCCATGCCCAGCGGCAGCAGCACGCGGCCGCCCTCGAGCAGGCGGGTGGCATCGCCGGGTGAGGTCAGGATGGCGAACTTGCCAGGGTGCCGCTGCACCAGCGCTTCGATGCCGTCGATCATCGCGTTGGCGGCCTGCCACGCGCTGCCGTCGGCGTCCTGCCGCGGGGAGGTGTAGATCGACATGAAGGCCACGTCCAGCCCGCCGGCGCGCGCCTTCGGATAGTCGAACTCACGGTCCTTGTGTTCGCCGGCAAGGTCCGCCCATTTGTCGGTCAGCACGCCCGGTGCGTCGATATGGGTGTCGACGATGACCGCGTCCTGCGCCAGCGTGCGCGCGGCGTCGGTGGCCTGGGCATGGACGACGATGGGGGCGGACAACAGGCAGGCGGCGGCAAGCAGGGTGAGGCGCATCTGGATCTCCGGGTCAAGGAAGCGGGTGGCCGGCCACGTAGGTGCGTGCGGCTAGTTGACCGCCCAGCCAATAGCACAGTTCGGCGGGGTGGGCGACCTCCCACGCCACCAGGTCTGCGCGCAGCCCCGCGCGCAGGATGCCGCGGTCGGCCAGCCCCAGCGCGCGCGCGGCGTTGGCGGTGGCGCCGCGCAGCGCTTCTTCCGGGGTCAGCCGGAAGTGCGTGCAGGCCAGCTGCATCGCCTGCCGCAGCGACAGCAGCGGCGAGGTGCCGGGATTGCAGTCGGTGGCCACCGCCATCGGTACGCCGTGTTCGCGCAGCAAAGCGATCGGCGGCAGCTTCGTCTCGCGCAGCACGTGGAAGGCGCCGGGCAGCAGCACCGCCACCGTGCCGCGCTTCGCCATCGCGCGCACGCCGTCTTCGCCGGTGTATTCGACATGGTCGGCGGACAGGCCACCGAATTCGGCCGCCAGCGCCGCGCCGCCAAGGTCGGTGAGCTGGTCGGCGTGCAGTTTCACCGGGATGCCCAGCGTGCGTGCGGCCTCGAACAACCGGCGGGTCTGCGCCGGCGAGAAGCCGATGCCCTCGCAGAACGCGTCGACCGCATCCACCAGTCCTTCCGCATGCAGCTGCGGCAGCCAGTCGATCAGGGCATCGACGTAGCCATCGGCGTCGTCGCGGTATTCCGGTGGCAGCGCGTGCGCGGCGAGATAGGTGGTGCGCACACTGATGCCCAGCAGCTGGCCGATGCGCCGGGCGACGCGCAGCATCTTGCGCTCGTTGTCGAGGTCCAGCCCGTAGCCGGACTTGATCTCCAGCGTGGCCACCCCGTCGTGCAGCAGCGCGCGTGCGCGTGGCAGCGACTGCCGCAGCAGCTCCTCCTCGTCGGCCTGCCGCAGCGCCGCCACGCTGGAGCGGATGCCGCCGCCGGCACGCGCGATCTGCTCGTAGCTGGCACCGTTGAGGCGCATGTCGAACTCGTTCGCGCGGTTGCCGGCGAACACCAGGTGGGTGTGGCAGTCGACCAGCGCCGGGGTGAGCAGGCGGCCACCGAGGTCTTCGCTGCGGCCGATGCTGGTGCGCTTCGGCAAGGCATCCATCGGTCCCAGCCAGGCGATCCGGCCATCCGCGATCGCCAGCGCGGCGTTTTCGACCAGCCCGAACGGCGCCTCGCCGTCCAGCGTGGCCAGGGTGGCGTGGGTAAGCAGCAGATCCCAGCGATGGGCTGGCATGGCGACGACTCCCTGGTGCGCGTGCGGTCGGGGATTATCGCAAACGCGGTTGCCTGATCGGCGCCGTGGCGGAGGCGGGCGTCGTGCCACGACGTTTCCTAGAATGGCGCATCGAAACCAAGGAGTTCGCCATGCATTCCTTCACCGCCCGCGAGCTGCCGGCATGAGCGCCATCGAAGGCTGGAGCGGCCGGGTCGACCTGCCCGAAGACGCTTCGACCCGCCGCTGGCACCAATGGGTGCGCGCGCCGCAGCCGGGCAGCGCGCCGGGCGTGGCGGTGCTGGGCTTCGCCTGCGACGAGGGCGTGCGCCGCAACCACGGTCGGGTGGGCGCGGCGGAAGGCCCGGCGGCGCTGCGCAAGATGTTGTCCAACCTGCCGGTGCTGGACGAGGTGCCGCTCTACGACGCCGGCACCGTCGCCTGCACCGATGGCGACCTGGAAGCCGCGCAGGCGCGCTACGCCGAGGCGATGGCGGCGCTGCTGGACGGCGGCCATCTGGCGGTGGGGCTGGGCGGTGGCCACGAGATCGCCTACGCCAGCTACCTGGGCCTGGCGCAGCACCTGCGCGCGCGTCGGCCGCGGCTGGCCATCGTCAATATCGACGCCCATTTCGACCTGCGTCGACAGGCGCAGGGCAGCTCGGGCACGCCGTTCCTGCAGGCCATCGATGATGCGCGCGAACGCGGCCTGCCGCTGGACTACCTGGCCTACGGCATCAGCGCCGCCGCCAACACCCGCGTGCTGTTCGACACCGCCGATGCGCTGGGCGTGCACTACGTGCGCGACGACGAACTTGGCCTGCTCGAACTGCCACGGCGATTGGCCGAGCTGAAGGAGAAGCTGGCCGACGTGGATGCGGTCTACCTGACCATCGACATCGACGGCCTGCCGCATGCGATGGCCCCCGGCGTCAGCGCGCCGGCCGCGCGCGGGGTGCCGATGGAGGTGGTGGAGCCGCTGCTCGACGCCGTCGCCGCCACTGGCAAGCTGATGCTCATGGACGTGGCGGAACTGTCGCCGCCGCTGGATCGCGACAACGTCACCGCGCGCGTGGCCGCGCGCCTGGTCCACCGGGTGACGCATGCCGCGATGAAGGCCGCGCGGGCTTCGTAGAGCGACGCTTGTCCCGCTGCGATTGCGCGCAGCAGCCGGGCAAGCTCGGCTCTACCGAGGCCGGGTGGCGCGCGTCAGAACAGTCCCGGCTGCTGCGGCAGCGCGCCTTCCAGGCGCAGCAGTGCTTCCTTCACCGGCAGGCCGCCGCCGAAGCCGGTCAGCGCACCGTCGGCGCCGATCACCCGGTGGCAGGGCAGCACGATCGGCAGGGGATTGCGGCCGTTGGCCGCGCCCACTGCACGGGTGCCGTTGGGATTGTCCAGCCGTTGCGCCAGCTGCGCGTAGCTGAGGGTCTCGCCATACGGAATCCGCGCCAGTTCCCACCACACCCGCAGCTGGAATTCGGTGCCCTGCGGCGCCAGCGGCAGCTCGAAGCGCTGGCGCTGGCCGGCGAAATATTCGCCAAGCTGCGCCTCGGCGGCCTGCAGTACCTCGTTGTCGCCGCCGTGCCAGTCGGCGCGGTCGGCGGGGTGGCGATTGTGGCGGAATTCGATGTGGCGCAGCCCGCTGGCGTCCGCCGCCAGCATCAGCGGCCCCACCGGGCTGTCGATCCGGCGGCACAGGATCACTGCGTTGGCTCCAGCGCCGGCAGCAGCGGAGCGATATCGCCGTCGTTGCGCTCCGGCGGCAGCGCCAGCAGGCGCATCAGCAGCGGATAGACATCGACGTTGTCGAACACCGGCAGGCGGGTGCCGGCGCGGAACGCGGGGCCGGCGGCGATGAAGGCCGCACGCATCGATGGCAGGTCGGGATCGAACCCGTGCGAGCCGCGCGTCTCGTTGCCACGCTTGAGCGCCGCTGCGTACTTCTTCGGCCAGAGTGCGTCCCAGCCCGGCGCCATCTGGCAGACGATGGCGGGGATGCGCGGATGCGCGCCGTAGTGCCAGCGTGCCGGCAGTCCCTGCTTGCGCCAGCATTCGTAATGCGCGTGCCGGCCCAGCAGCCGGCGCTCGGCCTCGGCTGCCTTGCCCGGCAGCGGCGCGAAGCCGATCACCTGGCCGTCGCTGACCGCCTCGGCCACGTCCGCAGGCGCCATGTCCTCGACGCGCAGCACATGGCCTGGCGGGATCGTCTCGAAACCGTGGTCGGACACCACCAGCAGGTTGGTGGCGCTGGCCTGCCCCAGCGAGTGCAAGCCCTGCAGCAGCTGCGCCACGGCGGCGTCCACTTCGCGCCGCGCGACCGCGGCCTGCGGCGAATCCGGGCCGTGGTCGTGGCTGGCCTCGTCTACCTGGTCTAGGTACATGGTGATGAAGCGTGGGCGCTCGCCCGCGGGCAGGGCCAGCCATTGCAGCACCTGTGCCACGCTGTCGGCGGCGCGGGTGCCGCTGCGGTACGGGTGCCACTGCCACGGTCGTGCGCCGTCGATCTCCGCTTCGCTGCCTGGCCAGAACATGGTGGCGCTGCGCACGCCCAAGCGGCTTGCGCTGACCCAGACCGGCACGCCCCCCCACCAGCCCCCGGTTTCCACCGCGGTGCGATCCGAAGTGCGGAACCGGCCCAGGCTGGCATCCGCCATGGCGTTGTGGACGATGCCATGCCGATCCGGCCGCAGCCCGGTGACCAACGCGTAGTGGTTGGGAAAGGTCAGCGCCGGATAGGACGGACGCATGCCCTCGGCGCGCACGTTGGCGTCGCCCAGCGCGGTTAGCGCCGGCATGGCCGCGGCGTTGATGTCGGCAGGCCGCAGGCCGTCCACGGACACCAGCAGCAGGGTGGCCGGCTGCGTTTCGACTGGGGCGGTGGAAGGGGGGCGGGTTGCGCAGGCGGAGGCCAGCAACGCGCAGGCCAGCAGCCCGGCTCGGAAGAAGATTCGCATCCTTCGGATGATAGCGAAGCCGGATGGCGGTTGATCGCGCGCTCAGCGGCGCAACCCGTCCAGCAGGTGGTGCAGGGAGGTGGTGAAGAAGGCGCGGAAACCGGCCTCGTCGAAGCTGAAGCGGCCGGCGCGCTGCAGTGCGATCAAGCCGTGCGCATGCGCCCACACGGTCATGGTGAGCGCCCAGGCATCGCCCGCGCGCAGTTGCCCGCGCGCCTGTGCCTCCACCACTGCTTCGTGCATCACGTTGGCAGTGGGCGATTGCGCGGCGATGAAGTCTTCGGGGAAGCGCCGCGCGTTGCGGCGACGGGCCAGGAAGGCGTGGTCGAACAGGTGCGGATAGGCCAGCGCGTAGTCGAGATAGATCTGCTGGGTCGCCAGCAGGCGCGCGACCGGGTCCCTGGCCTGGCGGTGCGCGTCCCAGTGGCGGGCGATCTCGTCGAAGCTGTCGTCGCTGATCCTTTCCAGCAGCGCCTCGCGGCTGGGGAAATGCCGGTAGATCGCGGTCGGGGTGATGCCCACCGCGTCCGCCACCTTGCGCATGCTGACGCTGTCTGCGCCCTCGCGCTCGAACAGCGCGCGCGCGGCGTTGAGGATGCGGGCGGCGGTATCGGGGCGGGCCATGTTTACAGCGTAAACAAAGCAAACGAATTTGCGCAAACCGGGGCCGAAAACCGGTGAAACCGCGGCCTGCGCGCTGGCGAGGCGCGCGGAGGCGGCGCAGACTTTTCGCCATCCCCATTCCGTCGTTGGAGCGCGCCATGACCGCCAGCAACCGCCATGATCCGTCCCGTTCGATCCGCGCCCCGCGCGGCAACCAGCTCAACTGCCGGAGCTGGCTGACCGAGGCGCCGTTCCGGATGCTGCAGAACAACCTGGACGCGGAGGTGGCGGAGGACCCGGCCTCGCTGGTGGTGTACGGCGGCATCGGGCGCGCCGCCCGCGACTGGGACTGCTACGACAGGATCATCGAAACCCTGAAAACCCTCGGCGACGACGAAACCCTGCTGGTGCAGTCGGGCAAGCCGGTCGGCGTGTTCCCCACCCATGCCGATGCGCCGCGCGTGCTGATCGCCAACTCCAACCTGGTGCCGCACTGGGCCAACTGGGAGCACTTCAACGAGCTCGATAAGAAGGGCCTGATGATGTACGGCCAGATGACCGCCGGCAGCTGGATCTACATCGGCAGCCAGGGCATCGTGCAGGGCACCTACGAGACCTTCGTGGAGATGGGCCGCCAGCACTACGGCGGTTCGCTCAGGGGCAAGTGGATCCTGACCGCCGGCCTCGGCGGCATGGGCGGCGCGCAGCCGCTGGCGGCCTCGCTGGCCGGCGCCTGCAGCCTCACCATCGAATGCCGCCAGAGCAGCATCGACTTCCGCCTGAAGACGCGCTACGTCGACGAGCAGGCCAGCGACATCGACGATGCGCTGGCCCGCATCGCCAAATACACCGCGGCCGGCGAAGCCAAGTCGATTGCGCTCTTGGGCAACGCCGCGGAAATCCTGCCGGAGCTGGTGAAGCGCGGCGTGCGCCCCGACTGCGTGACCGACCAGACCAGCGCGCACGACCCGGTGCACGGTTACCTGCCGATCGGCTGGACGGTGGAACAGTGGCTGGCCGAACAGAAGGCGAACCCGGAACAGGTGCGCGATGCCGCCAAGCAGTCGATGCGCGTGCACGTGGAAGCGATGCTGGCCTTCCATGCGCAGGGCATCCCGACCGTGGACTATGGCAACAACATCCGCCAGATGGCGTTCGATGTCGGCTGCGCAAACGCCTTCGCCTTCCCTGGCTTCGTGCCCGCCTACGTGCGCCCGCTGTTCTGCCGCGGCGTCGGTCCGTTCCGGTGGGTGGCGCTGAGTGGCGATCCGGAAGACATCTACAAGACCGACGCCAAGGTCAAGGAACTGATCCCGGACGATGCCCACCTGCACAACTGGCTGGACATGGCGCGCGAGCGCATCAGCTTCCAGGGCCTGCCGGCACGCATCTGCTGGGTGGGCCTGGGCCTGCGCCACAAGCTGGGCCTGGCGTTCAACGAAATGGTGCGCAACGGCGAGCTGAAGGCGCCGGTGGTGATCGGCCGCGACCATCTGGATTCCGGCAGCGTGGCCTCGCCCAACCGCGAAACCGAATCCATGCGCGACGGTTCCGATGCCGTCTCCGACTGGCCGCTGCTCAACGCCATGCTCAACGTCGCCGGCGGCGCGACCTGGGTGAGCCTGCACCACGGCGGTGGCGTCGGCATGGGCTATTCGCAGCATTCGGGCGTGGTCATCGTCTGCGACGGCAGCGAAGCCGCCGACAAACGCATCGCCCGCGTGCTGTGGAACGACCCTGGCACCGGCGTCATGCGGCATGCGGATGCGGGCTATGAAATCGCACGGCAGTGCGCGGAGGAACAAGGGCTGAAGCTGCCGATGCTGTGAGTCCCGCCGGGAACGATGAGGCAATCCTCGCGTTCCCGCTGCAGGGCGCACAATGCGGCGTTTCCAAACCCATCGGATGTGCCATGGACGCTGAAACCCTGATCAAGGCCGCCCTCCGCGAGGCCGGCTATGGCGCCGACGCCATCGGTTCGGCCCTGCCTCGCATCATGCGCATCCTGCAGGCGGAAGACGTGCGCCTGGAGATGGGGCGCCCGCTGTCGCGCAAGGAGCGCGAGTACGTGCGTTTGCAACTCGAGCTTGGCCTGAACGTTTCGGAAGTGCTGGCTGGCCTGCGGGCATGATCCCGAATCGCCGCGGGGATCGCATCGCCATCCTCACTCCCGATCCGGCGGAAACCGCCTATCCCGATCTTTGGCCGAAGGTACTGGCACGCCTGCAGCGCGCGCTGGACGGCGCCGGCATCGAGGCCACGCCGACGCCGTGGACGGCGCACGTGGACGATGCATCGGGCCTGCGCGGCTACGCCTGCGTGCTGCCGCTGCTGGCCTGGGGCTACCATCACGACGCCGCGCGCTGGCAGCGCGCCTGCGCCACCTGGCAGCGTGAGGGCCTGCCGCTGGCCAATCCGGCCAAGGTGCTGGCGTGGAATACCGACAAGCGCTACCTGCGCGAGCTGGCGGCGCGCGGCGTGGCGATCCCGCCCACCGCGTTCGTGGATGCGCTGTCGCAGGCAGCGGTCGAACAGGCATTCGCCGACACCGGTGCGGACGAGCTGATCGCCAAGCCGGCGATCTCCGGCGGTGCGTGGAGGACGCGCCGGTTGCGCCGTGGCGATGTCGTCGATGCGGCGGAGCCCATGCCGATGCTGCTGCAGCCTTACCTGTCGACCATCGAAACGCTGGGCGAAACCTCGTTGCTGTATTTCGGAGGGCGCCTGAGTCACGCGGTGAACAAGCGGCCGGCGGCTGGCGAGTTCCGCATCCAGGAGGAATTCGGTGGCCGGTACGCACTGGTGCCGGCACCGCCGGCCGGGGCGCTGGCGCTGGCACGGCAGGTGCTGGACGCCGTTGGCGAGCCGTTGCTGTATGCGCGCATCGACATGCTGCCGGATGCCGACGGTCGCTGGCTGCTGATGGAGGCGGAGTTGATCGAGCCGGACTTCTACCTCGGCGTGGATCCTGCGCAGGGCGCGGGTTTCGCGCAGGCGCTGCGGGAGTGGACGCACGCCGGCAATTGAGCCGCGACAGTGCGTTGCAGCGCAGGCGGTGAAGCCGCGGCGACGGCGTGGCACTCTGCGCTTCTTTCGTCCAAGGATTCCGCAATGACCAAGCTGCGCATCGATTTCGTGTCCGACGTGGTCTGCCCGTGGTGCGCGGTGGGCCTGGCTTCGCTGGAGCAGGCGCTGCGCCAGCTGCAGGGCGAGGTGGAGGCGGAGATCCATTTCCAGCCGTTCGAGCTGGACCCGAACATGCCGGCCGACGGCATGGACGTTGCCGACAACCTCAAGCGCAAGTACGGCATGAGCGACGCGCAGCTGGCGGAAAACCAGGCGCGAATCCGCGACCGCGGCGCCGAGCTGGGCTTCAGCTTCGACTTCAACGCCCGCAGCCGCACCTGGAACACGTTCGATGCGCACCGCCTGCTGCACTGGGCGGCGGCGGAGGCCCCGGATCGTCAGCTGCCGCTGAAGCGGGCGCTGCTGGTGGCCAACTTCAGCGAAGGCCGCGATATCAGCGACCACGCGGTGCTCGCGGACGTGGCCGCTGGTGTCGGCCTCGATGCGGAGCGGGCAGGCGCGGTGCTGGCAGGTGGCGAGTTCGCCGATGCCGTGCGCGACGCGGAGAAGTTCTTCCAGGGCCTGGGCATCAGCAGCGTGCCGGCGGTGATCGTGGAGCGGAAGCACCTGGTTTCCGGCGGCCAGCCGCCGGAGGTGTTCGAGCGCGCGCTGCGGGAAATCGCCGCCGGGGCAGCCTGAGGCGTCGATCTGGACGGCGCTGACGATCTTGGTTCGCTTCAGCGCGCTTCCTGAAGCGTGCAGCCCACGCCGCCGCAGTCACCCGGCATCGCGGTTCCCAGCGCATCCACGCAAGCGTCTGGCGTTTCGTAGACCGGGGCGAACCCACCGCCGGGGGTGCGGAAGTTGGTGGTCTGCCCCTGGTACAGCCTGGCCGCGGTCCACTGCACCTGCCCCCGGTAGACGTATTCGCGCAGGTCGAACTTCAGTGCCTGCGCGGCATCGTGTTCCGACAGCATGCGCTCGCCGGGCGCGACCAGCGCCTGTGCGATGTAACCCCCGCCGGCGATCTCCTGCCATACGCGCCGGGTGAGCTTGTCGCCGCGGTACGCGGCGCGGCTCCCGAATCCCGCGAACGGCTTGAAGAAGAGCCGCTTGCGCTCGCCCCACAGGTGGTCGGCGTTGGCGGCGGTCACGATCTCGGTGCGCGGGATGTGGGCCAGCAGCACCGCCTGCGTAGCCTCGGGCACGCCCAGGTGATGCAACTGGGCGGGATCGGAAAGCAGGGCGAGGTTGCGCTTGTCCGCATACAGCGCATGCGCGCGGGGGTGGGGCGTCACCACCGCGGCGTCGGACAAGTATGCCGTGCGCAGGACCGCACTGGTGGGTGCTTCGAAGTAGAAGTCGGTGAGCCGGTTGTAGACCAGGTCGATCGCTTCGGCGCCGCAGTACAGCACTCCTTCGCGCAACTGCAGCGCCTCCGGCGCGGCGATGATTGCGCGCAGCCCGTTGGCCTCGAACAGCTGCTTGAACAGCAGGAACTCCGGGTACAGGTATTGCGCCTCGGGGTGCTCATCCACGATTGCGATGGTGCGCAGCGGCCCGGTTCTTCCGCTCTGCGCCCATTCGTTGTGGAACATGGCCACGATGGCCGCCTCGAATGCCTCCACCGTGGCGGCGGCCGGCAGCAGGCCCTGCACCGGCGCGCAACACGCGCGCTGGGCGCGGGCAAGCAGTACGTTGAGCATGCCGCCGCCAGCGTTGGTGTTGATTTCGATGAGGCCCATGCCGGTGCTGCCGACATGGAAGTCGTAACCGAAGAACACCCCGCTTGCGCCCGGCTGGTGGCCTGCGATGGCAGACGCGCGCGCCAGTACTTCGGCTTGGTAGGCGGGTAGCGCCACCACCGATTCGATCGCGTCGACCAGTGCAGGGATCCGGGCTGCCTGCTGCGCAGAGACGAACACCGGGCGTGCCGCGAACGCATAGGGGCAGCGCTCCTGCAACAGCGCCAGGAATCCGGGTTGGGGGCTGGCCGCTTCGATCGCCTCGCGCAGCGCGTCTGCATCCAGCCCTACGCAAAAGCAGGCGGCATTGAGGCGCTCGCTGGGGGTAAGGGGCGCATTGTCCGCGCCGTTGCCGCGGCCGCCATTCGCCGCTCCGAACGCGGGCGTCGCCCGGCTGCAGCCGAGGGTGGCCGCGTCGGCAGGGGGGCGGGTGGACGCTGCCGCGCAACCTCGTCCCGGCCACTCCGGAACGGCGATGCCCGTGGCTGGCGGTGCAGTGTCGGGCTGTCGCATTTCTGTCATGGCGGGTTGCTACGATTCGTGTATTCCAATATTCTAGAAAAATGGAAATGAAAGACGCAACCCTTGCCTTGGCGGCACTCGGCCAGGCCACCCGGCTTTCGGTATTCCGGCTCCTCGTCGAGGCGGGGCCGGAAGGTCGCAAGGCTGGCGACATCGCCGAGGCGCTGTCGCTGCCCGGGGCCACCCTGTCGTTCCACTTGAAGGAACTGAGCGCCGCCGGGCTGATCCGCGGCGAGCAGTTGGGCCGGTCCATTCGCTACAGCGCCGACTTCCAGCAGATGGCCGAACTCATCGCCTTCCTCACCCGCAACTGCTGTGGCGGCGACACTTCGCAGTGTGCCCCGGTTGCCGGCGAACGGGCGCAGGAGACGCCGCGGTCTACAGGCGCCAGGTGCGCGTCCTGATGGAACTCCTGCGCTGGCTCAACGAGCAACTGCTGCGGATGCAATGGCTGTCCGACCTGGTGGCATGGCTGCTGGGGCGCGCGGGGATGGATGCCACGGGCCGCGTCGGCGGCACCGTGCACTTCTTCATCTACGACACGATCAAGATCTTCCTGCTGCTGGCGGTCCTGATCTTCGCGGTGTCATGGATCCAGAGCCATTTCCCGCCGGAACGCACGCGCCGGATCCTGGGCGGCATGCGCGGGGTCAAGGCGAATACGGTGGGCGCGCTGCTGGGTACGGTGACGCCGTTTTGTTCCTGCTCGTCGATCCCGCTGTTCATCGGCTTCACCAGCGCAGGCTTGCCGTTGGGGGTCACGTTCTCGTTCCTGATCTCCTCGCCGCTGGTGGATCTGGCTTCGATGATCCTGCTGGCCAGTGTCTTCAACTGGACGGTGGCGATCGCCTACGTCGTCGTTGGCATTGTGCTGGCGGTGGCGGGGGGCACCCTGATCGGCGCGTTGCGGATGGATGGGGAGATTGAGGCTTTCGTGACCCGCGTGCCGGCGGTGGGCGTGGCGCCGCAGGCAATGAGCCGGCGTGAGCGTGGAGCCTATGCGCGGGACCAGGTCACCGAGATCGTGCGCCGGGTATGGCTGTACGTGCTGGTCGGCGTAGGCATCGGCGCCGCAATCCACAACTGGATCCCGCAAGACGTGATCACCACGCTGCTGGGCCAGGACAAGTGGTGGGCGGTGCCGGTGGCAGTGCTGGCCGGCGTACCCGTGTACGCGGACATCTTCGGCACGTTGCCGATCGCCGAGGCGCTTACCGGAAAGGGCGTCGGGCTGGGCACCGTGCTTGCTTTCATGATGGCGGTCACCGCGCTGTCGCTGCCCTCGCTGATCATGCTCAAGCGGGTGGTCAAGGCGCGGCTGCTGGCCACCTTCTTCGCCATCGTCGTTGCCGGCATCGTCGTGATCGGCCTGCTGTTCAACGCCACCGCATCTTTTTTCACCTGACCGAGGACGGCACCATGCGCATCAAGATTCTGGGATCCGGCTGCTCCAAGTGCATCATGCTGGCCGACAACACGCGGCGTGCCCTCGACAACATGGGCCGCGATGCGGAGATCGTGAAAGTCACCGACTTCGCCGAAATCGCGATGCTCGGGGTGATGTCCACCCCCGGGCTCGCAATCGATGATGTCGTCGTCTCCACCGGGCGGGTGCTGGCGCCGAAGTCGATCGAAGACCTGATCCTGGCCCATGACGCTGGATCGCATGGCAATGGATGAGGACAAGGACATGGTGATTCGCGTTGGCATCAACGGCTTCGGCCGCATGGGGCGCCTTACCCTGCGTGCGGCCTGGGGCAATCCCGACCTGCAATTCGTCCACATCAACGACCCGGCCGGCGATGCAGCGACGCTGGCGCACCTGCTGGATTTCGATTCGGTGCACGGGCGTTGGGCGCGCGAGGCGACCGCCGATGGCGATGCATTGCTCATCGATGGCGTGCGCATCCCGGTCAGTCGCAACAAGGAGCTGGCCGCCACCGACTGGTCCGGGTGCGACGTGGTGATCGAGGCCTCCGGCAAGTTCCGCAAGCCCGACGTGCTGCAGCCGTACCTGGACCAGGGCGTGAAGCGGGTGGTGGTGACCGCGCCGGTCAAGTCGCCCGGTGCGCTGGACGTGGTCATGGGCGTGAACCACCAGCGCTTCGATCCCGCGCGGCACCGCATCGTGTCCGCGGCCTCGTGCACGACCAACTGCCTGGCGCCGGTGGTCAAGGTGATCCACGAAGGCCTGGGGATCCGCCACGGCAGCCTGACCACCATCCACAGCCTGACCAACACGCAGGTCATCGTCGATGCGCCGCACAAGGACCTGCGCCGCGCGCGCGCATGTGGCAGCAGCCTGATCCCGACCTCCACAGGTTCGGCCACCGCCATTGCCGAGATTTTTCCAGAACTCAAGGGGCGATTGAATGGCCACGCGGTGCGCGTGCCGCTGACCAACGCCTCGCTGACCGACTGCGTGTTCGAGGTGGAGCGTGCGACCACGGTAGGGGAAGTCAACCAGTTGTTGCAGGCTGCGGCCGAAGGCGAACTCAAGGGCGTGCTGGGCTATGAAACCCGTCCGCTGGTGTCGATCGATTACCGGACCGATCCGCGCTCCAGCATCATCGATGCGTTGTCCACGATGGTCATCAACGGCACCCAGGTGAAGCTCTACGCCTGGTACGACAACGAATGGGGCTACGTGAACCGCACCGCCGAGCTGGTGCGGCTGGTCGGCAAGGCGGGCTGAGCCGATGCTTGCGCGGCTGTCGCCGGACGTTCGCCAGTACCTGCTGGTCACCGGCAATTACTGGGCGTTCACCCTGACCGACGGTGCGCTGCGCATGCTGGTGGTGCTGCACTTCCACCAGCTGGGGTATTCGCCGCTGCAGGTGGCGATGCTGTTCCTGTTCTACGAGATCTTCGGCGTCATCACCAACCTCGTCGGCGGCTGGCTGGGCGCACGCCTTGGGCTCAATCGCACGATGAACCTCGGGCTGGCGATGCAGGTGGTGGCCCTGTCGATGCTGCTGGTGCCATCGGCGCTGCTGGCGGTGCCGTGGGTGATGGCTGCGCAGGCGCTGTCCGGCATCGCCAAGGATCTCAACAAGATGAGCGCCAAGGGCAGCATCAAGCTGCTGGTGCCGGGCGAGCGGCAGGGCACGCTCTACCGCTGGGTCGCCGCGCTCACCGGCTCCAAGAATGCGCTGAAGGGGATCGGGTTCTTCCTTGGTGGCGCGCTGTTGAGCGTGGTCGGGTTCAAGGCCTCGGTTGCCGTCATGGCCGTCGCGCTGGCGCTGGTGTGGTTGTCGAGCCTGGCCCTGCTCAAGCGCGACCTGGGCAAGGCAAGGCACAAGCCCAGGTTCCGCGACCTGCTGTCCAAGAGTCGCGCGATCAACCTGCTGTCGGCGGCGCGGCTGTTCCTGTTCGGCGCACGCGACGTGTGGTTCGTGGTCGCCCTGCCGGTGTTCCTGGCGCAGTCGCTGGGCTGGGATTTCTGGCAGGTGGGCGGGTTCCTGGCCGCGTGGGTGATCGGCTACGGACTGGTGCAGTCGCTGGCGCCGTACGTCACCGGTCGACGCGGCGGCGAAGTCCCCGACGGCCGCGCGGCATTCGGCTGGGCAACGCTGCTGGCGATCATCCCGGCGGTGATGGCGGTGCTGCTGGCACGGGAGTACGCGGCGCAGGCCGTGCTCATCATCGGCCTGATGGTGTTCGGTGTGCTGTTCGCGATCAATTCGTCGCTGCACAGCTACCTGATCATCAGCTACGCCAGCGAGGATGGCGTGTCGCTGGACGTGGGCTTCTACTACATGGCCAACGCGCTGGGCCGCCTGCTGGGCACGGTGCTGTCCGGCTGGGTGTTCCAGTTGGCGGGGCTGGGCGCATGCCTGGCGATATCGGCGGTGTTCGTCGCGCTGGCGGCTGCCATTTCGCTGGCGCTGCCGCGGCATGCCGCACCTGTGCCGGACGCGACATAGGCCGCACGTGAGTCGAACCTCTTCGCCTACAGCCGGTGGATGCGGAAGCGCCGGCCCTTGATCTTGCCGGCGCGCAGGCGCTCCAGCGCGCGGTCGGCCTGGCCGCGGGCGATGGCCACGTAGCTGCGGGTGGCGTACACGTCGATCTTGCCGACCGCCTCTTTCGCCAGCCCGGCCTCGCCGGTGAGTGCGCCGACGATGTCGCCGGGGCGCAGCTTGTCGGTCCGGCCGGCGTCGATGCGCAGGGTGGCCATGGCCGCCTGCGGCACCCCGCGCGGTTTGCCTTCCAGCGCGGCGATGCGTTCGAAGCGGATCGGGCTGCCCTGACGCTCCTCGATCAGCGCGGCGCGGTTGCGTTCGCCCGACGCGACCAGGCTCAACGCCAGCCCGTCGCGGCCGGCGCGGCCGGTGCGGCCGATGCGGTGCAGGTAGGTGTCCGCATCCGTAGGCAGTTCGTAGTTCACCACCGCGCCGATGTCGTCGATGTCCAGCCCGCGCGCGGCCACGTCGCTGGCCACCAGCACGTTGCAGCTGCGGTTGGAAAAGCGCACCAGCACCTCCTCGCGGTCGCGCTGCTCCATGTCGCCGTGCAGCGCCAGCGCGGTGAAGCCGTAGTGCGCCAGTGAGCCCACCACTTCCTCGGTGTCCTTGCGCATGTTGCAGAACACCACGGTGGATTCCGGGTTGAACTGCAGCAGCAGCGCGGCCAGCTGCGGCGCGCGACGGGCGGGTTCGGCCTCGAAGAAATGCGCTTCGATGGTGGCTGGCTGGGCGCCGCCGCCGACGCTGACTTCCAGCGGCTCGCGCAGCATCGCGGTCGCCAGCGCGCGGATGGCGTCGGGGTAGGTGGCCGAGAACAGCAGGCTTTGCCGCGTTTTCGGGGTGCGCTTGACCAGCGCGCGGATCGGCTCGTCGAAGCCCATGTCGAGCATGCGGTCGGCCTCGTCCAGCACCAGTACGCGCACGCCGCGCAGATCCAGCGCATCCTTCTGCACCAGCTCCAGCACCCGTCCCGGCGTGCCCACCACCACCTGCGGCGCGTGCGCCAGCGAGGCCAGTTGCGGCGCCAGCGGGATGCCGCCGCACAGCACCGACAGCTTCAGGTTGGCGATGCCGGTGGCCAGCTTGCGCAGTTGCTTGCCCACCTGGTCGGCCAGCTCGCGGGTGGGGCAGAGCACCAGCGCCTGCGTGCCGCCGGCCGCGGGGTCGATCCGCTGCAGAAGGCCCAGCCCGAACGCGGCGGTCTTGCCGCTGCCGGTGGGCGCCTGCGCGACCAGGTCGCTGCCTTCGAGGATGGTGGGCAGCGCCTGCGCCTGGATGGGCGTGAGGGCGGTGTAGTCGAGCGCGTCGAGGCCGGCGCGCAGCGAAGGCGCAAGGGCGAGGTCGGCGAAGGTGGCGGGCGTGGTCATCGCCCATTATCGCTGGTGTAGGCCGCTGGCCCGCATCCGCGGGCTGGCCCGGCTGGCGGCAGCGGATGCCGTTCAGCCCAGTTTGCTAGCCTGCGCCGGACTCCACAGGCCGCGCCGCATGACGCCGACCTCTCGCCCCCTTGGATGGCTCGCCGCCGCCGCGCTGTGCCTAGCCATCGCCGTCCTGCCGGCCTGCCAGTCGCAGCGCAGCCCCGAACAGGTGCACGCCGAGCTGTTGCGCAAGCTGCCAGCCACCCTGCACGACCGCGATGGTTGGGCGCGCGATATCCAGGCCGCGTTCGCCACCCAGCGACTGGACCCGTCCACCGCCAACCTGTGCGCGGTGCTGGCGGTGGTGGAACAGGAATCGGGTTATCGCGCCGACCCGCCGGTGCCGGGGCTGGGCGGCATCGCGATCGCGGAGATCCGCCGGCGGGCAGCGCAAAAGCTCGTGCCGGGCTTCGTGGTGGATGCGGCGTTGGCGCTGCGCGGGCCCGATGGTCGCACCTATGCGCAGCAGCTGCAGGCGCTGCACGGCGAGCGCGAACTGAGCGAGCTGTACGAAGCGATGATCGCGCGCCTGCCGCTGGGCAGCGGCCGCTTGCTGGCCGGATTGAACCCTGTGCGCACCGGCGGGCCGATGCAGGTGCGGGTGGACTTCGCCGAACGGCATGCGCGCGGCTATCCCTACACGTTGGATGGCTCCATCCGGCACGAGGTGTTCGACCGTCGCGGCGGGCTGTATTTCGGCATCAAGCACCTGCTGGGCTATCCGGCGGACTACGAGCGGCCGCTCTACCGCTTCGCCGATTTCAACGCCGGCTGGTACGCCAGCCGCAACGCCGCCTTCCAGCAGGCGGCGGCGATCGCCAGCGGGGTCAAGTTGGCGCGCGATGGCGACCTGCTGGCGCCCGGCGCACCGATGGAGCGCCCCGGTGCCACCGAGGCCGCGTTGCGCGGCATCGCCCCGGCACTGGGGATGGATGCAGCGGCGATCCGCCGCGACCTCAGTCGCGAACGCGATGGGGACTTCGCCCAGACTAGGCTCTACCGCCGAGTGCTGCAGATGGCCGATGGCAAGGGTGCCGGCCGGCCGGTGCCGCGCGCGCGGCTGCCGCAGATCGAGCTGCGCAGCCCGAAGATCACCCGCCAGCTGACCACCGCATGGTTCGCCGAGCGGGTGGAGCAGCGCTGGAAGGCATGCATGGCGCGTTGAACCGGCACTCCACGACGCATCCGGCCAGGCTGCACCTTGCTGCCAGCTTAGCGTGGATGCTGGCGCCGCGCATGCGCCATCGAACGGTATAGGTTGCGCAGGACCAGCAGGGCAAGCAGCATCACCAGCGCGGTGAACGCGCGCTCCGCAGGGATGTCGATGCCAAGCTTGCGCAGCAGCGGCGCAAGCAGCGTGGCGCCGAGCTGCTCGATTTGCCGGTAGGCCGGCAGGACGTACTGGTGGGTGAGCTTGCCGGCTTCGTCGACCTGCGGCACCCCGCCGGAGGGCGCGATCAGGATCCAGATGCCCCAAGCCGCGAGCAGGGCCACGAACACCGCCAGCAACACGCCGCCAATGCGCGAACGGCGGGGATGCGGGGTTTCGGTCGCGGGGCGCACCGGCACCGCGGCGGCAGGCATGGCATGCGGCGGATGGGCGCCTTGCATCCGCCCGAGGGCGGCCAGCAGCTCTTCGTTGGCGCGTTGCCGCTCCACGCGTTCGCTTTCGACCAGCTGGGCCAGCGCTGCACCGTCGCGGTCGCTGCCACGGCGGCGTTCCACCGGCGGTGCGTTGGTTGCCGTGGGCGCCTGCGGCGGCGTGTTCCGGGCGGCATGGCTCTCGAACATCCATAACCCCACCAGTGCCAGCGGGAAGCCCAGCATGATCGCCACCACCACCAACCGGATCGCCCAGCCCGGGATGTCGAAGATCGGGAACAGGGTGGTGGCCACCTGCACGATCACCCAGCCGGCGACCACGTACATCACCCCGCCCCGATAGATTTGGCGGCGCTTGAGTTCATTGAGGAAGTTCGAGGCGCTCATGCCGCGGCTCCAAAGGTTCCCGCTGGGCCAACGGGAAGCGCGGGCCGTGGCGGCCAGCCGTGGCGATTCATCGCCGGTTCGGTGGCAACGCGGCCATCGGCACTAGACTGGACAATCCCCACCACGACGCGACTCGTTCGATGAGCTTTCGCTGGATCCCGTTCGCGGCCTGCCTGCTGCTGGCCGCCGCCTGCAGCCGCGCCCCCGAGACCCAGACCAGCGCCAGCACCGATGCGCTGGAGGCGCCGGCGCCGGTGGTGCAGCGCAAGCCGCAGGCGGAGATCGACTGGTCGCCGGTGCGGCTGGAAGCCGGCGATGCATGGGTGGACTGCGGCGCCGACTATCGGCAGGGCGATGGCCTGCCGGTGCTGTCGCTGGCCTACATCGACCTGCGCGGCGCCATGCAGGACTGCCGCGCCACCGGCCTGGTGCGGCTGCGCTACAAGGGGCGGGTGACCGCCAGCTTCGCCGCGCTGGCCGAGCGCGCGGGCAAGGTGGCGGGCGACCTGGGCATCGGCAAGCGCATCCTCGACATCGACTCCGGCGGCGGCAGCGTGGAGTCGGCCATGCGCGCCGGGGATGCCATCGGTGAGAACGACTGGACCATCTGGGTGCGCGGTGATTCGGTCTGCCACAGCGCCTGCGTGCTGCTGCTGGCAGCCGGCGACATGCGCGTGATCGTCGGGCCGGTGGGCATCCATCGGATGATCCGGCTGCGCTCCACCGCCACCTCGCGCAAGGAACTGGGCGAGGAGCTGCGCAGGATCAGCGACGACCTGCGCAACTACCTGGAGCGCAACGGCGCTTCGATCGAGGTCTATGACCTGATGACCACGGTGCCCAACCGCACCCTGCACATCCTCACCGACCAGGAGCTGGAGGATTTCGGTTTGGCCGGATCCAACGCGGTGGAGGACGACCTCGACCGCATAAGGCTAGCGCGCCGCTGCGGCACCGAGTTCCTGCGCCGCCGCGACAGCTTCCGCCGCGCCTACGAGCAGCAGTGCGTGCAGCCGGCCGACGCCGCCCACCAGGACGTGGCCGACATCAACGCCTGTGGCCTGGTGCTGCGTACGCGCTATGGCTTCCCCGACCCGCAGTGCCCGGTCGAAAGCCCGATGGCGGAACTGGACGGCGCGGTGCTGGCGATGCCTGCCGAACCCAAGGCGCCGGACGTAGCGGAGGCGGGCGATACCGGCACGGTCAAGCCCGATGCGACCGAACATGCCGCCGGCGATGACGCCAGCGTGGCCCATCCGTAAATCGCGCCGTGGCCGCGGCCGGTTGCCGTGCGATTGATTCGTCGGGCGTCAGCGTCCGCCGCCACCGCCACCGCCACCGCCGCCGCCGGAGAAACCGCCGCCGCCGCCGCCCGACGAGCTGCCGGGGGGAGACGATGCGGAAGCGATTTGCGAATTGAGGCTGCTGCCCAGGCTGCTGGTGAGCTGGCCCAGGCTGGTGAGGTTGCCGCCCCGGTACCAGCCGATGTTGGCGGTCGCCGCTTCGGCGGCGGCGGTACCGACCGCGGCGGTGAACTTCTCCGTCCACGCTACCTCCACGTCCAGCGCCAGCGCGTACGGCAGCAGGAATTGGTAGCGCTGCGCGTCCAGCAGTGGCGGCGCGTCCGGGCCCGGCAGTCGCGCCAGTTCGTCGCGTTCGGCCACCCCCAAGTACAACTTCAGCCCCTCGATTTCGTCCAGCAGCTTGCGGCCTTCCGCGGTCGGCGCCGGCACCAGGAAGGCGAAGGTGATCACCGCCGCCAGCATCAGCACGCCAATGATCGCGATCAGCAGCAGGCCGCCGCCGCCCGATACCGCCGCCGCCAGCGCCAGGCCAACCGCGCCAATCGCGAAGGCGACCCCCATGCTGCCGTAGTTGCGTTGGAACATACGCCCGGCATAGGCCTTTTCCATGACCTTGCCCTGCGCCGCGATGGCCGCCTGCAGCAGCGCGTGGTTGCTGTTCTTGAGTCCCAGCGTGTCGCCATCGCGGAACAGCCCGGCTAGCAGCGCGCGCTGCGAGTCCGCTAGTGCCGCCACGTCGCCGCCGGGCAGGTGGTGCAAGGTCCAGTCGTCCTTCAGCAAGCCCTTCTCGCGCTCGATGCGCAGGTGGCCGGCCACCGCCAGCGCCAGCAGGTCGGCGGTGATGCAGCGGGTGTCGCTGGCCATGCGGCGGATGAAGCGCAGCGCCGCCGGCGAATAGCCGGCCGGTGGCTGGTAGCGCGCGATGATGATGCCGGGCGCGGGGTCGCGGCCGACCCGCCGCCAGCGACGCAGCATGTAGGCCAGCATGGCCAGCAGCGCGGCCAGCGCCACCAGCACGCCACGGTTGTCCTTGAGCAGCCACCACGTCCTCTGCGCCGCGGTGGGCGCAACTACCACGCCCTTGGGAAAGGACAGCACGATGGTCAGGCCTTCCTGCGGTGCCAGCGGCTCGGTGAGCTTCCAATGCGCTTCGCCGGCTGATGCCGCACTGCCGGCGCAGGCTTGGCCTCGCGCGCCCTGTGCGCCGGTATGGCACTCGGCCCGCAGGTCGGCGCCGGTGACGGCACGCGGCAGGCGCACGTCGACGCTGCCGCTTTCGATGGGGAAGGCCCAGCCGGTACCGATCGCGTTCCAGTGCAGCTCGTCGTGGTCGGCGAAGAAGCCCAGCTGGCGGCTGGTCCGGTAGCGCAGGGTGTAGGTGTATTCCGCCGGCACCGGCAGGAAGTCGTCGTTACCGGTATTCAGGCGCACGCCGTTGGACCGCCTTTCGGTGAACCACGGCTCCGGCCGGCCGTCGCGCAGCACGTCCTTTACCGTGAAGTCGACGACCACGCGGTTGCCGTGGCGGTCGCGATAGCGGGTGGGGAAGTCGCGGTAGATGCCGCGGCGGATCGCCTCGCCCTCGGCGCGCACGCGGATGCGTTCCTCCACGTCCATGCTGCCGTCGGCGTTCACCGCCACGGTGCTGTCGTACGACAGGATGCGTTCCTGTGCCCGCGCCTGCAGCGGCAGCGCCGACAGCAGGGCGAACGTGGCCAGCAGCAGCGCGCGGATCACGATGCCAGCTCCAGCTTCGATGCGGCGCGGCTGTCGCCTTCGGCCTGGAAGAATTCCGCCGCGGCGAAACCAAGGCCACGCGCGACCAGCAGCGCGGGGAAGCGCTGGGTGGCGTCGTTGTAGTCGCGCACCGCGCCGTTGTAGAAGCGGCGCGCGTACTGCAGGTGTTCCTCGACTTCCACCAGCGCGGACGAGAGCTGGGCGAAGTTCTGGTTCGCCTTCAGGTCGGGATAGGCCTCGCGCAGCGCGATCAGCCGGCCCAGCGCCTGTTCCAGCGCCGCTTCGGCCTGGCCTTGCCGGGCCGCGCCGTGCGCCGCTTGCGCCTGCGCGCGGAGTTCGGTGACCGCCTCCAGCGTGGCGCGCTCGTGTGCGGCATAGGCCTGCGCCACGGTCACCAGCTGCGGTACCAGGTCGTGCCGGCGCTGCAGCTGTACGTCGATGTCGGCCCAGGCGGTACGGTGCTGGTTGCGCAGCCGCACCAGCCGGTTGTAGGCCAGCATCGCCCAGGCCGCGAGCGCCGCGAGGATCACCAGTGCCAACAGGGTCATAGCCAGTCGTCCGCGATTGCCAGTGGCAAGGGTAAACGAGGCGGCCGTGCCCGGCGTGTTCGTGTTTGCGGGGTCAGCTGACGTCGCGCAGGCGGATCAGCACGTCGCCCAGCTGCACGGTCTGGCCGGCGCGGATCTTGGCGGTCTTGCGTTGTTCCGGCAGGCCGTCCACCCGCACCGCGCCGCTGGCCACCAGCTGCTTGCCGGCGCCGCCGGAATCGCACAGGCCGGCGAGCTTCAGCAGCTGGTTCAGCTCGATGTAGTCGCGGTCCAGTTCGAAATCGATGGCCTGGGTTGCCTGCATGGGTGGAGCTCCGTGGCGATGCGTTGGGATGCGGTGTCAGTCGGCGAGATGGTGGGATTCGCTCACGCCAACCTGCTCGACATGCGCCGGCTGGCGGCGGCCGGCCAGCAGGCCCTGCGCGAACACCACGCCGAGGATGATGGCGACGCCGAGGTAGAAGCGCGGCGACAGCTCCTGCTGTTCGTTGAACAGGATCGCAGCCAGCACGATGGCATAGACCGGCTCCAGGTTCACCGACAGCTGCGCGGTGAAGGCGGACAGGTGGCGCAGCGCCACCAGGCAAAGCGCGAACGGCAACAGCGTGCAGGCCAGTGCCAACAGCACCAGCCACAGCGTGTCGGTGGTGGAGGGCAGCACCAGCAGCGGGCCGGCGAAGGCGGGCACCAGCAGCGGCATCAACGGCGCCAGCAGGGTCAGCATCAGGGTGCCGGCGCCCAGTTCCAGCGCGGTGACGGTGAGCGGATCGCCGCCGTCGACCATGCGCTTGTTGAGGGTGCCGAACAGCGCCACCAGTGCGGCCGAGGCCACGCCGGCCACGATCCCGGCATGCATGCCGGCGGGCACGCCGCCGACCACCAGCCAGATGCCCGGCAGCGAGGCCAACCCCAACAGCAGGTCGCGTGGCTGGAACTTCTGCCGGGTGAGCAGTGGTTCGATCAGCGCGGTCATCGGGGTGGCAAAGGCGATACAGGTGGCGGCCACCGAGGCGTTGGCCAGCTTGATCGCGCCGTAGAAGGTCAGCCAGTGCAGCGCCACCAGCGCGCCGATCCCGGCATAGGCCCAGCGGCTGCGCGCCGGCATCGCGCCCAGCCCGCGCCAGACCTTGGGCAGCAGCGCCAGTGCCGCCACCACGATCAGCATCCGCCACCACACCAGCGGCAGCGCCGGCAGCGAAATGAGTTTTCCGAGGATGGCGGTGAAGCCCCACAGCAGCACGCAGAAGTGGATCTGCCAGAGCGCGCGGGTAGTGTCGGGATTTCGCATCCGCGCATTATCGGCGGCTTGCCCGCCGGGCGCGCATGACCGATGGCGGATCGCGCCGCCCTGCCGGCGCCGGCATACTCGGCGCTTTCGATCCCCGAGGAAGCCCCGTCATGCGCATCGCCCCGCTGACCGTCGCCCTGGCCCTGACCCTTGCCACCGCCGCGCCGGTGTCGGCGCAGCAGGCCGAGCGGACCGTATCGCGGCCGTTCCTGATCGACGACACCCGCGCGCCGCTGGCTGCGCCGCTGCCGGATGCGGCGCGGCTGGCCCGTTTCGATGCCTACGTCGAAGCGGTGCAGGAGCAGTTCGACGTGCCCGGCGTGGCGGTGGCCATCGTCAAGGACGGGCAGGTGGTGATGGCGCGCGGCTACGGCGTGCGCGAGATGGGCAAGCCGGCGAAGGTGGATGAGCACACCATGTTCGCCATCGCGTCCAACACCAAGGCGTTCACCGCCGCGGCGCTGAACATGTTGCAGGACGAGGGCAAGCTGAAGACCACCGACCGGGTCATCGACCACCTGCCGTGGTTCCGCATGAGCGATGCCTACGTGACCCGCGAGATGCGCATCCGCGACCTGCTGGCGCACCGCAGTGGCCTCAGCCTGGGCGCGGGCGACCTGCTGTACTGGCCGACCACCACCTACACCACCCGCGAGGTGGCGGAACGCCTGAAGGATGTGCCGCTGACCGGCGGTTTCCGCGAGCAGTACGCCTACGACAACATCCTGTTCGGCGTTGCCGGGCTGGTGGTGGAAGCCGCATCCGGCGTGTCGTTCCAGAAGTTCCTGGAAACCCGCATCTGGCAGCCGCTGGGGATGACGGAGACCCGCTACAACAGCGATGACCTCAAGCCCGGCGACAACGTGGCCACCGGTCATGCCAAGTTCGATTTCAAGGACCTGCGCCCGGTCGGCGTGACCAGCTGGCGCAACGTGTCGGGCGCCGGCGGCATCTATTCCAGCGTGCACGACCTGGCCAAGTGGATGAACGTGCAGCTGGCCGGCGGCGTGATTTCCGGCGAAGGCGACAAGGCCAGACGGCTGTTCTCGGGGCAGCGCCAGCGCGAGATGTGGTCGGTGCTGACACCGATCCCGGTCGGCAAGCCGTCCATACCCGGGCTGGCCGCGGCCACCCCGAACGCGATGGGCTACGCGCAGGGCTGGCAGGTGTCCGACTACGCTGGCCACAAGCTGGTCTGGCACACCGGCGGCTGGCCGGGCCAGGTCTCGCGCCTGACCCTGCTGCCGAACGAGAAGATCGGCGTGGTGGTGCTGACCAGTGCGGAGGTGGGCGTGGCCTTCAACGCGATCACCTACGAAGCGATGGACATGATGCTGGGCAGGTCAGGCAACGACTGGCTCAAGGGTTATGCCGCTGCGTTCGCCAAGGCGCAGGGCAATGCCGACGAGGACTGGCAGAAGCACGTCGCCGCGCGCGACGCCGCCAGCAAGCCCTCGCTGCCGCTGGCGAAATACGCCGGCACCTACCGCGACCCGTGGTACGGCGACGTCGTGATCCGGCAGGGGGCGAAGGGGCTGGAGATGCAGTTCAGCAAGACCGCGGAGCTGCTGGGCGACATCGAGCACTGGCAGCACGACAGCTTCATCGTCCGCTGGCGCGACCGTGGCCTGAACGCGGATGCCTTCGTCAACTTCTCGCTGGATCCGGACGGCAACATCCGCGAGTTGCGGATGGAACCGATCTCGCCGCTGACCGACTTCAGCTTCGACTTCCAGGACCTGCGGCTGGTGCCGGTAACGGGCCAATAGTCCGCTGCGGTCCTTCCGTCAGGCGGGCTGGGGCCACTCCAGCACGCCCGTCACCACCATCGCCGCGCGGCCGCCCGACCACACCTCGCCGTCGGCATCGACGGTGAGTTCGATGATGGCGTCATGGCCCACTTCGCGGCCCTGGCTGACCCGGTAGAAGCCGTTGCCGCCGGGGAGGGCGCCGCGTTCGGCCAGCCATGCCGCAAGGGTGGCGTTGGCGGCGCCGGAGGCGGCGTCCTCGAAGCGCGCCGGTGCGCCGACGAAGGCGCGCACGGCGTAGTAGTAGACCGGATCATCGCTGCGTGCATAGACGAACAGGCCCATGCTGTCGCTGGCCTCGGCCAGCGCGGCGATGGCGTCCCAGTCGGGTTCGGCGCTGCGCAGGTGCGCTTCGCTGGCCAGTTCCACCAGCCACCAGCGGCGGCCGCCGTCCATCAGCACCGGCGGCAGCGCGCCCAGCTGCAGGCCGGCCAGCGCGGCGGCCAGGCGGGTGTCGTCGGCCGCGGCGATTTCCTGCACGCGGGCGCGCGGCGTGCGCACCGCCACCGTGCGTGCGGCGCCCTCGCCATGCACCCGCAGCGGCAGGTTGCCGGCGATGCCCTGCTGCACCAGCAGTCCGTCGCGCGGCGTCACCAGCCCCGCATCCAGCAGCGCATAGGCGGTGCCGACGCTGGGATGGCCGGCGAACGGCACCTCGCGGCGCGGGCTGAAGATGCGGACGGCGTGGGTCGCTTCCGGCGCGGTGGGCGGGAACACGAAGGTGGTTTCCGGCAGCCGCGTCCAGCGCGCGATCGCCTGCATGGTGGCGTCGTCCAGTCCCTGCGCCTCCAGCACCACGGCCAGCGGATTGCCGTCGCCGGGACGGGAAGCGAACACATCGAGTTGCACGTAGCGACGCGGCATGGGGGAAGGCCGTCGGAGGGGCCGCGCAGGTTACCAGTCCAGCGTGCCGGCGATCACCTGCTGCACCTGGCCACCGATCCAGACTTCGCCCTCGGGGTCCACGCGCACCGCCACGCGCCCATCGCGGCCCAGTTCGCGGCCCTGGCTGGCGACGTAGGCGGGGCTGTTGCCCGGCAGCCGGCCCTGCCGGTGCAGGCAGGCGGCGATGGCGGCATTGGCGCTGCCGGTGACTGGGTCTTCCGGCACGTTCACCGCATCGCCGGGGCAGAACGCGCGCACCACCAGCTGGTGGTCGTCGCTGTCCTCGAAGGCGAACACCGCCACCCCGGTGGACGCAGTGGCGTTGCTCCATGCGGCGATCCCGGCGAAGTCCGGGCGCAGGCTGCGCAACCGGGCGGCCGACGCGGCCTCCACCAGCCACCAGCGCGGGCCGTTGTCCCACAGCGCGGCCGTGGTGCCCGGCGCGGCAAGCGTTGCCAAGCCGGCCGGCAGCGCGCCCTCGTGGCGGGCCAGCTCGCGCGCACGCGGGCTGCGCACGGACGGCAGCAGGCGCGCGCCTTCCACTTCGATCCGCACCGGCAGCAGCCCGGCGCCGCACTGCTGCACCAGCGCGCCCGCGCGCGGTTGCGCCAGCCCCAATTGTGCGGCCGCCCAGGCCGCGCCCACGCTGGGGTGGCCGGCGAACGGCAGTTCGCTGCCGGGGGTGAAGATGCGGATGCGGTAGTCGGCGCCGGCATCGGGGGGCAGGAAGAACACCGTCTCCGACAGGTTCAGCCAGGCGGCCAGCGCCCGCATCGAAGCGCCGTTCAGGTCCTGCGCGTCCAGCACCACGCCCAGCGGGTTGCCCAGGCCGGGGCGGGCGGCGAAAACGTCCAGCTGCATATAACGACGTGCCATGTTGCGATGCGTCATGGTGGCGGAAGAGGCCGCTAGAATGCCGCAGGCCCGCGCGTGCGGCATCTTCCCCCTCATTTCGACCCAGGACCCATGTCCACTTCCTCCCCCGCGTCCGCTGATCGCTGGCTTGTCCTCAAGTTCGGGGGCACCTCGGTCTCGAAACGCACGCGCTGGGACAACATCGGGAAACTTGCGGCCGGCCGCGCCCGTGACAACGATGCTCGGGTGCTGGTGGTGGTGTCGGCGCTGTCCGGCGTCACCAACGAGCTGACCGCGATCGCCGATGGCGCCGCCGACAGCGCGGAGCGGGTGGCGAAGCTGGAGGCACGGCACCACGATTTCCTCGCCGAACTCGAGCTCGACGCCGACGCGGTACTGGGTGAGCGGCTGGCCGTGCTGCACGGCCTGCTGGCCGATCCGCGCGCGGCCACGCGCACGCTGGACTGGCAGGCCGAGGTGCTGGGGCAGGGCGAGCTGCTGTCGTCCACGATCGGGGCAGCCTACCTGCGCGCGCAGGGCCTGGACATCGGCTGGATGGATGCGCGTGACTGGCTTGATGCGCTGCCGCCGCAGCCCAACCAGAGCGCCTGGGCGCAGCGGCTGTCGGTGAACTGCCGCTGGCAGGGCAGCGGCGACTGGCGGGTGCATTTCGCCTCCCAGCCCACCCGCCTGCTGATCACCCAGGGCTTCATCGCGCGGCATCAGGACGGCGGCACTGCGATCCTCGGGCGCGGCGGTTCGGATACCTCCGCCGCCTATTTCGGCGCGCTGCTCGGCGCGCGTCGGGTGGAGATCTGGACCGACGTGCCCGGCATGTTCAGCGCCAACCCGCGCGAGGTGCCGGACGCGCGCCTGCTGACGCGGCTGGACTATTACGAGGCGCAGGAAATCGCCACCACCGGCGCCAAGGTGTTGCATCCGCGCTCGCTGCGGCCGTGCCGCAACGCCGGCGTGCCGATGGCCATCCTCGACACCGAGCGCCCGCACCTGCCCGGCACCAGTATCGATGACGCCGCCGCGCCGGTGCCGGGGGTGAAGGCGATCAGCCGCCGCAACGGGATCGTGCTGGTGTCGATGGAAGGCATCGGCATGTGGCAGCAGGTCGGCTTCCTGGCCGACGTATTCGCGCTGTTCAAGCAGCATGGCCTCTCGGTCGACCTGATCGGTTCGGCCGAAACCAACGTCACGGTGTCGCTGGACCCGTCGGAAAACCTGATCTCCACCGACGTGTTGTCGAGGCTGTCGGCGGACCTGGCGCAGGTCTGCCGGGTCAAGGTGATCGCGCCCTGCGCGGCGATCACCCTGGTCGGGCGCGGCATGCGCTCGCTGCTGCACAAGCTGCAGGACGTGTGGGCGATGTTCGGGCGCGAGAACGTGCACCTGATCTCGCAGTCGTCCAACGACCTCAACCTGACCTTCGTGGTCGACGAGGCGGCTGCCGACGGCATGCTGCCCAAGCTGCACGAAGCGCTGATCGACTCCGGCGCTATGCCGGTGCACGAGGTCGGCGTGTTCGGTCCGCGCTGGCGCGAGATCGAAGGCACGTTCCGGCCGCGGCCGGCGCCGTGGTGGCAGGCCCCGGCCGAGCGTGAGGCCCTGCTGCGGCTGGCGCAGGCGGGTACGCCGCGCTACGCCTACCACCTGCCCACGGTGCGCGCGCGCGCCGCGCAGCTGAAGGCGATCGCGGCGGTGGACCGGCGCTATTTCGCGGTCAAGGCCAATTCGCACCCGGAGATCCTGCGCACGCTGGCGGACGAAGGCTTCGGCCTGGAGTGCGTGTCGCTGGGCGAGATCGAGCGGGTGTTCGCGGCGCTGCCCGGTTTCGACCCGCGGCGGGTGCTGTTCACCCCCAGCTTCGCCCCCATCGGCGAATACGCAGCGGCGCTGGCGCGCGGGGTCACGGTGACGGTGGACAACGTCGAGCTGCTGCAGCGCTGGCCGGAGGTGTTCCGCGGCCGCGCGCTGTGGCTGCGGATCGACCTCGGCCACGGCGACGGCCACCACGAGAAGGTCAATACCGGCGGCAAGGAAGCCAAGTTCGGACTGTCGGCGCAGCGGGTGGATGAGTTCGTCGATGCCGCGCGCGCGCTGGACGTGCGCATCACCGGCCTGCACGCGCACCTGGGCAGCGGCATCGAAACCATCGGCCATTGGCAGGAAGTGGTGGACGAGCTGGCCGGCTTCGCCCGCCGCATCGGCAGCGTGGAGGTGCTGGATATCGGCGGCGGCCTGCCGATTCCGTACACCGACGACGACGAGCCCTTCGACCTCGAGACCTGGGCAGCCGGGCTGGCCGCGATCAAGGCGGTGCATCCGGCCTTCCAGCTGGCGATCGAGCCCGGCCGCTTCCTGGTGGCCGAAGCCGGCGTGCTGCTGGCGCGCGCCACCCAGGTGGTGGAGAAGGACGAGGTACTGCGGGTCGGGCTGGACGCAGGCATGAACGCGCTGATCCGCCCGGCGCTGTACGACGCCTGGCACGACATCCACAACCTGTCGCGGCTGGACGACGGCGCGCTGCGCGATTTCGACGTGGTCGGGCCGATCTGCGAGTCCAGCGACGTGTTCGGCCACCGGGTCAAGCTATCTGCCGCCACCGCGCCCGACGACGTGCTGCTGATCGCCGACGCCGGCGCCTACGGCTTCAGCATGGCCAGCGCCTACAATCTGCGGGCGCTGCCGGCGGAAGCCGTCCTTCCGGACGCGGGCACCGCCGCGCAGCAGGACATCGAGCAACCATGACCGACTGGATTTTCAACCGCGACGCCATCCGCACGTTCCGCTTCGTCCGCTGCGCCTTCGACGCGCAGACCGGCGTGGCGCAACTGGTGTACGCCTTCGACGATGGCCCCGAGCTGACCGAGACCGTCACCGTGCCGGGGGCGCCGTTCATGTTGGATGACGCGCGCGCGGCCGCCGCGGAGCGCGCGCTGCGCCTGCTGCATCTGGTCGCCGGCGTGAGCTACTACAAGGCGGCGGTGGCGGACGAAATCCGCATCGACGACTACGCCATCGACGCCGACACCGCGGCGCTGCTGGAAACCGTCTACCGCAACGGGCTGGGCGAATTCGCCTACCGCAACGGGCTAGACCTGCGCGGCAAGATCCGCTTCCCGGCGGACGCCGCGCCGTCGCTGCCCGCGCCCGCGCTCGGCCTGCGCCAACACGCGCTGGTCGCCATCGGCGGCGGCAAGGATTCACTGGTCAGCATCGAGGCGCTGCGCGCCGAGGGCGTCGCGCAGACGGTGACGTGGATCGGCGGTTCGCAGCTGATCGCCGCCTGCGCCGCGCACACCGGCCTGCCCACGCTCAACATCGGCCGCCAGCTGGCGCCGCAGCTGTTCGAGTTCAACCGGCAGGGCGCATGGAACGGCCATATCCCGGTGACCGCGGTGAACTCCGCGATCATGGCCTTCGCCGCGGTGCTGCTGGGCGTGGACCAGGTGGTCTTTTCCAACGAGCGGTCTGCCAGCTACGGCTCGCAGATCCCGGGCACCGGCGAGGTCAACCACCAGTGGTCGAAGGGCTGGGCGTTCGAGTCCGCCTTCGGCGACTACCTGCAGTCGCACGTGGCCGCCGACCTGCACTACTACTCGCTGCTGCGGCCATTGTCGGAACTCGCGGTGGCGCGGCAGTTCGCCAGGACCGACCGCTACGACGCGCATTTCTCCAGCTGCAACCGCAACTTCCACATCCTCGGCGAGCGCCCCACCAGCCGCTGGTGCGGGGTCTGCCCGAAGTGCCATTTCGTGTTCCTGGCGCTGGCGCCGTTCGTGCCGAAGCTGCGCCTGGTCGGCATCGTCGGCCGCAACCTGCTGGACGATCCGGCGCAGGTCCCCGGCTTCGACGCGCTGCTGGAGTACGGCGAACACAAGCCGTTCGAATGCGTGGGCGAAGGCCGCGAGTCGCGTGCGGCGATGGCGCTGCTGGCGCAGCGTCCGGATTGGCGCGAGGACGCAGTGATCCAGCGCTTCGCGCGGCAGATCCTGCCGCAGCTGGATGCGGACGCGCTGGCCCTTGAGCCGTTGCTTGCATTGGACGACGAACACCGCATCCCCGCCGCGCTGTGGGAGCGCCTGCGTGCCCGCTTCGCTGCCTGAGCGGCTGCGCATCGCCGACCTGTCCGGCCGCCGCGTGGCGCTGTGGGGCTGGGGCCATGAAGGCCGCGCTGCCCGTGCGGCGTTGTGCGCGCGCCTGCCGCAGCAAGCCCTGACGCTGTTCTGCAGCGAGGCCGAAGCGGCGGAAGTGGCGGCGCTGGGCGATCCGCTGCTGTCCATCGAACATGCCGCCACGGGCGAGCGCCTGGCCGCATTCGACGTGGTGGTGAAGTCCCCCGGCATCAGCCCGTACAAGCCCGAAGCCGTGTATGCCGCGCAGCAGGGCACCCGCTTCATCGGAGGCACCGCGCTGTGGTTCGCCGAGCGCGCCGATGCCGCGGGCGAAGTGGCCAATGCCATTTGCGTGACCGGCACCAAGGGCAAGAGCACCACCACCTCGCTGCTGGCGCACCTGCTGCGTGCAGCGGGGCTGCGCACCGCCCTGTGCGGCAACATCGGCGTGCCGCTGCTGGAATTGCTGGACGGCCATGCCGATGCGTGGGCGATCGAGCTTTCCAGCTACCAGACCGGCGATGTTGCCGCTTCCGGCGCACGCCCGCGCATCGCCATCGTCACCAACCTGCACCCGGAGCACCTGGACTGGCACGGCAGCGAGGCGCGCTACATCGCCGACAAGCTGACGCTGGTGACGCAGGCGAAGCCGCGCATCGCCGTGCTCAACGCCGCCGATCCACTGCTGGCGAAGCTGCAGCTGCCTGGCAGCGACATCCATTGGTACGGCGATGGACGCGGCTGGCATCTGCGCGGGGACGCACTGCATCGCGGCGATGTTTTCGTGATGGACACCGCCGCGCTGCCGCTGCCCGGTCGGCACAACCGCAGCAACCTGTGCGCGGTGCTGACCGCGCTGGAAGCGTTCGGGCTCGACGCGGCGGAGCTTGCGCCGCACGCGGCCAGCTTCCAGCCGCTGCCCAACCGGCTGCAGCCGCTGGGCGAAAAGGACGGCTATCTCTACGTCAACGATTCCATCAGCACCACGCCGATGGCCACGCAGGCGGCGCTCGACCTGTATGCCGGCCGCGACGTCGCGGTGCTGGTCGGTGGCCACGACCGCGGCCTGCCTTGGGACGAATTTGCCGATGCCATGCGCGGACACGCGCCGCGTGCGGTCATCACCATGGGCCAGAATGGCCCGCGTATCCACGCGCTGCTGGCGCCAGTCGCGGCGCAGGCCGGTTTCGTGCTGGAAGCCGCGTGCGATCTGGCCGAGGCGATGGAGAAGGCGCGCGCGGCCCTGCCGAACGGTGGTGTGGTGCTGCTCTCGCCCGGTGCGCCCAGCTTCGGGCCGTACCGCAACTACGTTGAACGCGGCCGCCACTTCGCGCGGCTGGCCGGCTTCGACCCGGACGCGATTTCCGGCATCCAGGGCATGGGCATCGCCTGAGCTTGCTGCATGCCCGCAGCGGTGGGCGGTCGGCGTGTGCCGCGCAGGTCAAACCCCCCGTGGGCAAGGCAAGAACTTCACGGAAGTTGAACCGGATTCGCGTAGCGTAAGCCGGTCATCCCTCCGGAGCCCCGCCATGCGTCGTTCGCTGCTCGCCCTCGCGCTTTCGTTCGTCGCCTTGCCCGCGTTCGCCGCCATGCAGGCCAAGCCGGTCGAATGGACGGTGGGCAAGGATCGCTTCAGCGGCTACGTGGTCTATGACGACGCCTCGGCGGCGAAGCGGCCCGGGCTGGTGATGGTGCCGAACTGGATGGGCGTCACCGACGACGCGGTGGCGCGTGCCAAGGCGGTGGCCGGGGCCGATTACGTGGTGCTGGTGGCGGATGTGTACGGCAAGGGCCGCCAGCCTGCCAACGCGGGCGAGGCGGGCAAGCTGGCCGGTGGCTTGCGCGGTGAGGATCGGGCCGCGCTGCGCGCGCGCATCGACGCCGCGGTGGCCACGTTGAAAACGCAGGCTGGCAGCGCGCCGCTGGATGCGGGGAAGATCGGCGCGTTCGGCTTCTGCTTCGGCGGTTCCACCGTGCTGGAGCTGGCGCGCAGCGGTGCCGAGCTGGCCGGCGTGGTCAGCCTGCACGGCGGGCTGGCGCCCGGCGCCAAATCCGCCACCGCCGCGGCGGTGAAGACGCCGGTGCTGGTGCTGAACGGCGCCGACGACAAGGCGGTTCCCGACAGCGACATCGCCGCCTTCGAGAAGGAAATGGACGGCGCCGGCGCGGACTGGCAGTTCGTCGATTTCAGCGGCGCGGTGCACTGTTTCGCCGAGCCGTCGGCCGGCAGCGATCCCGCCAGCAACTGTCGCTACGACGAGCGCGCGGCGAAGCGCGCCTACCGGATGATGGCGGACTTCTTCCGCGAGCGGTTCGCGCTGTAGGGCAGCACTGAGCCGGCGTGACGGCTGCCGCGGGCCGGGTCAGTGGTCGCGGCTGACCGAATATCGCGCCAGGCCGCGCAGCGCGTCCACGTAGGCATTGCCCGGCAGGGCCGCCAGCGCGGTGTCGGCGGCGTCCGCGTAGGTCGTTGCCCGGGCGCGGCTGTAGTCCAGGCTCCCGCAGCGGGCAATCGCCGCCTGCACCGTGGCCAGCCCGTCCAGGTCGCCTTCCTCGACGATCCGGCGCAGCTCGCCGCGGACGGTTGCGTCGCTGTGCGCCATCGCGTGGATCAGCGGCAGCGTCATCTTGCCTTCGGCCAGGTCGTCGCCGAGGTTCTTGCCCATCGTGGCGGCGTCGGAGGCGTAGTCCAGCACGTCGTCGGCGATCTGGAAGGCGTAGCCCAGGCGCAGGCCGTAGTCGTGCAGTGCCTGCTGGGTAGCAGCGTCGGCGCCGGCCAACAGCGCGCCCAGGCGGGTAGCGGCGGCGAACAGGATCGCGGTCTTGCGCTCGATCACCCGCAGGTAGGCGGCTTCGTCGGTGTCCGGGTTGCGCACGTGCAGCAGCTGCAGCACCTCGCCTTCGGCGATCATGTTGGTGGTGTCGGCCAGGATCTTCTGCACGTCCATCCGCTCCAGCTCCACCATCAGCTGGAAGCTGCGCGAATACAGGAAATCGCCGACCAGCACGGACGCGGCGTTGCCCCAGACCGCGTTCGCGGTCTTGCGGCCGCGGCGCAGGTCGGATTCATCGACCACGTCGTCGTGCAGCAGGGTGGAGGTGTGGATGAACTCCACCACCGCCGCCAGTTGGTGTGCATCGGGGCCGCGGTGGCCCAGCGCGCCCGCCGCCAGCAACAGCAGCATCGGCCGCAGCCGCTTGCCGCCGGCGCCGACGATGTATTCGGCGATCTGGTTGACCAGCACCACGTCCGAGGCCAGCCGGCGGCGGATCAGCGCGTCCATCGCGGTCATGTCGGGCGCGGCCAGGGCCTGAATCGCCTTGAGGTCGGGCGCGGCATGCGCGAGGTCGGGAGCGGTCATGTGCGGCATCGGCGGGGAATGCCGAAGTATAAGCCGTAGGGAGGTTTTCCGACCCCGCGGCGCGGCGTCTGCCGGCTGGCGCCCGCTATACTTCGATGCCATCGTCCAGTCCCGGACGAGCGAAATCCAGAGCGAGGCAGCACATGGCACGCGGCGTGAACAAAGTGATCCTGGTCGGCAACCTCGGCAACGATCCCGACGTGAAGTACACCCAGGGCGGGATGGCGATCACCACGCTGAGCGTGGCCACCACCAGCGTGCGCAAGGATCGCGACGGCAACCAGCAGGAAAAGACCGAATGGCACCGCGTCAAGCTGTTCGGCAAGCTCGGCGAGATCGCCGGCGAGTACCTGAAGAAGGGCCGCCAGGTCTACATCGAGGGGCGCCTCGAATACGGCTCCTACGAGAAGGACGGGGTCAAGCACTACACCACCGACATCGTCGCCGACGAGATGCAGATGATCGGCGGTGGCGACGGCCAGCGCGGTGGCGGCGAGGGTGGCGGTGGTTACCAGCCGCGTGGCGGCGGCGAAGGTGGCGGCTACCAGCGTGGCGGTGGCAGCGGTGGCGGCTACGGTGGCGACCGCCCGCAGCGCAGCGCCCCGGCCCAGCGCCGCGAGCCCGCGCAGGCACCGGCCAAGCCGGCCTTCGATGACGTGCCGTTCGACGACGATATCCCGTTCTAGAATCTGCCTGCCGCCGCGTTTCGCGCGGCCGGGAGCCAAGCATGAGCGGACGCCAGCGCCAGTTGAGCATGGGCTTCCTCGCCGAGCCGTCGGACGTGAACTTCGGCGGCAAGGTGCACGGTGGGCAGGTGATGCGCTGGATCGATCAGGCCGGCTACGCCGCCGCGGTCGGCTGGAGCGGCCACTACAGCGTCACGGTGGCGGTGGGTGGAATCCGCTTCGTCGCCCCGATCCGGATCGGCGACCTGGTCAGCGTGCAGGCCACCCTGATCCATACCGGCACCACCTCGATGCATTTCGCGGTGGACGTGCGCGCGCGCGACCCGCGTGTCGATGAAGCCGACGCACGCCTGTGCACCCACTGCGTGATCGTGTTCGTGGCGCTGGATGCGCCGGAAGGCGCGCCGGTGCCGGTGCCGCCGTGGCAGCCGCGCAGCGAGGAGGACCGCAAGCTGGCCGAGTACGCGCAGCAGGTGATGGCGCTGGGCCGCGACGTGGAGCAGGCGGTGGCGCGCTACCGGCAGGCCGCCGTCAACGCCCGCAAACAGTGACGCCGCCCGCAGGCGGCGTCATCGACATCGGTCGTGGACTGCCGGCTCAGCTGCCGGTGGCCAGGCGCCGCGCTTCCAGGTACTTCTGCGCCCAGTAGCCGCTGGTCAGGCTGGAGACAGTGACGTCGCGGCCGGTCCGCGGCGCGTGCAGGAACTTGCCCTCGCCGATGTAGATGCCGACGTGGTCGATGTGACCGCGCTTGCCGAAGAACACCAGATCGCCTTCGGCCAGCGCGTCGCGGCTGGCGACCTTGGTGCCTTCGTCGGCCATCGCGCGGGAGACGCGCGGCAGGTCGATGCCGATGGTGCGGAACACGTAGCCGACCAGGCCGCTGCAGTCGAAGCCGCTTTCCGGCGAGCTGCCGCCCCAGCGATAGGGCGTGCCGAGCAGGGAGAACGCCCGCTGCAGCACGGTCTTGACCAGCGACGGGCTGGTCGGCGCGTCCTTGGCCTTCTGCAGGATGGCCAGCTGGGCGGCCAGCGGCGCGGTATCGGGGGTGGCGATGGCGGCCGGGGCGGGCAGCAACAGCGCGGCGGCGGATGCGGCTTGCGGCGCAGTGTCGCCCTTGGAAATCGCAGGATTCATCGCCAGTGCCGGCAGGCTGCCCGCCACGAGGGCGAGGGCAAGGGCCAGTCGGAGCACGCGGCGGGAGCGCGGTGCGGAATGGCCGTGGGGCAGGTTCGCTGTCTTCACGCGGTCATCACGAAGCAAAAACAGGGGCGACTATGCCTGCGATGACGGGTCGGGAAGTTCAGAAACTGTTAGCTGGCGCAAGATGAATAGGCGGGAATTCACATATCCATCATCGGGATGCGAGCTTTCGTGACGGGTTTCACGTTTCACTTCAGCAGCCGTCTCGCCCCGGAGTAATGGTCGATCCACCAGTGTCCGTCCAAGGAATCAAGCCGGACCGTACCGCCGCTGCTGGGCGCATGGACGAAGCGGCCTTGGCCCACGTAGATGCCGACGTGGCTGACCTGGCCAGCGCTGCCGAAGAACACCAGGTCGCCTCCTGCCAGCCGTTCCGGCCGGATGCGCGGTCCCTGCAGGGCCGCCAGTTCGCGGGTGGTGCGCGGCAGGCGCAGGTCCAGCATGTCGCGGAATACGTAGCCGACCAGGCCGCTGCAGTCGAAGCCGCCTTCGGGGGTGTTGCCACCATAGCGATAGGGCGTGCCGACCAGACTGATGGCGCGCATCAGCACCGCGTTGGCCTTGGCCGGATCGGCCGGCTCCACCATCGGCCAGTCGCGGGCGATGGCGCGTGGCGGCGCGTCGCGGGTGGCCTTGCCGCCGCCGCAGCCGGCCAGCGCGGCGGCCAGCAGCAGGGCCGGCAATGGCGCAAGCGCGGCGCAGCGCTGATAATGCGCGCCCGGTCGCTGGATGCAGTCGGCTGGTTCCATCCCGCGCAGTGTTGCCGCAACCGCATGCGGCGGCAAGCGCCCAACCGATTGGCAGGCACATCATGAAGATCGAAAAAGACCGCGTTGTCCGTTTCCACTACGCCGTGGCCGAGGCCGGCAAGGAGCAGCTGGAGAGCTCCAAGGCCGTGGGCGAGCCGCTGGCCATCCTGTTCGGCCGCGGGCAGGTCATCCCCGGCCTGGAAAAGGCGATGGACGGCCATGAAGCCGGCGACAGCTTCAAGGCCGCGGTCACCGCCAGCGAGGCCTACGGCGAGCGCCGCGACGGGCTGACCCAGCGCATTCCCAAGAAGCATTTCGGCGACCAGAAGCTCGCCCCGGGCATGCAGGTGGTCTTGAACACCAACTTCGGTCCGCGCGCGGTGACCATCGAGAAGGTGGGCATGAGCGTGGTCGACGTGGACCTGAACCACCCGATGGCGGGCAAGGACTTGGAATTCGACATCGAGATCGTCGAAGTGCGCGAGGCCAGCGAGGAAGAGATCGCCCACGGCCACGTGCATGGCGAGGGCGGCCACGCGCATTGATCCATGCGCAGCATGGATCAATCCCGAAGTTTGCCGTGCAAACTTCGGGCCCCGGCTGTTAGCGGCCAGACCCCCATTCGCGCCTGCGGCGCGAATCGCCCCCTGACCCAGGGGGCTGGGTAACAGCTGCATCGCGACGGCCCGCAATTTGCGGGCCGTTCGCGTTTTCGTGGCCGGTGTGCCGCCATGCCATGGCGGGCGGGGGCGACGGGCTGTCCCCGCGGCGCCCACGCCGTGATAATGGGCGATCTTTCCAGCGGACGCCGACCATCGTGAGTGCAGCCATCGCCGAAGAATCCATCGATTGCCTCGTGGTCGGAGCCGGCGTGTCCGGGCTCGCCACCGCGCTGGCGCTGCTCGACGATGGCCGCGAAGTGACGGTGATCGATGCCGGCAAGGTCGGTGCCGGCGCTTCCCATGGCAACTGCGGCACGCTGACGCCCAGCCACGCGCCTCCGCTGGCCGGGCCGAACACGCTGCTGCGCGCCGCGCGCTGGATGTTCACCCCCGACGCGCCGCTGTACATCAAGCCGACGCTGGATCCCGACACCCTGCGCTGGATGCTCGGTTTCATGCAGCGCTGCAACCATCGCGACTACGTGGCCAGTGCCCGTGCCAAGTACACCCTGCTGTCGGATTCGCGCCAGCGCATCCAGCAGTGGGTGGAGCGCTACGCGCTGGACTGCGAGTTCGCCGAAACCGGAGAGGACTACGTGTTCAAGACCCGCCGCGACATGGATCGCGAGCTGGGTGACTTGCCGCTGCTGCGCGAGCTGGGCGTGGATGTGGAAGTCGTCGAAGGCAGCGACTACGAAGCGCGCGACCCCGCCTTCAAGCCCGGCCTGGCCGGCGCCATGTGCTTCCGCGGCGACGCTGCGCTGCGCCCGGACCGCTACGTGGCCGAGCTGGCCCGCGTCGTGCGCGCGCGCGGCGGGCGGATCATTGAGCACTGCGCACTGCAATCGCTGGCGCCAGGCGCGCAGGGCGTGCTGGCCACCACCGCGCAGGGCCAGCTGCGCGCGCGCGACGTGATCCTGGCGACCGGTGCATGGTCGCCACGGATCGCCTCGGCGGTCGGCCTGCCTTGGCTGCGCAAGACCATCCAGCCGGGCAAGGGCTATTCGATCACCTACAGCTCGCCGCCGCTGGCGCCGAAGCGCCCGGTCATCCTCTACGAGCCCTCGGTCTGCGTGACCGCGTGGGGCAGCGGCTACCGGCTGGGCAGCACGATGGAATTCACCGGCTTTGATGACAGCCTCAACGAGAAGCGCCTGGGCGCGCTGGAGCGTGGCGCGGCGCAGTTCCTGCACCATCCGGTCGGTCCGGAGGTGCGCGAGAAGTGGTGTGGCTGGCGGCCGATGAGCCGCGATGACATCCCGCTGATCGGGCGCGCGCCCGGCCATCCGCACCTGTGGATGGCGGTCGGCCACGGCATGATGGGGGTGAGCATGAGTGCCAGCACCGGCCAGCTGCTGGCCGACATGATCGCCGGCCGCACGCCCTGCGTGGATCCGGCGCCGTTCGATCCGGCGCGGTTCGCCTGACCTGCCCGGGAACCTGGCGATGACCACGAGCAAGGCGCGCGCTGACTTCCGCATGCAACTGTTGGGGCTGGCGATCCTCGCCGCCGCGGCCTGGCTGGCCTACTGGCTGCTGGGGCGGTTGTTCCCGTCCGAACTGCACGCCACTGCGGACTGGCTGGTGGCGCGCTTCCACCGCGTGGTGCGCTGGGTTTCCGGCTGGTTCGCCTAGGCCGGCGCCACGGCCTGTGGCCGCGGGTCGCCGGCTCAGACTTCCAGCGTGGCCAGGTCGCCCTTCTGCTCCAACCAGCTCTTCCGATCCGAAGCGCGCTTCTTCGCCAGCAGCATGTCCATCAGCGAGCGGGTGGCGGTGTCGTCGTCGACGGTGAGCTGCACCAGCCGGCGGGTGTCCACGTGCATGGTGGACTCGCGCAGCTGCTGCGGGTTCATCTCGCCCAGGCCCTTGAAGCGGGTCACGTGGACCTGACCCTTGAGTTTCTCGCGCTGGATCTTCTCCAGCAGCAGGCGCTTTTCTTCCTCGTCCAGCGCGTAGAACACCTGCTTGCCCACGTCGACGCGGAACAGCGGCGGCATCGCCACGAACACGTGGCCGGCGGCGACCAGCGTGGGGAAATGCCTGAGGAACAGTGCGGTGAGCAGGGTGGCGATGTGCAGGCCGTCGCTGTCGGCGTCGGCCAGGATCACGATCTTGCCGTAGCGCAGCCCGTCGATCTCGTCCTTGCCCGGGTCACAACCGATGGCGACCGCCAGGTCATGCACTTCCTGCGAACCCAGCACCTGCCCGGAGGCGACTTCCCAGGTGTTCAGGATCTTGCCGCGCAGCGGCAGGATGGCCTGGAAATCCTTGTCGCGCGCCTGCTTGGCGCTGCCGCCGGCGGAGTCGCCTTCGACCAGGAACAGCTCGGTGCGCGACAGGTCCTGCGAAATGCAATCGGCCAGCTTGCCGGGCAGGGCCGGGCCCTGCGTGACCTTCTTGCGGACGATCTGCTTCTCGGTCTTGAGCCGCGCCGAGGCGCGCTCGATGGCCAGCTGCGCGATCTTCTCGCCGAACTCGGTATTGGCGTTGAGCCACAGGCTGAAGGCGTCGTGCGCGGCCCCCTCGACGAAGCCCGCCGCCTGCCGCGAGGACAACCGTTCCTTGGTCTGGCCGGAAAACTGCGGGTCGGTCATCTTCAGCGACAGCACGAAGGCGACCCGGTCCCACACGTCTTCCGGCGCCAGCTTGACGCCGCGCGGCAGCAGGTTGCGGAAGTCGCAGAACTCGCGCAGTGCATCGGTGAAGCCGCTGCGTAGGCCGTTGACGTGGGTGCCGTGCTGGGCGGTGGGAATCAGGTTGACGTAGCTTTCCTGCACCAGCTCGCCTTCCGGCAGCCAGGCCACGGCCCAGTCCACCACCTCGGTGTCCTTCTTCAACTGGCCGACGAACAGCTCCGGCGGCAGCAGCTCGCGGCCCTCCAGTTCGCCCTTCAGGTAGTCGCGCAGGCCGTCCTCGTAATGCCACTGCAGGCGCTCGCCGCTGGCCTCGTCGAACAGGCTGACCGTCAGGCCGGGGCAGAGCACCGCCTTGGCGCGCAGCAGGTGCTTGAGCGCGCGCAGGTTGAACTTGGGCGTATCGAAGTACTTCGGGTCCGGCCAGAAGCGCAGCCGGGTGCCGGTGTTCTTCTTGCCCACGCTGCCGACCACCGCCAGCGCGGAGGCACGGTCGCCGTCGGCGAAGGCCATGTGGTACTCGTTGCCGTCGCGCTTGATGAACACGTCGACCTTGTTCGACAGCGCGTTGACCACGCTGACGCCGACGCCGTGCAGGCCGCCGCTGAAGGTGTAGTTCTTGTTGCTGAACTTGCCGCCGGCGTGCAGGCGAGTGAGGATCAGCTCGACGCCGGGGATCTTCTCCTCCGGGTGGATGTCCACCGGCATGCCGCGGCCGTCGTCGGCCACTTCGCAGCTGCCGTCGGCATGCAGGGTCACCTCGATGCCGCGCGCGTGCCCGGCCAGTGCCTCGTCCACCGCGTTGTCGATGACTTCCTGCGCCAGATGGTTCGGGCGGCTGGTGTCGGTGTACATGCCGGGCCGGCGCTTGACCGGGTCCAGGCCGGAGAGGACTTCGATGTCGGCGGCGTTGTAGCGGGTGTTCATGCGGGCGTACTGCGGGGGGACGGCGCAGGATGGTCGCCCCGCCTGCCGCGGTCAAGGTTGAACGCCGTCACGAACCGTGCCACGCCGCGTGCGGCTTTGCGCCAGGTCAACACCGACTGCGCGCGCGGCGGCGACCATGCCGCGCTTCCCCCCACGGAGAGCGGCCGGCAATGCCCGACCAGTACGAAGACCTGCAGCAGAGCTACGGCCGCTGCCTGCGCGACAAGCGCTTCATCGAACGCTTCTACGAGGTGTTCATGGCCAGCCATCCGGCCATCGCCCCGATGTTCGCAGACACCGACTTCAGCAAGCAGCGGATGGCGCTGCGGCGCGGGATCAGCGTGGCGACCCTGCATGCCGCCGGCAGCGGGCTGTCGCGGCGAGCCACCGAGACGATGGCGGACGTGCATAGCCAGGCCGGCCGGGTGCCCGTCGATCCGGTCCTGTATCCGTACTGGATCGACAGCCTTCTGCAGGTGATCGGGGAAACCGACGAGGAAGCCACGCCGGCGCTGCTAGCGCGCTGGCGCACCGCGATGGGCGTGGCCTGCGACACCTTCACCCGCCGCTACAAGGCGGCGTGATCCAGCACTGCGCCGGCCGTCCGCCGGCGCGCTGCCATCGCCTACAATCGCCGCGGGGTCGCCGGACGGGTCGATCCTTCCCGAAGGCAGGCGACGACGGCAGGTGCATGGGCGACAGGGCGGTGGATGAGGCGGGCGCAACCGCACCGGCAGCGACGACGCGGCTGCTTGCCGCCGACGTGGGCGGCACCTATGCGCGGGTGGGCCTGGTTGATCCGGAGGGCGACGGGTTCGCCGTCGGTTTCCACCGTCGTTACGAGTGCGCGGCCTTCCCCAGCCTGGCCGCGGTGCTGCGCCGCTTCCGTGGCGAGGCCGCCGAGGCGGGCGAGACCGCGTTCCCGGATGCCTGCATGGTGGCGATTGCCGGCGTGCTGCAGGGCGATCACCTGCTCAACGGCAACCTGGCGTGGCCGGTGTCGTTGTCCGCGACCCGTCGCGACGCCGGCATCGGCCACCTGCACCTGGTCAATGATTTCGAGGCGCTGGCCTGGGCGCTGCCGCGGATTCCCCAAGCGCAGTTCCAGCCGCTGGGTGCCGCGGGCGGCCTGCCGCTGCCGACGCTGCTGCTGGGCCCGGGCACCGGGCTGGGCGCCGCGCTGCTGGTGGAACAGGATGGCCGGCTCGTCGTCCAGCCCAGCGAAGCGGGGCAGGCCGCGCTTGCCGCCGGCACGCCGCTGGAACTAGATGTGGTGCGGATGCTGCAGGCGCGTTTTGGTCACGTGGCCAGCGAGCGGGTGTTCTCCGGCCCTGGGCTGGTGAACCTGTACCAGTCGCTGTGCGCGCTGCGCGAGGTGCCGCCGCGCTGGCAGGCGCCGGCTGGACTGGTGGAAGCGGCGGACCGCGGGGATGACCCGCTGGCGACGGAGTGCATCACGCTGTTCTGCGGATGGCTGGGCAGCTTCGCCGGCGATCTGGCGCTGACCTTCCGCGCAGGTTCGGTCTGCCTGGCCGGCGGCCTGACCGGGCACCTGCGACGGCACCTGCGCCAGGGCGATTTCATGCGGCGCTTCCTCGACAAGGGCGTGCTGTCCGACAGCCTGCGCCAGCTGCCGGTGCATGCGCTGGAACACGGCGACCTGGGCCTGGTCGGCGCGGCGGCCTGGCACGCGGCGCAACCGCGCGACTGAGCGGGCGCCGGGGGCGCGAGGCGCAGGCCGCGGTGGCAGCCGCCATTGCAGCCTTGCGGGCTGGTTTCCAAGGAAGCGGCTTTCCGTATCCGGATCAATGGCTTATGTCCAAGGCGCGGGGTGGCGGGCATGTACGCCGGCGCGTCTTGCCGCTAGAATGCGGGTTTCCAGCGCCGCGCTGCCGCCATGACTTCCCCTGCTACCCATACGCCCCTTCTCTTCGTGACCGGGGGCGTGGTGTCCTCGCTCGGCAAAGGCATTTCCGCCGCCTCGCTTGCAGCGATCCTCGAAGCCCGTGGCCTGAAGGTCACGATGATGAAGCTGGATCCGTACCTCAACGTCGACCCGGGCACGATGAGCCCGTTCCAGCACGGCGAGGTCTACGTCACCGACGATGGCGCCGAGACCGACCTCGACCTCGGCCATTACGAGCGCTTCGTCAACACCCGCCTGTCCGGCCTGAATTCGATCACCACCGGCAAGATCTACGACGCCGTGATCCGCAAGGAGCGCCGCGGCGACTACCTCGGCGGCACCGTGCAGGTCATCCCGCACGTCACCGACCAGATCAAGCACTGCATCGACGCCGCCACCGCGGGCTTCGACGTCGGCATCGTCGAGATCGGCGGCACCGTCGGCGACATCGAGTCGCTGCCCTTCCTCGAGGCGATCCGCCAGCTGAGGATCGAGCGCGGCGCCGACAAGGCGATGTTCATGCACCTCACGCTGGTGCCCTACATCGCCGCCGCCGGCGAGCTGAAGACCAAGCCCACCCAGCATTCGGTGAAGGAACTGCGCGGCATCGGCATCCAGCCCGACGTGCTGATGTGCCGCAGCGAGAAGCCGCTGCCGGACGGCGAGCGCCGCAAGATCGCGCTGTTCACCAATGTGCCGGAAAAGGCGGTGGTGTCCGCCATCGACCTGGACAACATCCACAAGATCCCGCGCTGGCTGCACGCGCAGGGCTTGGACCAGCTGGTGGTGGAGCAGCTGCGCCTGCAGGACAAGGCGCATGCCGCCGACCTGTCGGAATGGGACGCGGTGGTCGATGCCGCGGAGCATCCGGACGATGAGGTCACCATCGCCGTGGTCGGCAAGTACGTCGACCACAAGGACGCCTACAAATCGGTGGGCGAAGCGCTCAAGCACGGCGGCATCCGCCAGCGCACCCGCGTGAACCTGAAGTGGCTTGAGGCCGGCGACCTCGAGCGCGAGGGCGCTGCCGCGCTGCTGGCCGACGTCGACGGCGTGCTGGTGCCGGGCGGATTCGGCGACCGCGGCTTCGAGGGCAAGGTGCTGACCTCGCAGTACGCACGTGCCACCGGGCTGCCGTACTTCGGCATCTGCTACGGCATGCAGGCGGCGGTGGTCGACATCGCCCGCCATGAGGCCGGGCTGGCTGGCGCCAACAGCACCGAGAACGACCGCAATGCCGCGCATCCGGTGATCGGCCTGATCACCGAGTGGCGCACCCAGAGCGGTGAGGTCGAACGCCGCAGCGAGGGCTCCGACCTGGGCGGCACCATGCGCCTGGGCCTGCAGGAGCAGCGGGTCAAGCCGGGCACGCTGGCGCATGCGCTGTACGGCAAGGACGTGGTGGGCGAGCGCCACCGCCACCGCTACGAGTTCAACAACCGCTACCGCACGCAGCTGGAGGACGCCGGGCTGGTGATCTCCGCCAAGTCGATGGACGACCTGCTGGTGGAAATGGTGGAACTGCCGCAGTCCGTCCATCCGTGGTTCCTGGCCTGCCAGGCGCATCCCGAGTTCCTGTCCACGCCGCGCAGCGGGCATCCGCTGTTCATCGGCTTCATCCGCGCCGCCCGCGAACGTCGCGCGGCCCTGCAGAAGTGAGCGCACCCATGGATCTTTGCGGCTTCAAGGTCGGGCTGGATCAACCGCTGTTCCTGATCGCCGGCCCCTGCGTGGTGGAAAGCGAGCAGCTGCAGATCGACGTGGCGGGGCAGTTGAAGGAGATCACCGGCAAGCTGGGGATCAACTTCATCTTCAAGTCCAGCTTCGACAAGGCCAACCGCACCTCGATCAACAGCTTCCGCGGCCCCGGCATGGAGGAGGGCCTGCGCGTGCTGGCCGAAGTGAAGCGCCAGATCAAAGTGCCGGTGCTGACCGACGTGCACGAATACACGCCGATGGACGAAGTGGCTTCCGTCGTCGACGTGCTGCAGACGCCGGCCTTCCTGGTGCGGCAGACCGATTTCATCACCAGGGTCTGCGCCACCGGCAAGCCGGTCAACATCAAGAAGGGCCAGTTCCTGTCGCCGTGGGACATGAAGCCGGTGGTGGAGAAGGCCAAGTCCACCGGCAACCAGCAGATCATGGTCTGCGAGCGCGGCGCCAGCTTCGGCTACAACAACCTGGTCAGCGACATGCGCAGCCTCGCGGTGATGCGCGATACCGGCTGCCCGGTGGTGTTCGACGCCACCCACTCGGTGCAGCTGCCGGGCGGGCAGGGCGCAAGCTCCGGCGGCCAGCGCGAGTTCGTGCCGGTGCTGGCGCGCGCCGCCGTCGCCGTGGGCGTGTCCGGCGTGTTCATGGAAACCCATCCCGACCCGAGCAAGGCCCTGTCCGACGGCCCCAATGCCTGGCCGCTGGGCAAGATGGAAGCGCTGCTGGAAACCCTGCTGGCACTGGACGCCGTGACCAAGCGTGGCGGCTTCCTCGAATCCTCCCTCTGATTCCCGAGACGATTTCCCATCATGACCACGATCACCCGGATCCACGCCCGCGAAATCCTCGACAGCCGCGGCAATCCCACCCTTGAAGCCGAAGTGACGCTGGCCGATGGTTCGTTCGGCCGCGCGGCGGTGCCGTCCGGCGCCTCCACCGGCAGCAAGGAAGCGGTGGAGCTGCGCGATGGCGACAAGACCCGCTACCTCGGCAAGGGCGTGTCGAAGGCCGTGGGCAACGTCAACGGCGTGATCGCCGATGCGCTGCAGGGCTTCGACGCCGCCGACCAGGCCGGCCTGGACAAGCGCCTGATCGATCTCGACGGCACCGAGAACAAGGGCCGTCTGGGCGCGAACGCGCTGCTGGGCGTGTCGATGGCGGCCGCGCACGCGATGGCGGCCTCGAAGAAGCAGGCGCTGTGGCAGTACCTTGCCGGCCTGACCGGCGCGGCGCCGGTGCTGCCGGTGCCGATGATGAACATCATCAATGGCGGCGCGCATGCCGACAACAACGTGGACCTGCAGGAGTTCATGGTCCTGCCGGTCGGCTTCGATTCCTTCAGCGAAGCCCTGCGCAGCGGCACCGAGATCTTCCACGCGCTGAAGTCGGTGCTGAAGGCGCGCGGCCTGTCCACTGCGGTGGGCGACGAAGGCGGCTTCGCCCCCGACCTGCGCAGCAACGAGGAAGCGCTGGAAACCATCCTCGAGGCCATCGGCAAGGCCGGCTACAAGGCGGGCGAGGATGTGCTGCTGGGCCTGGACGTGGCGTCCACCGAGTTCTTCGAGAACGGCAAGTACAACCTCACCGGCGAGGGCAAGCGCCTGACCTCGGAGCAGTTCGTCGACTTCCTCGCCAACTGGTGCGCGCAGTACCCCATCGTCACCATCGAAGATGGCATGGCCGAGGACGACTGGGACGGCTGGAAGCTGCTGACCGACCGCCTCGGCGGCAAGGTGCAGCTGGTCGGCGACGACCTGTTCGTCACCAACCCGCGCATCTTCCGCGACGGCATCAGCCGCGGCGTGGCCAATGCCATCCTGGTCAAGGTGAACCAGATCGGCACCCTCAGCGAGACGCTGGAGGCCATCGCGATGGCTGACGCGGCGAAGTATGCGGCGATCGTATCGCACCGCTCCGGCGAAACCGAGGACACCACGATCGCCGATATCGCGGTGGCCACCACCGCCACCCAGATCAAGACCGGCTCGCTGTGCCGCAGCGACCGCGTGGCCAAGTACAACCAGCTGCTGCGCATCGAGCAGCAGCTGGGTGCCGCCGCGCGCTACGCCGGCCGCGACGCCTTCGTCTCGCTGAAGCGCTGAGCCTGCACGTCGCCGTGGGCAAACCGTTGCGCGTGCTGCTGGTCTTGCTGGTGCTGCTGCTGGCGGCGCTGCAGTACAAGCTCTGGTACGGCAGCGGCGGCCAGCACGAAGTGGCCGCGCTGACCGCGCAGGTGAAGACGCAGGTGGCCGAGAACCGCCGCCTGCAGGCGCGCAACGATGCGCTGGCCGCGGAAGTCGCCGACCTCAAGGCCGGCGGCGAAGCGGTGGAAGAGCGCGCGCGCAGCGAGCTGGGCATGGTCAAGCCGGGCGAGACCTTCTACCGGGTGATCGACGGCGCGCAGGCCGCGCCGGCATCCGCCGCATCGGCGGGCGAGGCCGCGCCGCAGCCATGAGCTGGGCGCTGATGCCCGCCGCCGGCAGCGGGCGCCGCTTTGGCGGCGACGTGCCGAAGCAGTACCTGCCTGCCGCCGGCAAGCCGCTGATCGCGCATGCGCTGGACGCGCTGCTGGCGCATCCGCGCATCGATGGCGCGGTGGTGGCGCTGGCCGCGGACGACCCGTACTGGCCGGGCTGGACCAGCATGCACGGCAAGCCGCTGATCGCCTGCGTGGGCGGCCTTGAACGCGCCGATTCGGTGCTGGCCGCGCTGCGCGCGCTGCCGGAAGGTGTGGCTGAAGACGCGCTGTTGCTGGTGCATGACGCCGCGCGGCCCAACCTGCGCGCCGGCGACATCGGCAAGCTGGTCGACGCCGCGACGGCCTGCGCCGACGGCGCCATCCTCGCCGCGCCGGTCCGCGACACCCTCAAGCGCGCCAATGCCGATGTCCGCATCGACGCCACGGAACCGAGGGAGAGCCTGTGGCGCGCACTGACGCCGCAGGCATTCCGCCGCGACCTGCTGCGGCGCGCGCTGGAAGCGGCACAGGCCGAAGGCGTCGCGGTGACCGATGAGGCGATGGCAGTCGAACGGCTGGGCCTGCATCCGCGCCTGGTCGAAGGCCGCGAAGACAATCTGAAGGTGACCACGCCGGCGGACCTGGCATTGGTCGAATTCCTGCTGGCGAGGACGCCATGAACATCCGCATCGGGCAAGGCTTTGACGTGCACGCCTTCGGCGACGGCGACCACGTGATGCTGGGCGGCGTGCGCATCGCGCACGGGCGCGGCGTGCTGGCGCATTCCGATGGCGACGTGGCGCTGCACGCGCTGTGCGACGCCATCCTCGGCGCGCTGGCGCTGGGCGACATCGGCGTGCATTTCCCGCCGTCGGATGCGCGCTGGAAGGGCGCCGACAGCCGCGCCTTCGTCCGTCATTGCAGTGCGCTGGTCCTCGGACGCGGCTGGCGCGTGGGCAATTGCGACATCACCGTGGTCTGCGAGCGGCCGAAGGTCGGGCCGCATGCACAGGCCATGCGCGAACTGATCGCCGCCGACCTCGGCATCGACATCGATGCGGTCAGCGTCAAGGCGACCACCAGCGAGCAGCTGGGCTTCACCGGCCGCGGCGAAGGCATCGCGGCGCAGGCGGTCTGCCTGCTGGTGCGGGCGTGACGACGGCTGCGCGCGCCCACGGCGCGCCGGTGCTGGCCGCGCGTATCCGCAGCAGCGCGGAGGACTTCTTCGTCGAGGAACTGCCGGGCTTCGAGGCCAGCGGCGCCGGCGAGCACCTGCTGTTGACCATCGAGAAGCGCGGCATGAACACCGCGTTCGCCGCCAGGACCATCGCGCAATGGGCGGGCGTGGATGAATCGGCGATCGGCTACGCCGGGCTGAAGGACCGCCATGCGGTGACCCGCCAGCGGTTTTCGGTGTGGATTCCGAAAAAGATCGCGCCGGACATCGCTGCCCTGCAGTCGGACGAGCTGCGGGTGCTGGAACACGCCTGGCATGCGCGCAAGCTGCCGCGCGGCGCGCTGGCTGGCAACCGCTTCGTGCTGGTGCTGCGCGAACTTGAGGGCGAGCGCGAGGCCATCGATGCGCGGCTGTCCGCGATCGCGCGGCGCGGCGTGCCCAACCACTTCGGCGAACAGCGCTTCGGCCGTGGCGGTGACAACGTGCGCAAGGCGGTGGCGATGTTCGCCGGCGGCCGGGTCAAGCGCGAGGAGCGCACGATGCTGCTGTCCGCGGCGCGTTCGGAACTGTTCAACCGGGTGCTGGCGGCGCGGGTGGAGGCGGGCAACTGGGACGCGGCGCTGGACGGCGAGGTGTGGATGCTGGATGGCAGCCGCAGCGTGTTCGGCCCCGAGCCGTTCACACCGGAACTGCAGGCGCGGCTGGAGGCGTTCGACATCCATCCCAGCGGTCCCCTCTGGGGCGAGGGCGAGCTGCGCAGCACCGGCGCTGCGCGCGAGCTGGAGCTGGCGGCGCTGGCCGGCGATACCGCCTCGCGCCTGCGCGCGGGCCTGGAGCGCGCAGGCCTGGGGCAGGAGCGCCGCGCGCTGCGGCTGCGGCCGACGGCGCTGGCGTGGACGTGGCGAGACGACGGCGCGCTGGAGCTGCGCTTCGTACTGCCGCCGGGCTGCTATGCCACGACGGTGCTGCGTGAGCTGGGCGATATCGTGGATTCCGCACAATCCAGTTGAACGGTGCCGCCTCCCGTCGTCGCGGGAACGTTCCTCGCCGGCGGCTTCAGCGCTTCTCCAGCAGCACCAGCACCGCACCGGTGCCGCCCTGCGCCGCGGGCGGCGAGTGGAAGGCCAGCACGTCGGCGCGCTGTCGCAGGATGCGATCCACCAGGTTCTTCAGCACCGGCAGCCGCTCCTCCGAGTTGCGGCCCTTGCCGTGCACGATCCGCACGCAGCCCAGCCCGTGCGCCCGGCAGTCGCGCAGGAATTCGCGCAGCAGCGCCTCGGCGGCGTGCGCGGGCAGGCCGTGCAGGTCGAGTTCTTCCTGCGCCGCGTATTCGCCACGCGCCAGTTTCTTCAGCACCCTCGGGGTGATTTCCTCGCGCCGGTAACTCATCGCGTCGCCGGCTTCCAGCGCGGACACCAGCATGTGGCGGAACTCCTCGCGGGCGGCCTCATCGTCGCGGCGGGCCATCTTCGCGGCGGGTTTCGGCTTCGGCGCGGCGGGCGGCGGCGCGGCCTCCGGTAGTGCCCGCACCTTGCCCCGGTCGGCGCCGATGGCGGCGCGGAACAGGCTGGCGTCGTCGCGGTCGTCCTGCTCGGGTTGGATGTCGGGCGGGGCCTTGCGCATGGCGTCAGGTTACCGCGAAGCGCTTTCGCGCATCCGGTATCATGGCCGCATGCACAATGTCCTGATGCCGTGATGCGGGTTTTGGTCAGCAACGACGACGGCGTCGACGCCCCCGGCATCCACGCGCTGGCCAAGGGCCTGCGCGATGCCGGCCACGAGGTGGTGATGGTGGCCCCCGACCGCGACCGCAGCGGCGCCAGCAATTCGCTGACGCTGGACGCGCCGATCCGGGTGGTGCAGCTCGATCCGCGCACCTGGAAGGTCTACGGCACCCCCACCGACTGCGTGCACGTGGCGGTTACCGGCATGCTGGAGGCGCTGGGGCTGGAGCCCGACATCGTGGTGTCCGGCATCAACAACGTCGCCAATCTCGGCGACGACGTGATCTATTCCGGCACCGTGGCGGCGGCGATGGAAGGCCGCTTCCTGGGGCTGCCGGCGGTGGCGATGTCGCTGGTCACCGAGGCCCACCAGGGCAAGCACTACGAAAGCGCGGCGCGCGCGGCGGTGGAGATCGTCGAACGCCTGCGCCGCGACCCGCTGCCGGCGTCCACCATCCTCAACGTCAACGTGCCGGACCTGCCCTGGGACGAGATCCGCGGCTTCGAGACCAGCCGCCTCGGCCACCGCCATCGCGCCGAGCCGTGCACCCCGCAGGAAGACCCGCGCGGGCGCCAGTGGTGGTGGATCGGCGCGGCCGGCGACGAGCAGGACGCCGGCCCCGGCACCGATTTCCACGCCGTGCGCAGCGGCCATATCGCGATCACCCCGCTGCACGTCGACCTGACCCGCTACCAGGCGCTGGAACAGGTGGCCGGCTGGGTGGGCGGGCTGGCGGCCTCACTGGAGGCGGAATCGTGATAGCGCGGATGCGCCTGCAGCCGGCCGACCTCGGCATGGGCCTGACCGGCCAGCGCGTGCGCGACCGCCTGATCGACGACCTGCGCAACGGCGGCATCAGCGACGAGCGCGTGCTCAACGCGATCCGCACGGTGCCGCGCCACCAGTTCGTGGACGAGGCGCTGGCCTCGCGCGCCTATGAGAACAACGCCCTGCCGATCGGGCATGGGCAGACCATCTCGCAGCCCTTCGTGGTGGCGAAGATGACCGAGGCGCTGCTGCGCGACGGGCCAAAGAAGGTGCTCGAAGTCGGTACCGGCTCCGGTTACCAGGCGGCGGTGCTGGCTGCGCTGGGGCTCGAGGTGTTCACCGTCGAGCGCATCGGCGACCTGCTGCGCACCGCGCGCAAGCGCTTCCGCGCTCTTGGCCTGCACGTGCGCAGCAAGCACGACGACGGCCGCATCGGCTGGCCGGAAGAGGCGCCGTTCGACGCCATCATCGTCACCGCCGCCGGTCCCGCGCTGGTGGATGCGCTCATCGCCCAGCTGGCGCCGGGCGGCGTGCTGGTGGCGCCGGTGGGTGGCTCCGGCGGGCAGTCGCTGCTGTGCCTGCGCAAGCAGGCGGATGGCGGCATCGCGCAGGAAGACCTGGGCGCGGTGGTGTTCGTGCCCTTGTTGTCGGGGATGACTGATCGATGAAATTGTTTGGCCCGCTCTACCAGCGTGCGCTGGCCTGGTCGCGGCATCCGAAGGCGCCGACGCTGCTGGGTGGCCTGAGCTTCGCCGAGGCCATCGTGTTCCCGGTGATGCCGGAAGTGATGCTGGCGCCGATGTGCCTGGCGCAGCCCAGGCACGCGTTCCGCTTCGCCGGCATCAGCCTGCTGTTTTCGCTGCTGGGCGCGGTGGTTGGCTACCTGCTGGGCCATTACGCCTACGAAGTGGTCAAGCCGGGGCTGGCCGCGCTGGGTTGGCTGGCGCGGATCGACGCCGAGGTGGCGGAGCTGCGCGGGATCGTGGCGCATTCGCCGTGGCGGGCGTTCTGGCTGCTGGTGCTGGCCGGGTTCACGCCGATCCCGCTGAAGATCTTCACCTGGGCTAGCGGCATCGTCGGGGTGCCGATGCTGCCGTTCCTTGCAGCGATGCTGGTGGGGCGGGGCAAGCGCGTCTACTTGCTGGCGCTGGTCATCCGCCTGGGCGGCGAGCGCGCCGAGCGCGCCCTGCATCGCTGGATCGAACACCTAGGCTGGGCGGCGATGGTGCTGTTCGCCGCGCTTGTCAGTTGGCTGTTGTTGCGCGGGCCTGCGGCATGATGGGCGGCATGCGCGGATATCGGTTGCTGGCGGTGGCGGTAGCGGTGGTGGTGCTCGCGGGCTGCGGGCGCAGCCGGGTGGTGCGCGAATACCCACATCGCGGTGGGCATGGCCCGGCCACCGCATTGCCGCCGGTGCGGGTGTCGCAGCCGAAGTACGGCGCGACTGCATTGGTCCAGCGCGGCCAGACGGTCTATCGGATCGCCACCGAGAACGGCATCACCGCGCTCGACCTTGCGCTGTGGAACGACATCCCGCCGCCCTACACCATCTATCCGGGCCAACGGCTGCGCCTATATCCGAGCGATCGCCGGGATCCGCCCGTGCGTCCCGCGGTGGCAACCAGGCCGGCCACCACGCCGCCTGCGACCGTGCCGGTAACGCCGGCCAGCAGTGACCTTGTCTGGCGCTGGCCAGCCGAGGGCGCCGTGGTGGCCACCTTCGCGGGCGGCGATCCCACTCGCCAGGGCATCGACATCGCCGGCAAAGCCGGGCAGCCGGTGCGCGCCGCCGCCGACGGGGTGGTGGTGTATTCGGGCTCGGGGCTGGTGGGTTACGGCGAACTGGTGATCGTCAAGCACAACGACCAGTGGCTGTCGGCCTACGGCCACAACCGCGCGCGGCTGGTCAACGAGGGCGCGCTGGTCAAGGCCGGCCAGCAGATCGCGGAAATGGGCCGCAGCGGCGCCTCGCGCGACATGCTGCACTTCGAAATCCGCTACAACGGCAAGCCGGTGGATCCGCAGGGATACCTGCCGAAGCGGTAGGCGATTGCGGGACGCGGCCGGAGCCGCGTCAACCCTCAGCGCACCGACTTGAGCGTCAACTCCAGCTCGTCCCTGCCGTCCTTGCGCTGCAGGATGCGCGCCGGGGTGGGCAGGCCGTCGACGATCCACACGATCACCTGCTTGTCGTCGCTGCTGCGCGCGACCTTGGTGGCCGTGCGCTGCTGGCCGCCGACGGTGACGGTGTCCTTGCCGAGGTTTTGGAAGCGCTGCGGCCGCGCCACGCCGTTGTCCACCAGCCGGTAGCTAAGCGGCTTGCCGGCGGCCACGTCACGGACCAGGGCCAGGTTGATCAGCATGCCGTCGAGGTCGCCGTCTTCCAGCTTCACCGGGCCAACCCGGTCGGCCTTCACGTCGCCGCTCCAGTGCGCCTCGCGCTGGGCCCAGTTGTAGGTGGCGTTCTTCTGCGAACGCTTGAACAGCACCTGCGTCGCATCGACGCCGGAGAGCGGACGGAAGCTGCCGCCATGCTCCTCGAACACGGTGGTCTGGCGCGAGCTGCCAAGCTGGTTGCTGACGCTCAGCTCGTAGTTCCAGCGGTTGTCGCCGCCGCGGTTCAGGCTGATCTGCGCGTTGGCCTGCACGCCCTTCCAACTGGCCTCGTAATCGGCCACGAACGGCTTGACTGCCCACGCCTGCGAAGCGGCGAGGAGCAGGGTCAGGGCGGAGGCGATGCGGGCTGCTTTCATTCGGGGATACCTGTCGTTGCCGGCGGCAAGCGCCGTCATGTCGCCATCGACTCTAGCGACAGCGGTGTAAACAGGGCCTGACCATCCACGGTCGCGTGTCCGTCGCGTTCAGCAAGGCGGCCGGAGGCGGCCAGCTGCAGTACCTCCAGCAGCAGTGGATGCTCGACTGCCAGCACCCGCGCGGCCAGCGTGTCGGCATCGTCGGTGGGTAGTACCGGCACCCGCGCCTGTGCGATCACCGCGCCGCCGTCCAGTTCGGTGTCGACGAAGTGCAGGCTGGCGCCGTGCTCGGCATCGCCGTCATCGAGGGCGCGTTGGTGGGTATGCAGGCCCTTGTGCTTGGGCAGCAACGAGGGATGGATGTTCAGGATCTTGCCGGCGAAGCGCTGCACGAAGGCTTCGCCGAGGATGCGCATGTAGCCGACGCAGACGATCCAGTCCGGTTCGCAGGCGGCCACGGCATCGGCCAGCACCGCGTCGAAGGCGTCGCGGCCGCCACAGGACTTGGGCGTGCGCGACCAGCGCAGGGGTTCCGGGACCCGCTGCAATGCCTGTGCATCGGGCTTGTCGGAAAACACGCCGGCGATGCGCGCGTCGAGCCTGCCGGCGGCGATCGCATCGAGGATCGCCTGCAGGTTGCTGCCGCGGCCGGAGGCGAGGATGGCGAGGCGGGCCGGCATCAGCGGATGTGCAGCCGCTCGCCCTCGCCAGGGGCCGGCACGACCTGACCGATCTGCCAGTGCGGCAGGCCCATCCGGTCGAGGTCGGCGCCGATCGCGGCGGCATCGGCCGGCGCGACCATCAGCACGTAGCCGATGCCGCAGTTGAAGGTGCGCCACATTTCCTCGCGCGCCACGTTGCCCTCGCGCTGCAGCCAGTCGAACACCGCCGGCAGCGGCCAGCTGGCGGTGTCGATCTCCAGCCCGAGGCCCTGCGGCACCACCCGGATGACCTTCTCCACCAGCGCGCCGCCGGTGACGTGGGCCATGGCATGGATGTCGTGCTTGGCCAGCAGCTCCAACACCGGCTTGACGTAGATGCGGGTGGGTTCCATCAGCGCGTCGGCCAGCGTCACGCCGCCGAGGTCGAGGTCAAGTGGGTTGCCCGCCCGCTCGAGGATCCTGCGCACCAGCGAATAGCCGTTGGAATGCGGGCCGCTGGAGGCGATGCCGATCAGCACGTCGCCCGCGCGCAGCTTGCTGGAGTCGATGAGCTTCGACTTCTCCACCGCGCCGACGGTGAAGCCGGCCAGGTCGTATTCGCCCGGCGGGTACATGTCGGGCATTTCCGCGGTCTCGCCGCCGATCAGCGCGCAGCCGGCGATCTCGCAGCCCTTCGCGATGCCGCCGACCACGTTCACCGTGGTCTCCACGTCCAGCTTGCCGGTGGCGAAGTAATCGAGGAAGAACAGCGGCTCGGCGCCCTGCACCAGCACGTCGTTCACGCACATCGCCACCAGGTCCTGGCCGATGCTGTCGTGGCGGTCCAGCTGCTTGGCCAGGATCAGCTTGGTGCCGACGCCGTCGGTGCCGGACACCAGCACCGGCTCCTTGTAGCGGCCGGAGAGGTCGAACAGGCCGCCGAACAGGCCCACGCCGCCCAGCACTTCCGGGCGCATCGTGCGGCGGACCAGCGGCTTGATGCGTTCGACCACCGCGTTGCCGGCATCGATGTCGACGCCCGCGTCGCGGTAGGTCAGGCCGGGGGAGGAGGGTGTGGATGGCGTCACGGCGGACTCGCACGGGCGTGGTGAATCGGCGATTTTAACAGCCGCGGGCCGTGGACATGGACGCGCCCGCCCGGCTGCGGCACCATTTCGGTAGCGATGGCCGGGATTCCCGGCGAGGAACAGCGATGCAGACGAGGCCGCAAGGGACGATGCGACGGTGCAAGGGATGGCTCTGGGCGGCACTGCTGGGGGCCGGCCTGTGCCTGCTACCGGTGGGCGCCACGCTGGCGCAGCGCACCGAAGGCGACCGCGCGCAGGCGCAGGGCGCCTACCAGGCCGAAGTGGTGGTGCGTAACCAGACCGACGGTGAGCGCGAGAAAGCCTTCGCCCGCGCGCTGGCGCAGGTGTTGGGCAACGTCACCGGCGACGACGGTGCCGCCCAGCGGCCGGGCGTGCGCGAGGAGCTGGCGAAGGCGCAGGACTACGTGGACGGCTACGACTACCGCCAAGACGAGGGCGTCTCGGCCACCGGCGCGCCCAGCTTCCAGACCAAGCTGGTGGTGCGCTTCCGCCAGCAGGAGGTGGACGACCTGGTGGCGATGCTGGGCCTGCCCAGTTGGCCGCAGCCGCGCCCCAAGCCGGTGCTGTGGCTCGCCATCGACGATGGCAGTGGGCCGCGGCTGGTGGGGCTGGGACAGGTGAACGCCGCGCGCTCGGTGCTGGATGCGGCCAAGTCGCGCGGCTATGCGCTGGGCCTGCCGGCGGGGACTGCCGCCGAACAGGCCGCGGTGGGTGCGATCTGGCGCGGCGACACCGCCGCGATCGCCTCGCTGTCGAAGCGCTACAGCCCGCCGATGCAGCTGATCGGCAAGCTGCAGCGCAGCGCCGAAGGCTGGCGCGCGGACTGGACTTTCGTCGACGGTGGCAAGGTGCTGTCGAGCTGGCAGACCAGCAGCATGGACGCGCGCCGGGCGATGGCCGGCGGCGCCGACGGTGCGGCGGACGCACTCTTCAGGCGATATGCCAAGGCCGGCACGGCCGGGCCGGCGGGCGTGTATCGGGTGCGCGTGCTCGGGATCGACGGCGCCGACGATTACCTGCGCCTGGTCGGCTACCTGGACGATATTTCCATCGTCAAGCGCATCACCCCGGCCGCCGCCACCCCGGACGCGCTGGACCTGGACCTGGAGCTGGCCTCGGGCATTGCCGGGTTCTCCCGCTACGTCAGCCGTGGCGGCGCGCTGTCGCCGGTTTCCGCGGGTGACAGCGACGGCGATGCGGGCGTTGCCACGTTCCGGTTGGTGGGGCGCTGAGCATGCATCGCGAAGACGACCTGGCCACCATCGCCGCGTTCTACCGGCGCGTGCAGTGGGCCGCGCTGGCGCTGGGCCTGCTGTGGGTGGTCTGGCTGCTGGCACCGATCCTCAGCCCGTTCGTGTTCGCCGCGCTGCTGGGCTGGCTGGGCGACCCGATGGTGGATCGGCTGGAAGCCCGGCGCCTGCAGCGCAATACCGCGGTGGTGCTGGTCTTCGGCGTGATGACCCTGCTGCTGGCGATCGTGGCGATCCTGCTGGTGCCGCTGCTGGAGCAGCAGCTGGTGACGCTGGTTGAATCGCTGCCGAAGTACCGCGACTGGTTCGTGCAGACCGCGCTGCCGTGGATCGAGCGCCGCACCGGCCTGCAGATTTTGTCGTGGATGGACCCGGAGCGTTTGTTCCAGCTAATCCGCGAACACTGGCAGGGCGCCGGTGGGGCGGCGGCGACGGTGCTGGGCTATGTCTCCCGCTCCGGCTTCGCGCTGATGGGTTGGCTGGCCAACATCGTACTGCTGCCGGTGCTGACTTTCTTCTTCCTGCGCGACTGGGACCTGATCGTGGGCCGGGTTGGCGCGCTGGTGCCGCGCGACCACTACGACACCGTGCGCCGGCTGGCGCGCGAATCCGACCAGGTGCTGGGTGGATTCCTGCGCGGCCAGCTCACCGTGATGCTGATCCTGGGCGTGCTGTACGCCATCGGCCTATGGGCGGTTGGCCTCAACCTCGGCATCCTGATCGGGCTGATCGCCGGCCTGCTGACCTTCGTGCCCTACCTGGGCCCGGCGGCCATCGTGGTGTTCGGCGGCATCGCCGCGCTGGTGCAGTTCGGTGATTGGCAGCACCTGGCCGGGGTGGCGGTGGTATTCAGCGTCGGCCAGGTCATCGAGAGCTACTGGCTGACCCCCAAGCTGGTGGGCGACAAGATCGGCCTGCACCCGATGGCAGTCATTTTCGCCGTGATGGCCGGCGGCACCCTGTTCGGCTTCCTCGGCATGCTGCTGGCGCTGCCGGTGGCGGCGGTGGCGAACGTGCTGCTGCGCTATGCACAGGACCGCTACCGGCACAGCCGCCTGTATGCCGGCGACGGGCCGGTGATTGTCCTCGATGCGAATGCGGGCACGGACGCGGCTGCGGCTGCGGCTGCGGCTGCTGTTGTCGAGCCGTCGACGAACGAGCCGGCCGAACCCGGGCCGCCTGTCGCTTGAGATGATCGAACTGGTGCCACAACTGCCGCTCGCACTGCGCGCGCCGCCGGACCAGCGGCTGTCGCGCTATGTCGGCGCGCCGGCCGGGCTGTCCGAAGCCCTGCGCACGCTGGCAGCGGGCAGCGCCGCCGCTGGCATCTACCTGCACGGCGCGCACGCCACCGGCAAGACCCACCTGCTGCTGGCCACCTGCGCCGAGGCGGAGGCGGAAGGCGCCCGCGCCGCCTACCTCACCCTGCGCGGCCTGCATGGCCACGTGCGCGCGGCGGTGGAGGGGCTGGAGCGCGCGGCCCTGGTGGCGGTGGACGACGTCGCCGCCGTCGCCGGCAACCGCGACGACGAGGTGGCGCTGTTCGACCTGCACAATCGCCTGCATGACGCCGGGCGCGGCGTCCTGTACGCCGCCGACGCGGCGCCGGACGCACTGCCGCTGGTGTTGCCGGACCTGCGTTCGCGGCTGGCGCAATGCGCGCGCTGGGCGCTGCCGGTGCTGGACGATGCCGGCCGCGCCGAGCTGCTGCGCCAGCGCGCCGCCGCGCGCGGGCTGGACCTCGACGAGGCCGCGCTGGACTGGTTGCTGCGCCGCTGCAGCCGCGACCTTGGCAGCCTGACCGCGATCTTCGAACGGCTGGACCGCGCCTCGCTGGCCGCGCAGCGCCGGCTGACCGTGCCGTTCCTGCGGCAGGTGCTGGAAGCGGGTCCGGGTTAGCCGCGCAGCTCCGCGTCCAGCCGCTGCAACCGCTCCGGCGTGCCGACGTCGGTCCAGCGCCCGCGATGGTGCTCGCCGGTGATCGCGCCGTCGGCCATGTGCGCGCGCAGGATCGGCGCCAGCGGGAATTTCGGTTTGCCGTTGGCGAGCAGTGCCGCCGGGATCACATCGCGCCAGCCGTCCAGCAGCTGCGGGCGGTAGACGCCGATGCCGGCATAGGTGAGCTTGTGTTCGCCGTCGGCGCGCACGCAGCCGTCGGCGTCGAGGGCGAAATCGCCGTGGGTCGCCTGCGGCGGCCGATCCACCATCACCAGATGCGCCAGCCCGCGCGGCTCGCGCGGCAGGCCGGCGAAATCGAAGTCCGTCCACACATCGCCATTGACCAGCAGGAAAGGCGCCTCGCCCAGCAGCGCCAGCGCGTTCCACATGCCGCCGCCGGTTTCCAGCGGCGTGTCGCCTTCGTACAGGTAATGGATGCGCAAGCTCCAGCGCGCGCCGTCGCCAAGCGCTTGCGGGAATTGTTCGGCCAGCCAGCTCGTGTTGACGACCACCTCGCCGATGCCCAGCGCCGCCAGCTTCTCCAGATGCCATTCGATCAGCGGCTTGCCGCCTACGCGCAGCAGCGGCTTCGGCGTGGTGTTGGTGAGCGGACGCATGCGCTCGCCGAGGCCGGCGGCGAAGATCAGCGCCTTCATGTCGAAATCCTTGCGAACGCGGGCTTGATGGTGTGGTCGAGCAGCTCGCGCAGCGGCGCGAGCTGGGGGTATTTCGGCACCACCGCGTCGAGGTAGCCGAGGAAGCGTGGCGCGTCTTTGATGTAGCGCGGCTTGCCGTCGCGATGGTGCAGGCGGGCGAAGATGCCGAGGATCTTCAGGTGTCGCTGCACCCCGCACCAGTCGGCGTCGCGCAGGAAGACCTCCAACGCCGGCACCGGCAGGCCCGCCGCGGCGGCGCGCGCGTGGTAGCGGCGCAGCCAGCCTTCGACGCGCGCCTCCGGCCAGCTGAGGAAAGCGTCGCGCAGCAGGCTGACCGCATCGTAGGCGACCGGGCCCAGCACCAGGTCCTGGAAATCCAGCACCGCCGGGCCGCCTTCGACGGGCATCAGGTTGCGTGGCATGTAGTCGCGATGGGTCGGCACCCGCGCTTGCGCTAGCGCGTTGTCCATCAGTCGGCGCTGCGCCAGCTCCAGCCGCTCGCTGTCGCCGCAGCCCAGTTCGATGCCGAGGTGGCGACGGATGAACCACTCTTCGAACAGGCCGGCATCGCGCTGCAGCAGGGTCTCGCCGAACACCGGGATGTCCGACGGCAGCGCCAGCGACTGCAGCCGCAGCAGCTGGGTGATCGCGGCGTCCATGTGCGCATCGGCGTTGGCGTCGTTGATCAGCTGCGCCACGGTCGGGCTGCCGAGGTCTTCCAACAGCAGGAAGCCGGCGTCGACATCGCGCGCAAGCACCTGCGGCACGCGCACGCCGGCGGCTTCCAGCAGGTCGCGGATGCGCAGCCATGGACGCACGTCCTCCTTGTCCGGCGGCGAGTCCATCACGATCCGCGACGGCGTGGCACCCACGCTGCGCCAATAGCTCCGGAAGCCGGCATCGGTGGAGGCGCGCTCAAGGTCGGCGGCGGCACTTCCCAGTGCATGGCGCGCCCATTGCAGGCGGAGGGTGGCGCGGTCGTCGGTTGCAGGGCTGCTCATGCGCAAAGGTTAAACTGCGCGCCGGTATTTGCGCAGTTGCGAGAGAGGCGTCCATGGCGAAGTTGCAGCCGGTCCTGTTGTCCGGTGGTTCCGGCACGCGGTTGTGGCCGCTCTCGCGCGAGGCCTATCCCAAGCAGTTCCTGCCGCTGGCCGGCGATGACACCATGCTGCAGGCCACCTGGCTGCGGGTAGCCGCGATCGCCGATGCCGCGCCGATCGTGGTGGCCGGAGAAGAGCACCGCTTCCTGGTTGCCGAACAGCTGCGCCAGATTGGTGCGCCCACGCCGGCGATCGTGCTGGAGCCGCTGGGCCGCAACACCGCGCCGGCGATCGCGGCGGCGGCGCTGCAGGCAATGGCCGGCGGTGACGACCCGCTGCTGCTGGTGCTGCCATCTGACCACGTGGTGCGTAACGATCCGGCCTTCCGGGCGGCGGTGGCTGCGGCGATGCCGGCGGCGGAGGCTGGCAAGCTGGTGACGTTCGGGATCGTGCCGGACGCACCGGAAACGGGCTTCGGCTATATCGAGGCCGCCCCCGGCGAAGGCGTGCGCCCGGTGTTGCGCTTCGTCGAGAAGCCCGACGCGGCCACCGCGCAGGCGTACCTGGAGGCCGGTGGTTATTACTGGAACAGCGGCATGTTCCTGCTGCGCGCGTCGCGCTACCTGGAGGAGCTGCAGCGCTTCCGCCCGGACATCGTCACGGCGGTGCGCGCCGCCTTCGCCGCGGCGGCGCGCGACGGCGATTTCATCCGGCTGGACAAGGCTGCGTTCGCGGCCTGCCCGTCGGACTCGATCGACTACGCGGTGATGGAAAGGACCGACGCGGCCGCCGTGCTGCCCGTGGATATTGGCTGGAGCGACGTGGGATCGTGGTCGGCGCTATGGGACGTCAGCGAGCAGGACGCCGAGGGCAACGCCCACCACGGCGACGTGGTGTCCATCGACAGCCGCAACAGCTACGCCTACGCGCGTCGGCTGGTGGCGTTGGTCGGCGTGGACGACCTGGTGGTGGTGGAGACTGACGACGCCGTGCTGGTGGCGCGCAAGCACAAGGTGCAGCAGGTCAAGGACGTGGTGGCGCGGCTGAAGGCCGGGCAGCGCTCGCAAGCCGTGCTGCACCGGGAAGTGCACCGCCCGTGGGGCAGCTACGACTCAGTGGACGTGGGCGAGCGCTTCCAGGTCAAGCGCATCAAGGTGAAGCCCGGCGCGCGATTGTCGCTGCAGTCGCATGAGCGGCGCGCCGAACACTGGATCGTAGTCAGTGGTGTCGCCCGCGTGACGCGCGACAACGACGTGTTCGAGCTGTTCGCCAACCAGAGCACCTATATCCCGATCGGCGCCAAGCACCGGTTGGAGAATCCCGGCAGCGAGATGCTGGAACTGATCGAGGTGCAGTCCGGGGATTACCTGGGCGAGGACGACATCGTCCGCTACGAGGATGTGTACGGGCGGTCGTGAGGGTGTGTGTGGCCACGTTCTCACGGCCGCCTTCCTGCGGGCACTGCCTTCCACGAATGTCCCCCGGCATTGGCCGGTGGCCAATGCCTCCTCCTTGATTTCGCTGCAGGCAGCGCCCGCAGGAAGGCGGCTTGTAACTTTGCTGCGCCTATAACGACAAACCCTTTCCGCGATACGGGAAGGGTTTGCGCCTGCTGCGAATTGCGCTTGGCTCAGCCCAGGCTGGCCAGCCACTCGTCGTCGCTGCCCTCGTTGATGTCGGCGAACAGCGGACTTGAGAAGTAGCGCTCGCCGGTGTCCGGCAGCATCGCCAGCAGCACGCTGCCTGCGGGTGCGGTCTCGGCGATCTGTAGCGCGGTGGCGGCGGTGGCGCCGGCGGAGATGCCGACGAAGATGCCTTCCTCGGCGGCCAGCCGGCGCGAGGTGGCGATGGCGTCCTCGTCGGTGACCGTGCGCAGTTCGTCGAAGGCGTTGCGGTTGATGACCTCGGGCACGAAGTCCGGCGTCCAGCCCTGGATCTTGTGCGGCGCCCACGCATCGCCCTTGAGCAGGGCGGCGCCGGCTGGTTCGGTGGCGACGATGCGGGTGTCCGGGCGCGCCAGCTTGAGCACTTCGCCGACGCCGGTGAGGGTGCCGCCGCTGCCCCAGCCGCTGACGAAGACGTCCAGCCGCTTGCCGGCGAAGTCGCGCAGGATTTCCGCCGCGGTGGTCTGGCGGTGGTAGGCGGGGTTGGCCGGGTTGGTGAACTGGCTGGCCCAGAACCAGCCGTGTTTTTCCGCCAGTTCCCTGGCCTTCTCCACCATGCCGGTGCCGCGTGCGGCAGCGGGGGTCAGGATGACCTTGGCGCCGTAGGCGCGCATCGCCTTGCGGCGCTCGATCGAGAAGGTTTCCGTCATCACCGCCACGAACTTGTAGCCGCGCGCTGCGGCGATCATCGCCAGCGCGATGCCGGTGTTGCCGGAGGTGGCCTCCACTATCGTGTCGCCGGGCTTGAGCAGGCCGCGGCGCTCGGCGTCGAGGACGATGCCCAGTGCCAGCCGATCCTTGACCGAACCGCCGGGGTTGAACGACTCCGCCTTGACGTAGACGGTGGCGTGGCTGGGCGCGATGCGGTTGAGGCGGATGATCGGGGTGTTGCCGACGGCGTCGAGGATGCTGTTGTAGATGGTCATTGCGATGGATCCTTGGAATGCGGTGGAAAACGGTCAGGCGGCGCGGGCGAGGGCGTCGGGCGGACATCGCTGGTGTTCGCCGCCCAGCGGCGGGGCGCCGAACCAGTGCAGGCGGGTGGCCAGCGCGGCCACTTCGCCCACCACCAGCAGCGCCGGCGCGCGCACGGCATGCGCCGCGGCCAGTTCCGGCAGTTGCGCCAGCGTGCCGGCAACCACCCGCTGCTGCGGGCGGCTGCCGTTCTCCACCAGCGCCACCGGGGTGGATGCTGCGCGGCCATGCGTTATCAGGTTGTCGCGCAGGCGGGCCAGGCCCTGCACGCCCATGTAGAACACCAGGGTCTGGTGGGGTTTGGCCAGCGCGCGCCAGTCGTGGTCGGCGTCGCCGTCGCGGGCCTGCGCGGTGAGCAGGTGCAGCGACTGCGCATGCGTGCGATGGGTCAGCGGGATGCCGGCGTAGGCGGCGCAGGCGGTGGCGGCGGTGATGCCCGGGACCACTTCGAAATCGATGCCGGCCTCGCGCAGCGCTTCGAGTTCTTCGCCGCCGCGGCCGAACACGAACGGGTCGCCGCCCTTCAGTCGCACCACCCGGCGTCCGGCGCGGGCATGCGCGACGAGCAGGGCGTGGATGTGCTGCTGGGTGGCGTCGTGGTCGCCGCCGACGCGCTTGCCGACATCGATGCGCGTCGCGTCGCGGCGTGCCAGCGCGAGCACGTCGTCGCTGACCAGCCGGTCGTGCAGGATCACGTCGGCCTCGTTGAGCAGGCGCAGCGCGCGCAGGGTGAGCAGGCCGGGATCGCCCGGGCCGGCGCCGACCAGCGCGACGCGGCCGGCGGACGATGCCCGCCGTGATGCAAGCTCCGCTTCCACCGCGCGGCGCGCCGCCACTGCGTCGCCACGACGCAGCAGCGACTGCGCCGGGCCGGCCAGCACGCGCTCGAAGAAGGCGCGGCGCTGGCCCAGATCGGCCAGTTGCATGCGGATGCGCCCGCGCAGTTCGCCCAGCAGGCCGGCAAGCTGGCCCAGCGCGTCGTCGAGCCGGGTTTCCAGCTGCTCGCGCAGGTGCCGCGCCAGCATCGGCGAGGCGCCGCCGCTGGAGATCGCCACCTGCAGCGGGCCGCGCTGCACGCGGGCGGGCAGCTGGGCGCTGGCGAGGTCGGCATCGTCCACCACATTGATGAACACACGGCGCGCGTGGGCGGCGGCGGCCACCGCGCGGTTGACCGCGTCGTCGTCGGTGGCGGCGATCACCAGCCAGCTGCCGTCGAGCTGTTCGGGCGCGAACGCGGCCGGGATGTGCGCCAATCGATTGGCCTGTGCCAGCGCTGCCAGTGAAGGGGTGATGGTGGGGGCCACCACGACGACTGCGGCGCCACTGTCCAGCAGCGCCGCCACCTTGCGCGCGGCCACCTCGCCGCCGCCCACCACCAGCACGCGGCGGCCGCGCAGGTCGAGGAACAGGGGGAACAGCGCTACGCCGGGCTGGGACATGCCGACACGCTAGGCGGCATGGCCGGCGCTGGGAAATGGTGGCAGGATGTCTGCTTATGCTCCCGTGGCATAAGCAAGCTGCGGAGGAGCGCCCCCGTGCATGTATACTTCATCGCTATATGCCGATGTAAAGATATATAAACGCCGCCATGACCCTGACCCAGCTCCGCTACCTCGTCGCCATTGCCGATTCCGGGTTCAACATCACCCAGGCGGCGGAGAAGGTACACGCCACCCAGCCCGGTTTATCCAAGCAGCTCAAGCAGCTGGAGGACGAGCTGGGCTTCCAGCTGTTCCTGCGCAAGGGCCGCAGCCTGGAAGGCGTGGCGCCGGCCGGGGTGAAGGTGATCGAGCACGCGCGCAGGATCCTGGCCGAGGCCGCCAACATCCGCAGCTACGCCGCCAACGAGCGCGGCGAATACAGCGGCCGCCTGCTGCTGGCCACCACCCACACCCAGGCGCGCTACGTGCTGCCGAAAGTCATCGCGGAGCTGACCCGGCGCTACCCCAAGGTCAGCGTCGATCTGTTCGCGGCCGGGGATGCGGAGGTGCTGGACAAGCTGGGCGAGGCCGATTTCGGCCTGATCAGCACCGCCGGCAGCCCGCCACCGACCAGCGGCATGGCGGTGCCCCTGTTCCGCTGGCAGCGCGTGCTGCTGGTGCAGAAGACGCATCCGCTGGCCAGCCTGGGGCGGCCGCCGTTGCTGGCCGAGCTGGCGCGGCATCCGCTGATTTCCTACGAGTCCTCGACCCTGCCGGAGTCGTCGCTGCAGCGCGCCTTCGCGGCCATCGGGGTGGCGCCGTCGATCGCGATGACGGCGCGAGATGCCAACCTCATCAAGACCTACGTGCGTACCGGCATGGGCGCGGGCCTGCTGGCCGAGATGGCGGTGGGCGGACGCGAAGACGACGACCTGCGGGTGATCGGGGCGCCGCCGGAGCTGCCCGAGTGCATCACCTGGGCGGTGGTGCCGCGCGGCCGCGTACTGCGCGAATACGCGCTGGCGCTGCTGCACGGACTGGCGCCGCAGATCGACCCGCGCGACCTGCGCCGCATCCTCGAGGGCAACCTCGCCCCCGACTGGCCGCTGCCGCCGCGCTGGAAGGCCTGAGCGACCGCGCGACCGCACGGATGCGTCCAAGTGGCGCCATCGTCGCGGTCGTGCCCGCGCTAGGCCGCCGACGAAGCGGACTCGTCGAAATGCAGGCCGCACTCGCGGCGCAGCCCGAAGAAGCGGGTCTGCGCGGCGTCCATCCCCGGGCGTAGCGGCGCGGTGGTGTGGACATCGCCCACCGAGACATAACCCTGCTGGACCAGCGGGTGCTCCGGCAGGTCATGCAACAGCGTGTAGGCGCCTACATCGATGTCGGTCCAGTCGGCGATGGGGTGGAACTTGAAGCGTCCGTCCTTCACCTGCAGCACCTCGATGCTGCTGCGGCTGCTGGACTGGCCGCGGCGCAGGCCGGCGTGCCAGCAGCCCACCTCCAGTTCGCGCAGCGCCCGCTGCATCGGCTCGATCTTGCGCAGCTGGTTGTAGCGGCGCAGGCCATCGCTGCCGGCTTCCCACAGGCGGCCGAAGCGCGCCTCCATCCAGGCGATGCCGATGCCGGGGCGGTACACGCGCAGGTCCAGCCCGAGCAGCTCGACCAGCTGGTCGGCATAGCGGTAGGTCTCCGGGAACAGGTAGCCGGTATCGACCAGGATCACCGGGATGTCCGGCCGCGCCCGCGTCAGCAGGTGCAGGGTGACCGCCGACTGCACGCCGAAGCTGGTCGATAGCGCGTGCGTGCCGGGCAGGTGTTGCAGCGCCCAGGCGATGCGCGCCGGCGCGTCCATCTGCGCCAGGTCGCGATTGATCGCGTCGAGCTCGGTGGCGGCAATGGTGGCGGGGTCGAGGAGGTTCATGGCGTTCGTGGGGTGGTTCGGCATCAGGCGGCTTGCGCCGGATCGACGCGGACGTGGGTGGGATAGGGCGGCAGCGCGACGATGCCGGCGCGATGCAGGAAGTCGCCGAAGTGTTCGCCGGCTTCGCGCTCGCCGGCGTAGCGCGCCAGCAGCGGGTCCAGCGCCTCGACGATCTGCGCCTCGCCGATGTTGTCGCGGTACAGCGTGTTGAGGCGGGTGCCGCGGTGGTCGCCGCCGAGGAACAGGCTGTAGCGCCCCGGTGCCTTGCCGACCAGCGCGATCTCGGCGAGGTAAGGCCGCGAGCAGCCGTTCGGGCAGCCGGAAATGCGCAGCACGATGGGTTGTTCGCGCAGGCCGTGCTTGTCCAGCAGCGGTTGCACCACCCGCAGGAAGGTGGGCAGGTAGCGCTCGGCCTCGGCCATCGCCAGCGCGCAGGTCGGCAGCGCCACGCAGGCTACCGCGCTGCGGGCGAGCGCGCTGGGCGCGTGGTTCTCGCGATCCAGCGCGTACTGCGCCACCAGCGCGTCGATCTGCGCGCGTGCGCCGGCCGTCACCCCGGCGACGATCACGTTCTGGTTGCAGGTCAGGCGGAATTCGCCGGTGTGGATTCTTGCGATCTCGCGCAGGCCGGTCAGCAATGGGCGGCCATCCTCGAAATCGGCGATGCGGCCGGACGGCAGCGACAGGGTCAGGTGCCATGACCCGTCCTCGCCCTCCACCCAGCCGAAGCGGTCGCCGTTGTGTTCGAAGTGGTAGGGGCGCGCGGGCTGCAGGGTGAAGCCGGCGCGCTCCTGCATCAGCGCCACGATTTTTTCCACGCCGTGGTCGTCGATGGTGTACTTGAAGCGCGCGTGCTTGCGGTCCTCGCGATCGCCCAGGTCGCGCTGCACGCTGATCGCGGCTTCGGCAATCGCGAATACCTGTTCCGGCGTGACGAAACCGATCACGTTGGCCACGCGCGGGTAATGCGCGGCAATGCCGTGGCTGGCGCCCATGCTGCCGCCGATACCGACGTTGAAGCCGGCAAGATTCCCCGCCTCATCGACGATGGCGATCAGCGCCAGGTCGTTGGCGAACACGTCCACGTCGTTGTCCGGCGGGACCGCAATGGCGATCTTGAACTTGCGCGGCAGGTAGGCGTCGCCATACAGCGGCTCGTGTTCGACCCCGCTTTCCGCCACCTTTTCCTCGTCCAGCCACACTTCGTAATAGGCGCGGGTGGCCGGCTTGAAGCGCGCCGACAGGCGCTGCGCCCAGTCGTGTACCTGTGCGTGCAGCCTTGAGCGCCGCGGGTTGCTGGCCCCCAGCACGTTGCGGTTGACGTCGCCACAGGCGGAAATGGTGTCGAGGGTGGCGGCGTTGATCGCCTGCATCGTCTGTTTCAGGTCGCGCTTGACCACGCCGTGGATCTGGAAGGTCTGCCGGGTGGTCACGCGCAACGAATGATTGGCATACGTGGTCGCGATGGCATCCATTCCCAGCCACTGCGCTGGCGTGAACACCCCACCCGGCGCGCGGATGCGGATCATGAATTGGTGCGCGGGTTCGAGCTTCTGCCGGCGGCGCTCGTCGCGCAGGTCGCGGTCGTCCTGCTGGTAGCTGCCGTGGAACTTGATGGTGCGCTGGTCCTCGAACGACAGCGAACCGGTGCTGGCATCCAGCAGACCCTCGGCCAGCGTGCCGCGCAGGCGGTGGCTTTCCAGTTTGATTTTTTCGACGGAAGGGTGGCTCATGGGGTCGGCTTCTGCTCAGTACACGTCGCGGGCATAACGGCCTTCGCGTTGCAGGCCGGCGAGGTAATCGGCGGCGGCATCCGCATCGCCGCCGTTGTGCGCGGACACGATCTCCAGCAGTGCGGCATGCACGTCCTTGCCCATGTCGATGGCGCCGCAGACATACAGGTGGGCGCCGTTTTGCAGCCAGTCGAAGACATCGCGGCCCTGCTCGCGCAGGCGCTGCTGGACGTAGATCTTTTGGTGCGAGTCCCTCGCAAGAGCCCGCACATCCCTGTGCGGACTTCCAACTTGGTCACGGGAGAACGCGAGCTCAAGGCAGTGCAGTTCGCCTTTCCGCAGCGCGTCCTGCCATTCGGTCTGGTAAAGGAAGCCGGTGTTGAAGTGACGGGCGCCGAAGAACAGCCAGTTGCGGCCCGATGCGCCGGTTTCGGCGCGCTCCTGCACGAAGCCGCGGAACGGGGCGACGCCGGTGCCGGGGCCGACCATGATGATGTCGCGGCTGGCGTCGGCGGGGACGCGGAAACGCTCGTTCGGCTCGATGTAGACCGGCAGTTCCGCGCCTTCCTCCAGCGCCGCGAGGAAGCCGCTGGCCGCGCCGAGGTGGTCGGATCCGTGCGCGTGGTAGCGCAGCACGTCGAGGGTCAGGTGGGCCTCGTCGCCGACGCGCTTGCGGCTGGAGGCGATCGAATACAGCCGGCGCACCTGCGGGCGCAGGGCGGCGACCAGCGTCGCGGCGTCCCAGTCGGCCGGCCAGCGGCGCAGCGCGTCGACCAGCTGGTGGTCGCCCAGCAATGCGGCCAGCGCGCTGTTGCCGGGTTCCAGCAGCTGCGCCAACTCCCGCGCGTTCGCGCGTTCGGCCAGCGCGGCAAGCACGGGCCTGGCCAGCCGGGTCAGCTCGCGCCGTTCGGCCAGCCAGCGCGACAGCGGCAGCGACTCGCCGTCGTGTTCGACCACGCTATCGCCATCCAAACGGGTGGCCGCGAGCACCGTGTCGACCAGCGCATCGGGATTGCGGTGGCGGATGCCCAGCGCATCGCCGGGTTCGTAGCTCAGGCCGCTGCCTTCCAGCGACAGTTCGAGATGGCGCACGTCCTTGTCCGGCGCGGCGTAGCGGCGGAAGCCGGTGCCCTTGAACTCGCGCCCGCTCAGCGGCTGGTTGGCCAGCAGCTCGGCGAGGAAGGGACGCTCCTGCGACCACGTCGGCGCGGCATGCGGGCGCAGCGGGGTGACCGTGGCCAGGTGCGCGGCCGGCGTGGGCTTGAGCAGTTCGCGGGCGTGGCCCAGCGCGGCTTCACGCCAGGGCGCGGCGACGGTGTCGATGTCGAGGTCGGCCTCGCCCAGCGCCTGCACGCGCGCGGCGCCGAGTTCGGCCAGCCGCGCATCCAGCTTGCGGGCGATGCCGCAGAAGTCGGCATAGGACGAGTCGCCCAGTCCCAGTACCGCGTACTTCAGCTGCGCCAGCCTGGGCGCGCGCTTGCCGTGCAGGAATTCAGCGAAGCCGATGGCATCGTCCGGCGGGTCGCCTTCGCCCTGGGTGCTGATGACCAGGTACAGCAGCGTTTCGTTGCCCAGCTCGCGCAGCGGGTAGGCGTCGGCGCGCAGCAGCCGCGCCGGCAGGCCGGCGTCCTGCAGCTGCGCATGCAGCGCTTCGGCAGCGCGGCGGGCGTTGCCGGTCTGGCTGCCGTAGAGGACGGTGGCCGGCGTGGGTGCGATGACCGGCGCGGTGGCGGCGGCCAGCGCGGTGGGGGCGAGCGCGCGGGCCGCCCCGGCCAGGTAGCCCGAGGCCCACAGCAGGGCGCTGCCGTCGGCGTCGGCGGCGAACCGGGACAGCAGCGCGCCCTGATCGCCGGTCAGCGGCGAAGGCAATGGAACGGCGGCTTGCGACATGGTGGGACCGGGACAAGGAACGTCACGGCAGGCTAGAGGCCATGCAATCGCGGCGGAAAGGATCGCGGGCCATGCGCATATGCACGCGGCGCATGAGCGCATGGCCCGCGTCCTCGGGCACCCGTGGCTGCCGCCCCGGACACGGAAACGCCCCGCATGGCGGGGCGCTCCGAGGTCTGTCGGCGTGCGGGGTCAGGCCTTCTTCTTGCGCGCGGCCTCGAACAGGAAGAGCAGCAGGATCGCCGCGCCGATGGCGACCACCCAGGTCATGGCCCGGCCGAGGCCGAAGTTGCCCGCCGCCCAGCCGCCGGCGAAGGCGCCGAGGATGCCGAGCAGGATCGTCATGATCCACCCCATGGCGTCGGCGCCGGGTTTGACCATGCGCGCCAGCAGGCCGATGACCAGGCCGCCGAAGATGTAACCGAGGATGCCGTCGAACATGTTTCCTCCTGCCTGATGCAGCTAGGTGAATGCAGCGAGTGTCCCGCGGTGCAGGTATGGATGGCGTGATGCCGGCGCGTCAGCGGCGCAGGCTGAACTCCACCGGCACCAGCCCGAGCGCCTGCACCGGCGCGCCGTCGCGGGTGGCCGGCTGGAAGCTCCAGCGCTTGAGCACCTGCTGGCGCGCGGCTTCGTCCAGCTCGCGGTGGCCGCTGCTGCGGGCGATGCTCACATTCAGCGGTCGGCCGTCGATATCCACCAGCACCTGCAGCAGCACGATGCCGGTCCACTGCCGCTGCAGCGCGATGCGCGGATACGTTGGCGCCGGTGCGCTGCGATAGGCCAGTTGCATCGGCGCTGGGCCACCACCGGTGGGGCCGATGTCGCCGCGGGGCGGCGCGATATCGCCGGTGTCGGCAATGGCGTCCGTGACCGGCTCGCTGCCGGTATCGCTGATCACGGTAGTGGCGCCGGCGTCGCGGGTGGGCGGCGCCACGCGCTGGCGCTCAAGCGTGGGCGCGGGCGTGGCCGGACGCGGCGGCTGGATCGGCACGATGTCCACCACCACCGGCTCCGGTGGCTTGACGATGTCGCGGATCGCCATGTTCGGCTTGGTCGGCGCCAGCACGGCCGGCGGCGGCAGCGAGATCGGCACCAGCAGCAGGCCGAACACCAGCAGGTTGAGCGCGATGGTGCCGCTCAGGGTGAGGATGCGCGCCGGGTCCGGCTGCAGCCGGGAGGCATGCGAAGAGGTTGCGACGGAAGCGGATGCGTGAATCATGGCCAATCTCCTTTCCGGTGAGGAAGCGGGAACCACGAGTCATGCAACGGGCGGGCGGGGTGGATGGGGTTGCGGCCCGGCCGGCGCACGCCTGTACGCTGCGCCGCTGCCCGTGCAAACGACAACGGGGCGCGGCGCCGGCGTTGCCATGCATTCATCTGGCGGCACACACGACGACGCCCGCGCGAGGCGGGCGTCGTGGCAGGCGCGGCGGTGGCGAAATCAGCGGCCGAGTTCGAACACCATCTCCACGCTGACCGACACCGAGCTTTCACCTGGCGCCACCGTGGTTTCCTTGGCGTAGCCGGCGTCGGCCGACATCGCCCGCAGCATCGGCATCGGCGGGCGCGGCAGGCTGGCGCCGCCTTCGCTGATGCTGACGATGCGCCTGATCTTCAGGCCCAGCGCGTCGGCATAGGTCTGCGCCTGTGCCTGCGCTTTCTTGACCGCGGCGACGCGGGCTTCGTCGAGCGCCGCCTCCGGTTTGTCGATGCTGAAGCTGGGACCGTTGATCTGGTTGGCGCCCTGCGCCACCAGCGCGTCCAGCACCTTGCCCAGTTTGCCCAGCTCGCGCACCTTCACGTTGACCGTATTGCTGGCCTGGTAGCCGACGATCGCCGGCGGCATGTTTTCCACGTACTTGTACTGCGGGTTGAGGTTGATCCCGCTGGTCTGGATGTCGCGTGCGGCGATCCCGGCCGCGCGCAGCGCCGCCATCACCTTGTCCATCTGGGCGGCGTTGTCGCGCATCGCCCCATTGGCGTCGGCGGCCTGCGTCACCACGCCGGTGGAAATGGTGGCGATGTCCGGGGTGCGGCTGGCCTCGGCGCTGGCGGACACCGACAGCAGCGTGCCAGCCTGCGCGGCGGCGCCGACATCGGCAGGGGTCTGGGCGTTGGCGGTCATGGGCAGGACCGTGGCAAGGGCGAGGGCAAGGAACAGCGGACGCAGGGTCATGATGGACTCCCGTGGAGGATGGTGGAAAGGATGTACCCGCCCGGGGTGAACGGCCGGTGAGCCGCAGCGGGGTTGCGCGCCTGCGCCGGTACGGTGCGCAGTCAGCCACGGGTTAGACTTCCGGAATGCTGCATCTTGCCTCGCGTTCGCCCCGCCGCGCCGAATTGCTGGCCCGCCTCGGGCTGGAATTCGGCCTCCTCGACCTCGACGTCCCCGAACAGCGCGGGGAACGCGAGCCCGCGGCCGATTACGTGCGCCGGGTGGCGCGCGAAAAGGCCGGCGCCGGGCTGCTGGAGGTGGTGGCGGTGCCGGACGCGGTGGTATTGGGCTCCGATACCGAGGTCATCCTTGGCGATCGCGTGTTCGGCAAGCCGGTCGATGCTGCCGATGCGGCCGGGATGCTGCGCGCGCTGTCCGGCCGCACCCACGAGGTGCTGACCGCCGTGTCGCTGGTCTCGGCCGGGCGCGAAGCGCAGGCCGCGGTGCTGACCCGGGTGACCGTGGAGGCGCTGTCGGACGATGCCATCGCCCGCTACCTGGCCTGCGGCGAATGGCAGGGCAAGGCCGGCGCCTACGCTATCCAGGGCCGCTTCGAGGCGCATGTGCAGCGGCTGGACGGCAGCTATTCCGGGGTCATGGGCCTGCCGCTGCACGAAACCGCCGGCCTGCTGCGCCAGTTCGGGCTGCTGCCATGAGCGAGGAGTTGCTGGTCAACGTGACCCCGCGCGAAACCCGCGTCGCGGTGGTCGAGAACGGCATGCTTCAGGAGCTGCACATCGAGCGCGGCAGCCAGCGCGGGGTGGTCGGCAACGTCTACAAGGGCAAGGTGCAGCGGGTGATGCCCGGCATGCAGGCCGCTTTTGTCGATATCGGCCTGGAGCGCGCCGCCTTCCTGCACGCCAACGACATCTTCCGCAGCGCGCCGCTGGACGCGGTGGCCGGCGACGACGCCCCGGCCGCGCCGCCGCCGCAGATGCAGATCCCCATCGCCGACCTGCTGCGTGACGGCGCCGAGGTGGTGGTGCAGGTGGTCAAGGACCCGATCGGCAGCAAGGGCGCGCGGCTGACCACCCAGATCAGCATCCCCTCGCGCTACCTGGTGCTGCTGCCGCGTTCGAAGGTGGTCGGCATCTCCGCGCGCATCGAGGACGAGGCCGAGCGCGCCCGCCTCAAGACCCTGATGGCCGAGCTGACCGCCGGTGGCGCCGGGCATGGCTACATCGTCCGCACCAATGCCGAAGGCCAGCCGGCCGAGGCGCTGGCCGAGGACATCGCCTACCTCGGCCGGGTGTGGGAGCTGATCGAACGCAATGCCGCCGAGGCGAAGGTCGGCAGCCGCGTGTACGAGGACCTGAGCCTGCCGCTGCGCGCGGTGCGCGACCTGATCCGCCGCGACGTCGACAAGGTCAAGGTGGATTCGCGCGAGACCTGCGAGCGCCTGCGCGAGTTCGCCGCGCGCTACATGCCGGCGCTGGCGGACAAGGTGGAGCACTACACCGGCGCACGCCCGGTGTTCGACATGTACGGGGTCGAGGACGAGATCCAGCACGCGCTGGAAAAAGAGGTCCCGCTGAAGTCCGGCGGCTACCTCGTCATCGACCAGACCGAGGCGATGACCACGGTCGACGTGAACACCGGCAGCTTCCTCGGCCAGCGCAACCTCGAGGAAACCGTGTACCGCACCAACCTCGAGGCCGCGCAGGCGGTGGCGCGCCAGCTGCGGCTGCGCAACCTGGGCGGCATCATCATCATCGACTTCATCGACATGCACGATGCCGAGCACCGCAGGCAGGTGCTGCGCACGCTGGAGAAGTCGCTGGCGAAGGACCATGCCAAGACCACGGTCTACGATTTCTCGCCGCTGGGACTGGTGGAGATGACCCGCAAGCGCACGGTGGAATCGCTGGAGCGCCAGCTGTGCGAGCCCTGCCACGAATGCGGCGGGCGCGGCATGCTCAAGACCGCGGAGACCGTGACCTACGAGATCTTCCGCGAAATCGTGCGCGCGGTGCGCCAGTTCGACGCCGCGCGGCTGCTGGTGATCGCATCGCCCAGCGTGGTGGCGCGGATCACCGACGAGGAGTCGAACGCGGTGGCCGAGCTGGAGGAGTTCATCGGCAAGTCGATCCGCTTCCAGGCCGATGCGCAGTACCTGCAGGAGCAGTTCGATGTGGTGCTGCTCTGAAGTCAGGCGTTGACATGATGGGCATGCCTTGGCGCCACCGCCTGCGTCTGCTGCGCCGCGGCGCCTGGTACGCGCTGGTGGCGATGCTGGTGCTGGCGGCGCTGGGCAACGGCGTCGGCAGCCAGCTGCTGCCGCTGGCGGAGCGTCATCCGGAACGCATCGCGGCATGGCTGGGTGAGCGCGCCGGCCGGCCGGTCGCGTTCGACCACGTGACGACCCAGTGGACCCGGCGCGGGCCGCTGCTGCGGTTGGACAACCTGCGCGTCGGCGATCCCGCCAACCCGCTGCGGATCGGTGATGCCGAGGTGCTGGTGGCGCAGTACGCCGGCCTGCTGCCGGGGCGTTCGTTCACCGAGCTGCGCCTGCGCGGGGTGGACCTGACCCTGCAGCGCAGCGCCGACGGCCAGTGGCAGGTGCGCGGGCTGCCCGGCCAGCAGGCCGGCGGCGATCCGCTGGAGGCGCTGTCGAACCTGGGCGAACTGCAGCTGGCGCAGGCGCGCCTGCACGTGCGGGCGCCGGAGCTGGGCATCGACCTGCGCCTGCCGCGCATCGACCTGCGCCTGCGCGTGGAGGGTGAGCGGGTGCGTGCCGGTGCGCGCGCCTGGCTGCGCGAAGACGTCCAGCCTTTCGATATCGCCGGCGAACTCGACCGCGCCAACGGCGATGGCCGCGTCTACGCCGGTACCCGCCAGGCGGATCTGGCGGCACTGGCCGGCACCTTCGACGTGGCCGGCGTTTCGCCGCTGTCGGGACGCGGCCGCCTGCGCGTCTGGGCGCAGCTGCGCGGGCACCGGGTGGTGGGCGTGCGTGCCGACGCCGGGTTGCTGGACGTGCGCCTGCGCGGCAGCGCCGCGGCCGGTGCCGCCGTGCCCACGCAGGCGCTGGGCGAACTGGTGCTGGATGCCAGCTGGGCCGGCAGCCTGCAGGACTGGCAGCTGCGCATGCCGCGCCTGCGCATCGGCGACGGCGCGCGCCGGCAGACCCTGGACGGGCTGGCGCTGGCCGGCGGCGAGCGCCGCTACGCACTGCGCGCGCAGCGGGTGGACGTTGCCCCGCTGCTGCAGCTGGCGGCGCTGAGCGATGCGCTGGCGCCGTCGCTGCGGCACTGGCTGCGGACCACCGCGCCGGGCGCGCTGGTGCAGGACATCGTGCTGGCCGGCGAACGCGGCGGCCGGCTGCGCGCCAGCGCGCGCATCGACGGCTTCCGCTTCGATCCGGTCGGGCACGCGCCCGGCCTGCGCGGGGTCGGCGGCTGGCTGCAGGCCGACCAGGACGGCCTGCGGCTGCGCCTCGACCGCGCCGCGCAGGTGGCGTTCGACTGGCCGGCCGGATTCGGCGTGGTGCATGCGTTCACGCTGGACGGTGAAGCCGTGCTCTGGCGCGATGGCGAGGGTTGGACCGTGCGTACGCCGGGGCTGGCCGTCGATGGCGACCCGCTGCGGTTGCAGGCGCGCGGCGGCATCGGCTTCGAGGGCGACGGCAGCCGCCCGCACCTCGACCTTGCGGTCGACATCGGCGACGTGCCGGTGTCGGCCGCGCACGGCTTCTGGATCCACCACCTGATGCCCAAGGCGACCGTGCAGTGGCTGGACGCGGCGCTGCAGGGCGGCACCCTGCGCAACGTCCACGCGGTGGTGGCCGGCGACCTCGACGACTGGCCGTTCCGCAACGAGCCGGGCATGGCCGGCGCCGGCGTGTTCCGCGCCGATGCGCATATCGCCGACGGTACGGTGAAGTTCCAGCCGGACTGGCCGGCGGCGCAGCGCATGAACGCCGATCTCAGTTTCGTGGCCGACGGCTTCAGCGTCACCGGCAGCGCCAACCTCGGCGGGGTGCCGGTCAGCGCGCTCAAGGCCGGCATCGCCCGCTTCGGCAAGGCCGAACTGCAGGTGGAGGCCGCGGCCGGCGGCGATGCGGGCAATTTCCTGGCCATGCTGCGCGCCAGCCCGCTGCACAAGGAGCACCGCGAGACCCTCGACAACCTGCGCGCGGCCGGGCCGGCGCAGGCGCGCTTCCGGATGCTGCTGCCGCTGCACCATGATCGTCCGACGCCGCCGCAGATCGAAGGCACGGTGGCGCTGGGTGGCGTGCGCCTGGCCGAGCAGCGCTGGAAGCTGGCGTTCGAACAGGTGCGCGGGCAGGCCCGTTTCGATCGCGGCGGCTTCGATGCCAGCGACCTGCAGGTGCGCCAGGGCGGCGCGCCGGGGTTGCTGTCGCTGCGTGCGGGCCCGCATGTGCGCGATCCCGCCCACGCGTTCGAGGCGACGCTGCAGGCCGCGTCGGATATCGATGCGCTGCTGGCGAAGGCCGGCAACCTGGATTGGCTGAAGCCGCATGTGCGCGGCAGCTCCAGCTGGACCACCGAGCTGGCGGTGCCGCGGGGCGCGGCGCCCGGGTCGCAGCCGGCGCGGCTGCGGCTGCGCTCCAACCTCGTCGGCACCGCGCTGGACCTGCCGGCGCCGCTGCGCAAGCCGGCTGCGCAGGTGCTGGCGACGGAAATCGACATCCGCCTGCCGCTGGAAAGCGGCGAAGTGGATGCCACCCTCGGCAACCTGCTGGCGCTGCGCAGCCGCACCAGCAACGGCCGCACCGGCCTGCGCCTGCAGCTCGGTGGTGGCCCGGCGGGCGCGCCGCCGGCCTCCGGCCTGCTGGTCGGCGGGCGGGTGGAGCAATTGGATGCGCTGGACTGGATCGGGATCGGCGGAGGCGGCAGCGGCAATGCCGACTTGCCGCTGCGCCGGATCGAGCTGGAAGCCGCGCACCTGCAGGTGCTGGGGTCCGACGTCGGCGCGGCGCGGCTGGTGGTGGCGCCGGCGCCGCGCGGCACCTCGGTGCAGGTGCAGGGCACGGGCATTTCCGGCGCGCTGCTGGTGCCGACGCAGGACGGCGCCACCGTTGCCGGCCGCTTCGAGCGCCTGTACTGGTCGTTGCCGGTGGCCGACAAGGACGCTGCGCCCACGCCCACGCCCACGCCTGCGACTGCGCAGGCCAACGGCGCCGATCCAGCCGCGGTGCCGCCGCTGCTGCTGGACGTGGCCGACCTGCGCATCGGCAGGACCGCGATGGGCCGCGCGCGCTTCCGCAGCACGCCGGTGGCCGGCGGGCTGCGCATGGACGAATTCACCACCACTGGCGGCAAGCAGCGGCTCAACGCCACCGGCAGCTGGCTGGGGCGCGGCGCGGCTGCGCGCACCCAGTTCAAGCTGGACGTGGCCAGCGACGACATCGGCGCGCTGCTGGACGGGTTCGGTTTCGGCGGGCAGGTGGCGGGCGGGAAGGGCAGGATCGGCGCTGAAGCCAGCTGGCGCGGTGGCCCGGGCGAGTTCGGCCTCACCAGCGTGGAGGCGCGCCTGAGCACCGACGTGCGCGACGGCCAGCTGCTGGAAATCGAGCCCGGTGCCGGCCGCGTGCTCGGCCTGCTCGGCGTGGCCCAGCTGCGCCGCCGGTTGACCCTGGATTTCAGCGACTTCTTCAACAAGGGCTTCGCCTTCGACCGCATCCAGGGCGATGCCACGCTGGCGCAGGGCCAGCTGCGCACCGAGGACCTGGCCGTGCGCGGTCCCGCCGCCGAGATCCACGTGCGCGGCAGCACCGACCTGCGCAATCGCCGCTTCGACCAGACCGTGGAAGTGCGGCCGAAGTCCGGCAGCCTGCTCACCGCGGTGGGCGCACTGGCCGGCGGCCCGGTCGGCGCCGCGGTCGGGGCGGTGGCCAATGCGGTGCTGGACAAGCCGATGCGCGGCATCGGCGCCAAGACCTACCGCGTCACCGGGCCGTGGGCGGAGCCGAAGGTGGAAGCCATCGCCCGCGACAACGCGGCGCAGGCCGCCGCCGGGCGATCCCCCGGCGATTGATTTCGGCGCAAACGCCACGACATTGGTGATCCCGATGTCGTCGGCGCATGCAGCGAACCCGCTGCGCATTTCCGCTCCGGCAGGCGCATCGCCGCGTAGGCGATGACCCATCCCCCGCAGTATTTAGGACAACCCCATGCCCCATCTTTCCATCGCCGAATCCCGCCTGCTGCTGCCCACCGGGCTGGACGCTGCCGCGCTGGAGCGCGCCTTCGGCACCCTGCTGGGCCCGGGCATCGACTTCGGCGACCTGTATTTCCAGCACGCCCGCCGCGAGGGCTGGAGCATGGAGGACGGCATCGTCAAGGACGGCTCGCACAGCATCGAGCAGGGCGTCGGGGTGCGCGCGATCTCCGGCGAGAAAACCGGCTTCGCCTATTCCGACGAACTGGATGCGCCGGCGCTGCTCGCCGCGGCGCAGTCGGCCCGCGCCATCGCCCGCGATGGCCGCGCGCACGGCGCGCAAGCTCTGCAGCGCAGCAATGGGCGCGCGCTGTATCCCGCGCTCGATCCGATCGATGCGCTCGACAACGCCACCAAGGTGGAGGCGCTGCGCCGTGTGGATGCGCTGGTGCGCGCGCTCGACCCGCGCGTGCAGCAGGTGATGGTGAGCCTGTCCGGCGGGGTGGATACCGTGCTGGTGGCGCGCAGCGACGGCGTGCTGGCCGGCGACGTGCGCCCGCTGGTGCGGATGAACGTGCAGGTGATCGTGGAGCAGAACGGTCGCCGCGAATCGGGCTACGCCGGCTTCGGCGGGCGCTATTCCTACGAGCAGCTGCTGGCCGACGACAAGCCGGAGAAGTTCGCCCGCGAGGCGCTGCGGCAGGCGCTGGTGAATCTCGATGCGATCGATGCGCCGGCCGGGGTGATGCCGGTGGTGCTGGGCCACGGCTGGCCGGGCGTGCTGCTGCACGAGGCGGTGGGCCACGGGCTGGAAGGCGACTTCAACCGCAAGGGCACCAGCACCTTCGCCGGGCGGATGGGGCAGCAGGTGGCGTCGAAGGGCGTGACCATCGTCGATGACGGCACCCTCGATGGCCGCCGTGGCTCACTCAACATCGACGACGAAGGCACGCCGACGTCCTGCACCACCCTGATCGAGGACGGCATCTTGGTCGGTTACATGCAGGACACGCTCAACGCGCGGCTGATGGGCATGGCGCCCACCGGCAACGGCCGCCGCGAGTCCTTCGCCCACCTGGTGATGCCGCGCATGACCAATACCTACATGCGCGCCGGCAGCCATGACCCGGAGGAAATGATCCGCTCGGTGAAGAAGGGCCTGTACGCGGTCAACTTCGGCGGCGGCCAGGTCGACATCACCAGCGGCAAGTACGTGTTCTCCGCCACCGAGGCCTACCTCATCGAGGACGGGAAGATCACCGCGCCGGTGAAGGGCGCCACCTTGATCGGCAACGGTCCGGAAACCATGCAGAAGGTGGCGATGATCGGCCACGACCTGGCGCTGGACGACGGCGTCGGCATCTGCGGCAAGGACGGCCAGAGCGTGCCGGTGGGCGTGGGCCAGCCGTCCCTGCTGGTTTCGGAATTGACCGTGGGCGGGACGCAGGCGTGATGCCGCGCTCAGGCGTCGCTGTCGTCGTCCAGCGCCGCGTCGTCGTCGCCGGTGGCGTCGCCGGCTTCCGCCTGCAGCTCCCGCAGCACCCGGAACAATTCGCGGAAGGCGCGCGGCGGTTTGTTCCTGGCGCGCTCCTCGCGGACGTTGCGCAGCAGCTGGCGCAGCTGCTGGCGGTCGGCGTGCGGATGCGCGGCCAGCAGCTCGGTCAGCGCGGCGTCGCCGTCCTCGCCCAGCAGTGCGTCGCGCAGCGCTTCCACCCGGTGCAGCGCGGCGGTTTCGCGGCGCGCGGCCTCGCCGTCCTTGCTCATCGCGTCGCGGATCGCGTCCAGCGCTTCGTCGTCCAGCTTGCGCATCTGCTTGGCCAGGTAGGCCAGCTGCCGCTTGCGCGCGCCGAACGAGGTGATGCGCTGGGTCTCGCGGATATGCGGGAGCAGCTCCTCGGGAATCGGCAGCCTGCCCAGCTGGGTGGCGGTCATCGCCACCAGTTGTTCGCCAAGCTCCAGCACGTCCAGCGCCGCGCGGCGCTGCTCGCTGCGGCTGGGGCTGAAAAATTCACCGGTATCTTCGTCACGTCCTCGCATCGCTACAGGATAAGCCATTGAACAGCAGGTCATTGAACTCGTCCGCCGATCTTGCCGCGCCCGCCGACGACAGCCGGCAGCGGCTGGAACAGCTGTCCGCCGTCGCCCGCCAGCTGCTGGACCGCGCCCGCGCCGCCGGCGCCGACCAGTGCGAAGTCACCTGCAACGAGGACGCCGGGCTGGCGGTCAACGTGCGGATGGGCACCGTTGAGACAGTGGAGGCCACCCGCGACCGCGGGGTGTCGATGACCGTCTACTTCGGCAAGCGCAAGGGCAGCGCCAGCACCGCCGACCTGCGCGAGGACAGCCTGGCCGCCACCGTGGCGCAGGCCTGCGCGATCGCCCGCCATACCGAGGAGGATCCGGCGGCCGGGCTGGCCGATCCCGCGCTGATGGCGCAGGTGTTGCGCGAATTCGATACTTGGCACCCGGCGCCGTTCGATCCCGACCGCGCCATCGACATCGCGCTGGCCTGCGAGGCGGCCGGGCGCGAGCTGGATCCGCGCATCGGCAATTCCGATGGCGCGTCGATGAACGCCAACGCTTCGCTCAGCGTGTATGCCAACTCGCACGGTTTCCTCGGCGCCGAACGGGCGACTTCGTACAGCATCGGCTGCGCGCTGATCGCCGGCGAAGGCGAGGCGATGCAACGCGACGGCTGGTACAGCGTGGCGCTGGCGCAGGGCGACCTGGAATCGCCCGAGGCCATCGGCCGCAGGGCCGCCCGGCGCACGCTGGAGCGGCTGGATCCGCGCCGGCTGCCGACCGGACAGGTGCCGGTGCTGTTCGCCGCGGAGATGGCCCGGTCGCTGGTGGGCAGCTTCATCGGCGCGGTGTCCGGCGGCGCGCTGTACCGCCGCGCCAGCTTCCTGCTCGACAGCGCGGGCACGCGGGTGTTCCCGGACTGGTTCGCGATCGAGGAAGATCCGTTCCTGCCGCGCGGCTTCCGTTCCGCGGCGTTCGACGCCGAAGGCGTGGCGACCCGCAAGTCGATGCTGGTGGACGACGGCATCGTCCAGCGCTATGTGCTGGGCAGTTATTCGGCGCGCAAGCTGGGCCTGGCCACCACCGCCAACGCGGGTGGCGTGCACAACCTCAACGTGCGGGCCAATGCCGGCGACCTGGCTTCGATGCTGCGCGGCATGGGCACCGGCCTGCTGGTGACCGAGCTGATGGGTCAGGGCGTCAACCCGATCACCGGCGACTACTCGCGCGGCGCCGCCGGGTTCTGGGTGGAAAACGGCGAAATCGCCTACCCGGTCGATGGCATCACCATCGCCGGCAACCTCAAGGCGATGTTCGCCGGGATCGAGGCGGTGGGCAGCGACGTCGATCCCCGTTCGCACGTGCGCACCGGCTCGATCCTGGTCGGGCGGATGACGGTGGCGGGCGAGGGCTGACGGCCCTGGTGATGGCCGAATGTGTCATCGGTTCGCGTTATCCTCCGGGACGCGGCAATTGCTGCCGTATTAACTAAACCGGGGATTTTGCATGAGCGAATTCGAAAATCTGACCGCGCCGCCGCCGCCGCCCTCGGGCAGTCCCAGCGCCGAGGAAAAGCAGTGGGGCATGTTCGGTCACCTGTCTGCCCTCACCGGGGTCGTGACGGGCGGACTGGGTAATTTCCTGGGGCCGCTGATCGTCTGGCAGATGAAGAAGGACACGCTGCCTTTCGCAGCTGATCAGGCCAAGGAAGCGCTCAATTTCAACATTACCTTGCTCATCGTTGGCGTTGTGTTTGGCGTGATCGGTGCCATCTTCACGGCTATTACCCTTGGGCTCGGGGCAATTCTGGTGGTGCCTGTGGCCTTGGCGCTTGGCGTCGCTTGGCTGGTTTTCACCATCATGGCCGCGATCAAGGCCAACGACGGCGTGGCCTACCGCTATCCGCTGACGATCCGCCTGATCAAGTAAGCCCGGCGGCAGCCAGTGCAGCGCGACGAGCCCGGGCATGCCCGGGCTCGTCCGTTTCCGGGCTGCGTTTGGCCCCCCTCCGTGGGCCTCCCGTCGCCGCTGCGCGGGTTTCGTCGCAAGCCCGCTTGTGCCACCGGCGGGCGTCGGCATCATCGACCCCACGCCGGAATGGTTCCGGCAGGAGACGACGATGGATACCGTGCAGATGCAGACACTGTCGACCGCCCAGGGCGAGCGCGCGTGGGCCGCGGGCGTGCATGCGGGCGCCCTGCTGCTGGCCTTCATGACCAGCTGGAGTGCAGGCGTGGCCGGCATGCTGGCGGGGCTGGCGATCTATTTCCTGAAGAAGAACGACTCCGCTTTCGTCGCCGAGCACGCGCGGGAAGCATTCAACTTCAACTTGACCATGTTCCTGCTGACCTGCGCACTGGCGATCGCCGGCGTGGTGCTGGTGGGCGCCACCGTGCTGACGTTGGGCCTGGGCGCCATCCTGACGCTGCCGGCCGGGCTGGCGCTGGTGCTGTTGGCCGGGCTTGTGGCGGTGAGCTGGCTGGTGTGCAGCATCATCGCCACGTTCAAGGCACTGAACGGCGAAAGCTACCGCTATCCGTTCACGCTGCGGCTGCTGTGAGGGCAGCGGATCGGGCATCACGGAAAGGCCGGGAACCCCCGGCCTTTTTCGTGTGGTGCCGGGTCAGTGGCTGCGTTCGACGACCTGTCGCGCCAGCGCGTGCAGCGCGCCGGTATCGACATCCAGCGCGTCCAGCGCCTGCCGCATCGTCGCCGCCAGCGCCGCCAGCCGCGCGCGGCTGGCTTCGATGCCAAGCAGGGCCGGGAACGTGGCCTTGGCCTGCGCCACGTCCTTGCCGGCGGTCTTGCCCAGTGTGGCGGCATCGCCCTCGATGTCCAGCAGGTCATCGCGGACCTGGAAGGCCAGCCCCAGCGCGTCGGCGTAACGGTCGAGTTGTTCCACCTGCGCTGGCGTGGCGTTGGCGGCCAGCGCACCCAGGCGCACCGCGCAGCGCAGCAGCGCGCCGGTTTTCAGCGCGTGCAGGCGCTCCAGTTCGATCAGCGCGATGGCCTGGCCGGTGGCATCGATATCCAGCGCCTGCCCGCCGCACATGCCGGCCACGCCGGAGGCGCGGGCCAGTTCGGCCAGCATCGCGACGCGCTGTGCGGGCGCTTGCGGTGCGGCCGCCAGGACCTCGAACGCCAGCGTCTGCAGCGCATCGCCGGCGAGGATGGCAGTGGCTTCGTCGAAGGCGACGTGCACCGTGGGCTGGCCACGGCGCAGGTCGTCGTCGTCCATTGCCGGCAGGTCGTCATGGACCAGCGAATAGCAGTGCACCAGTTCCACCGCGGCGGCGGCGGCGTCCAGGTCGGCCTCGCGTGCGCCCAGCGCGGTGCCGGTGGCGTACACCAGCAGCGGGCGCATGCGCTTGCCGCCGTTGAGGACGCCGTGCCGCATCCCCGCGTGCAGGCGTTGCGGGGCGGTGGCGGGGTCGGGCAGGGCGTGTTCCAGCGCGGCCACGGCGCGCGCGCGCCACGGCGCGAAGTCAGGCGCTGCCATCGTCGCCGGCGTCGAACTCGCGCGCATCGCCCGGACTGGCGGGATCATCGAGCAGGCGCACGCGCAGCTCCGCCTGCTCCAGAGCGCCCTGGCAGCGGCGGTACAGGCCGACGCCGCGTTCGTAGGCGGCCAGCGATTCTTCCAGCGTCATGTCGCCGGCTTCCATCCGGCCGACCAGGTCTTCCAGCGCCAGCATCGACTGCTCGAAGTCGGCAACGGGGGAAATGTCGGGGGCGGGTTTCTTGGCCATGCGTGGAGTTTACGCCAGCGCGGCGCTTCCACCGTGGTTGCCATCCACGCTCACGCCGGTGCGGAGAGTCGCAGGTGGGCGCCGTGCGCTGCCAGCCATGCCGCCATGCGCGCCGACACGATTTGATCCCCCGCCGCCAGCAGCGGGCCGTCGGCCGCGGACAGCAGCGGCAGCCGCGCGCGCTGCCACGGCGGCATGCCGGCGTCCTGCAGGACGTGCTTGAGCGCATGCGAATGGCGGCGGCCCGGCAGCATGATGCGTTCCCCGCCCTGCCGCGCATGCGCGCGCAGCGGTGCGTCGAAATGCGCTGCGCCCACCAGCTCCAGGCGCTCGCCGCCGGGCATCACCAGCGCCGTGCGGCCATCCCAAGCCTGGTGCCAGTCAGTTGGCAGCGGGGCACGCAGCACGCCTGCGTGCAGCAGCCCGCGCCAGCGCCAGACCCGCGCACCCTGCCAGTCAAAGCAGGGGCTGGCGTCGTGGCGCGCGGCCAGCAGTTCACCTTCGATGCGGGCGATGCCGTTGCCCGGCAGCGGCGGCAGTTGCAGGGCTGCGATCCAGCGACGCAGCACGCGGGCCCGGCGAGCCGCCGGCAGCGCCTGCAGCGTGCGGATCTCCAGCGTTTGCGGATCGCCGCGGGCGGCTGCCAGCGCTGCCGCGTCTTCGGTCTCCAGCAGGTCGACGGCCTGTGCGCACAGCGCCGCGCTGCAGGCGAAGCTGCCGGCAGTGTCTGGCCAGCGCTGGCGGAGCAGGGGCAGGACTGCATTGCGCAGGAAGTTGCGGTCGAAGTCGGTGTTGGCGTTGGCGGGGTCGTCGAGCCAGTGCAGGCGCCGTGACGTGGCGTAGTGCCGTAATGCCGTGCGCGGGACATCCAGCAGCGGACGCCACAGCCAGCCGCGCGCATACCGGCGCCACGCCCGCATCGCCGCCAGCCCATCCGCGCCGGCGCCGCGCAGTGCGCGCAGCAGGAAGGTTTCGGCCTGGTCGTCGCGATGGTGGGCCAAGGCAAGGATTTCGCCTTCGCCCAGCGCCGCGGCAAAGGCGGCGTGGCGTGCGGCGCGTGCGGCGCCTTCCACGCCGAGCCCCGCGGTCAGGTCGACCTCGACACGGACGATTTCCAGCGGCACGCCCAGTGCCTCGCAGGCGCGCAGGCAATGTGCGGCCCAGAGGTCCGCTTGCGGGTGCAGGCCGTGGTGGACATGCAGCGCGCGCAGGCCGCGCTGGCGGACGCCGGCGTCGGCGGCCAGCAGGTGCAGCAGCGCGGTGGAGTCCAGGCCCCCGCTGAAACCCAGCAGGATCGGGGACGGCAGCGGCGGAACGGGCAGGCGCATGCCGCAAGTGTAGGGCGGCGCCTGCGCGGTGGGCGGCCGGCGCCGCCCTATGGACTCAGGAGGCGAGGTCGTAGGCGCCGAGTGCGCGCAGGCGGCGGTAGCGGCGCTCCAGCAGATCCCCTGCCGGTAGGCCTTCCAGCGCGTCCAGTTCGCGCAGCAGCACCGCCTTCAGGCGCTTGGCCATCTGCACTGGGTTGCGGTGCGCGCCGCCGGTGGGCTCGCGCACCACCTTGTCGATCAGGCCCAGCCCATGCAGGCGCTTGGCGGTCATGCCCAGCTGTTCGGCGGCGTCCTTGGCCTTGGCGGAATCGCGCCACAGGATCGAGGCGCAGCCTTCCGGCGAGATCACCGAGTAGGTGCTGTACTCGAGCATGATGGTGCGGTCGCCGACGCCGATCGCCAGCGCGCCGCCGCTGCCGCCTTCGCCGATCACGGTGCAGAGGATCGGCACCGTGAGTTCGGCCATTTCCAGCAGGTTGCGGGCGATGGCCTCGGACTGGCCGCGCTCTTCCGCATCGATGCCCGGCCACGCGCCGGGGGTGTCGATGAAGGTCAGGATCGGCAAGCCGAAGCGCTCCGCCATCTTCATCAGCCGCAGCGCCTTGCGGTAACCCTCGGGCTTGGGCATGCCGAAGTTGCGGCGCACCTTGGTCTTCGTGTCTCGGCCCTTCTCGTGGCCGATCACCATGACCGGACGGCCGTCGATGCGGGCCAGGCCACCGACGATGGCCTGGTCGTCGGCAAACGCGCGGTCGCCGGCCAGTTCTTGGAATTCGTCGCAGATCACCCGCAGGTAATCCTGCGTGTACGGCCGCTGCGGATGGCGCGAGAGCTGCGAGACTTGCCACGGGGTGAGGTCGCGGAAGATCGTCGCGGTGCGCTTGCGCAGCTTGTCCTGCAGCGCCTGCACTTCCTTGTCGATGTTGAGCGCCGGGCCGTCGCTGGCCTGTCGCAGCTCCTGGATCTTGGTCTCCAGGTCGGCGATGGGCTGCTCGAAGTCGAGGTAATTCGGATTCATCCGGCGGAGTTTATCGCAGCGGGGGCGCCGTACCGAGGCGTAGGGGCCGGCAGGGTCAGTTCGCCGCCGTCCACGGCCGCGCCAGCTGCACCTGCACCGTGCTGACGCCCGGCAGGCTGCGCAGCAGGCCGGGCAGGCTGGCGTCCACCTGCAGGCCACGGCCGCCGCCTACCGTCAGCCGGCCGATGCCGGCGGCGGTGGCGACCTCCAGCAGCACCGGGGTCGGGCCGGCATGGGCCTTCAGCACCTGCTCCAGCTGCTGCTGTGCCCCGGGCACCCGCAGATCGATGCGAATGGAAATGCGCTGCGCCTGTTGGCCGCAGATCTGGGCGAAGTCCCAGCAGCGGCTGGCGCGCAGCGAGTAGCCACCGTTGAACTCGTCCTCGCGCAGGCCACCCTCGACCACCAGGATGCGGTCGCGGGTGAGCAGCGGGGCGAATTCCTGCCACTGTTCGTTGAAGAAGCCGCATTCGATCCGGCCGCGGCCGTCCTCCAGCTGCACGAAGGCCTGCGATTCGCCGCGCTTGCGCATACCGACGACCTGGCCCGCCACCACGGTCTGCACCATCGGCCGCCAGCTGCGCCCTTCCTGCGGGCGGCTGCTGCGCGCGGCGCCCTCCCAGATCCCGGCCAATGCCGACAGGTCGTGGCCGACCAGCTTCTGCACGTCGTCGCGGTAGGGGTCCATCGGATGGCCGCTGAGGTAGTGGCCCAGCGTGTCGTGTTCGCCCTGCAGCAGCTGCGCCAGCGGCCACTCGGTGGTCTCCGGCAGCTCCACGCGGATGTCGGCGCCGCCGCCACCGCCGAACATGTCGAACATGCCGGCTTCGCGGTTCTTCGCCATCTGGTCGGTGGCTTTCATCGCCTCCGGCAGCTGCAGCATCAGCGAGGCGCGGTTGACCGCCAGCGCATCCATCGCGCCGGCGTGGATCAGCGCTTCCAGCGTGCGCTTGTTGAGGCCGGCGGCGGAGACGCGCTGGCAGAAGTCGAGCAGGTCGCGGAACGGGCCGGCGCCGTCGCGGGCCGCCACGATCGCCTCGCACACGCCCTGGCCCACGCCCTTCACCGCGCCGAGGCCATAGCGGATGGTGTCCGGCGTGGTGGCCTCGAACATGTACACGGAGGCATTCACGTCCGGCGGCAGCACGACCAGGCCGAGGCCGCGCGCTTCGTCGAGGAAGCCGACCACCTTCTCGGTCTTGTCCATGTCGCTGGACAGGGTGGCGGCCATGAACTCGGCCGGGTAGTGCTGCTTCAGCCACGCGGTCTGGTAGGCGACCAGCGAGTACGCGGCGGCGTGCGACTTGTTGAAGCCGTAGCCGGCGAACTTCTCCATCAGGTCGAAGATCTCGTCGGCCTTGGCCGCGCTGACCCCGCCCTTGGCCGCGCCCTCGCGGAAGATCTCGCGGTGCTTGGCCATCTCGGCCGGCACCTTCTTGCCCATCGCGCGACGCAGCAGGTCGGCGCCGCCCAGCGAGTAGCCGCCGACGATCTGCGCCATCTGCATGACCTGCTCCTGGTAGACCATGATGCCGTAGGTCTCTTGGAGCATCCCCTTGGTGCGGGGGTCGGGGTATTCGAACGTCTCGGTGCCGTGCTTGCGCGCCACGAACGACGGGATCATCTCCATCGGGCCGGGGCGGTACAGCGCGTTCAGCGCGATCAGGTCCTCGAAGCGGTCGGGTTTCGCGTCCTTCAGCGCGCGGCGCATGCCGGAGGATTCGAACTGGAACACCGAGCCGGTATTGCCGTTGGCGAATACGTTGCGATAGACGCTGGCGTCGTCCAGCGGGATCGTCGCGATGTCGATGGGCTCGGCGCCTTCTTTCGCACGGCGCGCGTTGATTGCCTTCACCGCCCAGTCGATGATGGTCAGCGTGCGCAGGCCGAGGAAGTCGAACTTCACCAGCCCCACCGCTTCCACGTCGTCCTTGTCGAACTGGGTGACCGGGTTCTTGCCCAGCGTGCCGTGGTCGTGTTCGGCGTACAGCGGGCAGAAATCCGACAGCGGCGTCGGTGCGATCACCACGCCGCCGGCGTGCTTGCCGGCGTTGCGGGTGAGGTCTTCCAGCTGCAGTGCCAGGTCGATCAGGTCGCGGACGTCGTCTTCGCTTTCGTAGCGGGCGATCAGCTCCGGCGAAGCCATCTCGCCGTCCATCCCGCCCTTGCCCTGTCCCATCGCGTCCTTCAGCGAGATGCCGAGGATGTTGGGAATCAGCTTGGCGATGCCGTCCACCATGCCGTAGCCGAACCCGAGCACGCGGCCGGTGTCGCGCAGCACCGCCTTGGCGGCCATGGTGCCGTAGGTGATGATCTGCGAAACCCGCTCGCGGCCGTACTTGCGCGCCACGTAGTCGATGACCTCGTCGCGCCGGTCCATGCAGAAGTCGATGTCGAAGTCGGGCATCGACACGCGTTCCGGGTTGAGGAAGCGTTCGAACAGCAGGTTGTACGGCAGCGGGTCGAGGTCGGTGATCTGCAGCGCCCACGCCACCAGCGAGCCGGCACCGGAGCCGCGGCCGGGACCGATGGGGATGCCCTGGTTTTTCCCCCACTGGATGAAGTCGGCCACGATCAGGAAGTAGCCGGGGAAGCCCATCTTGATGATGGTCTCCAGCTCGAATTCCAGCCGCGCGTCGTAGTCCTCGCGGGTCTTGCCGGGTGCCAGCGGGTTCTTCTGCAGCCGCGCTTCCAGCCCGCTGCGCGCCTCGCTGCGGATCCAGCTGTCCAGCGTCTCGTCGGATGGCACCGGGTAGGCCGGCAGGAAGTAGGTGCCCAGCTTCAGCTGCAGGTTGCAGCGCTGCGCCAGCGCCACCGTGTTGTCCAGCGCGTCCGGCACGTCGGCGAACAGCGCGACCATTTCCTCGGTCGAGCGCAGGTATTGCTGCGCGCTGTAGTCGCGCGGGCGGCGCGGATCTTCCAGCACGCGGCCGCTGGAGATGCATACCCGCGCCTCGTGCGCGCCGAAGCCGGCGGCATCGAGGAAGCGCACGTCGTTGCTGGCCACAACCGGCAGGCCGAGCTTGCCGGACGCGTGCAGGGCGAACTGGTTGAACGCCTCCTCGCCGTCGCGGCCGGTGCGGGTCAGCTCCAGGTGCAGGCCGTCCCCGAACACGCGGCGCCATTCCGCCAGCTGCGCCTCGGCCACGTCGTGGCGATTGGCCTGCACCAGCCGCCCGGCCAGGCTGGCGCGACCGGCGATCGCGAACAGGCCGGCATGGTCGTCGCGCAGCCATTCCGGCTCGATCGCCACGCAGTCGCCGCGCTGGCCCTCCAGCCAGGCCCGGCTGAGCAAGCGCGACAAGCTGAGGTAGCCGTCCTGGTCGCGGCACAGCAGGGTGAGTTGCGAAGGCGCGTCGCCGCCGTCGGCCACCAGCACGTCGGCGCCGGCGATGGGCTTGATGCCCACGCTTTCCGCTGCCTTGTAGAACTTGACCAGCGCGAACAGGTTGTTGCGGTCGGTGACCGCCAGCGCCGGCAGCTGCAGTTCCACCGCGCGGCTGAGCAGGTTGGGCCGGTCGCCGGCTTTTTCCGGCCGCGCATAGTCCGGCTTCTCGGGCACGCGGATGGTGGAATCCGCGAGCGAGAACTCGGTGTGCAGGTGCAGGTGGACGAAACGGGCGGGCATCGGCGTACCGCAGGCGAAGCCCGCAGGTTAGGCCGCGGCACTCATTCGGACAAGGACTTGACACTGCCGCTAGCCCGGATGCCCGCGCCGCGAAAATCCGTCAGCTGATCCTGAAGGGCTGGTTGGGGCTACCGCTGTCGGCGTAGTGGCTGGCGTTGACGCGGGCGTGGTGGCGGTGCAGCGCCAGTGCTTCCAGGCGCGCACGCACCCATGCCTCGCGTTGCTCGATGCCGCTGCCCTGCGGCCGTTCGTCGCTGCGAAACCCGCAGAAGTCGCGGTAGTCCTCGGCTTCGATCTGCAGGGCCGGCCACGCCAGTTCGAGCAGCAGCACATCATCCAGCAGGCCAAGCAGCGGGATGCCGGAGGGGATCAGCTGCTCTGCGCCGCCGTGGTCGAAGTAGGCCAGCAGCGCATCGATGCGGCGGCGGCTGCCGTCGCCGGCGTTCCAGTCGGGATCATCGCGCATGGCGCGCAACAGCTCGAAGCGCGACAGGCGCTCATCAAGGAGACTCCGGGCCTGGGCTTCGGGCAGATCCTGCAGCCAGCGCGCCAGCGTGGCGACGCGGTCGGCATCGACCTGCGGTGCCTGCGGGTTGATCCGGTGCAGGTATCGGTCGAACTGCGCCACCGCTTCGGGGTCGAGCAGGTGGCTGCCTGCATGGCGGCGCAGGCTCGTGCCTGGACGTTGCGGCCATGGCAACGCGGTGGGCGAATGTTTGGCTGTACGCATGAGCATGACGTACCTCGCGATGCCGACATGCGGGGGAAGGCAGCGTGCAAGCGTCGGCCGATCCATACACGCGGCCGCATCTGTCAATGCAGGCCGAATCTACGCCACGCGCGAGTGCGTTTCACGTGCCGGAAGTGGGGTGGGCCGGTTCTTCCCTGAATTGTTCACGTAGTGCGCGCTGGACCGGCGCATAGCTGCGTCGATGTTGCGGGCAGGGGCCGTGTGCCTGCAGTGCGGCCAAGTGCAGCGGGCTGGGGTAGCCCTTGTGGCGGTCGAAACCGTATTGCGGGTAGTGCGCGTGCAGTTCGCGCATGCGCGCGTCGCGGGCGACCTTGGCGAGGATCGATGCGGCTGAAATCGCCGGCTCGCTGGCATCCCCGCCGATGATCGCGGTGGCCGGGCAGGGCAGGTCGTCGGGCAGGCGGTTGCCGTCGACCAGCGCGTGCGTGGGCGCCACCGACAGGCCTTGCAGCGAACGCCGCATGCCGGCGAGGGTGGCTTGCAGGATGTTGAGGCGGTCGATTTCGTCGGCTTCGACGTGTTCGATGTGCCACGCCAGCGCGTGTTCGATGATCAGCGGATACAGCGCGTCGCGCTTGCGTTCGGAAAGCTTCTTTGAATCGTCCAGTCCGGCAATCGGCCGCGCTGGATCCAAGATGACGGCCACCACCACCACCGGTCCGGCCAGCGGGCCACGCCCAGCCTCGTCGACGCCGGCGATGCGCAGGTTCATGGCTGCCGCAGGAGCTGCGCCACCGCGTCGGCGGCGCGCGCGGAGGCATCGCGGCGCAGCGTCTGGTGGATGGCGAGGAAGCGCGGCTGCAGGGTCGCCACCGCATCGTCGTCGCGGAACCAGCGCAGCAGCGCGGCGTGCAGGTTGCCTGGCGTGCAGTCGTCCTGCAGCAGTTCGGGGATCAGTTCCTCGCCGGCGAGCACGTTGGGCAGGCTGACGTGCGCGGACTTGAGCATGCCGAACAGCCGCACGATGCGGTAGGTCAGCGGCGCGATGCGGTGGCCCACCACCATCGGTCGCTTGCACAGCATCGCCTCCAGCGCGGCGGTGCCGGACGCCAGCAGCACCGCGTCGCTGGCGATCATGATCCGCTGCGCCTGTCCGTCGAGGACGCGGAACATCGGCGCATCGCCGAGGATGGCGTCGATGGCGGCACGGCACTGCGCGTTTGCCGCCGGCACCAGCACGCGCAGGCCGGGGACCTCCGCGGCAAGCCGGCGCGCGGCTTCGGCGAAGTCGGGCAGCATGCGCCGGATCTCGCCCAGCCGGCTGCCGGGCAGCAGCGCCAGGAGCGGCGCATCGCCGGATTCGCCCAGCGCGGCGCGTGCGCCGGCGCGATCGGGCTGCAACGCAATGGCGTCGGCCAGCGGATGGCCGATGAAGGCGGCATCCACGCCGTGCCGGGCGTAGATCGGCGGCTCCATCGGGAACAGGCAGAGCACGCGGTCGGCGCTCTCGCCGATCTTGCGCGCGCGGTTCTCGCGCCAGGCCCAGACCGATGGGCTGACATCGTGCACGGTGCGCACGCCGCGCTGCTTCAGCCAGCGCTCGACGCCGAGGTTGAAGTCCGGTGCGTCGATGCCGATGAACACGTCGGGTTTCCACTCCAGCACGCGCTGGCGGAAGGCCTTGCGCAGCTTCAACAGGCGCGGCAGGTGCGCCAGCACTTCCGCCAGTCCCATCACCGCCAACTCATTGGCATCGAACCATGTGTCCATGCCCGCCGCGCGCATCGCATCGCCGCCGATCCCCGCGAACCGGGCATCGGGGAAGCGTTCGCGCAGCGCTTCGATCAGTCCGGCGCCGAGCTGGTCGCCGGAGGTTTCGCCGGCGCAGAGGGCGATGCGTCGGGTCATGGCCAAACTCGTTTCGGGGCCGCGCCGCCGCGGGGGCTGGGGTGTGTCCCGAGTCGCTCCACGTGATTCGCTTTGTCGGGACACACCCCAGCCCCCGCAACGGCGCTGGTTGTGTCGCGCATTGCGGCCAAGCTTGTTCTTGCAACATTCGAGGAAATCGGGTCGCGCGGGTGGCCGAGGGCTGTCCCAACCAAGCGAGTATCGGGGAGCGACTTGGGACAGCCCTCGGCCACCCGCGCGACAAGGCCGACGAAATTCACCGCAGCAGCGGCCGCTCGCCCGCGTCGATGAAATCGAGGAAGGCGCGCACGTCGTCGCTGCCCGCGGCGATCTCCGCCAGCTCGAGCTTGGCTTCGTCCAGCTTCGCTTCGCCCATGTACAGGGCCCGGTAGGCGCGCTTGATCGCGGCGATGCGGCTGGCGTCGAAGCCGCGTCGCTTCAGCCCCTCCGCGTTGATGCCGCGCGGCCGCGCGTACTTTTCCTGCGCCACCATCAGATACGGCGGCACATCGCCGTTGACGAACGCCCCCATGCCGATGAACGCGTGGTCGCCGATCCGGCAGAACTGGTGCACGCCGGAGAAGCCGCTCAGGATCACGTGGTTGCCGACGGTGACATGCCCGGCCAGCGTGGCATTGTTGGAGAACACGCAATCGTCGCCGACGAGGCAGTCGTGGGCGATATGACTGTAGGCCAGGATCCAGTTGCGGCTGCCGATGCGGGTCAGGCCGCCGCCGTCGCCGGTGCCGCGGTTGATGGTGACGAATTCGCGGATCGCATTGCCGTCGCCGATCTCCAGCGCCACCCGCTCGCCGCGGTACTTCTTGTCCTGCGGCTCGCCGCCGATCGCGGCGTGGCCGTGGAACACGTTGTCGCGGCCGATCCGGGTCGGGCCCTCGATCAGGCAGTGCGGGCCGATGCGGGTGTTGTCGCCCACCTCCACCTCGGCGCCGATCACCGCATAGGCACCAATCTGCACGCCCGCGCCGATCCGCGCGCGCGGGTCGATCACGGCGGTGGGGTGGATGGCGCTGGCGTCGTGGCTGCTCATGGCTGTGGGTGCTGTCTCAGTCGCGTGATGCCGCGCACAGGATCTCGGCGCAGGCGACCTGCTCGCCGTCGACCCGCGCCACGCCCACGTACTGGGCCATGTTGCGGATGCGGCGCTTGAGCTCGACGTCGAGCTCCAGGCGGTCGCCGGGCACCACCATCCGGCTGAACTTGGCGTTGTCCACCTTCACCAAGTAGAAGGTTTCCGTCTGCGGATCACCCGCCGCGGTGGAAAGCTGGGTCAGCAGGCCACCCGCCTGCGCGAGTGCCTCCACCACCAGCACGCCGGGCATCACCGGCTTGCCGGGGAAGTGGCCCTGGAAGAACGGCTCGTTGATGCTGACGTTCTTGTAGGCCAGCACGCGCTTGTTCGGCTCCAGCTCCACCACCCGGTCCACCAGCAGGAACGGATAGCGGTGCGGCAGCAGGCGCTGGATGTCGGCGATGGTGGCGGGCAGCGCCGGCGTTGCGGTGGTGTCGGTCATTCGGTGTCCTTCGCCTCGCCGGGACTGCGCCGGGCGATGCGGTCGAGTTGCTTGAAGCGGGCGGCACTCTTGCGCCAGCTGCGATTGTCCATCAACGGGGTGCCGGAAGAATACTCGCCGGGCTCGCGGATCGAATGGGTGACCAGCGACATCGCGGTGACCACCACGCGGTCGCAGATCTCGAGGTGGCCGAGGATGCCGGCCCCGCCGCCGACGAGGCAGTGGCGGCCGATCCTGGCGCTGCCGGCCACCGCGGCGCAGCCGGCCATGGCGGTATGTGCGCCGATGCGCACGTTGTGGCCGATCTGGATCTGGTTGTCGAGGCGCACGTCCTCTTCCAGCACGGTGTCGCCCAGCGCGCCGCGGTCGATGGTGGTGTTGGCGCCGATTTCGCAGTCATCGCCGACCACCACGCCGCCCAACTGCGGCACGTTGATCCAGCGCCCGCCTTCCATCGCCATGCCGAAGCCCGCCGCGCCCAGCACGGCGCCGGGCAGGATGCGCACGCGCTTGCCCAGCCGCACCCGCGTCCACAGCGTCACCCGCGCCTGCAGTTCGCAGTCCTCGCCGACCACGCAGTCGTCGCCGATCACGCAGCCGGGGCCGATGATCGCGCCGGCGTCGACCCGGCTGCGCGCGCCGATGCTGGCGTGCGGGCCGATGCTGGCGGCGGGGTCGACCTGCGCGCTGGGGTCCACCACCGCGGTGGGATGGATGCCGCGCGCCGGTGCCGGCCGCTGTTCGAACAGCGCGGCGATGCGCGCGAACGCCACGTAGGGATCGCGCGCCACCAGCGCCGTGCCGGTACAGGCATCGGCGTCACCGGCGCGCAGCACCACCACGCCGGCGCGGGTCTGCGCCAGCTGGCCGCGGTAGCGCGGATTCGCCAGGAAGGCCAGCTGCGACGGCGATGCGTCGGCCAGGGTGCCGACGCCCGCCACGACGCGGTCTTCGCCGCGCAGCTCCAACCCGAAGCGCGCGGCGAGCCCGGCGGCGGTGAACGTCGGCATGGTCATGCCGGCGTTGCCGTCAAAGCTGGCCGCCGAAATTGAACTGCAACCGCTCGATCTGGTCGCCGTCCTTCTTGCGCAGCGGCATCGCGTAGCTGATCGACAGCGGCCCCATCGGCGAGCGCCACAGCAGCGCCACGCCGGCGGAAGCGCGCAGTTCGCCGGCATCGAAGTTGTCCCAGCCGTTGTAGACGTTGCCGACGTCCAGGAACGCGGATACGCGCGCCGACGGGCTGTCGAACAGCTTCGGGAAGATCGCTTCCACCGAGCCGGCCAGCAGCACCGAACCGCCCAGCGGCTGGCGATAGCCGTAGCTGGAGGTATGCACGGGGCCCAGCGTGTTGTCCATGAAGCCGCGGACGCGGCCGCTGGAGGCGATGCCGCCGGCGTAGAAGTTCTCGAAGAACGGCAGGCCGCTGGCCTGGACCGACTTGACGTAGTCCGGCGAGGTGGGAAGGCAGGGATCCGTGCCAACCGGGCCGGGTACCCATGTGTCGCCGGTCCCATCGTTGTTGGTGTCCACCAGCGTGGGGGCGGTGAAGCAGATGTTGCGGTTGTACTCCTTGCCGTAGGAATCGCCGTAGCCGAGGTTCAGCGCGGTCTTGACCACCAGGGCGGGATGCAGCGGCCAGTACTTGGAGACGTCGTACTGCAGCTTGAAATATTCCACCGTGGAGCCCGGCAAGGCGATTTCGGCGGACAGGTTCTGGGTGCCACCGACCACCGGGGTGAAATAGTTGTTGCGGGTATCGCGGCCCCAACCCACCTGTGCGCGCCAACTGTGGAAGGTGCGCTGGCCAACCGCGTTGACGTAGTCGACCAGCGGCTGCGGGGTCGAGCCTTCGAACGCCAGGATTTCGTTACTGTCGATGCCGACCATCAGCGAGATCGAATCGGCTTCGCTCAGAGGCAGCCCCATGAACACCTGGAAGGACCCGCTGTTGGTGGAATAGGAGGCGACGTTGAAGCTGGAGTAGTCGAACTCGCGCCACCACAGGTTGTAGCCCAGCGACATGCCGTCGTCGGTGAAATACGGGTTCACGTACGAGAAGTCGTAGCGCTTCTGGTAGTCGCTGCGGGTGATCGCGGTGGAGACGCGGTTGCCGGTGCCGAGGAAGTTGTTCTCCGATAGCTGCAGCGACAGGTTCAGGCCGGACAGCTGCGAATAGCCGACGCCCGCCGAGATGCTGCCGGACGTGGTTTCCTTGACCGTGTAGACCACGTCGACCTGGTCGTCGGCGCCGGCCACCGGCTCGCTGTCGACGCTGACCTCCTCGAAGTAGCCCAGCCGGTCCAGGCGCACCTTGCCGCGGTCGATCGCCGCCTGCGAGTACCAGCTGCCCTCGAACTGGCGCATCTCGCGGCGCAGCACCGGGTCGGCGGTGCGGGTATTGCCCTTGAACACGATCCGGCGCACGTTCACGCGCGGGCCGGGCTGCACTTGGAAATCGACCGCCACGGTGCGCTTGTCGCGGTCGATGTTCGGTACCGGGTTGACCCGGGCGAAGGCGTAGCCGATGTTGGACAGGCGCGCGGTGATCGCGTTGGTGGCCATCTCCAGCATCCCGCGCGAGAAGGTGCCGCCCGGCTTGATGAAGCTGACGATGGTCTCGACCTCGGACTTCGGCAGCACCGTGTCGCCGGACACCGAGATCTCGGCGAAGTTGTAGGGCTCGCCCTCGGTCAGGCCGGCGGTGATGAACATGTCCTTGCGGTCGCCGCTGATCGCCACCTGGGTGGAATCCAAGCTGAAATCCACGTAGCCGCGATCCAGGTACCAGGAGTTCAGCTTCTCGATGTCGCCGGAGAGCTTCTCGCGCGAATACTGGTCGTCGCGCTTGTACCAGCTCAGCCAGTTGCTGGGGTGCGACTCCCAGGCCTTGGTGATGTCCTCTTCCTCGAAGGTCTCGTTGCCGATGAGGTTGATGTGGCGGATCTTGGCCGCCTTGCCTTCCTTGACGTTGATGGTCAGGTTGATGCGGTTGCGATCCAGCCGCTCCACCGAGGGGCTGATCTGCACGCCGTACTTGCCGCGGTTGTTGTACTGGCGGGTTAGTTCCTGGGTCACGCGATCCAGGTTGAGCGGGTTGTAGGTTTCGCCCTCGGCCAAGCCGATGTCCTTCAGGCCCTTGGTCAAGTCCTCGGTCTTGAGGTCCTTGTTGCCGGACAGGGTCAGCTTGTTGATCGCCGGTCGCTCGACCACGCTGATGACCAGGATGCCGCCTTGGCGGTCCAGCCGCACATCCTCGAAGAAGCCGGTCTTGTAGAGGGCGCGCAGCGCCTCCGCGGCCTTGCCTTGGTCGAGGGTGTCGCCGCGCTCCACCGGCAGGTAGGTGAACACGGTGCCGGCGCCGATGCGCTGCAGGCCGTCGATGCGGATGTCGCTGACCGTGAAGGGCGCGAGCGCCGTCTGCGCCAGCGCCGGCAGCGAAAGTGCCGAGGCAAGGGCAAGGGTAAGCAGGCGGCGGTGCATGGGTCGGGTCATTCGGAACATCCTGTTGAGCTGCCTGGTCCGGCGCCGCAGTATCGCAGCGCCCTGTTGCGGGGAGTGCGGTGGCGCGGGCAGCGCCAACCGTGGTGGGGTCACGACACCAGGTGCAGGATGTCGTTGTAGAAGGCCAATCCCATCAGCCCTGCAATCATCGCAAGGCCGATGTAATTACCGACAGCCATGACCCGCTCGCCCACGGGGCGGCGGATGACAAGCTCGATAAGGTAATACAGCAGGTGACCCCCGTCCAAGACGGGGATCGGAAGCAGGTTGATCAGCGCCAGGCTGACCGACAGCAGGGCCAGGAAGTTCAGGAACCAGGCCGGGCCGCGGGCGGCGAAGTCGTTGGCGGCGCGGGCGATGGTCAGCGGGCCGGAAACGGTGTTCTGCACCGACACCCGGCCGCTGAGGGCGCGGCCGATCATGTCCACCAGCTGGCGGGCCTGGAAGCCGGTCTCGCGCGCGGCGGCGGGGATCGCCGCCAGCGGCCCGTAGCGCAGGGTGGCGTCGTGCGGCGCCGGGCCGAGGGAGGCGTTGCCGACGCCGAGGATCCAGCGCGGTTGGCCGTCGTCGCCGGTCATGCGTTGTGGGGTCAGCTCCAGCGCCAGCCGCTCGCCGTCGCGCTCCACTTCGACCATGCCGGGCACGCCGCGCGCGCCCAGCCGCGCGACCAGCGGGGCGATGTCCTCGAAACTGGCCACCGGATGGGCGTCGATGGCGGTGATGCGGTCGCCTTCGGCCAGCACGCCCCAGGCCGGCGTGCCCTCGCGCACGCTGCCGACCAGCGCCGGCAGCAGCAGATGGCGCGGCACCAGCCCGATCTCGCCGATCGCGCGCAGTTCGTCGGCCTGCGCCGGCAGCTTCTGCAGCGGCAGCGAGCGGGTGGCGGTGCCGCCGTCCTCGCGCTGGATCCGCAGCGGCACCGGCTGGCGATCCAGCGCGGCCACCGACAGCGCCATGCCCAGCTCGCTCCAGGTGGGGGTGTCGCGCTCGCCCACCGCCAGGATGCGGTCGCCCGGCTGCAACCCCGCCTGCGCGGCGATGCCGCTGGCGCTGCCGACCACCGGCGCGTAATCGGGGCGGCCGATCACCAGCATCGCCCAAAGCAGGCCGAACGCCAGCAGCAGGTTGGCCAAGGGCCCGGCGGCGACGATGGCGATGCGCCGCCATACCGAGGCGCGGTTGAACGCCCGATCCAGCTCGTGCGCGGCCACGTCGCCCTCGCGCTCGTCCAGCATCTTCACGTAGCCGCCCAGCGGGATCGAGGCGACCACGTATTCGGTGCCGTCCTTGCCGACCTTCGACCACAGCGGTTTGCCGAAGCCCACCGAGAAGCGCAGCACCTTCACCCCGCAGCGGCGGGCGACCCAGAAATGGCCGAATTCGTGGAAGGTGACCAGCACCCCCAGCGCGACCAGCAGCCACCACACCGAGCCGAAGAAATCGCTCATGCGCGGCCCCCGTGCGCCGGCAAGGCGGCGATGCGTGCCCGCGCAGCGACCCGCGCGCTGGCATCGGCGGCCAGCAGCGCATCAATCGAATCGGCAGGCTGTGGCGGCATGGCGTCGAGGGCGGCGGCAACGGTATCGGGAATGCCCAGAAAACCGATCCGGCCCTGAAGGAACGCTGAAACCGCTTCTTCATTGGCGGCGTTGAGCACCGCCGGCGCGGTACCGCCCGCGGCCAACGCGCCGAATGCCAAGCCCAGGCAGGGGAATGCGCCCAGGTCCGGCGCTTCGAACTCCAGCTTGCCGCCCTGCGCCAGCAGGTCCAGCGGACCGACCCCGGAGGCGATCCGCCGCGGCCAGCCCAAGCCCACCGCCAACGCGGTGCGCATGTCCGGCAAGCCGAGCTGGGCGAGGGTGCTGCCGTCGGCGAAATCGACCAGCGAATGCACCAGCGACTGCGGGTGCACCAACACCCGGATGGCGTCGCCGGGCACGCCGAACAGGTGGTGGGCCTCGATCACTTCCAGCCCCTTGTTCATCAGGCTGGCGGAATCGACCGAGATCTTCGGCCCCATCGACCACTTCGGGTGCGCTACCGCTTGTGCAGGGGTCACCGACGCCAGCGCGTCGCGGGTCCAGCCGCGGAACGGGCCGCCGGAAGCGGTCAGGGTGATCCGCGCCGGCGCGTTGCCGTCGGCCAGGCACTGGAAGATGGCGTTGTGTTCGCTGTCGATCGGGACGATGGTGGCCCCGTGCGCGCGGGCTTCGCGCATCAGCAGCTCGCCGGCCAGCACCAGCGATTCCTTGTTGGCCAGCAGCAGGCGCTTGCCGGCGCGGGCGGCTGCCAGCGTGGAGGGCAGGCCGGCGGCACCGACGATCGCCGCCACCACGGTGTCGCAGGCATCGCCGGCCACCAGCGCCTCCAGCGCATCGCTGCCGGCATGCGCCTGCGTGGCCAGCCCGGCCCCACGCAGGCCGTCGCGCAGCGTGGCGTAGCCGGCCGGGTCGGCGACCACCGCGTGCTCCGGGCGATGCGCCAGGCACAGCGCCAGCAGCGCGTCGACCTTGCTGCCGGCCGCCACCACGCTGGCGCGCATCGCGTCCGGATGGCGCGCGATCACGTCCAGCGCGGACGTGCCGATCGAACCGGTGGCGCCGAGGACCGCTACCCGCTGCATGCTCAGAACCCCAGCCAGACCTTGCCCAGCGCGAACACCGGCAGCGCCGCCAGCACGCTGTCCACTCGGTCCAATACGCCGCCGTGGCCGGGGATCAGGCTGCCGGAATCCTTCGCGCCGACGTGGCGCTTGAGCAGGCTTTCGAATAAATCACCGGCTACCGAGAACAGCACCGTGATCGCCGCCACCAGCGCCACCGCCGGCAGCTGGCTGGCCTTGGCGCCAATCAGCAGCGCGCCGATGATCGCCACCAGCATGGCCAGGCCAACGCCGCCGGCCACGCCTTCCAACGTCTTGTTGGGGCTGATCCGCGGCGCCAGCTTGCGCCCGCCGAACCATTGCCCGCCGAACTTGCGGCCGGTGAAGTAGGCGCCGCTGTCGGCTGCCCAGACCAGCAGCAGCGCCAGCAGCAGCCAGCGGTGGCCGTTGGGTTGGCTGGCATGGATCACCGCCAGCGCGCACCAGGCCGGCACCACCGCGGCGGTGCCGGCGGCGAGCTTGAACACCCGCGCGTTGCCGTCGTGGCGGGAGGCGAAGTCGTAATGGCGCAGCCACAGCAGCGCCAGCCACCACCACACCACGCCGAGCACGATGACCAGTTGGAACAGCGGCAGGGATGCCGCGTGGGATGATTTCGAGCCCCATACCAGCGCCACCATCAGCGCGAGGTTGCAGGCCAGTAGGGTGCTGCGCGCCAGCGCATCCTCGATGTCGGCCAGCTTCAGCCATTCCCACAGCGCGGCCAGGAACACCAGCGCGCTGAGCAACATCAGCCAGCCGGTGGGCAGTAGCAGGACGGCTGCGATGACGGCCGGGGCCATGACCAAGGCGGCCAGGATGCGGGTCTTGGTCACGTCGTTCCTCCGGGTGCGGTTTGCCCGAGTTGGGCGCTGGTCAGGCCGAAGCGGCGTTCGCGCCGGGCATAGTCGTCCAGCGCCGCCTGCAGCAGCGTGGCGTCGACGTCGGGCCACAGCGCGTCGGTGAACCAGAGTTCGGTGTAGGCCAGCTGCCAGAGCAGGAAATTGCTGATCCGCAGCTCGCCGCCGGTGCGGATGAACAGGTCGGGCGGGGGTAGGTCGGCCAGCGCCACGCGGGCACCCAGCGCGTCCTCGTCGACCTGGTCCGGGCGCAGGCGGCCGGCGGCCACTTCTTCGGCCAGCGCGCGCGCGGCGGCGGCGATGTCCTGGCGGCCGCCATAGCTGGCGGCGATGTTCAGGTGCAGGCGGGTATTGCCGGCGGTCAGCGTTTCCGCCGCAAGCATGCGGGCGAGGATCGCGCCGTCGAAGCGGCTGCGTTCGCCGATGAAGCGCAGCCGCGCGCCCAGCCGGTGCAGTTCCCCGACCTCGCGCTCCAGCGCGCCGAGGAACAGCTTCATCAGTCCGCCCACTTCCTCGGCCGGGCGGTTCCAGTTCTCGCTGGAAAACGCGAACAGGGTCAGCGCGTCGATCCCGCGGTCCAGGCAGAACTCCACGCTGCGCTTGACCGCGCGCGCGCCGGCACGATGGCCGACCAGGCGCGGGCGGTGGCGCTGCTGCGCCCAGCGGCCGTTGCCATCCATGATGATGGCAACGTGCCGGGGCACGCATGCAGGCGTGCCGGCCATGCCGTTCAAGGGGACGGCCCGATCACGGGCGGGGCATCGCGGTGGCCGGCCACGTCGCTCAAACCGACATCAGCTCGACTTCCTTCGCCTTGATCACGTCGTCCACGTCCTTGATCGCGGCGTCGGTGATCTTCTGGATCTCGGCCTCGGTGCGCGCGCTCTCGTCCTCGGTGATCTGCTTGTCCTTTAGCAGTTCCTTGACCTGGTGGTTGGCGTCGCGGCGGATGTTGCGAACGGCGACCTTGGCGTCCTCGCCTTCGCCGTGCACGACCTTGGTCAGGTCGCGGCGGCGTTCTTCGGTCAGCGCGGGGATGTTGAGGCGGATGGTGGTGCCGGCGGTGTTCGGGGTCAGGCCGAGGTCGGAAGCGAGCAGGGCCTTCTCCACCGCGCCCACCATCTGCTTCTCCCACGGGGTGATGACGATGGAGCGGGCGTCGGCGACCGATACGCTGGCGACCTGCGACAGCGGCATGTCGGAGCCGTAGTAGTTGACCTTGATGCTGTCGACCAGGCCGGCGTTGGCGCGGCCGGTGCGGACCTTGACCAGGGCGTGGCGCAGCGCCTCGATGCTCTTGGCCATGCGGGCCTGGGCGTCTTTCTTGATCTCGTTCAACATGGCGGCGCTCCGGAGGGGGTCTGCAAACCCGCGATTATAAGCGGGGCCGGTGCCGCCGGGCGCGGCTCAGTCGCGGGCGCGGACGAGGGTGCCGATCGGTTCGCCGCGGAGGATCCGCAGCAGCACGCCGGGCTCGGCCATGTCGAAGATGCGCAGCGGCAGGCGGGCGTCGCGGCAAAGCGCGAAGGCGGCGGTGTCCATGACCTGCAGGTTGCGCGAGATCACCTCGTCATAGGTCAGGGTGTCCAGCTTGACCGCGTCGGGGTACTTCTTCGGATCCTTGTCGTAGACGCCGTCGACCTTGGTTGCCTTCAGCAGCAGGTCCGCGCCGATCTCGATGGCGCGCAGGGCGGCGCCGGAGTCGGTGGTGAAGAAGGGGTTGCCGGTGCCGGCCGCGAAGATGACCAGCCGACGCTTTTCCAGATGGCGGATGGCGCGGCGGCGGATGTAGTCCTCGCACACGTCGTTGACCTTCAGCGCGCTCATCACCCGCGCCTTGCCGCCGAGCTTCTCCAGCGCGTCCTGCATCGCCAGCGCGTTGATCACGGTGGCCAGCATGCCCATGTGGTCGCCGGTCACCCGGTCCATCCCGCCCGCGGCCAGGCCGGCGCCGCGGAAGATGTTGCCGCCGCCGATCACCAGCGCGATCTCGGCGCCGGCCTCGCTGGCTTCAATGACCTCGCGCGCCAGCCGGTTCAGGACCTTGGGGTCGATCCCGTAGTCCTCGTCCCCCATCAGCGCTTCGCCGGACAGCTTCAGCAGGACGCGGCGGTAAGCGAGATTGGACATGGGGGCCTCGGGCAATGGAAAACCCGGGGATTCTAGCGGAAACGCCGCGCCCGCTCCGCGGCGTGCGGGCAGGTGGTCACGCGCCGTGCAGGCGGACGCGGTTGCGGCCTTCGCGCTTGGCGCCGTAAAGGACGTCGTCGGCCGCCTGCAGCAGGTCGTGGACGCTTTCGAAGCGGTTCTGCGGGTCGCCGTTGTGGGTGGCGATGCCGGCGGAGAAGGTGGTGAAGACCGGCTGGCCGTCGACGATCGCCATGGGCGTGCGCGACACCTCTTCCAGCAGCCGCTGCAGCACCTGCCGTGCGGAGGATTCGTTGGAATAGTTGAGCACCAGCAGGAATTCCTCGCCGCCGTAGCGTGCGATCAGGTCGGTGCTGCGCAGGGTGCGCTGCACGGTCTGTGCGAACTGGCGGAGTACCTGGTCGCCGACCAGGTGGCCGAACTGGTCGTTGATCTTCTTGAAGTCGTCGAGGTCCACCAGCGCGACGGTGAGCGGGTGCAGGCCGGCCGAGGCGAACTCCTGCTCCAGCACCTCTTCCATGTGCAGGCGGTTGTACACCCCGGTGAGCGGGTCGCGGCGCGCCTGCTCGCTCAGCTGGCGCATGCGCTCCTCGGTGACCCGCGCCTCTTGGTGCGTCTGCGAGGCATCTTGGATCTGGCGCAGGTTGCGCAGGATCAGCAGCTCACGCGCCTCGTCGGAAATCGCCTGCAGGTGCGAGGGCTGGTCGATCCGCACCTCGAACAGGGTGCTGATTTCCGGCAGCGAGACCGCCAGCAGCGAGAGCACTTCCTCCAATGCTTCCTCGCCGCGGCCGGTGCTTGTTTCCGTGCGGGCGCAGGCCAGTGCGCGGGCGGCACTTGCAGCCTCGGGCGTCGCCAGCCACAGGTCGGCGATCGCGCCGGACGCCTGGATGCAGCGCAGGAAGGGGTCTTCCGCATCCTCCAGTTCGCTGGCCGCGATGGCTTCCACCAGGTAGTCGGGCAGGTTCCACCTGCGCGCCAGCCATGTGCCGACGGCGGCGTGGTCGGCGTCGAAACGTTCGTGCTCCAGCGCCAGCAGGGCGGCGTTGTCCTCGGCGCCGGCGCACAGCGCCGAATATTCCTCCGGCATGGCCTGCAGCAGGGCCAGCCGGCCGATGTCCTGCAGCAACCCCGCCAGCATCAGGGTTTCGGCACGCTTCAGGCTGGCCTGTTGGCCCAGCAGCCGGGCGGCCATCGCGGCCAGCACGCTGCGTCGCCAGATGCGTTCCTGTAGCTCGGCGGTGCCGTTATGGCCGCGCAGGCCGTGGATCAGGGAGAACCCCAGCGCCAAGCTCAGGGTCGCGTTGAGTCCCAGCATCGCCATCGCCTGCGAGAGCGTGTCGATGCGGCGGCGGGTGGCGTACAGCGGCGAGTTGGCGACCCGCAGCAGGCGCGCGCTTAGCGCCGGGTCGACGCCTATGAGCTGCGCCGCCGAGCCCAGGGTGGCGTTGGGGTCCTGCGCAAGCGCGATGATCTGCATCGCGACGCTTGGCGGCGATGGCAAGTTGCGGCAGTGCAGGAGGGTGGCTTCGAGTTCCGTTCGCATCGTGCGGGGATTGGGTTCCAAGGCCCTAGTATGCGTGTGAACAGGGGTTGTGGTAAGCCGGGGCGGATCAAACGGCATCGCGCGGCTGCATCGGTAGGGGAATTGCCCGCCGCGTCGCCTGCCGTGGTGGTCCGGCGGGCGGCTTGCTCGTTGCTTCGCGCGGCCGCGGCGGGCGTTGTTGCATCCCGGCGGGCAGGCCGCCGGTTGGCACTTCAGGCGGGATTGCGGGCGCTTGGCGCCATGGGGGAGGAATGGAAAATCCATCGGCTGGGTTGCCGGATGCGGCCCCACGGAGCCCCGTGTGGCCACAGGCGCCGCGGCTATGAACGTGGTTGTCGTGCTGGTCGGGGTCGGCGTGATCGCGGTCGCGGCGCTGGTCTGGGCGGAGTTCCGCCGGTCGCAGCCGGTCCGCGCGCTGGCCAAGCTGGCCGCCAGCAGCGCTTTCGTTGCCATCGCCTGGCTGCTGGGCGCGGCGGAAAGCCGCCACGGGCGCTGGTTGTTGGCCGCATTCCTGTTGAGCTGGGTCGGCGATGCCCTGCTGCTGTCCACGCGCAGCCGGGTCTTCCTTGGTGGGCTGGCCGCCTTCCTCGCCGCGCACCTTGCGTTTGCCGTCGCGTTCCTAGGGCTGCCGCTGGACCTGTCGGAACTGGTGGGCGCAATCGCCGTCATGGGCGTCAGCGGCGTGTTGCTGGTGCGCTGGCTGTGGCCGCACCTGAAGGCGTTCTATCGCGTTGCCGTGGCTGCCTACGTGGCGGCACTGGTGGTGATGGTGGCGTCGGCGATCGCGGCGACGGGCGCCGGCGGGGACTGGCGCTATGCCGTCGGCGCACTGGCGTTCGCTGTCTCTGACGTGGCCGTGGCCCGCAACCGGTTCGTTGCCCCGGGGCCGATGAACAAGGCCTGGGGCCTGCCGCTGTATTACGCGGCGCAGCTCGCGTTCGCGCTGTCGCTGGGGTGACGGTTGCCCCGCGAGAACCTGCCGTTGCCGCAACGGAGTGGGCTGCCTGGCATACCCGCGGGCGGGAGCTGGATACCGGAGCGTGGTGCCGATGCCACTCGGCTGGCAATCCACTCGGCTACGTCCTGGGTGCGCCGAAAAAACTTGGGGCCGCCGAAGCGACCCCAGTCTTTAAGAATATGGCGCCCGAAGTTGGATGCGGACAATTCGCCCAGCTCCTTGAAATATCGGGGAAATCGGGCGGAAAAATTTTTCCGTCTACTCACAGTTCTACTCACACGGTCATTCATTTGGTTGTGCCAAGCGCCGGCGCCGATGAGGGTAACCCCGTTTTACCCGCATTTTCAAAGGGCCGCCAGAGCCCAGGTGGCACATCTGGTCGCACGGGCTCGAACAAGCATCATCGGTGTCGGGCAACTTCGGCAAGGGGCGGGTGATAGAGACCGCTGGTGGCGTCATGGTGGCCGGGTCTCGATTGTTGCAGCTTCTCGCTGCAGGCCGGTACGCCATCGACCGGTTGTTCTGGCGGCCTTCCGGGCGCCTGAGTGATGCGTCCCCAAGCGCTTTCGGCTGCGTCTTCCGGCAGCAGGGGCGGGACGCAGACCAATGAAATCGCGGCTCTCCGGGCCCCTCTCACATCCCGCGTAGCATGCGCCGGCGCTACTCTTTCCGCGTAGATATATATACGCGGATTCTCTGACTTTCCGCGTATGGCGGGAAAGCTGGCGAATCCGGTAACTTCTAACGCGGATTCTTGGTAGGAAACGGCGTTTCTCGTCGACTTTCCGCGTATATCCCGGAAAGTCCAACTTTCCGCGATAGATAGATATACACGGAGCTAAACCAATGCACCGATGGTGCTGAGAGGGCGTCGAGTAGTGTTGTGCGTCATTGCCACGCGGCACGTTCGCTTGCATCCAGTGCCGTGGCCCGATCGTGTCCAGGGTCGAGCAAGATGGTGCCGGGAAAAGTCGGCCATTCGGGCCTGCGCTTCGGGAAAGTGCTTGTAGGACCGGCGGTTTATCGTTTGGAAAAGTCGGCCATTCCACGTTGGGTGGCTCGATCTGGGGCTGGAAATGCCCTTCCTACTCGTCGAAATCCCTTCGTTGCAGCGACGTCCTACTGGAAAAGTCGGCCATTTTCCCCGCAAGCGAGGCTAAGTGATTGTTCTGTTGGGTGTTTTTAGCGGGATAAAAGTCGGCCATTGCGCAGAAATTCCGCCCACACTCGGGTCTGGCTCGATCAGATCCTTCAGGGGTCCCCAAAAATGACGGGGGATTGGACCCTTTCGTTTGAGCATTGTTTAGCGGGCTGTTTTCTGCGACAGGTGCGAGTCGGCCGCGCAGTAGCGAACGCAACTTGGCCACAAGAGGAGCACGAAGCAGCAGATGCGCCGCATGGATGCCGGAACTTTAGCCGGGAGAAGGTAGACTCACGGTGTGCGCCGCGATCAAAGAGCCCGAAATGGCAGAGACGATCCCGTCCGAAGTCGACGTCGGCCATCCGCAGACGTCCCGGATTTCACGCCGGAGCAATGGGCGTTGATCAAGAGACAGGCCGCGTACTTGGAGACGGACTATGTCCCCACCAAGTCGCTCCTTCCAGGGCTGTGATCCTGGTGAAACGGGGGTAGCAGGACAGGTTTGACGCGGGTCGCAGCTGGCGAGACTGCGTTCGGCAATCCTGCTCCCCTGACTTTGGAGGAGTTGCCCCGGTGCGGTACAGACTGATCTCCCTGTTTCCATTGCAGATGGCCCGCTTGTTCGGGCTTGTCAGAGCCATTGAGCCTGCTCAGGTGTTCGATGGGAGAACCTCCTCTTGGGTGCTGATCGTGCGGGGCCGTGGATTCACAAGAGTGCTGCGGGACGAGCCCCTGCCGGCGCCCAACCTCATACGACCGGATGGCTGGAACCTGCCTCGCCCGCTTCGCTTCCCGTCTGAGCAGGTGGCCGCGACATACGCCGCCAGCATGGGTTTGTTACCTAGGCGTACCACTTGGACGATCAAGGAGTAGAGCCATGCAGGGAAGCCACAAGCCGATGGACCGTATGGAAAGCGCGCTTCCGGAAGAGGAGGCCAACTCCATGTGTCCGGCGAGCTTTGCTCGCGCGCTCCGGATTTCCGAAGCGGCGCTTGCAGAGGTGCTGTGTGTGGACCTCGACATTCTGCAGCGCCGATCCGGCGACCCGCAGGTCCAAGAGCGGCTAAAGCCCTTCGTCAGCGTTCTCAATCAACTGTTGATGTTGCAGACCGACGCGGGACTGGCGGCGGATTACATGAAAGCGACGCCGATCAGGTTTCTCGGGCATAGGACTTTGCTTGAGGTGGTGAGAGACGGGGAAGCCGCGAAGGCGATGCGCTACCTTCAGACCCTATCTTCTGGTCAGAACGGGTGAGGAGGCTGCTGAGTGCGCGTGTCAAAAAACGTTTCCGATCCAAGCATCTTGCTCGTCGATGCCAAGGGCGTCGCAGGCCAGGGAGGTCCGTATGCAGCATGAGGAGCTGTTGAAGGCAGTCGCTGCCGAAGAGGCCAAGGCTGGCGACATCACTGCGTGTCGCCATGCGGTTTGGACTGCGCTGGTGAAAGCGGAGCCGGAACTTGCACGGCACATCCTGGAGCTGTTTTCGAATCCGGAATCGGCAGCTCGATGGGTATGCGCCGACTTGAGAGGATTGCAGAGCTCTCCCGCGAGGGCTGTAGCGGAGGGACGTGCCGCGGACGTCCTGGCTATTATTCAAAGCGCTGCTCATGGATTCTCGGCCTAGTTTTGGCCTGCTTGAGCTAAGAGTCGAGGGAGGGTCGTGCAATGGCAGCAAATCTATGACCGAGCAAGAGTTGGCGGGTTCTGGCCTCCGGACCTTTTTTCGCATTTCCGAGAAGTGGCAGATGTCGCCCGATCAGCAGGGCTCGCTATTGGGCTGCGAAGATCTACGGGTTCTCGATTCTTGGCGCCGCGGCGACTGTGCTGACTTGCCTCCTGATGTGCTAACTCGCATCAGCTACGTTCTTGGCATCTATAAGGCGCTGCACACGATCTTTCCCAATGAGATCCAGGCCGACGGTTGGATCATGCGGCCCAACAGTGCGCCGTTGTTTGCTGGACGACCCGCGATCGACTTGGTGGCGGAAGAGGGCATCGATGGACTGGCCGCTGTACGTGAATATCTTGATGCGCAACTGGATTAGTGTCTTGGACGCCATCTGAATGGCATGCTCAGAGCGTTGTAACTTACAGCGATGCCAAAAATCAGCGTTGGCGAACGCCACAACGAGTCTCGTAACTCATTGATATATAAGCTTTACAGGAATTTACAGCGGCTTCTGTAACTTACAGAACAGCTCGAAGCCCCCCTCTCCATGGGCCGATCAGAGTCCGCGGCAGAAAGCAGCTATTGATACGAACTGCTCATCAAGCTCCCCAAGATCCGCGTCACATGCTCAATTCCGCTCCGTGAATTGAGCATGTCCATAGGGGCTACTCCGCCAAGGGCGGGCTGGGGAAGGCGTAGCCATTCTTGGAGCCATGCGTCGATGTCAAAATCCCAGGGAGCGTTGTCCAGCGCAAGTACGGCGGCAAGTTCGCCCCGGATCTTGATCAGCTCTGGAGGTAGATGGATAGGTTTGATAGGCATGTTATCCACCGTCATGGAACGCTTCTCATCGCGAAGTGTGAGGGTGTAACCGTTCGGCGGCAATCTTGCCAAAGATGCCGCTAACTTGTTCGATTTCCGCTTTAAACGAAGCCCATCCGGCGTTTGGAAGTCGACTCCGTACGGAATGCCAACTCGCGCACCAGCAGATCCTCCAGCGCACTCGCGTCGTACCTGTTCGCGAACAGGCGAGCCTGCCGGAACACCGTGTTGATGTATGACGATGCGCAGGACGTGGATGTGAATGTGGTCGAGGCGTTGTGGCTCCAGCACGAAGCGGAGCGGTTGGCCGAAGCGGGAGGATTTCTGCGGGTGCGATACCACCCGCAGACCGGCATGTGGATCCTTCCCGACGGCAACCGGGTCAGGACCAGCCTCGATTGAGTCGCAGGGGATGAGATGCCGCTGTCATCCAATGGAATTGCAGACACGGGGAGCGACTGTTGAACATTGCTGAAAACGCCGCAGGCCTGACCCTGCTACGGGCCAGCCGGCTGGAAGCATTGCTGGCGCCACTGGAAACCCTGCTGGCGGAGACGCGGCCGGCGCATCCGTTGGCCCCGCAGACGGTCATCGCGGCGCACCCGGGGATGAAGCAATGGCTCGCCGGTGCGCTGGCGCGGCAGGTGGGCCCGGGCCGGGTGGTCGCCAACCTCGACGTGCAGCTGCCCAGCACCTGGTTGGATGGGCTGTCGACGCAACTGCTGGGCGAACGCGCGGTATCGCTGCCGCACTATCGCCGCGGGCACCTGCGCTGGACCCTGCACGCGATGCTGGGTGATCCGGGCGCGCATGGCGTCACCGATCCGCGGGTGCTGGCCTATCTGGATGCTGCCGGCAGCGCCGACGAGCGCGCGCTGCGCCGCTTCCAGCTGGCCGACCGGCTGGCGCGGGTGTTCTCGCAGTACCTAGTGTACCGCAGCGACTGGCTGCAGGCGTGGGAGGCAGGCAAGCACGCCTACGCCACCGCGAAGCACGGCGATGACGCCTTGAATGCGCTGGAATCCGCCTGCCTGGCGCCGCTCTGGCAGGCGGTGGTCACGGCGCTGGGCGAGCATCGCGGCCGCATGGTCGATGCGCTGGTGTCTGCGCTGCAGGCGGATGCAGCGCCGCGCGCGCCGCTGCACGTGGTGGGCCTGTCGCACCTGCCGCCGGCAGAGCTGTCGGTGCTGCGGGCGTACGCGCGCAGCGCGCCGGTGTTCCTGTACGTGCCCGATCCCTGCCGCGAGTACTGGGGCGGGTTGCACAAGGCCACCGGGCAGGGCGACTGGCGCAGGCCCGATGCATCCGGTTGGCAATCCTTCCGCCAGGAGGAGCAGGCCCGCTTCGACGAACCGGACGCGCTCGACTGGCGCGATCAGGGCCACCCGCTGCTGGCACGCTGGGGTCGCCTGGGCCAGCACTTCTTCGCCGCGCTGGTGGACGGCGAGCTGCGAGAAGACATCCGTCACTGGCAGGACGACGGCGCTGAAGCACCCACCCATCGACTGGCGCGGTTGCAGGAAAGCATCCGCCGGCTGCGACCAGAGCTGATGCAGGAGGATGCCAGCGCCACCGATGCCGCGACTGACCCCAGCCTGCGCATCCACGCCTGCCACACCCGCCAGCGTGAGCTGGAAGTACTGCGCGATGCGCTGCTGGATGCGATCGGTGCGGATGACGACGCAGCCGTGCGTGCCGGCGACATCGTGGTGATGGCGCCGGACATCCAAGCCTACCTCCCGCTGATCCCGGCGGTGTTCGGTGAGCCCGGCTCCGCCCGCGAGCGGCTGCTGCCCTACCACCTGGCCGACGTGCCGGTGGCGCGCAGCCATCCGCTGTTCGCCGTGTTCGACACCCTGCTGGGGCTGGGCGCATCGCGCATCACCGCGCCGGAAGTGGTGGACCTGCTGGGCGTGACTGAAGTGCAGGCGGCATTGCATTTGGATGCGGGCGATGCCGACATTCTGGTGGAGTGGTTGCGCAACAGTCGGGTGGCGTGGGCGCTGGATGCTGCACACAAACAATCACTGTCGCTACCGCCGCGCGCCGAGCACAGCTTCGCCTGGGCGATGGACCGCCTGCTGGCCGGCTACCTGATGGCCGACGTACCGGGCGGGATCGATCCGCAGGCGGTCACGCTGCCGGATGGGACCGCGCTGCTGCCGTTGGCAGGCATCGAAGGCCCATCCGCTGCTGCCCTCGGCAGTCTGGATCGCCTTCTGTGCGAACTGCAGGCGTGGCGCGACCTGGCGCACGTGGAGCAGCCTGCCAGCCAGTGGGCCGCGGTGCTGCGCGAGCGCGTGGACGCGCTGCTGCGCATCGATCGTACTGATGCCGACGCCCGCGCCGCGCTGTCGGTGGTGCATCGCGCGATCGCCCAGCTGGCCGCGGAACCGGCGCGCAACGGCGAAGACCCCGTCCTGCGGCTGTCCGTGGTGCGCGAGTTGCTGCAGGACGCGCTGGCCGCCGCGCCGGAGCGCCAGCGCTTCCTGATGGGCGGCATCACCTTTTGTGGCATGGTCCCGCAGCGCGCGATCCCGTTCGACATGGTCTGCGTGCTGGGGCTGGACGAGGGCGCATTCCCTCGCCGTCCGTCCGACGGCGGCATCGACCTGATGGCGCGCATCCGCCGCCTCGGCGACCGCGACGTGCCCGGCGACGACCGCTACCTGTTCCTGGAAACCGTGATGTCCGCGCGCAAGCGCCTGCACCTGTCTTACATCGGCCAGGGCGTGCGCGATGGCAAGCACCGCAACCCGGCTGCGCCGCTGGCTGAGCTGCTGGCCGAACTCGACCGCGCCTGCGGCAACGCGCCAGATGTCGGGGAAGCGCCGCGGCCATGGCTGGTGCGACACCCGCTGCAGCCGTTCGACGGGCGCTATTTTGACGGCTCGCACCCCGCCCTGTTCTCGTTCTCGCCGGCGTTCGCCGGCATGCGCGGCGCTGGCAGGGCCACGCTGCCGCGCCTGCGCGACGGCAATCTGCCCGCGCCGGAACCCCTGCCGGAGCCGCTGCCGTTGGCCACGCTGGAGGGCTTCTTCAAGGACCCGGCCAAGGCGTTGCTGAAGGACCATCTGCAGCTGTCGCTGGACGCGCTTGACGATGACGTGCGGTTGGCGGAAGACGAGCCGATGGACGCGATTTCGCCGATCCACTCGGTGGCGCGCAAGGTGTTTCTGCAGCAGGTGCTGCCGCGCAAGTGCGGTGATCCCGCATGGAACTGGGATCGCCAGCCGCCCGCATGGGTGCAGTTCGGTGGATTGCTGCCGTTGGGCGGGGCCGGCAACGCGGCCTGGGCGAAGGAAGCTGACGCGGTGGACGCGCTGTGGAGCCAGGCGGATGCAAGCGGCTGCTTCGATGCGCGCGGCCAGCAAGGAGGGCAGGCGGTGCGGGTGGATGTTCCCTTGTGGCTGCCCGGCGACGCGATTGCCGCGGAGGGAGTGCCGCAGCGCATGACCGGACTGCTGCGCAATGTGTTCCCGCTTGCGGGATCGGAGGACGGTCGGCAGGTGGTGTTCGCCTTTCCGAGTACGTCCGACAAGGATGACGGGGTGAAACAGCCGGAAGCCCTCAGCTTCAAGGATCGCGTCCCCGCCTTTCTGCAGTGGGCACTGCTGCGCCTGCAGCGGGCGGGCGGCGAACCACCTGCACCGGTGCACCTGACCGTGCTGGCCGCCGGCGAGCCGGACTTCGCGGCGCAGGTGAATGCTTGGGACCTGCGCTATCGCGGCAGCGATGCGGTGGAGCGCGCGGCCATGGAGGCCGACCTGCGCCGTCGTCTGCGCGCACTGGTTGAACTGATGCGCATGGGGCGCGAAGGTCTTTCATGGTTCCATCCGAAGTCCGGGTGGGCTGCATTGAGGGCACTGCAAGCCGCGCCAAAAAAAACCAAGGGCAAAAAGGGGCAGGCCGAGGCGGAAAGCGAAGCAGACAAGCAGGGCCCGCCTACCCCGGAAGCACAGGCGGCAGCGCAGCGGGCGCGCGAGGCGGCGATCGCCAAGGCGGTGCGCAACGCGTGGGTCAAAGAGCACGGGGAATACGAGGGTGAGCGCGACTACGCCCCCGGGTACGCGCAGCTGCTGGAAAGCGACCTGGTCTTCGGCGATCCCGACAGCGACCCGGACAATCGCGCCCTGCACGCGCTGCTACAGGACGCACAGGCCATCCAGGACCTGATCCTGCTGGGTGAAAGCGACACCAGCCCAGCAAACGCCAGCGAGGAGGCCGCATGAGCGAGACCATGGATTGGACCCGTCTGTCCTTGCAGGACGGCGGTCGCAGCCTGGTGGAGGCCAGCGCCGGCACCGGCAAGACCTGGACCATCGCCGTGCTCTACCTGCGGCTGCTGCTGGAGCGGAAGTTGACCCCGCGCCAGGTCATCGTCAGCACCTTCACCAACGCCGCTGCCGCGGAATTGCGCGAGCGCCTGCGCGGCAAGTTGCTGTGGGCGCTGGCCGAGGCCGCCAAGCACCGCGCAGGCATAGCCAGCGATGAAACCCGACATCCCGATTGCGCGTGGCTCCGCGGGCGGTGGCGCGACCAGCCGGCAGGGCTCGATGAAGACGTGCAGCGCCTGCAGGCCGCACTGGCCGAGTTCGACGCCGCGCCGATTTCCACCCTGCACGCGCTGTGCTCGCGCATCCTCGCCGACCATCCGTTCGCTGCGGGCGCGCTGTTCCGCGGCCGCGAGATGATCGATGGCAAGACGCTGGAAGCCGCGCTGGTCGCGGACCTGTGGCGGGTGATCGCGCAGGGCGAGGAATCGGACGAATTGGTGAAGCTGGCGCGCGCAGCCGATATCACCATCAGCACGCTGAAGAAATACGTGCCGGTGTTGTTGCAGGCGAATGTGGTGGTGGATGGCCTGGATCCCGACGCCTTTCGCGCTCGCCTTCACTTCCTGGGTGATCTGGATGCATGGGTGGCCAAAGTTCTTCGGCTTGTCGAGGACGACACCCTGTTCAATGCGAGTTGTACCTTGCGAAAGGCATGGCCTGACGTGGTATCAGCCATCTCATCGACACGCGGCAATCTGAAGCAAGCCAGCAAGCGCGTGAAAACCCTTGCGGAAGCCGCCAACATGACGGGGATATCCGCTGCCGGGAAGAAGAATCCGGAAATCCTTGAGCTGGTTTCCCAGTCGTCGTCGATATCCGCGGTGCTCCAGCAATTCACGGATGTTGAGATCGATCGAAGTGAGAGCGTTGAGCTGCGCAGCTTCCTCGCTGCCGCCCAACGCTGGTGCCGCGCCGCCATGCAGGCGCGCCTCGATGCCGCCAACCAGTCCAGCTTCGACCAGCTGCTGGTGACGGTGCGCGATGCGCTGGCCCCACGCGATGGGCAGCGGGCGCTGGCCGATGCGTTGTTCGCGGCCTGGCCGGTGGCGCTGGTGGACGAGTTCCAGGACACCGATCCGGTGCAGTTCGGCATCCTCGATGCGATCTACCGCGACGGCGATGGCGCGCAGCGCGGGCGGCTGGTGATGATCGGCGACCCCAAGCAGGCGATCTACCGCTTCCGTGGCGGCGATGTTGCGACTTACGAGCGCGCCGGCAAGCGTGTCCAGGAAGCAGACAAACTCACGCTGGATACCAACCATCGCTCCAGCCGCGGCTATGTCGAGGCGGTCAACCAGTTCTACGGCCACACCAGTCGGACGCTGGGGCCAGCCGGTACCCAGACATCCATCCAGTACGAGGACGTGCAGGCCAGTAGCCGCCGTGACGACGAGCCGCTGTACTCCGCGCGCGACAACGCGCCCGTCACCCGGCCGCTGGTGCTGCACCGGATCGCGGCGGATGACGATGCGCCCGATCTTGAAGCGCACGCGCTGCGGGTGTGTGCGGGGCAGATCGCCTGGGCGCTGTCGGAGGACGGCTACCGCATCGGTGACAAGCCCTTGCAGCCCGGCGACATCGCCGTGCTGCTGCCCAGCAATGCGCAGGTCGCCAAGCTGGCGGTGATGCTCAAGGCGCGCGGCGTGCCCTGCGTGACGGGTTCGCAGAAAAGCGTGTTCGAGACGGCCATTGCCCGCGAGTTGCGGCTGGTCCTGCACGCAGCGCTGCACCCCGAGGATCCGCGCGCGCTGCGTGCCGCCCTGGCCACGCGCCTGTGCGGCGCAAGCCTCGCTACATTGCAGGCGTTGCGCCACGACGCGGCAGCCTGGGATCGCCACGCCAGCCGCTTCCATGCCCTGCGCGCCACGCTGGAACGCGGCGGTCCGCTGGCGCTGGTGGCGGCGCTGCTGGAGCAACACGCCGCGCGCCTGCTGGACACCGTCGAAGGCGAGCGCATGCTCACCGACCTTCGCCATCTCGGCGAACTGTTGCAGGAGGCCTGGGACGAAAGAGGCGGCGGCGAACAGTTGCTGGCGTGGTTCGCAGACCAGATGGCTGGTGCTGACGAAGGCAGCGACGCCGCAGACGCGCGCGCCTTGCGGCTGGAATCGGATGCCGCGCGGGTCAAGCTGATGACCCTGCATGCCAGCAAGGGGCTGGAGTTCGGCGTGGTGTTCCTGCCGCTGATGTGGAAGCACGGGCCGATCAACAAGGGCGCACGCCTGCTTGCCGCCGATGACGGCACGGCGAAATACGTCGTCGAAGGCCCGGCCAAGGACATCGTCAAGCAGCAGGAATTCGAAGAGCGCTATCGCATCCTGTACGTGGCGCTGACCCGCGCCATCCATGCCTGCCACGTCTTCGTGCTGCCGACGGGTGATGTAGTGGCCGACGCCATTCGCAGCGCGAGCGCCAAGGACGTGGCACTGAACAACCTCAAGCTGTCGATGTTTCCGTCCGACGGTGCGGGCTGCATCCAGGTCATCGATGGCTGGAACCCGTATCATGGTCTGGTCTGGCAGGGCGAAGCGGCACTGCCCGATACCCGCAGCGCCCGTCCGTTGCCCACGGCACCGGCCGGCCCGCTGCCGATGCGGCACAGCTTCACCACGCTCAGTGGCGGTGGCCGGCATCGACTGGGGCTGGAGGACAGCGCGGCGGAGGATGAAGCACAGGCGGATGCGGTTGCATCCGCGGAATGGGATCAGGCGGTTGTTGTGGATGGCGCGGACACGGTTCCGACTGTTGCCGCGACGGTCATCGAGACCATCCGACACGCCGAGCTCGACGCACTGGCCTCGGTCGCCGGCGCCGATTTCGGCAACGCCGTGCATGCACTGTTCGAGCATCGCGTGCCGGGACAGCCGATGGCTCCGCACACCGTGCGCGCGGCCCTGCACGAACACGGCGTGCGTCCGCGCGAAGGCGATCTCGACGCGCTGGTGGCGCCACTGGCGCAACGCCTGCAGACGGTGCTGGAGACGCCGTTGGCGGATGGCGGCGGTCCACGACTGGGCGACCTGGCAGCCGTCGACATGCGTGCCGAACTCGAGTTCAACTACGCGCTCGATGGCGCCTCGCTGCGCGCCCTGCGCAAGGCCTGCGAGGCCCACGGCGAGCCCGCGCTGGTGCCGGTGCGCGAACAGACCCTGGCTGGCCTGATGAACGGCAAGATCGACCTGGTATTCGCCCACGGCGGCCGCTTCCACGTGCTGGATTACAAGGGCAATCAGCTCGCCACGGGGCCGCAAGGCGGCCTGCAGGACTACGCCCCGGCGGCGCTGGAGGCAAAGATGCTGGCCACCGGCTACCGCCTGCAGGCGCTGCTCTACACCATCGCGGTGGAGCGCTACCTGCGCGAGCGCCTGGGCCACGGCTACCGCCGCGCACAGCACCTCGGCGACTGCTGGTATCTGTTCATCCGCGCGGTTGGGCTGCGGCTGCCGGACGGCACGTCCTGCGGGGTCTGGCACCACCGTTTTGACGATGGCCTGCTGGATGCGGTGCAGGGCGTGCTGGGGCTGCAATTGAAGGAGGCTGCATGAGCGCGCATATCGCCGGCGAAGCATTTGGCTTCGCCCGCCAGCCGCGAGTCAATGGCTGCCCCGAGGACTGGCGCGAACTCGATCGCGCGATCTGGCGTTGGGTGATGGCACATGGCGGCGACGAGCCGACCGCCCATGCAGCGGCATGGGCCAGCCATGCCGAAGGGCAGGGCCACAGCGCGTTGCCGATGGCCTTGCCGGGCGACGACGGCCGGCCGCTGCTGACGGATGCGCAGCGCGCGGACGTGGCGCGCAGCCCCCTGGTGGCGAACGTGGCGGCAGGCGACGCCGCAGAGGGCCGGCCGTTCGTGCTCGATGGCGACCACCTTTACCTGCTGCGCAACCATCGCGCCGAAGTGGCTGCGGCGATTGCGCTGCGTGCCCGTCGCGCCGCTGCGCAAACGCCGCGCTGCCCGATCAGCGATGACGATTTGCGCGCGCTGTTCAACGGCAGCTGGCAGGACACCGAGGAGCGTCAGCGCGCCGCCGTGCGCCAAGCCATCGGCCGCCGCCTGATGGTCCTGACCGGCGGCCCCGGCACCGGCAAGACCACCACCGTGCTGCGCATGCTGCTGGGCCTGTCGCGCGAACACCACGCCGTCACCGGGCGCCTTCCGCAGCTGCGTATCGCCGCGCCCACCGGCAAGGCCGCGCAACGGCTGGCCGAATCGTTGCGGCAAGGGGCCGAGCGCCTGCACGGTGGCGCACAGCCGCTCGCCAGCGAGTGGTTGCCACACCTAGGCGCCGTGCTGGCCGCCGATGCCGCCACCGTGCATCGCCTGCTGGGCAGCCGCGGTCGCCATGGGGGATATGGCTTCCACGCTGGCGAGCCGCTGCCGGCCAACATCCTGGTGATCGATGAGGCATCGATGTTGGACCTCGGCCTGCTGCGCGCCGTGCTGGCGGCCCTGCGCGAGGATGCGGTGCTGGTGCTGGTGGGCGATGCCGACCAGCTCACCTCGGTGGGCACCGGCTCGGTGATGATGGACGTGGTGCAGGCACTCGAGGACGACCCGCGCGGTGACCTGGTGCGACTGTCGCACTGCTTCCGCGCCGATGTCGCGCTGGTGCCGATCAACGAAGCCGTGCGTGCCGGCGATGTCGCGGCGTTCGATGCCGCCATCGGCGCCGCTGTCGTGCACGCGGTGCCCGACGTGGCCAGCCTGCGCCGCCGCCTGTCTGCGTGGACGCGCGACCTGCAGGCCGCGCTGGAAGCAGTCGGCATCACCACCCCGGTGGACGCGAACGATCAGGCCGCACTGGCTGCGCGGCTCGCGGTGCTGCGGCGGCTGCAGTTGCTGTGCGCGCATCGCGAAGGCCCGTTCGGTGCCACCCAAGCCGCTGCGTTGATCGCTGCGCGCTTGCGCGCGTGGGATGGGTTGTCAGCGTGGTCCGGCGGCGCGTGGTATCCGGGCCGGTGCGTGATGGTGACCCGCAACGACCACGCCGCGCGGCTCTACAACGGCGACGTTGGCGTGTGCGTCCTGGTGAATAGCGACGACGGTAGGCCGCTGTTGCAGCTCGCGTTCGAACATGCGCCCGATGCCGCGTCGGTCACGGGGGACTCCGCCGGTGCCGGCGTGCGCCTTCTCGATCCCAACACACTGCCACCGCACGAGGACGCGTTCGCGCTGACCGTGCACAAGAGCCAGGGTTCCGAGTACGAGCGCGTGGCCGTGCTGCTGCCACCGGATGCCGCATCGCCCATGCTGGTCCGCCAGATGCTCTACACGGGACTGTCCAGGGCCAAGACCGCACTGGAGCTCTGGGCCATCAGGGAGTCCGCTGAAAAAGCCGTGTTGACGCGTCTGGCGCGGCATGGCCGGTTGGCGGAGCGGATCAGCGGGCCGGCGGAGGGGAAGCCAACGGGCGTGTGATGCCCGTAGGTCTCCCGGCGCCGGCACTTGCCCAGGCGCGCCGGATCACTCAGCCACAGCCATCGCCATCGCATCCACACTTGCCCGGCAGCGTCAGCCGCACCTCCGGCTTCAACCCTGCGCGGGCCGCCATGCGGACCAGCAGGCCGATGTCGAGCGCATGGATGCGGCCTCGCTGGATGAGCGTCACCTGCGCCGGCGTGACCTCCAGCAGCCCGTTGCACCCGGTACTCCTCCAGCCGGGCGTTCAATTGGCCCATGTCCTCGGCCGGAATTTCCTGCCCGCGCAGGGCTGGCGGCAGGTCGATGGCCAGATGGAACAGCCGCGCGCCTTGCCTTGGTTTCTTGCCTCAGCCGACAGGTGCGTCCAGATAGTCCGCCCATTGCTGCATGATCTCGATGCGCTTCTTCAGGAGCTTGCCGCGGTTGTAAGCCCTCTGGGTCGCGTCTCCGACGCTGTGCGCCAGCTGGGCCTCCAAGGCGTCAATATCGACATCGAACTCCTCTCGTGCACGGGTCCGGAAGCTGGCGCGGAAGCCGTGGGGGACATGCTTTCCACGCAGGCCACTGTCCCGCAGCGCCTTGCTGAGCGTATCCCTGCACATGTGCGGTGAGTCGCGCTCGGACATTGCCGGGAACACCCATTCCTTCTTGCTGCCGCCCCGGCGCCATGTCATCGCGTTTCGCAGGAGTTCGATGGCCTGACGTGGCAGTGGAACCTCGTGGTCGATGCCTGTCTTCATCTCGCTGCCCGGGATCTTCCAGATACCACGCTCGAGATCGATTGCGACCCAGCGTGCCGTGACTACGTTGCTGGGACGGAGCGCCGTATAGGCCGCCAGCCTGAGGGCAGAGCGCACCATCTGGTCCGGGTAGCGGGACACGACTGTCATCACCACCTTGAGCGCATCTTCCTCCACTGCGGCAGGCACGCTGCTGGCCTTGGGCAATCGCACGGTGCCCTTCAGCGTGAGTTTGCGGCCGTCTTCACGCAGGCCCTTGCGGATTGCGAAATCGATGATCTGGTTGAGATAGCTCTTGGCCTTCTGGGCCATGTGCGGAGCGCGGGCGGCGATCTTCTCGATCGCCGCCGCAGCTTGGGGCGTACCGAGGCTTCCGATTTCCGTGGCTCCCAACAGCGGGATCAGGTCGCCATCCAGTAGCGCGTCGATCTTGGCGATGGTCTTCGGAGCCAGACCGTCGTGCTTCTCCGCTCGCCAGGCGTTTGCGACCGCCTCGAACTGCATCGCTTCGGACGCGGCCTGCAGCTCGGCGGCGCGCCGGCGACTTCCCCGCGGATCGATCCCGGTCGAGAGCTGTGCGCGGACCTCCAGGGCCTTCTGGCGCGCCTGCGCGAGCCCTGTGGCGGGGTAGGGGCCAAGGGAAATCATCGTGGCTTACCTCCTTCGAACTTTCGTCGGGCTTCCTTCGTCTGGAGGAGTAAGCCGCACGCCACCAGCGATGCCCTCCAGTCCTTGAAGGTGTTGACTCGGGGGAAGTGTTGCTTGAAGTCCTTCCACAGCACGGGAATCTCCGAGTCCTTCGGCTTGTTGGCTATCCTTTGGTACGCCAGAAGAAGTAGCAGCTTCTCTCCTACGCAAAGCAACTGGCATCCACTACCATCAACCCCGGACTCTAAATCGCCTCGCTACTGAAAGCGGGGGGACGTCGAGGGGATCGCTGCGAGCTATTCGCTATGTCATTGATTTGTAAGGACGTGGCGTACCGGGAAGCATAGGTCCTCTGTTGTTATTCGCTAACACTAGGACCCGTGCAAAGTGAATTCTCTTAAGAATCAAGGCGATGTCATTTGGAGCATCGCCAATCTCCTGCGCGGCCCCTACCGCCCTCCCCAGTACCGCCGGGTCATGATCCCGCTGACGGTCCTGCGTCGACTGGACTGTGTGCTGGAGCCCACCCAAGCCAAGGTGGTCGAATACCACAAGAAGCTGAAGGCCGAGAAGAAGTACGACGCAGCCACCATCGAGAAGATGGTCAACAACAAGTTCAAGCTGCCGTTCCACAACACCAGCGGCTTCACCTTTCACAAGCTCCTGGGTGACCCCGACAAGCTGGCCGCCAACCTGGCGCGCTTCATTGGCGGCTTCTCCCCCCGTGCCCGCAAGATCCTCGAGAAGTTCAAATTCGAGGAAGAGATCGAGAAACTTGAAGAGCACAACCGTCTGTTCGAAGTGATCAAGGCTGTGGCTGCGGTCGACCTGCACCCGGACCGCATCTCCAACATCGCCATGGGCTACCTCTTCGAGGACCTGGTGCGGCGATTCAACGAACAGGCCAACGAAGAGGCCGGTGACCACTTCACTCCACGCGAAGTGATCCGCCTGATGGTGAATCTGCTGTTCGCGCACGACGATCTGGTCTTCCAGGAAGGCAAGGTCATCAAGATCTACGACCCGACCTGTGGTACCGGCGGCATGTTGTCGGAATCGGAGAAGCTGATCGCCGATCCAGAGACTGGCCTCAACCCGCAAGCGCACGTCAAGCTGTTCGGGCAGGAGTACAACCCCGAGTCCTACGCTATCTGCGGCTCTGACCTGCTGATCAAGGGCGAGGATGTCAGCCACATCGTGTTTGGCGACACACTCGGCACCGGCAAGGCCAAGGGCGACATGGTCGATGGCGACGGCCATCCCAACGAACGCTTCCATTTCATGCTGGCCAATCCACCCTTTGGTGTGGAGTGGAAGCCGGAGAAGGACAACGTCACCCGGGAGCACGAGCAGTTCGGCTTCAAGGGCCGCTTCGGTCCTGGCCTGCCGCGTATCAATGACGGGGCGCTGCTGTTCCTGCTGCACATGATCTCCAAGATGGAGACCGCGCCGACCAAGGGCGGCGAAGGCGCGCGGATCGCCATTGTGTTCAATGGCTCGCCACTGTTTAGCGGCGACGCTGGTGGGGGCGAGAGCAACATCCGCCGCTGGATCATCGAGAACGACATGTTGGAGGCCGTGATTGGCCTGCCCGACCAGCTCTTTTACAACACAGGCATCTACACCTACGTCTGGATCGTGACCAATCGAAAGCCCAAGAAGCGAAAGGGCAAGGTGCAATTGATCAACGGCACCGATTTCGCCTGGAAAATGAAGAAGAGCCTGGGTGACAAGCGCAAGCGCATTGGCGACGGGACTGACGGTGCGCCGGACCACATTGCCATGCTAACCCGGCTGTATGCCGACTTCGCGGGCGATGCGCGCAAGACCGTGGCAAAGATTCAGACGAACATCGACCCTGAGCGCGACCAGGCGAAATCTCTGCCCGTCAGCAAGGTATTCAGGAATCAAGATTTCGGTTACCTGAAGATCGCAGTGGAACGCCCGCTGCGCCTGAACTTTGCGATCACCGATGAGCGCATTGAGCGATTCCGCACCAATAGCGCTTTTCAAGATCTTGTCGTCTCGCGAAAGCGCAAGGATAAGAAGAAGATCGAAGAGGAGGTGCTTGAGGGTGAGGCCGCGCAGGCGGCGATCCTTAAGGTGCTTCGAGGCATGAAGTCGAGCTATGTGGGGGGCTCCGTGGTCAAGGATCGCGCCATCTTCGACGGGCTTTTGACGGATGCATTCGAAACAGCCGGCGTCATCCTCGATGTGAAGTTGAAAGCCGCCATGCTTGCGCCCGGCGCATTTGGTGAGCGCGATGGAACGGCCGAGATCTGCCGCGACCGAAAGGGGAATCCCGAGCCTGACTCCACGTTGCGCGACACCGAGAACGTCCCGCTTCCGGAAGGGATTGCCCTGCCGCTGCCGCTGGACTACGAGGGCAAGAAGAACAAGGGCAAGGTCAGCGTTGAGCAGTTGCTTCTGCTCGTGCGCGACCACTGCGAGGCCTACCTCAAGGCCGAGGTGCTGCCCTATCGCCCGGACGCCTGGACCGACCACGGCAAGATCAAGGTTGGCTACGAGATTCCCTTCAACCGCCACTTCTACGAATACGAACCGCCGCGGCCATTGGAGGATATCGAGGCCGATATTGCCGCGCTGGAGAAGGACATCCTGACCATGCTCAAGGATGTAACCGCATGATGGAAACAGATCCCGTGCCAGAACGGTCGCACGAATGGCCTGTAAAGCGGCTGCGGTTCTCCATCATTTCCAATCCTGTCCGTTCTGAAGTGGCTGACCGGCCCGAGGACGATCTGGTTTCGTTCGTTCCAATGGAGGCGGTAGGCGAGTTCGGCGAGTTAGATGCGTCGCAGGAGCGACAAATTGCCGATGTCTATACGGGATACACCTATTTCGCGGAGGGGGATGTAGTCGTTGCCAAGATCACCCCCTGTTTCGAGAACGGCAAGGGCGCCGTTGCGACGGGTCTGTGCAATGGCGTTGGTTTCGGAACGACCGAACTGCACGTTCTACGGGCAGAAGTAGGCATCTCGAACCGATGGCTCTATTACCTCACTGTTTCGGAGCCCTTCCGTCGAATTGGCGAATCGGAAATGTTGGGTGCCGGTGGGCAGAAGCGAGTTCCGGAAGATTTCATCAAAGATTTCCGAGTGGGCGTTCCAGAGTTTGAGGAACAAGAGCAAATTGCCAACTTCCTAGACTGGAAGACTGGTCAGATCGACACGCTGATCGCCAAAAAGCGCGCATTGATCGAAAGGCTCAAAGAAAAGCGCCTGGCGGTCATTACGCAGGCAGTCACCAAAGGGCTCGTTCCCGACACATCCCTCAGAGATTCATGCATTCCCTGGCTGGGTAGCATTCCTGTCCATTGGAAGACACCTCCATTGAGCTATCGCTATTCCGTGGAGCTAGGGAAGATGCTCGATGAAAAGAGGATTACAAGAGACGCGCTTGTCCCTTACCTACGGAACGTCGACGTTCAGTGGGACAGCATCAATTTTGATGATCTCCCTGAAATGGACATCTCTGAAGCGGAATACGATCGATACACCGTGGCTTCCGGCGATATCCTGGTGTGCGAGGGCGGAGAGGTTGGGCGCTGTGCAATCGTCCATGAGACGAGTTCTGTTATTGGCTTTCAGAAGGCGCTCCATCGCTTGCGACCGCTGGCCTCCGATGAAGACCCGCGATTCATGTACTACTCCCTTTTTTGGGCAGCGAGTTCCGGCATCTTCAATATCGAGAGCGCGTCAACCATCGCCCATTTGACTGCCGAACAGCTGCGTCGGTATCGGCTCCCGCAGCCATCCTTTGGGGAGCAACAAGAGATTGCCCGATTCCTCGATCAACAGCAGGGTAAATGGTCGCGACTGCTTCTCAAGGCTGCTGAGGCCATTGAGCAGCTTCTGGAATACCGCTCTGCCCTAATTACCGCCGTCGTCACTGGCAAGCTAGACGTTCCGCGTCACGACATCCACGCTACTGCCTGAGCCCGCCATGAAAAAGCACACCGAAGCGCGCCTGGAAGATGCCATCGTCGCCGAACTGGTGACGCGCGGCGGCTTCGTGCAGGTGGACTACAACCAGGGCGAGGCCGCAGGCCGATTTGATCGCGCGCGCGCCTTGGATCCGGTACTGCTGTTGGGCTTCATCAAGAAGACCCAGGAGAAGGCCTGGAATACACTGCAGGCCATCCACGGGGACGAGACCGGTCGGGTCGTGCTGGACCACTTCCACAAAGAGGTGGAAACCCGCGGCCTGCTCAAGGTGCTGCGCCAAGGCTTCAAGTGCTACGGCCGCAAGTTGCTTGTAGCGGTGTTCGCGCCCGGCAATCGAATGAACCCGGACACGCTGGCGCATTACCAAGCCAACGTCCTCAGCGTCACCCGCCAGCTGTACTACAGCGAAGCCAATCGAAACTCCCTGGATCTGGTGCTCCTGCTCAACGGCATTCCGATCGTCACTGCTGAGCTGAAGAACCCGCTGTCCGGGCAGACAGTGGACCACGCCATCCGCCAATACAAGCGTGATCGTGATGCCAACGAGCCAATCTTCGTGTTCAAGCAGCGCGCACTGGTGCATTTTGCGGTGGACCAGGATCAGGCCTTCATGGCCACTCGCCTGAGCGGAGACAAGACCCACTTCCTACCGTTCAATCTTGGCAATGATGGTCATGCCGGGAATCCGCCAGCCCCCGACGGGGGATATCGCACGGCGTACCTGTGGCGCGAGGTCTGGCAGCGCGACAGCCTGCTCGACATCCTTGGCCGCTTCATGCACCTGCAGGTAGAGGACAAGCGCATCCTCACCGATCAGGGCATCCGCAAGATCACCCGCGAGACGATGATCTTCCCGCGTTACCACCAGCTGGATGCGGTGCGGAGCCTGTCCGGTCACAGCCGCCAGCACGGTGCTGGTCACAACTACTTGGTCCAGCATTCCGCCGGTTCGGGTAAGTCCAATTCCATCGCCTGGCTGGCGCATCACTTGGCCAGTCTCCACGACGAGCACGATGCCAAGGTGTTCGACTCGGTGGTGGTGATCACTGATCGCCGTGTGCTGGATCAGCAGTTACAGAACACCATCTACCAGTTCGACCACAAACAAGGCGTGGTGCAGAAGATCGACGAGGACACGCGCCAGCTGGTGGAGGCGCTCGCCGATGGAACCCCCATCATCATCACCACCCTGCAGAAGTTCCCCTTCATTACCGAGACGCTGGACAAGCTGCGGGGCGAGCGTCTGCCTGGGCTGCAGATTGCCACCGCCGGCAAGCGGTTTGCCGTGATCGTGGACGAGGCGCACAGCTCGCAGTCCGGCGAGAGCGCGATGGAGCTCAAAGGCGTGTTGAACGCCGAGGGCATTCGTGAGGCGTCGGCGACATATGCGGCCGAACAGGGACTGGACGACGAGGATGACGCCGACCAACTGGCCGGTGTGGTCCGCGAGATGATGAAGCGAGGCAAGCAACCCAACCTGAGTTTTTTCGCGTTTACCGCCACGCCCAAGTACAAGACCAAGAAGGTCTTCGATGAGCCTGGCCCGACCGGCGAGGCGCCTTTCCACCTTTACACCATGCGCCAGGCCATCGAAGAGCGCTTCATCCTCGACGTGCTGAAGAACTACATCACCTACGAAGCGTACTTCCGCCTGGTGAAGGTGGGCGACGACGACCCGCATGTCGAGCGCAAGAAGGCGGCCCGCGCACTGGCGCGGACCCTGACCTTCAGTGAGATCAACCTGCGCAGCAAGACCGAGGTCATGGTCGAGCATTTCCGTACCCATGTCCGCCATAAGATCGGCGGCCGGGCAAAGGCCATGGTGGTCACCGATGGTCGCCTGCACGCCGTGCGCTACAAGCAGGCGTTTGACCGTTACATTGCCGAGAAGGGCTACACCGACATCAAGACATTGGTGGCCTTCTCCGGCGTGGTGGAAGACCCGGATGCACCCGGCAAAAAGTGGACCGAAGTCGGGATGAACGACGGCATCAAGGAAAGCGAGCTGCCTGAGAAGTTCGATAGTAACGAGTACCAGGTGCTGCTGGTGGCGGAGAAGTACCAGACCGGCTTCGACCAGCCGCTGCTGCACACCATGTACGTCGACCGGACTCTCACCGGCCTGCAGGCGGTGCAGACCCTGTCGCGCCTCAACCGCACGTGTGTGGGCAAGGAGGACACCTTCGTTCTTGATTTCCGCAACAAGCCTGAGGACATCTTCAAGGCCTTCAAGCCGTACTACGAAGACACTCCGGCTGAGCCGCTGACCGATCCACAGCACCTGTACCGTCTGCAGCACCAGATCGAGGAAAGCGGACTGGTGTTCAACCACGAGGTTGAGGCGTTCTGCGCAGTGTACTTCCGGCCTAAGCGCAAGGAATCAGTGCACGACCATGCCGAGATGAACGGCATCCTCGACAAGGCCGTCGAGCGCTTCAAGGCACGAAATGCGGAAGAGCGGGACGAGCTGAAGGCCCTGCTGATCAACTTCCGCAACCTCTACGGCTTCCTGTCGCAGGTCATTCCCTATCAGGACAGTGACCTGGAGCAGCTCTATACATACCTGCGCTTCTTGCTGACCAAGCTTCCCGCCCGTGAGGGAGGTGGAGAGGTGCACGTGGAGGACGAGGTTGACCTGCAGTACTACCGCCTGCAGAAGATCAGCGAGGGAAAGATCGACCTAACTGGCGGTGATGCGCGCGCATTGAAGGGTCCCAGCGACGTCGGAACTGGCCAGGATGGCGACGACACGATCCGGCTTTCGGAGTTGATCGACATACTTAACGAGCGCTTCGGCACCGATTTCACCCAGGCCGACCAGCTTTTCTTCGACCAAATTCAGGAAGAAGCCATCGAAAGCGAAACGCTGCGCAAGGCGGCAGTGACCAATTCGAAGGACGACTTCCGTTATGTTTTCGAACAAGCATTTGAAGGGCTAGTGATCGATCGCATGGAAGGTAACGAAGAAATATTCGGCAAGCTCATGGGGGATGGCGAGTTTCGGAAACTTGCGATGGAACACATGCTTGCGAAGGTGTATGGCGCGATAAATAGGCCAAGCCAAGAGTAGCTGGCGCGGTGCTGACATTCCGATATCAAGGCGGGGGAACGAATGGTGACGGATCTCAAGGCTGACCAGTCATTGCGCGAAGCGTGCAAGGTGGCGCAGGAGCGGCACCGGAGCCAGCGCCATCTGGATGATTGGCTGGAAAAGCTTGCTGACTGGCTTCAGCATGTGGCCAGTGCGGATGAAGCGACATTCACAAGCCCGCAGTTCCAGAAGGAGCTGTGGGAGAGCGAAACCGTCTCTGCCACCGGCCAAGGGCACATCGACGTGTCCCGCGTGGTCGCTGATCCGGCAATCGCGCGCCAGTTGTGGGGGCTCAAGCAATCGCCTGTCCCGGTTGATTCCCAGGAACGCTTGCAGTGGTTCGCCAAGGCATGGGACGACATCGAAACGCGCGTGCAGGCGCTCACGGATCGTCAGCCACGATTGAAGATGTACCGGCTGTTCGCCTCCCTCTGGCCACGGCATTTCACGACGGTCGCGCACTTCCACAAGCTGCGCCGGCTGGGGAGCGCCATGGGTCTAACTCACGGGCTTGAGCACCGCACGGCGTTGCATCAACGCGTGCTTGATCGGCTTTCCGATGTCAATGACCAGAGTGGTAGCGTCGAGGAGCAGATGACGCTGCCCTGGCTGCTGTTTGTCCACTTCATCCAGGAGCAAGGCAGCGATGCCACGGAAGTCGCGGGAGACAAGCCGGGCGAGATCCAATTGAATCCATTGCCCGCCAATCGACGCCGCCGCGGCATGACCGGCATCGGAGGCGGCCTGTCGACGGTGATGGGCTGGCTGGAATTTGCAAAAGATGGCTGCAAACGTGAGGACTTCATCGAGCATCTCCACTCGCAGAATCCCAACCATACCCGCGCGACACTCAATACGAACCTCAACTGCCTCATGGCGGAATGGGGCGCCATCCGGGCCGAAGGCGATGAGCTGCGCTTGACGGATCGCGGCGCGGCCCTGCTCGAGACAGGTGATCCCGAAGAAGTATCGGATTGGATGCTCACGCGCATCCTGGGCTTCGACAATCTGTTGGTCATGCTGCGTGACGGGCCCCGACTGCTCACTGAGATCGTCGATTCATTGCAGCGGGTGAATCCCGGGTGGACGACAAACTTCGCGCCCACCGTGTTGATCAACTGGATGCGCTACCTCAGCCTGGTGGATTCCGCGCCTGGCAAGCAGATCAAGCTGACCGAAAGCGGTGAGGAATGGGCTGCGCGCGTGACCTGGACGCCCGAAGTTCTGGCACCTGCGCCAACACTGGCGCCAGCCAAGGAGACCCCGGTCACGGCATCCGAAGCCGCGTTGGCGACCACGCTGCCTTCGGTGGCTTCGATTCTGGCTACCTTCCCCAAAGACATCGCGTTCTCGCCGCAGCTCGTGGCCCGATTGCATGCGGGCCTGTGGGCGAATGCGCGCCGGCATTTCGCGGTCTTGACCGGCTTGAGTGGTGCCGGCAAGACCCAACTCGCTCGTTGCTATGCGCGAGGGCTGCGAGGCAACGGCAATGCCGATGGTGCATTCGAGATCGTGCCCGTGCAGCCTGGGTGGCACGACCCCTCGAGCCTGCTGGGGTACATCAATCCCCTCAAGAACGACACCTACGTGCGTACGCCTTTCCTGGAGTTCCTGTTACAGGCGCAAGGCGACCCGGATCGGGCCTACACGATCGTTCTGGATGAGATGAACCTGTCCCACCCGGAGCAATACTTGGCCCCTTTGCTGTCAGCAATGGAAACAGGCGATCCCCTACGTCTGCATGCGCAGGGCGATGTCGTGGATGGCGTGCCGGCGAGCATCGCCTATCCCGAGAATCTGGTGCTGATCGGCACGGTCAACATGGACGAGACCACTCACGGCCTCAGTGACAAGGTGCTGGATCGTGCTGCAGTCATCGAGTTCTGGGACATCGACGTGGAGGCGTTCCCAGGCTGGTCGACCACCAAGTTACCAACGGCCCATGCCAACACGGTGCGCGAAGTCCTGGGCGCGCTGGTCACCCAACTCCGCCCCGTTCGCCTGCACTTTGGGTGGCGCACGGTCGGGGATGTCATCGGCTACGTGGAAGCCGCGATGGATGGTGGCGTGCTTACAACGGACGCAGCCTTGGATCATGCGATCTACGCCAAAGTGCTGCCCAAGCTGCGAGGCGAGGACACGCCGCGGTTGCGCACGACCTTCGACCAGATTGAGAGCACATTGCGCACGCGCAACCTGATCGAGTCCGCCGACAAAGTCGCCGAGCTGGCACAGGATCTGCGCCATCTGGGCAGTGCACGCTTCTGGCGTTGACCCATGGTGGCGTTGCGCTGCATCGATCAGGCGAATGTCAGCCAGGAGCTTCTGCCCGGTGTCACGACATTGGGGTTTCGGGAGCTCGGCACTTATTTCTTTGTTGCCCCGCTGGATGGCGTCGAGCTGTATATCGACGAGGCCCCTGCAGAAGCCGTTCAAGTCGAGGGCCAGTCGGGCTGGCGATGGACGCCCGGCTTTTATGCCGGCGTGGTGGTCGCCGAATTACTCAGTCGCAGCGGACAACGGCTGGCTGAGTACCGCCTCGATGTCGCCCCAGATGGCAGCAAGCTGGGCGAAGGGACCTTCCACACGTTGCTGGAGGAACTTCGTGCGTTTGATCCGGCGCTGCTGCTCGGCACCGAGGCAGCACAAGCCAGCATCGGCGTGTCTGGTGAGGTGACCTCGCCACTACTGACGTATGCGCGCCTGCGACGTCACGGCGACGCCCTGCAGGCCGCCTTGCGCGCGGTGATGGTTCGCCCTTTGACCCGGCTGCAGCGCGAACGCGTCCTGGTGCCTGCACATCGCGTGCGACGCCTCGATGCTGCGTCAGCTGTCGGCCTGCTGCGGCGACCAGCAACGGTCGCGTACCTGAATGATGAGACCGGTGGCCTGGACGCACAGGCACCGTTATTTGAGGTGATCCACTCCGCTGACACAGTCGACAACCCTGCCAATCGCGCCTTGGCGGCGGTCGTGCTGTCGGTGCGCCGACGCTGCCAACAGGTAGCGGATGCGCTTGCTGCGTTGGCGCGAGAGGACGAACAAGCAGGCACCCGGACGCCGCTGCAGCCACGCCTGGCGCGAAAGCTGGCGTATCTCGACGGGCTGTCGCACGCCCTCACGCGCCTGCTCCGAGGCGCCCCGTTTGCCTCGATCACCCGTGCCGAGGTGACTGCCGCAGGTTTGAACGCCATCTCCGCCCATCCCGCCTATGCGCGTGCCTATCGGTTCGCTTGGTCGTCGCTCCGTGGGGGTGTGGCCGGTGATTTGGCCGATGAGCAGGTGTGGTTGAGTCCGACTTGGGAGATATACGAACGCTGGTGCTTTGCCCAGGTGGCGCAGTGCCTGCGAGAGCAACGACCGGATCTGCGCTGGAAGACGCACTATCCAACGTCGCGGAACGACTGCATCCGGCTGGTGGGAGCAGGCACAGGTGTGCACGTAGAAGCATGGCTGCACCGTCGGTTTCGAGCGGGTGACAGTGCGTCAACCGGGTTTCGCAGCATTTCCGCTGAACTACACCCGGATATCGTGATCACGGTCGATGACAACGGCGCGCGCAGGATGTTGGTACTCGACGCGAAGTACCGCACCAGTCGGACCAATGTGCTGGACGCGATGCGCTCGTCGCACCTCTATCAGGACGCATTGCGCTGGGACGAGGCGCGACCCGTGTGCTCGCTGTTGCTGGTGCCGCGTGGTGGCGGTGCGCCGTGGTTGGAGGCGCCTGAGTTCCATTCTGCCCAGCGGGTCGGTGTGCAGCCTTTGGCGCCGGACACGCGCTCTGGCCTCAGCGCCGTGCTGGAGCGATGGCTAAGTTAGTGAGGAGTCGTCAGCGACGCTCGATGTATTGCGTCTGCTGTCGCTCCAGGTAGGCTTGGACTTCATCCTCGCTCCAAGCACTGACGCGTCGGGTGATCTTGAAAGGTCGGGGGAACCCTTCCTGCTGAATGAGTTTGTAGACCGTGGAACGGCAGACGCCCAGCTTCTGGGTCAGTTCTGGCAAGCGGATATGGGTGGCCAAGGGCATGATCGGGTTCCTGCGGATGTCCGGATCCAGCCTAGCGCGCTACTGCGATTAGGGGCGGAGCATTGCCCGGGTGACTTTCGGGGGCGATGCCCCTAAATGCTGACTTTTCTGTCAAAGGAGACTGTGTCGCGGCGTCCACGCGGGACGCGCGCGCCATTGGCGGCCACATGATTGACTGAAGACCGGCCATCTCTGCGGTCATTCTTCGGTGCCTCTAACCACGCGTGTCGCTGCGGCTGTCCTTGGAGGACGCACCCCTAGTGCCACCCTTCGGTCCGAGTCGGGCGAGCAACGCCGCGTTTTGTGCCTCGAGTGCCTCCAGACGTCCACGCAGGGCCGCAGCCTGGTCGACGGCGGCATGTTCGGCCGTCCGCAGCTGGGCCGCCTGGCCCTGGACCTCTTCCAAGCGGGCCTGCAGCACCGCCAACGCGCGCCGGGCTTCGACGAGATCGTCGCGGGTAGTGGCCGCCTCCTGCGTCAGGTCGGCGTGGGCGGTCTGAAGGCGATCGAGATCGTCCGCCAACTGGTCGGCCAGAGCGGTGGCCTCCCGGCGTGCCGCGTCGTGTTCCGCCTGAGCTGCGTTCAAGGCTGCACGCTCAGTTGCTAGGCGCTCATGTGCGCCTGTGCAGGCGCGCTCCCACACGGTGCGACCGAGGCGGTGTAGCCCGTCCTCGAGATCGGCCGGGAGCGTGGACGTCGCGGCCGAGACAGGTGGCGCTCGATGCTCCTGCCGCCACGCGAGGAAGTGGGTCTGGATGGTGGTGAACGAACCGCCACCGATCACGCGACGGATGGCGGCGACGTTGGGAGTATCGCCAGCGTTGGTCAGGGCGTCGGCTGCCTCGTACACGGCTTCGCGGGTAGCTTTCATGGGGGTTGCTCCTTGCAGGTGATGGGCGATCCGGCGATGTGCTGAGTAATGCGTAATGCGTAATGCGTAATGCGTAATGCGTAATGCGTAATGCGTAATGCGCTACACAGCAATCACCGATGTCTGCAGGGTCGGATACGCCGTTCCACGTCCGCAAGTGGACACGGCATCGGATTCGATTCGCGACCGGCCGGCGTGTCCACTTTCGCCCTGGGTCTTGCTCCCGTAGACATGGACCATCACCACCGATGGAGCCATGCATGCCGATTTCCCGTGACGAATCTCCTCGCGCTTCCCGCCAGATCCCAACGCTGGACGAGCCGCATCTGGATCATGTCGTTTTCCTTACGTACGACGGCACTAGTCTGCTTCGGAAGGAACTGATTCCATTGCGCAGCAACCGCCTCGCGGAAGCCATCAATGAAAAGCTTGCCTATCCCCGAGAAAGGGACTTCCGGTGCCCCTGTCTTCCCGCAGGCATGCAGGGTTTGTATGTTCGCCGTGTCAACGGGTTCAATCAGATCTGCTGCGCCCCTGGTACGAAATCGAAACACTCGCCACTGTGCGCTCACCATGGCGACGTGACGAATACGAAGATCTCCATTCTTGCGCCAGAGTTTTTCGACCCCGACTGGTTGCACGATCTCAATAACCCGCCCCCCGTGAGTCGCCGTCCGCCAAGGAAGACGACTGCCGCTCCGAAGAAGGCGAAGTCCCACAAGAAGTCCAAGTCGCACAAGCGCTCACCTATGCTGTCGAAGTTGCTCCACGTGGCCGTGGTGGCAGGAACCAACATCTACCATCCCGGTTCCGCGCCACTAGCGGAGGATTTGCTGAAGCGATATGCCAACGCCGTTGCGCCGGCCATTGCAGATGGCAAGTCGTCCGATCGGCGCGCGCTGGTTCTTGGCGCAGATGACATCTCGCCAGATGCATGCTTGCGCGCTTTGATCGGCCGTGCGCCGAACGGCGACACCCTTCCTGCCGGTGCGATCGGTGAGGTCATTGCGGTGGAGAGCGCCGGCCGTGGGTTGCTGCGTCTGAGTTTCCGTGGCACAGCGTTCACGCTAGAGGTGCATCGCGGGCAGTGGCGGTATGCGAGGCGCTACTGCGACTTCCCGAGCCTTGACCTGTCCGAACTCGCGATCGGCATGCCGGATAGCCGGTTTCGTCTGATGGCGATCATGCATGTGATCCCGGGTGAGGATGACACCTTGATTGCCGAACGCGTGCGTCTCGTCGTCACGACGGCCCAAGGCATCCCGGTGGCGTCGCGTGCGGAAGCGAGGATGGCGGACTATCTGGTCGGGGCGGGGCGTCACTTCGAGAAGCCGATGTTCCTCGCGAAAGGCTATCCCTACCTCCACGATTTCTTGCTGCTCGATTGCGGCCTGCCGTTCTACATCGAGGTGAATGGCCGGAATGATGACGAGTACAAGGCGGCGAAAGAGCGTGTTGTCGCCTTCCTTGAGGCATCCGCACCGGGACGCTATCTCGTCTGGTGGGTGGGTGCGGAGGCGTTCCCGACCGATCGCATTCCCGCACGCGGTGAAGCCTAGTGCTGGCGAACCACTAGCCCCGGGGCAGTGGTCACCGCTTTAGCCTTGAGCCAGGAGCGAGGTCTTGCGGCCATGTTGCGGCCTTCTAACGCGAGCGTGGCCGCAGGTAGCCAATTCCGTCTCCCGTCAGCCCGCAATCTGCCCGTTGGCCTCCAGCTCGATCTCGCGGCACCGATTCATCAGCTCATCGAATGAAGGCGGTTCTTCTTCGAAAAGGCCGCTGCCGATCATTTCCTGATAGTCGCGCTCGAGGGCATCAAGGGCATCTCTGCGTCATTGCGCGGCGGCCGGGCTGGCCTGCGCCGGGGCTGCCACCCTGCGGGACGCCTCCAGGATCGGCAGGTTGGCCTCGGTGGGGACATAGATCACCTGATTGCTGGTGTGCTCCAGCCCGTTCACGAACAGGTAGCGCAGGTAGTCCTCGTTGTTGTGCAGCGAGTCGCCGATGATCTTGTTCGCCGCCGCTACGCCCTTGGCGCGCTCGACCTCCGCGGCCGCCAGCGACACTGCGGCTTCGCGTTTTGCCTTGGCCTCGAGGATCGCGACCTGGCGGCTGCTTTCCGCCTCGGCCAGGACCGCGCGGCCGGCCATCTCCTGCTTGTAAACCTTGTACTTCGGCAGGCCCCACATGCAGCCGCCAACGCCGCCCAGCAGCAGGAACGCGCCGAATGCGACCAGTACCAGGATCTCCCACGCCGAACTGCTTTCCCGACTCATCGACGATCTCCTTTGCCGCGGCCGTGGCCGCCCTGTGATTGTGATTTTGCGGTCTGGTTGCCAATGTCATGACGCCGCTTCGCGAACACCACACCCACACCCAGCAACATGGTGAAGGCGAGCATCCCCACCCCGGGCGCCGACTCCTTGGGCAAGAACAGCATTGCGAACTGCACGATGAGCCAGAGGACGCCCATCACCAGCAGGAACCCGCCGATGACACCGGCGGCGACCTTCGAGACTTGTAGCGCTGAATACCGCAGCGACGCCCAGGCCGACTCGGCCCCGTCTGGCGGTGTGTCTTCTTTCTGCATCCTTCCTCTCCATTGCATTCGGGCTGTCTTTAAGGTTTTAGCAAACCGGACTGGCATTCCCAAACCGACTTGATGCCCGGGTCTGCTGGACGACATCGCCACCCGGCGCAAGCCGGCTGCATACGCCCGATGGCGTCCTTGCGCACGGCGTGAGAGATCTGCGCGCCGGGCCCAAGCGGGCATGGGCGCTGTCCGGCGCGTCGTGAGGGATGCCGCAGGTGGGGCGATCAATCGCTCCCGTGCGCGGTTTTGCGGCGCAGGTAGTCCTCGATGTCCTGCTGGCTCCACGCAACTGCCCTGGGAGTGATTTTCAGGGGCTTTGGGAAGCCGTCCTGCTGCATCAGCTTGTAAATCGTCGATCTGGCGATGCCGAGCCGGCGGGTAAGTTCGGGCATCCGAAGGTAGGTTTCGAGGGCCATGGCGAGGGTGCGTGGTTGGGTTGCCCCAAGTCTGTCGCCGTCGACACGAAGCAAGCGATCCATCGGTCGACGAAAATCCGGACCGATGGGTGCAAAGGGGGCGGCTACACCCGTTGCACCCGGTATTCCTCCAGCCGGGCGTTCAACCGGCCCATATCCTCGGCCGGAATTTCCTGCCCGCGCAGGGCTGGCGGCAGGTCGATGGCCAGATGGAACAGCCGCGCGCCGCGCATGCAGACCTCGGCAGCCAGGTGGAGGGGGAGGGTGCCGTAGATCTCGTCGCCAGCCGCCACCTGCGCCACGTCCAGGTGCGGCGTTGCCGCAGCGTCGATGCCGCGTTGGCGCAGCCACGCCTGCGCGCCGGGGTGACGGGTGACCAGCCAGCGATTCATGCGTTCATTCCTCCAGGTGGATGTGTTCGGGGGCGATGGCGAGGCGGTATTTGGTGTCGCCGCGTTTGCCCTCGCTGACGATGCCGTAGCGCTGGACACCTTCCGGGCCGAAATCCCTTTCGATTTGGCGGCGGATGTTGCCGATGGCGCCATCCAGCCATTTCGACGGATCGACGCCGACGCTGCGGCCGTCCTCGCCGGTGATGCTTTGCTTCACGTTGATCGTGACGTCCGAGTATTCGCCGTACACATCGGTGGCCAAGTTCAGGATCTCGTTGACATAGCCAAGGCCTTTCGGGTTCTTGCGGTCGTAGCCGAACGCATTGCGGCTGACGGAGCCGTCGCCGCCCTCCTTCGCTTCAGCCAGACGACGTCGTGCCATCCAGTGCACGAGTGCGACGCTGCTGGGCTGAAGCTTCAAATCCATGCCGTTCAGCGTGACGATGCCGCGGCCCGCATTCCGGCCAGATGAACGATCCACTTTCAGCCGGAATTCCGTTCCGGCCGCCAACAGATTGGCCCGCGCCACCGCATCGGCAAATCCCATCTTGCGGTCGCTGACCACGCTGAACTCGGTGCTGCGCAGGCGCACGATCGGGATTTCGGCCAGATGGATGCGGGCGTCGTCGGTACTCATTTCCCAACCTTGGGCATTGCGCAATGTGATCGGATGCTTGGGCTTGAAGAAAAAGTCGCGGTGATCGGTGAAGCCTGGTGACACCAGTACGTGCGAGACCCGGTCCTGCTCGCGGCCGAACAGGCTCATCGCATAACCCAAGTAGAAGCCCATGGTCTTGCGGCCCCCAGCGATGGAGGCGTGGATCGCGGTTTGCGCGTCACTGGTCAGCTCGGCCACCAAACGGGTGATGTGGTCGGCGGCGTCGCGGTTGTCGTCGGGCGTGATGATGTCCTCCAGCGGGCTGCCGTCGGTGCGCTTGAACACCTCGATGCACTGCTCGTCGAAATGGATGCCGGTCAGGCCGTAGTCCTGGCAAAGCTCGCGCAGCTTGGCGCGGTCCGCCGCCAGCAGCGACAGACGGGTCTGCTCGGCCCCGCGCGACGTGGTCAGTACGCGGATTTCGGTGGGCACGAAGGACGGACGGTCACCCGGTTCCACCGCCAGCGCGTACAGCGTCTCGGTGATGATCTGCGGGCTGTTGCCGCTGACGCAGAGCAGGATGCGGCGGGAATACTCGTGGGGCTGCATGTCCAGGTGTCTCCTAAAGATCGCGGGATGGGTCAGGCGCGGAATGGTTGGCGGGAAATGGCCTCAACCGAACCACCTTGCCAGTGTCTGTTTGGCCTTGGCGACGTGGGCGTCCTTGATGTGCATGGCGGTGGCGGCCAACGCCGCGGCCAGCACGGACAGGTCGTCGCTGAAGCCGGCCGCGGGCACGATGTCTGGGATCGCATCGACCGGCGAGATGAAGTACCCCAGCGCGGCGAAGATGGTGGCCTTGGCCCAGGCGGGGGTGTCGGCATCCTGCGCGGCGTAGTACAGCTTCAATGCCGTCTCCATCACCTTCTTGCCGGCGCTGCCAGCGAAGCGCCCGGCCTTCTTCCAGAAGCCGTTGTCGGAGTAGGCGTTGCTAAAGCGGGTGGCGTGCATGGTCATGTCGGGTTCCTTCGGTCGCGAACGATGGGATGGCGACATTCTGGACGGCTCTTGCAGGAACGCCGCGCTTGCAAGTTTGCAGCCGCCACACCTCACTGCGCGGTCGATTCCAGGATCCGGTAGCGGCCCTGCCCGAAGGCGGCGTGCTTGCCCACGTGCAGCCACTGGCCAGCGCCCAGCAAGGGTTGGAACGCGGCCAGCGGTCCTTCCATGCGGAAGCTACCGGTGACGCCACCCATCGGATGAGTTTTCTGCTGGCGGCCGGACCAGCGCGCATCGTCTTCCCAGGCCAGGCTGGCTTGCGACATCTGCACCTGCGCGGCCATCTCAGCCAATCCGCGGTAGTCCAGCTCCAGTGGCTGCCCGTAGAGATCGGCCATCAGGCCGATGCGCCGCACCAGCGCCATCAACCAGCGGCGCGGGGTGAAATCCTCCGGACGGATGATCCGGCCCTGGTCCTGCAGCCGGACCGGGCTGTGCAGGGCAATGTGCAAGGCCTGCATGGCAGGCGCGGCCTGTGTCTTGTCTGCAGGGCGGGGCAGCAGCTGCACGCTGGGCGCTGGCGGACGATCGTTGCGCAGGGGCTGCCAGCCGGCGCACGTCCAGTGCTGGGCCACCACCACACGGTACGGCGTGCGCTCGCGCCCCAGGCCCTGCTTGCAGGCCTGCTCCATGGCCAGCAGGGCCAGCCCCAGACGCTCCTGCGCCGGACCCAGCAGGACCAGATGCAGCCAGCCCCCGCGTCCCTCCGGCACGAGTTCCGACAGCACATACGGCGGTGGTACCGAAGAGAGCGCACCCAGCGCGTGCCCGATGGGCGGAAGCGGGTCGAACACCGCGCGAAAGCCGCAGTGCGGGGCCAGCGCGCAGCTCTCGCAGTCTGGCGCCTGCGTACTGCAGGCCATCCGTCGCAGCGCAGCGCCCCAGCTGCCCCGCACCACCGCCATTGGCAGCGGTGCCTTCGCAGGCGATTTGGCCTCAAAGCGCAGCCGATAGCGATGCAATTGCAGGCCACCGCCGGCGGGCGTCGGTGCGTCCGGCTTGGCCTGCGCTGGCTCTGACCAGTTCACGGCGTGTTCAAGCGCCCCAACGCCGTCTGCAACGAATCCGCCAGCAAATCCGGATTCTTCAGGAGTTTCTGGTGCTTTGGGTTCTTCGGTCTGGTGCCGTGGGCGCAGGCGTTGCGCACGTTGTTCAACAGATGGAAGGCGTCTTTCTTCCAGTCGGCATGGTCGCCGGCGTGCAATTCCTCGCGGAACGCTTTTTGGGCGCGCTCCTTGTCTTCGTGGACGGCGGGATTACCGCCCTGATCCAGCACCTGACGGGACAGGAAGGCCTCGAACCCCAACAGGCTGGCGCGAAGCAGGTCGCCACGTTTCAGGGCCTGCAGGGCCAGCAGGCGCTGCTGCTCACCCAGATCGCGCGCCTCGCACCAGCGCAGGCGCTTGCGCAGGGTCTCGCGGAACAGCTCAGAGGTGCCGCCGAGCGGCGTTTGCAGACGGCGTTGCAGCGGCTGCAGCTCTCGCACCGCATCGGCGACGTTGTTCTGCATCAGCAGGCCCCAGGCGCGGGTCAGGCGGTTCGCCTCATTCGCCTCCAGGCCATCGGCTTTTAATAGTGGTGCGAACACGGAGAAGTCGCCGCTGGCATCCAAGCGCACCAGCGCCGACAGCCAGCGTTTGGTGGCCAGCATGCCGTCCAACCGCACCACCGGGGTCAGGCCGCTGTCGCGGTCGGTCATGTCCAGCGCGCCGTACCACAGCCCCTCAACTTCCAAATTTCGCGCATGGCTGAGCATGAACGCCGAGAGCATCCCTAGCATCGCCAGGTGGCGGAACCCGTGGGTGACATCGAAGCTCACCCGGCCCCGCGTCACTTCCCGGGCGATCAAGTCCAGGATCTCGCGCTGGCCGTCGGCGCTGTCCGCGTAGGGGATCAGATGCAGCGAGACCTCACGCCCCAGCGCGTCCCGTGCCACTTGCGCCAGTGCGTCCAGATCGGCCTGGGTCACGGCCTGCTGCTCGCTGGCTTCCATCAGGCGAAGCCGCAGGTCTTCGGCGGCGGGGCTGCCCTGCAACCCATGCTCGATCAGGGCCGGCCACATGCTGCCGCGCGTGCCCAGGATCAACACGCGGTCCGGCTGCAGCTGCTGGGCAAGCGCCAGGCTGATGAACGGGGTTTCGGCCACGTGGCCGTCGGGAAAGCGGTAGCGCGCCTTGCGGTAGCCGGTGGCGGGGTCGAAGCGCGAACTTCCCAGGAAGCTGATAAGCGTGTGCAAGACAAATCCAGACGGAAATCGATGTTCCGTTTTAAGCGATGGCCCCGCGGCCGGCAAGCGCAAAACAGCCTGCAAACTTGCGGATCGGCGGGCGGGCGAATGCGCAGGCAAGCTGCGTCCCGCATGGACTGCAACCCCCGCCACGGATGGCGGACCCACTGCCGCGGGAGCCGTGCCCATGCAACGCATCCTGAGTGTTGCCAGCTATGACATCGCCGACCACAGGCGCCTGCGCGCCGCGCTGTGGCTGGCGCGGCGGCATGCCACCGGCGGGCAGAAGTCCGTGCACGAATGCTGGATGAGCGAGTCCGAACGCGGCCAGCTGCTTGCTACCTACGACCAGCTGGTGGATACGCGCTGCGACCGCGTGCTGCTGGCGCGGATGGACCCGCAACGCCCGCCGATGTTCCGCGGCATGGGCCGCGCCCTGGCTGCCGGCGGCCTGCTGCAGGTGCGCTGACGTGCACACCCTGCTGGTTGACCACCAGGGCGTCACCCTGGCCCATGAGGCGGGCGCCTTGTGCGTGCGCGATGGCGGCGGCGTGCTGCAGCGCGTGCCGCTGACGCAGTTGGCCCGCGTCATCGTGGAAAACGACGCGCTGCTGTCGGTCCAGCTGGTGCGCCAGCTGGCTGCCGCCGGCATTCCGCTGGTGATCGCCCGGGGCCGCAGCCGCGCCAGCGCCGCATTGCTGGCACCGGTGGCCGGCGATGCGCGTCGCCGCCTGCGCCAGACCCGCGCCTGGCTGGATGCGGACCTGCGGCTGGACTTCGCCCGGCACGTGGTGCGGCTGCGCCTGCGATCGCAGATCCGCAACTTGCGTGGCTGGGCCGGCGAAGCGCCCGCGCTCCGCTACCCGCTGTTGCGCGCCGCGCGTGCGCTGCGCCGCCTGCACTCGCGCATCCAGGACGCGCCAGCACTGCCCTCGCTGCGTGGCCTGGAAGGCGTGGCCGGGCGCGTGTATTTCTCCGCCATGCGCCTGCTGCTGGCACCCGCACTGGGCTTTGACGGCCGCCGCCGGCGGCCGCCCACCGACCCCGTCAACGCCGCGCTGTCGCTGGGCTTCACGATGCTGCACGGGCGCGCGCTGGAGGCCGCCCACCGCGCGGGGCTGGATGCCTGCATCGGCGCCCTGCACGAGCTCGCCCATGGCCGGGCCAGCCTGGCCTGCGACCTGATGGAGGCCGAACGCGCGGCAGTGGAGCGGCTGGTGGTGCAGCTGTTCCGCAGCCGCGCGCTGGAGGCGCACCATTTCGGCCGCACCGGGCAGGCCTGCCTGCTGGGGAAGGCGGGCCGCGGCCCGTTCTTCGGCCAGCTGGAACCGGTCTTGCGCCGCGCCGACGGCCGCTTGGCTCAGCGCATCGCCCGGTTGCTGGCGCAACTGCCGGAACTGCCGGCATGAGCCAGCGACGGCTGCCCTGGCTGCTGGCCTACGACGTGCGGTGCCCGCGCCGGTTGGCCCGCCTGCACCGGCGTCTGCTGCGGATTGCCGCGCCGGTGCAATACTCGCTGTTCCTGCTGCATGCCACCACCGACGAGATGACCCACCTGATGGACGAGCTGGACCGCGGCTGGATTGCGCCGGTGGACGACCTGCGCGCCTATCCCATCGGCGAAACCGGCAGCGTGGTGGCGCTGGGCAAGCCGCGCTGCCCGGAAACATGGACCGGCTGGACCGCCCTGTTGCAGCCGCAACCCGATGGCACCTACGGCGTGCCGGATTCACCGCAAGGGGCCTTGCAACTGCTTGATTCGCCGCTAGAATCCAACCCCTAGCAGTTCTAACGCTTGCCCCGCATATCGGGGATTAAGACGCGGCATACCGCTCGGAGTAGCCGGTGTTCCGGTTCTAACGCTTGCCCCGCATATCGGGGATTAAGACTATTCATGGGCGCAGAATCCAAAGATACCGCGTGCGTTCTAACGCTTGCCCCGCATATCGGGGATTAAGACGGTCTGGCGGCCCACCGGGTTCCCATCCCGATCCTGTTCTAACGCTTGCCCCGCATATCGGGGATTAAGACAACTACCGCAATGCTCATATCTCTGCTCCTTGGAGTTCGAACGCTTGCCCCGCATATCGGGGATTAAGACCAGAGAGTCCGGGTCTGGCGTATAGTAGAACTGGTTCGAACGCTTGCCCCGCATATCGGGGATTAAGACCTCGCGCATCTCTTCGAGCCACGTCTCGACGTCCGTTCGAACGCTTGCCCCGCATATCGGGGATTAAGACCCCTGATAGGGGTAGTGGCTTGGTTGGGGAACAGCGTGTTCGAACGCTTGCCCCGCATATCGGGGATTAAGACTTCCTTTCCCCTGAGAGGGGTAGTGTTGGTCTTGGTTCGAACGCTTGCCCCGCATATCGGGGATTAAGACCGGTTCGTGCTCTCAAAGCTCGTATCGCGTCAAGGTTCGAACGCTTGCACCGCATATCGGGGATTAAGACCTCCCGCGTGAGCGGGTTGAGTTGTTTGGTGCCGTTCGAACGCTTGCCCCGCATATCGGGGATTAAGACACCCGGTGGTTGTTGTTGTTGGCGTCCCACGGGGTTCGAACGCTTGCCCCGCATATCGGGGATTAAGACGATCAGTTGTCACCCATCGGATCGGGGATGTATTGTTCGAACGCTTGCCCCGCATATCGGGGATTAAGACCTCTTGATCGAATTGAACACGACGCTCTCCATGGTTCGAACGCTTGCCCCGCATATCGGGGATTAAGACATCAGAGATGCACGCATCCCGGCAGAGACTTAGCGTTCGAACGCTTGCCCCGCATATCGGGGATTAAGACAGCCCTCCACGTCGCGTAGGACGAAGTTGATAAGTTCGGACGCTTGCCCCGCATATCGGGGATTAAGACAAGACGTGATTGTTGTGTTTCGCATCAATCCAAAGGTTCGAACGCTTGCCCCGCATATCGGGGATTAAGACAGTGTGTTGGCGCGAGCGCCGTTCATAGCCGCCGTTCGAACGCTTGCCCCGCATATCGGGGATTAAGACAACGCCACGCCGCGCGATCCCGATTGGCTCAACTGTTCGAACGCTTGCCCCGCATATCGGGGATTAAGACTGGGGGCGCCACCCCGTCAGGCAGCGGCGGCGGGTTCGAACGCTTGCCCCGCATATCGGGGATTAAGACTCGACGGTGGTGGAGCTGCCGTCGTTGCCCAGCAGTTCGAACGCTTGCCCCGCATATCGGGGATTAAGACCGACAGGAACTGCGCCACCCGCTCCGCCACGCTCGTTCGAACGCTTGCCCCGCATATCGGGGATTAAGATATTTCCTTTAAAACGTAATAGCGGAAAATACCGCGTTCGAACGCTTGCCCCGCATATCGGGGATTAAGACCCGACCGTTGCGACTTTCTCGCTTTCCTTGCGCGGTTCGAACGCTTGCCCCGCATATCGGGGATTAAGACCTGAATGAGGCGGTGATGCAGCGATACCAAGGGGTTCGAACGCTTGCCCCGCATATCGGGGATTAAGACTTGGAGTACTTGTCGAAGTCGAATTCCGCGTCGGGTTCGAACGCTTGCCCCGCATATCGGGGATTAAGACGAATGCCTCGGTCCAGGGCGAGCTGCTGTAGTTGTTCGAACGCTTGCCCCGCATATCGGGGATTAAGACACCGTTTCGCATACGATCCAACGCTCGCCCGTGACGTTCGAACGCTTGCCCCGCATATCGGGGATTAAGACGTAGTACCCCTGCGGGTAATTGTTGCCCGCGTGAGGTTCGAACGCTTGCCCCGCATATCGGGGATTAAGACCCTTGCCCGTGTGCGGATTGATGATCGGGCCTTGTTCGAACGCTTTCCCCGCATATCGGGGATTAAGACGACCGCAATGCCGCGTAGTTGCTCTGCGATCTTGGTTCGAACGCTTGCCCCGCATATCGGGGATTAAGACCCGCCGCTGCGGTCAGCCTGCGAGGTGACGCTCTGTTCGAACGCTTGCCCTGCATATCGGGGATTAAGACCGGCCCAGGCGGCCCAGAATGCCGCCCGCCTCAAGGTCGAACGCTTGCCCCGCATATCGGGGATCAAAGCCGGCACGCTCAGGCAAGGGTGAGGCGGGGGAGTTTTCGACCGCTCACCCTGCAACTTCCATCGGCTGCGTGCTGCGCCGAAAATCAATTGTCTTGATCTGGGGTGTACAACCCCAGGGCGATGCTGTCGCGGCGCTCCAGACAGGGCCCGCACAGCGAGACCTGGCAGCGGCCCAGCCCGTACGGCAGGTGCACCGTGCCGGAGACCAGCCCGTCTTCATCGGGCTGGCCACAGTCGTCGCAGGCGTCTTGAATATTTGTCGCCTCCCCCTCGATGGCGGTTTCCACTTCGTCACCACAGTGCCCGCAGGTGGCCGTGGGGATGAAGATCGACGCAGCGAACGTGCGGGCGACGCCGCCGCACACGGCCTTGATGCTGCCGCAGTCCGCGCAGCGGCGGTCCGCGCCGTGCAGATAGATCACCTTGCCCATGTGCCACCTCTTGTCTGTACTGGAACCACGTTAGCCGGGCAGCCGAACGGAACAAAACCGGAATGCAGCCGAACGGGCGCGGAGGAAGCGAGGCGACGGGGGCGTCGGCACGGTTGCATGGCCCCGCAACCGGGGCCAATCGCCATCCGGCAGGCGGCGGCTATGCGCGCAGGTGCGGGCGCAGCGGAGGGTGACGGTGTTGGGGCGCTGGCCGGGTTGGCCGGGCGTTCAATGGCGCGCGGGCAGGAACTGCAGGCGCATGGCGTGCAGCGCCGCGTAGCGGGCAAGCAGCGGATGCGAGACCGGCATCCGCTCGATGTGCGCGTCCAGATACGCCCGCGCGGCCTGCTCGTCGGTCTGGTCCGGGATCAGGCCGGCCGCCAGGATGCCGGGCAGCAGCGCGGCCTGCTCGCTGGAGGCCTGCGCCAGCGCGGCGGCATGCGGGCTCAGGCTGGCGCAGGCATGGACAAAGGCTTGCAGCAGGGAACCGTAGGCCAGCGGCAACGCAGTGCCGGCGTGTTCTCGCAGGCGCGCCAGCTGTTCCGGCGTGAATGGAAGATCGGCGAGCGTTTTCATGCGGGTCTCCGGGTGCGGAATGGCAGGCGAGAGGAGGGATCGTCGACATTGTCCTCAACAGCCCGCGCATGACCTGCCGTGCAAATTTGCAGCGGCCGCGGCCGGCCGAAGGCAGCAGGGCGCGGGCTTACATGCGAAGCAGGCTGCCCGCGCGCAGGGCGTCGCGCCTGGCCTGCTTGCGCAGGTCCAGTTCGGTCAGCAGGCTGACCAGCAGCGCCATTGCTCCGCCGATGACCAGCACCCATGCCATCGGCATGCCGCCCCAGAGGGTGGGCCCCAGCAGCCAATGGAACAGGCTGTCGATGCCCAGCAGCACGGGAACGAAGACGGATAGCTGGATGAGGAAGATCAACAGGCGCATGGGATCCCACGATGGAGGGCCGAACGGTTGCCTTGGGCGGCAAACCGCAGGGCGGGCGCGGCGATCTGGCCACCGCGGCCCGTCCGGCGCCCATTGCCCGCATCCAACTGAACAACGTGGTGGGTTTACACAGCTAGCTGTTGCCGGCGGCCTTGAACAGTCCGTAACCCGAGGTGGTTTTCCCGCCGATGCCGCGTTCGGAAAGGCCATGCATCAGCAGGGTGCGGGCGATCTCGCACCAGGCGGGATCGCCTTCCAGCACGAACAGGAAACTGCCTTGCGCGGCGATCTGCGGGGCCGGGATGGGGCTGTCGAAGTCGGTGGCGTCCTGCTTGCCTTCGCTGACGTAGTAGTCACCATGGTGCGGAGTGACGATCTCCTCGACGAAGGGCTTGGCATCGCCTTCGGGCACCCACCAGGCGTCGTGGAAGATCACCGCGCCGGTTTCCTGCGCATCGGGCGTCTCCACGTCGTGCTCGTTGCCGAAGATCCAGGTGAGCGCATCGCGGCGTTGGGCAAGCCGGTTGCGGGCCACGCTGCGCGCCAGGCCCTTCAGCGCGGAACCGGGGATCATGGGCATGCCGTAGGCGTGGTGCACGGTGATGCCGGTTTCCAGCGCCGTCTCCCGGCTCAGGCCGATGTACAGGCGGCCGATCAGCGGGGCCTGGAACTGGATGAAGCGCGCGCTATTGCCGGCGGTGGCGGTCTTCCAGCGCTGGAAGGCAGCCTTGTAGATCCCCGATGGCGTGGTCTTGGCGATTTCCAGGATCAGCTGCTGCTTGGGGCCACCGCCCTTGCCGGCGTCACCCTCTGTCTTGCCCGTCTCGTAAACCGTCAGTCCACGACGCAGCAGCAGTCCTGCGTTGGCGGTGGGTTGCTTGATGAACTTGGTGCCGTTTGCAATCCCCTGTGCCCGCTTGAGCGCTTCCCGATAGAGTTCAATCGCCATTTCTGCTGCCCTCGTCGTTGATCAGGCTCTGGCAGAAGCGTTTGAGCCAGGAGGCGGCATCCAGCACGTCCCGCGTCAGCAGGCGGTAGCGGGGGAGGTCGGCTCTCAATGCATCCTGCAGCAGCGCCTCGCTGTTCGGAAGACCGGCTACCTTGGCCAGGTCATCGAAGTACTGCTGATAGGCCTTGCCCTTGCCATCCTTGCCGCTTTTGGCGGCGAGGAAGCCCACGGCTTGGGCAAGTCCGGACTGCAGCACCATGGTGGGAAAGGCCATGGCGCGCGGCTTGTAGTCCTTCGCCAGATTGCTCGCGGCGGCGGACTTCACGCAGGCCAGCGCCGGCTTCGCCATCCGCTGGGCACGGGATTGGCGGTCGCTCATCGGGCACCCCCTGCGGTCAGGAAGCGCACCAGCCCGCGACCCACGGTGGCCTTGCCGCCGATCTGCAGCAGCTTGCCGTGGCCCACCCCGGCGCGCAGCTTGTCGGCGGTCTGCGCTTCGCTGCAGGGCGCATTGCGCACGCGGCCGGGGCCGATGCCCAGCACGCCCCACAGCACGCTTTCGGCCGGCAGGTTCTCTTCCCACCACAGTGCGCCCTTCGCCACCGTACCTGTCTCGTCGTTGATGCGGATGCGGGCGCGGATCTCCGTGCCGGTATCGGCCAGGAAGCCGAAGTCAGCGTCGGAAAGCAAGGCGAAGTGGGCCGGGAATTGGTTGGCGGAATCCGCGTCGTCCGCGAACAGCGCCGTTGCGAAGTGTTGCGCCCAGGCATCCGCGGCGCCGGTGTCGGCATCGAGGTCAAGATCGTCAAATACCACCTTGCCGCTGTGCAGGATGAGCTCGCTGCTGGTCGCCACCGCCACCGTACCGGGCCTGACGGTGGGAGGAACGGGCGGCAAGCCGGCCTTGCCCGCGCGGCGCGCATCGGCGGCGTAGCGACCGAGCACGAACGGGCAGGTGGCCCAGGCCATCACCCCGGCCAGCGAACGCACCGGCAGCAGCAGCAGGTGGGCGTCGCCGAAAGCGACCGCGCCTGCGTGCGCGCTGTCGGCATCGTTGATGCGCTCGGGGCCGAACAGCAGGGCCTGGTCGGCATTGCCAGCGAATTCGTCGCGTAGCACGCCCTTCAGCGCCGAACCCGGCACCAGCGGCAGGTTGGTGGCCTTCGCGCGCGCAATCGGCAGATCCACGGTGCCGACGGCCTGGCCGGTACCCACGTGCAGGGCAGACAGGGCATGCAGATGGAAGAGTTCGGTTTTCACGGGATCTGGTCTCCAGAAAGGGTCGATTGCCACGGACGGGTCAGCGCGATGCCGAACCCGTCGCGGCGGTCCTGTGCGTTGTCGCTAAGGCTGGCAAGCCACAGTTGTTCCAGTTGGTCAGGCGTGCCCGCCAGCACGTCGAACCAGTAGGTGGCGCCGGCGGCGACCGCCTTGCGGGTGGCGCGGGGTTTCTGCGCGGCCAGATCCCAGCCGGATATGCCTTGCCAGCGCTCCAGTGCGGCGGCGCGCAGCTTCACCCGCAGGCCGGGGATGCCGGGCACCTCACCGCACAGATCGGCATCCAGCCAGCCGGGTTTCCAGCCGTCGGCGAACAGCGCCGGTGTGGCCAAAGTGATGGCGAATCCCGTCATCAGCCGCTTGGCCCAGCCGGCGGGCTGCGACAAGGTCTCGCCCGCATGCGGCGCCAACCAGGACATCCGACGCTCGCCGCCGAAGGTGACGCTTCCCGCCGCAATGCCGGCCGGACCGCGTGCCATGAGGGCGAAATGGCGATCCTGCCAGCCACCTTCCTCTTGTCGTGCCGCGCCGAAATCCAGCCCTTCGGTCTGGAACAGGCGCCCGGTCTCGCTGGCGAAGGTGGCGCGGTCGATCCCGACATGGGTGCGGCGCTCCACCTGCCACGGCTGGGCGGAGCAGCGCTGCGCGATGGCTTCCACATCCACCGGCTTGCCTTGCGCCCAGTCCAGCAGTGCGGACGTTGGCCACCAGGCAGGGCCGGGCTGTGGTTTGCCTTTGGACTTGTTTTCGAACACCACCGGTGCAAGACCCGCAGGCAAGTCACTGCCTGCACCGTCGGCAAACCGGCCGGGCGACAGCCGCACGTAGGACGTGGTTTCGGTGCCTTCGTCATGCAGCAGCACCGCATCGGCGGGCTTGGGCAGCCAGACCTCGACGGGCTGCCCGCGTTCGCATTCGACCGGGAAAGGGCCTGCGGCGGACAGCGCCTGCAGTTCCTCGCGGTGTGCGGTGTTGCTCCACGGCTGCAGACCGCGTGAGTCCATGATCTGGGTGCGCAGCAGGCCAGCCAGAGCGGACGGCCAGGGGAAGTTCGCGCCGTCGCGGCTGCCCGCACCAAACGGCTTGCCGGAGCGGAACACCAGCGGTGCCTGCGGTTCGATCAGATACCAGGTTTGATTCATGATCATGCGTCCTCGCGACCCAGGTCCTTGCTGCTGCGTGCCGACAGCCAGCGGGCCAGCACCAGTTCGTCAACCAGTGCGCCGTATCCCGTGGGATCGGATTCGGTTTGCCAACGCTTGCCGCGTTCCAGCAGTTGCGCCACCACCGATGCATCGATGCCGTCGGCGCCCCCGCGCTGACTGGCGTGTTCGATCGCACGTTTGACTTCCAAAGCAACAATCTCGGCATCCAGTCCCTGCGCCAGACCTGTCAGCCACGCCTGACGGATGGCGTACGCCAGCTTGCCGGGCAGTGATCCGTCGGCGTAGCGGCTGCACCATGCCTGCAGGCGGGTGAAGTCCTCGGGGGCGTCGAAGCGGGCACGCCACGGAACCACGTGGCCGGCGCGCACGTACAGCTGGATGCCCAGCGCATTGCCCTGGCCGTTGCTTCCAGCCTGCCCCTTGGCGAATTTTTCCGCCGCATCGCCGTACTGGCGGATCAGCCCCAGTGGTTCCTGTACATGGCAGATGGCCGCGCCCACCCGCAGGCTGGGCAGGTCGTCGGGGTGGGGGTTGTCGCCGAGAAGAGTGCGTACGACATCCGCCATGGCCGCGTCGAAGGCTGCTGCCAAGGCGCGGCCACCTGCAACCACGCCAGCCAGCGGGAACAGCACCAGCAAATCCTCGCCCCCATTGAAGACGCAGTGGCCGCGGTGTTCTCGGGCGATGGCAGGCACCTTGTCGGCAAATGCAGCGATAGCGCGGGAGACGGCGGAATGCTGTTCGGCGGTACTTGCCTTGTCGATGAAGCGGCCCATCCGGTCGCCATCGGCCACCACGATGGCCGCGTAGGGGCAGGGTTCCCCGTGTTGTTTCCACAGCGGACGCAACGTCACCCGCAGCGCATCCAGCGCCTGCAAGGCCTCTGGGGCACCTTCTTCCCGGGCTTCGCTGATCGCCGCTTCCAGGCGCTCCGGATAGAGCATGCCTGCATCGAATGGAAAATCCCCGTAGCAGCCAGCGTTGCCCTCGCTGCGGGTGGCATGGCCTTCGCCCACCAGCGGTGCATAGGCGTCTCGCAGGCTGGCAAGTGCTTGCGGATCGTCCTTAGACAGGTTCTGCAACCAGCCATCGGCCGCCAGCCGGGTTAGCGCAGTGAAACGTTCGCCCCGGCCCACCACCCGCTTGATGCAGCCCAACGCATCGAGCTGTTCGCCCGGCGCAACTCCGAACTTTGGTGGAAAGCGCTTGCGGTTTTTCGGCAGTACAGATTCGCGCACGCCGTCCAGTGAGGACTTGGGGACGCCGAAGCCCAGATCGTGGCCGGGTTCGAACATCGGCGCAAAGTTGCGGGTGTTCTTGCGTGCACCTAGCGCGGCCTTGGTGTTGTCGTAGGCGCGACGGTAGTCGTCTTCCACCACGCTCCAGGCGGCGAAGGCCTCCAGCGCATCGTCCACTTGACGCGCCCAAAGGTCGTCGCGCAGCTGGACGCCCGCCTGCTGCCAGTCGCGTAGCGCGTCCTTGGCAGCCTGGCGAAGATAGGTGCGCGCTGCGGCAATGGCGTGGGCTGCCAATGCCTGCGCGGCAGTGGCATCGCCCTCCAGACGGGCCAGCAGCACGTTGGACAGGTTGCTGTTCTCGTCGTCGTTCACGTTGAGAACGCGGTCTTCGACCGGGTAGATCAAGGCAGCGCCTCCGTCCTTCAATGCCTTGCCGGCAGCGCGGGCACACTCTGACAGCAGGTGGCTGCCGGCCCACAGGTCGCGGCTGCGGCGGGCAGCGGCAATGAAGCCCTGCACCGGCCCGAGGGAAAGTTCGATGAGATGGGTGGTCATGCTTTTTCCCTCACTGCAATGAGGTCGTAGCCGGCGACTTCGATATCGCAAAAGACGTATCGGCCATCGCGCAACTCCTTCTGCATTGCGCCAGGAAGGCTGGAAATCAAAGGCTCCACATCAGCGCCTCTCGCGTAATAGGACTTGTTGGATTTGATGTGCTTGGCTTCCAGCGAGCCGTTTTTGAGATTGAGTTGAAGTTTCACGTTGGCTACCCCAGTTGCCCCCGTGGGTCGCGTTTGCGCCTGATGTTTCGCGGGGTTGCTGGCGGTGGCACCGGCTGATTTTTTTTGGTCGGAGAAATAGGAAAGAAAGGCCTCGATGGCATCCTCGCCACGTCCCTGCATCGGCTCGACCTGGTCCGCCTTTGGTCCGACTTGCCATTGGCCAGCGTTGATCATGTGCGGTGCGCGGCGGAACTTGCCTTCCAGCGACAGGCCCATGTCCCTGATGTGATCCAGGTCCAGACACAGGACGGCCGGGCGCCAAGTCTTGCCGTCGAAGTAAGGGCGCAGGATCAGCGGCGATGCCATGCGCTCCGACGGCTTGTCGCTGCCCTTTGCGATGGGCTTAAGCGTTGTGTCCTGCGGGTCTTTCTGGCGCCACTCTTTTTCCTGTTTGAAGTGGGTAATGATCGGCAAGCCGAAAGCAGCACGAGGAAACACGTTGCCGGCAGGATGCGCGGGCGGATGGTTTTCCGCGGCGTCGCCGGTGATCCTGCGAATGGCATCCGGCTCCGGCCAGCGACTGCGGCCGGGGCGCGGTCCTTGTCCGTGGTTCCGGGCGATGCCGGGTTTTTGGCGGAAATCCCGCAAGTGCCCGATGGCGTTTCCCCAAGCTTCAGTTGCACTGACGTTTGATCCGGAAAGCACTAGGCGCCAGCCTTGCGCTGCGACATCCTGTTCGCCGACCCCGATGAGTTGTTTCTTTGCATCCAGGACCTGCACCGCGCCGCAGCCGCGCCGCGTGCGTGCGCCCACGCCGCCAAAGCTTGCCCACCATCGCAGAGCGGTCAGGACTTGTGCGTGCTGGTCGGGATCCAGTCCCGGATCCAGATGGAGCTTCAGGCTGAAGGTCACGCCTTCTTTCAGCAGGAGCTTTGGGTCTTCGGTTATCTGGCCTCGCTCACTCTTGCCCTGCGCGGGGAACAGCGCATATCCGGGGTAGCTTCCAAAGTCTGGTCCACGCACCTTCCCGTCGCGCTGGGTGTAGGTGGCGGCGGGTTGCAGATTTCGTTGCTGGCCTGGATTGACGGCGGCGCTGACACGGACCTTGCTCTTGGCGAGCGACGTCTCATCGCCGAGCCCACCCCAGATCGCCCGTTCGGCCTCGAACAGGCCATGGCTGTTCGCAAACCGCTTGCGATTGAGCAACCGCCACCAGAAGCGCAGCTGGCCGCGGATGGCGGTAGCGCGGATCGGCATGAGGGTATCCACTTCGCCCGCTTTCACACCCCCGCCATACATCGGTGTTACGAGGGTGCAGTCATAGGTCAGTGTGTCGCCTTCGCGGTGTGTGATCGCGGCGGCGGCCTCCCCGATGCCGTTGAAATCCGGCGCCGGCCGGGTCTTGCGGATACTCATGACTAGACGTCTCCATGATCGTTGGCAGGGTTGGGAGGTACTGATGCAGGCAAAGCTTCGCGCGCATCCGAGGCGGCATGCGAAGCAGGGAGGTGCTGGGGAGTGAAAAAAGAGGAAAAGCAATGCTGCAAACGGGTGTGATCCTTCAACCTCACATCTCCATAGCCGAACTTAGGGCGGTCCCCGGCCCGATCCTAAATGAACTTCCAGTGAATTTGTCTTGACCCAGAAAAATTGTTGATGGACTGCGCAAATTCAGAAGAATTCCCGTGCTACTCAAGTCCGGAGGGGCGTCGGCGGTGATGACGAGCTGCAGATCGGACATGGGGTCTCTCTTTTTGCTGTCGGGAGCGAGGCGGGCGCGCAGCGTTCAGTTCGTCGATCGCGCGCTGGCAGCGGTTGTTACCCCTTTTGTGGTCAGGTTGTGCGCAGGCGGCACCAGCAGAATCAGCAGGGCGCCACTCAACAGCAGGAACTTGATGTATGGCTTGTGCCATTGGCGGGTGAAGAACGGGTCGGCTGGGTTGGACATGTGATTTCCTGTGGTTTGGGTCGTGCCGCGATTCGTTGACGATGCGGTGGAAGCACAGGCTACGCGGACGCTCGGGGCGGCCTTCGTCTGCAAACTTGCAAGAGGCGTCCGCTACGAACGCGGCCGGATACTGGCCACATGAACATCACCCTCGCCCCGTACTCCCCGGTTTACCTGGTTGTGTCTCTCACCACCGTGGCCGTCTGGCTGTTTGTCCTGCTGCCGCGGGTGTCGCTGCGCGTGCGTTGGTGGTTGCACCTTCCGGCGCTGCTACTGCACGAAACCTGCCACTTCGTCGCTGTGCTCCTGCTCGGCGGCAGGGCGGAGATGCAGCTGGGCCTGGGGCAGGATTCCCACGGCAACCAGACCTACGGGATGGTGTCCTACAAGGGCGTAGGGCTGGGGCAAATCGGCCAGACGCTGGTCAGTACTGCCCCGCTACTGCTGTTTGTCGCGGCCGCCTTCATTGCTCATCTGAAGCTGGGGGAGCCGCAGCCGGTGCTGGAGGGGCTTGGCTGGTTGGTCGCTCTCCTGTGGTGCCTGCTGGGCGCCAGCATGTACTCCGCCAGCGATTGGCGCGGGACCGGATTCCTGGGCAAGTTCTTTGTCTCCACCTGTGCGCTGCAGATTGCGCTCACGCCAATTGCATACCTGGCGGCGGGCGTAGAGATTCTGCTCGGCAGATGAAGGGGATCTTTCGATGCAATGACCTGTATCACCGCGCTGCAAGTTTGCAACGGCCTCAAAGACACCGGCATCAGCCAACATTTCGCAACACATCGGCATGGATCGGACGGTCGAAGGTACCCATCCGAGGAAGCCATATTTTTCTACTTCAAGGACGATCCGACATGTTCTATCGCCTCCCCCTTTCCCAGCTCGCCATCGCCATCGCCACCACCATCGGCCTGTCCGCCTGCGGTGGCGGTGGCGGCGGCAATGTCCGCCCGTCCAACCCACCGACGCCTTCGCCGACTGCCCCGCAGACCTGTCAGGACAGCAAGGCGACGAACTACGGTGGCCCGCTGCCCTGTACCTATCCGGCGCCGAAGTGCGAGGACAAGGGCGCGACCAACTACGGCGGTGCGTTGCCTTGCCTGTTCCGCTACAACGGCAAGCACGACAACATCCTGGTGCCGACCAATGCCGACATCGCGCACAGCGAGGGCTACACCGGCAAGGGCGTGAAGGTCGGCCTGCTGGATGACGCCTGGCACACCGGATACGCGCCGCTGGAAGGGCAGGTGACGTCGTACATCGACTACACCGGCCACGCCGGCGAGAAAGACCCCAGCAAGAAGGACGGCCACGGCAACGTCGTCGGTACGGTGCTGGCCGGCAAGGCGAGCGGTGACTTCAAGGGTGGCGTTGCTCCCGAGGCGAGCCTGTATTGGGGCCGCATCTGCTACAACGACTCGTGCGACTACGGGCAGGCCGGGCTTGCCGTGAGCGGGATGCTGGCGCAGGGCGTGCGCCTGTTCAACTTCTCCCTGGGCGGCTTTACCTCGGACAACGAGGCGAATGCTCGCGCGTTCGGCTATTGGGTCGGCAGCAAGGCCGTCGCCGGCAACGCGCTGGTCGTGGCGTCCACCGGCAACGAGTCCGCCGCCGAAGCGGGCGGCACCGCCGTCGCCCCCCACTACGACGCCAGCTTTAAGAACAACTGGCTGGCCGTCACCGCGGTGGCGCTGGACGCGAAGGGCAACGTCACCGGCAAGGCCGACTACGCCAATGCCTGCGGCAACGCTGCATCGTGGTGCCTCGCTGCTCCGGGCCTCGTTTACTTCCCCGGCGTGCCGGACTCCGCTTTCAGCGGCGGCGGCGGGCAGGGCACGTCCTTCGCTGCGCCCAACGCCACCGGCGCGGCTGCGCTGGTCTGGCAGGCGTTCCCGTGGATGAGCGCGTCGAACGTGCAGCAGACGATCCTGACCACCGCTACCGATCTGGGTGATGCCGGCGTGGATGCCGTGTTCGGCTGGGGCCTGCTGAATGCCGCGAAGGCCGTGCATGGCCCCGGCCAGCTGGTCGGCACCTTCGATGCCAATGTCGTCGGCAATGGCACCTTCTCCAACGCGATCACCGGCACCGGCAGCCTGGTCAAGCGCGGCAGCGGCACGCTGACCCTGACGGGCGGCAACACCTACAGCGGCGGCACCCGCGTCGAGGCGGGCACCCTGATGCTGACCGGCTCGCTCGCTTCCTCGGTCGTCGTCAACGGCGGCACCTTCGGCTCGAAGGGCGGCAAGATCACCGGCGACTACACCGTGGATTGGGACGGCGCGGGCACCACGGCGATCCAGCTGGGCACCGGGCTGTCCATCACCGGCAACGCCAGGCTCGCCGGCTCCCTGCAACTGCTGCCGGAGAACAGCGACTACACCGCCAAGCCGACCGAAACCCTGCTGACGGCGGGCAAGGTCACCGGCACGTTCAACAAGGTCACCTACGGCTCGGGCTTCTTCTGGACGGCGGCGCTGGCCTACACCGATACCCAGGTCAATGCGGCGCTGACCCGCGCCTCGGTGGCGGCATCCGCTGCCTCTGCTGGCGCTTCGCTGGCGGCGGTCAACGGCGGCGCGCAGGCTGATGTGTTCCTCGGCAACGTGGACGGCAAGGCGCAGGCCGGCACCGCCACGGCGCAGGAGAAGGCGATGGCCGGAAAGCTGGCATCGGCTCCGACCGTGGAGGCGGCGTCCGCTTCGCTGGCGAGCCTGACCGGCGAAGTCCACGGCACCGCGCGCACCGTGGCTGTCCAGCAGGCGCTCAACGCCGGCAAGCTGCTGGCGGATCGCACCCGCAGCCTGGGCGCGTTCGGTGACGCAGACGTGTGGGTGCAGGCGTCGGACAGCACCGGCAAGCTGCGCCGTGACGGCTACAGCGCGGCGCGCTACAGCAGCACCGGCGCGATGGTCGGCGTTGATGCCGTGCTGGACAGCGGCGTGGTCGTGGGCGCTGCCATCGGCGGCACCCGCAACCGCGCGAACCTGGACGGGCTGGGCGGTCGTTTCGAGGGCACCGGCACCACGCTGGCCGCTTACGGCCGCGCGCAGACGGGCGATGCGGGCTATGTCGCCGGCAACGTGTCCATCGACCGCAACAGCGTGGATGTGAACCGCATCGTGGTGGTTGGCGCCAGCGCCAGCGATGTGACCGGCAAGCGCACCGATACCGCCGTGCAGGCGCGTATCGAGGCCGGCTGGGAGCTGGCGAGCGGCCTGTCCCCCTACGCTGCCGTGACCGCGCTGCGCCACTCGCAGGGCGGCTTCTCCGAGGCGGGCGGCGAGGGCTTCGGCCTGACCGCTGGCAAGGACAGCCTGACCGCGACCTTCGCGGAGCTGGGCCTGCGCTTCGACCGCAGCATCGGCCAGTGGGTAATCGGCGGCGACGTGTCGGCCCGTCGTCTGCTGGGTGGCGCGGATACCGGCTTCACCGCCGCCTTCGCCGGCGCTCCGGGTGCGTCGTTCGACGTGATGGGCCAGCCGCTGGGCAATGACAGCTTCCGCGTCGGCGGCCATGCCTTCTACCGCACCGCGCAGGGTTGGATCGTGTACGTCACCGCAGGCACCGAGCGCGGCACCGGCCAGCGCAGCAATGCCTACGCCACCGCAGGCGTCAAGGTCGGGTTCTGAACACGCGGCCGCTCGCCGGTTCGGGCCGGCGAGGTGGCGAACGAATTGGCAATGTGCGTCGGATGCCGATGCAGGGCCGCAGACCAGCAAACGTGACTGCTAGCATTCCCGGAAGTCGTATTCAGCTCGCGGGGGAACCGTTTTGACTACATACCTAGTCACCCGGCACGAGGGCACCCGTATCTGGGTGGATGCCAAGGCCAAGCACGGCCAGCTGCCTTTCGCCATCGATCGGATGCTTGATCATCTGGATCTGTCAATCCTGAAAAAGGGCGACGTGGTGGTCGGGACCCTGCCGATACGCATGATCGCCACGCTGCAGACCATGGGCGTGAAGTTCTGGTCGCTGGATATCGAAACGCCGCCAGCGCAGCGCGGCAAGGAGCTGACAGGTGTGCAGGTGTACCGCTACGGCGGACGCTTTGCCCGTTATGAGGTCCGGCAGAAGGAAGCGGAGGAAGTTCCGGCCGGCCGCGCGCGCAAGGCCGCCAGTCCGCAGCCGTCCATCAGCCTGATCCCCGTCAGCGCCCAGCTGGCCCCCGCGGCGATCGGTTGGCTGCAGATGCGTACCGACCAGGTGTGTCTGCTGGCGAGTCCGGCCATGAAAAAACAGGCAAGCGCCCTGAAGCAATGGTTTTCCAGTCGGGAAAATCCACCGAAGGTCGTAGTCGTGGAGTGGGATGACAGCAGCTACGCCGTCTTGCTGGAGCAGGTCGAGGACCTGGTCGGCGAGCTGGCGATGGGCCTGCGCCCGCAGGTGGTTGTCAATCTGACCGGTGGTACCAAGCCCATGTCGATGGCGCTGCAGCGTGCGTTCGGCAAGCGCGCGGAGGCGTTTGGCAGTGCCCTGCGCGGGCTTTACGTCGACACCGAGCACCGGCAGCTGGAGGATCTGCTGTCACCGCATCGCCCTACGTTGCCAATGCAGGGGGTGCTGAACATCGCCGACATGCTGGCGTTGCAGGGGTTCAAGGTCGCCAGCGCGCAAAGTGCGGCGCCGAAATATGGGGACTGGCTAGCGCGCGCCTCTCTGTTCGACCTGTTGCTGGACCGGGGCGCCAGAGATTGGCTACCTGCGTGGTATTCGCTGTTGGATCTGGCGGGCTGGCTGCTGGACGAAAGGAAGAACAGGAAGGGCAAGCGCCTGGCGAGCAACGAATTCGCCTCCATCGAATGGATGGGCTCACGCAAGCAACCCAGCTTCGAGATTTCCATCTTGGGAGCGGGTAAGCAGAATTGGTCAGGTTTGCGGCGAGCCCTGAGCGGTTCCTTCGGCGCTGCGTTGCTGCGTTGCGGAGTGGCTCAGGTGCAGTTGTCCGACACTGGAGACAGACTGCAACTTAAATTCGATTTGACTGCCCGGGATGAGCTGGCGTTTGCTGCCGGTGGCTGGCTGGAGGTGTGGCTGGCTAAACAGTTCGCCGATGCGGGGGTTGACGACTGGGCGCAAGGCGTCGAGGTCTCACGGGCCGATGTGAAGAATGAATTCGATCTGGTCGTCGCCTGCGGCAATCGCCTGCTGGTGGTCGAGGCGAAAACCGGCGGCCTGAACCGGGATGGCAAGCAGGACACTCGTGCGGCTGAAGCTGTCTACAAGCTCGACGCATTGGCCGAGAAGCTCGGGCACTACTTCAACGACCGCTGGCTGGTCACCCTGCGTGGGCTGGATTCCAAGGACGCTGATCGCGCTAGTAAGAACCATCGCATCCGGGTTTTCGAAGGCCAGAGCGACCCGAAGTTCACCGCGAGCGTGCACGACGCGATCAGGAAATGGGTTGAGAACTGCAGGTTGCCGGAGTCGGAAGGTTTTGCGCCCTCGCACTTCGATCCTCCCAGACCGACTGGTTCCCGGGCTTCGGGCAAGTCTGGAGATGCCAAGCGTGCGGCGTGCGGCGATCAAATGGCCAACGCTTTCATCAAGGCGCGGAACAAACACTGAGCGCGCTTGAATGGGGGCATGGCATTGCTACTTCAATGGGAATGGATCCCGGACGACGTCGAATGCACCACAGTGCGGGCACCGCAGGGACAGATTGATCCGCCGGGCGTGGGTCTGGCCGCATTTCCTGCAGCGGAAGAACCAGGGCGGGCCGGGGCGAAAACCCGTGATCGACGGGCGCGGGCGCTTGGACATGACGATCAGTCCTTGTACTTGAAGTACAACGTCAAGCCGCCGAGCAACACTGTACCCAGCGTTGCCAGTGCAGTGACGGCGGCACCCTTGGCGAAGCCGGCTTCGTGCCCTCGGTAGTAGCCGATTTGTTCGCCGGAATGGTACTGCCGCAGGTCGGCGCTGGCCTCGCGGGAGTAGATCCATTCCTCCGCGCGCTCGGACACCACGGGTTCCCGGAGCAGGCGCTCCCGCAGTTGCGTCAGCAGCAGTTCGCCCTGCTCCGTGTCCAGCGCTTCGTGGGTCGACTCAAAGATGACCGGTTCCAGATTGCGGTTGCGCTTGTTGTGTTGGCGGCTCATGGAGTTTTCCTTGTGAACGAAGAGGAGGGGGCAGAAAGAGAACTGACCTCGGCTGGTTGTGCATCCGATATCGGAGCGTTACCTCAATCCTCGAAAAACTTGAACAGCCCCCAGCCGATCGCCGCCAAAGCTGCCACGGGCGCAGCGGCGGTGATAATGGCGCCGGCGGCCATGCCACCCCCCACGGCGGATCCGATGGTGGCCATGCCCGAGGCAACGGCCGCACCACCGGCGGTTCCGGATGCACCGGCCAGGCTTGCGAGCGCGGCACCGGTGCTGCCGGCAGTTGCCGACATGATCCCGGCCGCCGAGGCGCCGGAAACGGCAGAGGCGGTGGCCATCGCAGTGCCGGTGGTGGCTACAGCGCCCACGCCGCCGGCCACGGTGGAATTCTTGATCTGCTTGCTCATGGTGTGTTCCTCGTCTGGGATCGAATGTGTGCGGTTATTTTCGGCAGCAAAAGCGGCGAGCCGCGACTCGCAAACTTGCGGTGTGGGCCGCGCATGGGCCGGGTGATTCAGGCCGGACAGCATGCGGAGTTGAATGGCGCAGGAACGGTTTGCAACTTTGCGCGGAGTGGTCAGCGCTGTCGGCGAATTACCGCGCTGGAGCAAGGGCACATCCATGTGCCGAGAGCGCTTCCGTAGTTGTTGAACAGCATGGTCCCGCCGTCGTGCGAAGTTGAATTCGTCAGCGTCAGTTTCAGCGATCAGGTCGTTGTTCCACTCTTTGCAATCTTGCGGATCCGATCGTCTGGACCCGTCTGGTTGCGGCGTATCGGCTGACGGAGGGAGCGGGACGGCAGGCGCGATTGGCTGTCCCCGTAGTGGCATGGGACAAGGGGCCGCGGGCTTGGCATTCCTGGGTTTGGCCTGAGACGGATCGGGGAGCCTATGGCTGCGGTGGAGCCTGGACCCCCATGTCGGGCGTGCTTCAGCCCACGAGTGCGTCAAGGTAATCCGCCCACTGCTGCATGATCTCGATGCGCTTCTTCAGGAGCTTGCCGCGGTTGTAGGCCTTCTGGGTCGCATCCCCTACGCTGTGCGCGAGCTGGGCCTCGAGAGCGTCGATATCGACATCGAATTCCTCCCTGGCCCTGGTCCGGAAGCTGGCGCGGAATCCATGGGGGACATGCTTTCCACGCAGGCCGCTGTCACGCAGTGCCTTGCTGAGCGTATCCCGGCACATGTGCGGTGAGTCGCGCTCGGAGATGGCCGGGAACACCCAGTCCTTCTTGTTGCCGCCCCGGCGCCATGTCATCGCGTACCGCAGGAGTTCGATGGCCTGACGTGGCAGCGGAACCTCGTGGTCGATGCCTGTCTTCATCTCGCTGCCCGGGATCTTCCAGATTCCGCGCTCGAGATCGATCGCGGCCCAGCGAGCCGTGACGACGTTGCTGGGACGGAGCGCTGTATAGGCCGCCAGCCGGAGGGCTGAACGCACCATCTTGTCCGGGTAGCTGGACACCACTTGCATCACGATCTTGAGCGCGTCTTCGTCCACGGCGGCAGGCACGCTGTTGGCCTTGGGCAGTCGAACCGTGCCCTTCAGCGTGAGTTTGCGGCCGTCTTCACGCAGCCCTTTTCGGATCGCGAAGTCGATGATCTGGTTGAGATAGCTCTTGGCCTTCTGGGCCATGTGTGGGGCGCGGCCGGCGATTTTCTCGATCGCCGCCGCGGCTTGGGGCGTGCCGAGAGTTCCGATCTCGGTGTTTCCCAGGAGGGGGATCAGATCGCCGTCCAGTAGCGCATCGATCTTGGCGACGGTTTTCGGGGCCAAGCCTTCATGCTTCTCCACTCGCCAGGCGTTAGCGACTGTTTCGAACTGCATCGCCTCGGCAGCGGCCTGCAGCTCGGCTGCGCGTCGGCGGGATCCTCGGGGGTCGATCCCCGTCGAGAGCTGTCCGCGGGCCTCCAGGGCCTTCTGGCGCGCCTGCGCGAGCCCGATGGCGGGGTAGGGCCCAAGGGAGATCATCGTGGCTCGTCCCGCCCACCTGAAGCGATAGCGCCAATGCTTGGTGCCGGATGGTGTGACTTCCAGCGCCAAGCCATCCCGATCTGCGACCCGATAGAGCTTGGGCCGCGGCTTCAGTGACCGGATTCGGAGGTCGGAGAGGGACATCTCTGACCTTCTACCGCTGCGTGGAGCATGGCAACAGTGGACAAGCGCCGTGGAGGGCGTGGGAGCTCGCCGCGCGTGTAGAGATGCGGCCTCGGCAACCCGGGGCGGGGCGCCGATTTCTACTCACAAATCTACTCACACCATACGAAGATGCCCACGGACGTCGGTGGACGTTCGTGGGCATCGGATGTGGTGTAACTGATTGTTTCTGCGGATCTTTCGATCCCGTCCCGGTCATCCGTGGACGACGGGAGATATCAGAGTGGCGCCCGAAGTTGGACTCGAACCAACGACCCCCTGATTAACAGTCAAGTGCTCTAACCGGCTGAGCTATTCGGGCGAGGTCGCGCATTGTATTCGGCTCATTGCGGTTGGGCAAGCGGTTGCGCGCGAAATCCTGCGCAGGATGCGCGCGATCGCGATGGAGGACGCCGCAGTCCGCCGTCCTCGGACTTCAGTGGGGGCAGGGAAGCGCCGTCGACGGCCGCTCGCTGCGCGGACGGCCCACGTTGTTGACGATGACCCGGGCCAGCAGTTCGCCGCGCTGGCTGCAGATGGAGAGCGTCAGGTTGCTGCCGCCGCTGGTGCCGTCGGGCAGGTAGCGCAGCTGCTGGCGCCCGGCGCTGCCGACGATGCGGAGGTGGCGGCTGGTGGGCTGCTGGTCGGCTCGGAGAATCTCGTCGGTGGCGTCGGCTTGCCGGTTGCCGTCCTTGTCCACGAACAGCAGCCAGCCGGGACTCCAGTCGGTGCCGGCGTCGCAGCCTGCTCCGTCGCTGCTCGGGCAGAGCACCACGCGGCGGCGGTGGTTGACGGCCGCCATGCGGGCGAGCTGCATGTGGGCGACCAGGGTGGACGCGGCGGCGGAAGCGCGGTGGCGCTCGAGCAGCGCGCTCATCGGTGACAGCGCGATGCCGGCGACGATGGCCAGGATGGAGGTGGTGGCCAGCAGCTCGATCAGGGTGAATCCGGCAGGGCGTTTGGGCATGGCGGTGCTCCGGCAGGTGGACACAGCCTGGGCTGGCCGCGCCGGCGGCGGCATCGGCGGGTGGCGGGTGGACGGGTCGGAAAAGTTCCCGGCCGGACCGTGGGTTTTTCCGTGACGGACGGCGTCATGGCGGCGGCGTAAACTCACGGGTTGCCTTGTTGCGCGCTGCCAGATGACCCAGTCCGTCCCGTCCGACCTCGACCTGACCACCACGTCCGCTGGCTTCGAGCTGGTGTCGCCGTATTCGCCCGCGGGCGACCAGCCGCAGGCCATCGAAAAACTCGTCGCCGGTTTCGAAAGCGGGCTGGCCAAGCAGGTGCTGCTGGGCGTGACCGGCTCGGGCAAGACCTACACCGTCGCCAACATGATCCAGCGGGTGCAGAAGCCGACCTTGGTGATGGCGCCCAACAAGACCTTGGCGGCGCAGCTGTACGGCGAGTTCAAGGCGTTCTTCCCGCACAACTCGGTGGAGTACTTCGTCAGCTACTACGACTACTACCAGCCGGAAGCCTACGTTCCGTCCAGCGACACCTATATCGAGAAGGACAGCTCGATCAACGACCATATCGAGCAGATGCGGCTGGCGGCGACCAAGGCGCTGCTGTCGCGGCGCGACACGATAGTCGTCGCGTCGGTGTCGGCGATCTACGGCCTCGGTGCGCCCGAGGACTACCTGGCGATGCGGCTGATCCTGTCGCGCGGCGAGCGCATCGACCAGCGGGAGCTGCTGCGCCACCTGACCACCCTGCAGTACTCGCGCAACGAGATGGTGCTGGATCGCGGCACCTTCCGCGTGCGCGGTGAGACGGTCGACGTGTTCCCGGCCGAATCGGATCTGGAGGCGCTGCGCATCGAGCTGTTCGACGGCGAGATCGAGCAGCTGTCGATGTTCGACCCGCTGACCGGCGAGATCCTGCGCCGGATGCCGCGCTACGTGGTCTATCCCAAGACCCACTACGCCACACCGCGCGAGCGCACCCTCAGCGCGGTGGACACGATCAAGGCCGAGCTTCGGGAACGGCTGGAGCACCTGTACGCCGCCAACAAGCTGGTCGAGGCGCAGCGCCTGCAGCAGCGCACCCAGTTCGACCTGGAGATGATGGCCGAGGTCGGCTACTGCAACGGCATCGAGAACTACTCCCGCCACCTGACCGGGCGCTCGCCCGGCGATCCGCCGCCGACGCTGTTCGACTACCTGCCGGCGGACGCGCTGCTGGTGATCGACGAATCGCACGTGACCATTCCGCAGATCGGCGCGATGTACAAGGGCGACCGGTCGCGCAAGGAAACGCTGGTGGAGTTTGGCTTCCGCCTGCCCTCGGCGCTGGACAACCGGCCGCTGAAGTTCGATGAGTGGGAGGCGCGTGCGCCGCGCAGCGTCTACGTCTCGGCCACGCCCGGCCCCTACGAATTGCGTGAGGCCGGCGACGAGATCATCGAGCTGGTGGTGCGCCCGACCGGACTGGTCGATCCGCCGGTGGAAATCCGCCCGGTGGCCACCCAGGTGGACGACCTGCTGGGCGAGATCCGCGAGCGGGTGGCGCTGGGCGACCGCGTGCTGGTCACCACACTGACCAAGCGCATGGCCGAGAACCTCACCGAGTACCTGTCCGAGCACGACGTGAAGGTGCGCTACCTGCACTCCGACGTGGACACGGTGGAGCGGGTCGAGATTATCCGTGACCTGCGGCTGGGCGTGTTCGACGTGCTGGTGGGCATCAACCTGCTGCGCGAGGGGCTGGACATGCCGGAAGTCTCGCTGGTCGCCATCCTCGACGCCGACAAGGAAGGCTTCCTGCGCAGCACCGGCTCGCTGATCCAGACCATCGGCCGCGCCGCCCGCAACCTGCGCGGCAAGGCGATCCTGTACGCCGACCGGGTCACCAACTCGATGCGTGCCGCGCTGGACGAGACCGACCGCCGCCGCAACCGCCAGCTGGAGCACAACGCCGAGCACGGCATCACCCCGCAATCCGTGCAGCGCGCCGTGCGCGACGTGATGGAGGGTGCGCGCGCCGAACCGGGCGAGCTGAAGGGGCGTGGCAAGACGAAGCGGGTGGCCGAGCCGGAGCAGGAGTACCTGCGGCTGGGCCCGGCCCAGCAGGCCGCCCGGCTCAGGGAGCTGGAGCAGAAGATGCACCAGCATGCCCGCGACCTCGAATTCGAGGATGCCGCCCGCGTCCGCGACCAGATCCGCAGGCTGCGAGAGGCGATTTTGTAAGGAAGAAAAGGGGGTCGGAGTGGCTTTTCGCCAGCGAAAAGCCACTCCGACCCCCTTTCCCCTTCTTTCCGCTTGTCTGCGCCCGATTTGTCAGGCTACAATTCGCGCCCCTTCGGGCGGTTAGCTCAGCGGTAGAGCACTACCTTGACATGGTAGGGGTCACAGGTTCGAACCCTGTACCGCCCACCACGCTGCAAACGGCGTGGCAACGAAACGGAGAGAGGTGGCCCGCGGAAACGCCGGCCGAGCGTGCGACATGGACACTACCGGCGCCCACCGCTGATTCCTGCCGACGCACTCGCGCTCCATTCAATGTGGATGATCGAAAGGCGCCTCGGCGCCTTTTTTCGTTTTGTTCGTTCGTCCTGAACATCACGTCCGCCCATCCGGGCCGGACGCTCCAGAAGAGCCAATCCCATGATCTCGATCACGCTCCCCGACGGCTCCCAGCGCCAGTTCGATGCCCCCGTGTCCGTGCAGGACGTCGCCGCCTCCATCGGCGCGGGCCTGGCCAAGGCCACCCTGGCCGGCAAGGTCGACGGCCGGCTGGTCGATGCCAGCCACGTCATCGACCGTGACGCCGAGCTGTCCATCGTCACCGACAAGTCGCCGGAGGCGCTCGACATCCTGCGCCACTCCACCGCCCACCTGCTGGCGCAGGCCGTGCAGCGCCTGTTCCCGGGTGCGCAGGTCACCATCGGTCCGGTGATCGACAACGGCTTCTATTACGACTTCGCCTTCGAGCGCCCGTTCACGCCGGAAGACCTGCCGGCGATCGAGGCGGAGATGCAGAAGATCGTCAAGGAGGCGCTGCCAGTCAGCCGCAGCGTGAAGTCGCGCGACGACGCGATCGCCTTCTTCAAGGGCATCGGCGAGGCCTACAAGGCCGAGATCATCGAGTCGATCCCGGCCAACGAGGATCTGTCGCTGTATTCGCAGGGCGAGTTCACCGACCTCTGCCGCGGCCCGCACGTGCCGGGCACCGACAAGCTGCGCGCGTTCAAGCTGATGAAGGTGGCCGGTGCCTACTGGCGTGGCGACCACAACAACCAGATGCTCAGCCGCATCTACGGCACTGCCTGGCTGAACGACAAGGACCTCAAGGCCTACCTGCACCAGCTGGAGGAGGCCGAGAAGCGCGACCACCGCAAGATCGCGAAGGTGCAGGACCTGTTCCACCTGCAGGAGGAGGGTCCCGGCCTGGTGTTCTGGCATCCCAAGGGCTGGAGCATCTGGCAGACCGTCGAGCAGTACATGCGCAAGGTCTACCGCGAGACCGGCTACGGCGAGGTCCGCTGCCCGCAGATCCTCGACGTCGAGCTGTGGAAGAAGTCCGGCCACTGGGACAACTACAAGGACAACATGTTCTTCACCGAGTCCGAGAAGCGGACCTATGCGGTGAAGCCGATGAACTGCCCGGGCCACGTGCAGGTCTTCAACCAGGGCCTGCACAGCTACCGCGACCTGCCGATCCGCTACGGCGAGTTCGGCGCCTGCCACCGCAACGAGCCCTCCGGCGCGCTGCACGGCATCCTGCGCGTGCGCGGCTTCACCCAGGACGACGGCCACATCTTCTGCACCGAGGAGCAGATCGAGTCCGAGGTGCGCGCCTTCCACGCGCAGGCGCTGAAGGTGTATTCCGACTTCGGCTTCAGCGACATCCAGATCAAGATCGCCCTGCGCCCGGATTCGCGGCTAGGCGACGACGCCACCTGGGACAAGGCCGAGGATGCGCTGCGCAACGCCTTGCGCGCCTCCGGGGTGGAATGGGAGGAACTGCCGGGCGAGGGTGCGTTCTATGGCCCGAAGATCGAGTACCACCTCAAGGACGCCATCGGCCGCACCTGGCAGTTGGGCACCATGCAGGTGGACTTCATGATGCCGGGCCGGCTGGGCGCGGAATACGTGGATGAGCACAGCCAGCGCCGCCACCCGGTGATGCTGCACCGCGCCATCGTCGGCTCGATGGAGCGTTTCATAGGCATCCTGATCGAACACCACGCTGGCCAGTTCCCGGCCTGGCTGGCCCCGGTGCAGGCGGTTGTGATGAATATCACCGATGCCCAGGCCGATGCCGTCGAGGAGGCAAGGAAAACCCTTGCGAATCAAGGATTCCGGGTGGTTTCCGATTTGCGGAACGAAAAAATCGGCTATAAAATCCGCGAGCACACGCTGCAGCGCGTGCCGTACCTGCTGGTGGTCGGGGACCGCGAGAAGGAAAATGGCATGCTCTCGGTGCGCACGCGGGGTGGGGAAGACCTTGGCAGCATGTCCGTTGACGCCTTCGCCGCCCGACTGCGGGAAGAAGGCGCCGGCTGACCGCCCCGCCGCTTCGCGCAAACCCGCCCACCGGTTCCGGAACCGGCGGGCGAACCGGCCCGCAGGGGCCAACCCTTGGAGACAGCCACAATCAGCATCCCTGACAACAAGCAGAACCGGCGGAACAATGAAATCCGCGTCCCGCGCGTGCGCGTCATCGGCAGCGACGGCGAAATGATCGGCGTGCTCTCGCGCGACGAAGCGCTGCGCATGGCCGAGGACGAGGAACTCGACCTCGTCGAGATCCAGCCCAACGCGGATCCGCCGGTCTGCAAGATCATGGACTTCGGCAAGTTCAAGTTCGAACTGCAGAAGAAGGCCAACGAAGCCAAGAAGAAGACCAAGCAGGTCGAGATCAAGGAAGTGAAGTTCCGTCCGGTCACGGACGAGGGCGACTACCAGATCAAGCTGCGCAAGATGCGCGAATTCCTGGTCGAAGGCGACAAGATCAAGGTCAACATCCGCTTCCGTGGCCGCGAGATGAGCCATCAGGAGCTGGGCCGCGAGATGGCGGCGCGGATCGAGGCCGACCTGGGCGAGGACATCGTCATCGAATCGCGTCCGCGCCTGGAAGGGCGGCAGATGGTGATGATGATCGCGCCGAAGAAGAAGTAAGGCGCGCGGCCGGTCGCCCGCAGGGCGACCGGCGCGATGGCGAGCGGGCACGGTTCCGGGAGTGTTCAAGCCGCGAAGCGGCCTCCGGCCGGGTCCGCCAAGTCGCTCCCCGATACTCGCTTGGTTGGCGGACCCGGCCGGAGGCCGCTTCGCCCGTAGCCGGTTGGCGATTTGAGAGTTCCCCGGAAATCCGCCATAATGCGCGGCCCGGTTCGCCGGGTTTGCAGTCAGTTGTACTCATGGACCCGCCCATGATTCGCTTCGGATCAAGGGCTTACCCACCGGTCGGGCAGGATGGAAAGCGTGGTCGCGCCGCAAGGCAACACCGCCGCCCAGGCCAGTTCTAGATTTCGCAAGGATTCCCAATGCCCAAGATCAAGACCAATCGGGCGGCGGCCAAGCGCTTCCGGAAGACCGCTTCCGGCAAGTACAAGTGCGGCCACGCCAACAAGAGCCACATCCTCACCAAGAAGGCGACCAAGCGGAAGCGCAACCTGCGGCAGACGAACCATGTTCGTGCCGAGGACGCGGGCCGTCTGGACCGCATGCTGCCGTATTTGTGAGGAGATAAGACATGGCACGAGTCAAACGTGGTGTTACGGCGCGCGCGCGCCACAAGAAGGTTCTGAAGGCTGCCAAGGGCTACTACCACGCCCGTCGCAAGGTCTTCCGCGTCGCCAAGCAGGCCGTCACCAAGGCCCTGCAGTACGCCTACATCGGCCGCAAGCAGAAGAAGCGCCATTTCCGCACCCTGTGGATTGCGCGTATCAATGCTGCTGCGCGCGCCAACGGCATGAGCTACAGCCGCTTCATGAACGGCCTGCTGAAGGCCGGGATCACCCTGGACCGCAAGGTGCTGGCGGACATCGCCGTGCACGATGCGGCGGGCTTTACCGCCCTGACCGAAAAGGCCAAGGGCGCTTTGGCGGCGTAAGCCGTCACTCCACAGCAGTTGTAGCGGCGGCCTCGGTCGCCATCACGTGGGGAAGGGCGCAAGTCCTTCCCCATGTTTGTTTTTGCGGCGCTGAATTCTTCGTGTCATTCCCGCAAGGGCGAGAATGAGGACGCAGTGGTCCTGGAGTCATCAAGCACATGAGCGATATCGAATCCCTGTCCACCGCGGCGCTGGCCGACATCGCCGCCGCGGCGACCCCCGATGCGCTGGAAGCCCTGCGCGTGGCGCTGCTCGGCAAGAACGGCAGCATCACTGCCCAGCTGAAGGCACTCGGCGCCCTGCCTGGCGACCAGCGCAAGGCCGCGGGCGAGGCCATCAACCGCGCCCGCGACGCCATCGGCGCCGCGCTGGGCGAACGCAGGCAGCTGCTGGAAAGCGCCGCGCTGGACGCGCGCCTGGCCGGCGAATCGATCGACGTGACCCTGCCCGGCCGCGATGCCGCCCGCGGTGGCGTGCATCCGGTCAGCCGCACGCTGGAGCGCATCAGCGAGATCTTCGGGCGGCTGGGCTACGAGTCCGCCGACGGCCCGGAAATCGAGGATGACTGGCACAACTTCGAGGCGCTGAATTTCCCGCCGCACCACCCGGCGCGCGCCATGCACGACACGTTCTATTTCCCGGACGGCCGGCTGCTGCGCACCCACACCTCCGGCGTGCAGATCCGCTACATGCAGGACCTGCTGGCGCGCGGCGGGCAGCCGCCGCTGCGCATGATCGCGGCCGGCAAGGTCTACCGCAGCGATTCCGACCAGACCCACACGCCGATGTTCCACCAGGTGGAAGGCCTGCTGGTGGACGAGCACGCCAGCTTCGCCGACCTCAAGGGCACGCTGGTGGAATTCGTGCGCGCGTTCTTCGAGCGCGACTTCGAGATGCGCTTCCGTCCGAGTTACTTCCCTTTCACCGAGCCGTCCGCGGAAGTGGACATCGCCTGGCAGCAGGCCGATGGCAGCACCCGCTGGCTGGAAGTGCTTGGCTGCGGGATGGTGCACCCGAACGTACTCAGGAGCGTGGGCATCGACCCGGAAAAGTACACGGGCTTTGCTTTCGGCCTCGGCGTCGAGCGCTTCGCCATGCTGCGCTACGGCGTGGATGACCTGCGTTCCTTCTTCGACAACGACGTGCGCTTCCTGCGCCAGTTCGCCTGAGGTAGTGCGATGAAATTCTCCGAAAACTGGCTGCGCCAGCACGTCAAGACCACGGCGACGCGGGAAGAGCTGGCCGCCACCCTGACCGCCATCGGCTTGGAAGTGGAAGAACTCACTCCGCTTGGCGAGGCGCTGGACGGCGTGGTGGTGGCGAGGATCCTGTCCGCCGAAAAGCATCCGCAGGCCGACAAGCTGCAGGTCTGCCAGGTGGACGCCGGCTTGGATGCGCCGCTGCAGATCGTCTGTGGTGCGCCCAATGCGCGTGCGGGGCTGGTGGCGCCGCTGGCCACCATCGGTACCACGGTGGGCACGCTGACCATCAAGGCCGCCAAGCTGCGCGGCGTGGATTCCAACGGCATGCTGTGCTCGGCGAAGGAGCTGGGCATCGATGCCGATGCCTCGGGCCTGCTGGAGCTGCCGGACGACGCGCCGGTGGGCACGCCGCTGGCCGATTACCTGGGCCTGCCGGACGCGGCCATCGAACTCAAGCTCACCCCCAACCGCGCCGACTGCTTCGGCGTGCGCGGCATCGCCTTCGACGTGGCGGCGGCGACCGGCTGCGAGGTGGAACCGCTGCAGGCCGAGCCGGTGGCGGCGGTCAGCGACAGCGCGATGGCGGTGGAATTGAACGCGGGCAGCGATGCGCCCCGCTTCGTCGCCCGCGTGATCGAGGGCGTGGACCCGGCGGCGAAGACGCCGGTGTGGATGGCGCAGCGGCTGGTGCGCAGCGGCGTGCGCCCGGTCAGCTTCCTTGTCGACGTCACCCAGTACCTGATGCTGGAGCTCGGCCAGCCGATGCACGCCTACGACCGCGACCTGCTCAAGGGCCCGGTCGGCGTGCGTCATGCGCGCGCTGGCGAAGCCCTGACGCTGCTCAACGGCGACGAAGCGAAGCTGGATGAGGGTTTCCTCGTCATCACCGACGCCGACCGGGTGGTCGGACTGGCCGGCATCATGGGCGGCAACGACACCAAGGTGGGCGAGGCGACCCGCAACGTGCTGCTGGAGGCCGCGCATTTCGCGCCGGCGGCGATCATCGGCCGCAGCCGCAAGCTGGGCCTGCATACCGATGCCGCGCACCGTTTCGAGCGTGGCGTGGATCCGGAGCTGCCGCGGATCGCCATCGAATGCGCCACCCGCCTGATCCTGGACATCGCCGGCGGCAAGCCGGGTCCGGTGCAGGAAGCGGTGCTGGCCCAGCACCTGCCGCAACCGCAGCCGGTCATCCTGCGCCGCGCGCGACTGGCACGCGTGCTGGGCACGCAGGTGGCCGATGCGGAGGTGGCGCGCATCCTCACCGCGCTCGGCTTGGCGGTGCAGGCGGTCGCCGAGGGCTGGCAGGTGACGCCGCCGGCGCGCCGCTTCGACCTCGCCATCGAGGAAGACCTGATCGAGGAAATCGCCCGCATCCACGGCTACGACGCGATTCCCGCCACCCTGCCGGGCGGCTCCACCCGGTTGATCGTGCCCAGCGAAAGCCGCAGCAGCGAACACGACCTGCGTCGCCAGCTGGTGGCGCGCGACTATCTGGAGGCGATCAATTTCGCCTTCGTCGATGCCGATCTGCTGGACGCGTGGCAGCTGGACGCCGGCGGCGTCGCGCTGGCCAATCCACTCAGCGCCGAGCTTGGCGTGATGCGCACCCGCCTGCTGCCAGGGCTGGCGGCGGCGCTGGCGCGCAACGTGGCGCGCCAGCAGCCGCGCGTGCGCCTGTTCGAGCTGGGCCGCACGTTCGCGGCGAGCGAAGACGCGCCGCAGGAGACGCGCCGTGTCGCCGCCGTTGCCTGCGGCAAGGCCGCCGCCGAGCAGTGGGGCGTGGCCGAGCGCGCGCTCGACTTCCACGACCTGAAGGGTGATCTGGACAGCCTGGCCGCGCTGTCCGGCGCCGTGCTGGAGTACCGCGCCTCGGCGCAGCCGTTCGCCCATCCGGGTCGCAGCGCGGACGTGTATCGCATCGATGAAGCGGGCGAAGGTGCGTGCATCGGCTGGATCGGCCAGCTGCATCCGCGCCTGCAGCAGGCGCTGGGCCTGGACGTGGATGTCTACGGCTTCGAACTGGCGCTGGACGCGCTGCTGGCGCGCCCGCTGCCGCGCGCCAAGGCGCTGTCGAAGTATCCGTCCGTCCGCCGGGATCTCGCGTTCGTCGTCCCGGAAGCGGTGGCGTGGGCGGCCATGAAGGCGACCGCGGAAGCCGCCGCGGGCCCGATCCTGCGCGAGCTGCGGCTGTTCGACCGCTATGCCGGCAAGGGCATCGAATCGGGTTTCAAGAGTCTCGCCATCGGCTTGATTTTGCAGGATGAATCGCGCACGCTGGAGGATCGTGACGTGGATGCGGTGGTGGCAGCCGTGGTAGCCGCGCTGGACAAGGAACACAGTGCGGCCATCAGGCGCTGACAGGGGGCGGTAATGGCGTTGACCAAGGCGGAAATGGCCGAGAAGCTGTACGAGGAAGTCGGCCTGAACAAGCGCGAGGCCAAGGAATTCGTGGATGCGTTCTTCGACGCGCTGCGCGAGGCGCTGGAGCAGGGGCGGCAGATCAAGCTGTCCGGCTTCGGCAACTTCGATCTGCGACGCAAGAACCCGCGCCCGGGCCGCAACCCCAAGACCGGCGAGGAAATCCCGATTTCCGCCCGCACCGTGGTCACCTTCCGTCCCGGCCAGAAGCTGAAGGAACGCGTGGAAGCCTTCGTCGGGGGCGTCCATGCTTGATCCCGGCAGCAATCGCGAGCTCCCGCCGATCCCGGCCAAGCGCTACTTCACCATCGGCGAAGTCAGCGAGCTGTGCGAGGTCAAGCCGCACGTGCTGCGCTACTGGGAAACCGAGTTCCCCAGCCTGGAGCCGTCCAAGCGCCGCGGCAACCGCCGCTACTACCAGCGGCACGACGTGCTGATGGTGCGGCAGATCCGCAGCCTGCTGTACGAACAGGGCTACACCATCGGCGGTGCCCGCCTGCGCCTGGAGGGCGAGGACGGCAAGCAGGAATCGGCGTTGAGCAACCAGATCGTCCGCCAGGTGCGCGCCGAGCTGGAGGAAGTGCTGCAGATCCTGCGTCGCTGATCCCGTTTCGCCGAAAGCGGGCGGGCTCGGGTATAATCGCCGGCCAATCTTCGGGGTATAGCGCAGCCTGGTAGCGCACTTGTCTGGGGGACAAGTGGTCGTCGGTTCAAATCCGGCTACCCCGACCAATACGACGTTCCGCATCTGCAGGAACGCCCACGAAACCCCGCCTTTCAGGCGGGGTTTTCGCGTTTGGGCGATACTTGCAAGCTGCATCACAGGGATCGTTCACGCATGACGACATGGCTGGTTACCGGCGGCGCCGGGTTCATCGGTGGCAATTTCGTGCTGGAGGCCGTGGCGCGCGGCGTGAAGGTGGTGAACCTGGACGCGCTGACCTACGCCGGCAACCGCGACACCCTGGCGTCGATCGAAGGCGACCCGAACCACGTATTCGTGCACGGCGACATCGGCGACCGCGCGCTGGTCACCGCCTTGCTGGCCGAACACCGGCCCGACGCAGTGGTGAACTTCGCCGCCGAGAGCCACGTCGACCGCTCCATCGATGGCCCGGCGGCGTTCATCCAGACCAACGTGGTCGGCACGCTGGCGCTGCTGGAAGCGGTGCGCGATTACTGGAAGGGGCTGCAGGGTGCGGCGCGGGATAGCTTCCGCTTCCTGCACGTATCCACCGACGAGGTCTACGGCACGCTGGGCGAAACCGGCCTGTTCACCGAGACGACGCCGTACGCGCCGAACTCGCCGTATTCGGCGTCCAAGGCCGCGTCCGACCATCTGGTGCGCGCGTTCCACCACACCTACGGGCTGCCGGTGCTGACCACCAACTGCAGCAACAACTACGGCCCGTACCACTTCCCGGAAAAGTTGATCCCGCTGGTGATCGCCAAGGCGCTGGCCGGCGAGCCGCTGCCGGTGTACGGCGATGGCAAACAGGTGCGCGACTGGCTGTTCGTGGCCGACCATTGCGAGGCCATCCGCACCGTGCTGGCCAAGGGCCGGGTGGGCGAGACCTACAACGTCGGCGGCAACGCCGAGAAACAGAACATCGAGGTGGTGAAGGCGATCTGCGCGCTGCTGGACCAGCGTCGCCCGCGCGAGGATGGCCAGCCGCGCGCCTCGCAGATCACCTATGTCGCCGACCGCCCCGGCCACGACCGCCGCTACGCCATCGATGCCAGCAAGTTGCGCGATGAGCTGGGCTGGCAACCGAGGTACAGCTTCGAGCAGGGTATCGCCGAGACGGTGGATTGGTACCTGGCCCACCAGGACTGGGTGAATCGCGTGCTCGACGGGTCTTATCGCCTTGAGCGGATCGGGGTGGCGGCATGAGCCCGCTGCGCAGTGGCCGCAAGGGGATCATCCTGGCCGGTGGCAGCGGCACCCGGCTGTATCCGATCACCCAAGCCATCAGCAAGCAGCTGCTGCCGGTATACGACAAGCCGATGATCTACTACCCGCTCAGCGTGCTGATGCTGGCGGGCATCCGCGAGGTGCTGATCATCAACACCCCACACGAGCAGGCCCTGTTCCAGCGCCTGCTGGGCGACGGCTCGCAGTGGGGCATGCGCATCGAATACGCGGTGCAGCCGAGCCCGGACGGGCTGGCGCAGGCGTTCCTGATCGGTCGCGAGTTCCTCGCCGGCGGCCCGTCCTGCCTGGTGCTGGGCGACAACATCTTCCACGGCCACGGCCTGACCGACCTGCTCCAGCGCGCCGATGCGCGCGAACACGGCGCCACCGTGTTCGGCTACTGGGTGCGCGATCCGCAGCGCTACGGCGTGGCGGAGTTCGATGCCGGCGGCAAGGTGGTTGGGCTGGAGGAGAAGCCGGCGAAGCCGAAGTCCAGCTACGCCGTCACCGGCCTGTATTTCTATGACGGCCGGGCCTGCGATTACGCCGCTCAGCTTGCACCGTCGCCGCGCGGCGAACTGGAGATCACCGACCTCAACAAGTGCTACCTCGACGACGGCAGCCTGCATCTGGAGAAGATGGGGCGAGGTTACGCCTGGCTCGACACCGGCACCCACGAATCGCTGGTGGAGGCCTCGACCTTCATCGAAACCATCGAGGCGCGGCAGGGCCTGCGGGTGTGCTGCCCGGAGGAAATCGCCTTCTTCAACGGCTGGATCGATGCCGCGCGCCTGCGCGAACTGGCCGAGCCGCTGGCCAAGAACGGCTACGGCCGATATTTGCTGGGGCTGGCGGAGCAGGGACGCGTCGCATGAAGATCCTCGAAACCAACCTGCCCGGCTGCGTGGTGGTCGAGCCGGCGGTGCACGGCGACGAGCGCGGTTTCTTCTACGAGGGCTGGAACGCGCAGCGCTTCGCCCAGCACGGGCTGCCCACTTCGTTCGTGCAGCACAACGTCAGCCGCTCGCAGAAGGGCGTGCTGCGCGGCCTGCACTACCAGTGGCCGCATAACGTGCAGGGCAAGCTGGTCAGCGTGCTGGAGGGCGAGGTGTACGACGTCGCCGTGGACATCCGCCGCGGTTCGCCGACTTTCGGCCGGCATGCAGCAGCGATCCTCAGCGCCGACAACAAGGGGCATTTCTGGATTCCGGAAGGCTTCGCCCACGGCTTTCTGGTGCTCAGCGAGACGGCCCTGTTCACTTATCTGTGCACCGCGCCCTACGACCGCGCCAGCGACAACTCGCTGCGCTGGGACGACCCCGCGCTGGCCATCGACTGGCCGCTGGCGGAGGTGTCGCTGTCGGCCAAGGATGCGGCCGCGCCGCTGCTGGCGGACATCGCGCCGGAACGCCTGCCGCAGTACCTCGCATGAAGCTGCTGCTGCTGGGCGGCAACGGTCAGGTCGGACGCGAGCTGCGGCGCGCGCTGCCGGCGCTGGGCGAAGTGGTGGTGGCCACGCGCGCAGGCGCAGAGGGCGAGCTTGCCGCCGATTTCGACGCGCCCGACAGCGTTGGCGAACTGGTGCGGCGCATTGCCCCGGACGTGGTGGTCAACGCCGTTGCCTACACCGCGGTGGACCGCGCCGAAAGCGAGCCGGACGCCGCGTTCCGGGTCAACGCGCTGGCACCCGCGGCAATTGCCCAGGCCTGCGCCGCGACCGGCGCGCTGCTGCTGCATTACTCCACCGACTACGTGTTCGACGGCAGTGCTTCGCGCCCGTATCGCGAGGACGATGCCACCGCGCCGCTGGGCGTCTACGGCGCCAGCAAACTGGCCGGCGAAGAGGCGATCCGCGCCAGCGGCGCGCGCCACGCGATCCTGCGCACGGCGTGGGTGTACGCCGCGCACGGCAAGAACTTCCTGCACACCATGCTGCGGCTGGCGCGCGCGCGCGACGAACTGCGCGTGGTCGGCGACCAGGTCGGTGCGCCGACCCCGGCAGCATGGATTGCCGATGCCAGCGCGCGGATCGTGGCGCACGGCGTGCCGGCATCGGGCACTTGGCATCTGGTCGCCGCAGGTGAAACCAGTTGGCACGGATTTGCCGAGGCGATCATGGACGAGGCGCTGGCGGCCGGGCTGCTGGCGCGCAGGCCACGCGTGTTGCCGATCACCACGGCGGACTATCCGACCCCTGCGCGCCGCCCCGCTTATTCCGTCCTCGACACCACCCGCCTGCGCCGGGATTTCGGCATCGCCGCGCCGGAATGGCGTGGCGGACTGCATGCGGTGATCGAAGAGCTCGCCGCGGGCTGCGCGCCGTAGATCGGCATCCGGCGTCTACGCGGCAGGCGTCGAGCCTGCGTCGAACCGCCAGTGCCAAGGCTCGTAGACGATGCCGTGCGGGTTGTCGCGCGGATAGCTCATCGAAAACCCGTAGCCGCCTGCGTTGTCGCGCAGCCAGCCGAATGCCGGCGTAAGCTCGAACGATTCCTCCGCCGGCGGCTCGTCCACGGTGCCGATGTCCAGCGCCAGCCCGGAGTGATGCTCGGAAAAGCCCGGTGCTGCGTTCACCGCGAGGATCCCTTCGACGGTCAGCCCGCGCGCCAGCTTCCTCGCGAAGATGCCCAGCTGGTAGGCGTGGCTGCGATAACCGGAGATCGCTTCTAGCACGATGCCGTCGGCCAGCGCGGCATCGCGCAGGTGCCGCCAGGCGCGGGCGGCGTCGATGCGCAGCCACAGCGGGCGCTGCCAGCGGTCGAGATCCGCTAGCGCCAGCCAAGCCGGTTCATGGGTGGGCGCCAGACCGGTGCGCGTGGCGTAGGCGTCGGCATCCAGGCCGAGTGCCTCCAGCCGCTCGTGCAGGCGATGCAGCGGCAGCGCATCGACGCGTTCCAGCCCGTTGCGACGGTGCGCGGGATGCGCATCCAGCGCGCGCGTCGCCGCCGCCATGCCGGGTTCGCGCTGCAGGCCGGGTCGCAGCAGGTGCAGGCCATCCTCCAGCTCCACGGCCAGCCACGCGCCGTCGCGCTTGCGCCGCAGCACGCGGCGGGCGCGGGCGAGCAGGCGGGCATGGCCATTGCCGCGCGCGCGCAGCAGGCCGGCCGGCCATAGTTCGATATCCGCCGTGTTGAGCAGCACGGCACGCAGCGGGAGCGGGGGCGTTCGCGACATGCCGCAAGCATAGACCGGCGGGACGCAGCCGGCTGCGAATCACGCAGTCCGATTCGCGTGCGCGCGTCGCATCGCCACCAATCCCGCGCCTGCAAGGCCTTCGCTATGCCTTGCGCAGCGCGTCCAGCAGCGCCTGCGGCCGTTCCAGGCTGAGCAGGATGTGGTGCTTGCCATCGCGCTGCGGTAGCCATAGCACCCGTTGGCGCTGGGTCAACAGGCAGAAGGCGTTGCCCAGCCCGTTGCGCATGCGGAAATGGCCGGCGCTGAAGCCAATGGTGGCGTAGCCGTTGCTTTTCAGCCCCGGGCGCAGCTCGGTGCGCTCCTCCAGGTCCACCACCCGCGCGCGTTCCAGGTCCAGCTCCGACGCGGCGACGCGCTTCGTGTACAGCGCGGCGCGAATGCAGAGCACGCCGTTTTGCCATTCCACCGCGCGCCTGCGCATCAGCAGGAGCAGGGCGATGAGCAGGACGATGACGAAGCCGGCTGGGAATGCCAATCCCCAGCGCGCTATTTCCCCTTGCGCCGTGCCCTGCCACATCGCGTATCCGATCCCGGCCAGCGGCAAGACCCCCGCAAGCAAGATCATCGACAGCGGTGCCCACAGGGTGGGGGCGCTGACTTCGAAGCGTTGCGGCAATGCCGTCGCCATCCTCAGTGCGCCTGCAGCCAGCGAGCCACGTCGTCGACCAGCTGCGGATCGACATGCCCCGGCTGCTGGTATTCGGCCAGCGAGCCTTCGCCTTCGCCAGCGATGCCAAGGTGGTTGAGCTTGTCGTACAGCTTGAACGCGACCTTGGGATCGCGGTCGAAGGCGCTCTTCCAGTTTTGCCAGTCGGCGTCCACTACCTGGATGTCGCGCGCGCCCTGCAGCACCAGCATCGGCAGCGCCACCTGCCGGGCCTCGGCCACTGCGTCCACGCCGTCGATGCTGCGCCAGTAGCCGACGGGCAGGCCCATCGGCCCCTTCGACGCCGCATCGGTGGCCACGTCGCGGGTACTGCGTACCTGCTGGATCAGCGCGTTGATCGCATCGCGCTCGGCATCGCTGGTGTTGCCGTCGTCGAGCACGGCGAGGCGGCGGTTCTGTTCGACCAGGATGTCCAGCAGCGGCCGCGCCGGCGCGGCCAGCAGCACCAGTCCGGCAACGTGGCCAGACATCGCGGCGATGCGCGGCGCCATCATCCCGCCCTGGCTGTGGCCGAGCACGAACACGCGCTTGGGATCGATGCCTTCGGCCTTGCGCAGCGCGTCCACCGCCAGCACCGCATCGAAGGTGGTTTCTTCATCCACGCCGAAGATGCCGCTGGTGAAGTCCCGTGGGCGCGCCTTGGTGCGCTTGTCGTAGCGCAGCACGGCGATGCCTTGCGCGGCCAGGCCGCGGGCGATGTCGAGGAAGGGCTTGTTCGGGCCGATGGTCTCGTCGCGGTCGTGCGGGCCGGAGCCGTGCACCAGCACGATGGCCGGGAAGGGGCCGCTGCCCTTCGGCAGCGCCAGCGTGGCGGGCAGGGCGCGCTCGCCATCGCCGACCATCAGCTCGCGTTCGAGGAAGGCGGCATCGTCGGCGACTGCCGGCGCGGGCGCGGCGGCCTGCGCCGGCTGCACCACGAAGCCGGCGATCTTGCCCTCGCCGTCGATGGCGAAGGTCGCCACCAACTCGGCCTTTTCAAAGTGCAGCGGGATCTTCACCAGCGTCGCGCCGCCCTGCACGGACACGGCGGGTTCGCCGCGCCCGGTGGCCTTGCCCAGCTGCGCGGGCAGCGATTCCCACACGGCCTTCAGCTTGTCCGCCGGCACTGCCGCGGCCATCTTTTCGCCGAACGATTGTTCGACCTGCGCATAGTCGCCGGCATCGAGGCGGTCCAGCGCCTGCCTGGCAATCGCGGTGGGATCGATGGCCTGCGCATTGGCGGCCGAGGCCAACACGAGTGCGCTGGCGAAGGCGAGGGAAAGGAGGGTGCGACGCATCTCAGGCTTCCTTCTTGAGGTACAGATTGACGTTCATGCCGTTCTGGACCACCGACACCAGCTCCCAGCCCTGCTGGCCCAGCGATGCCAGGGTGGTTTCGATCTGCTCCGGCTTCAGCCCGAGGAACTGCGGCTTGACCATGACCACCTTGTAAAGCCAACGCTTGCTCACGCTTCATCCTCCGGTTTCGTCTTGGGCGCGGGCAGCCGCCCGGCCTTGCGCAGCGCGTCGCGCAACACGTATTCGATCTGCGCGTTGAGGCTGCGGAGTTCGTCGTCCGCCCAGCGCTGTGCCGCCGCCAGTACCTCGGCGTTGATGCGCAGCGGATAGGCCTTTTTTTCGGACATGGCTCAGTACAGCGTGCCGGCGTTGACGATGGGCTGGGTGCTGCGTTCGCCGCACAGCACCACCAGCAGGTTGCTGACCATCGCCGCCTTGCGCTCCTCGTCCAGCTGCACCACGCCGTTCTTCTGCAGTTCGGCCAGCGCCATCTCGACCATGCCCACCGCGCCGGCGACGATGCGCGTGCGCGCGGCGATGATCGCGTTGGCCTGCTGGCGCTGCAGCATGGCCTGCGCGATTTCCGGCGCATAGGCGAGGTGGCTGATGCGCGCATCCAGCACCTGTACGCCGGCATCGGCCAGCCGCTCCTGCAGTTCATTCAGCAGGTGCTGGCTGATTTCGGCGGCATGGCTGCGCAGCGACAGCTGCCCTTCCTCGTGCTGGTCGTAGGGATAGCTGGTGGCCATCGCGCGCAGCGCCGATTCGGACTGGATGTGCACGAAGCTTTCGTAGTCGTCCACGTTGTAGACGGCTTCGGCGCTGTCCTGCACCTGCCAGACGATGACCGCGGCGATCTCGATGGGACTGCCGTCGAGTTCGTTGACCTTGAGCTTGCCGGACTCGAAGTTGCGCACCCGCAGCGAGATCTTCTTCTTGCTGAAGAACGGGTTGTTCCAGCGCAGGCCGTCGGTCTTGACCGTGCCGACGTAGCGGCCGAACAGGCTCAGCACCGCCGCCTGGTTGGGCTCGACCTTGTACAGGCCGACCAGGCTGAAGAAGGCCAGCGCGCCCAGCAGCAGTCCGCCGAGGATGCTGGCGCCGGAGGCGACGCCGAGGTTGTCGGGGTCCGGGCCGATGCCGGTGGCCACCAGCCAGGCCGAAACGGCCGCGGTGGCCAGCACCGCCAGCAGGAACGGGATGCCGGGCAGCGAGGAAACGGGATTCTCTTTCATGGTGGGGCCCCAGGATTCGTGTGCTTAATTGATATCAAATTGATATCAATTAAGGCAAGGGCCTCCCGACGAGCGGTCAGTGCCCTGCCTGGATTACTGCTGGGGAACGAGGTAGAAGATGGGCGCCGGGCTGAACTCGCCGGTCGCGTACAGCCCACCGCCGCCTGCGCTCCAGGCCAGCGCCTCGGCCTGCGGGATCGGCGGGATGTCGTGCGTTTCCGGCGCGCGGGCGGTGGCCTCGGCCCAGTCCTCGCCTTCGCCGCGGTGGTAGAACAGCACGCTGCCGTAAGTGAGCACCGCCAAGCTGCGGCGGTCGGGGGCGACGTCGGCGGCGGTCACCTGCGAGAACAGCGCGGCCAGCCTTGGATCCTTGCGCTGCAATTCCTCGCCCACCTGCGGCACGCCCGCCAGCCGGCCGATCCGGCGCGCTTCCACCACCGCGCCGCGTGGGTCGGCCAGCGGCAGCGAGAACAGCTCCGGCGGCACCCGTTTCTTCGACACCAGCAGCACCTGCCCGGCGCTGGCATCCACCGCCACCGCTTCGCAGTCGCGCGGGCCGTCGGGCCAGCGCGCGCGGATCGTCCACGCCGGCTTGAGCTTGCCGTTGGCCAGCTTCGCCGGTTCTTCGAACACATGCAGGGAAAAGCCGCGGCGGCGCCCGGCGTTGTCGCCGGTATCGGCCAGCAGCAGGTAGCGGCGGCCACCCAGCTCGAAGCTGGACAGGTCTTCCCAGTCCTGGTTGCTGGCGCCTTCCACCTCGTAACGGGCCAGCAGGCGGCCGCGGCGGCTGATGGCGTACAGGCGGGCCGGGTTGCCGCCGTCGTTGATTGCCCACAGCACGCCATCGTGGGCGTGCGAAGCGGCCAAACCGCTGATTTCGCCCAGCTGCCGGCTGGTCACCAGCCCGGCCAAGCGCGCGAACGGCAGCGACGGCGCGGAGCAGGCGGCGATCCCAAGCAACAGCGCGGCCACCAGTGGGATCCGCAGGAGGGGCGAAATCGGCATCCGCACAGGATCGCATGGCCGGCGCGCGGGACGAAGTGCAAACGGCCGTCACCGGATGTGTGCAAGGATGTCGGCATGGGCGAATGGTCTGGATATGCCGTGTTCTTCTTTCCGCCGGCGCTGGAGGCGCTGGGCGATGCCATCAAGCCCTACCTGCAGGAGGGGCCGGCCGGGCCGTTCGTGCAGTGCCGTGAGGTCGACACTGGCGGCGCCTTCATCGAGATGACGCTGGAAGGCCGTGCCCCGGACGGGCGTGCGGTGGACCTGGAGCTGATGGTGCCGGGCAACATGGTGCGGATGATCGTGTCCGTGCGCAGCGATGCCGAATTCGGCTTTTACGACCGCAATCGCGCCGGCGCGGTGACGCTGGAACCGGGCATGCCGCCGGTGTCGCCGACGGAACCCGCAGCCAAGCCCTAGTCAGGCTTCCAGCCGCCGCCAGCCGCGGCCGTCGAAGCCTTCCAGCGGGCGGAAGCGGCGCTTGTAGTCCATCTTCGGGTGGCCGGCGATCCAATAGCCCAGGTACAGGTGGGCGCGGCCGTCGCGACGCGCCCATTCCAGCTGGCGCAGCACGCCCAGCGTGCCCAGCCCGCGCGCCGCTTCGCCTGGGTCGTAGAAGGTGTAGACCGCCGACAGCGCATCCGGCGCCAGGTCGGTGACCGCCACCGCTAGCAGCCGGTGGCTGCCGCGTTCGCGCAGCTCCAGGAAGCGGCTGTCGTTCCATGCGCCGATCAGGAATTGCTCGAACTCGTGCGCGCCGTGGTCGTCCATGCCGCCGCCGGGGTGGCGGGCGCACAGGTAGCGCCGGTACAGGGCCAGGTATTCGTCGGTGCAGGCCGGTGCCACCACGTGCGCCTCGACATCCGCATTGCGGGCCAGGCAGCGCCGCTGGCTGCGGTCGGGGGTGAAGGCGGCCACCGGCACCCGCACCGGCACGCAGGCGCGGCAACCGCTGCAGCCCGGGCGGTAGACGATGTCGCCGCTGCGGCGGAACCCCCACGCCAGCGCCATCGGGTAGAGCCTCGGCAGGCGCTCGTCGCGCGGGTCCAGGACCAGGTCGCGGGCTTCGCGGTCGGGCCAGTAGCCGCAGGGATGCGGGGCGCTGTGGAACAGTCGCAGGTTGTCGTCGTCGCTGCCCATGGCCGCAGGATAGCGCCGCCGTTCAGCGGCGGGCAGGGTTGCGCGGTCAACCGCCGTGGCACCGGAGCGTTTTCCATGGCAAGCCCGGCTGGTGCCGGGAGGAGAAGACCGATGAAGAAGCTGCACATCCTGACCCTGGCCATCACTGCCGCGCTGGTCTCGACCCTGGCGTTCGCCCAGACCGCCGCGCCGCGCATGCAGGCCAAGCCCGACGCCAACGCCGATGGTGTCATCAGCAAGGAAGAGGCCGCGAAGTTCCCGCGCCTTGCGGAGAAGTTCGCGCAGCTGGACAAGGACAAGGACGGCAAGCTGAGCGGTGAGGAGCTGCCGATGCATCGCGCCGGCATGCGCGGGCAGGCGGGTGGCATGCGTGGCCAGCACGGCGGCATGCGGGCGCTGGACACCGATGGCGACGGCCGCATCAGCCGCGCCGAGATGCAGGCCGGCAAGAGCGGCATGGACGAGCGCTTCGCGCAGATGGACGTGAACAAGGACGGTTACATCGACAAGGCCGATCGTCAGGCGCGCATGGCCCAGCGGCGCACGGAGTGCTTCGGCAAGGCCGATGCCGACAAGAACGGCCAGCTCAGCCGCGCCGAGTTCGACAGGATGGGCGAGGTCTGCGGCCACGGCCGCGACGGAAAAGCGGGGCGGATGTCGCACGCCGGCCACCCGGCGCAGATGCCGAAGCGCTGAATCCGCAACACCGGCAATGAAGACGGCCCGCAGCGATGCGGGCCGTTCCCGTTTTGGCGGATGCCGCGCGTATCAGCGCCGGCGCAGCACGCGCCAAGCGGTGCCGTTGCGCTCCACCTCGAGCACGCGGGGTTTGCCGCCCCCCACCGTCAGCTGCACCTCGCCGCTGCCGCTGCCGTCGGTGAGGTAGTTGTCCACCGCGATGGCCAGCGCGTCCTTGCCCGGGCAGGCCGACGCCGGGAACAGCGCGGCGGGCTTGGTCGGCAGCGCCTGCAGCAGCTTCGCCGACGGGTCGCCGCCATCGACCGCGATGCAGGCCTGCGCCGGCTTGCGCCGCTCCAGAGTGTCGGTCACCAGCAGCTGCGCCAGCGCGGTGGGCACCTCGATGCGGTGGACCTGCACCTCGGTGATTGCCTCGGGCACCAGCGGCGGCGGTGCGGGGGACGGCGCATTGGCCGCGACCGGCGCAGTGGCGACCACGGCGGGCGCCTGCCGGCGCGTGGCCACCACGATCAGCGCGATGCCGCCGACGATCAGCAACAGCAGCCCCAGCTTGACCCGCTTGGGGCTGAAGAAGTCGGGCTTGCCGGTCGCCTCGCCGTGGCGGCCGCTGGGCAGGTAGCTGGATCCCGGGTCGCGGGTGCTTTCCAGCAGGCCCATCTCGCGCAGCAGCTGGCGGCCGCGCGGCTGGTCTTCGGAATGGACGATCCAGACCGATGGCACGTCTTCCGGGATACGCCGGCTGTCGTAGCTGAAGCTTGCACGCCGGCGGCTGCGATAGGAGCGGCCGTTGGTGATCTTGACCGCGATGCCTTCGGCGCGCAGCAACTCGGCCACGGCTTCCACGTTTTCCAGGCGCTGGCTGGAAAAGACCTTCCTCACGCCGGCAGCACTCGGATCATGCCTTCCTGCGCGGTGCTGGCGACCAGCCGCCCGCTGCGGTCGAACACCTGCCCACGCGCCAGCCCGCGCGCGCCCTGCGCGCTGGGGCTGTCGATCGAATACAGCAGCCAGTCATCGGCGCGGAAGCTGCGGTGGAACCACAGCGCGTGGTCCAGCGAGGCCATCTGCACGTTCGGCTGGTAGTAGCTGATGCCGTGCGGGAAGGTGGCGGTGCCGAGCAGGTGGAAGTCGCTGGCGTAGGCCAGCAACGCGCGATGCAGTTCCGGCGCGTCGCCGACCTTCTCGGTCAGGCGGAACCACACCTGCTGGAACGGCGGGCGCTTCGGCGGGTTCAGCTCGTCGCGCGGATAGACGTGGCGGAACTCGAACGGGCCGTCGCGATCCAGCCAGCGCTGCACCTTGGTTGGCAGCAGCGCCAGCTTCTCCGGCGAGATCGCCGGCGCCGGTTCGAGGTCCTCGGGCTTGGGCACGTCCGGCATCGACAGCTGGTGCTCGGCGCCCGGCTCCTCGTCCTGGAACGAGGCGGCGCAGAAGAAGATCACCTTGCCGTGCTGGATCGCGGTGACCCGCCGCACCGAGAAGCTGCCGCCGTCGCGGGTGCGGTCCACGTGGTAGACGATCGGCGCCTCGATGTTGCCGGCACGCAGGAAATAGGCGTGCAGCGAATGCGCGTTGCGCGGCTCGGTCATGGTGGCCTGCGCCGCCGACAGCGCCTGTCCCAGCACTTGCCCGCCGAACACGTATTTGGTGCCGATGTCGCGGCTCTGGCCGCGGAACAGGTCGTCTTCCAGACGTTCCAGCGACAGCAGTTCGATCAGTTCGGAGACGGGGGCGTTCATGGGCTGGAATTATACGGGGCGGCCATGACGCTTCCCTTTGCGGGCAGGGTGGGCGCCGCTATGCGACCCGCCGCAGCGGCACTGCAGCCAGCACGGCCCGCCACGGGAACAGCGGCCCCGGGTCGCGCTTGCGCCGCACCTTCAGGGCGGGGTCGTCGCTGGCTTCGACCTCGTCGCGATCCAGGTCCTCGTGGCCGGCGATCTGCGCCAGCGATGGGATTTCCCTGCACAGCCGCTGCAGCAGGGCGGTCAGCGCGGCGATCTGCGCGTCCGTGTACGGCTCGTCCATCGCCTGCCGGCGGGAATCCAGCCAGTCGGGGAATCGGCCGGTATTGACCAGTTCGATGCCGATGCTGCGCGCGTTCCAGCCGCGGGTGTGGTGGGCGCTGCGCGAGGGCGGCACGTACTCCTCGATGCGGCCGTCGCGGTCGATGTAGTAATGCCCGCTGTTGCCGGTGCCGGAGTCGTAGAGGACCCGCTCGCCGTATGCGCGCGCGGTGGCGAGGTCGGGCAGCTCCGTGCAGTGGATGACCACGGTGTCGACGGCGTCCGGCGCACGTGCGGCCAGCAGCTCCGCATAGGGCAGGTGGTGCGCGTGGATCGTCGGGGCGGGCATGCGCCGATGCTAGCATTCACCCATGAGAGGACATTGCATCCTGTCGCACGGCTTCGAAAGCGGCCCCGATGCGACCAAAGTGACCGCGCTGGCCGACGTGGCCGAGCGCCTGGGCTGGACCCACGAACGCCCCGACTACACCGACCTGGACGCCCGCCGCGAGGTGACGCCGCTGGGCGACGTGACCGCCCGCATCGCCCGCCTGCAGGCGCTGGCGCAGGCGGCGGCCGCGCGCGGCCCGCTGGTGCTGGCAGGCTCGAGCCTCGGCGCCTACATCAGCGGGCACGTGTCGCGGCAGCTGCCGGTGGCCGGCCTGTTCCTGATGGCGCCGCCGGTGGTCATGGAGGGCGCGCCGCCGATGCAGGCCGCCAGCGTGCCCACCTCGATCATCCACGGCTGGCACGACGAGCTGATCCCCGCCGCGCAGGTGGTGGAATGGGCGGCGGCGCGCGACGCGCGGCTGCTGCTGGTGAACGATTCCCACCGCCTGTCCGAGCACGTGCAGGCCAGCGCCGAAGCTTTCGCCGCGCTGCTGGCGGCGCTGTGACGCCATGAAATTCTTCGCTTCCTGCGGCAAGGGCCTGGAATACCTGCTGGCCGACGAGCTGGTCGCGCTCGGCTGCGCGCGCGCCACCGCCACCATCGCCGGTGCCAACGTCGAGGGCAGCCTGCTGGATGCCCAGCGCGCGGTGCTGTGGTCGCGGCTGGCCAGCCGCATCCTCTGGCCCATCGCCGAGTTCGAATGCGCCGACGAGCATGCGCTGTACGCCGGTGCGGCCGCGGTGGACTGGACGCACCATCTCTCGCCCAGCCACACCTTCGCCATCGACGCGCACGTCTCCGGCAGTGCCATCACCCACGCGCGCTACGCCGCGCAGCGGGTGAAGGACGCCGTCGTCGACACCCTGCGCGCCAGCACCGGCCAGCGGCCGGACGTGGACGTGGAGTCGCCGGACGTCCGCATCAACTTGGTCGTCCGCAAGGGCCGCGCCACGCTGTCCATCGACCTGTCCGGCGGTCCGATGCACCGGCGCGGCTGGCGGCGCGTGCAGGGCGCGGCGCCGCTGAAGGAGACCGTGGCCGCGGCCGTGCTGGCGCGGGCCGGCTGGGCGCAGGCCTATGCCGAAGGCGGCGACCTGCTCGACCCGATGTGCGGCAGCGGCACGCTGTTGATCGAGGGCGCGCTGATGGCGGCGGACGTGGCGCCGGGGCTGCGCCGCCACGGCGACGTGCCGCCGAGCCGCTGGCTGGGGTTCGACGGCGAAGCCTGGGCGGGCCTGAGGGTGGAGGCCATCGCGCGTGAAGCGCGCGGCCGCGCCACGCTGCGGCCGTGCTTCCACGGCAGCGACGTGGACCCGCACGCCATCCGCGCCGCCCACGAGAACGCGCAGGCGGCGGGCGTGGACGACGCCATCGGTTTTTCCGTCCGCGACATCGCCGAGCTTGCGCCGATGGAAAACTCGCGCGGCGTGGTCGCCTGCAATCCGCCCTACGACGCCCGCCTGGCCGCCGACCCGGCGCTGTACCGCGCGCTGGGCGATGCGCTCAAGCGGGTCGCGCCGCAGTGGCGCGCGGCGCTGCTGTGCGGCGACGGCGAACTGGCCCGCGCCACCGGGCTGCGCGCGAAGAAGAGCTACCAGCTGTTCAACGGCGCCATCGAATGCAGCCTGATCGCGGTGGATCCGATCGCGCCGCCGCAGCGCGAAGGCATCGAGAAGCGCGCGCTGCCGGAAGGCGCGCAGATGGTGGCGAACCGCCTGCGCAAGAACCTCGACAAGCTCGCGCGCTGGCGGCAGCAGGAGCAGGTCAGCTGCTTCCGCGCCTACGACGCTGACATCCCCGAGTACGCCTGCGCGGTGGACGTGTACACCACCGTCGAGGGCGAGACCTGGCTGCACGTGCAGGAATACGCCGCGCCGGCCGAAATCCCGGAAGCGACCACCCGCAAGCGCCTGGGCGACCTGTTGCTGGCAGTGCGCGAGGTGTTCGGCCTGCCGCGCGAGCGGGTCGCCGTGAAGACCCGCAGCACCGGCAAGGGCGGCAGCAAGTACGGCCACTTCGACCATCGCGGGCAGTTCCTCACGGTGGAGGAGGGCGCGGCGAAACTGCAGGTCAACTTGTTCGACTACCTCGACACCGGGCTGTTCCTCGACCACCGCCCGCTGCGCGCGCGGATGGCGCTGGAGGCGCGCGGCAAGCGCTTCCTCAACCTGTTCTGCTACACCGGCGTGGCCACCGTGCAGGCGGCGGTGCAGGGCGCCGCGCAGACCACCAGCGTGGACCTGTCCGCCACCTATCTGGAATGGCTGGCCGACAACCTGCGCGGCAACGGGATCGGCGGCACCCGCCACCGCATCGCCCAGGCGGATGCGCTGAAGTGGCTGGAAGCCGACACCGGCGAATACGACGTGGTGTTCTGCGACCCGCCCACGTTCTCCAACTCCAAGCGCGCCGACGACTTCGACGTGCAGCGCGACCACGTGCGCCTGCTGCGCGCGGCGGTGGCGCGGCTGGCGCCCGGCGGCGTGCTGTACTTCAGCAACAACTTCCGCCGCTTCAAGCTGGACGAGGCAGCGCTGGCGGACTTCGCGCAGGTGGAAGACATCAGCGCCTCCACCATCCCGCCGGATTTCGCCCGCAACGCGCGCATCCATCGCGCGTGGCGGATCATGGCGCTTGGGGGCTGATCAGGACTCTGCGCCGTTGCGCTCGCGCCGGTGCATCACGATGCCGGCCACCATCACCCCGATGCCCACCGCGGTGACGATCAGGGTGGCCAGCGCGTTGATCTCCGGGGTCACGCCCAGCTTGACCTTGGAGTAGATCAGCATCGGCAGGGTGCTGGCGCCGGGGCCGGAGGTGAAGCTGGCGATCACCAGGTCATCCAGCGACAGGGTGAAGGCCAGCAGCCAGCCGGCCAGCAGGGCCGGGGCGACCAGCGGCAGCGTGATCCGGAAGAACACCCTCCATGGGCGGGCGCCGAGGTCCATCGCCGCTTCCTCCAGGCTGTCGTCCAGCGCGCCCATGCGCGAGCGCACCACCACCGTCACGTAGCAGGTGGTCAGGGTGATGTGGGCGATCATGATCGTGCCCATGCCGCGCTCCGGCCAGCCCAGCGCCTGCTGCAGGGTGACGAACAGCAGCAGCGAGGACAGCCCCAGCATCACGTCGGGCATCACCATCGGCGCCGAGTTCATCAGGCTGAGCAGGCCGCGGCCGGGGAAACGGCCGAAGCGCGACAGCGCCAGCCCGCAGGCGGTGCCCAGCACGGTGGCCGCGCTGGCGGCCACCGCGGCAATGGTCAGGCTGCGCGCCAGCGCCTGCAGGATCTGCTCGTTGGACAGCAGCGCCACGTACCAGCGGGTGGAGAAGCCCGCCCACACCGTGGCCATGCGCGAGGCGCTGAACGAGTAGACGATCATCGAGACGATGGGCACGTACAGCAGGGCGTAGCCCACCGCCATCGCTGCCCACAACCCCCAGTTGCGCCGCTTCATGCCTGCGCCTCGCTGCGCTCGCGGCGGTTTTCCACGTACTCGAACAGCAACGTGGGGATCACCAGCATCAGCAGCATCGCCACCGCCACCGCGGCGGCCAACGGCCAGTCGCGGTTGGTGAAGAACTCGGTCCACAGCACCCGGCCGATGGTCAGCGCGTCGGGGCCGCCGAGGATGTCGGGGATCACGAACTCGCCCACCGCCGGGATGAACACCAGCAGGCTGCCGGCGATGATGCCCGGCATCGACAGCGGCAGGGTGATCCGCAGGAACGCCTGCCACGGCTTCGCGCCGAGGTCGGTTGCGGCCTCCAGCAGGCCGAAGTCCAGCCGCATCAGCGTGGCGGTCAGCGGCAGGATCATGAAGGGCAGGTAGTTGTAGACGATGCCGATGTACACGGCGAGGTCGGTATGCAGGATCGCAGTGCCCGGCTCGACCAGCCCGATCGCGGCCAGCGCGCCGGTCAGCACGCCGTTGGCCTTGAGCATGCCGATCATCGCGTAGGTGCGCAGCAGCGAACTGGTCCAGAACGGCAGGATCACCAGCACCAGCAGCAGCATCCGCCACGTCGGCCTAGCACGTGCGATGCCGTAGGCGATGGGGTAGCCCAGCAGCAGGCAGAACAGGGTGGACACGCCGGCGAACAGCAGCGACTTCAGGTAGGCGGCGACGTACAGCGGATCCTGCAGCAGCAACGCGTAGCTGCCGGCGTGCAGGCGCAGGCTGGTGGCGCCATCGGCGGCCTGCTCCACCAGTGGCGTGTACGGCGGCGACTGCCCGAACACGGCTTCGGCGAAACTGATCTTCAGCACGATCAGGAACGGCACCGCGAAGAACAGCAGCAGCCACAGCATCGGCAGCATGGTGACGAGGAAGCGCCCGCGGCGGGTACGGAACTCGGTGCCGACCGCGCGGAACCAGCCGAACAGGTTGCGCACGACCTCCGCCCACAGCTGCGTCCACGTGCCGTTGGGGGCGCTGCTCATGCGGTCAGCACCACCGCGCCGCTGGCCGGCCAGCTCAGCCACAGCGTTTCGCCCCAGTCGTAATGCGGCTCGGAGCTGCGCTCGACGTGGGTTTCCTGCACCCGGATCACCGCGCCGGATTCGGTTTCGACGTGGTAGATCGAGACGTCGCCGAGGTAGGCGATGTCGCGCACCTTGCCCACCGCCACGTTGTCGGCCTGCGGGCGCGACTCGTGCACGTCGATTTTTTCCGGCCGCACCGCGACGCTGACGGCGGTGCCCTCCGGCAGCGGGTCGGCGTGGCGGGCCAGCAGGGCGCCGCCGTCCACCGCGTCGCAGGCGATGCGGGCCACGCGTGCGTCGGCGTCATGCGCCAGCACGCGGCCTTCGAACAGGTTGATGCCGCCGATGAACTCGGCGACGAAGCGGGTGGAAGGGTATTCGTACAGCGCGGCCGGCGTGGACACCTGCACGATGCGGCCCGCGTCCATCACCGCGATGCGGCTGGACATGGTCATCGCTTCTTCCTGGTCGTGGGTGACCATCACGAAGGTGGTGCCCACGCGCTCCTGGATGTTGACCAGCTCGAACTGGGTGCGTTCTCGCAGGCGCTTGTCCAGCGCGCCCAGCGGCTCGTCCAGCAGCAGCAGCTTGGGCTGCTTGGCCAGCGCGCGCGCCAGCGCCACGCGCTGGCGCTGGCCGCCGGACAGCTGCGCCGGCCTGCGCGCGCCCAGCTGCGGCATCTGCACCAGCTCCAGCATCTGCTGCACGCGATCCCTGATCTCCCCCGCGCCCAGGCCGTCCTGCTTCAGGCCGAAGGCGATGTTCTGCGCCACGCTCATGTGCGGGAACAGCGCGTAGCTCTGGAACATCATGTTGACCGGCCGCTGGTACGGCGGCAGCGCGGTGACGTCCACGCCGTCGATCAGCACGCGGCCGCGGTCGGGCGTTTCCAGCCCGGCGAGGATGCGCAGCAGGGTGCTCTTGCCGGAACCCGATCCGCCCAGCAGCGCGAAGAACTCGCCGCGGTACACGTCCAGCGAGATGTCGTCGCAGGCGTACAGCTTGCCGAAGGTCTTGGTGATGCCCTCGATCCGCAGGAACGGCTGCGCCGCCGGGTCCTTCCACGGCTCCAGCGGCGCGGCGGAACGGATGGCCAGCGCCACCTCAGCGTCCGCTCTTGATCGCGGTCCAGGCGCGCACGCGTTGGCGCTGCACGGTTTCCGGCAGCGACTTCGGGTCGACCAGCTTGGCGCGCACCTCCGCTGGCGGGTACACGCCGGGGTTGTTCGCGATGTCGGGCTCGACCAGTGCGGTGGCGTCCTTGTTGGGGTTGGCGTAGCCCACGGCGTCGGTGATCGCGGCGGACACCTTCGGGTCCAGCAGGTAGTCGATGAAGGCCTGCGCGTTGCCCGGGTGCCTCGCGTCCTTGGGGATCGCCATCACGTCCACCCAGCGGATCGCGCCTTCCTTCGGGATCACGTAGCGGATGTCGGGCGCCGGCTTGCCGGTGGCTTCCGCCGCTTCGGCGGCGGCGTCGGCGGCGCCGAGGATGTCGCCGGAGTAGCCCATCGCCACGCAGACGTCGCCGTTGGCCAGCGCGTCCTTGTATTCGGCGTTGTTGAAGGTACGGATGTGCGGGCGGATCGCGGCATACACCTGCTTGACCGTGTCGATCTCGTCGGCGGCGCCGGCGTTCGGGTCCTTGCCCTTCCAGATCAGCGCGGCGCCGAACGCCTCCTGGTCGTCGTCCAGCACGCTGATGCCGCACTTGGCCAGCTTGGCGGCGTTGGCTGGGTCGAACAGCAGGTTCCACGAATCGATCGGCGCATCCTCGCCCAGCGCGGCCTTCACCTTGTCCACGTTGATGCCCAGGCCCGTCGTGCCCCACATGTACGGCACCACGTAGGCGTTGCCCGGGTCGATGTCGGCCAGCCCCTGCAGGATCGCGGGGTCGATGTGCGACAGGTTCGGCAGCTTCGCCTTGTCCAGCGGCAGGTACAGCCCGGCCTTGACCTGCCGCTGCGCGAACGGGCGCGCGGAGGGGAACACCACGTCGTAGCCGCTGCTGCCGGCGGTCAGCTTGGTCTCAAGCGTCTCGTTCTCGGAATAGACGTCGTAGTTGACCTTGATGCCGGTCGCCTTCTCGAAGTTGGCGATGGTGTCCTCGGCCACGTAGTCGGACCAGTTATAGACGTTGAGGACCTTCTCTTCCGGGCCGGCCGGCTGGGCGGAAGCGTCCGTCGCATCGGGCTTGCCGCCGCAGGCGGTCAGCAGCACGGCGCAGGCAAGGGGGGCAAGGCGCAGGGTCACGGCAGTCTCCGGGAAGTGAGTCTGCGAATGGTACGCGCTGGCGCGCGGCGATGAGCCGGGGCGGGATCAGTTTCCGCGGATGCGCCCGAACAGCCCGGTGGTGCGCGGCGACGGCGGGGTCGGCGGCGCCGGGGCATCGGCCACTTCGGCATAGCCCGTGGCGAGGTTGGCATTGATGAAATCGGCTACCTCCGCCGGGCTTACCCCGCTGGCCTCGGCGATCTCGGCGACATCGGCCGGCCCTTTCATCATCACCGTGGCGATGCGGAAGTGCTTGGGGTATTCGCGCTCGGTCTGCGGCCACTTCTTCAGCAGGTGGCGGCCTTCGACGGCGGCACCGGAGAGGAGGCCGCCCAGCCACTGCAGGCGGGGCAGCGGCTGCGCGGGGCCCAGCGCGGCGGCTTCGGCCTCCCATTCCGCGGCGTTGGGCGTGGCGAAGTCGCTTTCCAGCAGTTCGTCGGCGAAGCAGGGCGCCAGCGGCTTGAGCGTGGCCGGGCCATGCCAGCTGCCGGCCTGTGGGTCGATCAGCAGCGCCGGTGCGCCGTTGCGCTGCAGGCGGACCCGCTGGTGCAGGGCGCCGGGTGCCAACCACTGTTGCAGCGTTCGCGTCGCGGGCGGCGCAGGTTCGGCGGCGGGTGCCGGTGGATCGGGTTCCTGCGCAGGCGCCGGCTCCGACATGCGCGGGGGCTCCGGCGCAGGTTCCGGCATCTGCGCCACCACTGGCGCGGGTTCTGGTGCTGCTGCCGGTTCGGGCTCCGGCGCGGGCGAGATGCTGGCCGCCGCACCGGCCGCATCGCCCGCGATCTCGCTGAGCAGCACCGCAAGGTCGGTGGCGCTGATCGGCCGTGGCAGCCGGTAGTCGGTCTGCTGGCGGTCCGCCGAGGTCAGCGCGATCACCTTGCGGCCCAGGCCGTGCAGGCGCAGCCAGCTCATCGGGCCGTACAGGCTGTCCATGTCGATGATCACGTAATCGGCCGCGTCGCCTTCGACGAAGCTCCAGCGGTGACCGGTTTCGGCATCGGCGATCTTGAACGCGGCAATCACCTCCGCCTCGGTCTCGCGATCCATCCCGGTAGTGCCCAACGTCAGCGCCATCGCCATCCCCACGGCAGTAAACACGGTCGAGTGTTGCCAAGCGGGGGGCGCGCGTCAATGCAAGAGGCTTAGATGGCAAGCCTGCTCGGTTTCTTTGCGGGCAGCTGGGCCTTCAGGAAGGCCATTTGATCCGCAAGGATGTTGCGGTTGGACAGGATCAGGTGTTCCACCCAGCTAGGCCGGTAAGGCACGGCCAGCAGCGGCATGCCGGCCTGCTGCGGGGTGCGGTTGCCCTTGCGCGAATTGCAGTGGAAGCAGGCGGTGACGACGTTCTCCCAGATGTCGAGGCCGCTCTTGGACACCGGCTGCACGTGGTCGCGGGTGAGCGTGCCGCGGTGGTATTGGCGTCCGCAGTACAGGCATAGCTGCTGGTCGCGGGCGAACAGCGCCTGGTTGTTCAGGGTGGGGGTAGGGTCGATGGCCGCCGGGCGGACGTGCCCGCGTGCGGCGATGATGGGGTGCAGGCGCAGGACGCTGCGCTCGCCGCTCCGGCGGTTGATGCCGCCATGGACGCTGAGGCAGGGTTCACCCAGCGTCCAAGCCACCGCGCCGCGTGCGTATAGGCAGGTGGCGTCCTGCCAGCTCATCCAGTCCAGTGGGCGGCCATGGGCATCCAGCCCGAGCAGGCGCAGATTGGGGAAGAAGTCGGTGGCGGCGGCGGAAACGAAGCTGTCCGCGTGCAGTGCAGCGGTCGGGTCGCCGGTATGGGCCGTGCGATATGTCGCTGTATCGGTCTCCATCGGGAAACCAGCTTATACGCCTTCGATGACGGTTTGTGTACCGGCGGCGCAGGCGACGCGCCCGGCGGGTGCCGGGCGCGTGGTGGTGGTCAGTGGGCGCCGAAGCCTTCGTCCGGCATCGCCATCAGCGTGCCTGCGCCGGCCTCGATGGCGGCCTTGTGCGCCAGCGTGCGCGGCAGGATGCGAGCGAAGTAGAAGCGCGCGGTGTCGCGCTTGGCGTCCTTGAATGCCTGCGGACGATCCGACGCATTGGCGGCCGCGACGCTGCGCGCCCACCAGTAGGCCAGCACCACGTAGCCCGAATAGAACAGGTAGTCGGTGCTCGCCGCGCCCAGTTCCTCCGGGTTGCTGGCCGCGCGGGTCAGCGTCTCGATGGTGAGCTTGCCCCACTCGCCGCACTTGGCGCGCAGCGGTGCGATGAATTCGGCCAGCGCGGCGTCGCCCTCGTGTTGCTTTGCGAAGGCTTCCACCTCGGCGATGAACAGCTTCAGCCCCGCGCCCTGCGTGGCCGCGGTCTTGCGGCCGATGAGGTCGAGCGACTGGATGCCGGTGGTGCCTTCGTACAGCGTGGTGATGCGGGCATCGCGGGCGTACTGCTCCATGCCGTGCTCATGGATGTAGCCGTGGCCGCCGAAGCACTGCAGCGCGTTGTAGGTGTTCTCGATGCTCCATTCGGTCAGGCAGGCCTTGGAGATCGGGGTGAGGAAGCTGACCAGGGTCTCGGCGCGCTCGCGCTCGGCGGGATCGGCGGCTTTCTCGGCTTCGTCCAGCAGGGCGTAGGCCTGCATCGACAGCAGGCGGCCGCCTTCGACCAGCGCCTTCTGGGTCAGCAGCATGCGGCGCACGTCGGGGTGCACCAGCAGCGGGTCGGCCGGCTTGTCGGGGTTCTTCGGGCCGGACAGCGAACGCGACTGCAGGCGCTCGCGGGCATAGCGCAGCGCGTTCTGGTAAGCGCGCTCGGACAGGCCCAGGCCCTGCACGCCCACGCCCAGACGGGCCGAGTTCATCATCACGAACATCGCCTGCAGGCCCTTGTGCGGCTGGCCCAGCAGGTAACCCTCGGCGCCGTCGAAGTTCATCACGCAGGTGGCGGAGCCGTGGATGCCCATCTTGTGTTCGATCGCGCCGCAGCGCACCGCGTTGCGCTCGCCGACGGTGCCGTCGCGCGCCACCTTGAACTTCGGCACCACGAACAGCGAGATGCCCTTGGCGCCGGGCGGCGCGTCCGGCAGCTTGGCCAGCACCAGGTGGACGATGTTCGGGACGAGGTCGTGTTCGCCGGCGGTGATGAAGATCTTGGTGCCGGTGATCGCGTACTTGTCGTCGGCAATGGGCTCGGCGCGGGTCTTGAGCAGGCCGAGGTCGGTGCCGCAGTGCGGCTCGGTCAGGCACATGGTGCCGGTCCAGCTGCCGGCCACCAGCGGCTCCAGGAACACCGTCTTCTGCCAGTCCTCGCCGTAGGTCTCCAGCGCCTTGACCGCGCCGTGGCTGAGCATCGGGAAGTTGCCCCAGGCCAGGTTGGCGCTGTCCACCATCTCGGTGAGCACGCCGCCCAGCAGCGCGGGCATGCCCTGGCCGCCGTGCTCCGGCGCGTTGGTCAGGCCGGTCCAGCCGCCTTCCACGAACTTGTCGAAGGCGTCCTTGAAGCCCGGCGGCGGGGTGACGTTGCCGGTGGCCTTGTCGTAGCTGCAGCCGATCTCGTCGCCGATCCGGTTGAGCGGGGCCAGCACGGTTTCGCTGAAGCGCGCGGCTTCATCCAGCACCGCATCCACCAGCTCGCGGTTGGCGTCGGCGTGGCCAAGCCGGGCGAACAGCGCTTCGGCGCCCAGCACGTCGTAAAGGGCGAAGCGGAGGTCGTCGAGGGGGGCCTTGTAGGTGCTCATGCGTGCGGTTCCTGGCATGGGCGGGCCGCCATCCGGCCCGCGGGAACCTTGAGCATACTACAGCGTATGGTTTTGGTGGAATGCCCGCCGGGGCAGGCTCAGCGCAGCGCGCCGGGCAGGCCGGGCACCGGCGACAGCGCGCTCTCGCGCTTGATCTCGTAGCTGCGCGGCTTGCCGTCCAGGGGACTGGCCTGCAGGGTGCCGCGCAGGCTGTAGGACAGCCCGCGGCCATCCGCCAGCGCGGTGGCCAGGCGCGCGCGCCCGGCCGGCGTGGGGGTGATGACGGCGCTATGCACGTCGGCGGATTCCGGGGCCACTTCCAGGTTCGGCTGCAGGTCCAGCCGCGCCGCAGCCCCATTGTCGAAGCTGATTTCCAGCGCGGTGCTGTCGAAACGCATCGCCACGCTGCTGAAGTTGTTGAGCCGCAGCGCCACGTCCCAGCGGCCGTCGGCACGCACGGTGAGCTGCTGGATGCTGGCCGCGGGTTCGGAAATACGCCGCACCGGGCCGCTGCCGCAACCGGCCAGCAGCAGGGCGAGGGTGGCGAAACAGGCAAGCCGGCGGATCATGCGGGGGCTCCGTTGGACGAAGGCCGCAGCATAACCGCGCGCACCGCGGGCATCAGTAGATCTGCTCGCCGCCGGGCACGGGCAGTTCGCGGATGTACAGGTCCTTGGCGGCGATGAACGCCTCGGCGCAGCGATAGGCTTCGCGGCCCAGCTCCATGCGCGCATCGGCATCCAGCGGGGCGCCGCGGTGGGCGCCCACCAGCTGGGTGAACAGGGTCAGGGCGATGTCGTGGATGTCCATGCGTGGCTCCCCAGGGGAAGTGGCGAACATACACCCGCGACGCGCCCGCAGGAACCCGCCGGCAGGCGTTTGCCGTGCCGGCGGTGAGGGTGCTGCGCTGGCGCCGGATCAGCCCTGGCGCGAATCGCGGCGGCCGGCGCCCGGACCGTTGCCGCGGCGGCCGTCACGCGGCTGCTTGGGGCCGGTATGCGCATGCGCGTGGGCCTCGGCGCTGCGCGGCTTGCCGTGCGGGCGACGGTTGCGGGCGGGACGCGGGCTGCGCGGGGCGTTGTCGAACGGCTTGGCGTCGCTGCGGATCGAACGCGAGGGCTCGAAGCCCGGCACGACTTCCATCGCGATTTCTCGGCCCAGCAGCTTCTGGATCTGGCGCAGCAGGTTGGCCTCGTCCGGCGACACCAGCGAAATCGCTTCGCCGGTCGCGCCGTTGCGGCCGGTGCGGCCGATGCGGTGCACGTAGTCCTCGGCCACCATCGGCAGGTCGTGGTTGATCACCAGCGGCAGGTCGGGGATGTCGAGGCCGCGCGCGGCCACGTCGGTGGCGACCAGGATCCGGGTCTTGCCCGACTTGAACTCGTTCAGCGCCTTCTGGCGGGCGGCCTGGCTCTTGTTGCCATGGATCGCCAGCGCCGGCAGCCCGGCACTTTCCAGCTGCTCGGCCAGGCGGTTGCAGCCGTGCTTGGTCTTGCCGAACACCAGCACCTGCTCGGTGTGGCGGCGGGCCAGGATGTCGATCAGCAGGTCGCGCTTCTTCGATCCGTCGACCGGGTGGGCGTGGTGGCTGATGGTCTCGATCACGGTGTTCTGCGCGGCCACCTGCACCTGCTGTGGGTCCTTCATGAACTCCAACGCCAGCGCCTTGATGCGCGGCTCGAAGGTGGCCGAGAACAGCAGGGTCTGGCGCTGCGCCGGCACGTGCTTCATGACCCGCTTGATCGACGGCAGGAAGCCCATGTCGAGCATGCGGTCGGCTTCGTCCAGCACCAGCATCTGCACGTTGCCGAGCTTGCAGGTGCCGCGCTCGAGGTGGTCGATCAGGCGGCCCGGGCAGGCCACCAGCACGTCCACGCCGCGGCGGAACGCTTCCACCTGCGGCTGCATGCCGACGCCGCCGAACAGCGCGGTGACGTTGATGCGCAGGTGCTTGGCGTAGCTGCGCAGGCTCTCGCTGACCTGCACGGCCAGTTCGCGGGTGGGGGTGAGCACCAGCACGCGCGGGCGGTGCAGGCCCTCGGGCTTGGGCATTTCGGCCAGCTTCTGCAGCAGCGGCAGGCCGAACGCGGCGGTCTTGCCGGTGCCGGTCTGGGCGCCGCCCAGCACGTCATGGCCGGCCAGCACCAGCGGGATCGCCTGCTGCTGGATGGGGGTGGGGGTGGTGTAGTTGTTGTCGGCAAGCGCGCGCAGCAACGCGGGCGCAAGGCCCAGGGATTCGAACGACATGGGGGAACTCCTTTGGTGCCCCGCACGGAATACGGGACGGCCCGGGCGTTCCTGTTGAACCGCGCCGCAGGCAGATGGCACGACGCCGGTGATCCGGGCCGTGTCTGCGCGACGAAAGGCGTACGGGAAGAAAGCCGCTAGGGGCGGCCGGCTCGATCAGGAAAAACGCACCTTTCGCTGGGGAAAGGAGATCAGCCGTGCGCAGAACAACAGGCATTGTACGCGAAAAGCCCCATCGCGCCGCTTGGCCCCTTCCGTCGTTCAGGTTGGCGTGCCACTCTTCCGGCTTCCCGCAAGGCCAGGTTCCGCATGAAGCTTGAAGTCCGTTTTGCCCAGTGGCTGTTGGCCGCTGCCTTCCTCGTCGCCGGCGGTTTCCGCCTATGGCAGGCATTGCGCGGCGTGCCCATCGGCAATGATGCCCTGCTGTTGAGCACCGTCGAAGTATTGATTGGCGTGCTGCTGGCTGCTGGTTGGCAGCTGCGCGCGGTGGCGCTGCTGGCCGCGGCCCTGCTGCTGACCGACGCGGTGGTGTCGCATCCGTTCTGGGAGTTTTCCGGCGCCGCGCAGTGGACCAAGCTGCAGCAGTTCATGAAGAACATGGGGCTGGTGGGCGGGCTGGTGCTGCTGTCGGGTGCTGGCGGCGCCAAGCGCCGCTGAAGCGCGCGAGTTCGCTGCCGCCGTGGCCTACGCGGAGGGGTAGGTCACTTCGATGATGGCGTAGCGCACCGTGCCGCCCGGCAGCGGTGCTTCGAATTCGTCGTCCACGCGCTTCTTCAGCATCGCCCGCGCCAGCGGTGCGTCGATGCTGACCCAGCCCAGCTTCGCGTCGGTCTCATCCGGGCCAACGATGCGGTAGCGCACCAGCTCGCCGCTGGCGATGTTTTCCAGCTCCACCTCGGCGCCGAAGAACACCGCCTCGCGGTCGGACGGCGCGGCGTCCACCACCTTCAGCACCTCCAGCCGCTTGCTGAGGTAGCGCACGCGGCGGTCGATCTCGCCCAACTGCTTCTTGCGGTAGGTGTATTCCGCGTTCTCGGAGCGGTCGCCCTCGGCTGCTGCTGCTGCCAGCGCCCTAACCACTTCCGGGCGCTTCACCCGCCACAACTCATCCACCTCCGCCTTCAGCCGGTCGTGGCCTTCGCGGGTGATCAGCGCCGTGCTCTTCTCGGCGGGGGGACGCCAGCGGCCCATGCGCGGCTCAGCGCTTGCCGCCGAAGATGCCGCCCAGCAGGCCGCGCAGGATCTGCCGGCCCACTTGGCTGCCCACCGTGCGCGCGGTCTGCTTGGCCATGGTCTCGATCATGCCCTGGCGGCGCTTGGTGCCGAACAGCGCGTCCTTCACCGTCTGGCCGAAGCCGTTGCCGTCGTCCGCCTCCGCCGTCTTCGCGGCGGGGGCCTGCGCCTGCGCCGCCTTGGCCTCGGTCTTCCGGGCCAGCAGTTCGGCGGCGGAATCGCGGTCGATGCGGGTGTCGTACTTCATGCCCACCGGGCTGCCGGCGCGCACCTGCATGCGCTCGGCATCGGTGATGGCGCCCATCCGGCAGCGCGGCGGCGCGATCAGGGTCTTCTCCACCGGCATCGGCACGCCCTTGTCCAGCAGCATCGACACCAGCGCCTCGCCCGTGCCCAGCTGGCCGATGGCCTGCGCCACGTCCAGGTTCGGGTTGCTGACGAAGGTTTCGGCGGCGGTCTTGACCGCCTTCTGGTCGCGCGGGGTGTAAGCGCGCAGCGCGTGCTGCACGCGGTTGCCCAGCTGGCCCAGCACGTTGGCTGGCACGTCGTCGGGGAACTGGGAGCAGAAATACACGCCCACGCCCTTGGAGCGGATCAGCCGCACCACCTGTTCGATGCGCTGCTGCAGCGCCGGCGGCGCGTCGTCGAACAGCAGATGCGCCTCGTCGAACACGAAGACGAGCTTCGGCTTGTCCAGGTCGCCCACTTCCGGCAGGTTCTCGAACAGCTCGGAGAGCAGCCACAGCAGGAAGCTGGAATACAGCCGCGGCTTCAGGATCAACTGGTCGGCGGCCAGGATGTTGACCACGCCGCGGCCGTCGGGGGTGGTGCGCATCAGGTCGGCCAGCTCCAGCGCCGGCTCGCCGAAGAACAGCTCCGCGCCTTCCTGTTCCAGCCGCAGCAGCGCGCGCTGGATGGCGCCGATCGAGGGCGCGCTGACCAGCCCGTAGGAGGTGCTGATGTCCTTGCGCTCGTCGGCGATCAGACCCAGCAGGGCGCGCAGGTCTTCCAGGTCGAGTAGCAGCAGGCCGCGGTCGTCGGCCAGCTTGAACACGATGTCCAGCACGCCGGCCTGCGTATCGTTCAGTTCCAGGATGCGCGCCAGCAGGGTGGGGCCCATCTCGCTGACGGTGGTGCGCACCGGATGCCCGGCCTTGCCCCACAGGTCCCAGAACACCACCGGCGCCGCTTCGTTGCGGTAGTCGGTGATGCCCATCTGGTCGATGCGCGCCTGCAGTTTCTCGCTGGTGGTGCCCGGCACCGCCAGCCCGGCCACGTCGCCCTTCACGTCGGCCAGGAACACCGGCACGCCGATCCGGCTGAAGCCTTCGGCCAGCGTCATCAGCGTCACCGTCTTGCCGGTGCCGGTAGCGCCGGCCACCAGCCCGTGGCGGTTGCCGTACTTCGGCAGCAGCACCACGTTGCCGCTGGTCTCGGTGGTGGTGGCCTTGCCGACGAAAATGGGATCCATGGCGCTCTTCATCCTGGAGGGTCGCCGGATTCTATGCGAACGCGTGCGCATTCATGGATGGCGCGGGTTGCCGCCGCGCAGCCGGCGCGGCTACCCTGCCAGCCCCCTTCGCAAGTCCACGCCTGATGTCCCTTCGCCCGTTGCCCCTGGTCGCCACGCTTTCCTTCACGCTGCTGGCAGGGCTGTGCGCGCCCGCCGCGCAGGCGGAGTCCAAACGCGACCAGGCCGCGGTGGCGGTGTTGCAGCAGCGCATGGACGCCGCCGAGAAGCGCTATCGCGACGCTATGCTGGCGGTGGACGAGGAGGCGGCGGCCAACGCCACCAAGGCCGCGCTGGCGGAAATGAAGGGCGTGGTGGATGCCTGCGCGAAGCAGCGCGGCTGCTCGGTGGAAACCATGCTGGCCACCTACGAGCGGCTGCTGCAGGCCACCCCGCAGTTCGACGATCTCGCCGCCGAGGACGGCAATGCCGACCCCATCGACGAGTCCGACCTGGACGACGTGGACGTGCCCGATTCCGCCAACGCCGCCTCGCTGCTCAGCGAGGAAGGCCAGCGCTTCGTGAAGATGGTGCAGTTCAACCCGGCGGTGCAGGCCGGCATCCGCCGCTGGCTCACCGACATGCGGCCGTCGCTGATGGACAGCTACGAGAACTACCGCTACATGCAGCACCTGATGTCGCCGGCGTTCAAGCAGCACGGCCTGCCGGAAGCGCTGCTGTTCGGGATCATGGCGAAGGAGTCCAATGGCAAGGTGCACGCCGGCTCGCGCGCCGGCGCGGTGGGGCCGCTGCAGTTCATGCCGGCCACCGGCCGCCGCTTCGGCCTGGGCAACGACGGCAGCGGCTTCGATACCCGCTACGACCCGCGCGCCTCCGCCGATGCCGCCGCGCAGTACCTGCAGGAACGCATGGCCCAGCTCAACAACAGCATCGAGCTGTCGCTGGCCGGCTACAACGGCGGCGAGGGCCGCGCCCTGCGCGTGTTCCGCGAGACCGGCGGGCGCAGCTTCTGGGACGTGGACGTGTACAACCAGTTCCCGGCCGAAACCAAGGACTACGTGCCGATGGTGATCGCCGCGGCGTGGCTGTACCTGCACCCGAAGGACTACGGCATCCGCTGGCCGCGGGTCAGCGCCCGCCCGGCCACCGTCACCCTGTCGCAGTCGGCCTCGCTGTACCAGCTCACCATCTGCCTGGGCAACTGGGGCTCACGCGATGGCTACCTGCGCGCGCTGCGCAACTTAAACCCGCGCTGGCAGCCCGGCGAAATCCTGCCGGCCGGCACCGCGCTGAACGCCACCACCCGCATCGCCTGGCTCTACCGCTTCAACTGCACCCGCGGCAAGCGTCTGGAACTGGCCCAGCAGCTGATGGCCAGCGACGTGCGCTCCGCGCTGGTGCGGGTGGGCGACCCCATGCCCGCCGGCGTGGCCGCCGCCGTGCAGCCGGCCGCGCCGGTCGCCCCGGTGCGCGCCCCGGCCAAGCCGAAGACCTACAAGGTGCAGCGCGGCGACACCCTTGGCGGCATCGCCCGCAAGCTGCGCTGCGACATCGGCGACCTCGCCAAGGCCAACCGCCTGAAGAAACCCAAGTACGCCATCAAGCCCGGCCAGGCCCTGAAACTGGACGGCTGCGGCTGATCCCGCCGCGCGCAACCCGGACGGCACCCCGCCGTCCGGCGCTATCGTGGGGCCCCGCCGGCCAGCCCGGCCGCACGCCCCGCGCCATGGCCACCGACACCGATTTCATCGCCTATCTCGAAGAACAGGCCGGCCTCGGCGCCCGCCTGACCCACCGCCGCATGTTCGGGGAATTCGCCCTGTACGTGGACGAAAAGGTGGTGGCCTTCGCCTGCGACAACAGCCTGTTCGTCAAACCCTCTGCCGCCGCAACCCGCCTGGCCCCGGACCTGCCGCAACGCCCGCCGTACCCCGGCGCCAAGGACTACCCGGTGGCCGACGAGCTGCTGGACGACGGCGAGCGCCTGCGGGAATTGCTGCTGGAGACGGCGGTGCTGATGCCGGTGCCTAAGGTGAAGAAGGCGGGCAAGCCGCGTCGGCGCGGATAGATGTGGGGCCGCTAATTTCGAAGGATTCGCTGAATACGCCGGGGAAGTTTTAAAGACTTCGATAAGCGGCGTATGGTAGGCATCTCGGGGAAAACAGGGGGTGTGTAATGGCGGGCGTACCGAAGCGGGTTTCCGAGCGCATCGTGGCGGGTGTAAAGCGTTATCAGCCTATTCTGAGTGGCGCGCGCTCCCGGGATGTTGGCGAGGCTGACACTGTTACGATCATCAAAGACATGCTGGCCGATGTCTTCGGCTACGACAAATACACCGACGTCACCTCCGAGCACTCCATTCGTGGCACGTTCTGCGATCTGGCGATCAAGATCGACGGACAGCTGCAAACGTTGATCGAAGTGAAGGCCATTGGGCTGGATCTGAAGGATTCGCACGTCAAGCAAGCCATCGACTACGCGGCCAACCAGGGCGTGGATTGGGTGTTGCTGACGAACGGCATCACATGGCGCATCTACAGGTTGATCTTCGCCAAGCCGATAGATTTCGAACTGGTGCTGGAGCTCGATTTCTGCGCGGTCAATACCCGGAGCGATGCCGATCTGGAGTTGCTGTATCTGCTGTGCAAAGAGGGCTGGCAGCGCTCCATGCTGGGCGAGTACCACAATCAGAAGCAGGCTCTTTCCCGTTTCTTCATCAGCGCAATGCTGCAGACCGATCCGGTGCTTGATGTGGTGCGCAAGGAACTGCGGCGCATGTCCCCAGATGTCCGGATCGACAATCAGCAGATTCGCGATGTGCTGGTTGGTGAAGTGTTGAAGCGTGAGGTGTTGGAAGGCGATAAGGCGGAAGAGGCGAGGAAGAAGCTCGCGAGATCCGCGGCCAAGGTTGCGAAAGCTAAGGCTGCGAAGTCCTTGGCTTTCGTCGAGCCGGCTGAAGGCACTGTTTCTGGATAATGTTTGACCTCGCCAAAGTCGACTCTTATCTGGCTAATTGTCCCTGACACCTTTTTCTTTTTCCGAGCCTTACTACCGCTGGCGGCCAATGCGCGCGGCGTTATAGCGAGGCGCTAGCGGGAGTTTGCGACGGGGTTGCGAGGGCCGTGGGCAGGGTCTGGCCACCATGCATCGGGCCGGTTGGCTTGGATTCGATGCTGGTACCATCCCGCACCGCTAGACATTGTCGTTCCGACTGGGGAAGTAAATGCGTATTCCTGTTGCGCTTGGCGTGGTTATCTCCTCGCTTTTCGTTTTTTTCGCCCCGACACCGGCCGGTGCCAGTGTGTACGGGGACGATCTAGCAAAGTGCCTTGTCGAAAAAACGAGTGACGGCGACAAGATCGTGCTGGCGCAGTGGATCTATACCGTCATGTCGGTCCATCCGAGTGCGGCTTCATTGGCCAAGGTTAGCGATTCCGATCGAGCTGCAGTAGCCAAGCGCGCCGGGGCGGTGTTCGAAACGCTGCTGGCAGACTCTTGCCGGGCTGAAACAGCGAAGGCGGTCAAATACGAGGGCCCCGAGGTCCTGAAGGGTAGCTTTACCGTGCTCGGCCAGATCGCGATGACCACCTTGCTTGCCAATCCCAGCGTCTCCGCCGAGTCGCAGAATTTCGTTAAGTTCGTCGACGAAGCAAAGATCAAGGCGGTGTTTGAAGGTGCGGCGGGCGGTGATTAAGGAAACCAAGGGCCAGGGCCGGGCTTCCTAGCCCTGGTGGAGCAATTGGACGATTGATCATGGCCCCCCCTAGGATTGGAAGGTTATGCACTACGTGGATTTGGTTGCGGTGCTTGCAGTGGCGCAGTTCGTGTTCTTTGGCGTGCTTGTTGGCCAGGCCCGGGGGAGGTATGGCGTCAAGGCTCCCGCCGTTACCGGCCATGAGCTGTTTGAACGTACCTATCGCGTCCAAATGAACACGCTGGAGCTGCTGGTGGCGTTCCTGCCGCTCCTGTTCATCGCCGGCAAGTACTGGCCGCAGGCTTGGGTTGCGGCCGTCGGCGCCGTTTTCCTGGTGGGTCGGTTCATCTACTGGCGCAGCTACCTCTCCGCACCCGCCAGCCGTGGCTTGGGCTTCGCGCTTTCCCTGCTGCCGGTGATGGCGCTGCTGTTTGCATCGCTGGTGGCCATCATCTGGAACCCTGCGGCCGTCGTGTGACCAGGGCGCCAGCCGGTTGCTGGCCGTGGCCCGCGGAGGAAGCGTTGGCCAAGGTCGTGGCAGGTGCTGGCGGCGTTGGGGAGCGCGCGGGGGAGTAGGGTAAATACGCAAGGGGGAGCCACGGATGGACGGAACGGTATCGAGCTATCTGGCAAGCAAGGGCTACGGATTCATCAGGGGGGACGACGGGCGCGACTACTTCCTGCATGCGGCGGATTTCGCGGGGGACTGCGCACCCATCGAGGGGCAGCGACTGGCGTTCGAGGAAACGGCGACGCCGAGGGGTTACCGTGCCCGCAAGGCCAGGGCATTGGGGCAGGCCGGCCCCGTGCGCTATCTGGTGCCGGAATCGATCATGCATTCGCGGGGTTCGGATATCCCGGGCTGGGAGACGCTTCAAGCCAGCCAGTGGACGGTGCATGGCAGCTCGCGGGAGTCGCCCGGCGACGCGCAAGACGAGCTGCTGGGGCGCGCGTCTTCATTGGGTGCGAACGGCGTGGTGCTGCTGGCGTACTACAAGACGACGGGTTCAGAGGCGGGAACGGGTCGTGGCGTCCACCGCTTCACGATTCATAACTTCAAGGCGCACCCGGTGATGATCGGCCGCGCAAGTACGCAGGGCAGTGTTTCGAAGGCAAGCCTGTCCACATTGGACATTCTTGCGCGCGAGCTCAAGACGAGGCTGGAGGCCCGGACGCGGCAGTCGACGATGATTGGCTTGGCGGTGGCCGCCGCGATCTTCCTATCCTGCGTGGTGGCGGACATCGCATTGCTAGGCGGTGGCTTGATTGGCTTGGGCGCTGGGGCGCTGCTGGGATGGATGGCGTTTGATGCGATACGGCGCGACCACGATAGTTGGTTGCAGGCGCCCTTCAGTTGATCCAATCGGCGTTAATCGCGATGTTGGCATCAGGGGGCGTTGCGCCGCTTATCGCAGGTGTTCGCTGAAGAAACCGAGCGTCCGCTCCCACGCCAGCGCGGCTGCTTGCGGGTGGTAGGGCGGATCCGGGTCGCGGTTGAAGGCGTGGTCGGCACCTGCGTAGACGAAGACTTGCGACTGCGGCTGTTTCTGCCGATGCAGTTCGATGGTGTCCGGCGGGATGGGTGCATCCAGCGCGCCGAAGTGGAACATCAGCGGCGCCTGCGCGGGTTCATCCAGATAGGGCGGGTTGCGGGTGGCGTAATAGCTGACCGCCGGCAGGCCCAGCCGGGTATTGGCCAGCAGCGCCACCGTGCCGCCCCAGGAAAACCCCAGCACGCCCACCTTGTGGCCCTCCGCCTGCAGTAGCTGCGCGGCGGTTTCGGTGGTATCCAGGCCGCAGTCCAGGCCCAGCCGGTTCACAACGCCACGGCCGCGGTCGGCGCCGGCCGCGTCGGTGGGCAGCACGAGTCCCGGCTCGATCAGGTCGAAATATGCCGGCGCCAGCGCGATGAAGCCCGCATGGGCCAGCCGTTCGCACAGGCGCTGGTAGTGCGGCAGCAGGCCGAAGATTTCATGCGCCACCACCACCGCACCGCGCGGCGTGCCGTCGGGATCCGCGCGCCAGGCCTGCACCGCGCCGCAGGGGGTGTAGAGGGTGTGCCAGTTGCCCATCGTGACTCCCGCGTGCTGCTTGCGATGGCGGACCACCGGTGATGGCGTTGCCCGATAGTAGCGGGCCAGGTTCCCTTCCAGTGGCGCCCGGCCGGTGTCTGCTTCAGTCACGACGGCGGATGCGGGAGACTGGCGGCGGTTTCACCGTTGGAGCGTGCCGCCATGTCCCATGCGTCCCTTGCATCCATCGCCACCGAGTTCTTGTGCCTGTGTGCTTCCGGGCGGGTGCGGGAGGCTTACGACCGCCATGTGGCGGAGGATTTCCGCCACCACAACGCCTGGTTTCCGGACGACCGCGAATCGCTGCTGCGGGGGATGGAGGAAAGCGCGCGCAGCGAGCCGAACAAGTCATTCGAGGTCAAGCAGACCATCGAGAGCGGCGACCGGGTGGCGGTGCTGTCGCACCTGCGGCGGGAGCAGGCCGACATCGACATCGCGGTGGTGCATATCCTGCGGTTCTCCGGCGACAGGATCGTGGAAATGTGGGACGTGGGGCAGGTGGTTCCGAAGGATTCGCCGAACGCGCTGGGGATGTTCTAGTCGCCGCTGTCCCGGTTCCGTCCCGGATTCCGGCAGGTTCGTCGCGCGGCGGTTGCCGGTGCCTGCTGCCGACAGCAACGTAGGCGCTCCAATCAGGCCCTTGGGAGCCCGACATGAAAGCGCTGCTGGCACTGCTGGTCTGGTGCGTGCTCTTCGTTGTGTGCTGGCCGCTGGCGTTGCTGGTGCTGGTGCTCTGGCCGCTGGCCTGGCTCATCGCCCTGCCATTCCGGCTGGTGGGCATCACGTTCACTGCGCTGTTCGCCTTCCTGCAGGCGCTGCTCTTCCTGCCGGCGCGCCTGCTGGGCTGGCGCCCGGGGCCCGCACGGCAGCGGCCTGATCCGGCTGCCGGACTTCCATTCTTCTTCCCACGACACAGGGACAACGCGTGCAATCCACACTCGTGATCGCGGCTGCGATCCTGTTCGCCCTTGTTGCCGCTTTGCCCGCAACCGCTGCTGCCGACGGCGATGACGATGCGCGCCTGCGCGAGACCCTCCATCGTCTCGACCAGCAGGTGTTCGATGCGTTCAACCGGTGCGCGGATGGCGCCGAGCTTGCGAAGCATGCTTCGTACTTCGCCAGCGACGTCGAGTTCTACCACGACAACGGCGGGGTCACCTGGAGCCGCGACGCGATGATCGGAAACACCCGGCAGCACGCCTGCGGCAGGTACACGCGCCAGCTGGTGGAAGAAAGCTTCCGGGTCTCGCCGGTCAAGGGTTTCGGCGCGATTGCGACCGGCCTCCACCGCTTCTGCCAGAGCGGTACCAACCGGTGCGAGGGCGAGGCGGAGTTCGCGATGGTGTGGCGCCATGCAGATGGCAAATGGGAAATCACCCGCGTCCTGAGTTACGGGCATCGCGCGGCCACGCCGACACCCGTGGCGCACGACGCGGGGAAGTGACCGGAAATCCGGTTCAGGGTCGAGTTTCCTGAGCGCCACAACGCGCAAGGCCCGCATCGCTGCGGGCCCTGTCGGTTGTGTTGGGGGGATCCGGACGCGGCTCAGTCGCGAAGCGCCAGCCGCTGCCCCAGCCGCACCGGGCTTTCCGCCTGCAGTGCCGGGTCCAGCGTGGCCACGCCCTTGGGCAGCAGCACGATCACGGTGCTGCCGTAGTTGAAGCGCGCCATCTCGGCGAAGCGTTCCAGGGTGATGCCCTTGCCGCGGTAGTCCTTGCGGGTGATGGCATCGCCGTAGGCGGGGATCTCCACGCCGCTCCACACGGTTTCCACGCCGGACACCAGCAGCGCACCCACCATCACCTGCACCATCGGGCCGAAGTCGGTGTCGAAATGGCAGACCAGCCGTTCGTTGCGGGCGAACAGCCGCGGCACGCTGGCCACCGCGTCTGTGCCTACCGAAAACAGCCGGCCGGGCACGTGCACGGTTTCGCGCAGGGTGCCGGTCCACGGCATGTGCACGCGGTGGTAGTCGCGCGGGGACAAGTACACGGTGGCGAAGCTGCCATCCTTGAACGGCGCGGCATCGGCCTCGCTGCCCAGCAGCTCGGCGGCGGTGAAGCCCTGGCCCTTGGCCTGGAAGATGCGGCCCTCGACGATCGGCCCGCACTGGCTGATGTGACCGTCGGCCGGCATCAGCAGGGCGCGCGGGTCGGCGTCGGGCGTGCGCGCGCCGGGCTTCAGCGCGCGGGTGAAGAAGGTGTTGAAGCTGGGATAGGCGGTGGGGTCAGGTTCCGCCGCTTCCGACAGGTCCACGCCGAACCGGCGGGTGACGGTGTCGATCAGCCACTGCTTGAGCCCGCGGTTCGTGGAATAGGCCAGCCGCCGCGCCAGCGAGGACAGCAGGCGGTGCGGCAGGACATAGGTGAGGGCGGTGAGCGGGCTCATCGGGCAGCCTTGGTCAGCATTTCAAGGTCGGCGGCAATGCCCTTCACGTCGAACGGCGGCTGGGTCACCCCGGCCATGCGCGCCTGCGGATCCAGCAGCACCAGCGCGGCGCTGTGGTCGATGCTGTAGTCGGCCGGGTCGCCACTGGCGCCGGGCACCTTCATGAACACCAGCGACAGCGAGCGCGCGAACGCCTCCAGCTGCGGCAGCGGCGCGGTGGCGGCCAGCGAGTCGGGGTGGAAGGCGCGGGCGTACTGGGCCACCAGCTGCGGGGTGTCGCGCTCCGGATCGGCCGAGACGAACAGCACGCGCGGGCGGATGTCCGCGGGCAGCGCCGCCCATTGCTTCTGCGCCCCGGCCAGTTCCGCCAGGGTGGTGGGGCAGACGTCCGGGCAGTGGGTGAAGCCCAGGAACACCACGGTCCAGTGGCCTTTCAGCGCCGCCTTGTCCAGCACCTTGCCGCCGTCCTGCTGCAGCGCGAACGCCGGCAGCTCGCGCGGGGTAGGCAGCAGGGTCACCGCGCGGGTGGCGGGCAGTGCGGGCGCGGCCGGCGCGTGTAGGCGCTGCGAGGCCCATAGCCCCAGCCCGGCGGCGAGGGCGGCGACGATCAACACGGGGACAAGGCGTCGGGACATGAACGTCTGGCATGGAAGCGGCCCGCCATGATACCGGGGTGCCACCGCTATACTTCAGCGCCTTGCCCAGCTGTTGCCGCCATGTCCCAGGAACTGCAGACCATCATCGACCTGATCCGCTACGGCGCCAGCCGGTTCAATGCGGCGGGGCTGACCTTCGGCCACAGCTTCGACAATGCGCTGGACGAGGCGACCCAGCTGACCCTGCACGCCCTGCACCTGCCGCACGACCTGTCGCCGGTGTACGGCAGCGCCCGCGTCACCGAGGCGGAAAAGGAAGAGGTGCTGGGCCTGTTCCTGCGCCGTATCGAAGAGCGCATCCCGGCCTGCTACCTGACCGGCGAGGCCTGGTTCGCCGGCCTGAGTTTCAAGTCCGACAAGCGTGCGCTGGTGCCGCGCTCGCCGATCGCCGAGCTGATCGAGTCCGGCTTCCAGCCGTGGCTGGGCGACCGCGACGTGCGCCGCGCGCTGGACCTGTGCACCGGCTCCGGCTGCATTGCGATTGCGATGGCGCACTACAACCCGGACTGGCACGTGGACGGCGTGGACATCAGCGACGACGCGCTGGCGCTGTCGCGCGAGAACGAAAAGCGCCTGCACGTGCAGAACGTGCGCTTCCTGAAGTCCGACCTGTTCGCCGGCCTGGCCGGTGAGCGCTACGACCTGATCGTCACCAATCCGCCCTACGTCACCAACGACGAAACCGACGCGCTGCCGCGCGAATACGCGCACGAGCCGGAACTGGGCCTGCGCGCGGGCGACGACGGCCTGGACCTGTGCCTGAAGATCCTGCGCGACGCGCCGCTGCACCTGTCGGAAGACGGCCTGCTTATCTGCGAAGTGGGCGAGGCCGAGCAGGCGCTGGTCAAGCTGCTGCCGGAGCTGCCGCTGGCGTGGGTGGAGTTCAAGGTCGGGCAGATGGGCATCTTCGTGGCCGAGTGCGCCGACCTGATCGAGCACAACGCCCGCATCACCCAGCTGGCCGCCGCGCGTGAAGCGGGCGCGCCGCCGGCGGGGCTGTTCTGATTCGATGAACAGCTTCGGCCGCCTGCTGCGCGTCACCACCTTCGGCGAATCGCACGGGCCGGCCATCGGCTGCGTCCTCGACGGCTGCCCGCCGGGCATTGCCATCGCACCGGAAGACTTCGCCCACGACCTCGCGCGGCGCGCCACCGGCAAGACCCGGCATACCTCGGCGCGGCACGAGGCGGACGAGGTGGAGATCCTCTCCGGCGTGCATGAGGGTGTCACCACCGGCACCCCGATTGCCCTACTGATCCGCAATACCGACCAGCGCAGCAAGGACTACAGCGCCATCGCCGCGCAGTTCCGCCCCGGCCACGCCGACTACAGCTACTGGCAGAAGTACGGCATCCGCGACCCGCGCGGCGGCGGGCGTTCCAGCGCGCGCGAGACGACCATGCGCGTGGCCGCCGCGGTCATCGCCAAGAAGTGGCTGGCGCAGCGCGGCGTGACCGTGCGCGGCTGCATGACCCAGATCGGCGATGTCGTGCCGCGCGGGCAGGACTGGAACGCGGTCGAAGGCAACCCGTTCTTCTGGCCCTGCGCGGAACAGGTGGCGGAGCTGGAAACCTACATGGACGCGCTGCGCAAATCCGGCGACTCGGTCGGCGCGCGCGTGCTGGTGGTGGCCGACGGCGTGCCGCCGGGCTGGGGCGAGCCGATCTACGGAAAACTCGATGGCGAGCTGGCGGCGGCGATGATGTCGATCAACGCGGTCAAGGGCGTGGAGATCGGCGACGGCTTTGCCTCCGTCGCTTCGAGGGGCAGCGAGCACCGCGACGTGATGACGCCGGCGGGCTTCCTGTCCAACCATGCCGGCGGCATCCTCGGCGGTATCTCCACCGGCCAGCAGGTGTCGGTATCGGTGGCGTTCAAGCCGACCTCCAGCCTGCGCCTGCCGGTGCAGGGGCTGGACGTGGATGGCAACGTGGTCGATGTCATCACCACCGGCCGCCATGACCCCTGCGTCGGCATCCGCGCCACCCCCATCTGCGAAGCGATGCTGGCGCTGGTGCTGATGGACCAGGCGCTGCGCCACCGCGCGCAGTGCGGCGACGTGGGCGAAGTCGCGCCGCGCATCGCGGGCACCACCTCCATTACCGACACCAAACGATAGCGGCGCGCCGCCGGCTTGGCCCCCACGGGCAGCAGCGCGCCGCAGCGGCATACGCAGGCAAACCCCATTCCCCGCAGGCGCTTCGACGCGCCGCAATCTTCAGGGCAGGCAACAGATGAGCAAGCAATACAAGGTGGCCGTGGTCGGCGCGACCGGCGCGGTGGGCGAGACGATGCTGTCGATCCTGGCCGAGCGTGATTTCCCGGTCGGCGAACTGGTGGCGCTGGCCAGCGAGCGTTCGGCCGGCGGCAAGGTCGAGTTCGGCGACGAAGAGCTGGTGGTGCAGGATCTGGCGACGTTCGACCCCTCGGGCGTCGACATCGCGCTGTTCTCCGCCGGTGGCTCGGTGTCCAAGGAGTACGCGCCGAAGTTCGCCGCCGCCGGCGCGGTGGTGATCGACAACTCCTCGACCTTCCGCTACGACGACGACGTGCCGCTGGTGGTCAGCGAGGTGAACCCGGAGCAGGCGCGCAACCGCCCGCGCGGCATCATCGCCAATCCCAACTGCTCCACCATGCAGCTGATGCCGGTGCTGGCGCCGATCCACAAGCGGTACGGCATCGAGCGCGTCAACGTGGCCACCTACCAGTCGGTCTCCGGCGGTGGCCGCAGCGCGATGGAGGAGCTGGGCCGGCAGACCGCGGCGCTGCTCAGTTTCCAGGACCCGGCGCCGTCGAAGTTCCCAGTGCAGATCGCCTTCAACCTGATCCCGCACATCGACGAGTTCCAGCCCAACGGCTACACCAAGGAAGAGATGAAGCTGGTGTGGGAGACGCAGAAGATCCTCGGCGATGCATCCATCCAGGTGAACCCCACCGCGGTGCGCGTGCCGGTGTTCTTCGGCCACTCGGAAGCAGTGAACATCGAGACCAAGGAGAAGATCACCCCGGACGAGGCGCGCGCGCTGCTGCGCGAGGCGCCGGGCGTGGAAGTGGTGGACGAGCACAAGGCCGGCGGCTACCCGACGCCGGTGACCCACGCCTCGGGCAAGGACCCTGTGTTCGTCGGCCGCATCCGCGAGGACCTGTCGCACCCGCGCGGGCTCAACCTGTGGGTGGTGGCCGACAACATCCGCAAGGGCGCGGCGCTGAACGCGGTGCAGATCGCCGAGCTGCTGGTGGCGGAAGGCTTGCCGCCGAAGGCCGCGCGCAGCTAGAGTCACGACGCCAATGGCGGGGGATGGAGTACACGTGATCAGGACATTGCGTACAGCGGTGGTCGCCGCGCTGTTGCTGGCGGCGGGCAATGCGTGGGCGCTCGGCCTGGGCCAGATCCAGGTCAAGAGCAAGCGCAACCAGCCGCTGCTGGCGGAAATCCCCATCGTCTCCACCACCCCGGGCGAGCTGGCGGCGCTGCAGGCGCGGCTGGCCTCGCCGGAAACCTTCCGCCGGGTCGGCCTGGCGCCGCCCAGCGGCGTCGCCGCCGACCTGCAGTTCAGCCTGGGCAGCGATGCCAGGGGCCAGCCGGTCATCCGCGTGACCACGATCCGCCCGATCGAACAGCCGGTGCTGAGTTTCCTGATCGAAGTGGACTGGGGCGCCGGCCGGCTGGTGCGCGAGTACTCGGCGCTGATGGATGCGCCCAACACCGCCGGTGCGGTCTTGCCGCCGGACGTGGGCATCCCGCAGACCCCTGCGCCGGCGCGGGTGCAGCGTCCCGAACCGGTGGCTGCCGCCGCCAACCCGCCGCCGCCTTCGCCCGTGCCGGCACCCACGCCTGCGCCTGCGCGGATGCCGGCGGAAGTGCCAGCGCCTTCGAGCGCACTCCCGCCGTCACCGCCAGCCCGGCCTGCGCCGGTTGCGGTGGCGCCAATCCCCACGCCCGAGCCCAAGCCGGCTTCGGATCCCACCGAGTACGGCCCGGTCAAGCCGGGCGAGTCGCTGTCGAAGATCGCCAGTGGGCTGGACCTGCGCCGCAGCTTCAGCCTCGACCAAACCATGCTGGCGCTGCTGCAGGCCAATCCCGATGCCTTCTTGGGCGATGACGTCAATCGCCTGCGCAGCGGCGCGGTGCTACGGGTGCCGACCCGCGACGACGTGGCGAAGGTCAGTGCGGAGGAAGCCGCGCAGGTGGTGCGCCAGCAGGCCCGCCAGTGGCGCCAGGCGCGGCGCGCGGTGCGCCAGCCGGACGCCGCGCCGGCGGCGAATGCCGCTAGCGCTCCCGCGGCGACCAAACCGGCGGTGCCGAAACCGGCGCCTGTTTCGAACGAAAAAGCGCCCGTGGCCAAGCCCGCAGCGGTGGCTGCGGCGGCCAAGCCGGCCCCGGCGGCAGCGCCGCGGCGGGAAGAGGCGCGCCTGCAGATCGTGCCGCCAACGGCACAGGGCAAGGCCACGGGCAACAAATCCGGCACCAACGCCGGTGGCGAGGGCAGCATGCTGCAACAGGAATTGCGTCAGCGCGACGAGGACATCGCGGCCAAGTCGGCCGAGATTGGCGAGTTGAAGGAGCGCCTGGCGGAGCTGGAAAAGCTCAAGGACGAACAGCAGAAACTGCTGTCGCTGAAGGATAGCGAGCTGGCCGCCGCGCAGGCGCGGCTGGCTGAAGGCAATCGGGCGCAGGCCACGGCCGCAGTGCCCGCCACCAAGGCCACCACCGAGCAAGCCGCGACTGCCGAAGCCACGGACAAGGGTGCGGCGATGCCGTGGCTGTGGGGTGGCCTGGGCGTGGTCGTGCTGGCGCTGCTGGCCTGGCTGGCGGCTAGCCGCCGCAAGCAGGTCCCGGCGCCGCGGCGCAGCGTGTTCGACAGCGAAGCGCTGGCGGCCGGCATGGCGGCGCCCGCGCTGCACGATGCCGGGCCGGCGCCGCAGGACGTGCACGAAGAAAACGAGCTGGACGAAGCCCGCGACGCGGCGGATGCGGAAACGCCCGGTGACGCATCGCCGGCAACCGGCCCCGAACTTCATGCCGAAGAGGCCATCGAGATGCCGCGCGTTGCGCCCCAGGCAGCGGCGGACGCGCCAGCCTGGCATTCGGGCTGGATGAAAGTCGAACCGGCGACGGCCGCACCCCCGGCCCAGCCGGTGGCGAAGCAGGAAGCGCCGGCGGAAGCCGCGGACGTCGCCGTCGCGGAAGTGCAGCCCGAAGTGGTGGACGACCTTCCCGACCTGTCGGCCGTGCCCGCGCAGGCCAGCCCCGAACAGCGCTTCAAGCTGGCGCGCGCCTTCCTCGACGTGGGCGACGAGTCCTCCGCGCAGCAGCTGCTGCTGGAGCTGCTCGACCACGAGGACGAGGCCATCAGCGACGAAGCCGCGCGCATGCTCAGCAAGCTGGTGGGCTGAGGCGCGCCGGCGAGGGCGAAGCGATGCGGTTGGCACTCGGGGTCGAATACGACGGCGGCGGCTTTTCCGGCTGGCAGCGGTTGAGCCAGGCCGGCGCGCTGGAAGCCGACGGCAGCCTGCAGACCGCGCTGGAGATGGCGCTGTCGAAGGTTGCAGCCGCGCCCATCGACACCGTCTGTTCGGGCCGCACCGATGCCGGCGTGCACGCGCGCTGCCAGGTGGTGCATTTCGATACCCAAGCCACCCGCGACGCGCGCGGCTGGATCCTCGGCACCACCGCCAACCTGCCGCCGACCATGGCGGTGCGCTGGTGCGTGCCGGTGGCCGATGATTTCAACGCGCGCTTCTCGGCGCGTGCGCGCCGTTACCGCTACCGTATCCTCAACCGCAGCGCGCGGCCGGGGCTGGAGCGCCAGTACCTGGGGTGGGAGCGCATGCCGCTCGATGCCGACGCGATGCACGAAGCCGCGCAGGCGCTGCCGGGCGAGCGCGACTTTTCCGCGTTCCGCAGCGCCCAGTGCCAGGCCACCCACGCGCGCCGGAACCTGCAGGACATTTCCGTCACCCGCGCCGGCGACGAGGTGGTGGTGGAGGTGCAGGCCAACGCCTTCCTCCACCACATGGTGCGCAACATCGTCGGCTCGCTGCTGGTGGTGGGGCGCGGCGAGCGGCCGGTGGCGTGGATCGCCGAATTGCTGGAAGGGCGCGACCGCACCGTCGCCGGCCCCACCGCGCCGTCGGCCGGGCTGCTGTTCCTCGGGCCGAAATATCCGCTGCACTGGAACCTGCCGGCCGAAGCCTGCGGGGAGTTCGAGTAGGCCATGGCCGGCCCACACTTCCGCACCCGCATCAAGTTCTGCGGCCTGACCCGGCCCGGCGATGCGCGGCTGGCCTGCGAGCTGGGCGTGGATGCGGTGGGGGTGATCTTCGCCGCGCGCAGCCAGCGGCGGGTCGCGCCGGCGCGGGCCGCGGCGGTGCGCGCGGCACTGTCGCCGCTGGTCACGCTGGTGGCGCTGTTCATGGACAATGACGAACGCGAGGTGCGCGCGGCGATCGCCGAAGCGCGGCCGACCCTGCTGCAGTTCCACGGCAGCGAGGACGACGCCTTCTGCCGCCATTTCGGCCTGCCGTACCTCAAGGGACTGGGGTTGGGCGGCGCCCGCGTGGAGGCGGGCACGTTGCGCGCGCGCTGGCCGCATGCGGCCGGTTTCGTGCTGGACGGCCACGCGCCCGGCGCGGCCGGTGGCAGCGGGCAACGGCTGGAGGCGGCGAACATCCCGGTCGACCTGGACCGGCCCTGGCTGCTGGCCGGCGGCCTGGACGCGGACAACGTCGGCGACGCCGTGCGCGCCGTGCGCCCCTGGGGCGTGGACGTGGCTGGCGGCATCGAGCTGGCGCCGGGCGTCAAGGACGGGCTGCGGATGCGCCGCTTCGTGGAGGCCGTGCGTGCGGCTGACGCAGGCGCCACGGCTGCGACGATCAGGTAGGCTATGGCCACGCCATGAAGACTTCCAACCGCCCCCGCGCACCCTTCGGCCGCTCGCTGCGGCGATGGCGGCGCGTGCCCGCGGCCGCGCTGGGATAAGGCCGCGCTTGCCTGCGCGCCCGTCCACCGGGCGCACGCCATTCGTTTCGACCTGCGCCAGCGGCGCCACCGCCGCGCGCGTTCCGACACCGGAGACTTCAGCGTGACCACTTCCAGCCCGCAGGCCGCGCCCGCCGCGCCCATCGATTTCCACGCTTACCCCGACGCCAACGGCCACTTCGGCCGCCACGGCGGCCGCTTCGTCGCCGAGACCCTGATGGGGCCGCTGCAGGAACTGGCCGACGCCTACGACGCCGCGCGCGTCGATCCGTCCTTCATCGCCGCCTTCTACAAGGACCTGGCGCACTACGTGGGCCGGCCCAGCCCGATCTACCACGCCGAGCGCCTGAGCCGCGAGGTCGGCGGCGCACAGATCCTGCTCAAGCGCGAGGACCTGAACCACACCGGCGCGCACAAGATCAACAACACCATCGGCCAGGCGCTGCTGGCCAGCCGCATGGGCAAGACCCGGATCATCGCCGAGACCGGCGCCGGCCAGCATGGCGTGGCGTCCGCCACCGTGGCCACCCGGCTGGGGCTGGAATGCGTGGTCTACATGGGTGCCACCGACATCGAGCGGCAGAAGATCAACGTCTACCGGATGAAGCTGCTGGGCGCGACGGTGGTGCCGGTGACCAGCGGCTCGGCGACGCTCAAGGATGCGCTCAACGAGGCGATGCGCGACTGGGTGACCAACGTGCGCGACACCTTCTACATCATCGGCACCGTGGCCGGCCCCGACCCGTACCCGCGCATGGTCCGCGACTTCAACGCCGTGGTCGGCCGCGAGGCGCGCGCGCAGATGCTGGCCGAATACGGCCGCCTGCCGGATGCCATCACTGCCTGCGTAGGCGGCGGCAGCAACGCCATCGGGCTGTTCCACGCCTTCCTCAACGACCCGGGCGTGCGCATCGTCGGTGCGGAAGCGGCGGGCGAGGGCATCGAGACCGGCCACCATGCAGCCTCGCTGGCGGCGGGCCGGATCGGCGTGCTGCACGGCAACCGCACCTACGTGATCTGCGACGACGACGGCCAGATCACCGAAACCCATTCGATCTCCGCCGGCCTGGACTATCCCGGCGTCGGCCCGGAGCACGCTTTCCTGAAGGATATGAATCGCGCCGAGTACGTGGGCGTGACCGACGAGGAGGCGCTGGCCGCCTTCCATCGGCTCACGCGCACCGAGGGCATCCTGCCGGCGCTGGAGTCCAGCCACGCGGTGGCGCAGGCGATCAAGCTGGCGCGCGAGCTGCCGAAGGACGCGCTGGTGCTGTGCAACCTGTCCGGCCGTGGTGACAAGGACGTGCATACCATCGCCGCCCGCGAGGGCCTGTCGCTTTAGCCTGGACGGCTGGCCGTACGCAGCGGCACCGGAAAATGGGCGGCGATGCCCGTCCCGCGGCATTTGCGCGGATTTGGCCTGCGGCCCGGTTTCGGCGAGAATGCCCGGTTCCACTTTCATCCCAACTTCCCAGGAGTCCGGCCATGGCCGAAGAGATCCAGGCCCAGCCCGCGGCCGAACAGCAGAACGCCCCCCAGGGCAACCAGTTCCCGCCGCAGTTCTTCGACTGCGTCAACGAATACCTCGAGCTGACCAACAAGCAGGCGCAGAAGTACGGCGAGAAGAACATCAGCCTGGCCGCGCTGTTCGCCAGCGCGCGCTTCAACGCGCACGTGTTCCTGGCCAACGTCAAGCCAATCGCCGCCGCCGAAGAGCGCACCGCGTTCCTCGACTACATGAGCACCATGTACCGCCGCATGCTCAACGAGCACCTGGACGGCATGGGCGAAGAGCGCGGCATCGACGTCGGTGACTCCGAGCTCGCCGAGGAGTACAAGGCCGCCGGCGTGAAGATCGGCCGTCTCAAGGACGCGCCGGCTGCGGCCAACGAATGACCCGCCTGCAGCAACGGCTGGACGCGCTGCGTTCGGCCGGGCGCAAGGGGTTGGTGCCGTTCATCACCGCCGGCGATCCGTCGCTGGCGGCGACGGTGCCGGTCATGCACGCGCTGGCGCAGGCCGGCGCGGACGTGATCGAACTCGGCGTGCCGTTCTCGGATCCGATGGCCGATGGCCCGGTGATCCAGCGCAGCTCCGAGCGCGCGCTGGCGCGCGGTGCCGGGCTTGCCTACGTGCTGGACTGCGTGCGCGCGTTCCGCGCGCGCGATGCGGCCACGCCGGTGGTGCTGATGGGCTACCTCAACCCGGTCGAGATCCGCGGCGCGGCGGCGTTCGCCGCCGATGCGGCGGCGGCCGGCGTGGACGGCATGCTGCTGGTCGACCTGCCGCCGGAAGAGGCCGAGGAATACCGCGCCGCGTTCGCCCGCAACGGACTGGTGCTGGTCTCGCTGGCTTCGCCGACTACCCCGCAGGCGCGCCTGCAGCGGCTGTGCGAGCAGGCCGACGGCTACCTGTACTACGTTAGCTACGCCGGCGTCACCGGCGCGGCGCATCTGGACGTGGGCGATGCGGGCCGCCACCTGGCGGAAGTGCGGGCGATGGCGAAGGCACCGGTGTTCGCCGGCTTCGGCATCCGCGATGCCGCCAGCGCGGCGTCGATGGCGATGCATGCCGACGGCGTGGTGGTGGGCAGTGCACTGGTGTCCGCGATGGAAGGCAGCACTGGCGAGGCGGACGCCGCTGCGCACGCGGATGCGTTCCTGCGCCCCCTGCGCGAGGCGCTGGATGGGCTGGCCGTTCCGGCCTGAGTAGTAGACTGGGCGCCATCCGGGCCATGGCCGGGATGGAAGCGGGCAATCGTGCGCGCGACGCAACCTGCGGTGATCGAAACGAATGAGCTGGCTTAAGAAACTGATGCCGGGCACCGGCATCCGCACCGAGGCGGGCAGCGAGCGCAAGCGCAGCGTGCCCGAGGGCCTGTGGGAAAAGTGCGAACGCTGCGGCTCGGTGCTGTACCGGCCCGAACTCGAGGAAAACCTCGAGGTCTGCCCGAAGTGCGCCTTCCACATGCCGATCCGCGCCCGCGCGCGGCTGGCGGCGCTGCTGGACGATGGCGCGGGGCGCGAGATCGGTGCCGAGTTGGGGCCGACCGACGTGCTCAAGTTCAAGGACCAGAAGAAATATTCCGACCGCATCAAGGCCGCGCAGAAGTCCACCGGCGAGCGCGATGCGCTGGTCGCGCTGGAAGGCAAGCTGGCCGGCCATGACCTGGTCGCCGCCTCGTTCGACTTCGCCTTCATGGGCGGCTCGATGGGCTCGGTGGTGGGCGAGCGCTTCACCCTGGCCGCCGAGCGCGCGCTGGAACTGCGCTGCCCGTTCGTGTGCTTCTCCGCCAGCGGCGGCGCGCGCATGCAGGAAAGCCTGTTTTCGCTGATGCAGATGGCCAAGACCTCCGCGGCGCTGGGCCGGCTGCGCGCGGCAGGGCTGCCCTACGTCTCCGTGTTGACCCATCCCACCACCGGCGGCGTGTCGGCCAGCTTCGCGATGCTGGGCGACCTGAACATCGCCGAGCCGGGCGCGCTGATCGGTTTCGCCGGGCAGCGGGTGATCGAGCAGACCGTGCGCGAGAAGCTCCCGGAAGGCTTCCAGCGCAGCGAGTTCCTGCTCCAGCACGGCACCGTGGACCAGATCGTCGACCGCCGCGAAATGCGCGAGCGGCTGGCGCACCTACTGGCCATGCTGATGAAGCGTGCGGCCCCGGGCGACGGCGCGGAGGCAGCGTGAGCACGCGCAAGTATTTCGGCACCGACGGCATCCGCGGCCGGGTCGGTGAAGGCCCGATTTCGGCCGACTTCGTGCTGCGCCTGGGCAATGCCTACGGCCATGCGCTGGTGGCCGCCGCGCGCAACCGCCAGGAGTGGCGCAAGCCGATGGTGGTGATCGGCAAGGACACGCGCATTTCCAACTACATGTTCGAGGCGGCGCTGGAAGCCGGGCTGGTCGCGGCCGGCGTGGACGTGCAGCTGATGGGGCCGATGCCGACCCCGGCGGTCGCCCACCTGACCCACTCGATGCGTGCCGACGGCGGCATCGTGATTTCCGCCTCGCACAACCCGCATCACGACAACGGCATCAAGTTCTTCTCCGCGCAGGGCGAGAAGCTGGACGACGCCACCGAGCTGGCGATCGAGGCCGCGCTGGACGCGCCGTTCTCCACCGTGGCCTCGGAGAAGCTGGGCAAGGCGGTGCGCACCCGTGACACCATCGGCCGCTACGTCGAAGCCTGCAAGAACTCGGTGCCCAAGGGCTTCCACCTCGGCGGCATGCGCATCGTGGTGGACTGCGCCAACGGCGCCACCTACCAGCTGGCGCCGCTGGTGCTGCGCGAACTGGACGCCCGCGTGGACGCCATCGGCGTCGAGCCCAACGGCGTCAACATCAACGAGGGCGTGGGGTCCACCCATCCCGAGGCGCTGGCCGCGCGCGTGCGCGAGAGCGGCGCCGAGCTCGGCATCGCCTTCGACGGCGACGGCGACCGCGTGCTGTTCGTCGATGCGCAGGGCCGCGTCTGCGATGGCGACGACCTGCTGTACGTATTGGCCTGCGACTGGCAGGACAGCGGCCGGCTGCGTGGCCCGGTGGTCGGCACGCTGATGACCAACTTCGGCTTCGAACAGGCGCTGGCCGCGCGCGGGATCGCGTTCGTGCGCGCCAAGGTCGGCGACCGCTACGTGCACCAACAGCTGCTGGCCCACGGCGGCGTGCTGGGTGGCGAAGCCAGCGGGCACATCCTGTGCCTGGACCGCGCCAGTACCGGCGACGGCATCGTCAGCGCGCTGCAGGTGCTGGAAGTGCTGCAGCGCCGCGGTATCGGCCTGGCCGATGCGCTGAAGGACCTGCGCAAGGTGCCGCAGAAGACCGTCAACGTGCGCTTCGCCGGCGGTAGCAAGCCGGCCGAAGCGGCCAGCGTGCAGGCCGCGCTGGCGCAGGCGCAGCGCGCCGTCGAAGGCCGCGGTCGCGCCTTCCTGCGTCCGTCGGGCACGGAACCCGTGGTACGGGTGACGGTCGAAGCCGACGACGCCGCGCTGGTCGAATCCACCCTGTCCGCGCTGGCCGACGCCGTGCGCGCCGCCGCTTGATTGCAACGCCGTGATTTCCGCGCCCGTGGGAAGGAAGGACGCCATGACTTCGCAGATCCCCAGCTTCGACATCCGCCGCTTCACCCATCCCACCAGCCCGGCAGACCGCCAGGCCTTCGTCGATGAACTGGGCGCGGCCTACCGCGAATGGGGCTTTGCCGGCATCCGCAACCACGGCATCCCGCAGGCGCAGATCGACGAGGCCTACGCCACCTTCAAGGCGTTCTTCGCGCTGCCGGAAGAGGTGAAGAAGCAGTACCACGTGGCGGGCGGCGGCGGTGCGCGCGGCTACACGCCGTTCGGCGTGGAAACCGCGAAGGGCTCGAAGCACTTCGACCTCAAGGAGTTCTGGCACATCGGCCGGGAGATCCCGCGCGACTCGAAGTACGCCGCCGACATGCCGGAAAACCAGTGGCCGGCGGAGATTCCCGGATTCAAGCGGGTCGGCTACGGCCTGTACCAGTCGCTGGACGCGCTGGGTTCCCAGGTGCTGTCGGCGCTGGCGCTGCACATCGGCCTGGCGGAGGACTATTTCGCAGACAAGACCGATTCCGGCAACTCGATCCTGCGTCCGATCCACTACCCGCCGATCACCACCGACGACATCCCCAACGTGCGCGCCGGCGCACACGAGGACATCAACCTGATCACCCTGCTGGTGGGTGCCAGCGCGGAAGGCCTGGAAGTGCTGTCGCGCAAGGGCGAGTGGGTGCCGTTCACCGCCGATGCCGACACCATCGTGGTCAACATCGGCGACATGCTGCAGCGGCTGACCAACCACGTGTATCCGTCCACCACCCACCGCGTGGTCAATCCACCGGGGGAGAAGGCGCGCCAGCCGCGCTATTCCACGCCGTTCTTCCTGCACCCGAACCCGGATTTCCTGATCGACGTGCTGCCGTCCTGCATCACCCCGGACAATCCCAGCCGTTATCCGGAGCCGATCACCGCGGAAGGCTACCTGCAGGAACGCCTGCGCGAAATCAAGCTGAAATAAGGAGAGTCACATGCGTCGCAAACTCGTCGCCGGCAACTGGAAGCTGCAGGGCAGCCGCGAATTCGCCCATGCGCTTGTCACCGACATCGTGGATGCCGGCGTCGCCGGGGTGGAACTGGTGGTGCTGCCGCCGTACCCGTACCTGGGCGAGCTGGTGGCGAAGTTCGACGGCAACGGCGTGGCCTTCGGCGCGCAGGACGTGAGCGCGCACGACAAGGGCGCCTACACTGGCGAAGTGGCGGCGGCGATGCTGGCCGACGTCGGTGCGCGCTATACGCTGGTCGGGCATTCCGAGCGCCGCCAGTACCACGCCGAAAGCAGCGAGTTGGTGGCGCGCAAGTTCGTCGCCGCGCAGGCCGCGGGGCTGGTGCCGATCCTGTGCGTGGGCGAGAGCCTGGAGGAGCGCGAAGCCGGCCGCACCGAGGAAGTGATCGCCGCGCAGCTGGCGCCAGTGCTGGCGCTGGCCGGCGTGGCCGCGTTCGCCAATGCGGTGGTGGCCTACGAGCCGGTGTGGGCGATCGGTACCGGTCGCACCGCCAGCCCGGAGCAGGCGCAGGCCGTGCACGCCTTCATTCGTAGCCAAATCGCCGCGCTCGATGCTAGAATCGCCGATTCCCTGCCCCTGCTGTACGGCGGCAGCGTCAAGCCCGACAACGCGGCCAGCCTGTTCAACCAGGTCGACGTGGACGGCGGACTGATCGGTGGCGCCTCGCTGGCGGCCGCGGACTTCCTGGCCATCGCCCGCGCGGCGGCCTGAACACCCTAGGGAACGCGCAGATGTTGCTGCAATTCATCCAGATCCTATACGTGCTGGTCGCCATCGCCATCATCGCCTTCGTGCTGCTGCAGCAGGGTTCCGGTGCGCAGGCCGGCTCCGGCTTCGGTGGCGGCGCATCTGCCACCGTGTTCGGCGCGCGCGGCGCATCGAACTTCCTGAGCAAGAGCACCAAGTGGCTGGCGATCACGTTCTTCGTGATCAGCATGGGGATGGCGATGTACGCCAGCCGGCAGGCCACCCGCCAGGGCCCGGCCAAGGCCGACCTCGGCGTGATGGCGCAGCAGGCACCGGCCCAGCCGGCGGCACAGGTGCCGACCGCACAGGTGCCGACCGCCGCCGTGCAGCCGCCGGCAACGGAAGCCCAGCCGGCGCCCGCACCGGGCCAATGACGGCCGGCGCGACACGTTCTAGAATTGCGGTTCGCGGTCGCAAGGCCGGAAAATTTGCCCAGGTGGCGGAATTGGTAGACGCACTACCTTGAGGTGGTAGCGATTTAGGTCGTAGGGGTTCGAGTCCCCTCTTGGGCACCAATCCGAAAACCCCGCTCCGGCGGGGTTTTTTCTTGGGCGGGATCCAGCGCGGCGACGGGGCTAGACTGTCGCCGGTCACCTGGATGCGACAACAGGCCATGCGCAGTTTCGAGGATTCCCACGGGCAACATTGGCAGGCAGCGCTGCTGGATGGATCCTTCGGCAACATCATGCTGGTCTTCAGCCCGATGCAGTCGGGCATGATCCGCCGCCGCGCGCTGCAGGTGTCGACCATGGCCGAAGCCATGGCCATGCTGGCGGGGCTGGATGAGGACGGCCTGCGGGCGATGCTGCTGGAAGCCGATCCTTGGGAGCCGGGCGTGGACGGGTTCTGAAGAAATCAGCCCGACGCCGCCTGCGCGGCGCCCGGGCGTGCTTGCTGCCGCGCTGCCCGCCGCCAATCGCGCAGGCCCTTCGCGGCAAGCCCCACGAAGCCCACGTAGAGCACGGCGGTGACGAACAGCTGCTTGTTCATGAACATGCCGATGTAGACCAGGTCGACCGCGATCCACATCCACCACGCGGCGATATGGCGGCGGTTCTGCCAGAACTGCCCGACCAGGCTGAATGCGGTGAGCATGGCGTCCAGCCAGGGCAGGACGGCGTTAGTGTAGGTATGCATGGTGTAGCCCAGCGCCAGCCCGCCAGCCAACCCGGCCAGCAGGTGGAGGCCGGCCGAACGCCCGGCCAGCGGCGCCACCCGCACATGGCCGGTGGCATCCAGGTTGCGCAACCAACGCAGCCAGCCCGCCACCAGCATCACCACCCAGAAGCACTGCAGCAGCACTTCCGAATACAGCCGCGCGCCGGCATACACCCAGATGTAGACCGACACCGACAGCAGCCCGACCGGGAAGCACCAGGGGCTGCGCCGCGTGGTCAGCCACACGGCGCTGGCGCTGAGGATTGCCGCGGCGGTTTCGTGGAAGGTGATCACAGGCCCACGCGCACCGTCAGCCGCGCCAGCCGCGGCGCGCCCGGGAACAGGTAGTTGTCGCCCAGCGAGCTGCCGGTGTCGCGCCAGTAGCTGCGGTTGAACAGGTTGTCGATGCCCAGCTGCACCACGAACGCGCGCTCGCGCAGCTGCCCGCGGTAGCGCAGTCCGGCGTCGAACACATCGTAGGCGGGCACTTCCACCGCGCCGTCCGGGGTGGCCGGGTTGGCCGCGGCGTGACGCCAGCCGGCCAGCAGCGCGAGCTGCGGCATCGCCGGGAGCGCGTAGTCGAGGTGCAGGCTGGCGCGCATCCGCGGCACGTTGACCACCTGCTGGCCGTCGAACGCGGCGTTGCCGGTGTCCTGCGCGTGCGCGCGCAGCAGCGCCACGCTGGCATTGACGCCCAGTGCCTCGGTCAGGCGGCCGTTGGCCGACAGCTCCAGCCCGTCGTGCACCTCCTCGCCGCGCTCGACGAAGGTGAAGCCGGCGGCCGATGCGTCCGGCTGCGCGTACTGGTAAGGCTGGCGAATCCGGAACAGGCTGGCGTCCACGTCCAGCCGGTCGTTCCAGCGGTACTTCACGCCGGTTTCCAGCTGGCGGGTGATCCGCGGCGCCAGCATCGCGCCGTCGTTGCTGGTCCAGTAGGGGGCTTCCTTGCCCAGCGACAGTCCCTTGCTGAAACTGGCGTACACGCGCGTCGCCGCGTCCGGCTGCCACAGCAGCGCGACCTGCGGCAGGGTCTGCGACAGCCGGGTTTCGCGCTCGATCGCGCCGGCCTTGTTGCGCGCGCGCTCATGCAGGCGCACCAACTGCGCACCCAGCAGCAGCTGCCAGCGGTCGCCCAGCGCCAGCCGGTCCATCGCGAAGCCGCTGCGCTGCCAGCTGTCGAGGCGGCGCACCTTGGGGCCGATCTGTTCGGGCGAGGGCGCGAAGGCGGGCGGATCGCCGTCGGCGATGTTCCAGCTGCCCACGTATTCGTTGACGTTGCGGTGGCGGTCGATGTTGCGGTGGAAGGCGCTGGCGCCGATGCTCAGCGCGTGCCCCACGTCGCCGGTCTGGAAGCGGCCCTCCAGGCTGGCGCGGGCGTTGTCGCCGGTGCGGGTGTCGTCCGGGTTGCGGTAATCGTAGATGTCGTAGCTGCCGTCAGGGGCGAAGTACCAGGGGGGACTGCCGCTCCAGCAGGCGTCCACGTACCAGCAGCCATAGGCGAAGGCGACGTTGTCGTCGATCACGCTGCGGCTGCGGCCGGCGGCCACGCGCAGCGTCCAGTCCTCGCCGAGGGCGTGGCGCAGGCGTGCGCTGGTGTTGCTGGCGCGGATCGACACCGGCTGCTGCCACGGCTGGTAGCCCAGCATCAGGGTGGGATCCGGGTCCTGCGGCAGCGCCACGCCGCCCAGCAGCTGGTAGCCCGAGACCGAGCGCTGCGCGCTGGTCTGGTAATTGCTGTCCAGCTCCAGCGTGGTGCCGGGGGTGATCTTCCAGTCCGCCGCCAGCGCGTAGAAATTGCGACGGCCGTCGGCATGGCGGACGTGCGACTGCATGTCTTCCCAGGCGATGTTCGCGCGCAGCCCGAAGTTCGCGCTCAGCCAGCCGCCCAGGTCCACGGCGACGTAGCGCGAGCCGCGCGAATCGGTGCCCAGCACCAGGTCGCGCACCTCGGCCGGGCGCTTGCTGACGAAGTTCACCACGCCGCCGGGTTCCATCACGCCCGCGGTCACGCCCGCCAGGCCCTTCAGCACTTCGACCTGCTGCTTGTCTTCCAGCGCGATCGCCTGTTCGCCGGTCATGGCCAGGTTGTTGCCGCGGTAGCCGGTGCCGGCGTCCAGCGCGAAGCCACGGATGGCGATGTTCTGGTAGTAGCCCACCGGCGCGTAGTTGTCGCCCAGCGAGGCGTCCTCGCGCGCGAGTTCGCTCAGGGTGCGCACCTGGCGGTCGTCCAGCTGCTGGCGACCCACCACATGGATGGCGGCGGGAGTATCGCGCGACGTGGCGTTGCCCCAGCCGTCGATGCCGGCTTCACGGGGGCTGTCGTTGGCATCCACGGTGGCGCGGACCGGCGCGAGCCGGGTGATCTTCGACTGGCCATCGGCCTCGTCGGCCGGCGCGGCGGTGGCCAGCAGCGGCAGCAGGGCGAGCAACAGGGGGGCGGTGCGCGGGGATTTCATCGTCGTCGTCTCAGGGGGGAGAGCGAAGCGACGGCGGACAGCCGTCCGCGCGGGGCATGGCTGTTCCAATCAAGCTCCCTACGCCGGTGCAAACCGGATCAGGTTCCAAGGGACTCTCTCAGCCCGGCAACGCCGGGCACCCCCGCTTCTGCCGCCATTGAACCACGAACGGCCGGGCGCGGGCCAGCGCCGGCTCAGTCCGGAGCGCGGATCGCCGCCAGCAGGGCCAGTCCCGGTGCGGTTTCGAACCACGCCGCATGGCCCAGCAGGAAGGTTTCCCAGGTGTGGCGTGCCTGCGCCCGTGCACCGAACGCGCCCTGGTAGCAGTCGATTTCCGACAGCGCAAAATCGATGTGCACCAGCGGCAGTAGGTCGGCAAGCAGGCTGCGTTGGGCATGCGTCAACGGCATCACTTCGGCATAGCCGGCGACCAGCGCCCGCGCCGTTGCCGGATGGATCGCCTCCATGCCGCGCTCCAGCTGCAGCCAGGCGATGGCGTTACGCTCGATGGCGGTGGCCAGGTCGTACAGGGCGAAGGTTGGCGCGCACAGGCCGAAATCAAGCACGGCAGCCACCTCGGCATCGCCCCCCGCGCCGGTCCAGCAGAGGTTGGAGGCGTGCCAGTCGCCGTGGGTCCACAGCCGCGGCAGCGTGGCGAGGCGCGGCTGCAGGCTGCGGTGGCGCGCCGCCAGCGGGGCGAGCTCGTCGCGCCAGCCGTCGCGGCCTGCAAGGTAGGCCGCAAGTCCCGGGCGCCAGGCGGTCTGGGCTTCAATGGCTGGATGCAGGTCGGGCGCGCGCAGGGCGTCGTCGCGGGCGACCAGCCGGGTGGCGGTGCGTTGCATTCCCCCGAAGTCCGCCGCGGCCTGGTGCAGGCGCGCCAGCATGCGGCCGGCGTGGCGGGCGTGCCCGAGCTGGCGCAGCGGTGTCCACGAGGGGATGTCGCGGTAAACGTCCATGCCGGCGGCCGGAGCCTGGACCTCGTACACCCATTCGCCCATCGGGATGGCGGTCATGCCGTCGGCGTCGGCCAGCACCCGCGGAACCGGCATGTCGCGGCGGCGCAGGTGGGCGAGCAGGGCATGTTCCTCGCCCAACGCGACCGCGGTGCGCACGCACTGGTGCTGGCGCTTGACGAAGACCTCGCCCGCCGGCGTGCCGACCCGGGCCACTGCCGAGAACGGGCGCGGGCTGCGCCATAGGATCTGGCTGGGCCGGTGCAGGTCCGGGAAGCGCGCCAGCAGCGTAGCCACGTCCGCGTCCTCGAGCTGCGGCCGGTACCGGGTGACCTGATCACTGTCCCAGCCGTGCAGGGGGTGGTTGCTGGCGGTCATGGCGGCCCTCGCTCCGGCGCAGGTCGCGGCCGGTGTGTCCACAATGCAAAACGCCCAGCCTGGCGGGGACTGGGCGTTGCAATGGTGGCTCGGGACGGAATCGAACCGCCGACACGGGGATTTTCAATCCCCTGCTCTACCAACTGAGCTACCGAGCCATGCTGTGTTGCGAGCCGCGCATGATACGGATCGCGGCGGGATTGGGCAAGCCGTCCGGGTGGATTTTGCTAAGCCGGCGTTCCGCGCGGGGCGGGGATGATGCTGGAAACCCCGACCAGGAGCGCACCATGAAGCCGATCACTGCCGCTGCCGCTGCCGCCGCGCTGGTCCTGGCGGGTTGTGCCACTGGCCGGCTCAGCGATACCCAGCGGCTGGCGCTGTACCAGCAGCATGCCGGTGCGCCGGTAAGCCAGATCCGTTACCGCGATCCGATCGGTTGGGATCGCATCGACGACCAGCACGTGGTCCTGCAGATGCGGTCCAACGAGAGCTGGCTGCTGCGCCTGTCCGGACCCTGCTTGCAGTGGAGCAACGGCTCGCCGTTCCTTGGCCTGTCGTCCTTCAGCGGCATGACCCTGTCGCTGTTTGACAAGGTGATCGCGCCCGGTTCGCAGCTCAGCTGCATGATTCAGGAAATCCGCCCGCTCGACGTGAAGGCGCTGCGGGCGGCCGAGAAGGCGCTGCGCGGGAAGGCCGGGGCTCAGGCCTCCGGCACGTAACCGGGCGGCCGGTCGGCGCCGCCTTCGAACAGGTACTTCACCATCTGCGCCTCCAGGAAGGCGCGGTGTTCGGGGTTCATCGGCGAGATCCGGTTCTCGTTGATGAGCATGGTCTGGTGGGCCAGCCAGCGCTGCCAAGCCGGCTTGCCGACCTCGTTGAAGACCCGCTTGCCGGCTTCGCCCGGCCACGGCGGGAAGTCCAGGCCGTCGGTGTCGATGTCGTCCACCACGCAGTGCACCTTGCGGGTCATTCCGTTTGCTCCTGAAGCAGTTTCCGCACCGGCGCGGGCAGGCCGATCGCGGCGAGTTCCGCGCGGCATGTCCAGCGCAGACCGGTATTATCGCCGATGGTCGCGTGCGGGCCGTTGACGGCGATCAGCCGCGGATGGATGCGCAGGCGGAAGTGGGTGAAGCCGTGGTCCAGCGCCGGCAGGGCGCGCGCGCTGGCGAAGTCGCCGTCGAGGTGGCGCTGGAACCATGCCTGCGCCTCTTCGAGGTTCTCGTGCTGCGGCAGCGACCACAGCGATGCCCAGATGCCGGTCGGCGGCCGTCGCCACAGCAGCACGCGGCCGTCGGGATCCTGCGCGATCAGCATCTGGGTTTCGCGCTGCGGCAGCGGCTTGCCCGGCTTGGCCGCCGGCAGCTCGGCGATGCGGCCTTCGCGGCGGGCGACGCAGACGTCCTGCAGCGGGCAGATCGCGCAGGCGGGACTGGCGCGGGTACACAGGGTGGCGCCGAAATCCATCTGCGCCTGGGTCCAGTCGGCCAGGCGCGCATCCGGCAACAGCGATCCAGCGATCGACCACAGCTTCTTATCGACCGCGGGCGTGCCCGGCCAGCCGTCGATGCCGAACAGCCGGCACAGCACGCGCTTGACGTTGCCGTCGAGGATCGGGGCGCGGTCGTTCCATGCCTGCGTCAGGATCGCGCCGGCGGTACTGCGGCCGATGCCGGGCAGCGCGATGAGCGCATCGAGGTCGCGCGGCAGGTCGCCGCCGTGGCGCTCCACGCACAGCTTCGCGGTGGCCTGCAGGTTGCGCGCGCGGGCGTAGTAGCCAAGCCCGGACCACAGCGCCAGTACCTCGTCCTGCGATGCACGCGCCAGCGCCGGCAGGTCGGGCAGGGCGCTGACGAAGCGGTTGAAGTAGCCCGTCACCACCGACACCTGCGTCTGCTGCAGCATGATCTCGCTCAGCCAGACTCGGTAGGGCGTGCGCGGATGCTGCCACGGCAGGTCGACCCGGCCATGGCGGTCGAACCATGCCAGCAGGCGCGCGGCGATTTCGCCATCGGCGAGGCCGTGCGCTGACTGTCCGGGCGAAGCGTCGGTTGCTTCGCGGCGATCGGATCGATGCGGGGCGGGCGGGGTGCGTGCGCTCATTCTTCGCCCAGCTCGACTTCCACGCCTTCCAGCGTCGCACCCGCGATTTCGACCCTGGGCGTGGACAGCGTCCCGGCCAGCGGCGGCAGCGGCGAGCCGTCGCTGCCCCCGTCCAGCCATGCCAGCACCTCCGGCAGGCGGAAGCGCGCGTCCAGCGCGGTGGCGCCGCGGTGCAGGGCCAGCGACGCGGTATCGGAAAACACCATCGCGCCGTTGTAGTCCAGTGCGAACGGCAGCGGCGAGGTGGATGCCGACAGCGGCGGCGGTAGTGCGGGCCAGCTTCGTGGCCAGCCTGCCAGCGCGCCGTCCAGGTGCAGGCGCAGGCGCCGCCCCACCGACACGCTGCCGCGCGCGCGCGCATCCGGCACCAGGTCGTCGCCGTCCAGCGCCACGGTCACCGGCACGAAGCGCCACGTCGCGTTGTTGAAAGCCATCGGGCCGTGCAGGCCAAGCCGGAACGGCGCGCTGGTGGAACCGGACAGATAGCGCGCGGCGATGCCGACCCTGGCCGGCTTCATCAGCGCGGAGTCCTTGCCCAGCCGCAGCGGCCCGGCCAGGAACACCTGCGCAGGGGCCTGCCAGCCGACGCCGGCCAGCGTCAGTGTGCCGACGCCAGCGACGCCGGTGGGCGCGCCGTCCAGCAGGCGCTGCGGATGGGCGACGGTGATGGCGAGGTCGGCCGGGATCGACAGCGGGGCGTCGAGGTAGCGCCCGCGCACCCGTGCGCGCAGCGGCCGCTGCGGATGCAGCGCGGGCAGGTCGATGGCGAGGCCGTCGATGCGCCAGTCGTCGTTGTCGATGCGGCCGTCGCGCACGCGCAGGCCGCCAGTTAGCACGGGGATGCGGGTTTTTCCGCTGGGCGGGCGGGTGGCCAACCAGCGCTGCAACGCGGGGATATCCAGCACCGGCGCGTCCAGCTCGATGCGCTGCACGGTCAGGTCGGCGCCGCGGCTGCGCAGCGTGCGCCAGGGCAGCGAGACGAACACGCGCTTGGCGCGCAGCAGTGCGGTGGCGTCGTCGGGTCGCCTTGCCTCCACGTTGCGCAGCACCAGCTGTGGCGTGCCGCGCAGGCGGTAGTCGATGCTCCCTGCCTGCAGCTGCAGGCCCAGCGCATCGCCGGCCAGCGACAACAGCGTCGCGCCCGCGCGCCTGGGTTGCAGCAGCCAGCCCGCCAGCAGCAGGAAGCCGAGCAGCAGGGCGATGAGGACCACGGCGATGCGCGGCAGCCGCCGCAGCGAGGTCCTGCGTGGAGCCGCGTCCGGAGCGCGCTTCATCGGGTCAGCGGTGGCGTCCATTGCGCCCCATCATGTGGCATCGGCCGTTGACGCTGCGCGGGCGTGCGCAGCGGCGCACGCGGCCGGGTCAGGCCCGCCCCAGTTCGGCCGGGAGCAGCGCATCGACGAAGGCCTCGGCGTCGAACACGCGCAGGTCTTCCGGGCGCTCGCCGATGCCGGCGTAACGGATCGGGATGCCGAACTCGCGGGCCAGGGCGAACACCACCCCGCCCTTGGCGGTGCCGTCGAGCTTGGTGACCACCAGGCCGGTGACCGGGATCTTCTCGTTGAACTTGCGCACCTGGTTGATCGCGTTCTGGCCGGTGGTGCCGTCGATCACCATCAGCACCTCGTGCGGCGCCTCGGGGTCGAGCTTGCGCAGCACGCGGGCGACCTTGGCCAGTTCGTCCATCAGCCCGCCCTGCGTGTGCAGGCGGCCGGCGGTGTCGGCGATCAGCACGTCCACGCCGCGCGATTTCGCCGCCTGCAGCGCATCGAACGCCACCGAGGCGGCGTCGGCGTTCTGTCCCTGCGCGATCACCGCCACGCCATTGCGTTCGCCCCACAGCTGCAGCTGCGCGACCGCGGCGGCGCGGAAGGTATCGCCGGCCGCCAGCATCAGGCTGCGGCCCTCGTCCTTGTAGCGACGCGCCAGCTTGCCGATGGTGGTGGTCTTGCCGACGCCGTTGACGCCGATGGCCAGCAGTACGAAAGGCTTCTTCGAGGCATCGATCTGCAGCGGTTTCGCCACCGGCACCAGCAGCGCGATCAGGTCGGCGCGCAGCGCCTTCAGCAGCGCGTTGGCATCGGCGAATTCGCGCGCTTTCATGCGCTTGCGCAGCGATTCCACCAGCGCGGTACTGGCGGTCACGCCGACGTCGGCGGTGAGCAGGGCGGTTTCGATTTCGTCCAGCAGCTCGTCGTCGAGCTTGGGGTTGCGCGAGAACAGGCCGCTGAAGCTGCGCGCGAAGGCACTGCCGCGCAGGCGTTCGCGCCAGCCGGTCTTGCCGGCCGCCGCGGGCTCGGCATGCGCAGGTTCGGCAACCGCAACGTCGACGATCCCGGGCTCCGGCAGGGGCGACGGCGCCGGCAGTGCTGCATCCGGCGGCAGCTCGGCCGCAGCGGCATTCGGAACAGGGGGCTGGGCCGCTTCCGGCGTGGGGGTTTGCGCGTCGGGTTTCTTGCGGCGGAACCAGCTGACCATGAGGCCGTGGGAATATCGGAGAATGGCGGTCATGTTAGCACTCGCCCCCTGTTCGCCCCGATGAACGCGCGCCGTGGCAAGCCCGCCGCGGGCGGCGTCGGCAGCGTTCGCATCATCGCCGGCCAGTGGCGCGGCACGCGCCTGCCGGTACCCGACCGGCCCGGCTTGCGGCCGACGTCCGACCGCGTCCGCGAAACCCTGTTCAACTGGCTGCAGCCGGTGCTGCCGGGCGCGCGCGTGCTGGACCTGTTCGCCGGCAGCGGCGCGCTGGGGCTGGAAGCGGCATCGCGCGGCGCGGCCCATGTGCAGCTGGTGGAAGCCGATCCGCAGCTGGCGCAGGCGCTGACGGATGCGGCGGGGCGGCTGGATGCGCAGGGTAGGGTGGCGGTGCGGCGTGGTGATGCGCTGGCCTTCCTCCGTGACGATGCCGGCGAGCCGTGGGACATCGCTTTCGTCGACCCGCCGTTCGCGGCCGGGCTGTGGCCGGCGGTGCTGGCACTGCTGCCGGCCCGGCTGGCGGCGGACGCGTGGCTGTACGTGGAAAGCCCGGCCGGCCACGCGCCGGATCTGCCTGCGGACTGGGCACTGCATCGCGAAAGCGGCACCCGCGACGTGCGCTACGCGCTTTACCGGCGGGTTACACTTCCGGGCATCCTGAACGCGGCGAACCCTTGACGACATGAGCGCGGCGGCCCGCATCGCGGTCTATCCCGGCACCTTCGACCCGATCACCAACGGCCACCTGGACCTGGTGAACCGGGCGGCGCCGTTGTTCGAGAGGCTCGTCGTCGGCGTGGCAGCAAGCCCCACCAAGGGGCCGGCGCTGCCGCTGGCGCTGCGCGTCGAGCTGGCGCGCGAGGCGCTGGGCCACCACCCCAATGTGGAAGTGCGCGGCTTCGACTCGCTGCTGGCGCATTTCGTCAGCGAGTGTGGCGCCGGCGTGCTGCTGCGCGGCCTGCGCGCGGTGTCGGATTTCGAATACGAATTCCAGATGGCGAGCATGAACCGCCACCTGATCCCCGAGGTCGAGACGCTGTTCCTGACCCCGGCCGAGCAATACGGTTTCATTTCGTCGTCGCTGGTGCGCGAGATCTCGCGCCTTGGCGGCGACGTATCCGGCTTCGTGCCCGCCGCGGTCGTGGCGGCGCTCGAGGCGCAATGGCGGGGCGGGTCGAAATGATCCGCGCGCCACACTCCGACGTTGTATCCATCGCCACTGCCATGCCCCGGGGAAAGCCCATGAAGATGTTGTCCCGCCTGCTCGTCGTCGCCTGCCTTGCACTGCCGTTCACCGCCTGCAAGAAGGAAGAAGCCCCCAAGATCGAGGCCGTTGCCGCCATCCCGCTGCCGACCAGCGGCGAGCAGAAGGACTGGGTGCCTTACCTGCAGTACAAGCTGACCCCGCACATGGGCGGGATCAACAACAGCCCGTTCGTGTACTTCCTGCCCAAGGACGACACCGAGGGTTTCGGTGGCAAGTACGAGCGCCAGCTCGAGAAGCTGGAGCAGGACCTGGGCCGCGGCATCACCGAAGGCAACATGCTGGTGTTCGCCTCGCCGGCGCCGGAGAAGGAAGTCGAGATGATCGAGGCCGCGTTCAAGCAGGTCGCGCCGGGCACCATGAAGGGTGTCAAGGTGGTCTTCATCGGTACCCCGATCCTGGGTGAGCGGGTCAAGGCGGCGGTCGAGCCGGCCGGCGTCAACTACATCTTCGAAGAAGCGAAGTAACGGTTCCGGCGCCGGCTCCGGTCGTGCGCCCGCGCCCGCCGCCTGCATGGCGGCGGGCCTTCCGCAAGGAAACAGCAGTCCCCAAGCGATGTCGCTGAAAATCAACGAGCTCTGCGTCAACTGCGACGTCTGTGAACCGGTCTGCCCGAACAAGGCGATTTCCATGGGGCCGGAGATCTACGTGATCGATCCCGGCCTGTGTACCGAGTGCGTGGGCCATTTCGACGAACCGCAGTGCGTGGCGGTCTGTCCGGTGGAATGCATCGACCCCGACCCGGAGCATCCGGAATCAGAGGAACAACTGCTGGCCAAGCTGTTCCAGCTGCGTGCCCAAGGAGTCACCGAATGAAGCGTTTCGCGTCGCTGCTGTTCGCCTTGCTGCTGCCATTGGCGGCAACCGCCGCTCCCGCCGGCCCGGCCACGCACCCGCCGGGTGCCGCGATCGCGTCCGCGCACACGCTGGCCACCGATGCCGGCATCGAGGTCATCGGCAAGGGTGGCAACGCCTTCGACGCGGCGGTAGCGGTATCGGCGGCGCTGTCGGTGGTCGAGCCGATCAGCTCGGGGCTGGGCGGCGGCGGCCTGTGGCTGCTGCACGATGCCAAGAGCGGGCGCGACGTGTTCGTGGACGCGCGCGAAACCTCGCCCGCCTCGGCCACGCCCGAGCGCTTCCTCGACAAGGACGGCAATCTCGATCCCGACCGCGCCCAGAACGGGCCGTGGGCGGCCGGCATCCCCGGCCTGCCGGCGATGCTGGTGCACGTGGCGGAAAAATACGGCCGCCTGCCGCTGTCGCAGTCGCTGGCCCCGGCCATCCGGATCGCCCGCGACGGCTTCCCTGTGTACGCGCGGATGGCGCGCGGCTACGCGGCCAAGCGCAAGGTGATGGACCGCTATCCCGGCACCCGCGCGGTGTTCTCGCCGAACGGCAAGCCGATCGCCGAAGGCGACCTGCTGCGCCAGCCCGACCTGGCCGCCACCCTGCAGCGGCTGGCCGCGCAGGGCTTCGACGGCTTCTACCGCGGCACCACCGCAAAGAAGCTGGTGGCCGGCGTCAACGCGCAGGGCGGGCAGTGGCGGCTGGATGAATTGGCCGGCTACCGGGTGAAGGAGCGTGAACCGATCCGCTTCCGCTACCACGACTGGGACATCACCACCGCGCCGCCGGTGTCCTCGGGCGGCATCGCGCTGGCGCAGATGCTGCAGATCCTCGAGCCCTACGACCTCAAGGCGATGCCGGAGGCCGAGCGCGTGCACCTGGTGGTGGAATCGATGCGCCGCGCCTTCCGCGACCGCACCTTCTACCTCGGCGATCCCGACTTCGTGCAGGTGCCGCAGCGGCTGCTGACCAGCGCCGACTACGCCGCCGGGCTGCGCGCCACCATCAACCCGTCCAAGGCCACCCCCAGCAACCTGCTGTCGGGCCAGCCTACGCCGCTAGAAGACGAGGAAACCACGCATTTCTCGATCATCGACGCCGAGGGCAACCGGGTTGCCGCCACCCAGACGGTGAACCTGCTGTTCGGCTCCGGGCTGGTGCCGCCCGGCACCGGCGTCCTGCTCAACAACGAGATGGACGACTTCGCGCTCAAGCCCGGCACCCCCAACGCGTTCGGGGTGATGGGCTATGAGGCCAACGCGCCCAAGCCCGGCAAGCGCATGCTCAGCTCGATGACCCCGACCTTCATGGAATCCAAGGACCGGGTGGTGGTGCTGGGGACCCCGGGCGGCAGCCGCATCATCACCATGGTGTTGCTGGGCATCCTCGGCTACGACGCCGGGCTGGATGCGCAGCAGGTTGCCGCGCTGCCGCGCTACCACCACCAGTGGCTGCCGGACGTGATCGGTGCCGAACCGGGCGCGATCTCGGCGCAGGCCGCGGACGCGCTGCGGGCGATGGGCCACACGCTTGACCTGCCGCCGGCGGAAGCCGAGGGCGGGCGCGGTTCCAGCCACGTCTGGGGCAACCTGCAGACGGTGGAGTGGGTGCGCGACGGCAACCTCCTGCGCGGCGGCAGCGACCCGCGCTATCCGGAAGGCAAGGCGGCCGTGCTGCCGCAGCCGTAACGCACCGAGGGATATGTTTCCGTCATGAAACTCTGGTCGATCCTCGGCAATTCCCAGAAGCTCGACGGCGGCGCGATGTTCGGGAACGCGCCGCGCGCGCTGTGGGAGCGCTGGATGGCGGTGGATGCGCACAACCGCATCGACCTTGCCTGCCGCGCGCTGCTGGCCAGCCCGCTCGCCGGCAAGACGGTGCTGTTCGAAACCGGCATCGGCGCGTTCTTCGCGCCGGCGCTGCGCGAGCGTTACGGCGTGGTCGAAGACCGCCACGTGCTGCTGGATTCGCTGGGCCAGGCCGGCTTCAGCCACGAGGACGTCGACGTGGTGGTGCTCTCGCACCTGCACTTCGACCATGCCGGCGGCCTGCTCGCGCCGTGGGCGGAAGGCCGCGCGCCGACGCTGCTGTTCCCCAACGCCACCTTCGTGGTCGGGGCGAAGCACTGGCAGCGCGCGCTGCACCCGCATCCGCGCGATCGCGCCAGCTTCATTCCCGAGCTGCCGGCGCTGCTGGAGGCGAGCGGCCGGCTGGAGCTGGTCGACGGCGACCATCCGCAGGCGCTGGGCGATACCGTCCGCTTCCACCACAGCGACGGCCATACGCCGGGGCTGATGCTGGCGGAAATCGTCGGCCCGGAAACGGTGGATGGGCAGCCGCATGGCGGGGTGGTGTTCTGCGCCGACCTGATCCCCGGCCGGCCGTGGGTGCACGTGCCGATCACCATGGGCTACGACCGCAACGCCGAACTGCTGATCGACGAGAAGCGCGTGTTCCTCGAAGACAAGCTGGCCCGCGGCGTGCGCCTGTTCTTCACCCACGACCCCGGCTGCGCGCTGGCGCAGGTGGTGCGCGACGACAAGGGTCGCTTCGGCACCGCGCATGAGCACCCCGAACTGCACGCCCGCACCCTGACCGCCTGAGCAACGCGATGCCGAAGATCACCCTGCTGTTCGCCGCCCTGCACGTGCTGCTGATGCTGGCCCTGCTGGTGCCGATCTCGCGGCATCGTCACGCCCACAAGATCGGCTTGGGCGATGGCGGCGACAAGCTGCTGGCGCGCCGGATCCGGGTGCACGGCAACTTCGTCGAGCACGCGCCGTTCGCGCTGCTGGTGCTGGCGCTGCTGGAACTGTGCGGGCTGCCGGCCGTGGCGACCTGGGGCTTCGGCGGCGCGCTGCTGCTGGGGCGGGTGCTGCACGCGCTGGGGTTGTCGCGCGGCGGCGGCTATTCGTTCGGCCGCTTCTGGGGCACCGCGCTGACCTGGCTGGTGTTCCTGCTGATGGCGCTGGCCGGGCTCTGGCTGGCGCTGCGCTGAGCCGCGCTCAGTCCACCGGCGTCCCGAACAGGCGATCGCCCGCATCGCCCAGGCCGGGACGGATGTAGGCGTTCTCGTCCAGCCGCTCGTCGATGGCGGCAACGAACACCTCGATGTCCGGGTGCTCCGCGGCCAGCACCGCCAGTCCTTCCGGCGCCGCGACCAGGAAGATGCACTTGATCCGCGGGCAGCCCGCCTGCTTGAGCATGCTGACGGCCGCCGCGGCGCTGCCGCCGGTGGCCAGCATCGGGTCGATCAGCAGCGCGGTGCGCTGGTCCATGCGGTCGGCCAGGCGCTGGTAATAGCCCTCGGGGCGATGCGTGGTCTCGTTGCGGCGCAGCCCGATCACGCTGACCGGGGCCGCCGGCAGCAGCGCCTGCACGCCGGGCAGGAAACCGAGGCCGGCGCGCAGGATCGGCACCAGGGTCAGGTCTTCGCCGCGCACGTGCTCCACCTGCAGCGGCCCGGCCCAGGTCTGCACCGTCATCGGTTCGGTGGGCAGGTCGCGGGTGGCTTCGAACGCCAGCAAGCCTGCGATCTCGCCGGCCAGCTGGCGGAAGTGCACCGGGTCGGTGGCGATGTCGCGCAGCTTGCCAAGCTTGTGGCGAACCAGCGGATGGTCGACGGTGGTGGTCTTCATGGCGCAAGCCTAGCCGGATAGCGCACGCAAAAACAAACGGGGCGGCCAATGGCCGCCCCGTTGCATTGCGACGTCGCCGGCGCGCCGGTTCAGGCCGCCGCGGCCTGGGACACCCGCGGGCCTTCCAGCAGCGCGCGCTTGACCACGTTGACCACCAGTTCCAGTTCTTCCTTGGTCACCGCGAACTGCGGGGTGAAGCGCAGCGAGTTCTCGCCGCCGTGGATCACGCCGATGCCGTGCTCGCGCATCCATTCCTCGGTGGAGCCGGCGCCGTAGCCCTTGAACTCCTTGGTGAGCTCGCAGGAGAACAGCAGGCCGGTGCCCTGCACCTTGGTGATCGGGCCGCCCAGTTCGGCCTGCAGCGCTTCCAGCAGGGCCACCGCGTCGCGGCCGCGCTGCTGGATGTTGGCGCGCAGCGCCGGCGTGAGCGAGGCCAGCACGGTGCAGGCGACGTCCAGCGCGCGCGGGTTGGCGGTCATGGTGTTGCCGTACAGGCCGCGCTTGTAGATGTCCGCCGCGGCCTCGCTGACCGCCAGCACCGACAGCGGGTACTGGCCGGCGTTGAGCGCCTTGGAATAGGTTTCCATGTCTGGCGCCTCGGCCTGCTCGAAGCCGGGGTAGTCCACGATCGACAGGTAGCCGGTGGCGCGCAGGCCGGCCTGGATCGAGTCGACCAGCAGCAGGCTGCCGTGGGCGCGGGTCAGTTCGCGGGCCAGGTTGTAGAAGTCCACCGGCACGCTGCGGCCGGGGTCGCCTTCGCCCATCACCGGCTCCAGGAACATCGCCTCGATGAACCAGCCGTTGGCATCGGCCTCGGCGAAGATCTTGCGCAGCGCGTCCTTGTCGTACGGCGCCACGGTCAGCACCGAGTCCTCGCCGCGGAAGCTGGCCAGGTGCTGCAGGTAGGTCTTGCGGCTGGAGTCGGAATACAGCGCCGGGCGCTCGGTGCGGCCGTGGAAGGCGCCCTTCACCACCAGCCGCTTGATCGCCTTGCCGGCGTGGCGGGCGCCGGCGTCGGTCTGGGTCTTGGCGTTGGTGTCGACGATGCGCGAAGCCAGCGATACCGATTCGGAGCCGGAGTTCAGGCACATGAAGGCGGTGTACGGGCAGCCGCCGCGCGTTTGGCCGATTTCCGCGCGCATGGCGCGGGTGAAGCGCAGCTGCGACACGTTGGGGGTCATGATGTTGGCCATCGCCTGCGGCTTGGCCATCGCGTCCAGCACCGCCTGCGGCGCGTGGCCCAGGCCCAGCATGCCGTAGCCGCCGGTGTCGTACAGCACCGCGCCCTTCAGGGTGACGATCCACGGGCCGCGCGCGGTCAGCGCCACGTAGGGGTTGGCGGCGTCGGCGGCGTAGAAGTTGACGAAGTCGGCCTGCACCTGCGCGGCTTGGGCGTTCTCGTCCAGTTCCAGCAGTTCCGGGAACTCGGCGCGGACGGCGGCATATTCCTGCGCGGCGGCGGCGATGGCCTCGCCCAGCTGCGGGTCGCGCGCGGCGAAGTCGAGGATGACGGCGTCGTCCAGGCCGGCGGTGCGGACCTTGCCGTGGGCGCGCAGCGGGGCGAGGGTGTCGATCAGGCTCATGAGGGGTCTCCCGTCCAGGGCCGGGCCGCGGGTCCGCGGCTGGCGAAACCCACATTATCGCGGGATTGGCGTCATTCGGTAGGGTGGATTCGCCTTGTCCGCCGAGCAAAATGGGCGGAACGACGTTATCATCCGGCGATATGCGAATTTCCCCTGCCGACGAACAGCTGCTGTCCCTGCTCCGCGAGGATGCCCGCGCCGCCACCGCCGACATCGCCCGCCGGCTGGGGCTGTCGCGCACCACGGTGCAGAACCGCATCGCCAGGCTGGAACAGCAGGGCGTGATCCGCGGTTACACCGTGCGGGTGGACGACGAGCTGGAGCGCAGCCGCATCCGCGCGCACATCCTGATCACCCTGCGGCCCAAGCAGATGACCGCGGTGGTGAAGGCGTTGCAGGCCATGCACGAGGTGCGGGTGCTGTATTCGATCAGCGGCGACAACGACCTGATCGCGCTGGCGGTGACGGCCACGGTGGGCGAGATGGACGTGCTGACCGACCGCATCGGCGTCATCGACGGGGTGGAGCGCACCAATACCTCGATCATCCTGTCGACCAAGTTCGAACGCTGACGCGGCATACAATGCGCGGTTTCCCTGTCGTGCCCGCGCCTTTGAAGACCTCCGATTTCCACTACGAACTGCCGCACGAGCTGATCGCCCAGGCGCCGCTGCCCGAGCGTTCGGCCAGCCGCCTGCTGCACGTGCCGCCGGGCGATGCCGCCTTCGCCGACCTGCACGTGCGCGACCTGCCGTCACTGCTGCAGCCTGGCGACCTGCTGGTGTTCAACGACACCCGGGTGATCCCGGCGCGGCTGTTCGGCGCCAAGGCCACCGGCGGGCGGGTGGAGATCCTGATCGAGCGCCTGCTGCCGGATAACGAGGCGCGGGTGCAGCTGGGCGTGAGCAAGCCGCCGCAGGTCGGTAGCCGGGTCGCGCTGGATGCGGGCGGCGAGGCGGAGGTGCTGGCGCGCCTCGATGACGGTTTCTGGCAGCTGCGCTTCCATGTCGATGGCCCGCTGGAGGCATGGCTGCAACACGCCGGCCAGCTGCCGCTGCCGCCCTACATCGAGCGCCGCCCGGATGCGGCCGACGCCCAGCGCTACCAGACCGTGTTCGCGCGCGAAACCGGCGCCGTGGCCGCGCCCACCGCCGGCCTGCATTTCGACGAGGCGTTGCTGGCCGCGCTGCGCGCGCGCGGGATCGAGTTCGGCCACGTCACCCTGCACGTCGGTGCCGGCACCTTCCAGCCGGTGCGGGTGGACGACGTGCACAACCACCGCATGCACAGCGAATGGATCAACGTCGGCGCGGAACTTGTCGCCAAGGTGCGGCAGGCGCGCGCCGCCGGGCGACGGGTGATTGCCGTGGGCACCACGGTGGTGCGCGCACTGGAGAGCGCGATGGTCGATGGCGAACTTTTGCCGTTCGCCGGCGATACCAGCATCTTCATCTTCCCCGGCTACAAGATCCGCAGCATCGACGCGTTGATGACCAACTTCCATCTGCCCGAAAGCACGCTGCTGATGCTGGTGTCGGCGTTCGCCGGCAAAGAGCGGATGTTCTCCGCCTACGAACACGCGGTGCGCCAGCGCTACCGCTTCTTCAGCTACGGCGATGCGATGCTGCTGTGGCCGGAGGCGACCGATGCGCGCTGAATCCTCCACGCGGCGGTGCCGGCCATGGGGTGCTCCGAAGAGCGCGCCATGGATGGCGCGCGACGGCGCGTGGAACAGGAGGTTCCCCCGCGCCGACAAGGAGTACCCCATGGCCGGTACCGACGCAGGCGATATCCCATGAGCCGCATGTCCTTCCAGCTGCTGCGCACCGATGGCGCCGCCCGCCGCGGCCGCATCACCTTCCCGCGCGGGATCATCGAGACGCCGGCATTCATGCCCGTGGGCACCTACGGCTCGGTCAAGGGCGTGCTGCCGCAGCAGGTGCGCGACCTTGGCGCACAGATCATCCTCGGCAACACCTTCCACCTGTTCCTGCGGCCGGGGCTGGAGGTGATCGAGGCGCACGGCGGCCTGCACGGCTTCGCCCGCTGGGACGGGCCGATCCTCACCGACTCCGGCGGCTTCCAGGTGTTCTCTCTGGCGCACCGGCGCAAGATCACCGAAGTCGGCGTGACCTTCGCGGCGCCCACCGACGGCCGCAAGGTCTTCCTCGGCCCCGAGGAGTCCATGCACATCCAGAAGGTGCTGGGCAGCGACATCGTCATGATCTTCGACGAGTGCCCGCCGGTGAACGACAAGCACGGCCAGCCGGTGCACCGGCGGGTGGTCGAGAAGTCGATGGAGCTGTCGCTGCGCTGGGCCGAACGTTCCAAGAAGGCGCACGAAGGCAACGACGCGGCGCTGTTCGGCATCGTCCAGGGCGGCGTCCACCACGACCTGCGCACGCTGTCGGCGCAAGGCCTGCAGCAGATCGGCTTCGACGGCTACGCCGTGGGCGGGCTGGCGGTGGGCGAGAGCGAGGACGAGCGCAACGCCATGCTCGACCACACCTGCCCGCAGCTGCCGGGCGACCGCCCGCGCTACCTGATGGGCGTGGGGCGGCCCGAGGACCTGGTGGAGGCGGTGGCGCGCGGCATCGACATGTTCGACTGCGTGATGCCCACCCGCAACGCCCGCAACGGCCACTTCTTCACCTCGACCGGGGTGGTGCGCGTGCGCAACAGCCAGTACGAGCACGACCTGCGGCCGATCGAGGAGGGCTGCGACTGCGTGGCCTGCGCCGGCGGCTTCAGCCGCAGCTACCTGCGCCACCTCGACCGCTGCAACGAAATGCTGGGGCCGGTGCTGGGCACCCTGCACAACCTGCGCTACTACCAGCGGCTGATGGCGCAGGTGCGCGAGGCGATCGCCGCGGGAACTTTCGCGGAGTTCCGCGAGTCTTTCTACGCGGCCCGTCGCGGCTGACGCCACGCTTCCGCTTCGCGCGGGGCGGCCATCGACCCGACAATGCGCCTCCCCGGCCGGTCCTTCCGGCAGGGGAGGGGTAGGCCCGGACATGGCATAATCCCCGGCTGGCCTCGGCCAGCCCTTTCGTTTTCGCTGACCACGGATTCCCGATGAACCCGCTCGATTTCCTGATTCCCGTTGCCCATGCCCAGGCCGCCGGCGCGCCTGCCGCCCCCAGCATGATGTCCACCCTGCTGTTCCCGGTCATCCTGATCGCGATCATGTATTTCCTGATGATCCGCCCGCAGATGAAGCGCCAGAAGGAGCACAAGGCGATGCTGGACAAGCTGTCCAAGGGCGACGAGGTCATCACCAGCGGCGGTATCGCCGGCACCGTGGTGGCCCTGGGCGATGCCTTCATCACCGTCGAAGTGGCCAGTGGCGTGCAGCTGCGCGTGCAGAAGGGCGCCATCGCCAGCGTCCTGCCCAAGGGCACGCTGAAGTCCGCCTGATCCATTCCCAGCCGCAAGAGGCGTGCGCCCCCGGGGGCGTGCGCGGGGTGCCGCGATGCTCGAATATTCCCGCCTGAAATACCTGATGATCCTGCTGACGCTGGCGCTCAGCGTGCTGTACGCGGTGCCTAACGCGTTCCCGCAGGATCCCGCCGTGCAGATCACCGCCAACCGCGGTGCGAAGATCGACGAAGCGCTCAAGCAGCGTGTCGACGCCCTGCTGAAGCAGGCCTCGGTCACGGTCATCGGCAGCGAGATCGACAAGGACGGCAACCTGCTGGTGCGCACGGCCAGCGACGACGTCCAGACCCGGGTGGCCGATATCGTCCGCGAAGAACTGGGCAGCAGCTACGTGGTGGCGCTGAACCAGGCCTCCACCGTGCCGGCGTGGATGCAGGCGCTGGGCGCCAAGCCGATGTTCCTCGGCCTGGACTTGCGCGGTGGCGTCTACTTCCTGATGCAGGTGGACCGGCAGGCGGCGCTGACCAAGCGCTTCGAGGCGACCGCCGAGGACATCCGCAGCCTGCTGCGCGACAACCGCATCCGCTACATCTCGGTGGAGCCCACCGCCGGCGGCACCGTGGTCGCCAAGCTCGGCGCCGGCCAGGACGTGGCGAAGGCGCGCCAGCTGATCGGCCGCGACATGCCGACCTACCAGATCGAGGCGGAAGGCGAAACGCTGAGCGTGCGCATTCCGGAAGCCGAGCTGGACAAGATTCTCACCGATGCGGTGCAGCAGAACATCGGCACCCTCAGCAACCGCATCAACGAACTGGGCGTGGCCGAGCCGATCATCCAGCGCCAAGGCGCCGACCGCGTGGCGGTGCAGCTGCCGGGCGTACAGGACACCGCGCAGGCCAAGCGCATCCTCGGCGCCACCGCGACGCTGGAATACCGCGGCGTGGTCGAGGGCAACGCGGTCGAGGCCCGCGACACCGGCAACGTGCCGCCGGAAGCGCGCGTCTACGCCCGCAAGGAAATCGGCCCCGACGGCAAGCCGCTGCCGGTGCTGCTCAACAAGCGCGTGATCACCTCGGGTGAGCAGCTGCAGAGCGCGTCCTCGTTCTTCGATTCGCAGAGCGGCACGCCGGCGGTGCGGGTGCGCCTGAACGCGGTCGGCGGCCAGCGCATGTTCGATTACTCCAGCGCCCACGTCGGCAAGCCGATGGCGGTGGTCTACATCGAGCGCATCCCCGAGGTGAAGGTCATCGACGGGAAGGAGGTGCATTCCACCCGCACCAGCGAGCAGGTGATCTCGGTCGCCACCATCCAGGGCACGCTGGGCAAGGAGTTCCAGACCACCGGCCTGGAAAGCATGAAGGAAGCCTCCGACCTGGCCCTGCTGCTGCGCGCCGGCGCGCTGGCGGCGCCGATGGACTTCGTCGACGAACGCACCATCGGCCCCAGCCTCGGCAAGGAGAACATCGACCGCGGCCTGAAGGCGGTGGGCTTCTCCTTCATCTTCGCGCTGGGCTTCTTCCTGGTCTATTACCGGATGTTCGGCCTGGTCACCTGCCTCGCGCTGCTGATCAACCTGCTGATGGTGTTCGCGCTGATGTCGGTGATCGGCGCCACCATGAGCCTGCCCGGCCTCGCCGGCATCGCGCTGACGGTGGGCATGTCGGTGGACGCCAACGTGCTGATCAACGAGCGCATCCGCGAGGAGTTGCGATTGGGGTTGCCACCACAAAAAGCCATTGCGGAAGGCTACGACCGCGCGTCCGGCACCATCCTCGACGCCAACGTCACCGCCTTCCTCGCCGGCCTCGCCATGTTCGCCTTCGGCAGCGGCCCGCTGAAGGGCTTCGGCATGACCACCATGCTCGGCATCATCACTTCCGCCTATACCGCGGTGTCGGTCTCGCGCGGCATCGCCACGCTGATCTACGGCGGCAAGCGCAAGCTGAAGTCGGTTGCGATCTAAAGGAGCACGCAAGATGAAACCGTTCAATGTGTTCCCCTACGACAGCAGCATCGACTTCATGCGGATGCGCTGGGTGTCGGTATCGATCGCCGTGCTGCTGATGGCGGTCTCGATCGGCGCGATGGTCACCAAGGGCTTCAACTTCGCCCTGGACTTCACCGGCGGCATCGGCGTCGAGCTGCGCTATGACAAGGCCCCCAATGTGGACCGGGTGCGCGAGCAGCTGGACGCCGCCGGCTTCGGCGGCGCACAGGTGCAGAACTTCGGCAGCGGCAACGACCTGCTGGTGCGCCTGCAGGCCGAGGGCACCCAGGAAGGGGGCGCCGACCGTGCCAGCAGCATCGGCGACGCGGTGGCCAAGGCGGCATCGCTGGACGGCAACCCCGCCAGCAAGCGCAGCAGCTCGGTGATCAGCGCCCAGGTCGGCAAGGACCTCGCCCTGAACGGCATGTATGCCGTGCTGTTCGTGATCATCGGCTTCCTGGTCTACATCTCGATGCGCTTCGAGAAGAAGTTCGCGATCGCCGCCACCATCGGCACCATGCACGACGTGCTGGTCTGCGCCGGCTGGTTCGCCATCAGCGGGCACGAATTCGACCTCAACGTGCTGGCCGGCATCCTGTCGGTGATGGGCTTCTCGATCAACGACACCATCGTGGTGTTCGACCGCGTGCGCGAGAACTTCCGCGGCCTGCGCGCGGAGCCGGTCGAGATCCTCAACAAGTCGGTCAACCAGACCCTGTCGCGTACCGTGATCGTGTCGTTCGTCGCCTTCCTGACCGCGCTGGCGCTGTACATCTACGGCGGCGATTCGCTGCGCGGGATGGCCGAGTCGCAGATGATCGGCATCGTGATCGGCACCCTGTCGTCGATCTTCATTTCCGGTGCGCTGCTGACCATGGGGCCGCTGCGGGTGACCAAGCAGGACCTGATGCCGAAGGCCAAGGACCACGCCGAGCTGGCGCGCCGTCCGTAACCGCTTCCTCCCCCCCCCCCCGTCGAGGCGGGGAGGAGGACAAGAGAAAGGCCGCGCATCGCTGCGCGGCCTTTTTCGTTGGCGGCGGTGGTTCGGATCAGCCGAACGCGGCCGCATAACCCGACTGCACGATCACCTTCTGCAGCTCGATGCTGAGCTTCTGGTTGCCGGCCAGCAGCTGGCGGGCGTGGATGCCGCGCGCGTCCATCGGGCCGGTCTGGGCGCCCTTGAAGTCGCTGACGCGGCCACCGGCCTCGCGCACCAGCAGCACGCCGGCGGCGATGTCCCACGGCTTCACGCCGGCCTCGAAATAGCCGTCGCTGCGGCCGCAGGCCACGTACGCCAGGTCCAGCGCGGCGGAACCGGTGCGGCGGATGTCCTCGGCGCTGCGCAGCAGTTCGCGCACGCATTCCAGCTGTGCCGGCGCGGTGGCGCGCTCGCGCGGGGCGAAGCCGGTGGCCAGCATCGCGCCGTTGAGGTCCTTGCGCTCGGAGACGCGGATGCGGCGGTCGTTGAGCACCGCGCCACTGCCGCGGCTGGCGGTGAACAGCTCGTTGCGCAGCGGGTCGAAGATCACCCCGTGCTGCACTTCGCCCTGTTCGACCATGGCGATCGACACGCACCAGTGCGGGAAGCCGTGCAGGTAGTTGCTGGTGCCGTCCAGCGGGTCGATCACGAACAGCGCGCCGCCCTTGCGGCCCTGGGCGCCGCCCTCCTCGCCGAGGAAGCCGGCGTCCGGGAAGGCGCGACGCAGTTCCTTGACCACCGCCTGCTCGGCCTGTTCGTCCACTTCGCTGGCGTAATCCAGACGGTCCTTCTCGATCACGTTGATCGCGTCGAGCCGGTTCATGTTGCGCAGGAGCACGCCCCCGGCCGCGCGGGCCGCCTTGACCATGACGTTGACGACGGGTTTTTGCATGGCGAAAGCGCCTCGATCGAGTGAGGTGGAGGGGGCGACGGCGGAAAAGAGCGAATCCCGGCGCTGCGGCCGGGTTGCAAAGTTTACCATTCGCACATGAATGCAACATCGAACACGGCGCTTGCCGACCAGCTGCGCATCGTCCTCGTTGGCACCCAGCACCCCGGCAACATCGGTTCCGCGGCGCGGGCGATGAAGACCATGGGCCTGTCGAAACTGGTGCTGGTGGCCCCGGAAAAGGCGCCCGACCGCGATACCCACGCCATGGCCGCCGGCGCGGACGACCTGGTGGAGGCCGCACCGGTGTTCGCCAGCTTGGCCGAGGCGGTGGCCGATTGCCGCTGGGTGCTGGGCGCCACCGCGCGCAGCCGGCGCATCCAGCTGGAGCCGCTGCATCCGCGCGATGCCGGCGCGCGGGCGGTACTGGCCGCGGCCAGCGGCCCGGTGGCGCTGGTGTTCGGGCGCGAGCGCACCGGCTTGGACAACGAGGAGCTGCAGCTCTGCCACGCGGCGGTGCATATCCCGTCCGACCCGGCGTTCAGCTCGCTCAACCTCGCAGCCGCGGTGCAGGTGCTTAGCTACGAGTTGCGCTGCGCGCTGCTGGGCGACGCCGGCGCAGCGGCTGCCGAAGACGTGCGCACGCCGCCGCCGGGCGAAGGCGCCGCCTCGCATGCGGAGCTGGAGGGGCTGTTCGGGCAATTGGCCGAGACGCTGGACCAGATCGATTTCCACAAGGGGCGCGCACCGGAGTCGGCGATGCGCAAGCTGCGCAGGTTGTACCTGCGCGCCAACCTCGACAGCGCCGAGATCCGCCTGCTGCGCGGCGTGTTGGCCGATGCGCAGCGAATGGCGCGTTTGGCTGGGCAGGGTTCAAACGACGGCAAAATCGGTTAGCCTCGTCACCGGGAATACATGGGGAATCGCCCGCATCCATGCGCCGTTTGATGCCAGCGCTGCTGTGCCTGTTGCTGGCATGGGCGCCGTTTGCTCGCGCGCAGGGCGCAGCGCCCGTGGGCGACGCGGGCGTACTGGTGCTGGGGCGGGTCAGCGACGATCCGAAGGCGCATTACGACCAGCTCAAGCCGTTGCTCGACTACGTCGTCCCGCGCATGTCGTCGGTCGGTATCCGCAGCGGCCGCATCCTGATGGCCAAGGACCTGCAGCAGATGACCAGCTACCTGCGGCGCGGCCGGGTGGACTGGATCAACGAAACCGCCGGCAACGCGGCGCTGCTGGAACATCGCGGCGTCGCCCGCTCGTTCCTGATCAGCGAGCGCGAGGGCGCCACCCGCTACCACAGCCTGTTCTTCGTCCGCCGCGACAGCCCGGTGCAGTCGCTGCAGGACCTTGCCGGGCGCAGCGTGGCGTTCCAGAGTCCGCTGTCGACCAGCGCCTACTTCCTGCCGGCGGCGCAGCTGCTGGGGGAGGGCCAGTCGCTGGAGCTGCTGCTGTCGCCGATGGACAAGCCGGCGCCGGACCGGGTCGGCTATGTGTTCGCCCGCACCGAGCTGAACATCTCCACCTGGGTACACAAGCGGATGGTCGATGCCGGCGTGCTCAGCAACCTGGACTGGCTCAACCCCGGGCGCATGCCGCCGGCGTTTTCCCAGGATTTCCGGGTCATCGCCCGTACCCCCGACGTGCCGCGCGCGCTGATGCTGGCGCGCCGCGGCATGGATCCGCGGGTGGAGGCGCGGCTGCGCGAGGTGTTGATGGACGCAGCCAACGACCCTGAGGCCGGCGAGGCGCTGCGGCGGTTCATGGACACGGTTAGGTTCGTGCCCATCGGCGACGAAGACCGGCAGGCGCTGGGACGGCTGGCAACCGGCGTGCAGCGCGTGCGCGCGGAGGTCGAGTGAAACGGACCGGGTTGGACCTGCAATTGCGTTTCCAGCTCGGGATCCTGGTGGTGCTGGGCATCGTCGTGCTGATGATGGTGATGCTGTGGAACCGCCAGCAGACCAGCCAGCGCGAAGTGGTGGGGATCGCCCGCAAAAGCACGCACTCGCTGCTGTCCGAGCAGATGCGGGCCGGCGGCGAGGCGCAAGTGCGGCAGCTGGCCGATGCGCTGGCCAACCCGCTGTACTACTTCGACCTCGACGCGATCGGCATCCTCACCCGCAGCGCGCTGCGCGCGCCCGACGTGGATTACGTGCTGGTCTACGATCCGAAGGGCCGCATCCTGCATGACGGTTCCGGCGACATCGCCGCCTTCGGCCAGCCGATGAACGACGGCTTTGCCGGCGAGATCGTCGCCGCGCGTGGCCCGCACACCCGCCAGACCGACGAATTGCTGGATGTGTCCTATCCGATCACGATTGGCGACGAGCGCCTTGGCGGCGTGCGCATCGGCTACTCGATGGCGACCGCGGCGCGCGCCGAGGAGCGCGCGCTGGACGGGCTGCGCGCCGGCTTCGACGACGTCAACCAGCGCAGCCTGAACTGGCTGCTGCTGCTGTGCTGCGGATTCGGCACGCTTGCGCTGGTCGGTGCGTGGGTGCTGCAGCGGATGCTGGTCAAGCCGATCCGGATGCTGGGCGATGCGGCTCGCCAGTTCGAGGCCGGTGACTTCGATTCGCCGGTGCCTGGGAGCCGCCGCAAGGACGAATTGGGCGACCTGATCCGCACTTTCGGGCGCATGCGCGAGAGCGTGGTCCGGCACGACCGCGACATCCGCCGGGTCGCCTACAGCGATGCGCTGACCGGGCTGTCGAACCGGCTGGCGTTCCGCGAATCGCTGGAACAGCGCCTGCGCGAGCAGCAGGGCACCGGCTGCCAGCTGGCGCTGCTGTTCGCCGACCTCGACGATTTCAAGCGCGTCAACGACACCCTCGGCCACGAGGCCGGTGACGAGGTCCTGCTGCAGGTCGCCGCGCGGATCGAGCGCGCGGTGCAGGCGGTGCACGATGCGGACACGCTGGTGGCGCGCTTCGGCGGCGACGAATTCGTGATCCTGCTGCAGCCGGGCGGCCCGGAGCCGGACGGCGACGTGCGCGGCAAGGCGATCCGGTTGGCCGAGGCGCTGGTGCTGTCGCTAAGCGAGCCGATGCTGCTGAACGGGCGGCAGGTGCTGCTGGGGACCTCCGTCGGCGTGGCGATCTTCCCGGACGATGCCGGCAGCGCGTCGCTGCTGATGAAGAACGGCGACATCGCGATGTACCAGGCCAAGATGGCGGGCAAGAATTGCTACCGCTTCTACAGCCGCACCATGGACCAGGCGATCGAGCGGCGCGTGCGCATGGAGCATGACTTGCGCGGCGCCTGGGAGCGCGGCGAGCTGAACCTGGTCTACCAGCCGATCTACCGTACCCGCGACCGCGTGCTGGTTGGCGCGGAATCGCTGCTGCGCTGGAACCATCCCGAGGACGGGGCGATCGCGCCGTCGGTGTTCATCGACGTGGCCGAGCAGAGCGGCCTGATCGAGGCGATCGGCTTGCTGGCCTTGCGCAACGCCTGCCACGAGGCGGCCAGCTGGCCGGTGCCTTCCGGTGCCGGCGAAGCACCATTCGTGTCGGTCAACGTCTCCGCCCGCCAGCTGCGCAGCGGCGACCTGCTCAAGCAGGTGGCGAATGCGCTGCAGCAGAGCGGCCTGCCGCCGGAGCGCCTGCACCTGGAGCTGACCGAGACCGCGGTGATCAGCGACGAGGCCAATGCCGCCACGCTGCTGGCGCGGCTGCGCCAACTCGGCGTCAAGGTGTGGTTGGACGATTTCGGCACCGGCTATTCCAGCCTCAGCCACCTGCGGCGCGTGCAGGTGGATGGGCTGAAGATCGACCGTAGCTTCATCACCGACCTGCTGCGCGACCCGGACGACCTGGCCCTGACCAGCGCCATCGTCGCCATGGCGCATTCGATGGGCGTCACCGTGGTGGCGGAAGGCGTGGAGCGATCCGGCCAGTTCGACTTGCTGCGCGAGCGTGATTGCGACCTAGTGCAGGGTTACTGGCTGGGCCACCCGATGGGTGGGCCGGAGTTCGTCGCCCAGCTGCGCTGAAGCGGGTCGGCGGCTTCCCGTCGCCACCCGCCGGGCGGGCGCTTCAGCCGTCGCCCTCGATACGCGGCTGCTGGGGCTCGCGCTGCAGCAGCAGCTTGTCGATGCGCGGCCCGTCCAGGTCCACCACTTCAACCCGCCATGGGCCGATCCGGAAATGCTCGCCCACGTGCGGGATGCGGCCGAAGCGGGCGATCACCAAGCCGGCGGCGGTGCGGTATTCCAGCTCTTCCGCGTCGGCCAGGCGCTCGCCGGTCAGCTCGCGCAGTTCGTCCACGTGCAGGCCGCCGTCCACCAGCAGCGAACCGTCGTCGCGGGTGACCACCAGCGCTTCCTCGTCGGCGTCGCCCGCGCTTGCGGTCTTCAGCCGGCCGATCACCGCGTCGACGATGTCGCTGACCGTCACCATGCCCTGGATGTCGCCGTATTCGTCGACCACCAGCGCCAGCGACTGTTGCTCCTCGCGCAGGATCTCCAGCAGCTTCATCGCGTGGGTGGATTCGGACACGAACAGCGCCGGGCGCAGGTCGCGGAACAGGTCCGGCAGCGGCCGGCCCAGCTCATCCAGCAGGGTCTTCACTTCCAGCACGCCGGCGACGTCGCTGTCGTCGCCGCGATAGACCGGGTAGCGCGAGAATTCGTGCTCCTGCATCGCCGCCAGGTTCTCCGCCAGCGACGCGGAGGCGTCCAACCAGGCGATGCGGGTGCGTGGGGTCATCAGGCTGTCGGCGGTGCGGTCGCCCAGCCGCATCACCCGGGTGAGCATGTTGCGCTCGTCAAGGTCGAACACGCCCTGCTCGTGGCCTTCGCTGACCAGCAGCTGGATTTCCTCTTCGGTGACCTGCGAGCCGTCGCCGCCGTCCACGCGCAGCAGCCGCAGCAGCGTGCGCACGGTGGCGCTCAGCAGCCACACCACCGGGCTCGCCAGCCGCGACAACCAGTGCATCGGCACCGCCACCGCGGCGGCCAGCCGTTCCGGCGCCAGCAGTGCCAGCCGCTTCGGCAGCAGTTCGCCCAGCACGATGCTGAGGTAGGTGATCAGGCCGACCGCCAGCACCGTGCCCAGCGGGCGGGCGTACTCACCCAGTGCCGGCGTGTTCTTGGCCAGCCATTCGCCGATCAGCGCGCCCAACGCCTCGCCGCCGAGCATGCCGGTGAGGATGGTGATCAGGGTCAGGCCCACCTGCACGGTGGATAGGAACTGTTCCGGGTGTTCGGCCAGCTCCAGTGCCTTGTGCGCGCGCCGGCTGGAGGTGGCCTGCTGCTTGAGCCGCCCCTTGCGCGAGGTGACGACCGCCATCTCCGACAGCGCGAAGAAGCCGTTCAGCAGGATCAGGGCGAGGACGATCAGCAGCAGTTCCAGCACGGGGCGTTACCGGGCGCAGGCGGGGGAATGGAGCTGGGAAGCCGGACGGGGCACGGCGCGTCGGCCGCGGCAGGATGCGCGGCGCGGGCAGGGGCATGGCGGCGGCGGGGGATGATCGTCCATGGGCTGCGCCGGGGCGCGGGGGCATCATAGCAGGCCATGGTCGTGGCGCCGTCCGCATCCCGCGTCGGTCCGGCAGCCGGGGTGGCGTGCCAGCTTGTCACGTGGGCGTCATAATTGCGCCTTATCTTTGCAACCGTTCTTACATCTTCACCACCACCCAAGACCCCGGGGCCTCCGCCGATGTTCTCCCTGCAAACCATTTTTGGCTCCGGCGCGCAGTTCTACTCGCTGCTGGACGACGCGGCCACCGCCGCCCATGACAGCGCCAAGGCGCTGCACGCGATGATGAAGGAAGGCGACCGCCAGCCCGCGCTGGACGCGTTCAAGCTGGCGCGCCTGCGCGAGCGCACCGCCGCCGAGAAGATCAGCCAGGCGCTAGTGGACAGCTACATCACCCCGATCGAGCGCGAGGACATCGAGGCGTTGGGTTCGGCGCTGCACAAGATCCCCAAGCAGATCGAGAAGTTCGCCGACCGCTACGCGCTGGCGACCCAGCACCTGGCCCACATCGACTTCGCGCCGCGCGCGGCGATGCTGGAGCAGGCCGCCGAAGTGGTGGTGCAGATGGTGGACGAACTCGAGCGGATGAACCTGGACCGCATGACCAAGCTCAACGAGAAGCTGCGTTCGATCGAGAACGAGGCCGATCGCCTGATGCTGGAGCTGTACCGCGAGATCTATTCCGGCAAGCTCGACAGCCTGCAGATGTTCCTGCTCAAGGAGTTCTTCGAGATTCTGGAGAAGGCCATCGACCGCTGCCGCGAGGCCGGCGTGGTGACCTACCAGATCGTCCTCAAGAACAGCTGACGGAGCCACGTCATGCTGACGCTTGTGCTTGTGGTGATCTTCGCCGCGCTGGTCTTCGAGTTCATCAACGGCTTCCACGACACCGCCAACTCCATCGCCACGGTGGTGGCGACCAAGGTGCTCTCGCCTGCGCAGGCGGTGATGCTGGCCGCAGCGATGAACCTCATCGGCGCGCTGATGGGCACCGCGGTGGCCAAGACCATCGCCTCCGGCCTGATCGATACCGAGGTCGTGCAGGTGACCTCGCAGGTGATCCTGTGCGCCCTGCTGGGCGGCATCGCCTGGAATCTGATCACCTGGTGGAAGGGCCTGCCGTCATCGTCCTCGCACGCGCTGATCGGCGGCCTGATCGGCGCGGCGCTGGCGGCGGCGCACAACGACTTCGATGCGCTGATCTGGTCGAAGACCGTCGGCGACTGGACCCAGAACAAGGGCATCCTGTGGAAGGTCGTGGTGCCGATGATCAGCTCGCCGCTGGCCGGCTTCCTGCTGGGCGTGGTGGTGATGGTGGCGCTATGGACGCTGATCGCCGGCCTGTCGCGTGCCGGTGGCTGGCTCGGGCGCTTGGCGCGGCCGAACTTCGTCAACAAGTTCTTCGGCAAGGCGCAGATCCTGTCGGCGGCCTACATGGGTTACGCGCATGGCCATAACGATGCGCAGAAGACCATGGGCATCATCGCCCTGACGCTGTTCGGCGCCGAGGCCAGCGGCGCACTGGATGACCTGCCGGGCTGGCTGGGGTTCCTGCACCCCGGCAACGCCGGCGAACAGGACATCGCCACCTGGATCGTGCTGAGCTGTGCGCTGGTGATGGCCGCCGGCACCGCCTCCGGCGGCTGGCGCATCATCAAGACGCTGGGCCACAAGATGGTCAAGTTGCACCCGATCAACGGCTTCGCGGCGGAAACCAGCTCGGCCACCATCCTCACCGTGGCGGCGCACTTCGGCATGCCGGTGTCCACCACCCACAGCATCTCCACCGCGATCATGGGCGTGGGCTTCGCCAAGAACCCGCGGGCGCTGAAGATCGGCGTGATCGAGCGGATCGTATGGGCGTGGATCCTGACCATCCCGGCCGCGGGCGGCATCGCCTATGCGCTGCTGCGCCTGCTGGAGGCACTGGGCTGGACCTGAGCCTGCACCTGTACCTGCACCGCGTCCGTCGGGCATCGGTAGAACGGAAAACGCCGGCTAGCGCCGGCGTTTTTTCGTTGGCGCGCGAGGCGATGCCTACAACAGGTCGCCGCCGGCAGACATGCGGCGTTCCATCTCGTCGCCGGTGCCGCCGATTTCCAGCACCAGGCGGTCGATCTCCGCCGCGTTGAGGCAGTCGTACGGGCGGTTCTCGCACAGCTGCAGGTAGGGCACGCCGTCCAGCTCGCCCACCGCCAGGTAGCCGACCCGGCTCTGCCAATTGAAGGCCAGCGCGCGGCGGGCGTCCATCCCGGTGGTTGGCGCGATCGCAGTGCTGACTCGCAGGTAGTTGCGGCCATCGTCGTCCTGCAGTTCGGCCAGGAAGATGGCTTGGTGGCGCTTGCCCTGCGCCAGCGACAGCTCCACGCAGGCCACGAACGGATCCAGCAGGGTCAACCGGTAGCCGGATGAAACCAGATGGCTGCGGATCTGCTCGAAGTTGTTCATGGCGGGCGACGATCGGCGGGGGTGTCGGGCTATGCTAACCCGGAACATGAAGTCGTCGCCGTCCACTCCCGAGCAGCGCATCCTGGCCGCGATCCGCGCGGTGCCGCGCGGGCAGGTGGCCAGCTATGGCGCCATCGCGCGGCGCGCCGGCCTGCCGGGGCGGGCGCGGCTGGTGGCGCGCATCCTCGGCCGGAACGATGATCCGACGCTGCCCTGGCATCGCATCCTGCGTTCCGACGGACGTATTGCGTTCCCGCCAGGATCGGCGGAGTTCGCCGAACAATGCCGGCGATTGCGTGCTGATGGCGTCGAGCCCCGCAATGGGCGGGTTCGCTTGCCGCAGGATGAAGGGACGCTGGATGCGGCCCTGTGGGCGCCGCGCTGAGCGGCTATGATGCGCTGCAATGTAACCGGGATGCCGCACGGATGCCGTTCAATCTCCCCCGCGTCACCAAGGCGCTGCTGATCGCCAACGGCGTCGGCTTCCTGCTGCAGTGGCTGCTCGGCAACCAGCGGCTGGTCGCGCTGATGCTGTGGCCGTGGGGCGACGTCGATTTCGACCCGGCCGGCATGGCGCCGGCGTTCATGCCGTGGCAGCTGCTCAGCTACAGCTTCCTGCATGGCGGCTTCATGCACCTGGCCTTCAACATGCTGGCGCTGGCGATGTTCGGCGCACCGCTGGAATACACCTGGGGCGAGCGCCGCTTCCTCACCTATTACCTGGTCTGCGTGGCCGGCGCCGGTGTCTGCCAGCTGCTGGTCGGTTCCTATGCGCTGGCGCAGGGCGCCGATCCCTATCCCACCATCGGCGCCTCCGGCGGCGTGTTCGGGCTGCTGTTGGCCTACGGCATGCTGTTCCCGCACCAGCGGGTGATGCTGCTGTTCCCGCCGATCCCGATGAAGGCGCGCACGCTGGTCGTCGTCTACGGCCTGTTCGAACTGGGCGTGGGCATTACCGGGCTGCAGCCGGGCGTGGCCCATTTCGCCCACCTCGGCGGCATGCTGTTCGGTTGGCTGCTGATTCGTCAGTGGCGCGGCCAGCCGCCGTTTGGCGGGCGTGGCCGCGGCGGGCCAAGGATGCGGATCGTGCGCTAGGGCGCCGGCCTGTGGCGGGAAGCCCGGAGCCCCGCTCCGGGCCGTTTCCGCCCGGGGATCCCTCAGTTGAAGATGACCACGCGGTCTTCCGGCTTCGGCTGCATCGGCATGCCGGCCTTGCAGGCATAGGCGGCGCCGAAGGCGGGCTGCTGCATCACCGCGGCGTTGGCGCGCCACGGGCCCGGCGCGCGCACGTCCTGGCGGGCGCGGATCTCGGCTTCGTCGCGGGTGACCTGTTGCGCCCACAGCTGCGCCCAGCCGGTGTAGAAGGCCTTGTCGGCCTGTGCGCCGCCGTCCGGTCGTGCGGTGAGCAGGGCGGCGTGGGCCAGCTCCAGCCCGGCCAGATCGGCGAGGTTCTCGTCGCGGGTCAAGGCGCCGTCCACCTTGGTGCCGGCAAGGTCGGGGTAGGGGAGGCCGGCATACAGCGCCGTCACCTTCTGCGCCAGCGCATCCCATGCGCCGGTTTCGGCGGGGCTCCACCAGTCGCGGATCTCGCCCTTGGCGTCGATATGGCGGCCGCGACCGTCGATGGCGTGGCTGAGTTCGTGGCCGACCAACGCGCCGAATGCGCCGTACTGGGCATCCGGCGGCATCGCCGCGTCCAGCACCGGCGCCTGCAGCATGGCGGCGGTGACGATCAGGCGGTTGTGGGCGAGGTCGTAGGCCAGCGCCGGCTGTTGCGGCAGCACGTCCCAGCGGCGGTTGGCGCTGCCCTTGCCGATCCGCTTCATCTCCTGGCGATGGCGCCAGGTGGAGGCGATCAGCATGTTGCCACCGAAGCTGCCGCGGCCCATCGGTTGCACGGTGTAGTCGAGGTCGTAGCGCGGCGTGCCGATTTCGATGCGCAGGCGCTCGAGCTTCTTGCGCGCTTCGTCCTTGGCGGCCTCGCCGAGCAGGTTGCCGCCGGCGACCTGCTTCACCAACGCATTGCGGACCTGGTCGGCGATGGCTTCGGCCTGCTTGCGCGTGGGGTCGGACAGGTGCGCGGCGGCGTATTCGCGGCCCAGCATCGGGCCGGCGGCCAGGTTGATCGCGTCCAGCGCCTGCTGCCAGCGCGGCGCGGGTTCGGCCTGGCCCAGCAGGACCTTGCCGCGGAAATCGAACGCGGCCTGTCGCCAGGACTTCGACAAATAGGGCGCCATCGCGTCGCCCACCCGCCAGCGCAGGTAGGCCTGCCACTGCGCGGGCTTGAGCGAACCGACCAGCGCGTCCAGCTGGGCGAACATCGCCGGGTTGGCCAGCGATACGGTGTCGTCGTGCACGCCCTGCACCTGCAGGAACGCATCCAGCTGCAGGTTGCGGTACTGCTTGCCCAGCCCAGCGGTGGCGACCGGCGCGAAGCTGTTGCGCGGATCGCGCAGGTCCACAAGCGGGCGCGCCAGGCTGGCGATGCGTTTTTCCAGGTCCAGCACCAGCGCAGTCTGGGTTTCGATGTCCTGCTGCGCCACGCCGGACAGGGCGAGGATTTTCCGGATGTAGTCGGCGTAGCGCGCGACCAGCGCCTTGGTATCGGCGTCCTGGCGGGTGTAGTAGGCGGGATCGGGCAGGCCCAGGCCGCCCTGGCTGAAGTAGCCGAGGTGGCGGTCGAGGTCGCGCAGGTCGATGTCGGCGCCGAAATGGAAGGCGACGGGAATGCCGACGTGGTGCAGCGCGGCGATGGCGGGCGCGATGTCCTTGGGCTTGCGGATCGAATCGATGCGCTTGAGCAGCGGCGCCACCGGCGCGGCGCCGTCGCGCTCCACCGCGGCTTCGTCCAGCCCGCTGGCCCAGAAATCGCCCAGCAGCTTCTGCACGTTGTTCTGCGGCGCATTCATGGCGCCATCCAGCAGGTCGCGTTGCTGCTGCTGCGCGCGCGCGGTGAGCTGGCCCAGCGCGGAAATCGCGCCGCTGGACGGCATTGGGTTGGCGGCCAGCCAGCCCTTGTTGGCCTCGGCATAGAAATCGGCGCAGGCCGGGGGCGTCGCTGCCTTCTTCTGCGCCGGCCTCTTCTTCGCGGCCATCCCGGCGGGCGAGGCCAGGCCGGCGGCAAGGGCGATGACCAGGGCGATGGCAAGCGGGCGCGGTGTCGGCATGCGGCGGATCTCGTTCGCAGGGGGGACGGGCGAGTTTAGCAGCGGGATTCGACGTTGCCGGCCGCGCCGGTTCAGCGCGACTTCACCCCTTGGCGGGACGCCGCCCGGCGCGATGGGCGGCGGCGGGCGGGACCTGTCGCACTGGACTTGCCGTCGCGCAGCGGCTAGGTTTCGTCGCTTGCCTTCCCGACGAGGACGTCCCATGTCGAACCCTGCCAAAGCCGTGCCGCAGTTGACCCTGCGTGCGGTGATCCTGGCGATCGTGCTAGCGGTGATCCTGTCCGCCGCCAACGCCTACCTCGGCCTGTTCGCCGGGCTGACCATCGCCACCGCGATTCCCGCCGCGGTCGTCTCGATGGGCGTGCTGCGGCTGCTTGGCGGCGGCACGATCCTCGAAAACAACATCGTGCAGACCGGTGCGTCCGCGGGTTCGTCGATCGCGGCGGGCGTGATCTTCACGATCCCGGCACTGATCATCCTGGGCTACTGGGACGACTTCAAATACTCCTGGGTACTGGCGATTGCCGGCCTTGGCGGCCTGCTCGGCGTGCTGTTCTCGGTGCCGCTGCGGCGCTCGATGATCGTGGAGGAACCGCTGCCGTTCCCCGAGGGCAAGGCGGCCGCGGAAGTGCTGAAGGCCGGTGAGAACCCCGGCCCCGGCCTGAAGATCCTGGCCCTGTCGGCGACGCTGGGCGGGCTGATCAAGGCCGCTGCCGCCAGCGGCATGCGCCTGATCCCGGATACCGCCGCCGGCGCCGGCTTCTTCGGCAAGTACCTGGGCTACATGGGCACCAACCTGTCGCCGGCGCTGCTGGGCGTGGGCTACATCGTGGGGCTCAACATCGGGATCGTCGTCGTCTCCGGCTCGATCCTGTCCTGGCACATCGCCATTCCGCTGTACCACATGTTCTTCCTCGACACCGACCCGGCGCTGGCCACCAGCATTGCCGGCGCGGGCGCTGAGGACATCGCCGGTGCGATCTGGTCGGCCAAGATCCGCTACCTCGGCGTCGGCGCGATGCTGATCGGTGGCGTGTGGACGCTGTTCTCGCTGCGCAAGTCGCTGCTGTCCGGTGTGAAGAGCGGCATCGCCGCAGCGCGCAAGGGCAGTGGCGAACGGGTGGCCGAGACCGAGCGCGACCTGCCGATGAAGTGGATGCTGGTGGCGCTGGTCGCCTTCGTGGTGCCGCTGCTGCTGCTGTACCAGGCCATCGTCGGCATGTGGAGCGTGAGCATCCCGATGGCGATCATCATGATCGTCGCCGGCTTCCTGTTCGTGTCGGTGTCGGCCTACCTCGCCGGCCTCGTTGGCTCCTCCAACAACCCGGTGTCTGGCATCACGATCGCCACCATCCTGTTCGCCTCCGCAGTGTTGCTGGTGCTGCTGGGCGAGGGCGGCAAGATGGCGGTGGGCGCGTCCGGCGCGCCGCTGGGCGCAGTCGCCGCGATCATGATCGGCGCGGTGGTGTGCTGCGCGGCGGCGGTCGGCGGCGACAACCTGCAGGATCTCAAAGCCGGCTACATCGTCGGCGCCACGCCGTGGAAGCAGCAGCTGATGCTGGGCATCGGTGCGTTCTCCTGCGCGCTGATCATGGCGCCGGTGCTGAACCTGCTGGCGCAGGCCTACGGCATCGGCGCGCCCACGCCCGAGCATCCCAACGCGCTGTCGGCGCCGCAGGCCACGCTGATGGCCTCGGTGGCCAAGGGCATGTTCGGCGGCGAGCTGCCGTGGACGATCATCGGCATCGGTGCGGTGGTCGGCGCGGTGATCATCGCCCTCGACGAGTGGCTGAAGGCCACCGGCAAGACCTTCCGCGTGCCGGTGCTGGCCGCGGCCATCGGCATCTACCTGCCGCTGGAGCTGATGGTGCCGATCTTCCTGGGCGGGCTGTTGGCGTACCTGGTGGAGAAGCGCCATGGCATGGTCGGCACCCACGACGAAGCCGCGCGCGACCGCCTGCATCGCCCCGGCACCCTGTTCGCCGCCGGCCTGATCACCGGCGAGGCGCTGATGGGCATCTTCATCGCCATCCCGATCGTGGTCTCCGGCCGCGCCGACGTGATCGCCCTGCCGGAAGCCCTCCAGCAGGGCAAGTGGGTCGGTCTGGCGGTGCTGGCGGTGATCGGTTGGCTGCTCTACCGCACCGGCGCCAAGGCCAACCCGAACGCCTGATCCATCGACGCCCGCGTTCGCGCGGGCGTTTTCATTTCCTGCTGCACGGAACCATCGCCATGACTCTTCGCCACGCCATCCTCCCGCTCGCCCTCGCGCTGTCCTTGCCCGCCGCCGCCAATGCTGCCCAGCGCGGCTTCGAAGTGCGCGACATGGCCTACATGGACCGCCATTCCGCGCCTACGCTGTCGCCGGACGGGCGCGTGCTGGTGTTCGCCAAGCGCACGGTCGACAAGGAGACGAACAAGTCGGCCACCACCCTGTGGATGCGCAACCTGGTGACGCGCGACAACGCGCCGCCGAAGCAGCTGTCGCCGGCAGGCTGGAGCGTGAATTCGCCGGCGTTCTCGGCCGACGGCAGGACGCTGTACTTCATGAGCGCGAAGTCCGGCTCGATGCAGCTGTACGCGATGCCCGCGGCCGGCGGCGAAGCGAAGCGCCTGACCGACTTCGCCCTCGACGTGGACGGCTACAAGCTCTCGCCCGATGGCAGGCAGGTGGCGCTGGCGTTCGCGGTGTTCCCGGACTGCAAGGCCGACCTGGCCTGCACGAAGAAGAAGCTCGACGACGAGGCCGCCCGCAAGAGTACGGGCCTGCTGTTCGACCGCATGTTCATCCGCCACTGGGATGCGTGGAACGACGGCCGCCTGAACCGCGTGTTCGCGGCAACGCTGGGCGGCGACGCGATGCTCACTTCGGCCACGCTGCTCAGCGGTGACGTCCACGGCGACATCCCGTCCAAGCCGTTCGGCGACCTGTCCGATTTCGCTTGGTCGCCCGACGGCAAGTCGGTGGCGATGAGCGTGCGTCAGTCGAACCGCGAGGAGCCGTGGAGCACCAACTTCGACCTCTGGCTGGTCAATGCCGACGGCAGCGGTGCACGCAACCTGACCGCAACCAACAAGGCCTGGGACGCCGGCCCGGTGTTTTCCGCCGACGGCAAGACCTTGTACTACCGCGCGATGGCGCGCCCGGGCTTCGAGGCCGACCGCTTCGCGCTGATGGCGATGGACATCGCCTCCGGCAAGACGAAGGAGATCGCGCCGCGCTGGGATGCCTCCGCCGACGGGATCACCCTGTCCGCCGACGGCAAGTGGATCTACACCACCGCGCAGGAGCTGGGCCAGCATCCGCTGTTCCGCGTCTCCCTGGCCAATGGCGAAGTGGAAAGCGTGGTGAAGGACGGCAGCATTTCGGCCTTCGACCTGGCCGGTCCGACGCTGGCGTTCTCGCGCAACACGCTGCAGACCGGCGATGTCATCGCCACCACCAGTCCGGACGGCAAGGCGCCGGTCCGCGCGATCACGCCGTCTGCGTCGCAGATGCTGCCGGACGTGGCCTGGGGGGCGTTCGAGCAGTTCGACTTCATCGGCTGGAACGGCGAGACCGTGCACGGCTACGTGGTCAAGCCGTGGAACTTTGAACCCGGGAAGAAGTACCCGGTCGCCTTCCTGATCCACGGTGGCCCGCAGGGCAGCTTCGGCAACGGCTGGAGCTATCGCTGGAACCCGCAGACCTATGCGGGCCAAGGCTATGCGGTGGTGATGATCGACTTCCATGGCAGCACCGGCTACGGTCAGGCGTTCACCGACGCGATCAGCGGCCATTGGGGCGACCGCCCGCTGGAGGACCTGCAGAAGGGCTGGGCCGCGGCGCAACGGAAGTACGCCTTCCTCGACGGTGGCAAGGCCTGCGCGCTCGGCGCCAGCTACGGCGGCTTCATGGTCAACTGGATCGCCGGCAACTGGAACGAGCCGTGGAAGTGCCTGGTCAGCCACGACGGCGTGTTCGAGAACAACGCCATGGGCTATGCCACCGAGGAACTCTGGTTCAGCGAGTGGGAGAACGGCGGCACGCCGTACGACAACCCGGCCGGCTACCAGAAGTTCAACCCGGCCAACTTTGTTGCCAACTTCAAGGTGCCGATGCTGGTGATCCACGGCCAGCAGGACTTCCGCATCCCGGTGGAGCAGGGCATCGCGCTGTTCACCGCCAACCAGCGCAAGGGCGTGGCGTCGCAGTTCCTGTACTTCCCGGACGAGAACCACTGGGTGCTGAAGCCGCAGAACAGCGTGCAGTGGCACGACACGGTCAACGCCTGGCTGAAGCAGCACATCGGTCAGTAAAACGGCGATAGGCCAAGGCCCGGGTTCGCCGCAGCGGCGTGCCCGGGCCCTCCACGTCCGCGCACGGCAGGCGGCGGCAAGCAGGTGCCGCAGGCAACCCAGAGGAAATCCAAGGCATGACGGCAGCGGTAGTCCCCGCCCCACTGATCGACAACGACATCGTCATCTTCGGGTTGATCGCAGGCACGCTGGGCATGGTGTTCTGGACCGCATCGAAGCCGGGCGGCTGGCAGCGCTTCTACAACGTCGTGCCGCCGCTGCTGCTGTGCTACCTGTTGCCGGGCATCTACAACTCGATCGGCCTGATCGATGGCGCCCACAGCAAGCTCTACAACCCGGTGGCCAGCCGCGTGCTGCTGCCGGCCGCGCTGGTGCTGCTGACCCTGTCGGTGGACCTGAAGGCGATCCTGCGGCTTGGCCCCAAGCTGCTGGCGATGTACGCGGCGACCTCGGCCAGCATCATGCTGGGCGCGGTGCTGTCGTTCCTGGCGATGCGCGCGATCGCGCCGGAAACCATGGCCGGCGATACCTGGGCCGGGATGGCGGCGCTGGCCGGCAGCTGGATCGGCGGCGGCGCCAACATGATGGCGATGAAGGAGATCTTCGACGTCGATGCCACCACCTTCGGCCAGTTCGCGGTGGTCGACGTGGGCGTGGGCTACGCATGGATGGCGCTGCTGCTGTTCATGGCGCAGCGGGCCGCGCGCATCGACGCCCGCAGCGGCGCCGACACCGCTGCGCTGGATGACCTGAAGCAGCGGATGGAGGCGTATCGCGCCCAGCACGAGCGCATCCCGACGCTGGCCGACATGATGGTGATCGTGGGCATCGCCTTCGGCGCGGTCGGGCTGGCGCACGCGCTGGCCGAGCCGCTGTCGGCGTGGTTCGGCGCCAACGTCGGCTGGGCGCACACGGTCAGCCTGGACCAGCCGTTCGTGTGGGTGATCGGCCTGTGCACGCTGGCCGGCTTGGGCCTCAGCTTCACCCGCGCGCGCGCGCTGGAGGGCGCCGGTGCTTCGACCATCGGCACCCTGTTGCTGTATTTCCTGATCGCGGCCATCGGCATGCAGATGGAAATCGGCGCGCTGTTCGACAAGCCGCTGCTGTTCCTGCTGGGCATGGTCTGGCTGGCCATTCACGTGGTCCTGCTGTGGATGGTCGGGCGCCTGCTGAACGTGCCGTTCTTCTATTTCGCGATCGGCTCGCAGAGCCACATCGGCGGCCCGGCCAGCGCGCCGGTGGTGGCCTCGGCCTTCCATCGCTCGCTGGCGCCGGTAGGCGCGCTGCTGGGCACGCTGGGCTATGCCACCGGCACCGTGCTGGCCTATTTCACCGGGTTGATGCTGCGCGCGCTGGCCGGCGCCGGCTGAAAACTTCGTTGCCCGTCATGGGGCGACCGTAACGCCCGGGAGAGAGGCCGATGTTTCATTCCAGGGAACCGAAATACCGCGTCGGTTACACCGGGCCGGAGCGCCGTCGCGGCGAGCGCCGCGTGAATGGCGACCGTCGGGAGATGATCCGCTTCGATCTTGACCGCGGCGAGCGTCGCAGCGGCAAGGACCGGCGTTGCCAGAATTGGGACGCGGCCCACTCTCGCTAGAGCCAGCCGATCCGCCGCAGGTAGCGGTACAGCAGCACGCAGAACAGTGCCACCACGCCGATCAGCACGGGATAGGCGTAGCGGCCCTGCAGTTCCGGCATGTGCTGGAAATTCATTCCGTACCAGCTGGCGATGAGCGTCGGCGCGGCCAGCAGGCCGGCCCAGCCGGCCAGCTTCTTGACGATCTCGCCCTGCGCCACGGTGACCAGCGACAGGTTCACGTTCATCGCCGCCGCCACCATCTCGCGCAGGGTGTCGATGCTGTCGCCGACGCGCGCGGCGTGGTCCAGCACGTCGCGCATGTAGGGCTTCACTTCGTCGGGGATGGCGAACACCGGGGTGCGGATCAGCTGCGAGAGGATGTCCTGCATCGGCGCCACCGACAGCCGCATCTGGGTCAGTTCCTTGCGCAGCGCATACAGGCGCTTGATAGTGCCGCGCTTGTAGCTTTCGGCGAACACATCCTGTTCCAGCGCGTCCAGCTCGGCCTCGAAGTCGGAGACGATTGGCTGGTAGTTGTCGACGATGAAGTCGAGCACCGCGTGCAGGGCGATGCTGGGGCCGTGCGCCAACACCTCCGGCTCGCGCTCGAGCCGCTGCCGCACCGGCGCAAAGCTGAGGGAGGCGCCGTGCCGCACCGTCATCAGGAAGCGCGGGCCGATGAAGACATGGGTTTCGCCGAAGCGCACATGGCCATCGATCCGCTGCGCGGTATGCGCGGCGATGAACAGGGTGCTGCCGTAAGGCTCCAGCTTGGGCCGCTGGTGCGCATGGTGGGCGTCCTCCACCGCCAGGTCGTGCAGGTCGAATTCCTCCTGCAGCGCGTCCAGCAGGGACTCCTCCGGCTCATACAGGCCCACCCAGACGAAGCTGCCGTCGTCGACGGCGAGCACGTCGCTGATCTGCTCGAGGGTGATGTCCCGGCGCTGCCCGCTGCGGTCGTAGGCAGCGCAGTTGACCACGCAGGCGGGTTGGGCGGGCAGGCTGCTCATCGCCGCATCCTGCCTGCGCGGATCCGGGCCATCAAGCGCGGACGGGACGCGACCACAGCCGCGCGAACGCCAGGTGCAGCGGCAGCAGCAGGGCGATCCAGTGGCCGTTGCGCTGTGGCACCGCCTGCAGCCACAGCGGCAGGCAGGCCAGCGCCGCCAGTACCGCCACCGCCAGCAGCAGCGCGCGGTGGCGCGGCGAAGGCATGCGCCCGCGCAGCAGCGCCCACGCGCCGGGCAGCAGTAGCAGGCACAGCGGATCCATCAGCAGCAGGTTGCGGTTGGCCCACAGGGCGCGATGTTCGGTGAACGCCCAGCCCATCGCCAGCACCGCGCCCAGCAACCCGCACAGCAACCAGAAGCCGCCGGCCAGTCCGGCCAGCGTGCGCGGGTAGCGCCTGCCCAGGGCCAGCGCCGCCAGAGCGAGGGTGACGCCCGCCAGCAGCCACGGCCACAGTGGCTGCGCCTGCTCGACCGGTTCGGCGGCCTGCCGCTGCGGCAGCAGCTCGACCTCCGCCGCCACCAGCGGGCGGCCGTCGGCGCGGGTCACCTTGCGCAGGTCGTCTGCCAGCCGGCGCGGCAGGAAGCCCTGCTCCCAGCGGGTCAGCGCGCGGTCGCCGAATGGCCCGATGGCGATGTCGAAACCCAGCCACATCCACGGCGCGGGCGCAGCCAGGCGGAGTGATTCGCTGCGGTAGGTGTCGCCACTGGATCGGCCTTCCAGCTGCTTGCGCAGGCGCCCGTCCAGCGCGCGGTCGAGTGCGTCACGCACCCGCGTTGCGCAGTTGTCGGTGTAGTAGTCGTAGCGGTAGCGCGCATTCTCGGGTCTGGCGTTCTCGGCCAGGTCGGCGGCCAGCCGGCGCGCCTGCGCGGGGTCCAGGTCCAGCCATTGCAAGGTCGCGCCGCGTCCGACCTCGCGGTAGTAGGCCAGGTCTTCCTCCAGCGGCAGCGCCACCAGCAGGTAGCGCATCTCGCCCTTGGCGAAGCGCTGGGCGAAGCCGTCCTCTTCCAGGTCGAAGAAGCCGAAGTTGTAGCTGACCGGTCCGGGCCGCGCAGGGTCGTCGACCACGATGGCGTCGTGGCCGAAGCGCTCCCAGAAGATGTCGCCCGGGCCCATCGTCACCACGCCGATGCGCGGGGCAGGGGGCTCCGGCCTCGGGGCGGGTTGCGCCCGTGCAATCCCGGCTGCATACAGCAGCAGGAAGAGCAGGCACAACGCGGCCATGCGCATGCGCCGCTCCGCCATTCCCGCCGGGTCGGAAGCGCCGGCCTCAGGCTTCCGCATGCACGCCCACATGCAGCGCGATCAGGCGGCGCGCATCTGCGCGGGCGACGCGGAAGGTGAAGCGACCCAGGGTCAGCTCCTCGCCGGCCTCCGGCAGGTGGCCGATGGCGGCGGTGAGCAGGCCGCCGATGGTGTCGTACTCGTCGTCGTCGAAGTCGGCGCCGAAGCGCTCGTTGAAGTCGGCGATCGGGGTCAGCGCATCGACCACGAACTGGCCGTCGGCCTGCGCCGCGATCAGCACGCCCTCGTCGGCGGCATCGTCGTGTTCGTCGTCGATGTCGCCGACGATCTCTTCCAGCACGTCCTCGATGGTGACCAACCCGGCCACGCCACCGTATTCGTCGATCACGATGGCCATGTGGTTGCGCGACTGCCGGAACTCGCGCAGCAGCACGTTGAGGTTCTTCGATTCCGGGATCAGCACCGCCGGGCGCAGCAGTTCATGGATGGTGGCCGGGCCGTTGTCGGTGACCACGCCGCGCAGCAGGTCCTTGGCCAGCAGGATGCCAAGGATCTCGTCCTTGTCCTCGCCGTGCACCGGGAAGCGCGAGTGGCCGGATTCCACCACCTGCTTCATCAGGTCGAGGAACTTGCCGTCCGCTGGCAGCGCCACCATCTGCGAGCGCGACACCATCACGTCGCCCACGGTCATGTCGGCGATGTTCACCGCGCCTTCCATCATCCGCAGGGTGTCGGGGCCGATCAGGCCGTCGGCCTGCACGTCCCGCAGCAGCTCGACCAGGTCTTCGCGGCTGGTGGGTTCGCCGGAAAGGGCGGCGCTGATGCGCTCCAGCCAGGACCGGTGCGGCTTCTCGGCGGGTTTTTCTCCAGGGTCGGCGGGGAGCCGACTGTCGTCCTCGGACATGGGGCGTGGGGGCCTCGTGGTTGCAACGGTGGGGAGTCTAGCGAATCCGCGTGGAGACGGTAGGAAGGACGGGTTCAGGCGTCGAGGTAGGGGTCGGGCAGGCCCAGCCCGGCCAGGATTTCGCGTTCCAGCCGTTCCATTGCCTCGGCCTCCTGCGCGTCCTCGTGGTCCCAGCCCAGCAGGTGCAGGCAGCCGTGCACGGTCAGGTGGGCGTAATGCGCGCCCAGCGGTTTGCGCTGTTCCCGCGCCTCGCGGGCGACCACAGGCGCGCACAGCACCAGGTCGCCCAGCAGCGGCAGCTTCACGCCTTTCGGCAGGCCCTCCGGCAGTTCCGCCGGGAAGCTGAGCACGTTGGTGGCGTAATCCTTGCCGCGATAGTGGTGGTTGAGCGCACGGCCTTCCTTTTCGTCGACGATGCGGATGGCCAGGTCGGCCTCGCGGATGCGCCCCTCCAGCGCGGCCGCCACCCATTTGCGGAAGCTCACCGCGGCGGGCACGCCGGCGCGCGGCGCGGCGTAGCCGACGGCGACATCAAGACGGATCGGACCCTTGGTCATGGGCGCATCCTACGCCTGTCCGTCGCGGGCATCGCGCGCCTCGTAGGCGTTGACGATGCGCGCCACCAACGGGTGCCGCACCACGTCGCGCGCCTCGAAGAAGGTGAAGCTCACGCCCTCCACGCCACGCAGCACTTCCACCGCGTCCTTCAGCCCGGATTTCTGGTGCTTGGGCAGGTCGACCTGGGTGAGGTCGCCAGTGATGACCGCGGTGCTGCCGAAGCCCAGCCGGGTCAGGAACATCTTCATCTGTTCGATGCTGGTGTTCTGCGCCTCGTCCAGGATCACGAAGGCGTCGTTCAAGGTGCGCCCGCGCATGTAGGCCAGCGGCGCGATCTCGATGACGTTGCGCTCCAGCAGCCGCGCCACCTTTTCCACCCCCAGCATTTCGTAGAGGGCGTCGTACAGCGGGCGCAGGTACGGGTCCACCTTCTGGCTCAGGTCGCCGGGCAGGAAGCCCAGCTTCTCGCCGGCCTCCACCGCCGGCCGCACCAGGATCAGCCGTTGCACGCGCGACTGGTCCAGCGCATCCACCGCCATCGCCACGGCAAGGAAGGTCTTGCCGGTGCCGGCCGGGCCGACGCCGAAGTTGATGTCGTGATTGGAGATTTCCTGCAGGTACTTGCGCTGGTTGGCCCCGCGCCCGCGCAGGGTGCCGCGCTTGACCCGCACCGCGATGTCTTCCGACCCCTTGCTGGTGGATGTGGCGGGCACGGGATCGTCACCCGCGAACGCGCCTAGGCGCAGGTGCACGGCGTGCTCGTCCAGCGGCTCGTTGGCGGCGTCCTCGTAGAGCTGGCGCAGGAAGGATTCGGCGCGCGCGGCAGCGTCCGCATCCTCCGCCTCGATGCGGAACACGCCGCCGCGGTTGGCGATGGCAACGCCCAGGCGCAGCTCGATCAGGCGCAGGTGGGCGTCGAACGGCCCGCTCAGGTTGGCGAGGCGCTCGATGTCGTCGGGCTCGAGGCTGAATTCGCGGTGTGGCATAGACCGGGCAGGGTACCGCGGCGGCGGTCCGGCCGCCACGTTGCGCCACCGCCGCTTGCCTCACGCAGGCGGGTTGCCGCATTGTGCCCGGATCGTTTTCCCGGGGATCAACATGCGCAAACTCACCTGTGCCCTGCTGCTGGCGCTTGCCGCGGCGCCACTGTCGGCCGCCGACGTCACCGTGCTGACCGCCCACCGCATCCACACCATGGACGCCGCGCAGCCGCAGGTGCAGGCGATGGCCTTCGATGGGGCGGGCAAGGTGCTGGAGGTTGGCGAGGCGAAGGCGCTGCTGGCCCGCCATCCGGGCGCAAGGCGGCTCGACGTGGGCAGCGCCACCGTGGTGCCCGGCCTGATCGACGCACATGGCCACATGGCCGGGCTGGGCTGGGCGATGCTGACCGCCGACCTGGTGGACACCGCCAGCAAGGCCGGGATCGTGGAGCGGCTGCGGGCCAAGGAAAAGGAACTGAAGCCCGGCGAGTGGCTGATCGGCCGCGGCTGGGACCAGAACGACTGGCCGGAGAAGGCGTTCCCGACCGCCGCCGACCTGGATGCCGCCTTCCCCGACCGCCCGGTCTGGCTGTCGCGCATCGATGGCCACGCCGGCTGGGCCAACAGCGCCGCGATGCGCGCGGTGAAGCGCGACCTGTCCGGTGACTGGCAGCCTGACGGTGGCAGCATCCGCCGCGACGGCAAGGGGCAGCCGACCGGCGTGTTCATCGACAACGCGATGGCGCTGGTCGATGCCGCGCAGCCCGCCGCTAGCGAAGCCACCGCGGAAAAGGCGCTGGTGCTGGGCATGCGGGCGGCGGTCGAGCACGGCCTGACCGGCGTGCACGACGCCGGCATCCCGCTCTCGGAACTGCAGCGCTACCAGCGCCTCGCGGACCGCGGCCAGCTGCCGCTGCGCATCTACGCGATGGCCGACGGCAATGCCGCTGCGCTGGAATCCCTGTGCGCCAACGGGCTTTACCGGCACCCCTCCGGCCGCCTGCAGATGCGCGCGGTCAAGCTGTACGCCGACGGCGCACTGGGCAGCCGCGGTGCGGCGATGCTTTCCGACTACAGCGACGACCACGGCAACCGCGGCCTGCTGGTGATGTCGCCCGAGGAGGTGGCCGCCGCGGTCGCCAAGGCGCACCGCTGCGGCGTGCAGGTGGCCACCCATGCCATCGGCGACCGCGGCAACCGGATCGCGCTGGACGCCTACGCCCACGAGCTGGGCAAGGATGCTGCGGGCAACCACCGCTGGCGCATCGAGCACGCGCAGATCCTCTCGCACGAGGACCTGCCGCGGCTGGCGCAGCTGCACGTCATCGCCTCGATGCAGCCCACCCACGCCACCAGCGACATGCCGTGGGCGGAAGACCGGGTGGGGCCGCAGCGCATCGTCGGCGCCTACGCGTGGCGCCAGCTGCGCGATGCCGGCACCCATCTGGCGCTGGGCTCGGACTTCCCGGTGGAATCGGTGGATCCGCGGCTGGGCCTGTACGCCGCGGTCAGTCGCGCCGATGCGAACGGACTGCCGGCGGGTGGCTGGTATCCGGACGAGAAGCTGACCGCCTTCGAGGCGCTGCGTGGCTTCACCCTCGAGGCCGCCTATGCCGGTTTCGCCGAGGCTGAAGTCGGCAGCCTTGCCGCCGGCAAGCGCGCCGATTTCGTGGTGCTGGCCGAAGACCCGCTGGCGGTGCCGGATGCCGCGCTGCGCACGCTGACGGTCAAGGCGACCTATGTGGACGGCAAGCCGGTTTACCAGGCCGGGCGGAAGTGAGCGACAGCGGCAACCGTGTCGCCGGCATCCCCGCGGGTGATGCCGGCGCACCCCGTTCGAAGGCGTGGGGCATCACGCTTGTGGTGTTCGGTCTGTTCCACATTGCGGACTGGCTGTATGTCGGGCTCGACGAGCCGTTCCGGCTCATGACCGGCTTGGGGTTCCTGTTGCTGGCGCCGGAGGCCTTCCGCAATCCGATCAGCCTGGGCACGCCATTGCGGCAGGCGTTCGCGCCGCGGCCGCGGACGAGCGGGGCCCATGACTGGCTGGCGGCGCTGGGCGTGATGCTGTTGGTCGCGGCGGTGGCGATACGCTGGCTTTGATGCCGTGCAGGTCGCCGGGCCGGAGGCTTTCGCCCCGGCCCCATGGCGGCCTTTCGCCGCCGCGGGTCAGGCGGTCGCTTCGCCCGCCGTCACTACCCGGCCGCGCAGCGAATTGGTCAGCGCTTCGGTGATGAGCACGTCCACGAACTGCCCGACCAGCCGCTTCGGCGCGGCGAAGTTCACCGAGCGCATGTTCTCGGTCTTGCCGGTCAGTTCGTTCGGATCCTTGCGCGACGGGCCCTCCACCAGCACGGTCTGCACCGTCCCCACCATCGCCTGCGAAATGGTCGCCGCGTGCGCGCTGATGTGCTTCTGCAGGCGGTCCAGACGGGCGTGCTTCTCCTCGCTGCTGGTGCTGTCTTCCAGGTCCGCCGCCGGGGTGCCGGGGCGGCGCGAATAGATGAAGGAGAAGCTCTGGTCGAAACCCACGTCCGCGATCAGCTTCATGGTCTTTTCGAAATCCGCCTCGGTTTCGCCGGGGAAGCCGACGATGAAGTCCGACGACACCGAGATATCCGGCCGCACCGCTCGCAGCTTGCGGATCTTCTGCTTGAACTCCAGCGCGGTGTAGCCGCGCTTCATCGCCGACAGGATGCGGTCGCTGCCGGCCTGCACCGGCAGGTGCAGGTAGTTGGCGAGCTTGGGCACGTCGCGGTAGGCCTCGATCAGCGAGTCGGAGAACTCCAGCGGATGCGAGGTGGTGAAGCGGATGCGGCCGATGCCGTCGATCTCGGCAATGGCGCGGATCAGCAGGCCGAGGTCCGCCGTCTCTTCGCCATCGCCCAGCGGGCCGCGGTAGGCATTGACGTTCTGGCCCAGCAGGTTGACCTCGCGCACGCCCTGCGCGGCCAGTTCGGCCACTTCGGTCAGCACCGACTCGAACGGGCGGCTGATCTCCTCGCCGCGGGTATAGGGCACCACGCAGTACGAGCAGTACTTCGAGCAGCCTTCCATGATCGAGACGAAGGCGGTGGGGCCTTCCGCCCGCGGCTCGGGCAGGCGGTCGAACTTCTCGATCTCGGGGAAGCTGATGTCCACCTGCGGTTTGTCCTGCTCGCGGCGAGCGCGCAGGAGCTCCGGGAGGCGATGCAGGGTCTGCGGGCCGAAGACCAGATCCACGTACGGGGCACGATCAAGGATGGCCGCGCCCTCCTGCGAGGCCACGCAACCGCCGACACCGATGATGACCGGGCGCTCGCCCTGCTTCAGGCCCTTCCATCGGCCCAGCTGGCTGAACACCTTTTCCTGCGCTTTTTCGCGGATCGAGCAGGTATTGATCAGGATCACGTCAGCTTCTTCGGCGTTCGTGGTCAGTTCCATGCCTTCTTCGGCATGCAGCACGTCGGCCATGCGGGCCGAGTCGTACTCGTTCATCTGGCAGCCGTGGGTCTGGATGAACAGCTTCTTCGCCCCCGGACGGGCGGGGCGGGTGGCGGGCGGCGAGGGCAGGGGGTGTAGGTCGGTCATGGCAGGTGTCCGGGGCGCGGCGGGGAATCCGGGCCGGTAGAGGGGAGGCAATTCTAGCGGCTGGCCCCGCTATCCGATCAGGAGCCATTGAAAATCAGGGACTTGCCAATGCCAATTGATGCGCGGAGACTTGCCGCCCATGAGGGGAAGCCTTGTTTCTCTACTGCTGTGCGCGCTGCTGGCGCTGCCTCTGCCCGTGCTTGCGGGCGGCATCTACAAGTGCGCCGGCAAGGATGGCGTCGACAGCTACGTCAGCAAGCGTGTGCCGGGCGCGCAATGCAAGCTGGTCGGCAGTTATCGCGCTAGCCGTGCGCCGAAGCCGCGGCTGGCACCACGGCCGGTCGTCGCCCAGCCTGTGGTCGCCCAGGCGGCAGTTGCCGCGGCGCCGGTTACGGGTGCGAGTGGCATGCCCGCCGCGCCAGCCACCGCGCCGCGCGTGGTGCGTGGGCAGGTGTATTCGTTCGTGGGTGCCGACGGCGTCCGCAACTACACCAGCGTGCGGCCCGCCGGCTTGCCGGCGGCCTCGGTGCGCACCATCAACTACAGCTATATCGAGAAGTGCTATGCCTGCGGCGTCATGCCGGGGCTGAACTTCCGCACCCTGCGGTTGAACACCGTCGCCTACCAGGACGAGATCCGCGCCGCCGCCCGCCAGCACGGGGTGGATGAGGCCATCGTGCGCGCGATCATCCATGCCGAATCCGCGTTCAATCCCAGGGCGCTGTCGCGGGTCGGTGCGCAGGGGCTGATGCAGCTGATGCCGGCCACCGCCAGCCGCTTCGGGGTCTCCAATGCCTTCGACGCCGCGCAAAACATCAGTGGTGGCGTGCGCTACCTGGCGTGGCTGCTGAAGCGCTTCAACGGCAACCTGGCCTTGGCCGCGGCGGGCTACAACGCCGGCGAGGGCGCGGTGGACAAGTATGGCGGCGTGCCGCCCTACGGCGAGACCCAGCGCTACGTCCAGCGGGTGGGCGTCCTGGCCGAACGCTACCGCGGCGCGATCAACCCGGTGGCCTCGCCACTGCAGGGCGGATTGTCGGCTCGTTAAGCGTTCCGTTACACTTCCCTGTCTTTTGCGTCCGGCCAGCGTTCGCGCCGACCAGTCGCAGCGTGTTTTCGTGCAATTTTCTTTCGGAGTGCGGGATGGCCAACGAAGAGGTCAACACCGGTCGACGCCGGTTCCTCACCGCGACGACCGCGGTGGTGGGAGCGGTGGGCGCCGGCTTTGCGGCGGTGCCGTTCATCAAGTCGTGGAGTCCCAGCGCGCGCGCGCGCTTCGCGGGTGCGCCCGTGTCCCAGGACATCGGCGCGCTTGAGGAGGGTCAGCAGCTGGTGATCAACTGGCGCGGCCAGCCGATTTTCATCGCGCGCCGCTCCAAGGCGATGCTGGACATCCTCCCGCAGATGGATGCGCTGGTGGCCGACCCGAAGTCGGACAACGCCGACCAGCAGCCGGAGTACGCCAAGAACGAATGGCGTTCGATCAAGCCGGAGATCCTGGTGCTGGTGGGCGTCTGCACCCACCTGGGCTGCGCGCCTGAGCTGCACGCCGAGGTCAAACCGCAGCCGTTCGACCCCGACTGGAAGGGTGGCTACTTCTGCCCCTGCCACAAGTCGCGCTACGACCTCGCCGGTCGCGTGTACAAGGCGCAGCCGGCGCCGGCCAACCTGCCGGTGCCGCCCTACCACTTCGAGAACGACAGCACCTTGGTCATCGGTGTTGATCCGAAGGGAGCCGCGTAAGCCATGACGAACAAGATCGTGCAGGCCACCTGCAACGCCGCCAACGGCGTGATGGATTGGGTCAACGAGCGGGCGCCCGGCATGATGCCGGCCTACCGCAAGCACATGTCGGAGTACTACGCTCCGAAGAACTTCAACATTTGGTACATCTTCGGCGTGCTGTCGATGGTGGTGCTGGTCAACCAGATCCTGACCGGCATCTTCCTGACGATGCATTTCAAGCCGAGCGCGGCGGAAGCCTTCGGCTCGGTTGAATACATCATGCGCGACGTGGAGTGGGGCTGGCTGATCCGTTACATGCACAGCACCGGCGCATCGCTGTTCTTCATCGTCATCTACCTGCACATGTTCCGCGGGCTGATGTACGGCAGCTACCGCAAGCCGCGCGAGCTGGTCTGGCTGCTGGGCATGGTGATCTACCTGGTGCTGATGGCCGAGGCCTTCATGGGCTACGTGCTGCCGTGGGGCCAGATGTCCTACTGGGGCGCCAAGGTGATCATCTCGCTGTTCGGCGCGATCCCGGTGATCGGTGGCGGCCTGACCGAATGGATCATGGGCGACTACAACCCGGGCGACGCGACGCTGAACCGCTTCTTCGCGCTGCACGTGATCGCGATGCCGCTGGTGCTGCTGCTGCTGGTGGTGCTGCACATCTTCGCCCTGCATGAAGTCGGCTCCAACAACCCTGACGGTGTCGAGATCAAGAAGGGCCCGAAGGGCAACCGCTGGTCCGAGAAGGCCCCGACCGACGGCATTCCCTTCCATCCGTACTACACGGTGAAGGACCTGTTCTATATCGGCTGCTTCCTGATCATCGCCGCGTTCGTGATCTTCTTCGCGCCGACCTTCGGTGGCTGGTTCCTCGAGCACGACAACTTCACCGAGGCCAACCCGCTGGTGACGCCGTCGCACATCAAGCCGGTGTGGTACTTCACCCCGTACTACGCGATGCTGCGCGTGGTGCCCTCGTTCTTCGGCATCAAGCTGTGGGGCGTGCTGGTGATGTTCGGCGCGATCGTGATGCTGTTCCTGCTGCCGTGGCTGGACCGTTCGCCGGTCAAGTCCTACCGCTACCGCGGGTGGATCAGCTGGAGCATGCTGCTGATGTTCGCGGTCAGCTTCCTGTGGCTGGCCAAGATCGGCGCCGGCCCGGGTACCGACCCGGTCGAAGCCATCATCGGCCGCGTATTGACCTTCCTCTACTTCGCTTTCTTCATCACCATGCCGGTCTGGTCCAAGCTGGACAAGACCAAGCCGGTGCCTGACCGGGTGACGATGCATGACTAAGAACTTCCTGACCCGCGCGGCGGTGTTCGCCGCCGGCCTCCTGCTCAGCTCCGTCGCGCTTGCCAATGTCGGCGGCAACCTGCAGCAGTCCGGCGTCGACTTGAACGACAAGGCCTCGCTGCAGCGTGGCGCCGCCCTGTACATGAACTACTGCGGCGGTTGCCATTCGCTGAAGTACGTCCGCTACGCGCGCATCGCCGAAGACCTTGGCCTGTCCGAAGAGGACGTGATGGCCAACCTCAACTTCAGTGGTGGCAAGATCGGCGACCACGTGATCTCCGCGATGACCCCGGAAATGGGCGTGGCCGCGTTCGGCAAGGCACCGCCGGACCTGAGCCTGGTTGCCCGCGTGCGGACCAGCGACTGGGTCTACACCTACCTGAAGTCGTTCTACCTGGACGAGACCCGTCCGGTGGGTTGGAACAACACCCTGTTCGTAAATGCCTCGATGCCGAACCCGCTGTGGGAACTGCAGGGCGTGCAGCAGCCGGTGTACGGCAAGAAGGACGCGACCGGTGAAATGCCGGTCGAAGGTTTCACCATCAGCCAGCCGGGCAGCGAGAACGCCCAGCAGTTCGACCGCACCGTGCGCGACATCACCGCGTTCCTCGAGTACGTCGGCGAGCCGGTGGCGCTGAAGCGGCAGAACGTCGGCGTGTGGGCGATCCTGTTCTTGGTCTTCTTCGCCTTCATCGCCTGGTTGCTGAAGCACGAATACTGGCGGGACGTTCACTGACAGGGCGGCTGCTGATGGCAGGGACGCCCGCCATGGGGAACGAAGCTTGACTGCCGCCCGCATCGTGCGGGCGGCGCAGGTGCGTCCGGCAACGGCCGGGCGCGGGAGTGGTCCTGATGATGGCTGTGAGTCCACGCATGCGTAATGCCTTGACCCTGTTTTCCGCTGTCGACGATGTCCTTTGCCACCGCGTCCGGCTGGTGCTGGCGGCCAAGGGCGTCACCTACGACCTCATTCCCGTCGATCCGCAGAGTCCGCCAGAGGACTTGATCGACTTGAATCCCTACCACTCGGTGCCGACGCTGGTCGAACGCGACCTGGTGCTGTACGCGGCAAGCGTGGTGAGCGAATACCTCGACGAGCGCTATCCGCATCCGCCGCTGATGCCGGTGGAGCCGCTGGCCCGCGCGCGCCTGCGCCTGGCCATGTTGCGCATCGAGCACGACTGGGTGCCGCAGGTGCAGGCCATCCAGCTGGGCAACAAGCAGCAGGCCGAAGCCGGGCGCAAGCGCCTGAAGGAACTGCTGGCGCAATCGGTGCCGCTGTTCAAGGCCTACAAGTTCTTCCTCAACGGCGAGATGAGCCTGGCCGACTGCGCGATGGCGCCGATCATCTGGCGCTTGGAGGCGCTGGGCGTGCCGCTGCCGAAGGACGGCAAGGTGATCGAGGAATACGGCAACCGCATCTTCCGTAACCCCGGCTTCGTGCGCAGCCTCACCGACCAGGAAAAGAACCTGCGCGAGCTCAGCCTCTGATGGGCGAGCCGGTGCTGCCGCCGATGACCAGCCAGCGCCCGTACCTGCTGCGCGCGCTGTACGAGTGGATCGCCGACAACGGCATGACCCCGCACGTGCTGGTGGACGCGCGCATGCCCGGCGTGCGGGTGCCGGCGCACACGGTCAAGGATGGCCAAGTGGTGCTCAACATCGCCGCGCGGGCGGTTGCCCGGCTGGAGATGGACAACGATGCGCTGCGTTTCTCCGCGCGATTCAATGGCGCCAGCCAGTCGGTGGTGGTGCCGATGGCTGCGGTGATCGCCGTCTACGCCCGTGAAACCGGCCAGGGCATGGCGCTGCCGCCGGACCTGCATCCGGGCGAGCCCGGTGGGGCCGAAGTGGATGCGGATGTCGTGGCTTCCGTTCCTGCGGCTGCCGACGAAACCCCGCCGGAAGCCGATCCGCCCAAGCGCGGCGCGCACCTGCGGATCGTCAAGTAGCAGCGCGCCGCGGCAATCCGGCGCCTGTGCCGCGGACGCAAGCCAGCGGGAGCATCGCGTCCTTGCGGCGCACCTAGGTTGGCGGGAAGTCCCGCACTACCGCCTGCGCCGCCCGCGTCGGGCCGCTGAAGCCCACCAGCTTGCCGCCTAGCAGCACCACCCGGCCGATGTGGCGGTCGTGGCCGTCCTCCGAATATTCGAAGTGGAAGCTGCGCTCCAGGCCCAGCCAGCCATCGTCCTTGCGGCGCAGGCGCAGGCCATTGGCGTGTACCGACTGGTCCAGCCACTGCACGCCCGCGGCCGCGCAGGCATCGCGGCCAATCTCGGCGGCGCGCTCGGCGGCGGCGCGCGCGGCGGTGAACGTGAAGAACGCCGTGGCACCCACGACCATTAGAATGAGCAAAGTCGGCATGCCGCTAATGTGGTGGCACCCGATCACAAGCGCAAGCCGCTCGACATGGATGAGGCAAGGTCCCGGACGATGATGAAACTGGTATTCCCCGACGGCGACCGCCCGCAGATGCTGCTCGAGCAGCGCGTGTATCGGATCGGATCGGCGCCGGATGCGGACGTGGCGCTGGTGGCCGAGGGCCTTGAGCCGCTGCATTGCGAGCTGCAGGTAGGCGCGCAAGGCGTACAGGTGCGCGTGCCCAACGGCATCCGCGTGCTGGTCAACGGGCGCCCGGTCGAGGGCCTGATTGCGCTGCGCGCCGGGGATACGCTTGGCTTGGCCGCCGCCCGCATCCGGCTGCTGGACGCCGCGGCCGAAGGCGCCACGGCGAGCCCCGCTGCCATGCGTAGCCCGGAGGGCGGCGACCGCAACGCTACCGTGGTGCGGCCGGTGCTACCGAAGTTCGTCCTGCGCGGGCTATCCGGCGATCACTTCGGCCGCAGCTACCCGCTGCAGGCCAGCCTCACCATCGGGCGCGCCGACGATGCCGGCCTGCGCATTGCCCTCGACAGCATTTCGCGGCTGCATGCGCGGCTCACGCCGGCCGGCGACGAGGTACTGCTGGAAGACCTGGGTTCGGCGAATGGAACTTGGCTCAACGGCAAGCGCATCACCCGCGCGCCGGCCGTGCATGGCGATGAGATCCGCGTCGATACCCAGCGCTTCCAGCTGTTGATGCCGGGCCAGCCGATGCGGGCGAAGGTCGCGGGCACGTCGGTGCCCAACCGCTGGCCGTGGCCGGCAGTGATGCTGCTGGCGGTGGCCGGCGTGGCTTATTGGTTGTCGCGCTGAATCAATCCGCGCGCGGCGGCGGGCCAAGCTTCAGCGAGAAGTCGATGGCATGGACGTGCTTGGTCAGCGCGCCCACCGAAATGCAGTCCACGCCGTCCTCGGCGATCGCGCGCAGGCCGGCCAGGTCCACCCCGCCGGAGACCTCCAGCGGGATGCGGCCGTGGTACGGCGCGCCCTTGGCGATGCGCACCGCCTCGCGCCGCGCCTCGGCATCGAAGTCATCGATGAGCACGCGGGTGCAGCCGGTCGCCAGGGCCTCGCGCAGCTCGTCCAGCGTTTCCACTTCGACGATCAGCGGCAGCGCGGGGTGCAGCGCGCGCGCGCGCGCGATGGCCGCGGCCACCGAGCCGAACGCGCGCACGTGGTTCTCTTTCAGCATGACCGCGTCGAACAGCGCCAGCCGGTGGTTCATGCCGCCGCCGGCGCGAACTGCGTATTTCTGCGCCACGCGCAAGCCGGGCAGGGTCTTGCGGGTATCGAGGATCGCCGCGCCGGTGCCGCGCACCGCCTCCACGTAGCGGGCGGTGATGGTGGCGGTGCCGCTGAGGGTCTGCAGGAAGTTCAGCGAGGCGCGCTCGGCGCTGACCAGCGCGCGGTTGCGGCCGGCCAGGGTGGCGATGACGGTGCCCTTGGCGATGCGGTCGCCTTCCTCGCAGCGCCAGTCGATGCGCACGTCGGGATCCAGCGCGCGGTGGCAGGCGTCGAACCACGGGCGCCCCGCGACCACGCAGTCCTCCTTGCACAGCAGATAGGCGCTGTCGGGGCTGTCGTCCAGCAGCGCGGCGGTGGCATCGCCGGGGCCGATGTCCTCGGCCAGCGCTGCCGCCACGTTGGCGGCGACGACCTCCGCTGGCGGCGGAGCGCAGCGCGGTGTGCTCATGCGGCGGGGAAGTCCGGCACCTGCGCCGTGGCCAGCGCTTCCTCGACCAGCAGCACCGGGATGCCGTCGTCGATGCGATAGACCGTCTTGCGGTCGCGGGTCAGCAGGGCGGCGCGCAGCGGCTCCGCCTGCGGGCTGTCGTCGCCGCGCTTCACGCCGCCGCCGGCGATGGCGCGGTTGAGGGCGTCCAGCCCGGCTGCGTCCAGCAGCGAGAGCGGCTGGCGGGTGGCGGGGCAGACCAGGATGTCGAGCAGCTTGCGATCCATCGGCAGAGGCAACAAGAAACGGGGGCCGTTAGAATACGTCTTTAGCGACCGGGGATTGTCATGTCCGCAGCCAACAACGCCGCACCGCTGGTCGGCCTCGTCATGGGATCGCGCTCCGACTGGGAGACGATGCAACACGCTGCTTCGCGGCTGGAAGCGCTGGGCGTGCCGCACGAGGTGCGGGTGGTGTCCGCCCACCGCACCCCCGACGTGCTGTTCTCCTATGCCGAGACCGCGGCCACCCGTGGCCTGCGCGCGATCATCGCCGGCGCCGGCGGGGCCGCCCACCTGCCAGGCATGCTCGCCTCCAAGACCGCCGTGCCGGTGCTGGGCGTGCCCGTGCAGAGCAAGGCGCTGAACGGCATGGATTCGCTGCTGTCGATCGTGCAGATGCCGGCGGGCATCCCGGTGGCCACCTTCGCCATCGGCAATGCCGGCGCGGCCAACGCGGCGCTGTTCGCGGCGGCGGTGCTGGCCGGCGAACATCCGTCGATCGCCGAGGCGCTGGCCGCGTTCCGTGCAAAGCAGACCGAGGACGTCGTGGCCCACGACGATCCGCGCCGATGAGCGGGCCGCGCGATTTGACCACCGTCGGCATCCTTGGTGGCGGCCAGCTGGCGCGCATGATGGCGCTGTCCGGTGCGCCGCTGGGGCTGCGCTTCCTGGTGCTGGACACGGTGGGCGACGCCTGCGCCGGCCAGTTCGCGCCGATGGTGGTGGGCGACTACACCGACCAGTCCGCGCTGGCGGAATTCGCCGCCCGGGTGGACGTGGCGACCTTCGATTTCGAGAACGTGCCGTCGGAATCGGCGCAGTGGCTGACCGCGCGGGTACCGGTATTCCCGAACCCGCGCGCGTTGGCGACGGCGCAGGATCGGCTGGCCGAGAAGACCCTGTTCCGCGAGCAGGGCATCCCGGTGCCGCCGTTCGCCGCCATCGACACCCGCGAGCAGCTGCAGGCGGCGGTGGCGCAGATCGGCACCCCCTGCATCCTCAAGACCCGCCGGCTGGGCTACGACGGCAAGGGCCAGTTCCGCATCAAGTCGCCGGGCGACGTCGATGCCGCGTGGGACGCACTCGGCGCGCAGGCGGCCCGGGTGGGATTGATCCTCGAAGGCTTCGTCGCCTTCCAGCGCGAGCTGTCGGTCGTCGCGGTGCGTGGCCGCGACGGTGAATTCCGTGCCTGGCCGCTGACCGAGAACTGGCACGTCGACGGCGTGCTGTCCGCCAGCCTGGCCCCGGCGCAGGTCGATGACGCATTGCGCGACACCGCGCTGGCGCACGCGCGCAAGCTGGCCGAGGCGCTGGACTACGTGGGCGTGTTCGCGCTGGAGCTGTTCTGCCGCGACGGCGAGCTGCTGGCCAATGAAATGGCGCCGCGCGTGCACAACTCCGGGCACTGGACCATCGAGGGCAGCGAGACCAGCCAGTTCCAGAACCATCTGCGCGCGGTGCTGGGAATGCCGCTCGGCGATACCCGCATGGTCGGCCACGCCTGCATGCTCAACTGGCTGGGCGAGATGCCAGGTCCGGAACCGGTGTTGCGCGAAGCGGGCGGGCACTGGCACGACTACGGCAAGGCGCCGCGGGAAGGGCGCAAGGTCGGGCACGCGACGCTGCGCGCCGACTCGCGGCAGGAGCTGGCCGAGGCGCTGCGGCGCGTCGGCGATGCGCTGGGGCGGCAGGCGCAGGTGGCGCCGGTGATCGACAGGCTCGTGTAGGAGCGCACGGAACGGGCGCGACGCTTTCGCGGGCATCGCGCCCCTGCGGTGCACTCTTACAAAGGCTGCCGCAAATGAAAACGGCCGGATCGTTCCGGCCGTTTTCGCATCGCCGAATTGCGCGGCTTACTTCATCTGCGCCGCGGCGAAGTCCCAGTTCACCAGGCTCCAGAACGCCTCCACGTACTTCGGGCGGGCATTGCGGTAGTCGATGTAGTAGGCGTGTTCCCACACGTCGCAGGTCAGCAGCGGGGTGTCTTTGCCGGTCAGCGGGGTGGCTGCGTTCGGCGTGCTCACCAGCGCCAGCGCGCCGTCCGGGCGCTGCACCAGCCAGGCCCAGCCGGAGCCGAAGGTGCCGATGGCGGTCTTGGTGAAGGCTTCCTTGAACGCCTCGAAGCTGCCGAACGCGGCGTTGATGGCGTCGGCCAGCTTGCCTTCCGGCGCGCCGCCGCCGGCCGGCTTCAGGCAGTTCCAGTAGAACGTGTGGTTCCACACCTGCGCGGCGTTGTTGAACATGCCGCCCTGCGACTTGCGGATGATGTCTTCCAGCGACATGTCGGCGAATTCGGTGCCGGCGATCATGTTGTTGAGGTTGGTCACGTAGGCCTGGTGGTGCTTGCCGTAGTGGAAGTCGATGGTCTCGGCCGAGATGTGCGGCTCGAGGGCGGTGCGGTCGTAGGGCAGGGCGGGCAGTTCGATGGCCACGGAAGGCTCCTGGTGCATGACGGATGGGGATGCGGCCGGGGCCGCGCGAACAATTACAATCAGCGATTGTATCCCCCTCGTCCGTTGCCGCGCGGTGAAGCGCGCGGGCCACACCGTTGCAGGAGTTTTGCCAATGTCGTCCGTGGAAGAGCGCATCCGCGCCGAGCTCGAAGCCCATCCCATCGTGTTGTTCATGAAGGGCACCGCGCTGTTCCCGATGTGCGGTTTTTCCAGCCGCGCGGTGCAGGCGCTGAAGGCCGCGGGTGCCACCGACCTGCACACCGTCAACGTGCTGGAAGAGCCCGAGATCCGCGCCAACCTGCCGCGTTTTTCCGACTGGCCGACCTTCCCGCAGCTGTTCATCAACGGTGAACTGATCGGTGGCTGCGACATTACCGTGGAGCTGGCCGAGTCTGGCGAACTGGCGCGTCTGGTCGCCGACGCGCGGAAGGCCTGAGCATGGCGGACGCATTGCAGGGGCGGGCGCTGGATGGGCGCATCGTGCTGGTGGCCGGCGCGGCCGGCGGGCTGGGATCCGCCGCGGCATTGGCCTGCGCGCAGGCCGGCGCCACGCTGGTGTTGCTGGGGCGGAAATTGGCCCCGCTCAACCGACTGTATGACGCGGTGAAAGCGGTCGGCCCGGAGCCGATCCTGTATCCGCTGGACCTGGAAGGCGCATCGCCCGACGACTTCGACCAACTGGGCCAGGCCATCGATGGTGAGTTCGGTCGCCTCGATGGCTTGCTGCATTGCGCGGCCGAGTTCAAGGGCCTGACGCCGCTGGCGCATACCGATCCGGCCAACTTCGCCCGCGCCATCCACGTCGACCTGACCGCGCGCTGGTGGCTCACCCAGGCTTGCCTGCCGCTGCTGGCGAAATCCGATGCCGGTGCGGCGGTGTTCGTGCTGGATGACCCGGCCCGCAGCGGCGGCGCGTTCTGGGGCGGCTACGGCATCGCCCAGGCTGGGCAGGCGGCATTGATCCGCATGCTGCAGGCCGAGCTGGGCGAACACGGCCCGCGCATCAGCGGCCTGCAACCCGGCCCGATGCGCACCAACCTGCGCGCCAAGGCCTACCAGGCCAATGCGGACCTGAAGGCGCGCCCGGCCGAACACTACGCTGCCGCCTGCGTGGAGCTGCTGTCGCCGGCGGGTGCGGCATGGCGGGGCGCGATCCGCGACGTACCCGCACCGTAGGAGCGGCTTCAGCCCCGATCATGGGGCCAGTACGCGTGGGCAGTCCTGCCGCAACTAGAGGCGCTTGGGCGGGGCACGTCTTGCCGCCCTCCCTGCAATATCCCCGCCATCGCCCGCGTGCGAGAATCCGCCGATGACCATCGCCGCCGCCGCCCTGCTGCTGTTCTTCATCCTCGATCCACTGGGCAACATCCCGGTGTTCCTGGGCGTGCTCAAGGACCTACCTCCGGCCCGCCAACGCAAGGTGCTGGCACGCGAGCTGCTGATCGCGCTGGTGGTGTTGATGCTGTTCCTATGGGGCGGCCAGTACGCGCTGGAGCTGATGCACCTGCGGCAGGAATCGGTATCGATCGCCGGCGGCATCGTGTTGTTCCTGATCGGCCTGCGGATGATCTTCCCGACCGCCGACGGCGTGATGGGGGACGTGCCGGGCGGGGAGCCCTTCATCGTGCCGCTGGCGATCCCGATGATCGCCGGCCCCTCCGGCATGGCGGCGGTGATGCTGCTGGGTAGCCAGGAGCCTGGCCGCATGGGCGACTGGATGCTGGCGCTGGTGCTGGCCTGGGGCGCCACCGCGGCGATCCTGTTCTCCGCCACCTGGCTGCAGAAATGGCTGGGGATCCGCGTGCTCACCGCGGTGGAGCGCCTGATGGGCATGGTGATCGTGGCCATCTCCGTGCAGATGCTGCTGGACGGCATCGCCTCCTACCTGCGCGTTGCCGCCTGAGCGGCCCAGCCATGCGATGACAGGGGTCATGCCCTTGTCATGGCGCGGTCATCCGGCCGGGGTACCGTGTTAAACTTTGGTAATCCCGTGCGCCACGGTACGGCGGCGGGAGCCCCACGAAAATGCCGACAACCGTCGCATGACGGGCGTGCCGGCCTGCCGTCCACAGCTCGTCGTCATTTCTCCATCCTCAGAGGTCATACCATGAAGCATCCGAACCGCGCCCGGCTCTCCAAGCTGTCGCTGGGCCTGATGGTCGCGCTCGCTGCGGCTCCCGTTTTCGCCCAGAGCACCTCCGCCGGCGTTGGCGGCACGGTGGTCGGTTCCGACGGTAAGCCGGTGGCTGGCGCCGAAGTCACCATCACCCACGTCGAATCCGGCACGATCAGTCGCGCTGTTACCGATGCCAGCGGCCGCTACAACGCGCGCGGCTTGCGCGTGGGTGGCCCGTACACCATCGTCATCAACAAGGCAGGCGCCGGTACCGATACCGAGGAGAACGTCTACCTGAGCTTGAATCAAGCAAACACGATCAACGGCCAGCTTAATACCAACGTGACCGAGTTGGGCGCCGTGCAGGTCATCGGCGTTGCTGGCGATGTCTCTGTGTTCTCATCCAACAAGATGGGCGCTGGCACCAATATTTCCCAGGCGCAAATCGAGGCGTTGCCGTCGATCAACCGCAACATCCAAGACTTTGTCCGCCTTGATCCTCGTGTTGCCCAGAGCGATAAGTCGCGCGGCGAATTGTCGGTGGGCGGACAGAACCCGCGCTTCAATGCGATCCGCATCGATGGCGTCAATACTTCCGATACCTTCGGCTTGGAGTCCAATAACTTCCCGACGATCCGCCAGCCGGTGTCGATGGATGCCATCGAAGCCGTCAACGTCGATATCTCTAATTACGACGTCACCATTACCGGCGCTACTGGTGCGGTGATCGATGCGGTGACCAAGTCGGGTACCAACGAATTCCACGGAAGCGTATACGGCGTATTCCGCAACAAGGACATGGTCGGTGACAACGTGGTCTCCGGTGCTCCCTATTCGGGCTTCAACGAAGAGGTGACCTACGGCGCGACGTTCGGTGGCCCGATCGTCAAGGACAAGCTGTTCTTCTTCGCCAACTACGAGAAGTTCAGCCGTGATCGCCCTGCATCCAGCTACGGCCCGGTCGGCTCCGGCGCTACCAACATCGTCAACATTACCCAGGCCCAGGTCGACGAAGCGAGCAGCATCGCACAGAGCGTTTATGGCGTGGACATCGGCAGCCTTGAAGCGCCCAGCAGCACCAAGCTGGAGATCGAGGAGTACGCGCTGAAGCTGGATTGGAACATCAGCGACAACCATCGCGCCTCGGCACGCTACTCCAAGATGGAGCAGGTTGACCCCATCATGGCGGGTGCAGGCACCAACTCGTTGAGCTTCGATAGCCGTTGGTATGCGATCACCAAGAATGTCGAAACGGGGGTTGTCCAGTTGTTCAGCGACTGGAGCACCAATTTCTCGACGGAGTTCAAGGTGGGCCAGCGCAAGTACGACTCGCTGAGTTCGGTGAATTCGCGGCTGCCGCAGATCAGCATTGGCTTCGGTACTGGCACCGATGCGCAGAATCCGACTGATCCGCACGTGGCCGCCAGTCCGTACTTGAACTTCGGCGCGGATGAGTTCCGGCATGGTAACCAGGTCAACACCAAGACCACCAATCTCTATGGCGCCGGTACGTGGTATGTCGGCGATCACACCCTGAAGTTCGGTGCCGATTGGGAATCCAACGACATCTTCAACATGTACGCCCAGAATATCTGGGGCGCGTACACGTTCGCCAGCCTCGATCATTTCCGCAAGGGCGAGTATTCCGAGTACCGCCTGAACGCGCCGGTGCCCGGCAGCAGCCTTGATTCCATCAACATGCAGTACGTGCACCGCAACCTCGGCTTGTTCGTGCAGGACAGCTGGGCGGTGAACTACAACCTGACCCTGCTGTTTGGCCTGCGCGCTGACTTGCCTGATCTGGACAAGGTGCCGTTCCATAACCAGCTTGTCCAGGCCGTGTACGGTCTGGACAACCGCAATACGTTGGACAAGGAGCTCATCCAGCCGCGCTTTGGCTTCAATTACACGTTCGATAGCGAACGACCGATGCAGCTGCGCGGCGGTCTGGGCCTGTTCCAAGGCTCGGCGGCGAACGTATGGGTGGGCAACTCGTACCAGAACTACGGCTTTGGCCTGATCGGCTACAACGCCTTCCCGAATGGCATCTCCGGGGTCAATCAGACACAGCGTGAAGCTACTTGGACTAGCCTTCCCGTCAGCCTTGACCCGGACAACCCGACCACCCCGAATCCGGCTGCCGGTTACACCATGTTCGTCAACCTGATGGAGAAGGGCATCGAGCAGCCTTCGGTGTGGAAGGCGAATTTGGCGTTTGAAACCGAACTGCCCTGGCATGGTGTGATCGCGTCGGCGGAGTACATTCGTACCCAAGTCAACAAGGGCATCCATTTCGAGCGCCTTGACCTGGGCGCGCCGACCGGCGTGGGTCAGGACGGCCGCGACTTGTTCTGGCGCACTGTTTACGGCACTTCCAGCGGCACTCGTGCCAACGGAGGCACCTTTGACGGCAAGACCATCGCCCAGGTGGCCGACACTATCCCAGGTTATGAAAACGTCTCCGGTTGGCATGGCGACGGCGTGATCTACATGAAGAACACCGACAAGGGCGGCAGCGACCAGTTGACCTTCTCTCTGAGCAAGCCGCTGACCAACACCTGGGGCTGGATGTTTGGTTACACCTACACGAATGCCACGGAAGTCGGCCCGCTGACCTCCTCGCGCGCGATTTCGCAGTGGAGCAACAAGGCGGTGTTCCAGCCCAACGAGGAAGTGGCCGCGACCTCCAACTACGAAGTCAAGGATCGCTTTACCGGTGCCCTTTACTTCAAGAAGGCATTCTTCGGTTCCTACGACACCAAGGTTTCGATCTTCTACGAGGGCCGCTCCGGCCTGCCGTACAGCTGGCGCTACCTCAACGATGCAAATGGTGACGGCTATACCAACGACCTGATCTATGTGCCGACCGCTCGAGGCGATGTGTTGTTCACTGGCGGCGCTGCGATGGAATCGGCCTTCTTCGACTGGCTGGCCGAGACCCCGGAGCTGTCTCGCTACGCTGGCAAGGTCACCGAGCGCAACGCCAACCGCAATCCGTGGGTGAACAACTTCGACCTGCGTATCAGCCAAGAACTACCCGGCTTCTTCGAGGGCCACAAGTCCGAGCTGTGGATCGACGTGATGAACGTGGGGAACCTGCTGAACAAGGATTGGGGCCGTATTACCTACCAGTCGCCGTACAGCGACATGCGTGCGATCCGCTACGTTGGCGTGGACCAGGCCACCGGCAAGTACATCTACAACTTCAGCCGTAGTGCGGTTTGGGATCCTGCGATCACCGACTTCGAGTCGCGTTGGTCGGTGCAGGTGGGCTTCAAGTACAAGTTCTGATCCGCGCGATCAGGATGGTTCCACGAAACGGCCGGGGCAACCCGGCCGTTTTCTTTGGTGCCAGCCGAAGGGCACGTCATCGATGCGAATCGCCATCGCCCCCTCACTGGATCCGCAGTCGCGCGCTAGACTGGCTGCATGAACGACACGACCAGCATCCAGCCACAGGGCGTGGCATCCGAGCCCTTCAAGTCCACCCTCCCCACCGTTTCCACCCACATCTATCCGCGTGGCGGGCTGGACGTGCTGTCGCGCGAGGAAGTGGCGCGCCTGCGCGACGCTTCCGCCGGCGGCCTGCACGACCTGCTGCGCCGCTGCGCGCTGGCGGTGCTGACCTCGGGCAGCGCGTCCGACGATCCGCGCGCCGCGCAGGAGCTCTACCCCGATTTCGACATCCAGGTGCGCCAGCAGGACCGCGGCGTGCGCATCGAACTGACCAATGCGCCGGCGATGGCATTCGTCGATGATCGCATCATCGCCGGCGTGGCCGAGCTGCTGTTCGCGGTGGTGCGCGACTTGGCCTTCACCGCCATCGACCTCAACGGCGATGAGGAGTTGAACACGTCCTCCGGCATCACCGATGCCGTGTTTCGCCTGCTGCGCAACGCGCGCGTGCTGCACCCGGCCGACCCGAACCTGGTGGTGTGCTGGGGCGGCCACTCGATCGGCCAGGACGAGTACAAATACACCAAGCAGGTCGGCTACGAGCTGGGACTGCGCGGGCTGGACATCTGCACCGGCTGCGGCCCGGGCGCGATGAAGGGGCCGATGAAGGGGGCCACCATCGCCCACGCCAAGCAGCGTCGACGCCGCACGCGCTACATCGGCATCACCGAGCCGGGCATCATCGCGGCCGAGTCGCCCAACCCCATCGTCAACCACCTGGTGATCATGCCGGACATCGAGAAGCGCCTCGAGGCCTTCGTCCGCATGGGCCACGGCATCGTGGTGTTCCCGGGTGGCGTGGGTACCGCCGAGGAAATCCTGTACCTGCTCGGCATCTTGCTGCGCGAGGAGAACGCGCACCTGCGCTTCCCGCTGATCCTGACCGGGCCGACCGGTGCGGCGCCTTACTTCGAGCAGATCGATCGATTCATCCGATTGACGCTGGGCGACGATGCGGCGCGGCTCTACGAGATCGTCGTGGCCGATCCCGCGCGCGTGGCCAAGCAGATGGACATGGGCATCCGCAAGGTCAAGGACCAGCGCATCGCGCAGAAGGACTCGTTCTTCTTCAATTGGGGCATCGAAGTGCCGCTGGAGTTCCAGCAGCCGTTCGTGCCGACCCACGAGCTGATGGCCGGGCTGGACCTGCACCATGGGCGCAAGCCGCACGAACTTGCCGCCGACCTGCGCCGCGCCTTCTCCGGCATCGTCGCCGGCAACGTCAAGGAAGACGGCATGCGCCGGATCGAGGCGCATGGTCCGTTCGAAATCCATGGCGACTCCGACATCATGCAGGCGCTCGACGCGCTTCTGCGCGCGTTCGTGGAGCAACGACGCATGAAGATCGCGGGGGACTACAAGCCCTGCTATCGCGTGGTCGCCTGAACCTCTGCAGGCGCGCACCGCAGGGGCGCGACCGCAGCGCCGCCATCCGGTGGGACCGTTGCGCCCCACAGCCCGGCATCCCCGCGCAGGCGGGGATCGCTGTGCCGTCGCTCTGCAGCGGTGCAGCGCAGGCGCGGCCGCTGTCCGCCACCCACATAAGTCGCGCCTTTTCGGGGCCTCCTACGGTCTTGAGGTCTCGGCGGGTAGCCACATCCGCGCTACGAAGCGCCCGTCCTCGATGTCCGCATCGATCCGCCCGCGATGCTCGGTCATCGCCAGCACCCGCTCGCGTGCGGACGCCAGGCCCACGGCATGGCCGCGCGAATCGCCCGGCAATGCCGGCAGGTCATTGGTCACGGTCACGGTGATGCCGTTGTCGGCGACATCGACATCGATCTCCAGCTGCCCGCCTTTCGGCAGCCGTTCGATGCCATGGCGGATGGCGTTCTCTGCGAGGGGCTGGACTGAAAGCGAGGGCACGCGCACGTTCGGCAAGACGTGGGGTACCCGCCATGAAAGCTGCAGCCGCGGTCCGAAGCGCAGCGCCTCGATCTCAAGATAGCGCCGGGTCAAGGCCAGCTCTTCGGCCAGCGGGATCAACTGTGGCCCGCGCAACGCGGTGCGGAACAGGTCTGCCAGGTCCAGCAGCACGCGCTCGGCCTCGTCCGGCCGCGCATGCACCAGCGCGGCGCCGGTGTTGAGCGTGTTGAACAGGAAGTGCGGCCGGATCCGTGCCTGCAGCGCCTCCAGCTCCAGCTGCTTGGCACGCACCGCCAGGCGCCGCGAGTGCCAATAGTTCTGGTAGCCGACCAGGCCTATCAGCCCCACCACCAGCGCGATCGCCAGCATGCGCAGGACGAACGCCCCGCGCGAACCATCGCCGAGTCCGCCCACGGCCAGCACGCTCCAGGCCGCCATCGACACCAGCAGGCTCATCGCCAGGAACAGGCCAAGGCAGACCCAAGCCAACGTCATCGGGGGCAGCCGGCCGAGGCGGTTGCGCAAGAGATACAGTGCGCACAGCGTGCCCAGGGCCACCCACTGGATGCCCAGTGAGGCCAGCCCGAACTGCACCAGGCGGTCGCCGTTCCCGGCAGGGGCAAGGGCGAGGATGGCTGCCAACGCCTCGCCACCCAGCATCACCCCGAGGAGGGCGGGCGGGCGCCAGAGCGCGGCAAGGGGATCCGGGGGGGCGTTCAAGGCGAGTCGGCAGGTTTTCCTCAGGGTAACAGAGGTGTCTTTGCCGGGGCAGGCTCCGGGTATGCAAGCCGGCAGCGTGCCGCCTGCCCCCGGCAAGTGCCCGCCCGTCGGTCTCGGCTGGCAAGGCCAACGGCCCCTCGTTAAGGTTGACTCGCCAAATTGGGAGGGGCGCCACGTTGTCACACCAGTACCCACACCCGCTGCACCCCGGGTCGCGCGGTTTCACCTTGGTGGAGCTGATGGTGACTGTCGCGGTCCTGGGAATCATCGCGGTCGTCGCGGTGCCCAGCTTCACTAACCTGATCCGCGCCAACCGGCTGACGTCGTCGGCCAACGAGATGGTGGCCATGCTGCAGACGGCGCGTTCCGCTGCCATCAGCAACCGGGCCCGCGTCGAGGTGTGCCCCAGCGCGGGCAGCACCTGTGCCGCCGGCATCGGCAACCGCTGGATCGCGCTGATGACGAAGAAGACCGGTGGCGCGGATGTGGTGACCGTGCTGCGTGAAACAACGCTATCCCCGGCCATTGCGGTCAAGGCCAGCGCGAACCTGTCTGGCGCGTCCAACAAGTTCACCTTCAGCCCTTCGGGGTTCTCGTCGGTGGGCGCCAGTGGCAGCGGGACGGTGAGCGTTTGCTCGGCGGAAATGCCCGGAAACAACGCGGCGGATGTATCCGCCAGCATCGGCAGGATCAGCACTGCGCGGCGGGCGGCCTCGTCGGCCTGTACCGCGCCGGCGGACAATTGAGGTGGACGTGATGCGCAACAGCAATTTCACCTGCGGCAAGCGGCAGCGCGGCGTTGGCCTGCTGGAGGTGATGGTTTCCGTACTCATCCTGGCGGTGGGCATGCTCGGCATCGCCGCCATGCAGTCCATTACGCTGAAGAATGCCGGGGCATCCGCGTACCGCACCCAGGCGACGCTGCAGGTGTACTCAATGATGGACATCATCCGCGCCGACCGTAACAACCTGGGCACCTACAACACCAACATCTACGCCGACGGCCCCGGGGATGGCGCCCCAGGCACCCTGGCGGGTTGGCTGGACGGGCTCAAGGTCACCGTTGCGCCGGATGCCAAGGGGCAGGTGGTCTGTATTCCAGACACGATGACCTGCAGCGTTGGCGTGCAGTGGAGCGATGCCCGGGCCACCGGAAACGACGGCACCCTGTCCGAAATCAACATCACGAGCCAGCTATGACTCCCATCCATCGAAAGGCGCAGCGCCGCCAGCGCGGCTTCACGCTCGTCGAGCTGATGATCAGCCTGCTGCTGGGGCTGCTGGTGATTGGCGCGGCTGGCAGCATGTTCTTCTCCAACCGCAAGGTATACGGTTCCACCGAGGCGATCAGCCGCATCCAGGAAAACCAGCGCAGCGCCTACGAAATGCTGGCGCGCGACATCCGCGAGGCGGGTGGCAATCCATGCACCCGGAATGTCGTCAATATGCTGGATACCACCAAGCCCGGCGGCTCCTATTACGCGGGTTGGCAGAGCGGCGTGTCCGGCGCCAACAATACCGGGCCGAATGGGGCGGACGAGATTACGCTGAGTAATGCTACCGGTACCTCCATTAGCGTGATAGATGAAGATGTTCCTAATGCGGTAATTGGAGTCAGCTCAACGACAGGCATCAATCCTGGGGACATTTTGATGGTCTGCAATAGTGAGGTGGCTGCAATTTTTCAGGTGACCAGTGCCTCCGGGGGGAAAATTGGGCACAATTCAGGATCGGATAGTCCGGGCAATTTGTGGAAGCGCCCGCAAATAGATCAATGTACCTATTGGCGTAGTGGCCAAGTGCCAGCTGGGTATACATGCCCACCAGACTCCATGGATCCCATTACTGACAATTCTTATGGGTACTGTTTTTTACCCGGTACACCGAAGCATACTCAATGTAGCCATGAATCAAGTAACTCCCCGGCGCAGGTAGTCAAGCCTGTCTCAGTAAGGTGGTACCTGAGAGCCAATGGGCGCGGCAGTACATCTCTCTATCGGCAGGAGATTTCTAATGCTGGCACGTCGGTCGTTTCCGATAACGAAATCGCCGAAGGCGTCACCAACATGCAGATCACATACAAGGTGGGTGATGCCACCGCTTATGTGGACGCTTCCACTGGTCTGGATTGGGGACGGGTTACCGCCGTACACGTGAACATGGTATTCCGGGCAACGCAGGGCACCTTGACCAAGTCCGATACCGAAGGCACCGACAATGCGGTCATTACCCGGGCGTTGAACGACTACATCGTGCTTCGGAACCACCAGGAAATCCAATGAAACAGGCTGCCTTCATTGCCACACCCCGCGGCCATCAGCAGGGCGCGGCCTTGATCGTCGTGCTGATGCTGCTGGTCATCATCACTGTGCTGGGCATCGCCTCCATGCGCGGCGCCATCATGCAGGAACGCATGGCTGCGAACATCATGACCCGCGGCATGGCATTCCAGGTGGCCGAAGCCGGTTTGCGGCAGGCGGAAATGATCGCGCGCGACGCCGAGCTGACGTTCGATGCCAGTGGCTGCAACGCGGGGCGATGCGCCGATGCTTCGTGGGATGTCGCGGGGTTCTGGAGCGATGGCGGGGCAGGCTACCAGACCGGAACCGCCGTCGAGATTGGAGGCGGTCGGTCGATTTCCCCCAGGTTCGTCATTGAGAATTTCGGCCGGACTTCGGTGACCGGCTCAGGCACCTCTTCCTGCGTCGACCTGTCCAAGCCCTGTTTCTCGGGCGCGTCCCAGAGCGTCTATCGCATTACGTCCTATGCCGCGGCACCAAATGGTGCCGAGGTGATTCTCCAGTCGATCTATCGGCGCTGAGGTGCTTCCCATGAACGCCAAATCCAAGTCGTCCCGTTCGCTGCAGCGCGTTGGCGTTATCTCCTCCACGGCGTTCGCCACCCTGCTAGGGTTGCCGGTCAACGCCGCGACGACATCGTTTCCGCAATATCCGCTGATGACCGGTGGCAGCACCATCCCGCCGAATATCCTGCTGATCCTGGATGACTCTGGTTCGATGAACTTCATCGCCATGCCAAAGGATGTCGAGATTGGCTCCAGCTATCGCGGAGTTCAGGACGGATTGAATGACGACCCTGTCGATCGCTCCTATGTTCATAATACGATTTACTACAATCCGACCAAAACCTATCGGCCATGGCGAACGGCTAGTACCGATTTGAATGATCGGCTTTCCAATGCAGTCATTTACTCGGCTGCCAGAAGTCCGACATCCGTGAGTACTGACGATGGAAGCCGAGATTTGCGCGGTCACTCGGATGGTGTTTTCTATTATCCAAAGGTCGCCAGCCCGGGAACGGCGGCAAGTGATTATGACCGTTATTGGATCAGCTCTTCCGGCAAAGTGGTGGTAGCCGGTTCCCCGGTGTCCGTCGCAGGATTTCCGAAAGGCCCCCTGGATTCGTCGATGGATCCGTATACCCAGCGTACTTTTGCGGTCTCCGTTCCTGCGGACGGCGCGGCTTTGCAGGTATCCACTAGCGGCGGTGGGAAAAATGTCGAGCTGAATCTGGTCAATCCGAACGGAACTACGGTTTGTTCGTCCAGCAATGGAAATGGCGGTGAGAGTTGCACGGCGTTGTACCCGGCTGCTGGCCAATGGATCGTGCAGGTCTATCGCGATGATGGCGCAACCTTCAGCAAGGTAACGCTTTCGGCAACCATTACTCCTGCCAAGGAGCAGACGCCCACCGGGCGCTCGCAGGCGGACGAAATACAAAATTTCGCCAACTGGTACCAGTATCACCGGACCCGCAACAAGATGGCCAAGGCGGGTGCTTCAGAGGCCTTCGGGCGCTTGGGCAAGAATTACCGCGTTGGGTTCGATACGATCTGGAACCGCGGCGGCGGCAATCAAAACACCTCCGGTAGCACCCCGGCGTTGCCTATCGCCTATTCGACAGACGGTGGGTTGTTCCAAGACACCAACCGATCGACCTTTTACAGCAGGCTGCATGGCGCGGGTGCCAGTAGCGGCACGCCTCTGCACGGCGCTTTGCAGCGGGCCGGACGCTATTTTGGTACGGACGATCCCTGGAAGGACTCGAACGGCAGCCTGGTGACTTGTCGCCAGAACTACGCGATCCTCACCACCGACGGTTACTGGAACAGCAGGGACGACGACGATTCCGGTTACACGTCGGTGGGAAATGCCGACAAGTCCACCAATCAGGACGTGGATGGTAATCCGCCAAAATATCCCGACAGCTATTCCAATACGCTTGCCGACGTGGCCTACCAGTATTGGCGCAGGGATCTGCGCTCTGACATGACGGACAACGTCCGGGCCAGCTCGTCCGACCCTGCCAAGTGGCAGCACATGGTGACGTTTGGTGTTTCGATCGGCCTCCAAGGCACCCTGAATCCCAATAACCCGCCCCCGGCGACATGGCCCAACCCCAACGATAGCGAGGACGCCGAGCGCATCGACGATCTGTGGCACGCGGCGCTGAATGGTCGCGGCGCTTTCGTGGTGGCATCGGATACCGATCGTTTCGCGCAGTCGCTGAGCGATGCGCTGAAGGCCATCGATGGACGTACCGCTTCGGGTTCCAACATCGCGTCCAGCTCCACCAAGACCGACACCACCACGCTCACTTTCGTGGCCGGCTTCACCTCCAGCACCTGGCTGGGCGACCTGATCGCCAGCCCGTTCAATGCTGCCCTGACTGGCGTGTCGGCCACGCCGTCGTGGGTGCTGTCCAAGACGTTCGAGCCCAGCGGCGTCAACGCGACGTTTTCCAGCCGGACGATCCTGACCAGCAAGGGCGGAACCGCAAGGCTTTTCACTTCCGTGAACTTTAGCGGTGATTCCGATTTTGCCGCTCGCACCGGCCAGGCCGACGCGGTGACCGCTGCGGAGAACGTCGCCTATCTCCGCGGCGACCAGAGCAAGGAAATCGGTCAGACCAACGGGACCCTGCGCAAGCGCATCCACCCAGTGGGCGATATCGTCGACTCCTCGCCTTCCTACGTGGCCGGTACCAATACCGTCTACATCGGCGCCAACGACGGCATGCTCCATGGGATCAATGCGGCTAACGGCAAGGTGCTCTTCTCGTACATGCCGAAGGGGCTCAACTTCACCGCGTTGGCCAACCTGAGTTCGACCTCTTACGACCATCACTATTTCGTGGATGGACAGATCGACGTCGCGCGGATTGATGGCAATGGCAACAACTTCATCAACGTGCTGGTTGCGGCGCTGGGGCGCGGTGGCCGTGGCGTGTTCGCGCTGAACGTCACTGCCCCGGGCAGCATGGGCACCGGGGATGTGCTTTGGGATAACACGACCCAGGACACGACCACCGACCCGAACATGGGGTACGTGCTGGGCGCGGTGCGCATCCGCAAAGGTAACGGGGACAAGACCTACGCCTTCGTGCCCAACGGCATCGACAGCCCGAATGGTTCGGCAACGCTTTTCGTGTATGAACTCGCCAACAGCGGGGCCGTGCTGGGCACGACCCGGCTCGTGGCGGACGCGGGGACGGGCAACGGGCTGATGTCCCTGGGCATGGCTGATCTCAACAGCGACGGCACCGTGGATACCGTGTATGGCGGCGACCTGAAGGGCAATGTCTGGCGCTGGGACTTCAGCGGGAACGCTCTGCCCACCGCTGCTGTCAAACTGTTCCAGGCGGTGGATTCCACCGGTAACGGACAGCCGATTACGGGCGGCATCGGCGTAGGTCGCGACGAGTTGTCGGGCAAGGTCTTTGTCGGATTTGGCACCGGTCGTTTCATCTCGACATCTGACGTTCCTACTGCCTCTGCCATGGGCGCAACCCAATCCCTGTATGGCCTCCTTGACGAAGGCACGGCCATCTCCGGGCGGAATGATCTACAGGTTCGGACGATTCCGTACACCGGGACCAGTGCGGACGGGAGGGCACTGCGCGGGTTCGAAACTTACAGCGCCCTGCCCGGCGGGAAGAAGGGCTGGTACATCGATTTCACACCGCCGGAGCGCGTCATCTCGGCGCCGACCATCTACGGCACGGCAATGTTCATCGCTTCGGTGATCCCGTCTGCGGGCGGCGATGGCTGCGAGGCTGCTACAGGTAGTGGTTTCCTCAACGGCATCAATCTGTTCACCGGTACCAGCCCCAATTCCAACTCCGGGGGTTATTTCCCGAATTCGGGCACCGTGAGTGGTGGCTTGGTCGGTTCCATCGGCGTCAGCGGCGGCATGCCTACCGAGGTGAACGTCACCAGTGGTCTGGCGACGGTCGGTACTGGCGCATTCTCGAGCGAAGATGGGGCCGCCAATACCGTGAGCGAGAAGCTTGGAACGTCGGTAGGTGGCCAGCCCCGCCGCGTCAACTGGCGCGAACTCGTGCCGAATCAGTGAGCAAAGGAGACAGCATGCAAGCCAATACGCGCGGTTTCACACTGATCGAGCTGATGATCGTAGTTGCCGTCATCGGCATCCTCGCGGCGATCGCCTTCCCGGTTTACACCCAGCATCAAGTAAAGGCTCGGCGCGCCGCAGGCGCTACCTGCCTGCTGGAACAGGCCCAATTCATGGAGCGCTACTACACCACGAAGTTGAGCTACAGTGGAGCGCCAGACCCGGCGACACCGTGCACGACGGAAATGGCGGAGCACTACACGTTCGCGTTTTCCGCGGGGCCGACGGCCACGGCCTATACGATTTCCGCGACTCCGCAGGGAACGCAGGCCAGCAACGATACGTCCTGTGGCACATTGAGCATCGACCAGTCCGGCGCTAAATCGCCGACCACCGCAGGCTGCTGGTAGGCAGCGGTCTCCGCGAACAACAAGCCCGCCATTCGGCGGGTTTGTTGTTTTGTGGAGTCGGTATCAGGCGACGGCCTTCAGCAACAGCCCCCCGGTGTATCCGCAAACGAGTTGACAGCCACCGCCGCCACGCCCGTGGTCTCGCCACGCAGGCTGGCTGCATTGTGCTCTGCCATCACCCGCGCCACGCAGGCGGTCACCGCCTTGCCCATCGGGATGGTCAGGAACTCGTTCGGTCCGTGCGCGTTCGAATGCGATCCCAGCACGCCGGTGATCATGAACTGCGCGCCGGGGAACTTCTCGCCCAGCATGCCCATGAACGGGATGGTGCCGCCTTCGCCCATGTACATCGCGGGCTTGCCGAAGAATTCCCGGCTGGACTGGTCAATGGCCGCCTCCAGCCACGGCGCGAGCGCCGGACAGCGCGATCTTGTCGTCATTTTCACCTTCGGGAATGACGTTAATTCGTTCTGACCGTCCCCGGGCCTCACGACGCCATCAGCCGCCTGCATTTCGCAATGACTTTCGCCATGTCATGCACGGTTTCCCGGCGGATTTGGAATGCCGAGGCACGAAGCAGGAATTTCGATGCTTGTTCCAGCATTCGATCGATTGTGGCTGCCGCGGTGGCCCTTGCCACGCCGCCTTCCTCTGCCAGTTGCATCAGGTGCCGGTGCTGCACCGCCGCGCCTTCCCCACAGACATCCATATGGTGTTGCCCCATCGGGCCTTCGCTGTATGTCAGGTCGAAGGCGGGAGCCAACCGCCAGCGGCGGTCACGGCCCAGGCGCCAGCCGAAGTTCTTCGGGTGGTCGTCGCGGTTGTGGAACAGCACGTTGAAGACGGCGCGGGCAAACGCCTTGTCCACTTCGCGCTGGTCGCGGGTCAGCAGACGGGTGGCGCGCAGGAAGGTGGTGTAGTCGGTCGCGCCCGGAAGCCGGAAATCGATCTGGAGCAGTCCTGCCAGGCTGTGCACGGGGACGCGCTGGCCTTGTTCGCGGTCGAACCTCGCCACGCCAAAGGCTGCTGATTCCGGCGACAGGTCGAACAGCGCGCTTGCGGGCATTTCCAGCCCGCAGTCGCGCGCAAGCTCGGCGTAGAGCTGCTCGATGGCGCAAACTTCCTTGTGCTCGCCTTGCGCCGGAAACTTCACCAGCCACGGCGTGCCCAAGGCGTCGGGCCGTGTGCTGACATGGCCCGAGGCCGCGTCGTAGTGCACCAGCGCCTTGGGACGTGCGCCCTGCGGGGAGCCCCCGGTCAGGGCCAGTTCGCGCAGGGCGACGCCCGCATCGCCGGCCAGGGCGCGGGCACTTTCCTGTGCCAATGCCAGCAGCGTCCAGTCAGGCTCCGGGGCGTCGATGTCCTGGGCTGGCACGAAGCGCAGCGCGCCCATCGCGCGGTCGCCGATGAAGGCCAGGCGATCCAGCGGGCCGGGATGGCGGATGCCCTGCTGACGAAACAAGCGATCCAACAGCAGCATGCCCCAACCGTCGGGTAGGCTGTCGGCGATCAGGCCGGGCAGGCGGTGCTGGAAAGAAGGGAAGCCGCCATGGGCCGCCGCTTGCAGCTTCAGGTGCAGGGGCGAAAGCTCCAGTTCCTGAGCCAGCGCCAGCGGCGAGTATTCAAACAACAGGGTTTTGCCGTCATCCGCCAAGCGGCCCAGCGGCCAGTCCTCGCCCCAGCCGCAGTAGTGCACGGCCAGTGATTTCATTACGTGGTGCTCCGCTTCGGAGCGCGCTGCCGCTGGTGGGTGGCGGCAGCCTGTTCCATCTGGGCAATGGAATGGCGTCTGAGCTTGAACAGCGGTTCCAGTTCATCGACCAGCCCCAGCGCCTGGGTGACGCGGATGAGGGTGTCCAGCGACGATTGCCCGTCCTGCTCCAGCTTGCGCACGGCTCCCAGCGACAGCCCTGCCATCTGCGCAAGATCGCGTTGTGCCAGTTCCTGGGCAAGGCGCTGTACGCGCAAGCGCTGACCGAGTACGCGCATGATTTCCGCGGGTGTGGCGAGCGCAATAGACATTATTGTGTCCATTGTTCATTCATGGGAATGACAATGATCATTCTAATGGTATTTGATAGCGCCCGCAAATGTGAGCGGATTCAGTGTGGTCTGCCCTCGTCAGCAGCACCCGCCCGGCGTATCCGCATAAGAATTGCCGGCCGCCGCCCCCACGCCCGTGGTCTCGCCACGCAGGCTGGCCGCATTGTGTTCGGCCATCACCCGCGCCACGCAGGCGGTCACCGCCTTGCCCATCGGGATGTGCAGGAACTCGTTCGGTCCGTGCGCGTTCGAATGCGGTCCCAGCACGCCGGTGATCATGAACTGCGCGCCGGGGAACTTCTCGCCCAGCATGCCCATGAACGGGATGGTGCCGCCTTCGCCCATGTACATCGCCGGCTTGCCGAAGAATTCCCGGCTGGACTGGTCGATGGCGGCTTCCAGCCACGGTGCCAGCGCCGGCGCGTTCCAGCCGGTGCTCGCCTTCTCCAGCTTCAGGCTGACCTCTGCGCCGTAGGGTGGGTCCTTCAGCAGGGCCTCCTGCAGCAACTCGCCGCCGCGCTTGCCGTCGAGGGTAGGGGGCAGGCGCAGGCTGAGTTTCAGTGCGGTATGCGGACGCAGCACGTTGCCGGCCGAGGCCAGCGGCGGGATACCGTCGACGCCGGTGATCGACAGTGCCGGCCGCCAGGTGCGGTTGAGCACCAGTTCGGTGCGGTCGCTGGCCATCGGCGACATGCCGGGCAGGAACGGGAACTTGTCGAACACCTCATCACCCAGCACTTCGGCCACCTTGGCGGCCTGCGCGCGGCGCTCGGCGGGGATGTCCACGTGCATGCCGTCGATCAGCACGCGGCCGGTGTCCTCGTCCTCGATGCGCGAGAGCAGGTCGCGGATGATGCGGAAGCTTGAAGGCACGATGCCGGACGCATCGCCCGAGTGCACGCCTTCGCTGAGCACCTTGACCGTGAGGTTGCCGCCGGCCAGGCCGCGCAGCGAGGTGGTGCACCACAGTTGTTCGTAATTGCCGCAGCCGGAGTCCAGGCACACCACCAGCGAGGGCTTGCCGATGCGCTCGGCCAGGTGGTCCACGTAGAAGGGCAGGTCGTAGCTGCCGGACTCCTCGCAGGCCTCGATCAGCACCACGCAGCGCGCGTGCGCCGCGCCCTGCGCCTGCAGCGCCATCACCGCGGCCAGCGAGCCGAAGATCGCGTAACCGTCGTCGGCACCGCCGCGGCCGTACAGGCGGTCGCCTTCCAGCACCGGCTCCCACGGGCCCTTGCCCTCGTCCCAGCCGGTCATTTCCGGCTGCTTGTCGAGGTGGCCGTAGAGCAGCACGCAGTCGTCGTTGCGGCCGCCGTTGGCGGCGGGGATGTCGATGAAGATCAGCGGCGTGCGGCCTTCCAGTCGCACCACTTCCAGCTGCATGCCGGGGATGCCCTGCGCCTTGGCCCAGGCCTCCATCAGCGCCACCGCGCGATCCATGTGGCCGTTCTGCACCCAGTCGGCGTCGAACATCGGCGACTTGTTGGGGATGCGGATGTAGTCGACCAGCTGCGGGACGATTTCGGCATCCCACTTGGCGCCGACGAAGTCGCGGACCTGGTTGGCGTCGAACGTGGCGGTATGCATGGCTGCCATCTCCGGGCATTGATCTGAATTGGCCATTGTAGCGCTGCAAGGCGGGGCGACCGTGGCCGACGCCGCCGCCGACATGATCCAGATCAGACTTTTCCTACCCGAAACCGGGGGGTTATCCCGACGCACACCGGGATTGCGACCGATAGGCTGTCCCTGTCGCGGTGGGCAACCTGTACACACCGGGTCGCGAAGCGAACCGGCTACAGATCCCAACCAAGGAGCCATGCCATGAACCTCAAGTCGCTGACCACCCTGCTGTCCCCGCTGGTGCTGTTGTTCGCCCTGGCCGGCAGCGCCATCGCGGGCGAGACCGTCAACATCAATACCGCCGATGCCGGCACCATCGACCGCGTGCTCGCCAACATCGGCCCGGCCAAGGCGCAGGCGATCGTCGACTACCGCAAGGCCAACGGCGCGTTCCGCAGCGCCGAGCAGCTGGCGTTGGTCAAGGGCATCGGCCTTAAGACGGTGGAAAAGAACCGCGACCGCATCGTGGTGGGCGCGCCGCGCACCGCGCCGAGGACTGCGGCCACGCCTGTGAAGGCGGCACCGCAGCGGATCGTGCGTCGATGAATGCAGAACGGACCTGCGCCGGCCCCTCGCGGGTCGGCGATACTGCGGCGATGAAGGGAATATCGACGCCGGCGACCATGCTGCTGCGTGCGCAGGATTACCGGCGCATGCGCTGGAAGAATGGGGCGGGCTGGACTTCGGAAGTGGCGCGCATCCCCGATGCGGACGATTGGGACTGGCGGCTGTCGATGGCCGAGGTGGAAACCGACGCCCCGTTCTCGACATTCCCGGGCGTGGATCGCGCGCTGGTGCTGCTGGAGGGCAACGGCATGCGCCTGCGCTTCGACGACGGCGAAACGCGGGAGCTGCTGCCATCCTCCGGCGTACTGCACTTCTCCGGCGAACGCCCGCTGGTTGGGCAGCTGGTGGACGGCCCCAGCCGCGACTTCAACCTGATGTGGAAGCGCGACCGGGTCGATGCGCAACTGTGGCGGCGGCCGCTGGTCGGGGCGATGGTGCTGTTTGCAGGCCTGGGGGAAACCTGGGTGGTGCACATGCTGTCCGGGCAGGCGCATTTCCCCAGCACGAAGGGGCTGGGTGAGATCGAAATCGGTGACACCGCGATCCTGCGGGGCCACGACAGGCGCACCCGGTTTGCCCTGGACGGCGCCGGTGAGCTGCTGCTGATCCGGGTTGTTGAACGGGGCGAGGCCTGACCAAAGCCGAATGGCTTTGCTCAACCCTCATCCCCTGGGGTTTTCAAGGTCAAAGGCGGCGTCGAAGGAATTGACGTCGCTGCGGCACAGGGATGTGCCGCACCTCTTTTTGATGGGGCGAAGTCGTCTGGGCCAGCCGCCCAAGGCTAGGCCAGCGCCAGTCCCAATACGGCGACGAATACCAAGGTGGACAGGCCCATCACGCTGAGCGCCATCTCGCGCCAGCTGCGCCCGCGGGCCCACATCCAGATTCCGGACAGGCCAAGCAGCAACATGCCGATGGCGAAACTGTCGGCCAGCAGCACCCAGGAGAGGCCGCCGCCGACCGTCTTGTGCAGGCGGTTGAACGCCGCTAGCGGCGAATGCCGGCTGTGCTTGAGGGTGGCGCTTTCGCTGCCGGGGACATATTCGAGCGCCCACGAGCTGCCCGCGCTGCCGCCGCTCAATGTCCACTTGGGTGCCGGCTTGCCTTCACCGCCGCCCGGTCCGCCCTTGCGGATGACCTGGGCGTCGAGTTGCTGGTGGTTGCGCAGCCAAAGCGACAGCTGTTCGGGCGATGCGCGCGCTTCCGCCGGAATCGCAAGTTCGATCCGTGCGGTCTCGCTGCTTTCGCCCTGCGGCCAAGCGCCGTCGCCGAAGCGGTGGTTCATCACCAGCCCGGTGATGCCGTATAGGATCGCCGCCAGCGCGCCCCAGGCGCCAATCCACAGGTGCAGCTGGCGGATCCAGCGGTAGCGGGTATTGCGGCGACGTGCCGGGATGTCCTGGCCCATGGGTCAGCTCAGTAGCGGAAGTTCAGGCTGACCCATGCGCTGCGCGGCGCACCCGGGCTGATGTTGTTGTTGCTGTGGGCGCTGGCGAAATAGCGGGTGTTACCCAGGTTCTCCACGTTGAGCTGGAGTTGCAGGGACGGCGAGAGCGTCCAGTAGACCGCCGCATCGACGCGGGTGAAGGCCGGCAGCGCAACCTTGTTGTCTACGTTGGCGTAGATCTCGCCGCGGTACACGATGCCCAGGCCCGCACCGAACGTATCGTTGAAGTCGTAGCGGTTCCACAGCGAGGCCGAGTGGCGCGGCAGCTGCGCCAACCGGTTGCCTTCCACCGCGGTGGCCGACTGCGTGGTAGTGATCTCGCCGGACTGCCAGGCGTAGCCGCCCATGACCTGCCAGCGATCGGTGAGGCGGCCGGCCAGGCCCAGTTCGACGCCCTCGGTGTACTGCCCGTCGACCAGCAGCATCCTGGTCGAATCGGCGGGGTCGGTCACTGCCACGTTGCTGCGGTCGAGGCGGTAGACGGCGACGCTCGCCTGCAGGTCCTTGTGGATATCCCACTTGGCGCCGATTTCGCGGTTGCGGAAGCTTTCCGGCTCGAGCGAAGCATTGCTGGCGCTGAGCGATGCCAACTGGTCCCCGGCGCGAGGCTGGAATGCCTTGCTGAGGTTGGCGTACAGGGACACGTTCTCTAGCGGCTTGTACACCAGCCCGGCGCGCGGCGAGAGCAGGTTGTCGTCGCTGTGGAACGACTGCCCGTTGCGGTTGTTGCGCAGGTCCACGCGGAAGTTGTCGAAGCGCACGCCCACGATCGCCTGCCACTGCGGCGAGAACTCGATCTGGTCCTGCAGGTACACCGCCGAGGTGCGCGCGACGCCATGGTTGTCGGCATCGGTGGCGCTCTGGTGGAAGTCGATCGCCACGTCCACGTTGGGGCTGGCGATCGGCACGACGTTGGTACCGGGCGCGAAGTAGCCTGTCTGGCGGAAGTTGTCGGTCACCTGCCGGCCCAGCTCGATGCCGGCCAGCACGGTATGGCGCAGCGCGCCGCTGCGGGTTTCCCAGACCAGGTCGGTTTGGTTGAACAGGTTGCGGCGGGTGGTGTCGGCGCGGTAGGCGGCCAGCGTCACGCTGGTGCCGGCGGCATCCACGGCGCTCGGGAACACGTTCTGGTAGTACTTGTCGTAGTCGGCCCAGCGCAGGTGGTTGCGCAGGCTCAGGCCGTCGCTGAAGGCGTGGTCGATGATGGCGTCGAAGGCGTCCACGGCGGCTTCGGTCCTGCTCAGCTTCGGGTTGCCGAAGAACGTCGACGGATCGGTGTCCAGCGGGCGGCCCTGGAACGACGGCACGCCGCGGTCGGTGGTGCGGTCGTCGTGGAAGCGCTCGTAGGCCAGCACCACCCGGGTGGCGTCGCCGAGGTCGAAGTTGAACGAGGGATTCACGCCGTAGCGCTCGAGGTAGGTATCGTCGCGGAAGGTCTGCGAATCCTCGACCACGGCGTTGACGCGGAAGCCGGCGGTGTCGCCGAAGCCTTGGCCGAAGTCCAGCGTGCCGCGCCGGCGCTGGTTGGAGCCCAGCTGCAGGGTGCCGCTGCGATGGTTCATGCCGTCGGCCATGCGGGTGACGCGGTTGATGACGCCGCCGCTACCGCCGCGGCCGAAGATCATCGCACTGGGGCCTTTCAGGGCCTCGACGCGCTCCAGGTTGTAGACGTCGCGGAAGTACTGCACGTCGTCGCGGATGCCGTCGACATAGAAGTCGCCGGTGGAGCTGATGCCGCGCATGACCGGGGTGTCGCGGTTGCCTTCGCCCTGCGCGGTGCCGACGCCTGGCATGTAGCGGAAGGTTTCGTTGAGGCTGGTGACGGCCTGGTCGGCCACCAGCTTGTCGGTCACCACGGTGACCGCCTGCGGCACATTCAGCAGGGGCGTGTTGGTCTTGGTCGCGCCACGGGTGTTGCGCACCTGGTAGTCCGGCAAGTAGCGCTGGCCGACCACGATGACCGCGTCCACGTCCTTGGCGGGATCCCGCTTGCTGGCGTCGTCCTCGACCCCCGACGCGAAAGCGGGCGCACACAGCGCCAGGCCGATGGCCAGGGTCAGGGGAGCAGGGGATGGGCGGCGGTGGTGCGGGCGCTGCGGCTGGAACATCGAATCCTCGGGGCAAGATAGGGCAGCTGGGCGCTGCGACCTGTGCATGCTAATGCGAACGATTCGTATTGGCAATAAAATTTGGAGGCAGTCCCTCTAGCGCCCGCAGCTGGCGCCGGTTGGCTTTTGGACACGGGAGCGCCGGGGCGGAGCGTCCTGCCTGGCAGGCGAAGGACGAATTGCGTGCCGCTCAGCGATCGTCGCGGGTGAACACCGCGCCGTCTTCCACCTTCACCGGGAACTTTGCCACCGGTTCATAGGCAGGCGCGCACAGCGCGGTGCCTTCGCGCACGTCGAATTTCGCACCGTGCAGCACGCATTCCACCTGCCCGGAGGCAGCGTCGAAGTGGCCGGCCGACAGCTCGAAGTCCTCGTGCGTGCATTGGTCTTCCAGAGCATAGAACATGCCGTCGAGGTTGAACACCGCGATCGGGGTGCCGGTGACCTCGTCGAAAGCGACTTTCATTTCCCCCGGCAGCAGCTCGGCGGTGGTGCAGACGTAGGTCCAGGCCGCGCTCACGCCGCCGCCTCCACGCGCAGGGGTTTTTCCAGCACCTCGAAACGCAGGTCGTCGCGCTTGGGCTGGCCGAAGCGGGTGTCGCCGTAGGGGAACGGCTTGAACTTGCCCGTGCGGCGATAGCCGCGGCGTTCGTAATAGGCGATCAGCTCGGCGCGGACGTCGATCACGGTCATGCGCATCACCGGCAGCTGCCATTCGTCGCGGGCGATGCGTTCGCACTCGGCCAGCAGTTGCTTTCCCAGGCCGCCGCCCTGCAGCCCGGGGCGCACCGCGAACATGCCGAAATAGCCGGCGCCGTCCTCGTCGGCCACGTGCGCGCAGGCCTGCAGCCCGCCGTCGGCCTCCGCCAGCAGGACGCGGCTGCGCGGCCGTTCCAGATCGGTGCGCAGCACCTCCGGGTCGATGCGGTTGCCGTCCAGCAGGTCGGCTTCGGTGGTCCAGCCGGCGCGGCTGGCATCGCCGCGGTAGGCGGAAGTCACCAGGGCGACGATGGCGTCGATGTCGGCGGGCGTGGCGTTGCGGAAGGCGGGTGTCTGCATCCGCACATGCTAGCGTGCGGGCGCCTCAGGTTCATCCGCAAGGTCGCGGTCGGGCAGGGCCAGGAACGCCCAGAACGGGATGTCGCGGGCCTGCCAGTCCACGCTGGCCTCGTCGAGGATGTCCAGCAGGGTTTCGAAGCTGGTTGCGTCGGCATCGCGCAATGCCGACGCGTGCGGCAGCAGCAGGGCGTAGCCGGAGGCGTCCAGCCACGACAGGTCGCGCAGCTGGTCGCTGAGTGCATCCCAGTTGCAGCCCTGTCCGGCCGGCGTGGCCAACCCTTCGACCATCCGCTGCAGCAGGCACGGCTTGTCCTCGCAGCCCTGCAGGTCGATGCGCAGGGTTTGCAGGCCGGCGCCGCCGCAGGCGATGTCGAGCAGGGCGATGTCCTCGTCGAGGACGAAGTACACCCCGGCCTGCCGGGGGTCTTCCAGCATCTGGGCGAGGTTGGTCATGGCTGCACCCCGGCGTTGAAGCTGCGGAAGCTGCGGTAGTGGTCGTCGCTGTAATACCACTCGCGCGGCGGGTTGCCGCCGGTGACGATGCGGCGCGCGCCGCGGTGGCGCAGGCCGGGGGTATCGACGGTGTATTCGCGGTACCAGCCGCGCGGCTGCCGTGGCAGCAGGCCTTCGCGATTGCCGAACACCTGGCCGTCCTGGCGGTAAGGGTAGGGACCGCCGCGCTGGATCAGGGCGATGGTGGCGCGTGCTTCCGGCGGCAGGAACGCGGGCAGCGCCGGGCCGGGATCGGCAGGCGGCTCCGCATTGGTTGCCCTGTCGGTTGTGGTGGGCGGCGCAGGTGCTTGCGCGGCGGGGGAATCGTGCGGTGTCGCCGGGGCATGCTGCTGCGCGCGCCACTGCTGCCAGCCGGCCGCAAGGGTGAGCGCCAGCAGCAGCCAGACGATCGGATTGCGTAGCCGCATGGGCGCGTGCTGCCGATGGGAGGTGGGTGCAGAATGGCGCGGACTCCCAAGGCAGGCAAGCGCATGGCCCGCGACCCCCGCATTGACGCCTACATCGAACGCGCCGCGCCGTTCGCGCAGCCGATCCTGCGGCATGTGCGCGAGCTGGTGCACGCGGCCTGTCCGGGGGTCGAGGAGTCGATCAAATGGGGCATGCCCAGCTTCAGCCATGCCGGCGGCATCCTGTGCGGGATGGCGGCGTTCAAGCAGCACGCTTCATTCGGATTCTGGAAGCACGCGCTGGTGGTGGGCGAAGGCGAGCCGCGCGACGGCATGGGCAGCTACGGCAAGATGACCTCGCTGCAGGACCTGCCGCCGGACCGGACCCTGCTGGCACACCTGCGCAAGGCGATGCAGCTCAACGAGGCCGGGGTGAAATCGCCCGCGCGCAAGACAGCGCCGAAACCGCCGCCGCAAACGCCCGCAGACCTTGCCGCCGCGCTGGGGAACAATCATGCGGCGAAAGCGACGTTCGACGCCTTCCCGCCGGGCTGCCGACGCGAATACATCGAATGGATCGTCGAGGCCAAGCGCGAGGAAACCCGCGGCAAGCGGCTGGCGCAGGCCATCGCATGGATGGCCGAAGGCAAGCGGCGCAACTGGAAATACGAGAACTGCTGACGGCGGCGCGGGCCGCCGGTAGGAGGCCTGCGCGACCGGTGGTGCTGTGCGGTGTGTGCGCCGTGCCGGCGCATACCGGCTAGTACGTCTGCGCGGTCCGCAGCACCGGGTAGCGGTTGTAGCCCGCGTCCCAGGCCGGGTGGCGGCGGTAGAAGAAGTCCAGCCGCGCGCGGGGATTGCCGGCGAACTCCGGGTCGTCCTTCAGCTTCTGCTCGAACTCGGCCTTCAGCGCCGGGTCGCGCGCCAGCATCAGCCTGGCCTGCTCCTCGGCCACGTAGGCCTCCATGTATTCCTTCTGTTCGAAGCTGTTGTTGAACGCCCCCCAAGCGACCATCGAATCCGGCGCCAGCGGCTCCAGGATCGCCATCAGCAGGCGCGCCTTCGGCTGGGCGATGGGGACGAACAGGGCGCCGGGGGCGAGATCGGCCACGGTCGGTTTCCAGGCGCCGGACACGGTGGCGCGCTGGTGGCCTTCCACCGACGTCGGCGAGAACTTCACGCTGTCTGCGTCGAAGGCTTCCACCGCGGCCTGCGGCGTGGCGGCGGCGAGGGTGCGGAAGTCGATGCCGTGCACGCGCAGCTGCTCGCCCACCCGCGCCGCGTATTCCGGCGGCACCACGTAGCCACCCATCGGCGCCGGCACGCTGCGTCCGGGCACGACGGTGTCGCGCAGCGGCAGCATCCACAGCTGCGGGGTGCGCTCGTCGTAGCGGGTCATGCTGGCGCCGGAGATCTCCGACGGCGTGCGGGTGTAGGCGTAGCCCAGGAATTCGATGAAGCGCTTGGCATCGGTGGTGGCGTAGTCCAGCGCTACCGGCTGCCCGCCCAGCGCGGCGGCGCGGGCATCGGCCTCCAGCTCCAGCTGGCGCCACCGAGGGCCGTGCTCGGCGGCCAGCTCCAGCGCGGCCAGCACGCTGTTGTAGGTGGCGCGCACGCGGTTCGGATAGGGCTGCCAGGAATGGGTCTCGACCAGGATGCCGACGCGGTTGCGCAGCGTGAAGTAGCCATGCGAGAAGCGCGGCGTGCTGACGCCATCGGCGAAGCCCGAGGCCGGATCGTCCTCTTCCTCGAAGCTGGGATAGAACGCCACCGGCAGCGAGCCGCGCTGCTTCAGCTTCTCGATGATGCCGTCGCGGAAGCCGCGCCCGGCCGCGCGCAGCGCTTCGTCGCCGGAATTGACCGGCTCGCCGGTGATGGAGATGTCGTGGCGGAATTTGGCGCCGTCAGTGACGTGCAGGTCCAGCGCCACCAGCGGGTCCCATGCGTTGACCAGCGCCAGCATCGCGCGCATTTCCGGCGCGTCGGCCTTCACGTAGTCGCGGTTGAGGTTGTAGCGCTGCGCGGTGGTGCGGAAGCCCATCTGCTCCGGCCCGCGCTGGTTGGGCCGGTTCCAAGCCCTGAAGTTTTCATGGCCATCGACGTTGAACACCGGCACGAACAGCAGCACGACCTTGTCCAGCAGGCCCTTGCCGGCCTTGCCGCGCAGCAGGTCGCGCAGCAGCCCGAAGCCGGCGTCCTTGCCGTCGATCTCGCCGGCGTGGATGCCGCCCTGCGCCAGCACCACCGGCAGGTCCTGCGCCCGCGCGTCCTCCGGCGTCAGCGCGCCGCGGGTGGACACCGCCATCGCCTTCATCGGCCGGCCCTGCGGGCTGGTGCCGAAATCGAAACAGCGCACCGCCTGCGGGTAGGCCTGCTGGTAGGCCTCGCACAGCGCGACCACCTCGTCGTAGCGTCCGGTCTGCCGGTAGCCGCTGCGCTCGGCCACCGTGGTCAGGTCGGGCTTCGCCGCGTGCGCGGCGGGGACGGCGGAGGTGGCGACGGACAGCAGGGCAAGGGCGAGCAGGTGGCGGCGCATCGTGGGTCTCCGGATCGACCGGGCGATGGTAGCCCAGCGCAAATCGCTGGGTGCCTGCCGGAAGTCGTGGCGGGCGGCGTGCGAAGATGAGGGCCTCATTCCACCGGATCCCCGCCATGGCTGCGACGCTTTACTACGCCCCCGGTTCTGCCAGCTTCCTCGTCCACTGGCTGCTGCTGGAGCTGGAAGTCCCGCACGAGCTGCGCCTGGTGGATTTCTCCAGCCGCGCGCAAAAGTCGCCGGAATACCTGGCACTGAACCCGAACGGCGTGGTGCCGACGCTGGTGATCGATGGCAAGCCGCAGCGCGAGGCCGCGGCGCTGGCCCTGTGGCTGGCGGAAACCCACCCGCAGGCGGGGCTGATGCCGGCTGTAGGCGATCCTCGGCGGCTGGACTTCCTGCAGTGGATGTTCGACCTGGCCAATGAAGTGCAGCCGCTGCTGCGGCAGTGGTGGTATCCGGGCGAAGTGGCCGGCGAGGCCAATGCCGAAGCGGTGCATGCGCACTGCGCGCGCCGGCTGGCGGTGCACTGGCAGCGCATCGATGCCCACCTGCAGGCGCACGGACCCTACCTGCTGGGCGCTGCGCCCTGCGTGGCGGACTTCTACCTGGTGATGCTGATGCGTTGGTCGCGCAATTCGCCGTCGCCGGCCACCGACGCGCCGGCACTGGCGGCGTTGGCGCAGCGGATGAAGGCGCGGCCCACGTTCAAGGCCCTGTACGAGCGCGAAGGACTGAGCGAGTGGGCCTGAAGCCCGCATCGGTTAGGCTTCCCGCACTTCCAGCAACGAGCCACGCATGAGCCAGACGACGGCCGCTTCGACCGCACGCCTGCCCCGGCAGATCCCCTTCATCATTGGCAACGAGGCGTGCGAGCGCTTCAGCTTCTACGGGATGCGCAACATCCTGGTGCAGTTCCTGGTCAGCAGCGTGATCCTGGCCTACGTGCCGGAGGCGGAGCGGCAGGGCGTCGCCAAGGACGTGTTCCACAGCTTCGTCATCGGCGTGTATTTCTTCCCGCTGCTGGGCGGCTGGCTGTCGGATCGCTACTTCGGCAAATACAACACCGTGCTGTGGTTCTCGTTGATCTACTGCGCCGGCCATGCCTGCCTGGCGCTGTTCGAGGACAGCCGCAACGGCTTCTACACCGGCCTGTTCCTGATCGCGCTGGGCAGCGGCGGGATCAAGCCGCTGGTAGTCAGCTTCTGCGGCGACCAGTTCACCACCGCCAACAAGCACCTGGCGAAGCTGGTCTTCGACGGCTTCTACTGGACGATCAACTTCGGCAGCTTCTTCGCCTCGCTGCTGATGCCGCTGTTCCTGCGCAACTTCGGCCCGGCGGTGGCGTTCGGCATCCCGGGCGTGCTGATGTTCATCGCCACCTTCATCTTCTGGCTGGGCCGCAGGCAGTACGTGCGGGTGCCGCCCACCCGTGGCGAAGACCCGCATTCCTTCCTCAACGTCGCGCGCAGCGCGTTGCTGGCGCAGGCGCCGGGGCAGGGCAGGCCCGGCCTGCTGGTGGCGGGGGCCGGCGCGCTGCTGGCCGCGGCCATGCTGGGGTGCTGGCTGCTGCAGGCGGTGTTCGGCGTCGCCCTGCCGTTCTGGCCGGCTGATTTCCACTTCGTCATCACCGCCTGCCTGGCGCTGGGCGCGCTGATCGCGTTCGGCGGGATCGGCGTGTCGATGCAGCTGGAACGTGCCCGTGGGCTGCACCCGGATGCGGCGGTGGACGGCGTGCGCGCGGTGCTGCGGATCCTGATCGTGTTCGCCCTGACCACCCCGTTCTGGTCGCTGTTCGACCAGAAGGCCAGCACCTGGGTGATCCAGGGCAAGGCGATGAGCGTGCCGCACGAGGCGTGGTGGTGGCCGAGCTGGCTGGTCAAGGAAGCCGGGCAGATGCAGGCGCTGAACCCGCTGCTGATCATGCTGCTGATCCCGTTCAACAACATGCTGCTGTACCCCGCGCTGCGTCGGATCGGCTTCGAGCCCACCCCGCTGCGGCGGATGGGCTGGGGCATCGCGTTCTCCGGCATCGCCTGGATCCTTGCCGGCCTGATCCAGCTGGAGATCGACAGCGGCGCGCAGGCCTCGCTGGCGCTGCAGACCTGGCCCTACCTGCTGCTGACCTTCGGCGAGGTGCTGGTCTCGGCCACTGCGCTGGAGTTCGCTTACAGCCAGGCCACGGTGGCGATGAAGGGCGTGATCATGGCGTTCTGGTACCTCACCAGCACCTTCGGCAGCCTGTGGGTGCTGCTGACCAATGCGGCCGTGCGCAACGACGTGGTCACGGCGAAGATCGCCGCCACCGGCTACAGCGAGAACGCGGTGCTGATGTTCTTCTTCGCCGCGTTCGCGTTCGTGGCGGCGCTGGCCTTCGCCGCCTACGCGCGGACCTACCCGATGCAGGACAACTACCGGGCCGCCTGACCGATGTTCACCCTCGCCATCATCGCCGTCACCGTGCTGGTCAGCTGGCGCGCCTTCAACGACCAGCGCCTGTTGGGCCGGCTGATCCTGTGGCCGCCTGCGGTCACCCGCAACCGCCAGTACGACCGCCTGCTGGGCTACGGCTTCATCCACGCCGACTGGACCCACCTGCTGTTCAACATGATCACCCTGTGGTCGTTCGGCATGCAGGTGGAGCGGGTGTTCTCCGAATGGATCTCGCCGGTCGGCTACCTGCTGTTCTACCTGTCGGCGATCGTGGTCTCGATCCTGCCGACCTACATGAAGCACCAGCGCGACCCGAACTACCGCAGCCTCGGCGCTTCCGGCGGGGTCTCGGCGGTGCTGTTCGCGGCGATCCTGTTCGACCCGTGGTCGAAGCTGATCATCTTCCCGATCCCGCTGCCGGTCCCGGCCTTCCTGTTCGCATTGCTGTACGTGGGCTACAGCATCTGGATGGACCGGCGCGGCGGCGGCAACGTCAACCACAGCGCCCATCTGTGGGGCGCGGCCTACGGCGTGCTGTTCACCCTGCTGCTGCGGCCCGGCGTTGCCGGCCACTTCACGTCCCGCCTGTTGGGATGAGCCCGTCCCGTCACCGAGGATCACCATGACCAACATCCACCACGACGCTGCCCACCACCGCTTCGTCACCGAACTCGACGGCCACGCGGCCTATGTCGAATACGAGCCGGGTACCGGCCGGATCGTCCTCACCCACACCATCGTGCCGCCGGAAATCGGCGGGCGCGGCATCGCCGCGGCGCTGGTACGGACCACGCTGGAATACGCCCGCGATGCCGGCCTCAAGGTCGATCCGCAGTGCTCCTACGCCGACGCGTGGATGCGCCGGCACCCGGAATTCGACGCCCTGCGCGCCTGAGCCGGCTGGGGCGGGTAGAATGCCCGCCCCATGCGCCTTAACCGACACATCGCCGATACCGGGCACTGCTCCCGCCGCGAGGCCGACCGCCTGATCGCCGAGGGGCGCGTCACCGTGAACGGCATCCGTGCCCGCATCGGCGCCGAGGTCGGGGAGGGCGACGAAGTCCGCATCGACGGCAACCCGCTGGCAGCCCGCGTTGCCGCCAAGGGCAAGCGCCGGCACGTGTACATCGCCCTGAACAAGCCGGTGGGCATCACCTGCACCACCGACGAGGCGGTCAAGGGCAATATCGTCGAATTCGTCGGCCACGAGCAGCGGATCTTCCCGATCGGCCGGCTGGACAAGGACTCCGAGGGGCTGATCCTGCTGACCAGCAACGGCGACATCGTCAACCGCATCCTGCGTGCCGAGAACAAGCTGGAAAAGGAATACCTGGTGGCGGTGAACAACGCGGTCACCGACGAGTTCCTGCGCGCCATGGCCCGCGGCGGGGTGCCGGTGCACGGCGAGGCCACGCTGCCTTGCAAGACCGGCCGGCTGGGCCGGTTCGGCTTCCGCATCGTGCTGACCCAGGGCCTGAACCGGCAGATCCGGCTGATGGCGGCCCACTTCGGCTACCGGGTGAAGCAGCTGCACCGGGCGCGGATCGGTAACGTCAAGCTGGGCCACCTCAAGCCCGGCCAGTGGCGCAACCTGACCGACGCGGAACTGCGCGGTTTGCTGCCCGATCACGCCGACTGGTAGGCAAAAACGACCGGCCAAAAAAAATCTTTGCCGGAATGCGCTTTTCCCGTCAAAAACAGGTTAAGGTTCGCCCACTGTTTCAAGCGGGATCACGGTACATCGTGACCCGATGTGGTAGATCCGTCGTGATCCGCTCATCGTGTGCGTTACCCCTTGCTCGACAGTCGCGGCCGGTACCGCCAGCCGTGTTTACATGACCAACTGTTCAATGGAGTAACAACATGTCTGATCGTCAGACCGGCACCGTCAAGTGGTTCAACGACGCCAAGGGCTTCGGCTTCATCACCCCGGAAAGCGGCCCGGACGTTTTCGTCCACTTCCGCTCGATCCAGGGCACCGGCTTCAAGTCCCTGCAGGAAGGCCAGAAGGTCTCCTTCAAGGTCGTGCAGGGCCAGAAGGGCCTGCAGGCCGACGAAGTGCAGGCGATGTAATTCGCCTGCGCCTTGGCGCACGCAAAGCCCGGCTTCGGCCGGGCTTTGTCGTTTCCGGGGCGCAGGAAACCTGGGCGGGCAAGGCCCGGTGGGGATGTTGCGGCGTGCATGCCAAACTACCCACTCGGTCCCCCGGCCACTTCCCCCAATCCCCTGTTCCGCCATGAGCGATTGCCTTCGTCCGAGTCCACGCGTTGCCGTCTTCGCCCTGCTGCTAGCCTTGCTGGCGGGCTGCAACCGCGGCGGTACGCCGCCTGCCGCCGCACCCGTACCGGGGCCAACCGCGACGCCTGCCGCGCCCGCCGCGCCGGTGGTATTGAAGGACGTCATCGAAACCACGCCGGGCTACATCATCGGCATCAGCTACCCGGCGCGGGCGGCTGCCTACCCGCCGCTGGCGCAGGCACTGCACGCCTATGCCGAGGCGGCGCGCGCCGAGCTGATGCAGGCCGTCGCCGGACTCAAGGGGGCGAAACCGCGCGCGCCCTATGACCTCAGCCTGCAGTTCAGCATGGTGGTGGAGACGCCGCGGGTGGTGGCGGTGGCGGCCGACGGCAGCACCTACACCGGGGGCGCGCATGGCGCCCCGCTGGTCGAGCGCTTCGTATGGTTGCCGCAGCTGCAGCAGATGCTGGCGGCAGAGCAGCTGATTCCCGCCGCCGAGGGCTGGACGCCGGTTTCCGCCTACGTACGCGAACAGCTGATGACCGAGCTGTCGGCATCGCTGGACGAAGAGGCCCTGGAGGGTGATGTTCGCGCCGGCCAGATGTCGCTGCGCAGCCGGATGATCGATGACGGTACCGCGCCGTCGGCGGCGAATTTCGCCCGCTTCGAGCCGGTGATGAACGCCGACGGCAGCATCCGCGCGCTGCGCTTCGTGTTCCCGCCGTACCAGGTCGCGCCCTACGTGGAGGGCACCGTGACCGTCGCCGTGCCGGCGCGGGTGCTGCTGCCGCTGGTGGCCGCCGACTACCGGCCGCTGTTCCGCCAGGGCTGACCCCGCCGGGCTGCGCTAAGCTGGCGGTCGGAGGCGAACATGCCTGCGATCCACCCGCTCCGCGACCGCGTGGCCGGGTTGCTGGCCACCGCCGGCATCCAGTTGGATGGCGGCGGCGAATGCGACCCGGTGATCCACGACCAGCGCTTCCATGCCCGGGTGCTGGCACAGGGCTCGCTTGGCCTAGGCGAGTCGTGGATGGAAGGCTGGTGGGACGTGCCCTCGTTGGACGGGATGCTGGCGCGGCTGCTGCAGGCGCGCCTCGACGAGCGCGTGCACGGCCTGGCCAGCGTGGTGGACGGCCTCCGTGCGTGGCTGCTCAACCTGCAGGTCGAGCGCCGCAGCGGCGAGGTCGGGCGGCGCCATTACGACCTGGGCAACGACCTCTATGCCGCCATGCTCGGCAAGCGGCTGGTCTACAGCTGCGGCTACTGGCGGGATGCCGCAGATCTCGACGCTGCGCAGGAAGCCAAGCTCGATCTGGTCTGCCGCAAGCTGAGGCTGCGCCCAGACCTGCGGCTGCTGGACATCGGCTGCGGCTGGGGCGAGGCGCTGAAATACGCGGCCGAGCGCCATGGCGTGCGGGGCGTGGGCGTGACCATCTCGGCCGAGCAGGCGGCCTATGCGCGCCGCCTCTGCGCGGGCCTGCCGGTCGAGATCCGGCTGCAGGACTACCGCCACATCGAGCCAGGCGCCTTCGACCGGGTGCTGTCCATCGGCATGTTCGAACACGTCGGCGCGCGCAACTACGCGGTGTTCTTCGAAGTGGCCAGGCGCAGCCTGGATCCGGCTGCAGGGGATGGCGGGCTGGCCCTGCTGCACAGCATCGGCAGCAATACCTCGACCCGCCACACCGACCCGTGGATCGCGCGCTACATCTTCCCGAACTCGATGATCCCCTCCGCCGCGCAGATCGCCGCGGCGTTGGAAGGGCGCTTCGTGGTCGAGGATTGGCACGGTTTCGGTCCCGACTACGACCGCACCCTGCAGGCCTGGCGGGCCAATGTCGAGGCCGCCTGGGAGCGCCTGCCGGCGCGCTACGACACGCGCTTCCGGCGCATGTGGCGGTTCTACCTGGCGGCATCGATGGCCAGCTTCCGGGCGCGCCGCAACCAGCTCTGGCAGCTGCTGCTGTCACCGCGCGGGGTGCCGGGCGGGCTGCAGGAGATCCGCTGAGTCGCAGCCGGTGAGACGCGCGCGCCGCAGCCTGCGGGGGTGAACGCGCAAATCCGCTTCGCCTTCCGCCATTCCATTCATCCGGCGCTTCCCGGCGCGGCGGATAATGCCGGCATGCCTGAGCAAGCGCCCCTGCACGCAGCCCTGGGCGACTTCCATCCCGCTGTCGCCGGCTGGTTCGCGCGCGCGTTTCCCGCGCCCACCCAGGCGCAGGTCGCGGCCTGGCCCGCCATCGCTGGGGGCCGCGACACGCTGGTGGCCGCGCCCACCGGTTCAGGCAAGACCCTGACCGCCTTCCTCACCGCGATCGACGCGCTGGTGCGGGAAGGCCTGTCCCAGGGGCTGCCGGATACCACCTTGGTGCTGTACGTCTCGCCGCTGAAGGCGCTGTCCAATGACATCCACGTCAACCTGGACGCGCCGCTGGAGGGCATCCGCGCCGAACTCGCGGCGCTGGGCCTGCCTGACATCGCCATCCGCACGGCAGTGCGCACCGGCGATACGCCGCAGTCCGAGCGCGCCCTGCATCGCAAGCGGCCGCCACACATCCTCGCCACCACCCCGGAATCGCTGTACGTGCTGCTGGGCTCGGAGTCCGGGCGGGCGATGCTGGCCGGCGTGCGCACGGTGATCGTCGATGAAATCCACGCGCTGGTGCAGAACAAGCGCGGCAGCCACCTGGCGCTGTCACTGGAGCGGCTGGACGCACTGACCGGGCGGCGGGCCACGCGGGTTGGGCTGTCGGCGACCCAGAAACCCATCGAGGATGTGGCGAAGTTCCTGACGGGAGAAAAAATGGTGTCAGGGACAATTTCCAGCCAGGAAATTGTCCCTGACACCATTTGCGCCATCGTCGATATCGGCCACGCGCGCCAGCGCGATCTTGCGCTGGAATTGCCGCCGGTACCGCTGGAAGCGGTGATGTCGAACGCCCAGTGGGAGCTGGTGTACGCGCGCATCGCCGAGCTGGTGGAACGGCACGCGACCACGCTGGTATTCGTCAATACCCGCCGGATGGCGGAGCGCGCGGCCCGCCACCTCGGCGAGTTGCTGGGCAAGGAGCACGTGGCCGCGCACCATGGCTCGCTGGCCAAGGAGCTGCGGCTGGAGGCCGAGCAGCGGCTCAAGCGCGGTGGATTGAAGGTGCTGGTGGCGACCGCCTCGCTGGAGCTGGGCATCGACATCGGCGATGTCGACCTGGTCTGCCAGATCGGCTCGCCGCGCAGCATCGCCGCCTTCCTGCAGCGGGTTGGGCGTGCCGGCCACCAGGTCGGCGGCGTGCCCAAGGGGCGCCTGTTCGCCACCACCCGCGACGAGCTGATGGAATGCGCGGCGCTGCTGGACAGCGTGCGCCGCGGTGAGCTGGACGCGCTGATCATGCCGCCGGCGCCACGCGACGTGCTGGCGCAGCAGATCGTGGCCGAGGTGGCCGCGCGCGAATGGGACGAGGACGCACTGTTCGCGCTGGTGCGGCGGGCGTGGCCGTATGCGTCGCTGCCGCGGGAGGAGTTCGATGGCCTGCTGAAGATGCTGGCGGAGGGCTTCTCCACCCGCTACGGCCAGCGCGCCAGCTATCTGCATCGCGACGCCGTGCACCGCAAGTTGCGCGGGCGCAAGGGCGCGCGCCTGACCGCGACGCAGTCCGGCGGCACCATCCCGGACGTCGGCGACTACGCGGTGGTGCTGGAGCCGCAGGCGATCCAGATCGGCACCGTCAACGAAGACTTCGCCATCGAGAGCATTGCCGGCGACGTGTTCCAGTTGGGCAACGCCAGCTACCGGATCCTGCGTGTGGAAGCCGGCCGGGTGCGGGTGGAGGACGCGCAGGGCCAGCCGCCCAGCATCCCGTTCTGGCTGGGCGAGGCGCCGGGGCGCAGCATCGAGCTTTCCGCGAGCGTGTCGCGCTTCCGCGCGCTGCTGCAGGAAAAACTGGAGCGCGAAGGCGAAGCCGCGGCGCTGCGCTGGCTGCGCGACGAACTGGCGCTGGGCGAATCCGCCGCCGCGCAGATCGTCGCCTACGTCGCCGCGCAGCTGGCCGGCTTCGGCATGCTGCCAACCCAGCAGCACATTGCGCTGGAGCGCTTCTTCGACGAATCCGGCGGTACCCAGCTGGTGATCCATTCGCCCTACGGCAGCCGGATCAACAAGGCCTGGGGGCTAGCGCTGCGCAAGCGCTTCTGCCGCAAGTTCAACTTCGAACTGCAGGCGGCGGCCACCGAGGACGCGATCATCCTGTCGCTGTCCACCAGCCATAGCTTCCCGCTGATCGAAGTGATCGGCTACCTGCATTCGGCCAGCGCCAAGGACGTGCTGGTGCAGGCGCTGCTGGACGCGCCGCTGTTCCCGGCGCGTTTCCGCTGGAATGCCACCACCGCGCTGGCGCTGCCGCGCTTCACCGGCGGCAAGAAGGTGCCGCCGCAGTTGCAGCGGATGAAGTCGGAAGACCTGATGGCGACGGTGTTCCCCGACCAGGTGGCGTGCCTGGAAAACATCGTTGGCGAGCGCGAAGTGCCCGACCACCCGCTGGTGGCGCAGACCCTGCAGGACTGCCTGTTCGAGGCCATGGACGTGGACGGCTGGCTGGCGCTGCTGCGTGGGCTGGAGTCGGGCGACGTGCAGGTGACCGCGCGCGACCTGACCGGTCCCTCGCCGTTCACCGCCGAAGTGCTGAGCGCGCGGCCGTATGCCTTCCTCGATGATGCACCGCTGGAGGAGCGACGCACCCAGGCGGTGGTCGCGCGCGGCCGTGGCGGGGCCAGCCAGCAGGCTGGCGACCTCGGCCGGCTCGACCCGGGGGCGATCGACGCGGTGGCCGAGGACGCATGGCCGCTGGCCGGCAGCGCCGATGAGATGCATGACGCCTTGATGGCGCTGGGCGCGGTGGCGGCGGGCGAGGCCGAGGCATCGGGCTGGCTGCCGTTGCTGCAGCGGCTGGCGGGAGAAGCGCGCGCCACCTTGCTGGATGCCGGCGGGGCAGGGCTGTGGACCGCCACCGAGCGGCTGCCGCAGCTGCGCGCGCTGCATCCTGGCGCGGCCGACGTGCCGGATGTCGCGGTCCCCGCCAGCCATGCCGCGGACTGGTCGCGCGAGGATGCCCTGCGCGAACTGGTGCGCAGCCGCCTGTCCGCATCCGGGGTCACCACCGCGCAGGCACTCGCCACCGTCCTGGCGGCACCCGCGGATGAGGTCGATTTCGCGCTGATGGCGCTGGAGCAGGAGGGCTACGCCATGCGCGGACGCTTCCGTCCCGGTGCCGCCTGCGATGAATGGTGCGAGCGCCTGCTGCTGGCGCGCATCCACCGCAATACGGTGGCGCGGCTGCGGCGCGAGATCGAGCCGGTGGACGTGCGCGACTACGTGCGCTTCCTCTGCGACTGGCAGCGGCTGTCGCCTGCCACCCGCGTGCAGGGGCCGGACGCGCTGGCCGGCGTGCTGGCGCAGCTGGAGGGCTTCGAGGCCGCCGCCGGTGCGTGGGAGAGCGAGTTGCTGCCTTCCAGGATCAAGGACTATTCCATCGCCTGGCTGGACGACCTGTGCGGCGCCGGGCGCATCGCCTGGGCGCGCCTGCGCACGGGCGGCGAGGGTGGGGCGACGCTGGTGCGCGCCGCGCCCATCGTGCTGCTGCCGCGCCGGGAGCTGGGCCGGTGGGCCGGGTTGGCGGCCGGCCAGCAGCCTGGCGAGGATGCGCCGCTGTCGTCGCGCGCGCAGAAGGTGGAGGACTGCATGCGCCAGCGCGGCGCGCTGTTCTTCGACGAACTGCTGGACGCCGCGCGGCTGCTGGAAACCGAACTGGAGGACGCGCTGGCCGAACTGGTCGCGCGCGGCCGCGTCAGCTGCGACAGCTTTTCCGGCCTGCGCGCGCTGCTGCTGCCGGCGGCGAAGAAGCCGTCAAGCTACGCACGCAACGGTCGCCGCGCTTCGTTGACCGGAATCGCGGATGCGGGGCGGTGGAGCCCGGTGTGGCGGCCGGAGGCGGAGGTTGCGCAGGATTCCGCCAATATCGAGCATGTCGCCCGCGTGCTGCTGCGCCGCTACGGCGTGGTCTGCTGGCGGCTGCTGGAGCGCGAGGCGGCGTGGCTGCCGCCGTGGCGCGAGCTGTTGCGCGAATACCAGCGTCTGGAAGCGCGCGGCGAAATCCGCGGCGGGCGCTTCCTGTCCGGCGTGGTCGGCCAGCAGTTCGCCCTGCCGGAGGCGGTGGCCGCGCTGCGTGCGATCCGCAAGCGCCCGCATGACGGGGCGATGATCGCGGTGTCGGCCAGCGACCCGCTGAACCTCGCCGGCACCCTGCTGGCCGGCGACAAGGTGCCGCGCCAGCCGGGCGCGCGCCTGTTGCTGCGCGACGGCGTGCCGGTGGCGTCGCTGGTGGGCGGCGAGTTCCGCGCCCTGCCCGGGCTGGCGCCCGCCGATGCGCACGCGGCAAAGGTGGCGCTGTTTCGGGAGCCGGGCGCGCAGGGCAGGGCATCGCAAGCGCCGGGATCGCGGCCGATGGCGGATCCGCTGGGGCTGCGTGGTTAACGGCAGCGCGAGAGGATCCCGCCATTGAGTCGCTGTCTGTTTCGTTGGAGCGGGGTAAAGGTTGCGATGAGCAAGGCAGGCGCGTCGCACGCGACGGGATAGACGCGGCACCTCCATGTGCGCTTCCGGCCCTCCGGCCTAGCCTCCGGGCGTTCGCCGCCGCGCGCACCGGTGGTGCGCAAGCGCGGCGGCTCACCCCTGCGGGCAGCCTGCGGCTGTCCAGATTCGCTCCAAGCGAATCTGTCGAACCCTACGGGTTCTCATCCCTCCGGTCGATCATGAAAAAAGCCCGAGTCGAATGACTCGGGCTTTTTTCATGATTGGCGCTCCCTACGGGATTCGAACCCGTGTTTTAGCCTTGAGAGGGCCACGTCCTGGGCCTCTAGACGAAGGGAGCATTGGTTGCAGCCGGTTGGACGACCGGCCCGGAAGTGCCGGATGGCCTGCCGAGCTTGCTAGTATAAAAGGCTGCGTTCGCCCCTGGCAACGCCCCGTTTCCGCCAATCGCAGCGCATGACCCAAACCGAAAGCCCTATCTTCCCCGTCGTACCGGAACTGCGCGTGATCCCGCGCGATGTCCACGGCGTCTCCCGCAAGCAGATGAGTCCCAACGCGCTGCGGGTGTTGTACCGCCTACGCGAAGCCGGGTTCGCCGCCTACCTGGTCGGCGGCGCCGTGCGCGACCTGCTGATCGGCGGCGAGCCCAAGGACTTCGACGTCGCCACCAGCGCCACTCCCGAGCAGGTCAAGGCGCTGTTCCGCAACTGCCGGCTGATTGGCCGCCGGTTCCGGCTGGCGCACGTGGTCTATGGCCGCGAGATCATCGAAGTCGCCACTTTCCGCGCTAACGGCGGCGACGACGAGGGGGATCGCCAGACCGACGACGGCGGCCGCCTGCTGCGCGACAACATCTACGGCAGCATCGAAGACGACGCAGTGCGCCGCGACTTCACCGCCAACGCGCTGTACTACGCGATCGAGGACTTCTCGGTGCGCGACTACGTGGGCGGCTATGCCGACGTGCAGGCGCGGCTGCTGCGCCTGATCGGCGAGCCGGAAGCGCGCTACCGCGAAGACCCGGTGCGCATGCTGCGCGCGGCGCGGTTGGCGGCGAAGCTGGGCTTCACCATCGAGGCCGCCACCGCCGAACCGCTGCCGCGGCTGGCGCCGCTGCTGGCCGACGCCTCGCCGGCGCGGCTGTTCGAGGAAACCCTCAAGCTGTTCCTGTCCGGCCACGCGGTGGCCAGCTTCGAACACCTGGAGGCGCACGGCCTGCTGCCGGCGCTGCTGCCGGAAACCGCCAAGGCGCTGGATTCCAACAAATCCGGTGCGCTGCGGCGGATGCTGGTGCAGGGGCTGCGCAATACCGACGCGCGGGTGGCCAACGACGAGCCGGTGTCGCCGGCCTTCCTGTACGCAGTGCTGCTGTGGCCGGCCTACTGCCGCGCGCTGGCGCAGCTGCAGGCGCAGGGCGTGCATGCCGTCGAGGCGCAGCGCCGCGCCGCTGACCGGGTGACCATGCACCAGGTCGCGCGCACCGCGCTGCCGCGGCGCTTCTCGCTGCCGATGCAGGAAATCTGGCTGATGCAGCCGCGGTTCTCGCTGCGCCAGCGCAAGCGCGTGTTCCGGCTGCTGGCGCATCCGCGCTTCCGCGCCGCCATCGACTTCCTTGAATTGCGCCTGGCCGCGTCGGATTCACATGCCGACGACGTGGCGTTCTGGCGCGAGGTGCAGCTGCAGCCGGCGGTCGCCGTGGCTGCTAGCGAGGCGGAAGATGCAAGCGATCCGCAGGAGGAGGGCGCCGACGGCGAGGCCGATCCCGATGCCCCTGCCGCGCCGCGCCGCCGGCGCCGTCGCCGCAGGTCGTGAGCGGGCAACAACCTGCCCAGATGCCGGTTCGAGCCTGCATCGGCCTGGGTGGCAACCTCGGCGATCCCTTGCAGGCGCTGCGCGCTGCCTTCCACGCGCTGGCGGCGCTGCCTGGCAGTCGCCTACTGGCGACTTCCCGGTTGTACCGCACGCCGGCCTGGGGCCGCACCGACCAGCCGGACTATGTCAACGCGGCGGCGCTGCTGGAGACCCGGCTCGCGCCGCAGGTGCTGTTGGCGCAACTGCTGGCGATCGAGCGCGCGGCCGGCCGGCTGCGCGATGGCGAGGCGGCTGCAACGCGTTGGGGTCCGCGCGTGCTCGACCTGGACCTGCTGTTGTACGCCGATGACACCATCGACCAGCCCGGACTGCGCGTGCCGCATCCGCACCTGCACGAACGCGCGTTCGCGCTGGTGCCGCTGGCCGAGATCGCCGCCGACCAGCCGTTCCCCGGCCACGGCAACGTGGGCGAGGCGCTGCGGCACGTGGATGTCGCCGGCGTGGAGGCAATCGAAGGTGCTTGATCCGAGGCAAGCGGCCGGCCCCGGGTTCTGCGCGATAATGCCGCCCCTGACCTGCCGGGAACCGCGATGAGCGTACATGCCGAACAGAAGTCCTGGAGCGTGCCGCAGCTCGCCCAGGCACGAGAGGCGGGCCGTCGGCTGACCATGCTGACCTGCTACGACGCGAGTTTCGCGCGGGTGCTGGACGACGCCGGGATCGACCTGATCCTGATCGGCGATTCGCTGGGCATGGTGGTGCAGGGGCACGACTCCACGCTGCCGGTGCGGGTGGAGGACATCGTCTACCACACCGCCGCGGTGGCCCGTGGCGCCAGCCACGCGCTGAAGATCGCCGACTTCCCGTTCGGCAGCGATGCCACGCCGGAACAGGCGCATGCGGCGGCGGTGCGCTTCATCCAGGCCGGCGCGGCGATGGTCAAGCTGGAGGGCGCGGGCCACAAGCTGGAGACGATCCGCTTCCTGGTCGACCGCGAGATCCCGGTTTGCGCGCACCTGGGCCTGACCCCGCAGTCGGTGCTGAAGATGGGCGGGTTCAAGGTGCAGGGGCGCGAACAGTCCGCCGCCGAGCGCCTGCGCGCGGAAGCGCTGGCCGTGGCCGAAGCGGGCGCAGCCCTGCTGGTGCTGGAGGGCGTGCCCGCCGAGCTTGCCGCGGAGATCACCGCGGCGAGCCCGATCCCGACCATCGGGATCGGTGCCGGCCCCGGCTGCGACGGCCAGGTGCTGGTGCTGCATGACCTGCTGGGCATCGATACCGGCCACCGCAAGCCCAAGTTCGTCAAGGACTTCCTCGCCGAAGGCGGCTCCATCCTCGGTGCCGTGCGTGCCTATGCCGAGGCGGTGCGCAGCGGCGCCTTCCCGGACAAGGCGCATTCCTACAGCTAGCAGCCCAGCCCCGCGTTTTCCCGGGCGGGAAAGCCGGCGGCCAACCAGGCGACCCATGTGATCCAGACCATCACCCGACTCGAAGAACTGCGCGCCACCATCGCCGGCTGGCGGCGCGAGGGCCTGCGCATCGGCTTCGTGCCCACCATGGGCAACCTGCACGCCGGCCACTATTCGCTGGTGACGCTGGCACGCCGGCACGCCGACCGGGTGGTCTCCAGCGTGTTCGTGAATCCCACCCAGTTCGGCCCGAGCGAGGATTTCACCCGCTATCCGCGCACCCCCGACGCCGACACCAGCGGCCTGCAGGCCGCCGGCTGCGACGCGCTGTGGCTGCCGGAAGTGGAGGCGATGTACCCGTTCGGGGTGGCGCTGGCGGCGAAGGTACAGGTGCCGGGCGTGAGCTCGGTGCTGGAAGGCGCCTGCCGCCCCGGCCATTTCGACGGCGTGTGCACCGTGGTGACGCGCCTGTTCAACCAGGTGCAGCCGGACGTGGCCGCGTTTGGGCGCAAGGATTTCCAGCAGCTGGCGGTGATCCGGCAGATGGTCGCCGACCTGCAGATGCCGGTGCAGATCCTGGCCGGCGAGATCGTGCGCGAGCGCGACGGGCTGGCGATGAGCTCGCGCAACCAGTACCTGTCGCCGCAGGAGCGGGCGACCGCGCCGGCGATCCACCGCACCCTGCTGGCGATGCGCGATGCCGCGCAGGCCGGCGCGCCGCGGGCGCAGGTCGAGGCCGAGGCCGACGCCGCCCTGCGCGCCGCCGGCTTCGTGCCCGACTACGCGGTGCTGCGGCGCCCGGATTTCAGCGAGCCGGTGGACGGCCAGCCCGGCCCGCTGGTGGCGCTCATCGCCGCCCGGCTGGGGCGTACCCGCCTGATCGACAACCTCGAATTCGTGCTCGCCGGGCACGCCTGACCCGGGCGCCGCGCGGGGCCGTGAAGGCCCTGTTTGTTGCAGCGCGGAAAGCCCGCCCTATACTTTTCCCGCAGGCCGGACATCCGGCCGGTTCCACCGGAGTCGAAAACCATGCAACTGACCCTGCTCAAGGGCAAGATCCACCGCGCCACCGTCACCCACGCCGAGCTGCATTACGAAGGCTCCTGCGCGATCGACGGTCGCCTGCTCGACATCGCCGGCATCCGCGAATACGAGCGCATCGACATCTACGACGTCACCAGCGGCGAGCGCTATTCCACCTACGCGATCCGCGGCGAGGAAGGCAGCGGGGTGATCTCGGTGAACGGCGCGGCCGCGCACAAGTCCCGCGTCGGCGATCTGGTCATCATCTGCGCCTACGTGCAGTGCGATGCCGAGGAGGCCGCGGCACACAAGCCGACCTGCGTGTACGTGGACCGCGACAACCGGCTGACCCACACCAACCACTCCATGCCCAAGCAGGCGGCCTGACCGGCATGGTCGGCCTGCTGGAGGGTCTGGAGGCGCAGGCCGACCGGCTTTCCGGCACCACGCTGCCGGCCTTGTTGGCCGCCGATCCCGCCCGCGCCGGCGATTTCGCCCTGCGCTGCGGCCCGCTCTACGCCAACTTCGCGCGCCAGCGGTATGACCGCGAAGCGCTGGATGCGCTGTTCTCGATTGCGGAACGCGCGGACCTGTCCGCGGCGATGCGGCAGCTGCTGGCGGGCGAAGAGGTCAACGTGACCGAGGGGCGGGCGGCGCTGCACGGCGCACTGCGCGGGAGCGCCGCCAGCTCTGCCTTCGCGCTGGCCGCGCGGGCGCAGGCACTGTCCGCGCAGCTGCGGATGCGCGAACTGATGGACGCGCTGGCCGCCAGCGACGTCACCGACATCGTCAGCATCGGCATCGGTGGCTCCGACCTCGGGCCGCGCCTGGTCGTCGATGCGCTGGCGCAGCCGGATGCCCGTTTCCGGGTGCATTTCCTGTCCAACGTGGACGGCAACGCGGCGCAGCGCGTGCTGGCCGGGCTGGATCCGCGGCGCACCGCCGCGATCATGATCTCCAAGACCTTCGGGACGCAGGAGACGCTGCTGAACGGCGGCATCGTCCGCGCCTGGCTGGGCGACCTCGCTTCCGCCGAGGGCGGGCGCCTGTACGCGGTCAGCACCAATGCGCAGCGGGTCGCCGACTTCGGCATCCCGCCCGAGCGCACCCTGCCGATGTGGGACTGGGTGGGGGGGCGCTATTCGCTGTGGTCGGCGGTGGGTTTCCCGATCGCGCTGGCGCTGGGGATGGACCGCTTCGAGGCGTTGCTGGAAGGCGCGGCTGCGCTGGATGCCCACGCCCTGCACGCGCCGTTGCGCGACAACCTGCCGGTCTGGCATGCGTTGACCGCGATCTGGAACCGCAACGGCCTGCATGCCGCCACCCAGGCCGTGCTGCCCTACGACGATCGCCTGCGCCTGCTGCCCAGCTACCTGCAGCAGCTGGTGATGGAAAGCCTGGGCAAGTCGGTGCGGCTGGACGGCCGCGAGATCGAATGGCACACCGTTCCGGTCTGGTGGGGCGGCGCCGGCACCGACACCCAGCACAGCTTCTTCCAGGCGCTGCACCAGGGCACGCAGGTGGTGCCGGCCGATTTCATCGGCGTGGCCAGGGCCGACCACCCGCACGTTACCAACCACGCCGCGCTGCTGGCCAACCTGCTGGCGCAGACCGAGGCACTGGCGAATGGCCGCGACAGCGAAGACCCGCACCGGCGCTATCCCGGCAACCGTCCCAGCACGCTGCTGCTGCTGGACGCGCTGACCCCGCAATCGCTGGGCATGCTGATCGCGCTGTATGAGCACAGCGTCTACCTGCAGTCGGTGCTGTGGGGCATCAATGCCTTCGACCAGTTCGGCGTGGAGCTGGGCAAGCAGGTCGCCAACGCGCTGCTGCCGGCGCTGAACGGCGAGCGCGACGCCGATGATCCGGTGACCCGCGCGCTGCTGGCGGAACTGCGGGGCGCCGTCTCCTGAGGGAGGCGCGGCGCACGCAGCGCCTGCACCTCGTGAGATGCACCGCAGTTACCCGGTTCCGTGCCGGGCGGTTATCCGGGCAGCAGTCCGGCAACGGCTGCATCCAGCGCCCGCAGTGCCGCCGCATCCAGCGGCGCGGCGCGCAGGGCCTGCACCGCATCGCCCAGCTGCGCCGCGCCAACGAAGCCGCAGCTGGCCATCAGCCTGTGCAGTTCGGCCCGGACCGTCGCGGCGTCGCCGGTGGCGACCGCCGAGGCGATGCGGGCATGCTGCCCCGGCAGTTCCGCCAGGAACATTCCGCGTAGCGCCTGCACGTGTGCCGCCTGGCCACCCAGCGCGGCGAGCGCCGCGGCATCGTCCCAACACGGGCGCGGGGTCGTTGCCGCCGGCAGCCAGCGGCGCAGTGCGGCGTGCAGGTCCGCCACCGCCAGCGGCTTGCGCAGAACCTCGACGAAGCCGGCCGCCAGCAACCGCGCGTGCAGGTCGGCATCCGCCTCTGCGGTATGCGCCAGCGCCACGGTGTACGAGCCGGTCTCGCGCAGGGCGCACAGCAAGTCTTCACCCCGACCGTCCGGCAGGTGTGCGTCGAACAGGAACAGGTCGAAGCGCTGGTCGTCGCAAGCCGTCCGCGCTTCGGCCAGGCTGCCCGCCTGCACCACCCGTGCCGGCAGCGCGGCGCTGGCACCGGCAAGGAAGGCGGCGCTGACCGGGTCGTCCTCGACCAGCAGCAGGCGCGGGAGCGCAAGGGCGGGGGAATGGTTCATCGCGGCACCATCGGGGCTTTGTATGCTGGGTGCATGTCGCGCCCGATGCTAACGCTTTGCCTGTGCCTGCTGGCGGCGCTTGCCGCCCCGGTGGCGTCGGCGCGGGTAGCGCAGGCGCGGGTGGCCAAGGTCACCACCGCGGTGGCGACGCTGGAACAGGTGCGACTGCGGCTGGACTGGCCGGATGGCGCGGCGGCCGGCGAACTGCAGCTGTGGGCCGGTCGTGTGGATGCGCCCGACCTCGGCTACCGCTTCCGCGACCTCCACTGGCGCTGCCCGCTGCAGCACACCCCGCGTGGCGGCTGGCAGTGCGCAGGCGAACTGCGCGAGGGCCATGCCGCGCCGCTGCGGTTGGCGCTGGCCTTCGACGCCGCGACCACCCACGCTTCGCTGGCGCGCAGCGGGGCCCGGTTGGCGCTGGACCGCACCGTCGCGGTGCCCGATCTCACCCGCTTCGACCTGCGCGCGGTGCCGCTGGCATGGGCGCAGGCGCTGCTGGCGCAGGCATGGCCGCAGGGACGGCTGAAGGCGGGCACGCTGGACGGGCAGCTGCGGCTGGCAACGCCCGCGCGCGCGCCGCTGCGGGTGGATGGCCTGCTGAAGCTGGGTGGCGCGGGATTCGAGAATGCCGATTCCAGCATCGTCGGCGAGGGGCTGGGCGGCGCGCTGCAGCTCGATTACCGCAGCGGCGGTGGACTGGCGCAGGTGATGGTGACCGGCGACCTGCGCGGCGGCGAATTCCTTGCCGGCAATACCTACGTGGCGCTGCCGGCCACGCCGGTGGGGCTGCGGGTGGAGGCGGGGCGGCGCGGCGATGCGGGCTGGCAGCTGCCGCGAATCGAATGGCGCGACGGCGATGCGCTGGTGGCCAACGCCAGCGCCGCGCTGGCGCCGGACGGGACGCTGGAGGCGCTGGACGTGCAGGCGCGCAGCGCCGACATGGCACCGCTGCGGCCGCGCTATCTGTCCGGTTGGATGGGCCTGGTGGGGCTTGGCGAGGTGGACCTGCGCGGCGCCATCGACGTGGACGCACGCCTGCGCGGAGGTGGGCTGGCAGGCGTCACCGCTCAATTGCATGGCGTCGACCTGCGCGATCCGGCCGGGCGTTTCGTGTTCGATGGCCTGCGCGGCGACCTGCGCTATTCCGCCGGCGCGCCGGTCGCCAGCGCGCTGCAGTGGGATGGAGGCCAACTGTATGGCCTGGCCTTCGGTGCAGCTAGGCTGCCGTTCGCCAGCGCCGATGGTGCGCTGCGCGTGGATGGAGCGGTCGATATGCCGATGCTGGGGGGCCGGCTGGGCCTGCGCGACGTCATCATCCGCCCGCCGCAGGATGGCGCCGGCGCCGACATCCGCTTCGGCATGCGGCTGGCGGGGATCGACTTCGGCAAGGTCTCGCAGGCACTGGGCCTGCCCGCGTTCCAGGGCAGGTTGGACGGCGACCTGCCGCACGTGCACTACGCCAACGACCGCATCGATTTCGACGGCGGGCTGTCGCTGGGCCTGTTCGACGGCCGGGTGGCGTTCTCCTCGCTGGCGCTGGAGCGCCCGTTCGGCACCGCGCCCAGCCTCAGCGCGGACGTCGCGATGGACGACCTGGACCTGCTGCGGCTGACCGAAGTGCTGGGCTTCGGCAGCATCACCGGGCGTCTGGATGGCCGCATCAACGGGCTGCGGCTGGTGGACTGGACGCCGGTGGCGTTCGACGCGCGCTTCATCACCGACGAGGCGCCGGGCGTGCGCCAGCGGATCAGCCAGCGCGCGGTGCAGGACATCGGCAGCGTCGGCGACGCCTCCTTCATCACCAGTCTGCAGGGCCAGCTGATCGGGCTGTTCTCCGACTTCGGCTATCGCCGCATCGGCATCGGCTGCAGGCTGGAGAACCAGGTTTGCGCGATGTCGGGCCTGCGTTCAGCGGGCAACGCCTTTACTATCGTCGAAGGCAGCGGCCTGCCGCGCCTGGACGTGGTGGGTTTCAACCGCGCGGTGGACTGGCCGACGCTGGTGGAGCGCCTGGTCGCGGCCGGCAAGGGCGACGTGGCGCCGGTGGTGGACTGAATGCAATCGGGCTGGACGAACCAAGGAGCAAGACGATGAAACACTGGATGGGCATGCCGGTCGCGGCCGCGCTGCTGCTCAGCGCATGCGTCACGATCAACGTGTATTTCCCCGCGGCGGAGGCCAAGGAAGCGGCCAAGGAGTTCGTCGAGAAGGTCATCAACGAAGCCGACAAGGTCGAGATCAAGGAAACCCCCGGCAGCGGTGGCGGCATGGCCATGCTGGAGCGTCGCATCGAGTTGAACCTGTCCGGTATCGACCCGTGGGCGCTGGTCGGCATCGGCAGCGCGCGCGCGCAGTCCGCGCCTGACATCAGCCTGAAGACACCGGCGATCCAGGCCATCCAGTCGCGCATGGAAACCCGCTTCAACACGACCCTGCGCGCGGGCTTCGACAGCGGTGCGCTGGGTTTCACCGGCGACGGCCTGATCACCGTGCGCGATGCCTCGAAGGTGGAGCTGAAGGATCGCGTGGCGCTGAATTCGGCGGTGGCCGATGACAATCGCGACCGCAAGGCGGTCTATCGCGAAGTGGCGGTGGCCAACGGCCATCCGGAATGGGAAGAACAGATCCGCGGCGTGTTCGCCAAGCAGTGGATCGCCAGCGCCAAGGCCGGCTGGTGGTACCAGTCCGGCGGCAGCTGGAAGCAGAAGTAAACGCGGCTGGATGACACAGGACGCCCGGCAATGCCGGGCGTTTTGTTTTGCGCGGTCAGTCGAGGAACTGCAGCTTCGCCAGCTCCGCGTACAGGCCGCCCTGCGCCAGCAATTCGGCGTGGGTGCCTTCGGCGACGATGCGGCCGTGGTCCATCACCACGATGCGGTCGGCCTTGAGCACGGTGGCCAGGCGGTGCGCCACCACCAGCGTAGTGCGGCCTTCCATCAGGTGTTCCAGCGCGGTCTGCACGGCGCGCTCGCTGTGCGCGTCCAGCGCCGAGGTGGCCTCGTCCAGCAGCAGCACCGGCGCGTCCTTGAGCAGCGCGCGGGCGATGGCGATGCGCTGCTGCTGGCCGCCGGACAGGCGCGCGCCGCGCTCGCCCAGCTCGCTGGCGAAACCGTCGGGCAGGGCGTCGAGGAAGTCGTCGGCTTCGGCCGATTCCGCGGCCTTGCGCACCTCGGCGTCACTGGCCTCCAGCCGGCCGTAGCGGATGTTGTCGGCGGCGCTGGCGGCGAAGATCACCGGCGCCTGCGGCACCAGCGCCAGCGCCTGGCGCAGGATGGTGGGGTCGAGGTCGCGGATGTCGATGCCATCCAGCGTGATGCGGCCAGAACGCGGGTCGTGGAAGCGCAGCAGCATCCCGAACACGGTGCTCTTGCCGGCGCCGGACGGCCCCACCAGCGCCACCGTCTCGCCCGGGCGCACGCGCAGGTTGAAGCCCGCCAGCGCGGCGGTGTCGGGGCGCTGCGGGTAATGGAAGGTCACGTCCTCGAACGCGATCTCGCCGCGCACCGGCATCGGCAGGGCCTTGGGCTGGGCCGGCGCGGCGATGGCCGGCGTTTCCTGCAGCAGCTCGTGGATGCGGCCCATGCCGCCGGCGGCCTTCTGCAGCTCGTTCCAGACTTCGGCCAGCGCGCCCACCGAGCCGCCGCCGATCAGCGCGTACATCACGAACTGGCCCAGCGCGCCGGCGCTGAGGCGGCCGGCGATGACGTCGTGCGCGCCCGACCACAGCACCACGATCACCGCGCCGAAGATCAGGCTGATGGCGACCGCGGTCACCAGCGCCTGCGCGCCGATGCGCTTGCGTGCGGTGGCCACGGCGGTCGCCATCGCCTGCGCGTAGCGGCCGCGCTCGTACGCTTCGCGCGAATGCGCCTGCACCGTGCGCACCGCGCCCAGCGCTTCGGTGGCCAGCGCGTTGGCGTCGGCGATGCGGTCCTGGCTGGCGCGCGAGACCTTCTGGATGCGGCGCGCGCCGATCACGATCGGCGCCACCGCGAGCGGGATGCCCAGCAGCGCCCACGCCGCCAGCTTCGGACTGGTGACGAACAGCATCACCATCGAGCCGATCACGGTGACGCTGCTGCGCAGGGCCACCGACATGCTGGAGGCGATCACGCTGCGCAGCAGCTCCGCATCCGCGGTCAGCCGCGAAACCAGTTCGCCGCTGCGGCTGCGGTCGTAGAAGCCGGCGTCGAGGTCGAGCAGGTGCGCGTACAGCCGGCTGCGCAGGTCCGCAACCACGCGTTCGCCCAGCAGGGTGACGAAGAAGTAGCGCGCCGCGGTCGCCAGCGCCAGCGCCACGATCACCGCCAGCACGAAGGCGAAGGTGCGGTCGATGTTGGCGCCGCTGCTGAACCCGTGGTCGATCATCTGCCGGAACGCCACCGGCAGGCTCAGGGTGGCGGTGGAGGAGCAGGCCAGCGCCACCAGCCACGCGGAGAACAGGCCGGAGTGGCGGCGGATGAAGGGCCACAGCGTACGCAGTGAACCGATGGGCGCCTTCGCCGGCGCCGGGGCGGGGGAGTTCATGCGCGCAGTTTACCGGCGACGTCCCGCTGTTGCCGCGATCCAGGTCAGGCGAATGCCTGGGAGCGACCGTTGGCTCACTGCGACGCCGGCTCCGTCGTGGGTGTTTCCAGCGCGCGCAGTTCCGCCGGCAGCACGACGTCCGGGTAGCGGCGACGGAATTCGGCGAGGCTGGCGCGGGCTTCGGCGGTCCTGCCTTCGCGCTGTAGTTGACCGATCCGGCGCAGCCAAGCCTCGCGCACTTCCGGCGCATCCGCAGTGGCCGGCGGGACGTCCGCCTCCGGCGCGTCGGGAGCCGCATCCTGGGCCAGCACGGCCGTCGGGGTGGCGCGCGCCTTGGCGGCCATGGCCGGCGTAGGGGCCGGCGTAGGGGCCGGCGTAGGGGCGGCGCGCGCGGCGGGTGCCGCGACCGATTCAGTTGCCAGCGCGCGCGGCGCGACGGCAGGTTCGACCGGGGGCGGCGGTGCCGGCGGCGCAGGCAAGGCGGGGAACGCAGTCACCGGCGTTGGCGCGATCCCCCCCGTTGGCGGCGCGCTGGCAGGCGCGGGGGGCATCCCGTCGATCATCGACGCGGTGTCCGCAGCGGGGAGGCTACGTGACGGAACCGGCGCGGGCGCGGGCGTGGGCACCGGGACCACCGTGGGTGCCGGCTGGGGTTGCACCTGCGGTGCCGTGATCGCGGTTTGCGGCGATGCCGGATAAGTGTCGACGGGCGCGGTCGGCGCCTGCCCCATGGGGGGAGCGGCCGCAGGCGCGGCGTCCGGCGGCGCAAGCTGGACGCGCCAGGCCAGCCCCACCGCCAGGCACAGCGAGGCGGCCAGTCCTGCAGGCACGATCCAGCGCCGCCTGCGGGGCGTGGCCGGCAGCGGCGATGCCGCGGCTGCGTGCGCGGCGGCCAGGATGCGTGCATCGATGCCGGCGCCGGGCTCATCGCGGCCGTGCGGGCGTGGCAGGCCTGCGGCCAGCGCGCGCTCCTCGGCATCCAACGGTTGGCGGGGCGAACGGGTCATGACGGCAGTCTCGCGCGCAGCTTGTCCATGGCATAGCGAAGGCGGGATTTCACCGTCTCCCGGCCCACGCCGGTGACCTCGCCGATCTCCTCCAGGGTCAATTCCTGCTCCAGCCGCAGCAGTAGCACCTCGCGCTGTTCGTCGGGCAGGTCGTCTAGCGCGAGCTGCAGCTGGCGGCGGCGCTCGAACTCCGACAATACGCGCTCGGGTGTGTCGGCATCGGCAAGCCGTGCCAGCCGCTCGTCCGCGTCCACTGGCGCGGCGGGGCGATGCTTCAGGCTGCGCCAGTGGTCGCCAAGGCGGTGGTGGGCGATGGTGTAGAGCCATGCGACGAAACCGGCTTCGGCGGTTTTTTCCTGCACCGACCAGCCGGCGCGGGCGGCGATCACCCGCTGCCAGACGTCCTGGAACAGCTCGTCGGCCAGCCCGTTGTCCCGCAGCTGGCGCAGTAGGTAGCGGTAGAGCTTGAGCCGGTGGCGGGCATAGAGCTGTTCGAACGCGCCGGCGTCACCGGCAATCCAGGCCAGCATCAGGCATTCATCGCTGCTTTCCGGCGCATTCACGGGCGCCAGCCTACGGGCAGGCGTGGCCGCCGGGAAGGGGGGCGTCGGCAGTCTCAAGCAATCCATGGTGGACACCAACGCCTGGGCGGGCGGGGTGGGGTTTGCCGGCATGGCGCGGCTTTCCCGTTGCAGGCAATATGCCTGGCAGATGAACGGTTCCTTGGCCACCATTCCGCCCACCGCGATCAAGGCCGCCCAGCGGCGGCGCGATGGTGCGCTCATGGGGATGGCGGGGGCCTTGGCGCAAACGCTGCCCGAGGGCGCATGCGTGCGGGTGGAGTGGCGGCAGGCGCTGCTGGGCGCCGGCAGCGACGTGGCCGGCGGTGAACCCCAGGGCGCTGGCCTGCTGCGGCAGGAATGGCGCGGCCCGGACGGCGCGGAGCTGGCGGTGGTCGCCAGCCACCGGTTGCCGTGGCCGGAGGGGATCGGCAGCTATTGGCTGTCCGGTGCGCGGCAACTGTTGGACCAAGCCGTGCGGCAGGCGCTGGCGGAACAGCGGATCGCGTCGTTGCAGCGCTCCGAGCAGCTGCGCCAGGCGCTTTACGAGATCGCCGACCTGGCCGGCAGCAACCTCGACCTGCCGGTGATGCTGCGGCGGGTGCATGCCATCGTCGGCGAACTGATGTACGCCGAGAACTTCTACATCGTGCTCTACGACGACAGTCGCAAGGCGATGCGGTTCCTGTATTTCGTCGACCAGCTGGATCCCTGGGTCAACGATCCTGATCAGGAAATCCCGGTCACCGACGAGGAGAACACGCTCACCATGTGCTTGCTGCGCAGCGGCGAAACCCTGCGTGGGCCGTCGGCGGAACTGCGCGCGCAGTTCGGTATCCCCCGCGGTGACGACAGCGGCCCGGACAGCGCCGACTGGCTGGGCGTGCCGATGAGCCGCGATGAGCGCGTCGCCGGCGCGCTGGTGGTGCAGAACTACCGCCAGGCCGATGTCTACACCGATGACGACCGGGTGCTGCTGGCCTACGTGGCCCAGCACGTGCTGACTGCGCTGGAGCGGCGCGAGGCGCGCAAGCGGCTGGAAGCGCGGGTCGCCGAACGCACCACCGAGCTGCGCCGCGCCAACGAGGAGCTGCAGGCGGAGGTGTTCGAACGCAAGCGCGTGCAGGAGATCCAGCGCGCGCTGTTCCGCATCGCCGAACTGTCGATGACCAGCGACAGCCTCGACAGCTTCTACGCCGCGGTCCACGACATCGTCAGCGAGCTGCTGTACGCGCAGAATTTCTACATCGCGATGCTGTCCGACGACGGCAGCATGCTCGAGTTCCCCTACTCGGTGGACGAGCGCGACGTCGACCGGGTGCCGCGCAAGCTGGCCGCCGGGCTGACCGAATACGTCCTGGGCAACGGCAAGCCGCTGCTGGCCGACCGCGCCCGCATCGAGGCGTTGCAGGCGGAAGGCAGGGTGCGCAGCCACGGCAGCCTGGCCCATTGCTGGCTGGGCGTGCCGCTGATGCACGAGGACAAGGTGGTTGGGGTGATCGCGGTGCAGAGCTACTCCGCGGACATCCGTTTCAGCGTCCGCGACCAGGACCTGCTGACCTTCGTGGCCTTCCACATCGGCAGCAGCCTGGCGCGCAAGCAGGCGCAGGACCGGCTGGTGCAGGCCCATGCCAACCTCGAGCAGCGCGTCAGCGAACGCACCCGCGAACTGGCCGAGACCAATGCGGAGTTGGTGGAACAGATCGGCGAGCGCATGCGCGCCGAGCGCAGGCTCATCCACCAGACCCGGCACGATGCGTTGACCGGGCTGCCCAACCGCCTACAGCTGCTGGAGCGGTTGGCGCGCGCGATTACGTCGGCGGCGGACGATCCGCAGGCCTGCTTCGCCGTGCTGTTCATGGACCTGGACCGGTTCAAGCTGGTCAACGACAGCGTGGGCCACGCGGTGGGCGACGAACTGCTGGTCGAGGCCGGTCGGCGCATCGTCGGCACCGTGCGCGGAGACGACGTGGTGTCGCGCCTTGGCGGCGACGAATTCGCCATCCTCGCCGAAGGACTGGACGGTCCGGGCATGGCCGAGGAACTCGGTCGGCGCGTGCTGTCGGCGCTCAATGCGCCGCTGTGGGTGGCTGGGCGCGAACTGTTCCCCAGCGCCAGCATTGGCATCGCGTTGTGGCACCCGCGCTACCGCAGCGGCGAGGAAATGCTGCGCGACGCCGATGCCGCGATGTACCGGGCCAAGAGCGACGGCCGCGACCGCTGCGCGATGTTCGACGAACAAATGCACCGCGAGGCAACCCGCAGCCTGGACATGGAAACCGACCTGCGCCGCGCGATCCAGTCCGAGCGCTTCGTGCCGTACTACCAGCCGATCGTGCGGATGGATTCTGGCGAGCCGGTGGGGCAGGAGGCGCTGCTGCGCTGGCGGCACGAACAGCAGGGCCTGCTGGTGCCCGGCGAATTCCTCGACGTGGGCGAGGACAGCGGCTTGATCGAGCAGATCGACTGGCTGCTGTACGCGCGGGTGATCGAGGATCTGTCGCGCCATCCGCTGCCCGGCTATGCGGCGATCAATGTTTCGCCGCGGCATTTCCGCGCGCCGGACTTCGCCACCCGGTTGCTGTCGCTGCTGGATGCGGCGGGCGTGGCGCCGGAGCGGCTGCGGATCGAGATCACCGAGGTGGCGCTGCTGGACGACGCCCCGCGCACGCTGGAAAGCCTGGCGCTGTTGCGCAGCCACGGCGTGCTGGCGCAGTTGGATGATTTCGGCACCGGTTTTTCCGCGCTGTCCTACCTGCACCGGTTCCCGATTGCCAGCCTGAAGATCGACCGCAGTTTCGTGGCCGGGCTGGAAAGCGACGGCTATGCCGAAAGCGTGGCGGTGATCCGCGCGATCGTCGCGCTGGCCACCAGCTTGGGCATCGAACTGATCGCCGAGGGGGTGGAAACCCGCCACCAGCGCGACCGCCTGCTGGAACTCGGCTGCATCTACGCGCAGGGCTTCCTGTTCAGCCCGCCGGTGCCGCTGCCGGCGGCTTGACGCCAGCGCTACGCAGCGGGGATTGCCGCTTCCACCCGCACGACCAGCTCGCCGTCGTGCACGCGCGCGTGCAGCTGGTCGCCGACAGCGACCTCGTCGATGCCGCGCACCACGTGGCCGTCATCGCGCTGCAGGATGCTGTAGCCGCGCGCCACCGTGGCCAGTGGACTGATCGCATGCAGCGAACGCGCCAGCCCGCGCAGGTGCACGGCGTCGTGCTGGAGGCGCTGGACCAGCAGCGTGCGCGGACGGTGCTCAAGCGATTGCAGCCGTAGCTGCAGGGCCTGCAGTTGGCGGGAGAGCAGCGCACGCGGGCGTGGCCGCAGTTCCGCCAGCCGTTGCCGCAGCCGCTCCAGCCGGCGCTGCGGATGTTGCGCGCGCAGGGTCGCGTCGGCGTGGCGCAGCACGGCATGTTGGCGTTCCAGCCGCCGCTGCATGGCGTTGTGCAGGCGCTGCCGTGCCTGCGTGGTGCGGCGCGCGAACGCTTCCAGCCGCGCCTGCGGACGCTGCGCCTGCAGCCGCAGCATCGACCGATCCAGGCGCTGCATGCGCTGGCGCAGGGCATTGGCCTGCCGGGCCTGCAGCTGCCGCTGCAGGGCGGCCAGCCGCGCCGACAGGCCGGCGGCGTCGGGCACCAGCAGTTCCGCGGCGGCCGAGGGCGTCGGTGCGCGCAGGTCGGCGGCGAAGTCGCTCAGGGAAAAGTCGGTCTCGTGGCCGATCGCCGAGACCACCGGCGTCATGCAGTCGGCGATTGCGCGCGCCAGCGCCTCGTCGTTGAAGGCCCACAGGTCTTCCAGCGAGCCACCGCCGCGTGCCAGCACGATGGCATCGAAACGGCCGCTGGCGTCGGCGCGCAGGAGCATGCTGCGGATGCGCGCGGCGGCGCCTTCGCCCTGCACCGGTACCGGCAACAGCTCGACGTCCAGCAGCGGAAAACGGCGGCGCAGCACGCTGGCGATGTCGCGGATCACCGCACCGGAGGGCGAAGTCAGCACCGCGATCCGGCGCGGGAAGGCGGGCAGGGCGCGTTTGCGGGCGGCGTCGAACAGCCCTTCCGCCTGCAGCCGCGCCTTCAGTTCCTCATAGGCCCGCCGCAGTGCGCCTTCACCGGCGTCCTCCATGCCGTCCAGCACCAGCTGGTAGTCGCCGCGTGCCTCGTACAGGGTCAGGCGGCCGCGCGCCAGCACCTTGAGGCCTTCGCGCGGAATGAAGTTCAGCCACTGGCTCTTGGGCTTGAACAGCGCACAGCGCACCTGCGCACGCGCGTCCTTGAGGGTGAAATACAGGTGGCCCGACGACGGCCGCGCGAGATTGCCGATCTCGCCCTCCACCACGACGCTGGGAAAGCTGCCTTCCAGCAGGTCGCGCGCCAGCGTGTTCAGCTGGCTGGGGGTGAGGATGTTGGCGTTGCGTTGCATGGGGGCATCGTAGCGAAATGTGGTATTTCGCGGCGCGCACGACGTGGTTTGTCGCTGCACGGCTTGGCTGCGTGGCGGGCCCGTTTCGCCGCTTAAGCTTCGCATCCAGCTACGATGCGCGGCCGCGCGCCATCCATGGCGCGCTCGAAGCAGGCCCGCCACGCAGCCAAGCCGTGCATGGAAGTGCGTCGCAGTCGCTAAAATGTCCGCATGACCACACCCGCCCCAGACCGCTTCGGCCCGCTTGCACGTCGCATCACCCGCCCCGTCGAAATCGGCGGCGTGCAGGTGGGTGGGGGCGCGCCGGTCGTGGTGCAGTCGATGACCAATACCGACACCGCCGACGTGGCCTCCACAGCCAAGCAGGTCGGCGAGCTATGGCGCGCAGGTTCGGAGCTGGTGCGGGTGACGGTGAACACCGCCGAGGCCGCCGCCGCGATCCCGCGGATCGTCGAGCGGCTGGCGATGATGGGCGTGAACGTGCCGATCATCGGCGACTTCCACTACAACGGCCACACCCTGCTGGCCAACGAGCCGGCCTGTGCCGAAGCGCTGGCGAAATACCGCATCAACCCCGGCAACGTCGGCTTCGGCAAGAAGAAGGACACCCAGTTCGCCCAGCTGATCGAGTTCGCCATCCGCTACGGCAAGCCGGTGCGGATCGGCGCCAACTGGGGCTCGCTGGACCAGGCGCTGGCGGCGCGGCTGATGGACGAGAACGCGCAGCGCGTCGAACCGTGGGATGCCGGCCGGGTGATGCGCGAAGCGCTGATCCTGTCGGCGCTGGAATCGGCGCAGCGCGCGGTGGAGCTGGGCCTGCCGGCGGAGAAGATCATCCTCAGCGCCAAGGTGTCCGGCGTGCAGGAACTGATCGCGGTGTACCGCGACCTGGCCCGGCGCAGCGACTTCGCCCTGCACCTCGGGCTGACCGAGGCCGGCATCGGCAGCAAGGGCATCGTGGCCTCGAGCGCGGCGCTGGGCGTGCTGCTGCAGGAAGGCATCGGCGACACCATCCGCATCTCGCTGACCCCCGAGCCGGGCGCCTCGCGCACGCAGGAGGTGGTGGTCGCGCAGGAACTGCTGCAGACCATGGGCCTGCGTGCGTTCACGCCGATGGTGACGGCTTGCCCCGGCTGCGGCCGCACCACCTCGGAGTTCTTCCAGGAGCTGGCCAAGGTGGTGCAGGAGCACGTGCGCGCGAAGATGCCGGAGTGGAAGATCAGCCATCCCGGCGCGGAGAACATGACGCTGGCAGTGATGGGTTGCGTGGTCAACGGGCCGGGCGAGTCGCGCCACGCCAACATCGGCATCTCCTTGCCGGGAACGGGCGAGGCGCCGTCGGCGCCGGTGTTCGTGGACGGCGAGAAGACCGTCACCCTGCGCGGCGAACACATCGCGCAGGAGTTCATCGCGTTGATCGACGGCTACGTGGACACCCGCTACCGGGCCACCCGCCCCGACTGATCCATCCGCGTCACGCCTCGATGCGGACGCAGTTGCGGCCTTCGCTCTTGGCCCGGTACAGGGCCGTGTCGGCAGCGCCCATCAGGGTGCTGCGGCTGTCGCGTCCCGCGGCGAGCCCCGCGATGCCGATGCTGATGGTGATCCGCTGCGGTTCGCCGCCGGGCGCGAAGACCTCCGCGGCCACCGCGGCGCGCAGTCGTTCCGCCAGCGCGCCGGCATCGGCGAGGTCGCATTCCGGCAGCAGCAGGGCGAATTCCTCGCCCCCGATGCGCGCGGCCACGTCCTCGCCGCGGGCGTGCGCGTGCACCAGCGCGCCGATCCGCCGCAGGACCTCGTCGCCGCTGATGTGGCCGTAGCGGTCGTTGACGGGCTTGAACAGGTCGACATCGATGATGCACAGGGCCAGCGGGCGCTCGTGGCGCAGGGCGCGGCCGATTTCCTTGTCCACCATCTCGCAGAAATGGCGGCGGTTGTAGAGGTCGGTCAGCGGGTCGTTCACCGCCAGCTGGTAGATCTCTTCGTGGTAGCGCGCCTCCACGCTGTCCTGGGCGATGAACTTGAGGATGCTCTCGCCCACGGTGATGCGGTCGCCATCGGCCAGCACCGCTTCCCCCTGCAGGCCCGTGTCGTTCACGCAGGTGGTGTTGGTGGCGCCGAGGTCCTGGATGCGGCAGGTGTCGCCGTCGCGCCAGATCCGGCAGTGCTGGCGCGAGACGCTCTTGTGCTGGATCGACAGGTCGGCCTCGGGCGAGCGGCCGATCAACACCGGCGTGGCATGGATGTCGGCGCGCCGGCCTAGCCCTTCGCCGTGGATCACCACCACGCAAGCCGGCCGCGGCGCCGGGCGCAGCGGGCCCTCGCTGAACAGCGTGCGCTGGGTGGTTTCGTGCAGCCCGGTGTCCGTGGTCGTCATGGCATTGCGAAGCTGGCTGACCCACGAGTCTAACGCCAGCGCAAGACACTGGCCGCCCGCGGCTAGAATCGCGGGGCAGGGGAGACTACCGATGACGCAGGACACGCCGGACGATCCGGAACGCACCCAGTTGCTCGAGGCTGCGCCGCGGGCACCGATGCCCGCGGGCGAGACGCTTGCCGCCGGCGTGCAGCTGGGCCATTACCGCATCGAATCGCTGCTGGGGCGCGGCGGCATGGGCGATGTCTACCGCGCCGAGCAGCTGCAGCCGGTGCGGCGCACGGTGGCGCTCAAGCTGCTGCGCGCGCAGCGGATGGACGCGCGCCGAGTGGCGTATTTCGAGGTCGAGCGCCAGCTGCTGGCGCGCATGCGCCACCCGGCCATCGCCCAGATCTACGACGCCGGCGCCACCGCCGACGGCCATCCCTACTTCGCGATGGAGTTCATCGCCGGCAGCCCCATCACCACCTATTGCGACCAGCACGCGCTGTCGCTGCGCGAGCGCATCGCCCTGTTCGTGCGCGTCTGCGAGGGCGTGCAGCACGCGCACCAGAAGGGCGTCATCCACCGCGACCTCAAGCCCGGCAACCTACTGGTGGACGAGGTCGACGGCCGGCCGCTGCCGAAGATCATCGATTTCGGCATTGCCACCGCCACTGCATCCGGCCCGGGGGGCGAAGTCGCCGGTACACCCGACTACATGAGCCCGGAGCAGGCCGGCGGCGACCAGTCGCTGGTGGATACCCGCAGCGACGTGTATGCGCTGGGGGTGGTGCTGTGCGAGTTGCTGGCGGGCCAGCGGCCGAATGCCAACGGCGAAACCGCGGCCAGCGGCGCGCATACGCTGCGGCTGCCGTCGGAGCAGCTGTCGACCCTGTCGCCAGTCGATGCCGGACGGATCGCACAGGCGCGGCGGGAACCGTTGCCGCGGATGCGGCGGGTGCTGCGCAACGAGCTGGACTGGGTGGTGGCGAAGGCGATGCGCTTCGAACGCAACGAGCGCTACCAGTCCGCCGCCGCACTGGCCGAGGACCTGCAGCGTTTCCTCGACGGCCAACCGCTGCTGGCCGCGCCGCACGGCCGCGGCTATGCCTGGCGCAAGTTCGCGCAGCGCCATCGCACCGGCCTCGTCGCCGCCACGGCGGTCGTGCTGGCGCTGGTCGGCGGGCTGGCCCTGTCGGTCTATGGCCTGCTGCAGGCCCGCGCCCAGCGCGCGATTGCCGAGCAGCGCAATGCGCAGCTGGAAAGGGTGGCGGCGTTCCAGCAGTCGATGCTGGAAGGCATCGACATCGAATCGATGGGCATCGACATCGGCCGCGACCTGCGGACCCAGGTGGCGCGGCAGGCGGGCGGCGACACCGCTGCGTTCGAGCTGGGCTTGGCGCGCACCAGCACGCCGGATGTTGCGCGCTCGGTGATCGACCGCAGCATCCTGGCCAATGCCGAGCGCGCCATCGAGCACGACTTCGCCAATGATCCGGCGCTGGCCGCCGACCTGCGCGAATCGGTGGCGCGGGTGCGCCTGGCACTGGGGCTGCCGGCGGAAGCCGCGGCGGGGTTCGCGCAGGTGGCGGACTACCGCACCACGGCGCTGGGCGCCTCGGCGCCGCAAACCCTCAAGGCACGCCAAGCCCAGGTCCGCGCGCTACTGGAGGCTGCCCGCACGAAGGAGGGGCTGGCACTGGCGGACACCGCATTGCGCGATGCCGCGTCGCTGCCGGCCGAGGATCCGCTGCGGATCAAGCTGCGGCTCGATCAGGCCGATGCCATCGCCGCGCTGGGCGATCGTCCGCGCGCGCGCGCGCTGCTGGAGGCGTTGCGTGCCGATGCGATCCGCCTGCGGGGCGAGCGGGATGCAGCCACGACCGAAGTCACCAACAGCCTGGCGACGCTGCTCGGGCGGATGGGCGAGCCGGATGCGGGGCGCAAGCTGCTGGAGACGGTGGTGGCGATCCGCGCCGCCACCCTGGGCAAGGACCATGCCGATACCCTCGGCGCCCAGCACAACCTCGCGATCATGCGCATCATGACCGGTGACAAGGCCGGCGCGGTGGCGATGCAGCGCGAACTGGCTGCGATCCAGGCCCGGCGCCTCGGGGCCGAGCATCCGTCCACGTTGGGCGAGCTGGGCAATCTCGCCAACATGCTCAGCGACAGCGGCGACAACGCGCAGGCCCTGCCGATCGCCAAGGCGGTGGTCGAAGCGCGCACCCGGGTAATGGGCGCCGACCACCCGCAGACGCTCCGCGGCCTGCTCAACCTGTCCAGTTTCTACGCCCGCTCCGGCGACTTCGCGCGGGCGATCCCGCTACAGGCGCAGGTCGCCGACGCGCGGGTGCGCCTGCTGGGCCCGTCGCACCCGGACACCATGGTCATCCAACTGAACCGGGCGGCCACCCTGTACCAGGCCGGGCGCGCGCAGGACGCGCTGGCCCAACTCGACCGCTACCTGCCCACCGCCCGGCAGGTGCTGGGGGAGCGCCATCGCGAGTTGATGATGGGCTACGACATCCGCGCGCAGGCTGCCGATGCGCTGGGCAACGCCACGCTGGCCATCGCTTCCTACCAGGAGCTGTTGCCGCTGCGGGAAGTGGCGCTGGGCAAGGAGGATGCCCGCACCATCGATGCCGCGTGGCAACTGGAAGGCCTGCTGCGCAAGCGCGGGCAGGCCGGCGCGGCTGGCGAACTGCGTGCGCGCTACGTCGAGCCGCTGCTGCGGGCGGATCCGAAGACGCTGGACGAGGCGCGGCTGGCCAAGCGCCAGGACATCATCGACACCGAGCGCAAGGAGGCCCGGCAGGCGGTGCGCTGAGCGGCGCCTACCTGCCGGCGGGCAGGTACTGCGCGGGCAGCGCCAGCTTCGGGTTCTCTGCTTCCCACATCAGCGAGACGATCCACCAGCGCTGGCCGTCATGCATCAGCTGGATGCTGTTGATGCCGCGCATCGGCGCCGCGCCGCCCTCGACCTTGCCCTCGTAGGTGCTGAACACGTGGGCGATGTGGCCGAACTGTTCGGTGCGGCGCGCAAGCTCGGTCTCGCGGAAGCCCCGTTCGACCAGCATCGGGCCGGACAGCGCCACGTAGTCATTGACCCGCAGCAGGCGCATGCCGGCACCGCCATCGGCGCGCACGCCGACCGGCATCATCTTGGCATCGGGCACGAACAGGGAGCGCATCCGGTTCCAGTCGCGGGCCTGGCCCACCGGTCCGGAGATCACCACGTAGAGCGCCTTGATGATCGCATCGATGCTGGCCACGTCCTGCGCTGCCGCGGCGGGGACGGCGAAGTTGATCGGCTGCGCGGGTGGCGTGGTGGTCGCGGCGTTCTGGGCAGAGGCGAAGGCCGGCACGGCCAGCGCGGTGAGCAGGAATGGCAGGGCAAGGCGCATCGGGGTTCATCCGGCGGGAAGACCGTGCAGGAATAGCACCCTGCGCAGGTCGTCACCCGTGCCGGAATGCATGGTCGGCTAGTTGCCGGGCTCGACCGCCTCGCTGGGGGCGTTGCTGCGCTGCTGGCGCGCCAGCTTGGCTTCGCGGTGGGCGATGTAGAAGGTGGAGCCGAGGATGATGCCGGCGCCCAGCAGGGTGGGGCCGTCCACCGATTCGTCGAACAGCACCCAGCCGGCAAGGGTGACCACCGGCAGCTGCATGAAGCTGATCGGGGTCAGCGCGGACACGTCGCCCAGCTTCAGCGCGCGCGTCCACAGCAGCTGCCCCACCGTGCCCATCAGGCCGGTGGCGAGCAGCCACAGCCAGGTGATGCCGCTGGGCCAGACCCACACGAATAGCGCCGGCAGCAGCGACATTGGCACCCACAGCGCATAGGTCCAGAACACGATGGTGTCGGCCTTGTCCACCTGCGAGAGCTGCTTGATCTGGATCGCCACCAGCGCGCTCAGCACCGCCGCCGCCACCGCCACCAGCGAGCCCGTGCTGAACGCATGCGACCACGGCCGCACGATCACCAGCACGCCGAGGAAGCCCAGCGCCACCGCGGTCCAGCGCCGTGCGCGCACGCGCTCGCCGAGCATCAGGATGGCGGCGATGGTGACGAAGATCGGCGAGGAATACGCCAGCGAGACCGCCTGTGCCAGCGGCAGGTGGGCGATCGCCCAGAACCCGCAGAACATGCTGGCGATGCCGATCGCGGTGCGCACCACGTAGCGCGGCAGCTGGTCGGTGCGCACGCTGGCCGCGAACGCAGTGGCCGGACGCGGCTGGCGCAGCGCCGGCAGCACCAGCATCGGCAGCAGGGTGAGGAAGCCGAAGCTGTTGCGGAAGAACGCCACTTCCCAGGTTGGGATGGTCTTCGAGGCCAGCCGGATGAAGATCGCCATCAGGCCGAAACCCAGCGTGCTGCCCAGCATCAGCAGGGCGGCACGCGCATGGGCATTGCGCGGAGGGTTCACCAGTGCGCGCCCACGATCCGCGGCTCGGGCTCGATCGCCACGCCGAAACGGGCCTGCACGGACTCGGCGATCCTGCGCGCCAGCGCCAGCAGCTCCGGGCCGGTGGCGGCGCCGTGGTTGACCAGCACCAGCGCGTGGTCGGCGGACACCCCGGCGTCGCCGTCGCGGTGGCCCTTCCAGCCGCACTGGTCGATCAGCCAGGCCGCGGAAAGCTTGCGCGAGCCCGCGTCGGCAGCGCGGAACACCGGCATCGCCGGGTTTGCGGCGAGCAGCGCCTCGGCCTGCGCGGCGGGCACGATCGGGTTCTTGAAGAAGCTGCCGGCATTGCCGACCACGGCCGGGTCCGGCAGCTTGCGGCGGCGGATGCGGATCACCGCTTCGGCCACCTGCGCGGCGCGCGGGCTGCCGTCGATGCCCATCGCGCGCAATTCGTCCTCGATCCCGGCATAGCCCAGCCGCGGCTGGAACGTGCGTGACAGCGCGAACTCCACCGCGCTCACCACGTAACGGTCGGGCAGGTGCTTGAACAGCGAGTCGCGGTAGGCGAAGGCGCAGTCGGCCGCGGCCAGCCGCACGAAGCCGCCGCTGTCGCGGTCGAAGGCTTCCACCGCGTGCACGTGCTCGCACGCCTCCACGCCGTAGGCGCCGATGTTCTGGATGGGCGCGGCGCCGACGGTGCCGGGGATCAGGGCCAGGTTTTCCAGCCCGGCCAGGCCGTGGCCCAGCGTCCACAGCACGAAGTCGTGCCAGCCCACGCCTGCATCGGCGCGGACGATGGCGCGCGCGCCATCGTCTTCGACCATGTCGATGCGACGCGTGTCCAGCGCCAGCACCGCACCCGGCGGGTCGCCGGCGAACAGCAGGTTGCTGCCGCCGCCCAGTACCAGCGTGGATGCGTCGCGCAGCATCGCGTAGCCGAACAGCTCCGGCAGCGCCGCGGCGTCGGTGGCTTCCACCAGCATTGGCGCGGTGGCGCGCACGCCGAAGGTATTGCGCGCGTCGAGCCGGGCGTTTTCGGCGATGCGATAGCCGTTGCCGCGGGCGACGTTCATTCGGGCGGCAGGGTACCGCGGCTGGGGGCTTCCTTGCGCCGGCGCAGCGCGTCCACGCATTCGGCGATCAGCGCCGGGCCGCGGTAGACCAGGCCGGTATAGGTCTGCACCAGCAACGCGCCGGCCGCCTGCTTGGTGGCCGCATCGGCGCCGTGCAGGATGCCGCCCACGCCGACCAGCGGGATGGTGTCCGGCAATCGCGTACGCAGCATGCGCAGCACGGTGGTGGCCTGGCCCATCAGCGGGGCTCCGGACAGGCCGCCGGCCTGCTGCGCGTAACGCGACCCCTCGACGCCTTCGCGCGAGATCGTGGTGTTGGTGGCGATCACGCCGTCCACCGCCAGGTCGCCCAGCACGCGGGCGGCGGCATCGATGTCGTTCTCGGACAGGTCGGGGGCGATCTTCACCAGCAGCGGCACCCGCTTGCCATGGCGCGCGGCCAGCTTTTCCTGTTCGTCGCGCAGGGCGCCGACCAACTTGCGCAGGGCCTGCTCTTCCTGCAGCTCACGCAGGCCGGCGGTATTGGGCGAGGAAATATTGACCGTCACGTAGTCGGCCAGCGGATACACCCGGCGCAGGCAGACCATGTAGTCGGCCACTGCGTCCTCGTTCGGGGTGTCCTTGTTCTTGCCGATGTTGATGCCCAGCAGCCCGGTCTTGCGCTGGGCCCGCTCGACGTTGCGCACCAGCACGTCCACGCCCTGGTTGTTGAAGCCGAGGCGGTTGATGACCGCCTGCTGCTGCGGCAACCGGAACATGCGCGGACGCGGGTTGCCCGGCTGCGGCAGCGGGGTGACCGTGCCCACTTCGACGAAACCGAAGCCCAGCGCCAGCAGCGCATCGATATGCGCGCCGTTCTTGTCCAACCCGGCGGCAAGCCCGACCGGGTTGGGGAAGGTCAGCCCCAGCGCCTTGGTCGGCAGCGGCCGCGGCGGCGTCGCCAGCAGCGGCGACAGGCCGCAGCGGTAGGCCGCCTCCAGCGAGGCCAGGCCTAGGCCGTGCGCGCGCTCGGCGTCGAGGGCGAACAGTAGGGGGCGGGTGAGTCCGTACACGCGCGGTCAGAAGGATCCGTTCATGCCGGCCAAACCGACCAGCGCAGCCAGGCCGCCGAAGAACAGGATCAACGCCAGCACCGCCAGCAGGCTTAGCCCGATCACGATGTAACCCAGCACCAGCCCGGCAACCGCCATCCCGTCGCCCTCCAGGCCGCCCTGCGCGCGGCGGATCTCGCCGCGCGCCATGTGGCCACAGACCACCGCGACCAGGCTGCCGAGGAACGGCAGCAGGGTCCAGCCAAGGATGCCGAAGACGAGGCTCACCACGGCGAGCGTGCTGGTCTGGCGGATGGGTGCATTCATGGGCGATCCTCAGAGGTCGAACTTGATGCCCTGCGCCAGCGGCAGTGCGTCGGAGTAGTTGATGGTATTCGTTTGCCGGCGCATGTAGGCCTTCCACGCGTCGGAACCGGATTCGCGGCCGCCGCCGGTTTCCTTCTCGCCACCGAACGCACCGCCGATCTCGGCGCCGCTGGTGCCGATGTTGACGTTGGCGATGCCGCAATCGGAACCGGCTGCCGACAGGAACGCCTCGGCGCGCTTGAGGTTGGTGGTGAAGATCGACGACGACAGGCCCTGCGGCACCGCGTTCTGCATCTCGATGGCTTCGTCGAGGTCCTTGTACTTCATCACGTACAGGATCGGCGCGAAGGTCTCGTGCTGGACGATCTCGGCGTCATTGGTCAGGCCGGTGATGATCGTGGGCAGCACGAAATTGCCGGGGCGGTCGATCGCAGCGCCACCGGTTTCCACCTTGCCGCCGGCGGCCTTGGCCTTGGCGATGGCGTCGAGGTAGGCGTCCACCGCGTCCTTGCTGTTGAGCGGGCCCATCAGGTTGGCCGGGTCGGTGGGGTCGCCGATCTTGCCTTCCACCTGCTTGTAGGCGGTGACCAGCTTGGCCAGCACGTCGTCGTACACGGCTTCGTGCACGATCAGGCGGCGGGTGGTGGTGCAGCGCTGGCCGGCGGTGCCGACCGCACCGAACACGATGCCCGGGATCGCCAGCTTCAGGTCGGCGGTTTCATCGAGGATGATCGCGTTATTGCCGCCCAACTCCAGCAGGCTGCGGCCCATGCGGCGCGCGCAGCGCTCGCCGACCATGCGGCCGACCTTGGTGCTGCCGGTGAAGCTGATCAGCGGGATGCGCTTGTCGTCCACGAAGCCCTGGGCCAGGTCGCTGCCGGCGTCGTTGAACAGGAAGAAGATGTCGGGGAAGCCGCCCTTGCGCAGCGCCTCGTTGCAGATCTTCATGCTGGCGATGGCCGACAGCGGGGTCTTGGGCGAGGGCTTCCAGATGCAGATGTCGCCGCATACCGCCGCGACGAAGCTGTTCCATGCCCACACCGCGACCGGGAAGTTGAACGCGCTGATGATTCCCACCAGGCCGATCGGGTGCCACTGCTCGTACATGCGGTGGCCGGGGCGCTCGCTGTGCATGGTCAGGCCGTACAGCTGGCGCGACAGGCCCACGGCGAACTCGCCGATGTCGATCATTTCCTGCACTTCGCCGTCGCCTTCCGGCTTCGACTTGCCCATCTCCAGCGCGACCAGCGAACCCAGCGCGTCCTTGTGGGTGCGCAGCGCGTCGGCGCACAGGCGGATGGCCTCGCCGCGGCGCGGCGCCGGGGTGGTGCGCCACACCTTGTAGGCGGCCTGCGCGCGTTCGACGATCAGGTCGTAGTCGGCCTGCGAGGAGGCGTGCACGCGGCCCAGCACCTCGCCATTGCTCGGATTGACCGGTTCGATCACGCCGGCATCGGTGGTCTTCGACCATTCGCCGTTGCCGAGATAGGTGCCGGATTCGACGGCGGCAAGGCCGAGCGCGGTAAGGACGGGATGGGACATGGCGGAACCTCCGGTGAGTTGTACTGGCGTAGGGCAGGTCAAGATCAAACAAGACGAACAAGGCTGGCGCATGCCTACCCTGGAAGCCGTTGCCTGCCTGCCGCTGGAATGCGAATGGGCGAGCTGGTGACCCCGGCCCGATTCGAACGGGCGACCTTCCCCTTAGGAGGGGGACGCTCTATCCAGCTGAGCTACGGGGCCTTGACCGGCCATTATCGCAATCGCCGGGGAATTCGCCAGTCCGCCGGCAATTCTGCTGATTCGTCCGCATGGATTGGTCGCATTGCCGATTGTGCTCACGCGTTTCGCAGGCGTTGCTTCAGCAGCGCCACATCGTTGCCCAGCGCCTGCGCGTGGCTGGGCCGTTGCAGCATCGCCGCCAACGCCGGTGGCGGGACGATGGTCTCGCCCAGCAGCGGTTCGACCACTTCCGGAAACTTGGCCGGGTGGGCGGTGGCGACAGCGGCCCAGTCGCCCTGCGCGCCGCCTGCGCGCAGACGGTCCAGCACCTCGGCGGCGCACGCCGTGTGCGGGCAGAGGACGTGGCCGCGCTCGTGGCGGACGCGGACGATGGTGGCGCGGATCTGCGCATCGCTGACCGCTTCGGCGCGCAGGGTGGCGCGCAGTTCCGCGTTGTCGGGATACAGGGATTGCAGGCGCTCGAAGTTGCTGGGCGCGCCCACATCCATCGCGTTGGCCAGCGTGGCGATGCTGGGCCGTGGTGCGTAGTCGCCGCCGGCGAAGAACTCCGGCAGCACGGTATTGGCATTGCTGGCCAGTACCACCTCGCCGATGGGCAGGCCCATGCGCTTGGCCAGCAGGCAGGCCAGCGCATTGCCGAGGTTGCCGGTGGGCACCACGAAGTTCAGCGTGCGACCGGTGCTGCGCCAGTGCTGCAGGGCGGCGTGCGCGTAATAGGCCGCCTGCGGCAGCAGCCGGCCCAGGCTGATGCTGTTGGCCGAGCCCAGCGGCACCTCGGCGCGGTAGGCGGCATCGGCGAGCAGGGTCTTGGCGAGTCGCTGGCAGTCGTCGAAGCTGCCGTCCACGCGGAACGCGCGGATGTTGTCGCCGAAGCAGCCCAGCTGGTGCGCCTGCCGCGGGGAGACGCGGCCATCGGGATAGAGGATGGCGACGCGGAACCCGGGCCGGCCGTCGAAGGCGGCGGCCACCGCTGCGCCGGTGTCGCCGGAGGTGGCCACCACGATCGTCAAGGGCTTGTCGCCGCGCGGCAGCGCCGCCAGGCAGCCGGCCAGGAAGGCCGCGCCGTAGTCCTTGAACGCGGCGGTGGGCCCGTGGAACAACTCCAGCAGGAAGTCGCCGCGCTTGCCGAAATCCACCAGCGGCGGCTCGATGGCGAACGCGTCGCTGCAGATGCGGGGCAGGGCGGATTCCAGCGCGCCGTCGGCGAAGAACGGGGCGAGGAATCGGGTGGCGACGTCGGCCAGCGTGTCCGCGCCTTCGAACTGCGCGACGGTGAACGACGGCCATGTTGCGGGCATGTACAGGCCGCCATCCGGTGCGAGGCCGGCGGCGATGGCATCCGCGATCGAAACAAGCGGCGCGCGGCCGCGTGTGCTGTAGGCGTTCATGCCAGCACCCGCGCGGCCGGTCCGGCGATGGCGGTGAGGTGCAGGTCGCTGTCGATGCCGGCGGCGGCGAATGCAGCCGTCATCGCGCCGCCCGCGCGCCGTGCGGTGGCTTCATCCTCGCACCAGGCGAACACGCTGGGCCCCGCGCCGGAAATGCTGGCGCCCATGGCATCGGCCTCCAGTGCGGCTTGCTTCACTGCCGCGAAACCCGCGATCAGCGGCGCGCGGCGTGGCTCCACCAGCACGTCCGCAAGGCCGGCCCGCACCAGCGACGCGTCGCCACGCTCGCAGCCCAGCAGCACCTGCGCCAGATTCGCGCTTTGCGCGACGAATTCCTTCAGCGCATAGGCCCCGGCCAGCGCTTCGCGCGCGCGGCGGGTTTCCAGCACCGCGTGCGGATGCACCACCGCCGCGTGCCATGCGGCTGGTACCTCGATCTTCGTCAGCCGGTCCGCGGTGGCCAGCACCAGCCCGCCCAGCAGCATCGGCCCGACGTTGTCGCCATGGCGGCCGCCGCTGGCCACGGCTTCGCCGGCCAGCGCATGCGGATACAGGGCGTGGGGCGACAGCGGCACCTCCAGCAACGCGTTCGCCGCCACCAGCGCGGCCACGCAGGACGCGGCCGAGCCGCCCAGCCCGGAGCCCAGCGGGATGCCCTTGTCGATCTCGATCTCGAAGCCGAACGGCAGCGCCAGCGCCTCACGCAGGGCGATCAGCGCCATTCCGGCCGTGTTGCGCGCGGCCTCCAGCGGCAGGTCGGTGACGGCGCCGCGGATGGCACTGATCCGCACCGTCGGCGCCTCGATGCGGCGCACGATGGCGACATCGCCGATGCCGGCGATGCTGTGGCCGAGTACGTCGAAGCCGACGCCGACATTGCCGACCGAACCGGGTGCGAACGCCCGCGCCTCGTATCGCACGGCGCTCACAGCCTGGCTCCCAGCGCTGCGGCCAGACGCAGCAGGTCGGAGAACACGCCCGCGGCGGTGACCTCCGGCCCGGCGCCGGGGCCTTGCACGACCAGCGGGTTGTCGCAGTAGCGGCGGGTGGTGAACGACACGCAGTTGTCCGTCAGGCGCAGGTGGGCGAAGGCATGGTCGGCGGGAAGCTCGCGCAGCGCAACGGATGCCTTGCCATCACGCGCCAACCGGGCGACATATCGAAGCACGCAGCCCTTGGCACGGGCGGCGTCCAGCCGGGCCCGCATCGGCGCGTCCAGCGTTTCCAGCCCGGCCATGAAGGCGTCGCGGTCGGCGTCGCGCAGGGCGTCGGGGACAAGGCTTTCCACCTGCACGTCGGCCAGCGACAGCGGCATGCCGGATTCGCGGGCGAGGATCACCAGCTTGCGCGCCACGTCGGTGCCGGAGAGGTCGTCGCGCGGGTCGGGCTCGGTGTAGCCCAGCGCGTGCGCCTCGCGCACCAGCGTGGAGAAGGGCTTGCTGCCGTCGTACATGTTGAACAGCCAGGCCAGCGTGCCGGAGAAGATGCCCTCGATGGCCAGCAGTTCGTCGCCGGTGTCCAGCAGGTCGCGCAGGGTGGAAATCACCGGCAGCCCGGCGCCCACCGTGGCCTCGTAGCGGAAGCGCGCGCCGCTTTTCGCCTGCGCGGCACGGATCGCTTCATAGCGTTCCAGCGGCCCGGCGCCGGCCTGCTTGTTCGGGGTGATGACGTGGATGCCGGCGGCCAGCCAGTCCGGGTAGCGCTGCGCGACGGTGTCGCTGGCGCTGCAGTCGATGACCACGGCGTGCGGCAGGTGTGCGTCCAGCAGGTGCGTTGCAAGGCTGTCGAGGCCGTCCGCTGACGGAGCCGCCTGCATCCGTGCGCGCCAGTCGGCGTCTGCGCCGTGTTCGCACAGCCACAGCGAGTTGCGGCTGGCCAGCGCGCGCAGGCGCAGGTCGATGTTGTGGCGTTCGCGCAGCCGCGGCAGCGCCGCCTGCAGCTGGTCGAGCAGGGCGCTGCCGACCTTGCCGGGGCCGATCACCGCAAGCGCGATCGTCTGCGGCGACAGCCAGAACGCGGCGTGCACCGCGCGCAGCGCGCGCGCGGCATCACTGGAATCGATCGCCACCGAGATGTTGCGTTCCGAGGCGCCCTGCGCGATCGCGCGGATGTTGACCCGCGCACGCGCCAGCGCATCGAACATGCGCGCCGCCACGCCCGGCGTGCCGGCCATGCCGTCGCCCACCGCGGCGAGCACGCTGACGCCGGCCAGCATCGTCACGCCCTGCACCTGGGCCCCGGCCAGTTCGCGGGCGAACGCCTCGCGCAGCGCGTCGCGCGCGGCCGCCGCTTCGCGCTGGTGGACGACGCAGCAGATCGAATGCTCGGAGCTGCCCTGCGAGATCATCACCACCGAGATGTGCGCGGCATGCAGCGCCGCGAACACGCGCTCGGCGGTGCCGGGCACGCCGATCAGGCCCGCGCCTTCCAGGCACACCAGCGCCAAGTCGCCGCCCAGCGTGAGTCCCTTCACCGGGCCGGCGGCGCTGCGGTCGCCATCGGCGTCGATGCGGGTGCCGGGGAAATCCGGGCGGAAGGTGTTGCGCATCAGGATCGGCAGCCCGCGCGCGATCGCCGGCGTCATCGTCTGCGGGTGGATGACCTTGGCACCGAAGTAGGCCAGCTCGCAGGCCTCGCGATAGCTCATCGCGGTCAACGGCACCGCTTCCGGCACGATCCGCGGATCGGCCGAAAGCACGCCATCGACATCGCTCCAGATGTGCAGCTCGTCGGCGTTGAACAGGCTGGCGAAGATCGCCGCGGAGTAGTCGCTGCCGTTGCGGCCCAGCGTGGTGGGCAGGCCGTGTTCGTCGCGGGCGACATAGCCGGTCACGTTGACGCGCGCCTGCGGATGGCGCGCGCGCCAGTCGGCCAGCAGCGTCGCGCTGGCATCCCAGTCGACCACCGCGCCGAGGTCGGTATGGCGCACCACCAGCACCTCGCGCGCGTCGAGCAGGGCGTAGTCGCCGCCGCGTTCCAGCAGGTGCGCATGCAGCAGCGACGTCGACAGCACTTCGCCCATGCCGTGGATGCGCTCCAGCGCAGTGCGGCCCGGCTGGCGCAGCAGCGAGGTGGCCTGCAGCAGCTCGGCCAGCTCGCCGCAGAGCGCGTCGATCCGCGCCAGTACCGCCTCGGGGTGGGCCAGCAATGTGTTCGCGGTATCGCGGTGGCGCTGGCGCAGGGCGGCCAGCCCCTCCTGCCAGTCACCGCCGCCGGTGGCGGCTTCACCCAGTGCCACCAGCGCGTTGGTGGTCCCGTGCATCGCCGAGGTGACGGCGATCTGTCGCGCGGCGGCATCCGCCAGCAGCAGGCTGGCGACATGGCGGATGCGCCCGGCGTCGGCCAGCGAACTGCCGCCGAACTTGTGCGCGCGGCAAACGGGTTTTGGCGGTGCAGGTTGCGACGAATCCATGGAGCCTCCGGTGGAAGCCCCGCGTCGCGTCGAGTCGGGATTCGCGCCCCGCCATCTCTGCTGCGGGGGCCGTGTGTCTGGGATGGTTTATCCAGGCAGGACCGACCGCACCGGCGTGGTACCGGTGGTAATGGTCGTGGTGGTGGTCATGCGGCGGGACATGGGCCGACTCTGCTGCACTGCAGCGAGGGCTGTCAAGCGGTGGTTTCGGATGGAACCGCTTGTTCCGGCTCGCCGCAGCGCGCCGCCACCACCGCCGTCGCGGTCATGTCGCCGGTGACGTTGCCCACGGTGGCCAGCACGTCGGGGATGGCGTCCACCGCCATCAGCACCGGCAGCGGCGCGATCGGCAGGCCCATCGCGGTGGTCACCGGCAGGTTGGTGGCGAGGAAGATCGCCTGGCCCGGCAGGCCCACCGAGCCCATGCTGACCAGCACGCTGAGCGCAACGCCCGTGGCCAGCTGCGCGGCGGTCAGGTCCACGCCCAGCGCCCAGGCGATGAAGCAGGCGGTGGCGATGTACTGGATCGGCGAGGTGATGCGGAACAGCGACACCGCCATCGGCAGCACCAGCCCAGACACGCGGGCGGGGATGCCCAGCCGGTTCTGCGCGCTGTCCAGCATCGCCGGCAGCGTGGCCAGCGACGATTGCGTGCTGGCCGCCACCGCCTGCACCGGCACCAGCCCGCCCATGAAGTGGCCGAACCGGCGCTTGCCCACGGTGATCGCCACCGCGACCAGCAGTACCACCGCCAGCACGTACAACGCGCATTCCAGCAGGATGTAGATGCCCAGCGCCTGCAGCATGCCGAGGCCGGCGCGCGCTGTCAGCGCCAGCACCAGCGCGAAGATGCCCACTGGCGCGGCCCACAGCACCCAGTGCACGATCACGATCATCGCGTCGCTGATCGCCTTCAGCAGTCCCACCACCTGCGCGCGCGGCTCGGGCGCAAGGCGGGTCAGGGCGAAGCCGAAGAACAGCGCGAACGTCACCAGCGGCAGCATCGCCGAGGCCGCGGCGGCGGAAACGGCATTGCTGGGGACGAGTGCGACGAGGGCCTCGGCCCAGCCGCCGGCGGGGGGCGCGATGTCCTGCGCATGGCCACGCAGCGCGGCGGCCACGGCCGGATCGGGCTGCAGCATCGACAGCGCCAGCGGCGCCAGCACGGCGGCCATCGCGGCAGCGGCGGCCAGCAGCACCACGAAGCTGACGATGGCCTGCCGCGCCACCCGCCCGGAATGGGCGGCGTCGCTGGCCTGGTTGATGCCCACCACCACCAGCGCGAATACCAACGGCACCACGGTCATCTGCAGGGCGTTGAGCCAGAGCTTGCCGAACGGCTCGACGACGGCGGCGATCCGCAACCCGGTATCCGGCGCCAGCCATGCCAGCAGGATGCCGAGGACGATACCGGCGACGAGGCCGGCCAGCACGCGCGTGGTCTGGCTCACGGGCGGGCCTCCGGCGCGGTGATTTCCGGTAGCTTCCAATCCCGCTTCAGCGCCACGTACTGGGCCTTCGGCAGCAGCACGAACACCGGCCTGCGGCCCGCATCCAGCCATGCCAGCAGCGCGTCCATGCTGGCCGGCGCCATCGCGGTGCAGCCAGCGGTGGTTTCCCCGGGCGCCTTCCACAGGTGGGCGAAGATGCAGCTGCCGCCTTGGCGCTCCACGCCGCCTTCGTTGTGTTCGATCACGAAGCCTTCCCGGTAACGCTGGTCGCCGTCGGCATGCAGGTCGCGGCGCATCGGCTCGCTGGACTGGTCGAGGTAGGGCGCCTTGACCGTGCTGCGGTCGATGATCCTGTTGTAGTAGTTCGAGGCCGGCACGTCGATGCACCAGTCATTGGCGGTCATCGCCTGGTAACGCAGGCCGGTGTTCGCGCTGTCGGCGTAACCGAACGCGGTGCCGATGGCGAACACGCCGGCCGGCGCCTTGCCGTCGCCCTCGCGCTTGACCGGGCCGTCGCCGCGCTGCGGGTTCAGGCCGAGGCCCCAGCCGCTGCCGCCGCGGCCCAGCGTCACCGGCATCGCCTCGCCGACCTGCTTCCAGCCGTCACCATCGCCGTTGCGCTCGAAGCGGCGCAGCTCGCCACCGGTGGCGTCCCAGTCGGCGGACGTCACCAGCACCAGCTGTCGTGCGTCCGCCCAGTGCTGGGCATCCGCGGAAGGTAGTCCGGTGCGATGGGCGCAGGCGGCGAGCGCCAGGGCAAGCAGGGCGGTGGTGGTGCGGCGGATCGGCATCGTCATTGGGTCCGGGTAATCGTGGAATCGTAGCGGGCTTTTGCCGGGGGGTTCCGGCCGGGTGGGGATGTCGTCATTGCCTGCCCGAGGCGAGGCCAGGCCATCACGGTTCCAGCAGCGGCTGGATGCGCTCCAGCGTTTCCTGCAGGCGGGCGCGGCGCGCGCCGTCGGCTTCGTACAGGCGGATGAACAGCCGGTCGAGCAGGTGCTGCAGGGCGGAGTGGTAGAGCAGCGGCTCGATGTGCGTGCGCTCGTCGTGCGCGGACACCAGCATCGCCAGGTCGGCCTGCGCGCGCAGGGCATTGGCGCTGTGGCGGGTGATGGTCACTACCTTGCCGCGCTGGCTGCGCATATGCCGCGCCAGTTGGCCCAGCGCGGGCTGCTGGCCGTGCTCGGAGAACGCCAGTAGCACGTCGTCCGGCCTGGCCGCGGACAAGCTGGCGGTCATGTGCGCGGCGTCGAAGTTGTGCACGGTGAGGATGCCCAGCTGGGCCAGCCGCAGCGCCAGCGTGCGCGCGTGCAGGTCGTCTTCGCCCAGGCCGATGATGAACACCGTGCCGGCGCGTCCGATCGCCTCGGCCACGGCGGTCAGGGTGCCGGGTGGGTTGATCAGGCGGGTGGCTTCCTCGGCCTCCGACTTGCGCAGCCACAGGCCGTAGCCCTGCGCGGCCGCGTGCGAGGCATCCTGCGGCAGCGGCTGCGTGCTGCCGTTGCTGTCGGCGCGGATCACCGCCTCGTTGATCGCCAGCTTGAGGTCCGGATAACCCTTGAAGCCGAGCTTCTGGCAGAACTTGACCACGCTGGACTGGCTGATGCCCAGCGCGTTGGCCAGCTGCTGCGAGGAGTAGTCGCGCAGCAGCTGGGCGTTCTCGACGATGAAGTCGGCGATGCGCCGCTCGATCGCCGACATGCGGTCGCGCTCGGAGCGGATCTTGACCAGCGCCGTGCCCACCGGGATTGCCTCAGGCGGCCAGGTCATGCGCGGGCGCGAGGCCTTCGATGTGGCGGATGCCCAGTCCCGGTGCGTCGGTCACGCTGATCTCCGATTCGTTGAACACCACGCCGCTCTGCACCGGGTCGAAGCGGCACAGCGACGGCCCGTCGAGGTCCACCTTGCTGATCACGTCCGACTTCGCCACCGCCAAGTGCACGGCCGCGGCCACGCCGATACTGGATTCAAGCATGCAGCCGATCATGCAGTCGATCCCGTACAGGCTGCAAATGTCGGCGATCTTGACCGCGTTGGAAATGCCGCCGGTCTTCATCAGCTTGATGTTGACGATGTCGGCGGCGCGCATGCGGATCAGCTCCACCACCTCGCGCGGGCCGAACACGCTTTCGTCGGCCATCACCGGGGTGTGCACGCGCTCGGTGACGTAGCGCAGGCCGGCCAGGTCGTGCGCCTTGACCGGCTGTTCGACCAGTTCGAGCTTGACCCCCGCATCCTCCAGCGTCTGCAGCGCATACACCGCCTGCTTGGCGGTCCAGCCCTGGTTGGCGTCGAGGCGCAGCAGGGCGCGGCCTTCCACAGCGGCGTGGATCGCCTTGGTGCGCTCGATGTCCAGGCCGATGTCCTTGCCCACCTTGATCTTCAGCGATTCGAAGCCGCGCTCCACCGCCGCCAGCGAGTCCGCCACCATCTTGTCGATGTAGTCCACGCTGATGGTGATGTCGGTGGTGATGGCCGGGTCGCCGCCGCCCAGCAGCTGGTAGATCGGCGCGCGGTACAGCTGGCCCCATAGGTCGTACAGGGCGATCTCCACCGCCGCCTTGGCGCTGGTGTTCTTCTCCATCGCGCCCTGCACCAGGTGGGTGAGGTGGTTGAGGTTGGCGATCTCGTGGCCGACCAGGCGCGGCGCGATGTAGTGGCGGATGGCCTCGACGATGGAGCCGTGGGTGTCGCCGGTGATGACCGCGGTGGCGGGTGCGCTGCCGTAGCCCACGTGGCCATCGTCGGTGTGCACCATCACCACCACGTCCTCCACCTGCTCGACGGTGCGCAGCGCGGTCTTGAACGGGGTTTTCAGCGGCACGCGCAGCATGCCGAAGCGGATGTCAGTGATCTTCATTGGGCAGCTGCCACCTTGACGATGTTGGTGATGCGATCCACGTAATCGTGGTCCTTGCCGAAGCGCAGCGGTAGCAGCGGGGTGACCGAGACGCCGTTGAGGCGCAGCGAACGCGGCTTGCCGTCCGCGCCGAGCACGGTACCGCCATTGGTGTCGTGGATCACGTAGGGCATGCCGTCGATGTCGCCGATGTACATCATCACGTGGCCGGGGATGTAGACCAGGTCGCCGATCTGCAGGGACTTGATTGCGGCCATGCGCGTTGCCCGCGTGTCATCCGGGGTGAAGCGGGTGCGCGCGAACACCGGGCTGACCGCCTGCGCGCTGGTGTTGCGCGGCAACTGCACGCCCATGCTGCGGTACACGTCGGAGACGAAGCCGCTGCAATCGCGGCCGTTGTACGAATGGCCCCAGCCGTAGCGTTCGCCGAGGAACTTGAAGGCCTGGCGGAGGATGTTGGCGCGAGTCAGCGGCAGGTAGTCGGCCTGGCTGTCGGCGATTTTCTGCAGCAGCGCGGGCGCGAACGCCAGCCGGTCGTCGGCGTTGCGCACCGGCAGCGACAGGGTCCACGCGCTGTAGGGGTGCTGGCCGTTGACCGGCTGGTCCGGCGCCGCCTGCGCCAGCGGCACGCGGGTGCCCATGTCCAGCTGCAGCTCGGACAGGCGCGGCTCCTCGCGGGTGAACACGGTGCGCGGCTTGGCGCCGGTGATGACCCGGTAGGGCGTGCGCTGGCCATGGCCCAGCACGGCATCGCGGCTGCCAGCTGCGATCGCCGTGGCCTCCACCCACGCGGCGTAGCGCGGGCTGACCACGAACAGCCATTGGCCGTCGCCGCTGGCATGCGCGATCACCACCGGGTCGCCCGGGAACAGCGCGCTTTCCTGGAAGCGGTCGATGTCGGCGTCGTCGTTGCTGTTGAACACGCGCAGCGCCGTCGGGAAGGCGCGCAGCGCGGCACGCTGGACGGCCATGCCGAAGCGGGTCGGCTGGCTGGCGGGGATGGCGTCGAGCGCGCGGTTGGCGACGATGGCATCAAGGGCGGCCTTCGCCACTGGATTGCCGGCTTCATCCCAGAGCGCGCGCGTCGGCGGCGAGGCCAGGCCGCTGATCCAGTCGGTCACCTGCTTGCTTGCCAGCGTTGCCGGCAGCGCGGCCAGGTCGTGCATCGACGTGTCTTCGCGCAGCAGCCGGGCGTTGCGGGCGTCGATGGCAGCGCGCGTCATCAGCGGTGCATCCGGGGCTTGGGCGCGGGCGATCCAGAAATCCGGGCTGAGCTGGGCGTCCGCGACGCCGACGACGCCGTGCGCAGGCACCGGTAGTGGGTTGGCCTGCGGCGTGCGCGCCATGCCCGGCAGGGTCGCCAATGCCAACGCCAAGGCCAGCATGCGCATGGCCGGCATTCCGGCGCGGGTGGATCGCATGGATGTCATTCCGACTCCTTCAGAGAGTGTCCGTAGCCGGGTGATGGCCGGTGCGGGCGATGTTACGGATTGTGCGCTGCGGAATATGTGATTCGAGATTGTTATACGTCAAGAATAAATTATTGACCACACTTTCCCCACGTGTTACACAGCCAAGACAGTCGCTGCCGATGGCAGGCGAGGGGCGGGAATCCCGCGTGCCGCGGCATCCAGGGCAATCCAATCATCGACCGGGGAGAGGTTATGAGCAGCACCCGCAATTTGCGCAAGTCCGTACTCAGTATCGCCATGGGCTTGTGCCTATCGTCGTTCGTTGCTGCTCCCGCGCTTGCGCAGGCAGTCACCGGTGCGGTGGCAGGCCGTGCCCAGGCTGGAACGGAACTCACGATCACCAATGCCGCGACCGGTCAAACCCGCAGCGCGAAGGTCAGTGCCGATGGCAGCTATCGCATCGCCCAGCTCCCGCCGGGTCAGTACCGCTTAAGCTCGGGCTCGGGCGAGCCCGTCCTCGTCACCGTCTCCTTGGGCGGCACCACGACCGTCAACCTGACCGACAGCGGCGCAGTGAACCTCAGTGCCGTGCAGGTGATCGGGTCACGAGTAGTAAATCGCGTGGACGTGTATTCGACCGAGTCTGCGACGAACATCACCCGCGAGGAAATCGCGCGCCTGCCGGTGGACCAAAGCCTTGGCTCGGTTGCGCTGCTGGCGCCCGGCGTAGTGCCTTCGGCGGCCTTGGGCGGCCTCTCTTTCGGTGGTTCGTCGATGGCGGAGAACGTGGCTTACATCAATGGATTGAACGTAACCGACCCCTACTACCGCCAGGGGTATTCGTCGGTTCCGTTCAACTTCTATGAGGAAGTGCAGGTCAAGACGGGTGGTTATTCGGCCGAGTTTGGCCGCAGTACCGGCGGCGTGATCAACGCAGTAACCCGTTCCGGTGGCAACGAGTTCCATGCGGGCGCACAGGTCACCATGCAGCCGGCGGCATGGGCGGCATCCACCACCGATCGCTTCTACAAGGATGGCGACCTTGTGGAGCGCGACCGCACCAGTCGCGATGCGAGTCCGTTCTACAAGACGAATATCTGGGCGTCTGGCCCCATCCTGAAAGACAGGCTGTTCTTCTTCGCGATGTATGAGGTGCGTGACAGCAGTCCCAGGGACATCGATACCACCGAAGCCTGGTACACCGAAAGCAAGAACGATTTTTGGGGCGCCAAGCTCGATTGGCAGATCAGCGACGACCACAAGTTGGAGTTCCTGGCATTTTCCGACAAGGCCGACTCGACCACGGAAAAGTACGGGTATGACTGGGACAGCCAAGCCCGCGGGGAGTCCCGCGGCAGCAGCACCGCCGGCTCCGGCGGCGACAACTGGTCGCTGACCTATACCGGCCACTTCGGCGACAACTTCATGGCCAAGGCGCTGTATGGCGTCAACAAGCGCAGCAGCCTCAGCGGTACGCCGCTGGACGGCGACTGCAGCATCGTCAGCCGTGATGGCGCCTATACCACCAAGTTCGGGCCGAAGACCACGCCCGAAGGCTGCCATCCGAGCAACGGCGCCATCAACAACCGCGAAGACGAGCGCAGGGCGGCAAGGCTGGACTTCGAATGGACGCTCGGCGACCACCTCCTGCGCTTTGGTGCCGACCAGGAAGTCTCCGATTCCGATAGTTCGTCGTACTACCCTGGTGATGGCCTCAGTTATTCGGTGCTGGGAGCCACACCGGGAGGTCCGCTGAACGGCACCGTCATTCCCGCGGGCGTCAATGCCATCGTCGATGTGCGGCGCTTCATCACCGGCTCCCCGGTGAGCACCAAGGTGCAGGCGCTCTACCTTGAGGACAATTGGAGCATTACTCCGAACCTGTTGTTGAGCCTTGGCGTGCGCGCCGACAAGTTCACCAACACGCTCGCCTCTGGCGCAACGTTCGCCGCGGCCGATTTCAGTGACATGATTTCCCCGCGCCTGGGCTTCAGCTGGGACGTCAAGGGCGATGGCACCACGAAGGTCTTTGGCAATGCGGGTCGTTACTACACTCCCCTGACGAACAAGATCACCGACTATTTTGGCGGAGGCACCACTGACGAGCATACCTACTATGTGCTCGACGGCTGGACACAGGGCGCCCATCCGACGACCGGCGCGCCTTATCTCCTGCCGAAGCTCGGGGCGCAGATCGGCCCTGTCAACACCGACATGAACGCCCCCGCGCCTTCCGACATGAGGACGGCGGTCGCGCGCGACCTCAAGCAGGTCTTCCAGGACGAGTTCATCCTCGGCTTCCAGCAGGCGATCAACCACGAGTGGTCGTATGGCGTGAATGCGACTTACCGTCGCGTGACCCGTGCGGTTGAGGATGTCAGTATCCGGCACGTCGAAGGGTGCGACTGGTACTCGGGTGACTGGCCGATTTTGAATCCTGGGGAGACCAACACTCTTTGGTGTCCGGATACCGAAGAATGGGTGACGTTCGACAATTCGCAGGATGGCTGGATCACGTCCGGCAGCAAAGTGGTCATGGGCTACAAGAAGCCTCGGCGCACCTACAAGGCGGTGGAGTTCCAGCTTGACCGCGCCTGGGACGACAAGTGGGCTTTCAATGCCAGCTACATCTGGTCGAAGAGCGAGGGCAACGTCGAAGGCCCGGTGAACTCCGACACGGGGTTGAACTGGACCAACTTGGTCCAGTATTACGATCATCCCGCGGTCAACGAGCGCTATGGCGTCCTGTTCAACGACCACCGGCACCAACTCAAGCTGCGCGGCAGCTATAAGTTCAACGAAACCTGGAGCATTGGCGCGACCTTCTCCGCCATTTCCGGCGGCCCGATCACGGCCTATGGCGTGCGTTGGCCGAACGACAACCGCTCTGCGGGTGGTCCCAGGGAATCGTCGGGTGGTGGTTCTGGCTGGTTGTGCGTCTCGGGCTGCGGCGACTACACCACGCGTGAACTGGTCTATTCGCCGCGTGGGGCGTTCGGCCGGATGCCGTGGGTGAAGGACCTGAGTGCCAACATCACTTGGTCGCTGCCGGTGCCGGGCGTGGATCTGAAGGCACGCCTCTCGGTCTATAACTTGCTCAACGAGCAGACGGTGGTGGAGGTGCACTCGCGTTACGAGAGCACGCCCGGCAACAAGATGCCGCACTTCGGCGAAGGCTGGGGCTGGCAGTCGCCGCGCTACACCCAGCTGGTCGTGACCTGGAACTACTGATCCCTGCGCCGTATCCCTGTTTATTTTGCGGTTCCCCTGGAGGCGGCCCTAGCCGGGCCGCCATTTTTTTTGAACGGAACGGAAGTGCGCTGGATGGACGCGACAACGGGCACGGTCGAGGGCGTGGCGCTGGCGGCGCTGGCGGCACGCGAAGGTACGCCGCTTTACGTGTATTCGGCGCCGGCGATCCGCGGGCGCGTTCGCGCACTGCGCGATGCGCTGGCGGGGCTGGATGCCGGCATCCGCTACGCGGTCAAGGCCAACGGCAACGGCGCGATCCTACGGCTGCTGGCAGCCGAGGGCGCGGGTGCGGACATCGTTTCCGGTGGCGAGATGGAACGCGCGCTGCGTGCGGGCATCGCCGCGGCCGACATCGTGTTTTCCGGGGTCGGCAAGACTGACGCGGAAATCGACGCGGCGCTGGCCGCGGGCATCGACCGCTTCAACGTGGAATCGCGTGCGGAGCTCGATGCCATCCAGCGCATCGCGGCTGCCCGCGGATGCGTCGCGGTGGCGTCGGTACGGATCAATCCCGACGTGGATGCGCTCACCCACGCCAAGATCTCCACCGGCAAGGCGGAGAACAAGTTCGGCGTGCCGACGGACGAGGCGCGGGCGTGGTTCGATGGCGCCGCGCAGTGGCCGAACCTGCGCCTGGACGGCCTGCACATGCACATCGGCTCGCAGCTGCTGAGCCTGCAGCCGGTGCGCGAGGCGCTGCAGCGGATGGCCGCGTTCTGGCGCGAGTTGGAAGCCGCCGGCCATGCCATCGCCAGTATCGACGTGGGTGGCGGCCTTGGCGTGCGTTACCGTGATGGCGAAGTGGCGCCGGAGGCGGCCGCCTACGCGGCCGCGATCCGCGAAGCGCTGGCCGGTTTCGGCGGACGCATCCTGGTGGAGCCAGGCCGCTGGCTGATGGCCGAAGCCGGGCTGCTGCTGACCCGCGTGGTGCTGGAAAAGCACGGCCGCGCGCGTCGCTTCCTGATGCTGGACGCAGGCATGAACGACCTGCTGCGGCCCAGCCTGTACGACGCCTGGCATGACATCGTGCGGGTCGGCGGCGATGCCGGCCGCGAGCGCGTGGCCTATGACGTGGTCGGCCCGGTCTGCGAGACCGGCGACACCTTCGCCCGGCAGCGCGAGATGCCGCGCTGCGAGGCCGGCGATCTGGTCGCCATCCTCGGCGCGGGTGCCTATGGCGCGTCGATGGCATCGACCTACAACTCGCGCCCGCTGGCGGCGGAAGTGCTGGTGGAGGATGGCCGCTACGCGCTGGTCCGCAAGCGCCAGGACTTCGATGCGATGATCGCCGACGAACGCCCCGCGAACGAGTGGAAAAGCGCATGAAGCCCGCCCTTGTCCTGTTGCTGGTCCTGCTGCTGCCGGCCGTCGCATCCGCCGCAACGCCGGCAGGGCCGGACCCGCAGGCAATCGATGCCACCGTGCGCCAGGTCATCGCCCGCTACCGGCTGCCGGGCATCGCGGTGGGCGTGATCGAAGACGGCAGGGTGGTCTTCGCGCGTGGTTACGGCGAGACCGTGCATGGCAGCGGCGATCCGGTGACGGACAAGACCCTGTTCAAGATCGCGTCCAACAGCAAGGCGATGACCGCCGCGGTGCTGGCGCGGCTGGTGCAGCAGGGCAAATTGCAGTGGGACGACCCGGTGGTGAAGCACCTGCCGGCGTTCGCCATGCACGATCCGTGGGTGACCGCGCACATGACGGTCAGCGACCTGCTGGTGCACAACAGCGGCCTGCCCGAAGGCGGCGGCGACCTGATGCTGTGGCCGGAACCCAATCTGTTCGACCGCGACGACATCGTCCGCGGGCTGCGCCACATCAAGCCGGCCTACGGCTTCCGCGCCGGCTACGCCTACGACAACCTGCTGTACGTGGTGGCCGGGCAGGTGGCTGCCGCGGCAGGCGGCGCATCCTACGAAGAGCTGATGCGGCGCGAGCTGTTCACGCCGCTGGGACTGCAGGGCTGCCGCGTCGGCGAGTTCGTTCTGAAGGATGCCGGCAGCGTGGCGCAGCCGCACGGGCGCGATGGCGATGCGATCGTGCGCACCCGCGGCGATGCCGACATCGTGCCGGCGATTGCCTCGGCGCCCGCCGGCGGCATCCGCTGCACGCTGGACGACATGCTGGTCTGGGCCAACAGCTGGCTGGCGCCGACCGATGCGCAGAAAGCGTGGCTGGGCGATGCGCAGCGCGCGGAAATGTGGAAGGCGCGCACGCCGATGCCGATCTCCCGGCTCAAGCGGCAGTGGGACGACACCCATTACTACGCCTATGCCTATGGCTTCCGCCTGGCCGACGTGGATGGCGAGTGGACGGTCTCGCATACCGGCACGCTGGGCGGCATGTATTCGATGATGATGCTGTTGCCGGACCGCCGCGCCGGCTTCGTGTTCATGATCAATGGCGACGGCGGCAGCGCCCGCACCGTGCTGGGCACCGCGCTGCTCAAGCTGTTCACCGCCCCGGAAAGGTCCTTGGGCGTGGACGGCTACGCCGATGCGCTGGCCACGCCGCCGCCGGCCGCGGCGCCCAAGGCCGCGCTGCCTGATATCGCCCGGCGCCAGCCGGTGTCTGCCAGCGAGCTGCGCGAATGGCTGGGTGTCTGGCGCGACCCGTGGTTCGGCGAAGTGCGGATCTGCGCGGTCGGCGAGGCGGTGGAATGGCGCGCGGCCAAGTCGCCGAAGATGCACGGCCGGATCAGCCGCCTCGACGGCCGCCACCTGCTGGTCTGGGACGACGAAGCCGTGGACGAAAACGCGTGGCTGGCATTCTCCCGCGAGGGCGGCAAGGCCCGGCTGCACATGGCCAAACTCAATCCCGACGGTGATTTCAGTTCCGACTACGAGGACCTGGCCTTCGTGCGGGAGCGCGGCTGTGAGTAGGGCGTTGCTGCTTGCGGCCCTGCTGGCCTGCGTCGCGCCGCTGCATGCGGGCGAAGCGCCGGTGCTGTCGCCCGCGCGCAGCATGGACGAGGCCGGGCTGGTGGACATCCGCACGCTGGTGCCGGACCTGTCCCAGGAAATCAGATATGCCGGCAGCCACAACTTCGTCGGCGTGCCCATCGACGGCTACCTGGCGCCGCGCTGCTGGCTCAAGCGCGAAGTCGCACAGGCGCTGGCGCGGGTGGAGGCGTCGCTGCGCAAGCAGCACCAGCGCCTGCGCGTGTACGACTGCTACCGCCCGGCGCGCGCGGTGGCGCAGTTCGTGCGCTGGATGGACGACCCTACCGATCTCCGCACCAAGGCCGAGTTCTATCCCGACCTCGACAAGCCGCAGCTGCGCGGCGTCTACATCGCTCCGGTTTCCGGGCACAGCCGCGGCGGCACCGTCGACCTGACCCTGCTGCAGTGCGATGCCCAGGGCGCCGCCTGCACGCCGCTGGACATGGGCACCGCCTTCGACTTCTTCGGCACCCGCGCGAATACCGACAGTCCCGAGGCCAGCGCCGCCCAGCGCGCCAACCGCCACCGGCTGCGCGACGCGATGGCGGCCGAGGGTTTCGCCAACCTGCCCGAGGAGTGGTGGCATTTCCGCCTCGATCCCGAACCTTCCCCCGACCGGTATTACGACGTGCCCGTGACTGCGCCCCCGACCCGCGACGCCGCCATCGATGCGTTGATGCAACGCTATGAGGGCGAAGCTCCCGGCGCTTCCCTGCTGGTGCTGGAGGACGGCGCGGCGGTGGTGGCGCGCGGTTACGGCCGCGCCGACCTGGCGCGCGACGTCGAAGCCGGCCCGGCCACCGCCTACCGGCTGGCTTCGGTCAGCAAGCAGTTCACCGCCGCCGCGATCCTGCTGCTGGCGCAGGATGGAAAACTCGGGATTGATGACCCGGCGCGCAAATGGCTGCCATCGCTGCCGGACGCCGCCGCCGCGATCACCTTGCGCCAGCTGCTCACCCACACCTCCGGGCTGGTGGACTACGAAGACCTGATGCAGGAGCCGTACGACGGGCAGATCCGCGACGCCGGGGTGCTGGCGTTGCTGGAAAAGGAAAACCGCCTGTACTTCGCGCCGGGCAGCGCCTACCGCTACAGCAACAGTGGCTATGCGCTGCTGGCGCTGGTCGTGGAGCGCGCCTCGGGCATGGCCTACCCGGACTTCCTGCGCAGCCGCATCTTCCAGCCGCTGGGCATGCACGGCAGCCTGGCCTATGTGGCCGGTGGGCCGGAGGTGCCGCACCGGGCCTTCGGCCACAGCGAGATCAGCGGCGCCGCGCCTGTCGAAAGATGGCAGCGCACCGACCAGAGTTCGACCAGCGCGGTGCTGGGCGATGGCGGCATCTATTCGAGCATCGACGACCTGGCGCGCTGGGACGCGGCGCTGTGCGACGACCGCCTGTTGTCGGACGCCTCGCGCGCGCTGGCGTTCGCCCCACACGCCAAGGTGGTGGGCGAGGGCTATGACGCGCACTACGGTTTCGGCTGGCGCATCACCGGCGACACCTTGTGGCACTCCGGCGAAACCATCGGCTTCCGCAACGTCATCGTGCGCTGGCCGGCGCAGCGGCTGACGGTGGTACTGCTGAGCAACCGCAACGATCCGGAGCCGTACAGGACCGCGCTGGCAATCGGCGAGCTGTTCCTGCGCGACTGAATCGGCGTGCCCGCCTGCGCTAAAGCGCGGGCGAAGGCCCTGCCATCGCTTGCGCGATCCACCGGCCTGTCCACGCGGCGGATGTGCTGCGGTGGTGGCCAGCCCGCGCGGGCTGGCGGGCGACCTGGCTAGGGGGCTGGCGGGCGGCTTCCTTCACCGCCTTCGCGAAGTGTCCCGGCGCAGGCATGCGCGAAGGCCGTGGTCCGGGCAGGAAAGCCGCAGGCCAATGCCAATACGGGGACATGGCGCGCGCGGTTTTCCAGCACCAGCACTGGCAGTGGGGGCGGGAGTAGTCGCGCCGATTCCGCCGGTACCACGGCGCCCTGCAGGAGCACGCGTGTGCCGTGGCGCAGCTGGAAGCAGCGCTGCGTCCATGCCACCCCGCGACTGCCCGCTTCGGCGAGCCGCTGCAGCTGCAGGTCCTGCCCTAAGCGCACCAGCGCGGCGTCGGCCTGCGCCAGTTGCCACGCCGTGGCCGGCGCGGCTTGCGCGCAGCTTTCCAGCCTGCCATCGGCCGGTGGCGCGGACAGCCACAGCGCCACCCGTGCCGGCAGCGTGTCGGCAGCCGTGGCGTCGCCGTTGCCGGCGTGCAGCAATGCAAGCACGACGAGCCTGGCTACCAGGCGCGTCGCCACTTCAGTTCCAGTGTTCGCAGCGCGGTATCGGTGGTGGCGTCGTTGCAGCGGTTGCCGCGGCTCGTCATTTCCTTTGGCTGGAAAAAATCCCTAGGGGCGAAGGCAAGCAGTGGCGTGGCATCCGCCTGCATGCACGCGGCCAGTGGTGCCTGCCAATCCCCGCCGGCCTGGCGGAGTTGCATGGCCTTGAGGAGGAAGGCTTCGGCCAGCCCCTGCTCGATGCCGGTATCCAGCAGCGGGGCGATGCTTGCGGGGATTCCCTCTTTTGCTGCGCCCAGCAGCCACATCGCCCGCAGCAGGTTGGCCCGCGCCCGAACCCGTGGTCGCGGGTCGCCCTGCAGTGTCTCCAGCAGCGCGTCGGCCCGCGGCTGGTTGCGGGGGCTGGCGGCGATGAAGACCAGGCTGGCATACGGACTGCTGCCTGCGCCGCGGGCCAGCCAATGCCGGGCGTTGCGGTAGTTGTCATACAGCGGCAGCAGGGCGAGCAGGTCGCCGTGCAGATAGGCCTGTTGCAGCCACCAGGCATCGCGTTGGGCCTGGTCCAACGACAGCTTCTCGTGCGATTCGAGCAGCAGCGCCAGCCGGTCATGGTGGCTAGCAAGGAAGTGATGCGCAGCCGTGTTGGCAGCCTGCGCTTCGCTGCGTTCCGGTTCCGGGAGCTGGTCGAGGAAACCGGCGAAGCGCCCATCGGCGGTGAATGGCAGGTCCAGCAATTCGATCGCGGTGGCCTCGATGTCGCGCTCGCTGGCCAGGGCCACGGCCTGGTTGGCCAACGCCACCTGCGGCTGGCTGCCGGTGGCGGTATCGCGCAGGGCAGCCACTGCCAGCAACTGCCGCCAGGCAGCGGGCAGGTCCTGCGAGCCGCAGGACGGATCCGACAATGCCCAGGCCCGCTCCAGCCCGGCGCGGGCGTCGCGGGTTTCGGCGCTGCGCGCGCGCTGGCACTGCGAGCGTGTGTAGACCGTGCCGGGTGGCGATGCATAGGCAGGTGCCCGTTGGCGCTCGGTAACGGCGAAGCTGGCGTCGAACTCGATCACTGCCGTGGAATACAACGCCACCGCAAGTTCGATGCGCTGCTTGAATGTTGCTGCATCCAGCCGGGCCAGGTCTTCGTCGCTCCAGTCCTCCTGCAGCAGTAGCGTCTTCGCCTGGGGATTCTCGCGAAGCAGCTCGTGGCCGATGAATTCGGCGGTGGCGCAGAAGTCCAGCCAGTCGCGGCGGGGTGCGTCCCCGGCATACGGCACGTCGTGCCCGGCCCGGAGGCGCTCCAGCAGGGCATCCTGCGGCGTGGGTGCGGTGCCGGACAGATCCTGCAGGTATTCGCCCAGCGCCAGCGCGTGTCGGGTCACGGGCGCTTCGTCGCCACCTGCGTACTGGCCGGCATTCCATTGCAGCCGGCGGTCATGGAGGAATCCGCCCAATGAGCGACTGAACGCGAGGTGGGCGCGGGTCAGCGGGAAATTTTCCTCGGGGCACAAGCCCATGAACTTCTTGCTGCCCTGCGACAGGGTGGCCAGCTTGCCGATGCCGTCCAATGCACGCAGGTAGGCGGCAGGCGCGGCCCGGCGCTCCGCGAGGCTGTCCGGGATGTGCGCCTGGCCATCAAGCGCATGCACCAGCTGCGGCACGGTAGCGGCCCCTGCCGGGGCCGCCCAGGCCGGCAGCAGGAGCAGTGCCGCTGCCATCACTGCATGCAGGGCCTGCTGCAGGCTCACGGCGAGGCTTTGTCGTTGCTGGCCTGCGCCAGTCCCAGCGTGCCGTCCGCCTGCACGGTGAAACGCCCCACCACCACCTTGCCGGTCTGCTCCAGCAGGCGGAGGTTGACGGCCTGCTCGTGCGCGGCGGCGGTGCCGAAGCCGGTCTGCAGGCCCAGGTTGAGGGTGGCGCCACGGGTCAGCTTCGCCAGCCGGCTGCCGTAGTAGTTCACCGCTACCTCGTAGGTGCCGGGCTTGGGGTTGCGCAGGATGAACTCCTCTGGGCCGTAGCCGGCGGTGAAGTCGCGCGAGATGGTGCCGCCCTGGTAGCTGAGGCGATGGCTGTAATAGACCTCCTCGCCATTCGGATCGGTCACGTGCAGGTCGATGTCGGTGTCGTCGAGGTCCCAGCGCAGCACGGCGCGCAGGCCCACCGGCAGGGGCTGCGCGAGCGGGTCGGCCGTGGTGTCGGCGGCAACGGCGGGGCAGCGCGTGCGCAGGTCGTTGCGTTCCGCCAGCGCAATCACCCCGATGTCGGCGAAGCGCGGCGACCATGGCGTATCCACCACGTGTTCCAGCAAGGCCAGCGCTTCGCCGCAGGTTGCCGGCGCGCGCAGCGCCAACGCCAGGTCGCGGAACGACTGCGGTTCGTCCGGGGCGAGCTCGCGTAGCTTGCGCAGCAGTGCGATGGCGGTGTCTTGCAGGCCGGCTTCCTGCAGCCGGTAAGCCACCAGCCGCAGGCTGGCGGGGTCGTTCGGCATCAGCTCCACGAGGTTGCTGAGCACCCGCCAGCCGCGCTCGGCGTCGCCCAGCTCGAACAGCCGCTGTGCCACGTCGAAGTGGAAGGCCGGGCTTTGCCCGTACTGCGTGCGCAGGTCCAGGTAGCGGTCGTAGAGCGGTGCCGCCGCTTGTGCGGCGCGCAGTTCGGCCACGTACGGCGAATCCATGGCCACGGCCTGCAGCTGGATGCCGATGCCGCCCGCCGGTGCATCCGGTTCGGACGGGGCAGGTGCGGGCGGCGGGGGCGGTGCGGACATCGAGGCCGGGGCTGCCGCCGCATCCGCTGCCATTGGCGCGGCGGCGCCGACCAACCGACGCGGTGCAAGCCGGCGCTCCCGCGCCATCTCTGCATCTTCGCGGGCACGCTGGGCTTCGGCCTGGCGGCGCTGTTCGGCCCAGCGCGGCCGTGGATCGTCCTTGGGGAAGACGGTGTTCCACCACGCAATCCGCGCCTCCCAGCCGCGTTGGATCGCTTGGCGGTTTTCCTTCCATGCCGCGGATTTCTCGATTCCTGCCTGCGCGCGCCGCCGCTGGATGCGGTCGCGCAAGGCGACGTCCGCCGCCGGCGGCAAGATGCCGAAGCGGACGTAATCATCGTCGTTTTCCAGCACCAGCAGGCTGGTTTCGCGGTTGGCCACGCCGAAGCGCTCGCCCAGTGCGGCCAGCGCGGCGTGGTGCTGGCCTGGCTGGGCTTCCAGCGCCTCGGCCTGCCAGGTGGCGCACCAGAAGGCGGCCAGTGCGGAGTTGCGCGCGGACGGCGCCCGGTGCGCCTGCCCGCGAGGCCCGGAGGCCGTGGCATGGATCAGCGATAGGCGCGGAACGGCGCCCGGGGCCGGGGCCACGTGGCAGGCCCGGAGCGCGCCGTCGTCGACCGCGTACTGCTCGAGGTACCAGTTGCGATCCAGCGGGCCCAGCGCCGCCCGCAGGGTTGGCGTGCGGTGCAGTGCGCGCAGGGCCTGGTCGGGCGTCAGCGCCGCAAGGTCGAGTATTTGGCCGCCGCTGCGCGTGAGCCAACGGGCCAAGGCGGGATCCGCCACGCCCTGGGCGATCACGAACACCGGTGCGCGGGTGGCGGGATCCACCGCGCCCGGCAAGGTGGCGACGCCATCGCTGAACAGCAGTACCTGCTGGGCCCGCGGGTCGGCGCGCCAGGCTGGCAGCGCGGTGGCGCCGTCGGGCCGTTCGTCGGCCAAGGCGGAGAGGAACTTCGCCAGCGCATCCGCCGAGTCGATGCGAACCTGGCGCCGCTGCACGGTTTCGCGCAGCACGCTCAGGGTGACCTCGACCGAGCGCCCGCGCAGGTAGCGATCCAGCAGCTGGAGCTCGGGCGTGCGGTCGATGCCGAGCGTGCTGTACGAGGCATCCCAGGCCACCTCGATGCGGTTGACTGCGGGCGAGGCGGGCACCGCCGCCGGACGGCGCGCGGGCACTTCCAGCCAATGCATCTCCAGGCCGTCCTCGAACCTTGCCTGGAAGGCGGCATCCGCCGTCGGCGCGGCGAGGCAGGCGCTGGGTACAGCCTTGGCGGCTGGCTGCCAGCTGGCCACGTAGGCGGACTGCGCGGCATGCCAGCCAGGCAACGTGGTGCCGGCGGCCACCGGCTTGGTCGTGGCCGCGGCGCGCGACGTCGGCTGGCTGCCGAGCGGCAGGCCGGCGTCGAGGCGATGCCGCCAACCGCAGGCCTCGCGCGCGGCGAGGCTGGCGATATCCAGCCGCAGGCGGCGTTCGCCGTGGGCGGGGATCGGGAACACCCGGATCCCGTAGCGGTTGCCCGCGTCCTTCTGCGCCAGCGCCGGATCCACCCGGTTGCGCACGGTTTCCTCGAAGGCGGCGCGGGCCCGGATCCGCTCCACCGGCACCGCGTCGCGCAGCTGGCCCTCGATGTCCAGCGCATACCCGTGCAGGCGTTCGTTGCCGGCGAGCGGCACCTGTACGGTGGTTACCAGCGGGCGGTCGTGGGGATTGCGGATGACCAGTTCGACCCGGCGCAGGGCGAAGGGGCCGTCCAGCGTCCATTCCACTTGGGTGGCTGCCAGTTGGACCTGGTCGTCGGCCTGGATCCTGGGCGAGGTGGCGGCCCCGGCAACGCCAGGGGCGGCCAGCAGGCAGGCGAGCGTGGCGCGGCGAAGGACGGGGGCATTGCGAAGGGCGGCGTTCATTTCGGTGTGATCCTGATGGTGATGCCGGCGGGTTGGGTGAGCATGGCGAGGGTGCCGAACATCCCGAACGTGGTTCGGTGCCCGTCGGGGTTAAGCGTCGAACGCATCACCGGCTCGCCGTCGCGCCCGTAGCGGATGGCGATGGTGCCGCGATCGTCCAGCCGCATGCGAACCACCCGGCCGCGTGCGTCGTAGGTGAACGCCAGCTGGTGGCGGGAGGCGTCGCCCAGGCCCTGCAGCGCCAGTGAGGCGGGCAGGTTGCGATCGTTCCAGGCGAGGGTGGCGACGGTGTCGCCCTCGCGCATCGCTTCTAGCAGCCGCCCGTTGGCGTCGTAGCGGTAGCGGAAGTCCCCGCGCTCGTCGCGGAAACGCAGGATCCGACCGGTTTGCGGGTCGGTTTCGACTTCGCGGGAACGGGCGCTTCCGGCGGGAGGGGAGGCGTCCTGCCGTGCCGCGGCGGAGGGAGCGTGGGGCCAGCAGAGGGCAAGGAATGCCAAGGCAACGGACCACTGCGTCCTCCGGGCGGCGTGTGGCATGCAGGATGCGTCCGTATGAATGGCATCACTGTACCCAGCCGGCCCGGGGGTCGCCATCCCCCGGCCGTGCGTCCTCAGCGCATCCGGAATACCGCCACCACTTCGGCCAGTTCGTCGGCCTGCTCCTGCAGGGAATGCGCGGCAGCGCTGGCTTCCTCCACCATCGCCGCGTTCTGCTGGGTCACGCCGTCCATGTGGGTGATGGTTTGGTTGACCTGCTCGATGCCGGTGCTCTGTTCCTGCGAGGCGGCGGAAATCTCCGCCATCAGGTCGCTGACCCGGCGCACCGCGTCGACGATCTCCTGCATGGTGCCGCCGGCCTGCGCCACCAGCGCGGCGCCTTGGTCCACCCGCTCGGTCGAGTTGCCGATCAGGCCCTTGATCTCCTTCGCCGCCTCGGCGGAGCGCTGTGCCAGTGCGCGCACTTCGCTCGCCACCACCGCGAAGCCGCGGCCCTGCTCGCCGGCGCGCGCCGCTTCCACCGCCGCATTGAGCGCGAGGATATTGGTCTGGAACGCGATGCCGTCGATCACGCTGATGATGTTCTCGATCCGCTTCGAGGCGGCGGTGATGCCGTCCATTTGTTCGACCACCTGCTCGACCACCGCACCCCCGCGCGCGGCCACGTCGGCCGCGCCGGTGGCCAGTTGGCGCGCCTGGTTGGAGGACTCGGCATTGTTCTTGACGGTGGAGGTCAGCTCCTCCATCGAGGCTGCGGTTTCCTCAAGCGATGCCGCCTGCTGTTCGGAGCGCGCCGATAGGTCGCTGTTGCCGGCGGCGATCTCGCGCGCGGCGGTGCGGATGGCGGCCACCGCCGCCTGCACCCGCTGCATGGTTTCGGTCAGCCGCTCGACGGTGGCGTTGGTGTCGTCGCGCATGCGCCCGAACACGCCGCGGTAGTCGGCGGTGATGCGCTGGGTCAGGTCGCCCCGGGCCAGCGCCGCGAGCACGCGCTGGACGTCGGACATGGTGCCGGCATTGGCGTCCAGCATGCCGTCCACGCCTTCGGCCAGGCGCCGGAAGAAACCACTCTTGCCGGCGACCTCGATGCGCCTGGACAGGTCCCCGGCGGCGGCGGCCTCGATCACCTCGCCGACTTCGGCCTCCACGGCCACTTCCTGGCTGCGGTCGCGCCACTCCACCACGACGCCCAGCCGCTCGCCTTCGGGCGATACCACCGGCGCCGCGACCTGCACGAACACCGCGCTGCCGAATGCCAGTTCGCGCTGGTCGATCGCGTCGAGCCGCGCCGGGTCAAGGCTGCGTTCCGGCTGCAGCTGCGCCAGCGGTTGGCCCTCGAGCTGGTCCAGGTCGGCGTGCGGGAGGTAGCGGGCAAGGGTAGGGCGGTATTGCGCAAGTAGGTTGCGCATCGCTGGGTTGGCGTAGGCCACGCAGCCGTCGGCGCCGGCGATCAGCATGGCGGTGCCGGCGTTGTCGAGTGCGATCCGCACCCGCTGGTTCTCGGCGGCGACCCGCCGCTCGGCGTCGAGGCGCGCCTTGAGATCGGCCTGCATCTTGCGCAGCGCGCGCGAGACCCTGCCCACCTCGTCCTCGCCGCCGGCGGCGATGGGATAGTCCAGCTGGCCCGCGGCCACCGCGTCCACCCCCTGCACGATGCCGCGCAGCGGCGCGCCGACTAGGGCGCGTAGTAGCAGGACCACCACCACGACCAGCAGCAGCACGCTGGCGATGCCGACCAGGATGACCCGGTTGCGGACTTCCGCCACGCCGGCCATCACTGCATCCGCCGGTGCGGTCACCATCAGCGCGAAGGCGTCCGGCGAGCGACCGACGGTGACCGGGACGTATGCGCGGAACACCTCGCCCTGCACGAACGACCCTGTTTCGCGCCGGCGGACCGTTTCGCCCCTGGCCAGTGCCGCCAGCACGTCGCGCAGGTCCTGCTTCCACGGTTTGCCCAGCAGCTCCTTCTCCGGTGCCGCCAGCACCATTCCGGTGGGCGATAGCAGGCGCACCACGCCGCGCTGGTAGGGCCGCACCTTGGCGAGGTTGGCCTGGATGGCATCCAGGCTGATGTCGGTGCCCGCCACCCCGCGGAATTGACCGTCGACCTTGAGCGGCACCATCAGGCTGGTCATCAGCACCTGCTTGCCGGAAACCTCGTCGGAATAAGGTTCGAACATCAGCTCATCGCCGCGATTCCTGACCGCCGCGTAGTATTTCTCGGCCTTGTCGCCGGTGACCACGAGGTCGTTCTCGGCGCCCACCGCATCCTGCAGGGAAACCTTGCCCGAGGGCTCGCGCGTCCAGTACACCGACATCCGGCCGGCATCGGTGCTGACCTGCTGGGCGGGATCCAGCGCGGCCACGACGGCATCGCGTGCTTCCCCGGTCGGTTCGCCCGCGGCCCAACTGCGGACGAATTCGGCATCGCGCCCGTCGAAGCCGTTGGGCTCTATCTCCAGCCAGTAGCCCAGTACCGCCGGGTCGTTTTCGGAGAAGCGGCGTACCAGGGCGGAGGCCTCGCCGCGGGTGCCGTCGCCGCGCGCCATGATCGCCAGCGTGGCATCGGCCAGGCCGCGCACGCGCGACAGGGTTTCGGTGGTGGAGCCCCGGACTTTCGCCGCCTCCGCCCGGGCCAGCTGCTCCAGCTCGTCCATCGCGGTGGCTTCCTGCACCTGCGCGGCCTTCTGCTGGATCATCCAGGCGGCCCCCGCGAAGCACAGTGCTGCCACCGTGCCCAGGATAAGCGCCGTGCGCGCCGTGATCGAACGCATTCCCGCACCGACCATTCGCATGATGTTGCCCCCTGGAGGCCAGAAGATCCGGGGCAACGCGGCCCCGGGTGGCTCGTCCCCTTCCACTATATCGCCGCCGCAGGCCCGATCTTGAGCCGTCCTTCCTGCTGGCCCCGGCGGCCATGCCGGCGGGGGAGTTGGCAGCGCGTGGCGGCATCCGTATAATCGCGTTTCCCCCATGGGGCCATAGCTCAGCTGGGAGAGCGCGTCGTTCGCAATGACGAGGTCGGGAGTTCGATCCTCCCTGGCTCCACCAATATCCAAACCCCAGTCGCTTGCGGCTGGGGTTTTTGGTTTCCGGCGCCTTGCGATGCTCCCGGCGGGCTGGTCGGGCGCCCGGCGCGTTCGCTCAGGGCCGTGGGGCCGACGCGCCCGCGCGCAGCGCCGGGTGGTCGGCCTTGGGGCGGTCGAGGTGGAAGCCCTGGACCATGTCCACGCCCATTTCCCGCAGCATCAGCAGGGTCTTGCCGTCTTCCACGAACTCGGCGACCGCCAGTTTGCCCATCCCGTGGGCCACTTCGATGATGGCGCGCACGAACACCTGGTTGTCGCGTTCCAGCGGTAGGTCGCGGATGAACAGGCCGTCGATCTTGAGGATGTCGGCCTGCAGGTGCTTGAGGTAGGCGAACGATGCGAACCCGGTGCCGAAGTCGTCCAGGCAGATCGGGCAGCCGGTGCGGCGCAGCGCGGCGATGAAGCGCGCGGCATCGCCCATGTCGGACACCGCCGAAGTCTCGGTCAGCTCCACCAGCAGCCGCTTGGGCGAGACGTGCTGCCGCTGCAGCTGCGCGCTGATGTAGGCGGGCAGGTCGGGATCGTCGAAGGAGCGGCCGGAGATGTTGATGGCCATGGCCGGCAGGTGCGGATGGGCGGCGAGCAGGCGGATCGCCTCGTTGGCGACCCAGCGGTCGATCTCCAGGATCTTGCCGCTCTTCTCGGCCTGGTCGATGAACTGCCCGGGCATGATCAGCTGGCCGGGGGCGGTTTCATCCTCCATCCGGAGCAGCGCCTCGAGGTGGGCGAGGTGGCCGTTGCCGGCGCGGTAGACGCCCTGGAAATGCAGCTGCAGCTGGCCGTTCTCCAGCGCCCTCGAAATGCGGTCGTTCCATGCCAGCCGGGTCACCATTTCGCGCGAGGCGTCGCGGTCGATGCGGTAGACCTTCCACCGGTTCTTGCCGGTGTGCTTGGCCTGGTACATGGCGGCATCGGCGTGGGCGACGAGTTCTTCCGCGTTGCCGGCATGGGTGGGGTAGTGCGCGATGCCGAGGCTGGTGGTCAGGCGCACGGTCTGGTCCTGCATGGGCATCGGGGTCTGCGAGATGCGCCGCACGATCCGTTCGGCCAGGTGCTCGGCATCGTCCAGGCTGGCGTGCGGCATCAGCACGGCGAACTCATCGCCGCCGAGGCGGAACAGGATGTCGCCGTCGCGGACAAGCGTGCGCAGCTCGATCGCCACCCGGTTCAGCACCGCGTCGCCGGCGCGATGGCCGAAGGTGTCGTTGACGTACTTGAATTCGTCGAGGTCGAAGAACAACAGCGCGGCCTGGGCCGGGATGCGCTCGGCGTCATGGAAGAACCGTGACAGCTCGGCCTCGAAGCGATGGCGGTTGTACAGGTTGGTCAGCGCGTCGTGTTCGGCCAGGCGCACCAGTTGCGCCGCGGTCTGGCGTTCGTGGGTCACGTCTTCCTGCACCCACAGGTGGCCGATGAAATGGCCGTGGCCGTCGTGCACCGGGTAGGAATCGTGCGTGACCACGCGGTCGCCGAACAGCCGGATCTCCAGCTGCCGGGGCCGCTCCTGGTTGGCCAGCGATTCCTCCAGCTGCGGCAGCACCGCGCCTGGGTCCGTCATCAGCCGCTTGGCGATCTCCAGCGTCTCGCGGGTGCTGCGGCCGACCACCGTGGTGCCCTCGGGCAGCTCCCAGATCGACAGGAACGCCGCGTTGCAATAGGTGACCTGGTTGCCATTGCCGACGAACACGATGCCCAGGTTCATCGCGCCCAGCAGTGCCAGCAGGCGCGCGCGTTCTTCCTCCAGCCGGGTCATGAACTGGCGGCGCTCGTCGATCTCGGTCTGAAGGGCCTGCGCATGCGCGAATTGCAGGGCGCGCTGCTGGATCAGCTCTTCCACCATGTCGTCGAAGGCATCGGCTAGCCGGCCCAGTTCGTCGCGGCTGCCCATGGCGATGGGCTGCGGATCGCGTCCTTGGCTGAGCTCGTCGACTGCCACCGCCAATCGCTTCAACGGGACCCCAAACAGCTGGCGCACGCGCCGACGCAGCAGCCACATCGCCGGCAGCAGGCCGGCGATGCCGATGCAGGACAGTGCGCCCATGCCCCACGCCAGCAGCTCATTGACCCGGGACTGCGGCAGTAGGTAGACCTGGAACCAGCCCGGCCCATGGATCTTCGACCATGCCACCCATTGGCTGCCGTCCGGGGTGCGGCTGGCGCCACTGTCGGTGCCGGCCTTGGCGACCATGCGCTGCACTTGCCCAAGCACCGGGTCGTTGAGGGTGGCGATCTTGAGCTGGCCATCGGCGGCGGCGATGCGGCGGCCCAGCCGTGGGTGCGCGATCAGGTCGCCTTCGGCGCTCATGACCAGCTGGATGCCTTCGTCCTCGTGGCTGGCGGCGGTCCGGTCGAGGAGCGTCTGCACCGAGACGTCGTGCCCCACCGTGCCGACCCATTGGCCCTGCCAGTCCAACGGCTTGATCACCGAGACCATCCAGGTGGCGGCCTGCTTGTCGAAGTAGACCGGCGTCCAGAACACCTTGCGCTGCGGGTTGCGGAGCGGCTCCGAGCCCTGCATGGTCGGATAGCCGGTATTGGTGGCGGTGGCGTCGGCGCCGCTGCCCCAATCGACCCCGCGGGCGTAAACCATCAGGCCGTCTTCCACGAAATCCATGTAAACGGAGAAGAACGGCGGCACTAGCGCCGGGCCCTGCTCGCGCAGCAGGTCGTAGGCAACCACGGCGCGCAGGCGCGCGGATTCGCCCAGCCCTTGCGGCGGCTGGTGCAGGTAGAGCGTCGGCGCGCGCTGCGTATCCACCAGTTCCGGGCGCAGCCTCCACAACCCGTCGGCGCTGCGCGCGAATAGCGCGTCGAAGCGCGCCAAGGTGGCCTCGCGGTCGGCCTGCGAGAGCCGCAGCAGCAGCTCCCGTTGCAGTCGCTGCACGCTTTGTTCGGCCTGCAGGAAGAGCCCGCCGCTGGCATCGGCGCGCAGTTCCACCGCGTGTTGGGCGATCATTGGCACGAGCCTGTCGGTCGCCATCCGCATCGCCAGGTATCCCAGCCCGGACAGCAGCAGCAGGAGGGCGAGGAAGAGTCCCCAGATGCCCAGGGACAGTCGTTGGATCAGCGATGTGCGCGGCCGGGTGTGCAGCACGTAGTGTCTCGTCTAGGGTATGGAGCGCTGGACAGCCGGGGGTGGATCAAGCCACCGTGGCCAGGCCTTCATACTAGACGTGCCGTGGGCTGGCAACCGGCCGCGCGCGATGAAACACCGGCCGCGGCGTGGCAGCCCATGCGCGCTGCCGCGGGGGGATTGCTTATGCGCCGTTGCCGGGCGCCGGCTGCATGTGGAAGTCGTGCAGGTATTTCTCACCCTCGTCGTCGAGGATGGTGACCACCGTCTGCAACTCCGGGTGCTGGGCCATGATCCGGCGCGCCGCCAGCACATGGGCGCCGGAGCTGGGGCCGCACAGCAGGCCGCGTTCGCGCGCCAGTGCGCGCATCTGCGCCACCGCGTCCTCGCTGGAGATGCTGATGGTGGCATCCACCAGCTCGCGATGACGGGCGAAGATGGCCGGAATGAATCCGTCGGAGATGCCCTCGATCTTGTGCAGCGCCACCTCGCCGCAAAGGATGGTGCGCGACTCGGACGGTTCCATCGCGAACAGGCGCACGTCCGGATTCGCCGCGCGCAGCGCCTGGCCGACGCCGATCAGGGTGCCGCCGGTGCCCACCCCGTGTACGAATGCATCCGGCACCCGTCCGCCCAACTGGGCAAGGATTTCCTGGCCCAGCCAGCTGCGGTTCTCGTCCACGTTCCATTCGTTCTCGAACTGGCCGGGGAAGAAGTAGCCGGGCTGCCGGCCGAGTTCGCGCGCGCGTTCCAGCGCGGCGTTGACGTGGAAGTTGCCGCAGAACAGCACCTCGGCGCCGAACGCGCGGGAAATCGCCACCCGCTCGCTGGACAGGCCTTCCGGCATCACCACCAGCATCCGGTAGCCCTTGACCGCGGCCACCATCGAGAAGGCGTTTCCTGTGTTGCCGCTGGTAGCTTCGACGATGGTGTCGCCGGGCCTGAGCAGGCCTTCCTGTTCGGCGCGTTCGACGATGTATTTGGCGATGCGCGCCTTGATCGAGCCAGACGGATTCAGGAATTCGCACTTGGCGAACACGCCGTCGATCTCCAGCAATGGGGTATCGCCGATGGCGTCGAGGATGCTGCTGGCAATGCCGGGATGGCGGCTGGACACGGGCCTGCTCCGCTGCGGGTTGGCCTGCAGTCTGCGCCGGTCCCGGGCGTCGCTACATGATGCAGGTCAACGGTGCGCAGGAACGCAAAACGCCCCTTGCGGGGCGTCTGCGGAGTAGCGGCCAGTCGAACCAGCGAGGTTCAGCGGTGGCGGTAGGTGATCCGGCCCTTGGTCAGGTCGTAGGGGGTCATTTCGACCTTGACCCGGTCACCGGTCAGGATGCGGATGTAGTTCTTGCGCATGCGGCCGGAGATGTGGGCGATGATCTCGTGGCCGTTCTCCAGCTTCACCCGGAACATGGTGTTCGGGAGGGTTTCGGAGATTGTGCCTTCGAATTCGATGACGTCGTCTTTCGCCATGTGTCTGCCGGAGCGTGTCCTGTATCTGGGGAGGGCGCCATGAATATGGGGCCCGAAAGTCCGACATTCTGCCACGTCGGGCCGGGTCTTGCAAAAATCCCGTTAATCGTTCAGGCGGCGGCCAGCGCCGAAGCGGGCCATTCGCCGAAGCGTTCGCGCCAGTTTCCCGGCGTGGCGGGTAGCCCCCGCAGGCTTTCAAGCGCGGCGAGGTAGTCGCCCCGCGACCACGTTTCCACCCCCAGCCGGCGGGTGTGCGGATTGGGCACCTGCGCATCCAGCAGCGGCCAGTCCCATTCGTGCAGCCGTGATGCCAGCGCCGCCAGCGCCAGCGAGGACGCGCCCGATTCCGCCGAATACATGCTGTCGCCACAGAACATGTGCCCGAACGACAGGCCGAACAGTCCGCCGACCAGCCGGTCTTCTGCATCGAAGACCTCGATGCTGTGGGCGTGGCCGAGTCGGTGCAGGGCGAGGTAGGCCGCCTGCATGTCGACGGTGATCCAGGTGCCGCCGCTTTGTCCTTCGCGCGGCGCGGCGCAGCCGGCGACGACCCGTGCGAAGGCGCTGTCGGCGCGTACCGTCCAGCCGCTGTTGCGCAGCCGTCGGCGCAGGCGCGAGGGCAGGTGCACGCCGTTGGTGCGGAACACCGCTCGCTGGGAAGGGCTCCACCACAGGATCGGCTCGCCTTCGGAAAACCACGGGAAGATGCCGTTGCGGTAGGCATTGAGGAAGCGCGTGGGCGACAGGTCGCCGCCGAAGGCGAGCAGTCCGTCGGGGTCGTCCAGCGCCAGTTCGACCGGTGGGAACGGCGAGGCGGGGTCGGCGTCCAGCTCGAACAGGTGCAGGCTCATGCCGCCGCCTCGTCGCGGAATGGCGAATGCGCCTGCAACTGCTGCAGGTGGTGTCTTACCTCGCGGCGTTCTTGCGCGCACCAGTCGCGCAGGGCGCGGGCGAAGCGCGGATCGACGACGTGGTGGCGGCTGCGCACCAGCGTCGGTAGGAAGCCGCGGGCGAGCTTGTGGCGGCCCTGCGCGCCCGGCTCGAAGCGGGTCAGGCCTTCGCGCAGGCAGTAATCGATGCCTTGGTAATAGCAGGCTTCGAAATGCAGGCCGGGGTGCAGTTCCGCGGCGCCCCAGTAGCGTCCGTACAGGGTGTTGCCGCCGCGCAGGCACAGTGCGCCGGCGATCGCCGCTCCCTCGCGTTGGGCCAGCACGATGACCAGCTGGCGCGGCATCGTCCGTGCGAGGTGGCGCAGGAACCCAAGCGTCAGCGCCGGCGAATTGCCATAGTCGGCGAAGGTTTGCAGGTAGAAGCCGTGCATCGCGGCAAGATCGTCGTCCGCAGCTTCGTCGCCATGCAGGATGCGGAAGGAAATCCCGGCCTCGTGGACCTTGCGCCGTTCCTGACGGATGTTCTTGCGATGCTTGCGATCCATGGCGCCGAGGTAATCTTCGAACGTGGCCCAGCCGGCATCGTTGCGCCAGTGGTACTGGATGTCCTCGCGCAGCAGCCAGCGTTCGTCCTGCGTGTCGCCGCCGAACAAGGCTTCGTCGGCCTCGCCATGGAAGTTGATGTGCGCCGAGGACAGGCCGGACTGCCCGGCAAAGTCGGTGATCGCCTCGAGCAGGCGTCTCTTTGCCATTTCGTCGCGCGCCAGCAGGCGCGGACCGGTCACCGGCGAGTAGGGCGCCGCGCACAGCCATTTCGGGTAGTAGTCCAGGCCGTGCTGCGCATACGCCCGTGCCCAGGCGTGGTCGAACACGAATTCGCCGTGCGAGTTGGTCTTGAGGTAGCCCGGCGCGGCGGCGACCAGCGTTTCGCCTTCCCACAGGCCAAGGTGGAGCGGCGTCCAGCCCCAGTCGTCGCGCAGGCAGCCCGTGGCGTCCAGCCCGTGCAGGAAGCCATGCGCGATGAAGGGATTGCGGCCGTCGTGCAGGGCATCCCAGGCGGCGGCCGGAATTTCTGACAGCACGCGGTGGATGCGCATCACGGGCATTGGCGAAGACTACCGCGACTTCCGGCCCGGCCCGGCCGGAGCCGGGCGCTTGCAGCCGTGCGGATTGCCGACCGGGCAATCCGCGGGCGCGGTCATTCGTCGTCGAGGAACTTCTCGGCGTCCAGCGCCGCCATGCAACCGAAGCCGGCGGAGGTGATGGCCTGGCGATAGACCTGGTCGGCCACGTCGCCGGCGGCGAACACGCCCGGCACGCTGGTCTGGGTGGCGTTGCCGTCTAGTCCCGTGTGGATCTTTAGGTAGCCGTTCTTCATCTCCAGCTGGCCCTCGAACAGCGAGGTGTTGGGGCTGTGGCCGATGGCGACGAAGAAGCCCTGCACGTCGATGTCGCGGGTGCTGCCGTCCTGCACCGACTTCAGGCGCATGCCGGTGACGCCGGCGTCGTTGCCCAGCACTTCGTCCACGGTGTGGTGCCAGACGGTTTCGATCTTGCCGGCGGCGACCTTGGCGAACAGCTTGTCCTGCATGATCTTTTCCGCGCGAAGGGTGTCGCGGCGGTGCACCAGGTAGACCTTGCGGGCGATGTTGGACAGGTACAGCGCCTCCTCGACCGCGGTGTTGCCACCGCCGATCACCGCCACGTCCTGGTCCTTGTAGAAGAAGCCGTCGCAGGTGGCGCAGGCGGACACGCCGCGGCCCTTGTAGGCCTCCTCGGACGGAATGCCGAGGTACTTGGCGGTGGCGCCGGTGGCGATGATGAGGGCGTCGCAGGTGTATTCGCCGGAATCACCCACCAGCCGGAACGGCCGCTTGGACAGGTCGGCGGTGTGGATGTGGTCGAACACGGTTTCGGTGTCGAAGCGTTCGGCGTGCGCCTGCAGGCGCGTCATCAGGTCCGGGCCCATCAGGCCGTGGGCGTCGCCCGGCCAGTTGTCCACTTCGGTGGTGGTCATCAGCTGGCCGCCCATCTGCAGTCCGGTGATGACCACCGGCTTGAGGTTGGCGCGGGCGGCGTAGACCGCGGCGGTCCAGCCGGCGGGGCCGGAACCGAGGATCAGGAGGCGGGTGTGCTTGGTCGTGGTCATGGCTTGGAGCGGTTTCCCTATAATCGGCTGGATTCGCGCAGGGCGTCGTTCGCCACTAGCTTGGCGGCGGCAGCGCCTCGATACAAGCCGCGAACATCGCAACGCTGTCGTCCATCCACGACCATCCGCCCAGGAGCGAAGCATGCGCATTGGTGTCCCCAAGGAAACCAAGACCCTCGAAGGGCGCGTTGCGCTCGTTCCCGCCGCCGCCGGCGACCTGGCCAAGCGCGGCCACGAGGTCTGGCTGGAGGCTGGTGCCGGCATCAGCAGTGGCTTCTTCGACGAGCAGTACGCCCGCCTCGGCGTGCACATCGCCGCCGATGCCGCTGCGCTGTACGAAAAGGGCGAGCTGATCGTGAAGGTCAAGGAGCCGATCGCCGGCGACCTCGCCCATCTGCGCCGCGACCACCTGCTGTTCTGCTACCTGCACCTGGCCGCCGAGCCCGCCCTGACACGCAGGCTGCTGGAAATCGGCCTGACCGGCGTCGCCTTCGAAACCGTGGAATTGCCCAACGGCGACCTGCCGCTGCTGGCGCCGATGTCGGTGATCGCCGGCAAGCTGGCGGTGCAGGTGGGCACCCACCTGCTGCACCAGCCGCTGGGCGGCAAGGGCAAGCTGTTGGGCGGGCTGCCGGCCACCGAGCGCGGCCGGGTGGTGGTGTTCGGCGCCGGCAAGGCCGGTGGCACCGCCGCCGCGCTGGCCGCCGCGGAGGGCGCCAACGTCACCGTGTTTGAAATGCGCCCCGACCGCATGGACGACATGATGCGGCTGGGCCACAACGTCACCGCGCTGTATCCCTACCACGACGTGGTGGCGCGGGAAGTCGCCGCCGCCGACCTGGTGATCGGCGCGGTGCTGGTCACCGGCGCCCGCGCGCCGCACGTGATGACCCGGGAGATGCTGGCCGGCATGGAGGCGGGCAGCGTGGTGGTGGACATCGCCATCGACCAGGGCGGCTGTTTCGAAACCTCGCGCCCGACCAGCTGGAAGGATCCGACCTACGTGGAGGGCGGGGTGACCCACTTCTGCGTGACCAACATGCCGGGTGCGGTGCCGCAGACCTCCTCGCAGGCGATCTGCGCGGCGATCCTGCCGTGGGTCAACCGCCTCGCCAGCGATGCCGAATGGCGCAGCGATCCGGCGCTGGCCAAGGGCATCAACGTGGACGCTGGGAAGATCGTGCACCCGGCGCTGCGGGACATGGGTCTTTGACGTATTATCAAAGGCCTATGGGGATTTCCTGAGGTCTGATCGCAGGTGGCGAAAGCGGTATCCGAGGTCGGCGGCAGCCGTAAGGCGGCGGCGAAAACAGGCAGCGCGCGCGCGGCGGAAAGCCCGCGTCGGCAGCGCCTGTGGCGTGATCTCGCCCTGATCGTGATCGCGCCGATGCTGCTGTACCTGCTGGCCTGCCTGTTCACGTATTCGCCGGCCGACCCCGGCTTCGACCGTGATTCCAGCCTGCTGGCGCCCATCCACAACGTTGGCGGCGTGGCCGGCGCATGGATCGCCAGCTTCCTGTTGTTCCTGTGTGGCTACGTCGCCTTCCTGCTGCCTTTGGTGCTGGGTGCGATCGCATGGATCGCGTTGTTCGGCATGGACACGGACGGCGACGGCGAAGCCGACCTGGGGCCGGCGCTGCGGCTGGTCGGCATCGTCGGTTTCCTGGTCGCGGGCTGCGGGCTGTTGTACCTGCGCGTCGGCGGCGGCAACGATTTCTCGGCTGGCAGTGGCGGCATCCTCGGCGAGCTGACCGGGCGGTCGCTGCAGCGCGGCTTCGGCCCGCTGGGCTCCAACCTGTTCCTGATCAGCCTGTTGTTGGTGTCGGTGACGCTGGCGACCGGACTGTCGTGGCTGGCGGTGATGGACCGCATCGGCGCGTGGGTGCTGGCCCTGCCGGGACTGCTGGACCACGGCGCGCGGCAGGGCGTGAAGCAGGCCAGCGAGTGGAACGAGGCGCGTGCGCTGCGCGAGGAACGTGAAGTGGCGCGCAAGGCCGACAGCGAGATCCGCCTGCGCCGCGAGAAGGTCAAGATCGAGCCACCGGCCGCGCCCGCGGTGGAAAAAAGCGAGCGCGCCAAGCGCGAGCAGCAGATCCCGCTGTTCCACGCCGACGACGGCAGCGGCATCCCGCCGCTGGCCCTGCTGGACGACCCCAAGCCGCAGCCCAAGGGCTACGACGCGCAGACGCTGGAAACGCTGTCGCGGCAGATCGAGTTCAAGCTCAAGGATTTCCGCATCGACGCCGAAGTCGTCGGCGCCTATCCGGGCCCGGTGATCACCCGCTTCGAGGTGCAGCCGGCGCCGGGGGTGAAGGTCAGCCAGATTTCCTCGCTGGACAAGGACATCGCCCGCGGCCTGTCGGTGAAGTCGGTGCGCGTGGTGGACGTGATCCCGGGCAAGTCGGTGATCGGCCTGGAAACGCCGAACACCCACCGCGAGATGATCTACCTCAGCGAACTGCTGCGGTCGAAGGAATACGACAAGGCCGGCAGTCCGCTGACGCTGGCGCTGGGCAAGGACATCGCCGGGAAACCCATCGTGGCCGATCTGGCGCGCATGCCGCACCTGCTGGTGGCCGGCACCACGGGTTCGGGCAAGTCGGTGGCGGTCAACGCCATGGTGCTGTCGCTGCTGTACAAGGCCTCAGCCAAGGACGTGCGGATGCTGATGATCGACCCGAAGATGTTGGAGCTGTCGGTCTACCAGGGCATCCCGCACCTGCTGGCGCCGGTGGTCACCGACATGAAGGAGGCCGCCAACGGCCTGCGCTGGTGCGTGGCGGAGATGGAGCGCCGCTACAAGCTGATGAGCGCGGTGGGCGTGCGCAACCTGGCCGGCTTCAACAAGAAGGTGAAGGACGCCGCCGACGCCGGCCAGCCGCTGCTGGACCCGCTGTTCAAGCCCACCCCGGGCATGGACGAGGCGCCGCCGACGCTGGAGCCGCTGCCGTTCATCGTCGTGTTCATCGACGAATTCGCCGACATGATGATGATCGTCGGCAAGAAGGTCGAAGAACTCATCGCGCGGCTGGCGCAGAAGGCGCGCGCCGCCGGCGTCCACCTGATCCTGGCCACCCAGCGGCCGTCGGTGGACGTGATCACCGGCTTGATCAAGGCCAACATCCCCACCCGCATCGCGTTCCAGGTCAGTTCCAAGATCGACTCCCGCACCATCCTCGACCAGAGCGGCGCGGAAACCCTGCTAGGCCACGGCGACATGCTGTACCTGCCGCCGGGCACCGCGATGCCGGAACGCGTGCACGGCGCGTTCGTGTCCGACGAGGAAGTGCACCGGGTGGTCGAGCACCTGAAGCAGGTTGGCGGTCCGGACTACATCGAAGGCGTGCTGGAAGAGGCGCAGACCCTGTACGACGGCAGCAGCGTGGGCGCGAACGGCCTGCCCGAAGCGGCCGGCAGCGACGACCCCGAGGCCGATCCGCTGTACGACCAGGCGGTACAGATCGTCACCGAAACCCGTCGTGCGTCGATCTCCGGCGTGCAGCGCCGGCTGAAAATCGGCTACAACCGCGCCGCGCGGCTGATCGAGGCGATGGAAGCGGCCGGCATCGTCAGCACGCCCGAGCACAACGGCGACCGCACCGTGCTGGCGCCGCCGCCGCCGCGGGCCTGAATCGGCGGCAACGCGCGGCCAGTCGCATGGCTGATCCGGCGCCGGTCATCGCGGCGCATTCAGCTTCCCTGCGGGACACTGCACCGCATCCACGCCAGGAGAATTTCCGATGCGCATCGTCCCCACCGTGTTGTCCGTCGCGCTGCTGTTGGCCAGCAACTTCGCCGTCGCCGGCGCGCGCGAGGATCTGGCCGCATTCACCAAGGGCCTGAAGGGGCTGGACGGGCAGTTCAGCCAGCAGGTGTTCGACGTGCGCGGCAAGCAGAAGGAAGCCTCGAGCGGCCGCGTCGCGGTGTCCGCGCCGCGCCTGTTCCGCTGGGAATACACCAAGCCCTATGCCCAGCTGGTCGTGGCCGATGGCAAGACCGTGTGGGTGGTCGATCCCGACTTGAACCAGGCCACCCGCCGCCCGCAGGGCCCGGAAGAAGCCAACAGCCCGCTGGCGATCCTATTGGAGCCGGCGCGGTTGGAACGCGATTTCGCGGTCAAGGATGGCGGCAGCCGCGATGGCGTCGCTTGGCTGGAGGTGGCGCCGCGCACCGCCGACGCAAGCTTCAAGACCGCCCGCCTGGGCTTTGCCGGCGGCCAGCTGTCGCGGCTGGAATACGTGGACGCGCTGGGCCAGCGCACCGCCATCGCGTTTTCCGGCTGGCAGCGCAATCCGGCCTTCGCCAAGGGCACCTTCGCCTATGCCCCGGCCAAGGGCGTGGACGTGATCGGCAATTGAGCCTGCGCCGGCGCGGGTAGAATCCGGGGATGTCGCGCCCGCGTTCCCCCGATCCCGCCACCGACCTGCTGGCTGTCCAGAACGAGGCGCTGCGCCCGCTCGCCGAGCGCATGCGCCCGCGCACGCTGGACGACATGGTCGGCCAACAGCGCCTACTGGGCGCCGCCTCCGCGCTGCGCCGCGCCATCCAGTCGGGGCGCATGCATTCGATGATCCTGTGGGGCCCGCCGGGCTGCGGCAAGACCACGCTGGCGCTGTTGCTGGCGCAACATGCCGATGCCGAATTCGTGGCGATCTCCGCGGTGCTGTCTGGCCTGCCGCAGGTGCGCGAGGTGCTGGCGCAAGCGCAGGCGCGCTTCGACGCCGGCCGCCGCACGCTGCTGTTCGTGGACGAGGTGCACCGCTTCAACAAGGTGCAGCAGGACGCGTTCCTGCCGCATATCGAGCGCGGCACCATCCTGTTCGTCGGCGCCACCACCGAGAACCCCTCGTTCGAGCTGAACTCCGCGCTGCTGTCGCGCTGCCGCGTGCACGTGCTGGAAGCGGTATCGGCGCCGGACATCGCGCGCGCGCTGCGGCAGGCGCTGGAGGATGAGGGGCGGGGGCTGGGCGGGCGTGGCCTGCGCATCGACGATGTAGCGCTGGGTGAAATCGCGTCCGCGGCCGATGGTGACGTCCGCCGCGCGCTGACCCTGCTGGAGATCGCCGCCGACATCGCGGAAGGCGAGGGGGGCGAGATCACCGAGGCCACCCTCCACCAGGTGCTGGCCGACCGCACCCGCCGCTTCGACAAGGGCGGCGACCAGTTCTACGACCAGATCTCCGCGCTGCACAAATCGGTGCGCAGCTCCAACCCGGACGGCGCGATCTACTGGCTGGCGCGCATGCTCGATGGCGGCTGCGATCCGTCCTACCTGTTGCGCCGGCTCACCATCATGGCGGTGGAGGACGTCGGCCTGGCCGATCCGCGCGCGCTGGAAATGGCAATCAACGTGTGGAACGCCTACGACCGCATCGGTGCGCCGGAGGGCGACATCGCGCTGTCCAACCTGGCCATCTACCTCGCCAGCACCGCCAAGTCCAACGCCAGCTACATGGCGCTGAAGGCCGCGCGCGCGGACATCGCCGCGCTGGGCACGCAGCCGGTGCCGATGCACCTGCGCAACGCCCCGACCCGGCTGATGCAGTCGCTGGGCCACGGCAAGGGCTACCAGTACGACCATGACGTGGAAGGCGGCATCGCCCTCGACCAGGCTGCATTCCCCGACGGCATGGGCGAACGCACCTACTACCGGCCGGTGGCGCGCGGGCTGGAGATCAAGCTCAAGGAAAAACTCGACGCCCTGCGCGAGGCGCGCGCCCGCGCGCGCGGTGGATCCGGCGGCTAGGCATACTGCGCCGCCGAAGGGCAGGCACGCGCTGCGAAGGCAGGCGAGGAGCGAATGGTGGCGACGATTTGGTGGCAGCAGCTGGCGCTGGTGATGTGCGGCGGTGCGCTGGGCGCGGCCGGGCGCTTCTGGCTGGGTGGCGCGCTGTTGCGCCGGCTGGGCGAAGGTTTCCCGTGGGGCACGCTGGCCGCCAACCTGGTCGGTTCGTTCGCGATCGGCTTCCTGGCGGTATGGCTGGAGGGGCGTGGCCCGCAGGCGTTGTATTGGCGCGCATTCTTGATCGTTGGCTTGCTCGGCGGGCTGACCACCTATTCTTCGCTGATGCTGGAATGCCTGCTGCTGGCGCGTTCGCCGCGCGCTGGCGTGGCGCTGGTCTATCTCGGTACGACGCTGGCCGCGGGGCTGCTGCTGGTTTGGCTGGGGACGCGGTTGGCGGCAGGCATCCGTCCGCCGTTTCCGTTGGCGTGACGGCATCGCCGCGGTGCCTGCCGGCGTGCAGGCACGGCAAGCGATGGCCCTGATGGAATGTCTTTGATGAAAGTGCTTGCGCGAATGCGGCGGCTTCCCTACAATGAGCGACTCTGCTGCGGGGTGGAGCAGTCTGGCAGCTCGTCGGGCTCATAACCCGAAGGTCGCAGGTTCAAATCCTGCCCCCGCTACCAAGTTCCAGTGTTGCGTTTCGACACTAGGCTCGGGCCGCGAAAGTCCCTCCAAGCTTTCGCAATCCAGCGTCATCGGAAAAGGGCCCAGAGGGCCCTTTTTTCGTTTCTGGGTTTTAGTTCCGCATTTCAGGTTTCCGGCAGGAAGACGTGACAGACAAGGCCGACGACATCGCCGCGTTGCTTTCGCCCACCATCGCATCGATGGGGTTGGAGCTGCTTGGCATCGAATACCTGCCCGCACCGGGCGGCGCCACCGTGCGCCTGTACATCGACGTGCCGCAGGCGGAAGCCGAGGCCCGCAGCGTCGGCATCGAGGAATGCGAAGCGGTCAGCCGCGAAGTGTCTGCGCAGCTCGACGTCGAGGACCCGATCACCGGCAATTACACCCTCGAGGTGTCTTCGCCGGGGATCGACCGCCCGCTATTCGGCGCGGCGCAGTTCGCCCGGTTCGTCGGCGAAAGCGCCAAGGTCACCCTGAAGCTGCCGCAGGACGGCCGTCGCCGCCTGCAGGGCGCGATCCTGCGCGTGGACGGCGATACCGTGGTGTTCGACGTGGACGGCGCGGAGTTCGCGGCGCCTGCGGCCAATATCGAGAAGGCGCGGCTGGTCCCCGACTGGGCCGCGCTGGGCCTGGCGCCGGCGCTGGACAAGTCCGGGCGCGACATGCGGCCGGGCAAGCAGAAGCAGCCGGGCAAGAAACAAGGCGCGGCGGGCAAGCCCGCGGCGAAGAAGAATCCAACCAACAAGCCGGCGGCCAGCGGGTCGCACGATGCGGAGTAAGCGGGCATGAGCAAGGAACTGTTGCTGGTCGTCGATGCGGTCGCGGCCGAGAAGGGCGTGCCGGAATCGGTGATCCTCGAGGCCATCGAAGCCGCGCTGGCGTCGGCCGCGAAGAAGCGCGCCGAATACGCCGAGCAGGACGTGCTGGTGCGCGTGCAGATCGATCCCAAGGATGGTAGCTACGAGACCTTCCGCCGCTGGGAAGTGGTGGCCGACGACGTGGTGATGGAATCCCCGGACCGCCAGGTGCGCCTGATGGACGCGCTGGACGAGAGCGACGAGGTCGAGGTCGGCGACTACATCGAAGAGCAGATCGATAATCCCGAGTTCGGCCGCATCGCCGCGCAGGCCGCCAAGCAGGTGATCGTGCAGCGGGTGCGCGAGGCCGAGCGCCAGCAGGTGGTCGATGCATGGAAGGACCGCGTGGGCGAGCTGGTCACCGGCGTGGTCAAGCGCGTCGAGCGCGGCAACGTCTACGTCGACCTGGGCGGCAACGCCGAGGCGATCATCTCCAAGGACAAGGGCATCCCGCGCGACGTGCTGCGTACCGGCGACCGCGTGCGCGGCTACTTGTTCGACGTGCGCAGCGAGCCGCGCGGCCCGCAGCTGTTCATCAGCCGCGCCGCGCCTGAATTCATGATCGAGCTGTTCAAGCTCGAGGTGCCGGAAGTCGGCCAGGGCCTGGTCTCGATCATGGGCTGCGCCCGCGACCCGGGCGACCGCGCCAAGATCGCCGTGCTCGCCCACGACAACCGCACCGATCCGATCGGCGCCTGCATCGGCATGCGCGGTTCGCGCGTGCAGGCGGTGACCAACGAGCTCAACGGCGAGCGCGTGGACATCATCCTGTGGAGCGACAACCCCGCCCAGTTCGTCATCAACGCGATGGCGCCGGCCGAGGTGCAGTCGATCATCGTCGACGAGGACAAGCATTCGATGGACCTCGCCGTGGCCGAGGAGAACCTCGCCAAGGCGATCGGCCGCGGCGGCCAGAACGTGCGCCTGGCCAGCCGGCTAACCGGTTGGCAGCTCAACGTGATGACCGCCGACCAGGTGCAGGCCAAGTCCGAGGCCGAGCAGGCCGCCGCCCGCCAGCTGTTCATGGACAAGCTGGAAGTGGACGAGGAAATCGCCGGCATCCTGGTCAGCGAAGGCTTCAGCACCGTCGAGGAAGTGGCCTACGTGCCGGTGGCGGAACTGCTGGCGGTCGAGGGCTTCGACGAGGACATCGTCGAGGAGCTGCGTTCGCGCGCCCGCGATGCGTTGCTCAACGAGGCGCTGGCGGCCGAGGAGACCCTGGAGGAAAACCAGCCGGCCGAGGACCTGCTTTCGCTCGAAGGCATGGACGAAACCACCGCCTATGCACTGGCCGAGCGTGGCGTGCGCACCCGCGAGGAGCTGGCCGAAGCCGCAACCGACGAGATCGCCGACCTCGAGGGCATGGGCGAGGAACGCGCCGCGGTGCTGATCATGGAAGCGCGCAAGCACTGGTTCGAATGACGCCTGGCACGGCGCGGGCCCCGGCCCGTGCTGCCTGATTGGCCGGCGGGCTGGAGCCCGCCCTACAATCCACAGATTCGGTCGCCCCCGTGGCGGCCAAAGACACCGGAAACCGAATGTCGCAGCAAACCACCATCCGCAAGCTGGCCGAACTGGTGAACACGCCGGTCGATAAACTGCTGGAACAGCTGGCCGAGGCCGGCATGAAGTTCAGCGGTCCCGACCAGGTCATCACCAGCGCCGAGAAACTCAAGCTGCACGGCTTCCTGCGCCGCGCGCACGGCAAGGCCGACAAGCCGGCCGAGGAAGTCATCGCGCCGGGCAAGATCACCCTGAGCCGCAGCCGCAAGCAGGAGATCACCGTGGGCGGCGGCGGCAAGGCCGGCCGCAGTGCCAGCACCGTCGAGGTGGTGACCCGCAAGAAGATCACCCTGAAGCCGGGTGAAGGCCGGCCGCTGAGCGCGAACGAAAAGCTGGACGCCGAGCGTGCCGATGCGCTGCGCAAGCTGGAGGAATCCCGCGCGCGCAACGTCGCGGAGCAGCAGGCGCTGGCGGAAAAGGACCGGCAGCGGGCCGAGGAGCTGGCGGAGATCCGTCGCCGCGAGCAGGAAAGCGCCGAGCGCGCCGCCGCCGAGGCCGCCGCCGCCGCCGAGGTTGCGCTGGAGGATTCCGGCAAGCCCAAGGGCCATGGCCACGGCCATGCGCCGAAGCCGGCTGCACCGGTGCGCGAGGCCGACAAGGGCGCCGCGCACGCCAAGGGCAAGCCCGCGCACCGCGGCTCGCACGTCATGCAGGCCGGCGTCGAGGACGACGACAGCACCGCGCGCTTCGCTGGCCAGCTGCACCTGTCCCCGTCCGACCGCGCGCGCCGCAGCAATGCGCCGCGTGGCCGCGGCAAGCCGGCCAAGCGCTCGCTGGACCAGTCGCGCACGGGCACCGGCTTCAACAAGCCCACCGCGCCGGTGATTCGCGAAATCGCCATCGGCGATGCGATCACCGTCGGCGACCTCGCCCAGAAACTGGCGCTGAAGGGCGGCGAAGTGGTGAAGGCGCTGTTCAAGATGGGCGTGATGGCCACCATCACCCAGACCATCGACCACGACACCGCGGCGCTGGTCACCGAGGAACTCGGCCACAAGGCCGTGCATGCCGATGCGGGCGACGCCGAATCCGAGCTGCTGGCGCACGCCGAGGAAGTGCAGGGCGACAAGACCCCGCGTCCGCCGGTGGTCACCATCATGGGCCACGTCGACCACGGCAAGACCTCGCTGCTGGACTACATCCGCCGCACCAAGGTCGCCACCGGCGAAGCCGGCGGCATCACCCAGCACATCGGCGCCTACCACGTGACCACGCCGAAGGGCGTGATCAGCTTCCTCGACACCCCCGGCCACGCGGCGTTCACCCACATGCGCCAGCGCGGCGCCAAGCTGACCGACATCGTGATCCTGGTGGTCGCGGCCGACGACGGCGTGATGCCGCAGACGGTGGAGGCGATCCAGCACGCGAAGGCGGCGAAGGTGCCGCTGATCGTCGCCATCAACAAGATCGACAAGTCCGACGCCGATCCGTCGCGGGTCAAGAACGATCTGCTGGCGCACGACGTGGTCGCCGAGGATTTCGGCGGCGACGTGCAGATGGTGGAGCTGTCGGCCAAGACCGGCCTGGGCGTGGACGACCTGCTCGACGCGGTTTCGCTGCAGGCGGAAGTGCTCGACCTGCAGGCGGTGCCGGAAGGCCGCGCCACCGGCGTGGTCATCGAATCCGCGCTCGACAAGGGCCGCGGCCCGGTCGCCACGGTGCTGGTGCAGCAGGGCCTGTTGTCCAAGGGCGACTACCTGGTCTGCGGCATCCAGTACGGCCGCGTGCGCGCGCTGTTCGACGAGACCGGCAGCCAGGTGCAGTCCGCCGGCCCGTCGATCCCGGTGCAGATCCTCGGCCTGTCCGGCGTGCCGGAGGCGGGCGATGACTTCGTCGTCGTCGCCGACGAGCGCTTGGCCAAGGACGTGGCCCAGCAGCGCGATACCAAGCGTCGCGAGATGCGGCTGGTGGCGTCCGCGGGCAACCGCATGGAAGACATCATGGCGCAGATGGGCGAGGGTGCGGCGCAGCTGTCCCTCAACCTGGTGGTCAAGGCCGACGTGCACGGCACCATGCAGGCCCTGCGCGAGGCGCTGACCGGCCTGTCCAACGAGCAGATCCGGATCAACGTGATCGGCTCCGGCGTCGGCGGCATCACCGAGTCCGACGCCCAGCTGGCGATGACCTCGAAGGCCACCGTGATCGGCTTCAACGTGCGCGCCGACGCGTCCGCCCGCAAGGTCATCGAAGGCAACGGCGTCGACCTGCGCTACTTCTCGATCATCTACGACGTCATCGACCAGGTGAAGCAGATCGCGTCCGGCGTGCTGGGCAAGGAAATCCGCGAGGAGATCATCGGCATCGCCGAGGTCCGCGACGTGTTCCGCAGCTCCAAGTTCGGCGCGGTCGCCGGCTGCATGGTGGTGGAGGGCGTGGTCAAGAAGTCCAAGCCGATCCGCGTGCTGCGCGACAGCGTGGTGGTGTTCGAGGGCGAGCTGGAATCGCTGCGCCGCTTCAAGGAGAACGTGGACGAAGTCCGCGTCAACACCGAGTGCGGCATCGGCGTGAAGGCGTACAACGACGTAAAGCCCGGCGACCAGATCGAATGCTTCGAGCGCATCGAGGTGCAGCGCACGCTGTAAGGCGTGCCTTCCGCCATGGCGCAGAAATCCTTCCACCGCACCGACCGCGTTTCCGCCCAGCTCCGCCGCGAGCTGGGCACGCTGGTGCACGCGGCCGTGCGCGAGCACGGGCTGGCGTCGTCCAGCGTGTCCGACGTCGAAGTCACCCGCGACATGGCGCACGCTAAGGTGTTCGTGACCGTGCTGCAGGCCGACCGGGCCGCGGCGACGGTCAAGGCGCTGAAGGCGCTGGCCCCGGAGATCCGCTACCAGCTGGCGCGTGCGGTGAAGATGCGGCACGTGCCGGAGCTGCATTTCCACTACGACGAATCGGTGGATCGCGGCGAGCGCATCGACAACCTGCTGCGCGACCTGCCCGACCTGCACGGCAGTGGCGACGCCGAATAACCCGCGCGAGCGCCGCCCGCGCACCGTGTTCCGCCGCCTGGACGGCATCCTGCTGTTGGACAAGCCGCAGGGCCTGTCGTCCAACCAGGCCCTGCAGCGCGTGCGCCACCTGTTCCGCGCCGAGAAGGGCGGTCACACCGGCAGCCTGGACCCGCTGGCGACCGGGCTGCTGCCGGTCTGCTTCGGCGAAGCGACCAAGATCGCCGGCGGCCTGCTGGGTGCGCGCAAGGCCTACGAAACCGTGGTCCGGCTGGGCGTGGTCACCGATACCGACGATGCCGACGGCCAGGTGCTGCGCGAGCGGCCGGTGCCTCCGCTCACCATCGACGCCATCGACGCGGCGCTACGCACCTTCACCGGGCGCATCCAGCAGCGGCCGCCGATCTATTCGGCGCTCAAGCGCGGCGGCGAGCCGCTCTACGCCAAGGCCCGGCGCGGCGAGGTGATCGAAGTGGAGCCGCGCGAGGTCGAAGTGCATGCCTTCGACCTGCTCAACGCCGCCGACCTCCTGGATGGCCAGCTGGAAAACGGCGCGTCCCCCAACCTGCGCCTGCACGTGGAATGCGGTTCCGGCACCTACGTGCGCAGCCTCGTGCGCGACCTCGGCGAGCTGTTGGGCTGCGGCGCCCACGTGGCGCAGCTGCGCCGGCTGTGGGTGGACCCGTTCCGCGAGCCGCGGATGTGGACGCTGGCGGCGCTGGAGGAGCTGCGCGAGCAGGCCGGGGAACGCGTGCTCGATGCCTGCCTATTGCCGATAGAGGCCGGCATGGCCTCGTGGCCGGAGGTCCGGGTCAACGCGGCGCAGGCGCAGCGGCTGGGGCGCGGCCAGGGCCTGCGCGGCCCGTATCCGCCGCGCGGTCTGCAGGTGGCGATCCTCGATGAGCAGGGCCGTGGTCTGGGTCTGGGCGATGTCGATGCCGATGGCGGGCTGCGCCCGGCGCGACTGTTCCGCTGGGCCGCCTGCACCGGCGGGCAGGCCGAGACGCCGCATTGCCCGTGACTCCCGGCGCGGGCTATAATCCCGCTGCTCATCCGGGCAAATCTTCTTTCCATCCGCATCATCACGGCGAGCCGTGCGGTGCGGGCGATGCTCTTTTCGCCCGTTCCTGCCGGTCACGCGACTACGAGGCAATCATGTCCATCGACACCCAGAAAGTCATCAACGAACACAAGCGCGGCGACAACGACACCGGCTCGCCGGAAGTCCAGGTTGCCCTGCTGACCGCCCGCATCGAACTGCTCACCGAGCACTTCAAGGCCCACAAGCAGGATCACCACAGCCGTCGCGGCCTGCTGATGATGGTCAACCGCCGTCGCAGCCTGCTCGACTACCTGCACCAGAAGGATGCGGACCGCTACAAGGCGCTGATCGGCAAGCTCGGCCTGCGTCGCTAAGAGGACACCCACCGCGGCGCAGGAATGCGCCGCGGTTCGTTTCTGCGGTACCCGTTCCACCCGATCGCGGCCAGTCCGCAACTCCGCATCGCATGTCGCGATGCAGCGCAGCAAGCGGGGCTTGCCTGCGTCGATGAACCAGTCAAACCAAGGATTCCCAAGTGGCGAAGATCAGCAAGAGCTTCCAGTACGGCAACCAGACCGTCACCCTCGAAACCGGCGAGATCGCGCGCCAGGCAGGTGGCGCGGTGATGGTGTCGTGCGACGGCACCGTGGTGCTGTGCACCGCCGTGGCGGCCAAGACCCAGCGCGAAGGGCAGGATTTCTTCCCGCTGACCGTCGACTATCAGGAGAAGTTCTACGCCGGCGGCCGCATCCCGGGTGGCTTCTTCAAGCGCGAAGGCCGCGCCACCGAGAAGGAAACCCTGACCAGCCGCCTGATCGACCGCCCGATCCGTCCGCTGTTCCCGGAAGAATTCAAGAACGAAGTGCAGGTCATCGCCACGGTGATGTCGCTGAACCCGGAAGTGGACGGCGACATCCTGGCGCTGATCGGCTGCTCCGCCGCCGTCGCCCTGACCGGCGCCCCGTTCCAGGGCCCGATCGGCGCGGCCAAGGTCGGCTACAAGGGCGGCCAGTACCTGCTCAACCCGACCGTCAGCGAGCTGAAGGAATCCCAGCTCGAGCTGGTGGTCGCCGGCACCAGCGAAGCCGTGCTGATGGTCGAATCGGAGGCCGCCGAGCTGTCCGAGGACGTGATGCTGGGCGCGGTGATGTTCGGCCACAAGCACATGCAGGTGGCCATCAACACGATCAACGAACTGGTCACCGCCGCCGGCACCAAGCCGTGGGACTGGAAGGCGCCGGCCCGCAACGACGCGCTGGTCAACGCGCTGAAGGAAGCGGTGGGCAACCAGCTGGCCGAAGCGTTCCAGGTGCGTGACAAGCTGCAGCGCCGCGACGCCATCTCCGCGATCAAGAAGGACGTGATGCAGGCCCTGGCCGGTCGCGCCGAGGAAGCGGGCTGGAGCGCCGGCGAGATGTCGAAGGAATTCGGCGAGCTGGAATACCAGACCATGCGTGGCTCGGTGCTGGCCACCAAGGTGCGCATCGACGGCCGCGCGCTCGACACCGTCCGCCCGATCAGCTCCAAGGTCGGCGTGCTGCCGCGCGTGCATGGCTCCTCGCTGTTCACCCGCGGCGAGACGCAGGCGATCGTCGCCGTGACCCTCGGCACCGCGCGTGACGGCCAGGTCATCGACGCCGTCGCCGGCGAGTACAAGGAACACTTCCTGTTCCACTACAACTTCCCCCCCTACTCGGTGGGTGAAGCCGGCCGCATGATGGGCCCGAAGCGCCGCGAGATCGGCCACGGCCGCCTCGCCAAGCGCGGCGTGCTGGCGGTGATGCCGACCATGGAAGCGTTCCCGTACACCATCCGCGTGGTCTCGGAAATCACCGAGTCGAACGGCTCCTCCTCGATGGCCTCGGTCTGCGGTTCATCGCTGGCGCTGATGGACGCGGGCGTGCCGGTGAAGGCGCCGGTGGCGGGCATCGCCATGGGCCTGGTGAAGGAAGGCAACGACTTCGTGGTGCTGTCCGACATCCTCGGCGACGAGGACCACCTCGGCGACATGGACTTCAAGGTCGCCGGCACCAGCAACGGCATCTCGGCCCTGCAGATGGACATCAAGATCCAGGGCATCACCGAGGAGATCATGAAGGTGGCGCTGGCGCAGGCCAAGGCCGGCCGCCTGCACATCCTCGGCGAAATGGCCAATGCGCTGACCGCGCCGCGCGGTGAGCTGTCCGAGTTCGCGCCGCGCCTGCTGACCATCAAGATCCATCCGGACAAGATCCGCGAAGTGATCGGCAAGGGCGGTTCGGTGATCCAGGCGATCACCAAGGAAACCGGCACCCAGATCGACATCCAGGACGACGGCACCATCACCATCGCCTCGGTGAACGCCGCCGCCGGCCAGGCCGCCAAGTCGCGCATCGAGCAGATCACCTCGGACGTCGAGCCGGGCCGGATCTACGAGGGCAAGGTTGCCAAGATCATGGACTTTGGCGCGTTCGTGACCATCGCCCCCGGCAAGGACGGCCTGGTCCACGTCTCGCAGATCTCCAGCGAGCGCGTGGAGAAGGTGTCCGACGTGCTGAAGGAAGGCGACATGGTCAAGGTCAAGGTGCTGGAAGTCGACAAGCAGGGCCGCATCCGCCTGTCGATCAAGGCCGTGACCGAAGGCGAGGGCACCGGCGAGTAATCGCCGCTTCCCCGGCCGGACACGAAAAAGCGGGCCTTGGCCCGCTTTTTCTTTGCTTCGGCGACGCCGGCGGGCGCCCGGTGGAAGTGCGGCCCGGGACTATTCCGCCGGTTGCTCGTAGCGGCCCGGCCGCGGGTTGAGGGTGCCGCACTGCTTGCAGGTGCGCAGGTGGTCGTCGCGATAGAACGTCTCGAACACCCGCAGGAAGTCCTGCTCGATGTCGACCAGATGGAAGAAGTCCGCGTACAGCCGGTGGTTGCAGGCCACGCAGAACCACATCAGCGCGTCGTCCTCGTGCGGCAGGCGCTTGCGCTCGATCACCAGCCCGACCGACCCCGGCATGCGCTGCGGCGAATGCGGCACCCGCGGCGGCAGGTAGAAGACCTCGCCGGCACGGATCGGGATGTCGCGCAGCGTGCCGCGCTCGCCGTCGAAGTCCTCCTGCACCCGCAGCACCATCTCGCCTTCCAGCTGGTAGAACCACTCGGGCCCTTCCTCGTAGTGGTAGTCGGTGCGCGCGTTCGGCCCGCCGACCACCATCACGATGAAGTCGTCCTGGACGATGCACTTGTTGCCCACCGGCGGCTGCAGCAGGTGGCGGTGCTCCTCGATCCAGGCGTGCAGGTTGAAAGCGGCGGGCAACATGGCTTCAGTCCTCGATCCGGGCGATGCACTTGAGTTCGATGGCGATCGGGGTGGGCAGCGCGGTGATGCCGACGGTGGTGCGGCAGGGCGCGCTGGCCGGATCCGGGAAATGCTCGGCCCAGACCGCGTTCCAGGCCCGGAAGTCGCGTGCCATGTCGGTCAGGAACACGGTCACGTCGACCAGGTCCTCCCAGCGCGCGCCGCTGGCTTCCAGCACCGCGCGCACGTTCGCCAGCACCGCGCGCGCCTGTGCCTCGATGTCGTAACCGCGCAGGCGCCCGTCGGCGAAGTAGTCGTTACCGGGGATGGAGTCATCGGCGGGATTGCGCGGGCCGATGCCGGACAGGAACAGCAGGCCACCCACGCGGCGCGCATGTGGGTAGTGGCCTACCGCCTTGGGCGCGGCGGCGGCATGGATGCCGGGGAGCGTCACCCGCTGATCCCGCGACGCCCGCGCACGCTCGCGATGGCCGCGGCGTAAACGGAGGCGAGCGCCTCCGGCGCATCGACGTCCATCGCCAGCTCGCGCACCTTGCCATCGGCCAGGCTGTAGACCCAGCCGTGCACTGCCAGCTGCTGGCCGCGCGCCCAGGCGTCCTGCACCACGGTGGTCAGGCAGACGTTTTCCGCCTGTTCGATGGCGTTGAGCTCGCACAGGGTGTCGTGGCGCGCTTCCGCCGGGAGCTGCCCTAGCAGTCCGGCATGTTTTTGCGCCACGTCGCCGACATGGCGGATCCAGTTGTCGGCCAGCCCCAGCCGGGTGCCGTGCAGGGCCGCACCGACGCCGCCGCAGCCGTAGTGCCCCACCACCAGGATGTGCCGCACCTTGAGGACGTCGACCGCGAACTGGATGGTGGACATGCAGTTGAGGTCGGTATGCACCATCACGTTGGCGATGTTGCGATGGACGAACACCTCGCCCGGCACCAGGTCGATGACCTGGTTGGCCGGCACGCGCGAGTCCGAGCAGCCGATCCACAAATATTTGGGTGCCTGCTGCTTGGACAGGCGTTCGAAGAAGGTCGGGTCCTCGCGGGTGACGCGTTCGGCCCAGCCCTGGTTGTTGCGCAGCAGGGTGTCGAGTTCCTTTTTCATGTGTTGCCTTGTGGGGGAATGGGGGGAAGGGCGATGCCGACGTTGCGCGGTTCGGTGAAGAAGCGCATGGCTTCCAGTCCGCCTTCGCGGCCGAGCCCGGACGCCTGGCTGCCGCCGAACGGCGTGCGCAGGTCGCGCATCAGCCAGCTGTTGATCCAGACGATGCCGGTGCGCAGCTGCGCGGCCATGCCATGCGCACGGGCTAGGTCGCGCGTCCACACGCTGGCGGACAGGCCGTAGTCGGAGGCGTTGGCTAGCGCCAGCGCCTCGGCATCGTCGTCGAAGGGTTGCAGCGTCACCACCGGGCCGAAGATTTCCTCGCGGTTGGTCGCGCAGCCTGGGCCCAGGCCTTCGATCACGGTGGGGGCGATGAACCAGCCCGGGTGGTCCAGCGCCTCGCCGCCGCACAGCACCCGGCCGCCCTCGCTGCGCGCGCGCTCGATGCAGCCCAGCACCTTGTCGAAATGGGCCTGCGACACCATCGGGCCTAGCTGGGTGTCGGGATCCAGCGGCGGGCCCAGCCGCAGCGCGCCGGCGCGTTCGACGAAGGCGTCGCGGAACTCGTCATGGATGCCGCGTTCCACCAGCAGCCGCGAGCCGCACAGGCAGATCTGCCCGCTGTTCTGGAACGCACTGCGCACCAGCGTGTCGAGGTTGGCGCGCCAGTCGCTGTCGGCGAACACCAGCGTGGCGTTCTTGCCGCCCAATTCCAGCGAGACCTTCTTCAGCAGCGGCCCGGCGATGCCGGCAATGCGCCGGCCCACCGCGGTGCTGCCGGTGAACGAGATCGCCTTGACCCGCGGGTGCGCCACCAACGCTTCGCCCACGTTCGGGCCCAGGCCGTGGACGAGGTTGAGCACGCCCGGCGGCAGGCCGATATCCAGCGCCAGCTGGCAGAGCAGGGTGGCGGTGGCGGGCGTGATCTCCGAAGGCTTCGCCACCACCGCGTTGCCGGCGGCCAGCGCCGGCGCGATCTTCCAGGTGAACAGGTACAGCGGCAGGTTCCACGGACTGATGCAGCCCACCACGCCCAGCGGCAGGCGCAGGGTGTAGTTCAGGCCGGCTTCGCCATGGTGGGATTCGCTGGCGAATTGGGTGGCGGCGTGGGCGAAGAAGCGCAGGTTGGAAATCGCCCGCGGGATCTCGATGTCGCGCGCCAGCGCCAGCGGCTTGCCGGCGTCGATGGCTTCGGCATGGGCGAACGCGTCGAGCTGGGCTTCCAGCGCATCGGCCAACCGTTCCAGGTGGCGCGCTCGCTCGCTGGGGCGCAGCGCGGCCCAAGCCGGCGCCGCGGCTTCGGCGGCTGCAATCGCCGCCTCGACATCGGCGGCATCGCCATTGGCGACCTGTGCATACGGTTGCGCATGTGCGGGATCGAAGACCGGCAGCCAGCGGGTGCTGGTCGCTTCGCCGCGGGCCGCGCCGATGACATGTCCGAACCGTCGCATTCCACCAGTTTACTGCGGCGGGCGTGACGGCTGGCAATGCGGGCACAGGAACAAGGGCCGCGACTGGCTGGCGATGCGTGCGATCGGGGTGCCGCAGCGCTCGCAGGGCTGGCCTTCGCGCTTGAATACATGGAAGCGGAAGCGCTCGCCTTCGTGCGCCAGGTAGTCGGCGCGCATGCCCTTCGTGGGCTCGATGCCGCGGGTGGCATAGCTGTGGCGCGGGATCGCCAGCAGCGCCCGCGCCAGCCGGGTGGCCTGGGCCGCATCCAGCTCGCGCGGGCGCGAGGCCGGATGCAGGCCGGCATCGAACAGCACCTCCGCGCGCAGGTAGTTGCCCATCCCGGCAAGGAAGCCTTGGTCCAGCAGCAGCGCGCCGAGCGCACGGCCGCGGAAGGCCGGCGACAGCAGGCGCGCGGCGACGGCCTCCACATCCAGCGCCGGATCCAGCACGTCCGGCCCCAGCCCCTGCAGGAACGGATGCGCCTCGATCTCGTCGCTGCGCCACAGCTCGATGTCGGAAGCCGAATACAGCAGGATCGCCGCACTGGCCGTTTCCAGCGCCACCCGCAGGCTGCGCGTGGTGTCCGGGCGCTGGCCCGGCAGCGCCACCTTCCATACGCCGTACAGCTGGTTGTGGCTGTACAGCATCCAGCCGTTGTCGAAGGCGGTCAGCAGCGCCTTGCCGCGCGGGGTGATGGAGAGGATGCGGCTGCCCACCAGCTCGCCTTCGAAACGCTGCAGCTGCGCAAACGCGAACCGTGCCCGGAGCACGGTTTGCCCGGCCACCGCCGCGGCCAGGCGGTCGGCGGCGCGACGGATTTCCGGGCCTTCGGGCATCGGCTCAGATCGACTGCATGCGGCCGCCGTCCACCGCGATGGACTGGCCGTTGACGTAGCCCGCGGCGGGGCTGCACAGGAAGGCGATCACGCCACCGGGTTCTTCGGCTTCGGCGAAGCGGCCCGCCGGCACCGTGGCCAGCATCGCCTGCGCCACCTCGTCCTGGGTCTTGCCGGAGGCCGCGCTGCGGTCGGCTAGGATCTGCTCCAGCCGGCGCGTGCGGGTGTAGCCGGGCAGCACGTTGTTGACCGTGATGCCGTCGCCGCCGAGTTCGCGCGAGAGGGTCTTGGCCCAGCTGGCCACCGCGCCGCGGATGGTGTTGGACACGCCGAGGTTGGGGATCGGCTCGTACACCGAGGTCGAGATCACGTTGACGATGCGGCCCCAGCGCGCCGCGCGCATGCCCGGCAGCAACGCCTGCACCAGCGTCTGGTTGGCGAGCAGGTGCTTGCGGAAGGCATCGAGGTAGGCGTCGATGGAGGCGCCGTGCGCCGGGCCGCCGGGCGGGCCACCGGTGTTGTTGATCAGGATGTGCACCGGCGCGCGCGCCGCCAGCGCGGCCACGGCACCGCGCAGGGCATCGGTGTCGGCAAGGTCGGCGGCGAGGCAACCATGTGACTGTCCGTGTACGCGGGGCAGCGCCGCGGCGATCTCGCCCAGCACGTCCGCGCGGCGCGCCAGCAGGGTGACGCTGGCGCCGAGCTGCGCCAATTCCACCGCGGCGGCGCGGCCGATGCCTTCGGACGCACCGCAGACCAACGCGTGTTTGCCGGAAAGATCGAGGTTCATGCGGGCTCCCTAGGCAGGCCCCGATTGTAACGGCGGCGCTGCCGGGCTCGATGCCCCTTGTGCAGGCGGTGATCGGGCCGTCGTTACGGGAGCGGCATTCCGATCGCGCGCGCCAGCCACAACGATGCCGCCGCCAGCGTACCGCCGATGCCGGTGGCGGCCAGCACGTCGCTGGGGTAGTGCAGGCCCAACACGACGCGGGAGACGGCGACGCTGGCAGTGAACGGCACCAGCAGCCAAGCCAGCAGCGGGTAGTGCGCCACCGCCACCACGCTGAAGGCGACCGCGTGCAGGGTATGCCCGGACGGGAAGCTGAACTCGTCCAGCGGCGCCACCCAGGCGCGGATGCGCAGGTCACTGGCAAACGGGCGCGGGCGGCGTGTCCAGCGCTTCAGGCATTTGTACAGCAGTAGCGCGACGAAGCCGGTGGCAGCTAGGTGCAACGATGCGCGCAGGCCGTCGAGGCCGTCCACTAGCACCAGTAGGCCCATCAAGGCGTACCAGGACACGCCATCGCCCAGCCGGCTGGCGGTGGCGAAATAGCGGAACGGCAGGCGGCGCGCGCATAGCGCGTTGGCGCGCAGGCACCAGCCGTGTTCCATGGACAGCGGTCGCTCAGGTGACGGTGGGCGCGGCATGGATGTCGCTCCGGATGGCCAGCGATTGCAGGAGGTGGTCGAAGGCCTCGGCCACCCGCGCCGGGCGCAGTGCCGCCACCGCGTCGCGGCAGGCCGGGCGCATGCGTGCGCGCAGTGCGTCGTCGCTGGCCATGCGTAGGCAGGCGGCGATGAAGCCGGTGTCGTCATGCAGGGCGACCGCCGCGCCATGGACGTCGGTGCGCAGGAATTCGCGCGCGGCGCCGTAGTCGAAGGCGATCACCGGCACGCCACTGGCCAACGCTTCCAGCGTGACGTTGCCGAAGGTTTCGCTGCGGCTGGGGAACAGGAACAGGTCGCCGCTGGCGAAATGCCGGGCCAGGGCTTCGCCGCGCTGGATGCCGCAGAAGACGAAGTCCGGGTTCTCGCGCTGCAGCGCTTCGCGCGCGGGGCCGTCGCCGACCCAGGCGAAGCGCGCATCCGGGCGCACCCGCTGCAGCTCGCGGAACGCGCGCACCGCCAGCGGCAGGTTCTTCTCCGGCGCGATGCGGCCGACGTGGATGACCGCCAGCGCGTGCGGATCCAGTCCCCAATCCCGCCGCAGCGCTTCATCGCGGTGGTCGGGATGGAACGCCGTGGTGTCCACCGCGCGCGACAGCCGGACTACGCTGCGGAACTGCTGCGCCTGCAAGAACGCCTGCAGTTCCAGCGTCGGCACCAGCGTTGCCTGCGCGCCGTTGTGGAAATGCCGCATCCAGCGCAGCGCCGTGGCTTCCAGCCACGGCGCGCCATAGCTGCGCACGTAGTCGTCGAAGCGGGTATGGAAGCCGGTGGCGGCCGGGATACCGAGCCTGCGCGCGGCGCGCAGCGCCGACCAGCCCAGCGGTCCTTCGGTGGCCACGTAGATCGCATCGGGACGCGCCTGCCGCCAGTGCGCATGCAGCAGGCGGGTGGCGGGCAGGCCGAACTTCAGGCCGGGATAGCGGGGCAGGGCGGCGCCGCGCACCAGCAGCGTGCCGGCAGGAGGATCGACTTCGCCATCCTGTCGCGGGCGCACCATCGTCACTTCATGGCCGCGCTGGCGCAGGCCCTGTTCCAGCCCCTGCACGGTCAGCGCCACGCCGTTGACTTCGGGCGGATAGGTTTCGGTAACGATGCCGTAGCGCATGGGCGACTCCGCCAGCACGGGCTGGTCGCGGCACAGCCTCGGCGACGGCGGTGACCGGCCGGTGTCGCCGGGATGACCCGTGGGTGACGGCCAGCGGCGCCGATGCCCCGGCAATTACAATGCCGGCTCCGGAGCTCCTGTTGCTTGCCCATGTCCCCTGAATCCGCCGGGCCCCATGGCGTTGATGTCGCCATCGTCGGTGGCGGCGCCGCCGGCGTGCTGGTCGCCACCCGCCTGCTGGCCGATCCCGCCTGCCGCCTGCGCGTCGCCATCATCGAGCCCGCCGCCGAACTGGCCCGCGGCGCCGCCTACGCCACCCAGCAGCCCGCGCACCTGCTGAACGTCACCGCCGGCCGCATGAGTGCGTTCGCCGAAGACCCGGGGCATTTCGTGCGCTTCCTGTCCAATGGCGATGCCGGCGCGGCCGAGGCGTTGTCCAGCAGCTTCGTGCCGCGCCGCGAATACGGCCGCTACCTGCGCGAGACCCTGCGCGCGCAGCCGCGCCATCCGGCGCTGCAATGGCTGCGCGAGCGGGCAACCGATATCGAACGCCGCGCGGGCGACAACCTGCTGACGCTTGCGTCCGGCGCCACCCTGGCGGCCCGCGCGGTGGTGCTGGCGGTGGGCAATGCGCCGCGGCGCATTCCCGCCGCGCGGCTGCACGGCGACATGCGCCTGGCCGATGCCTGGGATTACGCGGGCGTGGCCGCCATTCCCGCCGAGGCCGACGTCTGCATCGTCGGCTCCGGACTGAGCATGGTGGACGCGGTGCTCAGCCTCGTCCACGGCGGACATCGCGGCCGCATCCGGGTGCTGTCGCGGCACGGCTTGATGCCCCTGGCGCATGCGGCGACCGGCGGCGCCGACAGTGCGCCCATCGATGCGTTGCTGGCGCTCGACCTGCGCGAACGGCTACGCCTGGTCCGTGCGTGGACGCGTGCGGCCAGCGAGGCCGGCGAGCCCTGGCAGTGGGTGTTCGACCGCCTGCGTCCGCACGGGCAGGCGCTGTGGCGCTCGCTGGGCCATGCCGAGCAGCAGCGCTTCCTGCGCCACCTGGTGCGCCATTGGGACATCCATCGCCACCGCATCGCGCCGCAGGTGGCGCAGGTGTTGGAGGCCCTGCGGGCCGATGGGCGGCTGGACGCGGTGGCGGGCCGCCTACAGTCGGTGGAAGCGCGCGCGGATGGCGGCCATGGCATCCGATATCGGCCGCGCCACGGCGATGGCGAGGAGGTGATCGGCGCCGATTGGCTCATCAACGCCACCGGCGTTGAAACCCACATCGACCTACAGCCGGACACGCTGTTCGGCGCGCTGCGTGCCCGCGGACGGGTGCTGCCCGGCCCCCACGGCATCGGCATCGCCAGCGAGGAGCCGGGGCGCGTGCTGGATGCGCGTGGCCGGCCCGATCCGGGCTTGTTCGTGCTGGGGGCGATGCGGATCGGCACGCTGTGGGAGAGCCTGGCGATTCCGGAACTGCGCGGACAGGCCCGGGCGCTGTCCGATCACTTGCGTGCGACGTTCGCCGAGCCGGTGGCTCCCACGGCCTAATCGCCGCACGATGGGCTCAGGCGGCTTCGTCGATGGCCAGCCGCGTGGATTCGCGCACGAACCAGCCGTCTTCCCGTGGGCGGAAGCTCGCGCAGCTTTCCAGCGGCGCCTGGTAGACATGCACCGAGACCGCGACGCGGTCCGGATCCGCGTTGTGGAGGGTGTGGTACTCGTGCGGCGGGACCAGGCTGCCGGCGCTGCCGGGGCCAGCGCTGCTGCGCCCTGCGACGCGGAAGCGGAACCGCTCGCCTGCCTGTTCCAGTAGTTCGTACTGGACGATGTCCAGCTGGCCCTGCCAGACCCCTTCCACGCACCATCGGCCGTCGTGGTCATGCAGCGGCGTGCCCTGCCCAGGGCCCCAGGTCATGGCCACCACGCTGTAGCCGTGCTCGGCGCTGCGGTAGAGTTCGCGCCGCGCGTAGTGCCCGGCCAGCGGCGCGTGCACGCACTCGGGCAAGCAAACCCCGGGATCGGCGATCAACCGTTGCAGCGCATCGCGCAGCGCTGCGGTGACGGCATGCACCTCGCCCAGCGCAACCGCGGCATCGAGCATGGCGTGGAAGCGCGCGCTTCCGGGGAAGGCGATCTGCGGCATGGATGCGGTTGGGCGGGAAAGCGTCACCCGCGGAGTCTAATGCAGCAGGGCTGGCGATCCGCTGCCGCCGTCATCGGGAGCGACATGCGAAGGGAGGCCTCGCTGGCAAGACAAAGGGCCAGGCTATGGAGCCTGGCCCTTGCATTGGTGCCGGAAGTGGGACTCGAACCCACACGCTTTTAAGGGCGGCGGATTTTGAGTCCGCTGCGTCTACCGATTCCGCCATTCCGGCGCGGGCGCGCAGTATAGCCGAGTGGCGCGTTCAGGCTACCTTGCCGCTGGGCAGGGCCGCGGCCGGCAGCGCGCGCAGGAAGCCGGCGACGGCGGGGCCGAAGCGCGCCTCGTCGACCAGGAAGGCGTCGTGGCCCTGCGGCGACGGCATCGGCAGGAAGCGGGTGTCGCAGCCGGCGTTGCGCAGGCCGGCGGCGATCTCTTCCTGCTGCTGGATCGGGAACAAGATGTCGGTCTTGACCCCGATCACCAGCGCGTGGCGCACGCCCTCGATGGCGGCCAGACCGCCCGCGGTATCGCCGGCGTGCGCCTCGCCGAGGTCGAACCAGTCCATCGAGCGGCTTAGGTAGAGGTAGCAGTTGGGGTCGTACTTGTGCACGAAGCGGCGCGCGTGGGCCTCGAGGTAGCTTTCCACCTCGAACTCCAGTCCGAAGGGGTCCTCGCCCTCGCGGCGATCGGAGTCCAGCCGCACCCGGCCGAAGCGGCCGTCCCACTCCAGCGCCGAACGGTAGGTGATGACGCCGAGCTTGCGCGCCATGCGCATGCCGTTTTCCGGATAGTGTTCGGCATCGTCGTAGGTGCCGCCGTTCCACTGCGGGTCGAGGCGGATGGCCTCGCGCTGCAGCGAGCGGATGGCGATGGAGAACGGCAGCGCGCGCGCCGCGCCGCAGATGTTGACGTGGCTGCGGGCGATGCCCGGGTGGCGCGCCAGCAGCGCCAGCGCGCCCATCCCGCCCATCGAGTTGCCGACCACGCAGGCCAGCCGCTGGATGCCCATCCCGCGCACCAGCGCCGCGGAGGCGTCGGAGGCGTCCTCGATCGACAGCTCGGGGAAGTCCAGGCGATAGGGTTGGCCGCTCCCGGGATTGATCGAAGCCGGCCCGGTGCTGCCCTTGCAGCTGCCCAGCGGGTTGACGCAGATGACGAACCAGCGGCGGGTGTCGATGGGCTTGCCGGGGCCGATCATCCATTCCCACCAGCCCGGCGCGGGGTCGGCTTCGCTGGACGCTGCGTGCGCATCCGGCGACATGCCGGTGAGGACTAGGATGGCGTTGCCACCGTCGGCATCCAGCCGGCCCCAGGTTTCATAGGCCAGGCGCGCGCCGTGCAGGGCCCCGCCGCGCTTCATAGGAAACGGCGAGGGCAGATCGAACCAGCGGGTGCCGGGGGGGATGAATTCGGCCATGGCGGTACGAGGGGGAAGACCGGTAGGCCATCATCCCCCCTGGCGAAACGGACGGTCATGCCTTTTAGGCATGCCGGCATGAACCGGCGGTTACCGTGCGCCGATCACCAGCCGCACCGGCTTGTCGGCCGGCAATTCCACCCGCACCGGCTTGGACTCCAGGTCGCCTTCCTGACGGCTGGCATCGCCACTCGCGGACAGCCGCGCCACCAGCTCGATTTCCCGCATCTGCGACAGCTTGAGGGTGGGCATGGGGCTGTCGGCATCACTAAGTGCGGCGCTGAACGGCAGTTCCGAGGCCGCGTGCTTCTGCGCAGCCACCGGCATCGGCGAACCGGGCTGGCGGGCGATCACGAAGACCGTGGCATCCGGCCGCAGGCGTACCCGCTCGGCCAACGCCGGGTCCAGCGCCACTTCCACCTCCAGCAGGGCGGTCGCGGCGGGCTGCGCGGCGGCTTCGGCCAGCGGCGGCAGGCCGGCATCGGCACGGGCGGCGTTGATTTCCTTGCGCAGGCTGGTGGCGGTGTCGGCGCTGACCTGCGTCAGCAGCGGCGCCCAGATGGCGGCGGCCTGCGCATGCTTGCCGGCCTGGCGTTGGGCCACGCCGAGGAACCAGCGCGCGCGCTGGTGGTTGGGATCGGCCTTGAGCGCGGCCTCCAGCAGCGCCAGCGCTTCGGCGTCGAACGCGCGGCTGGGGTGGGCCATGGCGCGCGACTGCGCGGCTTCGGTGAGGAAGTCGGCGTTGTCGGGGGCAAGCCTGGCGGCCTTGGCGAAGGCGTCGCGGGCGTTGGTGGCATCGTCCATGCGCAGGTAGGCCTGGCCGAGCAGCGCCCAGCCTTGCGCCTGCTGCGGGTCGCGGGCCAGCGCGGCCTTGAGCTGGACCACCGCCTCCTCCAGGGTGCGCGGCGCCTGCCGGGCGGCGGGGTCCAGTGCCTGCGGTGTCCCCACCAGCCGGTACAGCAGGCCGGTGGAAAGCAGGGTGATCAGGCCGATGCCCAGCGCCACGCCGCGCGCATCGCGCCACAGCGGGCGCAGCAGCGCGGCCAGCACGATCAGGCACAGCAGCGCGGCAAAACCGAGGAAGGCGGCCATCACCACTCCTGCCCGTCGTCGCTGGCGGCCGGGTTGGCCGCAGGCTTGCGCCGGCGCACGATGGCGGCCACCACGCCGGCGCCGGCCAGCAGCACCACCGCCGGGCCGATCCACAGCAGCAGGGTGCCGCCTTCCAGCTTCGGCTTGTACAGCACGAATTCGCCGTAGCGCTGCACCAGGTAGTCCTTGATCTGCGCATCGCTCATGCCCTTGCGCATCAGCTCCAGCACTTCGCGCCGCAGCTGCAGCGCGATCAGCGCGTTGGAGTCGGCCAGCGACTGGTTCTGGCACATCACGCAGCGCAACTGCAGGGTCAGCGCGTGGAAGCGGGCTTCCTCGGCGGCATCCTGGAACTGCAACGGCGCGGCGTCGGCCTGCTGGTTGGCCTGGGCGAAGGCGGGCTGCGCAAGCCCGCACGCCAGCACCAAGCCAAGGGACAGGCCGGCAATCCGGATCCTGCCCCGGCCAAGGAAGTTGGCGACCTGGCTCATCGCTCGGCCTCGATCCTGGCGACCAGCGGCAGCAGTTCCTTCGCGATCAGTTCGTCGGTCAGCGGGCCCACGTGCTTCCAGCGCACGATGCCCTTGCCGTCCACGAGGAAGGTTTCCGGCGCGCCGTACACGCCCCAGTCCAGCGCGGTGCGGCCTTCCACGTCGGACAGCACCACCATGAACGGATTGCCGAACTGCTCCAGCCAGCGCAGCGCGTCGGCGGGCTCGTCCTTCCAGTTGTAGCCGACCACGCGCAGGCGCTTGGTCTCGGCGAACTTGGTCAGCACCGGGTGCTCCACCCGGCACTCCACGCACCAGCTGCCCCACACGTTCATCAGGAACGGCTGGCCGCGCAGGTCGGACAGCTTCACCGTGTAGGTGGGGTCGTGCAGTACCGGCAGCGCGAACTCCGGCGCCGGCTTGCCGATCAGTGGCGAGGGCAGGGCATCGCGGTTGGGCTTGCGGCTCATCCACACGCCCGCCGCCAGTAGCGCGGCGAGCAGGGCGAAGGCGGCCAGCGGCAGCCAGCGGGAGGTTTTCATGCGAGGCCCTTCATTGGAGATCCTTGCGCACGCTGCGGAAGCGCCGGTCGAAAGCGGTGACGACGGCACCCAGCGCCATCAGCAGCGCGCCGGCCCAGATCCAGCGCACGAACGGCTTGACGTGGACGCGCAGCGCCCAGGCATCGTTGCCCAGCGATTCGCCGATCGCCACGTAGGCATCGGCGAACACGCCGCGGGCGATCCCGGATTCCGTCATCACCTGACCGCCGGCGCGGTAGCTGCGCTTCTCGGGATGCAGGGTGTGGGTGATGCGGCCGTCGCGCAGCACCTGCACGGTGCCGCGGTCGGCCACGTAGTTCGGGCCGTTGGTTTCTACGATACCGTCGAAGCGGAACGCGTAATTGCCCAGCGTGACCGTGTCGCCGGCCTTCACCGCCAGCTCGCGCTGCAGGTTCAGGCCTTCCACCAGCAGCGCGCCGACCAGGAACACCGCGATGCCCAGGTGGGCCAGCACCATGCCCCACATCTCGCGGGTCAGGCGGCCACCGGCGGAACGCAGGCGGGACCAGGCGAAGCGCAGCGTGCCCGCGCCCACCCAGACCGCGCCGAGGATGCCGGCGGCGGTCTTCCACTGGCCTTGCGGGGCGAGGAAGAACGCCGCCACGCCGGCGACCAGCGCCAGCGCCGCCCACGGCAGCAACAGACGCAATGGGTTGGCCATCTGCTCGCGCTGCCAGCGGGTCAGCGGGCCCAGCGGCACCAGCGCCACCAGCGGCGCCATCAGCAGGGTGAACATGATCGCGAAGTAGGGCGGGCCCACCGAGATCTTGCCTAGCTCCAGCGCATCGGCCAGCAGCGGGTACAGGGTGCCTAGCAGCACCATCGCGCAGGCGGTGGCCAGCAGCAGGTTGTTGACCAGCAGCAGGGTTTCGCGCGAGCCCGCAGTGAAGGGTTTCGCGTTGCTCTCGGTGTCCGGCGCGCGCAGCGCGTACAGCACCAGTGAACCGCCGACCACGATGCCGAGGAAGATCAGCACGAACAGGCCGCGGCCCGGATCGGCGGCGAACGCATGCACGCTGGTCAACACGCCGGAGCGCACCAGGAAGGTGCCCAGCAGCGACAGCGAGAAGGTGGCGATGGCCAACAGCAGCGTCCAGCCGCCGAAGCTGCCGCGCTTTTCGGTGACCGCCTGCGAATGCAGTAGCGCGGCGCCGGCCAGCCACGGCATGAAGCTGGCGTTCTCCACCGGGTCCCAGAACCACCAGCCGCCCCAGCCCAACTCGTAGTAGGCCCACCACGACCCCAGCGCGATGCCGAGGGTCAGGCTGGCCCAGGCCACGTTGGTCCAGGGCCGCGTCCAGCGCAGCCACTGGGCGTCGATGCGGCGCTCCAGCAGGGCGGCGATGGCGAAGGCGAACGGCACCGCGAAGCCCACGTAGCCGGCGTACAGCATCGGCGGGTGCACGATCAGCCCCGGGTCCTGCAGCAGGGGATTGAGGTCGCGACCCTCGCCCGCGGCCGGCAGGATGCGGATGAACGGATTGCTGGTGAACACGAGGAAGGCGAGGAAACCGACCGAGACGATCCCCATCACCCCCAGCACGCGCGCCACCACCGGTTGCGGCAATGCCTTCGAGAACCGCGCCACCGCCGCGGTCCACAGCGCCAGTACCAGTGCCCACAGCAGCAGCGAGCCTTCGTGCGCGCCCCAGACGGCGGTATAGCGATAGAGCTTGGGCAGCAGCGAATTGGAGTTCTCGGCCACGTACTGCACCGAGAAATCGCCGACCACGAAGGCATGGGTGAGGATGGCGAAGGACAGCCCGACCAGCAGCAATTGCAGCCATGCTGCAGGCCGCGCCACCGCCATCAGCACCGGGATGTCGCGCTGGGCGCCCAGCAGGGGCAGCAGCGCCTGCAGCGCCGCCACCAGCAGCGCCAGCAGCAGCGCGACCTGGCCAAGTTCGGGAAGCATCAGGGTGCGCCTTCCGCAGGTGCCGTCTTATCCTGCACGTTGTGCTTCTTGTGCGCGGCGCCCATCTTGTCGGCCACTTCCTTGGGCATGTAGGTCTCGTCGTGCTTGGCCAGCACTTCCTCGGCCACGAACACGTCGCCCTGCATCCGCCCGGTGGCCACCACCGACTGGTTCTCGCGGAACAGGTCGGGGAGGATGCCGGTATAGACCACCGGCAGGCGCGCATCGCCGTCGTCGACGTCGAAATGCGCCTCCATCGAGCCCGGCGCGCGCTTGAAGGAACCCTTGGCGACCATCCCGCCGAGGCGGAAGCGGGCCTCGCCGCTGCGCACGTTGTCCCCGGCGCTGCCGCCCAGCACTTCATGGGGCGTGTAGAGATAGGCGACGTTGCGTTGCAGCGCCATCGCGACCAGCGCGGTCGCCACGCCGGCGACGGCGACCAGGGCGAGGATCAGCAGCAGGCGGCGTTTGCGGGTGGGGTGCATGGCGTCCTGGTCAGTCCCGCGACAGCGGGCGTTCGGTATCGGGAGGGGGGGCGGCCTGCCGGCGCGCAGCGCGCAGCCTGGCGGCGTGCAGGGCGGCGCGGACCTGCAGCTTCGGGACCAGGAAGTCCCACAGCAGCATCGCGGCGAATACCGCGTAGGCGGCGATGACGTATTCGCGGTAGCTCATCGCGGTTCCCCGGCGGCCAGCTTCGAGACCCAGTCCTTGGCGGCCTCGCGGCGCAGGTTGTCGGCGCGGGCGCGGGCCAGCAGCGAGCCGACGAACCACAGCTTGGTGCCGACGATCATCCACACCAGCGGCCACATCATGCTGGCGTCCATGCTGGACTCGCCGAACACGCGGATGGTCTGGCCCTGGTGCAGCGAGTTCCACCACACCACCGACCAGCGGATCACCGGCAGCAGGGCGACCCCGACGATGGCCAGCAGGCCGGCCGCGCGGGCGGCATTGCGGCGGTCGTCGATGGCGGCGTACAGGCCCATCACGCCCAGGTACAGGAACAGCAGGATCAGCTCGGTGGTCAGGCGCGGGTCCCAGTCCCACCAGGTGCCCCACATCGGCTTGCCCCAGATCGAGCCGGTCACCAGGGTGACGAAGGTGAAGGCGGCGCCGGTGGGCGCGCAGGCCATCGCCAGGATTTCGCAGAGCTTGATCCGCCAGACCAGCGCGATCGCGGAATAGAACGCCATCAGGCCGAAGATGGCCATGCTCATCCAGGCCGCCGGGACGTGGATGTAGAGGATGCGGAAGCTGTCGCCCTGCTGGTAGTCGGCGGGCACCTGGAACAGCGCGCCGTACAGGCCCACGACCATCGCCACCAGCCCCAGCAGCCAGGCCCACGGCGTCCAGCGGGCGGCGAAGCGATCGAAGTACGGGGGCGAGCCGAGTTGGTGGAACCAGCGGATCAGCGGAGACATCTTGGCCTTGGCAGGAGCGGCGTGGACGCGCCGTGGGCAATCCTGCGAAGGATACCAGCCCGCGGGCGGGCCGGTACCCGGATTTCCGGCAACGGCCGGGCGGCGTGGGCCACCCGGCCGCGGGTGGCGCGGATTACTGGACCTGGATGGAGCCCTGCATCAGCGCCAGGTGGCCCGGGAAGCTGCAGAAGAACTTGTAGCCGCCGTCCTTGATCTTGGCCACGTCGAAGGTCACCGAGGCAGACTCGCCGCCGCCGATGACCTTGGTGTGGGCGATCGAACGCGCGTCGCCTTCCTTGACGTGCTCGGCGGCGTTGGAGGCGCCGTCGGCGGCGATGCCGGCCATGTCGGCTTCCTTGGCGATCACCACGTTGTGGCCCATGACGTTGGCGGCCATGGTGCCGACGTGCTTCAGGTTGATGGTGAACTGGGTGCAGCTGGCCGGCACGGTGATCGAGTCGGCGTTGTACTGCATCGCGTCGTTCGATTCGATGGTGGTGGCGCAGTTTTCGACCACGGCCGGCTTGGTGCTGGCGGCGGCCGGGGCGGCTTCGGCCGGAGCCGCCTCGACCGGGGCCGCGGCGGGGGCTTCGGCGGCCGGCGCCGCATCGGCCGGGGCGGCGGAGTCGGCGGGCGCGGACGAGTTGCCGCAGGCGGAGAGGGCCAGCGCAACCGCACCGGCGAGCAGGATGTGACGGGACTTCATTGCAAATGCTCCAAAAAGAATGGGGCTGGCCGCTAGGGCCAGGCGCGCCATTGTCGTACTCCATTCGTTAAATGGACATTGATCCATCTCAAGCCCGCGCTGCCTCATGAATGGGCGATGCGCAGCGCGGCGGCGGCGGTGACCGGGGCCAGCGCCAGCGCCAGCGCCAGCCCGGCACCCAGCAGCAGCAGCGCGCCGACCGCATCGAAGCCCTGCGCGTGCGCCGCCACCGAACCTGCGCCGAACACCAGCACCGGCACGTACAGCGGCAGCGCCAGCAGCGCGACCAGGATGCCGGCGCGGCGCATGCCCACGGTCAGCGCGGCGACCACCGCGCCCAGCAGGCTGAGGATCGGCGTGCCCAGCAGCAGCGACAGCATCAGCACCGGCAGCTGCGCATGCGGCAGGTGCAGCAGTTCGCCCAGCAGCGGTACCGCGATGACCAGTGGCAGGGCGGTGGTGGCCCAGTGCATCAGGGTGCGCACCAGCACCAGCCACCACAGTGGCACCGGCGCCAGCATCCACTGCTCCAGCGAGCCGTCCTCGGCGTCGCCACGGAACAGGTTGTCGAGCGCCAGCAGCCCGGCCAGCAGGGCGGCCAGCCACAGCACCGCCGCGGCCACCGGCGCCAGCGATTTGGCATCGCCGCCCAAGCCCAGCGCGAACAACACCACGGTCAACAGCGCGAACAGCGCCGGCTGCAGGGCGTCGCCACGGCGCGCCCACAGCAGCTGCAGGTCGCGGATCATCAATGCGCGGGCGGCCTGCCACATCATGGCGCGGGCCTCTTCAATTCCAGCAGGCGGGTGCGCACCGGCGGCGCGGCGTAGGCGCCGTGGGTGGTGATCAGCGCGGCGCCGCCTTCGCGCAGGTGCGCCTCCACCATCCGGTTGACCAGCTGGATGCCGTCCAGGTCGAGGTTGGCGTAGGGCTCGTCCAGCAGCCACAGCGGCGCCGGCGACAGCCACTGCCTTGCCAGTCCGAGGCGCTTTTTCTGCCCGGCGGAGAGAGTGCGCAGCGGCGCGTCTTCGAACCCGCCCAGGCCGACGATGGCCATCGCCGCCCCAGGCGTCTGCCGGGCGCGACGGCCGTGCAGCCCGCACAGGTATTCCAGGTTGCGCAGCGCCGACAGGTCGGCCTTCAGGCCCGGCAGGTGCCCCAGGTAGGCGATGTGGCGGGCGCGGGACTCGGGCCGCGCGGGCTGCCCATCGACGTCCACGCTGCCGGTGTCGGCGCGCAGCAGGCCCGCCAGCACGCGCAGCAGCGTGGTCTTGCCCGCGCCATTGCCGCCCTGCACCAGCAGCGCCTCGCCCGCGTCGACGGAAAAATCCAGCGGCCCGAACACCGGCGTCTCGTCGCGCGAGAATGCCAGCCCGTGCGCGGCGAGCAGGGGGCGGGAAGGCGTGCGGGAATCGGGCATGGGCCGCCGATTCTACCGGCCCGCCCGGCGCGCGCCCACCGGTCTGCACCCGTACGCGCATCCGGGCGGGCGTGGATTCCGTACACTGGAATGCCCGCTGCAAACGGCAACGACATGCGTCTGGACACCAAACTGCCGAAGGTCGGCACCACCATCTTCACCGTGATGTCGCAGCTGGCGGCCGAGCACGGCGCGGTCAACCTTGGCCAGGGCTTCCCGGATTTCCCGGTGCCGGCGCGGCTGGTGGACGCGCTGTCGCGGGCCATGCAGGCCGGCCACAACCAGTACGCGCCGATGACCGGCATTCCTGCGCTGCGCCAGGCCATCGCCGCCAAGACCGAGCGCTGCCATGGCTGGCGCCCGGACGTGGATGCCGAGATCACCGTCACCAGCGGCGCCACCGAAGCGATCTTCAATGCCATCCACGCGGTGGTGCGCGCGGGCGAGGAAGTCATCGTCCTCGACCCCTGCTACGACTGCTACGAGCCGGCCATCGAGCTGGCTGGCGCCACCGCGGTGCACGTGCCGCTGGATCCGGCCACCTTCGCCCCGGACTGGGATGCGGTGCGCGCGGCGATCACGCCGAAGACGCGCATGCTGATGGTCAACAGCCCGCACAACCCGTCCGGCGCAATGTTCACCGCCGCCGACATGCAGGCCCTGATCGCGTTGCTGCAGGGCACCGACATCGTGCTGCTGAGCGACGAGGTGTACGAACACATCGTGTTCGACGGCGCCCGCCATGAATCCGCGCTGCTGTACCCGGAACTGCGCGAGCGCAGCTTCGTCATTTCCAGCTTCGGCAAGACCTACCACTGCACCGGCTGGAAGCTGGGCTACGCGATCGCGCCGCCGGCGCTGTCGGCGGAGTTCCGCAAGGTCCACCAGTACAACGTGTTCTGCAGCTTCACGCCGTCGCAACACGCTTTCGCCGAAATGATCATGCAGGAGCCGGAACACTACGAGCAGCTCGGCGCCTTCTACCAGGACAAGCGCGACCGCTTCCGCGCGCAGCTGGCCCAGACCCGGTTCAAGCCGCTGCCGGTGCCCGGCGGGTACTTCCAGCTGGTGGACTATTCGGCCGTCAGCGACCTGCCGGACCTGGAGTTCGCGCGCTGGCTGACCGTGGAGCACGGCGTGACCGGCATCCCGCTGTCGCCGTTCTATGCGGCGGCGCCGGCCGGGCAGCGCCTGCTGCGGCTGTGTTTCGCCAAGAACGAGGACACGGTGAACCGCGCCATCGAGCACCTGTCCAAGCTGTAACGCCACAACCCGGAGGCCGTGATGCAGGCCGACAAGACCATCGCCCTGTTGTTCGCACTGCTGCTGACGGGCGCAGCGGCATTCTTGGGATGGCGGGCCCTGCAGGCCCGCCCGGTCATGCCACGGACAGGAGGCGACGCCATGGACACGCAACAGCTGCAGGACATCTATTTCGGCATGGGCTGCTTCTGGGGCGCGGAAAAACGCCTGCGCGCGGTCCCTGGCGTGGCCGATGTCGAGGTGGGCTATGCCGGTGGCGATGCGCCCAAAGTGACCTACGAGGACGTGCTGCGCGAGGAGCGGCTGATCCGCGCCGGCCGCAGCCAGACCCGCAACCATGCCGAGGTGGTGCGGGTGCGGTTTGATCCCAAGCGGCTGGACCTGATGACCCTGCTGGCGGCGTTCTGGGAAAACCACGACCCCACCCAGGCCGACGGCCAGGGCAACGACATCGGCAGCAACTACCGCAGCGCGATCTATTTCACCACCCAGGCGCAGGAGACGCTGGCCGAACAGAGCCGCGACATCTACCAGAAGAACCTCGCCCGCGCGGGCTATGGCCGGATCACCACCGAGATCCTCCCGCTGCGCCATTACAACCGCGCGGAGGAGTCGCACCAGGACTACCTCGAGAAGAACCCGAACGGCTACTGCGGGCTGGGCGGCACCGGGGTGAAGTTCGGCCTTGACGCAGCGGTCACCACCACGCCGCCGCTGGAAGCCAGCACGCTGCGCGCCGACCGCCAGCTGGTGGTGTACGACGCCGAGGACTGCCCGTATTGCGAGAAGTTCGAGGCCGATGTGCTGGCCGGCTGGAAGGCCGACGTGCCCTTCGCCACGACCCGGTCGCAGAAGGCGCCGACGGGCTGGACGCTGGCCGGCCCGCTGCTGGGCACGCCGACCATCGTGCTGTTCCAGCAGGGCAAGGAGGTCTCGCGCTTCACGGGCTACGCCGGCGATGCCAGGAAGTTCTGGCAGTGGCTGGGTTTCCACCTGCTCAGCCCCGAACAGCAGCGCATCGCCTTCGAATCCGGCACCGAGCTGCCGGGCACGGGGGCGCACCTGTACGAGTCGCGCCCCGGCACCTATTTCGACCCCATCAGCGGTGCGGCGCTGTTCCGCAGTGACGCCAAGTTCGACAGCGCCTGCGGCTGGCCGAGCTTCTTCGAGCCGATGCCCGGCGCGCTGGAATTCCTGCAGGACGACAGCCACGGCATGCGCCGCGTCGAGGTGCGCAGCACCAGCTCCGGCATCCACCTCGGGCACGTGTTCGACGACGGCCCGCCGCCCACCGGCAAGCGCTACTGCATCAACGGCAACGTGCTGAAATTCCTTCCCGATCCGCCCAAGGCATGACCTCCATGGATGATTCCGCTCCCCAGTCCGACCTGCGCGTCTCGATCGTGCAGGGCGAGACCCGCTGGCACGACCCCGCGGCCAACCGCGACTACTACGCCGGGCTGATCGCGCCGCTGCACGGCATCACCGACCTGGTGGTGCTGCCGGAAACCTTCACCAGCGGGTTTTCCAACGACGCGGTGGCCGCGGCCGAGGACATGCAGGGCGCCACCGTGGACTGGCTGCTGGAGCAGGCGGATCGGCTGGATGCCGCCGTTACCGGCAGCGTGCAGTTGCGCGATGGCGACGGCGTCTACAACCGCATGCTGTTCGCGGCGCCCGGTGGCGGGCTGGCCCATTACGACAAGCGCCACCTGTTCTCGTTCGCCAACGAGCACGAACGCTATGCCGCCGGCGACCGCCGGGTGATCGTGGAATGGAAGGGTTGGCACATCCTGCTGCAGGTCTGCTACGACCTGCGCTTCCCGGTGTTCTCGCGCAACCGCTACAACGCCGCGCGCCCGGGCCTGCCGGACTACGACCTGGCGCTGTACGTCGCCAACTGGCCGTCGGTGCGCAGTTATGCGTGGAAGACGTTGCTGCGCGCGCGCGCCATCGAGAACGTCAGCTACGTGGTCGGCGTCAACCGGGTCGGCACTGACGGCAACGGCCTGCACTACAGCGGCGACAGCGCGGTGATCGATTTCCTCGGCCAGCCGGTCAGCGAGTGCATGGACGCCGAAGTGGTGGCCACCACCACCCTGCAGGCGGCGGAGCTGCACGCGCAGCGCCAGCGCTTCCCGGCGCTGCGCGATGCGGATGCCTTCAACCTCGAGGCGTGACCGGGGTCATGGCGGCGGCATCGGCGCCGGCGGACAATGCCGGCATGCACGGACATGGCGAGTACAAGATGCCCGGCGGCAAGCTGGTGGTGGCCGACGTGGCCATCCACCACGGTCGGCTGGCGCAGGTGGCGGTGAGCGGGGATTTCTTCCTCGAACCGGACGAGGCGCTGGACGCGATCAACGCGGCGCTGGCCGGGCAGGGGACAGACGCCGATACGGAGGCGCTGGCCGCAGTGGTGCAGGCGGCGCTGCCGGCGCAGGTGCGGATGTACGGCATCAGCGCCGACGCGGTCGCGGTCGCGGTGCGGCGCGCCATCGACGCGACGGAGGCGGCATGAGCGCCTGGCGTGCGTTCGACTGGCAGCTGGTCCACGCGGGGCCGCAATCGCCGGCGCTGCACATGGCGCTGGACGAAGTACTCACCGACGAGGTGGCGGCCGGCCGCCGCCCGCCGACGCTGCGGGTCTGGGAATGGGCGTCGCCGGCGGTGGTGATCGGGCGCTTCCAGTCGCTGCGCAACGAGGTGGATCCCGACGGCGCGGCGCGCCACGGCATCGAGGTGGTGCGCAGGATCACCGGTGGCGGCGCGATGTTCATCGAGCCGGGCAATACCATCACCTATTCGCTGTCGGCGCCGGAATCGCTGGTGGCGGGGATGTCGTTCGAGCAGTCCTACGCGTTCATGGACGCGTGGGTGCTGGAGGCGCTGCGCACGCTCGGCATCGAGGCTTGGTACCAGCCGCTCAACGACATCGCCTCGAAGGCCGGCAAGATCGCCGGCGCCGCGCAGATGCGCCGCGGCAAGGCGGTGCTGCACCACGTGACCATGGCCTACGACATCGATGCCGACAAGATGCTGCAGGTGCTGCGGATCGGCCGCGAGAAGCTGTCCGACAAGGCCACCCAGAGCGCCAACAAACGGGTGGACCCGTTGCGCAGCCAGACCGGGCTGGGTCGCGCCGAGGTCATCGCGCGCATGATCGAGACTTTCCGCAATACGCACGGCCTGTCCGACGCTGCCGTCCGCCCGGACGAACTGGCGCGGGCGGAAGCGCTGGCGCTGGACAAGTTCGCCACGCCCGCATGGACGGCCGTGGTGCCGTGACGCCATGACGGCGGGCTTACGCCTGCCGACCTAGCATGGGTGTCCCATTCATCGTTCTGCTCAGGAGTTCCATATGTCCAGCGTCACCCTCAAAGGCAACCCGGTCCGCGTCGGCGGCCAGCTTCCGCAGCTCGGCGACCAGGCGCCGGCGTTCCGCCTGGTCGGCGTCGACCTGTCCGACCGCGCGCTGGCGGACTTTGCCGGCAAGCGCAAGATCCTCAACATCTTCCCGAGCGTCGATACCGGCGTGTGCGCGGCCTCGGTGCGCCATTTCAACCAGGACGCCGCGGGCCTCGCCAACACCGCGGTGCTGTGCATCTCCGCCGACCTGCCGTTCGCCCAGCAGCGCTTCTGCGGCGCCGAGGGGCTCGACAACGTCACCATGCTTTCTACCATGCGCGGGCGCGAGTTCCTGCGTGACTATGGCGTGGCGCTGGAAGACGGCCCGCTGGCCGGCGTGGCCGCGCGCGCGGTGGTGGTGCTGGACGACCATGACAAGGTGCTGTACACCCAGCTGGTGCCGGAAATCACCGAAGAACCCGATTACGCTGCAGCCCTCGCTGCGCTGGGCTGACGGCAGCGCGCCCGCAGGCGCGGGCGCGTTTCCGGTGATACGGCATCCGGCGTCCCTGTCGTAGGGACGCCGGTTCCGTTTGCGGTTTAGGCGTGCCGCCGAGGCCCGGGATTACCCCGCCATGCGCCCGAACTTGCCGCTGTTGAAATCGGCGATGGCCTGGATGATCTCCTGCTGGCTGTTCATCACGAACGGGCCATGACCCACGACCGGCTCGTCGATTGGCTCGCCAGCCAACAGCAGCAGCTTCGCCTCGCCGCTGGCCTCGATCTCCACCCCGCTGCCGGCGGTGGACAGCGTGGCCATCTGGGCGGCGCGGACGATCGCCTCGCCGTTCACCTGCACCGTGCCGTCCAGCACCACCAGCAGGGTGGTCCAACCCTCCGGCTGCGGCAGCGACAGCCGCTGGCCGGCGGCCAGCCGCAGGTCCCAGACGTTCATCGGGGTGAAGGTGCGTGCCGGCCCGCGCTGGCCGGCGTATTCGCCCGCAATCAACCGTAGCGTCCCGGCGCCGTCCGGCAGGGCGATGGCGGGGATCTGCGCGTTCAGGATGCCTTGGTAGCCTGGCGCTGCCATCTTGTCCTTGGCCGGCAGGTTGACCCACAGCTGGACCATCTCGAACGGGCCGCCGCTGGCGGCATAGGCCCGCGAGTGGAATTCCTCGTGCAGGATGCCGCCGGCGGCGGTCATCCACTGCACGTCGCCCTTGCCGATGACGCCGCCGTTGCCGGTGGAATCGCGGTGTTCCACCTCGCCTTCGTAGACGATGGTGACGGTCTCGAACCCGCGGTGCGGGTGCTGGCCGACGCCGCGGCGCTCGGTGGTCGGCTCGAACCGCACCGGCGCGGCGTAATCCAGCATCAGGAACGGACTGCGTTCGGCCACGCCCGAACCGTTGTAGCCGAACATGCCGTGCACGGGAAACCCGTTGCCGACCCAGTGCCGGCTTGGGGCGCCAGCGACTTCGAGGACCTTCTTCATGGCGTTGCTCCAATGCGGGCCGGCGCGGTGCCGGTTGCCTTGGGTGCCATCATGGATTGCGCGTAAATTCGATTCAATCCGCTGCAAAATGACGAATTGTTCTATTTATGCTGATTATTCGGGCTACTTGTCGAAGCTGATCTCCAGCGAGGCGTGGAACGGCGCCGTTGGCGGCGCCACCAGCGTCTTGTCGCGCACGTAGCGCTGCAGGCAGATCGCCAGCGGCGAGCCGCCTTGCCGCCAGGTTTGCTGGACCCGCCCCTGCGCATCCAGCTGCATCACCACCACGAAGGGGGTGACGTCGCCGCGCAGGTCGAAGCGGTTGCATTCGGCCACGCCGGCATCCAACAGCGCGGCCTGCGCCGCCAGCAGTTCCTCCTTGGCCGGGCCAGTCACCGCGGCCTCGTCGGCATCGGCCAGGCGCTTGGCTTCGCTATAGTCCATGGCCGTGGCGGTTGCTGCCTGCGGGTCGGCAAGCAGTAGCAGGATCGACAAGATCGCGTGCATGGGGGGCTCCTTTGGGGTGTGGCGAGCTTACCGCGCCGCTGGCATGGTGCTGGCGCGGGGTGTTTGCGCGGTGATTGCCAACGTGGTCACGCAGCCGCGGCGTGCAAGGGAGTACAACAATCCGGTGGGGCTTGGGGGGGCGATGAAATCTGGAATCCAGCTGGTCGCGGCGTTGTTGCTGTGCATGCTATCGCCGCTGGCGATGGCGCAAGAGCGGATGGACGACGTGCTGGGCGATTTCCAAGCGCATGGCTATCCGTCGGTATCGGCAGCCATCACCCGCCTGCAGGCGGTGGATGACGTGCCGGGCAAGGACGCGCCGCTGGCCCGTCGCGCCAGCTACCACGGTGCGCTGCTGGATTTATCCAGGCGCGGCCAACATCCGCAGGTGCGTCGCGCCAGCATCGCTGCGCTGGAGCGGATGGCCGACGACGAGGACTGCGTGCGCTGCCGTTTCGACCTGGCGCTGGCGGCGTTCTACGACGGCGGCGCGGCCAAGTCGACCAGGGCGGCCGCCGTCGCCCGCCTGCGCGAAGCTGGGGCCCTGCAGCAGCAGTTGGGTTCGCAGGAGGCCATGCGGGAACTGCTGTCGGCGCAGGCCGCTCTGGGCAAGTGGCAAGACGACTACAACGAAGCCATTTCGCTCTTGGTGCGCGCCAGCGAGCTGGCGAAGAAAGACGGTGACGTGGCGGCGGAGGTGGAATATCTGGCCGTAATGGCGTCGCTGAACGCGGATCGTGGCGACCCCAAGCGGGCCATCGACCTCGGCAACGATGCCTTCCGGCTGGCCGAGGACATCGGCTACCTAGCCCAGCGCCCCACCATCCTGCTGGACCTCGGCCACGCCTATTCGCTCACCGGGGAGCGCGCGAAGCAGCGCGCAGCGCTGGAGAAGGCGTTGGTGCTGGTGGGCGATGACCGGGACCTGATCAGCGACAAGATCATCATCCTGAACAACCTGGCCGACTTCTGGCTGTCGCAGCCCGGCGGCTACCCGCGGACGTTGCAATATGCGCGGCAGGCGCTGGCGCTGGCGCGTGGGGAAGGGAGGGAGCGCGAATCAATCGCGCCGCTGGCCAACATCGGCATTGCCCAGGCCGGGCTGGGGCAGGTGGACCAGGGCGTGGCTGCGCTGCGCGAATCCATCGAGCTGTCGAAGAAGGAGGATATCGAGGTTTATACGCTGGGGATCACCCAGGAACTGGTGCGGGTGCTGCGCGAAGCCAGGCGCTACGAAGAAGCGTTGGACGCCCTGCAAACCATCACCGACCTGCAGGAAAAACGCGCGATGCAGGCGCGCGAAACCGCAGTGCTGGACCTGCAGGAAAAATATTCCGCCCAGCGCAGGGCCGACGAGATCGAGAAGCTTGCGGCGCAGAACAAGCTCAAGCAAAGCCAGCTGGAGGCCGAAGGCTGGAAGCAGCGCCTGTGGATCGCGCTCGCGATCATCCTGGGGCTGGTGTTGCTGGGGTTCTGGCAATCGATCAAGCGCGCGCGGCGGGCAAACCGCAAGCTGACCCATGTCAACGCCGCGCTGGCCCTGCAGTCGGCTACCGATGCGTTGACCGGCGCATTCAACCGCCGGCACGCCCAGGCCATGCTGGACGGGCTGCAGCAGCAGATGGAGCAGGCGCCCACCGGGCAGGGCATCGGCTTGATGCTGCTGGACCTGGACTTGTTCAAGCGGATCAACGACACGCGCGGGCACGCGGCGGGCGATGCGGTGCTGGTGGAAACAGTCAAGCGCCTGCAGGCGAAGCTGCGCCAGAACGACGTGGTGGCGCGCTGGGGCGGCGAAGAGTTCGTGCTGGTACTGCCCACCACGCCGGCCGCGGCGCTGCCGCTGGTGGCGAGGAAGGTGCTCGATGCCATTGGCGGCGAACCGATCATGTTCGAGGGACAGGCGATCCCGGCCAGCGTTTCGCTGGGCATCGTGGCCTATCCGATGATGCCGGGGCAGTCGTGGGCGGCCGCGCTTGGGCTGGCGGATTCCGCGCTGTACCTGGCCAAGGCCAGCGGCCGCAACCAGGCGATTTGCCTGGCTCGGGTCGAGGTCGATGCCGCCTGCAGCGAGGCCGACCTGGCCCGCCTGCGCGAGGCGGGGCTGGCCGAGTGGCGGGTGGTCGAAGGGCCGCTGCAGCCGCCCCATGCTAGCGGGCCTTGGCAGCAGGGCCCGTCGCCAGCGCAGGGGTGATGGCGGGCGTGCCCGCGGCGCATTAGCGAACTGGCGGTCGTGCCGCTGGAAACATCACGCCCACGGCTGCGGGCGTGATGGTATTGCATCAGGTGGAAAACGCCGTGGCTTACCTGCCACCGCCGCGTGGGCCGCGGTTGCCGCCGGCCGGACGCGGGCCACGCGGGCCATTGCCGGGACCATTGCGGTTGCCGCCCGGACGCGGGCCGCCCGGACGTGGGCCACCGGGCCGCGGGCCACGCGGGCCGCGGGCGTCGCCGTGGCCGGCGCCGCCGTAGGGATTGAAGCCGCCGCCGTGGGCATGGTCGGACGGGAAGTGCGGGGCATTGCCCGGATGGCCGTAGGGCTTGGGCGCGCGCTGTGGGCGCGCTTCACCGGCGCCCGGGCCGCCTTCGCGGCGCGGGCCGCGCTCACCGAACGGCTTGGGGCCGCGGGCGTCGCCGCCGAAACCGGCTCCCGGCCCGCGCGGCTTGCCGCCGCCGGGGCGGCCTGCGCCGCCGCTACGTTCGCCATAGGGCTTGTCGCCGAACTTCTTCGGCCCACGCTGGCCGGGGTTGCGGTGGCCGGACGGGCCGGTGTCCACGCCATCCGGTACGAACCAGGTACGCATCGCCGCCGGGTTGTCGCCGCGCTGCTCGCCGGGCTTCATGCGCTGGCCCGGCTGGCGCGGACCCTTCACCTTCAGGCGCTTGTCGCGCTGCGCCGCGGCCATTTCGCCGCTGACGGTCAGGCCACCGGGCTTGCGGGGGGCGCCACGGCGACCGCGATCCTCGCGGAAGGCGTCGAAGCGGCGCAGTTCGCGGCCTTCATCGGCGGTGGTGTGGCCGCCGACGTAGCCATGGCCACGGGCGTTGCCGGCGACCACGGTCTTGCCGGCCTTGCGCTGGCCCAGCACCGGCATCAGCGTCAGCGCGGACGGCGCGCCGTCTTCCAGCCCGACTGCCTTGCGCAGCGCCTCGACCTCGGCCTGCGGCAGCTCCTGCGAGTGCCCGCGCAGCAGCGGCTGCGGCAGGCGCACCTGGCCGTAGCGGATGCGCTTGAGGCGGCTGACCTGGCAGCCCTGCGATTCCCACAACCGGCGCACTTCGCGGTTGCGGCCTTCCTTCAGCAGCACCCGGAACCAGTCGTGGCTGCTTTCCTGCGGGGCGTTGGCGCCGGTCACGCGTTCGATCTCGTCGAACTTGGCCGGGCCGTCCTCCAGCGCAACGCCGCGGGCCAGTCGGTCGACGAGCTTGTCGGACACGGTTTCCTCGCCTTCCGGCGCACGCACGCGGCAGACGTATTCGCGTTCCACCTCGTGGCTGGGATGCATCATCGCGTTGGCCAGCTCGCCGTCGGTGGTGAGCAGCAGCAGGCCGGTGGTGTTGATGTCGAGGCGGCCGATCGCGATCCAGCGCGCGCCCTTCAGCGACGGCAGCGCGTCGAAGATGGTCGGGCGGCCTTCGGGGTCTTCGCGGGTGGTCACTTCGCCTTCCGGCTTGTTGTACATCAGCACGCGCGGCGGATCGGTCAGCGCGCTGGCCACGAAGGTGCGGCCGTCGATCTCGATCTTGTCGCCGCCGGTGATGCTCATGCCGGTCTGCGCGACCTCGCCGTTGACCTTGACCAGGCCGTCGGCGATGCGTGCTTCCAGCGCGCGGCGCGAGCCGAGGCCGGCCTGCGCCAGCACCTTGTGCAGGCGCTCGCTGATCTGCGGGGCGGCGGTTTCGGTGGCGGCGCGCTTCAGGCTCAGCGGGCGGCGGGGGGTGTCATTGCTCATCTGTGTGCTCCGACGATGCGGTATCCGCGTCGTCTCCGTGGGGTTCTTGGTTGGGTTGGGGTTCGCTCGCGTCTTCGCTTGCGAAAGCTTGGTCTGCTGAAGCGGAGTCGACGTCTGTATCCGACTGCTCCGGTATGGAAATGGTGTCAGGGACCATTTCCTCGTCTTGCTGCCCGATGGCGTCGTTTTCATCGGAAATGGTCCCTGACACCATTTCGCCGCCGGACATCCCGGCCGGAATGGCCGGCGCGAACGGCAGCTGCGGTTCCAGCTCGCCGATCTCCTTCAGCTCCGACAGCGGCGGCAGTTCGTCCAGCCGCTTCAGTCCGAAGTAATCGAGGAAGGTCTTGGTGGTGGCCAGCAGCTCGGGCTTGCCGGGCACGTCGCGATGGCCGACCACGCGGATCCACTCGCGCTCTTCCAGCGCCTTGATGATGCTGCTGTTCACGGTGACGCCGCGGATCTGCTCGATCTCGCCGCGGGTGATCGGCTGGCGGTAGGCAATCAGCGCCAGCGTCTCCAGCGTCGCGCGGGTGTACTTGGCCTGCCGCTCGGACCACAGCCGTGCCACCCACGGGTGGACATCTCCCTTGACCTGGAAGCGCCAGCCCGAGGCCACCTCGACCAGTTCCACGCCGCGCGTCGCGCAGGCCGCCTGCAGCTCGGCCAGCGCGGTTTCCACGCTGTCCCCTGGCGCCGGCTCGTCCAGCGGGAACAGGCCCTTCAGCTGGACCAGCGTCAGCGGCTGGTGCGACGCCAGCAGCGCGGCCTCGACGATACGGGTGACAAGGGATTGGTCGATGTCGGTCATGCGTTCGGCCCGGTTGCGTCATCGAACTCGCTGGACAGCTCGTCCAGCGCGGGCGCGTCTTCGCCCGAAGTCAGCGACTTCACGTAGATCGGCGCCAGCGGCGCCTCCTGCACGATGTCGATCAGCTGTTCCTTGGCGAGCGTGAGCAGGCCGAGGAAGGTGACCACCACGCCCAGCTTGCCTTCCTCCACGGTGAACAGCGATTCGAAGCGGTGGAAGGCGCCACCGGCCAGCCGCTCCAGCAGTTCGCCCATGCGCTGGCGCACGCTCAGTGCGTCGCGTTTGATCGCGTGCTGGGTGTACAGCTCGGCGCGCTTGAACACGTCGTGCAGGGCCAGCAGCATTTCCTTCAGTTCGACCGGGGGCGGCAGCCGCACGGCGGCGCGGTCGGGCACGTGGGCCATGGCCACGCTGGTGTCGCGGTCCTGCCGCGGCAGCGTGTCCAGGTCCTCGGCGGCCTTCTTGTAGCGCTCGTACTCCTGCAGCCTGCGCACCAGGTCGGCGCGCGGATCCTCTTCCACGCCTTCCTCGCTGGGCGGACGCGGCAGCAGCATGCGCGACTTGATCTCGGCCAGGATCGCGGCCATGACCAGGTATTCGGCGGCCAGCTCGAAGCGCATCTCGTGCATGGCCTGGATGTAGTCCACGTACTGCCGGGTGATCTCGGCGACGGGGATGTCGAGGATGTCCAGGTTCTGCCGGCGGATCAGGTACAGCAGCAGGTCCAGCGGGCCCTCGAAGGCGTCGAGGATGACTTCCAGCGCGTCCGGCGGGATGTAGAGATCCCTCGGGATTTCCACCACCGGCTGTCCAAGCACCATCGCCAGCGGCATTTCCTGCTGCTGCGGCGCGGCCTGCTGTTCGGGGCGCATGCTCGGATTGTGGGCGGGGGCATCGGCCGCCGGGCCGCTGCTGGATTCGGATGTCATCTGGTTTGCGGCCCCCTCCGGGCCACGGCATGTGTCGATGGCCGTACCGGCCGGGTCACCTTGCGCCTGCAGCAATCCGCCACTGCGCGCATGCACCCGGCCAGCGGGCGGCATCGGAACGGGTGGCGGGAGGCCGGATCGGCGGGCGCGGGGCGGCGTGTGGGGCGCCGGATGGCCGCGCGGGCCGCGGGATCGGGCCTTACACGATCGGCCAAGGGTACGGGCTGCCGCCGCGGCTGTCCACTGGCCGCCCCTACAATGGCGGCAATGGTTCATGGAGGGCGGATGCGATGTGGTACGTGATCGAGGGCTACGACGGACAGGACGTGCTGGCAAAGCGGCAGGCCGCGCGGCCGGAACACCTGGCACGCCTGCACGCGCTGCGCGACGAGGGCCGGCTACTGCTGGCCGGCCCGTGCCCGGCCATCGACGCCGAGGATCCGGGTCCGGCTGGGTTCTCGGGCAGCCTGGTGGTGGCCCGGTTCGATTCGCTGGAGGCCGCCCGCGCCTGGGCCGACGCCGATCCCTACCGTGCCGCCGGGGTATACACGCGGGTGGACGTGCGGCCGTTCCGCAAGGTGCTGCCGTGAGCGGCGGCTGGAGCGAGGCGGACATCCCGCGGTTGAACCCGATACGGGTCGAGCGCATCCGCGAGCGGCTGTCGCAGGCGCTGGCACCGCTCTCGCTGGAGGTCACCGACGACAGCCACAAGCACGCCGGGCATGCCGGTGCGCGCGGCGGGCAGGGGCATTTCGGTGTCGATATCGTCAGTGCCGCCTTCGCCGGCAAGCTGCCGCTGGCCCGCCACCGGCTGGTCTACGCCGCGCTGGGCGAGATGATGCAGACCGACATCCACGCGCTGGCGATCCGCGCGCGTACCCCCGACGAGGCCGCATAGCGCCGCTATACTCATCTGTCGGCATCAGGTTGCCGCAGAGTTTCCCTTAGATAAAACAATGGTTTAGGGGATCGAGTCAGTCCAATTTTCCAGCGGCGCGAGTGCGCGCCGCCAAGGGTCCACCGTCGCGCATGCGCCTGTCCACCATCAAGCTGTCCGGCTTCAAGTCCTTCGTCGATCCGACCACGCTGCACCTGCCGACCAACATGACCGGCATCGTCGGCCCGAACGGCTGCGGCAAGTCCAACATCATCGACGCGATCCGCTGGGTGATGGGCGAGAGCGCGGCCAGCCGCCTGCGCGGCGACTCGCTCACCGACGTGATCTTCTCCGGCAGCTCCGCGCGCAAGCCGGTATCGCAGGCCAGCGTCGAGCTGATCTTCGACAACTCCGACCACACGATCACCGGCGAATACGCGGCGTTCAACGAGATCTCGGTCAAGCGCACGGTCAGCCGCGACGGCCAGAGCGGCTACTACCTCAACGGCGGCAAGTGCCGCCGCCGCGACATCACCGACCTGTTCCTCGGCACCGGCCTTGGGCCGCGCAGCTACTCGATCATCGAGCAGGGCATGATCTCGCAGGTCATCGAGGCCAAGCCCGAGGAGTTGCGCGTCTACCTGGAGGAAGCCGCCGGCATCTCCAAGTACAAGGAGCGCCGCAAGGAAACCGAGACCCGCATCCGCCACACCCGCGAGAACCTGGACCGCCTCAACGACCTGCGCGAGGAAGTCGGCAAGCAACTGCAGCACCTGGCGCGGCAGGCCAAGCAGGCCGAGCAGTACACCGCCATCCAGGCCGAGCGCAGGGTCAAGGACGCCGAATGGAAGGCGCTGGAGTTCCGCGCGCTGGACGCCCGCCTGCAGGGCCTGCGCGAGCAGCTGGCGCGCGAGGAAACCCGGCTCGAGCAGTTGATCGCCGAGCAGCGCCATGCCGAAAGCGAGCTGGAAACCGGGCGCGAGCGGCGCGAAACCGCCAGCGACGCGCTCAACACCGCGCAGGCCGCGGTCTACCAGGTTGGCAGCACGCTGGCGCGGGTGGAACAGCAGATCGCCCACCAGCGCGAGCTGTCGGTGCGCCTGCAACGCGCGCGCGACGAGGCGCAGGCAGCGCTGGCCGAGCTCGGCAGCCACATCAGCGGCGATGAGCAGAAGCTCGACGTGCTGCGCGAGGCGCTGGCCGAGGCCGAGCCCCGGCTCGAGCTGCTGCAGGAAGAAGACCTGCTGCGGCAGGACGCGCTGCGCGACGCCGAGGCGCGGCTGGCCGATTGGCAGCAGCGCTGGGACGCGCACAGTCGCGAGCAGGCCGAGGCCGCGCGCGCCGGCGACGTCGAGCGCACCCGCATCGAACACCTGGACCGGCAGATCCTCGACGCCGACCGCCGCCGCCAGCAGCTGCGCGAGGAGCGCGCCGGGCTGGACCTCGACACCCTCACCGACGCCTTCGAACAGCTGCAGCTCCAGCATGAGACGCAGAAGGAGTCGCTGGAGTCGCTGACCTTTGACGTCGAGACCCGCAAGCAGGCCACCGCCGAGGTGCAGGAACGCCAGCGCGCCGCGCAGGCGGAACTGGCCGAGCTGCGCAAGCAGGCGCAGGCCGCCCGCGGCCGGCTTTCTTCGCTGGAAACGCTGCAGGCCGCCGCGCTGGGGCAGGAAAAGGGCGCGGCCAGGCAATGGCTGGAAACCCACGGCCTGAACGACGCCGCCCGCGTGGGCGAGCGGCTGCAGGTGGACGCCGGCTGGGAGAACGCGGTCGAAGCCGCACTGGGCCAGCTCATCGAGGCCGTGATCGTCGAGGCGCCGGAGCAACTGGTCGATGCGCTGGGCGAACTCGGCGAAGGCCGGCTGGCCTTGGTCGCCGGCGCCAACGACGACACCGCGTATCCCGTCACGTCGCTGGCCTCGAAAGTGCAGGGCCCGCGCGCGATCCGCCGCCTGCTGGCGCGCCTGCACGCCGCCGACACGCTGAACGATGCACGCGCGCTGCAAGCCACGCTGGGCGAGGGCGACTCCGTCATCACCCGCGGCGGCGAACGCCTCGGCGACGGCTGGGTGCGCATCGCCCGTTCCGGCGCGGCCAAGCAGGGCGCGCTGCTGCGCGAGAAGGAAATCCAGTCGCTGCGCGGCGAGATCGAACAGCACCAGCTGCGGGAGCGCGAGCTGGACGCCACCCTGACCCAGCTGCGCGATGCCCATCTGGTGGCGGAGCAGCAGCGCGAGGACGCCCAGCGCCAGCTCTACATGGCCCACCGCAACGTCTCCGAACTGGCCGGCCAGCTGCAAAGCCAGCAGGGCCGGCTGGAGAACGCGCGCAACCGCATCGCCCGCATCGACGCCGAGCTGGCGCAGCTGGACGAAGCGCTGGAAGCGAACAAGGAACAGGCCGCCGAAGCGCGCATCCGCATCGAGGACGCGCTGGGCCGCATGGGCAACCTCGAATCCGCCCGCCAGACGCTGGAGAACGAACGCCGCTACCTCACCGACAAGCGCGAAGCCGCCCGCACCGCCGCCCGCGAATCGCGCGACGCCGCCCACGCGCTGGCGCTGACGCTGGAATCGCAGCGGGTACAGGCGGTGGCGCTGGCGCAGGCGCTGGAGCGCATGGGCGGACAGCGCGGGCAGCTGGATTCGCGCCTGGGGGACCTTGCCGCGCAGATGGCCGAGGGCGATGCGCCGGTGCAGGCGCTGGAAGCCGAGCGGCAGGCCGCGCTGGAGGAACGCGTGCGCGCCGATCGCGCGCTGGCGCAGGCGCGCTCGACGCTGGAAGGCATCGATGCCGAGCTGCGCCAGCACGAGCAGGTGCGCCAACAGCGCGACGCGCAGGCGCTGGCGCAGCGCGAGGCCATCGGCCAGCGTCGCCTCGACCAGCAGGCGCTGGTGCTCAAGGCCGAGCAGTTCACGGCGGCGGTGGTCGAAGCCGGCTTCGTCATGGACGAAGTGCTCAACACGCTGCCGGAAAACGCCGACGCGGGCGCATGGGAACGCACGGTTGGCGAACTGGACGCGAAGCTGCGCCGCCTGGAGCCGGTGAACCTCGCCGCCATCGCCGAACATGCCGAAGCCGCGCAGCGCAAGGAATACCTGGATGCGCAGGACGCCGACCTCAGCGCCGCGCTGGAGACGCTGGAAGAGGCGATCCGCAAGATCGACCGCGAGACCCGCGGGCGGTTCCGCGACACCTTCGACCGCGTCAACGCCGGCGTGCAGGAGCTCTACCCGCGCCTGTTCGGCGGTGGCCATGCCTATCTGGAACTCACCGGCGATGACCTGCTGGATACCGGCGTGACGATCATGGCGCGGCCGCCGGGCAAGCGCGTGTCCAACATCACCCTGCTGTCCGGCGGCGAGAAGGCGATGACCGCGGTGGCGCTAGTGTTCGCGATCTTCCGCCTCAACCCGGCGCCGTTCTGCCTGCTGGACGAGGTGGACGCGCCGCTGGACGAAGCCAACGTTGGTCGCTTCACCGCGATGGTCAGCGAGATGAGCGAGGCGGTACAGTTCCTGTTCGTCACCCACAACAAGGCGACGATGGAAGCCGCGCGGCAGCTCTCGGGCGTGACCATGCGCGAACCGGGCGTGTCGCGCCTGGTGTCCGTCGACCTCGCCGAAGCCGCGCGCCTGGCCGGCGCCGCATGAACCGCTTTATGGAGATTGCTTGATGTCGGACATGACCCTGCTCCGGATTGGCATCGCGGTGGCGATGTCATTGCTGCTCGGTGCGATCATCTTCTTCGGCCGCAGCCGCAAGGACGGGCAGGGCCGCCGCCTGCCGCGCGAGGCCGTGCGCGAGGCCGGCGACCGCACCGAGCCTTCGCTGGGCGAGCAGTTGGCCGATAGCTGGGGCGAAGGCGAGGCCGGGCAGGAGGAGCTGCCGCTGGCCACCGGCGCGCCGCAGGGCGAGTTGGGCAAGCGCCCGGTCGACCAGTTCGACCGCATCATCTCGCTGTACGTCGCCGCCAAGGCCGGCAACAAGCTGCGCGGCCCCGACATCGTGGTGGCGGCCGAGAAGGCGGGCCTGACCTTCGGCTACATGGACGTATTCCACCGCTTGGTGGACGGCCGTCCCGAAGCCGGGCCGATCTTCAGCGTGGCCAACATCATCAAGCCGGGCAGCTTCGACATGGCCCGCATCGCCGACGTCGAAACCCCGGCCATCGCCTTCTTCCTCACCCTGCCGGCGCCGGTGGCGGCGCTGGACGCGTGGGAAACCATGGAGCCGGCGGCGCAGCGCATGGCCGACCTGCTGGACGGCGTGGTGCTGGACGAGGAACGCAGCGCGCTGGGCCGCCAGCGCATCCAGCACATCCGCGACGAGCTGCGCGCCTACGATCGCCAGAATGCGGCGCCGCCGCTGGGCAGGACCTCGCGCTGGTAACCCGCACGGGTCAGGCCTGCCTGGCCCGGTTTCCCCGTTGGCATGGGGACACCCACTGCGGAGCAGGCCATGGCTTGGAAGAAGGTTGAAAGTTACAGCTTCGGCTACAAGCCGAGCGACAGGAAATACTGGCTCTACTACACGCTGGAAGGCTCCTCGGCGACCACCCAGGTGTTCCTCAGTCCCACCCAGTTCACCGCCACCGCCGCGCTGTTCAACGCCAGCAGCGCGATCAACTACGAAACCACGGGCGGGTACTTTTCCAGCGCGCCGCGGGTGCTCTGAAACCCCGCCGACCCCGGACCCGGCTCCGGTGGGCGTTGGGCTTGGCGCGATCGGCTTGGGCGGATGCGGACGGGGCCGGGATCCGGCGCCGTCCGTTGGTGCCCACCGCGGCAACGCTAAAATCGCGGCATGACCGCCACCCTCGCCGAACGCGCCGCCGAGCTGCGAAAGAAGCTGGAAGACGCCAGCTACCGCTACCACGTACTCGACGCGCCGGACATCCCGGACGCCGAGTACGACCGGATGCTGCGCGAACTGGACGAACTCGAGGCCGCGCACCCGGAACTGGCGCTCCCGGGATCGCCCACCCGGCGCGTCGGCAGTGCGCCCTCCGGCAGGTTCGCTGAAGTCCGCCACGCCATCCCGATGCTGTCGCTGGGCAACGCCTTCAGCGACGAGGAAGTGCAGGATTTCGTGCGCCGCATCGATGAAACGCTGGATCGCGGCGAACTCGTGTTTTCCGCCGAACCCAAGCTCGATGGCCTGGCGATCAGCCTGCGCTACGAACAGGGCGTGTTCGTGCAGGGCGCCACCCGCGGCGACGGTGCCAGCGGCGAGGACGTGACCGCGAACCTGCGCACGCTGAAGGCGATTCCGCTGCAACTGCGCGGCAGCGGCTGGCCGGAGGTGCTGGAAGTGCGTGGCGAGGTCTACATGCCCCGCGCCGACTTCGAGAAGTACAACGAACACGCGCGCCTGCACGGCGGCAAGGTGCTGGCCAACCCCCGCAATGGCGCCGCCGGTTCGCTGCGCCAGCTCGATCCGGCCGTCACCGCGCAGCGTCCGCTGAGCTTCTTCGCCTACGGTATCGGCGAGGTTGCGGGTGGCGCGCTGCCGGCCACCCATTCGGCCACCTTGGCGCTGCTGCGCGAGTGGGGGTTCCCGGTCAGCGACCTGGCCACGGTGGTGCAGGGCGTCGAAGGCCTGCTGGCCTACTTCCGACGTATCGGCGCGGCCCGCGACGGCCTGCCGTTCGACATCGACGGCGTGGTCTACAAGCTCGACGACTATGCCGGCCAGCGCGAGCTGGGCTTCGTGTCGCGGGCGCCGCGCTGGGCCATCGCGCACAAGTTCCCGGCGCAGGAACAAATGACCGTGCTGGAGTCGATCGAAGTCAACGTCGGCCGCACCGGCGCGGTGACGCCGTGGGCGCTGATGAAGCCGGTGCAGGTCGGCGGTGTCACCGTCACCCGCGCGACGCTGCACAACGCCGACCACGTTGCGCGGCTGGACGTGCGCAATGGCGATACGGTGATCGTGCGCCGCGCCGGCGACGTGATCCCGGAAGTGGTGCAGGTGGTGCTGGACCAGCGCCCGTCGGGCACGCAGCCGTGGTCGATGCCGACGCGTTGCCCCGTTTGCGGCGCGGAGGTGGTGCGCGAGGAGGGCGCTGCGGTGTGGCGCTGCTCGGGCGAACTGAGTTGCCCGGCGCAACGGGTGCAGGCGGTGTTCCACTTCGCTTCGCGCCGCGCGATGGACATCGACGGCCTCGGCGAGCGCTACATCGAATCGTTGGCCGAATTCGGCTACCTGCAGGACGTGTCCGACCTGTATCGCCTGACCCTCGATGACCTGCTGGAAATGAAGCGGCGCGCCGACGAGCGTGACGGCACCGTGCCGGAGACCGTCAAGGCCGGCAAGGTGGCGACCAAATGGGCCGACAACCTGATCGAGGCGATCGACCGCAGCCGCGACACCACGCTGGCGCGTTTCCTGTTTGCGCTCGGCATCGAACACGTCGGCGAAAGCACCGCCAAGGCATTGGCGCAGTGGTTCGGCGACCTCGAACTGATCCGCCGCCTGCCGTGGCCGCTGTTCAAGCGCGTGCCCGACATCGGTGGCGAAGTGGCGCGCGCGCTCGGTCATTTCCTCGACCAGCCCGGCAACCAGCAGGTGATCGACCGCCTGCTGGCGCGCGGCGTGCGCATCACCGATGCGCGTGCGCCGAATCCGAAGCTGGCCGAGGCGCTGGACCTGGCGACGCTGCTGGTCGATCTGGAGATTCCGAAGATCACGCCGGTGCGCGCCGGTCAGCTTGGCGGTGCGTTCGCCGACGCGCAGGCCCTGCTGGATGCGCCGGTGCACAACCTCGTCACCGCCGGCCTGCCGGCTGAGACCGCCGGCGCGCTGGTTGCGTGGCTGGAGATCGAGGCCAACGCCGGCCTGCTGCTGCGCGCCGCGCAGGCGCAGGCGGACCTGCGCGCGCGCCTGCCCGAGCGCGGCGAGCAGGCGGCGGGCCCGCTGGAAGGCAAGACCGTCGTGCTGACCGGCACGCTGGCGTCGATGGGCCGCGACGAAGCGAAGGAGAAGCTCGAGGCGCTGGGCGCGAAGGCCGCTGGCAGCGTGTCGAAGAAGACCTCGTTCGTGGTGGCTGGCAGCGAGGCCGGCTCCAAGCTGGCCAAGGCCGAGGAGCTGGGCATCGAAGTCTGGGACGAGGCGAAGCTGCTGGCCTTCCTGGTGGAGCACGCATGAGCTGGCAGCCGACCGCGCTGCCCGAGGCGCTGCGCCTGCGCGCCGCGTTCAACCGCCTCGTGCGCGAGTTCTTCCACACCCGCGGGGTGCTGGAGGTGGAAACCCCGGTGCTATCGCTGGCCGGCAACACAGAGCCGAACATCGCCTCGTTCTCGCTGCAGTTTTCCGGCCGCACCGACGGCGCGCCACGCACGCGCTGGCTGCGCACCTCGCCCGAGTTCGCGCTCAAGCGCCTGCTGGCGGCGGGCATCGGCGATTGCTACGAGCTTGGCCGGGTGTTCCGCGACGGCGAGGCCGGCGGCCGCCACAACCCCGAATTCACCATGCTGGAGTGGTACCGCATCGGCTGGGACCACCTGCGCCTGCTCGACGAAACCGTGGCGCTGGTGCGCGCCGCGCTGGCGCTGGTCGGGCGCGATGCAGCGCCGGTGGTCACCAGCTTCCGCGACCTTTACTGGCAGCACCTCCGGCTCGACCCGCTGACCGCCGACGTCGATACCCTGCGCAGCGCGCTGGGCGAGATGCACATCGATCCCGACGGCCTGACCCGCGATGATTGGCTGGACCTGCTGATGACCCACCGGCTGCAGCCGCTGTTCGGCAGCGACGTGCTGCTGGCGGTGCACGACTGGCCGGCATCGCAGGCGGCGCTGGCACGCATCCGCGAGGGCGATCCGCCGGTGGCCGAGCGCTTCGAGCTGTACCTGGGCCCGCTGGAGCTGGCCAACGGCTACCACGAGCTGCGCGATGCGCGCGAGCAGCGGGCGCGCTTCGAGCGCGACGTGCAGGTGCGCGCCCAGCGCGGCCTGCAGGCGATCCCGCTGGATGCGGCGCTGCTGGCGGCGCTGGAGAAGGGCCTGCCCGCCTGCGCCGGGGTCGCGCTGGGGGTGGACCGGCTGCTGATGGCGTTGCTGGGCACGCCGCGCATCGCCGACGTGCTGGCCTTCGATTTCGCCCGCGCCTGAGCACGGCCGGCGGCCTGCCGGAAAATCTGAATGCGCCGTGTCCGGGGCGGTGGCGAACGCGCTATTTTTGCCTGCGGTTAATCCGGCGCGCCTACAGTCGGAACCGTGAATCGCGCCCATGCCGGGCCGAGCCAGGAGGAGCCAGCCCATGCGTAGCCAGCTTGTCATTGCCGTCGCCCTGTTCGCCGGCTCTGCCGCGGCGCCCGCCGCCGCCCAGTACTACGGCGGCGACGGCTATCGGGATGAGGTCATCCGCTGCGAATCCATCGACGGCCGCACCCGTGAATGTCCCACCGGCGGCGGGCGCGTACTGCTGGAGCGGCAGATATCAAGGGCGCCGTGCATCGAGGGGCGCAGCTGGGGTTACGGCCGCGGCAGTGTCTGGGTGTCGCAGGGGTGCCGCGCCGACTTCCGCCTGTCCGACCGGGGCGGCGACCGCTATGGCCGGGACGATGGATATGGCTATGGACAGGGCTACGGCAACATCGTCCGCTGCGATTCCAACGACGGCCGCTACAACCGCTGCGCATTCCCCGGTCGCGGTCGCGCCGAGCTGGTCCGGCAGGTGTCGCGCTCGGCCTGCATCGAAGGGCGCAGCTGGGGTTCCGAGCGCGGCAGCGTGTGGGTGTCGCAGGGCTGCCGCGGCGAGTTCGCGGTGCGCCGCGGCGGCGGCTGGGACCGCCCGGATTACGGCTATGGCGGGCGCGTGTTCCGCTGCGAATCCAACGACGGGCGCTACGTCGAATGCGCGGCCAACACCCGCGCCGGCGTGCAGCTGGTGCGCCAGCTGTCGCGCGCGTCCTGCATCGAAGGCCGCAGCTGGGGCTATGGCCGCAGCGGCATCTGGGTATCGCAGGGCTGCCGCGCCGAATTCCGCAGCTTCTGATCGAGCCATGCGTGACGGCATCGCGGGGTGCGCAGGAGCCCCGCGATGGCCGTGGTTAAATGCACGCATGAATGATTCCGCCATCGATTACGACCGTTACGACCACGTCCGTCCGATCCGTTGGACCGGGGAAACGCTGGAGCTGCTGGACCAGCGCGTGCTGCCGTTCACCGTGGTCCACGAGATCTGCCGCAGCAGCGACGAGGTGGCCGACGCGATCCGCGCGCTGACCGTGCGCGGCGCGCCGGCCATCGGCATCGCCGCGGCCTGGGGCGTGGTGCTGGCCGGCCGCGGGCTGGAGTCCACCGATCCAGCCGAAGCCTCGCGCCTGCTCGAGCCCGCCATCCAACGGCTCAACGCTGCCCGTCCCACTGCCGTCAACCTGGCCTGGGCGCTGGCGCGCATGGCCGGCGCGCTGGCCGCGCTGGATCCGGGCGATGACTGGCGCGCGGCGCTGGAGGACGAAGCGCTGGCCATCGAAACCGAAGACCTGGCCGCCAACCGTGCGATGGGACGCGCCGGCGCCGCGCTGATCGCACCCGGAAGCGGCGTGCTGACCCACTGCAATACCGGCTCGCTGGCCACCGCCGGCTTCGGCACCGCTCTCGGCGTGATCCGCGCCGGCGTGGCCGACGGCCGCATCGAACGCGTGTTCGCCACCGAGACCCGGCCGTGGAACCAGGGCGCGCGGCTGACCGTGTGGGAGCTGGCGCAGGACGGCATCGACGCCACCCTGGTCGCCGATGCGGCCGCCTCGCACCTGATGAAGACCGGGCAGGTGCAATGGGTGGTGGTGGGCGCCGACCGCATTTGCGCGAACGGCGACACCGCCAACAAGATCGGCACCTACCAGCTGGCCATCGCGGCCAGGCACCACGGGCTGAAGTTCATGGTGGTGGCGCCGTCCTCCACCGTCGACATGGGCACTGCTTCGGGCGACCTGATCGAGATCGAGGAGCGCGACCCGGCGGAACTGCTGTCGTTCCGCGGCAAGCGCGTGGTGGCTGACGGCGTGCGCGCATGGAATCCGGTTTTTGACGTGACCCCGCATGCGCTGATCGACGCCATCGTCACCGAAAAGGGCGTGGTCGAGCGGCCGGACGCAGGGCGCATGCGCGGTTTGTTCGACGCCTGAAGCGTAGCCTGCGTGTCGTTGCCGCCCTCGCGGGGCAACGTGGCCTTCGCGATCAAGCCGCCTCCCTGCTTCCTGCGGCGGGAAATGCCGCCCTTGCGCGCCGCATGGCGCCCCGCAGGCCGCGCAACTGCTTGATTTCCGATGGAATCGGGGTGCTTTAAGGGGCCCTGGATGGTATGATTTCCCGTTGTTGGAAATTCCCGTTGGACGCACTTGCGGAACAGGTTTCCGCCGGTTGCCTGCGGGCCGGAATTCACGATAGGCACCACCACGAGAAACGGACGCACGATGGCCGAATCCGCCAAGGAAATCATCCCCGTCAAGCTGGAAGACGAGATGCGTCGCAGCTACCTCGATTACGCCATGAGCGTGATCGTGGGGCGCGCGCTCCCGGACGTCCGCGACGGCCTGAAGCCGGTGCATCGCCGCGTGCTGTTCGCGATGAACGAACTGGGCGCGCACAGCAACAAGCCGTACTACAAGTCGGCGCGCATCGTCGGTGACGTGATCGGTAAATACCACCCGCACGGCGACCAGTCGGTGTACGACACGCTGGTGCGCATGGCGCAGCCGTTCTCGCTGCGCTACCTGCTGGTGGACGGGCAGGGCAACTTCGGTTCGGTTGACGGTGACAGCGCCGCAGCGATGCGTTACACCGAAGCGCGCATGTCGCGGCTCAGCCACGAGCTGATGGCCGACATCGACAAGGACACCGTCGACTTCCAGCCCAACTACGACGAGAAGGAGCTGGAACCCACGGTCATGCCGACCCGGTTCCCGAACCTGCTGGTCAACGGCTCGGCCGGTATCGCCGTGGGCATGGCCACCAACATCCCGCCGCACAACCTGGGCGAGGTGGTGGACGCGCTGATGGCGCTGATCGACGACCCGCAGATCGACATCGACGGGCTGATGGAATACATCCCTGGCCCGGATTTCCCCACCGCCGGCATCATCAACGGCGTCGGCGGCATCCACGTCGCCTACCGCACCGGCAAGGGCCGGGTGCGCATGCGCGCCAAGGCCGACATCGAAGTGGCCGACAACGGCCGCGAGTCGATCATCGTCACCGAGATCCCGTACCAGGTGAACAAGGCGCGGCTGATCGAGAAGATCGCCGAGCTGGTCAAGGAGAAGAAGCTCGAGGGCATCAGCGAACTGCGCGACGAGTCCGACAAGGACGGCATGCGCATCTACATCGAGGTCAAGCGCGGCGAATCCGCCGACGTGGTGCTGAACAACCTGTACTCGCAGACCCAGATGGAGTCGGTGTTCGGCATCAACATGGTGGCGCTGGTCGATGGCCGCCCGCGGCTGCTGAACCTCAAGCAGATCCTCGAGGCCTTCGTCCGCCACCGCCGTGAAGTGGTGACGCGCCGGACCATCTTCGAACTGCGCAAGGCGCGCGCGCGCGCACACATCCTCGAAGGCCTGACCGTTGCGCTGGCCAACATCGATGAGATGATCGAGCTGATCAAGACCTCGGAGAACCCGGGCGTTGCCCGCGAGCGCATGCTGGCGCGGCGCTGGCAGCCGGGGCTGGTCGGCGCGCTGCTGGCCGCCACCGGCGCCGAGGCCAGCCGGCCGGAAGACCTGCCTGCCGGCGTCGGCCTGCTGGCGGATGGCTACCAGCTCACCGAGACGCAGGCCCAGCAGATCCTGGAGATGCGCCTGCATCGCCTGACCGGGCTGGAGCAGGAAAAGCTGACCGACGAATACCGCCAGCTGCTGGAGGAAATCGCCGGGCTGATCCTCATCCTGGAAAACCCGGACGTGCTGCTGGAGAAGATCCGCGAGGAGCTGCGCGCGCTCAAGGCCGAGTTCAACGACCCGCGCCGCAGCGAGATCCGCGCCTCCGAGGAAGACCTGGACATCCTCGACCTGATCGCGCCGGAGGACGTGGTGGTGACGCTGTCGCACGCCGGCTACGCCAAGCGCCAGCCCGCCACCACCTACCGCGCGCAGAAGCGCGGCGGCAAGGGCCGCAACGCGGCGGCGACCAAGGACGAGGATTTCATCGACCAGCTGTGGCTGGTCAATACCCACGACACCCTGCTTACCTTCACCAGCCACGGCCGCGTGTTCTGGCTGCCGGTGTACCAGCTGCCGGAGGCCGGGCCGAACGCGCGCGGCCGCCCGATCATCAACTGGATCCCGCTGGAAGAAGGCGAGAAGGTGCAGGCGGTGCAGCCGGTGCGCGAATACGAGGAGGGCAAGTACGTGTTCTTCGCCACCCGCCACGGCACCGTCAAGAAGACCCCGCTGACCGAGTACGCGTTCCGGCTGGCGCGTGGCAAGATCGCCATCAACCTGGCCGAAGGCGATGCCTTGGTGAACGCGGAGCTGTCCGACGGTACCCGCGACATCATGCTGTTCGCCAGCAACGGCAAGGCGGTGCGTTTCGGCGGCGACAGCGTGCGCCCGATGGGCCGCACCGCCACCGGCGTGCGCGGCATGAAGCTGGCCGACGGCGAGGAAGTGCGCAGCCTGATCGTGGTGGATGGCGATGGCGACGTGCTCACCGCCAGCGAGCGCGGCTTCGGCAAGCGCACCCCGATCGAGGAGTTCCCGAAGAAGGGCCGCGGCACGCAGGGCGTGATCGCGCTCAAGACCAACGAGCGCAATGGCGCGCTGGTCGGCGCCATCCAGCTCACCGAGCGCCACGATGTGCTGCTGATTTCCGATGGCGGCACCCTCGTGCGCACCCGCGCCGCGGAGATCGCGCAGGTCGGCCGCAACACGCAGGGCGTGACCCTGATGCGGCTGGCGGCGGACGAGAAGCTGCAGGCGATCGAGCGGCTGGACGCCACCTTGGACGACGAGGGCGGCGAGGGCGGCGAGGGCGCGGAAGACGCCGCCGGCTGAGCCCCGACGCCGGGCTGGCAGGGCCCGGCGCACGCGCGGATGCCATTTCCGCGCGTGCATCGGCTAGCCTGTCCCCATCCCGCGCAGGACGTAGCGGGATGCGGGACGTAGAACAGGGCCGGTGGAGTCGCGGATGGATGCTGTTGGATGGGTGGCGATAGCGGGCACGGTGGCCGTGCTGGCCGGGATCGGCGCATGGTGGGCACTGCGTGCCGATGCGGCGGATCGGCGCCCGCCGGTCGACCCTGCGGATGCACAGGACATCGACGAGGACTGGCTGCCAGGCGACGCAGGAGACGTCGCGGACACCGGCATTCCACGCGGGCGCACGCTGGTGCGCGAGCTGTATGCGTTGGCGGTGGACACCAAGACCGCCGCGCCCGCGCCGCCCGCGATTGCAGCGGCGGAAGCTGCAGCCGCACACGCGGCCATCGCCGCCGCCTGCGCGAACCTGCTGTCGCGGACGCAGTTCCAGGCCCGGCACATGCCGCGCCGGCCCTACCTGCTGCCCAAGCTGATGCGGGCGATCAACGACCCCGACGTATCGCTGGAGCACATCGCGCGCATCGTCAGCGAAGACCCGGCGCTATCGGCCAACCTGCTGCGCATCGCCAACAGCCCGTTCTACCGGATCCAGGAAAAGCCGGTGGAAAGCCTGATGCGGGCCGCGACCCTGCTCGGGTTGGATGGGCTGCGCCCGGTGATTGCCGCGGCGCTGGTGCAGCCGGTCATGCAGACCGGCGAAGGCCCGTTCGGCCGGCTGCCAGGGGTGATCTGGGAACACACCCAGCTGGCCGCGGACGTCGCTTCCGGCATGATCCGCGGCGGCCGCGGGCAGGAGGATGCGTTCGCCGCGCAGATGGTCGGGCTGCTGCACGGGCTGGGGGCGATCATGGTGGCGCAGGTGCTACGCGACAACTACGCGCTGCACCCGCACCTGTCGCCGGATCCGCGCACGGTAGCCCGCGTTCTCGACGAACAAACGGCGCCGATGGCGCACCGCATCGCGGTGTCGTGGGAATTGTCCGATCGGATCGGGATCGCGCTTGATTCGCAGCGTTCGGACGCGATGCCGGCAGACCCGCTGGGGCGCGCGCTGCGTGCGGGCCGGCTTGCCGCGGCGCTGGCGATGCTGGCCCGGCAGGAGAAATTCAGCCGCGACGAAGGCCTGGCGATGCTGGAGGCATGGGCGCAACACCGTCGGGTCCACGCCGATTTCGCCGGCATGTGGTCGCGCCTGCTGGCCTGAACCGCGCCCCCCCCCAGCGGGCGTTGCGCAGCCCGCCGGCCAGCGTGCGGGGCCATGCCGGCGCCCTATACTCGGCGCGATCCCACGGAATGGACATCGCGATGACGCGTGCACGGACTTTTGCGCCCGGGCGCCTGCTGGGGCTGTTGCTGCTGGCCCTGCTGGCGACGGGAACCGTCGGCTGCAAGCGCGATACAGGCGGCCAGCTGCCGCCTCCCAGCGGCGAGGCGATCAAGGCCGAGCGCGCCAAGATCACCGGCTTCGCGGTGGCGCGCGCCTGGCCCGACCAGCGCCCGGACGGGCTGGCGGTGGCGGTGGAATTCTCGCGCCCGCTGGTGGGTACGCAGGACTTCGACAAGCTGCTGGTGATCGATGCCAAGGGCGACGGCCAGGGCGGCTGGGCGCTGTCCGACGACGGCAAGACCCTGCGTTTCCCCTATGTCGAAGCCAACAAGCACTACACGCTGCGGATTTCCGCCGCGCTGACCGCCGCCGACGGCAGCAAGCTGGGCAAGGACCTGGAACTGAAGGTGTTCACCGGCGAGCTGGAACCCGCGGTGGGTTTCGCTTCGCAGGGCAGCGTGATCCCGGCGAAGGAATCGCGCGGGCTGCCGGTGGTGTCGGTGAACGTGGACGAGGTCGACGTCGAGTTCCTGCGCGTGCGCGACGATGCGCTGCCGAAGTTCTTCGCCGACTACCAGCGCGGCGGCCGCCGCGGCAGCTGGGAGCTGGATCCGTCCTGGTACGACCCGGACGACGCGGACAGCCGCGCGCCGATCGGCAAGCTGGCCGAGCCGGTGTACGTCAACCGCTTCGTGCTGGGCGGCGAACGCAACGAGCGCGTGCTGACCTACCTGCCGCTGCAGGACATCGCCGAACTGCAGAAGCCCGGCCTGTACTTCGCGGTGATGAAGAAGACGGGCAGCTTCCGGGGCGAGTTCGAGGTTGCCTTCTTCAGCGTCAGCGACATCGGCCTGCACGCGCGTGCCTACAAGGACAAGCTGTTCGTGCACACAGCCTCGCTGGCCAGTGGCGCCGGCTTGGCCAACGTCGAGCTGCGGGTGCTGGATGCGCGCGGCCAGCCGGTGTTCAAGGGCAGCACCGACGGCAACGGCAACGCGCTGCTCGACTACCGGCTGGACGCGGGCCACGTGCTCACCGCGTTGCGCGGCAAGGACATGTCGATGCTGCCGTTCAACCAGCCGGCGCTCGACCTGTCCGAGTTCGCGGTGGCCGGCCGCGAGCAGGCCTGGTTCGACGTGTTCGCCTGGTCGGGCCGCGACCTCTACCGCCCGGGTGAAACCGTGCGCGTCTCCGCGCTGCTGCGTGACTTCGACGGCCGGCCGGTGCAGGCAAAGGGCGGCAAGTCGCAATCCCTGTTCGTCCGCCTGAAGCAGCCGGATGGCAGGACCTTCGTCGAATCGAAGATCGAGCCCGGTGCGCAGGGCTATTTCCGCTTCGAGAAAGCCATTCCTGCAGAAGCGCCCACCGGCCGCTGGCAGGTGGAGTTCCGCACGGATCCGGCCAGCAAGGAGGCGGTGCAGGGCATGAGCCTGCGCATCGAGGAATTCCTGCCGGAGCGGATGAAGCTGGACCTCGGCAGCGCGGCGCCGATCCTGCGCCCCGGCCAGCCGCTGGCGCTGCATGCCAAGGGCGCCTACCTGTACGGCGCGCCGGCCGCCGGCAACCGCTTCACCGCCAAGCTGGCGGTGCGGGTGGACCAGCACCCGCTGGAGAATCTGAAGGGCTGGTTCTTCGGCGATCCCACCGTGGCGCTGCCGAAGGACGCCGTGGACGCCATCGATGCCGAGCTGGATGCGAAAGGCGAGCTGCGCAAGGACATTCCGCTGCCCGAGGAAGTGAAGGGCACCACGCCGGTGCAGGCCATCGTGGCGGGCAGCCTGTTCGAGTCCGGCGGCCGCAGCGTCAACCGCAGCCTCGTTCGTACGCTGTGGCCGGCCGGTGCGCTGGTCGGCGTGCGCCCGCTGTTCGACGACGAGGACGGCGCCAATGCCAATGCGAGCGCCGGGTTCGAGCTGATGCGCTACGGCAGCGACGGCCGCCCGCGGCCGGCTGCGGGGCTGAAGGTGTCGCTGGTGCGCGAACTCCGCGACTACCACTGGAGCCACGACGAGGACAGCGGCTGGCGCCACGATTTCACCCGTCGCTTCCAGACCGTGGAAACGCGCAGCATCGACGCCGGCACCACCGCGGCGCGCATCGACTTCCCGGTGGAGTGGGGCGACTACCGGCTGGAGGTGTTCGATCCGGCGACCAGGCTGACCATGCGCTATCCGTTCCGCGCCGGCTGGGGCTGGGGCGACGAGAACCGCGGACTGGACGCGCGCCCAGACAAGGTCAAGCTGGCGCTGGACAAGACCGCCTATCGCGCCGGCGACAAGCTGAAGGTCACCCTGACGCCGCCGCATGCCGGCAAGGGCTTGGTGATGGTGGAAAGCGACCGCATGCTGTTCGTGCAGTCGGTGGACGTGAAGCCGGGCACCGTGGTGGAAATCCCGGTGACGCAGGACTGGGAGCGCCACGACGTGTACGTGACCGCGCTGGTGTTCCGTGGCGGCAGCGCGGCCAGCAAGATCACCCCCGCGCGGGCGGTGGGCGAGGCGTTCGTGCCGATGGATCGGCGTGACCGCCGCGTCGCCGTGGGCCTGGCGGTGAAGAAACAGGTGCGCCCGCAGCAGTCGCTGCAGGTCACGCTGAGCGCGCCGCAGCTGGCCGGCAAGACGGCCTATGCCACGGTGTCGGCAGTGGATGTCGGCATCCTCAACATCACCCGCTTCCCGGTGCCGGATGCCGGCGCGCACTTCTTCGCCCAGCGCCGCCTGGGCGTGGACGCGTACGACATCTATGGCCGGGTCATCGAGAGTTTCGACGGTGGTATCGCCAAGCTGCGCTTCGGTGGCGACATGGCGCTGGCCGCGCTGCCGCAGGCGCGGCGGCCGACCGCGCGGGTGCAGACGGTGGACCTGTTCTCCGGGCCGGTGAAGCTGGACGCCAGGGGCACCGCGCGCGTGTCGCTGCCGGTGCCGGATTTCAACGGCACCCTGCGGGTGTCGGCGCTGGTCTATGCCGATGCGCAGTACGGCAATCGTGATGCCGAAGTGGTGGTGCGCGCGCCGATCGTGGCCGAGGCCAGCATGCCGCGGGCGATGGCGCCGGGTGATCGCGGCATGGTCAGCCTGGACATCACCAACTTCACCGGCAAGGCCGGCGCGTTCAAGGTGAAGCTGGACGCGATCGGGCCTGCCGCGATCGGCGAGGCCAGCCGCACGCTGACGCTGGGCAGCGAGGCCAAGTCCACGCTGGGCTTCCCGCTCACCGCGCAGGAAGGCTACGGCGTGGCGCAGGTGCGGGTGCGGGTGGACGGCAACGGCTTCAAGGTGGACCGCAAGTACGACCTGCCGGTGCGTGCGGCGTGGCCGCAGGTGCTGCGCTCGCGCACGCAGGTGCTGGGCGCGGGCGAGGCGGTATCGATGGATGCCGGGCTTGCCGAAGGGCTGCTGCCGGGTTCGGTGCGTGCGCGCATGCTGGTCAGCGCACTGCCGGCGATCCCGTTCGGCGCCGCGCTGAAGGGCGCGCTGGACTATCCCTATGGCTGCGCCGAGCAGACCACCAGCAAGGGTTACGCGGCGCTGGCGCTGGATGCGGAAACCGCCCGGCGCTTCGGCGTGGCCGGGCTGGACGCCGGCAAGCGGCGCGCGCGGATGGAGGGCGCGTTCGGCCGGCTGGCGTCGATGCAGGCGGGCAACGGCCATTTCTCGATGTGGGGTGACGATGACAACGTCGATCCGCTGCTGACCCCGTACATCGCCGAGTTCCTGCTGGACGCGCGCCAGGCCGGCTTCGTGGTGCCCGAGGCGGTGCTGCAGAAGGCGCTGCAGCGGCTCAGCGAGGATCTGCTGTCCGGCGGCAACGAGTTCTACGGCCGCAGCCACCGCCAGTACCTCAAGTTCGCCTACCAGGCGCATGCCGGCTACGTGCTGGCGCGGGTCAACCGCGCGCCGCTGGGGACGCTGCGGGCGCTGTACGACAACGACCGCAAGCAGGCGCTGAAGGGGCTGCCGCTGGTGCACCTCGGGCTGGCGCTGTCGATGCAGGGCGACAAGGTGCGCGGCGGCAAGGCGATCGCCGCCGGCTTCGCCTTCGAGGGCGACCGCCACGACTGGCTGGGCGATTACGGCACGCCGTTGCGCGATATGGCGCTGATGATCGCGATGACCCACGAGCGCGGCTACGCCACCCCGGCCTTTGACGCCAAGGTGATCGAGGTCAGCCGCGAGCTGGATGCGCGTCGTCGCGCGTCGTCGTGGTTCTGGCTGAGCACGCAGGAACAGATCGCGCTGGCGCGGCTGGGCAAGGCGCTGCTGATGGACGTGAAGAAGGAGGTGGCCGGCAAGCTGGCCAGCGGCGGCACCGAGGAAGCCATCGCCAAGGCGCGCAGCTTTGCCCGCGACGTCGATTACGCCACCCTGGCCAAGGGCCTGCGTTTCCTGCCGGCCGGCGAGCCGCCGTTCTACGCCAGCCTCGACGTGGCCGGCGTGCCGCGCGCCGTGCCTGCGCCGGATGCCAGCGTGATCAAGGTCGAGCGGGCGCTGTTCGGCACCGACGGCAAGCCGTGGGCGCCGCGAGCGCTGAAGGAAGGCGAGGCGCTGATCGTGCGGGTTGCCATCACCGCCGACCGGGACATGCCCGACGCGCTGTTGACCGACCTGCTGCCGGCGGGGCTGGAGATCGAGAACTTCAACCTCGGTGATGCCAAGCAATGGGCCGAGGTGGTGGTGGACGGCATCGGCATCGGCGAGCGTGGTGACAGCGCCAACTTGCGCCACGAAGAGTTTCGCGACGACCGTTACGTGGCTGCGCTCAAGCTGGACGCGGGCAGCACCGCCAAGGTGTTCTATCTCGTGCGCGCGGTCACCCCCGGCAACTACACCGTGCCGCCGCCGCTGGTGGAGGACATGTACCGGCCGGCGCTGCGCGGCGTGGGCAGGGCGGTGCCGGAGCGGATCACGGTGGTGCAGCCGTGAGGCGGGGCGCGCGCGGCGGGGCGTAAGGCGTGACGCACGCACTTCCCGGCCAGCGGATTCGCCGGCTTCGCGCTGCCCTGCGCGTGCTGCTGCCGTGGCTGCGCTGGGGCACGGCCGCGCTGCTGGTCGGCTTGCTGTTGCTCGACATCGCCTTCCCGCTGCCGCTGCCCAGGGGCCGAGACGCCGCGACGGTGGTGACCGCCCGCGACGGCAGCCCGCTGCGGGCCTTTGCCGATGCCGGCGGCGTCTGGCGCTATCCGGCCACGCCGGAGCAGGTGTCGCCGCTGTACGTGCAGGCGTTGCTGGGCTACGAGGACCGCTGGTTCTGGCGCCATCCCGGCATCAACCCGGTGGCGATGCTGCGTGCCGGCGCGCAGGTGCTGGGCAACCGCCGTATCGTCTCCGGCGGCTCCACCCTGACCATGCAGGTGGCGCGGATCATCGATCCGGGCCTGCACGGCGCGCGCACCCGCAGCGTTGGCGGCAAGCTGCGCCAGCTGCTGCGCGCGCTGCAGCTGGAGGCGCACCTGTCCAAGCGCGAAATCCTCACCCTGTACCTGGAGCGCGCGCCGTTCGGCGGCACCATCGAGGGCGTGGAAGCCGCCAGCTGGGCCTACCTGGGCAAGCCGGCATCAAAGCTCTCGCATGCCGAGGCCGCGCTGCTGGCGGTGCTGCCGCAGGCACCCAGCCGTCTGCGCCCGGACCGTTACCCGGATGCCGCGCAGGCGGCACGCGACAAGCTGCTGGCGCGGATGGCCGCGCGCGGCGTGTGGACGCGCGCGCAGGTGGACGATGCGCGCATCGAGAACGTGGTGTCGCGGCGCCTGCGCGCGCCGATGGATGCCGCACTGCTGGCGCAGCGCCTGCACGCCGCGCAGCCGGATGCCCGTCGCATCGTGTCCACCCTGGAGCCGGCCCTGCAGCGTGCGCTGGAGGAACGGCTCGCCGCGTATTTCTCCGGCCTGCCGCCGCGCACCTCGGCGGCGCTGCTGGTGGTCGACAACGCCAGTCTGGAGGCGCGCGCCTACGTCGGTTCGGTGGCCTTCGCCGACAAGGCGCGGCTGGGCCATGTCGACATGGTGCAGGCGTGGCGCTCGCCCGGTTCGACGCTCAAACCGTTCCTGTACGGGATGGCGCTGGACGACGGGCTGGTGCATTCGGAAAGCCTGCTGGTCGATGCACCGCAGGCGTTCGACGGCTACCGGCCGTCCAATTTCGATGCCGCCTTCAACGGCCCGGTCAGCGTGGCCGAGGCGCTGCGGCTGTCGCTCAACGTGCCGGCGGTGGACCTGCTGGACCGGGTGGGCCCGGCGCGCTTCGCCGCGCGGTTGGAGCATGCGGGCATCGCGCTGCGCTTCCCGCGCGGGGCGGCGCCGAACCTATCGATGATCCTGGGCGGCACCGGCGCGCGGCTGGAAGACCTGGTCGGCGCCTTTGCCGCCCTGCAGCGCGGGGGCATCGCCGGGCGGGTGCGCTACATCGGCGATGCGCCGAAGCTCGAGCGCCGCCTGCTGTCGCCCGGCGCGGCCTGGATCGTGCGCGAGATCCTCGCCGCCAATCCGCGTCCCGGCGAGGCGGAAGGCATGTTCGACACGGGCCGGCGGCCACAGGTGGCGTGGAAGACCGGCACCAGCTACGGCTTTCGCGACGCCTGGGCCATCGGCGCCACCCCGCGCTACAGCGTGGGCGTGTGGGTGGGGCGGCCGGACGGCACGCCGCTGCCCGGCCAGTTCGGCGCGGTCACCGCGCTGCCGCTGCTGTTCGAGGTGATCGACAGCCTGCCGCGCGCGCCCGGCGACGCACGGCGCGTGCCGATGCCGGCCAGCGTGGCGGAAACCGGGATCTGCTGGCCGTTGGGCATCGCCGCCGCCGCGCAGGCGGAAGCGCTGTGCCAGCGCCGGCGCGAGGCCTGGACGCTGGACGGGATGGTGCCGCCGACCCTGCCGGAGCGCCAGGCGCGGTTGTGGAGCGCCGGCATCGAACGCTTCGAAGTGGACGCCGGCAGCGGACGGCGGTTGTCGGCCGACTGCCGCTTGCCGCATGCCGCGCAGGAGAAGCAGATTGCACGCTGGCCGGCGCTGGCGATGCCGTGGCTGCCGGCCGCGTGGCGCGCGCAGGCCAGCCTGCCGGCGCTGGCCGCGGACTGCGCCGACGATGGTCGCGGTGCGCTGGAAACACTGCGCATCGAAGGATTGAACGATGGCGCGGCGCTCGCCGCGGCGCCGGGCAGTGCGCGCGGGGTGCGGCTCTCGCTGCGGGCGCTGGGCACCAGCACCCGGGTGCAGTGGTTGCTGGATGGGCGCTGGATCGGCGAAACCGAAGGTGCGCGCCCGCTGCTGCGGGAGTTCGCGGAGCCGGGCCGGCACGAACTCACCGCGCTGGCCGACAGCGGTGCCTGGGACAGCCTGCGCTTTGCGATCCTGCCGCCCCGTTGAGGCGTGGCGCCCGGGCGGGCGCTGCAATCAGCCGGGCAGGTTCGCCAGCACGTTTTCCGCCGACGACACCCGGAATTCACCCGGCGCTTCCACCCACAGGCCGCGCACGATCTCGTTTTCGGCATACAGCGCGAAGCGCTTGCTGCGCACGCCCATGCCATAGCCGCTGGCATCCAGCTCCAGTCCCAGCGCGCGGGTGAAGTCGGCGTTGCCGTCGGCGAGCATCTTCATGCCCTGCGGCACGCCCTGGCTATTGCCCCAGGCCTGCATCACGAACGCATCGTTCACCGCCATGCAGGCGACCTCGATCCCCTTGGCGCGGAACGCATCGAAATGCTGGATGAAGCCGGGCAGGTGGCGTTCTGAGCAGGTGGGCGTGAACGCCCCCGGCACCGAGAACAGCACCAGCTTGCGGCCGCCGAACAAGCTGTGGGTATCGATCCGGTGCACACCGTTGTCTATGTACTGCAGGATCGCCGCGGGAACGTGCTGGCCGACTTGAATCGACATGACCGGACCTCACTTCGACGGGAATACAGTCTAAGGCCTGGGGCTGCGGATGCACCGTGCGGTGGGATAATCACCGCACGCAGGCCGCGGCAGGGAGCATCGATGGAATTCAAGGACTACTACGGGATCCTCGGGGTCGAGCCCAGCGCGGGCGAGGCCGAGATCAAGACCGCCTATCGCCGGCTGGCGCGCAAGTACCATCCCGACGTCAGCAAGGAAAAGGGCGCCGAGGACAAGTTCAAGGCGGTCAACGAGGCCTACGAGGCGCTGCGCGACCCGCAGAAGCGCGCGGCCTACGACCAGTTGCGCGCCGGTGGTTACCGCCCGGGCGACGAGATCCGCCCGCCGCCCGGGGGCTTCGGGCGTGGGCAGGGTGGCCAGCCGGACTTCGACTTCGACGAGATCTTCGCCGGTGGCGGCGCGGGCGGTGGCTTCTCCGATTTCTTCGAGAACCTGTTCGGCCAGCGCGGGCGCGGCCCCGGTGGTGCCCGCGGCGGGCAGCCGGCCGGCGATACTCGCGCCAAGCTGGCGGTGCCGCTGAACGCGGTCTACAACGGCAGCAGCGTGCGCATCGGCGTGGCCGGCAAGACCCTGGACGTGCGCGTGCCCAAGGGCGTGCGCCCCGGCCAGGTGATCCGGCTGGCCCGGCAGGGCAACGGTGGCCGCGACCTGCTGCTGGAAGTGGAATATGCCGCCGATCCGCAGTTCGAGGTGGATGGCCGCAACGTGATCCACGTGCTGCCGGTGGCGCCATGGGAAGCGGCGCTGGGCGCCACCCTCAGCGTGCCCACCCTGGGCGGGCCGGTGGAGCTGAAGATCCCCGCCGATTCCGAATCCGGGCGCAAGCTGCGGCTGCGCGGGCGCGGCCTGCCGGGTAGCGGCGGTGCGGCGGACGGCGACCAGATCGTGGAGTTGGAAATCCTCGCCCCGAAGGCGCACAACGACGCCCAGCGCAAGGCCTACGCCAAGATGCGCGATGCCTTTGGCGACGACTGGCGGCGGGGCTAGCCGGATTCCAAGGGTGGCAGCCGCAGCCCCGCTCCTGCATACGGCAGGCAGGGGATGTCCAGGCTAACCGTGGGCCTTGGAGCGCGGCTGGCGCCGCGCCTGCACGTCAAGCGGCGCTGGGGCCGGTGACCAGGTACTGGTTGATCACATCGGCCAGTTCGGATTCGCTGAACGGCTTGGTGATGTAGGCCTTGGCACCCTGGCGCATGCCCCAGACGCGGTCGGTGTCCTGGTCCTTGGTGGTGACCAGGATGACCGGGATGTGCTTGGTGGTGGGTTCGCGGGTGATCGAACGGGTGGCTTGGAAGCCATTGAGGTTCGGCATCACAACGTCCATCAGGATCAGGTCCGGCAGTTCGCGCTTGGCCGCCTCCACGCCGGCCGCGCCGTCCTCGGCGGTGAGCGCATCGTGGCCGAGTTTCTCGACGATGCGTCGGATGCTCATCAGCTGGGAGGGCGAATCGTCGACGATCAGGATGCGTGCCATGTGAATCCCCGGGTATGCGGGTCGATTGTAGCCGCAGGCCCGCGGCCTGCAAGCGTGGTCAGCCGGCAGGCTGGATGCGCACCACGGTACGCCCCAGCGCACCGCCGGCCAGCATGCCGTCGAACACTTGCGGCAGCTCGTCCAGCGTGGCTTCGCGGGTGCAGATTGCGTCGAGATTGTCCGGCTTCCAGTCGCCGGCCAGGCGGCGCCAGACCTCGTCGCGGATGTCGCGGGCGGTGCCAGCCGAGGCCACGCCCAGCAGCGAGACGCCGCGGATGATGAAGGGCATCACGGTGGCGTGCAGTTCGGGCGAGGCGGCCAGCCCGCAGCTGGCGACGTTGCCGTAGGGGGCGGTCTGCGCCAGCAGCGCCGCAAGCATTGGCCCGCCGACGTTGTCCAGGCCGCCACCGAAGCGGGCGCTGTCCATCGGCTTGGTGGTTGACAGCGCATCGCGGCCCAGTACCTCGGCGGCGCCGAGCGACTTCAGATAGGCCGCGTGTTCCGGCTTGCCGCTGATCGCATGGACTTGGTACCCGGCCTTGCTGTAGATGGCGACCGCCAGCGAGCCCACGCCGCCGGTGGCGCCGGTCACGGCCAGCGGGCCAAGCGCGGGCGTCTGCCGATTCTCGGTCATCCGCAGCAGGCCCAGCGCCGCGGTGAAACCGGCGGTGCCGAGGATCATCGCTTCGCGCAGGCCCAGCCCCGCAGGCAGCGGGATGACCCAGCGCGCGTCCAGCCGCACATATTCCGAATAGCCGCCGTCGCGGGTTTCCGACAGCCCGCTGCCGGTGACCAGCACGGCGTCGCCCTCGCGGAACGCGGGGTCGGTGGACGCCACCACGTGGCCGGACACGTCGATTCCCCCGACCAGCGGGAAGCTGCGCAGGATCTTGCCCTTGCCGGTGCCGGCCAGCGCGTCCTTGTAGTTGACCGAGGAGTACGCGGCCCTGACCACCACCTCGCCGGGGTGGAGGTCGTCCAGCGACACCGTCTCGATGCCGCTGCGGTAGCCGGCGGGGTCGCTGTGGATGCGGAAGGCGCGGAACGTCGCCGGGATGGTCATACATCCTCCGTGGTGAGCTTGAGCTGGCTGCGGCGCTTCTCGTCCAGCCACTTGTCGGCCTGCGCCGGCACGTAGCCGCGCATCCATTCCAGCAGTGCCCCGATGTCGGTGCCTTGCCACATGTCGGTGCGCTGCTCGGGATGCAGGAAGCGCTCGCGCACCATCGTGTCCAGCATCGCCATCAGCGGCTCCCAGAAGCCGTTCACGCCGAGGAAGGCGCAGGGCTTGCGGCCCAGGCCCAGCTGGCGCCAGGTCAGCATCTCGAACATCTCGTCGAGGGTGCCGAAGCCGCCGGGCAGGGCGACGAAGCCGTCGGCCAGTTCGAACATCCGCGCCTTGCGGGTGTGCATGGAATCGACGACTTCGAGGCGGGTGACGCCCTTGTGGGCGACTTCCCAATCGACCAGCTGCTGCGGGATCACTCCGATCACTTCGCCGCCGCCGGCAAGCACCGCATCGGCCACGATGCCCATCAGGCCGACGTTGCCGCCGCCGTACACCAGCGCGATGCCGTCGCGTGCGAGGCGGGTGCCGAGGTCGCGGGCCAGCGCGGCATAGGTGGGGTCGCTGCCGGCATTGGAGCCGCAATAGACGCAGAGGGTTTTCATGCGTCGATTATCGCCCGCCGCCAACGAAAACGGCGCACCAAGGTGCGCCGTTTCTGCCCGGCCTCATGCAGCATCAGCACGGGCGTTCGCTGGTATGCGGATGTGCCAGCGCGGCGCAAGGCTGATGGCGACACGCCGCAAGTACGTCCATGTAGGCTAATCGGCGGCCTGCTCGCATGCGCTCTCCTGCGCATGCGGCAGGGCCTGGGCAGACCATCCCTGGCCTGCCCGTTCGGCGCAATGCGCCGAACCCATGCCGCTGATTGTCGCCATCAGCCTCGCACCACGCTGCCACTGGCGGCGGCATGGCACGGGTGGGGCGACAAAGCCGGCTCAATTGGCCTTGTGGATCGCCCGCTTGTGCACCGCCATCGCGGCGTCGTGCACGGCTTCGGACAGCGACGGGTGGGCATGGCAAATGCGCGCCAGGTCGTCGGCACTGCCCTTGAACTCCATCGCCAGCACGCCCTCGTGCACCAGTTCCGACACGTTGGCGCCGACCAGGTGCATGCCCAGGATGGTGTCGGTCTCGGCATGCGCCAGCACCTTCACGAAGCCCGCCGGCTCGGCCATCGCCACCGCGCGGCCGACCGCCGCGAACGGGAAGCTGCCGGCCTTGTACGGGACGCCTTCGGCCTTCAGCTGCTCCTCGGTCTTGCCGACCCAGGCGATTTCCGGCTCGGTGTAGATCACCCACGGGATGGTGTCGAAGTTGACGTGGCCCGGCAGGCCGGCGATGAGCTCGGCCACCGCGATGCCTTCCTCGAAGCCCTTGTGCGCCAGCATCGGGCCGCGCACGCAGTCGCCGACCGCCCACACGCCGTCGACGCCGGTGTGGCAATGCTCGTCGACCACGACCTGGCCGCGCTCGTTGAGCTGCACGCCGGTGCCCTCGGCCAGCAGGCCCTTGGTGGCGGCACGGCGGCCCACGGCCACCAGCAGCTTGTCGACCACCAGTTCCTGGGCCGCGCCCTTGTCGTCGGTGTAGCTGATGTGCACGCCGTCCTTCTTGACCTCGGTGGCGGTGCACTTGCAGCCCAGCTTGATGTCCAGGCCCTGCTTCTTGAACTCGCGCGCGGCGACCTTGCTCACTTCCGCATCGGCGGCGGCGAGGAAGTTCGGCAGGCCTTCCAGGATGGTGACCTCGGCGCCCAGGCGCTTCCACACGCTGCCCAGTTCCAGGCCGATCACGCCGGCGCCGATCACGCCGAGGCGCTTCGGCACGGTTTCCAGATCCAGTGCGCCGACGTTGTCGATGATGTGCTCGCCGAACTTGGCGAACGGCAGCTCGATGGAATCGGAACCAGCGGCGAGGATGACGTTGGTGCCCTTCAGCTCGACGGTGCTGCCGTCATGCTGCTTCACGCTGACCACGTTGCCCGGCTGCAGCTGGCCGTAGCCATGGAACGCGGTGATCTTGTTCGCCTTGAACAGTGCCGCGATGCCGCCGGTGAACTGCTTCACGATGCCGTCCTTGCGGGCGACCATCTTCTTCACGTCGATCGCCGGCTTGTCGAAGCTGATGCCGTGCTGGTCGAACAGGTGGCCCATGTTCCAGAACTGGCGGCTGGAATCCAGCAGCGCCTTGGACGGGATGCAGCCCACGCGCAGGCAGGTGCCGCCCAGCGCCGGCTTGCCGTCCTTGCCCAGCGCGGCGTCGATGCAGGCGGTCTTCAGGCCCAGCTGCGCGGCGCGGATGGCGGCGTGGTAGCCGGCGGGGCCGGCACCGATGACGACGACGTCGAATTGCTGTTGTTCGCTCATTGCTTCATTCCTGAACTTGGTAGCGGGGGCAGGATCCGAACCTGCGGTGCCCCGAAACAGGACGGGAACCGTTGCCGGTTCCCGTCGCCGGAATTACATGCCCAGCAGCATGCGGTGCGGGTTCTCGAGCTGGTTCTTGATGTCGACCAGGAACAGCACCGCGTCCTTGCCGTCGATGATGCGGTGGTCGTAGCTCAGCGCGATGTACATCATCGGCGCGGCGATCACCTGGCCGTTCTCGACGATGGCGCGCTCCTTGATCGCGTGCATGCCGAGGATGGCGCTCTGCGGCGGGTTCACGATCGGGGTGGACATCAGCGAGCCGAAGGTGCCGCCGTTGGTGATGGTGAAGGTGCCGCCCTGCAGGTCGTCCAAGCCCAGCTTGCCGTCGCGCGCCTTCTTGGCGTAGTCGGCGATGCCCTGTTCGATCTCGGCGAAGCCCATCCGCTCGACGTTGCGCAGCACCGGCGTGACCAGGCCCTTGTCGGTGGACACGGCGATGCTGATGTCGGCGTAGCCGTGGTAGATGACGTCGTTGCCGTCGACCGAGGCGTTGATGACCGGGTACTTCTGTAGCGCGTTCGCGGCGGCCTTGGCGAAGAAGCTCATGAAGCCGAGCTTGATGCCGTGCGCCTTGACGAAGTCGTCCTGCAGCTCCTTGCGCATCTCCATCACCTTGGACAGGTTGACCTCGTTGAACGAGGTCAGCATGGCGATGGAGTTCTTGGACTGCATCAGGCGCTCGGCGATGCGGGCGCGCATGCGGGTCATCGGCACGCGCTCTTCCGGGCGCGCGCCGCCGGCCACGCCGGCGGTCTTGCCGCTGGCGTAGTTGACGATGTCTTCCTTGGTGACCATGCCGCGGCGGCCGGTGCCGGCCACATCACTCGGGTTGACGCCGCTGGTGGCGGCGGCAAAGCGGGCGCCCGGCGGCACGTCGGCGGAGGCGGCGGCCGGGGCAGCGGCCTTGGCCGGGGCGGCAGCGGCGGGCGCGGCGGCCTTCGGTGCTTCCGCGGCAGGCGCGGCCGGCGCGGCTGCGGCGATGGCGCCTTCCTCGATCACCGCGATCACCTGCTGGCTGGTCACGGTGGCGCCGGCGTCGAACTTGATCTCCTTCAGCACGCCGTCGACCGGGGAGGGCACTTCCAGCACCACCTTGTCGGTTTCGAGGTCGAGCAGGTTTTCGTCGCGCTTGACCGCATCGCCGGCCTTCTTGTGCCAGCTGGCGATGGTGGCATCGGAAACGGATTCGGGGAGAACCGGGACTTTGACTTCAATGGCCATGAGGGCGTCCTGTCGGAATTCGGTAGGGGGTTAGTCGGCGTCGCTGTCGCCGCCCACCGGGTTCACCAGTGCGTCGGCAAGCAGCTTGTTGAGTTCGGCCACGTGCTCGGCCATGTGGCCGGCGGCGGGCGAGGGCGAGCGCAGGCGGCCGGCGTAGCCCAGCACCTGCTTGGGCTGCAGGCAGGCGCGCAGGTGGTGCTGGATCTGGTACCACGCACCCTGATTCTGCGGCTCTTCCTGGCACCAGACCACGTCGGTGGCGGAGCCGAAGCGCTTCAGTTCGGCGACGAGCTCCGGGCGCGGGAACGGGTACAGCTGTTCCACGCGGACCAGCGCCACGTCCTTGATTTCCTTCTTGTGCGCTTCTTCCAGCAGGTCGTAGTAGACCTTGCCGGCGCACACCACCACCCGCTTGACCTTCTTCGCGGTGGCGGTGGTGTCAGGGATCAGGCGCTGGAACTCGCCGTTGGCCAGCTCGTCCAGGCTCGACACCGCCAGCTTGTGGCGCAGCAGCGACTTCGGCGTCATCACCACCAGCGGCTTGCGGGTGCTCTGGCGCATCTGCCGGCGGATCATGTGGAAATCCTGCGCCGGGGTGGTGGGCGTGCAGACCACCATGTTGTCCAGCGCGCACAGCTGCAGGAAGCGCTCCAGGCGCGCCGAGCTGTGCTCGGGGCCCTGGCCTTCATAACCGTGCGGCAGGTACAGGGCGAGGCCGCACAGGCGGTCCCACTTGGCTTCGCCGGCGGCTAGGAACTGGTCGATCACGACCTGTGCGCCGTTGGCGAAGTCGCCGAACTGCGCTTCCCAGATGTCCAGGGTCATCGGATCGGCCGTGGCGTAGCCGTATTCGAACGCCATCACCGCTTCCTCGCTGAGCAGCGAGTCGATGATGGTGACGTCTTCCGGGTTCTGCACCAGCTCGCGCAGCGGCAGGTGGTAGGCGTCGGTGTTCTGGTCGTGCAGGATCGCGTGGCGATGGAAGAAGGTGCCGCGGCCGCAGTCCTGGCCGACCAGGCGCAGGCGGTAGCCATCGGCCAGCAGGGTGGCGTAGGCCAGGTTCTCGGCGAAGCCCCAGTCGCCCGGCAGCTCGCCGGCCACCATCTTGCGGCGATCGTCGTAGATCTTGGCCACGCGCGGATGCAGCTTGACCGTCTCCGGGATGGTGTTGATCTGCGCGGCCAGCTTGTCCAACGCCTTGCGCGGCACCTTGGTGTCCACCGGGTCGGACAGCTTGCCGGCCAGGTACGGCGACCAGTCCACGGTCAGTGCGTTGGCCTCGGCTTGCACCACGTCGGTGGTGACCTCGCCGGCATCAAGGCGGTCGCGGCAGGCATCGACCAGCGCCTGCGCGTCGGCCGCGGACAGCGTGCCTTCCGCCACCAGCTTCTCCGCGTACAGCTCGCGCGTGGTCTTCATCGCGCGGATCTTCTTGTACATCACCGGCTGGGTCGCCGCCGGCTCGTCGGCCTCGTTGTGGCCGTGGCGGCGGTAGCAGACCACGTCGATGACCACGTCCTTGCCGAAGGCCTGGCGGAAATCGAACGCCATCTCGGCCACGAACGCCACCGCTTCCGGGTCGTCGCCGTTCACGTGCAGCACCGGCGCGCCGACCATCTTGGCCACGTCGGTGCAGTACAGGGTGGAACGCGCGTCTTCGGCGGCGCTGGTGGTGAAGCCGACCTGGTTGTTGACCACCACGTGCAGGGTGCCGCCAACGCGGAAGCCGCGGGCCTGCGACATCTGCAGCAGTTCCATCACCACGCCCTGGCCGGCGAACGCGGCGTCGCCGTGGATCAACACCGGCATGACCTGCTTGCGCTCGGCATCGCCGCGGCGGTGCTGGCGCGAACGCACGCTGCCGGCAACCACCGGGTCGACGATCTCCAGGTGCGAGGGATTGAACGCCAGCGCCAGATGGACCGGGCCGCCGGGGGTGGCGACGTCGGCGCTGTAGCCCATGTGGTACTTCACGTCGCCGGTATGGGCGTGGTCGCCCTGGCGGGTCTTCTCGAACTTGCCCTCGAACTCGTCGAACAGCTTCCGCGGCGGCTTGCCGAGGGTGTTGACCAGCACGTTGAGGCGGCCGCGGTGGGCCATGCCCAGCACCACGTCCTTGACCCCGGCCTGGCCGGCGCGACGGATCGCCACGTCCAGCAGCGGGATCAGCGAGTCGCCGCCTTCCAGCGAGAAGCGCTTCTGGCCGACGTACTTGGTGTGCAGGTAGCGCTCCAGGCCTTCCGCAGCGGTCAACCGCTCGAGGATGCGCTGCTTGTCTTCCTTGCTGCGGCCGTAGTTGCCGGCCGCCGCCTCCAGGCGCTCGTAGATCCAACGGCGCTGGTCGGCGTCGGTGATGTGCATGAACTCGGCGCCGATGCTGCCGGCGTAGGTCGCGCGCAGGCGTGCATACAGGTCGCGCAGCTTCATCCGCGGCTGGCCGCCGACGCCGCCGGTGCTGAATTCGGTGTCGAGGTCGCTGCCGGACAGCTTGTGGAAGGCGAGGTCCAGGTCCGGCGGGTTGACCGGCGGGGTCAGCCCCAGCGGGTCGGTGTGCGCACCGAGGTGGCCGCGCGAACGGTAGGCGGTGATCAGGCGGCCGACGTGGCGTTCGCGTTCGTCGCCGCTACCGCTGCTGGCGGAAACCACGCCGCGCGCGGCCTGCCGGCCGGCCTCGGCGATTTGGTCGATCACCGCGGAGTGCGGGATATCGCCGGCCTCGCGGCCCTTCAGGCCATCGAAATACTGCTTCCATTTGGGGTCGACGCTGTCGGGCGCGACCAGGTACTGCTCGTAGAGGTCTTCGATGAACGCGCCATTGGCGCCGAGCTGGGAGGTTTGGGCGAACTGCTTGAGGAGACTGTCCACGGCGTGGCTAGCAACCTATCGGTGGGGTGGGGGGTGCGCCCGCGCCGGTACTGGCGCCAGACCGGGCGGGACAAATTCTGAATGCGCGCAAGCAAAGAGTCGGAATTATAGCCGCTGGGGTGTCGCGGGCGCATGCGACCAAAGTCAAGAACGCAGCGATTTCATATCCCGAGGGCGCGATATTCAGTTACCGGACGGGAACGCTCCCAGATTTCCTCGAAGCGCTGCTGCAGCTGGCGCACCCGCGCGCGCGAATCAAACGCGGCGATGCCTTCCACGCGGTCGCCCTGGGTGCGGACGTAGTAGCCGCCGGCGTCGTTGGCAACCAGCGCCACCCGCTCCTCGCGGTAGACGGGATCGTCCACCTCGCGGAACTGGAACACGCTGGGCAGGCGCTGGGCCAGCGCCAGCAGCTTGGCGTGGGCGGCCTGCGGTGCGGCGGCATCGTGCAGCAGCACCAGCACCTGCACGTCGCGGCCGGAGGTGGCGAAGCCGCGCAGGGCGGCCAGGAAGTCGGGGTGGTCGAACAGCCAGCCTTCAAGGTCGAGGCTGCGGATCCACAGGCTGCGGCGCGCATCCGCGGCGATGCGGGTGGCGGCCTCGATGGCTGCCGGATGGTCGGTGATGCGGACCGGTTCGCTGCTGGGGTCGCCGTTCATGCTTCGTCCTCCTCCTGTTCCAGCCGGTAGTGGCCGGCGGCCAGCAGGGCGGCCACCGCCGCCCGTCCCGACTCGCCCAGCCCAGCGTACAGCGTGTGGTCGACGCTGTCCGCGGCGGCCAGCCGGCGGGCGTCGTCCACGCCAAGCGGATAGGCAGTGCCGCCTGCATACAGCCGGCCCGGGTCCGCGTCGCCCGCTTGGTGGGCGCGGCGCCAGGCCATGCGCGACCATGGGTGCCGCCACAGCTGCGCGCCACCGGCCAGCGCCTGTTCCATCGCGGCGCGCGACGGCGGATGTTCGTCTGCGACCGGCAGCACCGCGCTGCGGTAGGTGGTGATGAAGCTGCCGAACCAGTCGCCGAAGCGGTCGGGATCGTCCATCCGCAGCTGGTGCAGGGCGGCCTCCACCCGCTGCATGGCCGCATCGTCGATCTCGCCGGCGTCGCCCGGCAGGGCCAGGTCCGGATCGGCGTAGCGCAGCTCGTCCGGCGCGTCGGCGGCCAGCGTGTCGGCGTAGTCGCCCAGCAGTTCGGCCGCGGCGGGCGCGCGCATGCCCACGGAGAAGGTCAGGCAGGGGCTTTCCGCCACCCCGTGGTGCGGCACGCCCGGCGGCAGGTAGAGCATGTCGCCGGGTTGCAGCACCCAGTCGTGGGTCGGGTGGAATTCGCGCAGCAGCTTGATGTCCACGTCGTTGCGGAAATCCAGCGGCGGGTTGGCGCTGGCGTCGATCTGCCAGCGGCGCTGGCCATGCGCCTGCAGCAGGAACACGTCGTATTGGTCCACGTGCGCGCCCACCGAGCCGCCGGTGGCGGCGAAGCTGACCATCACGTCGTCGATCCGCCAGCGCGGCAGGAAGCCGAAGTGGGAGAGCAGGGCGCGGATGTCGGCGTCCCACTTGTCCACGTCCTGCACCAGCAGGGTCCAGTCATGGTCGGGCAGGCCGGGGAAATCGTCCTCGGCGAACGGCCCGTGGCGCACCTTCCAGCCATCGCTGGCCTTGTCGTGCTCGATCAGCCGCGCCAGCACGCCGTCCTCGCAGGCAAGGCCAGCGAGGTCTTCGGGTTCGATCGGGGACGCATAGCCGGGGAAGGCGTTGCGGACCAGTAGCGGGCGCTTCTGCCAGTAGTCGCGCAGGAAGTCTGCGGGCGCCATGCCCAGCGGAGACGGGCCGCGGGCGGCGTCGATCTCGATGGGCGCCGCCGCGGGCTGGGCCACCTCAGATCTCCCGCGCCAGCCGCTCCGCCAGGCCGGTGTAGCTGCCCGGGGTCATGTCCAGCAGGCGCTGCTTGTCGGCCGCGGGCAGGTCCAGCGATTCGACGAAGGCGCGCATGGAGTCGACGGTGATGCCATGGCCGCGGGTCAGCGCCTTGAGCTGTTCGTAGGGGTTCGGCAGGCCGTGGCGGCGCATCACCGTCTGCACGGCTTCGGCCAGCACTTCCCAGCTGGCGTCGAGGTCGGCGGCCAGTCGCTCCGGGTTGACGCTGAGCTTGTCGAGGCCGCGCTGCAAAGCGTCGAAGCCGATCAGCATGTGGCCGAAGGCGGTGCCCAGCGCGCGCAGCACGGTGGAGTCGGTGAGGTCGCGCTGCCAGCGGCTGATCGGCAGCTTGATCGAGAAATGCTCGAACAGCGCGCTGGCGATGCCGAAGTTGCCTTCCGCGTTCTCGAAGTCGATCGGGTTGACCTTGTGCGGCATGGTGCTGCTGCCCACTTCGCCGGCCTTCACCGCCTGCTTGAAATAGCCCTGCGAGATATAGCCCCAGATGTCGCGGCAAAGATCGATGGCGATGGTGTCGATGCGCTTGGCCACGTCGCACAGTTCGGCCACGCCGTCGTGCGGCTCGATCTGGGTGGTGTAGGGCTGCCAGTCGAGGTCCAGCGATTCGACGAAGCGGCGCGAGAACGCCGGCCAGTCCACGTCCGGATAGGCGGCCACGTGGGCGTTGTAGTTGCCCACCGCGCCATTGATCTTGCCCGGCATCGGCAGGCCGGCCAGCACTTCGCCCTGGCGCTGCAGGCGCGCCACCACGTTGGCCAGCTCCTTGCCGACGGTGGTGGGGGAGGCGGTCTGGCCGTGGGTGCGCGAGAGCATCGGCAGCGCCGCGTGCTCGTGCGCCATCGCGCGCAGTTTCTGGATCAGTGCGTCCAGCTTCGGCAGCAGCACGTCCTGCCGCGCCTGGCCCAGCATCAGTGCGTAGGACAGGTTGTTGATGTCCTCGCTGGTGCAGGCGAAGTGCACGAATTCCAGCGCCGGGCCGAGCTCGGCGTCGTCCTTCAGCTGCTCCTTGATGAAGTATTCCACCGCCTTGACGTCGTGGTTGGTGGTGGCTTCGATGGCCTTGACCCGCGCCGCGTGCTCGACGCTGAAGCCATCGGCCAGCGCACGCAGGCGGCCGGCGGCGGCCGCGGAGAACGGGGCCAGTTCGGGGATCCCCGGGGCCTCCGCCAGCGCCAGCAGCCATTCGACTTCCACCTTCACCCGGGCGCGGATCAGCCCGTATTCGGAAAAGATCGGGCGCAGCGCATCGACCTTGCCGGCGTAGCGGCCATCGAGCGGGGACAGGGCGGTCAGGGCGTGGGACATGGGGGTCAGCGGCTGGCGACGGGGCCGATATTGTAGAGCGGAGGCAGCGCCGCTGCCTTGTGGAAGAGCGCCCGCGCGGCGCAAGCTCCTGCCTAGACTCCATTGAACGGCAGGGCGACATGGCCAGCAGCAAGCGCAAGGGTTTCCGCAGTGAACACGACAGCATGGGTGAATTGCTGGTGCCGGAGGCGGCGCTTTGGGGTGCGCAGACCCAGCGTGCGCTGGACAACTTCCACATCTCCGGACGGCCGATGCCGGCGGCATTCATCCGCGCGCTGGCGCTGGTGAAGGCTTCGGCGGCGCTGGTCAACGGGCATCTGGGACTGCTGGATGGCAAGCGCGCCGACGCCATCATCGAAGCCGCCACCGCCGTGGCCGGCGGCGCGCATGCCGACCACTTCCCGATCGACCGTTACCAGACCGGCTCGGGCACCTCGTCCAACATGAATGCCAACGAGGTGATCGCCCACGTGGCCGGCAAGGCCAGCCGGCTGGCCATCCACCCCAACGACCACGTGAACCTTGGCCAGAGCAGCAACGACACCATCCCGACCGCGCTGCGTGTGATGGCGGTGCGCGAAACCGAAGCCGCGCTGCTGCCGGCGCTGGAACACCTGCGCAACACCATCGACGCGCAGGCCAAGGCGATCGGCGGGGTGGTGAAGACCGGGCGCACCCACCTGATGGATGCGATGCCGCTGACCTTCGCGCAGGAGTTCGGCGCCTGGGAGGCGCAGCTGGCGTCGGCGCAGGCGCGGATCGAGGACAGCCTGAAGCGGGTGGCGCGGCTGCCGATCGGCGGCACCGCCATCGGCACCGGCATCAACGCCCATCCGAAGTTCGGCAAGGCGGTGGCGAAGGCGCTGAACGCGGCGACCGGCCTCGGTTTCAGCCAGAATCAGAACACCTTCGAAGGGCTGGCGGCGCAGGATGACCTGGTGGAGCTGTCTGGCCAGCTGGGCGTGCTGGCGGTGGCGCTGATGAAGATCGGTAACGACCTGCGCTGGATGAATTCCGGCCCGCTGGCGGGGCTGGGCGAAATCGAGCTGCAGGCGCTGCAGCCGGGCAGCTCGATCATGCCGGGCAAGATCAATCCTGTGATTCCCGAGGCGCTGTGCATGGCCTGCGCGCAGGTGATGGGGCTGCACCAGGCCAATACCGTGGCCGGGCAGAGCGGCAATTTCCAGCTCAACGTGATGCTGCCGCTGCTGGCCTGCAACCTGGACGAGGCGATCGGCCTGCTAGCCAACGCCATGCGTGCGCTGGCCGACGATGCCGTCGCCACCCTGAAGATCCGTCGCGACGTGGTGGCGCAGGCGCTGGCGCGCAATCCCATCCTCGTCACCGCGCTCAATCCGGTGATCGGCTACGAGAAGGCCGCGAAGATCGCCAAGCGCGCCTACGCCGAAAACCGCCCGGTGCTGGAAGTGGCGCTGGAAGACAGCGGCCTGCCCGAAAAGCAGTTGCGCAAGCTGCTGGACCCGGCGGCGCTGGCCAAGGGCGGGATCAAGGGCTGAGCACGCACCACTGGCGCACGGGAACGCGGAATCGAAGCGGCCGCTAGTTCCCGTCGGGATTGAACACGATCGGCACCGACACCTCGGCCGCCACTGGTTGGCCGTTGCGGGTCGCCGGCTGGAAGCGCCAGCGGCGCACCGCCTCCAGCGCGGCGCGGTCGAGATGGCGGTTGCCGCTGCTGCCGGCCAGCTCCAGCCGTTCGACGCTGCCATCGGCCGCCACCGTCACGGTGATCCGTACGGTGCCGCCCGCGCCCATGCGCAGCGCTTCGCGCGGGTAGCGCGGGGCAGGGGTGGACAGCGGCTGGGGCTGGGCGCGGTCGCCGGGCGCCGGGGCGCCCTGCGCCACGGGCGGCGGCGCCGGGCGCACGGGTGCTTCGATGATCCGCGGCTGTTCGCCAGCCGGGGTCGCGCCCTGGTCGGTGCTGCCCTTGCCAACCGTGCGCAGGCCGCTGGCGTTGCCATCGCCGCCGTCGTTGCCGGCCACGTCCGGCGGCAACGGCACCGGCAGGGCGTCGGACTGGCCGACAGTCGTCTCGGTGCCGTCGGCCTTGTAGAAGTCGTAGTCGCGGCGGGAATTCAGCCAGACCAGCAGGAATAGCAGCAGGCCGACGCCAAAGGCGATGGCCAGGCGGATCACCAGCTTGGACGGCAGCAGCGGCTGGCGCTGCGGGAGCTGCGGGTCGGGCGCGGACATGGCCGCATTCTTGCACAGCGCCCGTGCCGCGCTGTCATCACGGGCGCGCTCGGCGATAATGTGCGTTCACCCTCGCATCGCGAAGCTCCCATGCTCGATCCTGCCCTGCTGCGCAACCAACCCGCCGAACTGGCCGAGCGCCTGCGCGCCGCGCGCGGCTTCGAACTCGACGTCGCCCGCCTCGAAGCGCTGGAAGCCAGCCGCAAGCAGATCCAGGTCCGCACGCAGGAACTGCAGAACCTGCGCAATACCCGCAGCAAGCAAATCGGCATGCTCAAGGCCAAGGGCGAGGACGTGGCCGCGGTGATGGCGGAGGTGGCTGGCTTCGGCGAGGAACTGAAGACTTCCGAAGTGGAGTTGGAGCGCATCCGCGGCGAGATCGAAACCATCGCTTCCGGCATCCCCAACCTGCCCGACGCCAGCGTGCCGCTGGGTGGCGGCGAGGCCGACAACGTCGAGCAGCACCGCTGGGGCACGCCGCGCAGCTTCGATTTCGCGGTCAAGGACCACGTGGAGCTGGGCGCACGCCACGGCTGGCTGGACGGCGAGACCGCGGCCAAGCTCTCCGGCTCGCGCTTCACCGTGCTGCGCGGCCAGCTGGCCCGCCTGCACCGCGCGCTGGCGCAGTTCATGCTGGACCTGCACACCGGCGAGCACGGCTACGAGGAAACCAACGTCCCGGTGATCGTCAATGCCGAGTCGATGCGCGGCACCGGCCAGCTGCCGAAGTTCGAGGAAGACCTGTTTTCCACCCAGCTGGGCGAGCACAAGCGCTACCTGATCCCGACCAGCGAGGTGCCGCTGACCAATATCGTGCGCGACGAGATCCTCGACGCCGAGCGCCTCCCGCTGCGCATGACCGCGCATTCGATGTGCTTCCGCTCCGAAGCCGGCAGCGGCGGCCGCGACGTGCGCGGGATGATCCGCCAGCACCAGTTCGAGAAGGTCGAACTGGTCAGCGTCGCGAAACCGGAGGAATCCGGCGCCGAGCACCTGCGCATGACGCGCTGTGCCGAAACCGTGCTGGAAAAGCTGGGCCTGCCGTACCGCAAGGTGCTGCTGTGCACCGGCGACATGGGCTTCGGCGCCACCAAGACGTTCGACCTTGAAGTCTGGTTGCCCTCGCAGGACACCTACCGCGAGATCTCCTCCTGCTCCAACTGCGGGGACTTCCAGGCGCGTCGCATGCAGGCGCGCTGGCGCAATCCGGCCACCGGCAAGCCCGAGCTGGTGCACACGCTCAACGGTTCCGGCGTGGCGGTGGGGCGCGCGCTGATCGCGGTGATGGAGAACTACCAGAACGCCGACGGCAGCATCGACGTGCCGGAAGTGCTGCGCCCCTACATGGGCGGGGCCGAACGGATCGGTTGATCGTCGTTGAGGCAAGACGAACGGGCCCGCAAGGGCCCGTTCGCGTTTTCCTCGCACGGCGTGTTCAAGCCGCCAGCGGCAGCGCCTTGCCGATCCGCGCATGGGCGGCGGCCATCGCCGTGCCGCGCATTTCGGGCGAGATGGCCAGGCCTTCGGCAGTGATGACGCTGACGTCTTCGATGCCGAAGAAGCCGAACACCTGGCGCAGGTAGGGCTCGATGAAATTGCGCCCTTCCTCCAGCGGGTACAGCCCGCCGTAGGTGCCGGCCACGATCACCTTCTTGCCGCCGGCCAGCCCCACCGGGCCGGCTTCGGTGTAGCGGAAGGTCTGCCCGGCCACCGCCACCCGGTCGATCCAGGCCTTGAGCTGGCTGGGGATGCCGAAGTTGTACATCGGCACGCCGATGACCACCACGTCGGCGGCCAGGAACTCGTCCAGCGCGCGCTGCGCACGGGCGGCTTGCACGGCATCCGCCTTGGCCAGGCCGGCGCCGTCGAGATGGGGCAGGGTGTGGGCGCCGGCCAGGTCGCGGTGGATCACTTCGATGCCGGCCACGTCGCGCTGCCAGCGCGCCACGATGGCGGCGGACAGTTCGCGGCTGGCGGAGTTTTCGGCGAGGATGCTGGAGTCCAGATGCAGCAGTTTCATGTTGTGCGATCCCGATGGGTGCGGCGTGGCCGCGATGGGATCAATGTAGATTGTTGCTTTTTTGGGATAAAGTGAGTCAAATACTACTTTACGTTCCATATTTGGAATTACCCCGATGCAGGATCTCAACGATCTCTACTACTTCGCCGCGGTGGTCGACCACGGTGGATTCGCCGCTGCCGAACGCGCCCTGGGCATTCCCAAGTCGCGCCTGAGCCGGCGCATCAGCGCGCTGGAGGCGGAGCTGGGCGTGCGCCTGCTGCAGCGTTCCACGCGCCGCTTCGCGGTCACCGACGTCGGCACCAGCGTGCACCGCCACGCGCAGTCGATGCTGGCCGAGGCGCAGGCCGCGCGCGAGGCGGTGGATCGGCTCAGCGCCGAGCCCCGCGGCAGCGTGCGGGTCAGCGTGCCGGTGTCGATGGCGCAGCAGCAGATGCCCAAGTTGCTGCCCGAGTTCATGGCGCTGTATCCGAAGGTGCGGGTGCAGCTGACCGTCAGCAACCGGCGCGTCGATGTCATCAACGAGGGCGTGGACGTCGCCATCCGCGTGCGCAGCAAGCTGGACGAGGACGGCAGCCTGGTGATGCGCAGCTTCGGCCAGATCCAGGAACTGCTGGTGGCCAGCCCCACCTACCTGGACCGCGCCGGCCGCCCGCGCGTGCCGGAGGAACTGGCCGACCACGTCACCCTTAGCGTGAGCGAGGACGAGGCCCGCCAGCGCTGGGAGCTGCACGGCCCCAACGGCGAGGTGCGCCGCATCGAGCTGCAGCCGCGGGTCACCGGCTTCGATTTCCCGATGATGCAGGCGATGGCGGAAGGCGGCGTGGGCATCACGTTGCTGCCGGAAACCATCTGCGCCGATGCAGTGCGCAGCGGCGCGCTGGAAGTGGTGCTGCCGGACTGGCGGCTGCCGCAGGGCATCGCGCATGCCGTGTTCGCCTCGCGCCGCGGCATGCTGCCGGCGGTGCGGGTGTTCATCGATTTCCTCGCCCAGAAGCTGCCGAAGATGCTGGAAGAGGCGCGGCTGGAATGCAGCGACCCGGAATGCCTGAAGGCAAAGGCCAAGGCCAAGGCCGGTGGTAAGGCAAAAGCGGCGTAGGGGTGGCGGAAGCGGTGAGATTCGAACTCACGGATGGTTTGACCCATCGGCGGTTTTCAAGACCGCTGCCTTAAGCCACTCGGCCACGCTTCCGTCCGGCGATTGTCGCACGGCCTCCAGCGCGCTGGAATTGGTGCGGATGTCGTTAGACACGCGGGATGGTGTTCGTCGGAAGCGCTCAGCGCGCGTAATGGCGCAGCAGGTCCAGCAGTACGCGCGCCTGCTCCGTGCGCCGGGCTTCGTCGGGTTCGGCGGCCACGTGTTCGGCCAGGTGGCCGGACAGGATCTCCATCATCAGGGCGTGCATCGCGCCCTTGGCCGCGGCCGCCTGCACCAGCACCTCGGTGCATCCTGCGTCCGCCTCCAGTGCCTTCTCCAACGCAGCGACCTGACCGGCGATGCGGCGCACGCGGGCCAGCAGTTTTTTTCGTTCGCGGAGGACGTGCGCCATGGCGGTTGATCATATACCCTGTGGGGGTATTTTTCCAGCCTGTGACCCAGCATGAATCTCGATGCCCTTGCCGCCGCCCGTCGCCACAGCCATGCCTTCGACCAGGGCAACCCGCTGGCCGAACGCAATACCCGCCGGGCGATGTGGCTGACCTTGGTGATGATGGTGGTGGAAATCACCGGCGGCTGGTGGTTCAACTCGATGGCAGTGCTGGCCGACGGCTGGCACATGAGCTCGCATGCGATCGCGCTGGGGCTGTCGGCGTTTGCATACGCCTGCGCGCGCCGCTACGCACGGGACCGGCGGTTCGCGTTCGGTACGTGGAAGATCGAAATCCTCGGCGGCTATACCAGCGCCATCCTGCTGCTGGGTGTCGCCGTGCTGATGGTGGTGCAGTCGCTGGAGCGACTGTTGAATCCGGGCACGATCCAGTACCGGCAGGCGATCGTGATCGCGGTGGTGGGATTGCTGGTAAATCTGATCTGCGCGTGGTGGCTGCGTGACCATCATGAACACCACGGTCACGACCACCACGATCACGATCACGACCATGACCATGACCATGACCACGCGGAGGATCCGGCCCACGACCACGCACACGACCTGAACCTGCGCTCGGCCTACCTGCACGTGATGGCCGATGCAGTGACTTCGGTGCTCGCCATCATCGCGCTGCTGGGCGGCATGTATTTCGGCGCGGCCTGGCTGGACCCGGTGATGGGGCTGGTGGGCGCGGCGCTGGTGTCGGCCTGGGCCTGGGGCCTCGTCCGTTCCAGCGGGCGCATCCTCCTGGACGCGCAGATGGACCTGCCGGTGGTGGAGGAGGTGAGGGAAGCCATCGAGGCTGGCCCATTGTCCGCAAGGATCAGTGACTTGCATGTTTGGCAGGTGGCACGCGGCAAGTTCGCCTGCGTGGTGGAGGTGGTGGCCACTGCGGGCGTGGAGGCCGAGGACGTTCGCCGCGAGCTGTCGGTGCACGACGAGCTGGTCCATGTCACCGTCGAGATGGTGCCGGTCGCGGCGTGACCCGTCACGGCCGCTAGAATCCGGCATCCCCCGCGGCGCCAACCTTCCATGCCCTACACCCCCATCGTCGCCACCCTCGGCTACGTGCTGTCGCCCGACGGCGGCAGCGTGCTGATGATCCATCGCAACGCACGGCCCGGCGATCATCACCTCGGCAAATACAACGGCCTGGGCGGGAAACTCGAGCCGGACGAGGACGTGCTGGCCGGCATGCGCCGCGAGATCCGCGAGGAGGCCGGGATCGAGTGCACGTCGCTGCGCCTGCGCGGCACGATCAGTTGGCCGGGCTTCGGCAAGCATGGCGAGGACTGGCTGGGTTTCGTGTTCGTGGTGGATGCGTTCGAAGGCACGCCGTTGGAGCGCAACCCGGAAGGTGCGCTGGAGTGGGTGGCGCGCGAGCGCATCCTCGGACTGCCGCTGTGGGAGGGCGATCGCCACTTCCTGCCGCTGGTGTTCGACGACGATCCGCGCGCTTTCCACGGGGTGATGCCGTACCGCGACGGGCACATGCTCTCCTGGGCCTATTCACGCGTTTGACCTTGCGCCCGGCAGGGCTCGCACGGGCCGGCGCGCTGGCGCAGAATCGGCGCTTCCCGCCAAGGACACCGCCATGACCATCAAAGCCTGGGGCGCCCACGCCGCCGACAAACCCATCGTCGCCATGGACATCGAGCGTCGCGCGCCGGGGCCGCGCGACGTGCAGATCGAAATCGCCTACTGCGGCATCTGCCATTCCGACCTGCATACGGTGCGTGCGGAGTGGGCGGGCACGCTGTATCCCTGCGTGCCGGGGCACGAGATCGTCGGCCATGTCAGCGCGGTTGGCGCCGAAGTCTCCGGCTTCAAGGTGGGCGATACCGTCGGCGTGGGCTGCATGGTGGGCAGCTGCCGGCATTGCGCCGCCTGCGGCGAGGGGCTGGAGCAGTACTGCGAGCAGGGCATGGTCGGCACCTACAACGGCCCCACCGCGGACGCGCCGGGCCATACGCTGGGCGGTTATTCGCAGCGCATCGTGGTCGACCAGGACTTCGTGCTGCGGGTGCACCACCCGAAGGAACAGTTGGCGGCAGTGGCGCCGCTGCTGTGCGCCGGCATCACCACCTATTCCCCGCTGCGGCACTGGAACGTCGGGCCTGGCAAGAAGGTCGGCATCGTCGGCATCGGCGGGCTGGGCCACATGGGCATCAAGATCGCGCACGCGATGGGCGCGCGCGTGGTGGCGTTCACCACCAGCGAATCCAAGCGCGCCGAAGCACACGGACTGGGTGCCGACGAGGTGGTGATCTCGCGCGATGCCGCGCAGATGAAGGCGCAGCGCAACAGCTTCGATTTCATCCTGGATACCGTGGCGGCCAGCCACGATCTCGACGCGTTCTCCTCTCTGCTCAAGCGTGACGGCACCCTGTGCCTGGTGGGGGTGCCGGAGCATGCGCACCCCTCGCCGAACATCGGCAACCTGATCTTCAAGCGTCGGGCGATCGCCGGCTCGCTGATCGGCGGCATTGCCGAGACCCAGGAGATGCTGGACTTCTGCGCCGAGCACGGCATCGTCGCCGACATCGAGATGGTGCGTGCGCAGGACATCGACGCGGCCTACGAGCGGATGCTCAGGAGCGACGTCAAGTACCGCTTCGTGATCGACGCTGCGACGATGTGAGTCGCAGCGGTTGTCCACAATCGCTGTGGATCGGTGGTCGCATAACGATGTGGATAAGCGGCTGATCGCAAGCCGTGGCAATGCTTTCAACGGGGTGGCGAATATTTCGCCACCCCGTTGCCGTTGCGGGGGCCGGCGCGGTGGCGGTTGTCCACAGCGCTTGTGGATGGAACTCGTATAAGAGTGTGGATAACCACCTGCGCAACAGGCGTGGCGCGGCTGTCAACAGGCGTGGTGAAAAAATCGCCAGATATTTTTCGGCGGCCGGCGCGTTCCGGCAAGCGCGTTGTCCACAGCCGCTGTGGATGGAAATCGTATAACGGTGTGGATAACCGTCCGAGCGCGAGGCGGAGTGCGGCTGTCAATGATGCTGGCTAAAAAATAGCCATGCGGTTGCCGCCCGTGGTGCGGGTCAGGTCTCGATCTGCCGCGCGGGATCCGATAGCTCCAGCTCTCGCAGCACCACGCTGGCCTGGGTCCGGTTGCGCACGCCTAGGCGCTCGAAGATGGCGGTCAGGTGCGCCTTCACCGTCCGCTCCTGCACGTCCAGGCGGTCGGCGATCTGCTTGTTGAGCAGGCCCTCGGCGACCAGCGCCAGCACCCGGAACTGCTGCGGCGACAGGCTGGCCAGGCGCGCGGCAAGATCCGCGTCCTGCGGCGCGCTCTGTGCCCGCGCCACGCTCGCGCGCAGCGCCGGCGGCAACCAGGTCTCGCAGGCCAGTACGCTGCGGATGGCGTCGCGCAGTTCGTCGAGGCCGGCGCTCTTGGGCAGGTAGCCGGCGGCACCGTGGTCCAGCGCGCGGCGCACCACCCGCGGGTCGTCGTTCGCCGAGACCACGATCACCGCCACGCCCGGGAACTGCGCGCGGATCGCCGCCAGCCCGGCCAGCCCGTGGTTGCCCGGCATGTGCAGGTCCAGCAGCACCAGGTCGACCTGCGGCTGTGCGTCCAGAAGCGCCAGCACCTGGTCCAGCGCGCCGGCTTCGAACAGGTGCACGTCGCCCAGCGCGTCGCGCGCGGCCTGCCGCAGCGCGGCGCGGAACAGCGGGTGGTCGTCGGCGATCAGCAGGGAAGGCATGGGTGCTTTACTCGTCATTGCCGCTTTCGCGGGAATGACGTTGGAAGGATCATTGCGCCGTCCAGCCCCCGTCCACCGGCATCGCCGTGCCGGTGATGTTGTGGGCCTCGCGCCGGCACAGGAACACCGCCAGCGCGGCGATCTCGGCGGGCAGGGTCATGCGCAGGCTCGGCTGCTTTTCCGCCAGCAGCGCGCGCACGCCGTCGTTGCGGCTGCCGCCCTGCATGCGCGCCTCGATCTGCGGCTCGATCAGCGGGGTTTCCACCCAGCCCGGGCAGATGCAGTTGACGGTGACGCCGCCGGAGTCACGGTTGCCCTGCGCGGCATGTTCCAGCGCCGCGACCTTGCTCAGGCCGACGATGCCGAACTTGCTGGCCACGTACGGGGCCTTGTCCTTCGAGGCCACCAGCCCGTGCACCGAGGCAATGTTCACCACCCGGCCGTAGCCGCGGCCGGCCATCGCCGGCATCGCCAGACGCATGGTGTGGAAGGCCGAGGACAGGTTGATGGCGATGATGTCGTTCCATTTCGCCACCGGCATCTCGTGCAGGGGCACCGCGTGCTGGATGCCGGCGTTGTTGACGAGGATGTCGATGCCGCCGTTCGACCAGCCGGCAAGCTCGGTCATCATCGCCTCGATCGCGGCGGGGTCGCGCAGGTCGGCGCCGAAGTGCACCGTGCCGCCGCTGCCCGCGGCATCCACCTCGGCGATCGCGGAAGCGATCTGCTCGGGCGAGCCCAGGCCATTGATCGCCACCTTCGCGCCGGCGGCTGCAAGCCCCTTGGCGATGGCAAGGCCAATGCCGGAGGTGCTGCCGGTCACCAGCGCGGTGCGGCCATGCAGGAAAGTGTCGCTCATGGTGCGGCTCTACGACGATGGGGAGGCGCATACGCTAGCAGGAACGCGCCGCCGCCTGCTGGTACGAAAGTACGATGCGACGCGCCGCGGCAGCAGCTATGGTCGCGGCATGAACACACTCCGCCATTGCGCCCTCGCCGCGACCGTCGCCCTGATGGCCGGCTGCGCCAGCCTGCCCGCCGCGAAGGAAACCGCCGCCATGTTCAGCCAGCCGCGTGCCACCGACCATCGCGGGCAGGACGACTTGCTTACCGGCGGGCTGGGGCTTGCCGGCCTGCAGTCGATGCTGCCGCCGGGCTTCGCCGACGCCGCGCATCCGGCCCCGGGCGAGCTGCGCAAACGCGCGCTGTGGAGCAACTGGCGCGGGATCGCGGATCTTTCGCCGGGCGGCGGCTATGGCAGCGTCTACGGCAGCCTCGCCGCCGTGCCGGGCCGCGAGTTCAGTGCGTTCGCCAAACTCGCCGAGGCGACCCAGCCGCATCGCGTGCTGGTGCAGCTGCCGGACGCCTTCGATGCCGGCAAGCGCTGCGTGGTGGTGGCCGCGTCCTCGGGGTCGCGCGGCATCTACGGCGCGATTGCGGTTGCCGGCGCGTGGGGGCTGCCGCGCGGCTGCGCGGTGGCCTATACCGACAAGGGCGCGGGCACCGACTATTTCGATCTCGATGCGGGGCAGGGCGTCGGTGCCGACGGTACGCTGGCATCTGCGGATGCGGCGTTGGCATTTGTTCCGCAGCCGGCCAGTGGCAGCGGCGTGGCGTTCAAGCACGCGCATTCGCAGGACAACCCGGAGGCCGACTGGGGCCGCCACGTCAAGCAGGCCGCGCAGTTCGCGCTGGCCACGCTGGATGCGCAGCTGCCGCAGCAGGCGCCCTTCACCTTTGAAAACACCCGCGTCATCGCGGTGGGCATCTCCAACGGCGGCGGCGCGGTGCTGCGCGCGGCGGAAGACGGCGAGCCGTGGCTGGACGCGGTGGTGGCCGGCGAGCCCAACGTGCTGGCCGAAGGCGCGGGTGCGCGCAGCCTGTACGACTACACCACCGAAGCCGCGTTGCTGATGCCCTGTGCGCTGCCGCAGCTGGGTATTCCGGCGATGCCGGGACTGGAGGCGAAGTGCGCGGCGCTGGCGACGCGCGGTGTGCTGTCCGGCGCGACCGCGGACGCGTTGCAGAAGGACGCGCTGGCGAAACTGCGTGCCGCCGGCTGGACCGATGCGGCACTGCGCGCCGGGGCGATCAGCGTGGGCTTCGACCTGTGGCGTGCGGTGGCAGTGGGCTATGCCTCCGCCTATGGCCGCTACGCGCATGACGCCCATCCCTGCGGGTATCGCTATGCGGTGCTGGGTGCGGACATGCAGCCGCGCGCGGGAACTGATGCCGAGCGCGCCGCGTGGTGGGCCGACGGCAGCGGCATTCCGCCGGGCGCCGGCGTGGGCATCGTCGATCCGCAGCCACTCCCGGACCTGGGCCTGACCGGCCTGCAGTGCCTGCGCGCGCTGTGGACGGACGACGGCGCGGATGCCCGGCGCGTGCGCGACGGCATCGCCCGGACCCGCGCCAGCGCACCCCGTGCCGGCCTGCCGGTGGTTGTCATCCATGGCACCGACGACGGGCTGGTGCCACAGGCCTTTTCCAGCGCGCCGTACGTGGCGATGGCCAGGGCGGCCGGCCGCGACGTGCGTTACTGGCAGGTGCGCAACGCCCAGCACTTCGACGGTTTCCTGGTGCTGCCGCACATGGCGGCGGCCTACCTGCCGCTGCTGCCGTATGTGTACGAGGCACTGGACCGCGTTGATGCGTACCTGGACGGCAAGGCCGCGCTGCCGGCCGATGCGGTGGTGGCCACCGTGCCGCGGATGGGCAAGCCGTTGGCGCCTGGACACCTGGCGATGCCGCGCTGACCGCGCGGCCGACTCCACGCAGGCCACGCGCGCGGTGGGTTAGGCTTCGCTTCCGGGTACAGCGGAGCAGCGGATGAAGCAGCGCCATTTCTCGATGTTGCGGGAGTTCCACCTCGCCGACTGGTTCACCCTGGCCAATGCCTTCTGCGGCACCGGTGCGATCTTCGCGGCGATGCGCTTCCTGCAGGACGGCGTGGTCCGCGATCTGCTGATCGGCATGGCACTGATCCCGGCGGCGTTCGTGTTCGACGCGCTGGACGGGCGCATCGCCCGCTGGCGCAAGGTGTCTTCCACGTTGGGGCGCGAGCTGGATTCGCTGGCCGACGTGATCAGCTTCGGCGTCGCGCCGGCGGCGCTGGGCTATGCCTGCGGCCTGCAGGGCGGCTGGGACTGGCTGATCCTGAGCGGCTTCGTGGGCTGCGGGGTGAGCCGGCTGGCGCGCTACAACGTCACCGCGGAGACCCTGGCGGACGGCGGCGACAAGGTGAAGTACTTCGAAGGCACGCCGATCCCGACCAGCGTGGTCATCGTCGGCATGCTGGCGTGGGCGGCCTGGCGCGGCGACATCGGTGCCGACCTGTGGCTGGGCGTGGTCCGGCTGGGCCCCTGGCAGCTGCATCCGCTGGCGCTGGTGTTCGCGCTGTCCGGCGCGCTGATGATCAGCAAGACGCTGCGCATCCCCAAACCCTGAAATTCCTGCAATGGCGGTGTCACCGCGGCGTTGCTAGCATCGCTGCATGGACGGAGGGGACATGGCGGACGCAACCAATGATTTCGCGGCGCTGACGCGCCAATACCTGGACTTGTGGGGGCAGGCGCTGCGCGGGGGCGCGCCACAGCCCGCCGCCGTGGGCGTGCCGGGGCTGAACGACATGCTGGAGGCGTGGGCGCGCCAGGCCGGTGGGCAGGCTGGCTTTGGCGCCGCGCTGGAGCATTTCAACCGGCAGAGCAGCGACTGGTACGCGCAGATGCAGCAGGTGGCGGCGCGCTTTAGCGGCCGCGACCACAGCGCCGGCGACGTTGCCGCGGCCTGGCGCGATGCGTTTGCCGGCAGCCATCCGTTCGCAGGGCTGATGGAAAGCATGCGTGGGCCGGGGCTGGAGACCATCGCGCAGTGGGGCGAGGCGGGGATGCCGTCGCTGCATGGCCTGCGCGCGGAAACCGCGGCGGCGATGCGGATGCCGGCGTTCGGCTTCACCCGCGAGCACCAGGAGCGGTTGCAGGCGCTGGCGCTGGCGCAGTTGCGCTGGCAGGAGGCGCAGCAGGATTACGGCAGGCTGATGGCGAAGGCGTCGCGCGATGCGTTTTCGCGCTTCGAGTCCAAGCTGGCCAGCCACGAGGAGCCCGGCCAGCAGATTTCCAGCGTGCGCGCGCTGTTCGACCTGTGGGTGGAGGCCGCGGAGGAGGCCTGGGCGGAGTTGGCGCTGTCGCAGGAATACAGCCACGCGTTCGGTGCGCTGGTGAACGCGCAGATGCGCCAACGCGCCGCCGGGCAGGCCATTGGCGAGCAGGTGGCCAGCACCTACGGCTGGCCGGAGCGCGGCGAGTTGGACAGCGCCCACCGCAAGATCGCCGAACTGGAGCGCCAGCTGCGGCGCATGCAACGCGCGCCCGTGCCGGCGGCTGCCGCCGAGGTTGAACCGCGCAAGGCGCCGCCGAAGCGGACGCCCGCGGCCAAGAAGCCGCCCGCAGCCAAGGCTGCATCGGCCAAGGCGCCGGCGAAGAAAGCGCCGGCAGCGGGTCCGGCTAGGAAAGTTGCGAAGGAAATTGCAAGGAAGGTCGTGAAGCCGGCCGCGAAGGACAGTGCGGCCGGGGTGAACGCGCGCGCGGGCAAGCCCGCCGCCAGGAGGCGTTGAGATGATCGGGCCGCTGAACATCACTCTGGAGTCGCTGGCCGAGGAAACCGGCCGGTTTCAGCGCAAGCTTTCCGCCAGCGTGGAAACGCTGCGCGAAATGGGCGACGTGGATTTCGGGGTCACCCCGCGCGAGGAGGTCTGGCGCGACGGCAAGGTGGTGCTGTACCGCTTCAAGGGCGAGCATGCGCCCACCGCGCGGGTGCCGATCCTGATCGCCTATGCGCTGGTCAATCGTCCGTACATGGTCGACCTGCAGGCCGACCGCTCGCTGGTCAAGGGCCTGCTGGCGCGTGGCGAGGACGTCTACATCCTCGACTGGGGCTACCCGGACCGCTCCGACCGCTTCCTCACCCTGGAGGATTACATCGAGCGTTTCATCGGCGGCGCCGTGGACTACCTGCGCGACACCCATGGCCTGCCGTCGATCAACCTGCTGGGCATCTGCCAAGGCGGTGCGTTCTCGCTGTGCTACGCCTCGCTGCATCCGGAGAAAGTCAAGAACCTGATCACCATGGTGACGCCGGTGGACTTCCACACCAGCGACAACATGCTGTCGAACTGGAACCGCGAGATCGACGTGGACCTGCTGGTCGACACGCTCGGCAACGTGCCGGCCGACATGATGAACTTCACCTACCTGATGCTGAAGCCCTGGCGGCTGTTCGCGCAGAAATACGTGGGCATGGTCGACATCCTCGACGACAGGCAGGCGATGGAAGACTTCCTGCGCATGGAAAAGTGGATCTTCGATTCACCCGACCAGGCCGGCGAGGCGTTCCGCGAGTTCAGCAAGCAGTTCTTCCAGGAGAACCGCTTCGTCACCGGCGGCGCGAAGGTGGGTGGGCGCGAGGTGCACCTCGGGCTGCTGGAAATGCCGATTCTCAACATCTACGCCGAGCAGGACCACCTGGTGCCGCCGGATGCCTCGCGCGCGCTGCGCGGGCTGTGCGGCAGCGAGGACTACACCGAGCTGTCGTTCAAGGGCGGCCACATCGGCATCTACGTGTCCGGCCGGGCGCAGAAGGAAGTGCCGCAGACCATCCACGACTGGCTGGCGAAGCGGTCGCGCTGAAGATGCGTGCGCCGCCGCGCTGGCTGCTGCACGCGGTGCAGTGCCTGGGCATCCTGTGGGCGTCGCCGGCCAGTGCGATTGGACTGGTGGCGGGCCTCGCCGCGCTGGCGGGCGGGGCGCGCATGCAGCTGAGTCGGCGCGACCTGGCCTGCATCTTCCACCGCGTGCCGTGGGGGCCGGGCGGCGCGCTGACGTTGGGCAACGTGATCCTGGACACCGGCGACGACCTGGGGCGCACGTGCAATACCTATGCGCACGATGCCGGCCATGGCCACGAGCCGCGCATCCGGCTGTGCGACCACGAGCGTGCGCATGTCCTGCAGTACATGGCGCTGGGCGTTCTGTTCCTGCCGCTGTACCTGCTGCACGGTGGGGTGGCGGCGCGCAATCCGTTCGAGCGCGCGGCGGACCGCTACGCGCGCACCGGCCGCGGGTGGTGGCCCTGGTCTCGCCCCTGAATGCGGTTGGCCGACCGGCGGCTGCGCTGAATGGGCGGTCCTTAGCCTTTTCCTAACCATGCCGGGGGTAGTCTCTGCGGACCGGAGAAAAACTCCACGGCGCGCAAGGCGCCACGGAGAATCGCTCCGGCCCGACCCGGTCCCCTCCAGGCGCAATGCCCGCGAGACCGGGTTTTTCATGCGCGTCGGCCGGTTTCCCTGCTGCCGATAGGCGCGGACAAAAAAATCCCGGCCAGGGGCCGGGATTCCAGGGCTGCCTGCGGGCAGCGGGGGGTCAGAACAGCTCGACGCTGCCGGCGTCCATCGTCTGCTGCAGGACGGCCTTGTGCGGCGGGCGTTCCCACTCGCCGCGCATCTGCGCGATGCGGTTGCCGATATTGGCCAGCGCCTTGCGCATTTCCGGGTCCTGGAAGCCGTGGCTGCCGCGCAGCAGGTCATGCAGGGTGGTGGCTTCGTTGTTGATCTGTTCCAGCCGCTGCAGGTGCACGGCGGCGGCGCCGAGGGCCTGGGTGGCGATGTCCTCGAACTGCAGCGAACGCACCGCTTCCGCCACCGAGGCGTCGATTGCGCGGCCGCAGTCGGCGATGTCGCGCATGCCGTTGCCCAGGCTGCGGTGGATGCCTTCGACGCGTTCCATCATCGAGGCCGATTCGTTGCGCGCAACGCGGGCGCGGTCGAGGTCGCGCGAGGCCGTCTGCGACACCGTTTCGCGGACCTTGGCGATGGATTCCTTGGCGTTGTGGGCCAGCTTGCGGATCTGTTCGTTGAACGCGGTGCTGCGCTCCGACAGGTTGCGCACCTCGTCGGCCACCACCGCGAAGCCGCGGCCGGCCTCGCCGGCGCGGGCGGCTTCGATGGCGGCGTTCAGCGCCAGCAGGTTGGTCTGGTCGGCGATCGACTTGACGTCTTCCAGCAGGGCGAAGATGCCGTCGAGGTGGCCGGCCATCGCGTCGATGTGGCTGACGGTGACGCCGCTCTGGCCGCTGGCCGCTTCCAGCGCTTCCACCAGCTGCTCCATCTGCTGGGTGGCCTGCTGGGCGAAGCGGGAGATGTCGATGGAACCGCTGTCGTCGCCGGTGCGCTCGACCAGCCGCGCCACCACCGTGCTCTGTTCGCGCGACTTGCGGTTGACTGCGTCGAAGCTGCCCCCGAGCTTGGCCACCGACTCGCGGATCAGGGTGCGGGTGCGCTCGATCTCCGCGTGCGAACCGCTGATCTCGTTGCCGACGAAGCCGCGCAGCTCGCCCAACAGCTTGGCGTGGTCGCGCAGGACTTGCGCTTCGGCCTTGTTGGGCAGGGAACGCCAGGCCACCACGCACCAGGCCGCGGCGGCGGTGACCACCAGGGCCATGCGGACGGCCATCGGCCAGGACAGGGCCTCGGCAATGAACAACAGCAGCATCAGCACCATCGGTGCGGCGATGCGGAGCAGGGCGCGGGGTTCCATCGTCGATCTCGTCGGGGACTCGCTGGAGATAACGGCCGAGGGGGCCGCCAGCTTTAGCACGGCCGGTGGCGGCGGTCAGCTGCCGCCGGAATTGGTGCTGGCCAGCAGCGCGCTGGCGATCTCCGCCAGCGGCAGCACCTGCTGCGCCGCGCCGAGCGTGTAGGCGGCGCCGGGCATGCCCCAGACCACGCTGCTGGCCTCGTCCTGGACCATGGTGGCGGCGCCGGCCTTGCGCAGCGCCAGCAGGCCGCGCGCGCCGTCGTCGCCCATCCCGGTGAGCAGGACGGCGCTGGCGTTGGCGCCAGCGGCCTGCGCCACCGACTCGAACAGCGCATCGACGCTGGGGCGGTGGCGGCGGATCGGATCATCCTCGCCCAGCCGGCAGCGCCAGCGTGCGCCGCTGCGCTGCACGCGCAGGTGCAGCCCGCCCGGTGCTACGTAGGCGTGGCCGGCCAGCAGCGGCATGTCGTCCTCGGCCTGCACCACGGTCATCTTGCTGTGGCGGTCCAGCCGCTCGGCGAAGGGTTTGCTGAACGCCGCCGGGATGTGCTGGGTGATGACGGTGGCCGGCGCGTCCGCCGGCATCTGTTCGAGGATCACGCGGATCGCTTCGGTGCCGCCGGTGGAGGCGCCGATGGCGATCAGGCGGTCGGTGGTGCGGTACTTGATCGGCGTGGCCGGCGAGGCCGCCGCGGCGGTGGTCGGCTGCAGCCGCGCCACCCGCGCGCGCGCGGCGCTGCGCACGCGCTCGCACAGCTCGCTGGCGTAGTTGTTCAGGCCGCGCTCGACGTCGAGCTTGGGCTTGGTGACGAAATCCACCGCGCCCAGCGCCAGCGCATCGAGCGTGACCTGCGCGCCAGCCTCGGTGAGCGAGGACACCATCACCACCGGCATCGGCCGCAGCCGCATCAGGTTCTGCAGGAAGGTCAGCCCGTCCATGCGCGGCATCTCGACGTCGAGGGTGAGCACGTCGGGTTCGAGCTGCTTGATCTTGTCGCGCGCGATCAGCGGATCGGAGGCGGTGCCGACGACCTCGATGCCGGGGTCCTGCGACAGGATTTCGCTGAGCACCTGGCGCACCAGCGCCGAGTCGTCGACGATCAGTACGCGCACCTTGCCGGGGCGCAGGGGTGTGTGCATGGCCATCAGAACAGCTCCACGGAACCGGCCACCGGCTTCTGCGCCAGCTGGCTGCGATAGGCGCGCTCGACCCGCGCGATCTCGCCCGCCGCCGGCAGGCGCTTGACCAGCGTGCGGCCGGTGCGTACGAAGAAACAGACCTTGCGCGGCTGCACCCCGAACAGGTCCTGGGCAATGATCGGGATGCGTTCCGCGCCGAGGTAGTTGAGCACGAAATTACCGTTGCGGGTGCCGATCGGATCCAGCGTCATGCCCGGCAGCACGTTGCCGCCGCCGAACACCTTCGCCTGCAGGCGCGAACGCATGGCGCCATGCTTGAGCAGCCCGTTGATGAGCAGTTCCATCGCATGGGCGCCGTAGCGCGCGCTGCCGTCGCCAGGCGCGGCGTCCGGCAGCATGAAGTGGTTCATCCCGCCGACGTTGGCGCTGGGGTCGTAGATGCATGCCGCGACGCACGAGCCCAGCACGGTGGCTAGCGCGATGGGATCGGACGAGACCCGCCACTCCGCCGGCAGCAGCTTGATCACGTCGGCGTCCAGCGCAGGGTCGTAGTAGGTGCCCGGCGGCGGCGTCCGGGCCGTGGCGACGCTGGCCGGCAGGACGCTCATCGGCCGTCCTGGGCGGCGCGGTAGATGGTCCTGCCGCAGGGCTGCACCACGTCCAGCGCGTGGGCGAAGCTCTCCGAGTGCCCGGCATAGAAGCGGCCGCCCGGCGCCAGCAGCGGCGTGATCTTGCGCAGCACCTCGTACTGGGTGGGCTTGTCGAAGTAGATCATCACGTTGCGGCAGAACACCGCAAGGAAGCGCTGGCGCAGCCCGTAGTCAGGGGCGAGCAGGTTGAGCTGGCGGAATTCGACCAGCTGCCGCAGGTGCGGCTTGACCCGCACCATGCCTTCGTTCGGGCCGGTGCCGCGCAGGAAGAAGCGGCGCTTGCGCTCGGGCGAGAGGTCGGCGATGCGCTCGACCCCGTAGCTGCCGGCGGCGGCGTTGGCCAGCGCGTTGGTGTCGATGTCGGTGGCGAGGATGCGCACCGGCGGGGTGTCCGAGCCGAACGCCTCGCAGGCGGTGATCGCCAGCGACCACGGTTCTTCGCCGGTGGAGGCGGCGCAGCACCAGATATCCGCCGGCTCGCCACGGGGCAAGGCGCGCAGTTGGTCGCGCAGGGCGTCGAAATGGTGGGCTTCGCGGAAGAACGAGGTCAGGTTGGTGGTCAGTGCGTTGATGAACGCCTGTTCCTCGCTGCCAGGATCGGTTTCCACCAAGTCGAGGTAGTCGGCGCAGCTGGACAGCCCGCGCGCGCGGATGCGCCGCGACAGCCGGCTGTAGACCATGTCGCGCTTGTGCTCGGCAAGGTGGATGCCGGCGCGGGTGTAGATCATCCGGCAGGCGCGGCGGAAGTCGCGGTCGTTGAACTCGAAGCCGGCGCCGGTGTTGTCGCGGTCAGCAGGAACCTCAGCCATGCGCCATCTCCGCCAGCTGCGCCTGCAGCCGCCCTTGCAGCGCGCCGGCGTCCAGCGCCGGGGCATACAGGTAACCCTGCGCCTCTTCGCAGCCGTGGTCATGCAGCCAGTTCGCTTGCGGCATGTCTTCCACGCCTTCCGCCACCACCCGCAGTCCCAGCGCCCGCGCCAGCATCAGGATCCAGCGCACGATCGCGGCGTCCTCGCCGTTGTCCAGCACCCCGCTGACGAAGCTGCGGTCGATCTTGACCCGGTCGATGCGGAAGCGGCGCAGCATCGACAGCGAGGCGTAGCCGGTGCCGAAGTCGTCGAAGGCCAGGTTCACCCCGCGCGAGCGCAATACCGCCAGTGCCTCGGCGCCGGCGCTGTCTTGCGTCAGGGCGATGGTTTCGGTGATTTCCAGCTCCAGCCGCTCGGCCGGCAGCCCGGCTGCGGCCAGCGCCAGCTGCACTTCTGCCACCAGCGATTCGACCAACTGCGCGGGGAACAAGTTGATGCTCACGGAGGTGCCCGGGTCGGCCCATTGCGCGGCGTCCAAGCAGGCGCGCCGCAGCACCCACGCGCCGACTTCCGCGCCCAGCGGGCTGCGTGCCAGCAGGTCGATGAACTCGCCCGCCGGCACCATGCCGCGCTGCGGGTGCCGCCAGCGCAGCAGCGCCTCGGCACCGCAGATGCGGCCGGTGCCCAGCTCGACCTGCGGCTGGTAGTGGAGTTCGAACTCGCCATGGGCGAACGCGCGCCGCAGGTCGCGATCGAGGTCGCGGCGCGCCAGCGCGTCGGTACGCATGGCGGCCTGGTAGCGGCACACCTGCCGTCCGCCCGCGGACTTGGCGCGGTTCAATGCCAGGTCGGCGCTGGCCAGCAGGTCGCCCTGTCCGCGCACGTCGCTGCGCAGGGCGATGCCGACGCTGACGTCGATGTTGATCTCGTGCCCGCGCACGCGCAGGGTCTGCTCCAGGTGCCGGACCAGCGCCGGTACCATCGCGCCATCGCCGTCGTCGTCGTCGTCGCCATCCTGATCGGCATCGGCGGCCAGGCGGGCATCGTTGCAGGCGACCGCGAACACGTCGCCGCCGACCCGGGCCAGGCAGGCCTGCGCATCGGCCTTCGCCTGCAGGCGGTCGGCCACTGCCTGCAGCACCCGGTCGCCGACCACGTGGCCAAGCCCGTCGTTGATCCACTTGAAGCGGTCGATGGCGACCAGCGCCACCCCCCAATCCGGGTTTGCATCTAGCGCGTCCAGCAGGGCGTTGCGGTTGGGTAGCCCGGTGAGCGGGTCGAAGTGCGCCAGCCGGTCGAGCTGGGCGCGCTGATGGGCGGCCTCGGTGACGTCGTGCAGGATCAAGGTGACGCCGCGGTCCGAACCGTAGCGCCAGGTGGAGCGGGTGGCATCGAGCAGGCGCAGGCTGCCGTCCGGCGCGACCATCCGCAGCAGCTGGCTACCCTCGATGCGGCCGGCTAGCCATGCCTGCGCGATGTCCTGGTCGGACTGCAGGCGCAGCGGGAATAGCGAAAACACCGGCTGGCCGGCCAGCTGGGTGCCGAACAGCTGTTCGGCGGCGCGGTTCTGCCAGCGCACCCGGCCGTGGCGGTCGCCCACCAGCACGGCTTCGCGCGCCTGCTCGCCAGCCTGGGAAACGATCAGCGCGCGGCGCTCCAAGTGCTGTTGTTCCAGCAAGGTGGCGGCGATCCGCGCCAGTCGCGCCAGCGCATCCAGCTGCGTTTGCGTGGGGGCGCTACGCGGCTCGTGGTCGAGCACCGCCAGCGTGCCCAGGCGCTGGCCGGCGCGCCCATGCAGGGCGACGCCGGCGTAGAAGCGCGCGCCACTACGCAGGTCCGCCGGCATGTCCGGCAGCACCAGCAGCGGCGTGTGTTGCTCCCAGGTGCGCACGATCAGGTGGTCGCGCGAAAGCTGGCCGTGGCCGTGGTCGGCGCCGTGGCTCGCCAGCATCAGGACGCGTTCGTCCGCGCAGGTGGCGATCACCGCCACCGGTGCCTGCAACGTCGCCGCGGCTAGCGTGGCAAGGTCGGCCAGGCGCGCGCCTGCCTCGCTGGCCGGCTGGGTTGGGGCGGTGGAGGCGGCGTCGTGCAGGTCGCGGGCGGGCTGGAGCTCGAATGTCATTTGCGCGAGGCGGCACCGGGGAGGGAGGGGGCAGCGGGAGCCGGGCGGGGGAGTGTCCCGCCCGCGGATGGCATCAGAACTCCTGCCAGTGCTGGTCACCGCCACTGCCAGCGGTTGCCGGCGTGCGCGAGCGCAGTGGCGTGGGGGCGTGCGCCGCGGCAGCTGGCGCGGCATCGCCGCTGGCCCTGCGTGTGGCAGTGGACTGGCGGCGGACGGGGGCCGGGGCCGGCGGTGCCGCCGGGGCGCGCGGCGCAGCATGCCCGGCGGTGGCGCGGGCAGGTGCCGCAGCGGCGGCAGTGCGGAACGCCGACACTGCTTCGACCAGCTGGGCGGCCTGCTGGCGCATGCTTTCCGCGGAGGCGGAGGCCTGCTCGACCAGCGCGGCGTTCTGCTGGGTGCCCTCGTCCATCTGGGTGATGGCCTGGTTGACCTGCTCGATGCCCGAACTCTGCTCCTGCGAGGCGGCGGAGATGTCGGCGATGATGTCGGTCACGCGCTGCACCGACGAGACGATTTCGCCCATCGTGTTGCCGGCCTGGCGCACCAGCGCCGAACCGTCGGTGACCTTGCCCACCGACTCCTCGATCAGCTGCTTGATCTCCTTGGCCGCGCCGGCGCTGCGCTGCGCCAGTGCGCGCACTTCGCCCGCCACCACCGCGAAGCCGCGGCCCTGTTCGCCCGCACGCGCGGCTTCCACCGCCGCGTTCAGGGCCAGGATGTTGGTCTGGAAGGCGATGCCGTCGATCACGGTGATGATGTCGGCGATCTTCTTCGACGAGGCTTCGATCGCGGTCATCGTGGCGACCACCTGCTGGACCACTTCGCCGCCCTGCGCAGCCACGCCGGCCGCGCCTTGGGCCAGTTGGTTGGCCTGGCGGGCGTTGTCGGCGTTCTGCTTCACCGTGGAGGTGAGCTCTTCCATCGACGAGGCGGTTTCCTCCAGCGAAGCCGCCTGCTGCTCGGTGCGCATCGACAGGTCGCTGTTGCCGGCGGCGATTTCGCTGGAAGCGGCACTGATGCTGTCCGAGGTCTGGCGGATGTTGCCGACGATCTGGGCCAGGCCATCCACTGTGCGGTTGGCGTCGGCGGCCAGCTGGCCGAACTGGCCGGGCAGGCTCACCTCGATGCGGCGGCTGAGGTCGCCATCGGCCACCGCCGCCAGCAGGTTGCCCACTTCGGTCAGGCCGTTCTGCGAGGTCGCCATCAGCTGGTCCAGGCGCTCGACCAGTTCGCGGTAGACGAACTCGAAGCGGCTGGCATCGCCACGCTTGCTGAAATCGCCGGCCACCGCCGCGTCCACCAGCGTCTTGATCTCGCCGTTGACCGCCAGCAGGCTGGCCTTGACCGCGTCCACCGCGCTGGTCGACTGGGCCTTCTTGCCAGGCAGGCGGTCGACGTCGCGGGACAGGTCGCCGCGGCCGTAGTCGCCGATCACGTCGACGATGTGGTGGGTTTCATTGATGAACGAGGCCACTAGCGTGTTGACTTGCTCGGCGATCACGCCGAAGGCGCCGGGGAAGTTCTCGGCGTCGATCCGGCTGTCCAGATCGCCGGCCTGCTGTTCCTCGAACAGGGTCTGCTGGGCCTGCGCGAACTTGCGCAGCGCGGCGGCGGCGTTTTCCATCCCGCGGCCGATATCGTTCAGCTCATCGCGGGTGTCGACGTGGATGCGATCGGAGAACTGGCCGGCGGCCAGCGCGCGGGCGCCGCCTTCGATGGTCTGCAGCGCCTTGCGGGTGCCGCGGGTGAAGCCCATGAATAGGTAGGCGGCGGCCAGCAGCGCCAGCGCCACGAAACCGAGGGTGGCGAAAGCCTTCATCTGCAGGCTGGCGATGGCGCGGTCGCCGGCGGCGTTGATCGCGGCGTTCGCCGCCTTCATCGCCTTGTTCATGGCGACACGGGTAGCCTGGTCCTGCTTGGCCAGCACGGCCACCGGCGATTCCGGCGTCTCGGCGTCCAGGATCTGCGCCTGGATCATCTTGTTCTGCGCTTCCATCGCCTGCAGCGCCGCGGCCATCGGCTTGCCGAACAGCACGGCGCCTTCCGGCAACTCCTTTTCAATGTACTTGCGGCCGTCGCCGATCTGGGCGGACAGGTAGCCCTGCATGTTCTTGCGCACCGCCAATTCGGTGCGGTCGGTCACCCAGATCGCGCCTTCGCCCAGCACGCGGATGCCGACGTTGGCCTGCTTGGCGCTGGCCGCCGACAGTTCGGGCAGCAGGATGCCGCCGATCTCGCCACCGCGCAGCATGGCGGTGTCGCTGGCGACCGCGGTGATCGCGGTGAAGGCGATCTTGCCGATTTCCGCGCGCAGCGCATCCAGCGCGGCGGAATCCGCCTCCGGGCCAGCCTCGCCCTCGGTCGCAAGCGCTTTTTTCCACGCGCCACGGGTGGCCTTCATCGACTCGACCAAGTCGCGGTCGTCGAAACCGGCATCGGCGTGCCACGTATCGAAGCTGGCCAGGGCCTTGTCCGCGCGCGCCGCGGCATCGGCGATGCCTTGGTCGGTGGCGGTGGCGTCGTTGGCTAGCTTGCGGGCGCGCAGTTGGCGGTGGTCCTGCATGGCCAGCTGGGCGTCGTGGAGGGCGTCCAAGCCCACGGTGGCCGCGCGAGCGTTGCGGGCGTTGGAGATTTCGCCCAGTGAACGGGTGATCACCAGTCCTGCCAGCACGCCGCAGGTCAAGGTGAACGCCGCGCCGATCAGCATCGCCTTTTGGTTGAAGCGCAAACGCCCCATCAGGTTGGTGGCGGGAGCGAGCAGGCGATCTGCAAGAGAAAGGCTTTGCGGCATTGTGGGGCCCCTGTGAACGCAATCGAAGGTTTGGTCAAACCCGGCATCGGCCCGGAGCTTGGAATCTTTAACGGAGGCCAACCCATGGTGGCGCCGATGACCCGTAATCGTGACCGGCATCACGATCCTGTGAATCCTGCCCGCCGCTGCGCTCAAGTCTGGCCGGCCGCCGCCGATGAGGAAGCCGAGCGCATGCGCGCCTGCACATCACTACGGAGTTCCTGCTATGTCCCGACCCTTCCATCGGATCCTGAATGCGGCGATGTTCGCCGGCGCGATGGCTCTGTCCCTGCCGGTGCTGGCGGGCAGCCCGATCAAGCGAGTCGACCCCGTGTATCCCGCCGAGGCGGCCCGTTCGGGAACCACCGGCTACGTCGAGCTGGAATACAGCATCGGCGCCGACGGCAAGGTCACCGAGGTGTCGGTGGTCGATGCCAAGCCGGGCCGCGTGTTCGTGGCTGCCGCGGTGAAGGCGGTCAAGCAGTGGGAGTTCGCCCCCGGCGAGAGCCGCGGCAAGGTCAAGCTCGAGTTCAAGCTCTGATCCACCGCGCCGCCGGCTGGGCCGGCGGGCACTAGGAAACACGGGAACGCGCCGGCTGCCGGCGCGTTCTTTTTCGTGCCTGGTCGCAGTGGCGTGCAGGCCGTGTCGGGCAACTTGGATGCCCCGGCACGGCCCTGGCGCCAGCCGCCTGCGTCTGGGTAGTTGCAGGGCGGCCATCCGGCGACGGCCAAGGCCGGCGCGCTCAGTGCCGGGTGTTGAACGCGGCCACCAGGCTGACCAGCTCGTTGGCCTGGTGTTCCATGCTCTGCGCCGCGGCGAACGCCTCCTCGACCAGCGCGGCGTTCTGCTGGGTGCCTTCGTCCATCTGGGTGATGGCCTGGTTGACCTGCTCGATGCCGGCGCTCTGCTCCTGCGAGGCCGCGGAGATGTCGGCCATGATGTCGGTGACGCGCTTCACGCTGTCGACGATCTCGCCCATGGTGCGGCCGGCCTGGTCGACCAGCGCGCTGCCTTCCTCCACCTGCAGCACCGAGTCGGTGATCAGCTGCTTGATTTCCTTGGCGGCGCCGGCACTGCGCTGGGCCAGCGTGCGCACTTCGGCGGCCACCACTGCGAAGCCGCGGCCCTGTTCGCCGGCGCGGGCCGCTTCCACCGCCGCGTTCAGGGCCAGGATGTTGGTCTGGAAGGCGATGCCGTCGATCACGCCGATGATGTCGGCGATCCGGTGCGAGGAGGCGGTGATGCCGCTCATGGTTGCGACCACTTGGTCGACCACCTCGCCGCCGCGCACCGCGACCCCGGCGGCGCCGTGGGCCAGTTGGCTGGCTTGGCGGGCGTTGTCGGCATTTTGCTTGACGGTGGAAGTCAGTTCCTCCATCGACGAGGCGGTTTCTTCCAGCGCCGCCGCCTGCTGCTCGGTCCGGCGCGACAGGTCCTCGTTGCCGCGGGCGATCTCGGATGCCGAGGCGTTGATCGATTCGCTGCCGGTGCGGATCTGGCCGACGATGCCGGTGAGGTGCTCGACGGTCCGGTTGGTGTCGTTGGCCAGCTCGCCGAAGCGGCCGGGCAGGCGGGTGTCGATGCGCCGGGTCAGGTCGCCATCGGCGACCGCGGACAGCACTTCGCCCACTTCTGACAGGCCGTGGTCGGCGGTGGCCATCAGGTTGTTCAGGGCCTCGACCAGTTCCGCATAGACGAACTCGAAGCGGCGGGCGTTGCCGCGCCTGCCGAAATCGCCGGCCACCGCGGCGTCCACCAGCGACTTGATCTCGGCATTGATCGCCAGCATGCCGGCCTTCACCGCGTCCACGGCCTCGGTCACCCGGGCCTTCTGGCCGGGATAGCGCTCGATGTCCTCGGCCAGGTCGCCGCGCGCGTACTGCGCCACGATCCGGATCGCGTTCATCTTGACCTGGACGTGCGCGGCCACCACCGAATTGATGCCTTCTGCCATGCGCCCGTATGCGCCGGGGAAACGCGCGGCGTCCATCTGGAAGTCGATGTTGCCGGCTTCGTGCTGCTGCTCGAGCTGCGACTGGGCGGTGGCGAAGTGGCCCAGCGTGGTCACCATGCCGCGCATGGCGCGGGCCAGGTCGCCGATCTCGCTGCCGTCGTTGCAGGCGATGCGGCCGTCGAGGTTGCCTTGGGAAACGGCGTTGGCCACCCCGACCACCTCGCGCAGCGGGCGCACGATGGAACGGCTGATGCCGATGGCGCCGATCGTGGCCAGCACCAGCGCCACCACCAGCAGCACCGCGATGGCCAGCAGGCTGAGCCGGTAGCTGCGCTGCTGTGCATCCACCGCCTGGTCGAGGCGCTGCATGTTGTAGTCCAGCAGGCTGCCCAGCTGGTCGGCGGTAGCCTGGCGCAGGTCGGCGGCGCCCTTGGCCGGGGTCATGTCGCCCACCGCCAGCGCCGCGACCAGCTTGCGGCTGTTGTCGAAGTAGCGGTTGGCCCGCGCCATGGTCTCCTTGTACAGCGCGCGATCGCGGGCGTCGCTGATCTTCGATTCGTACGTCTTGGCGAGGGCGAAGAACGCCTTGCTGCCTTCCGCCAGTTCGCCGGCGTATTCCTCGCGCTTGGCCGGGTCGTCGGCGCTGGCCACCAGGCCGCGTTCGCTGACCCGGTATTCGGCCAGCATCGTCGCCAGCCGGCCGAGGTCGCGGATCGCCGGCACCGACTCGTCGGTGACCTTCTGCACCATGCGCTGGGTGTTGCCCATGCGCAGGGCGGAAAACGCGCCGGTGATGAGGATCAGGACCGCCAGCGCGGAAAATCCGATCGCCAGGCGCTTGCCGATGGTGAGGTTCTGGAGCATGGCGGATCCCCGGTCAGTAGGTGAACTGCACGCGCAGGCCAACGGTGAGCGGATCGTTGGCGATGCCGCGGCGGCTGCTGTCGTATTGCAGGAGGTTGGCGATCACCCGCATGTTCGGGTGCGGGTAGCAGGTGGCGGCCAGGCCCCAGCTGTCGGCGCGGCCGCCGCGCATGGCCGGGCCGTCGTTGAGGTCCATCACGCTGTAGCGCAGCGCCAGTTCCCAGCCGATGTGGCCCTTGGGCGAGGGCGCGGTGGCCACGCCGCGCTTGTAGCTGCGGCCATCGCCGGTGGGCGACCAGGTCAGCTGCATGCTGGCGGCATCGCCGCTGACGTCGCCGGCATCGCGGCGTAGGAACACCTTCGCCGACTCGACCTGCAGCGACCAGGCCCCACGCACCCACAGGCCCTCGATCGCGGCGCGGTCGATCCGGTCCACGCCGGTGATGCTGCCGGTGGACGCCACCCGCAGGTCGCTGAGCACGCTGCCGGCGTTGAGGCTGTAGCTGGCGCTGTGGCTGCGCGGCGATTCGCTGGCCAGGCTCAGGCCGACGTGGGCGTTTTCTTCCTTGCCCGAGCGCAGCAGCTAGGTGCCGCGCATGCTGGCACCCGGAGAATCGCTGGTGCCGTCGAGGCGATGGCCGAACAGGGCGGCGTTGAACGTGCCGCGCTTGCCCCAGCGCGCGTATTCCGCGCCGATCCGGCGGCTGATCACGAAGGCGCCGACCGGAGAGGCTTCGAGGAAGGCGGTCTGTTTGTCGGCAATCGCATCTTCCAGCGCGAACGGCTGCTTGAACTGGCCGAGGCGGAAGGAGTGGCCTTCGCCCGGGGTCAGCTCGAGGTAGGCATCCGGCGGCGTCCTGTCGGCGAAATCGTGATCCACCACCAGCTGCCAGCGCTTGTTGTCGCCCTTGAGCCGGAAGCCCAGTCGCGCGCGGCGGAAACCGTCTTCCGTCTGCAGCGGGCCAAGATCCGAATCCACCCGCGCCCACTCGTACTGCACGTTGGCGATGGGCGCGATGTCGAACGGCAGCTCGGAAGCGGCGGCTGGTGCGGCGCAGGCGGCCAGCAGGGGAAGGGTGAAATGCGGCAGCGAGCGGCGCATGCGTGGACTCCAGGGCGAGGGCAGGGTGACGATCAGCCACCCGGCCCGGTGGCAACAGGTCGGCGTCGAGGCTCTTGTAGGGCTACGGCAGCCGCGGACGATTCTTGAATACAAGCCCTGCCGGCATCGCGTTGCCTAGCGCGGCCGCAGCCATCGAGGGAACTGCCGGCGACTTCCGGCCTCCCCATGCCAACGAAGCACGGGGAGGTCGCCGACCGGTCGGGGGCATGGCCAGCCGCAGCGGTTGGAGCCGCCGTGTCAGATATCGTCGATCATCGCGTCGAACGAGGTGGCGGCCCGGCGGGATTCCCCCTCCAGCCGGAACACCGCCACCGCCGCGCTGAGCTGGCGCGCTTCGTCTTCCATCGAGCGGGCCGCCGCGGTTGCCTCTTCCACCAGCGCCGCGTTCTGCTGGGTGGTCTCGTCCATCTGGGTCACCGTGCGGTTGACCTGCTCGATACCGGAGCTTTGCTCCTGCGAGGCCGCGGAGATGTCCGCCATGATGTCGGTGACCCGCTGCACCGAGGTCACGATCTCGTGCATGGTGCTGCCCGCCTCGCGCACCAAGGCCGAGCCGTCGGTGACCTTGCCTACCGACTCCTCGATCAGCTGCTTGATCTCCTTGGCCGCGCCGGCGCTGCGCTGCGCCAGCGCGCGCACTTCGCCCGCCACCACCGCGAAACCGCGGCCCTGTTCGCCCGCACGCGCGGCTTCCACCGCCGCGTTCAGCGCAAGGATATTGGTCTGGAAGGCGATGCCGTCGATCACGCTGATGATGTCGGCGATCTTCTTCGACGAGGTTTCGATCGCGCCCATGGTGGCCACGACCTGATCCACCACCTGGCCACCCTGCGCCGCCACCTGCGCCGCACCCTGTGCCAGCTGGTTGGCTTGGCGGGCATTGTCGGCGTTCTGCTTCACGGTGGAAGTGAGCTCCTCCATCGAGGCAGCGGTTTCTTCCAGCGAGGCAGCCTGCTGTTCGGTGCGGCTAGACAGGTTGTCATTGCCGGCGGCGATCTCGCTGGCGGCGGCATTGATGTTGCCTGCGGCCTGCTGGATGCCGGAGACGATCCCGGTGAGCTGGGCGACGGTGGCATTGGCGTCGTCGCGCATGCGGGCGAACACGCCGTGGAAATCCCCATCCATGCGCGCGGTCAGGTCGCCGCGGGCGATGGCCTGGAGCAGGCCGGAGATCTGGCCGAGGTTCTGGTCGGTGGTCTGCATCAGGCGGTTCAGGCTGAGCAGGATCTCGCGGAATTCGTACTGGTAGGCAGAGGCGTCGCCGCGCAGGCTGAAATCACCCTTGGCGGCCGCGTCGCCCAGCTGCCGGATGCTCTGGCTGATCGCGCCGAGGTTGCGCTTGATGGTCGCCATCGTCTCGGTGATCTCGGCCTTCTCGCCTGGCAGCACCGGCATGTCCTGGCTGAAGTCGCCGATGGCGTAGCGCTGGGCCAACGCGATGACCTGCATCTTCACGCCGATGTGGCTGGCGACCAGCTGGTTGGTGCCCGCCACCATCGCGCCGTATTCGCCCGGGAAGGCGTTCTCGTCCATCCGGTAGCTGATGACGCCGCTTTCGTGCTGGCGCCCCATCTCGCGCTGCGCTGCCAGCACCGCCTGGATGCGGTCCTGCATGCCGCGCATGCTGCCCAGCAGCTGGCCGCATTCGTCGCGCGAGGTCTGCGCGACCACGTTGTCCAGCTTGCCGTGGGCAATCGCGTTCGCCACCGCCGTGGCCTTGCGCAGCGGGCCGACGATGCGGTCGCCGATCATCCACCCGAGACTGAACAGCACGATCACCAGGAGGCCGCCGGCCAGAGTCATGATCCCGGTGAAGCGCCAGGCCTGGGCCTGCACGTCATCCATGTAGACGCCGGTGGCCACCACCCAGCTCCAGGGCTTGTACAGCCGCGCGTACGCCATCTTCGGGACCGGCTCGTCACCGTGGCCGGGCTTGGCCCAGTGGTAGGTGGTGAACCCGTCGCCCTTGCGCACGGACTCCAGCTGGTCATGGAACAGGCGGTCGCCGTGGTCGGTGCGGTAGTCCTTCAGGTCCTGCCCGATCAGGTCCTTGCGCAGCGGATGCATCAGCATCCGGTTGCCGGTGTCGAGGACGTAGAAATAGTTGTCGTTGTCGTCCGTATGCATGGTGCTCAGCGCGGCAAGCGCCTGTTGCTGCGCCTGCGCCCGCGGAAGCTGGCCACTCTGTTCCAGTGCGCGGTAATGGTCGATCACGCTGTTGGCCAGCTGCACGCGGAGGTCCAGCGCCACCTTGCGGGTCTTGTAGACGTCCAGGTACTGGAAGCGCGCCGCGACGACGGCCACGGTGATGATTCCGACCGCGGCGATCAGGGTCAGCAGGATCAGCTTGCGCTGGACCGACAGGTTGGCGAGCTTGTTCGACAGCGACTGGAAGAGGTTCATGCGGGCCGAAAACGGGGAAGGGGGCGGTAGGCGGTGCGGAAAAGCGCCCCGGCAGTGCAGCCGGGGCGGTGGGGTCTGCCGGATGGGGTCAGGCCGCCTGGGCGGCGGCGTTGTCGACCACCAGGCCCATTTCGGTGCTGGTCATCAGGCCCTCGATGTCGAGCAGGATCAGCATGCGTTCGTCCAGCGCGCCGATCCCGGTCAGGAAGCGGCGGTCGATGCCGGTGCCCACCTCGGGCATCGCGCGGATCTGCTCGGCGGTCAGCTGCACCACGTCGGAGACGCTGTCCACCACCATCCCCACCACGCGGTCGGCCACGTTGAGGACGATCATCACGGTCAACGCGTCGACCTTGGCTTCCAGGCGGAACTTCACCCGCATGTCGATCACCGGCACGATGGTGCCGCGCAGGTTGATGACGCCCTTGATGTACTCCGGCGCGTCCGGCAGGCGGGTCACCGCGTCGTAGCCGCGGATCTCCTGCACCTTCAGGATGTCGACCCCGTATTCCTCCTGCCCGAGGGTGAAGGTGAGGAATTCGCCGGCGGTAGCGGCCTTGGCGGAGGCGCTGGTGGCGGAATGCGGCGCTGCGGGGCTATTCATGGAATATCCGGGTTCAGGGTTTGGGCAGTCATGTCATCGGCCGATCCGAGGGATTCTTGAGTCTTGCCGCCGGTCGAGGAAATTTTGATTCCGATCAAAAAACCGGTGCGAGATCCGTGCGTACGCTCGGGTCATCCGGCAGGTTGCACGCCTGCGCGGTGTCTGCGGGGGAGGCACATGGCCAGCAATCGGGCATTCACCGGCAGCACCGGCATGCGCCATCCGGCGCTGATCAGGCCGTGACCGCAGAGCGCGGTGTTTCATCGGCGCGGTCGGACGGGGTGAACATGACCTTCATTCAGAGCCGCTGGGCGCTGCGCGGATACCAGCTGTATTCGCAGGCGGCCAGCCTGCTGATGGTGCTGGTGGGGCTGGGCAGCGTTCTGGAGTGGGTTGCCCGCATCGACCTCGTACCGGATCTGGGTGGACGCCACATGAGCCTGACTGCCGCGATCTGCATCCTGCTGTCGGGACTGGCGCTGACGGCGGTGGGCAGCGAGCACCGCTGGCAGCGCAGGTTGGCAAGCTTGCTGTGCGCGATGGTGGTGGCCCTGGCCGCGGACTCGTTGCTGGCGTATCAGCTCGGCGGCTATCGCGGCATCGCTGTCTGGCTGGACGCCGCGCCTGGCGCGGGCCTGCGGGCGCCGGCGCGGATGTCGGAGCTGGCAGCGATCGGCTTCCTGCTGCTGGGCGGGCAGGGCCTGCTGATCCTCAATGCCCGCGCGCTGGTGTTGCGCGAGACGCTGGGCCTGGGCGTGCTGGCGATCGCGATGGCCAGCCTGGCCTCGTTCGCCTTCGTGCTGGCGCAACGCGGAGAAAGCCTGCTGGATCGCCTGCCGATCCTCACCGGCGTGTTGCTGCTGTTCGGCACGCTGGGGTGGATGTCGTCGGTGCCGACCACCGGCCTGACCCGCATCAGCACCGCGGCGACGCTGGGCGGCGTGTTCGCGCGCAGCCTGTTGCTGCCGGCGCTGCTGCTGCCGCTGGCCTATACCTTCGTGTTCAAGCTGCTGGAGACCCGGCTGGGCGTGTCGCAGATCGTCGCCTCCACCCTCGGCGCGGTGTTCACCGGCGGCTCGCTGGCGTGGATGATCTGGCTGGTGGCGGCGCTGCTGGATCGCAGCGAGCGCCTGCGCGAAGCCACCCTGCGGCTTCGCGATGCCGCCGACACCGATGCGCTGACCGGGCTGGGCAACCGGCGCAAGCTGGACGACGTGCTGCAGCGGCTGCTGCATGCGGACCGCCGCCAGCGGCTGCCGTTCTCGCTGCTGATGCTCGACCTGGACTACTTCAAGGCCTACAACGACGACTTCGGCCACCAGGCCGGCGACGACGCCCTGCGCGAGATCGGCCGGTTGCTGCGCGTCGCACTGCGCCCCCGTGACATCGCCGTGCGTTATGGCGGCGAGGAATTCGTCCTGCTCGTCCACGGCGTCCGCATGCCGCAGCTGCCGGTGATCGCCGAGCGCATCCTGCAGGCCATCCGCGACAACCAGTGGCCGCTGCTGCCGATCACCGCCAGCATCGGCGGTGCCGAAGTCTGCGGCGCCGACTCCACGGCGACCCTGCTGCAGCGCGCCGACGCCTCGCTGTACAGCGCCAAGCGCAATGGCCGTGACCGCTTCGAGGCGATGGGTTGCGCCGAATGCATCGCCAGTCGCGACGCGCCGCCGGCGCTGCGCGCGCGCGAATGGGACCAGCCGCCGCCCGGATGCCGCGCGGCCAGCCAGGGCTGACAAGTGCCGACGCCGCTTGCCGGCGTCGGTTGCGTCGCGCGTGCCTCAGTGGTTGCCGGCGAACAGCTCGCGGCCGATCAGCATGCGGCGGATTTCATTGGTGCCGGCGCCGATCGCGTACAGCTTGGCATCACGCAGGATGCGGCCGGTGGCGAATTCGTTGATGTAGCCGTTGCCGCCCAGCGTCTGGATGCCTTCCAGCGCCACCTGCACCGCCGCCTCGCTGGAGTGCAGCAGGCACGACGCGGCGTCGATGCGGCTCTTGTGACCGGCGTCGTAGTCGCGCGCCACCTGGTAGGCGAAGGCGCGGCTGGACTGCAGCGCGGTGTACATGTCGGCGATCTTGGCCTGCATCAGTTCGAAGGTGCCGATGGCCTGGCCGAACTGGCGACGCTCGCGCACGTAGGGCAGGGCGATGTCCAGCGCCGCCTGCATCAGCCCGATGGGACCGCCGGACAGCACCAGGCGCTCGGTGTTCAGGCCGCTCATCAGCACCTTGACGCCGTTGTTGACCTCGCCCAGCACGTTTTCCTGCGGGATCTCGCAGTTCTCGAACACCAGCTCGCAGGTGTTGCTGCCGCGCATGCCCAGCTTGTCCAGCTTCTGCGCGGTGGAGAAACCCTTCATGCCCTTCTCGACGATGAAGGCGGTCATGCATTTGCTGCCCAGCTCGCGGCTGGCGGTGCGCATGTAGACGATCAGCACATCGGCCTCGGGGCCGTTGGTGATCCACATCTTGTTGCCGTTGGCGATCCATACATCGCCCTTGAGCTCTGCGCGGCAGCTCATCGAGCCCACCACGTCGGAACCGGCGCCGGGTTCGCTCATCGCCAGCGCGCCCTTGAACTCGCCGCTGCACAGCTTGGGCAAATACTTCGCCCGCTGCGCTTCGTTGCCGTTCGCGTACAGGTTGTTGACGCAGAGGTTGGAATGCGCGCCGTAGGACAGGCCGATCGCGCCCGAGGCGCGGCTGATCTCTTCCATCGCCACCAGGTGGGCCAGGTAGCCCAGGCCGCTGCCGCCGTATTCGCCCGGGATGGTCATGCCCAGCAGGCCCATCTCGCCCAGCATCGGCCACAGCTCCTGCGGGAACCAGTTGTCCTCGTCCGCCTTGGCCGCGCGCGGCGCGATCTCGGTTTCGGCAAAGCGGCGGACCGCCTCGCGCAGGGCATCGATGTCTTCGCCAAGGGGGAAGGGACGCATGGGATTCCTCGAAGGTGTCGGAAGGCCCGCTGGCTGCGGGCCGGATAGGTCAATTGTAATTGACCGGCAACAGGGCCCTCGCCGTACAAAAACGCCCGGCAAGCCGGGCGTTTCAGCGAGGCAGCTCCACTTGCCAAGCCCCCTTGAGTCAAGGGGGCGCCGCGACAGCGGCGGGGTTGTGGAAGCCCATCAAGAATTGATCGGGCACCGCCCGATCAATTCCCGCGGATGCGGCCCTGAAAGCGGGTGCGGCCGCGGCCCAGCGGCAGCTTCAGCTTGCCGATCTTCTCGATGCGCTCTTCGGCCAGGCGGTCGGCGGCGCGGTAGGTCGGGATGCCGTCGCGGTCGGAGATTTCGTAGATGCGCGAGAGGTTGTGATAGATCGTGCGCATCATGCGCATGGCGCGCTCGCGGTTGTAGCCGTCGAGCTCCAGCGCCACGTTCATCACGCCGCCCGCGTTCACCGCGTAGTCCGGCGCGTACAGGATGCCGCGCTTGACCACCTCGTCGCCGATCTCGTTGTTGGCCAGCTGGTTGTTGGCCGAGCCGCAGATGACCTTGAACTTGAAGCGCGGCAGGGTCTGCTCGTTGACGGTGCCGCCCAGCGCGCACGGCGAATACACGTCGGCCGGCACGTCGTAGATCTCGTCCAGGCCCACGGCCTCGGCGCCGTACTCGGTCACCGCCCTGTCCACCAGCGCCTGGTTGATGTCGGTGACGAAGATCTTGGCGCCGCGTTCCTTCAGCAGCTTCACGTATTCCATGCCGACATGGCCCAGGCCCTGCACGGCGTAGGAATACTTGCCCACGTCCTCGTCGCCGAACTTGCGGTTCAGGGTGGCCATCAGGCCCTGCAGCGAACCGTAGGCGGTGAACGGCGAGGGGTCGCCCGAGCCGCCGTGGACCTGGTGCACGCCGGTCACGTACTCGGTCTCGCGGTACACATATTCCATGTCGTTGACGTCGATGCCGACGTCCTCGGCGGTGATGTAGCGGCCGCCCAGCGATTCCACGAACTGGCCGAACGCGCGGAACAGCGCCTCGGACTTGTCGGTGGCCGGGTTGCCGATGATCACCGCCTTGCCACCGCCGATGTTCAGGCCGGCCACGGCGTTCTTGTAGGTCATGCCGCGCGACAGGCGCAGCACGTCGTTCAGCGCCTCGGCCTCGCTCTTGTACGGCCACATGCGGGTGCCGCCCAGCGCGGGGCCCAGCACGGTGTTGTGGATGGCGATGATCGCCTTCAGGCCAGCGTCCTTGTTGTGGCAGAACACGACCTGCTCGTGGCCGTAGATGTCGAGCGTTTCGAAGATCATTGCAATAACTCCGGCCGGATCCGCCGCGAACAACGGAACCGGTGGCTATGGGGATGGAAGCGGATATGTTGACCGTGGCCGGGTGAACCCCCCGTCACAGCCGGATATTTTAGGCCATTCTCTGGAACGGGGCCGGCATACGGGCAGGTATGGCGGATTGGCAGCGCCTGCAGGCGCCGCGCAGCCACGCACAGGGCGGGCCGGGGCGAGGTGGGACCCCGCGTTACAATCGCCGATTACCCGAACACCCGTGGATTCGAGCGATGAGCACCCCCGCCGCCAACCTTCCCGAACAGCAGCAGCCCACCGCGCTTGACGAAAACCGCACGCCGCTGCGCTTCGTCACCGCCGCCAGCCTGTTCGACGGCCACGACGCCGCCATCAACATCATGCGCCGGCTGATCCAGTCGCAGGGCGCGGAAGTGATCCACTTGGGCCACAACCGCAGCGTCGAGGACGTGGTGCGCGCGGCGCTGCAGGAAGACGCCGACGCCATCGCGCTGTCGTCCTACCAGGGCGGCCACGTGGAATACCTGAAGTACATGGTGGACATGCTGAAGCAGCGCGACGCCGCGCACATCCGCGTGTTCGCCGGTGGCGGCGGCACCATCACCCCGGAGGAAATCCGCGAGCTGGAGGCCTACGGCGTCGAGCGCATCTACCACCCCAACGACGGCATGCACATGGGGCTGGTGGCGATGATCGAGGACGTGGTCAAGCGCGCCGAAGCCGGCCGCCTGCCGGTGGAGACGCCGCACAAGGTCGCGTTCGACAACGAGATCGAGATCGGCCGCATGCTCTCCGCCATCGAGGAGCAGGCGCTGGACGAAGGCACGCTGGCCCACCTGCGCAAGGAATGGCAGCTGGCCGGCGGCAAGACCCCCGTGGTGGGCATCACCGGCACCGGCGGCGCCGGCAAGTCGTCGGTCACCGACGAGCTGCTGAACCGCTTCCTGGCCAACTTTCCCGACATGCACATCGCCGTGGTCAGCGTGGACCCCACCCGCCGCCGCACCGGCGGCGCGCTGCTGGGCGACCGCATCCGCATGAACACGCTGCGCAGCCCGCGCGTGTTCATGCGTTCCATGGCCACCCGCCGCCAGCACATGGCCACCAACGTGGTGCTGCAGGACTGCATCGCCTTCCTGAAGTCGCTGGGCTATGACCTGGTCATCGTCGAAACCGCCGGCATCGGCCAGAGCGATTCGGAGATCGTCGACCTGGTCGATTTCCCCATGTACGTGATGACCAGCGACTTCGGCGCGCCCAGCCAGCTGGAAAAGATCGACATGCTGGACTACGCCGAACTCGTCGTCCTCAACAAGTTCGACAAGCGCGGCGCCGAAGACGCCCTGCGCGACGTGCGCAAGCAATGGAAGCGCAACCGCGTGGCGTTCCAGACCAGGGATGAGGACGTGCCGGTCTATCCGACGATTGCGAGCCAGTTCAACGACCCCGGCCTGAACTGGATGTTCGCCAACCTGTGCCGCCTGCTCGACGCGAAATGGTGTCAGGGACAATTTCCCGGCACCGATCGCACCGGCAGCACCCTCTTCGCGAAAGTTGTCCCTGACACCATTTCGCTGCGCGAACCCCGCGCCACCGTCCTCATCCCCGGGAACCGCGTGCGTTACCTGGCCGAGATCGCCGAGCAGGGCCGCAGCATCAACGCCCGCATCGAATCGCAGGCGGAGATCGCCGACCGCGCGCAGTCCCTGTGGGACGCGCTGAAGGAGCTGGGCGATGCCGCGCTGCCCAAGGCGCTGGACCTGTACCCGGCCGAAGTCCTCACCGAGGGCGACGACCGCAGCCTGAAGACCCTGCGTCAGCGCTACAACGACGCCATCCAGTCGCTGGATTCCGACGCCCTGCGCCTGCTGCGCGACTGGCCGGCGCGCCTGAAGTCGATCGTTGATCCGGTGAACGAATACCAGGTGCGCGACAAGACCATCCGGGTGGAGAACTACCGCGAGTCGCTCAGCCACCAGCAGATCCCCAAGATCGCCGCGCCCACCTACAAGGCCTGGGGCGAGCTGCTGGTGTTCCTGCAGAAGGAGAACCTGCCGGGCTACTACCCCTACACCGGCGGCGTGTACCCGTACCGCCGTACCGGCGAGGACCCCATCCGCATGTTCGCGGGCGAGGGCACGCCGGAGCGCACCAACCGCCGCTTCCACTACCTCAGCCTGGGCCAGCCGGCCGCGCGCCTGTCCACCGCCTTCGACAGCGTGACCCTGTACGGCGAAGACCCGGCGCCGCGCCCGGACATCTACGGCAAGATCGGCAACTCCGGCGTCAACGTGCCCACGCTGGACGACATGAAGAAGCTGTACTCCGGCTTCGACCTGTGCGCGCCCACCACCAGCGTGTCGATGACCATCAACGGCCCGGCGCCGATCATCCTGGCGATGTTCATGAACACCGCCATCGACCAGCAGGTGGAGCAATACCTGAAGGCCGACCCGGCGCGCTGGGCAGAGGCGCAACAGAAGATCGACGCCCTGTTCGAAGGCGACGCGTCTGGTAAAAGACGACGCCCGCGCTACGAAGGCGAGCTGCCGCAGGGCAACAACGGGCTGGGCCTGGGCCTGCTGGGCGTGTCCGGCGACCAGCTGGTGGACGCCGAGACCTACGCCCGCATCAAGGCGCAGACGCTGAAGACCGTGCGCGGCACCGTGCAGGCCGACATCCTGAAGGAGGACCAGGCGCAGAACACCTGCATCTTCAGCACCGAGTTCGCCCTGCGCATGATGGGCGACATCCAGCAGTACTTCGTGGACCACGCCGTCCGCAACTTCTACTCGGTGTCCATCTCCGGCTACCACATCGCCGAAGCCGGGGCGAACCCGATCAGCCAGCTGGCCTTCACCCTGTCCAACGGCTTCACCATCGTGGAGTACTACCTGGCGCGCGGGATGAAGATCGACGACTTCGCGCCCAACCTGAGCTTCTTCTTCAGCAACGGCATGGACCCGGAGTACACCGTCATCGGCCGCGTGGCCCGCCGCATCTGGGCCCGCGCCATGCGCGAGCGCTACGGCGCGTCCGCGCGCAGCCAGATGATGAAGTACCACATCCAGACCAGCGGCCGCTCCCTGCACGCGCAGGAGATCCAGTTCAACGACATCCGCACCACGCTGCAGGCCCTGTACGCGCTGTTCGACAACTGCAACAGCCTGCACACCAACGCCTACGACGAAGCCATCACCACGCCCACCGAAGAAAGCGTGCGCCGCGCCGTGGCCATCCAGATGATCATCAACAAGGAGCTGGGGCTGAACTTCTGCGAGAACCCGTGGCAGGGCAGCTTCATCGTCGACAAGCTGACCGACATCGTGGAAGAGGCGGTCTACAAGGAGTTCGAGGCCATCAGCGAGCGCGGCGGCGTGCTCGGCGCCATGGACACCATGTACCAGCGCGGCAAGATCCAGGAAGAAAGCCTGTACTACGAGCACAAGAAGCACGACGGCAGCCTGCCGCTGGTGGGTGTCAACACTTTCCTGCCCAAGGAACACGGCGGCGATATCGTCACCGAGATCGAGCTGATCCGATCCACGGAAGAGGAGAAGGGGCAGCAGATTGCGAACGTGGCGGGGTACCAGGGCAACCGCAACGGGTTTGCGGGCGAGGGGTTGAAGCCGCTACAGGCGGCGGCGCGGGAGCGGCGGAATGTGTTCGCTTCCCTCATGGAGGCGGTAAAAACTCACAGCCTCGGGCAGATCTCGCATGCGTTGTACGATGTGGGTGGGGAGTACAGGCGGAATATGTGACTAAGCGCGCTACGAATCGACAATAAATGGAATTCTGACTGATGGAATGCAACTACCGGAAGCAGCTATTTCGCTCCGATCCAGCAACGCTGGCTCTGCTAAATACTCTCGAGGTTCACGCAGACGAACTCGGGTTGCAGGCGGCCATCGTCTATGCAGGTTTTCCTCTCTACCGCGAAGATGAAGAGGTCGTCGTTGCTGGCGCGTTAGTTATTTCCGCCAATCATGGCGTTGTATTGCTAACTCCCTTCAACACAACATCTATTTCGGAATTAGACGACGTCGCTGAGGCAGGGATTTCCGCTCAGCGCGCTTTTTCGCTGATATTCTCCCGGCTTGTTAAGTCGAAGGCTCTCGTCAAAGGTCTCGGCAATCTTCGCTTTCCAGTTTCTGTTGCTGTATTTACGAGCGACGAATTGACGGAGAAGGTTGAACTTGAAGACATCGAAATACTGCAGGGTGCCGACGCGCTAATCGATTTCTTTGGCGAGAAGCGGGCAGTCGGATTGGCAGACGAGCTGGTCCGCGAGATTGCCTCGGTCGTAGAAGGTGCCAAAGGCCTTCTGAAGCCGCGCGATCGAAATCTGAAAGGGCGCGCTTCTAACTCTAAGGCTGCACTTGTTTCGGCGCTCGAAGCGGAAATAAGGCGCTTCGACAAAGACCAAAAGCTTGGATATTTAGCGCCGCTAAATGGCCCGCAGCGCATTCGTGGTCTTGCTGGCTCCGGCAAGACAGTCGTGCTCGCGATGAAGGCGGCGCTAACGCATCTGCGTGATCCCGAGGCTCGTATTGCGTACACGTTTTACACAAAAAGCCTTTATCAGCATGTAAAGCGCTTAATTACAAGGTTCTATCGGCAGTTTGATGAGAGTGACCCGGATTGGGAAAAGCTGCAGGTCCTGCATGCCTGGGGCGGCCAAACGACACCCGGACTCTACTACAACGCTTGTCGAACTCTTGGCGTTAGACCAATGACTTACGGTGAGGCCTCAAGTTCGTCGAAGGCCGCCTTTGATTTCGCCTGTAAGGACTTGCTCGGACGCCAAGAAATCAAACCCACCTACGACTACATTTTTGTAGATGAGGGGCAGGATTTTGCCCCTAGTTTTATGCAGTTGGCGCTAAAGCTCGCCAAGAATGGGCGAATCGTGCTCGCTTATGACGAGCTGCAAACAATATTTCAAGTAGAGACGCCAAGTGTCGCGACAATCTTCGGCGTGGATGAATACGGCGAGCCATTAGCACAGTTTGAGGAAGATGTAGTACTTCATAAGTGCTATCGAAATCCTCTCGAAGTCCTGGTGTGTGCGCACGCGATCGGCCTTGGGCTCTACGGCCCGAAGATCGTCCAGCTCCCAGAGGACGAAGACCACTGGGAAGACTTGGGTTACGTGGTGGAGCGAGGTCCTCTACAGCAAGGTGAAGCGGTAGTGATTCGGCGACCCGCGGAGAACTCACCTAGCTCGATTTCAACAAACGTCGACCGGCGAGAAATTGTTGTAGCAAAGAGCTTCGAGGATCTGCCCTCAGAGGTCGATTGGATATCGACGCAGATCATCAATGATGTCCAGAAGGAAGGGCTGCTACCTGAGGATATCTTGGTTATATCTGCGGACGATCTCAATTCGAAGGTCTACTTCTCTGCGATTAGCTCAAGCCTGAGAAAAGCGGGAATCGAGGTTAATGATCTGCAGTCCGATTCTTACGGAGTTCGCGACTTTAGTGAAGCTGGGAAGGTCACCTTCTCTACCGTTTATAAGGCGAAGGGGAACGAAGGTTTCGTCGTCTTTATTGTTGGCATCGATGCTGTATTTGCGCGAAAAGCTATTCGAAATCGCAACATCGCTTTTACGGCAATGACGAGGGCGAAAGGATGGCTGCGCGTGAGTGGGATGGGCGCGCCAGCGGCCTCATTCGCCAGCGAAATCGAGAACGCACTGGCAAATTCGCCGAAGTTGCGCTTCACCTACCCGGGGCCGGATGAGTTAAGCGTGATGCGTCGCGACTTGCGTGACGATCGAGTCGCTGATGTTGAAAGGTCACTTGACGAACTCGAAGATGCACTTAGCGCTGAAGAGTACGAGAGCTTCCTCAGGAAACGCTTGGAAGAAATCGCTCAAGTAAAAAAACGTCGCGCTAAACGGACCGGTGCCAAGAGAAAATAGTGGTCGCGCTTTCGCCACAAGCAGCACGCCTGTCCGGCTATTTTCGGGAAAGCGGTTTGCGCGCCGAAGTTGGGCCGAACGATCCGCCAGAACCCGTCGAGGTCCGGCCCCTGTCCTACCTCGAGCAGTGGCGAAAGCTGAACGAGAAGGGTTGGTACTCCTACCGGCTCGAAGACCATTCGCTTCTGGTCTTCGTAGAAGGCGAACGGCCGTCATATTCGTATGTCCCGTGCCCGCTTGACGTTAAGCCGCGCCACGTGTTCGCGGCTGAGCAAGGGATTTCTGGATCTGATGCATATTCGTCTGATTTTAGTGAGCGATACGAATTGCATCTTCTAACCGCAGAAAGACGAGAACACGTCGTCCCAATTCGTTACGACTACGATCCAAACGGATTTGACCATCGTGCGCATCCTTTGGCACACGTGCACTTCGGACATGATTCACAGATTAGGGTTGGCTGTCGTCGTGCGTGGAATGCCACTGCATTCGGCTTGTTCGTGCTTCGTCAGAACTATCCGGATAACTGGCGTCGATTGGTCGATTCGCCAACCGGTACGGGACTTACAGCCAGGGTTCGGAATGGCTTGCGGGAATTAGGGGCGGAGTTCACGGATCCAATCTATACGCGCGAGGCGTATCTATTTTGAAACCCTTCAAAAAGCCGCGCCAAAAACGGGGTCAGGTTCACTTATCCCTTCAGTGATTGATTTTGCCTTGGCCCGTCGGTGCGCGGGCCTCACGCCGGCAAGCCGTTGGGTTTTGGCTTGGACCATCGCGCGGAAGTTGTCGCGGCCGTAGGCGCGTTGTTGTTGCAGGTAGAGGCCGAGCAAAAGGGGACGGAGGGAATTAAGCGCACTTAATTCCCTCTGCGAGCAAAAGGGGACGGAGGGAATTAAGCGCACTTAATTCCCTCCGTCCCCTTTTGAGCTGTCCCCTTTTGAGCTCCTTTTGAAAGAGTTGGGCGGCCGCGGGGTTTGAGGTCGACGGGACGATTCAATGTCTTGGCCAGCATGGCCTGGAAGCGAGGATTGCCTAGCGCCTTCTCCTGCGCCATGTGCGTACGGATTCGGGCGAGTTCTTCGTCGTCCGACCCGGACATGAGCCAGGTGCGATAGGCGTTGGCGCGTGCGGTGGGCGTGTCGCCAAGGGAGAGGTAAAGCGGATGCGGGGTCATCAGGGTGTCTGGCCTGAGGCCAAGGTGCATGTGCACGCTTGACCAGCGATGCGCCTCGGGCGTGTCGACCATCGCCGCACGCACCGGGTTGAGTTCGATGTAGCGGATCACGCGAAGGGCGTAGGCATCGGAATCGACCAGGCTGGATTTGAAGCGTCCTTGCCAGAGCGTGCCGATGCGTCCGTGGCGTTGGTTGAACGCCTGCACATAGGCCTGGCCGACGGCGCGCATGGCACGGGACACGGCGCCCGTCTGCCCGGCATGCACCAGCAGATGCACGTGGTTGTCCATCAGCACGTAGGCATGGATGAGGACGTCGTGGTTCGTGCAGGCCTCGCGCAAGAGGCGTCGATAATGGTGACGATCCTCATCATCGAGGAAGATCGCGCATCGGTTCACCCCTCGCTGGGTGACATGCATGGGAATACCGGGCACTTCGATTCTGGCTTGGCGGGGCATCGCGCTGGCCTTGGCGGGACGCTTGCAGTCTTCGCTGCTGCAACATCGGCCGACATCGGCGGGATGCTGGTTGGCGGGTAGGGGATCGCTTAATTCCCTCCGTCCCTATTGCCCCGTTCCCTATACTGCCCACTCCCATATAGCCCCGAATGCCCGTGCAGGATCGAGACGACCAGTACCTCCGCGTCGCCATGATGGTGATGCTCTCGCTGGCCTTGCTGGCGGGCGTTTGCGCGACGGCGATGCACTGGCTCGGCCCGGTCCATCGCCCGATGGATCGGGTGATTCCGCCCGTGGGCAGCGCGCTGTTTGCCGGTCTCCTCTGCGCGCTGTGGCTGCGGCCCGCATGGGTGGGTGTCATCACGCGCATCGCCCTGTGCCTGTCGGCCCTCGCGCTGATGGCGCCCGCGTGGTTCTACACGGTGCAGGCAAGCCTGTCGCCGGGCCTGCGGCTGATCGACACGCTGCCGCCGATATCGTCGCTGTTCGCCGTCTTCATGGCGATGCTCATGCTCTTCGTGCCGGGGCGGCGCGCGTACGTCGCCGCCGCGTTCGGCTGGCTGCTGGTGGCGTCGCCGGTGCTGGTCTACCTGCTGGCCCACCCCGGGGAACTGGGGACGCCGCGCGGGGTGGACCTGGTCATGGCGTTCGGGCCGGCCAGCCTCATGCTGGTGGTGCTGCTGCCCGTGCAGCGCGGCCTCACGGGGAAGATCCGGCGGCTGGCCTCCGAGCGCGACGGCATCGAGGTGCAGTTGCATCGCGACCCGCTTACCGGGGTGCACAGCCGCTTGTTCGGCGAGCGCGTGCTTCGCGATGTGCTGGCCCGGGGCGGCAGCGCCGGGCTGGTCATGCTCGACCTGGATCGCTTCAAGGCCATCAACGACACCCACGGCCACCCCGCCGGCGACGGTGTGCTGCGGGCCGTGGCCGCGAGCTGCGCGCGCCTGCTGAGGCCGAGCGAATGCATCGCGCGCTGGGGTGGCGAGGAGTTCCTGGTGATCTTGCCGGACGTCAATGCGGCGGCCCTGCACGGCATCGCGGAGCGCCTGCGCGCGGCGATCACGGCCGTGTCGGTGGCGCCGGTCGCGCAGGTGACGGCCTCCCTGGGCACGGCCGTGTTGCACCCCGCCGACACCCTCGATACCGCGCTGCAGCGCGTCGATCAGGCGCTGTACCGCGCGAAGGAACTGGGCGGTGACCGCGTTTGCGCAAGTGATGGGCGCGAGGATGACCAACTGCAGTCCCTGGGGGCACGTGCCCGCGAAGGTTCGCGGCTTCACCCCGGAGGCTTCACGCCTAGCGCGTGATAAGAAGGCACGGGGCAGTGTGCAGTTCGCTTTGGTAGGCATTCGGTCAGCGAATCGCGACCTCGGGGGGCGGTATGCGGGGATAAAGCCAGTGAGCGCGCGTCAGTCGGCCCCTGACCCAAGTGGGCTGGCAGGACCAATAGGGGCCGGAGGGAATTAGGCGAACTTAATTCCCTCCGGCCCCTTTTGCTTGCCATTTCCTGCGTTTTCCTTTGCCTTGCTATGCTCGCGCAGCGGTGGTGGATACCGCAAAGCCGGGGGCGTGATGGTGCGAAGGTGTTTTTTGTTCGCCGTGGGCATGCTGCTCACGGCGTCATTGTTCGCTGCGGATGGGGCGCCACCCCAGCCAACCGTGACCAAGGAACCCATTGATGGCGTAGGTCTCGGCGAATGGACCGCGCGTTGGTGGCAATGGGCCCTCAACCAGCCCTTGAAGCCTTACCTCGATCCGGATGGGCGCTTCTGCGAGTTTGGGCAGGCCGGGCCGGTCTGGTTCCTCGCCGGAACGAATGGCAGGTTCCGGCCGAAGCGCGAATGCGAAGTCCCGGAGGGAAAGTACCTGCTGGTGCCGGTGATCAACATGGTCTACTGGCAGCGTGGTTCGATGGCCTCGCGGGCGACTTGCAAGGAATTGCAGGCATCCGTTGCGGTGAACAATGATCACTTGCGCAGCGCCGTGGTGCTGCTGGACAACCAGCCGGTTGGCGACGTGCGCTTGCTCCGCGTCAAGGGCGAAGAGTGTTTTTCGATCGACCCCGGCGATCCGGAATCCCCGCTTGGTGCGGCGGACGGTTACTGGTTGATGATCAAGCCGTTAACGAGGGGGCTGCACACGCTTGTGGTCGGGGCGAATTACAACGAGACAGGCAAGGCGTACGGTGGCATGGACCAGAACTTCGAATACGCGCTGCACGTGGGCGGCAGGAGCATTTTGAGCAATGCGACGGATCCGGGGGGAACCCGGGATAGGGTCGACTTTCTCAGCGCCCGATAAGGCCGGCAAACCGGCCAAAACGGCACAAACGGGTCAGGTTTACTTACCCCACGGCTGCCGGGAAGCTTCGGCGGCCGATGCGCCGGGCGGATACCAGTGAAGCGCTGGGTCTTGGCTTCCACCAGCGCGCGGAAGTCGTTGCCGGGGATCTGGATGCGCCGCGTGTAGTATTCCGGATCCTTTCCCGAGCTGCCTGGACATGCATCCCTACTTCTTCGTGCTGGCGTTGGCATTGGCCCTGAGCGCCTGTGGCGGCGATCGCAAGGAGGTCGCCAATGTCGCCGGCGCGACCCCTGATGCCGCTGTCGCGGGCACGGATACCGCGGCTCCGGTCGGCGCCGCGGATGTGGTCGCGGAGCCCGCGGCCGTCCCCGTCGCCCTTCCCGAATGGTTCCCCAAGGACGTCTACCTGCCCGCGGACCATACGGTTGTCGAGGTCAACGAAGAGGATGGCGCGCACGGGGTCGAACTGCGGACCCGCGGCGAGGTGTTGCACCTTGCCGGGCAGGCGCAGGCCGCGATGCTGGCAGCAGGCTGGACCGAGAACCACTATTCGCCGGTCGACACGCGCGGCGGCGCGAGCATGTACTACCGCAAGGGCGACCGCAGCGCGACCCTGGCGATGGCCTGGGCCGGCAACGGCCAGGTCCGGCTGATGTACAACTTCGCCACCGTGGGCGGGTTGCAGGAACAGGATCCGGAAACAGGATCCGGTTCACCCGCTCGATAGCGCCGGGTGACTGAGACGGGCGATGTCATTTGCGGACGCCCAGCAGTTCCACCTCGAACACCAGCGAAGCGCCTGGCGGGATGACGCGGCCCGCACCGCTGCTGCCATAGCCCAGCGCGGCGGGGATGCGGAGCTCGCGCTTGCCTCCCACCCGCATGCCGGCAACGCCGTCGTCCCAGCCACGGATGACCCGGCCCGCGCCCAGCAGGAACACGAACGGCTGGCCGCGGTCGCGGGAGCTGTCGAATTTCTGCCCGCGCTTGCCGGCCGCGTTCTGGTCGTACAGCCACCCGGTGTAGTGCACGCTGACTTCGTCGCCGGCCATGGCGACAGCGCCCTGGCCCGTCGCCACGTCGATGCGTTGCAGTTCGGCGACATCGCCACCGGTGTAGGGCGGCGGCTGGCTGCAGGCGGCGAGTAGCAGGACGGACAGCGTTGCGGTCAGGCGAAGCGTGCGAGAGGCCATGGTCGTGGCGCGGTGGACGGGGAGCAGCATACGTTGCAGGAAACAGGGGGCGGAGTCGACTTTCCCTACGGTCGCCAATGCTGGGTCGGGCCTGCTCCAATGGGTGGGGCTGATTCGGTTTGGCCTCCGGACCGCACGGTCTCCCGCGGTCGAAACAGGCGGAAGTCGACCCTGGCCCCGATTGGCCACGGTTTACCAGCGCGCCAGCCACAGCCGCAGGCGTAGGCCGTATTCGCTGGTCCAGCCGCTGGTGGCCAGGCGCATGCGGCCGTCGGAGACGATGGCGATGGTCGGGGTGGCGCCCACGCCCAGTACCTGGCTGATTTCCCCGGCGGGATCATTGACCACCGGGAAGGTCAGTCCGTGCTTGCGCATGTACGCGCCCACCTGCGCGTCGGTGCCGGACTGCATGGCCACAGATACCACCCGCTGGCCGCTGCGATGCAGCCGCTCGATAGCCGGCGAGGTATGCCGGCAGTACCCGCACCATTCCGCCCACACATAGAGCAGGGTGGGTTGGCGCTGCGCCTGGAAATCCACCGCCTCGCCCTGCGTGGTGGTCAAGCGCGCCACCGCGACCGCGCGCGCATCCGGGGCGCGGTACCAGTCCAGCGCCGCAACCAGCGCCAGCAGCAGGAACAGGTTGAGGGCGAGGCTGCGCAGGCGCGCGGGCCAGCGGCGTTCGGGGCGGGGCGGGGCGTCCATTGCCGCCAGTATCGACGATCGCTTCCAAGCGCGGGCAGCGGGCGACATTAGGCAGGCAGGGCGGGGTGGGCTTCGTCCAGCGACCAGCAATTCGTTTTCCGCGGATGTGCGCCGTGGACGCTGGCCAGCCGTGCTTACGGCGAAACCGTGCGCGGCGTCCACGGATCCGGTTTCGCACCCATGTGGAGGATGTGCTTGCGGAACACCAGCACGCTGCCGGCCAGCGCGTTGGTGCGCACGAATGCGATGGGCAGTCCCGGTTCGGCGCCGTGGATTGCAGGCCAGGTCCAGCCAGCAGGGAACGCAGGTAGCCCAACCTAGGCATGCGGCGCCATGTGGACGCGGCGCTGGACTAGGCGATTGTGATTCGGTGACCATGGGCGCGTATGCCCGCCACGACCACGCCGTCCAGCCACCTGCTGCAGCTGCTGCCCGAGGCGGTGGTGCAGGCGGACGCGCTGTGGGAAATCACCTACCTGAATCCCGCTTGGCACAAGCTCACCGGCCATCCGCTGGACGCGGCGCTGGGCCGGTCCTTGCTGGACTTCGTGCATCCCGATGACGTGGGCACCTTGCGGGCGGGCATGCCGGTGTTCCGGCTGCGCTTCGCCGACGCGGACTACCGTTGGGTGCGCCTGCAGCTGCATCCGGAGACGGATGCGGCGGGGCGGGTGGTCAGCCGCCAGGGCGTGCTGATCGAGGTTGCCGAGGTCACCGAGCAGATCCTGATGGAGGTGCGCCAGCGTTTCCTGCGCCTGCTGGAAACCATCGATGGCGTGGTTTGGGAGGCCGAGCATGGGATCGGCAATACCTTCCTGAGCCCGCAGGTCGAGCGATTGTTCGGCTATAGCGTGGAAGAGTGGCGTTCCGATCCGGGCTTCTGGCGCGCGCATGTGCATCCCGACGACCTGCCGGAGGCGCTGGCCATCGACGATGCCGCGTACAGCGCGACCCACAGCTACGCCTACGAGATGAGTTACCGGCTGATCGCCAAGTCCGGCAGGGTGGTGTGGGTGCGTGACCTGTGCCGCGCGGTGGTCGAGCCGGGGCGGCCGAACCGCATGATCGGCCTGATGATCGACGTGACCCGGCAGAAGAACACGGAGTTGGAGTTGCTGCGCTCCGACAACCGCTATGCGCTTGCGACGCGCGGCTCCAACGATGGCATCTGGGATTGGGACCTGCGCACGGACACCTTGCACGCGTCCGAGCGCTTCCACGAGATACTGGGGTTGGAGGATGCGCCGCATGTGCATGACGGCGGCTGGCGCTTCCTGCAACAGCGCATCGACCCCGACGACCGCGAGCGCGTGCAATCGGCCTATTGCAGGCACCTGGCGGGGGAAAGCCAGAATTTTTCGGTGGATTTCCGCGCCTTCCACGGGTCGGGGCGGTTGGTGTGGGTCAACTGGCGCGGGGTCGCCCAGTTCGAGGATGGTGTTGCCGTGCGCATGGCCGGCTCGTTGAGCGACCTGGCCGAGCGCGGCAGTTCCTACGATGCGTTGACCAACTTGCCGGGCCGGCCGCTGTTCCGCGACCGCCTTGCGCATGCCATCGCGACGCACCGCAGCGAGGCCGCGAATGGCGATGGCGCGCCGGCACGGGGGGGCACCACGATGTTCGCCGTGCTGCTGCTGGACCTCGACCGCTTCAAGGCCGTCAATGACACCCATGGGCACCACGTGGGCGACCAACTGCTGCAGCAGGTGGCGCGCCGGCTGGAGTCCTGCGTGCGCACCGGCGACCTGGTGGCGCGCATGAGCGGCGACGAGTTCAACGTGCTGCTGGAGTCCATCGACGCCGCCGAAGCCGTCGACCGCGCCCGCCAGATTGCCGACGCCCTCGCAGTGCCCTACGAGATCGGCGAACACACCGTGGCCAGCGGCGCAAGCATCGGCCTGGTCAGCAGCACGTCCGGGTTGGCGACCATCGACGACTACCTACGTGCCGCCGACGCCGCCATGTACCGCGCCAAGAGCCAGTCATTGGGCGTGTGCGTTTTCCCGGGGGAAGGCGGCGGGGAGGTGGGGGCAGTGCCCCTGGCGCCATCTCAGCCTTCGGCGTAGCGCCCGCCCATCAGTTCGCAGCTGGATTCCACGTCGGGCAGGTCCTTCACCAGGCGCTTGTAGTAGTAGGCGGTGAGCCTGGTGCCGTTCATGTGCAGGCAGCGCCCCTGCGGCTTGGCCGGGCAACTGGCCAGCCAAGTGGTGGTGGGCGCCGGGATGCCCATGCCGGTGGCCATTTCCGAAATCCCGTTGCAGGCCGTCAGCAGCTGGGCATGCGGGGCGCCGTCGTTCTGGATGCAGTCGGAAATATCCATCTCCTGGCCCATGAACTCGAACTTGCCTTCCATCAGGCAGGCGGCGGGCGCTGCCGCGGGTTTCATGGGCTTGGTTTGGGCGGAAGGCGGAAACGGGGCGGCAAGCAGTCCAAAGGACAGCAGCAGGGCCAGCGGATATTTCATCGATGCACTCCGGCATGCGTTGGCGAATTGCGGACAAGCGTAGGGGAAAGCAGGTGCCGGCGTCGACTTTCCGGATGTGAAGCGGGGCGTGCCCGCATTAGGCTCCGGTGCCACCCCGTGGGCCACATGGCCGGCCCGGGCCAAGCAGGGGCCGCGTGGAGGTGCCATGCTGCGCCTGTCCACGAGAGGGCTTGCCCATGAAAACCAACGTTGGTGGTGTCGACAAGTGGCTCCGGATCGCAGTGGGGGTGTTGCTGGTTGCATGGGCGGCCACCGGCGGGCCGGTGTGGGCGTGGATCGGCGTGGTGCCACTGGCAACCGGGCTATTCAACTTCTGCCCGCTGTACGCCTTGCTCGGCTTCAATACCTGCAAGCGCTGAGTCCGTCTGGACTGCCGCAGCAGGCGGGTGGGGGGCCGGGTGGCCGCCATGGCGCAGTTCGCCCGCCTCCTGCCCATCCTGCTGCTGGTGCCCGTGCTGGGTGGCTGCGTGCGCGAGGTGGATACGCCGCCGCCTGCCGCCTTCCCCGGACTGGATGCGGCGCGCATGGCGGGGCGGCCGGACTGTCCCGCGCTTGCCGGCAGGTATTCCGGCGTGGCGGATGCGGGCAGCGATCCGGCGCTTGCGCAGGCGCTGCTTGCCGAGCCGGGCGCCGATGCGCTGCAGGTCGTGGACGCGGGGAATTCATTGCAGTTCGCATCGTGGTGGCCGCCCGCCGCGGTGGCGTCGGCGGCGAGGGGCCTTGCCGGCAGCGACCGCGATGCGTATGCGCGCTGGTGGACGGCCGCGCGTGAAGTGCTGTCGCGACCGCTGCAGCCGCAGGCAAGCGCCGCCGCGTCGGATCTGCCCAGGCCCACGCCGGTACGCATCGGCACGGTGACGCCAACCTGCACGGATGGCTGGATGGACTACGGCACGCTGGTGGACATGGGGCCGCCCGAAGGGCCGCGCCGCGCGTCCAGGCTGCGATTGGCGCGCGACACCGGCGGCGGACTGGTACTGCGCAACGACATCGAGGTCGACCGCATCGAGATTCCGCTGTGGTGCGGCGACGGCTGCCGGGGCCCGACCCTGTACGCGAAACGCGAAACCCGTTGGGCGCGCTTCCCGCCAGCGCCGCAGGCGGACGCGTGGACGCTGGACTTCGCGGCGTTGCCCACGCCGATCAACGCGGCAGCCAGCGGGGATCCGCGATAACGGCGCGGACGTGCGGCACACGCCCGTTGGGCGCGCTCAGGCGCCGGCAGCGGGCTCCGGTCGGCCTCACGTCCTCCGTAGCCGGCGCAGCAGGTCCAGCGCGATGATCGCGAGCAGCGGCAGCGCCACCGCGACCGCCAACAGCGGTGCCGGTGGCCGCACGAAGTCGAACAGGCCGGCCACCGCCGGATGCAGGATCGCCAACGCCAGCACCCCGCTGGCGGTAACCGTCACGATCCAGAAGGCGGCATTGGGCGTGCGCAGTGCCCGCCAGATCGAGCCGCCCGAGCGGTGCAGCAGGATCAGGAACAGGTTGCCGGTCACTATCGCGGTGAACGACAGCGCCGCCAGCTGCGCATCCGCCAACCCCGCGCGGACGCCCAACAGGTAGGTCAGGGCGACCGCCAGGAACATCGCCAGCCCCTGCGCGAGCGAGGCGAACAGGGTGGCCCGGTCCAGCAGCGGGTGGTCGGCGGGGCGCGGCGGACGCTGCATGATGTCGTCGGGCGGCGGCTCGCGCTCCAGCACGACCGAGCAGGCCGGGTCGATGATCAGTTCCAGCATCACCACGTGCAGCGGCATCAGCATCGGCGCGGAGCCGGTGAGCAGCGGCAACAGCGCCATGCCGGTGATCGGCACGTGCACCGCCAGGATGTAGCGCGCGGCGCGGGCGATGTTCTCGTAGATGGTGCGGCCCATCCGGATGGCGCGGACCACGCTGACGAAGTTGTCGTCCAGCAGCACGATGGACGCCGCCTCGCGGGCCACGTCGGTGCCGCGGCCGCCCATCGCGATGCCGACGTGCGCCGCCATCAGCGCGGGCGCGTCGTTGACGCCGTCGCCGGTCATCGCCACCACGCCGCCGCGCGCCTTCAGCGCCTGCACCAGCCGCAGCTTGTGTTCCGGCCGCATCCGCGCGAACACGCTGGAGGTGGCAAGGCGGTCGGCCAGGGTGGCGTCGTCGCAGTCGTCCAGCGCATCGCCGCGCACCACGCCCGCATCGGTATCGATGCCGGCCTGCAGCGCGATCGCGCGGGCGGTGCCGGCATGGTCGCCGGTCATCATGATCACGCGCACGCCGGCCGCGCGCGCCTCGGCCACGGCGTCGGGCACGGCGGCGCGCAGTGGGTCGGCGAAACCGACCAGGCCCAGCCATTCCAGCTGGAACGTCGTGGGATCCCCCGGCATCGGCGCGCTGGCTGCATCGGGCACGCGCCCGGCGGCGACCGCAAGCACGCGCAGGCCGCGCTGCGTCATCGCGGCCAGGCGCTGTTCCAGTTCCGCCTGCGTCGGCGCCGAGCCCGTGCACATCGCCGCGATGGTTTCCGGCGCGCCCTTGGCGGCGACGAAGCGCTCGCCTGCGTCGGTGCGCCAGGCCTGGATGAAGGCCGGGCGCTGGCTGCTCAGCGGATAGTCGCGCAGGCGCTGCCAACCCGATGGTTCCGCCGGCATCTGCCGCTGCGCCGCCGCGCCGACCAACGCACGGTCCATCGGGTCATGCGACAGCGACGGGCAGGCCAGGCGTCCGGTCTCCAGCGCGCGGGCGGCATCCGCCGCGTCCAGTTCGGCCACCGCCATCCGGTTTTCGGTGAGGGTGCCGGTCTTGTCGGTGCAGAGGATGCCGATCGCGCCCAGCGCCTCGATCGCGGGCGCGCGCCGGACCAGCGCGTTGTGCCGGGCCATCCGCCACCCGCCCAGCGCCAGGAACACGCTGAGCACCACCGGGAACTCCTCGGGGATGTTGGCCATCGCCAGCGTGATCCCGGCCAGCACCCCTTCCAGCCAGTTCCCGCGGAGCAGGCCGTACAGGACCACCACCAGCAGGCAGGTCACCAAGCTGATGACGGCGAAGATCGCCACGATCCGGCGCATCTCGCGCTGCAGCGGCGAGCGTTCGGTGACGATCGACTGCAGTGAGCGGCCGATGCGCCCGACCGCCGTCTCCACGCCCACCGCGACCACCTCGGCCATGCCGCGCCCGCGCACCACCAGCGTGCTGGCGTGGACGATGCCGGCATCGCCCTCGGCGCCGGCCTGCCGGGCTACCGCCACCGATTCGCCGGTGAGCAGGGATTCGTCCACGTGCAGGTCGGCGGCCTCCAGCACGCGCGCGTCGGCGGCCACGCGGTCGCCTTCCTCCAGCAGCAGCACGTCGCCCACCACCAGCTCCTGCGATGCCACCACCTTGGCCGCGCCATCGCGCAGGACCCGCGCCCGCGGGCTGCCGAGGTCGCGCAGCGCCTGCAGGGCCCGCTCGGACTTGTATTCTTGGTACAGCGTCAGCCCCATGACCAGCACCACGGATGTGACCAGCAGGGCGGCCTCCCCGGGATCACCCAGCAGCACGTATACCAGCGAAGCCGCCAGCAGCAGCAGCAACATGGGCTCGCGCAGCACTTGCCCGGCAAGCGCGAGGCCGCCTTTCCTGCCCGGCTCGGGCAATACGTTGGGGCCGTTGCGCGCCAGCCGCGCCGCGGCTTCGGCAGAGGTCAGTCCGGGCATGTGGTCCGCCTTCATTAGATGCCCCGAAGTATGCGGACAAAAGCGTGCCGGGGACATTTCGCGGGCGGGGTGGATGACTGCGCGTGTTTGGTTCCGTGGCAGCGGATCTTCCGGCCCGCCTGCGGGGAAGGCGGGCCAGCCATCGCCCGTTGCTACCCTTGGCCCGACTTCCACGACGGATTCGAACATGGATAGAAGGCGATTCCTCGGCACGGCGGCGCTTGCGGGTGCGATGTTGCCGGTGCTGGGCATGCGCGCGGCGATGGCGGCCGCGCACGGGCAGCTGCTGGCGGCGGGGCTGCGCAAGGGCGATACGGTGGGGCTGGCCAGCCCGTCGTCGGCGGTCAACGAGCGGCTGTCGCTGCAGCTGGCGCAGGAGGCGATGGAGGCGCTGGGCCTGCGGGTCCGGACCGGCGCCCATTACGGCGGGCGCTACGGCCATCTGGCGGGGACCGATGCCCAGCGTGCCGGCGACCTCAACGCGATGTTCGGCGACCGCGAGGTCAAGGCCATCGTCTGCGTGCGCGGCGGTTCCGGTGCGGCGCGGCTGCTGCCGCTGCTGGACTACCCGCTGATCCGCCGCAACCCCAAGGTGCTGCTGGGTTACTCCGACATCACCGCGCTGCACTGCGCGATCCATGCCAAGACCGGGCTGGTCACCTTCCATGGCCCGGTGGGAACGGGCAGCTGGAATCGCTTCAACGTCGACCAGTTCGAACGGATGTTCTTCCAGAGCGAGCTGATGCAGTACCAGAACAGCCGCGACGCCGGCGACGAGCTGGTGGCACGCCGCAACCGCACCCAGACCCTGCGCGGCGGCAGGGCGCAAGGGGCGCTGGTGGGCGGCAACCTGACCGTTCTCACCGCGCTGGCGGGTTCGTCGTACCTGCCGGACTTCAACGGCAGGATCCTGTTCCTGGAGGACGTGGGCGAAGCGCCGTACCGCATCGACCGCATGTTCAGCACGCTGAAGCTGATGGGCGCGCTGGACAAGATCGCGGGCTTCATCTTCGGCGACTGCAGCGACTGCAACCCGGGTGATGGCTATGGCTCGCTGACCCTGGACCAGATCTTCGACGACTACATCCTGCCGCTGAAGATTCCCGCCTATCGCGGCGCGATGATCGGACACATCCGCGAGCAGTTCATCGTGCCGGTGGGCGGCAAGGTGGAAATGGATGCCGACGCGGGCACGTTCCGCCTGCTGGCGCCGGTGCTGGCCGACGGCTGACGGGGGAGGCGTGATCGGGCGCGCAGCGGACGCGGGTCAGCGCAGGCGGTGGGCGTCGCGCCGCCGGGGCAGGGGCGCCAGGCGTAGCCCGTCTTCGTGCCGGCAACGCGGCGCACGTGGTGCCGCGGGGCAACAACCGGCAAAATTGCGGTCCTGGCCTGCAGGCCCCGGAGCCCCCATGACCCCGCTTGCCCACCACGTTCCCGATCCCGCCCAGGTACCGGCCGGCACCACGCTGGCCATCACCCGGCCCGACGACTGGCACCTGCACCTGCGCGACGGCGCGCAGCTGCAGGCGGTGCTGCCGCATACGGCGGCGCAGTTCCGCCGCGCCATCGTGATGCCGAACCTGCGCCCGCCGGTCACCACCACGGCGCTAGCGGCGGCGTATCGCGAGCGCATCCTGGCCGCGCTGCCGGCGGGGTCGGACTTCGAGCCGCTGATGACGCTGTACCTCACCGACAACACGCCGGCCGAGGAGATCCTGCGGGCCCGGGCCAGTGGCTTCGTGCACGCGGCAAAGCTGTACCCGGCGGGCGCCACCACCAATTCGGATTCCGGCGTCACCAACTTGAAACACGCCTACGCGGCGCTGGAGGCCATGCAAGAGACCGGCATGGTGCTGGCCATCCATGGCGAGGTGACCGACCGCGAGATCGACGTGTTCGATCGCGAGAAGGTGTTCATCGAGGACAAGCTGATCCCGCTGCGTCGCGATTTCCCGGGACTGCGCGTGGTGCTGGAGCACATCACGACGAAGGACGCCGTGGACTACGTGCGCGCCGCCGAAGGCGAGATCGCCGCCACCATCACCGCGCACCACCTGCTGTACAACCGCAATGCCATCTTCACTGGCGGTATCCGCCCGCACTACTACTGCCTGCCGGTGCTGAAGCGCGAAGTACACCGGTGTGCGTTGCTGGAGGCCGCCACCAGCGGCGATGCGCGCTTCTTCCTGGGCACCGATTCGGCCCCGCATGCGCGCGGCGACAAGGAAGCCGACTGCGGCTGCGCCGGCTGCTACACCGGCCTGCACGCGCTGGAGCTATATGCCACCGCGTTCGAGGCTGCCGGCCGGCTGGACCGGCTGGAGGGCTTTGCCAGCCATTTTGGCGCCGACTTCTACCGCTTGCCGCGCAACACCGGCACGCTGGTCTTGCGCAAGGGCGACTGGGTCATCCCGGCCGAGCTGCCGTACGGCGACCGCACCATCGCGCCGCTGGCCCAAGGCGAAACGCTGGGCTGGCAGCTGCACCGCTGACCCGTCCGCCACGCCGCCTTGATGGTGCTTTGGGGTATCTTCGCGCTCCTGTTCCCCCGCAGGTCGTACGTATGAAAGCCACCGTCGTAGGTCTTATCACGCCGCATGTCATCCGGGTCTTGGACTTGGCCAAGCAGGCCGAGTCCGGCACCAACGTGGATTGGCACCTGCGCGATGCCGTGGCCAGGACGGTGGAGGACCTCAGCCAGCAGTTCAACGCCCGCGATCTGCTTGCGGCGTACGTGCATGGCCTGGAGTCCGCTGCCCGCGAGGTAGGGCCGGCCCGCAAGCTCTACTCGGGCATGCTGCAGAGCGCCGCCGGGATGGCCGCGCGGGAGATCGAGCGGCTGGCCTGAGCGGCTGGCCTGAGCGGCCGCCGGGGTGGAACCGTTTCGCCGCTTCGATACGCGTCCGGCGTGCCAGACCAAGCGTCGCTGGCGCCAGGCCCAGGACTGTGCGCGGCCACGCCGGCCGTGCCCAGCGCAGTGCGAGTCGGTATCCGGTGGGGGTGGGTGCGGCGCCGCGATGCGGGCGGCCCCGCGCTCGCGCGGCAGGGGGCGGATGTCGCATGGCGCCCCTGCGCGCCAGCGCTGGTGCCGGATGCGGCATTTGCCCGATGCGGCTGCACGGCCCTTCAATGCAGCCTGGCCTCCCTAGGGACGGAGATGCGCCATGACTGCCGTTCGCGTGTACGACCTGCCTACGCGGGTGTTCCACTGGACTTTCGCCGGCCTGTTCGTGGCCGCCTATGCCATCGCCAACCTGGTGGATGACGAGTCGGCCCGGTTCGACTGGCACATGCTGGCGGCCACGCGGTGCTCCACTCAGGTGGGTGCGAACCCCTTGGTCGCCTTCTTGTCCTTCTTTTCGGCCTTCTTTTCCTTCATCGTCTTGGCCGGTTTCTTCTTCTGTTCCTTCTTTTGATCCATGCCCTTGCTCACGTGCGTCTCCTTGGCTGTGTGGTGGTGCGGCTGCGGTTGCAGCCGGCCGAAGGAGTATGCGCCGTTGGCGGGTGCGGCAGGTCAATCCGGTTGACGGCAGCAGGCCGTCGGCCCGGCCGGCAGGGCGGCCTAGAACCGTTCGCCCGCCGGCAGGTAGCGCCACGCGCCGACCGGCATCTTCGCCAGCGAAATCTTGCCGATCCGCAGGCGGCGGATCGACACCACCTCCAGCCCGACCTGCGCGCACATGTCGCGCAGCTGCCCGCCCTGCACGCCCTTCAGCGCGAAGCGCAGGCGCACTTCGTTCTGCCAGCTGACCTTGCATGGCGGCAGCGCGCGGCCGTTGTAGTGCAGGCCGTGGTTGAGCTTGCGCAGGCCGTAGGGGGCGATGTCGCCGCTGACCTCGACCACGTATTCCTGTTCGATTTCGTCGCCGTCCTCGGTGAGCCGGCGCCACACCCGCCCGTCCTGGGTCAGCACCATCAGGCCGCTGGATTCGGCGTCCAGTGGCACCAGCGGGGTCAGGCGGTGGAAATGGCGCTCCAGCATGCGCACGCCGGATGGGTCTTCGGGCCAGCGGGTGCCGGGCTGCACCAGGGCGGCGGCGGGGTTGGGTCCGCTGATGGTGTCGTAGCCCACCGGCTTGTGCAGCAGTACGGTGGCCGGTTCCACGGCCTCCAGCCGCGCCTCCCCATCCAGCGTCACTGTTTCGCTGGACACCGCGTGCGCGGGATTCTCGACCACGCACCCGTCCACCTGCACCCAGCCGTTGCGGATGTATTGCTCCGCGTCGGCGCGCGAGCAGGCGGCCAACTCGGCCACGCGTTTGGCCAGTCGTACGGAATCGGACATGCGGTGTTGCCGGAAAAAGGGACAGCCAGTGTAGCGATGAGGCACTCTAGCGGGCCGGGTCACGGTCCCGGTCTTTCCCAAAGGATGCAATGAAGACCCCCTCAGGCCTGCAGCCGCTCATCGACGACGGCGTGATCGATGAAGTGTTGCGGCCGCTGAAAAGCGGCAAGGAAGCGGCCGTGTACGTGGTGCGCGCCGGCGACGAGATCCGCTGCGCCAAGCTCTACAAGGACATGGCGCAGCGCAGTTTCCAGCAGCGCGTGCAGTACCAGGAAGGGCGCAAGGTGCGCGGCAGCCGCGAGGCGCGGGCGATCGGTAAGGCCACGAAATACGGTCGCAAGCAGCAGGAAACCGCGTGGAAGAACACCGAGGTCGATGCGCTCTACCAGCTGCGTGATGCCGGCGTGCGCGTGCCGGAACCCTACGGCTATTTCCACGGCGTGCTGGTGATGGAGCTGGTGGTCGATGCCGACGGCCATTCCGCGCCGCGGCTGGGCGAGGTGGAACTGTCGCCGGAGCTGGCCCGCGGTTTCCACCGCTTCCTGGTGCGGCAGGTGGTGAAGATGCTCTGCGTGGGCCTGATCCATGGGGACCTGTCGGAATACAACGTGCTGGTCGCCCCCGATGGCCCGGTCATCATCGATTTCCCGCAGGTGGTCAGCGCCGCCGGCAACAATGCCGCCCGCAAGATGCTGCTGCGCGACGTCAACAATCTCACCGCCAGCCTCGGCGCGTGGGCGCCGGAGCTGCTGGACACCTGGTATGGCGAGGAGATGTGGGCGCTGTACGAAGCCGGCGAACTGCGTCCGGACAGCGAACTCACCGGCGTGTTCGCCCATGATGAATCCGCCCCGGACCTCGACGGCGTGCGCCATGCCATCAACGACGCGCGCGAGGAAGCGTTGATCCGCCAGCAGGGCCGCGAGGCCGCGGCCGAGCAGGATTGATCGTCGGGAAATAGCCAAGGGGCGCCGGCAGCGACGCCCGCATGGATCGCGCGTTGGGTCAGTACTTGTACGACTGCCCGCCGTCGATGGTGACCACCAAGCCGTTGACGAAGCTGGCTTCGCCGGACAGCAGGAAGGCCACCACCGCCGCCACTTCCTCCGGCCGGCCGAAGCGCTGCATCGGGTTGACGCTCACGAACTGCTTGCCGGCGGCTTCCCAGTCATCACCGGCCATCTGCCGCAGCGAGTTCTCGACCATGTCGGTCATGATCGCGCCCGGCGCGATCGCGTTGATGGTGATGCCGTACTGCCCGTATTCCACCGCCGAGTTGCGGGTCAGGCCCACCACGCCGTGCTTGGAGGCGGAGTAGCCGGACTGGTTGCCGACCCCGCGGATGCCGCCCACCGACGCGGAGTTGACGATGCTGCCGCTGCCTTGCTGGTGCATCACCTTCAGCACTTCGGCCATGCCGTAAAACACGCCGTTGAGGTTCACGCCGATGACGCGGTCGAACTCCTTGCCGCCGAAATCCTCGGTCAGGTTCTGACGCCCCTCGATGCCCGCGTTGTTGAAGAAGCCGTCGATGCGGCCGAACGCCTTCATCGTCTTCTTGACGTAGGCGTGGACATCGTCCGGGTTGGACACGTCGGCGGTCACCAGCAGCGTCTTCGCCCGTGGGTTGAGCGCCTCGATTTCCTTCTGTACCCGCTTCAGTCCGTCCTTCTTCAGGTCCACCAGCACCTGCGTGGCGCCTTCCAGCGCCAGCCGCAGCACGGTGGCGCGGCCCAGGCCCGCGGCGGCGCCGGTGGTGACCACCACCTTGCCGTCGAAGCGGCGCGGCGTGTGCGCGACCGTCGCCGGCGCGCCGGCGCGGGGTTTGTCGCTCCCCGCAGGCGCGCTGGATTTGGCTGGCTTGGCTGGTTTGGAGGCTGGGGACACCTTGCCCTTTGCGGAAGACTTGGCGGGGGAAACCGTCTTTTTGCTGGCCATTTCGCAAGCTCCGATGGAAGTAAGGCGCGAGCATGGCACAACGACGGGACGGGGAATTGCGTGTGCTGTTGCCGACCGGCTCGTGCGCTGGTGGCCGCCCGCTGGTCGGCTTGCCGTTGCCTATCCCGAGTTCGCGCGAAGGAGCGACACGATGCGTTTTCACTGCCTGACCCTGCTGCTGGCCCTGGCCTGCGGTCCCGTGTTCGCCCAGTCGTACTCGGGGCCGATCATCGATGTTCATCTGCACGTGGGGCCGGCGGCGCCCGGCGCGCCCAATCCGGCCACCGGCCAGCCGACCACGGCCAATTCCGATGCCGAGCGCGAGCGCCTGACCCTGGAGCGGATGCGCCAGCACGGCATCGTACTGGGGCTGGTCAGCGGCCCCGATGCGGCGATGGCCAGCATGCGGCGCGCGGGGGGCGACAACACCATCTGGGCCGGCGCGTTCCTCGACGACGGGCGCACGCCGCTGCCGCCGGTCGAGGTGTTGCGCAAGGCGTTCACCAATGGCGAGCTGAAGGTGATGGGCGAGATCGGGGCGCAGTACCACGGGCTGGACCCCAGCGATGCGTGGTTCGAGCCGTACCTCGCGCTGGCCGAAGAACTCGACATACCCGTCGGCATCCACACCGGCCTCGCGCCGCCGGGCACGCCCTATGGCTGCTGCCCGGGCTTCAGCGTCGCCCTCGGCAACCCGATGCGGTTGGAGCCGATGCTCAAGCGCCATCCCAAACTGCGGGTGTGGCTGATGCACGCCGGCTGGCCCTACCTGCAGGAAACCAAGGCCATCCTCTACATGTACCCGCAGGTACACGCGGACCTGTCGGTGATCAACTGGATCATCCCGCGGCAGGAATTCCACGATTACCTGCAGGCGCTGATGACCGCCGGGATGGGCGATCGGCTGATGTTCGGCTCCGACCAGATGGTCTGGCCGGAAGCGATCACGCAGGCGGTGGAGGGCGTCGACAGCGCCGCGTTCCTGGGCCCGGCGCAGAAGCGCGCGATCTTCCACGACAACGCGGCTCGGTTCCTGCGGCTCGACAGGTAGGTCGCACGCTGTCGGCATTGCGTGGAGGCGTGCGGCCGCGCTGGGCCGCGGGCGTGGCTGCTATCCTCGCGCCATGGCGAAGCTGCTGATGAACCTGCGCAACGTGCCCGACGACGAGGCCGATGAAGTGCGCGCGCTGCTCGATGAGCACCGGGTCGAGTACTACGAAACCAAACCCAGCCGCTGGGGAATTTCCTTCGGCGGGATCTGGCTGCGCGACGAGTCCGGGTTCGCGGCGGCGAAGCAGTTGCTGGCCACCTACCAGCAGGGGCGCCAGCAGCGCGCCCGCGCCGAGCGCGAAGCTGCCGAGCGCGACGGCACCGCGGAGACGTTCTGGTCGGTCGTGCGCGCGGAGCCGGGACGGGTGGCGCTGGTGGTCGTCGGCATCCTGTTCACGCTGGCGCTGTTCGCGCTGCCGATGATCCTGCTGCGCGGCTGAAGCCGCTGCGGCGTCGGCACCGTCGAGTACCCGGCTGCCGGCCCGCTGTTACAATGGCCCGGTCATTGGGGAGTAGCCGCTCTTCGTCGCGAAGAGGCCCACGTCAACACACTTGGCCCACAGGCCATGGCGCGGGCGGTTCCCATGCTTGGCAAGACCTTTGACCACTGCGCTCCGAGATGGCCGGGGATGCGCCGTGGTCATGTGTCCGTTGCCCGGCCCTGGAAAGTCCATGGAATCACTGCTCGTCTCCACCGGCGTCGTCGCGCTCGCCGAAATCGGCGACAAGACCCAGCTGCTCGCCTTCATCCTCGCCGCGCGCTTCAGGAAGCCGGTGCCGATCATCCTTGGCATCCTCGCGGCGACCATCGTCAACCACGGCCTCGCGGGTGCGCTGGGGGCGTGGATCACCGCCACGCTGACGCCCGAGGTGCTGCGCTGGGTGCTGGGCCTGTCGTTCATCGGCATGGCGATCTGGACCCTGATCCCGGACAAGATCGAGGAAGAGGAAACCCGGATTGCCGGCAAGTTCGGCGTGTTCGGCGCCACGCTGGTCACCTTTTTCCTGGCCGAGATGGGCGACAAGACCCAGATCGCCACCGTGGCGATGGCGGCGCACTACGCCACGCCGCTGCTGGTGGTGGTTGGCACCACGCTGGGCATGTTGATCGCGGACGTGCCGGCGGTGTTCATCGGCGACAAGCTGGCGAACCGCATCCCGATGAAGCTGGTGCATTCGATCGCCGCAGGCATCTTCGCGCTGCTCGGCGTTGCCACCCTGCTGGGGGCGGGGGCCAAGCTGGGGTTCTAGCCCATCGCCGGGGCTGCGCTAGCCTTGCGACAAGGGCGCGGGGCGGTGTCAGAGCACCGAGGAAATCGTGGTGACCTGGTTCTCGCAGGCGCGGTCGCGGCCACTCGACTTGGCCGCGTACAGCGCCGTGTCGGCGCGCGCGATCAGGGCGGCGGCGCTGTCGCCGGGATGGGAATTGGCGATGCCGATGCTGGCGGTCACCGGACGGTGCGGCCATTCCTGTGCGTGGAAGGCCTGCAGCAGGCGATTGGCCGTGCGCTGCGCGCCAATCACGTCGGTGCCCGGAAGGATCACCGCGAATTCCTCGCCGCCGAAGCGTGCGGCGATGTCCTGCGGACGCAGCGCGCCGCGCAGGACCTGGCCGGTGATCTGCAGCGCGCGGTCGCCGGCAAGATGGCCGAAGTCGTCGTTGAAGCGCTTGAAGTGGTCCAGGTCGAGCATCAGCAGGGTGAAGCCGTGGTCGCTCTCGCGGTGCCCCTGCAGCATGCGCTCCATGGCTTCGTCGAAGCCGCGCCGGTTCACCAGCCGGGTCAGCGCGTCGGTATAGGCCGCGTCCTGAAACCGTGCGGATTGCTGCCGCTGCTGGTCCAGCCCGTGCAGCAGCCAGGCCATGCCGATGACCATTGCGCTTGCGCCCACGCCACTCAGGTAGCCGATGGCGGCGACCACTTCGGCAAAGGTCCAGCCCAGCAGTTGTTCCGCAGCGCGGATGGCGATCGCCAGCAGCGGCGGCATCAGCAGCGCCGGAATCGCGGCCCAGCGCAGCAGCAGGGTGCCGGGGCTGTCGGCATACGCCACCCGCATGATGCCCATCGGCTTTTGCAGGACCAGCCAGCCCAGCGCGCCAAGCAGCAGCAAAACGGCGGTGGGGACAGCCACCGGCAGCACTTGGGTGATGCCCATGCGGTAGCCGTATCCGGCCATTGTCAGGGATAAAGTGCCCAGCGACAGCAGCAGGCCGGCCAGCAGGTGGGCCAGCCGCGGCATGCGCTGCCGGCTGACCAGCAGCCCCTGCAGCCCCATCAGGATGAAGCCCACCGCTGTCATCTGCGACATGCGGCCCGGCGGATTGCCCTGCGCGATGGATTCCGGATCGGCGAACAGGTGGTCGATGAAGAGGTCGACGCCGGTGGTGTATTCCAGCAGCGAGGCGGTGCCGAGCAGCAGCATCAGCAGGTTCGGCAGGAAACAGGCAAGGCCGCCGCGCGGGCGCCTGGCGCAGCCCAGCAGGGCCAGCCCGCCTGCAAGGAAGGCGATGGCAGAGGTGGCCTTCATGCTGGTGGCACCCGTCATCAACCGGGTCAGCGCCGGGATCTGCAGCCACCAGCCCAGCAGAACCACAGCCGCCGCCGCCAGCATGGCGAAAGCGGCAATCCGGGCGACGTTGCGCACCTTGTTGCACTGGAGCGGTGGCGGCGCGGGCTCGGCAAGCGATGGCAGGTTCATGGCCGCGATGTTGGCAGAATTCGCTTTGCAACAGGACAAGACTGCGATGGGTGGCGCGGCAGTCGAGTCGAGCCGGATCGAAGCGCTCGGCCGCAGCCTGTGGCAGCTGCGTTGCCTGGGTTAACGCAATCCTGAAATTCGCCTGAGCCAGCCCAACATGGCGGCCGGCAACCTGTGCGCAATGCCCAAGTGGCGCTATCTGGATTGCCCCCGCGATGGATTCGACAGCGGTGGAAAGACGGTTGCCTGCGGCCTTGGCCAAGGTGCCGGAGGTGACACTGGGGTTCTGGCTGGTCAAGATCGCCGCCACCACGCTGGGCGAAACCGGCGGCGATGCGGTGACGATGTCGTGGCTGGGCGAAACCGCGCCGGGGGCCACCGGCACGGGCTACCTCATCGGCACCGGCATCTTCGGCGTGCTGTTCGCAGCGGCGGTTTGGGCGCAAATCCGCGCGCCGCGCTTCCACCCGGCGCCGTACTGGTTCGCGATCATCGCCAGCACCACCGTCGGCACCACCTTGGCCGACTACGCCACCCGCGCGCAGGGGCTTGGCTACGCCGCCGGTTCCAGCCTGCTGCTGGCGATGGTGCTGGCGGTGCTGTGGTGGTGGAAGCGGACGGTCGGCAGCGTGTCCGTTGCCAGCGTGGTCGATGCAAAGTCGGAAGGGTTCTACTGGCTGACCATCATGTGTTCGCAGACGCTGGGGACGGCGCTTGGCGACTGGGTCGCCGACACGGTGGGAATGGGCTACCTGGGCGGGATGGCGATCTTCGGCGGCGCATTGGCCGTGGTCGCCGCGCTGCATGTCTTCGGCAGGGTGCCGAAGACGCCGTTGTTCTGGGCCGCCTTCATCCTGACCCGTCCGCTGGGCGCGGTGGTGGGCGATTTCCTCGACAAGCCGCTGGCCAGCGGCGGCCTCGGGCTGGACCGCTATGCGGCATCGGCGGTGCTGCTCGCCTTCATCGTGGTCGGCATCGCCGTATCCCCGAGGCGCGCTGCGGCGCGCGCGCACTGACTGGCCGCCGCACTTCGCGCCCGCTTCACAGGCGCGCCATGCCGCGCCCATCCACGCATGGGATGCTGGCGATCCTCGACAAGCACGGGACAGGGCGATGCACGGAACGGCGGTGACGGGAAATGGCGGCGCCGGCGGGAAGCATCGCTTGCGCCCGTTGGCCTGGGGCGGCGCGGCCTGCCTGCTGCTGTTGCCGGCGCTGGTGATGCGGCTGTATCCGCAGGCCGGGGTGGACTGGACGGCGCTGGACTTCGCGGCGATGGGGGTGTTGTTGGTGGCAGCCTGCGGCCTGTACGAGTTTGCTGCTTGGCTAGGTGGGCCGCTGGCCTATCGCGCAGGCTTCGGCGTCGCGGTGCTGGCCGGATTCCTGACGATCTGGGTCAACCTGGCGGTCGGCATGCTGGGCAGCGAAGGCAACTTGGCCAACCTGATGTTCGCCGGGGTGTTGGGCATCGCCGGGCTGGGTAGCCTGCTGGCGCGCTTCCGCGCGGCCGGCATGGCGAACGCGATGTTCGCCGCCGCGCTGGCGCAGTTGGCCGCGGTTGGCATTGCAATCGCCCTCGGTGGCTTCGACCAACGCGAACTGGCGCTGACGGCCTGTTTCGCGCTGCCGTGGCTGCTGGCCGGGGCGCTGTTCCGCTACGCGGCGCGCTGACCCCGGCCCGGCGCCGGTTTACTCCGCGGATTTGCGCAGGTGCACGCGCGGGCCGGCCTGCGCCGGTGCCGCTGCCGGGGCAGGCTCCGCTGCGGATTCAGGCCCCGTCTCTGCGGCGCGGGCTTCGCGCTTGCGGGCGTCTTTTTCGTCCTGCTTCTTCTTCTTGGCCAGCTCGCGCTGGCGCTTTTCGAACGCATAGTTTGGCTTTGCCAACGGGAACTCCTGGGTCAGCGGGTGGATTTGCGCGAGCGCCCGGCGGTGGGTGCGGCCGGCGGCGCGGGTTGGGCCTCCGCAGGCAGGCCGATGCGCTGCAGGGCGCGGGTGGTGCCCAGCACTTCGATGGTGCCGCCGGCCTTGCGGAAGGCGTCCATGTGTTCGGCGATGCGTTCGCGGGTGAGCGCGCCGCCGCGTTCCGCCGGCTTGCGGCCTTGGAACAGATGGCTGGTCTTGGTCGCGGGCAGCGGCTGCTTGGGTTCGCTTTCGGCTACTTTCCTGGGTCGTGGCATGCGGGCCTCCTGTGGCTTGATGGCGTGAGCGGACGACGCGGGCATGGCGCTCGCGGCGTGTTGGAGGTGTGCGCCCCGGGCGGCAAGCGGGCTTGACGTGCGGATCTGCGCAGGACTTGCGGGGCCGCCCCGGCGGTGACCGCGGCGGGCGCCCGCAGGGGCAATCGAAAGCCGCCCCGCAGCAGTGCAGGGCGCGTGAAAGGGAGCGAGGCGCGCGACGCGCAGGCGTCGGACGAAACGCGCGGTGGCGCGGGGGCCTTGCGCCATCCTACTCCAATGTGGCAGAGACTTCCATCCGCGGCGGTTGGCTGCGGGGCTGGAGCCGGCCGGAAAGCCGCCGGGAAAGCCCGCGGGGAAGGCGCATACTCCAGAACCGCAAGGAGTACCAGCATGCCAAGCCATCAGATCGCGATGTTCACCTTCACGCTGGGGAAGGACGAGAGCATTGGGCCGCACGCACTGCGCAGGCTGTGGGCGCAGGCCAGCGGGACCGGCAACATCGGCGTCAGTCGCAAGGAACCAGCCGAAGGCCAGCGCAACCGGCCGATCTACACGCTATACGCACCGCAGCAGCTGGATGACCTGCGGTTGGTCGAGGCGCGCCTGCGCCACATGCTGGAAACCGCCCACCTGCACGCATCGCTGATGCCCCTGCACGCCTGAGGCGCCGCGCGCGTGGCGCCGGCCGCCACGGCCGGCTCATGCCCACGCCGACAGGGCGATTTGCAGCGCGGCGCGGAATCCCTTCGCCGACGCCAGCGGTACCGAGAACGCCGACGGCGACTGCTGGGCGATGCCGATCGCCTTCTTTCCCAATGCCAACACTTCGGCCTCGGTCTTCGGGCCAGTGGCCCAGTGCTCGTCGGCCCAGACGTAGCGCAACTTCCACTCGCCGCCCTCGTCCTGCTTGGCGAATAGCACCAGCGTGTTGCGGAACAGGTATTCGCCGGGGATGTGCTGCTTCAGGAACAGCGCGCCGTCGACCTCGTAGCCGGCGTTCGACACCGCCAGCTCGATCGAGAACGCCACCTCGCTGCCGGCGGTGATCTTCGAGGTGTCCAGGAACACCGAGAACAGGGTGGGCGCGCGGGCGTTGCGGATCAGCTTGCCGTCGTTGTCGAACAACTCCGGATATTGCCGCCGCACCGCGCTCTCCTGGCCCTTGGTGCGCGCGGTCAGGTCGTAGGTGTAGGCGCCGCGCGGGGCCACCGTGGCTTCGATGTAGTACGACGATTCGATTTTCTTGCCGGCCTTGCGCGCGCGCTCGATCTCGGGCGGGAAGGGCAGCGCCTCGATATCCAGCCTGCCGGTGGCGCACAGGTCGCCGAACAGGAAGCGGGCGAGGTTCTGGTAGCCCTCCTCGGAATTGACGATGCCGAAGTAGCCGCTGTGGCTGCGATGCACGAACGCACGCGGGGCGCCGGCCACGTAGGCGTTCTCGATCCGCACCAGCCCATCGCTCATCTGCCCGACGGCCAGCGAGGACAGGCCATGCGCCACCGCGTAGTCGCGGCTGTTGGTGCCGACGAGGCAGAAGAAGCGCTCGGGTGGGAAACCCGAATCGCCCAGCGTGTTGACCTTGTCCTTGGGCACCTTCAGGTACTTGGCCATCACTGGGCGGCTGAAATTGTCCATGTCGTTGATCGACAGGAAGCCGGGTACGTTGATGCCGCCCACCTCGATGCCGTTGTGCGGGGTGGCGTAGGTGAACACCTTGTCGACCATCGCGCGCACGTCGGCGCTGGCGACCTCCGGGTTCTGCAGCAGGCAGCGGACGATCAGTCCGCCCATCGAGTGCGCGACCAGGTGCACGCGGAAGGCCTTGCGCGCAGCAGCGTCGTTGCCGCAGACGCTGTCGCGCAGCCGGGCGATGCGCAGCCCCAGCGCCTTGGCGGCGTCCGGGATCGAGGGCGCCTTGCCGGTGCCGAAGGCTGGGTCGGCCTCGTCGTAATAGCGATGGATGACCAGGCTGCGCGCTGGCAGCGTGCCAAGCTGCTCCGCACCGGAGGCGTACACGTCGCGGTAGCCGTAGTCCTTCATCAGCCGCACCAGCGGCGACTCGAACACGAACTTGACGATGCTGCCGTCCTGGGCCTGGCGGATCTTGGTGGAGCCGGCCTCGAAGCCCATGTAGGGCGTCGAGGTGGTCTGCACGATTTCGTCGCGGGTCATCGCGTAGCCGCGGACGTAGATGATGGGGAAGAAGGGCCGTTCGATCCTGGGCATCGCGTGCTCCTGCGGTTTGGCCGCATGGTCGTTGTGGATCCCCCTGGCAGGTGAACGGCCGCCCACGCCGGGACCGGCCAGCGACGAACGGTGCTTGACGTACGCCGCCGGTGCGCGCTTAGTCTCGCCCACCGTCAGGCAAACCCAGGTGGCGACATGAAGGCGTTCGTACCGGTCGGCGTAGTGGCGCTGGTGCTGGCATTGCCAGCCGCGGCGGCAAGCGGCATCAACGGCCACAACGGTTCGATGCCGAACCGCATTTCGATGAACGTGACGGTGGCCAAGCAGGCGCAGGGCGCGACGTTCGGCGAGAAGGTCAACGCCGGCCTGCACGCCGCAGGCAGCGCGCTGGCGCAGGGCGCGACGTTGGAGATCGACGTCGGCTGCGGCGGCGAAGCTTGCTTCATCGCGTTGCCGGGTGGTGACGGCGTGCGCGTGGACCTGGGCGCGCTGCGGATGTCGCCGCTGGATGCGCCGGGACGGCAGGCATTGCTGGGCGGCGCGCTTCCGGGCGGCAGCATCATCTCGGCCGCGGTGTCGTCGCTGTCGGGGCAGGGGGGCGGCGCGGCGGCTGCCTCCTACGCCGCTAGCGGGCGCATGGCCGCCACTGCCGCAGGACAGAGGCCGGAGGCCGCGCCTGCGCTGCTGCCCAGTCGGCGCGCTTCGGCAGGCGCCATCGACATCACCCAGCCGCTGGCTGACGGCGACTACCTGCTGGTGGTGGTCGCCGAGCGCGCCGGCAGCGGGTTGAAGGACACCTTGAAGACGCAAGTGCGGACTGCGCCGCCGAAGGTGAAGGTCGAGCTGGTGTTCAGCGTGCAGGGCGGCGTGCTCAAGACCAGGCACGATACCGCCAAGAACTCCGTCTCCAATATCCGCTGACGCAGGCAGCGCCTCAGCGGCAAACGCGGCTGGCGTACATCGCCTTGTCCGCATGCGCGAGCAGCGCTTCCGGGGTCTGGGCGTCGGCCGGGAAGGTGGCGATGCCGATGCTGGCGTGCATCCGCAGCGGGCCATCGCCCAGCGTGCACGGCACGCGCAGCTGTTGGCACAGTTGCTGCGCCATGCCGCGGGCATGTTCGGCATCGCAGCCGGGCAGCAGCACCACGAATTCGTCGCCGCCGACGCGCGCGACCAAATCGACCTGGCGCACGCCCTGCTGCAGCCGCCTTGCCACCTCGCACAGGACGCGGTCGCCGGCCTCGTGGCCGCCGCGGTCGTTGACCTGCTTGAAGCCGGTCAGGTCGAGGAAAAGCAGCGATACCTGGCCCCCGCTTTCAGCCGCCTCGGCCAAGGCGTTGCGTAGCGCCTGCTCCAGCCGGCGGCGGTTGGCCAGTCCGGTCAGCGGGTCGTGGTTGGCGTGGTGTTCCAGCTCGCGCTCGGCGCGCCGCAGTTCGCCGATCTCGCGCGCCACGCCGATGCGCAGGCGCTGTTCGGGCAGCCAGTGCGCCGACCACAGCAGGTCCACGGCGTGGCCCTGCCGGTGCAGGTAGCGATTGCGGAAATGGCGCTCGCCGCCGCCGGCCATCAGCGCGCGCGCCTGTCGCTCGGTGGCGTCGCGGTCGTCCGGATGGATGAAGTCGAACAGCAGGCGGCCATGCACTTCGTCGGCGGCATGGCCGAGCAGGCGCTCGAAGGCGGCGTTGACGAACAGCAGGTGGCCGCGTTCGTCCACGATGCAGACCGCATCGGGCAACAGGTCCAGGACTTGCGAAAGCGGCGGCAGGCTCGGTGCCATGGCGAACGGTCGGGCGTGGGCGATTGACTGTAATGCAAATCCGCCGGATTACGTGGGCCGGCGGCGAACTTGCCGCAGATCAATGTCCGGCGCGGTGGCGCGGCCTAGACTGGCGGCGATCCGCAACCGGGCCTGCCATGTCCACCATCGAACTATTTCCCGCCGCGCGCGTACTCGGCCTGCTCGACCTGACCAGCCTGGGCGAGGACGACACGCCCGCCCGCATCCGCAGCCTGTGCGCCGCCGCACGCAGCGCGCACGGGCTGCCGGCGGCGGTCTGCATCTATCCCGAACACATCACCACCGCCCGCGAGGCGCTGGCCGGCACGGCGGTGAAGGTGGCGACCGTGGTCAACTTCCCCGAAGGCGCCGACGACCCGCAGCGGATCGCGCGGGAAACCCGCCGCGCCATTGCCGCCGGCGCCGACGAGGTCGACATGGTGCTGCCTTGGCGCGCGCTGCAGGCGGGCGACGTGGCTCGCGCCCGCGCTGGCGTGGAGGCGTGCCGTGGCGCCTGCGGGCCGGACATTGCGCTCAAGCTGATCCTCGAGACCGGCGAGCTGGATACGCCGGCACTGATCCGTCAGGCCTGCGAACTGGGGCTGGATGCCGGGGTGGACTTCCTCAAGACCTCCACCGGCAAGGTGCCGGTGAACGCCACGCCCGAGGCGGCGGCGGTGATGCTGGATGCCATTGCCGCGCGCGGTGGACGCTGCGGTTTCAAGGCCGCGGGCGGCATCCGCACGCTGGCCGATGCGCGGGTCTACCTGTCGCTGGCGCAGGCGCGGCTGGGTGCCGACTGGGTGACGCCGGCGCGCTTCCGCATTGGCGCCAGCGCGCTGTTCGATGCGCTGCTGGCCGAGCTGGGCGGCTGAGCCGTGGCCCGCGCCATCTGGCTGGTGCTGGATTCGCTGGGGATCGGCGGCGCCGTCGATGCTGCCGACTACGGCGATGCCGGCGCCGATACCTTCGGCCATATCGCCGACGCCTGCGCGCAGGAGGCGCGCGGACCGCTGCGCATCCCCAACCTGACCCGGCTTGGGTTGCCGCAGGCGCATGCGCTGGCCAGCAGGCGCATCGCTCCCGGCTTCGAGGACATGCCAGCCGCGCAGGCGCAGTGGGGGTGCATGGACGAGCGCGCCCGCGGCAAGGACACGCCGTCCGGCCACTGGGAAAGCGCCGGGGTGACGCTGCACGAGCCGTTCGGATTGTTCAAAGCCGCCACTGACAGCTTTCCCGCCGAACTGCTCGATGCGCTGGTCGAACAGGCCGGGCTGCCGGGCGTGCTGGGTAACTGCCACGCCTCCGGCACCGAGATCATTGCGAAGCTGGGGCAGGAACACATTGCCAGCGGCAAACCCATCGTCTACACCTCGGCCGATTCGGTGCTGCAGATCGCCGCGCATGAGGACGCATTCGGGCTGGAGCGCCTGTACGAAGTTTGCCGGATCGCGCGCGAACTGCTGGCGCCGTACAACATCGGCCGGGTGATCGCGCGGCCGTTCACCGGTCATGGTCCCGAGGATTTCCGGCGTACCGGCAACCGCCACGACTACGCGCTGCCACCGCCGCGGCCGACCCTGCTGGACGCGGTCTGCGCGCAGGGTGGGCAGGTGCATGCGGTCGGCAAGATCAGCGACATCTTCGCCGCACGGGGCGTGAGCCGGGCGCTGCTGGCCAGCGGCCACGATGCACTGTTCGACGCCACGCTCGCGGCATTGGCGCAGGCGGGCGAGGGCGATCTGGTCGCCACCAATTTCGTCGATTTCGACAGCGTCTACGGCCACCGCCGCGATGCCCTCGGCTATGCCGCGGCGCTGGAGCATTTCGATGCGCGCCTGCCGGAGCTGCTGGCGGTGCTGCACCCCGGCGACCTGCTGGTGCTGAGCGCCGACCACGGCTGCGATCCCAGCTGGCCGGGCAGCGACCACACCCGCGAACGCGTGCCGCTGCTGGCCTGCGGTCCCGGACTGGCGCCGCGTGCGCTGGGCCGGCGCGACAGCTTTGCCGACCTCGGCCAGGGCATCGCCACCCATCTGGGCCTGCCGCCGCTGGCGGAGGGCCACTGCTTCCTGACGGACTGATCCATGAGTACAACGCATATCGACGCTGGCGTCGGCGCGATCGCCGACACGGTCCTGCTGCCGGGCGATCCGCTGCGCGCGCGCTTCCTCGCGCAGGAACTGCTCGAGGCCCCGGTGCAGGTGAACGCGCGCCGCAACATGCTGGGCTATACCGGCCAATGGCAGGGCAGGCATGTGACGGTGATGGGGGGCGGCATGGGCATTCCGTCTACCGCGATCTACGTGACCGAACTGGTGCGCAGCTACGGCGTGCGCCGGATCATCCGCGTCGGCACCTGCGGCGGGGTGGGCGAGGTGGCCGTTGGCGACGTGCTGCTGGCGCAGTCGGGCAGCACCGATTCGCGCTTCAACCGGATGCAGTTCGGCGGCCATGACCTGTCCACCTGCGCGGATTTCGGGCTGCTGCGCGCCGCGGTGGACGCCGCCGGCGCGCAGGGCATCCGGGCCCGGTTGGCGCACGTGTTCAGCACCGACTGCTTCTATGACGGCGACCCGCAGCTGCTGGCGCACCTGCGCCGGCACCGCATCCACGGCGTTGAGATGGAGACGGCCGGGCTGTATGGCCTGGCGATGCGCGAAGGGTTCGCCGCGCTGGCGATCCTGGCCGTCAGCGATCACCTGGACAGCGGCGCCAGCATGCCGCCGGAGGAGCGGGAGCAGGGGCTCGCGCGGGTGGCCCGGCTGGCCCTTGCCTGCATCGACGCATGACCGCCGCGCGGCGCTATGCTCGCGCTGCGCACGCTAGGTGCGCTGACCGGGGAATACCGATGCGCAGACTGATCGCCGCCCTCATCCTGTCCCTGTCTGCCCTGCCGGGCCTGTCGCCGCCGGTGGCGGCCCAGGCCGCACCGGTGCTGCGGCCCATGGTGGCACCGCGGATTGCCGCGTCGACCGCGATCGACTACAAGGCCCAGTACGAACAGGAACGCGCCCGGAACCAGCAGCTGCGTGATGAGAACGGCGACCTGCGGGCCACGCTGGCGGCTTGGACCAGCAAGGGCGGCAGCCTGGTGCATGCCTATTGCGCGACGCCCACGCGCAGCGCCAGCAGTGCCGGTGCCAGCAACGACTGTGGCGCCTCCGGCTATACCTGCGAGCCGGTCAGCGGCTTGTGCCGCACGTCGGCAGCAGACTCCAGCCAATGCGCCTCCGGCCACACATGGTGCGTCTACGGCAACCGCTGCGTGCGCAGCGCATCCGACTGCAAGCCCTGAACCGGGCGTTGCCTCGACTGGCAAGTGCAGGGACCGGGATCCTCCTCGCCCGTGTCCGCATCGCCTGATCCACGTCAAGGCGATGCTTGGGGCGCGGCGTAGCATGGCCCTGTTCATTGCAAACAGGAGTCATTCCCATGTCGATCCAGCTTGATCCGGAGCCCAGCGTCCACGTCTTCGATGCGCGCGGCATCGCCCGCCGCTTCCGCCATTCGGCGATCTTCGGCGCGCTGGGTGCGCTGCGCAACGGCGAAACCATGCGCTTCATCAACGACCATGACCCGATCCCGCTGCTGGGCCAGATCGGCCAGCGTTTCGGCGAACATGTCACGGTGGAGTACCGCCAGCGCGACCAGGCCGGCGTGGTGATCGATTTCGGGGTCACCGGCCTGCCGGAAGAGTAACCACAGGAGAACCCGTCGATGCACCTGCCCGCCTTCTATTCGCACGCGCCGCGGCTGCTGGTGCGCGACCCGCTGGCCGAACTGCTGGGGGCGGCGGACGACGGGCTGATCGAATACGGCTATGCCGACGCGGTGCGGCTGGCCGGACATTCCTGTCCTACCGTGGCCGGCGCCTACCTGATGGCGCGCGCCGGCCTGCGCGCGCTGTATCCGGACGCGGTGCCGGAACGCGGCGGCGTGGTGGTGACGATGGGCGCGGCGGAAGTGGAGGGCACCACCGGCGTCATCGCGCAGGTGTTCACGCTGCTCACCGGCGCGGCGGCCAACAACGGTTTCCACGGCCTTGCCGGCCAGCACGCCCGCCACAACCTGCTGCGCTACGGCGGCGGCGACCGCAGCAGCATCGCCAGCTTCCGGCGTGCCGACACCGGTGACACCGTCCATCTGTCGATGGACCTGTCCAGCATCCCGCCGGCGCCGCAGCTGCGCGAGCTCATGGTGCGCGCGCTGGCCGCCGATGCCACCAGCGAGGAACGCGCGGCGTTCGGGTCGGTCTGGCAGGAGCGGGTACGCGCGCTGCTGCTGGAGCACGCCGAAGACCCGAACGTGATCCGGGTCGAACGCCGCTGAGGCTCAGCGCTTCACCGCCAGTACCCCGTCCAGCGCCAGCTCCGCCTTGAAGCCGGCGCTTTCCAGCCGCTTCGCCACTTCGCGCGGCACGTCGCGGCCGGAGGTCAGCTTGTTGGGACTGCCGGTGTAGTGGAACAAGCGCCCGCCCTTGCGCAGCACCCGCGCCAGCTGGCGGTAGAACGCCAGCGAATAGAGTTCGCCGGCGATGCCGAAGCGCGGCGGGTCGTGCAGGACGGCGTCGAAGGCCGCGTCCGGCAGCGTGGTGATGGCCTGCGACACGTCGGCATGCGCCAGCTGCAGGCGCCCGGCGCTTGCATCAGGATCGGGCGACCACGGGTTGATGGTGCGCAGCCACAGCACGTCCTCGTTCTTCTCGAACGACTGCAGGCGCGCCACCCCGGCGTCGAGGCAGCAGGCGGCGAAATAGCCCAGCCCGCCGCAGGTATCCAGCACGGTCTTGCCCGTCGGCTGCACCAGTGCCACCTTGCGGCGCGCGTCGTCCAGCGGCGATTCCTTCGAGGTAGGCAGCATCTTGATGCCGTCGATCTCGAATGTCGGCACCTGCCAGTCGGTCGGCACCAGCTTGATCAGCTTGCCGGCGTAGCGCGAGACCGGCGCGAATGCCTCGCCGTCCCACCAGTACAGGGTGCGGTCCTTGAGCTTGCCGGGGTAGGGGTAGGCGATGCCCCGCCAATGCCAGTATTCGGCGCCCAGTTGCACCTCGCCATGGCTGCGTCCCAGGTCCAGCGACCCCTGCCAGGTGGCGTGGCTGGCCGCGTGCGCGGCGGTCAGTGCGTCGCCCGTGGCGCGCGTGAGCAGGGGGCCGGCAGGGCGCGGCGCGTTCGGCGTGGACATGCGCGCATGATACCGGCGGGCTGAAATATCGCCGGATTTTCCGCGACAATGGACGCCTGTTCGATCTTCCCGCCCACCAATGCTGCCGTTCCGCCTTGCGCTGCTGTTTCTGCTGATCGCCGCCAGCACCGTGCTGCACGTCGTGCCGTTGCTGCTCATCGCTGTGCTGAAGGTGGTGCTGCCGCTGCCGCGCCTGCGCACCGCCTGCAATCCGCTGCTGACCGGGCTTGCCGCAAGCTGGATCGGCTTCAACAACTGGCTGTGGGATACCTTCACCCGCACTCGGCTGAGCCTGCGTGGCGATGCGGACCTGCAGCTCGATGGCCACTACCTGGTGCTGGCCAACCACCAGAGCTGGGTCGACATCCTGGTACTGCAGAAGGTGTTCAACCGGCGCATCCCGCTGCTGCGTTTCTTCCTCAAGCGCCAGCTGTTCTGGGTGCCGCTGCTGGGGCTGGCGTGGTGGGCGCTGGATTTCCCGTTCATGGGCCGCTACACGCCGCGCCAGATTGCGAAGAATCCGGCGCTGGCCGGGCGCGACATCGAAGCCACCCGTCGTGCCTGCGACAAGTTCCGCGCCATCCCGGTGTCGATCATGAACTTCGTCGAAGGCACCCGCTTCACCCCCGCCAAGCACGCCAAGCAGGGCTCGCCGTACCGCCACCTGCTCAAGCCGAAGTCAGGCGGGGTGGCATTCGTGCTGGACGCGATGGGCGAGGGCCTGCACGCGATCCTGGATGTCTCCATCGCTTATCCGGCCGGGCGGCCTTCGCTGGTCGACCTGCTGGCCGACCGCGTGCCCGAGGTGCGGGTGCAGGTGCGCCAGCGGCCGATCCCGGTCGAACTGGCCGGCGGCGATTACCAGAACGACCGCGAGTTCCGGGTGCGCTTCCAGCAATGGATGAACGGCCTGTGGCGCGAAAAGGACGACGATCTGGACGCGCTGCTGGCGTCCGCTGCTTCGTCGCGGAACGATGGGCGCAGTTGATCGAAGTCAAGATTTCCATGCGCCGCTGGCGCATAGTCGGATCATCCATTGCTGGAGTCGTGCATGAACGCCATCGCCCGTCCGCGTTACGCCCCCGTCCTGCGTCGCCTGCACTGGCTGATGGCGCTGCTGATCCTGGCGGCCTACCTGCTGATCGAGCAGCGCGGCCTGTTCCCGCGCGGCAGCGCCGAGCGCGCGGCGATGGTGCAGGGCCACTTCTGGGCCGGCATCGCGGTGTTCCTGCTGGTGTGGTGGCGGCTGGTCGGCCGCGTGCGCAACCCGGCGCCGGCGGTGACGCCGCCGCTGGATCGCTTCAGCGCGATCGCATCGAAACTGATCCATCTGGCGCTGTACGCGTTCTTCATCGTCATGCCGCTGCTGGGCATGGCCACCGCGTGGAGTGACGGCAAGGCGGTGCTGATCCCGTTCACCGGACTGGCGCTGCCGGCGCTGCTGCCGGAGAACGAAGCGCTGGCGCACACGCTGGAAGACCTGCACGGCACGATCGGCGAGGCGTTCTACTGGGTGATCGGCCTGCACGTGCTGGCTGCGATCTGGCATCACGCGTTCCGCCGCGACGACACCCTGAAGCGGATGCTGTGACCCCGTCGCCGGCTTGACCTCGGTCAGCGCAGGTCAGGCCAGCGCGGCGCAGGATGCTCCGATGGCGCCGCGGTTGGCGCGCGTGGGAGGTGCGCATGGAATTCAGGATCAGGCTGGCGGCGGATGCGCCGGACATGGCGGTGATCGACGATGCGCTGCACGAGGTTGATCCGGCAGCGATCGTGGACCGCGACCCCGCCGATGGCGCGTTGCGCGCCACGGTGTGGATGAGCGGCGACCAATTGGCGTCGGTGCTGGCGCAGGCGGGCTATCCGCCCGCCGAGGTGGAGCAGCTGGCTTCGCTGTGTTGTGGTGACTGCAGCGGCTGAGCAGGGCATGCGCGCGGTCAGCCGCCGCCGCGCCTGTGGAAGTACACCTGTTCGGCCGCCCAGCGCAGTGGCGGTGAATGCAGCAGCAGGTCGAACGGCCAGTCGAACTGGAGGCGGTCGTACATCCAGCGCAACGCGCGCTTGGCGCGGAAGCGCGGCGCCGCATCGATGGCCACCTCTTCCGGCGCTGGTCCGCCATCACGCAGGTGCGCGGCGATGGCGTCGCCGACCGCGTCGCCATGCGCCCATGCCGAATGGATCCCCCCGGCCGTGACCGGCGAGACGATCCCGGCCGCGTCGCCGACCAGCATCGCGCCGTCGCGGGCGATGCAGTCCACCGGCCCGCTGCAGGGGATCAGCCCGGCGCGGGTATGGCCGGCCCGCAGGTGGCGCGGCAGTCCCCCGGCGATGCCCACCCGCAGCAGGAAGCCGTCGATGTCCGGTACCCGCGCGTTGGCGGGATCGTGGCGCAGCGCCAGGCCCGCCTGCACGCCGCGCGGGTTCTGCGCCAGCCAGCCGATGTAGCCGGGCGCATAGCGCTTGCTGATGAAGCAGTGCAGGGCCTCGGGATCGGCCAGCTTCGCGCCCGGGAACTCGTACTCGATCCCGTAGAGAAACTGCCGCACCTCCCCCAGCCCGCAGCGCCGCGCCACCCGCGAGCGCGCCCCGTCGGCGCCTACCAGATAGCGGCTGCGGCCCACGCCCTGCACCTGCCAGCCGCCGTCGATGCGCACCGCATCGGTGAACGCACAGCCCAGCCGCAACTCGGCGCCGTGCTCGCGCAGCTGGTTGGCGAGCCAGCGCATCACCGCCGGCGTGTCGGTGGTCAGGAAGTAGCAGCCGGGCGCGGCCAGCGCCACCTGCTTCAGGCTGGGCGCGTACAGGCGCACCGCTTCTGTGCGGCGGGTCAATGGCGCCGGGAGCCGCTGCAGCAGCGTGCCTTCCGCCGCTTCCTTCACGATGATGCCTGTGGTGCGCAGCTTGTCGCCGGGGTCGCGCTTGCGTTCCAGCACGCAGACGCGCAGTCCGCGCCTGGCGGCGGTAATGGCGCAGGCCGCGCCGGCGAAACTGGCGCCGACCACGATCAGGTCGAAATCGAATTCGCTGGTATTCCGCATGGGGCTCTCGGTGGCGAGGAGGCCCCCACGATGGGATGCAGGCGCGAACCGGCGATGGCGCGTGGGTGAAGCGGAATTGAAGTCGCGGCCCCGCGGCAACGCACAGATGCGAAAATGCCGGCAGGTTCCGTGCAAGGACAACGCGATGAATGCATTTCCCATCGGCACCCCGGGCCAGCGCTGGGGCGACGCCGAAAAAGCGCAATGGCGCGCGCTGCAGACGAAGAAGCGCAGCTATGCCGACGAGGTGGTGACCTGGATCGACCGGCTGCGGGACCGCTTCGACGTCGCGCAATACGGCGAAGTGGACGGCGGCGCCGACGGCCGCTATCCGCTGTTCGTGTTGCGCAGCCGCGGCTGGGACGAGGCGCTGCCGGTGGCGGTGGTGACCGGCGGCGTGCATGGTTACGAGACCAGCGGCGTGCAGGGCGCGCTGCAATTCGCGGAGCGCCACGCGGGCGACTATGCGGGCCGCGCCAATTTGCTGGTCGCGCCCTGCGTCAGCCCGTGGGCCTACGAGCGCATCCACCGCTGGAACGCACAGGCGCTGGATCCCAACCGCAACTTCCGTGCCGACAGCCCGGCCGCCGAATCAGCCGCGCTGTGGGCGCTGCTGCGTTCGCTGGGCGATCGCGTGCTGGTGCACATCGACCTGCACGAAACTACCGACAGCGATGAAACCGAATTCCGCCCGTCGCTGGCCGCGCGCGACGGCAAGCCGTTCGAGCCCGGCACGATCCCCGACGGCTTCTACCTGTGCGCCGACAGCGCCCGCCCGGAGCCGGCCTTCCAGCAGGCGATCAACGCCGAGGTGGCGAAGGTGACCCACATCGCGCCCGCCGACCCGGACGGCACCATCATCGGATCAAAGGTGGTGGCGCCGGGCGTGATCGAGTACGACTGCCGCGCGCTCGGGCTGTGCGCCGGCATCACCGACGCGCGCTTCGTTACCACCACCGAGGTCTATCCCGACAGCCCCCGCGCCAACCCTCGGCAGTGCAACGACGCCCAGGCGGCGGCGGTGCGCGCGGCACTGGACTTCGCGCTGGCGCATCGCTGAGCGCCAGCGCCGACGCGCAGGAGGCTCAGGCCGGCATCTCGCGGCGGCTCATCCGCCACAGCATCAGTGCGAAAGCGACGCAGCCGCCGAAGAAACCCACCGCCAGCGCCAGGTCCGCGCGCGAGGGGTCGCTGGCCAGCTGGTTGACAGGCGTCTGCCAGGGCATCAGCACGCCGACCTTGGCCGAAGTGGCGACCACGGCGAAGAAGGTGCCGCCGATGCCCAGCGCCAATGCCGGCACGAAGCTGGCATGGCGCAGCGCCATCCACAGCTGCACCGCCACCATCAGCCACGCGGCCAGGAAGATGCGCCCGAGCAGCAGCAGGTAGGCGGCGAAATCCGGCGCATCCGCGACCGCCGCGGCCGGCTTGGCCCAGCCGGCCGCCAGCACGGCCAGCGGCGCCAGCACCGCCAGCAGCAGGCTCATCAGCACCACCATGGCCAGCGCGCAGATGACCTTGGCGGCGTACAGGTGCCAGCGCGGCACCGGCAGGGCACGCAGGTGCTCCCAGGTGCGCGGACCATGTTCGGCCTGCGCCATCAGCGCGGTCAGCGCGGTGGTGCACATCGGCAGCATGAAGAACGCCCAGATCGCGGCGGAAGACTGCAGCGCCATCGCCCAGGAGCCGGGTTTGTCGAGGCGGGTGAGGTTGAAGAACATGAAAACCGCGATCAGCAGCGGCGCGACCGCGGCAAGCAGCAGCGCCAGCGAACGGCGGAGCTTGTAGGCCTCGACCGCCAGCGCGGTGCGCAGGCGCGGCGGGGCGAAGACACAGGTATGGACGGACATCGGGGGTCTCCTCAGGCCAAGGCCGGCTGGGCGGCGTTGCGGTACAGGGTTTCAAGGCTGCACTGGCGCGGGGCCAGCGCATGCACCCGGACGCCGGCCGCGCACAGCGCGCGGTTCAATGCGGCGGTGGCGTCGCGCGGCTCCTCGTCCGCGGCGATGTACACCACCACCGCTTCGTCGGCGCGCTCGACCTCGAAGCCATGGGCGCTGGCGATGGCCATGGCCCGCTCCGGTGCATCCGTGCCCACTTCCACCGCGGCGGCCAGCCCGGCCTTCAGGTCGGCCAACGCACCTTCCAGCACCAGCCGGCCCTGGCTGAGGATGCCGACGTGGGTGGCGGTCTGTTCGATCTCGCCCAGTAGGTGGCTGGACAGCAGCACGGTCGCGTTGGCCCGCTCCGGCAGCGCGCGCAGGAACCGGCGCATGTCGGCGATGCCTTCCGGATCGAGCCCGTTGGTGGGCTCGTCCAGCACCAGCACCGGCGGTGCGCCCAGCATCGCCCGCGCCAGCCCCAGCCGCTGGCGCATGCCCAGCGAATAATCGCCGACCCGCCGGCGCGCGTGCGGCGTCATTTCCACCACCTCCAGCACGCGCTCGACCTCGGTCGCGGGCAGGCCCAGCAGCCGCCGGCTCAGGTCCAGGTTCTCGCGGCCATCCAGGTGCGGGTGGAAGCCCTGCGCCTCCAGCAGGGCCCCGACCTTGCGCGCGGCCGCCATGCGGTTGCGCGACACGTCGATGCCGGCGATCCGTGCGTGGCCGGCATCCGGGCGCAACAGCCCCAGCAGCAGGCGGATGGTGGTCGTCTTGCCGGCGCCATTGCGGCCGAGGAAGCCGTAGATGCTGCGCTCCGGCACGTGCATATCGATGCGGTCGACCGCTAGGCGGTCTCCGAAGCGGCGGCTCAGGCCGCGGGTTTCGATGGCAAGAGGCATGTCGGGCGGTCTCCGGTAATTTAACTCTTAGGTAAAGTTTTTACATGGAGCGGAATTTAAGTCAAGCTTAAATTTCCTTCGTCTGCCGAGAGCCCCGTCGATGGCGCTTCCCGACCGCTTCCGCCACCAGTGCCGTTGGCTGCGCGCCGCCACCTTGCTGGTTTTCGCCGGGCTGGCGCTGCTGCTGGGGCTGGGTGCCAGCACGCTGCCGTGGACCCGCGATGCCGGCGCCGCCGGCGGCAACTCGGCGCTGCTGATGCTGGTGCGGCTGCTGCCCGGGCTGGGCTATCTGTGGGCGCTGTGGGCCGTGCAGCGGGCGCTGGGCGATCTGGCCGCCGGCCGCCTGTTCCACGCCGCGGTGGCGCGGGCGATCCGCCACATCGGCATGGGCGTGCTGGTGGGCGCGCTGCTCAGCGTGTTCGCCATCACCAACCTGACGCGCCTGATCCAGGGCGGGCAGGGCGGGCTGGCCTATTTCGACCTGTCCGGGATCGTGCTCGGCGTGGTAGGCGCCGCGCTGGTGTTGCTGGCGCGGGTGGTCGACAGCGCCCGCGCGCTGCAGGCCGAACTGGACGAGATCGTCTGATGCCGGTCCGGATCACGCTGGATTTGATGCTGGCCCGGCGCGGCATGACCGCCCGCGAGCTGGCGGCCACGGTGGGCATCAGCGAAACCCAGATGTCGCTGTTCCGCAGCGGCAAGGTCAAGGGCATCCGCTTCCGCACGCTGGCGCGGCTGTGCGCGGCGCTGGACTGCGTGCCGGGCGACCTGCTCGATTACGACTTCGACGCCGACGACCTGCGCGGCGCGGACGAGGAGGCCGGGGGCTGAGGGTCCGCTCCGCGGGGCTTGCGCGCGTCGCGGCGCTGGGTGATGGTGCGTGCCCCGCATCGGAAGAATTCCCCATGATCGAACGCATCGACGCTGGCCCGCGCATGTCCGAAGCCTGCATCCACGGCGGCATCGCCTACCTGGCCGGGCAGGTGCCGGAGACCGCGGGTGCCGACATCGAAACCCAGACCCGCGAGGTGCTGGAGGCCATTGATGCGCTGCTGGCGCAGGCCGGCAGCGACAAGACCCGGATCCTGCGTGCGCAGGTTTTCCTTGCCGACATCGCCGATTTCGTCGGCATGAACCGGGCCTGGGACGCGTGGGTGGCCCCGGGCCAGGCCCCGGCCCGTGCCACCGTGGAGGCCAGGCTGGCCAATCCGGACTGGAAGGTGGAGATCGTGGTGACCGCGGTGGTCTGATCCCGTCGCGCAACCGCGAAGCAGCGCACGCGCGGGCCAACCAAAGTCACGCGCGGCCGGATGGGAATGCAGGCTACCCTCGGGTTTCCTTCCGTCACCAGACCTTCCCGCATGAAGCGTTCCCTGCTCGGCCTCGGCATTGCCGGCGCCCTTACTGTCGCCGTCTCCTCCGCCACCGCCGCCGCGCCCACCGGCAAGGCCCAGCTGGGCAGTTTCGGCGTAGACCTCACCGCGCGCGACCTGACCGTGAAGCCGGGCGACGACTTCAACCGCTACGCCAGCGGCCAGTGGATCGACACCTACGTCCTCAAGGACTACGAGACCAACTACGGCTCGTTCAACCAGCTGCGCGACCGCGCCGAGGAGCAGACCCGTGCGCTGATGGAAGAGCTGCTGGCCAGCAAGGATCTCGCCGCCGGCAGCAATGGCCGCAAGCTCCGCGATTACTACGCCAGCTTCATGGACCGTGCAGGCCGCGATGCCGCCGGGATCAAGCCGCTGCAGCCGGTGCTGGACCGGATCGCGAAGATCGATTCGAAGGACAAGCTGGTCGCCGCCTTCGGCAACGCCGGCATCGACGGCAGCAGCGCGCCGTTCGGGATGGGGGTGGGCATCGACCGCAAGGACCCGAATCAGTACCAGGTGGGCCTGGGCGTGGGCGGGCTGGGCCTGCCCGACCGCGATTACTACCTCAACCAGGACGCGCGCTTCGTCAAGATCCGCGAGGCCTACGTGGCGCACATCCAGCGCATGCTGGGCTTTGCCGGCGTCAGCGGTGCCGATGCCAAGACCCGCGCCGAAGCGGTGCTGGCGCTTGAAACCGCGCTGGCCAAGCCGCAGTGGGAGCGGGTCAAGCTGCGCGACCGCGACAAGACCTACAACCAGTTCACCTTCGCCGAACTGCAGCAGAAATTCCCCGGCTACGACTGGGCCGCGCAGCTGCGCGCACAGGGCATGCCGCAGCCCGACAAGCTCAACATCACCACCCCGGACGTGATCCAGCCGGTGATCGACATCGTCAACGCCACGCCGCTGGCGACCTGGCGCGACTACCTGGCCTTCCACGCCGTCGACGGCAACGCCGACCTGCTGAGCAGCGAGATCGATGCCGCCTCGTTCGAGTTCAACGGCAAGGTGCTGGCGGGGCAGAAGGCGCAGCGCGATGACTGGAAGCGGGCGCTGGCGCTGGTCGGTGGCCGCGGCGGCCTGGGCGAAGCACTGGGCGAGCTGTACGTGGCGCGTTACTTCAAGCCCGAAGCCAAGGCGGCGATGGACCAGCTGGTCGAGAACCTGCGCACCGCGCTGCGCAGCAACATCGAGCAGATCGGCTGGATGGGCGAGGCGACCAAGGCCGAGGCTTACCGCAAGCTGACCAGCTTCCGTCCGAAGATCGGCTATCCGTCGAAGTGGAAGGACTATTCCAGCGTCACCATCAAGGCCGACGACCTGCTGGGCAACGCGGTGGCGATGCGCGAGTTCAACCGCGCCGACCAGAACCGCCGCGTCGGCCAGAAGACCGACCGCGAGGAGTGGGGCATGACCCCGCAGACGGTGAATGCCTACTACAACTCGGCCTTCAACGAGATCGTGTTCCCGGCGGCGATCCTGCAGCCGCCGTTCTTCGACGTGCACGCCGATGCCGCGGTGAACTACGGCGGCATCGGTGCCGTGATCGGCCACGAGATGGGCCACGGCTTCGATGACCAGGGCAGCAAGTCGGATGCCGACGGCATCCAGCGCAACTGGTGGACCGACGAGGACCGCGCCCGTTTCGAACAGCTGACCAAGGCGCTGGGTGCGCAGTACGACGCCTATTGCCCGCTGGAAGGGCAGTGCGTCAACGGTGGCCTGACCATGGGCGAGAACATCGGCGACCTGGGCGGCGTGTCGATGGCCTACACGGCCTATCAGCTGAGCCTGGGCGGCAAGCCCGCGCCGGTGATCGACGGCCTGACCGGCGACCAGCGCTTCTACCTGGCCTGGGCGCAGGTGTGGAAGAGCAAGTACCGCGACGAAGCCCTGCTGCGCCAGCTCAAGACCGACCCGCATTCGCCCGGCATGTATCGCGCCAACGGCCCGCTGCGCAATCTGGACGGCTGGTACAGGGCGTTCGAGGTGAAGCAGGGCGATGCCATGTACCTGGCGCCGGAGAAGCGCGTCCAGATCTGGTAAGCCACGCCACCAACCGCGTCGTGAAACGGGCGGGCCTCAGGGGCCGCCCGTTTCCGTTATGGTGCATGCCTACACCCCGGGGATGGGCGCGGGATGAAGCTGGCATGCCGCTGTGGACAGGTGGAGGGGCGGATCGACCCGCGGCGCGCGCATGCGCGCGCGAGCTGCTACTGCCGCGACTGTCGGGCGTTCGCGCGCTGGCTGGGTGGCGCCGGGTTGCTGGACGCCGCCGGCGGCTCCGACATCTTGGCGATGGCGCCGGACGGGCTGCAGATCACCCGTGGCTCCGAGAAAATGGCATGCATGTCGCTGGGCCCGCGCGGGCTGCTGCGCTGGTACGCCAGCTGCTGCCGCACGCCACTGGGCAACGTCCCGCGCGACCCGAAGGTGTATTACCTCGGCGTGCCGGTAGCCGCCATCGTGGAACCGGCGGATGCCATCGAAGCTGCATTCGGGCCGGCCGGGCGCGTCGCGGTCAACACCGGTTCGGCAACTGCAGCAGTGGCATCGTCCCGGCTGGCAAGGCTTGCCGGCACGCTGCGCATCGTCGCCGGGCTGCTTGCCGCGCGCCTGCGCGGGCGCCGCAATACGCTGTTGTTCGATGCCGACGGCCTGCCGTTGCGCGAGCCGCTGGTGCTGGGCAGGACGCAACGCGATGCGCTGTCCCTCGATCCGTGATGCCGAATCCCCCGACAGGAGCCCCACGATGCGCCGTTTCCTTGCCCTGATGCTCGCCGCCACCGGTGCCTTCGGCGCCGCATGGGCGGCCGAACCCGCCACGCCACCGGCCGTTGCCTACGACGCGGCGCTGGCGCAGCGCACCGGCGCCGACGAGCGCGGCATGCGCCGCTACGTGCTGGTGATCCTGCGTACCGGTCCAACCCCGGTGAAGGATGCGGATGCACGCAAGGCCATGTTCGCCGGCCACATGGCCAACATCCAGCGGCTGGCGAAGGAGGGCAAGCTGGCGCTGGCCGGGCCCTTCGGTGATGCCACCGGCGACTGGCGCGGCCTGTTCGTGTTCGCCACCGCCGACATCGACGAAGCGAAGGCGCTGGTGGCCACCGATCCGGTGATCCAGCAGGGCGAAATGGTGGCCGACTACCACAGCTGGTACGGCTCGGCCGCGACGATGCTGACCGGCGAACTGCACGAGAAGCTGGTGCGCCCGACGCCCTGAGGCAGGGCAGCGCGACCCCCGCCGCGCTGCATCGATCCGCTTACTTGCCGGCGCGCTTCGTCTTCATCGCCGCCAGCGCCGCCAGCGTCTCCCTGACGTGCAGGTTCGGGTTCATCGAGTCGAAGGCGAAGACGACCTTGCCGTCCTTGCCGATGACATAGGACGTACGGCTGGACAGATCCGGCTTCATCGTCATGGTGGCGTCGTAGGACTTGGCGATCCTGGCGCCCTCATCGGCCGCCACCGGGAACTTGCCGGCGCATTTTTCCGTGTCCTTGGAGAACTCCGCCAGACGCTCGGTATTGCCCGCGGTCACGCCCACCACGCTGGCGCCCTGCGCCTTGAACTTGCTGATCGCCTGCGAGAAAGCGGCGGCTTCGGCGTTGCAGCCCGGGGTGAACGCGGCCGGGAAGAAGTACAGCACCACCGGGCCCTTCGCCAGCGAGGCCTTGAGGTCGAAGGTATAGGGCTGTCCAGCCAGATAGGCCGGGGCGGTGAAGGTCGGCGCCACGGCGCCGGGCTTGAGCGCGGCGAACACCGGGGTGGCGCAGATCAGCAGGATGGCGGAGGCGGCGAGACGGCGCATGGTAGGTTCCTGACGGGGGAGGGCGCCACTTTAGCGCCGTTTCCGGCTGTCCTGCGCAGGCGCGTCGCGCCCGCTGGCGGGGTCAGGCAGCGCCCGGCCCGGCAGCGAACACCTGCAGGCGGCCACGCCCGTTGGCTTTCGCCAGATATAGCGCACGGTCGGCGGCTTCCAGCCATGCGCGCAGGTCGCAGGTGCCGGCGGGCGGCGGCGCCAGCCCGATGCTGATGGAGCCCCGCAGGCCGGGTGCGCGCGGGAATTCCAGCGCTTGCACCTGCGCCAGCAGGGTCTCGGCGATGCGCGCGGCGTCGACGGGAGGCAGCGGCAGCGCCACCACGAATTCGTCGCCACCGAGTCGGCCGGCGTGGCCGTCAGCCGGCAGCACCGACAGGATGCAGGAAGCGATCGCCCGCAGCAGATCGTCGCCGACGGCATGGCCGTGGCGGTCGTTGGTGTCCTTGAAACGGTCCACGTCCACCAGCAACAGGGTTGCCGGCTGTCCGGGCTGCAGCAGGCCCGCGGCCATTGCCTGCCAGTGCGCGCGGCTGCCCAGCCCGGTCAGGCTGTCGAACCGGCTCAACTTGTCCAGCTGAAGGTTCTGCGCCTGCACCCGGCGCACCAGTTGGTAGCTGCTGGCGGCGACCGCCAAGGTATGGATGACCATGATCGGCAGGCAGGCCAGCAGCGTGTTCATGCTGGTGGTGATGTCCACCCGGAATCCGTTCAGCAGTCCGGACGCCAGCAGCGCGGCCAGCATCGGCAGCAGCGAGCGCCGCCACAGGCCGCGCACGCCGGTGCTGATCTTGTCGGCGGTGGTCACCGACACCAGCATGACCGAAGGCAGCAGGCTGAAGTGCATCAACGGCACCAGCGATGCAGCCAGCGCCGAGTCGATCACCAGGTTCTGCAGCTCGGCGCGGTAGGAATCGCGGCTGCGTGCGGCCAGCCAGTGCGCCAGGTGCGGCCACACGAGACCGCAGGAAAACGCCCACGTCCAAGCGACGATGCCGGCTTCGCGTTCCTGCAGCACCATCGCCACCGGCAGCAGGCCCAGCCCCATCCCCAGCGTGCGCAGGCGATAGGTACGACGGTACAGGTCACCCAGGCGCGTGGCCGCGTCCAGTCCGTCCCGAGCCTGTCGATTGCCGTGATCGCCCATCATTCCCCCTGCGACGTAGATGCAAGTGTGAGCGAGGCGTTGCCGCCGCGCCAGCGGGAGCGGTGTATCGTCGGGATTCGACGGCAACAAGGGTGCGGGAAGGAGGCAGGCATGGCCACCGGTTGGGCAGGCGATGGCGCGGTACAGGAGCAGATCGACGCGACGGTGAAGGACGGCATCGCGCGGGCGCGCAGCCGGTTGCCCAGTGGGGCGTCCCTGGAGCGCTGCGAGGAATGCGATGCGCCCATCCCGGAAGGCCGTCGCAAGGCCGTGCCCGGGGTGCGCCTGTGCCTGGCTTGCCAGGAGGCGCAGGATGCCGAAGATGCCGCCTTTGCCGGCTACAACCGTCGCGGTAGCAAGGACAGCCAACTGCGCTGAGGTTTCCTCCTCGCATTCGTCGTCGCTCCTTCCCGGCAAAAAAAACGCCCGGCGCGGAGCCGGGCGTTGGGTAGGGCAGGGACTTGTTGGATCAGTTGATGCTGAACGACAGGATCATGCCGAGGATGGCCGGCAGGATCACCGCGCTGCCATTGTCGTAACGCCCGTACTGGCTGCGCCCGTAGTAGCCATCGCGGTAGCCGCGTTCGAAGCCCTGGCGGAAGTACCAGCGGTAGTCGCCCTGGCTGACATAGCGGCCCGGGTAGCCGTAGCTGCCGTCCAGCCAGCCGTAGTTGTTGCGGTAGTCGAACTGCCAGCGGTCCATGCGGTCGGCCTGCCCGGCATACCAGCCTTCGCGGTAGCCATCGCGCACTGCCTCGCGCAGGATCCGGGCGCCGTAGCTGTTGGTGCTGTACCAGCGCCCGCCATAGCTGTAGCGGTAGTTGTACGGGGTGTAGAAGAACGGGTCGCGGTCGTAGTCGAAGCGCTGGCTGTTCCAGCGCGACTGCGCGGCCAGCCAACGCCGCCAGTAGTCCTGCTGGTAGCGGTACTGCGCGTTGCGGCGCTGGCGCTCCAGCTGGTGGCGGTGGCGGTCGTGCTCGCTGCGGCGGCGATGATCGTCGCGCTGCCACTGGGCATGCTGGCGGCGCTGTTCCTCGATCCGGTGGCGCTGCTGCTCGCGCGAAACGCGGCCGTCGCGGTCGTCGTCGTACCGATCGTTGCGGTCATCACGCCAGTCGCGGCGCGCGTCGCGCTCGCGCGCTTCGGCAATGATCCGCGCCTGCGGGCTGCTGGCCGCGGCTTGCTGGCGCTGCCGATCCTCGGATTCCCGCTGGCGATCGCGCTGTTCGGCAAAACGCTGCCGCTGCTCCAGCTGGCGCTCGTCCACCTGCTGGCGGCGCAGCTCGCGCTGCTCGGCGATGCGCGGTTCGGGCGCGCGCGGCCGTTCGACCGGCAGCTGCACGCGTTCACGCTGCTGCCACGGTCCGCGGGAATCCTGCCCGGCCTGCCGCTCGCGCTGCTGGCGGGCCAGTTCGCCCCAGTTCTCGCGGCGTTCGCTATCGCTGCTGCGCGGGAGATTGGGACGCTCGGCGCGCTCGAACCGCTGCGGCGGGTCGCTGCGCTGGCTGCGGTTTTCCGCCGGCGCCGGGCGCGGCGCCTCGGATGCCTTCTCGGATTTCTGCAGGCGGCGCTCCAGCCGGTCGGCGCGGCGGTCGTTGCCGTCCTGTGCGGCAGCGGGCAGCACGGCGCCTGCGGTGAGCGCAAGGCCCAGCAGGGCGGCGGTCAGGACATGCGGCTTGGGAATGCGGTTCATGGTCTCGTCTCCCCGGGGCGCGAACCATTCGCCGCCCTCACGTGCAGTTAGCGGTTTGCGCGATGAATCGAAGCTGAGGTTTTCCCTGCTTGCGTCCGCTTGCCAGCAGGCATTCAGTTTCGCCCGGCATGACCAACGACAGGCCCGGCGACGCGGCGCCCCATGCGATGGTAGGTGATCGCTGCACTGGATGTTGCTTGATGCCCACGCTCGCCCGTTGTTCCGCCCTTGCCGTGGCCGCGTTGCTCGCACCGGTTACCGTCGCTGCGCAGCAGCCGGGATTGACGCCGACCACCGCGGCGACCGGCCTGCCGCGCACGCCCGAACAGCTGGCATCGGTCATCGAAAAGGCCGAGCTGTCTTTCCGCGTCGATCCCGTGAGGAAACGGTTGGAAGGCGATGCCACCCTGCACCTGCGGGTTTCGCAGCAGCTGCAGCGGCTGGTGGTGGACCTGGATCGCAACTACGCCATCGAGCGGGTCGAGGTCGACGGCGTGCCGGTGGACGCCGCGCGTTGGCGCAACCCCGAAGGACGGATGCAGGTGGACCTGCCGCGGCCGCTGGCGGCGGGCGGGCAGGCGACGCTGCGCATCCGCTACGGCGGCCAACCGCACGAGGCGAAGAAGGCGCCGTGGGACGGCGGCATCGTCTGGGCCAAGGCCCCGACCGGCGAGCCGTGGATCGCCACCGCGGTGCAGGGCGAGGGCTGCGACCTGCTGTGGCCCTGCATCGACCACCCGATGGGCAAGCCGCTGGAGGTGGTGCAGCACATCACCGTGCCGGATCCCCTGGTGGCGGCGGGCAACGGGATCGCCGAGGGCATGGAGGAACGTGATGGCTGGCGCACCTACCACTGGCGCGCAAAGCTTCCCGACACCTATGCGATCGCCCTGAACATCGGCCCTTACGAACTCCTGCAGGCCGACTACACCTCGCGCTTCGGCAACACCATCCCACTGCGCTTCTGGTACCTGAAGGGCAACAAGGCCAAGGCCGAGGGCCTGTTCGCCGAGTTCGCACCGATGCTGGACTTCTTCGAGGAAGTGATCGGCCCGTATCCGTTCGCCGACGAGAAGATGGGCGTGGTCGAAACCCCGCACCTGGGCATGGAGCACCAGACCATCAACGCCTACGGCAACGACTACAAAAAGGCGGAGACCGGCTACGACTGGCTGCTGCAGCACGAATTCGCCCACGAGTGGTTCGGCAACCAGCTGACCAACGTCGACTGGGACGATTTCTGGCTGCACGAAGGCTACGGCACCTACATGCAGCCGCTGTACCTGCAGTGGCTGCGCGGCGACATGGAATACATGGCGGCGCTGATGAAGATGCGCGCCACGCTGATGCTGCGCCATCCGGTGGTCACTGGCCGCAGCATGGTGGAAAAGGATGTCTCCAGCGCCGATCGCGGCCCCGGCAACGACGTCTATTTCAAGGGTGCGCTGATGCTGCACACCCTGCGCGGGCTGGTTGGCGACGCGGCCTTCTTCCGCGCCACCCGCGAACTCGTCTACGGCACCGATGCGCCGAAGCCGGGCAACTTCCGCCCGCGCTACGCCTCGACTTCGGACTATGTCGCGCTGGTGAACCGCATCACCGGCAAGGACTACGGCTGGTTCTTCGATGTCTACCTGCGGTCGGTCAAGCTGCCGGAGCTGGTCGCCACCCGCGACGCAAGCGGCCTCGAGCTGCGCTGGAAGACCGAAGGCGACAAGCCCTTCCCGATGCCGGTGCAGGTGCGCGTAGGCAAGCGCGTGGTGGAGGTGCCGATGACGGACGGGCGGGGCCGGATCGCGCTTGCCGCGGGCGAAAGCTTCACCCTCGACCCGCACTCGAGGGTGCTGCGCGAGCTGCCGCACATCGCCGAGTACCAGGAGGATGCCGCGGCGCGGGCGAAGGCGGCGGCTGCGGCGAAACGCTGACAGGGCGCGATGCCCCTCGCGGGGCACCCCTGGGGAGACTGGAGTTCGACCGCCTACCTACCAATGCACGCCGCGCATCAGCGAGGCGAAGGCGATCTGTTCCTGGCTGGGCGTCTGGTCGCGCAGCGCCTGCTTGTCGCCCTTCGCCGCGGCCGAATCCGGGAACAGCTCGAAGGCGGTGCTCATCACCGCCTCGTAGGCCTTCGGCGCCACCGCGTTGACCAGCGCGGCGAAGATGCCCAGGCGCGTGGCGATCCGGCTGGGGCGCTCGATGATGCCCTTCACCACCAGGTCGGCCGCTTCATCCGGGGTCAGGGTGGGCACGCTGTCGTACATCTTGGTCGGCGCGATCATCGGGGTCTTCACCAGCGGCATGTTGATGGTGGTGAAGCTGATCCCCTTGCCGGACAGTTCGCCCTGCGCGCAGCGGCTGAACGCATCCAGCGCGGCCTTGCTGGCGACGTAGGCGGCAAAGCGCGGCGAACTGGCCAGCACCCCGATCGAACTGATATTGATGATGTGGCCCTTGCGGCGGTGGGTCATCGACGGCATGAAGCCCATGATCAGGCGGATGCTGCCGAAGTAGTTCAGCTGCATGGTCCGCTCGAAATCGTGGAAGCGGTCGTGGCTGGCCTCGATCGAACGCCGGATCGAACGCCCGGCGTTGTTGACCAGCACGTCCACCTGGCCGTGTTCCTGCAGGATCGTCGCCACCAGCCGGTCGCAGTCGGCCATGTCGGACAGGTCGGCGGTGTAGGCGAACACCTTGCCGCCGGCGGCCTTCATCGCATCGCGCGCCTTGAACAGATCTTCCTCGCCGCGCGCCACGATCACCGTGACCGCGCCGGCCGCCGCCACCTTCTGCGCGGTGGCAAGGCCGATGCCGGAGGAGCCGCCGGTGATCACCACCACCTTGTTGCGGACCTTGCCCTTCAGGCTGTGGTCGATGAACAGGTCGGGGTCGAGGTGGCGCTCCCAGTAATCCCACAGCCGCCAGGCGTAGTCCTCCAGCCGTGGCACCGCGATCCCGCTGCCCTTGAGCGCACGCTCGGCCTCGCGGTTGTCGAAGCGGGTGGGGTAGGTGATGAACTTCAGGGTCTCCTTCGGGATCTTGAAGTCGCGCAGCAGCATGCCGATGAAGCGCCGCACCGGCGGCAGGCTGCCCACCGCCATTCGCACGCTGCCGGGCAGGAAGGCGAACATGCGCGCGTCGATGCGCATGGTCATCTCCGGTGCGTGGCCGGCGCGGGCGAAGGTGTTCATCGCCTCGCCCACGCGCAGCGGCTCCGGGTCGGTCAGGTGGAAGCAGTGGCCGTCCAGGCGCGGTTTGTGGGCGATGTGGTCCATCGCGTCGGCGACGAAATCCACCGGCACGATGTTGACCCGGCCGCCTTCGATGCCCAGCGTCGGCATCCACGGCGGCAGCGCTTGGCGCAGCTTCTTGAGGAAGGTGAAGAAGTAGTAGGGGCCGTCGATCTTGTCGACCTCGCCGGTCTTCGAATGGCCGACCACCATGCCGGGGCGGTAGATCCGCCACCGGATCCGCTTCTCCGCGCGCACCAAGCCTTCCGATTCGTGCTTGGTGCGCAGGTAGGGATCGTCCAGTCCTTCGGCCTCCTCGAACATGTCCTCGCGGAACACGCCCGGGTACATGCCCGCGGCGGCGATCGAGCTGGTGTGGTGGAAACACCCGGCGTCGATCGCCACGGCCAGGTCCAGCGCGTTGCGGGTGCCGTCGATGTTGGCCGCATGCATGGCGTCCGGCTTGGCGGCCATGTCGTAGATCGCGGCCAGGTGGAAGAAGTGCTTCACCTTGCCGGACAGCGCGCGCAGCTGCGCGGCGGACAGCCCGCATTTCGGCGCGGTCATCTCGCCGGCCACCGGCAGCACGCGCTTGCGGTCCCAGCCGCGCTGCTTCGCCAGCGCCTCGAACTTCTTCATCGAGTCCTTGCGCACCAGCACGTGGATCGTGCCCTTGCGCTTGAGCAGGTTGTCGATCAGGAAACGGCCGATGAACCCGGTGCCGCCGGTCACGAAATAAGCCATTGCGCATCCCCTCAGGCTTGCCCGGCGCGTTGCGCGCCCGCTGCCGCTACGTTGCCAGAGCCGCGCCCGCGCGACAATTCCCTGCCGTATTGACCGGTGCCGGGACGCATGGTCAGATGGCCGCCTCACGCTAGGGGGATACGCGATGGCCGACCTGAAAGCCCTGTTCGAGCAAGCCGCCAAGGACGTGCATGCGCTGGCCGAGCGCCCCGACAACGACACCCTGCTGCGCCTGTATGCCCTTTACAAGCAGGGCTCGGAAGGCGACGCCAGCGGCCCCAAGCCCGGCTTCTTCGACTTCGTCGGCACCGCCAAGTACGAGGCCTGGGCCAAGCTCAAGGGCACCGCGCAGGAACAGGCGATGCAGCATTACGTGGACCTGGTCCGCAAGCTCACCGCCTGACGGAGTCCGGCATGGCAAGGCAGACCCGCCAGCGCATCCTCGATGCGTCCCTGTCGATGTTCAATGCGCAGGGCGAGCCGAACGTCACCACCAACCACATCGCCGACGAGCTGGAGATCAGCCCGGGCAACCTGTACTACCACTTCCGCAACAAGGACGACATCATCGAGCAGCTGTTCGCCGGCTACGAGGCGCGGATGGATGCCGCGCTGTCGGCGCCGGAAGGCCGGCTGCCGGGGCTGGAGGACGTCTGGCTGCAGCTGCACCTGGTGTTCGAGTGCATCTGGGACTACCGCTTCCTGTACCGCGACCTGGTCGACATCCTCAGCCGCAACCGCCGCCTGCGCCTGCGCTTCGCCCGCATCCTCAAGCGCGCCGACGAACAGGCGCATACGGTGATGCGCGGGCTGGTGCAGGCGGGGGTGATGCGTGCCTCCGCGGCGGAGCTGGATGCCGCCGCCACCAACGTGCTGGTGATCGCCACTTTCTGGATGAACTACGCGGCGGCGCGCGGCGACAAGGACGAACAGGCCTCGATCCGCGACGGCATCGTGCAGGTGATGATGCTGATCGCGCCGTTCCTGCGCGACGCCGAGCGCGTGCACCTCAACACCCTGACCAGCGCCTACCTCGACTGAGCGCGGTGGCCGTGGCCCACGCTACTTGCGCGGCTTGCCGCGGCGCGTGCCGGTCGATGGCAACAGCCGGCGCACGGTCGCCAGCAGGCCCAGCGCGGCCAGCCACAGGTGGCGCGGCGTCGGCGTGAACGACACCGCAGGGGCGCGGCGGGAAGAGGGCTTCCGGCGGGCTGGCATGGCGTGTTCCAGGGCGGGGGATGTGCGCAGGCTGGGCCGGCGCGGTCGAGCAAACACACTATCGCCCCCTTGCCAGCGGCCGCGGGTGGCGGGATGCTGGCCGCCGGACCTCAACCAGGGCATCGCCGCATGGCCAGCAAGAAATCCGCCGCTTCCGCGTGGGCCGCATTTCCTCTCGACGCCAAGGCCTTTGCCCATGCCGGCGATGCGTTGAAGAAGGCTTGGCCGAAGCTGCACGCCGGCGACTGCGAGCCGTTCCCCGACGCCAAGCGCGCCGCCGCGCTGCTGAAGGCGGCCGGCAAGGCCGCGCCGAAGCTCGATGCCGACGCCCTCGCCACGGCGCTGCAGGAAGCGTGGCGCGCCTTCCATCGCGGCGACTTCAAGGCCGCTTTCGAGGCGGGCGAAGCATTGGGGCCGGTGGGCGCCTCGGTGGCGGCGAAGGCCATCGGCATCCACGCCACCTACCTGGTCGATGACGAAGGCGAGAAGCTGAAGCGCTTCGAGCGCGCGGCCGCGCTGGCGGAGACGGCGATCAAGGCGCTGCCGGACGAGGCCAACAGCCATTACCGGCATGCGTTCGCGCTGGGCCGGTACAGCCAGGGCCTGTCGATCGCCAAGGCGCTGAAGCAGGGCATCGCCGGCAAGGTGCGCGCCTCGCTGGACGCCGCGCTGGAGCTGGCGCCCAGGCACGCCGAGGCGCATACCGCGCTGGCGCTGTACCACGCCGAGATCATCGGCAAGATCGGCGCGATGATCGGCGGCCTGACCTACGGCGCCAAGGCCTCCGAGGCGGAAAAGCACATCAAGGAAGCCCTGGAGCTGACCCCGTCCTCGCCGATCGCGCACATCGAACACGGCAACCTGCTGCTGTTGCTGGACGAGCGCCGCAACGAGGACGCCGCCGCCAGCGCCTACGAAAAAGCCGCGCAGGCCAAGCCGCTGGATGCGATGGAAGCGCTGGACGCGGCCTTTGCGCAGTCGCAGCTGGAATAAACCAAGCCAAGTAATGACGAAGCGGCCCGCATGATCGCGTAAGCTTTGCCGCGCAGCCCGGATGGCGAAACTGGTAAACGCAAGGGACTTAAAATCCCTCGGCCGCAAGGCCATGTCGGTTCGATCCCGACTCCGGGCACCAGCCTGACGACGAAGGAGCGCCGTGGTCCGATACTCCGCCTATTTCGCCAGCATCGCGCTGGCCGTGTTGGCACTGCTGCTGGCCACCGCGAACCCGCACTGGTGGTGGGGCGTGGGCGGGTTCGGCGCGCTGGCCGCGCTGGGCACCGCCGACCTGCTGCAACGCAAGAGCACGCTGCGCCGCAACTACCCGCTGCTGGCGCACTTCCGCTACGGGCTGGAAACCATCGGCCCGGAAATGCGCCAGTACTTCATCCAGTCCGACACCGCCGAGGTGCCGTTCTCGCGCGAACAGCGCGCGCTGGTCTACCAGCGCGCCAAGCGCGTCAACGACGTCCGCCCGTTCGGCACGCTGCAGGACGTGTACGGCATCGATTACGAATGGATCAATCATTCGCTGGCGCCGACCGCGATTCCCGGCCATGACTTCCGCATCGTCATCGGCCCCGGCTGCGCGCAGCCGTACGCGGCCAGCGTGTTCAACATCTCGGCGATGAGCTTCGGCGCGCTGTCCGCCGCCGCCATCCACGCGCTCAACGTCGGCGCAAAGCGCGGCGGCTTCTACCACGACACCGGCGAGGGCTCGATTTCGCCCTACCACCGCGAGGGCGGCGGCGATCTCGTCTGGGAGTTGGGCTCCGGTTACTTCGGCTGCCGCAACGACGACGGCAGCTTCAGCGAGGAGCGGTTCGCGGCGCAGGCCGTCGACCCGCAGGTGAAGATGATCGAGGTGAAGCTGTCGCAGGGCGCCAAGCCCGGCCACGGCGGCATGCTGCCGGCGGCCAAGCTCAGCGCGGAGATCGCCGCCACCCGCGGCGTGCCGATGGGGCGGGACTGCATTTCGCCGGCCGCGCACTCGGCTTTTTCCACGCCGCTGGGACTGCTGCGGTTCGTCGCCCGCCTGCGCGAACTCTCGGGCGGCAAGCCGGTGGGCTTCAAGCTGGCCATCGGCCATCCGTGGGAATGGTTCGGCATCGCCAAGGCGATGCAGGAACAGGCCGAAGCCAACCCCGGACTGCTGCCGGACTTCATCGTCGTCGATGGCGCCGAAGGCGGCACGGGCGCGGCGCCGGCGGAATTCGTCGACCATGTGGGCGTGCCGATGCACGAGGGGTTGATGCTGGTGCACAACACGCTGGTCGGGCTGGGCCTGCGCGAACGCATCAAGGTCGGCGCCGCCGGCAAGATCGTCAGCGCCTTCGACATCGCGCGCGCGCTGGCGATGGGCGCGGACTGGTGCAACGCCGCCCGCGGCTACATGTTCGCGCTGGGCTGCATCCAATCGCTGAGCTGCCATACCAATCGCTGCCCCACCGGCATCGCGACGCAAGACCCGGCGCGCTGGAAGCATCTGGACGTGGCCGACAAGTCGGTGCGCGTGGCCACCTTCCACGCCAATACCGTGCGTGCGCTGCGCGACCTCCTGTGCGCGGCGGGACTGGAGCACCCGGACCAGCTGGGCCCGGAACACATCCTGCGCCGGGTTTCCCCGTTCGAAGTGCGCTCGCTGTCGGCGCTGTACCGCTACCTCGAGCCAGGCGAACTGCTGGGCGGGCGCCTGCCCGAACACGCGGTTTTCCGCGAGTTCTGGCAGCAAGCGCGCAGCGATGCCTTCATGCCGCCTGCGCATGTCGCGCGGCTCCGGGGCAGCAAGGCCAGCTGATACGCTGTGCGCCTTCGTCGACGCAGCATTGCAACATTGAACGCAGCACTGTCCCATCTCGACCGGCTCGAAGCCGAAAGCATCCACATCCTCCGCGAAGTCGCCGCCGGGTTCCGCAACCCGGTGCTGCTGTATTCGGTGGGCAAGGACAGCTCGGTGCTGCTGCACCTGCTGTTGAAGGCGTTCCACCCGGCGCGTCCGCCGATCCCGCTGCTGCACGTGGACACCACGTGGAAGTTCCGCGAGATGATCGCCTTCCGCGACCGCCGCGCCGCCGAAACCGGCGTCACCCTGCACGTGCACACCAACCCCGATGGCATCGCGCAGGGCATCGGCCCGGTTAGCCACGGCGCCACCGTGCACACCGACGTGATGAAGACGCAGGCGCTGAAGCAAGCGCTGGATCGGTTCGGATTCGACGCCGCCATCGGCGGTGCCCGCCGCGACGAGGAGAAGTCGCGCGCCAAGGAACGCATCTTCAGCTTCCGCAATGCCCAGCACCGCTGGGACCCGAAGAGCCAGCGCCCGGAGCTGTGGAACCTCTACAACGCGCGCATCCACAAGGGCGAATCGGTGCGCGCGTTCCCGTTGTCGAACTGGACCGAACTGGACATCTGGCTCTATATCTACCGCGAGAAGATCCCGGTGCCATCGCTGTACTTCGCGGCGGAGCGCCCGGTGGTGGAGCGCGACGGCGCGCTGGTCATGGTTGACGACGAGCGCCTGCCGCTGCACGAGGGCGAAGTGCCAGCCATGCGGCGGGTGCGCTTCCGCACCCTCGGCTGCTATCCGCTCACCGGCGCCATCGAATCCGAGGCCGACACGCTGGAGAAGATCATCGCCGAGATGCTGGTAGCCACCACCTCCGAACGGCAGGGCCGGGTGATCGACCACGACCCGACCGCCTCGATGGAAAAGAAGAAGCAGGAGGGCTACTTCTGATGCGCATGGACGACGCCGGCGCGCAGGTCGCCGCCTACCTGCACCAGCACGAAACCAAGGACCTGCTGCGCTTCATCACCTGCGGCAGCGTGGACGACGGCAAGAGCACCCTGATCGGCCGGCTGCTGCACGACACTCGGCTGCTGCTGGACGACCAGGTCAGCGCGCTGGAAGCCGACAGCCGCAGGCACGGCACGCAAGGGGAGGAGATCGATTTCGCCCTGCTGGTCGACGGCCTGGCCGCCGAGCGCGAGCAGGGCATCACCATCGACGTGGCCTACCGCTTCTTCGATACCGAGCGCCGCAAGTTCATCGTCGCCGACTGTCCCGGCCACGAGCAGTACACCCGCAACATGGCCACCGGCGCGTCCACCGCGGACGTGGCGGTGGTGCTGGTGGACGCGCGCAAGGGGCTGCTTACCCAGACCCGCCGCCACAGCTACATCGTGAAGCTGCTGGGGATCGAGCGCGTGTTGCTGGCAGTCAACAAGATGGATCTGGTCGGCTTCGACGAGGCCGTGTTCGATCGCATCGCCGACGAATACCGCGCGCTGGCGGCACAGCTGGGCATCGCCCACGTGGACTGCATCCCAGTGTCCGCGCTGCGTGGCGACAACATGGTCGAGCGCTCGCGTAACACGCCTTGGTATGGCGGGCCGGCGCTGCTGGAGCTGCTGGAAACGGTACCGCTGGCGCGCGCCGCGGATGACGCCGCGCTGCGGATGCCGGTGCAGTGGGTGTGCCGGCCGAACCAGGATTTCCGCGGCTTTGCCGGCACCATCGCCGCGGGCACGGTCAAGCCGGGCGACGGCATCGTGGTGCTGCCGTCCGGGCGGCGCTCGCAGGTCGCTGCCATAGTCACGGCCGACGGCGAACTGCCGGAAGCGAGTGCAGGGCAGGCGGTCACCCTGACCCTTTGCGACGAGATCGACGTCAGTCGCGGCGACGTGATCGCCAGCGCCGCCAACCCGCCGGAGGTGGCCGACCAGTTCGCCGCCCACCTGCTGTGGATGGGCGATGCGCGCCTGCTGCCGGGACGGCCGTACCTGCTGCAGATCGGCAGCCGCACCGTCGGCGCATCGGTCACCGAGATCAAGCACAAGGTCGACGTCAACACGCAGGACCAGCTGGCCGCCAAGCACCTCGACCTGAACGAGGTCGGCTACTGCAACCTGCACCTCGACCAACCGGTGCCCTTCGCCGCCTACGCCGAGAACCGCGCACTGGGCGCCTTCATCCTGATCGACCGGCAGAGCAACGCCACGGTCGCCGCCGGTACCCTGGATTTCGCGCTGCGTCGCGCCGGCAACATCCACTGGCAGCATCTGGACGTGGACAAGGCCGCGCGCGCCGCGGTCAAGCACCAGACGCCGCGCTGCCTGTGGTTCACCGGCCTGTCCGGCGCCGGCAAGTCCACCATCGCCAATCTGGTGGAGAAGAAGCTGCTGGCGCAGGGCCGGCACACCTACCTGCTGGACGGCGACAACGTCCGCCACGGCCTCAACAAGGACCTGGGCTTCACCGCCGAGGACCGGGTGGAGAACATCCGCCGCGTCGCCGAGGTGGCCAGGCTGATGACCGACGCCGGGCTGATCGTGCTGGTCAGTTTCATCAGCCCGTTCCGCGCCGAGCGCGACATGGCGCGCGCACTGTTCGCGCCGGGCGAGTTCCTGGAGGTGTTCGTCGATACCCCGCTGGCCGAAGCCGAGCGCCGCGACGTCAAGGGCCTGTACGCCAAGGCGCGCCGCGGCGAGTTGCGCAACTTCACCGGCATCGATTCGCCCTACGAGCCGCCGCAGGCACCGGAGCTGCGCTTGGACACGCTAGGGGCCGATCCGGCTGCGCTGGCCGACGCGGTGGTGGCGGCGCTGGGATTCGGTGATTACGACCAAGGGGCCTGAGGCCGGCCGGCCGCGAACACGAAAAAGCCGGCGCTAGGCCGGCTTTTTCGATTGGATCTGGTGGGCGGTGCAGGGTTCGAACCTGCGACCCTTGCCGTGTGAAGGCAATGCTCTACCGCTGAGCTAACCGCCCGAAGGAGCCGCGCATTCTACATGAACCCGGTGGATAGGCAATAGCCGGAATGGGGCTGGTTGCAGTCGCGTGAATGGGGGATTGGCGCCCGTCGCGCGGCGCGTGGATCCCGCGTGGTTTGCGCGGACTGGATTGCCAAGCATAATGCTCGTTCAATCGCGGAGGATCGTGCGTGCGCAACTGGATGCGTGGCTTGCTGTTATCAACCTTTGTCTTGCTGATCGTTGGCTGCGCCAGCGGGGCCGGTACGCGCAGCCGCGCGGCCACCGTCCTGCCGCCGCCCGACACCACGGCAGCTTCCGGTGCCTACGAAGGTGCAACCGATTATCGGATCGGTGCGATGGACCTGCTGCAGATCAGCGTGTTCGGCGTCGAGGACCTCGACAAGGAAGTCCGGGTGAACTCCAACGGCCAGATCTCGCTGCCGCTGGTGGGCGGGGTGATGGCTGGCGGTCGCACCATTCCGGAACTGGAATTGGAGCTGGCCAAGAAGTACGCGAACGGATTCCTGCAGAACCCACAGGTCAGTGTGTTCGTGAAGGAGTATTCAAGCCAGCGGATTACCCTGGAAGGCGCGGTGAAGAAGCCGGGCATCTATCCCATCACCGGCAGGACCAGCCTGTTGCAGGCGATCGCGCTGGCCGAGGGCGTGGACGACAAGGTCGCGGACCTGGGCGGCATCGTGCTGATGCGGCAGGTCGAGGGCAAGCGCCAGGCCGCGGTCTTCGACCTGCGCTTGGTCCGCAAGGGCATGGTCGACGACCCGCAGGTCTATGGCGACGACATCATCGTGGTCGAGCAATCGGGCAGTAAGTCGGCGTTTCGCCGCTTCATCGAAACCATGCCGGCGATCGGTGTATTCCGCTGGTTCTGACGCATCAAGGACGATTCACGCATGACTGAAGATCATTTGCCCGTTGGCCCGGCGGACGAAAACCGCCACCTGCCCGCCGACGCCCGCCGGGCGCAGGCCATGGCCCAGCACCGTGGCGGCACCGCGCTGGTGCTTGAGGCGCAGGAAGACCGGCGCGACGATGACGAGATCGACCTGCTCGCCTACTGGCGGATCCTGGTCAAGCGCCGCCGCCTGATTGCCAGCGTCCTGGCCGGGGTGGTGGCGCTCGCGCTGCTGGCCACTTTGACGGCGACGCCGATCTATCGCGCCACCACCGTACTGCAGCTGGACAAGGAAGGCATCCAGGTGGTGCAGGTGGATGGCATCCAGCCCGGCGACGACCGCGGCTTTGATCCGGCGTTCCTGCAAACCCAGTACGAGCTGATCAAGAGCCGTTCGCTGGCGGAGCGGGTGGCCAATGAATTGGGGTTGGACCAGGCTGCGCTGGATCGGCTCAGCGAGCCGGGTTGGCTGGGCCGGATGCTGGCCCTGCTCAAGCCGAAGGGCAAGCAGGAAGAAAAGAACCCGGCGAATGCGTCCGGGGCCGACGCCGCGGCCGAGCTGCGCGACGCCGCGAAGCTGGTCGGCGATAGCCTGAGCATCGAGCCGGTGCGCAATTCGCGGCTGGTGAAGATCAATTTCGACAGCCCCTCGCCGCAGTTCTCGGCGCGTGCGGCCAACGCCATTGCCGAGGGCTACATCGCCTCGGGGCTGGAGCGCCGGTTCGGCGCGTCTTCCTACGCCAAGACCTACCTGGAAGACCAGCTCAAGCTGACCAAGGCCAAGTTGGAGGATTCCGAGCGCAAGCTGGTGCAGTTCGCCCAGCAGGAAAACCTGGTCAACACCGGCGAGAACGGGCAGTCGCTGGCGGTGCAGAACCTGACCCAGCTCAACGCCGCGCTGGCGACGGCGCAAGACCAGCGCATCCGCGCGCAGGCGCGCTGGCGGCAGGCGTCGTCGGGGGCGATGCCGGCCGACATGATCGGCAACTCCAACATCCGCGTGCTGCAGCAGCAGAAGGGGGAACTGCAGTCGCAGTACCAGCTCAAGCTGCAGACGTTCAAGCCGGACTATCCGGAGATGCAGCAGCTCAAGAGCCAACTTGACGAGCTGGATCGCCAGGTCGCCAAGGAAATCGCGGGCGTCCGCGCCTCGGTCAAGGCCGAATACGACGCCGCTGCCGCGCAGGAGCAGATGCTGACCCAGCAGATCGCCGCGCTGCGCACGCAGGCGCTGGACGTGGACGGGCGCAGCATCCAGTACAACATCCTCAAGCGCGAGGTCGACACCAATCGCCAGCTCTACGACGGGCTGCTGCAGCGCTTCAAGGAAGTCGGCGTGGCCGGCGACGTGCGCGCCAACAACATCTCGATCATCGATCGCGCGGAAGTGCCGCGCTGGCGCTTCAAGCCCAACCTGGCGCTCAACCTCGCAATTGGCTTGCTGCTGGGCGTGATGCTGGGCGTGCTGGCGGCATTCCTGCTGGAGTTCCTCGACGACACGATCAAGACGCCGGACGACATCGAGCACAAGCTCAAGCTGCCGGTGCTGGGGATCATCCCCAAGTTGGGGCCGAAGGAAAACATCGGCGAAGTCGCCGTGGATACCCAATCTTCGTTCTCCGAGGCCTACCGCTCGGTGCGCACCGCATTGCAGTTCGCCACCGACCACGGCGTACCCCGGACCTTGTTGGTGACCAGCAGCGGCTCGGGCGAGGGCAAGTCGACCACCGCGCTGGCGCTGGCGCGCAACCTCACCCAGCTCGGCAAGCGCGTGCTGTTGGTGGATGCGGACCTGCGCAAGCCCTCGCTGCACAAGACGCTGGGGCTGAAGGCGGAATCCGGCCTCAGCCACCTGCTGGCAGGTGGCTGCACGTTCGGCGCTGCGGTCCAGGACACCGAGGACGAGCGCCTGCACGTGATCCTGGCCGGTCCGTTGCCGCCCAATCCCGCGGAGCTGCTGTCGGGGTCCAAGTTGGTGTCGCTGCTCACCGTTGGCGTCGAGCGCTATGACCACGTGATCATCGACGGGCCGCCGGTGTTGGGCCTGGCCGACGCCCCGATCCTGGCCAATGCGATCGACGGCACGCTGCTGGTGGTCAATAGCGCGAAGACCAAGATCGGCGCCGCACAGGCCGCGTTGAAGCGGCTGTACGTCGCGCGTGCGCGCATCCTGGGCGGGCTGCTGACCAAATACGATGCCCGTGCGGCCGGATATGGCTATGGTTATGGCTATGGCGGCGCCTACTCGTACTACTCCTATGGCGACAAACCGCGGCTTGCCAAGGGCTGAGGGGTGAGCGGCGCGAAAGGGGACGCGCTGGAGTGGGCGCTGGCGCTGTTGAGGGCGCCAGGCGAGCGCCATGTACTGCGGCAGCGCCCGCTGCCGCAGGAAGGGATGGAACTGCTGCTGGGCATCGCCGCCGGGGCGCCCCCCGATGTCCTGGCCGAGCAGGCGCGGCGGTTCGGTGCGAGCGCAACGCAGGTATTGGAAGCTGCGCGCTTTTATGCGCGCGAAGTGCTATTCCATCCGCAGGCCGACGCCTACCGGGTGCTGGGCGTGGAAACCTGCGCCAGTGCCGAGGAAATCAAGGCCCATTACCGCCTGCTGCAGCTGTGGCTACACCCGGATCGTGCCCACGATGAGGACGATGCGGTGTTCGCCGCGCGCGTCAATAGCGCCTGGAACCGCCTGCGCAGCCCGGAGCGGCGCCAGGCCTATGATGAGGCGCTGCGCGCGCAGCGGCCTCCCGAGGTTTTCGACAGTGGCGATGCGCTGCGCAGCGTGCGCAGCTGGGTGCCGGCGCCAGAGCCGGTTGCGCCGCCTTCTCCATGGCGCCGGCGCTGGCCAGCGCTGGCATTGCTGGCACTGTGCGGCGTGCTGGTCCTGCTGGCACTTCGCGACATGAACCGGCCTGATCCGGATTGGGAGGCGTCGCCGCAGGTGGCGGGCCCGTCGCACGCCGCCGCTGCCGACCAGCTCTTGCCGCTGCTCCTTCCCGCTGGCCAGCGCCCGGCTCCCGCGCAACAGGTTGGGTCGGGCGAGGAACCCAGTGCTGGATCGAACTTGGCGGTAGTTGCCCCGCCGCAGCAAGCGGCGTTGGAACCGCCAGGCGCCATGTATCCGCAGGCGGAAGCCGCGGCGCCTGGATTCGTCGCGGTCCAGCGCGTCGGGGGAGAAACATTCCAGCCGGGGGCAAGTCCTGGCAACGGGGTTCCTGCCCCCGCCCGGGCCGCGATTCCGGTCGCCCGGGCCGAGGCTGCGCCCGCGGTGCAGCGTTCGCAGGCGATCGCTGCACATCCGGCCGTCACCAACACCGACGCGACGCCTGCCGCGGATCCCCCCTCGCCGACGCTGCAACCGGAGTTCACCCGGGTACAGTCGGCGAGGCTGGCGGGTGAACAGCTCCTGGACTATTTGAAGTCGCCACGCAGGGCTGCCCCGCCGATCTGGAGCAGCCCGGCCGTCGAAGCGGATGCGCAACGCCTTCGGCAGCGCCTGCACGCCGATGGGCGCGCGCGCTTGGCAGGCGCACGTTGGCGGATCGGCAACAACGAGGCGGTGCTCGAGTCCGCCGTGGCCGGGGCGCCAGCCCTCGGTGGCCAGCTGACTGCCCACTTGCGCTGGCGCGATGGCTATTGGCTGGTGACCGGGGTGGAAATGGAGTCGATTCGATGAAGCAGTCGCTGCGCTATCTGGTGTTGGCCGCGGTGGCGATGGCGGCGCTGTTCGCCGGTTGGCGCGTGGTGGGGCAGATGCAGGCGGAACGTTATGCATCCAGCGACCCGGTGCGGGCATTGCGCTGGCGCCCCGCGGATCCCGCTGCGCTGCTGGCGTTGGCCGAGCGACAGTTGGCCGGAGGCGATGCCGCCGCCGCGCGGGCGATCGCAACGCGCCTGCTGGAGCGCGAGCCGCTGCAGGGGCAGGCGTTCCGGATCCTGGCCGCGGCCAGCGAACACGACGGCGACCAGGCCCGCGCCCTGCGGCTTTACCGTATCGCCGCGCGCCGCGCGCCGCGCGACCAGGCGACCCGCGCTTGGCTGGCCAGGTATTTCCTGCAGCGGGGCGATTACCCGCAAGCGCTGGTGCAGATCGATGCGTTGCTGCGGGTGGCGCCGAGGCGGGCCGACAGGGTTCACCCGGCGCTGGTGCAGCTGGCGCAGGACGCGGCGTTCGCACGGGCGCTGGCGCAATCGCTGCGCGGGGATCCGCCTTGGCGCGCGGGCGTGCTGGCCGCGCTGCGCCACCCCAAGACCGGCAATTCGCTTGCCGCTGGACAGGTGATGCAGGCCTTGCAGGACAAAGGTGGGCTGTCGGCGGATGAATATTCCCGCTGGTTGGACAGCCTGATCGCCCAGGGCCAGTGGGGCGAGGCCTATGCGCGCTGGGCGGGCAGTGCGGCCAAGCTGGATGGCCGGTTGCCGCTGCTCTACAACGGCGACTTCGTGCTGGAGCCGTCGGAAGCGGGATTCGACTGGCGTCGCCGGCGCGTCGCCGGCGTGCTGCTGGAAGTCGAGGCCTCGGGCAAGGGGAATGCACGGGTCGCCCATCTGCAGTTCCTCGGCCGGCGTGTGCCGGGCGCCGGGTTGGAGCAAGCGCTGATGCTGGAGCCCGGGCGCTACCGATTGCTGCTGCGCGCCCGCGCCCATGCCCTCCGCAGCGAGTTGGGCCTGCAATGGTGGATCGCCTGCGCAGGGCCGGCCGGCGTGGTGGCGCGTAGCGAATCGCTCCAAGGTAGTTTCGACTGGCGCGAGGTCGAAACGGAAGTCGTCGTCCCGGCGAAAGGCTGCCCGGGGCAATGGTTGCGCCTGGTGAATCCGGTGCCATCGGGTGCGGGGCAGCAGGTGGCTGGCGAACTGTGGATGTCCGGATTCAAGCTGGAGCGCCTGCCTGAACGCGACTAAACCGGGTATTGCAAGGATTTCTTGATTTCAGTACCATCGGCGAGGTGGGAGGCTTACCTCCCTAGACCCCATTGCCACAAGGATGAAGCCATGACCAAGATCGCCGCTGTACTGCTTGCCGCCGCCGCTGCATTCGCCACCCCGGCGTTTGCCCAAGATACCGTCAGCGCGACCCTGCAGGTCGAGAGCGGTTCGATCATGACCAGCACCGGTGGTGAATACGCTTCCGCGAACAGCGGCCAGTCGTTGGCTGCGGGTCAGAAGGTCATGGTGAATGCCGATTCCACCGGCTTCCTGGCCTATGGCAATGGCTGCAAGATCAAGCTCGACCAGCCGGGCATCTACACCGTCCCGAGCGAGTGCAATGCAGTTGGGGGCAAGACCGGTGGTAGCTCGGCCATGAACGCCGGCATCATCACCATTTCCGCGCTGGTCGCGGCTGGCCTGATCGAGAACGAAGACAAGACCCCGAACGGTCCGCTCAGCACCGGCATCCGCCACTTCTGATGCCGGCGCGTTCGCGCGCCATTCGTAGGACAAGGCAGGGCAGGTCGAAAGACCTGCCCTGTTTCTTTTCCCCCCCCGCCCCCGGAATCCGTTCAACGATGCCAGAGTCCGTCCGTCGCCTGTTGCTGCCCGCCACCATCATCCTGCTGACCGCTTGCTGGCTGGGCGGCGGCGTGACTGCCGACGACACCGCCATCGACGAATGGCTGCAACTGCTGGCGCTGCCCGTATTGCTGCTAGCGGTCGCCGTGCTGGTTGGCGACGGCGTGTCGCGGCCGGTGGGTTGGGGCCTCGTGGTGGCCGCCCTGGTCCTGCTACTGCCGATCCTGCAGCTGTTACCGATGGATGGCGGGAACGCTGTCCCGGCCCGGCAGCTGCTGCGGGCGGACTTGGCCAGTGCCGGCGTCGAAGCAGCGCCGCACTGGAGCCTGGCGCCGTTCGCCACCGAACAGGGCCTGTGGGCGCTATTGCCTGCGCTGGCGGCTTTCCTCGCCGCGGCGGCACTGACCGGCTCCCAACGACGCCGGCTGCTGCAGGCGGTATTGGTGCTACTGGCGATCAACGTGGTATTCGCGTTCTTCCAGGCCGGCCTGCCGCGCGACAGCGCGCTGCGCCTGTACCAGGACTTCGATGCCGGTTTCGGCGGCCTGCTGGCCAATACCAACCACCAGGCGACCGCCTGCATCATCGGCATGGTGCTGGCGGTGGGCATGGCCGCGGAAGCCCGCCTGCGCGCGCGCCGCGGCCAGGCCCACCCGCACCGCCGCTGGTGGTACCTGGGGCTGGCGGGGTTCTTCCTATTGATGGTGCCGCTGTCTACTTCGCGGGCCGGCATGGCGATCGCGCTGCCGGCGTTGGCGATCGCGCTGCTGCTGACCGGTACGCTGCGACTGCGTGAGATCGGTCGCAGCCGGCGTTCCACGGTGCTGGCGATGGCAGTGGCGGTGCTTGCCGTGGTGGGGGTGCAAGCGGCGATGGGGTGGATGGCGGTGGATCAAGCCGAGGAACTGCGCCACGTCATGGCGGCGGCCACGTTCAAGGCGGGCCAGGCCCAGGCGCCGCTGGGCGCCGGCATCGGCGCGTTCGTGCCGGTATTCGCGCAGGCGGCGCCGCCGCAGCTGCAGCTGGCCAACTACGTCAACCACGCGCATAACGAATATGCGCAGTGGTGGCTGGCCACCGGCTGGGCGGGGATGGCGGTGCTGGCGCTGGTGCTGGGGCTGCTGGCGCTATGCGGCTGGCGCCTGATGCGCAGCGAAGGGCGCAGCGCCGCGTTGGCGGCTGGGTGTTTCGCAGCCATCTGCGCGGTGCTGGCGCATTCCTGGGCGGATTACCCCTTGCGCACGCTGGCGCTGATGTCGACGACCGGCGCGCTGGCAGGATTGATGCTGGCTAGCCTCGCGGACGTCCGCCCGCGCACTGCCCGTCGCGGCCATGACGCGGGGCTTGGCGACGCTTGAGGCACCCCTTGCCTGCGGTTGGCGAAGCGGGAAGCCTCGTGCCGCTTTGATCATTGGTTATTCGGGCAGGCGCAGCCCGGCCAGCTTCCACGACAGTCCATCACGGTGGAATTCGAATACCACCGGCTTGCCTTCGGCGTTCGGCACGGTTGCGGTGAACAGCGAGGGCGACTCGAACCGGGTTTTCGCGCCCTCCAGCGGGTCCGCGGCGCGCGCCTTGCCGTCGGCTTCCACCTTGCCCGCCACCTGCCGGGCCAAGGCGCTGCCGGTGAGCAGGGTGCTGATGCCCTGCGGCGACACCATCGCATCGACCGCAGGCTTCGCGACCATCGCAGTGAGCTCGCCAACCGCCTTGCCGGCCTGGCCAGGACTGACGCGCCCGATGATGCCGCGGGCGATCCGTTCCTGCACCTGCGGACGCAGGTCCTCGCGCAGGCGGTCGAAGTCGACGAAGCGCCACAGCTCGTCGTACCGGTTGCTGGCGACGAGGTTGCGGATGCCGTTGACGGCCAGATAGGGGCCGGCCGCCGCATACGCGAACAGGGCCAGCAGCAGGCCGATCACGATCATCAGGATCCACTTCAGCTTCTTCGACACGGCGCGGCTCCGGAAGTCCTGTCTCAGTGTAGCGGTCAGCCGCCCAGCCCGGCGGCGAGCTGGTCACCCCAGGCCGAGAGCTGGTCGAGCAGGGCGAGCCGGTCGGGTGCATTGGCGTGTGCTTCGCGCAGGCGGGCGATTTCCTCCCGGTACTGCGCCAGCGTCAGCTCCGACAGGCCCGCGTCGGTCAGCAGCCGGCGGCGGCGATATGCGTCCCAGTCCTTGCGCTCTTCCGGCAGCAGGGTTTCCGGCCAGTTGCGTGCGCGGTAGCGGAACAGCAGTTCGGGCAGGCGCGGGTCACGGAAGGCGAAGCTTGCGCGCCCTAGCAGCTGCGGCGGGGTCCCACGCAGCTGGGCGAACAGCCGCTTGTCGCCCTCGCCGAGGAAACCGTCGTACAGCGCGGCATCCGGATCCACCGGCGTGGCAGGGCGTTCGCGCGCGAACACGCGGCGGATTTTTTCCGCCAGCGCCGGCCCCGCTGCGCGCAGGCGCTGCGCGCGCGCTTCAACCACAGCGACATCGACGCCGAGGCGGGCGAAATCGTCCGGGCGCAGATGATCCCAGCGGACCAGCGCCGGGCATTTGTTGGTATGCACTTCCTTCAGCGGGATGCGCAGTTCGCCTTCGGGAAGATCTTCCTGGCGAACGTACAGGCGCGCGGCGATGGCGTCGGCGTCCAGCGCCAGCAGCGGCTCCGGATCGGCGTCGAGGTCGAACACCACCACCCGCGAATCGATCTGCGGATGCCGCGCCAGCGGCAGCACCGGTGCGGCGCACAGGCGCGCGGCGGGGTAGCGCTGCGAGACATGCAGCAGCGGCGTCATCGCCACCGTGTCCAGCAGCGAGGCGGCGAAGCGCTTGTCGCGCAGGCGCAGGGCGTAGTCCCACAGGCGCGGCTGGGCCTGTTTGAAACGACGCGCCACGCCGATCAGCGCGCGCACGTCGCTCAGGGCTTCGTGCGCCATCCCTTCGCGCAAGCCGTTGTCCTCTGCAAGGTGTTCCAGTCGGAAGCTGGTGCCCTTGCCGTCCTCGCGCTGGCGCCAGACCAGGCCGTCGGGGCGCAGCGCATGCATCAGCCGCAGGGCGTCGAGCAGGTCCCAGCGCGAATTGCCGCCGCGCCATTCGCGTTCGTAGGGATCAAAGAAATTGCGGTACAGGCCGTAGCGGACGAATTCATCATCGAAGCGCAGCGAGTTGTAGCCCACGCTGCAGGTGCCGGGCTGGCCCATTTCGTCGGCGATGCGGGCGAATGCGGCGGCTTCGTTGACGCCATCGCGGAGCAAGGCCTGCGGTGTCAGCCCGGTGACCATGCTGGCGCCGGGCGAGGGCAGCAGGTCATCGGCGGGCCGCACCAGCACGTCAACCGGCGCATCGATCTCGTTCAGGTCGAGGTCGGTGCGGATCGCGGCGAACTGCGCGATGCGGCTGCGGCGCGGGTCGGTGCCGAAGGTTTCGAGGTCGTAGAACAGGAAGCTGGCGGACATGTGGGTCTACTGTAGGCGCGGCTTCAGCCGCGACCATGGGGGTTCATGCCGTGTCGGTCGCGCCTTGGGGCGCCCCTACAGCGGGTCGAGTTGCGCCACGACCGCCGCATCCGTTGCCGCCCAGTCCACGCCGTCCAGGGATGCCAGGCCGCGCGTGGCGTTGACCAGGATCCCGCGCTGCACTTCGCTGCGATGCAGGGCGGTGGCATAGGGGATGCGCATGAAGGTGACCATGGCGTAGTGCGGCACGAAACGGCCGGGGTGGCGTTCCTGCAGCGCCAGCTCCAGCTCGCGCTGGAGCAGGAAGTCCGCATCGTCCACCTTGTCGCGCATCTCGATGTAGTTCTCCAGCGCCATCTGCTGGATCGCCTCGGCATTCGGCTTGCGCTCGCTCTCGAATGCGGCGAATGCATCGCCCAGCGCCGGCGCGCGTTCCAGGTGTTCGGCCAGCGCCACGCAGTCTTCGAACGCGCAGTTCATGCCCTGGCCGTGGAAGGGCACCATCGCATGCGCGGCATCGCCCAGCAGCACCGCGTGGCCGCCCACGTGCCAATGGTCGAGGTAGAGCGTGGCCAGGCTGCCGACCGGGTTGGCGTCGTAATCGTGGCGCAGCGCCGGGATCAGCGGCAGGGTGTCGGGGAAGTCGCGCTGGAAGAGCGCCAGTGCGTCGTCGCCGGCCTGGACCTGCTCGAAGCTGGGGTAGCTGCCCGCATGCGGCATGAACAGCGTCACCGTGAAGGTGCGCTCGTCGTTGGGCAGGGCGATGCACATGTAGTGGCCGCGCGGCCAGATATGCAGCGCGTTGGGCTCGATGCGGAAGCCGCCGTCGGCGGCCGGCGGGATCTCCAGCTCCTTGTAGCCGTGGTCCAGCCATTCGGTGCGCTCGCCCAGCGGCTGCACCTTCGCCATTTCCGCGCGCAGGGTGGAGCCGGCGCCGTCCGCGCCGACCAGCGCATGGAACGGCCGCTTCACCTGCTGCTCGTGGTGGCGGAAGGTGGCGATGCGGTCGATGAAGTCCACACGCTCCAGTGCGTGGTCGAAGTGCACGCGCGCGCCGTGGGATTCGGCGATGGTCAGCAGCACGATGTTCAGCTCGCCGCGGTTGATCGACCAGATCACTTCCGAATCGTCGCGGCCGTAGCGCTGCAGGCCGGGCTCGCCGTGCAGCGGATGCACGTAGCGGCCACGCATCATCACCGCCTGCTGCAGGACCGCGTCGTCGGCACCGGCCTGGCGCAGTGCGTGCAGCCCGCGTTCGGCCAGGGCGAGGTTGATCGAGCGACCGCCCGCATAGCCGTCCACGCGCGGGTCGCCGCGCCGCTCGAACACGTCCACCGACCAGCCGCGCCGGGCCAGCAGGATGGCGAGCAGGGCGCCGGCCAGGCCGCCACCGATGATGGTGATATCGCGCTCAGCGCCCATCGCGCCACTCCTTGACGGTACGGGCGAAGCGCAGCACGTCCGCAAAGCTGTTGTACAGCGGCACCGGCGAGATGCGGATCACGTCCGGCTCGCGCCAGTCCCCCAGCACGCCGCGCGCGGCGAGGAAATCGAACAGGTCGCGACCGCGTTCACGGCCGCCGATCACGCGGATGGAAAGTTGGCAGCCGCGCTGCGCGGGGTCTCGCGGCGTCGCCACCTGCAGCACGTCGCGCAGGCCGGCGTCGATCAGCGCCTCGAGATAGCCGGTCAGCCGTTCCGACTTCGCCCGCAGCGCCGGCAATGTGGCGCGGTCGAACTGCTCCAGCGAGGCGCGCAGCGGCGTCAGGCCCAGGATCGGCGGGTTGGACAGCTGCCAGCCGTCGGCGCCGGGCGTCGGCGAGAACTGCGGGCCCATCTTGAAGCGCACCGACGCATCGTTGCCCCACCAGCCGGCGAAGCGCGGGCGGTCGGTACGGGCATGGCGCGCGTGGACGAAGCAGCCGGCCACCGCGCCGGGCCCGGCGTTCATGTATTTGTAGTGACACCAGACCGCGAAATCGGCGTCGGCGTCGTGCAGTTGCAGTGGCAGGTTGCCGACGCCGTGGGCGAGGTCGAAGCCCACCACCGCGCCGGCCGCATGCCCCAGCCGCGCGATTTCCTTGAGGTCGAAGGCCTGCCCGGTGCGGTACTGCACGCCCGGCCACACGATGGTGGCCAGCCGCGGGCCATGCTCGGCGATGGCGCGCTCGATGGCGGCCATCGAGAAGGTGCCGTCGGCGTTGTCCGGCGCCACTTCGACCAGCGCCTCGGCGGGATCGAAGCCGTGGAAGCGCACCTGCGATTCCAGCGCGTAGCGGTCGGACGGGAACGCGCCGGTCTCCATCAGCAACACCGGGCGTTCGCGGGTCGGGCGGTAGAAGCTGACCAGCATGAAATGCAGGTTGGCGGTCAGCGAGTTCATCGCCACCACTTCCTGCGGCTGCGCGCCGACCACGCGGGCCAGCGGATCGCGCACCAGCTCGTGGTAGGGCATCCACTGTGCGCTGCCGGTGAAGTGGCCTTCCACCGCCTCGCGCGCCCATTTGTCCAGCACCTCCTCGACGTGCGCGCGGGCGCCCTTCGGCTGCAGGCCCAGCGAGTTGCCGACGAAGTAGGCCTGCGGCGCGCCGTCGTGCAGCGGCAGGTGGAATTCGTCGCGGAAGGCGCGCAGCGGGTCGGCGGCGTCGAGGGCTGACGCGTGGTGGTCGGTGAAAAGTTCGGTCATGCAAACCTCGATGCGGACAGGCCCAGCCATTCCAGCGCGGTGCCGTGGTAAAGCCGTGCGCGCTGCGCGTCGGCCAGGCCGAGCCGTTCGATGCCTTCGCCCGGCACCTGCTCGCCCAGCGGGAACGGATAGTCGGTGCCCAGCATCACCCGGTCGCTGCCGCAGGCTTCGAGCAGGTAGCGCAGCGCGGCGTCATCGGCCACCCAGGAATCGAAGTACAGGCGCTTCAGATACTCGCGCGGATTGCGGAAATTGTCGGTGGCGACGAGGTCGGGGCGCATGTTGAACCCGTGCTCGATCCGGCCGATGGTGTAGGGGAAGCTGCCGCCGCCGTGGGCCAGCGCGATGCGCAGTTTCGGCAGGCGTTCCAGCACGCCGCCGAACACCAGGCAGCAGGCGGCGCGCGACTGCTCGGCGGGCATGCCGACCAGCCACGGCAGCCAGTATTTCGGCATCGACTCGGCGCCCATCATGTCCCAGGGGTGCACGAGGATGGCCGCGCCCAGATCGGCGGCGGCCTCGAAGAACTCGAACAGCTCCGGTGCATCCAGGTTCCAGTCGCCGATGTGCGAGCCGATCTGCACGCCCTGCAGGCCCAGCTCGTCCATGCAACGCTCCAGCTCGCGCACGGCCAGCTGCGGCGACTGCATCGGCACCGTGCCGATGCCGGCGTAATGGCGCGGGAAGTCGCGGCAGGTCTGCGCCATGTGGTCGTTGAGCGACTTGTGCAGCTCCAGCGCCTGGTGCGCCTTCGCCCAGTAGCTGAACATCACCGGCACCGTGGACAGCACCTGCACCTGCACGCCAAAGCCGGCGTAGTCGTCGATGCGGATCTGCGGGTCCCACGTCTTCGGCCAGATCTCGCGGAAGAACTTGCCGTCCTTGTAGATCCGGTGGCGGCCGTCATCGCCGTGGTGGATCACCGGGAAGCGGTTGTCGCCGTACTTGGCGGCAAGGTCCGGCCAGTCGCGCGGCAGGTAGTGGGCGTGGGTGTCGATCTTGAGCATGCTCAATGCGCCTCCAGCCAGTCCCATGCGGGCGTCAGGTCATTCCAGTCGAAACTAGTTCCAAGGCTGCCATCGTCGTTGACGATGCGCAGTTGCTGGTTGTCCTTGGTGACGAACATGACCTTGCCATAGATCTTCGGTACGCGCCTCGCCTTGCGTGAGGCGTCCTTGGTGCTTTCCTTGGTCTCGATCAGGCGGGTCATTGCGGCGGAATCACCGGCACGCTGCAGGCAGACCACGAAGTCCGGATAGAAGTAGTTGCCGTGCTCGCTGCGAACCAGCCTGACCGACCACGGTTTCCGATCCGGGTTGCGGTGCCACCAGAGCACGGCATCGTCCCGGTCCAGCGCGGCGATGAACTCGCGTTCCTCCAGATTGACGGCAGACGCGCCGTCGAAGCCGGCGGTGAGCCAGCGACCGTTTGCGAACTCCTGCATGGACGCCGCCAACGTGGTTTGCGCGTCGATGGAAAGCTCGGCGCGCTGGGCTTCGATTTCGTCCAGCAGTGGTGGCACCACGCCGTACAGGTTCTTGCGCGAAGGCAGCAGCGCGTGTTGCAGCGGATACAGCATGGCGTCGGGCAGCGGGCCGGCATCGTTCACCTCGGAGCAGGCCGCGATGGCATCCAGCACCGCTTCGCCCAGTGCCTGCGCCTGCCTGCGGATGACCCAGCAGGCGGCATCGCGCGCCAGTCGCTCCAGTTGTTTTTCATCTGCAGGCGCTGCCGCTGCAGCAGCCGCCACATGGGGCATCAGGCGTTGCGCCAGCGTCGCCACGATGATGCGGATATCTTCGTCCTCCACCTGCGGAATGCGGCGCAAGGCGCTTTCCGCCTCACGCAGCAAGGCGGCGCGGTCGGTGATGATGTCCACGTCCTGCTCGCGGCGCGTGTTGGCGGTCAGTTCGGTGTGGATTTCCTTCTCGCGCAGGGCATTGCAGGCTGCGCGTACAGCATTGGCGATCAACGCTTCGCCCAAGGGCAGGTCGCTTGCCGCCCGACGCGAGACGTCGGCCATCTGCGCCAGCATGGGGCGGGTTTCCTGCTTCAACGCTGCGGGTGCGCCATGCAGCTGCTGCCGCCGATACACCTTCAAGCCTTGCTGCTGCAACGCCTCCTCCAATGCGGATGCGTCGGCTGGCAGTGCGTGGGGCGCGGCGGGCTTGGCCGGCATCCGGTCCCAGCCCATCAGGGTGCTGCCGGCGTCCACCGCAGGATCGTCGCCCGCGACCGCTGCGAACAGTCCGGATTGCCGCCCTTCCACGCTGGCATCGGGCACGTGGACAGTCACCTCAGACGGCTCCCAATCTGGCGGATTCGCCGCATAGGTGACCGGCAGCTGCGGCGTGATCCGATTGCTGAAGACAGTCGCCCCCGAGGGTGTTTGCCTCGCCACCATGCGTTCGGTCTGGCCTTCCAGCTGGCTCTGTACGGCGCCGGCGGTGTTCACCGCCGACTGGAAGCCCTGCTGCGCCTGCGCGTCGGCCAGATAGATGTAGGCGGTGTCCAGCTCCGATGGAATGGGCTGCGGCTTGGGGAATGCCTTGCGCAGTGCCTGCGCCACCCGCATCACCCGGCCGATGAACTGCATGGCGAAGTCGGGGTCGTTGACCGGCTTGGTGGACGCCAGCACGAACGCGCGCGGGGCATCGAAGCCGGTGCCTGCCGACTGCTTGAAGATCAGCACCTGCTTGCTGTGGTCATTGGCGATCGCAGCCATCAGCACCGGGTCCGGCGCATCGGCGGAATGGGTGCCGATGGCCGCAGGCGGCACCTTGCACAACCGCACCAGTTCGCGCTGGGCGTTTTCGACCGTTTTCTCGCCGTTGCCTACCTGCACCAGCAGCAAGGGCATCAGGTCGATACCGGCGGCCTGCAGCTGCTGTTTCAGCCAGACGTGTTGCAGCCACGCCTGCCGCAACACGGTGCGCTCCAGGTCGGCAATGGTGGATACGCCGTGGCGAAGGTCGTACACAACCGCTTCCACGTAACGCTTGTTCAGCCGCGCTTCCACCGCTGCCGCCCGGCTGACCGTGAAGACTTCGCGCGCGCCCTTGCCGGAATGGGCCAAGAACTCGTCCAGCCGGGTGTCCTTGGGCGTGGCCGAGGCCATCACCAGATAGTCCGGTGCCAGCCAATGGGCGAACTGGCCGAACTCGGTGCCGTGGTCCAGGCCGATATGGGCCTCGTCCACCACCAGCCCGATCTTCAGGCCGCGCACCCGTGCCATCGCCACGAATTCGTCCAGCGTGGTGCGCTCATCGTCGCCGTCGGCGGCGTAGCCGGCCTTGCGATCCTTGGCGCGGGCCACGGCCTGGGCGGTGGACAGCAGTACGGTGCCGGCGGTGGGGTCCTGGTTGCGGCCGCGGGCCAGCATCACCGGCGTCAGGCCCGGTGCGTTGGCCAGCAGCGAGTCTTCGGTTTGCTGGGTCAGGTTGACGAAGGGCACGAACCACAGCCACACCGTGGGCTGGGCCGCCGACACCTTGGCCAGCACGCCCGCCAGCATGAAGGTCTTGCCGGAGCCGGTGGGCGCGCGCAACAGGCAGGGCGGCGAGGGCTGCCGCAGCAGGGCGGCGGCCATGTTGTCGATGATCTCGCTCTGGAAGCCTACCGGCACCAGCCCGGCGGATTGCGCGGCGGTCAGCTGCAGCGAGCTCATGCGCGCCCCCCGGCCTGCCCTTGGCGCAGCACGTCCAGCAGGCCGTAGCAGGCAGCCTCCACGCTGCGCGCGGCCAGTGCTTCCGTCAGCGATTCCGGCCGCTCGCTATACACCGCGATGCGGACCACGTCGTGCGCGGCGGCCCACTGGGCCAGGGTGTCGATGCTGTCGGCGTTCACCTGCGTGCACAGCAGGATGTCGCAATCGCCGGCGCGGGCGATGTGCTGCACATCGCCGGATGCGCGGGCCGGCAGCGCCTGCGCAAGGCGCAGGCCCAGCAGGGGCAGGGCATGTTCGGTGCTGGCCTCGAACGGCAAATCGGCCGGGCTGAACCTGTCCAGGGTGAGGTAGGCGAATTCGCCGCCTTGTGCCGCGCTGTAGCCGGGTTTGCCGGCATAGCCGGCGCTGACGCGGCGCATGCGCTCGGCGCAGACGTCGCGGCAGAGGTTCTTGTCGGGTTCTTTTGCGGTGGCTTCGGTGCTGGAGCAGAGGATGTAGCGGCGTGCGCCGTCGTCTTCGGCATTCAGTTCCAGCACGGCCTGGCCGGTGGTGCCGGAGCCGGCGAAGAAGTCGAGGATGATGTCGTTGGGTGTAGTGGCCTGCCGCAATAGATTTCGAATAAGCGTCGGCGGCTTCGGGTACTGGAATACCTTTGAGCCGAGTACCTCTTGGATCACTTCAGTTCCTTCACCTGCTTGCGGTGAGCGCAGAGATGTGAAGTCTTCGTCGTCGTGGGTTTCGGTCAAGCGGGCGATCCACGACCCCAAAGGGTTGGTGTGGCTCCGCAGGTCTTTCCAGTGCTTCTTGAAAAGCGGCCTTCCGAATCCAATGGTCTTTCCAACCCAAAAATCTAAGTCTGGTGTGTCGCGCGTAAGCAATGGCCGCTTTCGCTTCGGAGTCACGGGGACATCGCCTGCATCAATAGCAGCAAGCAGCTCGTCCAGAGTGTTCCAAGTTCTGGTTTCTTCCTCATCGGGGAAGATGATTTTCTCTCTCCTGATCCATTCCTCCATGGTTTCCGATTGCAAAGAACTGGAGTCGGTTACGCGATCCTCCGTTGCATAGGCCCACACGCGGTTCGAATCGCACGGATACCAGCGATTTTTCTTTGGGTCATGAAGCGGGTAGTACAAGTTCGGCCGATCAAAGCGATCAAAAGCCAACGTAAGCGGATCGCCGTTCCATGGCCCGTGCGGATCCCTGTCCGGATTTTTGTATTTGCGTTGCGTCTTCTCGCTGCCATTGAACGAAAAACCTTCGTTTCCGTACACAAGCACATGCTCATGCACATCGCTGAAGTTGCGATCTTTCGCGCTTGTCGTATCGCGCGTCCGCCACACCAGCGACCCAATTCGCCTTCCCGGCAACACCTCATCCAGTAGCAGTTCCAGCTTCGCCCGGTTTTCGTCGTTGATCGACACCAGCAGCACGCCATCGGGTGCCAGCAGATCGCGCGCCAGCGTCAGTCGTCGATACAGGAACTCCAGCCATTGCGAATGCCGCCAACGGTCGTTGGCGCCCACGTAGCGGTCGTTGTAGACCCAGTCCTTGTTGCCGGTGTTGTAGGGCGGGTCGATGTAGATCACCCGGATGCGGCCGGCGTGGGTGGTGCGCAGCAGGCGCAGCGCATCGAAGTTGTCGCCCTCGATGATCAGGTTGCGATGCGGCGCGTCGGCTGCCATGTCGGCGGCGCGATGGCCCAGTTCCGGGTGCTGGCGGGGCAGCACGATGTCGGCATTGAGCGCGGCATCGCGGGCGATCGCGTCGCTCTCCCAGTACAGGCCCAGCTTGCGCTTGCCCAGATGTTCCACCAGCAGGCGGCGCAGCTCCGGCGCGGTCATGGCCTCAAGGCGCGCCAGCAGGCTGGGGGAAGTGCCGGTGGTAGCCGGGTTGCTCATGCGTTTGAATCCCTTTGCGTCAATTTCCAATGGTGGCCGCCGCCGTCGCGCAGGCTGCGACCACATCCAGAAGCAGCTTCGCATTCAATACTGCATGCGCGTCCGGCACGGTCAATCCCCGTCCTGCACGCGCACAACGCGGCGTGTCCAATAGTCCGGTTGTCGGTGCTGATGCGCGATGGCGATGATGTAGAGGTGATCGGCCTCCACGGCATAAAGCAACTTGTGCGGGAACCGGCTCAAGGTCAGCCGGCGGATCTCCGCGTGCTCCACCGGGCAGGCCAGCGGCCAGCGACGGATGCGCCGCAAGGCGGCCATGACTTCCTCGCGCCATGCCGCGCCCAGGCCGGCAACTTGCTGGTTGTAGTAAAGCTCGGCGGCAAGGAATTCCTGGCGCGCCTCCGGCGCGAAGACCAGCCGCATGCCAGGTGCGGGCATCAAAACGTACCGAAGATGTCTTCAGCGGGAATTCCCTGTGCCTGTCCGTTGCGATAGGCGGCCAGTCGCCTTTCTGCCTCCTGCAGCCAGACGGCATCGATTGCGGGATCGGGCTGATCAAGGCTATGCAGGATTTCCTCCACCACCTCGAAACGCTTGGAGGGGTCCAGGGCCAGCGCCTGTCTGACGATGTCTTGGGTATTCATCATGTGGGCTGTCCTTTGGCGGTCGCTGCACGCGATTGTAGTGACCCCGGGTGCTGCGTTGTCCCTGCGTTCCCCTTGCACGCCGCCATGCCACGTTCATTTCCGATCAGCCAGATGCGTGGCTGGGCCAGTACGCGGGTGACGAAGCTGTTGCCAGCGGCGATGCGTTTGCGCAGGTCGGCGGGGGTGTAGAGGGTGGGGTTGATCTCGCGGCCCAGGCGTTCCATCAGCGGATGCAGTGCGGCCATGACCTCGGGATAGGTCAGGTCATCGGTCACCAGCATCAGGTCGATATCGCTGCGGGCGGTGTCGCTGCCCTTGGCAACCGAGCCGTAGACGAAGGCCATGCGAAGCCGGTCCGCCAGCGGCGCCAGCGCTTCGCGCAGCGGGCCGGCCAGGCCGAAGGTCTTGCGCACGATGGCAGTCAGCTCGTCGTGGATCGGGGCGTCCGGATTGGTGCGGTAGCGTTTCTGGTTGCCCAGCGGTTCCATCAGCAGCAGGCCGCTGCCGGACAGGCGGGCCACTTCGCGCTGCACTGCGCCACTGCCGGCGCCGGTGGTCTGGATCAGTTCGCTGATGGACCAGGTGCGGCCGGGGTCGCCGAACAGGCAGCCCAGCACGCGCTGCTGGGTGGCGGTGAACAGGGCATCCGCCAGATTGGTGCTGGCGTAAAGCGCTGCGGCTTCACTGACGCGATGGCGTGGGGTCGTGCCCATAACGGGCAAGGTAATGCCCAAATCGGGCAAAGGCAAGCGGCCGGGCGTCAGGGGGTTTCCAGCAGCTTCTTCGCCGCGGCGCGGGCTTCCTTGCTGACATCTGCACCGCCGACCATGCGGGCGATCTCGTCCACGCGGCCGGCTGCGTCCAGCGCGGCCACCGAGGACTGGGTGATGCCGTCCTGCGCGGCCTTGCTGACGCGGTATTGGGCGTGGCCGGCGGCGGCGACCTGCGGCTGGTGGGTCACGCACAGCACCTGCTTCGATGCGCCAAGCTGGCGCAGCTTGGCGCCGACCGCGGCGGCCACCGCGCCACCAATGCCGGCATCGACTTCGTCGAACACCAGTGTCGCCGCGGCATCCTGGCCCTGCGTGGCCACTTCGATCGCCAGCGACACCCGCGAGAGCTCGCCGCCGGAGGCGACTTTGCGCAGCGGGCGCGGCGGCTGGCCTGGATTGGCCGAGACGAGGAATTCCGCGCGCTCGCTGCCGCTCGGGTCGGGGCTGTCGCTGGCGTTGGCTTCCAGTGCCACTTCGAAGCAGCCGCCCTGCATGCCCAGCTCGCCGATCAGCGCGCTGATGGCCACGCCCAGCGCGTCGCCCGCCTTTCGGCGCGAGGCGGCGAGGGCGGTGGCGGCAGTGCGCCACTGCGCCAACGCGGCGGCGATGTCGCGGTCGAGGCGCTGCAGGCGCGCGTCGGCATCGGCCAGCGACTCCAGTTCCGCGGCCATCGCGTCGCGGTGCGCGGCCAGTTTGTCCGGGGTGACGCGATGCTTGCGCGCCAGGTCCTGCACGCGGACGAGCTGGCGCTCGATCTCGGCCAGCGCGTCGGGATCCAGCTCGAGGTCGTCGCGGATGCGCTGCATCAGGGCCAGTGCTTCGTCGAGCTGGATGGCGGCGGAGTCGAGCATCGCATCGACCTCCGACAGGCGCGGCTCGTGCGCGGTTTCGCGCTGCAGGCCATTGCGCAGCTGCTGCAGGCGGCCGGTGAGCGCGTCATCGCCCCCCAGTGCCTCCAGCGCCGCATCGCAGGCGGCGATCAGCGAGGCGGCGTGGGCATGGCGGCGATGGCTCGCGTCGAGTTCGGCCAGCACCGCGGGTTCCAGCGGCTGCGCCTGCAGTTCCTCCAGCTGGTGCTGCAGCCAGCCCTGGCGCTCGGCCACGTCGCCGCGAGCGAGCAGGGCGTCGCGTTCCTGCTGCAATGCTTTCCAGCGTCGCGCCGATTCGCCGGTGGCGGCCAGCAGGTCCGGATGGCGGGCGAAATCATCCAGCAGGCGGGTCTGCTGCGGGCGCACCAGCAGCGCCTGCTGGGCGTGCTGGCCGTGGATTTCCACCAGCAGCGCGGCCAGTTCGGCCAGCTGGGCGATGGTGACGCTGCGCCCGTTGATCCAGGCCTTGGAGCCGCCGTCGGCGCGCAGGGTGCGGCGCAGCTGGCAGGCGCCGTCGTCGTCCAGTTCGGCCTCGGCGAGCCAGCAGGTGGCGGCAGGGCAGTCGTCCAGCGCGAACTCGGCGGACAGTTCCGCACGCTGCGCGCCGTGGCGGACCGCCCCGGCATCGCCGCGGGCGCCGGACAAGAAGCCCAGCGCATCCACCAGCAGCGATTTGCCGGCGCCGGTTTCGCCCGACACGACGGTCAGGCCCGCGCCGAAGTCCAGTTCGGCATGGGCGACGACGGCGAAATCACGGATTGAAAGGCGGGTCAGCATGGCTGCGCATTGTGCCTGCGCGGGCGATGGCCCGGAAGCGGTTGCATGCGTGGCGGGCAGCGCTTACAACCTGCGCATGGCCCGCCGCCCGCCCCCCGACATCGCCCTCGACCCGCGCGCGCGGCAGCTGCTGCGCACGCTGGTGTCGCGGCACATCCGCGATGGCGGGCCGGTCGGGTCGCAGACCCTGGCCAAGCATTCAGGGCTGGACGTCAGTCCGGCCACCATCCGCAACATCCTGGCCTCGCTGGAGGATGCCGGCCTGCTGGCCGCACCGCACAGTTCGGCCGGGCGCGTGCCCACGGCGCAGGGTTATCGGCTGTTCGTGGATTCCCTGCTGCAGGTCAAGCCGCTGGGGGCGCAGGACGTGGACCGCCTGCGCAGCGGCCTGCCGGCGGGCGCCGGCACGCAGGCGCTGCTGGGTAGCACCTCGGAACTGCTCTCGGCGATGACCCACTTCGCCGGCATGGTCAGCGTGCCCAGCCGCGAGAGCTTCGCGTTCCGGCAGATTGATTTCGTGATGCTGGACCCGCGGCGGGTGCTGGCGATCCTGGTGTTCGCCGATGGCGAGGTGCAGAACCGGGTGGTGCAGGTGCGGCGGGCGTTTTCGCCCTCCGAACTGGAGCAGGCGGCGAACTACCTGAACGCCCATTTCGCCGGGCAGTCGTTGACCGTGATCCGCGCCGCGCTGCTGCGCGAACTGCGCGATGCGCGCAGCGAGATGGAGCGGTTGTTGGCCAGCTCGCTGGCGCTGGCCGAACAGGCGTTCGCGCCGGCGCGCGAAGACGACATGCTGGTGGCCGGGCAGACCCGCCTGCTGGGGCTGCAGGAACTGGGCGACCTGGACCGTCTGCGCGCGCTGTTCGAGGCGTTCGCCGAGAAGCGCGAGCTGCTGCAGCTGCTGGAACGCACCGCCAAGGCGCCGGGCCTGCGCGTGTTCATCGGCGAGGAAACCGGGTTGGCGCCGCTGGAAGGCATGTCGCTGGTGAGCGCGCCTTACGGCCGGGACGGCCAGGTGCTGGGCGTGCTGGGCGTCATCGGCCCCAGCCGGATGGCCTATGAGCGGGTGATCCCGGTGGTGGAGGCCACCGCGGCGGTGCTGGGGGCGGCGCTGGACGCCGCCTCCTGAACGCCCTGCCTTGAATCGCGCAGGCCGCGGCCCCATAGCCGGAGTCGGAAGCGGCATCCCGCCGCCAATCGATCCGTGGACATGAGCAACGACCCGACGCAGGAAGTGAACGAAGGCGCCGACGAGATGGCGCAGGACGACGAGCTGGAGGCGCTGCGCGCCGAGGTGGAGCAGCTCCGGGCGCAATCGCTGCTGGAACGCGCCGACCTAGAGAACCAGCGCAAGCGGCTGGCCCGCGACATCGACAGTGCCCGCAAGTTCGCCAACGAGCGCCTGCTGTCCGACCTGCTGCCGGTGTTCGACAGCCTGGACGCGGGCCTTGCCGCCGCCGGCGAGGATGCCGGCGCGCTGCGCCAGGGCCTGGAGCTGACCTACAAGCAGCTGCTCAAGGTGGCCGCGGAGAATGGCATGGAGGTGCTGGATCCGGCCGGCCAGGCCTTCAACCCGGAACACCACCAGGCGATCAGCCAGGGCGAATCCGAGGGCGTGGCCCCGGGCCATGTCATCACCGTGTTCCAGAAGGGTTACCTGCTCAACGGGCGGCTGCTGCGCCCGGCGCTGGTCATCGTGGCCAAGCACGACTGAAACGACCTGCGTTCGCCCCGCCCCGCGGGTCTTGAAGGCGGGCGCGGCATCCCCAGATAGCAACCATCGGCGCGCGGCGCCACCAGACATCGGATTGAGGACATCGTCATGGGCAAGATCATCGGCATCGACCTGGGTACCACCAATTCCTGCGTCGCCATCATGGAAGGCGGCAAGGCCCGCGTCATCGAAAACAGCGAGGGCGACCGCACCACCCCGTCCATCGTCGCCTGGACCAAGGACGGCGAAGTCCTGGTGGGCGCCTCGGCCAAGCGCCAGGCGGTCACCAACCCGAAGAACACCTTCTACGCGGTGAAGCGCCTGATCGGCCGCAAGTTCACCGACGCCGAGGTGCAGAAGGATATCGGCGTGGTGCCGTACACCATCACCCAGCACGACAACGGCGACGCTTGGGTGGCACTGGCGGACGGCAAGAAGCTGGCCCCGCAGGAAGTCTCCGCCAAGGTGCTGGAGAAGATGAAGAAGACCGCCGAAGCTTTCCTCGGCGAAACCGTCACCGAGGCGGTGATCACCGTTCCGGCCTACTTCAACGACAGCCAGCGCCAGGCGACCAAGGATGCCGGCCGCATCGCCGGCCTGGACGTCAAGCGCATCATCAACGAGCCCACCGCGGCCGCGCTGGCCTATGGCCTCGACAAGGGCGATTCCAAGGACCGCAAGATCGCCGTGTACGACCTCGGCGGCGGCACCTTCGACGTGTCGATCATCGAGATCGCCAACGTCGACGGCGAGAAGCAGTTCGAGGTGCTTGCCACCAACGGCGACACCTTCCTGGGCGGCGAGGACTTCGACAACCGCGTCATCGACTACCTGGTGGAGGAGTTCCAGAAGTCCGACGGCGTGGACCTGCGCAAGGACCCGCTGGCCCTGCAGCGCCTGAAGGACGCTGCCGAGCGCGCCAAGATCGAGCTGTCTTCCAACCAGCAGACCGACGTCAACCTGCCGTACGTGACCGCCGATGCGTCGGGCCCGAAGCACCTGAACATCAAGCTGACCCGCGCCAAGCTGGAAGCGCTGGTCGATGACCTGGTCAAGCGCACCATCGAGCCTTGCCGCGTCGCCCTGAACGACGCCGGCCTGCGCGCCTCCGACGTCACCGAGGTGATCCTGGTCGGCGGCCAGACCCGCATGCCGAAGGTGCAGGCGGCGGTGGCCGAGTTCTTCGGCAAGGAGCCACGCAAGGACGTCAACCCGGACGAAGCCGTGGCCATCGGCGCGGCGGTGCAGGGCGGCGTGCTGGCCGGCGACGTCAAGGACGTGCTGCTGCTCGACGTGACCCCGCTGTCGCTGGGCATCGAAACGCTGGGCGGCGTGTTCACCAAGATCATCGAGAAGAACACCACCATCCCGACCAAGGCTTCGCAGACCTTCAGCACCGCCGAGGACAACCAGAGCGCCGTCACCGTGCACGTGCTGCAGGGTGAGCGCGAGCAGGCCCGCTACAACAAGTCGCTGGCCAAGTTCGACCTCACCGGCATCGACGCGGCCCCGCGCGGCATGCCGCAGGTGGAAGTGAGCTTCGACATCGATGCCAACGGCATCGTCCATGTCACCGCCAAGGACAAGAAGACCGGCAAGGAACAGAAGGTCGAGATCAAGGCCGGCTCGGGCCTGTCGGACGACGAGATCCAGCGGATGGTGCAGGACGCCGAAGCCAACCGCGACGAGGACCGCAAGTTCCACGAGCTGGTCACCGCGCGCAACCAGGCCGACGCCCTGGTCCACGCCACCCGTAGCGCCATCAAGGACAACGGCGACAAGCTGCCGGGCGACGCCATCGGCCGCGCCGAGGGCGCCATCGCCGAGCTGGAGACGGCGATGAAGGGTGACGACAAGGGCCAGATCGAAGCCAAGGCCAAGGCGCTGGAAGAAGCCAGCCAGGCGCTGTTCGCCGCCGCAGCGGCGGCGGGCCAGCCGCAGGGCGACGCCGGTGATGCCGGCAAGCCGGCCGACGACGTGGTGGACGCCGAGTTCACCGAGGTCAAGGACGACGACAAGAAGGCCTGATCGCCAGGCAGGCAATGCGACGGGCAGGCCGGTGGTCTGCCCGTCGCCGTGAAGGGAACAGGTTCAGCCCGATGAGCAAGCGCGATTACTACGAAGTCCTGGGCGTGGCCCGCAACGCCAGCGAGGAGGACCTGAAGAAGGCCTACCGCCGCTGCGCGATGAAGCACCACCCGGACCGCAACCCCGGCGACAAGGACGCCGAGGCCGCGTTCAAGGAGTGCAAGGAAGCCTACGAAGTGCTGAGCGACGGCGGCAAGCGCCGCATGTACGACCAGCACGGCCATGCCGCGTTCGAACACGGCATGGGCGGCGGCAACGCCGGCCCCGGCTTCGGTGGCTTCGGTGGCGCCGACATGGGCGACATCTTCGGCGACATCTTCGGCAACATCTTCGGCGGTGGTGGCCGCCAGCAGGGGCCGCGCCGCGGCGCCGACGTCGGCTACATGATGGAGTTGGACCTGGAAGAGGCGGTCGCCGGGATCGAGAAGACCATCCACATCCCCACCATGGCCAACTGCGAGCCCTGCAAGGGCAGCGGCTCGGAAGACGGCAAGGTGGAAACCTGCGGCACCTGCCAGGGGCGCGGCCAGGTCCGCATGCAACGCGGCCCGTTCATGATGCAGGCGCCTTGCCCGCACTGCGACGGTGCCGGCAAGACCATCGCCAATCCCTGCAAGCACTGCAACGGCAACGGCCGGATCGAGCAGGAAAAGACCCTGTCGGTGAAGATCCCGGCCGGCGTCGATAGCGGCGACCGCATCCGCCTGGCCGGCGAGGGCGAAGCCGGCCCCGCGGGCGCGCCGCCCGGGGACCTGTACGTGGAAGTGCGGGTGCGCCCGCACGAGATCTTCGAGCGCGACGGCGACGACCTGCACTGCGAAGTGCCCATCCGCATCTCGCAGGCGGCGCTGGGCGATACCGTGCGGGTGCCCACGCTGGGCGGCGAACTGGAGCTGCGCATCCCCGCCGAAACCCAGAGCGGCAAGGTATTCCGCCTGCGCGACCGCGGGGTGAAGTCCGTCCGCAGCCGCCAGCCGGGCGACCTGTATTGCCGGGTCGCGGTGGAAACCCCGGTCAACCTCACTCCCGAGCAGCGCCAGCTGCTGGAGCAGTTCGAAGCCACCTTCGTTGGCGAGGGCGCGCGCCGTCATTCGCCGAAGTCGAGCACCTTCCTCGATGGCGTCAAGGGGTTCTGGGACCGCATGGTGTCCTGAACCCGGCGCAGGCCGAGCCCCGACGCGGGACTGGCCGCGGCGGGGCTGCGATGATGGTGTCGCCAGCAACCAACGCCCTGCGCCAGCGGGCGCTTGCGTAGAATCCGGGCTCCCTCGCGGAGCCCGTTCCTTGTCCGAACCCACGCAGCGTCCACGCATCGGCATCGTCGGCAGCGCCGGCGCCTACGGGCGCTGGCTGCGCACGTTCTTCGAAACCCGGATGGGCTTGGAAGTAATCGGCCACGACCCCGCCGATCCGGCGTCCGCCGGCGAGGACGGCCTGCTGGAACAGGCCGACGTGCTGCTGTTCTCGGCGCCGATCCGGCGCACGCCAGCACTGATCGAACGCTATGCCCAGCAGTCCGCCGGCCGCGAGGCAGGCCGGCTGTGGCTGGATGTCACCTCGGTCAAGGCCGCGCCGGTGGCGGCGATGCTGGGCTCGAAGGCGGAAGTGGTGGGGCTGCACCCGATGACCGCACCGCCCAAGTCGCCAACCCTCAAGGGCCGGGTGCTGGTGGTCTGCGAAGCGCGCCTGTCGTCGTGGCGGCCGTGGCTGGAATCGCTGCTGGCGGCGCTGGAAGCCGAATGCGTGCGGGCCACGCCCGAGCGCCACGACCGCGTTATGGCGCTGGTGCAGGCGATGGTGCATGCCTCGCACTTGGCACAGGCCGGCGTGCTGCGCGAACAGGCTGGGTTGGCCGGTACCCTGGCCGAGCTGCTGCCGCTGCGCTCGGTCTCGTTCGAGATGGATGCCGCCGTCGCCGCGCGCATCCTGTCGCTGAATCCCGCGATCTACGAGGACATCCAGTTCGGCAACCCGCATGCGCCGGAGGTGCTGCGCGCGCTGGCTGCGCAGCTGGTGCGGATGGCGGCGCTGGTGGGGCAGGGCGACGAGGCCGCCCGCGCTGGGTTCCGCGCCGAGTTCCTGGATGCCAACCGGGACGCCTTCGGTGGGTCGGTGTTGGCGGCTGGCAATTACACTTACGAACGGCTGGGCTACCTACTGGCCGACCTGGCCGATACGCACACCCTTGGCATCCACTTGCCCGAGGACCGGCCCGGCTCGCTGCGTAGCCTGCTGCATGTGTTCGAGCGGCACGGGGTCAACATCGCCTCGCTGCATTCGTCGCGCACCCAGGCGGGCGAACTGCACTTCCGGCTGGGGTTCAGTGGCGGTACCCCAGCCGCGCGGCTGGCGGATGCGGTGGCCGAGCTGGCACGGAGCGGGATCGGCCGGGTAGTGCCCGATTGAACGGCGTGGCGGCGCTTGCGTGGATCCATGACGGCGGTCACCCATCACGTTCCTGAATTGACGTAAGGTTCCATTTGGGCCACTCCCGGCAGGCCAAGCCATGAATTTCCGTTCCCCCGCGGAATCCCCGACCTCGATGCCTTCGCGTGCCAACGGCCCGCTGCTCGACGCGCTGCAGAAGCACGTGCTCGATCGCGCCGTGCCGGCGCTCGACCGCGCATTGGCCGATCTCGACGATTACCTGTTCGACCGCAGCCAGTCCGGCGAGGAATCGCTGGGGCTGATGGCGCTGCGCGACATGCGTCGCGCGCGCAGTGACCTTTCCCAGCGCTTCAGCGGCATCGTCCATAACCGCTTCCGCGCCCTGCACGGCCACTACGCCGCGTCGGTTGAAGACGAGGGCGGCAGCCTCAGCCTCGTCGCCGAGGAAGACTTGGAGGAGCAGCTGGCGATCGAGCAGCTGTCCGCCTCGGTGCTGCGCACGCACGCCTCGGCCTTCGATGCCGTGCGCAAGCGCTTCCTTGTCGTGGTCGGGCTAACCGAGCTGTCGCCGCAGGAGAACCCGCTGGATCCGGTGTTCCTGGCCGGCGCGCTGGGCAAGGCCATGGGCCTGCTGGACATCAGCGCCGAGCTACGGATCGTGGTGTTCAAGTTCTTCGAGCGCGAGCTGACCAGCGCCCTCGGTGAGATCTACGACCGCTGCAATACCCTGATGGCCACCGCCGGCATCCTGCCCCAGTTGCGGGTCAACGGTGCCGCCGCGCGGGTGCAGAAGCCGGCATCGCCAAACCAAGCCGACCCGCACGGCAGCGAGGCCGCGCGGGGGCAAGGCGCGCTCGATGACGGCGCCGCGGCGCAGATCAGCCCCGTCGACCAAGCCGCCTTCGCCAACATGCTCGGCATGCTGCAGGGGTGGCGCTCGGCAATGGGTTTGGCCGCCCCCGGCGGGCAGCCGGGGGCGGGTCCTGCGCTGCCCACCAACGACCTGATGTCGATCCTGTCGCTGATGCAGCATGACGGCAGCGCGCGCTTCACCCCCGCCGGCGAGGCCGAGCAGTCGCTGGCCGGCCAGTTGCGCCAGCAGATGATCCAGAGCGCGCGCAAGCTGGGCGTGCGCGGTGACAACATCAACCTGGACGGGCTGGACGGCGATGCCGTCGACCTCGTCGCGCTGCTGTTCGACGTGCTGCTGGATGGCCCGCAGTACGACACCCAGATCCGCCAGAAGATCGGCCGCATGCTGGTGCCGTACGTGAAGGTGGCGGTGAAGGACCGGCGGATGTTCATGTTCAAGGAACACCCGGCGCGCAAGCTGCTGAACACCGTGGCCGAAGCCTGCGAAGGCAACCGCGGCGAGGCGCCGCAGGAGCGCGAGCTACTTACCCGCGTTGACCACACCATCGATCGGTTGGTTGCCGAGTTCAACGAAGACGTGGCGATCTTCGAGACGCTGGAGCAGGAGTTGCGCGGTTACATGGCGCAGCACCGCAAGCGCTTCGAACTGGCCGAAAAACGCACCGCCGAAGCGCAGCGCGGGCGCGAGCGCTTGGAGCACGCGCGCAAGGTGGTGGCCGAAGACTTGGATCGGCAGCGCGGCGAACGGTCGCTGCCGCCGGTGATCGCCGAGTTCCTTGGCCGGCACGCCAGCCACCACCTGACGCAGGTGGCGCTGCGCGATGGCCGCGGCGCGCCTCGCTACGAGGAAGGGCTGCACGCGGTGGGACAGCTGTTGACCGCGTTCGACCAGGCGGAGGCGGGCGTGGAGTCCGCCTTGGCCGCGCTGCAGCCGGATGATGGCCTGCGCGCCATCCTGGCCAGCGCAGGCTGCACCGGCGAAGCCGCGCAGGCGGCGGTGGCTGCACTGCGCGATTCGCTGTCCCGGCTGTTGGCCGGGCAAGCGGCGCTGGAGGACGATGCGCGCATGCCGCTGCAGGTGGCGGTGGCCGAACCGACGCCAGATCCGGAGCCGCAGCTGGAAGTCGTGCCTGGCACCGCAGGCCTCGACTATGACGCGGCCATGCTGGAGCGCATTCGCAGCCTGGAGATCGGCGACTGGATCCAGCTTGCCGCGGCCGACGGTCATTTCGCCCCGGCCAAGGTGTCGTGGATCAGCCCGATCTCGGCACGCTTGCTGTTGGTGAATCGCCGCGGCATCCGCGTGCTGGTTGCGTCGGTAGAAGAGCTGGCGGTCATGGCCAAGCTCGATCGGGTGATCGTGCGCGACGGCGAAACCGCCTTCGAGGACGCCATGCACCAGGTCGTCGGGCGCCTGCAGAGCGTTTCCGGGCGGGCCTGAGCCACGCGCGGCACCGCGCCCGGTCCTGGCTTGCCGCTGCCATGCGCGCAGGCTAGCCTGCGCGGATGACGACGACGCCGCTTCGACTGTTGATCCACGGGGCCACGGGCCGGATGGGGCAGGCCCTGCTGCGCCTGAGCCGCGAGCCGGACGCGGGTTGCGAAGTGGTGGCCGCGGTGGCGCGCCGGGTCGACGTGCGGGTGGTCGACGGCGTACCGCAGTTCGCCGCTACGGAGCTGGCCGGCGTGCCGGCGTTCGACGTGGCCATCGATTTCAGCCTGCCGGAGGGTTTTGACGCGATCCTGTCGCTGTGCGTTGCGCGCGGCGCGGCGCTGGTGTCCGGCACCACCGGCCTGTCCGATGCGCAGAAGGTGCAGTTGGACGCGGCAGCGGCCACCATTCCGCTGGCGTGGGCCAGCAATTTCAGCCTCGGCGTGGCGGTGCTGCACGAGTTGGTGGCGCGCGCCGCGGAATTGTTGCCGGGCTGGGACTGCGACATCGTGGAGGCCCACCACACCCGCAAGTTGGATGCGCCCTCGGGCACCGCGCTGACGCTCGGCGCGGCGGCGCAGGTCGGCGGCGCCGAGCCGCATTACGCCTCGATCCGCGCCGGCGACATCGTCGGCGAGCATCTGGTGCAGTTCGCCGCCGCCGGCGAGCGCATCGAGCTGGTGCATCGCGCCAGCAACCGCGACATCTTCGCCCGCGGTGCGCTGCATGTGGCGGCACGCCTGCGTGGCCGCGCGCCAGGACGTTATCGCGTGGCCGAACTGCTGTAGCAGGCGGCCTGCGACGGCTCGTCGAGGCTGCGTGCGGCGCGCTTTCCCGCATCGGGCATGGCGCAATCGGTGCGGCGAGGCTGGCGTCCGCCGGGTCGCATCGGTACAATTCCCGCTCGCCTAACCCCCCCAGCTCCGAACCGGCAGCCCCGCTTCGGCGCTTTCTTGCAACCTGACGCAAGGCGATGCACTTGAATAATCCCGCCATCCTCGCGCTTGAAGACGGAACAGTCTTCGAGGGCATTTCCGTGGGCGCGCCCGGCCTGTCCGTGGGCGAAGCGGTGTTCAACACCGCGATGACCGGCTACCAGGAGATCCTCACCGATCCTTCCTACGCCCGCCAGCTGGTCCTGCTGACCTATCCGCACATCGGCAACACCGGGTGCACTGACCAGGACGACGAGGCCGCGCAGGCCTGGGCGGCCGGGCTGATCGTGCGCGACGTGCCGCGCCGGCCCAGCAACTGGCGCAGCCAGGTGGCGCTGCCGGAATGGCTGCAGGCGCGCGGCATCCGCGCGATCGCCGGCGTCGATACCCGCAAGCTCACCCGCATCCTGCGCGAGCGTGGTTCGCAGAACGCGGCACTGCTGGCGGCGGCCAGCCACGACGAGGTGCTGGACGTCGAGCGCGCCATCGAAGCGGCGCGCAAGTTCCCCGGCCTGAAGGACATGGACCTGGCCAAGGTGGTCAGCACCACCGAACCCTACCGCTGGGGCGAAGGCCAGCTGGACCTCGACAGCAACACGTTCGTGCGCGCGGAGCCGAAGTTCAAGGTCGTTGCCTACGACTTCGGTGCCAAGCGCAACATCCTGCGCATGCTGGCCGAGCGCGGCTGCGACGTGCACGTGGTGCCGGCGCAGACGCCTGCATCCGAAGTGCTGGCGATGCGGCCGGACGGGGTGTTCCTGTCCAACGGCCCCGGCGACCCCGCGCCCTGCGACTACGCGATCAAGGCGATCCGCGAATTCCTCGAGGCGAAGATCCCGCTGTACGGCATCTGCCTCGGCCACCAGCTGCTGGGCCTGGCGGTCGGTGCGCGCACCATGAAGATGCCGCACGGCCACCACGGCGCCAACCACCCGGTGCAGGACCTCGATAGCGGCCGGGTGCTGATCACCTCGCAAAACCACGGCTTCTGCATCGACGAGGCCACCCTGCCGGCGAACGCGCGGGTCACCCATCGCTCGCTGTTCGACGGCACCAACCAGGGCATCGAGTTGACCGACGCGCCGGCGTTCAGCTTCCAGGGACACCCGGAAGCCAGCCCCGGCCCGCAGGACGTGTCGCCGCTGTTCGATCGTTTCGTTGCGTCGATGCGCCGCTGACGCGTCCCCCTTGAACTGTAATCGGAGTTACCCATGAGCTTCCTGAAAGGCTTGCTGCTGTTGGCGTCACTGCTGCTGGGTGCGCAAGCCGCCGCGCGCCAGGTCCCGATCGATGATTTCTTCAAGGACGCGGAGTTCACGTCCATCAGCCTGTCCCCGGACGGCAAGCACATGGCGGTGACCGTGCCGCAGTCCGACCGCACGGTATTGGCCGTGCTCCGCGTTTCCGACAAGGGCATCGTGGGCAAATGGGATTTCGGCGAAAACCGCCATTTTCGCCAGGTGCTCTGGGCCAATAATGATCGCCTGCTGTTCAACATCACGTTCAAGACCGGTCGCTACGACTTCGAAACCGCGCGCGGCAACATGTACGCCTCGAACATCGATGGCTCCAAGCGCATCGATATTCCCAATGGCGAATACTACCGGGTGGTCAGCCTGACCCCGGAGGACCCGCGTACGATCCTTGTCGAGCGTTCGCTGGCCAATGCCTATCTGTCCACCCTTGATGTCTATACCGGCAAGGTCACGACCGTTGCCACCGCACCTGTAGAGCGCGGTACGTTCCTGGTGGACCACGAATACAAGCCGCGCTTCGCCTATGGCGAGATGAACGACGGCCGCAACGTCACCTATCGCCGCGATGGGGACAAGTGGACCCTGGTCCACGAAAGCGAACGCAATGGCGCCACTTACAGGCCGCTCGGTTTCGCCGCCGACAACCAGCACGTCTACATGGCCAAGGGTGAACAGGGCCGGCCGGAAACGGTGGTGCTGCTCGACATGCAGACCCGCGAGGAGGAGCAGCTTTCCAGCAACGGAACGGTCAGCCCGTCGGCCTACCTCTGGAGCAGCGACCGCAAGACCCTGCTGGGCGTGCAGTACGAGGACGGCATCCCGTATTGGGACTGGATCGATCTCCAGCACCCGGAGACGCTGGTCTATGCCGGCCTGGTGAAGGCGTTCCCGGGCAAGGCGATCAACTTCCTGCGTCCGTCCTCGGATGGGCGCTACCTGGCCATGCGCGTCTATTCCGACAAGCAGCCGTCGGAAGCTTTCCTGTTCGACCGCCAGGCCAACCAGGCCACGTACTTGGCCGGCAGCATGGACTGGATCAAGCCAGGGGAAATGTCGCCGATGAAGCCGATCAGCTTCAAGGCGCGCGACGGCCTCGAGCTGCATGGCTACCTGACCATCCCGGCCGGCAGCGACGGCAAGAACCTGCCGATGATCGTCAATCCGCATGGCGGCCCGCACGGCCCGCGCGACGAATGGGGCTTCAACCCGGAAGTGCAGCTGCTGGCCAACCGCGGTTTTGCCGTGTTGCAGGTGAACTTCCGCGGTTCCGGCGGGTATGGCAATGCGTTCGAGGGCAAGGGTTACCGCAAGTGGGGCACCGCCATGCAGGACGACCTGACCGACGCAGTCAGGTACGTGGTTGCGCAGGGCCATGCCGATCCCAACCGGGTTTGCATCTACGGTGCGTCCTATGGCGGCTATGCCGCGCTGATGAGCGCGGTGCGCGAGCCGGATTTGTACCGCTGCACGGTGGGCTACGTGGGTGTGTATGACCTGGACGCGCAGTACGACGCTGACTTCGCCGGCCAGAAATTCGGCCAGTCCTACCTCAAGGACGTGTACCCCGAATCCAAGGCCGAGCGCATGGAACACTCGCCGGCCTACGGCGTCGCCAGGTTGAAGGCCCCGGTGATGCTGGTGCACGGCGAGAAGGACGTGCGCGTGCCGATCAAGAACCTGCATTTCCTGGTCGAGAAGATGGCCGCAGTGGGCAAGAAGCCCGAGGTGGTCGTGATCGAGCCGAAGGAAGCCCACGGGTTCCGCGACCTGAAGAACAACGTCAACCTGTACACGAAGATGCTGGCTTTCTTCGATAAATACATCGGCACCGGCGCGCAGGCCGCCGCCGGCACCCCCTGAGCATAGAGACGCCAATGCCTAAGCGCACCGACCTCAAGACCATCCTCATCATCGGCGCCGGCCCGATCGTCATCGGCCAGGCCTGCGAGTTCGACTACTCCGGCGCGCAGGCGTGCAAGGCGCTGCGCGAGGAGGGTTACCGGGTGGTGCTGGTGAACAGCAACCCGGCCACGATCATGACCGACCCGGACATGGCCGACGCGGTCTACATCGAGCCTATCAACTGGCAGACGGTCGAGAAGATCATCGCCAAGGAAAAGCCCGACGCGATCCTGCCCACCATGGGCGGGCAGACCGCGCTGAACTGCGCGCTGGACCTGGCCGACAACGGCGTGCTGGAGAAGTACGCCGTCGAGCTGATCGGCGCCAAGCGCGACGCCATCCGGATGGCCGAGGACCGCGAGCTGTTCAAGCAGGCGATGACCGAGATCGGGCTGGAAAGCCCGCGTTCGGAAGTGGCCAAGAGCTACGAACAGGCGGTGGAGATCCAGGCCAGCGTCGGCTTTCCCACCATCATCCGCCCGTCCTTCACCCTCGGCGGGACCGGCGGTGGCATCGCCTACAACCGCGAGGAGTTCGAGGAAATCGTCAAGCGCGGCCTCGAGCTGTCGCCGACCGGCGAAGTGCTGATCGAGGAATCGGTGCTGGGCTGGAAGGAATTCGAGATGGAAGTGGTTCGCGACACCGCGGACAACTGCATCATCGTGTGCAGCATCGAGAACTTCGATGCGATGGGCGTGCATACCGGCGACAGCATCACCGTCGCGCCGGCGCAGACCCTGACCGACAAGGAATACCAGCGCCTGCGCGACGCCTCCATCGCGGTGCTGCGGAAGATCGGCGTCGATACCGGCGGCAGCAACGTGCAGTTCGGCATCAATGCGAAGGACGGCCGCGTGGTCGTCATCGAGATGAATCCGCGCGTGTCGCGTTCGTCGGCGCTGGCCTCGAAGGCGACCGGCTTCCCGATCGCCAAGGTCGCGGCCAAGCTGGCGGTGGGCTACACGCTGGACGAGCTGAAGAACGAGATCACCGGCGGGTTGACCCCGGCCAGCTTCGAGCCGTCGATCGACTACGTGGTCACCAAGATCCCGCGCTTCGCGTTCGAGAAGTTCCCCGCCGCTGACGCGCGCCTGACCACCCAGATGAAGTCGGTGGGCGAGGTGATGGCGATTGGCCGCAGCTTCCAGGAATCGCTGCAGAAGGCGCTGCGCGGGCTGGAAACCGGCAAGATCGGGCTGGATCCGACCGGGTTGGACTTGGCTAGCGAGGATGGCCTGCTGGCCCTGCGCCGCGAGCTGAAGGAGCCGGGCCCGGAGCGCATCTTCCACATCGCCGATGCGTTCCGCGCCGGCATGTCGGTCGAGGATGTGCACGCATTGTCGTTCGTCGACCCGTGGTTCCTCGACCAGATCGAGGAGCTGATCGACGCCGAGGTGGACGTGGTCCATCGCGGCCTGGACGGCCTTGACGGCAAGCGGCTGCGCGCGCTCAAGCGCATGGGCTTCTCCGATGCCCGCATCGCGACGCTTGCCGGCACCAACGAAACCGCCGTGCGCGCCCTGCGCAAGGCATTCGGCGTGCGCCCGGTGTACAAGCGCGTGGACAGCTGCGCCGGCGAGTTCGCCACCGGCACCGCCTACCTGTATTCGACCTACGAGGACGAGTGCGAGGCCGCGCCGAGCGACCGCAGGAAGATCATGGTGCTCGGCGGCGGTCCCAACCGCATCGGCCAGGGCATCGAGTTCGACTACTGCTGCGTGCACGCGGCGCTGGCCCTGCGCGAGGACGGGTACGAGACCATCATGGTCAACTGCAACCCGGAAACCGTGTCCACCGACTACGACACCTCCGACCGCCTGTACTTCGAGCCGCTGACGCTGGAAGACGTGCTGGAGATCGTGGAGCTGGAGAAGCCCTGGGGCGTGATCGTGCAGTACGGCGGGCAGACCCCGTTGAAGCTGGCGAAGGCGCTGGAAGCCAACGGCGTGCCGATCATCGGCACCTCGCCGGACTCCATCGACCTGGCCGAGGACCGCGAGCGCTTCCAGAAGCTGGTCGACGCCCTCGGCCTGAAGCAGCCGCCGAACCGCACCGCGCGCAGTCCCGAGGAAGCGCTGGCCCATGCCCGCGAGATCGGCTACCCGCTGGTGGTGCGCCCCAGCTACGTGTTGGGCGGCCGCGCCATGGAAGTGGTGCATGCCGATGCCGACCTCGCGCGCTACATGCGCGAGGCGGTGAAGGTCAGCAACGATTCGCCGGTGCTGCTGGACCGCTTCCTCGACAACGCCGTGGAAGTGGACATCGACGTGATCGCCGACCGCGACGGCAACGTGCTGGTCGGCGGGGTGATGGAGCACATCGAGGAAGCCGGCGTGCATTCCGGCGACTCGTCCTGCTCGCTGCCGCCGTACTCGCTGTCGGCGCGCACGCAGGAACGCCTGCGCGAGCAGGTGGTGGCGCTGGCCAAGGCGCTGCACGTGGTCGGGCTGATGAACACCCAGTTCGCGGTCCAGGTCGGCGTGGCCGAAGGTGACGACGCCGACACCATCTACCTGCTGGAAGTGAACCCCCGCGCCAGCCGCACCGTGCCGTTCGTGTCCAAGGCGATCGGCCGCCCGCTGGCCAAGATCTCCGCGCGCTGCATGGCTGGGATGACGCTGGCCGAGCAGGGCGCGACCGAAGAGATCGTGCCGTCGTACTACTCGGTCAAGGAAGCGGTGTTCCCGTTCGCCAAGTTCCAGAACGTCGATCCGATCCTCGGCCCGGAGATGCGTTCCACCGGCGAGGTGATGGGCGTGGGCCGCAGCTTCGAGGCCGCGTTCGCGCGTGCCGAGGAAGCGGCGAACATCCGCGCCCCGCAGCCGGGCAAGGCCTTCATCTCGGTGCGCGACCCGGACAAGGCACGCGTGCTGGATGTGGCCAGGACCATGCTGGGTCGCGGTTTCAGCCTCGTCGCCACCAGCGGCACCGCCGACTTCCTGAGCGCCCATGGGGTGGCTTGCGAGCGCGTCAACAAGGTGGCGGAAGGCCGCCCGCACATCGTCGACCTGATCAAGAACGGCGAGATCAGCTACATCGTCAACACCACCGAAGGGCGGCAGGCCATCGCCGACTCCTTCTCGATCCGCCGCGAGGCGCTGCAGGCGCGCGTCACCTATTCCACCACGGTGGCCGGTGCGCGGGCGCTGCTGCACTCGCTGGACCACCGCGGCAAGGGCGACGTGCTCTCGCTGCAGGAACTGCACAAGGAGCTGGCATGAGCCGTGCACCCATCACCGCCAAGGGCGCGCAGCGCCTGCGCGCGGAACTGGAAGAACTGAAGTCGGTCAAGCGTCCCGCGGTGATCGAGGCGATCGCCGAGGCCCGCGCCCATGGCGATCTCAAGGAGAACGCCGAGTACCACGCCGCGCGCGAGCAGCAGGGCTTCATCGAAGGCCGCATCAAACAGCTGGAGGCGGAGCTGTCGCACGCCCAGGTCATCGACGTGTCGAAGCTGGATGCCGGCGACAAGGTGGTGTTCGGCGCGACCGTGGTCGTGGTGGACTGCGATACCGACGAGGAGAAGACCTACCAGATCGTCGGCGACCTCGAGGCTGACATCAAGCAGGGGCTGATCGCGATTTCCTCGCCGGTGGCGCGCGCGCTGATCGGCAAGAACGAGGGCGACGCCATCACCATCGAAGCGCCGGGCGGCACCCGCGAGTACGAGATCGTTTCGGTCGCCTACAAGGGCTGAGCCGTGGCGCGGCTGACGCTGCTGCTGCCGGTGGCCTCGCGGTTCGCCGGCATCGCCCTGCCTCCCGCATTGGCGAAGGCGCTGGGTCGCGCCGACCGCAGGCAGGCGGATCCCGGCGAGCCGGAGTTGCTGGCCCGCCACTTCGACCTGCGCCCGCGCGGCTGGCCTGCGGCCGCAATGACGCGGCTGCTGGACGCGGGCGAGGGCGAGGCGCGTGGCGCGACCTGGCTGCGCGCCGATCCCGCCCACATCCGTCCCGACATCAACGGCGCGCGCCTGCTCGGTATCGGCGCCAACCTGGGCATGGACCAGGCCGACGTGGACGCGCTGCTGCCGGCGCTGCGGCCGCTGTTCGGTGATGCCGGCTTCGCGCTGGATGCGCCGCATCCGACCCGCTGGTACCTGCGCCTGCAGGCCGGCACGCCGCTGCCGGCCTTCGCCTCGCCCGACCAGGCGCTGGGCGACGACGTCTTCGACCACGCACCGCGTGGCGACGCGGCGCGCCGCTGGCGGGCGCTGGAAAGCGAGCTGCAGATCACCCTGCACAACCATCCGCACAACGCCGCGCGGCTGGCTTCGGGCCGGGTGCCGGTGAATGCGCTGTGGTTCTGGGGCGGCGGGAACCTGCCCGACGCGGTATCGGCCACTGCCCCGACCGTGTATTCCGACGATCCGGCGGTACTGGGCGCGGCCCGGTTGGGCAAGCTGCAGGGCATGCCGCTACCCGTGTTCGATCAGATCGAAAGTGATGCGCTGGTCGACCTGCGCGGCCAGCGCGACGCGCGCGCGCTCTTGGAACGCTGGCTGGCGCCGGCTGCCGCGCGCGGCGAGGCGGCCTTCGATTTTGCCGATGGTGTGTCGTTCGCACTGAGCTCCAGCCAGCGCTGGCGGATCTGGCGCCGGCCGCTGCCGGCGCTGTCGGCATGAGTGCGGTCCGCCGCATCGTCCGCCGGCCGGCTTCCGAGCCGGTCGGCGACTGGCCCGCGCACTGGCCGGAACTGCTGCGCCGCGTGCACGCCGCGCGCGGCAGCGATGCGCGCGCTGCGATGCCGCGGTTGGCCGACCTGCTGCCGCCCTCGGACCTGCTGGGCATCGACGCGGCGGTGCGGCTGCTGCGCGCTGCGATCGATGCGGACGCGCACATCCTTGTTGTCGGCGATTTCGACTGCGATGGCGCCACCGCCTGCGCGGTGGGTGTCCGCGGGCTGCGCCTGCTGGGCGCGCGCCGGGTCTCCCATGCGGTGCCCAACCGCATCGTCCATGGCTACGGCCTGACCCCCGGACTGGTGGAAGAGCTCGCGGCGCTGCAGCCCGATCTGGTGGTCACGGTGGACCACGGCATCGCCTGCCATGCCGGCATCCGGGCGGCCAAGGCGCGGGGCTGGCAGGTGCTGGTCACCGACCACCATCTGCCGGGGCCAACGCTGCCGCCGGCCGATGCCATCGTCAATCCCAACCAGCCCGGCTGCAGCTTCCCCAGCAAGGCGCTGGCCGGCGTCGGGGTGATGTTCTACGTGCTGCTGGCGCTGCGCGCCGCGCTGGAAGCGAAGGTCGATCTGTCCGTGCTGCTGGATCTGGTCGCGGTGGGCACGGTGGCCGACATGGTGCCGCTGGACGCCAACAACCGCGCGCTGGTCGGGGCCGGGCTGCGGCGGCTGCGGGCCGGGCAGGGCAGCGCCGGGCTGCGCGCACTGATCGAGGTCTCGGGCCGGCGCGACGCCACCCTGTCCACCGCCGACATCGGCTTTGCCATCGGCCCACGCATCAACGCGGCGGGGCGGTTGGAGGACATGGGCATCGGCATCGAATGCCTGCTCACCGACCACGCGACGCAGGCGCGCGAACTGTCGGCCACCCTGCACGGCATCAACGACGAGCGCCGTGCGCTGCAGGCCGACATGCAGGACGTGGCCGATACCCGGCTGGACGGCATCGATGCCAGCCACGCGGCCTGCCTGTTCGACCCCGACTGGCATCCCGGCGTGGTCGGGTTGGTGGCGTCCAAGCTGAAGGAACGCCTGCACCGTCCCGCCATCGCTTTCGCCCCGGCGGAGCCGGACGGCGACATGCTGCGCGGCTCGGCGCGTTCGATTCCCGGCTTCCACGTCCGCGACGCGCTGGCGCTGGTGGATGCGCGCCACCCCGGGCTGGTGCCGCGCTTCGGCGGCCACGCGATGGCGGCGGGCCTGAGCCTGCCGCGCGACGCGTTCCCGACGTTCCGCGAGGCGTTCGTGCAGGTCGCGCGCGAGTGGCTGGATCCTGCGCTGCTGACCGAGGAGCTGCACAGCGACGGCGAGCTGCGTGCGGACGAATTGCGGGCGGATGTCGCGCTGGCGCTGCGCGACGGTGGGCATTGGGGGCAGGGCTACCCCGAGCCGTTGTTCGACGGCGAGTTCGAGGTGCTGGGCTTCCGCGTGCTGAAGGAACGCCACCTCAAGCTGGAACTCGGCCTCGGCGGGCGCCGCTGTAACGCCATCCATTTCAACGGCTGGAATGGCGAGGAGCCGGGCCGGCGCATCCATGTCGCCTACCGGCTCGCGCCCGACGATTATCGCGGCGGCGATGCTATCCAGCTTGTGGTGGTGCATCGGGAAGCGGCGGCCGCCTCGGTTCCCGCCTGAGGCCGAAAAGCGGCCGCAACACCGGCACCCTGCGGATCAGCTCGTAGCCGCCGAAGCACGCAACGAGGGTCAACACCACCAGTAGCGGGCCTTCCAGCAGGGGCGGCAGGGCCAGCGGTTTGGCGCCGTGCGCCAGTGCGACGATGACGGTCTGGTGCAGGATGTAGACCGGGAATACCGCCGGGGTGAGGTAGCGCAGGGCGGGGCTGTCGACATCACGCAGGCGGTAGGCGTAGCCGAACATGGCCGCGATCGCGCACCACTGGTTGATGCCCCACACCAGCCGCAACAGCATGCGCAGGACCTCGGGCGGCGGCACTTCATCGCTGTAGCCGGAGAAATACCAGGCGCCGGTGATCACGGCGTAGCCGGCGAGGGCGATGCCCAGCGCAACTTTGCGATGGCGCTGCAGCGCTTCCCAGAACCCGGCCGAGAACGCCAGCAGGTAGCCCAGCAGGAACATGGGCAGGTATTGGGCGTGGTTGTACCAATCGTCCACCAGGTCATGGGTGGACTCGAAGCGCCCCGCCAACGCCAGCCGCGCCAGCGCCAGCCACGCCATCGGCCACAACAGCGCGCCCGGGCCCGACAGCCGTCGCCCGAGCCAGCCACCAACCGATTGCATCGCCGCCGGCGCCAGTTTCAACAGCAGCCAGAGGACGACGGTATAGGCCAACAGGTAGGCGAGGAACCACAGGTGGTTCCAGGTCGGGGCGTCCACGCAGTCGCCGGGGGCCGCGCAGTAGAAGTCGCCGCCGCGCAGGTAGGTGCCCATGAACGCGGCGTAGCCGGCGTGGAAGCCGCCGGGCACCTTTTCAACCAGTTCGTAATAGACCTGCGGCGGTACCACCACGTACATGCCGAACAGCAGCGGCAGCAGCAGCCGCCACGAGCGCGGACCGAGGAAGCGCCCATCGCCCCGGTTCGCCTTGGCCAGCAGGAAGGCGGTGGCCACGCCCGAGACCACGAACAGCAGCGACATCCGCCACGGGCTGGTCAGCAACATCAGCGGTTCCAGCGCAGGGCCGGCGTGTGGGCTTTTGACGTGCCAGTCCCAGCCCACGTAGTACATGCCCACGTGGTAGAGGACCAGCAGGCCGAAGGCGAGGACGCGAACCCGGTCGATGTCGAGGCGGCGTTGCATGGGAATGGCCGTTGCGAAGGAGCCGCCAGCGTCCTGTCCCGCAAGCGGGCCCGCCACCCCGGAGTGACCGTGCGACGCGGGTTTGGGACGGGCCGCGGAACCCGGGGACGAACCGGGGACGGGGCGCCCGGCCCGCCCCCTACAATGCGCGGATGCAACCAGCCACCCCGACTCTCTACCAGCGTTACCAGCCGTGGCGCCGCGGCGTCGAGGCCGGGTTCTGGGTCGTCCAATACCTGGTATCGGCGCTGGCCAACAGCATCACCGTGAACATGGATGTGCGCCGGCTGCACCTGGGATTCAGCGCCTGGCAGCCGGCGGTCTGGGAAACCAGTTCGGCGCTGGTCGCGCTGGCGCTGGTGCCGGCGGTGGCCTGGTTCACACGCCGGTTCCCGCTGCGGCTCGACGACTGGCGGCGGGTGCTGGCGCTGCACGTGCTAGGTAGCCTGGTGTGGTCGATCCTGCACGTGGCCGGGATGGTGGCCCTGCGCAAGGCGGCCTACGCCAGCGTCGGCGACAGCTATGACTTCACCCCCTGGTGGTGGGAGTTCGGCTACGAATACCTGAAAGACGTCCGCTCCTATGCCGGGGTGGTCCTGACCATCGAGGGCTATCGTTTGCTGCTGCGCCGCCTGCAGGGCGAGGCCATGCTGCTCGCACTGCCGGACGAAGGCCCGCCGGTCGAGCCGGTGGACCGGCCCGAGCGATTCCTGGTGCGCAAGCTGGGCCGCGAATTCCTGGTGGCGGCCAACGACATCGAGTGGCTGCAGGCCTCTGGTAACTACGTCAACTTGCGGGTGCGCGGCCACGACTACCCGCTGCGCAGCACACTGGGCGGCATCGAGGGGCGGCTCGATCCGGCCCGCTTCGCCCGCGTGCATCGCAGCTACATGGTCAACCTCGACCACATCGCCTCCATCGAACCGCTGGAAACCGGCGATGCGCGCGTGCACATGCACGATGGCGCGAAGCTGCCGTGCAGCCGCACCTACCGCGCCGACCTGCGGCAGCGAGCCGGGCTGGAGGGTTGAGGCCAGCCGGGCTTACCCGTCGATCTTGGCCAGCGCCGCTCCGTAGTGCGCGGCGACATGCTCGGTCTTGTCGCTCCTGATTTCGTACTGCGGCTTGTCCGCAGAGGCGTGGTGCCGGTGTCCCTTGTAGTCGAAATCGGCCGTATGCACCTTCACGACATGGCCGCTGGCTTGGCCGGCCTCGGAGTTCCAACGCACGTGGTCGCCGACCTTGAAGCGCTGCGCGTCGTTCATTGCCATCCTCCAAGCGGGCTCGCGCCTACTTTCGCCCAGCGGCGCGAAAGCCTGCGTGAGCGCCGCGATCCGCCATGACGACCGCCGTGCGCTGCTAAAATGGCCGATTCACCCGAATACGCGGTTTTCCCCATGATCGAGCTCAATCCCATCCGAGCCCGCATCGCCGACCTGACCGGTCGGCTCGATGCGCTCCGGGGGTATCTTTGACTACGACGCCAAGCGCGAACGCCTGGAAGAAGTAGAACGCGAACTGGAACATCCGGACGTCTGGAACGACCCGGCACGTGCGCAGGCGCTGGGGCGCGAGCGTTCGCTGCTGGACAAGACCGTCAACGGCATCCGCAACCTGACTGATGGCCTGGTCGGCGCCGGCGAGCTGCTGGAACTGGCCGAGATGGAAGACGACGAGGACACCGCGCAGGCGGTGGTGGCCGACGTCGACCAGTACGAAAAGGGCGTGGAGGCGATCGAGTTCCAGCGCATGTTCTCGGGGCAGATGGACAGCTGCAACGCCTTCGTCGACATCCAGGCCGGCGCCGGTGGCACCGAAGCGCAGGACTGGGCGGAAATGCTGCTGCGCATGTACCTGCGCTGGTGCGAGTCGCGCGGCTGGAAAACCGAGCTGCTGGAAGCCTCCGGCGGCGACGTGGCCGGCATCAAGTCCGCTACCTTCCGGGTGGAGGGCGAATACGCCTATGGCTGGCTGAAGACCGAGATCGGCGTGCACCGCCTCGTGCGCAAGTCGCCGTTCGACTCCGACAACCGCCGCCACACCAGCTTCACCAGCGTGTTCGTGTCGCCGGAAGTGGACGACGACATCGACATCGAGATCAACCCGGCCGACCTGCGCACCGACGTCTATCGCTCCAGCGGCGCCGGCGGCCAGCACGTCAACAAGACCGAGTCGGCGGTGCGTATTACCCACGTGCCCACCAACACGGTGGTGGCCTGCCAGACCGAGCGCAGCCAGCATGCCAACCGCGATCGCGCGATGAAGATGCTGGCGGCCAAGCTCTACGAGCTGGAAGTGCAGAAGCGCAACGCCGAGAAGGACGCACTGGAGGCGACCAAGTCCGATGTGGGCTGGGGCAGTCAGATCCGCAACTATGTGCTGGACCAGAGCCGGATCAAGGACCTGCGCACCGGCATCGAGCGCAGCGATACCCAGAAGGTGTTGGACGGCGACCTCGACGAATTCGTCGAAGCCAGCCTCAAATCGGGCCTGGAGGCCGGCGCCAAGCGCAACGACGCGGTCTGAGCGCACTCACCCCTGCGCGCGCAGCGCCCTGAGGCTGCGCGCGCGGGCGGCCGTCAGTGAGGTTGCGACGATCCGCGGCACGCTGGACATCACGGTGACGATGCCATCGGCCGCCTCCGGCTGTTCCAGCACCGCCTCGGCGGTGGCGTTGTCGGGCAGCTGCGCGCCCCAGTAGCCCACCCAGGCGTCGCGATGGCGCTTGGCGGCGTAGAGGGCGCGGTCGGCCATGCGCAGCGCGTAATCCCAGCAGTTGGCCGGCGACGGCCCGTCGCCGCTGTCGAAGAACGGGATCGGCGCCAGCCCCAGCGACACCGTGACCAGCCGCGCGGCGTGGGTGGTTTCCAGCGTGTAGGCCATCGCCCGGCGCAGCCGCGCGGCGACCTGTTCGGCCTGCTCCCGGGTCAGGTTGGTGCAGGCGACCAGGAATTCCTCGCCGCCCCAGCGCGCCACCAGGTCGGTGGGACGGCAAGCCGCCTTCAGCCTCGCCGCCAAGGCGACCAGCACCTCGTCGCCGACGTGGTGGCCATGGCTGTCGTTGATCTGCTTGAAATGATCGACATCGATCAGGAACAGCACGTGGCGGGTGCCCCCCGGGCCGCGCTGGATCGCCATCGCATCGAGCTTGCGTGCGGCTGCACGGCGGTTGCCAAGCCCGGTGAGTACGTCGACTTCGCTGAGCCGGCGCAGCTGCCGGTGCCGCTTGCGCAGCAGCAGCCCGAAACCGGTCGCCGCCGCCAGCAGCAGGACCAGCACGGCGATCACCGCGGCCGACAGCAGCCTTGCCTTTTCGTTCTCCAGTGCCTGGATGCGGCTCTCGTTGCGCATCCGCTCCAGCTCGCGCTGGGACGACAGCGCCTGGCTGTGCGCCTGCAGTTCCGCCAGCGCGGTGGTCTGACGGGATAGGCTGCCCTGCAGGGTCATGCACTGGGCGAGCTGGCTTTCGCCTTCCGGGCGTGGCGGTGTCGGCGCGGCGGCGGTGCCCGGCGCGGCCGCCAGCGGCAAGGACGCCAACAACAGCAGGAAGAGGGGGGCGAAGATGCGCATGGTGTCGGAATCGTGGCGTTGATCGGCTCCATGCAGGATGCGTGCCGGGGCGCTGCCAATGCCGCTGCATCGCGGGCTGCGGCGGTCGCTCTGGTATTCTTTCTTGCCTGCACGACCCCCATTCCCCCCTGTGGCACGCCGCTGCCGTACGCGCGCGTGACGGATTCCCGATGAACGAAGCCACCGCCCCCCAGCCCGTCGACGAAAACCACCTGATTGCCGAGCGCCGCGCCAAGCTGGCCGCGCTGCGCGAGCAGGGCGTTGCGTTCCCCAACGACTTCCGCCGCATCGATTTCGCCGGCGACCTGCAGGACGAATACGCCGATGCCGGGCAGTGGACCGGCGAAGCGCTGGAAGCCAGTGGCCGCAGCATCGCCATCGCCGGCCGCGTCCTCGCCAAGCGGGTCATGGGCAAGGCCGCGTTCGCCACCGTGCAGGACATGAGCGGCAGGATCCAGCTGTTCCTGCAGGCCAACGTGCTGGGCGAGGCGTACGAGGCGTTCAAGGGCTGGGACATCGGCGACATCGTGGCCGCCGAGGGCAGCCTGATGCGCACCAAGACCGGCGAGCTGTCGGTCAAGGCCGCCTCGTTGCGCCTGCTGGTGAAGTCCCTGCGGCCGCTGCCGGACAAGTTCCACGGCCTGAGCGACGTCGAGCAGCGCTACCGCCAGCGCTATGTCGACCTGATCGTCACCCCGGAGGCACGCGAAGTCTTCATCGCCCGCTCGCGCATCGTCCGCGCGATCCGCCACTGGCTGGACGCGCGCCGCTTCCTCGAAGTGGAAACGCCGATGATGCAGTACATCGCCGGCGGCGCCACCGCGCGCCCGTTCGTGACCCACCACAACGCGCTGGACCTGCAGCTGTTCCTGCGCGTCGCGCCGGAGCTGTACCTCAAGCGGCTGGTCGTTGGCGGCCTGGAGCGTGTCTACGAGATCAACCGCAACTTCCGTAACGAAGGCGTGTCCACCCGCCACAACCCGGAGTTCACCATGCTGGAACTGTACGAGGCCTACGCCACGTACACCGAGGTGATGGACCTGACCGAGGCGATGATGCGCGACGTTGCGCTGGAGGCGATGGGCACCACGGTGTTCGAGTGGGACGGCCACGGCATCGACCTGGCGCCAGCCTTCCGCCGCTGGAAGCTGGAGGAGGCGGTGCGCGAGCTTAATCCGGGGATTTCGCCGGCTGACTGCCGCGACCGCGACGCGCTGGCCGCGCACTGCGCGCGCCTGGGGATCCCGGTCAAGCCCGGCTACGGCTGGGGCAAGCTGCTGCTGGAGATCTTCGAAAAGACCGTCGAAACCGGCCTGATCCAGCCGACCTTCATCACCCATTACCCGGTGGAAGTCAGCCCGCTGGCGCGCGAATCCGATAGCGAGCCCGGCATCACCGACCGCTTCGAGCTGTTCGTCGGCGGCAAGGAGCTGGCCAACGGGTTCTCGGAGCTGAATGACCCGGAAGACCAGGCCGCGCGCTTCCGCGCGCAGGTCGAGGCGAAGGATGCCGGCGACGACGAGGCCATGCATTTCGATGCCGACTACATCCGCGCGCTGGAGGTGGGCCTGGCGCCCACCGGTGGGCTGGGCGTGGGCATCGACCGCTTCGTGATGCTGCTGACCGGCTCCAGCTCGATCCGCGACGTGCTGCTGTTCCCGTACATGCGGCCCGGGCACGCGTAAGCGCCAATGGGCGTCGTGCGCCCGGTTCCGCGGCGCGGCGATCGCGCGGATGGTTGAACGCCGGCTGTACCGAAGCTGGCCGATTCACTTGCCACGCCGTAAAATCAAGGGAATGGCCCGTCCGGAGCAACAGGATGTTGCAAAAGTTCTTTGGTTTCGATCCGTTGGCGACCCTGCTCGCGTTCGTGGTCACCGCCGGCGTGCTGTGGCTGATCCAGCCGCTGGCGGGCAGGCTTGGGCTGTTGGATAAGCCCGGCGGGCGCAAGGACCACCACGCGCCCACCCCGGTCACCGGCGGCTTGGCGATCTTCGTCGGCAGCGCGATGGTGCTGCTGTGGTTCCAGTCGAGCAGCCACGCCGTGCATTCGCTGCTGGCCGCCTCGTTCCTGCTGGTGGTGATGGGCATCTACGACGACCTGCGCGACATGCGTTGGTATACGCGCGTGCTGGGCCAGACGGTAGCCGCACTGCTGGTCATCTACTGGGGCGGCGTGCGGGTGGAGCAGATCGGCCCGGTATTCGGCCTTGGCGAGATGTCGCTGGGCTGGCTGTCGGTGCCGTTCACGGTGTTCGCTACCGTCGGCATCATCAATGCGGTCAACATGATCGACGGTGCCGACGGGTTGGCCGGCCTGCTGGGGCTGGCCGCCCTGGCCATGCTGGCGTTCGCCGCGATGTATGCCGGCAACGAGGTGCTGGCGGGGCGGTTGTCGGTGCTGTGCGGCGCGCTCGCGGGCTTCCTGGCCTGGAACATGCGCCTGCCGTGGCGGCCGCGTGCCAAGGTGTTCCTCGGCAATGCCGGTAGCGCCCTGCTGGGCCTACTGATCGCATGGGTTAGCTTCCGGCTGACCCAGAACCCGGGCCATCCGGTGAATCCGGTGCTGGCGCTGTGGCTGCTGCCGGTACCGGTGATGGACTGCCTGGTGTTGATCCTGCGCCGCCTGCAGGAAGGGCGCTCGCCGTTCTCGGCCGGGCGCGACCATATCCACCACATCATGCAGGATGCCGGCTTCGGACCGACCCGCGCGGCCCTGCACCTGGCTTGGTTCAGCCTGCTGTGCGGACTGGTGGCCGGACAGGCGATGCGCATGGACGTGCCCAACCTGCTGCTGCTGCTGGCCTTCGGCGCCTTGTGCGCTGGCTGGTACCTGTTGAGCCGCAAGCGCGCGCGCGCGGTGGCGTTTTTCCGCAGGCTCCGTCGTGCCGCTTCGACCGCCGCAGTGCCGACGGCCGTGCCGGACGTCGACTGAGTCGTTCGCGCCCAGGTTCCGGGCCTAGCCCGCGGGCCGCGCCAGCCAGGCCGCGGCGCCCCGGCCGGCCACCAGCCCGCTGGCGAAGCAGGCGGTCAGCAGGTAGCCGCCGGTGGGGGCTTCCCAATCCAGCATCTCGCCCGCGCAGAAGAGGCCGGGCCGCCCGCGCAGCATCAGCGAGTCGCCGAGCGACTCCAGCCTTATCCCCCCGGCCGTGGAGATCGTTTCCGCCAGCGGCCGCGGGCGCAGCAGGCGCAGCGGCAGGCGCTTGATGGCCGCGGCGACGGTGGCCATGTCCTGCAGCGCGGCTTTGTCCAACACTTCGAACACCAGCGCACACTTGGCCGCATCCAGCCCCGCCTGCCGGCGCAGGTGCTCGCCCAAGCTGCGGCCATTGCGCGGCTTCGATAGGTCGGCTTGCAGGCGTTCCAGCTCGCGGCCGGGCGCAAGGTCCAGTTGCAGCACCGCGCTGCCGTCGCGGGCGATGGTGGTGCGCAGGTCGGCGGCGATGGCATAGACCAGGCTGCCTTCGATGCCGGTTTCGGTCAGCACGCATTCGCCCTGCAGGGCGTGCGCGGTACCGACGGCGTCCTGCCAGTGCGCCACCACCGGCTTCAGCGGTGCGCCGGCGAATTTGCCGGCCAGCAGCGCGCTCCAGCCCACGTCGAACCCGCAGTTGGCGGGCGCCAGCGGCGCGATGTCGATGCCTTGCGCGGCCAGCAGGGCCACCCAGCCGCCGTCCGATCCCAACTGCGGCCAGCTGCCGCCGCCGAGTGCCAGCACCAGCGCATCCGCGGCGAACGTGGTGGCACCGCTGGGCGTGTCGAAGCGCAGCGCGCCGGCCTCGTCCCAGCCCTGCCATCGGTGCTGGACGTGTATCTGCACGCCGGACTCCTTCAGTCGCCGTACCCACGCGCGCAGCAGCGGCGCGGCCTTGCGGTCCAGCGGGAACACCCGCCCGGAACTGCCGACGTAGGTCTCCACGCCCAGCCCGCGCGCCCACCCGCGCAGCGCGTCGGCGTCGAAGGCGTCCAGCCAGCGGCCGATTTCGCCGGCCCGCTCGCGGTAACGCATGTCGAAGTCGGGGCGGGCTTCGCCGTGGGTCAGGTTCAATCCGCCCTTGCCGGCGATCAGGAACTTGCGGCCCACCGAGCCCTTGGCCTCGAACAGATGCACCTCGGCGCCGCCGGCGCGCGCGGCTTCGGCAGCCATCAGGCCGGCGGGGCCGCCGCCAATCACGGCAAGGCGGCGGGGAGGTCGGATCTCGGACATCCACACATGATTCCATGGGCAGCGCCGCCGGGCGACTAGAATGAGCGGTTTGCGCCTGCCGGACTTCGCATGATCCTCAACATTGCCGCCTATCTGTTCGTGGCCATCGACGATGCCGATGCGCTCGCCGCGCGCCTGCGCGCGCAGGCCGAGGCAGCAGGGCTGCGGGGCACCATGCTGGTGACGCCGGAAGGCCTGAACCTGTTCCTGGCCGGCGCCGAAGCGCCGTTGTGCGGTTTCCTTGCGGGACTGCGCCAGGACCCGCGCTTCGCCGCGCTGCATGCCAAGGAAAGCTGGAGCGAGACGGTGCCGTTCGCGCGATTGAAGGTGAAGCGCAAGGCCGAAATCATCACGTTCCGGCGCGAGGTGGCCTCGCCGCTGCAAGTTGGCGAGCGCGCACCGACGGTGGCCCCGGCCACGCTGGCGCGCTGGATTGCGCAGGGCGGCCGCGATGATGCCGGGCGCCGGCTCGTCCTGCTGGACACGCGCAACCAGCAGGAGGTCGCATACGGCACCTTCGACGGCGCGTTGACCCTGCCCATCGACCGCTTCACCGACCTGCCGGCGGCGCTGGCTCCGCATCGCGAGGCGTTGCGCGATGCGGCGGTGGTCAGCTTCTGCACCGGCGGGATCCGCTGCGAGAAGGCCGCGCTGTGGCTGCGCGCCGACGGCATGGACAACGTGCTGCAGTTGGACGACGGCATCCTTGGGTATTTCGAGCAGGTGGGCGGCATGGGCTATGCGGGCGGCTGTTTCGTGTTCGACGAGCGGGTGGCGCTGGACCCGCAGCTGCGGCCGATGTCGGCGGCGGGAGAAGCCGCATGAACTGGATCGCGATCGTGCTGGTGGTGCTGGGCGTATGGCTGGCGCTGAAGGTCGCCGGCGCGCTGGTCAAACTGCTGCTGTGGTTGGCCGCGGTGGTGGGCCTGTGGTGGCTGGTGCATCCTTGGCTGGGGCTGCCGCTGGTGCCCTTCATCTGATTCGGGCGGCGCCGCGTCCGCCTCAGGACCCGCCCAGCGCCTGTCCGGCCGCGTGGCCGGAGGCCCAGGCCCACTGGAAGTTGTATCCGCCCAGCCAGCCGGTGACATCCACCACTTCGCCGATGAAATACAGTCCCGGCACGGTCCTCGACATCATCGTGGTGGAGGAAATCCCGTCGGTGTCCACGCCGCCCAAGGTCACCTCGGCAGTCCGATAGCCTTCGCTACCGCTGGCCACCAGCGGCCAGTCGCGCAGCAGTGCGGCGATGCCGTCCAGTTCGCGCGGGGTGTACTGGCGCAGCGGTTTGCTGCTGACCCAGTGCTCGCACAGCCGCTGGGCGAAGCGCTTGGGCAGCACCTCGGCCAGCAGCGTCTTCAGCTCCGAATCGCGGCGTTGCCGCTGCCAGTCGCGCAGCAGTGCATCGATGTCGGTGCCGGGCAGCAGGTCCAGGCGCAGATCGTCGCCGGGCTGCCAGTAGTTGGAGATCTGCAGGATTGCAGGGCCGCTGATGCCGCGGTGGGTGACCAGCATGAAGTTGCGGAAGCTGGCGCCATTGCAGCGGGCTTCCACCGGCAGCGCCACGCCGGCCAGGTCGTGCAGCCGCTCCGCATGCTTGCCGCTCAGGGTCAGGGGCACGAGTCCGGCACGCGTCGGCAGCACCGCGTGGCCGAACTGCTGTGCCAGCTGATAGCCGAAGCCGCTGGCGCCCATGCTTGGGATCGACAGGCCACCGCTGGCCACCACCAGCGAGGCGGCCTCGCAGCGCCCCTGCGCGGTATCCAGGCGGAAGCGGCCGGCGTCGGTGCGTTCCACCTGCTCGATGGCGCAATGGGTGCGGATCTCCACCCCCGCGTCGGCGCATTCGGCCAGCAGCATCGCCACGATCTGCTTGGAGGATTCGTCGCAGAACAGCTGGCCCAGCTCTTTCTCGTGGTAGGCGATGCGGTGCCGCTCCACCAGCTCGATGAAATGCCAGGGCGTGTAGCGGGCCAGCGCCGACTTGCAGAAGTGCGGGTTGGCCGACAGGTAGTTGGCGGGCGTGGTGCCGGTATTGGTGAAATTGCAGCGTCCGCCGCCGGACATCAGGATCTTCTTGCCGACCTTGTTGGCGTGGTCGACGACGAGCACGCGCAGCCCGCGCCGGCCTGCCGCCAGCGCGCACATCAGGCCGGCGGCGCCGGCACCGATGACGACGGCATCGTGGTGGGATGCAGGCGTCATCCGCGGACGATCAGGGCTGCAAGTGGGCGATCAGCGCGGCCCGCGCGGCTTGAATCCGCCCGGCTTGTGGCCGCCGGGCTTGAAGCCGCCCGGTTTGCGCGGCCCACCCGGGCGATCGCCATCGCGCGGCGGGCCGAAGCTGCGCTTGCGCTTGGGGGCGTCGATATCGGCGTCGCTGGCCAGCTTCATTCGTAGCGGCTTGCTGGCCACGCGCACCTGCTGGAGATGCTCCAGCAGCTCTTTCGGCATGCCGTCGGGCAGGTCGACCAACGTGTAGTCGTCGCGAATGTCGATGCGGCCGATGTAGCGGGATTCCAGATCGGCTTCGTTGGCGATCGCGCCGACGATATGCCCCGGCTGCGCGCCGTGCTGGTAGCCCACCTCGATGCGGTAGGTACGCATGCCCACGTCGGCCGGCAGCGGCTCGCGCGGGGTGCGTTCGCGCGGTTCGCGCGCCGGGCGCTCGGTCCGCTGCGGGCGGCCATCGCCAGCGGTGAAGGGTTTCTCCGGCGCCGCCGGCTTGGGTAGCAGCAGGGGGGTTTTGCCCTGCACCAGCTTGGCCAGCGCGGCGGCGATTTCCACCGCCGGCACGTTCTTTTCCTGCTCGAAGCGTTCCACCAGGTCGCGGAACACCGACAGGTCGTCGCCCTGCAGTGCGCCGTCGATCTTGTCGAGGAACTTGGCCATGCGGCGCTCATTCACCGCGTCCACGCTGGGCAGGTTCATCTGCTCGATCTTCTGCCGGGTCGCGCGTTCGATCGCCCCCAGCATGCCGCGCTCGCGCGGCGCCACGAACAAGATCGCCTCGCCGCTGCGGCCGGCGCGGCCGGTGCGGCCGATGCGGTGGACGTAGCTCTCAGTGTCGTAGGGGATGTCGTAGTTCAGCACGTGGCTGATGCGCTCCACGTCCAGCCCGCGCGCGGCCACGTCGGTGGCCACCAGCACGTCGATCTGGCCCTCCTTGAGGCGCTGGATGGTGCGCTCGCGGGTCTTCTGCTCCACGTCGCCGTTGATCGCCGCCGCACGGAAGCCGCGTGCCGCCAGCTTTTCGGCCAGTTCGTCGGTGCCCAGCTTGGTGCGCGCGAAGATGATCATGGCGTCGAACGGCTCGGCCTCCATGATCCGGGTCAGCGCGTCCAGCTTGTTGACGCCGCTGACCATCCAGTAGCGCTGGCGGATGCTGGCGGCGGTGGTGGTCTGCGCCTTGATGGCGATTTCCACCGGGTCCTTCAGGTAGGTCTGGGCGATGCGCTTGATCTGCGCCGGCATGGTGGCCGAGAACAGCGCCACCTGGCGGGTCTCAGGCGTCTTCTTGAGGATGGCTTCGACGTCGTCGATGAAGCCCATCCGCAGCATTTCGTCGGCCTCGTCCAGCACCAACAGGCGCAGCGAGGACAGGTCCAGCGTGCCGCGCTCCAGGTGGTCGATCACCCGGCCGGGGGTACCCACCACCACGTGCACGCCGCGGCGCAGCGCCTGCAGCTGCGGGCCATAGCCCTGGCCGCCGTAGATCGGCAGGATCTGGAAGCCGGGGATGTGCTTGGCATAGGTCTGGAAGGCTTCGGCGACCTGGATGGCCAACTCGCGGGTCGGCGCCAGCACCAGCACCTGCGGCTTGCCGGGCGTGGCGTCCAGCCGCGACAGCGCGGGCAGGGCGAACGCGGCGGTCTTGCCGGTGCCGGTCTGGGCCTGGCCGAGCACGTCGCGGCCTTCCAGCAGGGGCGGGATGGTCGCGGCCTGGATGGGCGAGGGCGACTCGTAGCCGACATCGCGCAAAGCGGCCAGCAGGGTCTCGGGCAGGCCGAGGTCGGTGAATAGCGGGGTCGCGTTATCGGCGCTCATGGTGCCTTGGGGCGGGATCGCCGAAGGGAAAGGGGGCACGTATTGTACGCGTCGCATGGCGAGTACGGGCTCCAATCCGCGCGACCGCCGGGCTGGGCCCGTGCCGCATGCAAGCGCTGGCGGAATTCAACCCGGATTATTTCCCGGCATCGGGATGCGAACGATTCTTGGCAATCGTCGCCGCGGTGCGCCTGAATGCAAAATCGTGCGCATTTCGCACGTATTTCGTTGCGCAGGTCTGGCCGCGATCATGCGCCGGCGGGTAGAATGCGCGGCTGTTGGTGAGCGGCCATCGTGGCCGGCAAGCCCATGAACAACGAGAAGAGGCAAGCGTGCTGGCCCAATACCTGCCCATCCTGCTGTTTTTGATCGTTGCCACCGGGATCGGCATCGCCCTGATCATCGTCGGCAACGTCCTTGGCCCCAAGCGTCCGTCCAGCGAAAAGCTCTCGCCGTACGAGTGCGGCTTCGGCGCCTTCGAGAACGCGCGCATGCCGTTCGACGTGCGCTACTACCTGGTCGCGATCCTGTTCATCGTGTTCGACCTGGAAATCGCCTTCGTCTTCCCCTGGGCCGTGGTGTTCCGCGAGCTGGGGGTTTTCGGCCTGATCGAGATGGGCGTGTTCCTCACGCTGCTGGTGATCGGCTTCGTGTACGTGTGGAAGCGCGGCGCGCTGGAGTGGGAATGAGCAATATCGTCCAATCAGTTCTGGAAGCCGCCAGCAACCCGCTGCCGGAAGGGCGGCTGGATGACATCCTGCGTCCCGAGGGCGACAACCCGCTGCTGCAGAACGGCTACGTCACCACCAGCCTCGACGCACTGTGGAATTGGGCACGCACCGGCTCGATGTGGCCGATGACCTTCGGCCTGGCCTGCTGCGCGGTGGAGATGATGCAGGCGGGCGCGGCGCGCCTGGACATGGACCGCTACGGCGTGGTGTTCCGCCCGTCGCCGCGCCAGTCCGACGTGATGATCGTGGCCGGCACCCTGGTCAACAAGATGGCGCCGGCGCTGCGCAAGGTCTATGACCAGATGCCCGACCCCAAGTGGGTGATCTCGATGGGCAGCTGCGCCAACGGCGGCGGTTACTACCACTACTCCTACTCGGTGGTGCGCGGCTGCGACCGCGTGGTGCCGGTCGACGTGTACGTGCCGGGTTGCCCGCCGACCGCCGAGGCGCTGGTGTACGGCATCCTGCAGCTGCAGAAGAAAATCCGCCGGATGGAACAGAACCCGTACTCGCGGACGCCCAAGCCGGAGGGCGCGCGCGCATGAGCACGCAACTGTCCGAACAGCTGGCCGCGCGTTTCGGCGCGCAGGCCGTCCAGGTCGCGCTACCGCGCGGCGAGGTCACCCTCGAGGTCGCCGCGGCCGACTATCCCGCCGCCTGCAAGGCGCTGCGCGACGAGTTCGGCTTCGATACGTTCATCGATCTTTGCGGCATCGACTACCTCGGCTACGGCAGCGACGAGTGGGACACCGTGGGCGTGTCCTCGGAAGGCTTCAGCCGCGGCGTGGAAGGGCAGGGCCCGGGCCGTTTCAACTGGGGCGAGGCGCCCAGCCACGAGGCGGGCACCACCGCGGCCGCCGATGAGCGCGGCGAACGCCGTTTCGGCGTGGTGCTGCACCTGCTGTCGATCACCCGCAACCTGCGCCTGCGCGTGCGCTGCTTCGCGCCGGACGACGGCGTGCCGGTGGTCGCGTCGGTGACTGGCCTGTGGCCGGGCGCCAACTGGTTCGAGCGCGAGGCGTTCGACCTGTTCGGCGTGGTGTTCGACGGCCATCCCGACCTGCGCCGGATCCTCACCGACTACGGTTTCGTGGGCCATCCGTTCCGCAAGGACTTCCCGCTGATCGGCAACGTGGAAGTGCGCTACGACGAGGAGAAGAAGCGCGTGGTGTATGAGCCCGTCACCAGCGTCGAGCCGCGCGTGGGCGTGGCCCGCGTGATCCGCGACGACGCCCGTTTCGCGACCGCCGAGGCCGAACGCGACAACCGCATCCTGCAGCGGGAGGCCCGCCGATGAGCGCCACCCTGCATCCCGGCAGCGACACTTTCGCCAGCAATCCGGCGGAAGCGGCGCAGGAAATCCGCAACTACACGCTGAACTTCGGCCCGCAGCACCCGGCCGCGCACGGCGTGCTGCGCCTGATCCTGGAAATGGACGGCGAGGTGGTGCGCCGCTGCGACCCGCACGTCGGGCTGCTGCATCGCGGCACCGAGAAGCTTGCCGAATCCAAGCCGTTCAACCAGTCGATCCCGTACATGGACCGGCTGGACTACGTGTCGATGATGTGCAACGAACACGCCTACGTGCGTGCCATCGAGAACCTGATGGGGATCGAGGCGCCGGAACGCGCGCAGTGGATCCGCACGATGTTCGACGAGATCACCCGCATCCTCAACCACCTGATGTGGCTAGGATCGAACGGGCTCGACCTCGGCGCGATGGCGGTGTTCCTGTACGCCTTCCGCGAGCGCGAAGAACTGATGGACTGCTACGAAGCGGTCTCCGGTGCGCGCATGCACGCGGCCTACTACCGTCCCGGCGGCGTCTACCGCGATCTGCCGGACAGGATGCCGAAGTACAAGGAGTCGCCGTGGCGCAAGGGCGCGAAGCTCAAGCGTTTCAACGAGGCGCGTGAAGGTTCGATGCTCGACTTCATCGAGCAGTTCACCCGCGACTTCCCGGCGCGGATGGACGAATACGAGACGCTGCTCACCGACAACCGCATCTGGAAGCAGCGCACCGTCGGCATCGGCGTGGTCACCCCGGAACAGGCCAAGGCCTGGGGCATGAGCGGCGCGATGCTGCGCGGCTCCGGCATCGAGTGGGACCTGCGCAAGAAGCAGCCCTACGCCAGATACGCGGAAGTGGATTTCGACATCCCGGTCGGCGTCAACGGCGACTGCTACGACCGTTATCTGGTGCGGATGGCGGAAATGCGCCAGTCCAACCGGATCATCGCCCAGTGCGTCGCGTGGCTGCGGACCAACCCGGGCCCGGTGATGCTGGACAACTACAAGGTGGCGCCGCCGTCGCGTACGGACATGAAGCAGAGCATGGAAGCGCTGATCCACCACTTCAAGCTGTTCACCGAGGGCTATTGCGTGCCGGCCGGCGAGACTTACGCCGCGGTGGAAGCGCCGAAGGGCGAGTTCGGCTGCTACCTGGTCAGCGATGGCGCCAACAAGCCGTTCCGCGTGCACCTGCGCGCACCGGGCTTTGCCCATCTCTCGTCGATGGACGAAATCACGAAGGGGCACATGTTGTCCGACGTGGTGGCGATGATCGGCACCTATGACATCGTGTTTGGTGAGGTTGACCGATGAAAGCGACGGGCAATTTCGAAGCCTGCCGCAACGTCGATCCGATGGTGGCACTGTCGGACGCGACGCGCGCGCATATCGACCACTGGTTGACCAAGTTCCCGCCGGAGCGCAAGCGCTCCGCGGTGCTGCAGGGCCTGTTCGCCGCGCAGGAGCAGAACGGTGGCTGGCTGACCGACGAGCTGATCGCGGCCGTGGCCAAGTATCTGGACCTGCCGCCGGTGTGGGCCTACGAGGTCGCCACCTTCTATTCGATGTTCGAGACCAAGCCGGTCGCCCGCAACAACGTGGCGTTCTGCACCAACATCAGCTGCTGGCTCAACGGCGCCGAAGCGCTGGTGGCGCATGCCGAGCAGAAGCTGGGCTGCAAGCTGGGCGAATCCTCCGCCGACGGCCGCGTCTACCTCAAGCGCGAGGAAGAATGCGTGGCCGCATGCTGCGGCGCGCCGGTGGTGGTCATCAACGGGCATTACCACGAGAAGCTCGACCTCGCGCAGGTGGACGAGCTGCTGGACGGGCTGAAGTAATGGGCGGACATTCGCACTACTCGGAAGGTTACGGCCCGGTCGGTCCGGCGCCGAAGGAACATCAGGCCGTCTACACCACGCTGCATTTCGACAAGCCGTGGTCGTACGAGAACTACCTCAAGACCGGCGGCTACCAGGCGCTGCGCAAGGTGCTGACCGAGAAGATCCCGCCGGCCGACATCATCGAGATGATCAAGGCCTCCGGTCTGCGTGGCCGCGGCGGCGCGGGCTTCCCGACCGGGCTGAAGTGGAGCTTCATGCCCAAGCACGACGGCGAGAAGTACATCCTGTGCAACTCGGACGAATCCGAGCCGGGCACCTGCAAGGACCGTGACATCCTGCGCTACAACCCGCATTCGGTGCTGGAAGGCCTGGCCATCGCCTGCTACGCCACCAACACCAAGGTCGCCTACAACTACATGCGTGGCGAGTTCCACCACGAGCCCTTCGAGCACATCGAAGAGGCGCTGGCGGAAGCCTACAAGCACGGCTGGCTGGGCAAGGACATCCTCGGCTCCGGCATCGATATCGACATCCACAACGCGCTGGGCGCGGGCGCCTACATCTGCGGCGAAGAAACCGCGCTGATGGAATCGCTGGAAGGCAAGAAGGGCCAGCCGCGCTACAAGCCGCCGTTCCCGGCCAACTTCGGCCTGTACGGCAAGCCGACCACGATCAACAACACCGAGACTTACGCCTCGGTGCCGGCGATCGTGCGCAATGGCGCCGAATGGTTCATGTCGCTGGGCAAGCCGAACAACGGCGGCTGCAAGATCTTCTCGGTTTCCGGCCACGTGGCCAACCCGGGCAATCACGAAATCCGCCTGGGCACCCCCTTCTCCGAGCTGCTGGAAATGTGCGGCGGCATACGCGCCGGACACCGCATCAAGGCGGTGATCCCGGGCGGTTCGTCGATGCCGGTGCTGCCGGGCGAGACGATGATGCAGCTGACCATGGACTACGACGCGATCCAGAAGGCCGGCTCCGGCCTGGGCTCCGGCGCGGTCATCGTGATGGACGAGACCACCTGCATGGTGCGCGCCTGCCAGCGGATCAGCCAGTTCTACAAGGCCGAGAGCTGCGGCCAGTGCACCCCGTGCCGCGAAGGCACCGGCTGGATGCACCGGATGCTGACCCGCATCGCCAACCTCGACGCCACGATGGACGACCTGCACATGCTGCGCGCCGCCGCAGGGCAGATCGAAGGTCACACCATCTGCGCCTTCGGAGAGGCCGCGGCGTGGCCGGTGCAGGGCTTCCTGCGTCATTTCTGGCACGAATTCGAATACGCCATCGTGAACAAGCGCTTCTACGTCGACGACGAACGCGCTGGCACGCTGGTCAAGGCTGAAAAGGTGGTTGCGTGAGCGCACAACCCGTCAATCCGAACCTGCCGCCGGACCACGTCACCGTCTTCATCGACGGCGTCGAGATGGCTGCGCCCAAGGGCTCGATGATCATCCAGGCCGCCGACAAGGCCGGCGTCCCGATCCCGCGTTTCTGCTACCACGAGAAGCTGCCGATCGCCGCCAACTGCCGCATGTGCCTGGTGGATACCGAGGTCGGCGGTCGCGCTGCGCCCAAGCCGTCGCCGGCCTGCGCCACGCCGGTGATGGACGGCATGAAGGTCTTCACGCGCAACGACAAGGCGCTGAAGGCGCAGCGCAACGTGATGGAGTTCCTGCTGATCAACCACCCGCTGGACTGCCCGGTCTGCGACCAGGGCGGCGAATGCGAGCTGCAGGACCTGTCGCTGGGCTACGGCCGTTCGGTCAACCGCTTCGTCGAGCGCAAGCGCGCGGTGGCGGACGAAGACCTCGGCCCGCTGGTCGCCAGCGAGATGACCCGCTGCATCCACTGCACGCGCTGCATCCGGGTGACCGCGGAAATCGCCGGCACCTACGAGCTGGGCGGCATGTACCGCGGCGAGAACCTGCAGATCGGTACCTACGACGGCAAGCCGCTGACCACCGAGCTGTCCGGCAACGTCATCGACGTCTGCCCGGTGGGCGCGCTGACCAACAAGGTGTTCCGCTTCAAGGCGCGCCCGTGGGAGCTGACCGCGCGGCCGTCGCTGGGCTACCACGACGCGCTGGGCAGCAACCTGTTCCACCACGTCCGCCGCGGCGACCTGCTGCGCAGCGTGCCGCGCGACAACGAGGCGGTGAACGAGTGCTGGCTGTCCGACCGCGACCGCTATGCGCATGAAGGCCTGTCCGCCGCCGACCGTGCCAGCGTGCCGCTGATCCGCGACGGCGAAGGCTTCCGCGAAGCCAGCTGGGAAGAAGCGCTGGCGATGGCCTCGCAGATCCTGCGCGACAGCGCCGGCGACGCGCTTGGCGTGCTGGCCCACCCGGCAACCTCGAACGAGGAGGGTGCGCTGCTGGCGCGCCTCGCCTCCGGGCTGGGCAGTGGCAACATCGACCACCGCATCGCTCAGCTCGACCTGTCCGACGGCGCCGCCGCGGAAGCGTTCGGCATGCCGGTGGCGGAGATCGAATCGGCCGACGCCATCGTCATCGTCGGCTCCAACGTCCGCCATGAAGTGCCGCTGCTGCACCAGCGCATCCGCAAGGCCTTCAAGAAGGGCGCGAAGATCCACGTGGTCAACCCGGTGGATTTCGATTTCACCTTCAGCATCGCGTCCAAGGCCATCGTGCCGCCGTCGCAGCTGGCCGCGGCGCTGGCCGGCGTGGATGTCGGCGATGCCGGCAACATCGCGGTGATCGTGGGCGGCGTGGCCGAGAACGGCCCGCATGCCGCCGCCATTCGCAAGGCCGCCGCCGACTTCGCCGCGGCCAGGAACGCCAAGCTGTGCCGCATCCCGCAGGGCGCCAATGCGCTGGGGCTGTCGCGCCTCGGCGTGCTGCCGACCGCGCGCGATGCGCAGTCGATGCTGCGTGAGCCGCGCAAGGCCTATGTGATCTACGGCATCGAGCCGGGCCTCGACTTCGCCGACCAGCAGCTCGCGCTGAAGGCGCTGGGTGGCGCGCAGGTGGTGGCGTTCAGCCAGTTCGCCTGCCAGTCGACCCGTGCCGTCGCCGACGTGATCCTGCCGATCGGGGCGCTGCCGGAAGTCGACGCCACCCTGACCAACCTCGACGGCATCGAGCAGCAGGCGGTCGCCGCCGGCAAGCTGCCCGGTCTGGCGCATTCCGGCTGGCGCGTGCTGCGTGCACTAGGTGGGGATCTGGCGCTGCCGGGCTTCGAATTCACCGACCTGGCCGGCCTGCGCGCAGGGCTGGCGCCGAAGGCGGTGCCGGTGGCCAAGGGCGCGCCCGCGTCCGTGGTCGGCAATGGCCTGGAAGTGGCGGGCTCGGCCGCGATCTACCGCGTCGACGCGGTGATCCGCCGCTGCGACGCGCTGCAGGCGCATCCGCTCACCGCCGGCCCGCGTGCCGCGCTGAACCCGGCCGATGCCTCCGCGTTGGGGTTGGCCGAAGGCGTCATGGCCAAGTGCGCCACCGGCGCAGGCACGGCAACGCTGCAGGTGGCGATCGATCCGCGCGTAGCGCCCGGCAGCGTGTGGGTGGAATCCGGTTACGGCGCCACCGCGCCGCTGCTGGCCGCCGCCAAGCTGGAGGTCGCACGCGCATGAACATCGCGAGCAATCCCCTGATGCAATACGCCATCGACCCCCTGCGCGAGTTGCTGCTGTCGTTCGGCACCGTCGGCATGCTGGCGTGGATCGTGCTGAAGATCCTCGTCATCCTGATGCCGGTGATCATCGCGGTCGCCTTCTACGTGGTGTGGGAGCGCAAGCTGATCGGCTGGATGCACGTCCGCCACGGGCCCATGTACGTGGGCTGGGGCGTGCTGCAGGCGTTCGCCGACGTGTTCAAGCTGTTGTTCAAGGAAGTCGTGCAGCCCACGGTGGCGCACCCGGTGTTGTATCGGCTGGCGCCGCTGCTGGCATTGGTGCCGGCCTGTGCGGCGTGGGCGATCGTGCCGTTCGATGCGCAGGTGGTGCTGTCCAACGCCAACGCCGGCCTGCTGTACCTGCTGGCGATGACCTCGCTGGGCATCTACGGCGTGATCATCGCCGGCTGGGCCTCGAACTCGAAGTACGCCTTCCTCGGCGCCATGCGCGCCTCGGCCCAGATGATCAGCTACGAGATCGCGATGGGCTTCTCGCTGGTCGGCGTGCTGATCGCGGCCGGCAGCCTGAACCTGTCCGACATCGTGATGGCGCAGGCCGGCAAGGGCTTCCTGGGCTGGTTCTGGATCCCGCTGGCGCCGCTGTTCGTGGTGTATTTCGTCTCCGGCGTGGCCGAAACCAACCGTTCGCCGTTCGACGTGGTGGAAGGCGAATCGGAGATCGTCGCCGGCCACATGGTGGAGTACTCCGGTTCGCAGTTCGCGCTGTTCTTCCTGGCCGAATACGCGAACATGATCCTGATCAGCTTCCTGACCTCGATCTTCTTCCTCGGCGGCTGGCTGAGCCCGTTCAGTGGCTGGGGCATCCCGCTGCTGTCGGCGGATGGCTGGTGGTGGCTGATCGCCAAGGTGCTGTTCTTCGCCAGCTGCTTCATCTGGTTCCGCGCCACGTTCCCGCGCTACCGCTACGACCAGATCATGCGGCTGGGTTGGAAGGTGTTCATCCCGATCACCATCGCCTGGATCTTCGTGACCGCGCTGCTGGTGTACTTCGGCGTGATTGGCGGCGGCATGACGGGAGCGGCGGCATGAGCAAGGTGGTTTCCTACTTCAAGAGCCTGCTGCTGCTGGAACTGGCCAGCGGCATGTGGCTGACCCTGAAATACCTGTTCCGTCCCAAGTACACGCTGATGTACCCGATGGAAAAGACCCCGCAGTCGCCGCGCTTCCGCGGCGTGCACGCGCTGCGCCGCTACGCCAACGGCGAAGAGCGCTGCATCGCCTGCAAGCTGTGCGAGGCGGTGTGCCCGGCGCTGGCGATCACCATCGAGGCCGGCCCGCGCGCGGACGACGGCACCCGCCGTACCACACGCTACGAGATCGACCTGTTCAAGTGCATCTTCTGCGGTTTCTGCGAGGAGTCCTGCCCGACCGACTCCATCGTCGAGACGCACGTGCACGAATACCACTTCGACCAGCGCGGCCAGAACATCCTGACCAAGCCCAAGCTGCTGGCCATCGGCGACCGCCTGGAGGCGGAAATCGCCGAGCGCCGTGGCGCCGATGCCCCGTACCGTTGAGGCCGACCCGAGCATGGACTTCGATCTGCAAACCCTTGCCTTCCTCGGCTTCGCGGCGGTCGCCGCAGCCGCTGCGCTGGCCGCGATCACCGCGCGCAACCCGGTCCACGCCGTGCTGTGGCTGGTGCTGACGTTCTTCTCGGTGGCCTGTACCTGGATCATCGGCGGCGCCGAGTTCCTCGGCATCGCGCTGGTGCTGGTGTACGTCGGCGCGGTGATGGTGCTGTTCCTGTTCGTGGTGATGATGCTGGACATGGACAAAGCGCCGGCCCGCCAGGGCTACGTCCGTTACCTGCCGATCGGCCTGGTGGTGGCGGTGGTCATGCTGTTGCAGATGCTCGCCCTGATCGGCGTGCGCAGCGCCGCCGAGACGCCGCTGGCGGACAATGCCGCGGTGGCTGCGGACGTGCCCAATACCACCTGGCTGGCGCGTGCGTTGTTCACCGAATTCATGCTGCCGTTCGAAGTGGCGGCGGTGATCCTGACCGTTGCGGTGGTGGCGGCGGTGATGCTGACCCTGCGCAGGCGCCCGGGCGCCCGCCACCAGAATCCGTCCGAGCAGGTGCGCGTGCGCGTCGCCGACCGCGTGCGGATGGTGAAGATGCAGGCGGAAGTACCGGCCGCGGATGCCAAGCCGGAGGAGGGCGCGCAATGAGCAACCTGATGTCCGCCCTGACCCTGGGCCACTACCTGACGCTGGGCGCGGTGATCTTCTGCATCAGCGTCGCCGGCATCTTCCTGAACCGCAAGAACGTGATCATGCTGCTGATCTCGCTGGAGCTGATGCTGCTCTCGGTGAACATCAATTTCGTCGCCTTCTCGCGCTCGCTGGGCGACGCCGCCGGGCAGGTGTTCGTGTTCTTCATCCTCACCGTTGCCGCTGCCGAGGCCGCGATCGGCCTGGCGATCCTGGTGACCCTGTTCCGCAACCGCCGCAGCATCGACGTGGCGGACATCGATACGTTGAAGGGCTGACCTGATGGATTCGGCAATCCTCATCTCCAAGACCCAGCTGGTGCTGGTCGTGCTGCTGCCGCTGATCGGCAGCCTGCTGGCCGGCCTGTTCGGCCGCCAGATCGGCCGCGCCGGCGCGCATACCGCCACCATCCTCGGCGTGGCGGCCAGCTGCGCGCTGTCGGTGCACGTGCTGTGGCAGTTGCTGCAGGGCGCGGCCACCTTCAACGAGAATCTCTACACTTGGCTGCAGGCGGGCGACATCTCCATCAACGTCGGCTTCATGGTGGACAAGCTGACCGCGATGATGATGGTGGTGGTCACCTTCGTGTCGCTGCTGGTGCACATCTACACCATCGGCTACATGGCCGATGACGACGGCTACCAGCGCTTCTTCAGCTACATCTCGCTGTTCACCTTCAGCATGCTGATGCTGGTGATGAGCAACAACTTCATGCAGCTGTTCTTCGGCTGGGAAGCGGTGGGCCTGGTGTCCTACCTGCTGATCGGCTTCTGGTACAAGAAGCCGACCGCGGTGTTCGCCAACCTCAAGGCGTTCCTGGTCAACCGCGTCGGCGACTTCGGCTTCCTGCTGGGCATCGCCGGCGTGCTGTATTGGGTCGGTACGCTGGACTACGCCACGGCGTTCGCCAATACCGATGCGATCAAGGATGCGACCGTGCAGATCCTGCCCGGCCATGCCTGGGCGATCCCGACGGTGATCTGCATCTGCCTGTTCATCGGCGCGATGGGCAAGTCGGCGCAGGTGCCGCTGCACGTGTGGCTGCCGGATTCGATGGAAGGCCCGACCCCGATCTCGGCGCTGATCCACGCAGCGACCATGGTGACCGCCGGCATCTTCATGGTGGCGCGCATGTCGCCGCTGTTCGAGCTGTCCGAGACCGCGCTCAATTTCGTCCTCTTCATCGGCGCGACCACCGCGTTCTGGACCGGCCTGATCGGCATGGTGCAGAACGACATCAAGCGCGTGGTGGCGTATTCCACGCTGTCGCAGCTGGGCTACATGACGGTGGCGCTGGGCGTGTCCGCATACTCTGCGGCGGTCTACCACCTGATGACCCATGCCTTCTTCAAGGCGCTGCTGTTCCTCGGCGCCGGCTCGGTCATCATCGGCATGCACCACGAGCAGGACATGCGCAAGATGGGCGGCCTGCGCAAGTACATGCCGATCACCCACATCACCATGTGGATGGGCACGCTGGCGCTGGTGGCCACGCCGTTCTTCAGCGGCTACTACTCGAAGGACGCGATCATCGTTGCTGCCGGCGAGCACGCGGGCGAGGGCGGCTTCATCGCGCAGTACGCCTACTGGGCCGTGCTGCTGGGCGCCTTCGTGACCAGCTTCTACAGCTTCCGACTGCTGTACCTGACCTTCTTCGGCAAGGAGCGCTTCAGGGACGCCCACGGACATGGCCATGATGCGCACCACGATGCCCATCACGACGATAGCCACGGCCACCACGGCGCGCACGAACCGCACGAGTCGCCGTGGGTGGTGACCCTGCCGCTGGTGCTGCTGGCGATCCCGTCAGTGGTGATCGGCTTCTTCACCGCCGGCCCGATGCTGTTCGGCACCGACTGGTCGGGCCACGAGAAGGGGACAGGCTTCTTCGACGGCGCGATCTTCGTCACGCCTGTGCGCGACGTGATGGCGAAGATCGCCGCGGCGGACTGGCACGGCCCGGTGGCGTTCGCGCTGCACGGCTTCATGACCCCGGCGTTCTGGCTGGCGCTGGCGGGCTTCGCGCTGGCCACGCTGCTGTACCTGGTCAAGCCGGAGTTGCGCACGGACATCACCCGTGCGCTCGCCGCGCCGATCCGGCTGCTGGAGCGCAAGTACTACATGGACGACCTGTGGATCGGCGGCCTGGCCGGCGGCAGCGTCAAGCTGGGCAAGCTGTCCGGCCTGATCGACAACAGGGTGGTGGATGGCGCGGTGAATGGCGCCGTCAGCCTGGTGGGAACGGTGGCTGCGGCGCTGCGCAAGGTGCAGACCGGTTACCTCTACCACTACGCGTTCGCAATGATCCTGGGCCTGGTCGCGCTGCTGGCGATGGCCCGGTACTACTGGCAGTAAGCCGGCAACCGACGAGATGGAAACCGCAAGCGTGACCCACTGGCCCCTGCTTAGTCTTCTGATCTGGCTGCCGATCCTCGGCGGCGTGTTCTCCCTGCTGGCCGGCAACAAGCGGCCGGAGCTGGCGCGCTGGCTCGCGCTCGGCTTCGCGTTGCTGACGCTCGCCCTGTGCGTGCCGCTGTTCACCGGCTTCGACATGACCACCGCGTCGATGCAGTTCGAGGAGCAGCGCGCGTGGATCCCGGCCTACGACATCCAGTACCACCTCGGCGTGGACGGCCTGTCGGTGCCGCTGATCGGCCTGACCGCGCTGGTCGGCGTGCTGGTGCTGGTCGGCGCGTGGGGTTCGGTGAACAAGCGCGTGGCGCAGTACTTCGCCAGCCTGATGATCCTGGAAGGCGTGATGATCGGCGCGTTCTGCGCGCTGGACTCGATGCTGTTCTACGTGTTCTTCGAGGCCATGCTGATCCCGATGTTCATCGTGATCGGCGTGTGGGGCGGCCCGCGCCGCATCTACGCCGCGCTGAAGTTCTTCCTGTACACCTTCCTCGGCTCGGTGTTCATGCTGATCGGTCTGGTGTACCTGTACCTGAAGGGCGGCAGCTGGCAGATCGCCGACATGGCCGCGCTGCCGCTGACCATGACCGAGCAGACCTGGCTGTTCTTCGCCTTCTTCGGCGCGTTCGCGATCAAGGTGCCGATGTTCCCGGTCCACACCTGGCTGCCGGACGCGCACGTCGAGGCGCCCACCGGCGGTTCGGTGGTGCTGGCCGCGATCATGCTGAAGATCGGCGGCTACGGCTTCCTGCGTTTCACCCTGCCGATCGTGCCCGATGCCGGCCACGAGTTCGCCTGGCTGATGATCGCGTTCAGCCTGATCGCCATCATCTACGTCGGCATGGTGGCGCTGGTGCAGGACGACATGAAGAAGCTGATCGCGTATTCGTCGGTCGCGCACATGGGCTTCGTGACCCTCGGCATCTTCATCGCGTTCGCGCTGGTGCGCGACCAGGGGCTGGCCGATACCGCCCGCTTCGGCCTGCAGGGCGCGATGGTGCAGATGGTGTCGCACGGTTTCATCTCCGCCGCGTTCTTCTCCTGCGTCGGCGTGCTGTACGACCGCATGCACACCCGCATGATCAAGGACTACGGCGGCGTGGCGAAGGTGATGCCGTGGTTCGCGTTGTTCTGGGTGCTGTTCGCGATGGCCAATGCCGGCCTGCCGGGCACCAGCGGCTTCATCGGCGAATTCGTGGTGGTGCTGGCATCGTTCCAGGTCAATCCGCTGATCGGCCTGGGCGCTGCGCTGACCCTGATCATCGGCGCCGGCTATTCGCTGTGGCTGACCAAGCGGATCATCTGGGGCGACGTGGGCAATGCGCACGTGGCCGAACTGAAGGACATCAACCTGCGCGAATGGATCGTGCTGGGCGTGTTCGCCGCCTTCACGCTGGCGCTGGGCATCTATCCCAAGCCGCTGACCGACCTGATGGAACCCTCCATCGCGCAACTGGCGGCCCAGCTCGCCGCGACCAAGCTCTGAGGACATGACGACGATGCAGGCCACTCTCGCCATGCCGGCAGCCACCGAATTGCTGCCGCTGATTCCCGAACTGGTGCTGGTGGGCGCCGCGTTCGCGCTGCTGATGCTCGATCTGTTCCTGAAGGACAGCCAGCGCGTGGTCACCCACGTGCTGTCGGTCGCCGCGCTGGTGCTGGTGGCGGGGCTGATCATGGCCGGCGCGGGCGTTGGCGACGACACCGCCGTGCTCAACGGCATGTTCGTGCGCGACACCATGGCCGACGTGCTGAAGGTCGCCGCCTGCGCGGTGTCGGCGGTCGCGCTGCTGTTCGTCTGGCCCTACCTGCGCGAGCGCGGGCTGTACAAGGGCGAGGTGGCGGTGCTGATGCTGTTCGCGGTGCTCGGCATGATGCTGCTGACCTCGGCCGGCAGCCTGGTCATGGTCTACCTCGGCCTGGAGCTGCTGGCGCTGAGTTCCTATGCGCTGGTCGCGGTCGACCGCGACAGCAAGCTGGCCTCGGAAGCGGCGATGAAGTACTACGTGCTCGGCGCGCTGGCTTCCGGCCTGCTGCTGTACGGCATGTCGCTGGTGTATGGCGCCACTGGCAGCCTCGATCTGGCGACGATCCGCGAAGCCGCGCCGGGCGTGGCGCAGCCGCTGTTGCTGCTGACCGGCGTGGTGTTCATGGTCGCCGGCATCGCGTTCAAGTTCGGCGCCACGCCGTTCCACATGTGGCTGCCCGACGTCTACCACGGCGCGCCGACCCCGATCACCCTGTTCATCGGCTCGATGCCCAAGCTGGCCGCGTTCGCGATGGTGGTGCGCCTGCTGGGTTTCGGCTCGGCGCCGCTGGCCGAATACTGGCAGCCGATGCTGGCGGTGCTGGCTGCGCTGTCGCTGGTGGTGGGCAACGTCGTCGCGCTGATGCAGACCAACCTCAAGCGCATGCTGGCGTATTCGACCATCTCGCACGTCGGTTTCCTGTTCCTCGGCCTGGCCGGCGGTGGCGCGGAAGGCTATGCGGCGGCGATGTTCTACGCGATCAGCTACGCGCTGATGGCCACCGCGGCGTTCGGCGCGATCGTGCTGCTGGCGCGCCGCGGTTTCGAGGCGGACAACATCGACGACTTCAAGGGCCTGAACGCGCGCGATCCGTGGAGCGCCGGCATGGTGCTGTGCGTGATGGCCTCGCTGGCCGGCATCCCGCCGTTCCTCGGCTTCTGGGCCAAGCTGGCGGTGCTGCGCGCGGCCATCGACGGCGGCATGCTGTGGCTGGCCATCGTCGGCGTGGTGTTCGCGGTGATCGGCGCGTTCTACTACCTGCGCGTCATCAAGGTCATGTACTTCGACGAGCCGGTGGGCGAGCCGGTGCTGCCGCGCGACGACCGCACCCTGCGGCTGGTGTTCGGCGTCAATGCGCTGGCCCTGCTGGTGCTGGGGGTGTTCTGGAACCCGCTGATGGCGTGGTGTCAGGCGGCGTTCGCCTGATGCAGTAGCCGCCGGCGTCGCAGCGACGCCATGCGGTGAAGCGCAAAAGCCCGCCATCTGGCGGGCTTTTGTTTTGGGCGGGGATCAATGGCCTGCGCAGGGAGTGCCGTACACCCGTCAGCGCATGCGTTGCTCCACGTCGCCAACGAAGCGCCCCTGCCGGTCCACCACAACCCGCGCGCGTTTCGCACCGTGATAGAAGGTGGCGCGGTACAGGCCGGCGTCCTCGCCGGTGCCGCGTTCGCACAGCCGGTCGATCTTGCGCTGCTCCAGCAGGCGCAGGAATACCTCCTGTTGCAGGCCCAGCGCCGCGGCGATCGGCGCGGCATCGATCTCGATTTCGAGCGTGGGATTGAGGTCGAGCGGAATGGACTTGCCCATGACGTGCGGCCGTTCGGTAACCGGCTTATTCCGCCGTGTTGGCGCGCGCGGCGCCATGACTCCGGTCAATCGGCGGGCAAACGAAAGGGGCCCTTGCGGCCCCTTTCAGGATGCACTGACGCGGCAGGCGCTCAGTTGGCGTTCTGCAGGTCCCGCAGGCTGCCTGGCACGCTGGCGTAGTAGGCGGCAAGATCGGCGATCTGCTGGTCGCTCAGGTTCTTGGCCTGCGCCGCCATCACGTCGGCGGTGGCACCGGCGCGGGTACCGCCGCGATAACCCTGCAGAGCCTGCGCGAGGTAGTCGGCGTACTGACCGCCCAGCTTGGGATACATGCCGTCGATCGGGGCATTGCCGTCGGCGCCGTGGCAGGAGGCGCAGGGGGCGATGCCTTCGCCGCCCTTGGCGGCGAACTCGCGGCCGGCGTCGATATTGCCGTCGGGCAGACCGGCGGAGCTGGACTTGGCTTCACCTTCGGCGGCGTGGCCGCCTTCGGACTGGCCGCCGCAGGCCGACAGGGCCAGCGCGCAGGCAAGAGTGAGCAGGGTCATGGAGGTCTTGGTCATGGCGCGGCTCACTTCAGGCTGGACAGGTAGGCGGCGATGTCGGCGATGTCCTGCTGGGAGAAGCTCTCCGCCTGCGCCTGCATCGTCGGGTGTTTGCGCTTGCCGGTGCCGTACTCGGTCAGGGCGTTGCGCAGATAGGTTTCCGACTGGCCGCCGATCTTGGGCACGTGGTAGCTGGGATAGGCGTTCTTGTAGCCGGTCAGGCCGTGGCAGCCGCGGCAGGTGTAGGTCAGGCCCTTGCCACGGGTGGCATCGCCGGCAGCGGGCGCGGCGGGTGCAGCCGGGGCAGGGGCGGCCGCGGCGGGCGCAGCTTCGGTGGCGGGGGCATCGGCCGCAGCGGGTGCGGGCGGATCCTGCGCAGTGACGGCAAAGGCCGCCAGGAGCAGGGCAAGGCTTGCGGCAATCGGCAGCGGTCGCATCATCTGGCTGTTCCGGACTGTGTATCGGTAAAGGAAGTCGGGCGCCGGTGTTGGGCGCCCGTTCATTCGAGTATAGCGGCGAAAGCCCCGGACTTCACATGCGACTCATCCGCATCGCCGGAGCGGATGGTGCGGTCGCGGCGGAAACCCCTGCCATTGGCATCCATGACCTTCGGCGGATGGCGCGATTTCTGGCGCTGGTGACATACTTGACTACAACACTAACCCATGACGATTTCCCCCATGCACCCATCGACACCGGCCCCCGTTTCCCGCTTCCGTCGCGTGCTTCCGCTCGCCCGGCTCAGCCTGTTGGCCGTTGCCCTGGGGCTTGCCGCCTGCAAGGGCGGTGGCGCCGAGGGCGGCAAGGGGCCGGATGGCAAGGACCAGGCCAGCAAGGGGCCGGAAGCCATCCCGGTGGAGGTGGCCAAGGCCTCCACGCGTTCGATTTCCGCCAGCTATGCCGGCACCGCGCCGTTGGAGGCGCGCGCGGAATCGCAGGTGGTGGCCAAGACCTCCGGCATTGCGCTGCAGGTGTATGCCGACATCGGCCAGCAGGTCAGCGCCGGTCAGGCGCTGGTCCGCATCGATCGCGACCGCGCGACCCTGCAGGTCGCCCAGGCCGATGCGGAAGTGCGCAAGCTGGAGGCCAACTATCGTCGCTCCGCGCAGCTGCTGGACCAGAAGATGGTCAGCGTCAACGACGTCGACCAGCTGCGCTACAACCTGGAAAACGCCCGCGCACAGCTGCGGATGGCGAAGCTGGAACTGTCCTACGGCACGGTCAGCGCGCCGATCTCCGGCGTGGTGGCTTCGCGCAGCATCAAGCAGGGCAACCTGGTGCAGATCAACACGCCGATCTTCACCATCGTCGATATCTCCCGGCTGGAAGCCACGCTCAACGTGCCGGAGCGCGAGATCGAGACACTGAAGGCGGGGCAGGCCGTGCAGCTCACCGTGGACGCGCTGCCGGGCAAGACCTTCGACGGCCGCATCGACCGGGTGTCGCCGGTGGTGGATTCCGGCAGCGGCACCTTCCGGGTGATCTGCGCGTTCGACGGCGGCGGCCTGCTGCAGCCGGGCATGTTCGCGCGCATCCGCATCAACTACGACCAGCGCGCCAATGCGCTGGTGATTCCGCGCAGCGCGCTGCTGGAGGACGGCGGCACGCCGGCGGTGTTCACGGTGAAGGCGGGCAAGGCGGTGCGTTCGGAACTCCAGCTGGGTTACGTCGATGGCGAATGGATCGAGGTGCGCGGCGGCCTGCGCGCGGGTGATCCGGTGGTGGTGGCCGGCAAGTCGGCGCTGCGCGAAGGCAGCGCGGTGCAGGTGATCGGCGACAAGGCTGCGACCGCAGTTCCGGCACCCGCAAAGGCGGTTGAGAAGGCGGCCGCCAAATGAGTTCGCCTTCCAACCCGCAGCCGGAACACGCGCAGGACCCGCACCACGCGCCCGCGGCCGGCTTCAGCCTGGTCGAATTCGCCACCCGCCGGCGCGTCACCATCGCGATGATGACGCTGACCCTGGTGCTGTTCGGGCTGATTGCGCTGGGCAGTCTCAAGGTCAACCTGCTGCCGGATCTCAGCTATCCCACGCTGACCGTGCGCACCGACTACGAGGGCGCGGCGCCGGCGGAAATCGAGACCCTGATCTCGCAGCCCGCGGAAGAAGCGCTGGGCGTGGTGAAGGGCCTGCGCAAGCTGAAGTCGGTGTCGCGCACCGGCCAGTCCGACGTGGTGCTGGAGTTCGCTTGGGGCACCGACATGGACCAGGCCAGCCTGGACGTGCGCGACAAGATGGAGGCGCTGCAGTTCCCGCAGGACGCCAAGCCGCCGGTGCTGCTGCGCTTCAATCCCTCCACCCAGCCGATCATGCGGCTGGCGCTGTCGCCGAAGCGGCAGGCCGGCAGCGGCGCCGAGGACATCCGCCAGCTGATGGAGCTGCGCCGCTTCGCCGACGACGACCTCAAGCGCAAGCTCGAACCGGTCGAGGGCGTGGCCGCGGTGAAGGTGGGCGGCGGCCTCGAGGACGAGGTGCAGGTGGACATCGACCAGCGCAAGCTGGCGCAGTTCGGCCTGACGCTGGACAACGTGATCAATCGGCTTGCGCAGGAGAACGTGAACGTTTCCGGCGGTCGGTTGGAGGAAGGCTCGCAGCGCTACCTCGTGCGCACCGTCAACCAGTTCGCCACCGTCGAAGAGATGGCGAACATGCTGCTGACCACCCGCAGCGCCTCGACCGGCAACGCCGGCAACGAGCAGGCGATGCGCCTAGCGGCGGCCAGTGGCGATGCGCGGGTGATGGCCGCGCTGTCGCAGGGCGGCAACACCCAGGCGAGCACCTCGCCGCTGCGCCTGAAGGACGTGGCCACGGTGCGTCAGGGCTACAAGGAACGCGAGGCGATCATCCGCCTCAACGGCCGCGAGGCGGTCGAACTGGCGATCTACAAGGAAGGCGATGCCAACACCGTGTCCACCGCCGATGCGCTGGAAGCCAGACTCAAGGCCATCCGCGACAAGCTGCCCGCCGACATCGAACTGACCACCATCGAGGACCAGTCGATCTTCATCCGCAACGCGATCCGCGACGTCAAGGTGGACGGCGTGATCGGCGGCCTGCTGTCGGTGCTGATCATCTTCCTGTTCCTGCGCGATGGCTGGAGCACCTTCGTCATCAGCCTGTCGCTGCCGGTGTCGATCATCGCCACCTTCTTCTTCATGGGCCAGCTCGGCCTGTCGCTGAACGTGATGTCGCTGGGCGGCCTGGCGCTCGCCACCGGCCTGGTGGTGGACGACTCCATCGTGGTGCTGGAATCGATCGCCAAGGCGCGCGAACGCGGCCTCGGCATCCTCGAGGCGGCGATTGCCGGAACCCGCGAGGTGAGCATGGCGGTGGTCGCGTCCACCCTGACCACGATCGCGGTGTTCCTGCCGCTGGTGTTCGTGCAGGGCATCGCCGGCCAGCTATTCCGCGACCAGGCGCTGACGGTGGCGATCGCCATCGGCGTCTCGCTGGTAGTGGCGATGACCCTGATCCCGATGCTGAGCGCGCTGAAGGGCCGCCCGCCGCTGGGCTTCCCGGAAGAAGCGGCGCGCGCGCACTGGCAGCCGCAGAAGCGCTGGCAGAAACCGGCGGCCTATGCCGGCCGCGGCGTCGGCGCGCTGTTCCGCTACGGCTTCTTCAGCGTGGCGTGGGTGGTGGTGCGCGCATGGCGCGGGCTGGCCGCGGTGGTCGGCCCGGTGATGCGCAAGCTCAGCGATCTGGCGATGGCGCCCTACGGCCGCGCCGAGCATGCCTACATGCGCGTGCTGCCGAAAGCGCTGCAGCGGCCCACTCCCGTTTTGCTGGTGGCCGCGCTGGCGTTCGCGCTGACGATGGCGGCGGTGCCGCTGCTGGGCACCGACCTGATCCCGCAGTTCGCGCAGGACCGCTTCGACATGACCGCCAAGCTGCCGCCCGGCACGCCGCTGGCCAGGACCGACGCGCTGGTGCGCGACGTGCAGGCCGTGCACGCGAAGGATGCCGGTGTGCGCGTGCTGTACGGCGTGTCGGGCACCGGCACCCGGCTGGACGCCAGTCCGACCGAAAGCGGCGAGAACATCGGCAAGCTGTCGGTGGTGATGGAAAGCAACGATGCGGAAGGCCCGCTGACCGAGGCGCTGCGCAAGACGATGAAGGACTTCCCCGGCGTGCAGGTGGACTTCAGCCGCCCTGAGCTGTTCAGCCTGTCGCCGCCGCTGGAGATCGAGGTGGAGGGCGCGGATCTGGAAGCCATCCGCAAAGCCGGCAACCGGCTGGCCGGGATGCTCCGCGCCAACCCGCACTACGCCGACGTGAAGTCGACGGTGGAACAGGGCTTTCCGGAAATCCAGATCCGCTTCGATCAGGACCGCGCCGCTGCGCTCGGCCTGACCACGCGCCAGATCGCCGACGTGGTGGTGAACAAGGTCAAGGGCAACGTGGCGACGCGCTACAGCTTCCGCGACCGCAAGATCGACGTGCTGGTGCGCGCGCAGGAATCCGACCGCAGCTCGGTGGAGAACCTGCGCCGGCTGATCGTCAATCCCGGCAGCGGCACCCCGGTGGAGCTGGCCTCCGTTGCCGACGTGGTGGCCACCACCGGCCCCAGCGAGATCCACCGCGCCGACCAGCGCCGCGTTGCCATCGTCTCCGCCAACCTGCGCGACATCGACCTTGGCGGCGCGATCCGGGAGGTGAACGACATGGTCGCGAAGTCTCCCCTTGGCACCGACATCGACATGCGCATCGGCGGCCAGGGCCAGGAGTTGGGTGAATCCATCCGGTCGCTGCTGTTCGCGTTCGGGCTGGCGATTTTCCTGGTCTATCTGGTGATGGCCTCGCAGTTCGAGTCGCTGCTGCATCCGTTCGTCATCCTGTTCACCATCCCGCTGGCGCTGGTGGGCGCCGTGGCCGCGCTGCTGCTGACCGGTTCGCCGGCTTCGGTGGTGGTGTTCATCGGCCTGATCCTGCTGGTGGGACTGGTGGTGAAGAACGCGATCATCCTGATCGACAAGGTGAACCAGCTGCGCGAGGAGGGCGTGGCCAAGCGCACCGCGCTGGTCGAGGGTGCGCGTTCGCGCCTGCGCCCGATCATGATGACCACGCTGTGCGCGGTGTTCGGCTTCCTGCCGCTGGCGCTGGCCTTCGGCGACGGTGCGGAAGTGCGCAGCCCGATGGCGATCACGGTGATCGGCGGCCTGCTGGTGTCGACCCTGCTGACCCTGCTGGTGATCCCGGTGGTCTACGACCTGCTGGACCGCAAGCCGGACGAGTTCTACGCGGAACGCGGCCGCCGCGTGCGTGTCGTTGCGGAGCAGGCGGCCGAGATGATCTCGCACGAACACGACCCGCTGAACGGCGGCGCGAAGGCCTGACCGGATGAACATCACCGAGCTCTCCATCCGTCGCCCCATCACTACCATCATGCTGTTCGTGTCGATGGTGGCGATCGGCCTGATCGCGTCGTTCCGCCTGCCGCTGGAGGCCGAGCCGGAAGCCACCATCCCGTTCTTCTTCGTGTCGCTGCCGTACCCCGGCTCCACCCCGGAAGAGGTGGAGCGCAATCTGGTGCGTCCCGTCGAGGAGGCGCTGGCGACGATGCCCGGCATCGAGTCGATGAACTCGCGCGCCAACGCCGACGGCGGCTCGATCCAGGTGCGCTTCAGCGACTGGAGCCGGGACATCGCCATCGCCGCCTCCGAGGCGCGCGAGCGCATCGATGCGATCCGCGACCAGCTGCCGGACGACTTCCGCCGCTACTTCGTGCAGCGCTGGAGCACCTCCGACCGCGAGGCGCTGAGCCTGCGCCTGACCAGCAGCATCGACCTGACCACCCGTGCCGACTTGATCGAGCGCAGCATCAAGCAGCGGCTCGAACGCCTGCCGGGCGTGGCCCGCGTCGAAGTGGAAGGCGTGGCCAAGCAGGAAGTCCTGGTGGCGCTGGACAAGGACCGCCTGACCGCGCACGGGGTGGTGCTGAACGAGCTGGTGCAGAAGCTGCAGGCGGCGAATTTCGCAGTGTCCGCCGGCGAAATCACGGAAGCGGGTCAGCGTCTGCGCGTGCAGCCGCTGGGCGAGCTGCAGCAGCTGCAGCAGCTGCGCGACCTGCGCATCGACAAGAAGGGCACCCGCCTGTCCGACATCGCCGATGTCGATCTGAAGCCGCAGCGCATGAACTACGTGCGGCGGATGGACGGCAAGCCCAGCGTGGGCGTGGACATCTACAAGGAGCGTGCGGCGAACCTGGTCGACCTGTCGCGGATGGTGCGCAAGGAAATCAAGCAGCTGGAACAGGATCCGGCGATGCGCGGGGTGAGCATCGAGGTGACCGATGACCAGGGCGAGGCGGTCACCAGCTCGCTGCTGGCGCTGGCCGAAGCCGGCGGCATCGGCCTGCTGCTGTCGGTGGTGGTGCTGTATGCCTTCCTGCGCCATTGGCCGTCCACCCTGATGGTGTCCACGGCGATCCCGATCTGCTTCACGATGACGCTGGGGTTCATGTATTTCGCCGGCATCACCCTCAATATCATCTCGATGATGGGCCTGCTGCTGGCGGTGGGCATGCTGGTCGACAACGCCGTGGTGGTGGTCGAGAGCATCTACCAGGAGCGCGAGAAATACCCCGGCAAGCCGTGGCTGGCGTCGATCATCGGCACCCGTCACGTCGCCATCGCGCTGTCGGCCGGCACCCTGTGCCACTGCGTGGTGTTCCTGCCGATGCTGTTCGGCGAGAAGAACATCATCACCATCTACCTGAGCCAGCTGGCGGTGACCATCTCGGTGTCGCTGCTGGCCTCGTGGCTGGTGGCCATCAGCCTGATCCCGATGCTCTCGGCGCGGATGAAAACGCCGCCGGCGCTGAAGTCCCCGTTTATCACCGGCCTGCAGGCGCGCTACGCCCGGCTGCTGCGCTGGACCCTGCTGCATCGTGGCTGGAGCGTGGCCGGGATCCTGGCGATTTCGCTGGTCAGCGTGTACCCAATGATGAACACCACCGGCAGCGGTGACGACAGCGACCCCACCGAGATCAACATCTTCTACCAGTGGAAGGGGGCCTATTCCAAGGAGGAGATGGGCAAGGAGGTCGCGCGGGTCGAGCAGTTCGTCAATGCGCACCGCGACGATTTCAAGATCGACCGCGTCTACAGCCGCTACAGCGAGCAGGGCTGGGCACAGACGCGCCTGTTCCTGACCATCGACGACGCCGAGCAGAACAAGAAGATTTCCGAGGAGGTGCGCAAGGGGCTGCCCAAGTCCGCGCGGGCGAACCTCGGCATCGGCTGGCCGGGCGGCATGGGCAGCGGCGACGGGCAGGGGATCACCTTCAGCCTGATCGGCGACTCCACCCAGACGTTGAAGGAGCTGGCGGACGACATCGTGCCGATCCTGGGGCGCAACCCGAAGCTGCGCGACGTGCGCGTGGACACCGGCGACGCCAACACCGAGCTGAAGGTGCAGGTCAACCGCGAGCGTGCGGCAGCATATGGCTTCAGCGCGCAGCAGGTGGCCCAGTTCGTCGGCATGGCGTTGCGCGGCTCGTCGCTGCGTGATTTCCATCGCGAGGACGTGGAGATCCCGGTCAACGTGCGCTTCTCTGGTTCCGACAGCTACAGCGTGGAGGACCTGTCCACCTTCCTGGTGCGCGCGCCGAACGGCACCGAAGTGCCGCTGCTGGCGATGGTGGACGTGGACACCACGCCCGCCGCCACCCAGATCCAGCGGCAGAGCCGGCAGACCATGCTGCAGGTGCAGGCCGGGCTGGCGCAGGGCGCGTCCATGCAGGACGCCCGCAAGTCGATCGAGGACACCCTGAAGAACGTCCAGTTCCCGCCGGGCTACAGCTATACCTTCGACGGCGCCGGTTTCAACATCAACTTCGACGGCATGGACCAGATGGTGCGCGCGATCGGCATCGCGCTGGTGCTGATGCTGGTGATCATGGCGGCGGTGTTCGAATCGCTGCTGTTCCCGCTGGCGATCATGAGTTGCGTGCTGTTCTCGATCTTCGGGGTGTACTGGCTGTTCTGGCTCACCGGCACCGAGATGAACATCATGGCGGTGATCGGCATCCTGGTGCTGATGGGCGTGGTGGTGAACAATGGCATCGTGATGATCGAGCACATCAACAACCTGCGCCGCCGCGGCGTGCCGCGCATCGACGCGCTAGTCGAGGGCAGCCGCGAGCGCCTGCGCCCGATCATGATGACGATGGGCACCGCGATCCTGGCGATGATCCCGATCGCGCTGTCCACCAAGACCGCCGACGGCATGCCGCCGTACTACCCGATGGCGCGCGCGATCGCCGGCGGCCTGGCGTTCTCCACCGTGGTCAGCCTGCTGTTCCTGCCCACCATCTACGCGCTGCTGGACGACCTGCGCACCGGCACCTCGCGGCTGCTGCAGCGCGCGCGCATGACCCGGGCACAGCGACGCGCTGCGGCAGCGACCTGATCGCCGCCGCGGGGATCGCCTACCCGCGGCGTGCCAGGCGACCGGCGTAGGCGCCGGACGCGCTATCGTGTGCGGCAACACGGCGCGGGAGGCGGTTCCGGGATGAGTACCTACGCACTGGATGCGGTGTTCCGGCCGCGCTCGCTGGCGCTGGTGGGTGCCAGTCCGCGCGAGCGCTCGGTCGGTCGCGCCATCCTGCGCAACCTGCGCGAAGGCGGCTTCGCCGGGCCGCTGGGCGTGGTCAACCCGCGTTATCCGCAGATCGACGGGGTGGCGGCGGTAGCGCGGTTTGCCGACCTGGGATTCGTGCCCGAGTTGGTGGTGGTGTCGTCGCCGGCGGCCACGGTGCCGCGGGTGATCGCCGAGGCTGCGGCGATTGGCGCGCGTGCGGCCATCATCGTCACCGCCGGACTGGGGCATGGCCCGGGTTCGCTGCTGGAACAGGTCGAAGCCGCGGCACGCGCACGCGGTCTGCGCATCGTCGGCCCGAACTGCCTGGGGGTGATGGCGCCGCATGCGCGCCTCAACGCCAGTTTTGCCGCCGGCGCGCCGCTGGCCGGCGACCTGGCGCTGGTATCGCAGTCCGGCGCGATCGCCTCGGGACTGGTGGAATGGGGCAAGGCGCGCGGGGTCGGGTTCTCAGCGGTGGTGTCGCTGGGCGATGCGCTGGACGTGGACGGCGGCGACCTGCTCGACTGGTTCGCGCAGGATCCGAAGACGCGCGCGATCCTGCTCTACATCGAGTCCCTTCAGGACGCGCGCAAGTTCATGTCGGCTGCCCGAGCGGCCGCGCGTGCCAAGCCGGTGGTGGTGGTCAAGTCCGGGCGGCACGCGCAGGGTGCGCGCGCCGCCGCCACCCATACTGGCGCGCTGGCGGGTTCCGATGGCGTGTACGACGCGGCCTTCCGGCGTGCCGGGCTGCTGCGGGTGATGGCATTGGACGAGCTGTTCGCCGCAGCGGAAACCCTGGGCCACCTGCGCAGTGCGCCGGGACGACGGCTGGCCATCCTCACCAACGGCGGCGGCATCGGCGTGCTGGCGGTGGACCGGCTTGTGGACATGGGCGGCACGCTGGCGGCGATCGACGATGCCACCCGTGAGCGGCTGGAGGCGCTGCTGCCACCGACCTGGTCGCGCGCCAATCCGATCGACGTGATCGGCGACGCCGACGCCGCACGCTACGCCGCTTCGCTGGAGGCGCTGCTGGCCAGTCCGGGGAACGATGCGGTGCTGGCGATGCATGTGCCCACCGCGCTGTCGTCATCGCATGACACGGCCGCGGCGGTGGCAGGTGTGCTCGCAGGCCGCCCACGGACCTCCAATGGCAAGCCGGTGCTGGGCGTATGGGTCGGTGCCGGCCAGGACGCCATCGCGCGGCTGGACGCAGCGGGGGTGCCGACCTATTCCAGCGAGGCGGACGCGGTGCGGGGCTACATGTACCTGGTGCGCCATCACGAGGCGCAGCGGGCGCTGATGGAAACGCCGCCCAGTCTGCCGGAGGATTTCGAAGTGGACACCGCCGCGGCGCGCGCGGTGGTGGACGGCGCGCTGGCCGTGGGCCGACATTGGCTGGACCCGCTGGAAGTCGCCGCGCTGCTGCGCGCCTATGCGATCCCGGCTACCCCGATCGCGCTGGCCACGGATCCCGCGCAGGCCGAACTGGTGGGCGCACCGCTGCTGGCCGCAGGCACGCCGGTCGCGCTGAAGATCCTGTCGCCCGACATCATCCACAAATCGGACGTGGACGGCGTGCGCCTGAACCTGACCAGCGGCGCGGCGGTGCGCCAAGCCGCCGATGCGATCCTGGCGCGCGCAAGGACGTTGCGCCCGGAGGCGCGCATCGACGGCGTGACCGTGCAGCCGATGGTGCTCAAGCCGAAGGCGCGGGAGCTGATCGTCGGCCTGGCCGACGACCCGACCTTCGGCCCGGTGGTGGTGTTCGGCCGCGGCGGCACCGCGGTGGAGGTCATCGACGACAAGGCGCTGGCGCTGCCGCCGCTGGATCTGCGATTGGCGCACGAGCTGATCGGGCGTACCCGCGTCTCGCGCATCCTCAAGGCCTATCGTGACGTCCCAGCCGCCGACGAACGCGCAGTGGCGCTGATACTGGTGAAGCTGGCGCAGCTGGCCGCCGACATCCCGCAGGTGCGCGAGCTGGACATCAATCCGCTGCTGGCCGACCGCGACGGGGTGGTGGCGGTGGATGCGCGCGTGGCGATCGCGCCCGCCGACGACAGCCCGAACCGCGGGCCCTGGCATTCACGGATGGTGATCCGCCCGTATCCGTCGGAATGGGAGCGCGAAGTCGACCTTGCCCACGATGAGCGCATGTTCGTGCGCCCGGTGCGGCCCGAGGACGAAGCGCTGTTCCGCGAATTCTTCGGCCGCATCAGCGACGAGGACCTGCGATTGCGGTTCTTCTCCACCGTGCGCCACTTCAACCACGAGTTCATCGCCCGGCTGACCCAGCTCGACTACGCGCGGGCGATCGCGCTGGTGGCGCTGGGCACCGATACCGGCCAGTTGCTGGGCGTGGTCCACCTGCTGGCCGACGCCAACTTCGAGAAGGGCGAGTACAGCATCCTGGTGCGCTCGGACCTGAAGGGCTACGGCATCGGCTGGCAGCTGATGCGGATGATGGTCGAGTACGCGCGCAGCGTCGGCCTGAAGACGGTGGAAGGGCAGGTGCTGCGCGAGAACGCGACCATGCTGCGGATGTGCCGGCAGCTGGGTTTCCGGGTCAGCGTGGATCCGGACGACATGATGCTGATGGACGTGGCGCTGGACGTGGCCAGCGCGCAGGTCTGAAGCCGGCTAGTGGATCAGCCGGCCGAGGATGCTGGCGCCGGAGATCCACACGCCCACCGCGCTGCCGATGTTGCTCAGCAGGAATACCAGCACCACCCGGCACACCCGGTTGCGGTACCAGCCCGCCAGCGTCTGCGCGTCGTCGCGCAGGGCCAGGAAGTCGGGGTAGGCCGGCTTGCGCAGGTGCACTTCCGCCAGTGCGCTGAACATGCCCGGCGGCAGGCCGGGGCGGAACGGTTTCAGCGGTGCGGCGATGGCGGCGGCGAGGATGCTCAGCACATGCCCGCGCGCCAGCAGCGCGCCCAGCGCCGCCAGTCCGCCGGTCCAGGCCACCCATTGCAGCAGCAGGTCGCGGCCCAGGTCGCGGCCGCCGTGGAAATAACCCCACGCGATGCCGCTGCAGATCAGCACCATCAGGGTGAGGGTGATCCAAGGGATGTTGCGCTTCTGCCGGACCTGCACCAGTTCCTCGGTCAGCGCCTGCGGCGCGCGCTGCTCTTCGGCGAGGTATTTCGCCATGCCCTTGAGGTGGCCGGCGCCGACCACGGCGAGGACGTGCTTCGCACCGTCGCCGCGCTCGCGCAGCTTCGCCGCCATGTAGCGGTCGCGCTCGTCGATCAGGCTGGCGTACAGCGTCGGCGTTTCGCGGGCGAACTCGCCGAAGCTGGACTCCAGCATGTCGCCTTCCTTCAGCCGCTCGATGTCGGCTTCGGAGACGTCCTCGCGGTCGAACAGGCCACTGGCGACGCTGCCGATCAGCTTGGCGCGGTCCCACCAGCTGAGGCCCTGCAAGATACGGCGGAAGGTGATGCCCACATCGCGGTCGATCAGCTGCAGCGACAGTCCGCGTGCAACGGCCTCGGTGGCCGCGGCCTTCAGTTCCGCACCCGGCTCGATGCCAAGCTGCTCGGCCAGCCGGCGCTGGTAGGCCGCCAGCGCAAGGTTGGCGGCAAACGGCGCCACCTTCTTCTCGCGGATCACCTTGACCAGGTCCAGCTGCGCCAGCGCGTCGGGCTGGGTCAGCGCCTTGTGGCGCTGCTCGTCCAGTTCCACCGCCACCGCGTCGAAGCGGCCGCTGTCGATGGCGGCGTTGACCGCGTCGATGCTGGCCTTGGACACGTGGGCGGTGCCCAGCAGGGTGTAGCGGACGCCGTCGCGCTCCAGCTCGACGACGGGCTGGCCGGCGTAGCTGGCGTTGTCCCGCGTGGCGGCCTCAGTCACGGTAGCGCTTCGTCAGGTCGCCGTAGGCGTCGATGCGGCGGTCGCGCAGGAACGGCCAGATCCGGCGCACGTGTTCGCTGCGCTGCATGTCCACCTCGGCCAGCAGCAGGGTCGGCTCGGTGCCGGCCTCCGCGATGAATTCACCCTGCGGGCCCAGCACGTGGCTGTTGCCCCAGAAGTCGATGCCGGATGCGCCCAGCGGCGAAACTTCATGGCCAACGCGGTTGCATGACAGCACTGGCAGGCCGTTGGCCACGGCATGGCCGCGGTGGCTGAGCACCCAGGCATCGCGCTGGCGGGTCTTCTCGTCCTGCGCATCGTCCGGGTCCCAGCCGATCGCGGTGGGATACAGCAGCAGCTCGGCGCCGGCCAGCGCCATCAGCCGCGCGCCTTCCGGATACCACTGGTCCCAGCACACCAGCACGCCCAGCCGGCCCACCGAGGTGTCGATGGGCGTGAAGCCGAGGTCGCCCGGCGTGAAGTAGAACTTCTCGTAGAAGCCCGGGTCGTCGGGGATGTGCATCTTGCGGTACTTGCCCGCGGTGCTGCCGTCGGCGTCGAACACCACCGCGGTGTTGTGGTACAGCCCGGTCGCGCGCTTTTCGAACAGCGAACTGACCAGCACCACGCCGTGCTGCTTCGCTAGCGCCGCCAGGCGCGTGGTCGAAGGACCGGGGATCGGTTCGGCCAGGTCGAATTCGGAGACGGATTCGTGCTGGCAGAAGTACGCGCCGTTGTGCAGCTCCTGCAGCAGGACGAGCTTCGCGCCGGAGTTGGCGGCCTCGGCCACGCGGGTTTCGATGACCGCGAGGTTGGCCTCGGCGTCGCCATGGTTGCGCTCCTGCACCAGCGCGACGGGAAGCTTGCTGTATCTGGACATCAGGCCAGACCCTCCGGCAATTGCATGGTGATGCAGTGCAGGCTGCCGTTCTGCCAGATCAGCGGGCGGCAGGGTACCTGCACGATTTCGCGGCCGGGGAACGCCTGCGCCAGCACCGCGGCCGCGGTATTGTCGGCCGCATCGCCGTAAGCCGGCATCAACACCGCGCCGTTGACGATCAGGAAGTTGGCATAGCTGGCGGCAAGGCGGCGCGGCTGGCCGTCTTCGCCGGAGTCGAGGACCGGCCTGGCCCACGGCAGCGGGAACAGGCGGTACGGCTTGCCGTCGCGGGTGCGCAGCGCGGCGATCTCGTCGGCCATCGCCTTGAGGTCGGCGTAATGCGAGTCCGCCTCGTCATCGCAGGCTTGGAAGACGATCGCATCGCCTGGCGCGAAGCGAGCCAGTGTGTCGATATGGGCGTCGGTGTCATCGCCCTCCAGCGCACCGTGGTCCAGCCACAGCACGCGGTCCTGGTGCAGCCACGCCGACAGCTGCGCGGTCAGTTCCTCGCGGCTGGCGTCGGGATGGCGCTCGTGCAGGCAGTGCCAAGTAGTGAGCAGGGTGCCGTTGCCGTCGGTCTCGATGCCGCCGCCTTCCAGCGCGAAATCGATGCGCTGGCGCGCGGCATCGCCGAACACGCCCTGCGCGGCCAGCGTTTCCACCAGCAGGTCGTCGCGGCCGGCTTCGAACTTGCCGCCCCAGGCGGTGAAGCGGAAATCGAGCAGGCGCAGGCGGTTGCCGTCACGCAGCGAGATCGGCCCGGAATCGCGCAGCCAGGTGTCGTCGTAGGCGACGGTCACGAACCGGACCCGCGCCATGTCTACCCGGTTGGAGCGCAGGCGGATGTCGGCATAGGTTTCGACGTCGTCGTCGGCCACGCAGATCAGTACCGGCTGGAAGCGGGTGATTGCCTGCACCAGCGCGATGTAGGTGTCCTCGACATCGCCAAGGCGGTCGGCCCAGTCGGTGCCGGCATGCGGCCACGCGATCAGGATCGCCGACTGGGGTTCCCACTCGGCGGGGAAGCGCACGGAAGTTTCGGTCATCGGTTCTGCAAGGAAGTCCCGCGCCGCGGCGCGGGAAGGGAGGGGGATAGCGTCAGCGGGTGGCCGGCTTGGGGCCGATCTCCTCCGCGCCGGCCTTGTTGGCCACGGCGTCGATCACCCGGCCTTTCTCGAAATAGACGGTGAAGGCGGGATAGACCCAGCGGTCGATGACCGGCCACGCCCGCTTCTGGCCGCCGCGCCGATCCAGCCGTTCGGCCGGTGCGCCGAAACGCGCCTCTACCTGCGCCATGCGCAGGCCGCGCGTGGGCAGGTTGCCGGTTTCTTCCTGCACGCGCTGGATCAGCAGCGTATCGCCGGCACAGGCGATACCCGAGGCGGTAGCGAGCAGGGTGAGGACGAGGGTGCGGGACGTGCGGCGCATGGCGGAGCTCCCGAGGGGTTGGAGGCCGGATTCTATGCCGATACGCAAAAGGCCGCCTTGCGGCGGCCTTCACGGGGTCGGGCCGCGCGCAGGGCGCGGCACCTTCACGCCGGTCTCAGCGCTGGCGCGCCTTGAAACGCGGGTTGGACTTGCAGATCACGAAGACCTTGCCACGACGGCGAACCACCTTGCAGTCGCGGTGACGGGCCTTCGCCGACTTCAGGGAGGACAGGACCTTCATGATGAAACCTCGGCAAATGGAATGGGATAAAACGAAGCCGCGCATTCTAACGGGTATTCGGCTGCCTTTTCAACAGGTTGGGGCGATTCCTTCAGGCGGCCTGCGCCCGCTCGCCGCTTGGTTCCATAATGCCTGCCATGAATCCACCCGTCCCTGTTCTCACCATCGACGGCCCTTCCGGCTCCGGCAAGGGCACCATCAGCCGCCTCGTCGCCGCCCGGCTGGGCTGGCACTACCTCGATTCCGGCGCGCTGTACCGCGCGGTCGGCATTGCCGCGGGCTGGTCCGACATCGACCTGTCCGACGCCTCGGCGCTGGTGCGCTGCACCTTCGATACCGAGGTCGGTTTCCGCGACGACGGCGACGGCGAGCCGCGGGTCATCGTCAACGGCGTCGACGCCACCCTGGAGCTGCGCACCGAAACCGCCGGCGCGGCGGCCTCCGCCATCGCCGCCATCCCCGAGGTCCGCTCGGCCCTGAAGGAGCGGCAGCGGGCCTTCCGCCAGCCGCCGGGGCTGGTGGCCGACGGCCGCGACATGGGGACGGTGATCTTTCCCGACGCCGGTCACAAGGTGTTTTTGACCGCCAGCGCCGAGGAGCGCGCGGAGAGGCGCTATAAGCAGTTGAAAGACAAAGGGGTTTCGGTCACAATCGACGGTCTGCTGCGCGAGATCCTCGCCCGCGATGCCCGCGATGCCAGTCGCGCGGTGGCGCCGCTGCGTCCGGCAACCGATGCCGTCCTCATCGACACCACCGGCCTGCCCATCGATGCGGTTGTCGCCCGGGTATTGGACGTCGTCACCCGCCATACGGCCTGACGGCTCCGGTTCCAGCGCTGCAGACACAGTTCCGCGGGCACATCCGTGCCTGCGGTTTTCCTCCGTCCACACATGGCCAAGCGCCTCCTGCGCGAACGCCAACCAACCCAAGGTGGGCCGCCCCGTTGCTGTGGGCCGCCTGTGTATCCACCCGAGATTTTTCATGAACTCCGTAGCTACCGAATCCTTCGCCGAACTGTTTGAAGCCAGCCAGGCCAATTGGGCCAAGATCAAGCCCGGCGCCATCGTCAAGGGCATCGTGGTCGACGTCCGCAATGACGTCGTGGTCATCAACGCCGGCCTGAAGTCCGAAGGCATCGTTCCGATCGAACAGTTCCGCAACGACGCCGGTGAAATCGACGTCGGCATTGGCGACGAGGTCAAGGTCGCCCTCGACTCCCTCGAGAACGGCTTTGGTGAAACCGTGCTGTCGCGCGAGAAGGCCAAGCGCGCCATGGTGTGGGACGAGCTGGAAGAGGCGCTGGAAGCCAACGCCACCATCGTCGGTCGCATCAGCGGCAAGGTGAAGGGCGGCTTCACCGTCGACATCAAGGACGTCCGCGCGTTCCTGCCGGGCTCGCTGGTCGACGTGCGCCCGGTCCGCGACCCGGTCTACCTGGAAGGCAAGGAGCTGGAGTTCAAGCTCATCAAGCTGGACCGCAAGCGCAACAACGTGGTCGTCTCCCGCCGTGCGGTGGTCGAGACCGAGCATTCGGAAGAGCGCGAGCAGCTGATGGAGAAGCTGGTCGAGGGCGCCGTGCTGAAGGGCGTGGTCAAGAACCTGACCGACTACGGCGCGTTCGTCGACCTCGGTGGCATCGATGGCCTGCTGCACATCACCGACATGGCGTGGAAGCGCGTGCGCCATCCGTCCGAAGTGGTCGAAGTGGGCCAGGAGCTGGACGTCCGCGTGCTCAAGTACGACCGCGAGCGCAACCGCGTGTCGCTGGGCCTGAAGCAGCTGGGCGAGGATCCGTGGGACAACATCGCCCGCCGCTACCCGTCCAACTGCCGCGTGTTCGGCAAGGTCTCCAACGTCACCGATTACGGCGCGTTCGTCGAGATCGAGCCGGGCGTGGAAGGCCTGGTGCACGTGTCCGAGATGGACTGGACCAACAAGAACGTCAACCCGGCCAAGGTGGTGCAGGTCGGTGACGAGCTCGAGGTCATGGTGCTGGACGTGGACGAAGAGCGTCGCCGCATCTCGCTGGGCATCAAGCAGGTCACCAGCAACCCGTGGGAAACCTTCGCCGCCATCCACAAGAAGGGCGACAAGGTCGAAGGCCAGATCAAGTCGATCACCGATTTCGGCATCTTCATCGGCCTGGACGGCGGCATCGATGGCCTGATCCACCTGTCCGACATCAGCTGGAACTCCACCGGCGAAGACATCGCCCGCAACTACAAGAAGGGCGACACGCTCGAGGCGGTGGTGCTGGCGGTCGATCCGGAGCGCGAGCGCATTTCGCTGGGCGTCAAGCAGATGGAGCAGGATCCGCTGGGCCAGTTCATGGCTGCCAACCCGAAGGGCACCAAGGTCAAGGGCACCGTCAAGGAAGTGGACGCCAAGGGTGCGGTCATCGACCTGGGCGAGGGCGTGGAAGGCTACGTGTCCGTGCGCGACATCAGCCACGAGCGCACCGAGGACGCGAGCCAGGTGCTGAAGGTTGGCCAGGAAGTCGAAGCCAAGTTCGTGGGCATGGACCGCAAGGGCCGCAGCCTGCAGCTGTCGATCAAGGACAAGGACGCGGCCGAGACCGCCGAAGCGCTGGCCGAGTACAACAAGGCCCACGCCGACGCCGCCAGCGGCACCACCAAGCTGGGCGCGCTGCTGCGCGAGCAGCTGAACAGCAAGGCCGACTGATCCATCCGGCCGATTGACAGGCGGCGGCCCGGCTTTGGCCGGGCCGCCGTTTTCACGGCGCCCGAACCACCTTCGCAAATGACCAAGTCCGAACTCATCGAACTGCTTACGCGCCGCCAGCCGCACCTGAAAGCCGACGACGTCGACATGGCGGTGAAGACGCTGCTGCAGATGATGGGTGGGGCGCTGGCCGCCGGCGAGCGGATCGAGATCCGCGGGTTCGGCAGTTTTTCGCTGCACTACCGGCCGCCACGCACCGGCCGCAACCCGAAGACCGGCGATGCAGTCGCGCTGCCGGGCAAGCACGTGCCGCATTTCAAGCCGGGCAAGGAACTGCGCGAGCGGGTCACCGGCGTGTTGCCGCTGCCGGCGCAGGACTAACCGCGGCGCCAGCACGGGCGGATCGACGGCCCAAGTCCGTTAAGCTTGCGGGATTGCCGCAACCGGATCCCAGACCGTGGCGTCCTTCATTCGCATTGCCGTCGCCATCGCCTGCCTGCTGGCCGGTGGAGTCGTTGGCGCACTGAATCCCCAGCCGATCGCGTTGGATCTTGGGTTCGCCACGCTGCACGCCAGCCTTGGGCTGGGCGTCCTCGTGGCATTGCTGCTGGGCGTGTTGGTGGGCGGCATGTTGCTGGCGATAGGCGTAGTGGCGCCATTGCGCCAGCGGTTGCGCCGCGCGGAAGCCGCGTGTGCATTGGCCAAGCAATCAGGGAGCTAAATGTGGATTTCCTAGACCAATGGATGTGGTTCGTCATCTTCGTCCCGCTGGCCGCGCTGCTGGGCTGGGTGGTCGGCCGCCGCGGCGGCGAGCAACACAGCGGCAACCAGGTCAGCAAGCTGTCCACCACCTATTTCCGCGGCCTGAACTACCTGCTCAACGAGCAGCCGGACAAGGCGATCGAGCTGTTCCTGCACGTCGCCGAACTGGACAAGGACACCTTCGAGACCCAGGTTGCGCTGGGCCACCTGTTCCGCCGGCGCGGCGAGGTCGATCGTGCGATCCGCCTGCACCAGGCGTTGGCGCAACGCAGCGACCTGGGCGACACCCAGAAAATCCAGGCGCTGTCGGCGCTGGGCGAGGATTACATGCGCGCCGGGCTGCTGGATCGCGCCGAAACCGTGTTCAACGACCTGGCCCAGCTCGACCAGCGCGCCCCGCAGGCGCTGCGCCACCTGATCGGCATCTACCAGTCGGAGCGCGACTGGGAAAAGGCAATCGGCAATGCCACCCGCTACGAGGAGGTTTCAGGCGAGCCGATGGGCAGGCTGATTGGCCAATTCGAGTGCGAGCTGGCGGATCGCCATCGCGCCAATGGCGAGATCGAAGCGGCGCGCGCGGCGTTGGCGCGCGCCTATGCGGCCGATCCCAGCTCGGTACGCGCGGGGATGGCGGAAGGCCGCATCGAGGCGGATGCGGGCAATCCGCAGGGTGCGATCCGCGCGCTGGAGCGCGCCGCGCGGCACGACCCGGAATACCTGCCGGTGATCCTGCCGACGCTGCTGGAGAACTACACCCGCGCCGGCGAGCGCACCGGCGCACGCGCCTTCCTGAGCGAGATGTGCGAGCACTACCGCGGCATCGCGCCGGTGCTGGCGCTGACCGGCATGGTCGAGGCGGAGGAGGGCGTCAGCGCCGCCCGTCGCTTCCTTGCCGAGCAACTCAAGGACCGCCCATCGGTGCGCGGCGAGGCGGCGTTGATCGACCTTAGCCTGACCGACCACGCCGATGCCGAAGCAACGTTGCACGATCTCAAGCTGGTCACCGACCAGCTGCTGGTGCGCAACCCCAGCTACCGCTGCAACCGCTGCGGCTTCGGCGCGCGCAGCCACCATTGGCAATGCCCGAGCTGCAAGGAGTGGGGCACGGTGAAGCCGCTGCTGAACTATGCGGTGGTCTGAGCCGGCACTGCTGTCGGCGGCGGCCTTCGCGCTTTCAAGTTTCGCCACCGCCTGGGCACGAGCGCATGCACGCAGCCGCGGCCTGCTGGACCTGCCCGGCGAACGCCGCAGCCATGGCTTGCCTACTCCGCGCGGCGGCGGCATCGGCATCGCGCTTGCCGGGCTTTGCGCCTGCGGCTGGCTGGCCTGGGTCAGTGGCAGTGGATGGGCGTGGATTGGCATGGGCCTCGGGCTGGTGGCCGGCGCCGGCTGGTGGGATGACCATCGCCCGCTGGCGGCGTGGCCGCGCCTGCTTGCGCACGTCGTGGCAGGCGCCTGCCTTGCCGTCGGCATGCAGCAGTCGGGGGCGCCGGCAGCAGCAATGCTGATCGCGTTGCTGCTGGTGCCGGTGCTGGTGAATGTGTGGAACTTCATCGACGGCATCGACGGCCTTGCCACGAGCCAGGCGCTGCTGGCCGCGCTGGCGTTCGGCTGGGTGCTGGATGGGCTGGGGCGGATGTTGGCGCTGGTCGTGGCCGCCGCCTGCTGCGGCTTCCTGCCGTTCAACGTGCCCAAGGCGCGGATTTTCCTCGGCGACGTTGGTAGCGGGGCGCTGGGTTACCTGCTGGCGGTGCTGGTCGCCCTCGGGTTTTCCAGCCGTCCGGTCGCATGGTGGCCGATCCTGCTGCTGCCGGTCGCCAGCTGCGTGGTTGACGCTGGCTTGACGTTGGCTAGGCGGATACTCCGCGGCGAGCCCTGGTGGCAGCCGCATGTCCAGCACCTCTACCAGCGGTTGGCACGCCGCCACGGTCACCTCCGGGTCATGTTCGCCTATGCAGGATGGACCGCGTTGTCGATCGTGGTGATGCGAGGCCTTGGCCTGGCGCCCGCGATCTGGGCCTGGGGGGGCTCCGCGACGTTCTTCGGTCTATCGATGACAGCTTGGCTCCGCCTGCAACGCAGGCCAGGAAACGGAAGCGAAGGAACCCTTTGATGAGCGCATGGAAGGATCGCCTCAAGTTCCGCCTGCCGCGCCTGGCAGTGGTGGTGCACGACCTTGCGATGGTCTGGATCTGCTGGCAGGGCCTCCACTACCTGCGCTACGCGCTGCAGCCGACGCCGCTGGCGCTCGCGCCGTTCTCCAATACCGTCGCCATCGTGCTGGTTGCGCAGGGGGTGGTGTCGTGGCGGGTCGGCCTCTACCGTGGGCTGTGGCGCTTCGCCAGCGTCCCGGACTTGCTCAACATCTTCAAGGCCAGCGTGGTGGGTTTGCTGGCGGTGGTCGTCGGCCTGTTCTTCTATAGCCGTTTGGACTTGGTGTCGCGCGCGGCGTTGCTGTTGTATCCCTTCGTCCTGACCGTCCTGCTGGGCGCACCGCGGCTGGTCTTCCGGGCATGGAAGGACCATAGCCTGCAACAGGCGATGGAAGGCGCGGAACGGGTGTTGATCCTCGGCGCGGGCCAGGCTGGCGAGGCGCTGGTGCGCGATTTGCGCCGGCTTGGGCGCTATGACCCGATTGGTTTCCTGGACGACGCGGCGTCGCTGCGCGGGACCCGGCTGCAGGGCCTGCCCGTATTGGGCGGGATCCCGGAAGTGGCGCGGATCGCAAAGGAGACCGGTGCCCAGCTGCTGGTGATCGCGATGCCATCGGTCGATGCCACGGTGATGCGACGGGTGATCGCGCTTTGCGAGGGAAGCCAGCTGCCGTTCCGTACCGTGCCGCGGCTTGCGGATGTACTGGAGGGGCGCTCGCTGCCCGGGCAGCTGAAGGAAGTGGCGATCGAGGACCTGCTTGGCCGGCAGCCGCGCAGCCCGGATTGGAAGGCGATCCGCGGCTGGCTAGGGGGGCGTTCGGTCCTCGTGACGGGGGCGGGTGGATCGATTGGTTCCGAGTTGTGCCGCCAGTGCGCGCGCCACGGCGCCAAGCGCATCGCACTGGTTGAGATCGATGAGCTGGCGCTGCTGACCATCACCGCGGAGTTGCGCCGCGACTTCCCCGGCATCGATTGCGCACCGGTACTGGGCGACTGCGGCGACCGGGCGGTGATTGCCCACGCATTGAAGCTGGTGGAACCGGAGGCCGTGTTCCATGCCGCCGCCTACAAGCAGGTGCCACTGCTGCAAGGCCAGCTACGCGAGGCGGTGCGCAACAACGCGCTGGCCACCCACGTGGTGGCCAGCGCCAGCCGCGAGGCGAACGTCGGCACCTTCGTGCTGGTGTCCACCGACAAGGCGGTGGACCCGGTCAACGTGCTGGGGGCCACTAAGCGGCTGGCCGAAATGGCTTGCCAGACGCTGGTGGACGCGCGTTCCACTCGCATGGTGACGGTGCGTTTCGGCAACGTGCTGGATTCGGCTGGCAGCGTGGTGCCGCTGTTCCGCGAGCAGATCCGGCGCGGTGGCCCGGTGACGGTCACCGATCCGGAGGTGACCCGCTATTTCATGACCATTCCCGAAGCCTGCCTGTTGATCCTGCAGGCAGCGTCGATCGGCGCGCAGCAGGCGGTCTACACGCTGGACATGGGTGAACCCGTGCCGATCAGGGTGCTGGCCGAGCAGATGATCCGGCTGGCCGGCAAGCAGCCTGGCAAGGACGTGGCGATCGAGTACATCGGCCTGCGCCCAGGCGAGCGCCTGCATGAAACGCTGTTCCATGCCGACGAGCGCTACAGCAGCACCATCTATCCCGAGATCCTGCAGGCCGAGCCGCGCGCGGTGATGCTGGAGCGGATGGCGCTTGCGCTGGAACGATTGTGGGCCGGCGTGCGTGCCTACGACCTCGATGCCTTGGCGCATGCGCTGCGCGAGGCAGTGCCGGAGTTCACCCCGGTCGATGAAGGAACCGCTGCCCATCAGGCCACCGTGGTGGTATTCCCCGGCCGACGCGCGAACTTACGATGATGCGCGCGCGGTAGAATCGCTGGATGCCAAATCCGAATGCAGTGCGGCGCATCCGCAAGGCGGTGTTTCCGGTCGCTGGCCTGGGCACCCGCTTCCTTCCCGCCACCAAGACCGTTCCCAAGGAAATGCTGCCGATCGTGGACCGGCCGCTGATCCAGTACGCCGTCGACGAGGCCATCGCCGCCGGCTGCGACACCCTCGTTTTCGTCACCAACCGCTACAAGCACGCGGTGGCCGACTACTTCGACAAGGCCTACGAACTTGAACAGAAGCTGGAAAAGGCCGGCAAGCAGGAGCAGCTGGCGCTGATCCGCAACGTGCTGCCGGAAGGCGTGCGCGCGGTGTTCGTCACCCAAGCCGAAGCGCTGGGGCTTGGCCATGCGGTGCTGTGCGCCCGGGCGGTGGTAGGCGACGAGCCGTTCGCCGTGCTGCTGCCGGATGACCTGATCTGGAGCAAGGGCGACGGTGCCCTCAAGCAGATGGCCGACCACGCCCAGGCCAGCGGCGGCAGCGCGGTGGCGGTGCAGGATGTCCCCCGCGAGCAGACCGGCAGCTACGGCATCGTGGCTACCGATGCCTTCGACTGCCAAAGCGGCCGCATCCGCCAGATCGTGGAGAAACCGGATCCGGAGCAGGCGCCCAGCAACCTTGCCGTGGTCGGGCGCTACATCCTCACCCCGGCCATCTTCGACCTGCTGGAAACCACCCAGAAGGGCACCGGCGGCGAAATCCAGCTGACCGACGCGATCGCCGCGCTGCTGGAGACGGAGCGTGTCGATGCCTTCCGCTTCCGCGGCACCCGCTTCGACTGCGGCACCCACCTTGGCCTGATCGAAGCGACCATCCGCTATGCGCTGGACAACGAGAAACTCAGCGACGCCGCGCGTAGCCTGATGCAGAACGCGCTGGGCGAAATGGGCGTGGTCGAAACCTGAGGTTCCGCACGAGTCCCTGGCGTGCTATAGACGCTCCTGTAATCCAGGCATCGAGGTTGGGAATGTTAAGCATGCTGCGGTTGAAGGTGTTGGTTCCGGGGTTGGTGCTGGCAATGGTGGCGTTGCCGGCGATGGCCATGGCGGATGACATGCGTATCGAAACAACCAGCGTATCGGCGATCATCGAGAACCTGGATGTCATCGATGCGGCGTTGGCCGGCAGCGATCCGCGCCTGGCCGGCCTGGACGAAAAGGACAGGCTGGACTTGGCCAGGCACAAGCAACAAGTGCGTGACTTGCTGGCCGGCAAGCAGACGCTGGATGAGCTCCATATGCGTGATCGGGTGGCGGCCTTCAATGCACTGGAAGTAATCCACGGCATCGTGACTGGGGAGCACGAAGAGCGGGTGATCTGTCGCCGTGAGCACAAGCTTGGTAGCAACCGTCCGCAGACCAACTGCATGACTGCCAAGGAGCGTGAGCAAGCCCGCAATGCGGCCGTGCAGGCAATGGGCGTCCGCGGGAAGATGCTTCGACACGAATCGATGTGAGGTTTGCGGCGCGGTCGCCGGCATGCGCTTGCGGATGAAGGGCTGGTCGATCCAGCCCTTCATCCATTGGCAAGGATGATGGGCGGTCAGAGCGCTTCGAAAATCCCCGCCGCGCCCATGCCGGTGCCGATGCACATCGTCACCATCCCGTACTTCTGCTGGCGTCGGCGCAGGCCATGGACAATCGTGGCGGTACGCACCGCGCCGGTCGCGCCCAGCGGGTGGCCCAGGGCGATCGCGCCACCCAGCGGGTTGACCTTGGCCGGGTCTAGCCCGCAGTCGTTGATCACCGCCAGCGACTGCGCGGCGAAGGCTTCGTTGAGCTCGATCCAGTCCAGCTGGTCCTGGTTCAGCCCGGCCTGCTTGAGCGCCTTCGGGATCGCCGCGATCGGGCCGATGCCCATCACTTCCGGACGCACGCCGGCCACGCTGAAGCTGACGAAGCGCGCCAGCGGGGTCAGGCCGTAGTCCTTGATCGCCTGCACCGATGCCAGCAGCACCGCGCCGGCGCCATCGCTCATCTGCGAGGAATTGCCGGCGGTCACGCTGCCGCCGAACTGGCCGTTGCGGAACACCGGGCGCAGCTTCGCCAATCCTTCCAGCGTGGTGTCCGGGCGCGGGCCTTCATCGTGCTCGGCCAGCTTGTTGCGGGTCAGGATGCGGCTGCCATCGGCAAGGTCCGGCTGGTGGCTGACGATCTCGTACGGGCTGATCTCGTCCCTGAACTCGCCGGCCGCCTGCGCCGCCAGCGCCTTCTGGTGCGAGCCCAGCGCGAAGGCGTCCTGCGCCTCGCGCGAGATCTTCCATTCCTCGGCCACCTTCTCGGCGGTGATGCCCATGCCGTAGGCGATGTTGACGTGGTCGTTGTCGAACACCGACGGCGCCATCGCCACCTTGTGGCCCATCATCGGCACCATGCTCATCGACTCGGTGCCGCCAGCCAGCATCAGGTCGGCGTGGCCCAGCCGGATCTGGTCGGCCGCCAGCGCCACCGCCTGCAGGCCGGAGGAGCAGAAGCGGTTGATGGTCTGCGCGGCGATGGTGTTGGGAAGGCCGGCCAGCAGCACGCCGATGCGCGCCACGTTCATGCCTTGCTCGCCCTCGGGCATGGCGCAGCCGATGATGGCGTCGTCGATGCGGCTGACGTCGATGCCCGGCGCCTGCGCCACCACGCTGCGCAGGACGTGCGCCAGCATGTCGTCGGGACGGGTGTTGCGGAACATGCCCTTGGGCGCCTTGCCGACCGGCGTGCGGGTGGCGGCGACGATGTAGGCGTCCTGGATCTGCTTGCTCATTCGAATGACTCCGAAAATTTGGTTTTCCTTCTTCCCGGCTTCGCGGGAAGAAGGTGCCGAAGGCGGGCGAGAGGCTCAGTTCCGCAGCGGCTTGCCGGTCTTCAGCATGTGGCCGATGCGGGCCTGGGTCTTCTCCTGCTGGGCCAGCTCCACGAAATGCTGGCGCTCCAGCTTGAGCAGCCATTCCTCGTCCACCAGCGCGCCGCGATCGACCTTGCCGCCGCACAGGACGGTGGCGATGCGTTCGGCGATCTCGTAGTCGTAGGGGCTGACGAAGCGGCCCTCCAGCATGTTGACCAGCAGCATCTTGAAGGTGGCGATGCCGACGTCGCCGGCCACCTGGATGCGCCGCGCCGGCAGCGGCGGGCGATAGCCGCCCTCGGCCAGCCCGCGCGCTTCGGCCTTGGCGATGTGCAGCAGTTCGAAGGCGTTGAAGGCGACCTTGTCGCCGGCGCGCAGCAGTCCCAGTTCCTTGGCGTTGACCGCGGAGTTCGACACCTTGGCCATCGCCACGGTCTCGAAGACCTTCTTCAGCTCGGCGAACACGTCGCCGCCGGGCCCGGCCGCCATCGATGCGCGCACAGCGAACTCCTTCAGCCCGCCACCGGCCGGCAGCAGGCCGACGCCGGCTTCGACCAGGCCGATATAGCTTTCCAGGTGCGCCACGGTCTTGGCGCTGTGCATCTGGAACTCGCAGCCGCCGCCCAGCGCAAGCCCGCGCACGGCCGCCACCACCGGCACCAGCGAGTACTTGATGCGCTGGCTGGTGCGCTGGAAGTTCTCGACCATCGCCTCGAATTCGGCCAACTTGCCGGCCTGCAGCGCGCCCAGCGCGCCGGCTAGGTCGGCGCCGGCGGAGAACGGCTCCTTCGGCTGCCAGACCACCATGCCGGCGAAATCGCGCTCGGCGCGCGAAACCGCTTCCTGCAGGCCATCCAGTACCGCGTCGGAGACGGTGTGCATCTTGGTCTTGAAGCTGACCACGGCCACGTCGTCACCGTCGTGCCACATCCGCAGGCCGTCGTTCTCGAACACGGTGGTGCCCGGCGCGAACTTCTCGCCCAGCAGCGGATCGGGGAAGCGCTGGCGCTGGTAGACGGGCAGGGCCGAGCGCGGCTGCACGGCATTGCGCGAAGGGCTGTAGCTGCCTTCCGCCGCGTGCACGCCGCTGCGGCCATCGAGCACCCACGCCGGCAGCGCGGCAGTGCTCATGCCCTTGCCGGCGGCGATGTCCTCGTTGATCCATGCCGCCACCTGCTGCCAGTCGGCCGACTGCCAGGTTTCGAACGGCCCCTGCGCCCAACCGTAGCCCCAGCGGATGGCCAGGTCGACGTCGCGCGCGGTATTGGCGATATCGGCCAGGTGGTAGGCGCTGTAATGGAACAGGTCGCGGAAGCAGGCCCACAGGAACTGCGCCTGCGGATGCTCGCTGGCGCGCAGCCGGGCGAACTTCTCCACCGGATTCTTCAGCTTGAGGATTTCCACCACTTCCGGCGCGGCGGCGCGGTCGGCGATGCGGTAGTCCTGTTTTTCCAGGTCGAGGACGACGATGTCCTTGCCGACCTTGCGGAAAATGCCGGCGCCGGTCTTCTGGCCCAGCGCGCCCTTGCCGATCAGCGCGGACAGCCACGCCGGCGACTGGAAGAAGCCGTGCCACGGGTCATTGGGCAGGGTGTCGGCCATGGTCTTGATGACGTGGGCCATGGTGTCCAGGCCAACCACGTCGGAAGTGCGGTAGGTGGCCGACTTCGGCCGCCCCAGCAGCGGGCCGGTCAGCGCATCCACTTCATCGAAGCCCAGCTTGAACGCGGCGGTGTGGTGGATCACCGACAGGATCGAGAACACGCCGATGCGGTTGCCGATGAAGTTCGGGGTGTCCTTGGCATACACCACGCCCTTGCCGAGCTGGGTGACCAGGAAGGTTTCCAGGCCTTCCAGCACGGCGGCGTCGGTGGTGGTGGCCGGGATCAGCTCGGCCAGGTGCATGTAGCGCGGGGGGTTGAAGAAGTGCACGCCGCAGAAGCGGTGGCGCATTTCCTCCGGCAGCACCGAGGCCAGCGCATTGATGCCCAGGCCGGAGGTGTTGGAGGCCAGCACGGCGTGCGCCGGCACGAACGGCGCGATCTTCCGGTACAGGTCCTGCTTCCAGTCCATCCGCTCGGCGATCGCCTCGATGATCAGGTCGCAGTCTTTGAGCTGGTCCAGGCTGCTGTCGTAGTTGGCGGGCGTGATCGCCTCGGCCAATGCCTTGCTGGCCAGCGGGGCGGGGCTGAGCTTGCCGAGGTTGGCAATCGCCTTCAGCACCACGCCATCGGGATGACCCTCCTTGGCGGCGAGATCGAACAACACCGTATCGACGCCGGCATTGGCCAGGTGGGCGGCGATCTGTGCGCCCATCACGCCGGCGCCCAGGACCGCGGCGCGACGTACAAGCAGTTTATGAGACATATTTCCTATCTCCTTGAAAATTCAGGTGGCGTCGGCGTGGAAGCCGGCCGAGGCGAAGCGGATCAGCGCCTTGGCGGCGCGCTGCCGATGGGTGGATTCAGGGACGCCCGCCGGACGCTTGATCAGGCCGAAATCGGCCATCGCGTAGGTCAGCGCGCCGGACAGGAAGTCCAGGCGCCAGTACAGGTCTTCCTTGCCCAGCGCGGGCACGCAGGGGGCGATGGCTTTGGCGAACTCGCGCAGGACGTGGCCGTACTGGTCGGACAGGAACTTGCGCAGGCTGTCGTTGCTTTCGGCGTAGGCGCGGGCGATCACCCGGATGAAGGCGCCGCCGCCGTGGCGGTCCTGGGCCATCGCCAACGCGGGCTCCACGAAGGCGGCCAGGATCGGTTCCAGCTGGCCGGGCGCAGCGGCCACCGCCTTGGCCAGGGCGTCGAGTCGCTGCGCACTCATCACGTCCATGCGCCGGCGGAACACCTCGTTGACCAGGTTGTCCTTGCTGCCGAAGTGGTAGTTGACCGCGGCGATGTTGACGTCCGCGCGGCTGGTGACCTGGCGCAGCGAGGTCGAGGCGAAGCCCTGCTGGGCGAACAGTTCCTCCGCCGCGTAGAGGATGCGGTCCTTGGTCGAGAAGTGCTGGAGCCCCATGCGATGCCCTCGAGTCAAACGCTTGTTTGAGCGTACGCCGTACGCTGGCGTACGTCAATTGCCGCTCGTCCCCCCAAAGCCCCGGCCGCAGGTGCGAAACGGGGCGCTAATCGGTTAGAATCGTCCGCAGCCATATCGGCCAAACCCGCGCCAGTACGCGGGTTTTCTGTTATCCTCGGGCGATCCGGCATGGACGCCCGCCACACCCGGAGAGTTCCCATGGCGCTGGAGCGCACCCTTTCGATCATCAAGCCCGATGCCGTTGCCAAGAACGTCATCGGCGAAATCTATTCCCGCTTCGAAAAGGCCGGCCTGAAGGTCGTCGCCGCCAAGATGAAGCACCTGTCCAAGGCCGAGGCCGAAGGCTTCTACGCGGTCCACCGCGAGCGTCCGTTCTTCAATGCGCTGGTGGAGTTCATGATCTCCGGCCCGGTGATGGTGCAGGCGCTGGAAGGCGAGGGCGCGGTGCTGAAGAACCGCGAACTGATGGGCGCCACCAACCCGAAGGAAGCCGCCGCAGGCACCATTCGCGCCGACTTCGCCGACAGCATCGACGCCAATGCCGTGCACGGCTCGGACTCGCTGGAGAATGCCGCGATCGAGATCGCGTATTTCTTCCCGGCGACCGATGTCTACGCGCGTTGAACCAACGCCATGACTGAAGCGCGCACCCCCGCCATCGAGATCGCCCTGCTGGGCGACGACGGGGCCGCGCCTGCCTCCACGCCGGCAGGCGCCGGCGTGGACGGCCGCACCAACATCTTCGACTTCGACCGCGCCCGCCTGGAGCGTTTCTTCGAGGAAGAACTGGGCGAGAAGAAATTCCGCGCCCACCAGGTGATGAAGTGGATCCATCACCGCTATGCCACCGACTTCGCGGACATGACCGACCTCGGCAAGGCGCTGCGCGCCAAGCTGGAGGAGCGCGCGGTGGTGCGTGCGCCGCAGGTCGTGTTCGACAAGGCCTCCACCGACGGCACCCACAAGTGGCTGCTCGGCATGGATGCGAAGAACGCCATCGAAACCGTCTACATCCCGGACAAGGGCCGCGGCACCCTGTGCGTGTCCTCGCAGGTGGGCTGTGCGCTCAACTGCGGTTTCTGTTCCACCGCCACCCAGGGCTTCAACCGCAACCTGTCCACCGCCGAGATCATCGGCCAGGTGTGGGTGGCGGCGCGCCACCTCGGCAACGTGCCGCACCAGCAGCGCCGGCTCACCAACGTGGTGATGATGGGCATGGGCGAGCCGCTGGCCAATTTCGACAACGTCGTGCGCGCGATGAGCATCATGCGCGACGACCTCGGCTACGGCCTCGCCAACAAGCGCGTGACGCTGTCGACCGCCGGCATGGTGCCGCAGATCGACCGGCTGGCGCAGGAATCGGACGTGTCGCTGGCGGTGTCGCTGCATGCACCGTTCGACGAGCTGCGCACCCAGCTCATGCCGATCAACAAGAAGTACCCGCTGGCCGAGCTACTGGATGCCTGCGTGCGCTACGCGCTGCGCAAGAAGGGCGAATCCGTCACCTTCGAATACACCCTGATGAAGGACGTCAACGACCAGCCCGAGCACGCGCGTGCGCTGATCGGCCTGCTGCGCGATTTCGACCGTCGGGTGCAGATGAAGGGTGCGGCCAAGATCAACCTGATTCCATTCAACCCGTTCCCCGGCACCGGCTTCCAGCGCCCCAGCGACGAGGCGATCCGCGCGTTCCAGAAGCTGCTCAACAACGCCGGCATGATCGCGCCGGTGCGGCGCACCCGTGGCGACGACATCGACGCTGCCTGCGGCCAGCTCAAGGGCCAGGTGATGGATCGCACCCGTCGCTCTGCCGAACATCGCAAGCGGCTGCAGGCAGCGGGGGCGAGCGATGCGGCGTGAGGTCGTCGCCTTGGCCGTGCTTGGCGGCTTGTTGCTGGCCGGGTGCAGCCAGCTCGAACGCCTGACGCTCATCCGCCCCAGCGCCCAGCACCGCGGTTACACCCAGGTCGCGCCCCGCTACGACGTCAGTGGCAAGCATGGCCAGGACATCGGCGATGCGGCCATGTTGCTGGCCTCGGCTTCGATGCTGTACCAGCGCGGCGAGCTGGCGGACGCGGATGTAATGGCGCGCAAGGCGCAGAAGCTGCAGCCGGGCTCCGGCGACGCCGGCACCCTGTTGGGGTTGATCGCCGATGCGCGCGGGGAGGCGGCCACCGCCGGCAAATATTTCCAGGCCGCGGCGGCCTCGGCCCCGGGCAATGGCGTGTATGCCAACAATTACGGCAGCTGGCTGTGCGCCAACGCGCGTGCGGCCGATTCGCTGCAATGGTTCGACCGTGCGCTGGCGGACCCGGCCTACCCCACGCCGGTGCGGGCGCTGGCCAATGCGGGCGAATGCGCGCGCAAGGCCGGGCAGCCGGCGCGCGCCGAGGCCAGCTGGCGGGCCGCGCTGGCGCTGGACCCGACCGATGCGCAGGCGCTGGCGGGGATGGCCGCGCTGGAGCTTTCGCAGGGCAAGTACCTGGAGGCGCGTGCGTTCGCCGAACGCTGGCTGGCGGTTGCGCCCAACGATGCGTCGGCGTTGCAGGTTGCGATGCAGGTCGAAGAAAAAACAGGCGACAACGTGGCCGCTTCGCGTTATCGTTCACGTTTGCAGGCGATTTCCCCGGGCTCTACCACGGCACCGCGCGCGCAATGACCTCGAACCAACAACCAGACCAGGCCCACGAGGCGCTTGCCGGCTGCGGCGCACGCCTGCGCATTGCGCGCGAAGCGGCTGGCCTGAGTATCGATGACGTGGCGGCGCGCCTGCACATGCCTCATCGGGTGGTGCGCTCGCTGGAGAACGAGGATTGGTCCCGGCTCGGTGCCCCGGTATTCGTGCGCGGCCAGGTCCGCAGCTATTCGCGCCTGCTGGGCCTTACCACCGCGCCACTGATGGACGCGTTGACGGTGGGACAGGTGGAGCCGACCAAGTTGGTCAGCCGGACCCATATCCCGAAAGCGCAATGGTGGGCCGAGCAGATCGGTCGACGCCTGGTCTACATCGTGCTGACGCTTTCGCTGGCGATCCCGGTCTGGGTCGCCACGCGCCAGCACTTGGCTGGTACCGCCGAGGGCGTGGCCGCGCTGGACGCGCCCACAGACCCGGCCGCGCCGGCCGAACCCGAAGCCGACCGGACGCCGCGCACGTTGGTGGCATCGATGGCCCCCGTCGCCACCAGTGGCGCCGCGAAGGCGCCCGCGATGGACGCGGAAATCGTACTGCGGACCAGCGGCAAGACGTGGCTGGAAGTAGTCGCCACCGACGGCAGCACGTTGGCCAAGGAGCTGCTGCCGGCCGGTGCCGAACGCCGCTATGCCGCGTCGCAGGTGCGCCGCATGACCATCGGCAATGCTTCCGCGGTGGCGTTGGAAAGCCGTGGCCGCCCGGTCGACGCGCAGGCCAATGCCCGCGCGAACGTCGCCCGCTTTGAGGTATCCTCCGACGGTTCGCTTGTCGCGTCGAACTGAACGCTTCGCCGCGCGGGCTTCCCGGAAACAGAAGAACATAACGCCCCGTCAGGATGACGGGCGAGAGGCAGCATGGCGATTGACGAACTGCTCAACGAGCACGAACAGAGCGAAAAAGTACGCAGCTGGCTGCGCAGCAATGCGCTTGGATTGATCGGTGGCGTCGGGCTTGGCCTGGCCGTGGTCGCCGGCTGGCAATGGTGGCAGGGCCAGCAGCTGCAGGGCGGCATGCGGGCGAGCGCGAACTACGCGCAGGCCATCGAGGCTTTTGAAGCCGGCAAGATCCCGGCCGACAAAGGCAAGGGCGTGGTCGTCGGTTTGGAGAAAGGCAATCCGACGCTGGGCACGCTGGCGGCACTGCAGCTAGCGAAGGCGCAGGTCGATGCCGGCAAGCGCGATGACGCCATCGCGACGCTGCGCGGGTTGGACAAGGTCGATGCCGACCTGCGCCCGGTGGTACGGCAGCGGCTTGCGCGCCTGCTGATCGACGCCGGCAAGGCCAAGGACGCGTTGGCGCTGCTGGATGACGAGCGCAATGCGGCGATGCTGGATGTGCGCGGCGACGCCCAGTTCGCGCTGGGCGACAAGGCGAAGGCGCAGGATGCCTACCGCAAGGCGCTTGCGCTGGTCGACGTCGCCGATCCGCAGCACCGGCTGATCGCGATGAAACTGATCGAGGCGGGCGGTACCCCGCCGCACGCAGGGAGCAACGGTTGATGGACAAGCGAGGTTTCCTGCGCGTACTGGCCGCCGCCACGCTGGCGGCGGCGGTGCTATCGGGCTGCAGCTCGGTCAAGAACTTGATCGGCGGGCGCAACAAGGACAAGAGCGGCGAACCGGCCAAATTGGTCGACTTCACCCCTTCCGCCAACGTCAGCAAGCTGTGGTCGGCGTCGGTGGGCAAGGGCGAGGGCCTGCTGGGCATCGGCCAGCAGCCGGCAATCATGGATGGCAACGTTTACGCAGCGGCGGTCGACGGGGGCGTGAGCGCCTACGCGCTCTCCTCGGGCGCCCAGCTCTGGCATTACGAATCCAAGAAGTCCCGCCTGGGCGGCGGCCCCGGTGCCGGTGATGGGCTGGTGGTGGTCGGCGGTCTCGAGGGCGAAGTGGTGGCGCTGGACGCTGCCACTGGGCAGGAGAAGTGGACGGCCAAGGTCGGAAACGAAGTCCTGTCCGCGCCGGCGATCGGCGGCGGCATGGTCTTCGTACACTCCAATGACGGCCGGGTCACCGCGTTCGATGCCGGGACCGGCGCGCGGCGCTGGTTCCACGGCGTCGAGTCGCCGTCGCTGACCGTACGCGGCACCGCTGGCATCACCTTCGGCCCGGGCATCCTGTTCATCGGTGGCGATAACGGCACCTTGACCGCGTTGAACATGAACGACGGCAACGTGCTGTGGTCGACGCCGGTCGCTGAGGCCGACGGCCGCACCGAGCTCGAGCGCATGGCCGACGTCGATGCCGCGCCGGTGCTGGAAGGAACGACCTTGTTCGCCAGCAGCTACAAGGGCCGCACCGTCGCCATCGATGGCCCCAGCGGGCAGGTGATGTGGACCAGCGACCATGGCGGCGCGCGCGGCGCAGCCGTCAGTAATTCGGCGGTGGTCGTGACCGACAAGGGCGGCATGGTGGTCGGCCTGGACAAGAACAGCGGCGGCAGCCTGTGGCAGCAGTCGGGTCTGGCCAACCGCAACGTGTCCGCACCCGCGGTGCAGGGCGATTACGCGGTGGTCGGCGACCTCGACGGCGTGCTGCACTGGCTGCGGCTCAACGACGGTGCGTTCGCGGCGCGCAGCAAGATGGGCGACGCGATCGTCGGCAGGCCGGTGGTCGCCGATGGCATCCTGGTGGTGCAGAGCAGGGACGGCAAGCTGGCTGCGTTCGCGCTGCAGTGAGCCACCCCGGCCAGCCGGTTCCGGCTGGCACATACGAGCGGCCCCGGCTACCCTGCCGGGGCCGCTGTTGTTTCGCCCGGACCCTGCCGGGCCTATCGAATGATGCGGCGGACATCCGCCGCCAAAGGTCTGATCCATGCTTCCCCTCGTAGCCCTGGTCGGGCGTCCCAATGTCGGCAAGTCCACGCTGTTCAATGCGTTGACGCGCACCCGCGACGCGCTGGTGCACGACGAGCCGGGCGTGACCCGCGACCGCAACTACGGCGTGTGCCGGCTGCTTGAAGGGCGGCCGTTCGTGCTGGTCGACACCGGCGGCATCGCCGGGCAGGACGAAGGCCTGGCCGGCGCCACCGCCAAGCAGTCGCGCGCCGCCGCCGAAGAGGCCGACCTGATCCTGTTCGTGGTCGATGGCCGCGAAGGTGCCTCGTCGCTGGATGACGACATCCTGCGCTGGCTGCGCAAGTTGTCCAAGCCGACCCTACTGATCGTCAACAAGACCGATGGCATCGACCAGCGTGCGGCGCAGGCCGAATTTTCGCGCTACGGCTTTGCCGACGTGCTGCCGGTGTCCAGCGCGCACCGCACCGGCATCGACCAGTTGCTGGCACGGACGGCGGCGCTGCTGCCGGAGGTTGGCAGCGCGGAGACGCTGGACGACGACCCGACCCGCGTCCGCATCGCCTTCGTCGGCCGCCCGAACGTGGGCAAGTCCACGCTGGTGAACCGCATTCTCGGCGAGGAGCGGATGATCGCCTCGGAAGTGCCCGGCACCACCCGCGACTCGATCGCGGTGGACCTGGAGCGCGACGGTCGCAAGTACCGCCTGATCGATACCGCCGGCCTGCGGCGGCGTGCGCGGGTGGAAGAGGCGGTGGAGAAGTTCTCCGCGTTCAAGACCCTGCAGGCGATCGAGCAGTGCCAGGTGGCGGTGTTGATGCTGGATGCCAGCGAAGGCGTCACCGACCAGGACGCCACCGTGCTGGGTGCGGTGCTGGATGCCGGGCGCGCACTGGTGGTCGTGCTCAACAAATGGGACGGCCGCACCGACTACGAGCGCCAGCAGGCGGAGGCGCTGGTGGCGCGCAAGCTGGGCTTCGTCGACTGGGCCGAGCGCGTGCGCATTTCCGCGCTGCACGGTTCCGGCCTGCGCGAATTGTTCAAGGCCATCCACCGCGCGCACGCGTCGGCGACGCACGTCTTCAGCACCGCCGACGTGACCCGTGCGATCGAGGCGGCGTACACCGCCAACCCGCCGCCGGTGGTGCGCGGGCACGTCGCCAAGCTGCGCTTCGCCCATCCGGGTGGCGACACGCCGCCCACCTTCGTCGTGCATGGCACCCGCCTGAAGACGCTCAGCTCCACTTACCAGCGCTACCTGGAGAACTTCTTCCGCAAGCGCTTCAAGCTGGTGGGAACGCCGATCCGCTTCGTGTTCCGGGAGAACAGCAATCCCTACGAAGGCAAGAAGAACGTGCTGACCGAGCGCCAGGTCGAGAAGAAGCGGCGCTTGATGCGGCACGTCAAGCGCGGCGGCTGATGCTGGCGGCGGAGCTGAGCCTGGGCATCCTGGCCGGTGGCCGCGGCAGCCGGCTGGGCGGGCGCGACAAGGCCTGGATCGAACGCGATGGCCTGCCGCAGGTGCTGCGCATCGCGCGCAGGTTCGGCGACGAATGCGGCGCCGTGCTGGTGAGCGCCAACCGCGACCTGCCGCGCCATGCCCGGCATGGCCTAGAGGCGGTGCCGGATCGCCAACCGGATATTGGACCGCTGGGCGGGCTGGACGCGCTGGCGGCGGCCTGCACCACGCCGTGGCTGTTCACCCTGCCGGTGGACATCGTCGATCCCGATGCCAGCCTGCCGCGGATGCTGGCGCAGGCGGGCGGGCAGGGCGCGGTTGCGCGCGACGATGATGGCCTGCAGCCGCTGGTGGCGCTGTATCGCGTGGGCGCGCTGCGCGCTGCGTTGGCCTGCGCGCTGGCCGGAGGCGAACATTCGGTGCGGGCGATGCAGGCGGCTTTGGCGCTGCCGGTGGTGGCATTCGACGGGCTGCGCTTCGGCAACCTCAATACCCCCGACGATCTCGTTGCGGCCGGCTGCTCGCCGGAGTGAATGCGGCGCGTGGACGGGCCGCGTGGTCCGGGCGATAATCCACGCATGAGCGTTCGCAGTCTTTCCCCCGCCGCCGCCTACGCCCGCCAGCAGGCAGGTGCGCTGCTGATTGACGTGCGCGCCCCCCACGAGCGGGCGCTGGGCATGGCCGAGGGCGCGCTGGGCATCGTCCGCGAAGACCTGCTGCAGGATCCGGCCGCTTACCTGCCGGACCACGACACCGAGATCTTGCTGCTGTGCCAGGCCGGGATGCGTTCGCTGGCCTGCGTGCAGGCGCTGCAGGCGCGGGGCTATCGTAACCTCGCTTCGGTGGAAGGCGGCACCCGCGGCTGGGAGGCCGCCGACCTGCCGATGCGCAGGCCCGAGATGGACGCCGATTTCGGCGAACGCTATTCGCGCCACCTGCGCCTACCGGAAGTGGGCCTGGAGGGACAAAGGAAGCTTGAAGCCGCGCGCGTGCTGCTGGTGGGGGCCGGTGGGCTGGGGGCGCCGGCGGCGTTCTACCTGGCCGCGGCCGGCATCGGCCACCTGCGCATCGCCGACGACGACGTGGTGGACCGCAGCAACCTGCAACGGCAGATCCTGCACGCCGACGCCCGCATCGGCATGCCGAAGGTGGAGTCCGCCGCCATCGCGCTGTCCGCGCTCAACCCGCGCACGCGCGTCGAGCCGGTGCGCGAACGGGTTGCCGCAGGCAATGTCGAACGCCTGCTCGAAGGCGTGGACGTGGTGCTGGACGGCGGCGACAACTTCCCGGTGCGCTACCTGCTCAACGATGCCTGCGTGCATCTTGGCAAGCCGCTGGTGCACGGCGCGGTGCATCGTTTCGAGGGCCAGGCCAGCGTGTTCGATGCCGGCCGCCGACGCGGGCAGGCGCCGTGCTACCGCTGCCTGTTCCCGGAACCGCCGCCGGCCGAGGCTGCGCCGAACTGTGCCGAAGCCGGCGTGCTGGGCGTGCTGCCCGGCGTGATCGGCCTGTTGCAGGCCACCGAGGCGATCAAGCTGGTGCTGGGCATCGGCGAATCGCTGGCGGGCCGGCTGCTGCAGTTCGACGCGCTGGCGATGCGTTTCCGCGAATTCCGCGTGGAGGCCGACCCGCAGTGTCCGGTTTGCGCGCCGGATCGCGCTTTTACTGGCTATCCCGACTACATGGCGCTGTGCGCCGGAGCCGACTGATGATCGATTTCGCATGGATGCGTCGCCTGCTGGCCTCGTGCCTGTTGTTGTTCGCCGGGCAGGCGTTTGCCACCGACCAGTGCCCGACGCTGTCGCAGCGCCAGTCCGACCCGCAGGTGGCCACCCGGATCGCCGCCATCGCCTGCGACGAACACCTGCGCTGGAACCGGCCGTTCATCGACGCCGACGGCAGGCTGGCCAGCCTCAATGCCTACGAGGCCGAAGCCAGCGGGCTGAAGGATGGCGGCTCGCCGTGGCGGCGGGTGGCGTTCTACTGGCAGGCCAGCGGCCTGTTGTCGCCGATGGGGTTCAAGCCTGGGGCCAGCGATTGCGGTTACGCCGCGCTCAACCTTGCGTACCCGGGCCTGGGCTGCCGCGGCTTCGTCATCGACAACCCGTGGTCAGCCGCCTTCATCAGCTGGGTGATGCAGCGTGCCGGCGTGCCGGGGTTCCGCAGCTCGGCCAGCCATTTCGATTATGTGCGCGCGGCGCGCAAGGATGACGCCGGCAGCCCGTACCGCTTCCTGGAACCGATGTCGGCGAAGCTGGAAGCCGGCGACATGCTCTGCTACGTGCGCACCGGCCGCGTGTACGGCCACGATGGTCTGCTGAAGGCGATCAATGGCAGCACCACCAGCCTGCCGATGCATTGCGACCTGATCGTCGCGACCGTCGACGGCAAGGCCTATGCGGTGGGCGGCAACGTGCAGCAGGCGGTGACCATGCGCATCTTCAACCTCAATGCGCAGGGCCAGCTGTGGGGCTTGCCGCGCCGCTCGGATGGCGACGTGGAATGCTCGCCGGAGACGCTGGTCGCCTGCAGCTTCAACCGCCAGGACTGGGCCGCGGTGCTCAAGCTCAAGCCGCAGGCGGAGCTTGCGAAGATCGGCCCGGTGGAACCGCCCAGCTTCCTGCCCACTGCGCCGGTGGCGCCCACCTGCTGCGTGAATTGCGTGGTGGGCTCGGGCGTGCCGCGCTGCCCCGCCGCTGGCCAGGTGATGCCGCAGGTGGCGCAGCCGGACGCGCCGCTGCAGGGTTCGGAATAGGCCGGGCGGGCGCGCTGCGCGATAATGCGCATCCGCCCGTTACCCAGCCCCGCCGAATGACCGCAAGAATCCTTGATGGAAAACGCATCGCCGACGCGCTCCTCGACAGCCTGAAGGCGCAGGTGGACGCGCGCCTGGCTGCCGGCAAGTCGCGGCCCGGCCTTGCGGTGGTGCTGGTGGGCAGCGATCCGGCCTCGTCGGTGTACGTGCGCAACAAGAAGCGCGCCGCCGAAAAAGTGGGCATCCAGGCCTTCGACTACGACCTGCCCGCGGGCACCGGCGAAGCCGAGCTGGTGGCGCTGATCGACCGGCTCAACGCCGACCCGCGGGTGCACGGCATCCTGATCCAGCTGCCGCTGCCGGGCATCCGTGATGCCAGCGCGCTGATCGAGCGCATCCATCCGGACAAGGACGTCGACGGCTTCCACCCGCAGAACGTCGGCCACCTGGCGCTGCGCCAGTTCGGCCTGCGTCCGTGCACGCCGCGCGGCATCACCACCCTGCTGGCGTGGACCGACCGGCCGGTGCGCGGACAGAGCGCGACCATCGTCGGCGTGTCCAACCACGTCGGCCGTCCGATGGGGCAGGAGCTGCTGATCGCCGGCTGCACGGTGACCAGCTGCCACAAGTTCACTCCGATGGACGTGCTCAAGCGCCACGTCGGCGAAGCCGACATCCTGGTGGTGGCCGCCGGCAAGCCCGGCTTGATCCCCGGCGAGTGGGTGAAGGAAGGCGCGGTGGTCATCGACGTCGGCATCAACCGCCTGGACGATGGCCGGCTGGTGGGTGACGTGGGGTATGACGAAGCAGCCAAGCGCGCCAGCTGGATCACGCCCGTACCGGGCGGGGTAGGGCCGATGACGGTCGCCACGCTGATGCAGAACACCCTGGAAGCCGCGGAGCTGGCGGACGCGAGGGGCTGAGGTTTCTTCCTGCACGGCGCGCTCCTGGTTGGGAGGATCGGCCACGGGCCGGCCTCGCAAGTCGCTCCCCGATACTCGCTTGGTTGCAAGGCCGGCCCATGGCCGATCCTGCGAGAGGCGCCGGTCCGGTTTTCGGGAGTGGAAACGAAAAAAGGGTTACAATGACGCGCTTCCCCACTTCTCATGGGTCTGCCGATGCTCCGCATCCTGGCTGAAGCACTGACGTACGACGACGTTTCCCTCGTCCCCGCGCATTCCGTCGTCCTGCCCAAGGACGTTTCGTTGGAAACGCGCCTCACCCGCGACCTTCGCATCCGCCTGCCGATCGCTTCGGCGGCAATGGACACCGTGAGTGAAGCGCGCCTTGCCGTCGCAATGGCGCAGCTGGGTGGCATTTCCATCATCCACAAGAACATGACCGCGCAGGCGCAGGCCTCGCAGGTGGCGTGGGTGAAGAATTTCGAAGCCGGGGTGATCCGCGACCCGTTCACCGTGGGGCCCGACACCAGCATCGGCGAGGTGCTCAAGCTCACCCGCGCGCGCAACATTTCCGGCGTCCCGGTGGTCGACGAGTCCGGCCACCTGGTCGGCATCGTCACCGGCCGCGACATGCGCTTCGAGAAGAAGCTGGACGATCCGATCCGCCACATCATGACCAAGAAGGAAAAACTGGTCACGGTGAAGGAAGGTGCCAGCGACGACGAGGTGATGGGCCTGCTGCACAAGCACCGCATCGAGAAGGTGCTGGTGGTCAACGACGATTTCGAGCTGCGCGGCCTGATCACCGTCAAGGACATCCAGAAGAAGTCCGACAACCCCAACGCCGCCTACGACGCCAGCGAGCGGCTGCTGGTGGGCGCCGCGGTCGGCGTGGGCGGCGACACCGAGCAGCGCGTGGAAGCGCTGGTGGCGGCTGGCGTGGACGTGGTGGTGGTGGACACCGCGCACGGCCATTCGCAGGGCGTGATCGAGCGCGTGGCCTGGGTCAAGAAGCGCTTCCCGCAGGTGCAGGTGGTGGGCGGCAACATCGTCACCGGCGACGCCGCGCTGGCGCTGATGGACGCGGGCGCGGATGCGGTCAAGGTGGGCGTCGGCCCCGGATCGATCTGCACCACCCGCATCGTGGCCGGCGTGGGCGTGCCGCAGATCACCGCCATCGACATCGTGGCCAGCGCGCTGCAGGACCGCATCCCGCTGATCGCCGATGGCGGCATCCGCTATTCCGGCGACATCGGCAAGGCGCTGGCCGCGGGTGCGTCCAGCGTGATGATCGGCGGCCTGTTCGCCGGTACCGAGGAGTCGCCGGGCGAGATCGAGCTGTTCCAGGGCCGCAGCTACAAGAGCTACCGCGGCATGGGCAGCCTGGGCGCGATGGAGAAGGGCTCGAAGGACCGCTACTTCCAGGACGCGTCCGACGCCGACAAGCTGGTGCCGGAGGGCATCGAGGGCCGCGTCCCGGTGCGCGGCCCGCTGTCCGGCGTGGTGCACCAGCTGATGGGCGGCCTGCGCGCGACCATGGGCTACGTGGGCTGCGCGACCGTCGAGCAGATGCGCAGCCAGCCGCAATTCGTCAAGGTGACCGGCGCGGGCCAGCGCGAGAGCCACGTCCACGACGTGCAGATCACCAAGGAACCGCCGAACTACCGGGCCGGGTGATCCATCCACGCAAAGGGAGCCGCAAGACTCCCTTTGTTGTATCCAATGCCGAAAAACTGCCAGCACATGACCAACATCCACACCGACAAGATCCTGATCCTCGACTTCGGCGCGCAGTACACCCAGCTGATCGCCCGCCGCATCCGCGAGTTCGGGGTGTACTGCGAGATCTGGGCGTGGGACCACGATCCGGCCGAGATCGCGGCCTTCGGCGCGAAGGGCATCATCCTGTCGGGTGGCCCGGAGTCGACCACCGAAGCCGGCTGCCCCGCGGCGCCACGGCAGGTGTTCGATGCCGGGGTGCCGATCCTGGGCATCTGCTACGGCATGCAGACGCTGGCGGTGCAGCTGGGCGGCGCCACCGAAGCCGGCAACCAGCGCGAATTCGGCCATGCCGCGCTGGAGATCATCGGCAACGACGCGCTGCTGGCCCCGGTGGCCACCAGCGCCGAGCTGCGCAACGTGTGGATGAGCCACGGCGACCACGTCGCCCGCGCGCCGGAAGGCTTCAGCATCACCGCCCGCACCGATCGCCTCGGCATCGCCGCCTTCGCCAACGATGCGAAGAAGATCTATGGCGTGCAGTTCCATCCGGAAGTGACCCACACCGCCGCCGGCGAGGCGCTGCTGCGCCGCTTCGCGGTGGACATCTGCGGCTGCCGCACGCTGTGGACGGCGGCCAACATCATCGAAGACCAGATCGCCCGCGTGCGCGAGCAGGTCGGGTCCGACGAAGTGATCCTCGGCCTGTCCGGCGGGGTGGATTCCTCGGTGGTCGCGGCGCTTTTGCACCGGGCGATCGGCGACCAGCTGACCTGCGTGTTCGTGGATACCGGCCTGCTGCGCTGGCAGGAGGGCGATGCGGTCATGGCCATGTTCGCCGAGCATATGGGCGTCAAGGTGATCCGCGTCGACGCCGCCGACCGCTATTTCAAGGCGCTGGCCGGCGTCAGCGACCCGGAGGCCAAGCGCAAGATCATCGGCGGCCTGTTCGTCGAGATCTTCGATGAGGAGTCGAACAAGCTGGAGAACGCCAGGTGGCTGGCGCAGGGCACCATCTACCCGGACGTGATCGAGTCGGCCGGCAGCAAGACCGGCAAGGCCCACGTCATCAAGAGCCACCACAACGTCGGTGGACTGCCCGAGCACATGAAGCTGGGCCTGGTGGAGCCGTTGCGCGAGCTGTTCAAGGACGAAGTGCGCAGGCTCGGCGTGGAGCTCGGCCTGCCGCGCGAGATGGTCTACCGCCACCCGTTCCCCGGCCCCGGCCTGGGCGTGCGCATCCTCGGCGAAGTGAAGCCGGAGTACGCCGAACTGCTGGCGCAAGCGGATGCGATCTTCATCGACGAACTGCGCAAGGCCGGCCTGTACGACAAGACCTCGCAGGCCTTCGCGGTATTCCTGCCGGTGAAGTCGGTGGGCGTGGTCGGCGATGCCCGTGCCTACGAATGGGTGATCGCGCTGCGCGCAGTCGAGACCATCGACTTCATGACCGCGCACTGGGCGCACCTGCCGTACGACTTCCTCGGCACGGTCAGCAACCGCATCATCAACGAGCTGCGCGGCGTCTCGCGCGTGGTCTACGACATCTCCGGCAAGCCGCCGGCGACGATCGAATGGGAATGAACCGCTTGTTTGCGCGCCATGGCGCGCAAGCGGTTCATTGACCGGCCATGGATGGCCGGGCCGGGTGATCCGAAGGCAGGAACGTTGCGCCATGGACGGCCGCATGAACCCCGAACGAAACGAGGTCTGCCCGTGATTGATCCGGATTCAACCACGACCAGCGACCACGCGTGGATGCGCCACGCGCTCGCGCTTGCCGAACGTGCGCGCGACGAGGACGACGAGATCCCGGTCGGTGCGGTGGTGGTGGATGCCGACGGCAACCTTGTTGGCGAGGGCTGGAACCGCAACATCGCGGAATGCGATCCGAGCGCGCATGCCGAGATCGTGGCGATGCGACGCGCCGGCGCGGCCCTCGGCAACCATCGTTTGATCGGCTGCACGCTGTACGTGACCCTGGAGCCCTGCGCGATGTGCGCGATGGCGATGGTGCACGCCCGCGTGGCGCGGGTGGTGTTCGGCGCGTTCGATCCCAAGACCGGTGCGGCCGGCAGCGTATTCGACCTGCTGGCCGATCCGCGCCACAACCATCGCGTCGAGATGGCCGGCGGCGTGCTGGCCGATATCGCCGGCCCGATGCTGACGACCTACTTCCGCGCACGCCGGGGCAAGGGCGCCGGCACCTGAGTCGGTCGCCGGCGCATCACTCGCCGGCGGCACCTGGCGGCGTCGGTGGGCGTCGGGGCACGGCCATGCTGTGATCGAGTTCAAGGTCGAAGCTCTTCACGGCCAGGCTGACCTCGCGCCACATCGCAAAGCTGGCGGCCAGCAGGAACAGCACGCCCAGCACCGCCATCGCGGTGGGTAGGCCGCCCATCCTGGAGTCCAGCAGCGCATCCGCGGCCAGCGCCAAACTGGTGCCAACGAAACTAGCCAGCGCCCCGTACAGCAACCGGCAGGCAAGCAGCACCAGGTGCGCGCGCCGGCGGTGCCGGCGGATTTGCTCCTCGCGCTCGCCGGCGTCGGGTGCATCGTGCTCCCAGCTGGCGATCAGTACGCGCAACCTGTCCACGACCCGCGCGAGACGGGTATTGGCCGAGGCCAGCAGGCCAGCGGTGGCGGTAAGGAAGAAGGCCGGGGCCAGCATCGCGGTCAGGATCGCGTGGTGGCCGATGGCGTTGGCGGTGGTCTGCAGCATGCGGCGTCCCGTCGGCAAGCGGCTATCATGCCGCCACCACCACAAGTGCGCGAGCCCATGGCTACCGATCCTTCGCAAGACCGCCTGATCTGGATCGACCTGGAAATGACCGGGCTCGATACCGAGCACGATGGCATCCTCGAGATCGCCACCGTGGTGACCGACGGCCAGCTCAACGTGCTGGCGGAAGGCCCCGAGCTGGCCATCGCGCATCCGCTGGCGACGCTGGAGGCGATGGACGACTGGAACCGCAACCAGCACGGTAAGTCCGGGCTGTGGCGGCGGGTGTTGGAAGAGGGCGTGCCGTTGGTCGATGCCGAGGCGCGCACGCTGGCGTTCCTGCGGGAATGGGTGCCGGCCAACGCCTCGCCGATGTGCGGCAATTCGATCTGCCAGGACCGGCGTTTCCTGCATCGGCTGATGCCCGCGCTGGAGCGGCATTTCCACTACCGCAACCTCGACGTCAGCACGCTCAAGGAACTGGCACGCCGCTGGTCGCCGGCGGTGCTGGAGGGCGTGGAGAAGACGTCCGCGCACACCGCACTGAGCGATGTGCACGATTCGATCGAGGAGCTGCGCCACTATCGCAAACACATGGGCACCATGGCCGGATCGGCCGTGGGCTGACCCAGGCGGCTGCCTGATGTCCGCGGGGGGCGTACGGAGGGCATTGGGGCTGGTGGCCTTCGGGCTGCTGGCCCTGTCGTGTGCGTGGTCGGTGGCGCCCGGGCGCGCCATCGCGGCCATGCAGGCCACGCCCGTGCAGGCGCCGGCGCCTGCACGCCCGGAGAAGCCGATTTCGGCGTTCTACCGTGAAACCTGGACCACCCGGCAGGGGCTTCCCCACAACCAGGTCAACGCCATCGCCCAGACGCCGGACGGCTACCTGTGGCTGGGCACCTGGGAAGGCCTGGTGCGCTACAACGGACTGGAGTTCCACCAGTTCGACCGCAGCAATACGCCCGCGCTGAAGGACAACGGCGTGCGGTCGGTGCGCGCGGCCGCGAACGGCGCCGTGGTCGTTGGTACCTCGCGCGGCGGGGTGGCGGTGAAGCAGGGGGATCGCTGGCGCACTTGGACCCGCGCCGATGGCCTGCCGCAGGATGAGATCCTCGACGCCGTGTTGGATCGCCGCGGCCGCCTGTGGGTGGCCACCGAAAGCATGGGGCTGGGCATGCTGGAGGGCGGCCGCGCCCTGCAGTTCAACGTGGCGAACGGGCGCCTGCCCAGCGACGTGGTGTTCAGCCTGCTGGAGGACCGCGACGGCAGCATGTGGGCCGCCACCGCGGCTGGGCTGGTCCACGTGGTGGGCGACCGTGCAATCCGGGTGGGCACATTGTCGGGCCTGCCGCAGGCGCCGGTGTTCCGCCTGCTGCAGACGCGGGCCGGCGTCTTGCTGGTCGGTACCGAACGCGGGGTGTATCGCCGTGACGCCAGCAGCGGGCGCTTCGTGCAGCTGTCCCCCAAGCTGCCCGAGGACGGCGTGCCCAGCATCGCGGAGGACGCTGCGGGCCATCTGTGGATCGGCACCGTCAACAACGGCCTGTTCCGGTTGACCGGGTCGGGCGTGGAACACTTCACCAGCCGGCGGGAATTGCCGAACAACCGGGTGGCATCCCTGCTAGCCGATCGCGAAGGCAGCATCTGGGTTGGGACGAATGCCGGCTTGATGCGCCTGAGCGACGCGCCGTTCACCACCTGGAACAGCGACCAGGGGCTGACCGACGACTACGTGCGCGCGGTGGCGCCGGCGCCGGATGGGGGCATCTGGATCGGCACCGGGCGCGGCCTCAACCTGTGGCGCGACAATGCCATCGTTGCCGGATACACCAAGGCCGAAGGCCTGCCGGGCGACTCCATCCTCAGCCTGTTGCAGGCGCGCGATGGCAGCCTGCTGGTCGGCACCTACACCGATGGCGTGCTGCGGCTGCGCGACGGCAAGGTGGTGGCGCGCTACGACTCCGCCGACGGCATGCCGGGCAGCAACCAGATCCGTGCGTTGGCGGAAGGCGACGATGGCACCGTCTGGATCGGCACCACGCGCGGACTGGCGCGGCTTCGCGGCGGGCAGTTCCGCAAGTTCGGCGTGGCGCAAGGGCTGCCGCGCGAATTCATCATCGCCCTGCATGTGGCCCGTGACGGCACGCTGTGGGTGGGAACCAGCAACGGCGTGGCGCGGATCGTGAATGACGAGGTGGTGCCGCTGGATGCGGATCTGGTCCGCGGCGCGCAGGATGTCTTCGACTTCCACGAGGATGCCGATGGCACGATGTGGCTGGCCACCGACCGCGGGCTGCTGCGTTATCGCGACGGCCGCCTGCGCGGGCTGGGGCTGGAGGACGGGCTGCCGGTCGATACGCTGTTCTCGGTCCTCGACGACGGGCTGGGCTACCTGTGGCTGACGTCCAACCGCGGCGTGCTGCGGATCGCGCGCGCCGAGGCGGAGGCCGTGCTGGGCGGTCGCAGGGCGCAGTTGACCGTCGATCATTTCGGCGAGGCGGATGGGCTGGTCAGCGCGCAGTGCAACGGTGGCTCCGGGCCCGCGGCGCTCCGAGATCCACGCGGCAACCTGTGGATCGCGACGGCGCGCGGTGCGGCGGCGGTCGACCCCGGCTCGCTGCGCGCATATCGACATGGCCTGCCGCGCGTGGTCGTGGAGCAAGTGCTGGCCGATGGCAAGCCCGTGCATCGGGAGGAGGTGCTGCGGCTGCCGGCGGGGACACGCAAGTTGGAGTTCCGCTTCGCCGCAGTGAGCTTCCAGATGCCGCGCTTCCTGCGCTACCGGTACCAGCTGGAGGGTTTCGATCCCGGCTGGGTGGAGCGCGGGAACCTGCGCAGTGCCCAGTACACCAATCTTGACCCGGGCAGCTACCGGTTCCTCGTCAATGTGTCCGCCCCCGGCCTGGGGCAGGGCTGGAGCAGCGAAGTCACGTCGGTCGACATCCAGATCGCCTCGCAGCCCTGGCAGCGACGTAGCTTCATCGTCGCCGCGATCCTGCTGGGGCTGGCCTGCGTATACGCGATCTACCTGTGGCGGGTGGGCAGCCTGCGCAGGCGTGCGGCGCGCCTGGAGGAAACGGTGGCGGCGCGCACGCGTGACCTCCGCCAGCATGCCGAGCGGCTGCGCGAATCCGATCTCGAGAAGTCGTTGCTGCTGGATAGGCTGGGCCAGCAGTCGGAAGCGTTCGCGCGGATGGCGCTGGAAGACGCGCTGACCGGCGTGGGCAACCGCCGCAGCCTGGACGCGGAACTGCAGCTGGCGTTTGGAAGGGCGCTGCGCAATCGCCGGCCGCTATGCTTCGCGCTGTTCGACATCGACAATTTCAAGCAAATCAACGACCGCTATTCGCACGCCGCGGGGGACCAGGCGCTGGTCGCCGTCGCGCATGCCTTGCGCGATGCGCTGGACGGCGCGGGCCTGCTGGCGCGGTGGGGCGGGGAGGAGTTCGGCGTGCTGTTCGAGCGGGTGCCGCTGGAACGCGCCCGCGATATCTGCGAGGCGATGCGCCAGGCGGTGGAGCGGATCGATTGCAGTGCCTATGCGCCGGACTGGCGACTGTCGGTCAGCGCGGGCATTGCCGAGCGCGCCGGCGCGCTGCGCATCGAGGACCTGGTTGCACGCGCGGACGCCCTGCTCTACGAAGCGAAGCGGGGCGGGCGCAACCGCATCGCGGGCTGAGCCGGCGCCGGGAAGCCTCAGCGTTCGCGCTTGGCAGGCAGGTCGCCGTCATCGGCCACGCCGCGTAGCAAGATGTCGGCGATCGGGCGACCGTCGGCATCGCGATGGTAGACGTGCAGGTCGCGCTGGGGGTAGGGGATGTTCAGGCCGTTGCCGATCAGCTCGTTGCGGATCGCCTCGATGACCCGGCTGCGCGCCTCGCCGAAGTCCTCGTTGCGGGCGAAGGCGAACAGGGTCAGGTCCACGCTGCTCTCGCCGAGGTTGACCACCTGTACCACCGGCGCCGGATCCTTGAGGACCTTGGGGTCGCTGGCGGCGATCTGCAGCAGCAAAGTGCGGGCCTTGTGCAGGTCGTCGTCGTAGCCCACGCCGACGGTGACGTCGAAGCGGCGCTGCGGCAGCTGCGAATGGTTGATGATCGGGGCGGTGGTGATCTCGCTGTTGGGCAGGATCACCACGCGGTGGTCGAACGCGCGCAGCCGGGTCTGGAACACCCGGATCTCCAGCACCGTGCCTTCCTGACCGGCAATCACCACGTGGTCGCCGGCGCGGAACGGGCGCAGCACGATCAGCATCACCCCCGAGGCGATGTTCGACAGCGAATCCTTGAGCGCCAGGCCCACCGCCAGGCCAGCCGCGCCCAGCACCGCGAACATCGAGGTGGTCGGAATGCCGATGGCCGCCAGCGCGGTCATGATCACCAGCACCAGCATCACCGCGTAGGCGATGTTGCCGAGGAAGCCGCTCAGCGTGCCGTCCACGTTGGCGCGCCCGAGCACGCGCCCGAGACCGGTGCTCATCCGCCGTGCCAGCCAGCGGCCGGCCATGAAGATCGCCAGCGCCGCCAGCAGCCGCAGGCCCCAGGCTTCGAGCAGCTGCAGCCAGTCGATCCCGCGCAGTTCGCGCGCCAGCAGGGCGGCCTGTTCGTGTTGCGGGGTGATGGCGGGGACGCTGGGCTGCATCTTGGCTCCGATGGTTGAAGGCGCATCCGTGCCACGGTTGCGGCACGGCCCGGCAGGATAACGCGCGGGCCGCGAAGGCACGACCGGCGTGCTTCGCGGCCTGCCGGTGCAGCTAGTTGGCAGGTGGCGCGCCGCGCTGCTTCACCAGTGCATAGATCACCGGGATCACCACCAGCGTCAGCAGCGTGGACGACACCATCCCGCCTACCATCGGCGCGGCGATCCGGCGCATCACCTCGGAGCCAGTGCCGTGGCTCCACATGATCGGCAGCAGGCCGGCCATGATCGCCACCACCGTCATCATCTTCGGGCGTACCCGCTCGACCGCGCCGCTGACGATGGCGCGGTGCAGGTCGATGGCGGAAAGCGTGCGGCCTCCCGCCGCGCAGCGCGCCTTCGCGTCTTCAAGCGCATGGTCGAGGTATAGCAGCATCACCACGCCGGTTTCCGCGGCCACGCCGGCCAGCGCGATGAAGCCGACCGCCACCGCCACGCTGAGCTGGTAATCCAGCAGCCACAGCAGCCAGATGCCGCCAATCAGCGCGAACGGCACCGACAGCATCACGATCAGCGATTCGGTGATGCGCCGGAAGTTGAGGTAGAGCAGCAGGAAGATCAGCGCCAGCGTCACCGGCACCACCACCTGCATGCGCGCCTTGGCCCGCTGCATGTATTCGTACTGGCCGCTCCAGCTGGCATAGGTGCCCGGCGGCAGCCGCACCGATCCGGCCACGGCCTCCTGCGCGCGCCGTACGTAGGCACCAAGGTCGCTTTCGCGGGTATCGACGTAGATGTAGGCCGCCAGCTGCGCGTTCTCGGTGCGGATCGATGGCGCGCCCTTGCGGATCTCCAGCGTGGCCAGTTCCCCCAGCGGCACCTGCGCGCCGTCCGGCGTGGCAACCAGCACCTGCGTGGCGATCTGCTCGGGCGTATCGCGCAGTTCGCGCGGGTAGCGCACGATCACCCCGAAGCGTTCGCGGCCCTCCACCGTGGTCGTCACCAGCTGGCCGCCCAGCGCGCTGGCGACCACGTCCTGCACGTCGCCTACCGACAGCCCGTAGCGGGCCAGCTGCGGCAGCTGCGGCACGATGTCGAGGTAGTAACCGCCGGTCAGGCGTTCGGCGTAGGCGCTGGTGGTGCCGGGCACCTTGCGCACCGCAGCTTCGATCGCGCGCGCGGCCTGCTCCAGCTCGGTCAGGCTGTTGCCGAACACCTTGATCCCCACCGGCGTGCGGATGCCGGTGGAAAGCATGTCGGTGCGCGCCTTGATCGGCATCGTCCAGGAATTGGCGACGCCGGGGAACTGCAGCGCCGCGTCCATTTCCGCCACCAGCTTGTCCACCGTCATGCCGTCGCGCCACTGGTCCTCCGGCTTGAGGTTGATGGTGGTTTCGAACATCTCCAGCGGCGCCGGGTCGGTGGCGGTCATGGCGCGGCCGGCCTTGCCGAACACCGATTCCACTTCCGGGAACGACTTGATGATGCGGTCCTGCTGCTGCAGCAGTTTCCGTGCCTGCGTCGCCGACAGGCCAGGCAGGGTGGTGGGCATGTACAGCAGGGTGCCTTCGTTGAGCGTGGGCATGAATTCGCTGCCCAGTCTGGATGCCGGCCACAGCGATGCCAGCAGCACCAGCCCGGCGATGCCGAGGGTAAGCGCGCGGTGTTTCAGCACCGCGTGGATGACGGGGCGGTACAGGGCGATCAGCAGGCGGTTCATCGGGTTCCTGTGCTCGGGCACGATCCGGCCGCGCACGAACAGCAGCATCAGCACCGGCACCAGCGTCACCGACAGCAGCGCGCCGCCGGCCATGGCGAAGGTCTTGGTGAACGCCAGCGGCTTGAACAACCGGCCTTCCTGCGCCTCCAGCGCGAACACCGGCAGGAACGAGACGGTGATGATCAGCAGGCTGAAGAACAACGCCGGCCCCACTTCGCGGCAGGCCTCGACGATGATCTGCGTGCGCGGCTTGCTGCCGTCGTTGCGCTCCAGGTGCTTGTGCGCGTTCTCGATCATCACGATGGCGGCGTCCACCATCGCGCCGATGGCAATCGCAATCCCGCCCAGGCTCATGATGTTGGAGTTCATGCCTAGCGCGCGCATGGCGATGAAGGCGACCAGTACCCCGACCGGCAGCATGATGATGGCCACCAGCGCGCTGCGCACGTGGAACAGGAACAGCACGCAGACCAGCGCCACGATCAGGCTTTCCTCCAGCAGCGTGGTGCGCAATGTGGCGATGGCACGGTCGATCAGCTGCGAGCGGTCGTACACGCTGCGGATGGTGACGCCCTCCGGCAGGCCGGTCTGGATCTCCTGCAGCTTCTCCTTCACCGCCAGGATGACCGCGCGCGCGTTCTCGCCGTAGCGGGCGATGGCTATCCCGCCCACCGCCTCGCCTTCGCCGTCGAGTTCGGCGATGCCGCGGCGCTCATCCGGCACCAGCTCGACGTTGGCGATATCGCGGACCAGCACCGGCACGCCACCGTCGGCCTTCACCACCAGTTCCTCGATGTCGCCGATGCCGCGCAGGTAGCCGCGCCCGCGCAACACGTATTCGGTTTCGGCCAGCTCCAGCGAACGCCCGCCGACATCGCGGTTGCTGGATGCGATCACCTCGCCCACGCGCTGCAGCGGGATGCCGTATTCGCGCAGCTTGACCGGATCGACGGTCACCGAATACTGGCGCACGAAGCCGCCGATGCCGGCCACTTCGGCCACGCCGTGGGCGGCGGTGAGCGGATAGCGCACGAACCAGTCCTGCAGCGCGCGCAGCTGGTCCAGCGAGTGGCGCTTGCTCTCCAGCACGTACTGGTACACCCAGCCAACGCCGGTGGCGTCCGGCCCCAGCGTGGGGGCGACCCCGGCGGGCAGCTGGCGGCCGACGGCATTGAGGTATTCCAGCACCCGCGAGCGCGCCCAGTACAGATCGGTGCCGTCCTCGAAGATCACGTACACGAACGACGAGCCGAAGTAGGAGAAGCCGCGTACCACCTTCGCTTTCGGCACCGCCAGCATCGCGGTGGTCAGCGGATAGGTGATCTGGTCCTCCACTACCTGCGGCGCCTGTCCGGGCGCTTCGGTGTAGATGATGACCTGCACGTCGGACAGGTCCGGCTGCGCGTCCAGCGGCGTGTGCAGCAGCGCGTAGATGCCGCCGGCGGTGAGCGCCAGCGCAAGCGCCAGCACCAGGAACACGTGCCGCGCCGACCATTCGATGATCCGGGTCAGCATGTCAGTGCTCCATGTCGGACATGTCATGCCCGCTCATGTCATGGCCGGCATGCGGATCGGCCTTCGGCTTGTCGGGCATCACATGGCCGGCATGAGGGTCTGGCTTGGCCGTGGGCTGCATCACGTGGCCGGCGTGCGGATCGTCTGCGGCAGGCTTCGGTGTTGTTGCTGCGGGCATGGCATGGCCGGCGTGCGCACCCGCATCCGCTGTCGGCGTCGCGGACATGTCGTGGCCGCTCATCTCGTGCCCGCCCATGTCGTGGCCGGCGTGCGGCACCGCCTGCGGGGGCGCCATGTCCTGCAGGGCTGCGCGCAGGTTGCTTTCGGCGTCGATCAGGAAGTTGCCTTCCACCACCACGCGCTCGCCTTCGCGCAGGCCCTCCAGGACCTCGATGCGATCGCCGCTGCGCTGGCCGGTGGTGATTGGCCGCGGCGCGAACCGGCCCGTCGCGACTTCAACCAGCGCGACCTGGCGCTGCCCGGAATCGATCAATGCCGAACGCGGGATGGTCAGTCCCTGCTTTCCGTCTTCGCCGGCCAGCGCCACGGTGCCGAACAGGCCCGGCCGCAGCCGCCCGTCCGGGTTGCGCAACGCCACCCGCACCGCCAGCGTGCGGCTGGCCGCATCCAGCAGGGGCTGCAGGAAGCCCACCGTGCCGTCGAACGCCTGTCCGGCCAGAGAGGGCGAGGTAAAGCGGGCCGGCTGGCCCAGCCGCACCTTGTCGACCTGGGCCGCCGGCACGTTCACCGTCACCCACACCGTGGACAGGTCGGCCAGCCGCAGCAAGGTGTCGCCGGCCACGAAGCGCGCCCCTTGCACGACGGGTTTTTCCACGATCACGCCGGCGGCCGGCGCGGTAATGGCCAAGTTGCCCGGCGGCAGGTGGGCGATGTGTTCCAGCTGGCCGGCGCCGATGCCCCAGTTCAGCAGGCGGCGCTTGGCGGCGTCGCGCAGGCGTTGCATCGACTGCAGGCTGGCGGCGTCGCCGCCGCGCAGCTGCCGCAGTGCCGCGTCGGCGACGCGGTAGTCCTCCTGCGCCGCCAGCAGTTGCGGGCTATACACCGTCGCCAGCGTCTGTCCGCGCTTCACCGCCATGCCGGTCTGGTTGGCCTGCAGGGTTTCCACCCAGCCGTCGAAGCGCGGGGCGATCACGTGCTGGCGGGTTTCGTCGACGGTGATCGTGCCGCTTGCCTGCAGGCCAGCGGCAAGCGGCTGCCGCCGCACCGGTTCGGTGCGCACCCCGAGGGTCTGGATCCTCGCTGGCGACAGCGCCACCGCGCCGGGCGCGGCATTGGCTTCGTCCTCGGCGTACACCGGGATGTAGTCCATGCCCATCTCGTCCTTTTTCGGCACCGGCGAGGTGTCGGGCAAGCCCATCGGGTTGCGGTAGTACAGCGGCTTGCGCGCGGCCGGCGCAGCGGCGGTTGCGGGTTTGGTGGGCGTCGTCAGCCGGCCCAGCACGATGCCGCCGGCCAGCGCGACGACCAGGCCGGTGGCGATCAGGATGCCGTGGGAATGCTTCATGGGGCGTCTCCTTCGAGGGCGCGCACGCTGGCGGCACCGAGTTGTTCGTCGCGGGTTGCATCGAGTTGGGCAAGCCGTGCGTCCTGCCAGTCGGTCAGGGCATCGAGCAGTGCGTTGAAGTCCACCTCGCCGACCTGGTAGCTGGCCAGTGCGGAGCGGTAGTTGGCTTCCGCCTGCGGGATGCGGGTGGAACCCAGCAGGGCGCGCTGGCGCTGGGCGCTGCGCCACTGCGCCCAGACCACGCCCAATTGACCGCCGAGCGTCGTGTGCACACCCTCGGCGCGCGCCTGCGCGGCGTCTTCGAGGCGTTGCGCTTCGCGCTCGCGCGCATGCAGTGCGCGCCGCTGCAGCGGCAGTTCGACTTCCAGCATCAGCTCATAGCCGTCGATGCGATGGCCGCGCTGCATCGCGCCGACCCCCACCGAGATATCCGGCCAGCGTTCGCGCTGGCGCAGGCGCAGGCTGTCCTGCGCCGCCTCCACCTGCGCACGCGCGGCCTGCAGGGCAGGGTGGTCACCCTTCTCGAGCCGGGCCAGTGCATCGCCCAGGCTGGCACTGGCCACCGCCAGCTGCGGTGCCTGCAGTGCGGGGGCAAGTGGCGCATCGGCGCGCCGGCCCAGCAGCAGGTTGAGCAGCATGCCGGCTTCGTTGCCGGCCTCCTCCAGCGCGATGCGCTGGCCGCGGACGCGGGTGGTCTGCACCTGCGCGCGGATGGCGTCCTGCTGCGGCACCATGCCCAGTGCGTAGCGCACGCCGGCGATTTCCTCCAGCGATTGCAGCAGCGCGATCTGTTCATCGACCAGCTGCAGCGCCTGCCCGGCGTGCCAGTAGCGCACGTAGGCGGCTTCGGCCTGCGCCAGCAGGTCCAGCGCGGCGGCTTCGCGGCCGGCGTCGATGGCGTCGGCATTGCGTTCGGCGATGCCGCGCGCCAGCCCGCGCTTGCCCCACAGCGGAATGCGCTGGCGCAGCTGGTAGCTGGTGGCGCCCACGTTCGCGGGCAGCAGGCTGGGATGGCCTGGCGCAATGCCCTGCAGCGAGATGCCGGCGCTGGGATTGGGCAGGCTGCCGGCGGCGATGGCCTACGCCCGCGCGGCCTCGGTTTCCGCTTCGCGCGCGCGCAGCTCGGGGTTGTGCTGCAGCAGCCACGCACGGACCGAAGCCACGTCGGCGCCGGGAGGGGTGTCGTCGGCCGGGCGGGCCGGCGTGGAGAAGGCAAGCAGCAGGCAGGACAACGCCAGCCAGCGCCTGCCTGCAAGAAATGGGAATCGCATGTTCGACCTCGATCAAACCCGTGGTGCCGCGGCGCGATGGCGCACGCGACAGGACGACGGCGATGCCTGGCATCACCGCCAAACGCGGGGATCGGGGCTCAGATCAGCAGCAGCGCCGCGGGATGCGCGGTCGGACGGTGCCAGGCGACGGGCGGCGGCGAATCCACCCGGCGCAGCGTTGCCGGTTCACGCGGGCACAACGCGGCGACGAAGGCGGGCACCAGCGCGGGCAGTGCCGGCAGGGCAGGCACCCGCGCGATGTCGGGGCTGGGCGCGCCTTGGTCGCAATGCGCCGCGCACAGCCATGCCCCGGCATCGGCGGGCGGCGGGGCCTCGTGGCAGTCGCCATCGTGGCTTGCCATCGCGGGCATCACCTGGGTGACCGTCGCCGATAGCCCTGCCACGCACATCGCATGCCATGCCAGGGCCGACTGCGACCACAGCAACGCCAGCATCGCGACGAGCGCGATGCGGAGGCGAAGGCGGTGGCGCAGCGGTTTCATCGGGGAGTTCGGTCGCCAGGGGCGGGCTGGACGGAGCACGGCCAGTATCGACCTTGCCCCAGGGGCAAGGTCAAGCCGGGAACTGTCAGTGCTTGGCCTTCGCCAGCGCCAGCCAGGTATCGACCACGGTGTCCGGGTTCAGCGACACCGACTCGATCCCCTGTTCCATCAGCCACTGGGCGAGGTCCGGATGGTCGCTGGGCCCCTGGCCGCAGATGCCGACGTACTTGCCCTTGGCGCGCGCCGACTGGATCGCCATCGACAGCATCTTCTTCACCGCCGGATCGCGCTCGTCGAACAGGCCGGCGACGATGGCGCTGTCGCGGTCCAGGCCCAGCGTCAGCTGGGTCATGTCGTTGGAGCCGATGCTGAACCCGTCGAAGATCTCCAGGAACTCGTCGGCCAGCAGCGCGTTCGAGGGCACCTCGCACATCATGATGATCTTGAGGTCGTTCTCGCCCTGCACCAGGCCGTTCCCGCGCAGCTCCTCGACCACCTTGCGGCCTTCATCCAGGGTGCGCACGAACGGGATCATCACCCAGACGTTGTCCAGGCCCATCGCCTCGCGCACGCGCTTGACCGCAACGCACTCCAGCGCGAACGCGTCCTTGAAGCTGGGGTCGATGTAGCGCGAGGCGCCGCGGAACCCGATCATCGGGTTCTCTTCGTGCGGTTCGTACTTCGAGCCGCCGAGCAGGTTGGCGTATTCGTTGGACTTGAAGTCCGACAGGCGCACGATCACCGGCTTCGGATACACCGACGCGGCGATCGTCGCGATGCCTTCCTTCAGGCGCTCGATGTAGAACTCCACCGGGCTGGCATAGCCGGCGATGCGGGCGTCGATCCTGGCCTTGGTGTCGGCGTCCTGCTTGGCGTATTCCAGCAGCGCCTTCGGGTGCACGCCGATGTGGCTGGCGATGATCATCTCCAGCCGAGCCAGGCCGATGCCGGCATTCGGCAGCTGGCCGAAGTCGAAGGCCCGGTCCGGGTTGGCCACGTTCATCATGATCTTCAGCGGCGCCGGCGGCATGTTGCCGAGGTCGGTGGTGGTGCGCTCGAAGGGCAGGGCGCCCTGGTAGATGAAGCCGGTGTCGCCCTCGGCGCAGCTCACGGTGACGGTGTCGCCATCCTGGATCGAATCCAGTGCGTCGCCGGTGCCGACCACCGCCGGCACGCCCAGCTCGCGGGCGATGATCGCCGCGTGGCAGGTGCGGCCGCCGCGGTTGGTGACGATGGCGGCGCTGCGCTTCATCACCGGCTCCCAGTCGGGGTCGGTCATGTCGGCGATCAGCACGTCGCCGGGCTGCACCCGGTTCATGTCGTCCAGCGAGCGCACCACGCGCGCGGTGCCGCTGCCGATCTTGTGGCCAATGGCGCGGCCCTCGGACAGCACCTTGCCGCGGCCGCCCAGGGTGTAGCGTTCGATCTGGGTGGCGTGCGCGCGCGACTTCACCGTCTCCGGGCGCGCCTGCAGGATGTACAGCTTGCCGGTGTGGCCGTCCTTGCCCCACTCGATGTCCATCGGCCGGCCGTAGTGCCGTTCGATGACCAGTGCCTGCTTGGCCAGCTCCTGCACGTCGGCATCGGTGATCGAGAACCTGCCGCGCAGTTCGGCCGGCGTGTCCTCGGTGCGCACGCGCTCGCCCGGCGCATCGGAATAGACCATGCGCAGCTGCTTGCTGCCCAGTGAGCGGCGCAGGATCGCCGGCTTGCCGGCCTGCAGGGTGGGCTTGTAGACGTAGAACTCGTCCGGGTTGACCGCGCCCTGCACGACCATCTCGCCCAGGCCATAGCTGGCGGTGACGAACACCACGTCGCGGAAGCCGGATTCGGTGTCGAGGGTGAACAGCACGCCGGACGCGCCGACGTCGGAGCGCACCATCAGCTGGATGCCGGCGGACAGGAACACGTCCTCGTGGGCGAAACCGTGGTGCACGCGGTAGGCGATCGCGCGGTCGTTGTACAGGCTGGCGAAGACTTCCTTGACCTTGCGCACCACGTCGTCGGCGCCGGTGACGTTGAGGAAGGTTTCCTGCTGGCCGGCAAAGCTGGCGTCTGGCAGGTCTTCGGCGGTGGCGGAGGAGCGCACCGCGACCGCGATGTCCGCGCTGCCCGCATCCGCGCACAGCTGCGCGTAGGCGCTGCGGATGTCGGCATCCAGCTGCGGCTGCAGCGGGGCGTCGATCACCCAGCCGCGGATTTCGGCGCCGGCCCGGGTGAGCGCGGGTACGTCTTCGACATCCACAGTGGCCAGCTTGTCGTAGATGCGCGCATGCAGGTCGTTGTGGGCGATGAAGTCCTTGAACGCATCGGCCGTGGTGGCGAAGCCGCCCGGCACCGAGACGCCCAGGTCGGCCAGCTGGCCGATCATCTCGCCCAGCGAGGAGTTCTTGCCGCCCACCTGGGCGAGGTCGGACAGGCGCAGGTCGTGCAACCAGAGGACGTTGCTGGTCGAGGCGGGGGTGCTCAAGGGGGGGCTCCGTGGGGGCGTGGCGGCGCAGGCGCGCGGAAGTCCGCTATTTTACCCCGAGCGCCCGCGAGGAATCCCGATGGAATCCGCTCGACCCGTGTTCTACGTCTCCGACGGCACCGGCATCACCGCCGAAACCATCGGCCACAGCCTGCTGACCCAGTTCAGCGGCCTGCGTTTCTCCAGCGACCGCCTGCCGTTCGTGGACACGCCGGAGAAGGCCATGGAGGCCGCCGAGCGCATCCGCACTGCGGGCGAGGCGCGCGGGCTGCGGCCGATCGTGGTCAATTCCTGCGTCGACCCCAACCTCAACCATCTGCTCGCCGAGAGCGGGGCGCTGATGCTGGACGTGTTCGCGCCGTTCATCGCGCCGCTGGAGCAGGAGCTGGGGCGAAGCCGCGAGGCCCAGATCGGCCGCGCGCACGGGATCGTGGACTTCGACATCTACCACCAGCGCATCAACGCGATGAACTACGCGCTGACCCACGACGACGGCGTCAAGCCGGACTACGCGGATGCCGACGTGATCCTGGTGGCGGTCTCGCGCGCCGGCAAGACGCCGACCTGCGTGTACCTGGCCCTGCAGCATGGGGTGAAGGCGGCCAACTACCCGCTGACGCCCGAAGACCTGGAAGGCGAGCGCCTGCCGGCCAAGCTGCGCCAGTACCGCGGTAAGTTGTTCGGGCTGACCATCGACCCGATGCGCTTGCACCAAATCCGCCAGGAGCGGCGGCCTGATTCGCGCTACGCGCAGCTGGACACTTGCCGTCGCGAAGTCGCGCAGGCGGAGACGATGCTGCGCCGCGAGGGCATCGAACTGCTCAGCACCACCAATGCCTCGATCGAGGAAATCGCCAGCCGGGTGATGAAGCACCTGGGCATCAACCGCGAGATGTACTGAGCGGTTCCCGGGACGCAGGAAACCCCACCAGCCTGTGCCCGCGCCACGCCGGCGTCAATCCTGCCGCGCGCGTCGGCGCGCGTGTACGATCGATCCATGACCACTGCACTTGCACGCCGCGCCCGCGTTCCCGCCATCAGCCGCTTCGGCTGGCTGATGGGGCTGTACGCGGAGAACCATGCGCGCCTGCAGCGGCTGTTCGAAGTGGCCGACCTCGGCTGCGGCACATACGTTTCTTCGATCGGCGACGGCCTCGACGTGCGGCTGGAAGTGATGGAACGGCACGCCTACACCAGCGAGCTGCGCATGAGCTACGGCCTGGTCGATCCGCAGACCGGCATGGCCGATCCCTCGGCGAGCCTGCGCCTGTACCGCGATGCGCGCCAGGTGGAAGCCACGCACTGCTATGCCGGCAGCCGCTGGCAGGACGTGATCGGCATGTATCCGCCGCCGCAGCGCATCCTCGACCATCGCCTGCGCATGAACACCTTCCTCGGCAAGTGGCTGCAATACCTCGCCGAACGCGGGCATGGCGTGGCCACGCTGCATGCCGATGAAGACGCGCTGAAAATTTATTGAGAAAACGCTTGACGGTTCCTGATTTCACCCCCAGAATGCGCGTCTTTCCAGCCCCGTGGGGCCATAGCTCAGCTGGGAGAGCGCCTGCATGGCATGCAGGAGGTCGGCGGTTCGATCCCGCCTGGCTCCACCATTTTTCAAAGCGTTTCCGGTTCTGTCCCCATCGTCTAGAGGCCTAGGACATTACCCTTTCACGGTAGCGACCGGGGTTCGAATCCCCGTGGGGACGCCACCTTCGGAATCGGTAGACGTCGCAACATACGCAAGCGGTCGCCCCAGTGGCGGCCGTTTTCGTTTGTGTGTTTCCTGTTTACGCCCGGGTACTTGCACCAGTTCATCGTAGGCATACCCGCGATGGAACCGCTACGCGCCTGACCGTACTATGGCTGATGCTGAATGGCAGCCATCGCCTGTGGCGTGAGTTGCGCAGTCGGGGTATCGAATGCGGCAGGCACCGCATGGATCGCCTTCGGCGTGAACAAGGCTTGTGGGCACGCAGGCGCCGACGCTTCATGCGCGCCCGCGCCGCCTGCCAGCGCATGCCGGCAGTGCCGCGGCTTTGCACGTGGCTGTTCGCGGCCGATACGCCCGACCGGCTATGGGTTGGCGACATGACCGTGCTGCCAACACGCGAAGGACCACTGTACTTCGCCGCGCTGGTCGATGCGTGCAGCCGTCGCGTCATCGGCTGGGCGATGGACGACCACCAGCGCCTGGATCTGACCGAATGCGCCCTCGAGATGGCGCTCCAGCAGCGTCGTCCGAAACCCGGCCTGCTCCTCCATCACGATCGCGGCAGCCAGTACACCGGCGTGCGGTACCGGGCAAAAGCGGAGGCAGCGAAAATCCGGCTGGGCATGAGTCGTCCGGGCCTGCCGTACGACAACGCCATGGCCGAGAGTTTGACCTGCGCGCCGCTGGTCGAAGCCCTCGGCACCGGCGCGGACAGCGGGCAACCGCTACGCGGCAGCCACTTCCTGCAAGAGATCGACGCCAAGCTGCCGCACATGGTGAGCGCCCGCGACAAGGCCACGCCTGCCGATGTGGTGCGGGTGGTGCGCGATGTGGAAGACGCGGACAAGGTGCACTTCGTGCGCTTCATCCCGCATGCCCGCGACGGCCAGCGCCACGTCACCGAGGCCAACCTGGCCAAGACCCGAAGACTGCGGGGCCAGGCCGTTCATGACTGGTGTCTGCGCAACAACGTCAGCACAGGGTGGACGGATATTCCGCCCAACACGCCGGTACCACTGGCCCGACTACAGCTAACCGCAGCCGCTAAAGAAGAAGCCCCGCGTGAGCGGGGCTTCGGTTATGCGGTTAAGTGAACCTGACCCCGTTATTGCTTGCGGTCAGCAATGCGACCGGGGTGGCGGTTTCCACCCGGCACAGGCGGCCGATCCCGTTCTCGCAAGTGTCGTAGGCATAGTCGCATTAAATGTCCCTGACACTATTATTGCACGCACCGCCTGCACCAAGCGCTTGCGCAATTTTCGGTATTCCTTGTTGAACATCGATCTTGTCGAGATTCACATTCGGAAGGTTGGGGCCGAGGATGCCCTTCTCGCAATTCGTAAGCGCTCTCAACCCCAGCGGATCGATCATGTTGACCGGATTCCCACCGACATAGGCGTAGATGTTAACCAAGCCTATTTGATCGCTTGAGCATAAACCAAGGAATTGACACCGCTAGAGCAATGGAAGCATAAGCAATAGGCTTCCACTGGCGCTTCCAAACACCCATCTCAAACAAATCATAAGGAAAGAACGCAAGGCTAACCATAACCCCAAGTGCAACACCAAGAGCCAGAGACCCCCAAACTGGGAGCCTAGAGAGAGGAATCCCGCATATGACCAAGGCAACCGCTACTTGAATAAGTCCGACCACCACCGTGCGGGCACTAAAAACCCATTGCAGCCATTCCGAGTAACTTGCGCCGGAGAATGAACCCCGCGGGTACATAAATGGAACCAGCTTCTGGGCTGCCAGAAATGCTACTGCGAAGAAAATAAACTTCAATGTCGTAGTCATAAGTCACCGATTATCTGTCGCACTCGCACCTGCGAATGGTTGGCTGCTGACCAGCGCGGAACCCCCAATCGTTATGCACTACGGTTTGCGTGTTGGCACTTGCTGATATTGTCCCGCGTCCACCATTTTCGAGCGGCGCGTATAGACCAACGTGGCCATCCAGCGCAACGACGTCTCCTGGACGCGGTTGGTGCATTACCGAGATTACGTAGTACCCAGGAATTTGCACATTCGGATCAGCCCATTCCGACGCAGTGGCTGGCCGTCCATCTATTTGGCCTGCCGGATCGCCCCCAGCAGTCAGCATGTCATCCACGAACACGTTGCACTTGTTTGAGGCCCGGCCACCAATCACATCGTTCAAGCGACCTCGCGCATTGGGATGAGGAGATGTGAACCCATACGTGCCGCGCCCAATATTGAGATGGGCGCTAAGCCACGCCGAAGAGCCATCCAATCCCAATGGATCAACGAACCCAACCGGATTCCCCCCAACATAGGCATACGTATTGATGCCGCCACTCAACCCAATCGGATCGCTCTGCGTGTACTTGCCCACCCGGCTGTCGTAATAGCGGTACCCGTTGTACCAAAGCCCGGTCTCGCCGTCGTGGTACTGCCCCGGGAAGCCGATGTTGAGACCACCGATGGTGTCGAGCGTCACCTTGCGGTCCTGCGCGTAGTTCTTCGCACGCCAAACCACCGCCTTGCTCGTATTGGTCACGATCTCCGGTCGGGCCAGGTGATCGCCATGCACGAAATACAGGGTGTTGTTGCGCACCAAGCCTACCAGTTCGCCGTCCAGCCACAGGTAGCTGCTCCACTGGCCGTTGGTGTGCTCCGCCAACAGCTGCGCCTGGCCGCCGTAGGTGTAGCGGCTGGTGCCGTTCGGCCCGCTCTTGGCCACCCGCTGGTCCAGGGCATTGGT
>JAKACT010000005.1 GCA_021821195.1 Pseudomonadota bacterium | reverse complement strand
GCAGGGTGTGTAAGCGCAGTAATGCGTTGAGCTTACCTGTACTAATGATCCGTGTGGCTTGACCATATCACCTCAAGTTGCTTCGCCTTGCGAAGTAACCCTTGGCCTCAACACGTTGATGGCTTGCATCAAACGCTCGTGACTCTTCTTCCAACCCCTGAGAGCGTGGCGCCACGGTCAACCCGACCGCCGGCGACCCTCCACCCTCTCCCTGGTGATAACAGCGCTGTGGCACCACCCGATCCCATCCCGAACTCGGAAGTGAAACACAGCTGCGCCGATGGTAGTGTGCTTCAGCATGCAAGAGTAGGTCATCGCCAGGGTCTTTATCCCGCAAAACCCCAGCCCTCAAAGCTGGGGTTTTGTCTTTTACATGGGCCGCGCATTTGCGGTGCGCGGCGCAGCCGCGAGCCGCAACAGGTCATCGCCAGGGCCTTTATCCCGCAAAACCCCAGCTCATCGAGCTGGGGTTTTGTTTTCTGGGGCCAACCAACGGCCCGGAACACCACATCAACGCCATCAAATGCCGCCGCGATCGCAGCGGGGGATGGTTAATCCAGCGAGTCAGCCGCCGACCTTCACTGCCGCCAACAGCATCAGTGCGATCACGCAAACGAAGGCGGCCAGCCAGGCAAGGCTGCGCAGCGCCGGCAGGACGGCCAGGTAGAACATCCCGTGCAGCACGCGGAACGCGATAAAGGCCATCGACAGCCAGGCGACCTGCTGCGCATCGACCTGGGCGAACTGTGCCATCAGGACCGCGGCTGCAAACGCGGGAAACGCTTCGAAGGCGTTGAGGTGCGCGGCATACGCGTTGCGCACGCGATAGCTGTCCTGCCTGGCAACCCATCCGCGTGGGTCCTTGTTGTTGTAGCCGGGGGCCGAGGTCTTGGCGAGTACCGTCCACAGGTAGGGCAGGCAGGCGGCCACAACGATGCAGCTGTAGGCGATGAACATGAGGGCTCCCGGCAGGTGGATGCCGGGAGTCTAGCCCGAACGCCCGCCCGCCCCGGCGACGGGCCCGAGGATGCGCGGCCTACTTGCCGGGTGCGTCGGCGGCGGGACGCATCGCGTCACGTGCGGCCTTGAACGGGTTTCCCTTGCGCCAGTTGGGCCATTGGCCATCGTTGGCAAGGGCTTGGCCGACCGACTGCACCGCCTCCAGGTCCTGCACGATGCCATCCAGTTTCCAGCTGGCGGCGTCGTACTGGTCGCCGGGCTTGTGGTAGCGATGTTCGTTGTAGTCGCGGCTGGCGGCTTCGCCCGCGGCGCTGCCGCCCTCGACCAGATCGCTGCCGCTGCCGATATACAGCGCCGGCACGCCGGCCTTGGCGAAGTTGAAGTGGTCGGAACGGAAGTAGTAGCCGGCGGCGGGGTGTGACTCCTCCACCAGCCGGCGCTTTTGCCGGTCGGTGGCGACCTTCAGCAGGTCTTCGAGCTGCGAGCTGCCCTTGCCGACCACGGTGAGGTCGCGCGCCTTGCCGACGGGCGCCATCGCGTCGAGGTTGATCACCGCCACGGTCTGTGCGAGCGGGATCACCGGGTGGGCAACGTAGTACTTGGAGCCGAGCAGGCCGGACTCCTCCAGCGTCACCGCCAGGAACAGCACCGAGCGCTTGGGTGGCGTGGGTGCCTTGCGCATGGCTTCGGCGATTTCGAGGATGCCGGCCACGCCGGTGGCGTTGTCCACCGCGCCGTTGTAGATGGCATCGCCGGTTTCGCCTTCGTGGGTGCCGAGGTGGTCCCAGTGCGCCATGTAGACGATCGCCTCGTCGGGCTTTTCGCTGCCCGGGAGCAGGCCCAGCACGTTGCGCGAACGTTTTTCGACGCTGCGGCTGGCCAGTTCCAGCGAGGCGCTTGCCTCCAGCGGCACCGGGCGAAAGCCCGGGCGGCCGGCCGCGGCGCGCAGCTTGGCCAGGTCCTGGCCGGCGGCCTTGAACAGCGCATCAGCGGCTTCGCCGGTGATCCAGCCCTGCACCGGCAGGCGCGGCGCCGGATCGTCCTTGGCGGGCAGGTCGTACTGCGGGCCGGACCACGAGTTGCGCACCACGTCCCAGCCGTAGGAAGCGCCGGCGGTGTCGTGGATGATCAGCGCGGCAGCCGCACCCTTGCGCGCGGCTTCTTCGAACTTGTAGGTCCAGCGGCCGTACCAAGTCATCCGGTCGCCGTCGAACAGGCGGGCGTCATGGCCGTGGAAGCCAGGGTCGTTCACCAGCATCACCACGGTCTTGCCCTTGACGTCGACGCCGGCGTAGTCGTTCCAGTTGCGTTCCGGGGCGTCCACGCCGTAGCCCACGAAGACCAGCTGGCTGTCCTTGAGGCTGACGCGGGCCTGGCCGGTGCGGGTGCCGACCACCATGTCGTCGCCGAATTTCAGCTGCTGCTGGGTGCCGCCGACCTCCATCCCGAGCACGGCTGATTCATCGGCGGTGGTTTCCATCATCGGTACGGTCTGGAACCAGTCGCCGCCATTGCCGGGCTGCAGGCCGATGCGGGCGAACTGCGCCTTGATGTAGTCGACCGTGCGGTCTTCGCCGATGCTGCCCGGGGCGCGCCCGGCAAAGCCGTCCGAGGCCAGTTCCTGGACGTGTGCGGCGAAATCACCGGCGGTGATGGCGTCCTGGAAGGCATGGTTGCCGGCGGCGACGGTGGCGCTGCGCGCATCCGGCGTGGCGGCGCCTTCGGTTTGCGGCGCGGGATCGCGGGAACCGCAGGCGCAAAGCGCCAGCAGGGCAAGGGACAATGGGGTGGCGCGCAGCATCGCGGGACTCCGTTCGGATGTCCCGCGATTCTATCCAAGCCGGGGCCACTGCCTGCGGACGGGTCAGTCCTTGGGCGGGGTGGCGCCGTCGTAGCGCACCGCGGTGGCGCCGCTGACGCTGCCGATGCGGGCGCTGGCGTGGACGTAGAGCTTCACTTCGCGCTCGAACACCAGCGGGCCGTCGACCACGGCGTTCGGCCCGATGACCACGCGCGGGATCTTGTGCTTGCCGAAGTTGAGGCCGAAGTTGCCCTTCGGCTTCTCGACGCGGATGCCACGCGCCACCCGCGAATCGGCGCCGACGGTGACGTCGCCGTTCACCGTTTCGATGCCACCTTCGACGGCGGTGCCCACCAAGCCGATCGCGCCGTTGACGGTGCTGACGTCACCGCCCACCTTTGAGCCGCGGTCGATGAAGATGCCGCCGTTCACCGTTTCCAGGTTGCCGCTGATCCGGCCGTCGCGGCCGAAGCGGATGCCGCCATTGACGGTGGATGCTTCGCTTGCAGTGACCCCGTCGCCAGCGGTGATGCCGCCGTTGACCGTTTCCACCTCTCCGGCGCTGGCGCCACGGTCCAATTGGATGCCACCGTTGACTGTATCGAGGTCGCCGTAGGCCCGGCCGGCCTCGGCGGTGATGCCGCCGTTGACCTTGCTAATGTCGCGGCGGGTGTCATTGGCTTGTGGCGAAGCGAACGCGGCGGCGCTGGCCGCCACCAACACGGTGCAAAGCAGGAAACGGTTCATCCGGGCCTCCACGGCCTGTTGGGGATACTGCTGGGATGCGTCCTGCGGGCGCAGGGTTTACACGCCGCTACAATTCCAGTTCCCCACCATCGCACAATCCGCAGGAACCATCGTGCCTACGAGCATCCCGACGCATCCCCCGGCCGGTTCGCCGAAACCGGTCGTCCTGCTGATCCTGGACGGCTGGGGCCACCGCGAGGAAGTCGCCGACAACGCGCTGGCGCTGGCTGAGCTGCCGCACTGGCGCCGGCTGCTGGCGACCTGCCCGCACACCTTGATCCACACCGAAGGCCGCTTCGTTGGCCTGCCGGACGGACAGATGGGCAATTCCGAAGTGGGGCACATGAACCTCGGCGCCGGCCGCATCGTCTACCAGGACCTGACCCGCGTCGACGCCGCGATCGAGGACCGCAGCTTCTTCGCAAACGTCGAACTCAATGCCGCCTGCGATGCGGTGAAGGCCAGTGGCGGCACCCTGCACGTGATGGGGCTGCTGTCGCCCGGCGGCGTGCATAGCCACGAGCAGCACCTGTTCGCGATGCTGGAGCTGGCCCAGCGCGCCGGTGTGCCGCGGGTGGCCGTGCATGCGTTCCTGGATGGGCGCGACACGCCGCCGCAATCGGCCGAGCCCAGCCTGCGCACCCTGCAGGCGCTGTGCGCCAAGCTCGGCAATGCGCACATCGCCACGGTCGGCGGGCGCTACTACGCGATGGATCGGGACAAGCGCTGGGAACGCGTGCGCCGCGCGTGGGATGCCATTGTCGAAGCCGAAAGCGGGCAGCACGCAGCCGATGCGCTGGCGGCGCTGCAGGCGGCCTATGTGCGCGGCGAGAACGACGAATTCGTCGCGCCCACCGTGCTTGCCGGGGCGCAGCCGATGCGCGACGGCGACGCGGTGGTGTTCATGAACTTCCGTGCCGACCGCGCCCGTCAATTGACCGCGGCGTTCGTCGATCCCGCCTTCGACGGTTTCGTCGCGCGCCGCCCGGCGCTGGCGCGCTTCGTCTGCCTGAGCGAATACGACGCCAAGCTGCCGGCGCGGCTTGCGTTCGCGCCGGACGACCTGCGCCACACCTTCGGCGAAGTGCTGGCCGCCGCCGGCAAGACCCAGCTGCGCATCGCCGAAACCGAGAAATACGCGCACGTCACCTTCTTCTTCAGCGGCGGCCGCGAGGACTTGTTCGACGGCGAGCAGCGCATCCTGGTCCCCAGCCCGCAGGTGGCCACCTACGACCTGCAGCCGGAAATGAGCTGCCCCGAGCTGACAGGCAAGCTGGTCGATGCCATCAACGGCGGCGGCTTCGACGCGATCGTCTGCAACATCGCCAACCCGGACATGGTCGGCCATAGCGGCATCCTCGAGGCCGCCATCCTTGCCGCGCAGGCGGTGGACGTGGCGATCGGCCAGATCGTGGCGGCGGTGCGCGCGGCCGGTGGCGCGGTGTTGATCACCGCCGACCACGGCAACCTCGAGATGATGCGTGACCCCGCCACCGGCCAGCCGCACACCGCCCATACCGTCGGCCCGGTGCCGCTGGTGTACGTGGGCGAGCGCCACGCCACCTTGCGCGAGGGCGGCGCCCTGCGCGACGTTGCGCCCACCCTGCTCGACCTGCTGGGGCTGCCGCAGCCCGCGGAAATGAGCGGGCAAAGCCTGCTGCTGCCGGCCTGATGCGCGCATTCGTCGCCGCCGTTGCCTGCCTGCTGGCGTTCGCCGGCGGCCTGCGTGCGCAGGACGCGAAGGACGCCGAGAAGCGCCTGCAGAGCGTGCGCGGCGAGTTGCGCGAGGTTGCCGCGCAGCGGCGCAGGCTGGAGGGCCAGCGTGGCGATGCCAGTCGCAAGCTGCGCGAGGCCGACCAGCAGGTGGGCGGTACCCAGCGCGCCCTGCAGCAGACCCGTGCGCAGATGCGCCGGGACGCGGAAGCATTGCTGCAGCTGCAGCAGGAGCGCCAGCGGCATGCTGGCGATCTGGCGGGCAAGCGCGCCGAGCTGGCGAAGCTGCTGCGCGCCGCGCAGTTTGCCGGTGAGGCGGCGCCGCTGAAGGCCCTGCTGGCACAGGATCGGGTGGCCGAAGCCGAGCGCGCGTTGACCTATCAGGGCTATCTGCAGCGCGCCCAGATCGAGCGAATCCGCGTACTCGGCGCCGAGGTGGCGCGGCTGGGCGCACTGGAAGACGAAATCCTGCAGCGGCGCAGCGCGCTGGATGCGGCCGACCGCAAGCAGGCCGACCAGCTGGCGCAGCTGCAGGCGGCGCGCCAGCAGCGCGCCGGGCTGCTGGCCGAACTCGACCAGCAGTACCGCGACCGCGCCGAGCGCGAGAAAGCACTGGGGCAGGACGCGAAGGCGCTGCAGGGCCTGCTGGCGCAGCTGCGCGCCGCAGCGGCGAAGGCGGCGCGCGAGGCCGCCCGCGCCCGTCGCGAAGCCGAGCGGCAGGCCAAGGCCAGCGGCAAGCCGGCGCCGAAGCGCAGCGCGGTTGCAACCGCGCCGGCGATGCGGGTGGGCGGCCTGGGCTGGCCGGTGTCCGGCAACCTGCTGGCCGCGTTCGGCGGGCGCCTGCCGGACGGGCGGCGCAGCGACGGCGTGCTGATCGCCGCGCCCGCCGGCACCGCGGTCAAGGCGGTGGCCGACGGCACCGTGGTGTTTGCCGACTGGATGACCGGCTACGGCAACATCCTGATCGTCGACCACGGCAACGGCTACATGAGCCTGTACGCCCACAACGACGGGCTGTTGCGCGCGGCCGGCGATGCCGTGCGGCGCGGCGATGCGCTGGCCGCGGTGGGCAGTTCGGGCGGGCAGGAACGCCCGGCGCTGTATTTCGAACTGCGCCGCAACGGTACGCCGGTGAACCCCTCTGGCTGGCTGACGCGGCAATGACGCCGCCTGCGCGGGGTTCGCAGGCATGATGGGGAACCCGCGCCGGCTGGCGTGGGTCGAACTTCCATTCGACGGATCCACCGACCCAGCCACACGGAGCAATGCATGCGGGCCAGGCTTCTTTCCCTACTGATCGCGACGGCGTTGCATGCCCCGCTGGTGGCCGCGCAGGACGCGCCTGCGCAAGCTACCGTGCAGGATGCCGCCGCGCAGGACGTGCCTGCGCAAGCCGCTGCGCAGGACGCCACCGAGCAGCATGCTGCGCAAGCCGCGGCGCTTGCCAGCGACGATCCCGATGCGGTGGAAGCGGGGGCAGCCAAGGTGCCGCTGGACGAGATCCGCCGCTACGTCACCGTGTTCAACGCCATCCGCCAAGCCTATGTCGATCCAGTCAACGACCGTGAGTTGATGGCGTCGGCGGTGCGTGGGCTGCTGTTCGACCTCGACCCGCACAGCGCCTACCTGGAAAAGGCCGATGCGGAGCAGTTCGACGAGCAAACCCGCGGCAGCTACGACGGCGTCGGGGTCGAGCTGCAGCAGCTGCCCGACGGCACCCTGCGGGTCATCGCGCCGCTCGACGACAGCCCCGCCGCGCGGGCCGGGCTGCGCAGCGGCGACCGCATCGTGGCCATCGACGGCAAGATGCTGAAGACCGGGCAAAGCGATGCTTCCGCCCCGCTGCGCGGCAAGGCCGGCACCAAGGTGGTGGTGAAGGTGCTGCGCGAAGGCGTGCGCGAACCGTTCGACCTGGGTCTGGTGCGCGACACCATCCGCACCACCAGCGTGCGCTCGCGCCTGCTCGAGCCGGGCCTGGGCTACCTGCGCATCTCCAGCTTCCAGGCCTCGACCGCGGCCGACTTCAACAAACAATTGGACGCGCTGCAGGAGGACGCGCCGCTGCGCGGCCTGCTGCTGGATCTGCGCAGCAACCCGGGCGGGTTGCTGATCGGCGCGGTGCAGGTCGCCGACGAACTGCTGGAAAGCGGCGGCATCGTCAGCACGCGCGGGCGCGAAACCATCGGCGACAGTCGCTTCGACGCCACTCCCGGCGACCGCCTGCACGGCGCGCCGGTGGTGGTGCTGGTGGACGCGGGTTCGGCCAGCGCCGCCGAGGTGCTGGCCGGCGCGCTGCACGACAACAAGCGCGCGCGCGTGGTTGGCAGCCGCACCTTCGGCAAGGGCTCCGTGCAGACCCTGCTGCCGCTGGACAACGGCGATTCGATCAAGCTCACCACCGCGCGCTACTACACGCCCAGCGGGCATTCGATCCAGGCGCTGGGCATCCAGCCGGACGTGGTCCTGCATCCGGAAGGCGCACAGCGGCGTCCCGCCCCGGTCAGCGAAGCCGTGCTGCCGGGCCACCTGGCCGCCGAGGCTGGCGCGATGGAGGGCGACAACGCCGGCGAAGTGCTGCCCGGCGCCAAGCCGATCGAGGCCGCGTTGGCCGAATTGAAGCGCATGGCCGGGATTGCGACGGCGCCGAAGCCGGCGCCGAAGCCGGCCGCGAAGCCGAAGCCCGCCCCATAGCGCCGAGGCGCCGGCCTAGTAGCCGCGGCTGCGGCGCAGCCGCCGGGCAATCGCGGCGCGGGTGAGCAGGGCGAACAGCACGCCGAACACGAAGCCGGCGATATGCGCCGGCCAGGCCACCGCGCCGAACGCGGGGCCACTGTAGGCAAAACCCACCTGCAGCAGCGCCCACATGCCGATCAGCAGGAATGCCGGCACCCGCACGAACTGCAGGAACAGCCCCAGCGGTAGCACCACCCCCAGCCGCGCGCCGGGGAACAGGGCCAAATAGGCACCGATCAGCGACGACACCGCGCCGCTGGCGCCGATCACCACCCGGTCCGGCGCGCCGATCGCCAGCACCGCGGCGAGGTTGGAGAACGCCCCGCCCAGCAGGAACAGCAGCAGCAGGCGCCAGCCGCCCATGGTGCGCTCGGCCGGCAGCCCGAAGATCAGCAGGAACACCAGGTTGCCCAATAGGTGGATCCAGTCGGCGTGCAGGAACAGCCCCGAGAACAGCCGCAGCACGCTGCCGTCGGCCAGCGCCCGCCGCCACGCGTCCACGCTGTCCAATCCACCGGTCAGCACGCCCCAGTCCAGTGCGGTGGCAATGTTGCCGGGCGGCGCGCGCAGCGCGGCAACCACGTAGCTCAGCCACAGCGTGGCGAACAGCAGCGGGGTGGCCCACAGGATCAGGCGGTGCTGGCGGGGGCGGATGCCGACGAACATGCAGACTCGATAGATGGGGTCGATGCGGGAATGTTATTGGACGGTTAAAGTTCGGGTATAGTCACATACGGCGTCGTATGTCGGGATTGGATCCACCCGACGCATCGTAAAGATCGTTCGGCGATCCAGATGATGCAGGCGCACCCATGAACCCACATCGTCCTATGGAGAGAGCGTCCACCATGTATACCGCTTCCAAAATCGCACGAATCACTGCCCTGGCCGTCGGTATCGCGGGTGCGCTGGCCTGGGGCCAGGCCGATGCCGCGGCGTTCCAGCTCAAGGAAAATAGCGCGAAGGGCCTGGGTCGCGCGTTTGCTGGTTCCACCAGTTCCTGGGGTGATGCCTCGGTGGTCGCCACCAATCCGGCGTCGATGCGCCTGCTCAACGGCCGCCAGTTCCAGGCCGACCTGAGCGCCATCAGCTTCTCGGCCAAGCTGCAGGACGGCTATGGCGGCCGCTTCGCCGGCCCCGGCGGCGCTGGCACCGGGATGCCGGTCCAGGGCGGCAACGGCGGCGATGCCGGCATGATCGCGCCGGTGCCGGCGTCTTACTTCCACATGCCGTTCGGCGAGAACGACAACATGCACTTCGGCATGTCGCTGACCGCGCCGTTCGGCTTCAAGACCGAATACGACCGCAACTGGGTCGGCCGCTACCACGGCGTCAAGACCGACCTGAAGGCGATCGACCTCAGCGCCGCGTTGTCCTATGACGTCAACCCCTACGTTTCGTTCGGCGCCGGCGTGTTCTACGAACACCTGGCCATCGAACTGAGCAATGCGGTCGACTTCGGTGCGATTGCCTATGGCGCGACCAACGGCGCCAGCGCCGCGCTCGGCCTGTACCCCGGCAGCGCCGACGGCTTCTCCACCATCGAAGGCAAGAACAACGCCTGGGGCTACGTGCTGGGTGCGACCTTCAGCGTGACCGAAGACACCAACATCGCGCTGAGCTACCGCTCCAAGGTCAAGCACAAGATCAACGACGGCAAGGCCACCTTCGACGTGCCGGGCAACGTCGCCACCGCGTTGCAGACGCAGGCGCGCGGCATCTTCGTCAACACCGACGGCAAGGCCGAACTGACCCTGCCGGCCTCGGCCACCCTGAGCCTGACCCACCGCCTCAACGACCGCTGGACGGTGATGGGCGATGTCTCGCGCACCGCGTGGGCGCCGTCGTTCGACCGGGTGGTGGTGGACTTCGCCTCCAACCAGCCCGATAGCGTGCTGGAGTTCGGCTACGACGACACCACCTTCGCCTCGATCGGCGCCGAGTACAAGCTGTCCGACACCATCACCCTGCGCGGCGGCGTGGCTTACGACCAGACCCCGACCACCGATGCGCACCGCGACGTGCGCGTGCCGGACGTCTCGCGTCGTTGGCTGTCGTTCGGCCTGGGCTGGACGCCGTCGGAGAAGACCCAGTTCGACTTCGGCTACACCCATCTGTTCACCAACGATCCGTCGATCAACATCACCTCGGTCACCGGCAGCACGCTGAAGGGCAGCTACGACGTCCGCGGCGACGTGCTGGGCGCTTCGATCAACTACAAGTTCTGATCGATCGGGTCATTGCAGCACTGGAAGCCCCGCGCAAGCGGGGCTTCTTTTTCGTCGCGCGATTGTCGGCCTGCGTCGATCCGTGCGCATGGAAAACCCCGCCGCAGCGGGGTTTTTTCATTGCATGCCGGGTGCGAGGCGACGGATCAGTCGCCTAGCGTGAGCAGGCTGGCGTTGCCGCCGGCGGCGGTGGTGTTGATGGTCACGGTCTTCTCGGTGGCGAAGCGCGGCAGGTAGTGCGGGCCGCCGGCCTTGGGGCCGGTGCCGGACAGGCCCTGGCCACCGAACGGTTGCACCCCGACCACCGCGCCGATCTGGTTGCGGTTGACGTAGATGTTGCCGACCTTGGCGCGCGCCACGATGCGGTCGATGGTGGCATCGATGCGCGAGTGGATGCCCAGGGTCAGGCCGTAGCCGGTGGCGTTGATGGTGTCGATCAGCGCGTCCAGCTCCTCGGCCTTCCAGCGCACCACGTGCAGGGCCGGGCCGAACTTCTCGCGGTCCAGCTCGGCGATCGACTTGAGCTCCCACGCGGTCGGCGCGAAGAAGGTGCCGTGCTCGGTGCCTTCGCCCAGCGTGGCCTGGGCGATGAACTTCGCCGAGCCTTGCATCTTCGCGGCGTGTTCGTCGAGCACGCACTTGGCCTCGGTGTCGATCACCGGGCCGACGTCGGTGGACGGCAGGCCGGGATCGCCGACCTTCAGCTCGGCCATCGCGCCGGCCAGCATGCCGATCACCTTGTCGGCGATGTCGTCCTGCACCAGCAGCACGCGCGCGGCCGAGCAGCGCTGCCCGGCGGAGGTGAAGGCCGAGCCCAGCGCGTCCTTGACCACCTGTTCGGGCAGCGAGGAACTGTCGGCGATCATCGCGTTCTGGCCGCCGGTCTCGGCGATCAGGGTGGCGATCGGGCCGGCTTCGCGGCTGGCCAGCGCGCGGTTGATCAGGCGCGCGGTTTCGGTGCTGCCGGTGAAGCAGACGCCGGCCACGCGCGGGTCGCGGGTCAGCGCCGCGCCGACGGTGGCGCCGTCGCCCGGTAGGTACTGCAGCACGTCCTGCGGGATGCCGGCTTCGTGCATCAGCTTGACCGCGGCGAAGCCAATCAGGTTGGTCTGTTCCGCCGGCTTGGCGATCACGGTATTGCCGGCCGCCAGCGCGGCGGCGATCTGGCCGAGGAAGATGGCCAGCGGGAAGTTCCACGGGCTGATGCAGGCGAACACGCCGCGGCCGGCCAGCTGCAGCTGGTTGGATTCGCCGGTGGGGCCGGGCAGAGCGATCGGGGCGAAGTGCTCCCTTGCCTGCAATGCGTAATAGCGCAGGAAATCCACCGCCTCGCGCACTTCGGCGATGCCATCGGCCAGCGTCTTGCCGGCCTCCTTGGTGCACATCGCCATGTAGGCCGGCATGCGCGCCTCCAGCAGGTCGGCGGCGTGTTCCAGCAGGGCGGCACGGGAGCTGGCCGGGGTGGCGTCCCAGCCCGGCTGCGCGGCCACGGCGTTGGCCAGCGCGCGCTCGACGTCGGCGCTGGTGCTGGCCTGCCAGTGGCCCACCACTTCGCGGCGGTCGGCCGGGTTGGTGACCGCGATCTTCTCGCCGGCGGGCTGGGTGCCCGGTACCAGCGGGCTGGCGGTCCAGCTGCCGGCGCCGGCGCTGTTCATCGCCGCCGCAAGGTCGCGCAGCGCGTCGTCGTTGGCCAGGTTGATGCCCATGGAATTGCCTCGATGCTGGTTCTGGCTGCGGTAGAGGTCCACCGGCAGCGGGATGCGGGGGTGCTGGATGTGTTCGAGCGAGGACACGAATTCCACCGGGTCGCGGATCAGTTCCTCGACCGGGATGCTTTCGTCGGTGATGCGGTTGACGAAGCTGGAGTTGGCGCCGTTCTCGAGCAGGCGGCGCACCAGGTAGGGCAGCAGGTCCTCGTGGCTGCCGACCGGGGCGTACACGCGGCAGGGCACGTCCAGGCGGTCGGCCGGGATTACTTCCGCGTACAGGTCGTCGCCCATGCCGTGCAGCTTCTGGAACTCGAAGTCGCGGCGGCCGCGCATCGCCCGCGCCATCCGGTGCACGGTGGCGATGGTCTGCGCGTTGTGGGTGGCGAACATCGGGTAGATCGCGTCGCCCGCATCGAGCAGCCGGCGCGCATTGGCGATGTAGCTGACGTCGGTGTTCTGCTTGCGGGTGAACAGCGGATAGCCGGCCTGGCCGTCCATCTGCGCGCGCTTGACCTCGGCATCCCAGTAGGCGCCCTTGACCAGCCGCACCGGGATCCGCCGGCCCAGCTGGCCGGCCATGGCGGCGATGTGGTCGATCACGAACGGCGCGCGCTTCTGGTAGGCCTGCACGACGATGCCGAAGCCGTTCCAGCCGCGCAGCGACGCGTCCGCCAGTACCTGGAAGACCAGATCCAGCGACAGCTCCAGGCGGTCGGTTTCCTCGGCGTCGATGGTCAGGCCGATGTCGTATTGCTTGGCCAGTTGCGACAGCTCCAGCAGGCGGCCGCCCAGCTCGCCAAGCACGCGCGCGCGCTTGGCATGCTCGTAGCGCGGGTGCAGGGCGGACAGTTTGACCGAGATGCTGGGCGCGCCGAACACCGCGTCGGGCGTGGCCTGGCGGTGCGGCGCGTAGTCGCGGCCGATCGCGTGGATCGCGCTGCGATAGGCCTCCTGGTAGCGCAGCGCATCCTTGGTGGTCAGCGCGCCTTCGCCCAGCATGTCGAAGGAATAGCGGTAGTGCGCGCCTTCGCCCTTGCGGCTGCGCGCCAGCGCCTCGTCGATGGTCCGGCCCAGCACGAACTGGTGGCCCATGATCTTCATCGCCTGGCGCACGGCCAGCCGGATCACCGGCTCGCCGGCGCGGCCGACCAGACGCTGGAAGGCGCCGTGGACGTCGCGCTTGGTGTCGTCGGCCAGGTCGACCAGCTTGCCGGTCAGCATCAGGCCCCAGGTGGAGGCGTTGACCAGCACCGAGTCGGACTGGCCGAGGTGGCGCTTCCAGTTGGCATCGCCCAGCTTGTCGCGGATCAGCGCGTCGGCGGTGCCCTGGTCGGGGATGCGCAGCAGCGCCTCGGCCACGCACATCAGCAGCACGCCTTCCTCGCTGCCAAGGTCGTACTGGCGCATGAAGGCTTCCACCACGCCCTGGTTGCGGGCGCGGGCGCGGACCCGGCGGACTAGGTCCGCGGCCACTGCCTGCGCGGCGTCGCGCTCGACAGCCGGCAGGCGGGCCTGCTCCAGCAGCCAGCGCACGTGGCTGGCCTCGTCGCGGATCCAGCCCGCGGTGATCGCGGCGCGGGTAGGCGGCGCGGGCGGGGCCAGCTCCGGGGACAGGATGGGGGCGACGGAAACGGTTGGGGAATCGATGCTCATGCGCCCGCAGGCTGTGTTCGCAGGGGGCCATAGTGTAGATCGGCGTCACCCATTGGACATGCGCAGGTTGCCGTGGCCCCGCTGCGCCAGTAATCTTTGACTCAGGTCAAGCCTTGGCGTGATTGCCGCGCAAGCTTGATCCAGGTCAAAACGGGTTGCTGTTTACTGGTGACCTGTCGGGCGCGAATACTGATTCCTCCAGGCTGCCCTGCAGCCCGGGAGTCCGTGTCGCGGCCATCCATCCCGGAATCGATTCAGGACATGTGGGGCTCGGAGTGATGACATCCCGTCGTTTCAAACAGTTGGCGCTGGCCGCCGCGATGACCGTGGCGATGCCGCTGGCGGTCCATGCGCAGGATGCCGCGGCCGGTCCCGCCGACCCGCATCGTTGGCAGCTGAACATGGGGCCGGGCGTCACCCCGACCTCGCAGGCCGCCTACGACGCCCACATGGTGGTGCTGATCGTCTGCGTGGTGATCGGCGTGCTGGTCTTCGGCGCGATGGCCTTCGCCATCTTCAAGTTCCGCAAGTCCAAGGGCGCGGTGCCGGACACCGGCTTCGTCCACAGCACCAAGCTGGAAGCGGTGTGGACGGCGATCCCGGTGCTGATCCTGGTCGGCCTGGCCTTCCCTTCCACCAGCGGCCTGATGCGCATGTACGACGTGCGCGATTCGGCGATGACGGTGAAGGTCACCGGCTACCAGTGGATGTGGAAGTACGAGTACCTGGGCGAGGACGTGGCCTTCACCAGCCGCCTCGACCGCAAGCACGACGAGCTGCGCCAGAGCGGCAAGGTAGTGACCGAGGCCGACGCCCCGCATTACCTGCTGGACGTCGACAACGTGCTGGTGCTGCCGGTCGATACCAAGGTGCGCTTCGTGCTGACCGCCGACGACGTGATCCACTCCTGGTGGGTGCCGGCGCTGGGCTGGAAGCAGGACGCCGTGCCGGGCATCGTCAACGAGGCCTGGGCGCAGATCGAGAAGCCGGGCATCTACCGCGGCCAGTGCGCCGAGCTGTGCGGCAAGGACCACGGCTTCATGCCGATCGTGGTGAAGGCCGTAAGCAAGGCCGAGTTCGCGCAGTGGTTGGCCGAAGAGAAGGCCAAGCGCGCCCCGGCCGCCCCGGCGGCTCCGGAAGCGGCCCCGGCCGCGCCGGCTGCCGAAGCCGCGCCCGAGGCCACCGCCGCCGCCCCGCAAACCGCCCAGCCCGCCGCCGCGCAGGCCGGTTGATCCACGCATAGCATCCAGAAGGTTTCCCCATGTCCGCCACGCATCCAGACGCCGTCGGCCAGCACGACGCCCACGGCCATCACAAGCAGGGCTTCATCGAGCGCTGGTTCTTCTCGACCAACCACAAGGACATCGGCACGCTGTACCTGGTGTTCGCCTTCCTGATGGCGATCGTGGGCGCTGCGCTGTCGGTCGGCATCCGCACCGAGCTGGCCACCCCCGGCCTGCAGTTCGTCAAGCCCGAGTTCTTCAACCAGCTCACCACCATGCATGCGCTGGTGATGATCTTCGGCGCGATCATGCCGGCCTTCGTCGGCCTGGCGAACTGGATGATCCCGCTGCAGATCGGCGCGCCGGACATGGCGCTGCCGCGCATGAACAACTGGTCCTTCTGGATCATGCCGTTCGCGTTCGCGCTGCTGCTGCTGACCTTCTTCCTGCCGGGCGGCGCGCCCGGCGGCGGCTGGACCATGTACCCGCCGCTGTCGCTGCAGGGCGGCAGCAACCTGGCGTTCGCGATCTTCGCCATCCACATGATGGGCATCAGCTCGATCATGGGCGCGATCAACATCATCGCCACCGTGCTCAACATGCGCGCGCCGGGCATGGACCTGCTGAAGATGCCGATCTTCTGCTGGACCTGGCTGATCACCGCGTTCCTGCTGATCGCGGTGATGCCGGTGCTCGCGGGCGCGGTGACCATGCTGCTGACCGACCGCTTCTTCGCCACCAGCTTCTTCAACGCGGCCGGCGGCGGCGACCCGGTGATGTACCAGCACATCTTCTGGTTCTTCGGGCATCCCGAGGTCTACATCATGATCCTGCCGGCGTTCGGCATCGTGTCGGAGATCATCCCGACCTTCAGCCGCAAGCCGCTGTTCGGTTACCAGGCGATGGTGTACGCCACCGCGGCGATCGCGTTCCTGTCGTTCATCGTTTGGGCCCACCACATGTTCACGGTGGGCATGCCGCTGGGTGGCGAGGTCTACTTCATGTTCGCCACCATGCTGATCTCGATCCCGACCGGCGTGAAGGTGTTCAACTGGGTCACCACCATGTGGCGCGGCTCGCTGACCTTCGAAGCGCCGATGCTGTGGTCGATCTCCTTCGTGGTGCTGTTCACCATCGGCGGGTTCTCCGGCCTGATGCTGGCGATCGTGCCGGCCGACTTCCAGTACCACGACACCTACTTCGTGGTGGCGCACTTCCACTACGTGCTGGTGACCGGCGCGCTGTTCGCGATCATCGCCGCCATCTACTACTGGTGGCCGAAGTGGACCGGCCGCATGTACAGCGAGGGCCTGGCCAAGTTCCACTTCTGGTGGACCATGGTGTTCGTCAACCTGCTGTTCTTCCCGCAGCACTTCCTGGGCCTGGCCGGCATGCCGCGCCGCATCCCGGACTACAACGTGGTGTTCGCGGACTGGAACCTGGTCAGCTCGATCGGTGCGTTCGGCATGTTCCTCACCCCGTTCATGATGGCCTTCGTGCTGCTGCGCTCGAAGAAGCATGGCGCCTTGGCCGAAGCCCGTGCCTGGGAAGGCGCGCGCGGCCTGGAGTGGACGGTGCCGTCGCCGGCTCCGCACCACACCTTCGAGCGCCCGCCGGTCATCAAGGACGGCGACCTGGCCCACGGCGACGTCAGCCACTGACGCCGCCCGGAACGCGCAGATGCCCGTCGATCCCGCCACCGTCGACCCCACCCTGGCAGCGCGCCGCAAGCGCGCCCGCCGCACCGCGCTGCTTTGCGCGGTGATCGCGGTGGCGGTGTACGCGCTGTTCTTCCTGTCCGGGGTGGCGGGGCGATGAGCGCCTCGCGCACCTTCGGCGTGTGGAAGATGGTTGGCGTGGCGGTGGCCGCGTTCGGCTTCGCCTTCTCGCTGGTGCCGCTGTACCGGATCGCCTGCGAGAAGGTGTTCGGGGTGCGGCTGGAGCAGGGCCCGGTGGCCGCGAAGGGTGCCAGTGCCGCGGGTGACGACGCACGCTGGGTGACGGTGCAGTTCGACGGCGGGGTCAATTCCAAGCTGCCGTGGCAGTTCGCGCCCGAACAGCGCTCGATGCGTGTCCAGCTGGGTCGCCAGTACGAGGCGCTGTACTTCGCCCGCAACACCGCCGACCGCGCCATCGTCGGCAGTGCCGTGCCCTCGGTGGCGCCGGCCCGCGCCTCCGGTTATTTCAACAAGACCGAATGCTTCTGCTTCACCGCGCAGACGCTGGCGCCGGGCGAGTCCCGCGACATGCCGGTGCGCTTCATCATCGATCCGGCGCTGCCGGCCGGGGTGAAGACGTTGACCCTGTCCTACACCTTCTACAAGAACGACGCCCAGACCGCCGCGCTTGCGACGGCCAACGGCCACGCGGGTGCGGTTCGCGCCGCGCCCTGATCCTTCGCCAAGACCTAACCGGAAAAACGCCATGGCCAATGCCCACGCCGCCCAAGGCAGCCACGACCAGGACACCTACTTCGTCCCGCACAGCAGCAAGTGGCCGCTGTTCGCCTCGGTCGCCCTGTTCACCACCATGGTCGGTTTTGCTACCTGGCTGAACGAAGTCAGCTGGGGGCGCACCGTGTTCTTCATCGGCATCGCCGGCCTGCTGGCGATCCTGTTCAAGTGGTTCGGCGACGTGATCCGCGAGTCGGTGGCCGGCCACTACAACAAGCAGGTCGACGTGTCCTTCCGCATGGGCATGGTGTGGTTCATCCTTTCGGAAGTGTTCTTCTTCGCGGCCTTCTTCGGCGCGCTGTTCTATGCCCGCCAGTTCGCGCTGCCGTGGTTGAACGGCGAAGGCCACGGTGCGGAAACCAACAGCCTGCTGTGGCCCGGCTTCGCCGGCGGCTGGCCGAGCAACGGCCCGGCCGATATCGGCGGCAGCTACCAGACGGTGCCGGCCTGGGGCCTGCCGCTGCTCAACACGCTGATCCTGCTGTCCTCCGGCGTCACCGTGACCATCGCCCACCACGCCCTGAAGGCCGGCAAGCGCGGCGCCCTGCTGCTGTTCCTCGGGTTGACCGTGCTGCTGGGCGGCTTGTTCCTGTTCTTCCAGGCCGAGGAATACATCCACGCCTACACCGAGCTGAACCTGACGCTGGGGTCGGGCATCTATGGTTCCACCTTCTTCATGCTGACCGGGTTCCACGGCGCGCATGTCACCCTCGGCACGATCATGCTGGCGGTGATGTGGCTGCGCTGCGCCAAGGGCCACTTCACCAAGGACAACCACTTCGCGTTCGAGGCGGTGGCCTGGTATTGGCACTTCGTCGACGTGGTCTGGCTGGGCCTGTTCCTGTTCGTCTACGTGCTGTGATGCATGCTCTCCCCGCGCGCGGCGGGGAGACGGCACGGGAGGCGGATTCGGAGCGATTGGAGCCACGAGGCAAAAGGCCGGCATTGCCGGCCTTTGTTTCTGCGGCACCAGCTGGATCAGACCGGGCTGCGGCCCACCCCGTGCGGCGCGATCCAGCCCTGGTGGATGGCCAGCACGACGAACAGGACCAGCGCGATGCTCAGGGCGATGCGCTTGGTCAGTGAATTGACGGTGCGCTTGGTCTGCCCCTTGTCGGCCAACATGTAGTACAGGCCCGCGCCAAGGTTCCACAGGATGAGGATCAGGATCCCGACGATGAGCAGGGTTTTCAGCGAGTCGCTCATGCATTGCTCCATGTTCCGGGCAGCTTGTGCCCGCGCGGCATTATCGCAGCAGCCGGGTGCATGGCGGTGAATATCGGCGCGCGACGGCTGCTGGGCTGGTGGCTGCTGGCCTTGCTGGTGGCGGCCGGTTTCGCCCAGCTGGGGCGCTGGCAGCTGGGCCGCATGCACGAGAAGCAGGCGATGCTGGCGGCGGCGTCCGCGGCATTGGATCACGCGCACCCGCAGCCGCTGTTGCTGGCGTCGGCTCCGGCGCGCGTGCAGGGCTACGACTGGGCGGCCGGGCACGGGACCCTGCTCGACGCCACCGTGTGGCTAGATGGCCAGCAGCGCGACGGTCGCGTCGGCGTGCGCCAGTATTGCGTGCTGCTGCCGGATGACGGCGCGCAGGCGCTGCTGGTGGATGCGGGCTGGTGGCTGCTTGCGGGCGATCGCCAGCTGCCGCAGGCCGGTTGCCCCGCGGGCATCGGCCAGGCCGTGCGCGGCCTGCTGGCGCCGCCACCGACGCCCGGCCTTGCGCATGGCGATGCGCTGGCGGAGCAGGCGGGCAAGCGCTGGCTGGCTTCGCGGATGGACCTGCCAGCGGTCGCGAAGGCGCTGGGCCTGCGCGTGGCGATCGCGCCGCGCGTGCTGCGGCTGGATCCCCGGCGCGAGCCGGGCGATGCCGGGGTGATGGCGGCATCCGGCGAGCGGGACCTCGACATCCTGCCCAACACCATGCCGCCCGAGCGTCATCTCGGCTATGCGGTGCAATGGTTCGGGCTGGCGCTGACCGTGCTGGTCGTCGCCGGCATCCTCACGTCCAGAATGAAGAAGAAAGCGAAATGACGGAATCCAATCCGACGCGGGTGGCGCAACGCCGCAACCGCGTTGCCCTGCTGGTGGTGCTGGGGATGTTCTTCGGCGGCATGTTGGTCGCCGGCGTGCTGCGGTTTTCCGGCTTTCGCCCGGCCGGGATGATCAACAAGGGCGAGATGCTGCAGCCCTATGGCGACCTGCGCGGGTATTCGCCGACGTTGGCCGATGGCCGTGCCTACGCCTGGCACGACGCGCCGGGTACCTGGCGGATCGTGGCGATGCCGCGCGACTGCGACGGCGCGCGTCGCGAGGCCTGCACGCGCCTGCTTGGCGACCTGGACAAGGTCTGGCGGCTGATGGGCCGCAACGCCGATCGCGTCCACGTGCTCTGGGCCGGCGCACCGCCGGTGGACGTGGGCACCCTGCGGGAGGTGCACCTGGTCCGCGCCGATGCGCGCCTGCGCGCCGCGCTGGTGCGCGGCGACAAGGATGCCGCCGGCACCGACCCGGTCTGGTTGGTGGATCCCAACGGCTTCGTGGTGCTGCGTTACGCTGGCGGTTCCGACCCGGGCGACCTGCGTAGCGACCTTGCGCGGCTGCTGAGGGTCAACTAAGCCATGGATGCAATGCCCACCACCCAGCCCGCCTACCTGTACCGCCACTTCCACCGCATCGCCTGGTTGGCGGTGCTGCTGGCGACCTGCGTGATCGTGTTCGGCGCGTTCGTGCGGCTGTCCAACGCCGGCCTGAGCTGTCCGGACTGGCCCACTTGCTATGGCAAGGCGGCATGGCCGACGCATGCGGACCAGGTCGTCGACCACGTCGCCACTGCGATCCGCCCGGTGGAGCCAAGCAAGGCCTGGCGCGAACAGTTCCACCGCATGATTGCCGGCCTACTGGGTGTGCTGGTGCTGTCGCTGGCCCTGCTGGCCACGCGCCGGCGGCCGCGCGGCTGGCTGCACGTGGCGGGTGCGGCCACCGCGGTGGCGGTGGCCATCCCGCTGTACATGCGCGGCATGCACGTGTCCGCCTCCGCGCTGGCGGTGGTGGGCGAGGCGCTGCTGTTGGCCGGGGCGTTGCGCTGGTCGAACGTGGACCTGGCGCGGGCCAGCACCCTGACGCTAGCGGTGATCATCTTCCAGGCCCTGCTGGGCATGTGGACCGTCACTTGGCTGCTCAAGCCCATCGTGGTGATGGGCCACCTGCTGGGCGGGCTGACCACCTTCGCGCTGCTGGTCTGGATCGCCTGGCGGGCCACCGGCATCGCCATCGTCAGCGGCGATGCGCGCCGGCTGCGGCTGCTGCTGGGCGTCGGCCTGGCGCTGCTGGCGGTGCAGATCGCGCTGGGGGGCTGGACCTCGTCCAACTACGCGGCGCTGGCCTGCGGTACCGATTTCCCGAAGTGCGCCGGTGCATGGTGGCCGGAGCATGATTTCGCCGAGGGCTTCGTGTTGTGGCGCGGCATCGGCGTCGATTACGAAGGCGGCATCCTCGACAACGCAGCGCGCGTGGCGATCCAGCTGGCGCACCGGATGATGGCGGTGGTGGTGGCCTGCTACCTGCTGTTCATGGCCGTGCGCCTGCTGCGCATCCCCGGACTGCGCGGCTGGGGCAGCACGCTGGCGGCACTGGTCTGCATCCAGTTCGGGTTGGGCATCGCCAACGTGGTGCTGTCGCTGCCGCTGGAGATCGCGGTGCTGCACAACGCCGGCGCAGTGGCGCTGCTGTTCGTGCTGGTCACCCTGCTGGCGCGCCTGCGCCTGCCGGAGGCCTGAGCATGGCCGGACCGCGCTGGTCGCAATACTGGGCGGTGACCAAGCCACGGATCGTGGCGCTGATCGTGTTCACCGCGGTCATCGGCATGCTGCTGGCGATCCGTCCCGGCGAGGCATGGCCGTGGTCGCGGTTGTTGGCGGGCAGCATCGGCATCTGGATGGCCGCGGCCAGCGCCGCGGCGATCAACCACCTGCTGGATTCGCGCATCGACAAACTGATGGCGCGCACCGCCGAACGTCCGTTGGCCACCGGCACGCTGCGGCCGGGACAGGTACTGGGCTTCGCCCTGCTGCTCGGCGCGCTGTCGATGGCGATCCTGGTGCTGTGGGTCAACTGGATCTGCGCGCTGCTGAGCTTCGCCGGGCTGATCGGCTACGCCATCATCTATACCGGCTTCCTCAAGCGCGCCACGCCGCAGAACATCGTGATCGGCGGCCTCGCCGGCGCGGTGCCGCCGCTGCTGGGATGGGCGGCCGTGACCGGCATGCAGCGCGAATGGGACTGGGCACACGCGCTGCTGCTGGTGCTGATCATCTTCGTGTGGACGCCGCCGCATTTCTGGGCGCTGGCGATCTTCCGCCGCGAGGACTATTCGCGCGCGCTGGTGCCGATGCTGCCGGTGACCCACGGCGTGACCTACACGCGCTGGCAGATCCTGCTGTACACGGTGCTGCTGGTGGTGGTGACGGTGCTGCCCTGGGCCACCCGCATGAGCGGCGTGTTCTACCTCGCCGGCGCGCTGGTGCTGGGCGCGGTGTTCCTGTGGTACGCGTGGAAGCTGCTGGACCCGCCGGACGAGTTCTTCGCCATGCGCACGTTCCGCTACTCCATCGTCTACCTGATGGCGCTGTTCGCCTTCCTGCTGGTCGACCACTGGCTGCTGCCGCTGTTCGACGCAGCGCCGGCGCTGGAGTTCGCGCCCGCGCCGTGAGCGACCTGTTCGCCGTGCAGGTGCGGGGCCGCAGCACCGCGCTGGGGCCGCAGGCCTGCGTGCTGCACGGCCATGCGCTGCCGTTCGCGGAGGCGCTGCTGGCCGGGATCGATACGGTCACCGCCGCCGCGCCGCTGCGCCACCTGGTCACGCCGGGCGGCCACGTGATGCAGGTGGCGATGACCAACTGTGGCCGCTTCGGCTGGTGCAGCGACCGCCGTGGCTATCGTTACGATCCGGTCGATCCGCAGGCGGGCCGGCCGTGGCCGGCGTTCCCGCCGGTCTTCCTCGCCCTCGCCGGCGAAGCCGCGGCAGCGGCGGGGTTTTCCGGCTACCGGCCCGATGCCTGCCTGGTCAATCGCTACGCGCCGGGCACCCGCTTGTCGCTGCACCAGGATCGCGACGAAGACGATCGGGTGGCGCCAATCGTCTCGGTGTCGCTGGGGCTGCCGGCGACCTTCCTGTTCGGTGGTTTCGCGCGTGGCGACAAGACCGTGCGGGTGCCGCTCCTGCACGGGGACGTGGTGGTCTGGGGCGGGGTGGACCGCATGCGCTTCCACGGTGTGCTGCCGGTGCCGCCGGGCGTGCATCCCGACACCGGCGGATATCGGCTCAACCTGACCTTCCGCAAGGTGCGCTGAACCGGCTTGGGCTGCGCAAGAACCGGGATGTGCGCCGCGCGGGGCCGGACTACAGTGGCGCCATGCACGCTTCCGCTACGCCGAAAACCCGCCGTGATGCCGCCCTGGTCGCCGCCGCCTGCCGCCGCATCGAACAGGCCGAAACGTCGCCCGCACTCGACGCGCTGGCGCGCGAGGCCGGACTCAGCCCGTACCATTTCCACCGCCTGTTCAAGGCCATTACCGGATTGACGCCGCGCGCCTACGCGCAGGCCCGGCGCGGCAAGGCGCTGCGCGATGCGCTGGCCAGGCCGGGCGCGCGGGTCGTCGATGCCGCGTTCGATGCCGGCTTCAACGCCAGTAGCCGCTTCTACGACAGCGCCGACGCATTGCTGGGCATGAAGCCCGCGCAGTACCGCGACGGTGGCGCCGATGCGCGGATCATGTTCGCCATCGCGCAGAGTGCGCTGGGTGCGCTGCTGGTGGCGCGCAGCGGGCGCGGCCTGTGCGCGATCTCGCTGGGCGATGATCCCGAGGCATTGTTGCGGGAACTGCAGGAGCGGTTCCCGCGGGCGGAGCTGGTCGGTGGCGACGCCGGGTTCGAGCAGTTGGTGGCGCAGGTGGTCGGTTTCGTGGAAGCGCCGCGGCTGGGCCTGGACCTGCCGCTGGACATCCGTGGCACCGCGTTCCAGCAGCGGGTCTGGGAGGCGCTGCGCAAGGTGCCGGTGGGCGAGACGGTCAGCTATGCCGAGATTGCCGCGCGCATCGGCGCGCCCAGCGCGGTGCGCGCGGTGGCGCAGGCCTGCGCGGCCAACACCCTGGCGGTGGCGATCCCCTGCCATCGGGTGGTGCGCAGCGACGGTGCGCTGTCCGGCTATCGCTGGGGCATCGCGCGCAAGCAGCAGCTGCTCGCGCGCGAGCGCGGCGCGGAGTGAGGCTCAGCGCCGTCGCGCCTGCAACAGCTCCAGCAGCTCGCGTTTTTCGTCGACATCGAGTTCGGAGAAGCGTGGCTGCAGTTCCTCGATGCGCTGCTGCAGCACCTGCTTTTCCAGCTGGCCGATCGCGTCGGTGAACTCCAGGCGCAGGTCGGGCTCCTCGCCCGGCAGCTCCAGCACGGCGAGCTTCTGCAGCGCCGCCAGTTCGTCGCGGCCTTCGAAGTGTTCCAGCAGCGCGCCGGTGGTGATGTCCGGGCGTTCGCGCACCAGCAGCACCAGCTCGGACAGCAGCTCGATGCCGGGCTGGCGCAGCGTGGCGAAACGGTAGGGCGGCTGCAGCTCCAGCGCGAAGGCGGGGCGGTGCAGCAGATGGGTGATGGCCGCGCGCACCAGGCTGGGCTTCTGCGCGGGGCTGGCGTGGTTCGCACGCTGCACGCGGGCATGGGGCTGCGGCGCGCTGGCGCGTGCGCCGACGCCGGTGAGTTCGGTCAGGCGCTGGCGCATCAGGTCGCCGAAGGCGCCGTCGGGGATCTGCGCCAGCAGCGGCTTGCAGCGCTCGGCCAGGCGCGCCTTGCCGTCCAGGCTTCCCAGGTTCACGTCCGCCGACAGCTGGGCGAAGAAGAACTCCGACAGCGGGGTGGCATCGCGCAGACGCGCGTCGAAGCCGGCCACGCCCTCGCGGCGTACCAGCGAATCGGGGTCCTCGCCATCCGGCAGGAACAGGAACAGCGCCTGCCGGCCGTCCTTCATCCGCGGCAGCACCGACTCCAGCGCTTTCCACGCGGCGCTGCGGCCGGCGCGGTCGCCGTCGAAGCAGAAATACACGTCCGGAGCGTTGCGGAACAGCAGCTCGGCGTGGTCCGGCGTGGTCGCGGTGCCCAGCGTGGCCACCGCCTGCGACACGCCGTACTGGGCCAGCGCCACCACGTCCATGTAGCCCTCGACCACGATCAGCCGTCCCAGCTTCTGGTTGGCCTGCTTGGCCTGCCACAGCCCGTACAGCTCGCGACCCTTGTGGAACAGCGCGGTTTCAGGCGAGTTGAGGTACTTCGGCGAATCCTCGGGGTCGATGACCCGGCCGCCGAAGGCGATCGTGCGCCCGCGCCGGTCGTGGATCGGGAACATCAGCCGGTCGCGGAACTTGTCGTAGACGTGGCCCTTGTCGTTCTTCGAGAACAGCCCGCCACGCTCCAGCAGCTGCATGCGCTGCGGGTCGGTGCCCAGCGCGTCGCGCAGTCCGGAGAAGCCGTCGGGCGCATAGCCGATGGCATAGCGCTCGACGATCTCCGCGGCGATGCCGCGCTTGTCCACGTAGGCACGCGCCTTGTCGCTGCGCGCCAGCTGGGCGCGGAAGAAGGTGGAGGCCGCTTCCATCGCGCCGTACAGGTCGCGGGTCTCGGGATTGGCGTTGCGCTGTGCGGTATCGCGCGGCACTTCCAGGCCGACGCGCCGGGCCAGTTCCTCGACCGCGTCGAGGAATTCCAGCCGGTCGTACTGCATCAGGAAGCTGATCGCGGTGCCGTGCGCGCCGCAACCGAAGCAGTGGTAGAACTGCTTGGTCGGCGACACCGTGAAGCTGGCGCTGCGCTCGTCGTGGAACGGGCAGCGCGCCGCGTATTCCTTGCCCTGCCGCTTCAGCGGCACCCGCGCGCCGACCACTTCGACGATGTCGGAGCGGGCGAGGAGGTCGTCGATGAAGGCGTCGGGGATGCGGGCCATCGGATCAGGCGGTGGCCCGGCTCACAGCTCGTCGCGGGCGGCCAGCGCGTGCAGCGCGGCGCCCTCCAGCCGCTGCACGGTCCACTCGTCCATGCCGGTGGCGCCGATGCTGCGGTAGAAGCCGATGGCAGGGGCGTTCCAGTCCAGCACGCTCCATTCGAAGCGACCGCAGTCGCGCTGCACGGCGATGCGCGCCAACGCGGCCATCAGGTGCTTGCCGAGGCCGGCGCCGCGTGCGGCCGGGCGCACGAACAGGTCCTCGAGGTACAGGCCGCGCTTGCCGAGGAAGGTGCTGAAGTTGTGGAAGAACAGGGCGAAGCCGGCCGGCTCGCCATCCAACTCCCCGATCAGCACCTCGGCAGCGGGGCGCTCACCGAACAGCTGCGCGCGCAGGTCGGCGTCGGTGGCCACCGCGGCGTGCGCCAGCCGTTCGTAGTCGGCCAGCTCGGCGATGAGCTGGCGGATCAGCGGCACGTCGTCGGCCGTGGCCGGGCGGATCGAGAGCACGGGCGTGGTGGCTGGCATGGTGGTCCTCGGGATGGCGCCGGGATGGACATCATCCCCGATCCGCCGGCACACCGCCGGCGGAGGCGCGGGGCGTCTCAGCCGAGCTTCTGCTTGACCAGCTTCGACACCAGGCCCATGTCGGCCTGGCCGGCCAGCGCGGGCTTCAGCACGCCCATCAGCTTGCCCATGTCGGCGGCGGAGGCCGCGCCGGTGGCGGCAATCGCCTTGTCGATCTCGGCCAGGATCGCGGCCTCGTCCAGCTTGGCCGGCAGGTAGGCATCGATCACGCCCAACTCGTAGCGCTCCACCGCGGCGAGGTCCTCGCGGGCGGCGGCTTCGTACTGGGTAATGGAGTCCTTGCGCTGCTTGACCATCTTCTCCAGCACGGCCAGCACCAGCGCGTCGGTCATCTCCACGCGCTCGTCGACTTCCTTCTGCTTGATGGCGGCGTTGATCAGGCGGATGACGGCAAGGCGATCCTTCTCGCCGGCCTTCATCGCGGCCTTCATGTCATCGGTGAGCTGCTGCTTGAGGCTCATGGCGTGCTCCATCGGGCGTGTTTCATCAAAGCGGGGATGCAGAAACGCGAAAAGCCGGCCACGCTTGCGCGTGCCGGCTTCCGCAGCCAACCACCGCGCTTAGTACATGCGCTGGCGCTTGGTGACGTCGCGCGAGCTGCGGCGCGCCTGGCGCTTCACCGCGGCGGCAGCCTTGCGCTTGCGCTCCTGGGTCGGCTTCTCGTAGAACTCGCGCTTGCGGGTCTCGGCCAGCACGCCGGCCTTTTCGCAGGTGCGCTTGAAGCGGCGCAGGGCAAATTCAAAGGGTTCGTTTTCGCGGACTTTGACGCTGGGCATCGGGGAATCTCGTGACTGGAGAATTCGCCCGGACAAGTGGGCGAGCCGCGCATGATAGCAGCAGCCCAGGTTTCGGCGCAAGATACGGGGATGAACGTCCTCGGCATCGAATCCTCCTGCGACGAAACCGGCGTCGCGGTGTACGACACCGGCGCAGGCGGCCTGCGCGCCCATGCGGTCTACAGCCAGATCGCCCTGCATGCTGAATACGGCGGGGTGGTGCCGGAGCTGGCCAGCCGCGACCACGTGCGCAAGCTGCTGCCGCTGATCCGCCAGACCCTGGCCGAAGCCGGCCTGTCCACCGCCGACATCGACGGCGTGGCCTATACCGCCGGGCCCGGCCTGGTGGGCGCGCTGCTGGTCGGCGCGGGCGTGGCCCGCTCGCTGGCGTGGGCGCTGGACGTGCCGGCGATCGGCGTGCACCACATGGAAGGCCACCTGCTGGCGCCGCTGATCGAGGAAGACGCGCCGCAGCCGCCGTTCGTGGCCTTGCTGGTGTCCGGCGGGCATACCCAGCTGGTGGCGGTGGATGCGATCGGCAGCTACCGGCTGCTGGGCGAAACCTTGGACGACGCCGCCGGCGAGGCCTTCGACAAGACCGCCAAGATGATGGGCCTGCCGTATCCGGGCGGGCCGCAGCTGGCCAAGCTGGCCGAGCAGGGCGTGCCGGGGAAATTCAGATTCTCCAGGCCGATGACCGACCGGCCGGGGCTGGATTTCAGCTTCAGCGGCCTGAAGACGCAGGTGCTGCTGGCGTGGCGCGACAGCGACCAGTCCGAGCAGACCCGCGCCGACATCGCCCGCGGCTTCGAGGATGCCGTGGTGGACACGTTGGCGATCAAGTGCGGCCGCGCGCTGGATGCGGCCGGCACCGACACCCTGATCGTGGCCGGTGGCGTGGGCGCCAACCGGCGGCTGCGCGCCAAGCTGGTGGAGATGTGCGAAAAACGCGGCGGCCGCGCCTGCTTCCCGCGCCCGGCGCTATGCACCGACAACGGCGCGATGATCGCGTTTGCCGGTGCCCTGCGGCTGGCCGCCGGCCAGCATGACGATGCCGCGATCCGCGCGGTGCCGCGCTGGGACATGGCGACGCTCGCGGCGGTGTGAACGGGCGGGCGCCGCGCGGTGGCGCCGGCACGCACGGACGGGTTGTTAAGCTGTGCATCCAATTCCCATTCCGCCGCGGTATCCGGTTCCCCGGGAACGCGGACACGCCCCATGACCGACACCGTTTTCATCGAAGGCCTGCGCCTGGACGCCCTGATCGGCGTGCATGACCGCGAGCGCCACGCCACCCAGCCGGTGCTGCTGGACATCCGCATGCGCTTCGACAACCGCATCGCCGCCAGCAGCGACACGCTGGCCGATGCGCTGGACTACGAGGCGGTGAGCCTGCGGCTGGCCGACTACGTCGCGCAGACCGACTTCATGCTGGTGGAAACGCTGGCCGAATGCTGCGCCGACCTGATCCTGACCGAATTCGGGGCCAAGGCGGTGCGGCTGAAGTTGTCCAAGCCAGGCGCGCTGGCGAATGCCGCGGCGGTGGGCGTGGAGATCGAGCGCGGGAGTTTTGCATGAGCGTGGTGCTGGTGACCGGCGCCTCGCGCGGGATCGGCCGCGCCATCGTCGAACGCTTCGCCCGCGAAGACGCCACCGTGATCGCCTGCGCGCGCGGACAGGCGGCGTTGGACGCGCTGCGCGCCGCACTGCCGCAGGTCGAATGCCATGCCTGCGACATGCGCGACGGCGACGCCGTGGATGCATTGGCGCGCGACGTCCTCGCGCAGCACGGTGCCGTCGACCTGCTGGTGAACAATGCCGGCGCGTTCCGGCCCGGCGGGATCGCCGGCGAGGACGACGACGCCCTGCTCGACATGCTGCAGGCCAACCTGTTCGGCGCCTACCGGCTGACCAAGCGGCTGCTGCCGAAGATGGTCGAGCGGCGCAGCGGCATGGTGCTCAACGTGTGCAGCACCGCATCCATCGCCGCCTACCCGAACGGCGGTTCCTACAGCATCGCCAAGCACGCGCTGCATGGCTTCTCGCGCAACCTGCGCGAGGAAATGAAGCCGCACGGCGTGCGCGTGGTGGCGCTGCTGCCGGGCGCGACCCTGACCGCCTCGTGGGACGGCGTGCCGCTGCCGCCGGAGCGGTTGATGCCGGCCGCGGACGTGGCGGAGATGGCGTGGGCGGCGTGGTCGCTGTCGGCGCGCAGCGTGGTCGAGGACATCCTGATGCGGCCGCAGCTGGGCGACATCGGCGAGGCGGACTTCCCATGAGCCCCTCCGTCGTCATCCGCCTGGCCAAGCAGAACATGAAGTTCTCGGCGGCGCATTTCACCATCTTCAACGCGACCGAACGCGAACGCCTGCACGGCCACAACTTCACCGTCGAGGTCGACATCCACGCGCGCATGCTGGGCAACGGCATGTGCTTCGACTACGGCATCTACAAGGATCGCGTCGTCGCGCTGTGCCGTGAGCTGAACGAGTGGACGATCCTGCCGACGCGGTCGAAGTACCTGCGCATCGAGGAAGCCGGCGAGCACGTGCACGCGCACTTCAATGGCCAGCGCATCCCGTTCCTGCGCGGCGACGTGCTGCTGCTGCCGATCGAGAACGCCACGCTGGAGGAGTTCGCGCACTGGTTCCTGCAGCGGCTGTGCGAGGACCGCGACGCGCTGCGTGCACATGCCATCGCGGCGATCGAGGTGCGGGTGTTTTCCGGACCGGGACAGAGCGCCGGCCGGCGCATGGAGCTCGACTGATGGCCGCTTCCACGCTGCCGATGCCGTCCGCCGACGCGCAGGCGCACAGCGCGCACCTGCGCGAGGTGATCCAGGAACAGGTCATCGCCGCCGGCGGGCGCATCCCGTTCTGGAAATTCATGGAGCTGGCGCTGTATGCGCCGGGACTGGGCTACTACAGCGCCGGTGCGCGCAAGTTCGGTCCGGGCGGCGACTTCACCACCGCGCCGGAACGATCGCCGCTGTTCTGCGCCTGCGTGGCCGACGCGCTGGCGCCGGCGCTGCGGCAGGCCGGCAAGGGCGCGGTGTTCATGGAAGTGGGCGGCGGCAGCGGTGCGTTCGCCGAAGCCTGTCTGGAGAAGCTGCAGGCCGGTGGCGTGCTGCCGGCGCGCTACGCGATCCTGGAGCCCAGCGCCGACCTGCGCCAGCGCCAGCGCGAGCGGCTGCAGGCGCGGCTGCCGGCGGAACTGTTCGCGCGGGTGGAATGGCTGGACGGGCCGATCCCGGAGCCGTGGGACGGCGTGCTGTTCGCCAACGAGGTGATCGATGCGCTACCGGCGCCGCGCTTCGTCATCCGTGCCGGCGAGGTGTTGGAGGAGTGCGTGGCGCTGGACGGCGAAGGCCGCTTCGTCCGCAGCGAGCAGCCAGCGGATGCGATGTTGTCGGCTGCGGTACGCCGCATCGAATCGCAGCTGCCGGCGCCGTTCGCCAATGGTTACCGCAGCGAGGTGCTGGCGCAGCTGCCGTACTGGCTGCAGGCGGTGGCCGGCGGCCTGCGCAACGGCGCGCTGCTGTTCATCGACTACGGCTATGCGCGCGGCGAGTACTACCAACCCGAGCGCGACGACGGCACCCTGCGTGCGTTCCGCCAACACCACGTCACCAATGACGTGCTGGCTTGGCCCGGCTTGCAGGACATCACCGCCTCGGTGGATTTCACCGCGCTGGCCGAAGCCGGCGTGGGCGCGGGCTTCGAATTTTCCGGCTACTGCTCGCAGGCCAGCTTCCTGCTCGGCAACAGGCTGCAGGAAAATCTTGCCTCCGCCGAGGCGCAGGCGGCCGATGAGGTGGCGCGCCACAACCTGCGCCAGCAGGCCAAGGTCCTGACCCTGCCCAGCGAGATGGGCGAGCGCTTCCAGGCGATCGGCTTCCAGCGCGGCGTCGAGCTGGATGCTGCGTTCTTGGTCGGCGACCTGAGCCATCGCCTGTGAGCCATTGCCGATGAGTCGCACGCCGCGCATTGGCCGTTCGCTCAAGCCGTTCAAGCGGCCTTGGCTATGGGCCGGACTGTGGATGCTGGCGATCGCCATCGTGGTGGTCGGTTCGCTGCTGCCAGGCAAGGACCTGCCGCCGCTGCCGGTCAGCGACAAGCTGGAGCATTTCGCGGCTTACGCGGCGCTGTCGGCGGGCGCGGTGCAACTGTTCGCGCGGCGGCTGTCGTGGGGCTTCATCTGCCTGCTGCTGGTGCTGATGGGGATCGGCCTGGAATACCTGCAGGCGTCGATGAAACTGGGCCGGATGCTCGACCGTAACGACGCGCTGGCCAATACGCTTGGGGTCCTGATCGGGCTGGCCACCGCATTCACCCCGCTGCGCGATCTTCTACTGCGCTTCGATCGGCGCCACTGACGCCTGCCGGTCCAGCGTGATCGCCCTGCGCCTGTGTCGCCGGGTGCTTTCTCAGTCCGAGGGCTGGCGGGCTTCGGCAATCGCCGCGATCCGCGCCCTGCGCAGCGCCTCACCGAACGCCGGGCCGGTGACGCCTTGCGCGGCGATGCCTGCACCGCGCACCCCCATGGCCGCTGCGTGCAGGCGACGCAGCGTGTCGGCCTGCGGATAGTGGGCTTCGCCCCTGCCGGCACGGCCGCGCGCGTCGGCTTCGCAGACGCTGGCGAGCTGGTCGATGCGGGCCGGCTTGCGGAAACCGTCGCAGCGGGCGATCAGTTCATGCACGGTCGCGGCTTTCAGTTCGGCGATGCGATGGACGTTGAGGTGTTCGCGGCAGCAGGCCACCGCCAGCTCGCGGTGTTCGTTCGGCACTTTCAGGCGCTGGCTCATGGCGATGGTGGGGGCGACCCCGCGCTGCTCGTGCATCAGGTGCTTCGGCAGCACGTCCGCGGGGGTGAGCGCCTTGCCGAGATCGTGGCACAGCGCGGCGTAGCCGATCAGGTCGTCCCCTGGCGCGAGGCGGGCGGCCATATCGCAGACCAGCTCGCAGTGCAGGCCGGTATCGATTTCCGGGTGGTACTCCGCGCGTTGCGGCACGCCGTACAGCGCATCGATTTCCGGCAGCACCGCGCGAAGGGCGTCGGCCTCGCGCAGGGTGCGCAGGAAGGCGCCGGGGGCGGCGGCGCGCAGCGCCTTTGCCAGCTCCTGCCAGACCCGCTCCGGCACCAGCTCGGCCAGCTCGCCGCTGGCGGCCATCTGCCGCATCAGCGCCAGCGTTTCCGGGGCGACGGTGAAACCCAGCGGCGCGAAGCGCGCCATGAAGCGCGCCGCGCGCAGCACCCGCAGGGGATCCTCGACGAAGGCGTCGCCGACGTGGCGCAGCACCCGCGCCTCGATGTCGCGCGCGCCGCCGAACGGATCGACCAGCGTGCCGTCGCCGGCGCGGGCGATGGCGTTGATGGTGAAGTCGCGGCGCCGCAGGTCGTCCTCCAGCGTCACCGACGGGTCGGCATGCACCACGAAGCCGGTGTAGCCGCGCCCGGACTTGCGCTCGGTGCGCGCCAGCGCGTGTTCCTCGCCGGTATCGGGATGCAGGAAGACCGGGAAGTCGCGACCGACCTGGCGATAGCCGGCATCCAGCATCTGCTGCACGCTGGCACCGACCACCACGAAGTCGCGGTCGCCCGCCGGCAGGCCGAGCAGGGCGTCACGCACGGCGCCGCCGACGAGATAGGTGTCCACATTTTCCGCAAGCGCATGCATGTGCGGATGATGCCCCAGCGCGCTACCTGCGTCGCTTGCCGGGCTTCGCTGGCGCAGGCGCCACCGGCGCGACCGCCGCGGGCTCCACCGGGCAGGCGAACGCCTTGCGCGGGCCGCTGGTGAGCCCCTGCATGCGATCGCCCAGGCGCAGCGCGCTGCCGTCCAGGCGCCAGTCGTAGATCGTGCTGAAGCTGAGCACGCGCGCCACGTATTCGCGGGTTTCCTTGTAGCTGATGGTCTCGATCCAGAAGTCCGGGTCCATCGCCGGGCGCTGCGAAACCCAGCGGTTCAGCGGGGTGGGTCCGGCGTTGTAGCCGGCGATCACCTGGTAGGGCTTGCCGCCGTAGCGATCCATCAGCTGGCGCAGGTAGGCGCTGCCGATGGCGATGTTGGCGTCGGGATCGAACAGCGTGTCGGCGCCGCTCCAAGGCAATCCGATCTTCGCCGCAATCGCCGCGCCGGTAGCGGGCACCACCTGCATCAGGCCGCGCGCGTCGGCACTGGAGCGGGCGCTGGGGTCGAACACGCTCTCCGCGCGGATCTCAGCCGCCACCCACGCCGGGTCGAGGCCGTTGCGCGCGGCTTCGCGGCGGATCGTGGCGTCGTGGTGCAGCGGGAAGCGCAGCCGGTACAGGCGCTGCTCCTCCGGAAAGCGCTTGCCATCGACGTTGACCAGCCCGAACACGCCGCGGTCGAACCAGCCGTTGTCCTGCGCCACTTCCACCGCCAGCCGCCGCTGTTCGTCGCTGAAACGCGCCAGCGCGGCGTTCCACTCGCGCGCGGCCCAGCCCCTGCGGTCGAGCTGGAACAGCTGCACGGCGCGGATGATGGCCGGATCGCGGGCCACCGCTTGCTTCAGCGCCGGTGTCGGCGCGGGCTGCCATGGGCACAGCGCGTACGGCTGATCAAGGCGGTCGGCGGCGAGGAAGCCGTGGAAGTCGGGCTTGCGCGCGGCCTGCGCGTACAGCGACTTGGCAGCGGCCACGTCGCCGGTCAGTTCGCTGGTGCGGGCGGCGAAATACAGCCAGCGCGAATCGTTGCGCTGCGCATCCGGCATGCGTTTGATCGCGGCCAGCGCGGCGGCCCAGTCGCTACGCGAAAGCGCCTCGCGCACCCGCCACTCGTGCAGGCTGTCGTCATAGGCCGACGCCGGGACGTTGGCGAGCCGGCGCGCGGAATCCGACAGGTAGGACGCCACCGACCACAGCGCGACCTGGTACAGCACGCGGCTGCGGTCGGCTTCGTCGAAAGCGAGTGCCTGTGCGACGCCGGGCAGCAGGGCTTCGGCACGCGCCGGATCGGCCTTGGCGAGTTTCGCCAGCGCGGTCGAAGCCACCAGCCGGCTGCGGGCGGTTTTCGGCCACGCGTCCACGGCGGCCTCCGGCGCATCCAGGTAGGCCGCGTACTGCAGCGCCAGCGCGGCATCGGCAGCGGGCAGGCCGGCGGCGATCGCGCGCATCACGCCGGCCTGCGCGTCGGCGGCGGCACGGTCGAAGCGCTCCCAGCGCAGCGCATCCGTCAGGCCACCCTTGGCAGCCAGCAGCGCGAACGGCGCATCGCACTGCGCCGGCAGCGAGCGGCCGCTGCTGCGCCACAGCGCCTGTGCGTCGGTCGTCCATGCGGCATCGACGCGATTGACCGCCATCAACGCCTGCAGGCGCAGGCAGCGCAGCGCGGCGCCGTCGATGCCGGCATCCCACTGGTCGAGGAAGGCCTGCCATTCGTTGCGGCGGGCCAGCGCGCTGAGCCAGTCGCTGCGGAACAGCGCGGCTACCGGCTCGCCACGGCGTGCGGCCAGAAACGCATTGCCGCGCGCCAGCGGCAGCGTATCCATGCGTCCGCGCAGGGCGACGTACTCCAGCCAGCCGGCCAGCGGCTGGCTGGAAAAACCCGCCAGTGCCAGGTCATCCAGCCCGCTGCTGCCGGCGGCGGTGTCGAAGGCGGCGCGCAGTGCCGGATCGGGCGGCGCGATCCGCACCGGCGCCGGTTGCAGCAGCGGCGCCGGGCGTGGCGTGGGCGATTGCGCGTGGACGGTCGCGGGGCCGGCAAGCAGCGACGACAACAGCAGTAGCGAGGGCGCGATCTTGTGCATCGCCCGACTATAGCCGAGCATCGATGAACGTCTTTTTCGATGGTGCGCGATGTCGTTCCTGCTTCTCTATCTGGCGCTGGGCGCGTGTGCCGGCGTGCTGGCCGGGCTGCTGGGCATCGGCGGCGGGCTGGTGCTGGTGGGCGCGCTGGCATGGTTGCTGCCCACCCAGGGCGTGCCGGTGGACGCGGCGATGCACGCGGCGCTGGCCAGTTCGCTGGCCAGCATCGTGCTGACCGCGGCCTCATCGGCGCGCGCGCATCACCGCCGCGGCAGCGTGCTGTGGCCGACGGTGGGCTGGATGGTCCCCGGCGTGCTGCTGGGCGGCTGGCTGGGCAGCCGCTTCGCGATCACATTGGATGGCAACGTGCTGCGCTGGTGCGTGGCGGCGTACTGCTGGATCGTGGCCGCGCAGATGCTGCTGGTGCAGCCGAAATCCGGCGGCGATGCCACGCTGGTGCCGCGTGGCCCGGGCTACACGCTGGCAGGTGGCGGGATCGGCATCGTGTCGGCGATCGTCGGCATCGGCGGTGGCAGCCTGACCGTGCCGCTGCTGGTGTGGCGCGGGGTGGCGCCGGTGCGCGCGGTGGGTACCTCCTCGGCCTGCGGCATCTTCATCGGCCTGGGCAGCGCGCTGGGTTACGCATTGCAGGCGCCGGCTGGCGCGCTGCCGCTGTCGGGCGCGGTGGGCTATGTCTATCTGCCGGCGGCGATCGGCGTGGCGCTGGCGTCGGTGCTGGCGGCGCCATACGGCACCCGGCTCGCGCATGCGCTCAGCGGGCCCGCGCTGAAGCGGGTGTTCGCGGTGTTCCTGCTGGTGGTCGGCAGCGCGTTCGCGTACAGCGCCATCTAGCGTCGTCTCAGCGCAGTGCAGCTTCCGGCACGTCCAGCTCCACCGACAGGGCGAGGTGGTCGGACTGCGCGGCGGGCAGCGCCTGCATGGTGGCCAGCGCCAGCGCCGGCGTCACCAGCATGTGGTCGATGGCGCGCTGCGGGCGCCACGACGGAAAGGTGGGCACGCAGCGGTCGGGCGGTTGCAGCCGGGTCTTGCGATACAGCTGCTGCATCTCCGGCTGTTCGGGGTCGCAGTTGAAGTCGCCCATCAGCACCGCGTGCGGCAGGCCGGCGAGGATGTCGGCGATGAAGTCGATCTGCGAGCGCCGCGACTGGCTGCCCAGCGAGAGGTGCGCCACCGCCACGGTCAGCGCGTCGCGGCCGTTGCCGAAGGTGGCAGTGAGCACGCCGCGGCCCTTGACCCGGCCCGGCAGCGGGTGGTCTTCGACCAGGCGCGGTTCGAGCCGGCTGAGCAGGCCGTTGGCGCTGGAGGCCACCCCCGCCACGCTGCGGTTGGGCTGGTGGCTCCAGTAGGCGAAGCCGGCGCGTTCGGCCAGGTAGTGGGTCTGGTTGGTGAAGCCCGAACGCAGGCTGCCGGGATCGGCCTCCTGCAGGCCGACGATGTCGTGGCGGCCGGCCAGCTCGGCGATGGTGTCCAGCGCGCCGCGCTTGTTGCCCGCCGGCAGCACGTGCGACCAACTGCGCGCGACGTAGTCGCCGTAGCCGCGCGTGCTGGAGCCGGCCTGGATGTTGGCGCTCAGCAGGCGCAGCCGGCGGTTGTGCATGGCGGCTGGGATCAGCCCTGCGGCGCTTCCGCCGCGGCCGCTGCGGCCGGCGCCGGGGTGGCGGCACCGAGCTTGGCGCGTTCGGCGACGATCAGCTGGTTGATGATGCGGAACATGTCGTCCACGCTCTTGCCCTTGACCCGGTACTTGCCGGCGACCACGAAGGCCGGGGTGCCCATCTGGTCGCCGTTGGCGAAGGCTTCGGTCATGTACTGGCGGGCGCGGTTCATCTTGGTCGCCACCGCGAAGCTCTGCATGCTGTTGAGGAACTCGCCGGGGTTGGCGCCGTAGTTCGCGTAGAACGCGGCGATGTCCTCCGGCTTGTCCATGCCGCGCTCGCCCTTCAGGGTCTGGTCGATGTGGATGGCGCGGAACATCGCGTCATGGGTCTTTTCCACCAGGCCCATCGCTTCGGCGGCGTAGTAGGCCTTGGCGTAGTTGTCCCACATCGCGCCGAACGCGGCCGGCACGTAGACGAAATGCACGTCCGGCGGCAGCTTGGCCTTCATCGCCGAGACCTGCGGCTGCACGGCGGCGCAGAACGGGCAGACGTAGCCGGAGAACTCGACGACCTCGATCCGGCCCGGCGCGGTATCGAACGGCTGGCCGTTCGGGATGGTGACGTAATCGGTGCCTTCCACTGGCGGCGGCGCCTTGGCGGCGGCTTCGGCGGCGGCCTGCACGGCCGCCTCGGCCTGCGCTGCGCGCTGCGGGTCTTCGGCGCTGGCGGCCTTGGTGGCGGCCTGTGCGGCGGGGGCGGCGTCGCCGGCCGCGACCGGCGCGGGCGCGTCGTTCTTGCAGGCGGCCAGCGGCAGCAGGGCGAGCAGGAGCAGGGCGTGGCGCAGTGCGGTCATGGCGGTTCCGTCTTGGGATCAGGAGCGGGGAGGGGTGGGCTTGGCCGGCGCCGGGCGCGCGGCCGCCTTGGGCTTCTGCTTCGGCGCCAGCGCGGCGACGACCGCGCGCGCATTGCCCAGCAGGTTTTCATAGCTGTTGCCGAGGATCACGTAGCGGCCGGCCACGATCAGCGAGGGCGTGCCCTCGATCTGGCTGCGGACGCCGAATTCATAGGCCTGCTTCAGCTGCGGCAACAGCTTCGCATCGTCGGCCAGCGCGGTCTTCAGCGCGCTGGCGTTGCTGCCCTGCACGCGGCTGGCGAAGGCGAGGATTTGGGCGACGGCGGCATTGCGCGGCAGTTCGCCGGTTTCATGGATCGCGGCGAACAGGCGCGGATGCAGCACCGGCAGGGACTTGGCGGCCTGCGCGGCGAAAAATACCCGCGGCCACGGATCGTCGCGGTCGTACACCCCCGGTACCAGCACTAGCCGGGCATGCGCGGGCAGCTGCTTGGCCCAGGCTTCCAGCATCGGCGAGAAGTGGGCGCAGTGCGGGCAGGTATAGGCGAAGACCTCGGCCACTTCCACCATGCCGGGCGGCAGCGCCCGGTAGGGCTGGCCGTCGTCGACGTAACGATACTGCACGCCCTCGGCCAGGCCGGGCAGGGCGCGCTGCGCTTGCGCGGGCGCAAGCGCGGCGGTCAGCAGCAGGACAAGCGACAACAGCAGTGCGCGCATCGAATCAGGCTCCGGCGGTCGACAGGGGGCCCGACGAGCATGCACGGGCCACGGCCAACGCATGATGAAGCATCGCGCTCAGCGGGCGATGCTTTCCTTGGTGGTGCCGGGCGCGCGGGTGTGCAGGCCCTGCACGTAGCTGGCCAGCGAGCGGATTTCCTCGTCGCTCAGCGACTTGCTCACCGCGGCCATCAGGTTGAAGTGCGCCGGCGCGGTGTAGGTGGTGGTGCCGGTGCGGTATTCCTCGAGTCGACGCGTCACGTACGCCGAATCCTGGCCGTGCAGGGTCGGATAGGCCGGACCGGGGTTGCCGGCACCCGACGGGCCGTGGCAGGCCATGCAGGCCGGCATGCCGCGGGCCGGATCGCCGCTGCGGAACAGGCGCTCGCCGACCTGGTAGAACTTCATGCCCTGGTTGGGGCCTTCGGCGATCAGGGTGTCGTCGGCCACGCCGGTGCCGGACTTCTGGCTGGCGTACCAGGCACCGACGTCGCGCATGTCCTGCGCGCTGAGGATGCCGGCGAACGGCGCCATGATCGCGGCCATGCCGCTGGTGCGCTGGCCGCTCTTGAACAGGTGCAGCTGGTCGGCGATGTAGCGTTCCGGCATGCCGGCGATGCGCGGCGCGTTCTGCTGCATCGCGTTGCCGTCGAGGCCGTGGCAGGCCGCGCAGGCGCCGGCCTTGGCCTGTCCGGCCTTGGCATCACCCCAGGTGGCGGGCTTCTCGGCCAGCGGCGCGGTCTGCACCGGGGCATTGTCGGGTGCGGCGACGGCTTCGCTCTGGGCCCAAGCAGCGGCGGCAAGAGCAAGACAGGCAACACCGGCAAGGGCATGGACAGGACGCATGCGAAACTCCACTGGCATAAGGACGCGGGCAGGTGCCGCGCAACCTGCAAATTATGGTCGGCGCGCCCGAAGTGGTCAAACCGGACCCGCATCGGCGCGGACATGCCATGCTATGCCCATGGCTGCACCCAATCCGTTCGCGCGCGCCCAGTACCTGCTGGCCGCCCACAATCACCGGCAATTGCCGCCCGATGGCGGCTTCGAAGTGGCCTTTGCCGGCCGCTCCAACGCCGGCAAATCCTCCGCCCTCAACGCGCTCTGCCAGCAGAACGCGCTGGCACGCGTGTCCAAGACCCCCGGCCGCACCCAGCAGCTGGTGTTCTTCGGCCTGCCGCCGCACCAGGACAAATACCTGGTCGACCTGCCGGGCTACGGCTACGCCAAGGTGCCGCAGGACCTGCAGGCGCACTGGCAGGCCTTCCTCGAGGGCTATTTCGGCAGCCGCGACGCCCTGCGCGGGCTGGTGGTGGTGATGGACGTGCGCCATCCGCTGAAGGAATACGACCGGCAGATGCTGGGCTACGCCATGCGCCGCGGGTTGCCTGCGCACGTGATCCTGACCAAGGCCGACAAGCTCGGCCGCGGTGCCGCCGGCAATACCCTGCAGGCGGTGCGGATGGAGCTGGCGCGGTCGTTCGCCGACAGCGTCAGCGTGCAGCTGTTCTCCGGCGAGTCGAAGCAGGGCGTGGACGAACTGCGCGCCGTGGTCGCCGGCTGGCTGGCGCTCTGAAGCTCATTCGATTTCCAGCAGCGTCGCCGATTTGGCGGGCAGCACCAGCGCCGCGCCTAGTGCCACCGGCTTGCCGCTGAGCGCATCGCGGGCGGTGCGCCCGCGCAGGAAGGCGGCGAAACGGCCAAGCGCCAGCGGCTTGGCATCGGCGCCCTTGTTGAGCGCCACCATCACCGCCTTGCCGCCGGCGCCGGGCGCGTCGTCGTAGCGGAAATAGACGTAGGTGCCGTCGCCTGCCGGCGCGAAATGCATCAGCTTGCCGGCGTGCAGCAGTGGCGTCCGCTTGCGCCACTGGAACAGGCGGCGGATGTAGTCCTGCGCGTCGCGCTGCGCGGCGGAGAGGCCGGCACCGGTGAACGCATTGGCCGCGTCGCCCACCCAGCCGCCGGGCATGTCGGCGCGCAGCTCGCCGTCGTTGCGCTGCTTGGGGCCGCGTAGCAGCACTTCCGAGCCGTAGTAGAACTGCGGGGTGCCGCGCATGGTGGCGACGTAGGCCATTGCGACCTTCCACAGGCCGATGTCGCCGTCGAGGTGGGCGAGCAACCGGGTGGTGTCGTGGTTCTCGGCGAACACCACCAGCCGGCCGGGATCGGGATACAGGAAATCGTTGCCCAGCATTTCGTATAGCGACAGCCAGCCGCCCTCCCACGTATCCGGCTGCAGCAGCGCCGTGCGCAACGATAGGTTTAGCGGGAAATCCATCATGCTGGGCATGTACGGCACGTGGCCGTCGAGGTTGGCCTTGCCGCGTTGCCAGTGCGCGACCACGGCGGGATTGATGCTCCATTCCTCGCCGACCATCGAAAAGCCCGGATATTCGTCGAGGATGGCCTTGCCCCAGGCGCTGAGGAAATCGGCGTCGGCATAACCGAAGGTGTCCTCGCGGATCCCGGACAGCCCCGCGTATTCGATCCACCACAGCGTGTTCTGGATCAGGTAGCGCGCCAGCTGCGGGTTGCGCTGGTTGAGGTCGGGCATGGCGTCGACGAACCAGCCGTCGGTGAACGCGGCGCGGTCGTCGGGTGCGGCATGGGGATCCTGGACCGTGGTGCGGTGGTGGTTGGTCGGGACGAACCGGCCGCCGTGGTTGATCCAGTCGGCCGCCGGCAGGTCGCGCATCCACCAGTGTTCGACGCCGATGTGGTTGAGCACCACGTCCATGACCAGACCGATGCCCCGCGCCTTCGCTTCCCGCGCCAGCGCGCGGTAGTCGGCGTTGCTGCCCATGCGCGGGTCGATGCGGTACAGGTCGGTGATCGCGTAGCCGTGGTAGGAGCTGTCCGGCTGGTCGTTCTCCAGCAGCGGCGTGGGCCAGAGCTGGGTGAAGCCTAGCGATGCGATGTAGCCCAGGTGCCGGCGCAGGCCGGCGATGTCGCCGCCGTGGCGGCCGTTCGCGCTGCCGCGGTTCGCCCGTTCGCGCATGCCGGCGATGCTGTCGTTGGAGGCATCGCCGTTGGCGAAGCGGTCGGGGGTGACCAGGTAGATGGCGTCGCTGGCATCGAAGCCGCGCCGCTGCGCCGAGCCCGGTTCGCGCGCGTCGATCCGCCACGGATGCGTCGCCACCGCCTTGCCATTGCGCAGGAAGTCGATGGCGACTTCGCCGGCTGGCGCATCGCTGGCGATGTCGACGGTGACGAACAGGTAGTTCGGATTGTCGCTGCGCTGCACGTCGCGCAGTGACACGCCTTCACGGTCGATGCGCGGAGTGGCGGCGGCGATGCCATTGCCGTGCACCATCAGTTCGACTGCATGGTGCTTCATGCCAACCCACCAGTTGGCCGGCTCCACCCGATCCACCGTCTGTGCCGAGGCGGGGAAGCTGGACAACAAGGCGAAGACGCAGCTCAACAGGCGCATGCGGGTTCCTCATCGGGCGGTGCCCCGGAGGCTACAGGCGGCCCGCTGGGCCAACAACGGATCGGGCCGGGAATACGTATGCAGCCGGAACAGTGAAAGTCGGCCAGCGTGCTGCGGCTGGACGCCCGCGCGCGATATCCTGCGCGTCCAAAAGGGAAGCCCCGCATGTCCGGACCCAGCGACGCCAGCGACACCCCGATCACCGGCCGCCACCAGCTGGCCGAGGTGTTGGCCTCGGGCGAGAAGCCGCGCGAGGCGTGGCGGATTGGCACCGAGCACGAGAAATTCGGCTTCCAGCTGGACGACCTGCGCCCACCCACCTTCGATGGCGAGCGCGGTATCGAGGCGCTGCTGAAGGGGCTGGTGCGGTTCGGCTGGGCGCCCTATGAAGAGAACGGCCGGGTGATCGCGCTGACCCGCGATGGCGCGTCGGTGACGCTGGAGCCGGCCGGGCAGCTGGAGCTGTCGGGTGCGCCGCTGGAGTCCATCCACCAGACTTGCAGGGAAGTCGGCATCCACCTGCGCGAAGTGCGCGAGGTGGCCGACGAGCTCAAGCTCGGCTTCCTCGGCATGGGCTTCCAGCCCAAGTGGCGGCGCGACGAAATGCCGTGGATGCCGAAGGGCCGCTACCGGATCATGCGCGAGTACATGCCCAAGTTCGGCAACCTGGGCCTGGACATGATGACCCGTACCTGCACGGTGCAGGTCAACCTGGACTACGCCAGCGAAGCCGACATGGTGAAGAAGTTCCGCGTCTCGCTGGCGCTGCAACCGATTGCGACTGCGCTGTTCGCCGACTCGCCGTTCACGGAAGGGCGGCCCAACGGCTACCTCAGCTACCGCTCGCACATCTGGACCGACACCGACGCCGACCGCACCGGCATGCTCGATTTCGTGTTCGAGGACGGCTTCGGCTACGAGCGCTACGTCGATTACCTGCTCGATGTGCCGATGTACTTCAGTTATCGCGACGGCATCTACCACGATGCCAGCGGCAAATCGTTCCGCGACTTCATGCAGGGCCGGCTGGACGTGCTGCCCGGCGCGCTGCCGACCCTGCGCGACTGGAACGACCACATGACCACCGCGTTTCCGGAAGTGCGGCTGAAGAAGTTCCTGGAGATGCGCGGTGCCGACGGCGGCCCGTGGGGCCGGCTGTGCGCGCTGCCGGCGTTCTGGGTGGGCCTGCTGTACGACGATGCGGCGCTGGATGCCGCCTGGGACCTGGTCAAGGATTTCAGCATGGCCGAACGCCACGCCCTGCGCGATGGCGTGCCGAAGCATGCGCTGGGGCTGCCGTTCCGCGGCGGCACGCTGCGCGACCTGGCCCGCCGCGCGCTGGAGATTTCCGCCGCCGGCTTGCGCCGGCGCGCCGTGCAGGATCGCTGCGGCGCCGATGAGACCGGCTTCCTCGATCCGCTGGTGGAGATCGTGGAGTCCGGCAAGACCCCGGCCGAGCGCAAGCTGGCGCTGTTCCACGGCGAATGGCGCGGCAGCGTCGATCCGGTGTTCTGCGAGTTTTCCTACTGAGCGCAGGCGCGCGGTGCGGATAGTCCCATCCGCAACCGTTGACGCAATGCAGCAAGAATCGCGCTAGCCTGCGGCCATGACGCCTGCCGACACGCCGCTGCGCGAGCAGCTCGAATTCGCCGACACCGATACCCCCCTGCGCGACGATGTGCGCCGCCTCGGCGCGATGGTCGGCGACATGCTGGCCGAGCAGGTGGCGCCGGCGTTCCTTGGACAGGTCGAGACGCTGCGGCGGATCGCGATTGCCCGGCGCGAGCAGGGCGAGCCGGTGGACGCGCTGGCGCAGCGGCTGGCGCAGGTGCCGCTGGCACAGGCGGAGCCGCTGGTGCGCGCGTTCGCAGCCTATTTCAGCGCCACCAACGTGGCCGAGCGCGTGCACCGGATCCGCCGTCGCCGCGACTACCAGCGGCTGGGCGAGGCGCCGCAGCCCGGTGGGTTGGAGGCGGTGCTGCGCGGCCTGCGCGACGAGGGCGTGACGCTGGCGGAGCTGCAGGCGCAGCTGGCCGGGCTGTGCGTGGAGCCGGTGTTCACCGCGCATCCCACCGAGGCGGTGCGGCGCGCGCTGCTGCTGAAGGAAAAGACAGTGGTCGAACGGTTGATCGCCGACATCGACCGCACCCGCACGCCGCCGGAGCGGCGCGCCGACGACGCCCGCATCCGCCAGTCGCTGACCACCGCCTGGCAGACCAACGAAGCGCCGCCGCAGCGGCCCAGCGTGGCCGACGAGGTCGAGCATGTCGGCTTCTACCTCGGCAGCGTGCTGTACCGCGTGCTGCCGGTGTTCTACGAGGCGTTCTCCGATGCGGTGGAGGCCGTGTATGGGGAACGCATCGCGCTGCCGCCCCTGCTGCGCTTCGGCAGCTGGGTCGGCGGCGACATGGACGGCAACCCCAACGTCGGTGCGGCCAGCGTGCGCGACGCGCTGGCCGCGCAGCGGGCGCTGGCGCTGGACTGCTATCTGGCCGACCTGCGTGCGCTGGGCGACATCCTCACCCAGAGCCACGGCCATGCCGGCATCGATGCGCAGGTCGAGGCGCGGGCCGCTGCGCATCGCGCGCTGCTGCCCGAGGGCATGGTGCGCAACCGGCCACGACTGGCCGACATGCCCTACCGGCAGTTGCTGTGGGCGATGCGCGCGCGCCTGCAGGCCACCGGCGAAGGCGCGACGGGTGGTTATGCCGATGCGGCCGCCTTCATCGACGACCTGGCGCTGATCGACGCCAGCCTGGCCCGGCACCGCGGCGACCATGCCGGCCGCTTCGCGTTGCGGCGCATCCTCTGGCGTGCGCGCACCTTCGGCTTCCACATGGCCGCGCTGGACCTGCGCCAGGATTCCGCCGTGCACGAGCAGGCGCTGGCTGCGCTGGAGGCGGATGCCGAGTGGGCCGCGCGCCCGCTGCCGGCGCGGATCGAGCGGTTGCATGCGCTGATCTCGGGCGCTGCACCGTCCGACGCGGGCGCAGCCGACGCCTCGGCGACGCTGGAGGTGTTCCGCACCGTGCGCGAACTGCGCGGGGCGCTGGGCGAACATGCCTTCGGTCCCTACATCATCAGCATGGCGCGCAATGCCGCCGACGCCCTGGCCGTGCTGGCGCTGGCGCGCATCGCCGGCTGCGTCGTCGATGCCGAAGTGCCGCTGGACGTGGCGCCGCTGTTCGAGACGGTGGATGACCTGGAGGCTGCGCCGGCGACGATGCAGGCGCTGTTCGCCGACCCGCTGTACCGCCGCCACCTGGCCGCGCGCGGCGGGCGCCAGGTGGTGATGCTGGGTTACAGCGACAGCGCCAAGGACGGCGGGCTGCTGGCATCGCGCTGGGCGCTGCAGCGCGCGCAGGTGGAGCTGCTGGAAGTGGCGCGCGCGGCCGGCCTGCAGCTGGTGTTCTTCCATGGCCGCGGTGGTTCGGTCAGCCGCGGCGGCGGCAAGACAGAGCGGGCGATCATGGCGGCGCCACGCGGCAGCGTGGCCGGGCGCATGCGCGTCACCGAGCAGGGCGAGGTCATCCATCGCAAATACGGGATACGCGCGCTGGCACTGCGCAACCTCGAGCAGATGACCGGCGCGGTGCTGCGCGCATCGCTGCGGCCGCGCCCGCCGGAGCCGCGCGAAGGCGAGTGGCGCGCACTTGCCGCCGAGCTGGCGCAGGTCTCGCGCGCGCACTACCGCGCGCTGGTGCACGAGCATCCGGACTTCCCGGCTTACTTCCGTGCGGCCACGCCGGTGGACGTGATCGAGCGCCTGCACATCAGCTCGCGGCCATCGCGCCGCCGCGATGGCGGCATCGCCAACCTGCGCGCGATCCCGTGGGTGTTCTCATGGGCGCAGAGCCGTTCCGGCCTGACCGGCTGGTACGGCATCGGCACCGCCCTGCGCCACGGCATCGATGTGCACGGACTGGACGCGATGGCGGCCATGGCCCGCGACTGGCCGTTCTTCGCCGCGATGATCGACGACGTGGAGATGGCGATGGCGAAGTCCGACATCGATATCTTCGAACGCTATTCCGCGCTGGCCGGCGGGCTGCATCCGGTGTTCTTCCCGCCCATCGCGCAGGAGTTCGCGCGCACCCGCGAGGCGATCCTCGCGATCAAGCAGCGCGACGCGCTGCTGGCCGACGATTACCGGCTGCGCCTGTCGATCCGGCTGCGCAACCCCTATGTCGATCCGATCAGCCTGCTACAGGTGGTCCTGCTGCGGCGCTGGCGCGAAGGCGGGCGCGAGGATGAAGCCCTGCTGCGCACGCTGGTCTCCACCGTCAACGGCATCGCCGCGGGGATCCAGAACACGGGGTGAGCAATGGCGCTCGCGCGGCATGCCGCGCACCGCTGCGAACGCCCGGTCATGGATGGCAACGCGATCGTGATCGCGCGCGATCGCACGGACTATCATGCAGGCCATTCGCAATCCGGAGCTTGCCCATGAAATCCCGCGCCGCCGTTGCCTTCGCCGCTGGCCAGCCGCTGCAGATCGTCGAGATCGACGTCGCCCCGCCCAAGGCCGGCGAGGTGCTGGTGAAGATCAGCCATACCGGCGTCTGCCATACCGATGCGTTCACGTTGTCGGGCGACGACCCGGAGGGCCTGTTCCCCTGCGTGCTGGGCCACGAGGGTGCTGGCGTGGTGGTGGAGGTGGGCGAGGGCGTGGCCAGTGTGAAGCCGGGCGACCACGTGATCCCGCTGTACACCGCCGAATGCGGCGAATGCCTGTTCTGCAAGTCCGGCAAGACCAACCTCTGCACGGCCGTGCGCGCCACCCAGGGCAAGGGCGTGATGCCGGACGGCACCACCCGCTTCTCCTACAACGGCCAGCCGCTGTACCACTACATGGGCTGCAGCACGTTCAGCGAATACACCGTGGTGGCCGAGGTCTCGCTGGCGAAGATCAATCCTGAAGCGAACCACGAGCAAGTCTGCCTGCTGGGCTGCGGTGTCACCACCGGCCTGGGCGCGGTGCAGAACACCGCCAAGGTGCAGGAAGGCGATTCGGTCGCGGTGTTCGGCCTGGGCGGCATCGGGCTGGCGGTGATCCAGGGCGCGAAGCGGGCGAAGGCGGGGCGGATCATCGCCATCGACACCAATCCCTCGAAGTTCGACATGGCCCGCGACATGGGTGCCACCGACTGCGTGAACCCGAAGGATTTCGATAAACCGATCCAGCAGGTGATCGTGGAGATGACCGGCTGGGGCGTGGATCATTCCTTCGAATGCATCGGCAACGTCAACGTGATGCGCGCCGCGTTGGAGTGCGCGCACCGTGGCTGGGGCCAGAGCGTGATCATCGGGGTGGCCGGCGCGGGGCAGGAGATCTCCACCCGCCCGTTCCAGCTGGTGACCGGCCGCAAGTGGCTGGGCACCGCCTTTGGTGGCGTGAAGGGCCGCAGCCAGCTGCCGGGCATGGTGGAGGAGGCGATGGCCGGCGAGATCCAGCTTGCGCCGTTCGTGACCCACACCATGGGGCTGGAGGGGATCAACGAAGCCTTTGAACTGATGCACGAAGGCAAGTCGATCCGCTCGGTGGTGCGATTCTAAGGGGGATGGCCTGATGGAACGCATCGAACACCGCGCCTGCTTCGGCGGCTGGCAGGACGTGTACCGGCACCGCTCGGCGGTGCTGGGCTGCGACATGACGTTCGCGATCTACCTGCCGCCGCAGGCGCAGGACGGACCGGTGCCGGTGCTGTACTGGCTGTCGGGCCTGACCTGCAGCGAACAGAACTTCATCACCAAGGCGGGTGCGCAGCGCTATGCGGCCGAGCACGGCGTCGCCCTCGTCGCGCCGGACACCAGCCCCCGCGGTGACGGCGTGGCCGATGCGGAGGGCTACGACCTGGGCAAGGGCGCCGGCTTCTACGTCAATGCTACGCAGGCGCCGTGGGAGGCGCATTACCGCATGTTCGACTACGTGGCCGAGGAACTGCCGGCGCTGGTCGAAGCGCATTTCCCGGTCACCGCCGCGCGCGCGATCAGCGGGCATTCGATGGGTGGCCACGGGGCGCTGGTGGTGGCGCTGCGCAACCCGGGGCGCTATCGCAGCGTGTCGGCGTTCTCGCCGATCGTCGCGCCCTCGCAAGTGCCGTGGGGGCAAAAGGCGTTCGCCGCCTATCTTGGCGAGGACCGTGCGGCATGGGTGCAGTACGACGCCAGCGAGCTGATCAGGACGGCAGCGGAAAAGCTGCCGGTGCTGGTCGACCAGGGCGAGGCCGACGAGTTCCTCGATGCCCAGCTGCAGCCGTGGCGTCTGAAGGACGCCGCCGATGCGGCCGGGTATCCGGTGTATCTGCGCATGCAGCCGGGCCATGACCACAGCTACTACTTCATTGCCAGTTTCATCGGTGAGCACATCGCCCACCACGCCACGGCGTTGAAGGCATAGCATCGCCCGCGGCGTTGCGCGGGCGGCTCCAGTCAGGCCAGCGCGAAGTCGGTATAGGCAAAGCGTCCGTCGCGCAGCACGGTGTCGCCGCGTTCCAATGCGATGGGCGCGGCAAACATCGGCCCGGCGGAAACGCAGGTGTGGAATTCGCCGTGCTCACCGCAGGGGTCGACGCCCGGAGGCAGTTCGTCCAGCAGCGCGGCATCGAAGGCGCGGCCTGCGAATGCGGCATCGAGCTGGGTGGTATCCACGCAGCACAGGTGCGCGCGCAGGCCGCCTTCGATCATCTCCCGCGCCAGCCGTGCGGTGTCGCTGCCGAACAGCGGGAACAGCGGCGTCCAGCCCAGCCGTGCGCACAGCGCCTCGCGCCAGTCGCGGATGTCTGCGAGCAACAGGTCGCCGTAGGCGATATGGGCAAGGCCCGGCCAGCGCGCCTGCGCCCGCGCCAGTGCATCGGTGAAGCTGGCGACGTAGCTCGCGTTGTCGGCGGCCTGCGGGATCCAGGCCTCGACCAGCGGCAGCCCGGCGGCGCGGGCCTGCGCATGCAGCACGTCGCGACGGATGCCCTGCATCGACACGCGCTCAAAGCCTTCGGTGAGGGTGGTGAGCAGGCCGACCACCTCGACTTCGCCGCGCGCCCGCAGCGCATGCAAGGCCCACGCGGCGTCCTTGCCGCCGCTCCATGACAGCAGCACGGGGATCATGCGGTCGGGAACCTCAGGCCGCGGTGACGTCGCGCAGTTGCCAGTGGTTGCCGGCCAGCAGCCCCATGCGCTGGCGCAGCAGCGCCGAAGACAGGCGGGTATCCACGATCAGGTCGATGTGCAGGTCGTCCTGCTGGCCGGTGACGCGGGCGGCCGGGTCGGTGGCGGACAGCGCCGGATCGACGTCGTCGGGTTCCTCCTGCCTGGCCTGCCAGCGCAGGAACAGGGCGTCATCGCGCAGTGCGTCCTGCAGTTCCTCGGCAAACCCTTCCGCGCCGCGCGAGCGGAAGCTCAGTTCAGGGTCGTTGCCTCGTGCCTCGTCCGGATTGGGCAGGCGGATGTAGTAGCGAGTGGTCATGGGCGATCCCGGAAAGACGAGTCCAGAGGCTGGCGGCGCGGCCGTCGATGCACCGTCACGGTTCAGCCGAAGCGATGTGGTTCGGAAGCGAACGCCACCACCAGCGCGCCGCGGCCGACGTTGACGAGGCCGGACAGCCCCATGAAGCTCTCGAACACCTCGACGCCGCGGTCCTTGCACACGTCGCGCAGGTGCTGGTAACCCGGCAGTGCGCGCATCTCGTCCAGCGCGCCGCCGTAGCAGAGATTCACGGTGGGGGTCAGCAGGCCGGAGGCCACGCGTTCGGCGGTGAAATCGAACAGCTTGCGGCTGGCCGCGTCGAAGCCCTTCACCTTGGCCACCGGGCCGGTTTCGCCCTGGTTGCAGTGCAGGATCGGCTTGATGTCCAGCGCCGTGCCCAGCGCCGCGCTGAGGAAGCTGACGCTCTTGTCGCCGCGCTTCTTGATGCGGTTGCGCAGGTAGTTGAGGTCCGGCGGCACCATGTAGGCGTGGGTCTTGCTGGCGACGGCCTCCAGGTGCGCGCGGATCCGCGGCGGCGACTCGCCGGCGGCGCGCATGCGCACCGCCTCGATCACCGGCACGCCGACGCCGGCGAACACGTTCTGGCTGTCGATCACCCGCAGCGAGAACGGGGTGTTGTTGCCGGAGGCGGCGCGCACCGACTTGTAATCGTTGAGGATGGTGAAGCTGGCCTGCTGCGCGTTGTCGTGGATGCCGCTGCGGGTGCGGGTGGTGGTGATGCAGAATACGTAGTCGTAGTCGTGCACCAGCTGGTTCAGGAACAGATCGTGCACCTGCTGCACGGTGAACGGCGTGGTCTCCGCCTCGAACGCGCGCGCGGCGGTTTCGCCGCTGAGGAAGCTCATCGTCGCTTCCTCGTTGCGCACGTCGGCCAGCACCGCCTGCCCGATCTGCACGGTCACCGGCAAGATGGTGATGTTTTCGCGTTCGATGAGGTCGCTTGGCAGATCGCAGGCCGAATCCGCGATGATCCCGATGCGCATGTTGTCCTCCAGCCCCCCGTTCAGTTGCCCACGACCGTACCGCAAGTCGGACGCGCTTGCATGTGGCGGGGCGGCAACGGCGCGTCCCGGAGAGCAGCACCGTTCATTTACGCGCAGGCGTTCCCGCGCTGGATTGCAGGGGCGTACTTAGTGCCAGGCGCCGAGGATCAGCCCGTACAGGGTGAACTGCAGCGTGTGGTAACCGCCGTCGATCAGCCACAGCTTGAAGCTGCGGCCTGCGAACGCGTAGTTGATGCCGAAGCCCATCGCGACGTAGGCCAGCCCGGCCACGAAGCCCGCGTGCAGGGCGACCGGCAAGGGCGGCTCCGGCCGCAGCAGGATGGCGAACGCCGCCGCCGCCACCAGCGCCGCGGCGAAGGCGGTGCCGAACACCTTCGCTGGATGTCCGCTCGGCGGTGCCTCCGGGTCGATGCCGTTTTCGCGGCACCACGCGCGCCGGAACAGCGGGCCGTACCACAGCCCGCCCAGCAGGAAAGCGGACAGCGCCGCCGCCAGCACGGCGAGCCAGTTGATGCCTTCGAACATCGCCATTGTCATCCTCCTTCAAGCACATCCGCGCCCGGGCGTACCCGGGCGCGGGGAATCAGCCGGCGTCAGCGTGCGTCGGCCGGGTAGGCGCGCGGCAGCTGGCCTTCCTGGGGCGTGCCGGCGGCGCGCAGGTAACGGTCGCGCAGCTCGGTCTGGCGGCTGCGCATCGGGATCGCGCGGCCGTCCAGCCACAGCTGCCGGGCAACGCTGGCCACGTCCAGCGGGTCGCCGCTCCACAGGACCAGGTCGGCGCGCTGGCCGACCGCGATGGTCGCGCCGATGTCCGCGCCCGCGCCCAGCGCCGCTGCCGGCACCGAGGTCAGGCCGGCCAGGCCCGCTTCCCACGGCAGGCCGTTGGCCACCGCGTTGCCGGCCAGCTGGCGCAGCTTGCGTGCATTGTGCGAAGCGTCGCCGCCCTGGAAGAACGACACCTTGACCCCGGCCGCGTGCAGTCGCGCGGCGTTCTCGAGGCTGGCGCCGATCTCGTCGAAGTCGCCGGGCAGGTTGGCCAGCACGTCGACGAACACCGGCACGCCGGCCGCGGCGATCTGCGGCGCGACCTTCCAGCCTTCCGCCGCGCCCACCAGCGCCACCCGCACGCCGCGTTGCTTTGCCCAGCGCAGCAGGCGGACGATGTCGGCCGCGCGCTGCACCCGCGCCAGTACCGGGCCGCCGCCGCCGAAGTATTTCGCCAGCGTGGTGCGGCCGGCGGGGGTGAGCAGGGCGAACTGCGAGTCGGCCGGGATGCGCCCGCGCGCCTCGTCGATCAGCTGGTCGAGCAGCATCCACTGCGCCGCGCGCGAGCTGCCGCTGAGGTTGGCACCGGCGCCGCCCAGGGTGACGAACAGCGCGCGCGGGCCCACCGCATCGAGGCTGCCGTCCAGCCGCACCATGCCGCCCTGGCCGCCGATCAGCGAGCCGCCGGGGCGCGTGCCGGCCGCCAGCAGCGTCCAGCCGATGCCTTCCACCCGCGCCACCGGCGCCAGCACCGAGTCCGGGTTGTAGGCCAGGGTGACGTCGAACTCCGGCCGCACCCGCATGTCGGCGGCGTTGGCGCCCAGCGCCAGGGTGGCGTCGACGGTGCTTGGTTCGCCGGAGACTTCCTCCACGCCGATGTCGGTGATGCCGCCGAACAACGAGGGCGTCAACGGCTGTCCCTGCGCATCCACCACCGGCGCACTGCCGGCCGTCAGGCCGCTGCCGATGGCGGCGATGCGGCCCTGCTTCACCAGCACGTCGGCGTTCTGCAGGGTGCCGCGTGCGCCGGCGGTATGCACGATGGCGTTGCGGATCAGCAGATCCTGGGCCTGCGCAAGGCCGCAGGCGGCGAACAGCGCCGTCGCCAGTGCGAGGCGCTTGATGATGCGGGCGCTCATCGCACACCTCCCGAAACGATCTCCTGTCCGAGCAGGAAATCCGACGTCGGCTGCCGCGCCGGATCGCGGCGGTCGTACAGCCGCGCGCCGTCCACGTAGACCTGCTCGGCCTGCGCGAAGCTGCTGAACGGATTGCCGTTCCACACCACCACGTCGGCCATCTTGCCGGCCTCCAGCGTGCCGGTCTGGTCGTCGATGCCCATCGCCTTGGCCGGGTTGCGGGTGAGCCACTGGATCGCGTGTTCGGGGCTGATGCGGATGCCGACGCGGCCGGCGTTGGCGATCACCTTGGCCGCCTCCTGGTTGAGCCGCTGGATGCCTTCGGCGGAATCGGAATGCACGATCGCGCAGCCGCCGGGCACGCGGTCGACCAGCGCGATGTTTTCCTGGATGCCGTCGAAGCTTTCCATCTTGAAGCCCCACCAGTCCGCCCACAGCGCGCCGCAAACACCCTCGGCGGCCAGCCGGTCGGCGATCTTGTAGGCCTCCACGCCATGGTGGAAGGCGGCGATCCTGAAGCCGAACTCCTTGGCGAGGTCGAGCATGATCGCCATCTCGTCGGCGCGGTAGCAGTGGATGTTGACCCGGATGTCGCCATTGATCGCGCCGGCCAGGGTGTCCAACTTCAGGTCGCGCTTGGCCTCCGCGTCCTTGCCGCCGGCCTTGCGCTTCTTCATGTAGTCGGCGGCATCGGCGAACGCCGCGCGGTAGCCGGCCACGTTGCCCATGCGGGTGGACGGGCCGCCGCGCTGGCCGTAGACGCGCTTGGGGTTCTCGCCGCAGGCCATCTTCAGGCCCCACGGCGCGCCGGGGAACTTCATGTCCTGGTAGGTGGTGGCGGAGACGTTCTTCAGGGTGACGCCGCGGCCGCCGATCAGGTTGGCGCTGCCGGGCAGGATCTGCAGCGCGGTCACGCCGCCGGCCAGCGCGGCGTGGAAGCCGGGGTCCTGCGGCCACACCGAATGTTCGGCCCACACCTGCGCGGTCACCGGCGCGGTGGCTTCGTTGCCGTCGCTGTGCGCGCTGGCGCCGGGGCTGGCGTACACGCCAAGGTGCGAGTGGATGTCGATGATGCCGGGCGTGATCCACTTGCCGGTGGCGTCCACCCGCATCGCGTCGCTGCCGGTTCCAAGGCCATTGCCGACCGCGACGATGCGGCCGTCGCGCATCAGCACGTCGGCATCGTCCAGACGGGTGCCGGTGCCGGTCAGCACGGTGGCGTGCTGCAGCAGCACCGGCGGCGAGGCGATCCGCTGGTAGGTGCTGGGATAGGGGTCGGCGGCGAAGTCGTACGGTTTGGCGGGTGCTGCCGGTTTCTGCGGTGCACTGGCGCAGCCGGCCAGCAGCGCCGCCAGCACGGCGGCGGTCAACGGTTTCATGCGGTGGTTCCCCTGCTGCGGAAAAACGATGCACGCACCCTAGCGTCATCGCGCGCAGGCCGCCACATGACCGAGGTCATGGGGCCGGGCTTAGAATCCGGAAAACGAAAAAGGACCACGATGAAGAGCAAACAGGAAATCGTCGACAACTGGCTGCCGCGCTACACCGGGGTGCCGCTGGAGGACTTCGGCCAGCACATCCTGCTGACCAATTTCGGCGGCTATCTGTCGCACTTCTCGGAGATGACCGGCGCGCCGGTGGTCGGGATCGACCGGCCGATGCCCAGCGCCACCGCCGACGGCATCACCCTGGTCAACTTCGGCATGGGCAGCCCGAACGCCGCCACCGTGATGGACCTGCTGTCGGCGATCTGCCCGAAGGCGGTGCTGTTCCTCGGCAAGTGCGGCGGGCTGAAGAAAAAGAACCAACTGGGCGACCTGGTGCTGCCGATCGCCGCGATCCGCGGCGAAGGCACCAGCGACGACTACCTGCCGCCGCAGGTGCCGGCGCTGCCGGCCTTTGCCCTGCAGCGGGTGATTTCCACCAGCATCCGCGACATGGAGCTGGACTACTGGACCGGCACCGTGTTCACCACCAACCGCCGGGTCTGGGAACACGACGATGCGTTCAAGGAACGGTTGCGGGCGATGCGCTGCATGGCCATCGACATGGAAACCGCGACCATCTTCGCCGCCGGCTTCGCCAACCGCATTCCCTGCGGCGCGCTGCTGTTGGTGTCCGACCAGCCGATGATTCCCGAAGGTGTGAAGACCGAGGCCAGCGATGCCCGCGTGTCCGCCGAATTCGTGCGCAACCACATCAAGGTCGGCATCGAGTCGCTGAAGCTGATCCGCCGCAACGGCAAGTCCGTGCGCCACCTGCGGTTCGACGAGTGAGCCGCGAAACCGCTACCGCCCTGCTCGCGTTCTGGCGCGACGCCGGCATGGGCAAGTGGTTCCGCGGCGGCGCGGCGTTCGATGACGAATGCCGCGCGCATTGGCAGGACGCGCATTTCGCTGCATCGCGCCGCGAATACGACGGCTGGATCACGGATGCCGACGGCGCGCTGGCGCTGGTGCTGCTGCTGGACCAGATCCCGCGCAACATCTTCCGCGGCAGCGGCCACGCCTTCGCCACCGACCCGCTGGCGCTGCACTACGCCACGCGCGCCATCGACGCCGGCTTCGATGCACAGGTCGAACCGGCGCTGCGGTTCTTCTTCTACATGCCGTTCGAGCATTCCGAGGCGATGGCCGACCAGCAGCGCGCAGTAGCGCTGTTCACCGCATTGGGCGATCCCAACCTGCTGGGTTACGCGGTGGCGCACCGCGACGTGATTGCGCAGTTCGGCCGCTTCCCGCACCGCAACGCCGCGCTGGGGCGGGTCAACACGCCAGCCGAGCAGGCGTGGCTGGATGCCGGTGGCGGATTCTGACGGATGCCGGCGCGCATCGGACGGATGCGCGCCGGGCGGCCGGCGGCCAGCTCAGTAGCGCGGCACCGCCGGGTCCAGGTCGGCCCAGGCCACGATGCCGCCGGCCACGTTGTAGAGCTCCTTGAAGCCCAGCGCGCGGAAGTGTTCCGCGGCCTGCGCGCTGCGCGCGCCCGACTGGCACAGGAACGCCAGCGCGGTGTCCTTCGGCAGCGCCTCGATCTCCGCCACGCCGTCGTCGAAATGGCGATAGGCCACCGGCGCCTCGGCCATCAGGCGCTCGTCCAACGGGCGTACGTCCACCAGCACCAGGCTGCCGGCCTGCACGCGCTCGCGCACCTGCGCCGGGGCCAGCGCCTTCACTTTCGGCGGGGCGTTGGGATTGTCGATGACCAGGCCCTTGCCGCGGGCATCGTCGGCCCAGTCGATGGTCATGCCGCGCGCGCGCTGCGCGCTGACCAGGTCGAACTGCGCGCGGATGCCGGCGGATTCGCTGGCGATGGCGGCTTCGTCCACCGGGGCCAGCTGCAGCCGCGCGTTGTAGGCCTTGTCGACCTCGACCTGCAGGGCATAGCCCTCGCCGGCGTTGGCCAGCGCCTGCTTCAGCATTTCGGCGGCGGCCGGGGTGATGGTGATTTCCGGCGGCGTGCGGTTCGGTGCCGGCACGCCCAGCGCGGCGTGCAGTTCGCCGCTGGCCGCCATCTGGGTGACGATGTCGCAGCCGCCGACCAGTTCGCCGCGGATGTACAGCTGCGGGATGGTGGGCCAGTCGCCGTAGGCCTTGATGCCTTCGCGGATTTCCGGGTCGGCCAGCACGTTGACGTGGGCGTAGTCGGCGCCGGTGGCGTCCATCGCCGCGGCGGTCTTGGCCGAGAAGCCGCACTGCGGCGCATCCGGGGTGCCCTTTAGGAACAGCACGACGGGGTTGGCGGCCAGCACGGTTTCGATGCGGGCGCGCAGGGCGGGGTCGAGGGACATGGTGCAGCTTCCGGCGTGGGGAGAGCCGCCAATTCTACGCCGCCGGCCGTGGCTGGCCGGATGACGCGGGTCAAGCTGCGCGGCGCCGGTGGCCGCCGGATGCAATGGCAGGCAGTCAGGGCGCCGCCAGCAGCCGTCGCGCCAGAGGCAGCGCCGCCTCGGCCCAGCGTGCGTATTGCAACGCGGACGGATGCAGGCCGTCGGCCGCCAGCATGTCGGCGGTCTCGCCCGTGCGGGAAATCGCGGTGATGTCCACGAACGCCACCCCTTCGGCCATGCACAGTTCGCGCGCGGCGGCGTTGTAGGCGTCCAGCTCCTGCGCGATCCGGCGCGGGCTGCGCAGTTCGTTGCGGGCGAACGGGGTCACCCCCCAGTCGGGGATCGACAGCACCAGCACGCGCTGCGCGCGGCCGCCGGCCAGCGTGATTGCCCGCCGCAGCAGGCGATGGAACTCGCCGGCATACTCGTCCACGCTGCGGCCGCGGTACTGGTTGTTGACGCCGATCAGCAGCGAGACGAAATCCCAGTCGCCCAGCGGTTCGGCCGCATCCATCGCCGCCGCCAGTTCGTCGGTGGTCCAGCCGGTGGTGGCGATGATCCGTGGTTCGCCGATCCTGATCCCCGCGTCGCGCAGTCGCGCCGCCAGCTGTGCCGGCCAGCGGCCCGCGTCCTCGACGCCTTCACCGATCGTGTAGGAGTCACCGAGGGCGAGGTAGGACATGGTGTCAGGGACAATTTCCATGCCGGCCTTTTCCATTCCGATGACGGGGAGAAATTGTCCCTGAGAAATTGTCCCTGACACCATTTCGCTGTCAGGCCACCGCGCTCTGCCGCTGCGCGCGTTCGGCGCGGCGGGTCAGTACGCGGTCGATGCGGGCGAACACCTCGCGCAGCACCGGTGCCTCCGGCAGCAGGGTGACGCGGAAGTGGTCGCGGTAGGGCACGTTGAAGCTGGTGCCGGGGACGATCAGCACGTCCTCCTGTTCCAGCATCTCCAGCGCGAAGTCGTGGTCGTCGAAGCCCCGCGCGGCATCACCGACCACGCGCGGGAAGCCGTACAGCGCGCCGGCCGGCGGCACAAGCGACAGGTGCTCGCTGGCGGTGCAGCTGTCGATCAGCGCGCGGCGGGTTTCGTACAGGCGGCCGCCGGGGCGCACCAGTTCGCCGATGGTGTCGGTGCCGTGCAGGGCCTGTTCGATGGCGAACTGGCCCGGCACGTTGGCGCACAGGCGCAGCGCGCCCAGCAGGTCCAGCGCGTGGTGGAAGTCGCCGCAGGCCAGCGGATCGCCGCTCAGGACCGCCCAGCCGACGCGCCAGCCGCAGGCGCGATGCACCTTCGACAGCCCGCCGAAGCTCATGCACGGCAGGTCGCCGGCCAGCGGTGCGACCGGCTGGAATACCGCGTCGTCGTAGAGGATGCCGTCGTAGATCTCGTCGACCAGCAGCAGCAGCCGGTAGCGCCGGGCGATTTCGACGATCCGCTCCAGCAGCGCGCGCGGATAGTTCGCGCCGGTGGGATTGTTCGGGTTGATCAGCACGATGGCGCGGGTGCGCGAGGACACCAGCGATTCGATCTGCTCGGGATCCGGCAGGAAGCCGTTCTCGCGGTCGCACTTGTAGTAGACCGGGCGGCCGTCGTTGAGGATGGTGGCGGCGCTCCACAGCGGATAGTCCGGCGAGGGCACCAGCACTTCCTCGCCGGGATTGAGCAGCGCGCGCAGCGAGATGTCGATCAGTTCCGACACGCCGTTGCCGATGAACACCCGCTCCGGCGAGGCGTTGGGCGTGCCGCGCAGGCGATGGAATTCCGCGATTGCCTCGCGCGCCTCCGGCAGGCCTTGCTGGTGGGTGTAGGGGTCGGTGCGGGCGATACGCCCGGCGATGGCGTCCTGCAGGTGTTCCGGCGCACGGAACCCGAATGCGCCGGGGTTGCCGATGTTGAGCTTGATCAGCCTGCGGCCTTGTCCTTCCAGCTCCCGCGCTCGCCGCGCCAGTTCGCCCCGGATTTCGTAGCGGACCTCAGTGAGGCGGGTGCGGGTGGCGATCCTGTTGCGGGGGTTGAACGACGACATCGGCGTGGGCGCGGGGAGGGGGGAAGCAAAGCCTAGCGGAAAATGGCGCTCCACCGTGGCCTTGCCCTGCCCGGGGCGGGCTTCGCCGCTTAGGCTACGCATCCGGCTTCGATGCGCGGCCGCAGGCCCGCTGGGCGGTCCGGCCCGGATCCGGCACGGATCCGGGCGTTCGCACGTTTGCGCCGCATGCGGCGCAGGCAAAACGCGCTTACCCATGGCCTGCTCGAAGCCCACCCCCGGCAGGGCAAGGCCACTGCATGGTTGCGACCGGGTGGGGCTAGAATCCCGAGATGACGTTCATTGCGCCCCCATGACCGCAAGTTCCGCGCTTTCCGCGATTGGCTGGCGCTGGCCGCCGCAGGCGCTGGATCCGGGCTGGGCGGCGCTGCTGGCGGCGCATCCGGCCGCGCGGCCGGCGCGGATCGTCGAGCAGCACCGCAGCGGCTACCGCGTGGCCGAAGCCATCGACCAGGCCGATCCGGCCGAATCGCTCCCGGAGTGGCAGCGCGCGGGCAGCTACCGCAAGGGCGAGATCAATCCCGAGGCGCGCCCCGCGGTGGGCGATTGGGTGCTGGTGGAAGGCGAGGCGCCCAAGTCGCTGCGGATCGTCGCCCTGCTGCCGCGCTTTTCCGCGATCAAGCGCGGCGCCGCCGGCGAGCACTACCGCCAGCAGGTGATCGCCGCCAACATCGACACGGTGTTCGTGGTCTGCGGACTGGATGCCGACTTCAATCCGCGCCGGATCGAACGCTACCTGCTGCTGGTGGCCGGCAGCGGCGTGCAGCCGGTCGTCGTGCTCACGAAATCCGACAGGGACGACGCCGACGTGGAGGCCGCGTTGCGCGCGCTGCGCGCGCTGGACGTGCCGTTGCTGGCGCTGAACGCGAAAGACCCGGCCGCCGCCGCCGCGCTGGCCCCTTGGCTGGGCGCGGGCTGCAGCGTGGTGCTGGTGGGCAGCTCGGGCGCAGGCAAGTCGACCCTGACCAACACCCTGCTCGGCATCGAGAAGATGAAGACCGGCGCGGTGCGCGAAAGCGACGCCCGCGGCCGACACACCACCACCCATCGCGCGTTGCTGGCGCTGCCCGGCGGTGCCTGCCTGATCGACACCCCGGGCATGCGCGAGCTCAAGCCCACCGGCGAAGAGGACGTCGCGGAAAGCTTCGCCGACGTCGAAGCGCTGGCGGAACAGTGCCGCTTCCGTGACTGCAAGCATGCCAAGGAACCCGGCTGCGCGGTGCGCGCGGCGGTGGAAAGCGGCGAGCTGGATGGTGAACGCGTCGCCAACTTCCTCAAGCTGTCGGACGAAGTGGCGGGCGCGGCCAACCGGCTCGCCACCCGGCTGGCGCAGAAGGCGGACGCCACGGTGCTGGGCAAGACCAAGGCGCAATACAAGAGATTCGACGAGAAGCATGGCCGGCACTGACGCCATCGCCCACCATGCCGCGCTCGACGCGCGCATGGCGCGCGCGGCCAGGCCCATCCGCCTGCTCAGCCTGGCCAGCTGGCCGGCCAGCGAGCAGCAGGCCTTCCTGGCCGGCTGGGCGCGCGGCAACCCGCGGCTGCCGGACTACCAGTACCCGAAGCACGATTTTTCCGACGCGCGCCGCGAGCTGGCTGCGGTCACCGCCGCTGCCGACCCTACCCATCCACTGGGCCAGTACCTGGTCGAATCCGCGCAGGGCTGGGTGCTGGCCGCCGAGCTGCTGGAGCATCTCGGCAGTGCGCAGGTGACCGACCTGTCGATCGCGCTGTTTGGCACCCCCGACCAGGCCCTGCCCGGCGGCATCACCACCCGCGAGGCGGCCAACCACTTCCTGCGCGTGGCGGACGACTTCGACCGCGAGCTGATAGCGCCGGCGGAGCAGGTGGAGATTTCCGCCACCGCGCTGGCGCTGCGGCTGCAGTCGGAGCTGGACGATTTCTTCGACAGCCGGGTCATCGACGTGGTGCTCGATCCCGACCTGATCGCCAAGGCCGCCGCCGGCGCCACCCGCATCCGCCTGCGCTCGGGCGCCGCGTTCTCCGACTACGACCTGCAGCAGTTGCTGCAGCACGAAGCGTTCGTGCACTCGTTGACCGCGCTCAACGGCCGGCAGCAGGAGAGTCTGCCCAGCCTGGCGCTGTCCTCGCCACGGGTCACCGCCACCCAGGAAGGGCTGGCGGTGTTCGCCGAGCAGATCACCGGCAGCATCGACATCGAACGGATGAAACGGGTCAGCCTGCGCATCGAGGCGGTGGCGATGGCGCTGGAGGGCGCGGACTTCCTGCAGGTGTTCCGCTACTTCCTCGAGTCCGGCCAGACGGAAGTGGAGAGCTTCACCTCTGCGCAGCGCGTGTTCCGCGGCGTGCCGACCGGCGGCGGCGCGGCGTTCACCAAGGACACCGTGTACCTGCGCGGCCTGCTGGGCGTGCACACCTTCTTCCGCTGGGCGCTCAAGCACCGCAAGCTGCGGCTGTGCCGGCTGCTGTTCGCCGGCAAGATGACGCTGGCCGACGTGCAGCGCTTCGAGCCGCTGTTCGAAAGCGGGGAGCTGCGCGAACCCCGCTGGCTGCCGCCGTGGGTGGCGCGCGCCAACGGACTGGCCGGGACGCTGGCGTTCTCGCTGTTCGCCAACCGTATCCGGCTGGAACAGGTGGTCTCGGCGGAAAGCGTGGCCGATCTCTAGCGCAGGCGCACCAGGCGCCCGTCCGCGAGGATGCGGTAGTCCGCGGGCGCATCGCCCTCCACCAGCTGCACGCGGTTGCCAATGGCCACGCCGTCGTAGCGCGGGATGTCGTGGGTCAGTCGCCGGAAGATCCAGGCCTTTGCGTCCGGATCCGGGCGCAAGCGCAGCGGCGCGGGCGCAGCGTGCGACTGCACGGCGGCGGCCAGCGCCGGAGAGAACCGGGCCTGCACCTCGCCCACCCGGCGGATGCCCAGCATCACCGCCAACCCGTGGAGCAGGGTTAGGCCGGCGAACACGGCGATCGCCACGCGATCGCTCTGTCGCGCAGGCCGCCAGGCGGCCGCCACCGCCATGGCCGTGACGGCGGCGAAGCCATAGCCGTAGTGGTTCCAGCTGCTGGACAGCGGCAGCACCGGCAGCAGCGCCGCCATTCCGCCCAGCAGGCACAGCAGTGCCAAGCGGCGGTCCGTGCGCCACAGCGCGGCCAGCAACCACAGCCATAGCGCGCCGGCGATCGCGGCCGGCAGCGGGCGCCGCAGGGTGTTGAAGCCCTCCAGCACCGGCACCAGCGGTGGGAACAGCTGGTATTCCAGCCAGCGCAGCGGCACGTTGGCCACGCCCAGCGTGTACTGGCTGCCTTCCCGCGGGGCGTGCAGCAGCACGTCCAGGCGCAGCGCCAGCCAGCCGGCGGCCGCGATCCCGGCGCCCAGCGTCGCCGCCAGCCAGCGCCGCTGGCGGCCGTCGAACAGCCAGGCCACCGCCAGCAGGGGCGGGATGGCGAAGGCCGCCTCCTTCGCCAACAGGGCGATGGCCGTGCAGGTGAAGGCCGCCAGTCCGGCCAACAGTGGGCGCGAAGTCTGTTGCACCAGCCACACTGCACCCAGTGCACCGCCCAGCCACAGCAGGTCGGCGATGCACCCCGCCCAGCCGTGGACCAGCGTGGCGAAGGGGCCGGTGGCGAAGGCCAGGGCGCCCGCGGCAGCAGGCCAGGGGGCCAGCCCGAAGCGGCGGCCGACCGCGAACAGCAGGCCGGCATGGAGAGAGCCCCAGGCCACCAGTACTGCGTGGAACGCGACGGGGGTATCGGACAGCAGGCGCGACAGCAGCATCCACAGCGAGAACGTCAGCGGGCGGTACTGGAACGCCGCCACGTCGCGCCAAGGCGCTAGCAGGTTGCCGTCGGCGAATGCCGCCCACTGCAGCTCGTCGTGGCTGAAATAGCCGGGGTTGAAGACCAGCGGCCACTGCAGCAGCAGCGCCGCCAGCACCACCCATGCCATCGTGGGCACGCGCGATCCCGTCATCCTCATGCGACTTCCGCAAGCAGCGCCGCGGCGTGCTCGCCGCTGCCCATCGCCAGCGTCCAGCCCAGCGTGCAAACAGCCGGCCTCGCCAGTCCCTGTCGGTAACGGGGCGTCGCGCTGGGGTCACCCGGTGCCTGGGTAGCGAAGACGCCTCTTGCCACGACCCGCCGAGCGATTCGGGAAAGTGGCGAACGGCGCGTCTGCACGGCATCGAGTTGCAGCATGTCGCGGGGTCTCCGGCGGTGCCGGTGGCGGAACCGGCCGGCATGAAGCCGTTATCATCCCCTATCCGCACCATGGAATGCGCTTCGATGTCCGACACCCCCGCCAGCGACGATCTGAAACAGGCTGCCCTCGACTACCACCGGCAGGAACCGAAGGGCAAGATCCGGGTCACCGCGACCAAGCCGATGGTGACCCAGCGTGACCTGGCGCTGGCCTATTCGCCGGGCGTTGCGTATGCCTGCGAGGAGATCGCCGCCGATCCCACCAAGGCCAGCGAGTACACCGCGCGCGGCAACCTGATGGCGGTGATTTCCAACGGCACCGCGGTGCTGGGGCTGGGCGACATCGGCCCGCTGGCCGGCAAGCCGGTGATGGAGGGCAAGGGCATCCTGTTCCAGAAGTTCGCCGGCATCGACGTGTTCGACCTGGAGATCGACGAACGCGACCCGGACAAGCTGGTCGACATCATCGCCAGCCTGGAGCCCACCTTTGGCGGCATCAACCTGGAGGACATCAAGGCGCCGGAATGCTTCATCGTGGAGCGCAAGCTGCGCGAGCGGATGAAGATCCCGGTGTTCCACGACGACCAGCACGGCACCGCGATCATCGTCGGCGCCGCGGTGCTGAACGCGCTGGAAGTGGCGGGCAAGAAGATCGAGGACGTGAAGCTGGCCACCACCGGCGCCGGTGCCGCCGGCATCGCTTGCCTGGACATGCTGGTGGCGCTGGGTGTGAAGCCGGAGAACATCCTGGCCTTCGACCGCGACGGCGTGATCCACGCAGGCCGTCCCCACCTTGATCCCGACAAGGCCCGCTACGCGCGCGACACCGACAAGCGCACGTTGGCCGAGATCGTGGACGGTGCCGACGTGTTCCTCGGCCTGTCCGCCGGCGGCATCCTCAAGGCCGAGATGGTGGCTGCGATGGCGCCCAATCCGGTGATCCTGGCGCTGGCCAACCCGTATCCGGAAATCCTGCCGGAGGACGCCAAGGCGGTGCGCCCGGACGCGATCATCGCCACCGGCCGCTCGGACTACCCGAACCAGGTCAACAACGCGGTCTGCTTCCCCTACATCTTCCGCGGCGCGCTGGACGTGGGCGCCACCCAGATCAACGAGGCGATGAAGCTGGCCTGCGTGCGCGCGATCGCCGCGCTGGCGCGCAAGGAGGCTTCCGACCTCGGCGCGGCCTACGGCGGCGAAATGCCCACCTTCGGCCGCGAGTACCTGATCCCGCGGCCGTTCGACCCGCGCCTGCTGACCATGCTGGCGCCGGCGGTGGCGCAGGCCGCGATGGACTCGGGCGTGGCCCAGCGCCCGCTGGACGACGTGGGCGCCTACCGCGAGAAGCTCAGCCAGTTCATCCACCGCACCAGCCTGATGATGAAGCCGGTGTACGAGCGCGCGCGCGTCGACCGCAAGCGCGTGGCGTATGCCGAGGGCGAGGAGTTCGTGGTCCTGCGCGCGGTGCAGACGGTGATCGACGAAGGCCTGGCGTTCCCGATCCTGATCGGCCGCCCGGAGGTGATCGAAAGCCGCATCGAGAAGCTTGGCCTGCGCATGCGCGCGGGGGTGGATTTCGAGCTCACCAACATCAACGACGATCCGCGTTTCGACGACTACTGGAAGCAGTACCACGCGCGAACCGAGCGCCGCGGCGTGACCCCGGACGCGGCCAAGAACCTGCTGCGCTCGCGGCCCACCCTGATCGCCTCGCTGATGGTCGAGCGCGGCGAAGCCGACGCGCTGATCTGCGGCCTGGTCGGCCGTTACCACAAGAAGCTGGGCTACCTGCGTAGCGTGTTCGACTTCGAGCCGGGGGTCACCGGCACCGCGGCGATGACCGGGGTCATCAACGACAAGGGCGCGTGGTTCTTCGTCGACACCCACGTGCAGCTGGATCCGTCCGCCGAGCAGATCGCCGAGGCCACCCTGCAGGCCAGCTACCGGCTCAAGCTGTTCGGGATCGAGCCGAAGGTGGCGCTGCTGTCGCACTCCAACTACGGCAGCCATGTCGACGGCAGCGCCGGCAAGATGCGGCAGGCGTTCGAGATCATCCGCCGGCGCGCGCCAAAGCTGGAGGTGGACGGCGAGATGATGGCCGACACCGCCTGGGACGAGGCGCTGCGCCTGCGCATGTTCCCCAACACCACCCTGAAGGGCCGGGCCAACCTGCTGGTGATGCCGAACCTGGACGCCGCCAACATCGCCTACAACCTGATCCGGGTCGCCACCGGCGGCGTTGCCATCGGGCCGATCCTGATGGGCCTGGACCGGCCGGCGCACATCCTGACCCCGGCGTCGTCGTCGCGGCGGGTGGTCAACATGACCGCCATCGCGGCGGTGGACGCGCAGATCCGCGCCGAACTGCGCGCCCGCAACGGCTGAGCCGCCGCGCGGCGCCCGGCCGCGCATTCCATGGCTTGCACCCAGGCCCCGACGCCCCGCGCCGGGGCGTTGGCCTGCGCCTGCGTTTCGCCGTCGCAGGCAGGCTGCAGGGTGTTTTCCAGCGGCACCGGGCCGGATATGGTGGCGTAATTATGAAATATCCGGGTAAAAAATGATTTGAGCTGCATTGCAGCATCACCCGGTGCCCCGCGCTTGCTAGACTCGGCCTTTCGACGACTGACCGGCCGATGGAGCGCGCGCGATGAACTGGCTCAACGAAATGCTGCAGAACGATCCCGATCCGCGGGAATCCCGCGAGTGGATCGAGTCGCTGAAGGCGGTCATCGACCATGACGGCCCGCAGCGCGCGCACCAGCTGCTGGAGAGCATGGTCGAGGTGACCCGGCGCGCCGGCGCGCACCTGCCGTTCGCGCCCACCACCGCCTACATCAACACCATCCCGGCCCACCTGGAGCCGCGGATGCCGGGCGATGCGCACCTGGAATGGCGGATCCGCTCGATCATCCGCTGGAACGCCATGGCCATGGTGGTGCGCGCCAACCGCAAGCCCGGTTCGCTGGGCGGCCACATCGCCAGCTTCGCCAGCTCGGCCACGCTGTACGACGTCGGTTTCAACCATTTCTGGCGCGCGCCGTCCGACCAGCATCCGGGCGACCTGCTCTACATCCAGGGCCACAGCTCGCCCGGCATCTATGCGCGCGCCTTCATGGAAGGCCGGATCAACGAGTCCCAGCTGGACAGCTTCCGCATGGAAGTGGACGGCCGCGGCATCTCCAGCTATCCGCACCCGTGGCTGATGCCGGACTTCTGGCAGACCCCCACCGTCAGCATGGGCCTGGGCCCGCTGGCCGCGATCTACCAGGCGCGCAGCTGGAAGTACCTGGAGGCGCGCGGGCTGATGCCGAAGACCGACCGCAAGGTGTGGTGCTTCCTCGGCGACGGCGAGACCGACGAGCCGGAATCGCTGGGCGCCATTGGTGTTGCCGGGCGCGAAGGCCTGGACAACCTGGTCTTCGTCATCAACTGCAACCTGCAGCGCCTGGACGGCCCGGTGCGCGGCAACGGCAAGATCATCCAGGAACTGGAAGGCCAGTTCCGCGGCGCCGGCTGGAACGTCATCAAGACGATCTGGGGCAGCTACTGGGATCCGCTGCTGGCCAAGGACACCAACGGCGTCCTGCGCAAGATCATGATGGAGACCGTCGACGGCGAGTACCAGAACTGCAAGGCCTTCGGCGGCGCCTACACCCGCGAGCATTTCTTCGGGAAATCCCCGGAGACGCTGGCGATGGTGTCCAGCCTGAGCGACGACGACATCTGGCGCCTCAACCGCGGCGGCCACGACCCGCACAAGGTGTACGCGGCCTACGACGCGGCGGTGAAGACCACCGGCCAGCCCACCGTGATCCTGGCCAAGACGGTCAAGGGCTATGGCATGGGCAGCGCGGGCGAAGCGCTCAATCCCACCCACCAGACCAAGAAGCTCGACAACGATGCGGTGCGCGCGTTCCGCGACCGCTTCCAGCTGCCGATCAGCGACGATTCGCTGCGTGACGGCGAGGTGCCGTTCTACCGCCCGGACGAGAAGTCGCCGGAAATGGAATACATGCGCGAGCGCCGCGGTGCGCTCGGTGGCCACCTGCCGCAGCGCCGGCGCAAGGCCAGCAAGCCGCTGGAAGTGCCGCCGCTGGCGACTTTCGAGCGCCTGCTGAAGTCCACCGGCGAGCGCGAGATCAGCACCACCATGGCGTTCGTGCAGATGTTCAACATCATCCTGCGCGACAAGCAGGTCGGCCCGCGCTGCGTGCCGATCGTGGCCGACGAGGCGCGCACCTTCGGCATGGAAGGCCTGTTCCGCCAGCTCGGCATCTACGCCCCGCAGGGCCAGAAGTACAAGCCGGTGGACGCCGACCAGCTGATGTTCTACCGCGAAGACGTGGCCGGGCAGGTGCTGGAGGAAGGCATCACCGAGGCCGGCGCGTTCGCCAGTTGGATGGCGCTGGCCACCGCCTACAGCAGCAGCGACCTGCAGATGCTGCCGTTCTACATCTACTACTCGATGTTCGGCTTCCAGCGCGTCGGCGACTTCGCCTGGCAGGCCGGCGACATGCGCGCGCGCGGTTTCGTGCTGGGCGGCACCGCCGGCCGCACCACCCTGAACGGCGAAGGCCTGCAGCACGAGGACGGCCATTCCCACGTGCAGAGTGCGCTGATCCCGAACGTGCGCAGCTATGACCCCACTTTCGCCTACGAAGTGGTGGTGCTGGTGCAGTACGGCATGCAGCGGATGCTGGCCGAGCAGCACGACGAGTACTTCTACCTCACCCTGATGAACGAGAACTACAGCCATCCGGAGATGCCGCAGGGCAGCGAGGAAGGGATCATCAAGGGCATGTACCTGCTGCAGGATGCCGGCAAGGGCAAGAAGACCGACCTGCGGGTGCAGCTGCTGGGCAGCGGCACCATCCTGCGCGAGGTGATCGCGGCGGCCGAGCTGCTGGACAAGGACTTCGGCATCAAGGCCGACATCTGGTCCTGCCCCAGCTTCACCGAGCTGGCGCGCGATGGTGCCGACGTGGAGCGCTGGAACCGCTTCCACCCGGAAGCCAAGACGCCGCGCAAGGCGTGGGTGGCGCAGCTGCTGGAAGGCCGCCAGGGCCCGGCGGTCGCGGCCACCGACTACGTGCGTGCGTTCGCCAACCAGATCCGCGAATACGTGCCGATGCGCTACAGCGTGCTGGGCACCGACGGCTATGGCCGCAGCGATACCCGCGAGAACCTGCGCCGCCACTTCGAGGTGGACCGCTTCCACGTCGCCCACGCCGCGGTCGCCGCGCTGGCCGCCGAGGGCAAGCTCACCGCCAAGGACGTGGCGCGCGCGATCAAGCTCTACAAGCTGGACACCGAGCGGCCGAATCCGTTGCTGGCATGAGTCCAGGCTCCCTCCCTTGCGCAGCGGGGGAGGGATGGGAAGGGGCAAGGAAAAGGCGGCCGGTGGCCGCCTCTTTCCACCCGCTTGGCTTCAAGCCTCCCCGCCGGGGAGTATCCATGGCCAAGCCTCACGAGCCGCGACGGAGCTTCCGGATCAATTCCGCGATTGCACGTTCGCGCTTGGGCGCGCTCGTGAGCGCGCATTCCCAGATGGTGTAAACGTGCCACCCGCTCGCCCTCAAGGCCCTCGCGCTGCGGGCATCGCGTCGCTTATTTGCCTTGAACTTGGACTTCCAAAAGTCCCCCCGCGTCCTGGGGATGCGGCCCGCCTGGCATCGATGTGCATGCCAGAAGCATCCTTGGACGAACACGACTGCGTTGTACCTTGGCAGGACGATGTCGGGGCGCCCGGGGAGATCACGCCGATGGAGGCGAAACCGGAACCCACTAGCGTGCAGGGCTTTCCGTACCCAGACCTCGGGCTTGGTGTCCCGGCTACGGATCCGGGACATCCGTTCACTTCGCTCGGCAGTCGCCAGTGGATCCGCCACCCGCCTAGCATGGCCGAACTGATGGCCTTCCGGCAGGGGCTAGCGATGGCCGATGGCGGTTCGGTGGGGGCGCAGGCCATCGCCATGCCCGCGCCCAAGGCGGCCGGTCATCCACCCGTTCCCGGTGCGCTGCCGAAGCCGCCGTCGGCCTGCGCCGCTAGCCAGGTGAACACCGCGTAGGCGGCGGTGCTCTGGGCCAGGTCCTTCGGGTCGATCTTGTCGAGGGTGTCCTCGGCGTTGTGGTGCAGGTCGAAGTAGCCGCTGCCGTCGTGGCCGAGCCAGGCCCAGGCCATGCCGCGCTGGGCCATCGGTCCGATGTCGGATTCCGGATCGCCCTTGCCCGGCATCCACGCGATGCCCAGTGGCGCCAGCACCCGCTGGATCTGCGCCAGCGCGGCCGGCTGCAGGTCGCGTGCGCTGGAATCGAAGCCGTAGATGCGGCCCGCGCCGAAATCGCTTTCCGCGGCGATCACGTGCTTCGCCACCTCACCAGCGTGCTGGTCCGCGTAGGCGCGCCCGCCCCACAGGCCCTGCTCCTCGTTGGCGAAGGCGACCACGCGGATCGTGCGCGAGGGCTTCAGCGGCTTCAGCAGCGCGCCCACCGCCATGGTGATGCCGATGCCGGCGGCGTCGTCGATCGCACCGGTGCCGTAGTCCCAGGAATCCAGATGCCCGCCGATCAGCACGACTTCCTGCGGGCGCTTGCTGCCGGTGATCTCGCCGATCACGTTCTGCGAGGTGTATTCGCCGTCCCAGCCGCAGTCCAGCGCCAGCCGCACGCGGGTGGGGCCTAGTGCCACCAGCCGCGCCAGCTGGGCGGCGTCGATGGTGGACAGGGCGGCGGCGGGGATCGGGGTGAGACCCGGCTCGTAGCGGGTGTTGCCGGTATGCGGCGCGCGCGAGGTGTCGGTGCCAGCCGAGCGCATCAGGAAGCCGGACGCGCCCTTGCGGATCGCCAGCGACGGCCCGCGTCCGCGGATGCCGCCGCCGTTGCGGTAATCGCCGCCGTCCTGTCGCCGCTGCATCTGGTAGTCGACGAAGGCGATCTTGCCGGCCAGCGAGCCGTCCGGCGCCGCCTCCAGCGCGGCCAGGTCGGCAAAACGCACCACTTCGGCTTCCACCGTGCCGCCGGCGCTGCCCCCCAGCGCTGCAATCCGCAGCGGCTGCGCGTGTGCGCCCAGCACCTGCGCGGCTTCGCCGCGGCGCACCCACTTCGGGAAGGTGACCGGCTCGGTCCACACCTTGTCGTAGCCCAGCGCCCTGAACTTGGCCTTGGCCCATTCCACCGCGCGCGCATCGGCTTCGCTGCCGGCCAGGCGCGGGCCCACCTCGGTGGTCAGTGATTCAGTGACCTGCCAAGCGGTGGCGTCCCGTAGTGCCGCGTCGCGCAGGCTGGCGGCTTGGGTGAGGGCCTTGGCATCGATGCGGGTGGGTTGCGCCGCCTGCAGCGGATTGGCGACCAACAGGGCGAGGGTGGCTGCAAGCAGGGTGGTGCGCATTGGCGGGCTCCACGAACGGAAAGCCCCGAGTCTAGGCCCGGGGCTTGCGCGGCGACCGTGCCGGAAGTGTCACTTCCGCAGCGAATCACGGATCTCGCGCAGCAGCAGGACTTCTTCCGCGGGTTCGGCCGGTGCGGCGGGCGCCTCGGCGGGCTTCTTGTGCAGCCGGTTGATCGCCTTGACCACCATGAAGATGGCGAAGGCCACGATCACGAACTGGATCAGCGCGTTGATGAACTCGCCATAGCCCAGCACCACCGCCGGTACCTCCTTGCCGGCCGCATCCACCGTCGCCGCCTTTAGCGTGATCGCCAGCTTGGAGAAATCGACGCCGCCGACCAGCAGCCCGATCGGCGGCATGATCACCTTGTCCACCAGTGCGGAGACGATCTTGCCGAACGCGCCACCGATCACCACGCCCACGGCAAGGTCGATCACGTTGCCGCGCATCGCGAAGTCACGGAACTCGGTCATCATGCCCATCGGTTGTCCTCCACTGCCGGGGTGAGGCCGAAGGTTAACCGTTCGGAGGCACGATGTGACCCTGTAGCTGCAGCGCATCGCCGATGCGGGCATCGAAGTGGTCGCCCGGTTGCAGCGCGGCCACGCCGGCCGGCGTACCCATGAACACCAGGTCGCCGGTGCGCAGCGCGTACAGCTTCGACAGCTCGTGCAGGATCTCGGGCACGTCCCAGACCAGCTGGTCCAGATGCGATTGCTGGCGGCGTTCGCCGTTGACGTCCAGCCGGATCGGCTGCGCCTGCAGCGGCCCGAACGCGGCCACCTGCAGCAGCGCCGATACCGGCGCGGAATGATCGAAGCCCTTGCCGGTATCCCAGGGCAGGCCCTTGGCCTTGGCCGCGGCCTGCAGGTCGCGGCGGGTCAGGTCCAGGCCGACGCCGTAGCCAAACACCAGCGCGGCGGCGGCCTCCACCGGCAGCACGCCGGCGGGCGCGTCCCGGCCCAGCGCCACCACCAGCTCCACCTCGTGGTGCAGGTCGTGGGTGCCGGGCGGGTAGGGCACCACGCCATCGGTGACGATGGCATCGGCGGGCTTCATGAAGAACACCGGCGTACCGCGCTCCGCCTTCGAGGCCGGCACCGCGGCGCCCATTTCGCGCGCGTGGTCGGCGAAGTTGCGGCCCACGCAATAGATCCGGCGCACCGGGAACGTCCCCAGTACGGCGCCACTTCCATCAACGACGGGGATGCGCGGCGTGGCCGCGGCGGCAACCAGGTCCATCAGTGCGCCAGCGGCAGCTGCGCCTTGCCCACCACCCGGTAGCTGCCTTCGAAGGCCTGCTCGCGGCGGCGCACGCCGGCACGCGCGCCGCGCTGCACCCACAGCCGCCACAGCAGGCCGCCGGCCAGCATCGCCGCGCCGACGAACACGCCCACCACCACCAGCGCCAGCAGCAGGGCGACGCCCAGCAGGCCCACTGCAACCCGCAGCAGTGGATGCCGCGGGCGGCGCGGCGCGTTGAAGGCGAGGCTGCGGAAACGTAGGAAGGTGCGGCGGTGGAAGCTGGACATCGTGGTGGAGATCCTGGACGCGACGGCGTCATGACACAATGCGGCGAAGTATCGGCAGAACCGGCGGGGCAGTTGTGAGTAGTTCGTTAAACGAGGCGCTGGTGTTGGCGCCGCTGGAGGCCTTGCCGCCGGACGGCCTGCATGCCTGCGATGCGCCGGTCGATGGCGAAAACGAGCCACTGATCCTCTATCGCGACCCGCAGGGCGGGGTACGCGCCTGGCTCAACGTCTGCCCGCACGCCGGCCGCCGGTTGGACTTCGCGCCCGGCAAGTTCCTGCGCAGCAAGGCCGGCGAGCTGGTCTGCGCGGTGCACGGCGCCACGTTCGCCCTGCCGCAGGGAAACTGTGTGGCGGGCCCCTGCCGCGGCGACTGCCTGCGCGCGGTGCCGGTGCACGTGGCCGACGGGGAAGTGCGGCTCGGGGAAGCCGGCTGATCCTGCCCCCGGGGGGGCCATGGCCTGCCTCAGAAGACTAGGTTCACCATCAGCACGATGATGGCGGTGTAGAGCAGGGTCAGCGGGCCACCGGCGCGCCACATGTCGCGCGGGGTATAGCCGGCCGGGCCGGTGATCATCGACACCGACGGATTGGACGCGGTGACGAAGTTATTGGAGGCCGACAGCGCCACGATCAGCGCGAACGCGGTGGGATTGCCGCCCACCGCCAGCGCCAGGTTGATCGCCAGCGGTACCAGCACGATGGTGGCGCCGACGTGGCTGATCACCATCGAGAAGGCGGTGGTGAACAGCGCCAGCGCCAGTTCGATCAACCACGGCGGCATGCCCTCGGGCAGCCGCTCGATGCTGTGCCCGGCCACCCACGCGGCGGCGCCGCTGCTGTCCATCGCCCAGCCCAGCGGGATCAGGCAGGCCATCAGGAACACCGTCTTCCAGCTGATCGCGGCGTAGGCCTCGTCCATCTTCAGCACGCCGGTCACCAGCATCCCGGCCACGCCGGTCATCAGCGCGATCGAGGTGGGGATGCGGGTGGACAGCGCCAGCAGCATGGTCACGGCGAAGATCGTCATCGCGATCTTGAACTTGTGCGGGCGCTGCTCGCCCTTGGGGTAGTCGGTCACCACCACGAAGTCGCGGCTGCGCGCGGCTTCCGCCAGGTCGGTCCAGATGCTGTGCAGCACCAGCATGTCGCCGGCGCGGATCGGGATGTTGCGCACGTCCTCGCGCAGCACCTGCTTGTCGCGGTTGATCGCCAGCAGGCTCAGCCCGTATTGCTTGCGCAGGCGCAGCTGCGATTGCGGCTTGCCGATGAAGCCCGAGGTGGGCGGCACCACCGCTTCGGAAATGCCGGCGCGGCTGGGGTTGAACAGGTCGGCGAAGGCGCGCAGGCGGGCGGAGTCGCGCAGGAAGTTCTTCTGCGCGAAGTCGGCGATGCGCTGGCGTTCGCCCATGACGCCCAGCACGCTGCCCACCCAGATGCGGGTGTCGGCCGGCGGCGCCAGCCGCGATTCGTTGCCGGTCTGCAGGGCCAGCAGCAGCGGCATGTCGACCAGTGCCTCCGCGTCGCCCACGCTCATGCCCACCAGCGGGCTGTCGGCGGTGACGGTGAGCTCGTGGATGTCGCCGTCGATGCCGTAGGCGCGGGCGAAATAGCTCTGGGTGCGCGCCGGGGTGACCGCGTCGTCGCCGTCCTCGCGCAGCACCCGGTGGCCGAAGAAGTGGAAATACGCCAGCGACGCCGCCAGCAGCGCCAGGCCGATCGGCAGCGGCGCGAACATCTTCAGCGGCTGCAGCGAGGCCGCGCCGGACGGCATGTTGGCGTTGGCGGACACCAGCAGGTCGTTGAGCAGGATCAGCGGCGAGTTGCCGACCATGGTCAGGCTGCCGCCCATGATGATCGCCGCCGACATCGGCATCAGCAGCCGCGATAGGCTGATGCCGGTGCGCGCGGTCAGGCGCGAGGCCACCGGCAGGTACAGCGCGGTGGCCGAGGTGTTCTGGATGAACGCCGAATTGAGCCCCGCCACCGCCGAGGACAGCAGCAGCAGGCGCTGCTCGATGCCGTGCGCGCGCCGCAGCAGCCAGCTGGCCAGGCGGTTGAGCGCGCCGGTGCGGTCCAACCCCGCGCCCAGGATCATGGTGGCGATGACGTTCATCACCGCGTCCGAGGAGAAGCCGCCGAAGATGTCCTCGGGCGCCACCAGCCCGGTCAGGCCCAGGACCACCAGCACCACCAGCGCGGCGGCATCGGCGCGGATGCGCTCGAACAGGAACATCGCCATGGTGAACCCCACCAGGCCCAGCACCCAGAGCATGTCGCCGGTGAGGGTGAGGGTGGTGTCCATCAGGCGTCGTCGGTGTCCTTACGTGTTGGCCCGGCGGCTCAGCGGCGGTTGTACAGCAGGTCCCAGACGCCGTGGCCCAGCTTCTGTCCGCGCGTCTCGAAATGGGTCTGCGGCCGCCACGCGGGGCGCGGCACGTGGCCGCGTGGCCCGGCGGCATTGGCCAGGCCGGCGGTGGCGTCGAGCACGTCCCACATCTGCTCCGCATACTCCTGCCAATCGGTGGCGAGGTGCAAGCGGCCATCGGTCGCGAGCTTGCGCACCAGCAGCGCGGCGAACCCTGGGTTCACCAGCCGCCGCTTGTGGTGGCGCTTCTTGTGCCAGGGGTCGGGGAAGTAGATGCGTACCTCGTCCAGGCTACCGTCGGCGATCTCGTTTTCCAGCACTTCCACCGCGTCGTGGTGGTAGAGGCGCACGTTCTTCGCGTCGTCTTCCGCCAGTGCGTTGAGCAGGCGGCCCACGCCGGGCGCGTGCACTTCGATGCCGATGTGGTCGCGGTCCGGGTCGCGCCGTGCGGAATAGCGCAGCGCCTCGCCATTGCCGAAGCCGATTTCGAGGATGCGCCTGGCGCTGCGCCCGAACGCGGCGTCGAAGTCGCGCGGGGTGCCGGCGTAGTCCAGTCCGAAACGCGGCCACAGCTCGTCGAAGGCGCGCTGCTGGGCATCGGTGAAGCGGCCCTGGCGCAATACGAAGCTGCGCACCTTGCGCACGCCTTCGGTGGCGGTGAAGGGCTTGGGCGGGGCCTTGGCGCCGCTGCTGGAAAACGGGTCGGTCAAATCGGCGGTCTCTGGCGCGACCTGCGCAAGCATGCAGGCCCGGGTGCGTATTGTCGCCCGTTGTAGTGCCTCGTGACGCAGCGCAGCGTGAGGTCGTTATGATTTCATGAAAGTATCACCCGCCATTCGCTGGCGTATGTCGCGATCCCGCGGCCCTGCACCAGTTGGAACCGAACTCCCTGTCCAGATCGAGGATGCCGATGAAAACCCTGTTCCGCCGGACCCTGCTGTCCGCCGCCCTTGCCGTGGTTGCGATGCCCGCCGTGGCGCAGACCGCGCCGCCGTCGCCGTTCACCAGCACCATCTTCTTCGGCGACAGCCTGACCGATGGCGGCTACTTCCGCCCGCTGCTGGTCCAGATGCTGGGCCCCAACGGCGCGGTAGTCGGCCAGTTCACCACCAACCCCGGCTATGTCTGGTCGCAGCACTTGGCCAGCTACTACGGCGGTGACGCCTCGCCGGCATGGACTGGCAACACCACCGCCACCCCGACCCCGGGCAGCGGGGATAACTGGGCGGTGGGCGGTGCGCGCGCCGACACCACCACCGTGGGGGGGTTGGGGCTGACGCCCTCGCTGACCGCGCAGTACCAGGCCTACCTGGCGTCTGGCCATTCGGTTGACCCGAATGCGCTGTATTCGGTGTGGGGCGGTGCCAACGACGTCTTCCAGGCCATCACCGACTACCAGACCGCGTATGTGGGGAGCCTGATGGGCGGCGGCACCGCGACGCAGGCCGATGCCGCCGGGCAGGCAGCTGCGGGCGCAGTCATTGCGCCGGCCGTCGGTGCGCAGGTCGGACTGATCGGTGCGCTGAAGACCGCCGGCGCGCAGTACGTGCTGGTGCCGACCCTGCCGGACATGGGGTTGACGCCGTCCGCGGCCGCGGGCGGCACGGCCGGGAAGATGCTCGCCAGTGGTTTGTCGAACAGCTACAACAATGCACTGTTCGCCGGGCTGGCCAGTGCCGGGTTGAGCGTGATCCCGCTGGATACCTATCACTTCCTGCAGGAAGTGGTCGCGAATCCGTCGGCGTTCGGCCTCACCAACGTCACCGGGACGGCCTGTTCGACCGCGGTGCAGGGCGGCAACTCGCTGTTCTGCAGCCCGCCCTCGACCGTTTCCGGCGGCGCCAATAGCTATCTGTTCGCCGATGGCGTGCACCCGACCACCGCCGCGCACAAGGCGATGGGCGACTTCGCGATCTCGGTGATCGACGGCCCGCGCCTGGTCTCGCTGCTGCCGCAGTCGGCCGCCACCACCGGCCGCGCGCGCGCGCAGATGGTCGATGGCGTGGCTTCTGGCATGGCCGCGGCCGAAGGCGATGGCATGCACTGGTGGGCCGACCTGCGCGGCCAGCAGCAGCGCTTCGTCAACTCCAGCGGCTACGACGGCATGGGCGGCACCGGCTCGTTCGGCATCGGCTGGCGCAGCGGCAACCTGATGTACGGCGCGTTCGCCGGCTACGGCCGGCAGGACATCGACTTCGGCTATCGCCGCGGCGACTTCCGCCAGACCGACGCCAGCGTGGGCGGCTTCGTCGGCTGGACCGGCGGCAGTGCGTGGGTCAACGGCCAGCTGGGCTGGACCAAGCTGGGCTACAAGGTCGACCGCCAGGTCAACCTCGGCCCGGCCACCCGCATCCACAGCGGCTCGCCGGACGGCGACAACCTCAGCGCCGGCATCAGCGGCGGCTGGACGTTCAAGCATGGCGCGCTGGAGCACGGCCCGGTGGTGGCGGTGCTGGCGCAGCGGATCAGCATCGACGGCTACGCCGAGGACAGCACCCAGTCGACCGCGTTGGGCTACCCGGGGCAGGACGTCGATTCGCTGATCGGCAGCGCCGGCTGGCAGGCCAGCTTCGCTCTCAACGACCACGTCAAGCCGTACGTGCGGATGACCTGGGATCGCGAGTTCGAGGACGCGCCGGCGCAGGCGTGGGCGCAGTCGCTGTCGATGCCGGGCACGCTGCCCTACGCGGTGCCGGGCGTGGCATTCGACGACAGCTATGGCACCGTGGGCATGGGCGTGCGCAGCAAGCTGTTCGGGATGGACGTGACCGGCGGCGCCAACGTCACGGTGGAGCAGCAGGGCGGCAGCAACACCACCTTCTTCGTCACCTTCGGCGGCACGTTCTGACCTGCGGATGGGCGGGATGCAGCGCGCCCGCGTTGCATCCCGCACCGCCACCGGCATAGACTTGCCGACCTCGCGGGTGTAGTTCAATGGTAGAACTGCAGCTTCCCAAGCTGCTAACGTGGGTTCGATTCCCATCACCCGCTCCAAGACGATGGAAATGCAGGGCGGCATCCCCAGGGGTGCCGCCCTTTCCGTTGGCGGTGCGGCGGGCGATGGGCACTGCCGGCAGCGGCGCATGCAGGACTTCCCGCGATGAAACTCGCCATCCTTTCCCGCAACGGCAAGCTGTATTCCACCCGCCGGCTGGTGGAGGCCGCGCGCGAGCGCGGGCACAGCGTGCGGGTGCTCGACCCGCTGCGCTGCTACCTGCGGATCAGCAGCGATGGCTTCGACATGCGCTACAAGGGCAAGCCCTTGGCCGGCTACGAAGCGGTGGTACCGCGGGTGGGCGCCTCGGTGACGCGTTATGGCTGCGCAGTGCTGCGCCAGTTCGAGCTGATGGGTAGCTACAGCCCCAACAGCGCGGCGGCGATCGTGCGCGCGCGCGACAAGCTGCGCTGCCACCAAGTGCTGGCGGCGGAAGGCATCGGCCTGCCGGTGACGGTGTTCGGCGACAACCCCGACGACACCGGCGACCTGCTGGCGATGCTGGGGCCGGCACCGCATGTCATCAAGCTCAACGAGGGTACGCAGGGCGCAGGGGTGATGCTGACTGAGAAGCCGTCGGCCTCGCGCGCGGCCATCGAAACCCTGCGCGGCTTGTACGCGAACTTCCTGGTGCAGGAATTCATCGCCGAGGCCAAGGGCGCGGACCTGCGCTGCTTCGTGGTCGGCGAGCGGGTGGTCGCGGCGATGCGGCGGCAGGCGCCGGCGGGTGATTTCCGCTCCAACCTGCATCGCGGCGGCAGCGCCAAGAAGGTGCGGCCCACCCGCGCCGAAGTGGAAACGGCGGTGCGCGCGGCGCGCATCCTGGGCCTGGGCGTGGCCGGGGTGGACCTGATCCGCAGCGAGCGCGGCCCGCTGGTGCTGGAGGTCAACTCGTCGCCGGGGCTGGAGGGCATCGAGATGGTGACCGGGGTGGACGTGGCGGGTGCAGTCATCGAGCATGTCGCGGCACGCGCGGCCGCGGCGCAACGCAGCCGCAACACCGATTTGACGGATTCTTAATCGGGCATCACCCAACATCGATCCCGTGCCCGGCTGTACTTCCCCCGCAGTCGGGCATGCAGGGCATGCATGTGAACTTCGGCCCGGGCGGCTCCGCCCGGGCCTTTTGTTTGCCCGCGCGGCCGCGGGCCACGAGGATGGGGCGCTGTGCAAGAATCGTGGAACCTGCGCCGGCCGTGCCGGTCTCAGCCGGCAGGCACCGCCAACACTGGAACCCCCATGCGCATCTTGGTCATCGAGGACAACCCCGACATCGCCGCCAACCTGGGCGACTACCTTGAGGACTGTGGCCACACGGTGGATTTCGCCGCCGACGGCATCACCGGGCTGCACCTAGCGGTGGTGCACGAGTTCGACGCCATCGTGCTGGACCTCAACCTGCCGGGCATGGACGGGCTGGAAGTCTGCCGCAAGCTGCGCGTGGATGCGCGCAAGCAGACCCCGGTGCTGATGCTGACCGCGCGCGATTCGCTGGACAACAAGCTGGCCGGCTTCGATTCCGGCGCCGACGACTACCTGATCAAGCCGTTCGCGCTGCAGGAAGTGAACGTGCGCCTCAACGCGCTGGCACGGCGCGGACGCGGGCTGCCGGCGCGGGTGCTCAACGTCGGCGAGCTGGAATACAACCTCGACACCCTGGAGGTGCACCGCGAGGGCAAGCTGATCCAGCTCAATCCCACCGCGCTGAAGATCCTGCAGGCGCTGATGGAAGCCTCGCCGGCGGTGGTGACCCGGCAGGACCTGGAGGGCCGCGTCTGGGGCGAGGAACTGCCGGATTCGGATTCGCTGCGGGTGCACATCCACGGCCTGCGCGCAGCGGTGGACAAGCCGTTCGGCAAGCCGATGATCCAGACCCGCCACGGCATCGGTTACAGGATCGCCGCGCCCGATGCCGACAGCTGACATCGCGGTGCCGAACCGGCAGCGGCGCGGCCGGCGGCGGCTGCGCACCCGCATCATCCTGTCGTTTGCGCTGTTCGGCTTCGCCCTGTCAACGCTGATCGCGGCGACCACGGTCTACATGCGCAACCGGGTCGAGAGCAACGTGCTGGGCGCGGCGCTTGAAAAGAACAACAACATGTTCGCGGAGGGGTTCTACCGCAACCCGACTGCGGTGGGCATCCCGTTCGAGAAGATCCAAGGGCGGCAGTTCAGCACCCGCAAGCTCGACAAGGTGCCGCCGGAATGGCGCGACCTGTCTAGCGGCGTGCACGACGTGGTCATGCCGGCGCAGGCGTCCGGCGAGCTGCGGGTCTACAAGCTGGCGGTGCGCAAGGATCCGGACTACTGGTTCTTCCTCGCCTACGACATCGCAGAGGAGCGCGAGAGCCAGCAGAAGCTCAACAGCGCGCTGGTGGCCAGCGTCGGCATCTTCACCCTGTTTTCGCTGCTGATCGGTTGGTGGTCGGCCGCGCGGGTGATGAGCCCGGTCACCGAGCTGGCGCAGCGGCTGCGCCGTTCCGGCACCAGTTCCACCCCGGAGGCGCTGGCGCCGCACTTCCCCGAGGACGAGGTGGGCGAGCTGGCGAAGGCGCTGGACGACTACGCCGCGCGCCTGACCGAGGTGGTGCAGCGCGACCGCGAATTCAACGCCGACGTCAGCCATGAGCTGCGCACCCCGCTGGCGGTGATCCGCGGCGCGGTGGAGCTGTTGCTGGCCCGGCCCGAGCTGGACGAGCGCACGCGCACGCGGCTGCTGCGCATCCAGCGCGCCGAACTGCAGTGCACCGACCTGATCAGTGCGCTGCTGCTGCTGTCGCGCAACGAGCGCGCGGTGGGCCAGTGCGATGCAGCGCGGGTGGCGCAGCAACTGCTGGAAAGCCACCGCGCCCAGCTCGCCGGCAAGCCGGTGGAGCTGCGCCTGGAGGGCGCGTCGTCGCTGCCGCTGGACGTGCCGGAGTCGGTGCTGGCGGTGGCGCTGGGCAACCTGATCGGCAACGCGGTGAAGTACACGCCCAGCGGCGAGGTGGTGGTGCGGGTGCTGGCCCATGCGGTGGAAGTCATCGATTCCGGTCCTGGGTTGAGCGCGGAGGACGCGGCCAAGCTGTTCACCCGCGGCTACCGCGGCACCCACGCCGGCCATTCGCAGGGCGGCGGCATCGGCCTGTCGATCGTGCGCCGGCTGTGCGCGCTGTACGACTGGGACGTGCAGGTGCGGCCGGGCGCGCAGAAGGGCGTGGTGGCGACGCTGGCGTTCGGCTGAGGCGTGCGCCAGCGCCGACGGCGTCGCGGCCTCATAATGTGCGGGTTCGTTTCCCAGGGATTCCGCATGCACGCTTCCGCCGCCGCACCGCTGGCCTATCAGGTCAACCTGTCCGATCACGCCCTCGGCGAGGAGCAGCGCAACGCGCTGCTGGCCGGCGAGCTGGGCTTCGGCAAGCGCTTCACCGACCACATGGTGGCGATCCAGTGGGACAAGGACCGCGGCTGGCACGATGCGCAGGTCCACGCCTACGGCCCGCTGTCGCTGGACCCGGCGGCAGCGGTGCTGCACTACGGCCAGGAGATCTTCGAGGGCATCAAGGCCTATCGCCATGCCGATGGCTCGATCTGGACCTTCCGTCCCGAGGCCAATGGCGCGCGCCTGCAGCGCTCCGCCGCGCGGCTGGCGCTGCCGCAGCTGCCGGTGGGCGAGTTCGTCGAGTCGCTGCGCCAGCTGGTTGCGGTCGACCACGCCTGGGTGCCGTCGGCGCCGGAAAGCAGCCTGTATTTCCGCCCCTTCATGATCGCCAGCGAAGCCTTCCTCGGCGTGCGCGCGGCGCAGGCGGCGACCTATTACGTGATCGCCAGCCCGGCCGGCGCCTACTTCGCCAAGGGCGTCGCCCCGGTGTCGATCTGGCTGTCCGAGGACTACGCGCGCGCGGCCAAGGGCGGCACCGGCGCGGCCAAATGCGGCGGCAACTACGCCGCTTCGCTGCTGCCGCAGCAGGAAGCGCAGGTGCACGGCTGCTCGCAGGTGCTGTTCCTCGACCCGGTCGAGGGCAAGTACCTGGAAGAACTGGGCGGCATGAACGTGTTCCTGGTCTACCGCGACGGTCGTTTGGTGACGCCGGAGCTGTCGGGCAGCATCCTCGAGGGCATCACCCGCTCCAGCATCCTGCAGCTGGCGCGCGACCGCGGCATGACGGTGGAGGAGCGCAAGGTTTCCATCGAGGAATGGAAGAGCGGCGTGGCCTCGGGCGAGATCGCCGAAGTGTTCGCCTGCGGCACCGCCGCCGTGGTCACCCCGATCGGTGAGCTGAAGGGCAAGGACTTCGCGGTGGGTGACATCCATGCGCCGGCCGGCGAGGTCACCATGGCGATCCGTCGCGAACTGACCGACATCCAGCACGGCCGCGCGCCCGACCGCCACGGCTGGATGGTGCGCCTGCGCTGACCGGCGCGTGACCGCCCCTGCCCAAGGCGGGGGAGGCTACATCCGCACCCACCAGCAGCCCATGCGCTGGCGCAGGCCGAAACTGGCGCGCGCCGGCGTGTGGCCGTTGGCCTGTACCTGCTCCACCCGCAGGCCGATCGGCGGGCCGGACGGTGGCGGTGCCAGCCACGGGTCGACGGCCTCCCAGCGGTCGCCGGCATGCACCTGCCGCACCTCCACCACCTCGCGCTTGGCGATGGCCTGCAGCTGGTTCATCACCCGGTTGGCATTGGCCGTGCCCATGCCGGCCCAGTCGTACAGCCCGGCGATGCGGTTGGCATCGCCCGAACGGATCGCCTCTTCCAGCGCATAGGCCAGGTCCTGCACGCTGTGCGCGCACAGCGGACGGCGGCTGTGCGCCGCCGGGGTGCCCAGCGCGGGCAATCGCAGTTCATCGGCCGCGCCCAAGTCCGCGCAGCGGCGCTCGGTGTAGAGCCGGCTACCGTCGGCGGCAATGCAGTGCCTGACCTGCGCCGACGCCATGCGCGGCGGCGCGAGGCAGGCCAACAGGAGCAGCAGCGGGACAAGACGGAGCATCCCCGCAGGGTACCCGCCGCCCCGTCAAGGCGGAAGGAAGGCTGGCGGCGCCGTTTCAGGCCAGCCGCTGCAACACCGTCTGGGTGGGCTTGGCCAAGTTCAGCGTGTAGAAGTGCAGGGCCGGCGCGCCGCCTTCCACCAAGCGGCGACACAGGCCTGCCACCACGTCCGCTGCGAACTCGCGCACCGCGTCGCCGTCGTCGCCGAAGGCGCGCATGCGCTGGTCGATCCAGCGCGGGATCTGCGCCCCGCAGGCCTCGGAGAACCGGCGCAGCTGGCTGAAATTGGCGATCGGCATGATTCCCGGCACGATCGGCAGGTCGATGCCCTGCGCGCGCGCATCGTCGACGAAGCGGAAATAGGCGTCGGCGTTGTAGAAATACTGGGTGATCGCGCCGCTGGCGCCGGCATCGACCTTGGTCTTGAAATGGGCAAGCCCGATCCGCGCGTCTTCCGCCTGCGGATGGGTTTCCGGATAGGCCGCCACTTCGATGTGGAAATGGTCGCCGTGCTCGTCGCGGATCAACCGCACCAGCTCGCTGGCATAGCGTAGGTCGCCGCTGCGGGCCATGCCGGAGGGCAGGTCGCCGCGCAGCGCGACGATGCGGGTGCAGCCCAGTGCGCGATAGAGCTTGAGCAGGGTGCGGATTTCCTCGCGGCTGCCGCCGACGCAGGTCAGGTGCGGAACGCCGTCCACGCCGTGTTCGTCGCGCAGGCGCTGCACCGTTTCCGGGGTGTGGCTGAGGGTGGAGCCGCCGGCGCCGAAGGTGACCGACATGAACTGCGGGGCATGCGCCTTGAGCTTGCGCACGGTGCGGTCGAACTGGGCGTGCTGTTCGTCGGTCTTGGGCGGGTAGAACTCGAAGCTGATCGGCAGCATTGCGGCGGCGTGGTTCCGTGGGTGGCGGGATTATATATCTCTTTTTCCGGATGAAGCGATATATACGCTGTCGCGGACGCCATCCGGGACCGGGTGACGTGCGTCAATGCGCCCCGGCCGCGTTGGGGTTACAACTGTCGACCTTCCTCCAGGAAATCCGACAATGAGCACCATGCTGTTTCCGATCGGGCGCATCCGGCGCACCGACACCGGCTTCCAAGGCCACCTCTCGCGCGACCTAGAGCATGAAGCGGACGCGGTCTGGGCCATGCTCACCGAGTCCGCGTCGATGGCGCAGTGGCTGGCGCCGGGCAGCATCCAGCAGCAGCCGGGCGGCGCGGTGCGGATCGATTTCGCCGACAGCGGCACCGTCATCGACAGCACGGTCACCGCGTTCGAGCCGGGGCGGGTGCTGGAGTATTCGTGGAGCAGCGGCGAACAGCCGCAGCGACCGCTGCGCTGGGAGCTGCACCCGCGCGGCGGCGGCACCCGGCTGGAGCTGTTCGTGGACATCCCGGCGGGCGAGGACGTGGCCAAGGCCTGCGCCGGTTTCGAGGGCCATCTGGAGATGCTGGCCACGGTGCTGGAGGGTGTGTCGACGCGTTTCCCGTTCGATCTGTTCGTGCAGACCCGCAAGTCGTACGCCGAGCAGGTGGCGCGGCTGGGCTAGTCCCGCAATGGAAACGGGCGCCTTGCGGCGCCCGTGGTCGTTACCGTTGCCGGGTGGCGATCAGTAGCGGTAGTGCTCCGGCTTGTAGGGGCCGTCCATCGACACGCCGAGGTAGTCGGCCTGTTCGCTGGTGAGCTTGGTCAGCTTCACCCCGATCTTCTCCAGGTGCAGGCGCGCCACTTCCTCGTCCAGCTTCTTCGGCAGGATGTAGACCTTGGCCTCGTAGGCGTCCTTGTTGGCCCACAGGTCGATCTGCGCCAGCGTCTGGTTGGAGAACGAGTTCGACATCACGAAGCTGGGATGGCCGGTGGCGCAGCCCAGGTTCACCAGCCGGCCTTCGGCCAGCAGGAAGATCGAATTGCCGCCCTCGAAGGTGAACTTGTCCACCTGCGGCTTGATGTTGGTCTTCACCGCGCCGCTGGCGTACAGCGCATCGACCTGGATCTCGTTGTCGAAGTGGCCGATGTTGCAGACGATGGCCTGGTCCTTCATCGCCCGCATGTGCGCCAGCGTGATGATGTCCTTGTTGCCGGTGGTGGTGACGTAGATGTCGGCACGGCCGAGGGTGTCCTCGACGGTGGTGACTTCAAAGCCTTCCATCGCCGCCTGCAGCGCGCAGATCGGGTCGATCTCGGTGACGATGACGCGGGCACCGTAGGCGCGCAGCGAAGCCGCCGAGCCCTTGCCCACGTCGCCGTAGCCGCAGACCACCGCCACCTTGCCGGCCAGCATCACGTCCAGCGCGCGCTTCAGGCCATCGGCCAGCGACTCGCGGCAGCCGTACAGGTTGTCGAACTTGGACTTGGTCACCGAGTCGTTGACGTTGATCGCGGGCACCAGCAGCTTGCCCTTCTCGGCCAGCTGGTAGAGGCGGTGCACGCCGGTGGTGGTTTCCTCGGAGACGCCCTTCCAGTCCTTGACCACGCGGGTCCAGTAACCGGGGCGCTCGCTGGCGACGCGCTTGAGCAGGTTCTTGATCACCTGCTCCTCGTGGCTGCCGGAGGCCGAATTGACCCAGCTGTCGTCGCCCTGTTCCAGCTCGTAACCCTTGTGGATCAGCAGGGTGACGTCGCCGCCGTCATCCACCACCAGCTCCGGGCCGGTCAGGGTGCCGTCGGGCAGGGTGAAGGTCAGCGCGTCCAGCGTGCAGTCCCAGTATTCCTCCAGCGTCTCGCCCTTCCAGGCGAACACGGGGGTGCCGGTGGCGGCGATCGCGGCGGCGGCGTGGTCCTGGGTGCTGAAGATGTTGCAAGACGCCCAGCGCACGTCGGCGCCGATGTCCTTCAGCGTCTCGATCAGCACCGCGGTCTGGATGGTCATGTGCAGCGAGCCGGTCACCCGCACGCCCTTGAGCGGGGTGGAGGCGGCATGCTTGCGGCGGATCGACATCAGGCCCGGCATCTCGTGCTCGGCGATGTCGAGTTCCTTGCGGCCCCAATCGGCCAGCGAAATGTCGGCGACCTTGTAGTCGCCCTCGGTCGAGAAGGTCTTGGCAACTGCGTTCATGTGGTTTTCCGGTTTCATGCCCGCCTCCCGCTATGCGGGGGAGGGCTGGGTGAGTGCAAACCGGGCGCCGTTTTCTGCAAAACCGAGCCTGGCGGACGCCGGCTTGTGCAGGCCGGCCCATCGCAGCGCCCCTCGGGATGCCTGAATTATAGCGACGGTGGGCGCCATCGGATGCAGCCTGCGGATGAGCGGCCTGTCTGCGGTGCCTACGCAGTGGCTACAGGCCAGTGCCCTCGTGGGGCTTGACATAAAACGATAGGAGTCCTAATATTAAAGCATGCACGCATCCGGCAAGACCCGCGAACAGGCCGCCACCGCACTGGAACAGCTCACCCGGCTGCTGCGCGCGCAGGCATGGCATGGCGATGCCGGTCGGCCCATGCCGCCGGTGCAGGCAGGCGTGCTGAAGCTGTTGGCCGATGCCCGGCACGGCATGCGGGCGGCGCGGATGGCTGAGCAACTGGGGATCACCCCTGCAAGTCTCAGTGACACCCTGAAGACCATGGAGGCCCATGGCTGGATCGAACGCAGCCCGGATCCGCGGGACGGCCGCGCCCGGCTGCTGCGCCTGAGCTGGAAAGGGCACGCGCAGGCAGCGCTGAAGCGACAGCCGGGCCAAGGCGCGCTGGGGTTGCTGCAAGTGTTGGAGCAGGCTGATCTTGCGGCGTTGCTGCGCTGTACCCAATTGTTGGTCGGCGAGGCGCAGCGACAGGGACTGGCGACGGGCCTGCGCACCTGCGTGGGCTGCAAGTTCTTCCGGCCCTTCGCCAGTGGCGACGCCGCACGGCCACATCTGTGCGGCTTCACCGGCCAGCCGTTCGGCGATCTGGAGCTGCGCGCGGACTGTGCCGAACATGAGCGCGCCGAGCCATGGGATTTCGCTGCGAACCGGGAACGGTTCCGGCAACGGATTCCGCATCCCGCGGAATGAAAGAGGGCGGCACCCGATTGCAGTCGAGTGTCGCCCGGTTCCCCCACCTACCCGTCACGAGCAAGCAAGAGGAATGAAGATTATGCGCCAGAAAGCTGTTTTCTATCACGCCGGTTGCCCCGTCTGCGTGGAGGCCGAACAAGGCCTCGCGCATGCGCTGGACCCGCAGCGCTACGACGTCGAGATCGTGCATCTTGGCGAGCAGCGCACCCGTCTTGGCGAAGCCGAAGCCGCCGGCGTCCGTTCAGTGCCGGCGCTGGTCATCGGCGGGGTGCCGATGCACGTCAACTTCGGCGCCTCGCTGGCCGACCTGCGCTGAGGAGACCACGATGAATCTGCATCCCATCGTTGCGGCGCTGCTGCTGGTTGCGGCGCCTGCCGTCCTGGCGCATGAGGGCGGCATCACCACGCCGGCAAAATCCGCGGTTTCGGCCGATTTCGATATCGTCCATACCCGCATCAGCACCGACGGAAATGTCGCCACGTTCCACATGGCGGTGTCCGGGAGGGCTGGCCAGACCCGCCCGTCCGCCTCCGGGAAGCTGGCCGGAAGCCAGGTGTTTTCCTACGTATGGCCGACCAGCATTGATCCATGGGAAGTCGGCTTCGAGCGCAAGGCCGGCATCCTTGCGTTGGCGGTGACGGCGCACCCGGACTTCGATGACACCCCCCTGTTCGATGAAAACGGCGATGGGCGCCGTGACAACGACGGCGACCTCTGGCACAGCCACTGGGTCGTGTTGCAGTCGAACCCGGCCTGCGGCAAGGATGCGTTGGCAGTGGTGGATATCCCCGTAGGAGCGAAGCCGCGCCTGCCCAGGACTTGGCCGGGATTGCCGCTGCTGCTCGACAGCCCCGGCTGGAGTCCGACCCTGGATGCCGGAACGGTGGAGGTGAAAGTCCCTTTCGATGACATCGGTGTGGTCACGGCGGGTGGTTTCGATGGGGTGACCGCTGGCCTGCGCGTCAATGCCAGCGTGCATGCGCCGCTGCTTTGCGTGGCGGATGTGTTCAAGGTGGCCTCCGGCAACCTCAGCCTGTCGGGAAAACCCAACCGCTGAGCAACCGGCCCGCGCCGCGACAACGGCGCGGGCTTTCCATCGTGGAGAAGCGTATGCCGATGGACAATCAAGCCGCCCCCGAGCTGCAGGTCTCGCGCTGGTTCAACACCCCTGCACCGCTGTCGCTGGCCGCGTTGCACGGCCGCGTAGTGGTGGTCGAGGCGTTCCAGATGCTGTGTCCCGGCTGCGTCTCGCACGGGTTGCCGCAGGCGCAGCGGGTGCGGCAGGTGTTCGCGCGCGAAGACGTGGAGGTGATCGGCCTGCACACCGTGTTCGAACACCATGCGGCGATGACGCCGGTGGCGCTGGAGGCGTTCCTGCACGAGTACCGGATCGGCTTCCCGGTGGGCGTGGATGCACCGTCGGAGGCTGGCCCGATGCCGCGCACCATGGCCGCCTACGGCATGCGCGGCACGCCCACGCTGCTGCTGGTCGACCGTGCCGGCCGCCTGCGCCAGCACCACTTCGGGCAGGTGGAGGATCTGCTGCTGGGCGCGCAGATCGCGATGTTGGCGGCCGAACCGATGACGGCCATCGCAAGCAGCGCGGCCTGCAACGTGGACGGCAACTGCGGCTGACGGCTCAGCCGTCCAACGCTTCCCAACGTGCGTAGGCGGCGTCCAGCTCGGCCTGCCGAGCGGCCAGTTCCGCATTCGCGCGCTGCTGGGCGGCGGCGTCCTGTTTGTAGAAAGCGGCATCCTGCATCGCGGCGCTGCGCGCGGCGATGTCGGTTTCCAGCTGTTCGATCTTCGCGGGCAGCAGTTCCAGCTCGCGCTGGTCCTTGAAGCTGAGTTTCTTCTTCGCTGGTGCTGGCGCTGGCGCTGGCGCGGCTGGCGTTGCCGGCATCGCAGGTGAAGCCGCGACCGATGCCTGCGCCTGCGGCGCGGGTCTTTGCCGCAGCCAGTCGGTATAGCCGCCGACGTAGTCGCCCAGCCGGCCGTCGCCTTCCAGCGCCAGCGTGCTGGTCACCACGTTGTCGAGGAAATCGCGGTCGTGGCTGACCAGCAGCAGGGTGCCCTGGTAGTCCAGCAGCAGCTCCTCCAGCAGCTCGAGCGTTTCCACGTCGAGGTCGTTGGTGGGTTCGTCCATCACCAGCAGGTTGGACGGCTGCGCGAACAGCCGGGCCAGCAGCAGGCGGTTGCGTTCGCCGCCGGACAGGCGGGTGATCGGCGCGCGCGCGCGCTCCGGCGAGAACAGGAACTCCTGCAGGTAGCCGATGATGTGCTTGCGGCTGCCGTTGATCTCCACGAAGTCGCGCCCGCCGGCCACGTTTTCCAGCGCGCTGCGGGTCTCGTCCAGCTGGCTGCGGTGCTGGTCGAAATAGGCGATCTGCAGGTTGGTGCCCATCGCCACGTTGCCGGCATCCGACTTGAGTTCCCCCAGCAGGATCTTCAGCAGGGTCGATTTGCCGGAGCCGTTGGGGCCGATGATGCCGACCTTGTCGCCGCGCAGGATCGTGGTCGAGGCGTCGCGCAGGATGACCCTGTCGCCGAACGCCTGCGACACCCCGGTCATCTCGATGACCTTCTTGCCGGAGGCCTGCGCGCTGGCGGCTTCCATCTTCACCTTGCCGGTGACTTCGCGGCGCGCGGCGCGCTCGCGCCGCATGGCCTTGAGCGCGGTCACCCGGCCTTCGTTGCGGGTGCGGCGGGCCTTGATGCCCTGGCGGATCCACACTTCCTCCTGCGCCAGCAGCTTGTCGAAGCGCGCGTTCTCCTGCGCCTGCGCGTGCAGGCGTTCCTCGCGGCGGCGCAGGTAGTTGTCGTAGTCGCCCGGCCAGCTGGTCACCTGGCCGCGGTCGATCTCGACGATGCGGGTGGCCAGCGCGCGCAGGAAGCTGCGGTCGTGGGTGACGAAGACGATGCTGCCGGAAAACGCCTTGAGGAAGCTTTCCAGCCAGTCGATCGCCTCGATGTCGAGGTGGTTGGTGGGCTCGTCCAGCAGCAGGATGTCCGGCGCGCGCACCAGCGCCTGCGCCAGCAGTACCCTTCGCTTCATGCCGCCGGAGAGCGCGGCGAAATCGGCGTCCTCCGGCAGTTCCAGCCGCTCCAGCACCTGCTGCACGCGGCGATCCAGGTCCCAGCCGTGGCGCGCTTCGATCTGCGCCTGCGCCGCTGCCATCGCATCCATGTCGCCGTCGTGCACGGCGTGGTGGAAGCGCGCCAGCAGCGCCCCCAGGTCGCCCAGCCCCTCGGCCACCACGTCGAACACGCTGCCGTGGGTGTCCTGCGGCACCTCCTGCGCCATCCGCGCGACCACCACGCCGTTCTGCACGCGCAGCTCGCCGTCGTCGGGTTTGATGTCGCCGGCCATCAGCCGCATCAGGGTGGACTTGCCGGCACCGTTGCGGCCGACGATGCAGACGCGTTCGCCAGGTTCGATGGTCAGGTTGACCTGTTCGAGCAGCAGCGGGCCGCCGACGCTGAAGTCGACGTTCTGGAAATGGAGGAGGGGCATGCGGCCATTTTACGGGCCCGCCAACGGAAACGGGCCGCATCGCTGCGGCCCGTTCGCAAATCGCCTTGCCGGAGCGCGGCTTACTTCAGCTTCGCCGCCTTGCGCAGGGCCTCGGCCTTGTCGGTCTTCTCCCACGAGAAGGTGGTGGCCTTGTGCTTCTTGCCTTCGCCGTCGGTGTAGCTGATTTCCTTCGGCTTGCGGCCGAAGTGGCCGTAGCTTGCGGTGGGCTGGTAGATCGGGTGCTCCAGGTCCAGCATGCGGGTGATCGCGTACGGACGCAGGTCGAAGTGCGCGCGGATCAGCTTCTCGATCACGTCGTCGCCGACCTTGCCGGTGCCGAAGGTGGTGACCGAGATCGAGGTCGGCTGGGCCACGCCGATGGCGTAGGACACCTGCACTTCGCACTTGTCGGCGAGGCCGGCGGCGACGATGTTCTTGGCCACGTAGCGCGCGGCGTAGGCGGCCGAGCGGTCCACCTTCGACGGGTCCTTGCCGGAGAACGCGCCGCCACCGTGGCGGGCCATGCCGCCGTAGGTGTCGACGATGATCTTGCGGCCGGTCAGGCCGCAGTCGCCCACCGGGCCGCCGATCACGAACTTGCCGGTCGGGTTGATGTGCACCTTGTTCTTCGGCAGCGCCTCCAGCCACTTCTTCGGCAGCACCGGGGCGAGGATGTGCGTGCGCACCGCCTCGACCAGGTCCTTCTGCTTGATGTCCGGGTCATGCTGGGTGGACAGCACCACCGCATCGAGGCCCAGCACGGTGTTGCCGTCGTAGCGCAGGGTGACCTGCGACTTGGCGTCCGGGCGCAGCCACTTCAGCTTGCCGCTCTTGCGCACCTTGGCCTGCTGTTCCACCAGCCGGTGGCTGTAGTACAGCGGGGCGGGCATGAATTCGGGCGCCTCGTTGCAGGCGTAGCCGAACATCAGGCCCTGGTCGCCCGCGCCCTGGTCTTCCGGCTTCTTGCGGTCCACGCCCTGGTTGATGTCGGGCGACTGCTTGCCGAGCATGTTGATGATGGCGCAGGTGTGGCCGTCGAAGCCGACGTCGGAGTTGTCGTAGCCGATGCCGTTGATGACGCTGCGTGCCAGCGCCTCGATGTCCACCCACGCGCTGGTGGTGACCTCGCCGGCCACGATGGCGGCGCCGGTCTTCACTAGCGTCTCGCAGGCCACGCGCGCCTGCTTGTCCTGGGCCAGGATCGCGTCCAGCACCGCATCGGAAATCTGGTCGGCGATCTTGTCCGGATGGCCTTCGGAGACCGATTCGGAGGTGAACAGATAGCTGGACATCGCTTTATATCCTTGTATTCGGATGGAAAGATGGGCGCGAATGATACAGCGACGCGGCTGGATGTGCATCCTGCCCTGTTTCCGCTGCCGGGGGTGTTGGGCGCGCGTTAAGCCTGCCGTCATCGGCGGGTAACTGGCGTGAAACCGGGCTGTCCCGGTTGCCGCGCAGGCTGTCGGCCAACTAGGCCGATACCGCCCCGCGATGATCCAGCTCGAACAGCGCCTGCAGCAGCGTTTCCCGCACTGGTTCCGCGGCCGCCGGGCGGCATTGGCCAGGCCGCTGCTGCGCGGCATCGCGAGCTGGTCGCGGCTGGACGAGATCGATGCCTTCCTCGCCGCCAACCGGCATGTGCACGGCTTCGACTTCGTCGCCGCGGCGATGCGCCACCTGGGGGCGGGGTACGAGGCCAGCGATGCGGACCGGGCGCGGATCCCGGCGCATGGGCGGCTGCTGATCGTCGCCAACCATCCTTCCGGCGCGCTGGATGCGCTGGCGCTGCTGGACCTGGTGGGACAGGTGCGGCGCGACGTGCGGATCGTCGCCAACGACTTCCTGTCGGCGCTGGGCGGACTGGGCGAGCTGCTGCTGCCGGTGCGCATCCTCGGCGGGCGGCCGGCGCCGGACAGCCTGCGCGCGGTGCGCGCGGCGCTGGCCCGCGGCGAGTGCGTGATCGTGTTCCCGGCCGGCGAGGTCTCGCGCCTGGGCCCGCGCGGGATCCGCGACGGCCGCTGGCGGCGCGGCTTCCTGCGCTTCGCCCGCGCCTGCGCTGCGCCGGTGCTGCCGGTGCGCATCGATGCGCGCAATTCGATGCTGTTCTACGGCGCCTCGGCGCTGTTCAAGCCGGTGGGCACGGCGCTGCTGGCGCGCGAGATGTTCGCCCGCCGCGCGCGCCGGGTGCTGCTGCGGGTGGGGACGCCGCGCGCGATCCCGGCCGATGCCGGCGACGCCGCCCTGCTGCGGGATATCCGCCGCGAGCTGTATGCCTTGGGCACCCGCCGGCAGTGCGACGAGCCGGCCGACGGCGGTCCCGAACCGGTGGCCGCGGCCGTCGACCCGGCCCTGGTCGGCGCGGCCGTGGCCGGGCTGCGCCTGCTCGGCCGGACCAGCGACGGCAAGCAGATCCGGGTGGGCACGCTGGCGGTGGATTCGCCGCTGCTCCGCGAGATCGGCCGGCTGCGCGAGCTGACCTTCCGCGCGGTGGGCGAGGGCACCGGCCGCCGCCTCGACCTCGATGCCTGGGACAGCTGGTACGAACACATCGTGCTGTGGGACGAGGCGGCGGCGAAGATCGCCGGCGCCTACCGCATCGCCCGCGGCGCGCCGGTACTGGCGGCGCACGGCCTGCGCGGGCTCTACACCGCCAGCCTGTTCGACTACGGCGAGGACGCGCTGGCGCGGATCGCGCAGGGCATGGAGCTGGGTCGCAGTTTCGTGGCGCAGGACTACTGGGGCAGCCGCAGCATCGACTACCTGTGGCAGGGCATCGGCGCCTACCTGCGCGCGCATCCGCGGGTGCGCTACCTGTTCGGCGCGGTCTCGATCAGCGCCGCGCTGCCGGCGGCGGCGCGTGCGCAGATCGTCGCCCACTACGCGCATTGGCACGGCGGCCCGCAGGGCGATGCGGTGTCGCGCCGCCCGTTCCACTACGAGGCCGCTGACCCCGCCGATGCCGCGCTGGATGCCGACACCGCCTTCCGCGTGCTCAAGGCCAACCTCGACGCGCTGGGCGCGCAGGTGCCGATGCTCTACAAGCAGTACGTCGACCTGTGCGAGCCGGGCGGCGCGCGCTTCCTCGCTTTCGGCGTCGATCCCGATTTCAGCGATTCCGTGGACGGCCTGATCGAGGTGGACATCCAGCGGATGCGGCCGAAGAAGCGCCAGCGCTATCTCGGCGCGACGGCAGATGCCGCGGCGGACGTGGCCGGATAGGTGGGCGCGCCCGTCCGCCATGGCAAGTCCACGCCCGCGGTTGCAGCGCTGCCGCGACCTGCGCTGCCGCAGCCGCCCACCCGGCGCGCGGTGTTCATCTCCGACGTGCACCTGGGCGCGCGCCATTGCCATGCCGCCGAGCTGGCCGATTTCCTCGACGGGCTGCGCTGCGAGCGGCTGTACCTGGTGGGCGACATCGTCGACCTGTGGTGGATGGCGCAGCGCCGCGCCAGCTGGGGCGGCGCGCACAACCGCGTGGTGGAAGCGCTGCACGCGCTGCACCGGCGCGGCACCGGGCTGGTCTACATCCCCGGCAACCATGATCGCCCGATCCGCCGCTTCTGCGGGCTGGCGCTGCCGGCGATGCAGGTGCGCCGCCGCGCGGTCCACGTCACCGCCGACGGTCGCCGCCTGCTGGTGACCCACGGCGACGACTACGACGCGATCACCCGATGGCACCTGTCGATGCCAACGGGAAGCAGGAGCGCCTCCACATCCCCCATCGCATCGCCCAACAGCGGCGATGCGATCGCCCGCTTGGCCCAAGAGGGCTGGGATCGCTTCGTTGGCGATTTCCAGCACGCGTTGGGCGACTGGCTATATTACCGCATCCTCACCGGCAACCAGTGGCTGAACGCGCTGCGCGGACGGCTGGGGCTGCGCTACTGGTCGTTGTCGGAGTTCCTGAAATCGAAAAGCAGCGCCGCCGAACGCTACATCGGGCGCTTCGTCCGCGCCGGCCTGGACGATGCGCGCCGGCGCGGGCTGGATGGCATCGTCTGCGGGCATATCCACCGTGCCGCGCTGCTGCAACGCGATGGGTTGATCTACGCCAACGACGGCGACTGGGTGGAGAGCCTGAGCGCGTTGGTGGAGGAGCACGACGGCACCCTGCGGCTGCTCTCGCACCTGGGCCAGGTGCTGGCGGAGATCCCGCCGAAGTCGGGGCCGATGGGCCTGCCGTCGGGTCGGGACAGGGCCGCGGCCGCCTGAGTCGCTGCGCTCAGGCCGCGGCCGGCAGCGCGGGCGAGACGCCGGCGGCCAGCGCGTCGAAGTAATCGCGGGTCAGCCGCAGCTGTTCGTCGGCGCTCTGCGCGCGGTTGACCACCGCGCGGAAGGCCGCGTTCTCCGGCCGGTCCTTCGCATACCAGCCCAAGTGCTTGCGGGCGATGCGCACGCCCATCTCCTCGCCGTAGAACGCGTGCAGGGCTTCGAGGTGGCCCAGCAGGATGTCGCGCACCTGCGCCGGCGAAGGCTCCGCCAGCTGTTCGCCGGTGCGCAGGTAGTGGGCGATGTGGCCAAGCAGCCAGGGCCGGCCCTGGGCGGCGCGGCCAATCATCACCGCGTCGCAGCCGGTCCTGTCCAGCACGAAGGCGGCCTTCTGCGGCGAGTCGATGTCGCCGTTGGCGATCACCGGGATCTTCAGCATCGCCTTGACCGCGGCGATGGTGTCGTACTCGGCCTGCCCGGTGTAGTGCTGATCGCGGGTGCGGCCGTGCACGGCCAGCGCCTGGATCCCGGCGTCCTCGGCGATGCGCGCGATTTCCGGCGCGTTCCTGTTGTCCGGATTCCAGCCGGTGCGGATCTTCAGTGTCACCGGCACGTCGACCGCGGCCACCACCGCTTCGACGATCCGCGCCACCAGCCGCGGGTCGCGCATCAGCGCGCTGCCGGCCAGCACGTTGCAGACCTTCTTGGCCGGACAGCCCATGTTGATGTCGATGATCTGCGCGCCGTGGTCGACGTTGAAGCGCGCCGCCTCGGCCAGCGCGGCCGGGTCGGTGCCGGCGATCTGCACGCTGACCGGGTCCGGTTCGCCAACATGGTCCATCCGCGTGCGCGACTTGCTGGTGTTCCAGAAGCGGGGATCGGAGATGGTCATCTCCGACACCGCCAGCCCGGCGCCGAGGCGTTTGCACAGCAGCCGGAACGGCTTGTCGGTCACGCCCGCCATGGGCGCGAGGATCACCTTCGGGTCGATCAGGTGGGGGCCGATGCGCATGGGCGCATTGTAGTGGGGCGGACCTTTACGCCGCCGCCAGCGCGTCGATCACGTCCTGTCCGTAGCGCTCCAGCTTGGCGGCGCCGACGCCGCCGATGCCGGCCAGCGCGTCGAGGTCGCGCGGCATCTCCACCGCGATCGCGCGCAGGGTGGCGTCGTGGAAGATCACGTAGGCCGGCAGGTTCTGCGCGCGTGCGGCCTCGGCGCGCCAGCGGCGCAGCGCGGCGAAGCGGGCGGCGGCCTCTTCCGGCAGATCCACCGGCAGTGGCGCGGCGCGCGCCTCGCCGCTGCCGCGCGTGCGCCGGCGTTCCGGCTTCGGCGCTTCCATGCGCAGGTGCAGGCTGCGCTCGCCGCGCAGCAGCGGGGTGGCCTCCGCGGTCAGGCGCAGGGCGCCGTGGCTGTCGAGGTCGGCTTCCAGCAGGCCGGCCGCCAGCAGCTGGCGGAACACGCCGCGCCACTGGCGGGCGTCGAGGTCGCTGCCGATCCCATAGGTGCTGACACTGTCGTGGCCGAACTGGCGCACCTTGGCGGTATCCGCGCCGCGCAGCACGTCGACCACGTGCGCGGCACCGAAGCGCTGGCCGGTGCGGTACACGCAGGACAGCGCCTTGCGCGCGGCTTCGGTGGCGTCCCAGGTGCGCGGCGGGTCCAGGCAGTTGTCGCAGTTGCCGCAAGCGCCGGCATGCGCCTCGCCGAAATACGCCAGCAGGGTCTGCCGGCGGCAGCCGGTGGACTCGACATAGCCGATCAGCGCGTCCAACTTGCCGTGCTCCAGCCGCTTGCGTTCGTCGCTGGCATCGCCCTCCTCGATCATCCGCCGCAGCAGCACGGCATCGCCCATGCCGTAGGCCAGCCAGGCCTCGGCCGGATCGCCGTCGCGGCCTGCGCGGCCGGTTTCCTGGTAGTAGCCCTCCAGCGACTTGGGCAGATCGAGGTGGGCGACGAAGCGCACGTCGGGTTTGTCGATGCCCATGCCGAAGGCGATCGTGGCCACCATCACCACGCCGTCTTCGCGCAGGAACTGGCGCTGGCGCGCGGCGCGCGTGGCGGCGTCGAGGCCGGCGTGGTAGGCCAGCGCGGGATAGCCTTGCCCGGCCAGCAGCTCGGCGGTGGCATCCACCTTGCGCCGCGACAGGCAGTAGACGATGCCACTCTCGCCGCGGTGGCCGTCGAGGAAATCGAACAGCTGGCGGCGGCCGTCGTCGCGCGCCACCGCGCTGTAGCGGATGTTGGGGCGGTCGAACGAGCTGACGAACTGCCGGGCGTCCTGCAGCGCCAGCCGCTCGACGATCTCGCGGCGGGTGGGGGCGTCGGCGGTGGCGGTCAGGGCGATCCGCGGCACTTCCGGCCAACGCTCGTGCAGGAGGGTGAGCTGGCGGTATTCGGGGCGGAAGTCGTGGCCCCACTGCGACACGCAGTGCGCCTCGTCGATCGCGAACAGCGCGATCCGGGCGCGTTCCAGCAGTCCGAGGAAGCGCGGGGTCAGCAGGCGCTCGGGGGCGACGTAGAGCAGGTCCAGCTCGCCCGCGGCGAACTGGCGCTCGACCTGCGCGGCCTCGGCGCCGTCGAGGCTGGAATTGAGGAAGGCGGCGCGCACGCCCAGCTGCCGCAGCGCGTCCACCTGGTCCTGCATGAGTGCGATCAGCGGCGACACCACCACGCCGCAGCCCTCGCGCAGCAGCGCGGGCAGCTGGTAGCACAGCGACTTGCCGCCGCCGGTGGGCATCAACACCAGCGCGTCGCCGCCCTCGACCACCCGCCCTACGATCTCCTGCTGGCGGCCGCGGAAGGCGTCGTGGCCGAAAATGCGGCGAAGGGTGTCTAGGGCGGGGTCGGACATGCCGCAAGGGTAGCAAGCGGGGCGACGCCGTCATCGGACATCCGTCCCGGAACCTGTCGGGTTTTGCTCTTTTACATGCTTGCGATGGAGGTCGTCGGGCGGGCAGGGGCCTCCCAAGTCGCTCCCCGATACTCGCTTGGTTGGGATGCCCCTGCCCGCCCGACGACCGGACTCACGGCACGTGCGAACTTCCGCTTACTGCAGCAGCGAACGCAGCATCCACGCGTACTTCTCGTGGGTCTGCAGGCGCTGGGTCAGCAGGTCGGCGGTCGGGTCGTCGCCGCCGGCATCGGCCACCTTCAGCACCTTGCGGGCGGTGCGGCAGACCGCCTCGTTGCCGTCCACCAGCTGCTGCACCATGTCGTGCCACGCCGGCGCGGCGGTTAGGCCGGGTTCTTCCCGGATCGAGGACAGGCGGACGAATTCGGAATAGCTGCCGGGGGCGTTGAAGCCCAACGCGCGGATGCGCTCGGCGATCTCGTCCAGCGCGGTCCACTGCTCGGTGTACTGGGCCTCGAACATGGTGTGCAAGGCGTTGAACATTGGCCCGGTCACGTTCCAGTGGAAGTTGTGGGTCTTGAGGTACAGCGTGTAGCTGTCGGCGAGGAAGTGCGACAGCCCGTCGGCGATGCCGGCGCGGTCCTTGGCGCTGATGCCGATGTCGATGCCGGGGGCGCTGGCGGCCGCGGCCTTGGCCTTCGCGGGCTTGCTGGGGGTCTTGCTCTTGGGCATGGCGAACTCCTTTACGCGCTTCGGGGGGAACTTGCGGTGACAATACGCAGGTCCTGCGTCTGCCTGCAGGTGGACAAACACGTTGTTGGAACCATGGTGCCTGACGAATCGAACATCAAGACGGCGCACGCCGACGCCCTGCGCCAGGCCGGCCGTGACCTCGACGGCGCGCTGACCCGCGACCGCGGCCGTCTGCTCGGGCTGTTGGCGCGCTGGAAGGCCAAGCCGGGCGATGCAGGATTGCGCGAGGCGTTCATGGACAGGCTACAAGCATCGCTCGCCGAACGTGAACGCCGTGTCGCCGCGCTGCCCGCGGCCACGGTCGATGCGACGTTGCCGATCGCCGCGCACGCCGACGAGATCGTGGCATTGATCCGCCGCCACCAAGTGGTGGTGATCGCCGGCGAAACCGGCAGCGGCAAGACCACCCAGCTGCCCAAGCTGTGCCTGCTGGCCGGGCGCGGCGCGGCGGGCATGGTCGGCTGCACCCAGCCGCGCCGGATCGCCGCGCGTTCGGTGGCGCGGCGCGTGGCCGAAGAGCTGCAGGTGCCCTTGGGCGGCGCGGTCGGGTTCCAAGTGCGCTTCAACGATGCGGTCAGCGAGCAGACCGCGATCAAGTTCATGACCGACGGCATCCTGCTGGCGGAAATCCAGAACGACCGCTGGCTGTCGAAGTACGACACCCTGATCATCGACGAGGCGCACGAACGCAGCCTCAACATCGATTTCCTGCTGGGCTACCTCAGGCAGCTGCTGCCGAAGCGGCCCGACCTGAAGCTGATCGTGACCTCGGCCACCATCGACACCGCCCGCTTTGCCGAACACTTCGGCGGCGCGCCGGTGGTGGGCGTGGAAGGGCGCGGGTATCCGGTGGAGATTCGCTATCGCCCGCTGGGAGAAACGGGGTCAGAGTCACTTTCCGCTCCCGCGCACTCGGCAGGCAGAAGCGTTTCGGCGAAAAGTGACTCTGACCCCGTTTCTCTCCTCGACGGCATCGTTGCGGCCTGCGACGAGATCCAGCGCGACAAGGGCATCGGCGACACCCTGATCTTCCTGCCCGGCGAGCGCGAGATCCGCGACGCCCACCAGGCGCTGGAGAAGCGCAAGTACCGCCATACCGAGGTGCTGCCGCTGTATGCGCGGCTGTCGGCGAAGGACCAGGACCGCGTGTTCCACCCGGGCCCGCAGCGGCGGATCGTGCTGGCCACCAACGTGGCGGAAACCTCGCTGACCGTCCCGCGCATCCACTACGTGGTCGATCCCGGGGTGGCCCGGGTTAAGCGCTACAGCCCGCGGCAGAAGCTGGACCGCCTGCACATCGAGGATGTCTCGCAGGCCAGCGCCAACCAGCGCGCCGGCCGCTGCGGGCGCATCGCGCCGGGTACCTGTTTCCGCCTGTATTCGGAGGCGGACTTCGCCTCGCGGCCGGCATTCACCGACCCGGAGATCCGTCGCGCCGCGCTGGCCGGGGTGATCCTGCGGATGCTGTCGCTGGGTCTGGGGAGCATCGAGGACTTCCCGTTCCTGGAACCGCCCGATCCGCGCGCGATCGCCGACGGCTGGCAGCAGCTGGGCGAACTGGGTGCCGTCGATGCCCAGCGCAAGCTCACCGCCATCGGCAGGACGATGTCGAAGCTGCCGGTGGACGTGAAGCTGGCGCGGATGCTGGTGGCCGCGCAGGCGCACGGGGTGGTGCGCGAGATGCTGGTGATCGCCAGCTTCCTCGGCATCCAGGACCCGCGCGAGCGCCCGGCCGATGCCCGCGCCGCCGCCGACGCCGCGCACGCGCAGTTCGCCGACGCGAAATCGGAATTCGTCGGCATCCTCAAGTTGTGGCATGCCTACCGCGAAGCGCACGAGGCAATGACCCAGTCGCAGCTGCGCAAGTGGGCCGATCGCAATTTCCTCGGCTTCCTGCGCCTGCGCGAATGGTGGGAGCTGCACCGGCAGCTGAAGCTGCAGTGCGAAGAACTGTGGCCGGAAAGGGGGTCAGGTTCACTTTCCGCGGAAAGTGAACCTGACCCCCTTTCCCTCCCTTCCGCTTTCGCCGCACTCCACCGCGCACTGATTGCCGGCCTGCCCACGCAGATCGGCAATCGCGGCGACAAGGGCCTCTATGACGGCCCGCGCGGGCGCAAGTTCCAGCTGTTCCCCGGCTCGAAGCTGGCGTCGAAGCCGCCGCCGTGGGTGCTGTCGGCCAACCTGCTGGACACCGAGAAGGTCTGGGCACTGACCAACGCCGCCATCGAACCGGACTGGGTCATCGCCGAGCTGCCGCACCTGCTGGCGCGCCGTCACCACGATCCGCACTGGTCGCGGGCGCAGGGGCGGGTGCTGGGCAGTGAGCAGATCAGCCTGTTCGGGCTGGTGCTGGCGCCGAAACGGCCCATTTACTACGGCGCGCTGTTCCCCGAGGAGAGCCGCGCGATCTTCGTGCGCGAAGCGCTGTTGACCGGCGAGATCAACACCCGCAGTGCCTTCCTCGCGCGCAACCTGCGCACGCTGGAACTGGCGCAGCAGGAGGAAGCCAAGCAGCGCCGGGTCGGGCTGGTGGTGGACGAGGACTGGCAGGCGCGCTGGTACCTGGACCGGCTGCCCGCGCACGTGCACAACGCGCAGGCGCTGGATGCGTGGTTCGGAAAACTGTCGAAGGACGAAAAGGCCGCGCTGGAGTGGTCGCGCGACGACCTGCTGGTGGCCGACCAGAGCGACGCCGCGCGCTTCCCGGCCTACATCGCGCTGGGCGATGCGCGGCTGGCGGTGCAGTACCGCTTCGAGCCGGGCGCGGTCGATGACGGCATGACGGTGGCGGTGCCGCTGCACCTGCTCAATGCGCTGGATGCAGCAAAGCTGTCGTGGCTGGCGCCGGGCTTCGTGGAGGACAAGGCGACAGCGCTGATCAAGTCGCTGCCGAAGGCGTTGCGGCGCAACTTCGTGCCGGCGCCGGATTTCGCCCGCGCCTTCGCGGAAGCATTCGCGCAACCGGACGCGGACAGCATCGAAGGCGCGCTGGCGAAGTTCCTGAAGAAGCTCTCCGGCGTGGACGTCTCCGCGCTGGATTTCGACGCTGCCGCCATCGAGCCGCACCTGCGCGCCAACCTGCGCCTGCTGGATGGCAAGGCGGTGCTGGCCGAATCGCGGGATCTTGCCGGGCTGCGCACCCGCTTCGGTGAACGCGCGGCGCAGGCCTTCGCCCGCCACGCGGCGCAGGGCATGGCGCAGGCCGGCCTGACCGTGTTCCCCGACACGCCGATCCCCGTGTCGGTGCCCGGTGCCGGCGGCGTGCCGGCGTATCCGGCCCTGCAGGACGATGGCGAATCCGTGTCGCTGGCGCTGCATGCCCAGCGCGAGGTGGCCGAGCGCCTGCACCCGCAGGGCGTGCGCCGGCTGCTGGCGATCGCGCTGGCCGACAAGCTGAAGCAGGCGCGCCGGCAGCTGCCGGTGCAGCCGAAGATCTCGCTGCTGTATGCCGCCATCGAGTCGGCCGCGCCGCGCCGCGACGGGCTCAAGGATGCCGACCGCCTGCGCGCCGACCTGCTGGACGGTGCCTTCGATGCGCTCACCGCCGACGGCCTGCTGGACGTGCGGGATGCCGAAACCTTCGCGCAGCGCCGCGAGGCCATCGCCAAGGCGGTGTTCGGCGAGGCGATGCAGCGGCTCAGGCAGGCGGAAACCATCCTCGGGCTGGTGGCGGAAGTGCGGGCGAAGCTGGAATCGAAGCTGATCGGCTGGGCGCGCGCCAATCTCGACGACATGCAGGCGCAGCTGGATGCGCTGGCCGCGCCGGGCTTCCTGCGCGACGTCCCGGCTGCGGCTCTGGCCGAATATCCGCGCTGGCTGAAGGCGATGTCGCTGCGCGCCGAGCGTGCCCAGCGCGACCCGGTGCGCGACCAGCAGCGCATGCTGGAACTGGCGCCGTTCACCGCCGCGCTGGCCGCCGCCGATCCTGCCGATCCGGAAGCCCACGCCCTGCGCTGGGAGCTGGAGGAATTGCGCGTGTCGCTGTTCGCGCAGGAACTGGGCGCCAAGGGCGGCGTCTCGCCGAAGCGACTGGCCGCGCGACTGCGCCTGTTGTCGCCAATTACTTGATGCGCTTGACCTTGGCATTCACGGCGCGGCCGTCAACGCGCATGTACCAGATCTCGCCGAATGCCCCGGGCTTGAGTTGCACGCTCGGGTTATCCAACTTGACCCCGTACATCACGGTTGCATCGACTTGCTGCCAGACCTGGCCGTTGTCGAGGGTGTAGTCCAGCCCTTTCTTGAAGCCGTCGAAATGGCCGACCAGTCGCGCTTCGAACGCTTCGCTGCGCTCGGTCTTGAATCCGCGGGTCCCCGCCTCCTGCTCGCGCCGGACCTCGGCGACGGCCTTGCCGGATTCGGTGGCCACCGCGCGCTTCAGCCACGTGTTAAGGCTGGCCAGTTCCGCCGCGGTCAGCTTGTCCAGCCCTGCGGCCTTGAACTCCTGTGCCGACATCTGCCGTTCGATCGGTGGCGTGGCGTCTTGCGCCGCGGCCGGGGCAAACGGGAGCAGGAAGATCGCGCAGAGGAACAGGGATAGACGCAGCATGGAAGGCTCCCGGAGTCGGAATCCGCCGAGTGTAGCGACTCCGGGCGCTGGTCGCCGTCATCGTGTCCCGCTACCGTATCCGCATGCCCGTTCCCGCCATTGCCACCATCACTTGGACAGACGCGTTGGCGCGCGTGCCAGCGGATGCGCTGCCGGCGCCGCTGGCCGCCTGCTGGCGCACGCATGCCGAGGCCGGCGCGCCGATGCGCGACCGCCCGGAAGTGCTGGCCGACACCCTGTCGATCCTTGTCTCGCTCAACGCCGATGCCGAGGTGCTGGCCGCCACCCTGCTGGATGCGCTGGTCGATATCGAAGCGCTCGCCGCGGCGGCGAAAGTGGACGTGCCGGAGCGCCTGCACGTGCTACTGGAGGGTCAGCGCGCCGCCAGCCGGGTGTGGGCGCTGCACCGCAGCCACGGCGGTGGCCGCAATCCCGAGGGCATGCGCCGGCTGCTGCTGGCGCTGGTGCGCGACCTGCGCGTGGTGCCCATCGTGCTGGCCCGCCAGCTCTCGCGCATGCGCGCCGCGTGGCGGCTGCCGGCCGACGAGCAGCGGGCGCTGGCGCGGATGACCCGCGACATCCACGCGCCGCTGGCCAACCGGCTCGGCATCTGGCAGCTGAAGTGGGAGCTGGAGGACCTGGCCTTCCGCGTGCTGCAGGCCGAGGACTACCTGCGCATCGCGCAGTCGCTGGACGACAACCGCAGCGGCCGCGAGCGCTACATCGAGGCGGTGCGCGCACAGCTGCGCGACGCGGTGGCGTCGCACGGCATCGAAGCCGACGTGGCCGGCCGGCCCAAGCACATCTACAGCATCTGGAAGAAGATGCAGCGCAAGGCGCTGCCGATCGAGGAACTCTACGACCTGCGCGCGCTGCGGGTGCTGGTGGACGACATTCCCACCTGCTACGCGGTGCTGGGACTGGTCCATGCGCTGTGGGTGCCGATCCCCAGCGAATTCGACGACTACATCGCCCGACCCAAGCCCAATGGCTACCGCTCGCTGCATACCGCGGTGATCGGCCCCGGGGGCAAGACCGTGGAGGTGCAGATCCGTACCCGCGAGATGCATGCGCAGTCCGAGCTCGGTGTGGCCGCGCACTGGCGCTACAAGGAAGGCAGCAGCGCCGGCGGCGCGGCGATGGACAAGCGCATCGCGTGGATGCGCAAGCTGCTGGAGCAGGCCGCCGAGGCGGCGGGCGAAGGTGAAGCCGCGCCGCTGCAGGGCATCGACAGCGAGCTGATCGAAGACCGCGTGTACGCGCTGACGCCCAAGGGCGAAGTGATCGACCTGCCGCAGGGCGGCACCGTGCTCGACTTCGCCTACGCCGTCCACAGCATGGTCGGTCACCGCTGCCGCGGCGCCAAGGTGGATGGCCGGATCGTGCCGCTGACCCAGGTGCTGAAGACCGGCCAGCGGGTCGAGATCCTCACCGGCAAGGAGGCCGCGCCGCGCCGCGACTGGCTGCAGTCCAGCGCCGGCTTCCTGGCCAGCAGCCGCTCGCGTGACAAGGTGCGGGCCTGGTTCAACAAGCTCGACCGCGCCCAGAACCTGAAGGAGGGCCGCGAGCTGCTGGAGCGCGACCTGCGCCGGATGGGCCTGTTGAACGCCGACCTCACCCCGGTGCTGGCCAGGTTCAACGCGCAGACCGAAGACGACCTGCTGGTGCTGGTGGCGCTGGGTGACGTTGGCCCCAACCAGGTCGGGCGCGCGCTGCTGGAGTTGGAAAAGGCGGCGCAGGAACCCGAACCGGCGCTGCCCGCGTTGCCGGCCAAGCCGGTGGCGCCGGCGGCACCCGGCGCAGGCGCGGTTACGGTGCAGGGGGTGGACAACCTGCTGGCGCAGGTGGCGCGCTGCTGCCAGCCGCTGCCGGGCGAGGCCATCGTCGGCTATCTCACCCGCGCCCGCGGCGTCAGCGTGCATCGTCCCGGTTGCGCCGCGTTCCTGCGCCTGGCCGCCAAGGAGCCGGCGCGGGTGCTGCCGGTGGAGTGGGGGACGCGGCGCAGCGGCCAGGACGTGGCGATCCGCATCGAGGCGGTGGACCGCAAGTGGCTGCTCAAGGACATCACCACGCTGGTGGCACAGGTCGGCGTGCATGCCTTGGGCCTGCATACCGACCCGCTGCGCGGTGGCAACGGGCGGGTACGGGTGCGGCTGCAGGCGAGGGTGTCCGATTACGAACAGTTGGGCCTGCTGCTGGCACGGCTGGAGTCGCTGCCCGGCATCGAATCCGCGCGCCGCGCATGAAGCGCTTCGCCTCCGTGCCGGCGCGACGCGCAGCAGTGCGGGCGCGCTGGCAGGCGTTGCCCCGGCCGGCGCGCATTGGCGCCGTCGCAGGCGCCGCGGTACTGCTGCTGGGACTGCTTGCCGGGCTCGCGTATCGCGATGCGCTGGGCCGCTGGCTGTGGCCGGATCCGCGCTACGACGCGCTGCGCCAGCGGGCGGAGGTCGCGCTGCAGGCCGGCCGACTCACCGATGCGGATGGCGACGGCGCACGCGAACTGTTCGAGGCGGCGCTGGCGCTGCAGCCGGACCAGCTGGAGGCGCGCGACGGCCTGGCGCGGGTGGCGCAGGCGGCGTTGGCCCGGGCGCAAGCCAGCGCCAGCGCGGGCGACGCCGTGCAGGCGCACGCCGCGCTGCAGATGGCGCGCGAGTTGCAGGCGCCCAAGGCGCGGGTCGATGCGCTGGCCGCGAGCTTGCAGGCGACGCAGGCGCAAGCGGTCGGCATCGACGCGCTGCTGGCGCGCGCGCAAGCCGCGCAGGCGGCTGGCCACCTGGACGATGGGCCCGACGCCGCACTGCCGCTGTACCAGCAGGTGCTGCAGGCACGACCGCGCAGCCAGCCGGCGCTGGAAGGCCGGGAGGACGCGCTGGAGGATTTGTTGAAGCCGGCAGTGGGAATGCTGGCGCGCGGCGAGCTGCTGCCCGCGGCGGAACTGCTGCATCGCGCCGAAAGTTTCGATCCCGGCCATGCCGCGCTGCCGCCGCTGTACGCCAGTCTGGCGCGAGCGCTGGAAGCGCGCGGCCAGCGCATCCGCCAGCTGCTGGCGCGTGGCCGGTTGGAAGCGGCGGCGCAGGCCTGCGGCGAGCTGCGCCAGCTGCAAGCCGGGCCGTTGCCGGAGGCCTGCACTGCGCCATTGACCAATGCGCTGCTGCGCGCGGCTGCCGCTGCGCCCGCGGCCAGGGCCGCGCGCCTGTTGGAACTGGCTAGGGCCGCGGGCGTGGACGCCGCGCGCCTGCAGCAGGCGCAGCGGCAGTGGCGGCAGGCCCAGCAAGGCGAGCCGAGCCCCGTCCGCACCAGTACAAGCCCGCGGCAGCGCGCGCGCGTTGCCCATCTATTGGAGCAGATGGAGCGCGCCCGCGCCCGCGGCGACTGGCTGACGCCTCCCGGCGACAGCGCCTGGGACAGGTTGCGCGAGGCGCGTGCGCTGGCCCCGCGCGATCCGCGCGTGCTGCGGGCCTCGACGGCGCTGCTAGCGGCCGCACGCGAATGCAATGCCGATGCCCTGCGCGACAACAACCTCGGCCGCGCGCTGGTCTGCCTGGATGCCTGGCGGCAGCTGGCGCCGTCCGACGACGGCGTTGCGACCGCACGGCGGCGGCTGGCGCAGCGCTGGATCGCGGTCGGCAGCGAGCGCCTCGAGGCTGGTCGCACCGCCGACGCGCGGCGCGCGCTGGAGCAGGCGCGCGCCCTCGATCCGCAAGCGCCGGGGCTGGATGGATTCGCGGCGCGGTTGGAGAAGCTGCGCTGACAGCGCGACGGTTGCTTTGCGACGCCGGCCGCTGGGCCTGCCTCAATCCAGGAACAGCGCCCGCACCACCGCGCGCGCGGCGTCCACGGAAAAATGCCGGGCCACGTTGGCGCGGCCACGCGTGGCAAGGCGCCCCCACAGTGCTTCGTCGTCGTATAGCCGTAGCAGCGCCTGCGCGAATGCCCCGGCGTCGTCGGCCACCAGCACGTCTTCGCCCTCGCGTAGGTGCATGCCTTCCACCGCGCAGCCGGTGGCGACCACTGGCAGGCCGTGCGCCATCGCCTGGTTCACCTTGCCCTTGACGCCGGCGCCGAACCGCAGCGGCGCCACCGAGATGCGGCAGCCGTCCAGCCAGGGCTGTAGGTCCGGGACATGGCCGTGGATGTGCACGCCGTCGATGTCGCCCAGCCGCGCGATCGCCTCGGGCACGTCGCCACCGATGCAGTGGAAGGCGATGTCCGGCCGCGCGGCGCGTAGCTGCGGGAACACCGCTTCGACGAACCATTGCACCGCATCCACGTTCGGCGGGTGGCGGAAGCCGCCGACGAACAGGAGGTCGCGCCGGCTGGCGAAGCCGGGGCCGGGCGGTGCCGGCCGGTGCAGGTTGGACAGGACCTCGACGCGCGCGCCGGGCGCGTCCTGCGCCAGCAGCGCCCGTTCCACCGCGCTGACCACGAAGCTGGCATCGGCCTCCCGGACCAGCGCCAGCTCCAGCGCGCGGGTGCGGTTGGCGGCGCGCAGGGCAGCGGCGTCGCCGGTCAGTTCGGCGGCGCGGCGTTCGCGCAGGTAGTGCAGGTCGACGGTGTCGAACAGCAGCCGCGCCTGCGGCGCGTGCCGGCGCAGCAGCGGGAAGCATTCGCGGGCGACGTAGTGGCGGCTGACCATCGCCGCATGGAAACGCGGCCCGTGCTCGCGCAGCCAAGCCGGCAGTCGCGCCGCTTCGGGCGCATGCCAGCACTCGACGCCCAGCGCCTGCAGTGCGCGGGTGTAGGCGCCGTCCGGCTTGCCGATGGCGGGCAGGAACACCACGTGCGCGCCTTCCTCGATCAGCAGGCGCATCAGTTCCACCAGCCGCAGCGAGCCGGAGTCGCGGTCCGGCTGCGGGGTGAGCGCGTCGATGACCAGCACCTGCCTCTGGCCGCGATGCAGCAACGCGGGTGTCGGTTCGGTGCCGGCCGGCAGCTGGCCTCGCAGCGCGTCGCGCCATTTGTCGGCGAAGACCTGCTGGTTGCGCACCTGCGCCGCCTTCGGGCCGCTGGCGGTGTCGGTGCCGGAGCTCGTGCCTTCGTCGTGGACCACCGTCGCCGCCGGCTGGTACAGCGTGCGCAGGCCCGCGGCGCGCACCGCGAAGGCAAGGTCGGTGTCTTCGTAATAGGCCGGCGCATAGCGCGCATCGAAGCCGCCCAGCCGCTGGAACAGCGCGCGCGGGATCGCGATGGCCGCCCCGCTGAGGTAGTCGGCGTCGCGCAGGTAGCCGTAGCGGCAGCCGCCGGGATCGTCATGGCGGCCGTAGTTCCAGCCGCTGCCGTCGGCGAACACCACCCCACCGGCTTCCTGCAGGCGGCCGTCCGGATAGACCAGCCTGGCGCCCACCAGCCCGGCGTCCGCCACCGTGTCGAAGGTGGCAAGCAGCGCGTCCAGCCAGCCCGGTTGCGGCACGGTGTCGTTGTTCAGGAACACCAGGTATTCGCCCCGCGCCAGCGCCGCGCCGTCGTTGCAGGCGGCGATGAAGCCGCCGTTGACCGGCCGCGCGTGCACGCGCAGGCCGCCGATGGCGCGCAGCCTTTCCAGCGAATCATCGGGCGAGGCGTCGTCCACCACGACCACCTCGAATGGAGCAAGCGGCGGATGCGTGGCGATCGCGCGCAGGCAGGCCAGCGTGTGCGCGAACGCGCCGTACACCGGGATCACGATGCTGGCCCGCGGTGTTCCCGCGGTTGGCAGCGCGAACGGCGCGAACGGCGCCGCCGGCGGCAAGTACAGCGCGGCGGCGCTGGCCGGCGCGCGACGGAACTGCAGCGCTAGCCGGCGCCAGGTGGCGCCCAGTCCGCGCGTGCGCAGGCTGGCCCAGCCGCGTCGCCACAGGCCAAGCGCGCGCAGGATCCAGAAGCGCGCTTCGACGGGGACGGGCATGCGGCTGGACTCCTGCACAAGAATCGGGGCCGTCTCAAACTCCACGTGCAACACCTTGCCGATTCTGACATAGGCTGTTGCGATGAGAACGTACAACGAACTGACCCTGGAAGAGCGAGTGGAGATTCAGCGGCGCCTGGAAGCGGGCGACAGCCTGCGTGCCATCGGCCGGTCGCTGGGCCGCGCGGCAAGCACGATCAGTCGCGAGTGCCGCCGGGCAATCGCCGATCCGGCGAGCTACAAGGCGCAGGTGGCGCATCAGCGCAGCCGGCAGTGCCGGAGCAAGCCGCGTGTGACGCGAAAACTGGCCGACCCCGCGCTGTGGGAAACCGTGCAGGCCCTGTTGCGGGCGCGCTGGTCGCCCGAACAGATCGCCGGGATACTGACGAAAGCCTTTCCTGACGCAGCGAGTTACCGGGTGTCCCACGAAACGATCTACACCGCGGTGTACCTGGTGCCTCGCGGCGAGCTGCGCAAGGAACTGATCGGCTGCCTGCGCCAGGGCCGCAGCACCCGCAAGCCGCGCACGCGCGGGACGGATCGGCGCGGCCAGATCCCCGATATGCAAAGCATCCACGTGCGGCCGCCGGAGGTCGAGGATCGCCTGATTCCTGGCCACTGGGAGGGCGACCTCATCAAGGGGGCAGGCAACCGCTCTTCCGTCGGCACGTTGGTCGAACGCACCAGCGGCTTCGTGGTGTTGGCCAAGATGAGCAGCGCCAGCGCCGCCGACGCACTGGAGAGTTTCGGCAAAGCCCTCAAGAGCATTCCTGAGGCCCTGCGCAAGACACTTACCTACGACCAAGGCAAGGAGATGAGCTATCACGACGCGCTGACCTTGCGCACGGGTGTGCAGGTGTACTTCGCCGACCCGCACAGTCCATGGCAGCGCGGCAGCAACGAGAACACCAACGGCCTGCTTCGACAGTACCTGCCCAAGGGCACCGACCTGTCGGTCTACAGCCAGGACGAGCTCAACCAGATCGCCCTCAGCCTCAACACGCGACCGCGAAAGCGTCACCAATTCCGCACCCCGCTGGAGGTCTACAACGACCATCTGCGGCTCGCTGAAGCAAGCGCCGAAACGATTCATTGATCATGTTGCACGTGGATATTGAAACCGCCCGGGGAAACCCGCACATGGCCGCACGGGCGGCTGCGCTAGACTCGGGGCAACGCCATTGTCGCATCCAGCGGCCGACCGCCAGCCAATGCCCCGCATCCAAGACGAAGAAGACGAACTGTACGCAGAGGACGATGGTGGCGATGCGGGCGGTGGCGCCGGCTGGCGCCGGCGGCTACTGGCCTGGGGGCTGGCCGCGGCTGCGCTGCTGCTGGGATTCCTGATCCCCTACTTGCTGTACCTGAACCACCAGGTTGGCGAGCGCTTCGGCAAGCTGCGCTGGCAGGTGCCGACCCGCGTGTACGCGCGTCCGTTGGTGCTGCGACAGGGCTTGGCGATGGACGCCCAGACCCTGAAAACCGAGCTGGATGCCGCCTCCTACCGCGATGGCGATGGCCGCCGCGCTGGTAGTTATGCCCGCAACGGCGCGCAATGGCGCATTTCCAGCCGCGGCTACAACGACGTCGACGGGCGGGTGGCACCGGCGGTGCTGGAAGTGACCCTCTCCAGCGGCCGGGTGGCGGCCATCCGCGACGTCCAGGCCAAGCGCGCCCTGCGTAGTGCCCGCCTCGATCCCGCCCGCATCGCCACCCTGTACGGACAAAACCAGGAAGAGCGCCGGCTGGTGCGGATCGAGGAGGTGCCGGAGCTGCTGGTCACCGGGTTGCAGGCGGTCGAGGACCGCGACTTCAACCACCACATCGGCATCGACCTCAGCGGCATGCTGCGCGCGGTCTTCGTGAACGTGACGTCCGGCGGCGACACCCGCCAGGGCGCCAGCACCCTGACCCAGCAGCTGGCGCGCAGCGGCCTGCTCGGCATTGGCAAGGAACAGACCTACACCCGCAAGGTCAAGGAAATCCTATTCGCGCTGCTGCTGGAGGCGCGCTACGACAAGCGCACCATCCTCGAGGCCTATTTCAACCAGGTCGACCTGGGCCAGCGCGGCGCGCAGGCCATCCGCGGGGTAGCGGCGGCTTCCGAATTCTGGTTCGGGCGCGAGCTGAAGGACCTGTCGTCCGAGCAGGTCGCGCTGATGATCGGCATGGTCAAGGGGCCGTCCTGGTACAACCCGCGGCGTAATCCGGAGCGCGCGCTGCAGCGCCGCAATTTCGTGCTGGGCGAGATGCACGAGACCGGCCTGATCGACGACGCCGAATTCCACCGCGCGATGAAAGCGCCACTGGGCGTGACCGCCAACGCCGGCAACCTGGTCGCCAATCGTTTCCCTGCCTACGTGGACCTGGTGCGCAAGCAGCTGGCCCGCGACTACCCGGCCGACAAGTTGTCCGGCGCCGGGCTGTCGGTGATGACCGGCATGGCGCCCGCCGCGCAGGGCTACGCCGAAGGCGCGGTGGCGCGCACGCTGAAGGCGCTATCCACCAAGGGGCGTCCGCCGCTGCAGGCCGGGCTGGTGGTGACCGACGTCCACAACGGCGACGTGCTGGCGGTGGTGGGCAGCCGCGAATTCACCGAGCCCGGCTTCAACCGCGCGGTCGATGCGCGGCGCCCGGTTGGCTCGCTGCTGAAGCCCTTCGTCTACCTGCTGGCGTTGGCGCAGCCGGATAAATGGTCGCTGGCTAGCATCATCAGCGATGCCCCGGTGACCGTCGGCCTTGGCCGCGGCCGCACGTGGAAGCCCGGCAATTCCGATGGCCGCAGCCACGGCGACGTGCGCCTGATGGACGCGCTGGCGCAGAGCTACAACCAGGCCACGGTGCGGCTGGGCATGGAGGTGCAGCCGCAGCGGCTGGCGGCGCTGATCCGCACCCTGGCCGGGATCGAATCCGAAGCGCAGCCTTCGTTGATCCTCGGCGCCGTCGACCAGAGCCCGTACGCGATGGCGCAGCTGTACCAGTTCCTCGCTTCCAGTGGCGAGATCCAGCCGCTGCATGCGGTGCGCGGGGTGCTGGATCCGCAGGGGCGCACCATCAAGCGCTACGACAGCGAGGCCCCGCCGGCGCAGAAGGGCGATGCGGTGGCGGCGCGGCTGGTCGGCAATGCGCTGCAGTACGCGGTGACCTCGGGCACCGGCCATGCGCTGGTGCGCGACGGCCTCGGCCGGCTGTCCGCGGCCGGCAAGACCGGCACCAGCAACGACGGCCGCGACAGCTGGTTCGCCGGCTATACCGGCGACCATCTGGCGGTGGCCTGGGTGGGCAACGACCAGAACCAGTCCACCGGCCTGTACGGCGCCACCGGCGCCATGCGGGTATGGTCCGACATGTTCGCGCGCCTGCCCAGCGCGCCGCTGCGGCTGTCCAGCGAAGGCGTCGACTGGCGCTGGGTGCTGGACGGGCAGAGCACCGATGGCGACTGTCCCGGTGCGCGCCATCTGCCGTTTGTGGCCGGCTACGCGCCGCCCTACCAGCCTTGCCCGTACGTGCCGCCGCCGGAGCTGGACGAATTCGGCAACCCGCTGCCGCCCGCGGACGGATCGCAGAACCCGCTGGAGCGCGCCGGCCAGGCGATCCGTGATTTCTTCGGCGGCGGCGACCCGGCCAAGCAGCTGCCGCCCCCCGACGCGCCGGCGCCGCGCCCGGTGCAGTGAGCCCGGTGGTGGCCACCGACTCGCGGCTGGGTCGGGCCGTGCGCGCCGCGCTGGGCGAAGGATCGGCGCTGGCGCAAGCACTGCCCGGCTTCCGCCCGCGCCCGGCGCAGCAGCGGCTGGCGGTGGCGGTGGCGGATGCGTTCGAGCGCCGCGAGGTGCTGCTGGCCGAGGCCGGCACCGGCACCGGCAAGACCTACGCCTATCTGGTGCCGGCGCTGCTGTCGGGGATGAAGACCATCGTCAGCACCGGCACCCGCGCGCTGCAGGACCAGCTCTACCTGCGCGATTTGCCGCGGGTGCGCGACGCGCTCGGGATCGGCCTGAAGACCGCGCTGCTGAAGGGGCGCGCCAACTATCTGTGCCGCTACCGGATGGAACAGGCCAAGGGCGAGCCGCGCTTCACCTCGCGCGAGCAGATCAGCCAGTTCCAGCGCGTGGTGGCATGGAGCGGGCGCACCCGCAGCGGCGACATGGCGGAGCTGGAATCGCTGGCGGAGGACAGCCCGCTGCTGCCGCTGGTGACCTCCACCGCCGACAACTGCCTGGGCACCGAATGTCCGTTCTGGAGCGACTGCTTCGTGGTGCAGGCGCGCCAGCGCGCGCAGGCGGCCGATCTGGTGGTGGTCAACCACCACCTGCTGCTGGCCGACCTGGCCCTGAAGCAGGAAGGCTTCGGCGAGATCCTGCCGGGCGCGCAGGCGTTCATCGTCGACGAGGCCCACCAGCTGCCGGAGCTGGCTGCGCAGTTCTTCGGCGAAGGACTGGGCGCGCGCCCGCTGGTGGAACTGGCGCGCGACGCGGTGTCCGAGTGCAAGGACGTGCCGGGTGCACTGGCCGCGGTGCAGGAACCGGCGCGCGCGCTGGAAGCCGCTACCCGCGCGCTGCGTGCGGCGATGGATAACCTGCCGCTGCGCGGCACCGCCTGGCGGGCGCTGGACGAAGTGGACATCGAGCCGGCCTTCCACGCGCTGGTGCAGTCGCTGACGGCGCTGCGCGATGCGGTGGCGCCGTTGCGTCAGGCCGCGCCCGGTTTCGATGCCTGCCACGTGCGCGCGCAGGACCAGCTGGGCCGGCTGCAGCGTTGGCTGGGCGAGGAGGGCGGAACGGGGTCAGGTTCACTTTCCGGGACGGTTTTTTGCGATGCCAAGCCAACGTCATCGGAAAGTGAACCTGACCCCGTTTCACCTTCCCCCGACTCGGTCTCGGTGCACTGGTACGAGCTGACCCCGCGCGGCTTCCGCCTGCAGCGCACCCCGCTGGACGTGGCGGCGCCGCTGCGCGCCCATCGCGAGGCGTCGAATGCGGCTTGGGTGTTCACTTCGGCGACGCTGGCGGTGGCCGGGCGCTTCGACCACGTCGCCCAGCGCCTTGGCGTCGAACACGCCCGCGAGCTGCTTGAACCCAGCCCGTTCGACTGGGACCGGCAGGCGCTGTGCTACCTGCCGAAGGGATTGCCGGAGCCAGCCTCGCGCGATTTCGGTGCAGCCATGCTAGATGCGCTGCGGCCGGTGCTGGAGGCCTCCGGCGGTCGCGCGTTCCTGCTGTTCGCCTCGCATCGCGCGCTGCGCGAGGCCGCCGAGGCGCTGCAGGGCGGCCCCTGGCCGCTGTTCGTGCAGGGCACGGAGCCGCGCCACGTGCTGCTGCAGCGCTTCCGCGAATCCGGCAACGGCGTGTTGCTGGGCACCGCCAGCTTCCGCGAAGGGGTGGACGTGGCCGGCGATGCGCTCTCGGTGGTGGTCATCGACAAACTGCCGTTCGCCGCGCCGGACGACCCCGTGTTCGAGGCGCGGCTGGACGCGATCCGCCGCGCCGGCGGCAATCCGTTCCGCGACGAACAGCTGCCGCAGGCGGTGATCGCGCTCAAGCAGGGCGCCGGCCGGTTGATCCGCACCGAGACCGACCGCGGCGTGTTGGTGCTGTGCGACCCGCGCCTGCTCGGCAAATCCTATGGCCGCACCTTCCTTGAGTCGCTGCCGCCGCTGCCCATCACCCGCGAAGTGAAGGCCGTGCAGGCGTTCTTCGCGGATAATTGAACGATGAGACTGCTTGCTTTCGAAACCTCCACCGAGGCCTGCTCGGTTGCCCTGTACGTCGATGGCGCGGTGCTCGAGCGCTTCGAGGTCGCCCCGCGCCGGCATACCGAACTGGCGCTGCCGTGGGCGCAGGCGCTGCTGGCCGAGGCCGGCGTGGCGCGTTCGCAGCTGGATGCCATCGCGGTGGGTCGAGGCCCCGGGGCGTTCACCGGCGTGCGGCTGGCGATCGCGCTGGCGCAGGGCGTCGCGCTGGGGCTGGACCTGCCGGTGCTGCCGGTGTCCACCCTTGCCGTGCTGGCCATGCAGGCCGGCGGCGAGCGCCGCATCGCCGCCATCGACGCGCGCATGGGCGAGGTCTACCTGGGCACGTTTGCCTGCGAGGGCGATGGGCTGGTGGCGCTGGCGCAGGAAACCGTGGTGCGGCCGGATGTCGCGGTGATCCCGGCAGGGGATGGCTGGCACGGCGCCGGCACGGGTTTCGCCGCAGCCGAGGGCGCCCTGCAGCTGCGCCTGCACGGGCGCCTGGCCGCGGTCGATGCGCAGGCGCTGCCGCATGCGGCCGACGTGGCGCGGCTGGCGGCGCCGGCGTTCGCGCGCGGCGAGGGCATGGCGGCGGAACGCATCGAGCCGGCCTACCTGCGCGATAACGTGGCGCTGACCCTCGTCCAACAGCAGGCGCAGCGCGGCCGCGCCTAGCCGCCCATGCGCAAATTTTGGCTATCCTCCCCGACGGGTCTACTGATGCAGGGGGTGGATGTGAAGTTGCCGATCCTGTGGCTGGCCGTGGCGCTGGCCGTGACGCCGGCGATGGCGGAAGACGTGCCGTTCAACGGCCGCATGCTGGAACTCGGCGTGGGCGCGGACGCCCGGCCGATCCTGGGCATGCGCGGCACCCAGTACGCCATCCAGCGCAACGGCGAGCAATTGGTGGAGATGGCGCGCGGCTGCCTTGCCAGGCAGGGGGGCGTCGTCGTCGAATCCACCGATCCGGCGCAGGGCCTGCTGCTGGCTAGCGTGGAGACCCGCTTCCGCGCCAGTTTCTCCACGCAGGCGTTGCGCAGCCGGTTGCGTTTCGAGGCTGGCGACGGCCACTTCCAGATCATTGAGTCGGACTTCGTGCTGGCGCAGGACGGCGGCGAAGGCAGCGTTGCCCATGGGCCGCTGGTGCAGTCCGGTGGCATCTGGGAAAAAGGGCTGGAGGCGCTGGTGCAGACCGAAAACCGGCTGGTGGACTGCCTGTACCGCTAGCCTTCGGTCAGCGATCAACCAGTTCGCCGCCCGGCATGAATTGCCAGGTGCGGGTGACGTGCAGCACGTCCGGGTCTTCGCTGCTTTTCGGCAGCGGCGCGAACGGTTCCGACAGCTTGACGATGCGCAGCGCCGCCTCATCCAGCATCGGGATGCGGCTGGAGCGGATGATGCGCACGCTTTCCACGCTGCCGTCGCGGCGCACGCCCACGCTGATCACCACCAGCCCGCCGATGCGGCGGCGGCGCGCCTCGTCCGGGTAGTTGAGGTTGCCAACGCGCTCCACCCGGTCCACCCAGCCGCGCAGGTACTGCGCCCAGGCGTATTCGCGGGTGCTGGCGGAGACGAACTTGCGCTTCGGGCGCTTGGCGTATTCCACCGAGCGCAGCTGGATCTCGGCCGCCAGCCGCGCCATCTCGATGTCGCGCTCGATCTTCTCGCGCCCGCGCGGCGCCTCGTCTGGCGGGGTTTCCGGGCGCGCCCGGGGGGTTGGCAGCGCGATGTCGCCGTTGGCCGAAGCCACCACCCGCGCCTCTGGCGGCGGGCTGGGCGCGGGCGTCTGCGCGCGCAGCGGACGCGGCGCCAGCCCGTCCTTCGGCTGCGGCAGCGGGCCGGCCTGCGGCGCGCTGGGACGGGTGCTGCGCTCGTGTTCGCCGCCGCCCTGGTTGTTGGCCTGGGCGAGGAAGTCCGCCTGCGCCGGGGTCAACGGCGTCTGCGTACGGGCCTGGATCACGTCCAGCGTGGGCAGCAGCGGCGCGGCGTCCTCCATCGCGAAGCCGATCCCGAACACCACCATCGCGTGCAGCAGCACGGACAGCACGAAGGTCGCGCGCAGCCGCTCGGTTTCACCGATGCGAGGCGGGGCGGGAACGGCGGCGGCCACGGTTGCCGGCATCAGCCCCGGGCCAGCGCCTCGATGCGCTCGAACAGCTGCCCGGCGATGTTCAGCCCGAACTGCGCGTCCAGCTCGCGGATGCAGGTGGGGCTGGTGACGTTGACTTCGGTGAGGTAGTCGCCGATCACGTCCAGGCCGACGAACAGCATCCCGCGCCGTTTCATCTCCGGGCCGACCTGTGCCGCGATCCAGCGGTCGCGTTCGCTGAGCGGGCGGCCTTCGCCGCGGCCGCCGGCGGCGAGGTTGCCGCGGAACTCGTCGCCCTGCGGAATGCGGGCGAGGCAGTAATCGACCGGCTCGCCGTCGACCAGCAGGATGCGCTTGTCGCCTTGCGCGATCTCCGGCAGGTAGCGCTGCGCCATCGCCAGGTGGCGGCCGCCGTCGGTCAAGGTTTCCAGGATCACGTTGAGGTTGGCCTCGCCGGCATGGGCGCGGAAGATCGAGCGCCCGCCCATGCCGTCCAGCGGCTTCAACACGGCTTCCCCATGCTCGGCCACGAACGCCTTGAGCGCGGCGGCGTCGCGGCTCACCAGCGTCGGCGGGCAGCACTGCGGGAACAGCAGCGCGGCCAGCTTTTCGTTGAAATCTCGCAGGCCGCGCGGGTCGTTCACCACCAGCGCGCCCTGCAGCCGGGCCAGATCGAGTACCTGGGTGTCGTGCAGGTAATCCGCGTCCACCGGCGGGTCGGTGCGCATCAGCACCACCTGGCCCGGCCCGAGCGCAAGTTCGCTCCAGTCGGTCAAGGAGAAATGGTCGCCCGGCACATCCCGTACCTGCAGGAGGGCCGCCTCGGCCACCGCGCGCGCGCCGCGCACCGACAGGCCGCCGGGGCGCACATAAAGCAGCCGGTGCCCGCGCCGCTGCGCTTCCAGCAGCATGGCGAAGGTGGAGTCCTTGGCGATCTTGACGGAACCGATCGGGTCCATCACGACCACCACGTCAAGCGGTGCGGCTGCCGTCATCTGCACGTCCGTGGGCGGGATGCGCGGATGGTAGCAGGCGCCGGCGCCTGCCCATCCGCACGGGTATTGCGGCGCTTGACACATCGCGCGCGGGCTTGGATAAAGGTAGTCCGCAACGCGCGCAGACGCGGCGGTTGGCAATCGCGCAAGGGGACTACATGGCGCCGCAGGACGATTCCGGCATCGGCCTCAAGGGTTTGAGGGTGATGGTCATCGATGATTCCAGGACCATCCGCCGCACGGCGGAGACGCTGCTCGCGCGCGAAGGCTGCGAGGTAGTCACCGCGACCGACGGCTTCGAGGCGCTGTCGAAGATCGCCGACCACGCCCCGCAGATCATCTTCGTGGACATCATGATGCCGCGGCTGGATGGCTACCAGACCTGCGCGCTGATCAAGAACAACCAGACCTTCAAAAGCGTGCCGGTGATCATGCTTTCATCCAAGGACGGTTTGTTCGACAAGGCCCGAGGCCGTATCGTCGGCTCCGAGCAATACCTGACCAAGCCGTTCACGCGGGAAGAACTGCTTGGCGCCATCCGCACGTACGTCAACGCCTGACCGGGGGGTAAGGCACCAATGGCACGCATTCTGCTGATCGAGGATTCGCCGACCGAAGCCGCGGTCATGGTCCAGTTGCTGGAACGCAACGGCCACCAGGTCACCACCGCCGCCAACGCGGAGGACGGCATCGCCAGCTGCAAGCGCGACAAGCCCGACCTGGTCCTGATGGACATCATCCTGCCCGGCATGAACGGCTTCCAGGCGACCCGCGCGTTGACCCGCGACGCCGATACCAGCCACATCCCGGTACTCATCATCAGTACCAAGGGGCAGGAAACCGACCGCGTCTGGGGCATGCGCCAGGGCGCCAGGGACTACATCGTCAAGCCGCCGCGCGAAAGCGAACTGGTCGCGCGCATCGACGCACTGCTCGGGCGCTGACCGATGGCCAAGCGCGGCAAGCACAAGCACAAGTTCCGCCCGCAGCAGGCCGCCGCGGTGCCGGCGGCCACCTCGCTAGCCGCCGCAGCGGTGGATGACGACGAGGACGCAGGCGACGACGGGGAAGAGGAGCGGGCCGAGCCGGTCGTCTCCGCGGGTGCGCACGAGGATCTCGATGCAGCCGGGCCGGCGCCCGTGGACGCTCCCGCTGCCGTCCCGGAATGGGTGCAGCCCGCCAGCGGCGAGCGGCGTTCGCCGTTCCTGGTGCTGGCCGACTATGAGCAACGCAGCCTTACCCACGTCGCCGGCCTGCCGGAGCAGCTGGATGCGCCGGGCCTGTGGCGCGGCGTGGCCTATCGCGTCGGCGGCCATCGGTTGGCGTCCGGCTTCGATGAGGTGGTGGAAATCCTGCCGATGCCGCCGCTGACCCACGTCCCCGGCGCGCAGCCATGGATGATGGGCGTGGCCAATATCCGCGGCGCGCTGCTGCCGGTGGTCGACCTCAAGCAGTTCCTCGATGGCGAGCGCACCGTGCTGCACGAACGCCAGCGCGTGCTGGTGGTGCGCCAGCCCGGCGGCGATGTCGCCGTCACCATCGACGAGCTCTACGGCCAGCGCAGTTTCGTTGATGAGCAGGGCATCGACGCCGAGGCGGTGGCCGATGGCCGCTATGCCCATTTCGTCGACCGCGCCTACCGCATGAATGGGCAGGACTGGGGCGTGTTCAGCCTCGAGCGCCTGGCTCGTACCCCCGAATTCCGACAAGCCGCCGCCTAACCCGCGGAACTCCGAAGTAAGCCGAGGTCGCACAATGAGCAATTTGATGGATTCCGCCGCCGGCAAGGGCCGCAATCTCAGCACCAACTTCTGGATTTGGCTGCTGATCGGTTCGCTGGTGGTGTTCGCCGGCAATACCTTGTATGCCACGACCAAGGCCTCGCGCCTCGGCGGCGCCAGCTCCGCGGCCTCGCGCCTGCAGCTGAACTCGCAGCGCCTGGCCAACCAGGGCCGGGAGGCGATCGACGGCAACGCGCAGGCGTTCGAATCCTTCAAGGCGACCAAGGAAGAGATCGACGGCGACATCAAGTGGCTGAACGACCGCTTCGGCGATGCCGCCGACGTGGCCACGCCGATCCGCAAGGTCACCGAGACCTGGAACCCGCTGACCAAGCGCGCCGAGGAAGTGCTGGGCTCGCAGCAGGCGGTGCTGGCGCTGGCCGGCCGCGCCGACAGCTTCACCACCAAGGTGCCGCAGCTGCAGGCGCAGCTGTACGAAGTGCTGCGCGGCCTGGTGACCGGCGGCGCCAACTCCGCGCAGGTGAGCGCGGCGGTGCAACAGGCCAACATCAGCTCGCGCATGGCGCAGCGCATCGCCGAGCTGCGCGCCGGCGGCGACGGTGCACAGGTGGCGGCGAATGCACTGGGTCGCGACGCGGCGGTGTTCGACCGGCAGATGAACGCGCTGATCAACGGCAGTGAAGACATCGCCAAGGTCAGCGCGGCCGGCGCGATCGGCCCGCTCAACCAGTCCAACACCCTGTGGCAGGGCATGAAGAAGGACCTCAACGCGATCGTCGGCGACTCGCGCAAGCTGATCGGCGCGCAGGCCTCGGCGTCGGCGCTGGCCAGCGGCTCCGACAAGCTGCTCGGCGACAGCGAGAGCCTGTTCTCGGCCTTCACCCAATTCGGTTCGCTGAAGGACACCAGCATCATCGGCGGCGTCTGGGTCAGCATCCTGTCCGGCGTGCTGGCGCTGTTCTCCATCGTCGGCCTGCTGTGGGCACTGAACCGCGCCCAGCGCGTCCGCTACCAGACCACCAAGGAACTCAACGACCGTAACCAGGAGGCGATCATGCGCCTGCTGGACGAAATGGGTTCGCTGGCGGAAGGCGACCTGACCGTGAAGGCGACCGTGACCGAGGACATGACCGGCGCGATCGCGGACTCGATCAACTTCGCGGTGGAACAGCTGCGCACCCTGGTGGCCACCATCAACGACACCTCGGTGCAGGTTGCGGCCAGCGCGCAGGAAACGCAGGCCACCGCCATGCACCTGGCCGACGCGGCCGAGCACCAGGCGCAGGAGATCAACTCCGCCACCGACCGCATCAACGAGATCGCCTCCAGCATTAACCAGGTGTCGCGCAACTCCGCCGATTCGGCCGAGGTGGCGCGCCGCTCGGTGCAGATCGCGACCAACGGCGCCGGCGTGGTGCGCCAGACGATCGCCGGCATGGACAGCATCCGCGACCAGATCCAGGAAACCTCCAAGCGCATCAAGCGGCTGGGTGAGAGCTCGCAGGAAATCGGCTCGATCGTGGAACTGATCAACGACATTTCCGAGCAGACCAACATCCTGGCGCTGAACGCGGCCATCCAGGCGGCCTCGGCCGGTGAGGCGGGCCGCGGGTTCGCGGTGGTGGCCGACGAAGTGCAGCGACTCGCGGAACGCAGTTCCAGCGCGACCAAGCGCATCGAATCGCTGGTCCAGACCATCCAGGCCGATACCAACGAAGCGGTGTCGTCGATGGAACAGACGACCTCGGAAGTGGTCGCCGGTGCGCGCCTGGCCGAGGACGCGGGTACCGCGCTGGGCGAGATCGAAAAGGTGTCGTCCGACCTGTCGGGCCTGATTGAAGGCATCTCGGTGGCGGCGCAGGAGCAGTCCAACGCGGCCTCCAACATCACCCAGGCCATGAACACCATCCAGTCGATCACCGCGCAGACCTCGCAGGGCGCCAGCCAGACCGCCGAGTCCATCGGCAACCTGGCCCAGCTCGCCGCCGACCTGCGTCGTTCGGTCGCCGACTTCAAGCTGCCCGCCTGACGCCGGCCGGAACACAGGGATCGGGATGAACAACACCCTCCAGGCCAGCCCCGCATCGCCGGGCCGTGACGGAGCCGCGCCATGACCTCGGCGTTGCGGGATGCCATCGACCACACCGCGCTCGGCTGGGTGAAGCCGGAGATCGACGAGACCCTGCGCCAGGCGCGGATCGAGCTCGAAGGCTTCGCCGAGGACCCCGGCGAACCCCTGTCCATGGAGACCTGCATGGGTCACCTGCACCAGGTGCAGGGCACGCTGCAGATGCTGGAGCTGCAGGCGCCGGCGATGGTGGCGGGCGAGATGGAGCAGCTGGCGGCCGCGCTGCGCGAAGGCGTGGCCACGGATCGTGACGAGGCGCTGGCCGTGCTGATGCGCGGCATGGTGCAGCTGCCCGATTACTTGGAGCGACTGCAGGGCGGGCATCGCGACATCCCGATCGTGCTGCTGCCGCTGATCAACGAATTGCGTGCCGCGCGCGGCGTCCCCGCGCTGGGGCAGGAAGCGCTGCCGCGATTGCTGGAGGCGCCGACCGAAGCCGAATTGGAGCACGCCCGCGGCAGCCTGGCCGGGCGCAACCGCGCGCTGCTGGACACCGTGTCCACCGCGATCAAGGAAGACCTGCTGAAGGTCAAGGATGCGCTCGACCTGCACCTGCGCGGTAGCCGCGACAACGTGCAGGAGCTGGCGGCGCAAGCCGAGGCGCTGGACCGGATCGGCGACACCCTGGGCATGCTGGGGCTGGATAGCGCCCGCAGCGTGGTGCAGGAACAGCGCCGGATCGTCCACGACATCGCCAGCGGCCTGCGGCCACCGGCGGAGAACGACCTGCTGGAAGTGGCGGGCGCGCTGCTCTACATCGACCATTCGCTGGACGACCAAGTCTCCCAGCTTGGCAGCGGCAGCACCGAGGGCGATGCCGGTGGGTTGTTGGCGCAGGAATCGCGCAAGGTCATGGGTGCGTTGACCCGCGCCGCGGTGACCAACTTCGCCGAAGTGCGCAATGCCTTCGTCGCCTTCGTCGAAACCGACTGGAGCCATTCCGCGCTGGAGTCCGTGCCCCGCCTGTTGGCCGAAGTGGCCGGTGCGATGCGGATGCTGGAGCGTCCTGAACCGGCCGACTACCTGGAAGCGCTGCGCCGTTACAGCCAGGACGAACTGATCGACCGCGCGCAGGTGCCCGGCGGGCGCCAGCTCGACACGCTGGCGGACGCGCTGTCCAGCATGGAGTATTTCCTCGAAACCCTGCACGACCCACACGGCCAGCGGTTGGATTTGCTGGACAAGACCCGCGCCAGCCTAGAGGCGTTGCACTACTGGCCGCTGCCGGAGCTTGCACCCGCGGTGGAGAAGGCGCCGGTCGGCACGCACGCCACGGTGGAAGCGGACGCCGCGCCGGCCCCAGGAGCCGACGCTAGCGAAGCGGCGGCCGAGGCGGAGGATGAAGTGGTTGCCGAGGAAGGGCCGGTGGCCGCGCCTGCCGAAGTGGCGGTCAGCGTCGCCCCGACCGCGGTGGCGATGGCGGCCGGCTTCGAATCGGCCGGCGACGAGATCGACGACGAGATCCGCGAGATCTTCCTCGAGGAATTCGAGGACGAGATCAACAACCTCGACGGCCTGCTGCCGGCCTGGAAGCTGGCGCCGGACGATGCCGACACGCTGCGCCCGATCCGCCGCGTGTTCCACACGCTGAAGGGCAGCGGCCGGCTGGTCGGCGCCAAGGTGCTGGGCGAATTCGCCTGGCACGTCGAAAACATGCTCAACCGCGTGCTGGACGGCTCGCGCCCGGCCAGCCACGCGGTGGTTGCGTACGTGGGCCAGGCTCGCGGCGTGCTGCCGCAGCTGCATGCCGCGCTGCGCGGCGACGGCGCGGTCACCACCGACATCCCGGCGATGGAGGCCATCGCGGATCGCCTGGCCGCGGGCGAGGACGTGCTGATGTCGGCGCCGCCGACCGCCCAGGCCGCGCAGCCGGAACCGGCGCAGGCTGGGATGGCGGGCGAGCCGGTCGCCGCGGTGGACGCGGACACCCGGGTGGTCGCGGTCGATCCGGTGCTGCTGGAGATCCTCGGTACCGAGGTCGGCGGTCATCTGGAAACCGTCGATGCCTGGCTGGTCCAGGCACGCGATGGCGACGCACCCGCCACCGATGCGCTGGTGCGGGCGATCCATACGCTCAACGGTGCCTTCGCGATGACCGAAGTGCCGTCGGTGACTGCGTTTACAGCGCCCGCCGAGGGCTACGTGAAGCGCTTGCTGGCGGCCCACGCGGTCGCCGGCGTCGAGGGCGTCGCGGCGCTGGGCGCAGTGGCCGAGGCCGTGCGCGCCTCCACCCGCGCGCTGCAGGAAAGCCCTGCGCAGGTGCCCGTATTCGCGGCACTGGCGGAACGGATGGCGGCACTGCGCGATGCATTGCCAGAAGCCAGCCTGCCGTTCATTGAAACCGAACTGGCCGCGGACGGCGATGCCGAAGCCGCGCGCCTCGCCGCCGAAGCAGCGGCGCGCGAAGAGGCCGAACGCATCGCCGCGGCGGAAGCCGAAGCTGCGCGCCTTGCCGCCGAGCAGGCCGAAGCCGAGCGCCTCGCCGCCGAAGCAGCGGCGCGCGAAGAGGCCGAACGCATCGCCGCGGCGGAAGCCGAGGCCGTGCGCCTTGCCGCCGAGCAAGCCGAAGCCGCGCGCCTCGCCGCCGAAGCAGCAGCGCGCGAGGAGGCCGAACGCATCGCCGCGGCGGAAGCCGAGGCCGTGCGCCTTGCCGCCGAGCAAGCCGAAGCCGCGCGCCTCGCCGCCGAAGCAGCGGCGCGCGAGGAGGCCGAACGCATCGCCGCGGCGGAAGCCGAAGCTGCGCGCCTTGCCGCCGAGCAGGCCGAAGCCGAGCGCCTCGCCGCGGAGGAAGCGGCGCGCCAGGAAGCCGAACGCATCGCCGCGGCGGAAGCCGAGGCCGCGCGCCTTGCCGCCGAGCAAGCCGAAGCCGAGCGTCTCGCCACCGAAGAAGCGGCGCGTCAGGAAGCCGAACGCATCGCCGCGGCGGAAGCCGAGGCCGTGCGCCTTGTCGCCGAGCAGGCCGAAGCCGAGCGCCAGGCTGCGGAAGAAGCGGCGCGCGTGGAAGCCGAACGCATTGCTGCGGAAGAGGCCGAGGCCGCGCGTCTTGCCGCCGAGCAAGCCGAAGCCGAGCGTTTGGCTGCGGAAGAAGCGGTGCGCCTGGAGGCCGAGCGGATCGCCACGGAGCAAGCCGAGCGCCAAGCCGCCGAAGAAGCCGCACGCCTGGAAATCGAACGCATCGCCGCGGAAGAAGCCGAAGCGGCGCGCCTTGCCGCCGAGCAGGCCGAAGCCGAGCGCCTGGCCGCGGAAGCCGCCGCGCGCCAGGAAGCCGAGCGGATTGCCGCGGAAGAAGCGGCCCGGCGCGAGGCCGAACGCGTCGAAGCAGAACGCATCGCCGCCGCGCGCGCCGAGGCCGAGCGTCTCGAGGCCGAACGTGCCGCCGCGCGCCGCGCGGAGGCTGAGCGCGCGGAGGTCGAGCGTCGCGCTGCCGAAGCCGCCGCCGCCGCCAGGGCACGCGAACAGGCGGCGCTGGCTGCGCTGCAGGCGACCTCGGGTGCGAGCGAAGACCCAGACGAGGCGCTGGACACCAGCGAACTGGACCTGGAACTGGTCGACATCTTCGTGGAGGAAGCCGGCGACTTGCTGGACCACTCCGACGGCCTGCTGGCAAAGCTGCGGGAGACGCCGGACGACAACGAACTGGTGGTGGGCCTGCAGCGCGACCTGCACACGCTCAAGGGTGGTGCGCGCATGGCCGGCATGATGCCTGCCGGCGAACTGGGCCACGCCATGGAGTCGTTGCTGGAGGCGGTGGCCGCGCAGAAGGTCGATTTCGGCACGGACGGCGTACCGCTGCTGGAGCGCGGCTTCGACCGCCTGCACGGCATGATCACGCGCATCGCCGCGCGCCGCGCGCTGGGCATGCCGGAAGCGCTGATCGAGGAATTCAACGCGCGTGCGGAGCAGCGTCCGGCCGCGGTGGCCGTGCCGGCTGCCGGCGCCGGGCCGGCGACGGCAGCACGGCCCGCCGCGAAGATCGAGCTCAAGCCGCTGTCCGCGCCGATGGGCCAGGACGGGTTCGGCGAGGACGAGGACATCGGCGTGCGCGCGCCGCAGGAACAGGTGCGCATCCGCGCCGACCTGCTCGACCGGCTGGTGAACTACGCCGGCGAAGTCGCCATCTACCGCGCCCGCCTGGAACAGCAGCTGGCCGCGTTCCGCAGCACCGCGGCTGAAATGGAGCAGACCAACCTGCGCCTGCGCGACCAGCTGCGCCGGCTGGATTCGGAAACCGAAGCGCAGATCATCGCCCGCTTCCAGCGCGAGCACGACACCGGCAACGAAGCCTTCGACCCGCTGGAGCTCGACCGCTTCAGTACCCTGCAGCAGCTCTCCCGCGCGCTGGCCGAATCGGCGGCCGACTTGCAGAGCCTGCACGGGTCGATGGACGACCTGACCCGCCAGTACGAAACCCTGCTTACCCAACAGTCGCGGGTCAGCTCCGAGTTGCAGGAAGGCCTCATGCGCACGCGCATGCTGCCGTTCGACTCGCTGGTACCGCGGCTGCGCCGGGTTATCCGCCAGGCCGCCGCCGAAACCGGCAAGCAGGCGCAACTCAAGCTGGATGGCGCGCAGGGCGAACTCGACCGCAACGTGCTGGAGCGCATGACCGCGCCGCTGGAGCACATGCTGCGCAATGCCATCGCGCACGGACTGGAAGCGCCGGAGGCGCGCCGCGCCGCCGGCAAGCCGGAGGAAGGCAGCATCCGGGTCGCGGTGCGCCGCGAAGGCTCGGAAGTGGTCCTGCAGATTTCCGACGATGGCGCCGGCCTCAACCGCGCGGCGATCCGTGCGCGTGGCGTCGAGCGCGGGTTGGTCGCAGCGGACGCGCAGCTGACCGACGTCGAACTCGACCAGCTGATCATGCAGCCCGGCTTCTCCACCGCCGAAACCGTCAGCCGGCTGGCCGGCCGTGGCGTCGGCATGGACGTGGTCGCCAGCGAGGTCCGCCAGCTCGGCGGCACCATCGACATCGCTTCGCAGCCCGGCCAGGGCACGGTCTTCACCCTGCGCCTGCCGCAGACCCTGGCGGTGACGCAGGCGGTGTTCGTCAAGATCGGCGAGACCGAATACGCGGTGCCGATCGCTTCGGTGCGCGGCGTCGGCCGCATCTCCCGCGAGGACCTGGCCAAGCCGGGCGCAGGCTACCGCTACGGCGGCGAGGACTATGCGCTGCACGACCTTGGCGCATTGGTCGGCACTGCGCCGGCACGCGCCGAAGGGCACCTGCAGATGCCGCTGCTGCTGGTGGGCTCGGGCGAGCTACGCGCGGCGGTGGCGATCGACCAGGTGATGGGCAGCCGCGAAATCGTGGTCAAGACCGGTGGTCCGCAGCTGACCTCGGTGCCGGGCATCTTCGGCGCCACCATCATGGGCGATGGCCGCGTGGTGGTGATCTTGGACGTGGCGCCGCTGGTACGTCGGCAGGCTGCGGCAACGCTGGCCGACGAAGGCGTGGTCCACGTGGCTGGCGCGCATCGCAAGGTGCCGCTGGTCATGGTGGTGGACGACTCGGTCACCATGCGCAAGGTCACCGGCCGCGTGCTGGAGCGCCACAGCCTCGAGGTGGCGACCGCGAAGGACGGCTTGGACGCGCTGGAGCGGATGTCCGACTTCGTGCCGGACCTGATGCTGCTGGACATCGAGATGCCGCGCATGGATGGCTACGAGCTGGCCACCGCGATGAAGGCGGATCCGCGCCTGCGCGACGTGCCGATCGTGATGATCACTTCGCGTACCGGCGACAAGCACCGCCAGCGCGCCTTCGAGATCGGCGTCGAGCGTTACCTCGGCAAGCCGTACCAGGAAGTCGAGCTGATGCGTAACGTGTTCGAGCTGTTGGGGCTGGAGCACGCAGGCGCCGGAACCGCGCAATGAACAGGCACCGCGTGCTGGTGCTGGCGCGCGCGGGCGCCGCGCGCGACCGCACCGAGGCGGCGCTGCGGCAGGCCGGCGCGGCGCTGGCGGCGGTGCTGGATCCGGCGACCGGCGACGAGGCGCAAGTCCGCGCCGCCGCGCCGGATGCCGTGCTGGTGGTGCTGGACCCGGTGGCCGAGGCCGCGTTGGAGAAGTTCGACGCCGTGCTGGCCGACCCAGCGTTGCTGGTGCTGTTCGACGATGCCGAAGTGGCGGCGCGCCGGGATGGTTGGGAGGCGGCACGCTGGGCGCGCCACCTGGCGGCCAAGCTGCAGGGGCACCGCGACGTGCTGCCGGCGCCGCCCGCTGGCAACGCGCCGCGTCGCGATTTCGAGCAGGAGATGCAGGACCTGGCCATGGAAATGGCGGCGATGCAGCCGCTGCCACCCGCGGCGGTGGGCTCGGCGCTGGCCCAGCCGGACGGCGCGGTGGTGGTGGCGGCCGGTATCGGCGGCCCCGATGCGGTGCGCCAGCTGCTGGGCGGGCTGCCCGGGGATTTCCCGCGCGCGCTGCTGCTCCGGCAGCGCATCGAGGGCGGCCAGTACGACCGCCTGGTCCGGCAGATGCAGCGCGCTGCGCAGATGCCGGTGGTGCTTGCCTGTGCCGGCGAACCGCTGCGCCGCGGCCATGTGTACGTGATGCCGGACGGCATCGACGTGGGCGAGGCGCCGGCCGGCCCGCATTTCGTGGAGGCGGCCGGCGAGCCGTGCTTCGCCAAGCTGCGCCCCGCCGACAGCGCCATGCTGCTGCTCAGCGGCGCGCCGCCGGCACTGGTCGACGTCGCCCTGGCGATGCGCATGGCCGGTGGCCTTGCGCTGGGGCAGGCCGCCGAAAACTGTTTCGATCCCGCCGCCAGCCAGGCGCTGGCGGCACGTGGTGGCGAAGCGGACAGCCTCGCCGGGATCTCCCGTCAACTGCTGCAACGCTGGCCCGCCTGAGGTTTCCATGTCCGACATCGCATACATCATCCGCGGCGTGCTCATCCAGGTAGCCGAGGCACGCCTGCTGCTCCCCAACGCGACCATCGCCGAGGTGCTGTCCTACGCCGCACCGGAACCGCTGGAGGACGCGCCGGACTGGCTGCTGGGCAGGATCCGCTGGCGCGGCTGGCAGCTGCCGCTGGTGTCGTTCGCACGCTTCGCCGGCATTGCCGACGAGCAGGGCGGCCTGGGCAGCAAGGTGATCGTGCTGAAGGCGCTGGGCGGCAATCCAAAGCGGCCCTACTTCGCCCTGCTCACGCAGGGCTTCCCGCGGCTGGTGACGGTGACCGAAGAGACGCTGGCGACGCAGGAGGAAGGCGAAGGACTCCCCGCCGGCGTGCTGGCACGCGTGCGCCTGAACGAGAACGACGCGATGGTGCCGGACCTGGCCGCGCTGGAGCAGCACCTGCACGCCGCGCTGGCGGCAGCTGCCTGAGAGACGGCGCCCGGCCGCAGCGGCGGCCGGGAAGCGTCAGCCCAAATCCCCAGCCAGCGCCTGCAGCGCGGCAATCGCGGCGATGCCGGCGGTTTCCGTGCGCAGGATACGCGGGCCCAGCCGCAGTCCCTCGAATCCCGCCGCCAGCAGCTGTTCGCGGTCGCGCGGTGACCAGCCACCTTCGGGGCCGATGGCCAGCGTGCAGGCACGCAGTTCGCTGACCTGCAGCGCCGACAGCGCCTGCTGCGCAAACGGATCGAGGATGAAGCCGCGCCCCTGGCGCTGCGCCGCCGCCTGCGCCAGCGGCTGCGGCGCGGCCACCTCGGGAACACGGGCGCGGCCGCTCTGTTCGCAGGCGGACACCACCACTTCGCGCCAGTGCGCCACCCGCCTGTCGGCGCGCTGTGCGTCCAGCTTCACTTCGCTGCGTTCGCTGGACACCGGCAGGATGCGGGTGACCCCCAGCTCGGTCGCCTTCTGCAGGATCAGATCCATCTTCTCGCCGCGGGCGATGCCCTGCAGCAGGGTGATGGCGAGCGGCGATTCGTTGTCGACCGGACGACTGGCGACGATGTCCGCCAGCACCTCGCGCTTGCCGACCGAGGCGATGCGCGCGTCGCGGTCGAAGCCATCGCCGTTGAACAGCACGCAGGGATCCCCCGCCTGCAGGCGCAGCACCCGCACCAGGTGGGCAGCGGCGTCCTCGGGCAGGGCGATGGTGCTGCCGACGGGCAACGGCTGGGCGACGAAGCTGCGGGTCAGGCGCATGGGTTTGCCCTCGCGGATTGCGCCCGGCGGCGCGTGGGAATGCGGGTCGGATTCACGTCGATGCCTCCGCCAGCGCGGCGCGGGTGGCCGTCGCCAGCTGCTCCAGCTGCGCATCGTCGATGCAGTAGGGCGGCATCCAGTACAGCACGTCGCCCAGCGGGCGCAGCAGCACGCCGGCCTCGAGCGCCGCGCGGTACATGCGCAGGCCGCGACGGCCGGCAATCTCCACCGCGTGGCCGTCCTCGTCGTTGCCGGTTTCCGGATGCAGTTCGATCGCCACCACCATCCCGGTCTGGCGCACTTCCGCCACCGCCGGATGCGCCCGGAACGGCGCGCTCAGTGCGGCCATCTTCGCCGCGGTGGCGCGGTTGCGCGCCAGCACGTCGTCGCCTTCGAGGATGTCCAGCGAGGCCAGCGCCGCCGCGCAAGCCAGCGGATTGCCGCTGTAACTGTGCGAATGCAGGAAGGCGCGCTCGCGCGAATCGTCGAGGAAGCCGTCGTAAATGGCTTGCGTGGCCAGCACCGCGCACAGTGGCAGGAAGCCGCCGGTCAGTCCTTTCGACAGGCAGAGAAGATCCGGCTGGATGCCTGCCTGCTCGCAGGCGAACAGGCTGCCGGTGCGGCCGAAGCCGGTGGCGATCTCGTCGGCGACCAGGAACACGCCGTGCGCATCGCAGAGCGCGCGCGCGCGCTGCAGGTAGCGCGGGTGGTGCATGCGCATGCCGCCTGCACACTGCAGCAGCGGCTCCACGATCAGGGCGCAGACCTCGCCGGCGTGCGCGTCCAGCAGGTCGGACAGCGCATCGGCGGCGCGCTCGGCGCAGGCGATGGCCTCGGCTTCGTCGCGCGCACCGAAGGCATCGGGCGAGGGCGCGAACAGGGTTTCCAGCAGCAAGGGCGCGTACACCCGCCGGTACAGTGGGATGTCGCCCACCGACAGCGCGCCCAGCGTCTCGCCGTGGTAGCTGCCGGTCAGCGCCACGAATTTGGTGCGCCCCTCGACGCCGCGGTTGTGGAACCAATGGAAGGCCATCTTCAGCGCCACTTCCACGCCCGCCGAGCCGTTGTCGGCGTAGAACACCTTGGCCAGCGGCGCGCGCCCGGCCTGGCCCGGGGCGACCGCCAGCAGGCGTTCGGCCAGTTCCACCGCCGGTGCGTGCGAGCAGCCGGCCAGGATCACCTGTTCCAGCGTGTGCGCTTGCCGGCCGATTGCCGCGGCGATGCGGGGTTCGGCGTGGCCGTGCAGGTTGGTCCACCAGCTGCTGACGCCGTCTAGGACGCGCCGGCCGTCGAACCCCACCAGCCACGCGCCCTCGCCGCGCTCCACCGGAAACAGCGGCAGGGCATGCGGGTGCTCGCGCATCTGCGTGCAGGGATGCCAGAGCACGGCCAGGTCGCGTGCCCGCCAGTCATCCGCGGCGGCTATCATGGTTCCATCGTGAACGCTTTCCATTCCGCCATTATCGCCGCCGGGGCAGCCGCATGAGCCGCCGCCTGCCGGTCATCCACCGCGTCACCGAGCATGACGCCGGCCCGTACCGGATGGAGCGGCTCGACCTGGAGTTCTCCAACGGCGAACGCCGCCTGTACGAGCGCCTGCACGGGCGCGGCCATGGCGCGGTGGCGGTGGTGCCGATGCTGGATGCCGACACCGTGCTGCTGGTGCGCGAGTACGCGGCCGGCGTGCACCGTTACGAGCTGGGGCTGGTGAAAGGTCGCATCGACGCCGGCGAGACGCCGCTGGAGGCGGCCAACCGCGAGCTGATGGAGGAAGCCGGCTACGGGGCGCGCGACCTGCGCGTGTTGCGCAGCCTGACGCTGGCGCCGACCTACATGAGCCACCAGACCCACGTGGTGCTCGCGCGCGACCTGTATCCGCAGCGCCTGCCCGGCGACGAGCCGGAGGAGCTGGAGTTGGTGCCGTGGAAGCTGGCGGACCTCGGCCAGCTGATCCTGCAGGATGATTTTTCCGAAGGCCGCAGCATCGCGGCCCTGTTCATGGTTCGCGAATGGTTGCAGCAGCATGCAGGCGAATGACGTACTCCGCGATGGCGTGATCCGCATCGCGCGGCAGGCCGCCGCCGCGATCCTGACGGTCTACGACAGCGAGTTCGCCGTGCAACACAAGGACGACCGCTCCCCGCTGACCGCGGCCGATCTGGCCGCCCATCGCTGCATCGTCGCCGGGTTGGCCGAACTGACGCCGGACATCCCGGTGCTGTCGGAGGAGTCCAGTGGCGCGGACATCGCCACGCGCCGGCAGTGGACGCGGTTCTGGCTGGTCGATCCGCTCGATGGCACCCGCGAGTTCATCAAGCGCAACGGTGAGTTCACCGTCAACATCGCCCTGATCGAGGATGGCGTCGCGACCTTCGGCGTGATCCAGCAGCCGGTCACCGGCGCGCTCTGGCACGGCGTGCCGGGACACGGTGCGTTCCGTCGCGACGGCGATGCCGATGTCGCCATCCGCGCGCGCATTCCTGCCGCCGCGCCGCTGCGCATCGCCGCCAGCCGCTCGCACCGCGACGCGCGCACGCAGGCGCTGCTGGATGCGCTGCCGGGCAGCGAGGTCATCGGCTGCGGTTCGTCGCTGAAATTCTGCAAGATCGCCGAAGGCGGGATGGACCTTTACCCGCGATTCGGCCCGACCAGCGAATGGGATACCGCCGCCGGGCAGGCGATCTTGGAAGCTGCCGGCGGTGCGGTGCTCGACGCGCAGGGGCGGCCGTTCCGCTACAACCAGCGCGACACCCTGCTCAACGGCGATTTCATCGCGCTGGGCGATGTCGCCTTGCGCACGCGGCTGCCGGCATGAGCGACATCGCTGGACTGCTCGCCATCATGGCCAGGCTGCGCGACCCGGACGGCGGCTGCCCGTGGGACCTGCAGCAGGACTTCGCGACCATCGCCCCGTACACCATCGAGGAAGCCTACGAGGTCGCCGACGCCATCGATCGCGGCGACATGGCCGACCTCAGGGACGAGCTGGGCGACCTGCTGCTGCAGGTGGTGTTCCATGCACGGATGGCCGAGGAGGCCGGTGCGTTCGCGTTCGGCGACGTGGTGGCGGCGATCTGCGACAAGATGGTGCGCCGGCATCCGCATGTGTTTGCCGCAGGGACCGCCGAGGCCGTCGGCGACAGTGCCGCGGTGCTGCGCAACTGGGATGCGATCAAGCGCGCGGAGCGCGACGCGAAAGGCGAGGTCGACGCCTCCGCGCTGGCCGGCATCGCGCGCGGCCTGCCGGAGTGGCAGCGCGCGGTGAAATTGCAGCACAAGGCGGCCAAGGTCGGTTTCGACTGGCCGGATCCAGCGCTAGTCCTGGACAAGCTGCGCGAGGAAATCGACGAAGTGCGCGCCGAGTTCGATGCGGTGGCCGCCGATCCCAGCGATGCCGCTGCGCACGACCGGTTGGAGGATGAACTGGGCGACGTGCTGTTCGTCTGTGCCAACCTTGCGCGGCACGCCAAGGTCGACGTGGGCAGCGCGCTGCGCCGCGCCAACGCCAAGTTCGAGCGCCGCTTCCGCGCGATGGAGGCGATGGCGGCAGCCGATGGCGGCCTTGCCGGGAAATCGCTGGACGTGCAGGATCGCTATTGGGTGCGCGCCAAGCTGGCGGAGCGCAAGGAATCGTAGGACGGCGGATGCCGCGGGGATGGAGGACGATGGCCGGCTTTTCGAGCTTCCGCGAGTTCTACCCGTACTACCTGGGCGAGCATCGCAACCGCACCTGCCGGCGCCTGCACTTCGTCGGCACCAGCTTCGCCATCGGTTTCATCGTGCTGGCGGTGAAGGGCGGCAACCCGTGGTGGCTGCTGGCGGCATTGCTGTCAGGCTACGCATTTGCCTGGATCGGCCACTTCTTCTTCGAGAAGAACCGGCCGGCCACCTTCAAGCACCCGTTCTATTCCCTTGCTGGCGACTGGGTGATGTACCGGGACATCCTGATCGGCCGCATTCCGTTCTAGCGACACCATCTGGCAGGCGTCCGCGCGGTCGGTGCCCGTCCGGGGACCATCGGCGGCAAGGATGCCGCTGATGAGCCTACATGGATGTATTCACGGCGTGTCCCCGGACGGGTGCCGGCCGCGCGGATGCCCGCGCAGGACCCGTCACACGGACCCCCCTGCGCCTGCGGTCACTCAAGGAAAATCAGCCACGCCGCCGCCACGATCAGCGCGAACCCGGCCCAGTGGTTCCATTTCAAGGGCTGGCCCAAATACCAAGCGGAAAACCCGGCGAAGACCAGCAGGGTGATGACTTCCTGCATGCCCTTGAGCTGCGGCGCGCTGTAGGCCGTGCTGCCAAGGCGATTGGCTGGCACCATCAGCAGGTATTCGAAGAACGCGATCCCCCAGCTGGCCAGGATGACCTTGGGCAGGGCGGTATCCCGGTATTTCAGGTGTCCATACCAGGCGAAGGTCATGAACACGTTGGACAGCACCAGCAGGAACGGCGGCAGCAGGCGGGCGTAGGGCATGCGGGGTGGCAGTGGGTGCGGGAGCGCGCAGATTACGCCTTCACGCGGCTTCGACCGGGTGGTGGGCATCGTTTGTCCAGCGAATTGAAGGCAGGGGGTGCGCATGCGCGAACAGGAACAGGCCGGTCTGGTGCTCATCGTCGAGGACAACCGCAACATCTCCGAGATGGTGGGTGAGTACCTCGAAAGCCGTGGCTTCGAGATCGACTATGCGGCCGATGGCCTGGACGGCTATCGGCTGGCGTCGGAAAACGTCTATGACGCGATCGTGCTGGACCTGATGCTGCCCAGGCTGGACGGCATCGAGGTGTGCAAGCGATTGCGCAGCGAGGCGCGCAAGGCCACGCCGATCCTGATGCTGACCGCGCGCGATACCCTAGACGACAAGCTCACCGGGCTTTCGTCCGGGGCCGACGATTACCTGACCAAGCCGTTCGCGATCCGCGAGCTGGAAGCGCGGCTGCACGCGCTGATCCGCCGCGACCGCCGCCAGGTGGGCTCGGAAGAGCTGCAAGTGGCGGATTTGGTGCTGGACCCGGCATCGCTGCGGGCCACCCGCGGCGGCTGCGAGCTGCAGCTTTCGCCGATTGCATTGCGCCTGCTGTCGATCCTGATGCGCGAGTCGCCGCGGGTGGTCAGCCGGCAGGAAATCGAACGCGAGATCTGGGGCGATGAACTACCGGATTCCGACACCCTGCGCAGCCACCTGTACAACCTGCGCAAGGTGATGGACAAGCCGTTCGACCGCCCGCTGCTGCACACCGTGCAAAGCGCCGGCTACCGGCTTGCCGACCTGGCCGACTGACGCCGGACCATGTCCATTCCCGTGCCCCTGCCGCGTCCGTCGCTCGCCGTCGATCCGCTACCGGATGCGGCCGAGCGCGAGCGCGATTTCACCCGCGACGCCAGCCATGAGCTGCGCACGCCGCTGACGGTGATCCGGGTGGCCAGCGACCTGATCGCCCACGACGCGGGGCTGTCTCCGGCCTCGCGGCGTTCGCTGGCGCGCATCCAGGACGCGGTGGCGGGGATGGAAGCCGTCATCGATGCGCTGCTGTTCCTGGCCCGCTGCGAGCAGGCCCCGCTGGGCGTGGACGACATCGTGGTGCGTGAGGTGGTGGAGCGCGAGATCGACCGCGTCCGCCCAGTGCTGCGGCACAAGCAGCTGCAGCTGCAGCTGGAAGTGGAAGCGGAACCGGTGCTGCACGCGCCGCCGCGGGTGCTGCAGGTGATGCTGGGCAACCTGCTGGCCAATGCGGTGCGGTTCACCGATGCCGGCGGGGTGGTGGTGCGGCTGAAGGAAGGCAGCGTGGAGGTCGAGGATTCCGGCATCGGCATGGACGCCGCCACGCTGGCGCGCGCGTTCGAGCCGTTCTACCGCGGCGAGGGCGAACAGTACGTCGGTTCCGGGCTGGGGCTGTCGATTGCCCATCGGCTTGGCCAGCGCTGCGGCTGGCCGCTGCGCCTAGACAGCACGCCGGGGCACGGCACCCGGGCCAGCATCTTGTTCGGAAGGTCCAACCGGGACTGAAGGCACGGTTGCCGCGCGGGCGGCGCGGCTAGGATGCGCGGCTGTCAACCTGGCGCGCATCCGTGCGTTCCCACCCGTCAATCCCTGCCAACTGTCCCGCATGAGCCAGCCCCGTCGTTCCCGCAGCATCCTTCCCAAGGCCGGCCTGGCCGTTGCCGCCATCGCAGTGCTGGCCACGGGCTGGTATTACTGGAGCAAGCGCGGCGCCGCGGACGGGGCCGGCGGCTACCGTACCGAAACCGTCCAGCGCGGCGACATCCGGGTGGCCATCTCCGCCACCGGTACCCTCAGCGCCATCACCACGGTCACCGTGGGCAGCCAGATTTCCGGCCAGGTCACCGAGATATTGGTGGACTTCAATTCACCGGTGAAGAAGGGCGAGGTGTTGGCGCGGATCGATCCGTCCACCTACCAGGCCCAGCTGGAGCAGGGCAACGCGCAGATCGCCAACGCGCAGGCGCAGCTGCGGCAGGCGCAGGCCAGCCTGCACAACGCGACCCTGGACTTCGAACGCAAGCAGTCGCTGTCGGCGCAGAAGCTGATCGCGCGCAGCGACCTCGATCTTTCCCGTGCCGCGCTGGACCAGACCCGCGCCCAGGTCAATGCCGCGCAGGCGCAGGTCCGCCAGCAGACCGCGTCGCTGAAGAACACCCAGGTCAACATCGACCGCGCGGTGATCCGCTCCCCGGTCGATGGCGTTGTGCTCACCCGCAAGATCGAGCCGGGCCAGACCGTGGCGGCCAGCTTCTCGGCGCCGGAGTTGTTCACCATCGCCGAAGACCTGTCGAAGATGAAGATCGAGCTGGCGGTCGACGAATCCGACATCGGCCAGGTCCGCACCGGCCAGATCGTCGGCTTCACCGCCGATGCCTTCCCCGACCGCCGCTTCAAGGGCGTGGTGGAGCAGGTGCGGCTGGCCGCCACCACCACCAACAACGTGGTCACCTATCCGGTGGTGGTGACCGTGGACAACAGCGATGGCACCCTGCTGCCGGGCCTGACCGTGAACGCGGAGATCGAGGTCAGCAAGCGCGAAGGCGTGCTGCGGATCGGCAACGCCGCGCTGCGCTTCAAGCCGGCCGAGGGTTCGCCGCTGGCGGAACTGCAGGTGCAGGGCGCCGCTGCCGGCGGTAATGGCGGCAATGGCGCCAGCCGCGGGCCGGGCATGGGCGAGGACCTGCAGGCGCTGGCCGGCTCGCTGGACTTGAACCCCCAGCAGAAGGCCGCGTTCGACACTGCGCTGGAAGAAATGCAGAAACGCCAGGCCGAGCGCATGGCGCAGGCACAGGCGCAGCAGGGCGCGTCGGGCCAGCAGCAGGGCGGCAACCGGCTGTTCGGCGGTGGCGGCATGCGCATGGGCGGCGGCAACGGCGGCGCCAACCCGGCGATGCTGGCGCAGATGCGCGCGCGCATGCGCGACCGCCTGAACCAGCAGTTCGGGGCGTTCGTATCCACCCTCGACGATGCCCAGCGCGGCAAATGGAATGCCGGCCTGGAGGCCCAGCTCAGCGCCAAGCGCGTGCTGGCTTACAAGCTGGTCGGCGGCAAGCCGCAGCCGGTGATGCTCAAGGTCGGCGCCAGCGACGGCAGCAGCACCGAGATCTCCGGCCGCGACATCAAGGAAGGCGACCTGATCATCTCCGGCGAGCGTTCGGCGGCGGAGACCAAGTGATGGTGGCCCCGGATGCGGTCCCGGTCATCCTCACCCATGGCCTGGGCAAGGTGTACTCGGCCGGCACCGAGGCCGAGGTGGTGGCGCTGCGCGGGGTGGACATGCGCATCGACCGCGGCGAGTTCGTCGCGATCATGGGGCCGTCCGGCTCCGGCAAGTCCACCCTGATGAACCTGATCGGCTGCCTGGACACGCCCACCAGCGGGTCCTATGAGTGCGATGGGGTGGACGTGGCGACCCTGGACGCCGAGGCGTTGGCGGCGCTGCGCCGCGACAAGATCGGCTTCGTGTTCCAGGGTTTCCACCTGCTGCCGCGGATGAACGCCACCGACAACGTGGCGATGCCGATGGGTTATGCGCGGATTGCGCCGGTCGAGCGCCGTCGCCGCGCGCTGGCGGCGCTGGAGGCGGTGGGCCTGCGCGCGCGCGCCGCGCATTTCCCCAACGAGCTGTCCGGCGGCCAGCAGCAGCGCGTCGCGATCGCCCGCGCGCTGGTCAACCAGCCGCCGATCCTGCTGGCCGACGAGCCCACCGGTGCGCTGGACAGCAAGACCGGCGAGGAGATCCTGGCGCTGTTCAAGCGCCTGCGCGACGATGGCCACACCGTCATCCTGATTACCCACGACGCCCAGGTTGCCGCCCACGCCGACCGCATCTACGTGATGCGCGACGGCGAGCTGCACGAGCAGGCCGCAGCGGAGGCCGCATGAGTTTCCTCGACATCCTGCGCACCGCGTTCTTCGCCCTGCGCGGCAACTGGATGCGCAGCGCGCTGACCTCGCTGGGCGTCATCATCGGCATCGCCGCGGTGATCGTGATGGTGTCGATCGGCCAGGGCACCCAGGCCGAGATCGACAAGATGGTGTCCGGGTTGGGCTCGCAGCGGCTCGACATCGGCAGCGCCGGCGGCATGGGGCCGGGCGGTGCGCGCATGGCGCAGGGCAGCCGCTGGAGCCTGGGCGAAGGCGACGTGGAGGCCATCCGCAGCGAAGTGCCCAGCGTGCAGTACGTCGCCGGGTCGCTGCGTGGTGGCACCCAGGTGGTGTTCGCCGAGAACAACGCCTCCACCCAGTGGCAGGGCGTGCAGGCGGACTGGTTCGCGATCAACGACTGGCAGGTCGCCAAGGGGCAGGGCTTCGACGCGGGCGATTACGGCGGCGGCGCCAAGCCGGTCATCCTCGGCGAAACCGTGCGCAAGGCGCTGTTCGGCGACGAGGAGGACGGCATCGGCCAGACCGTGCGGTTGGGCCGGGTGCCGTTCACGGTGGTCGGCGTGCTGGGCTCGAAGGGGCAGGGTGGCTTCGGCCAGGACCAGGACGACATCGTGGTGGTGCCGCTGGAAGCCGCGCGGCGCCGGCTGTCGAGTTCGCAGGGCATGCCGCCGGGCGCGGTGCAGGGCATCGCCGTCGGCGTCGACGACCCGCGCAACCTGGCCAGCGCGCAAGCCGAGATCGAGGGCCTGCTGCGCCAGCGCCACAAGATCGAGCCCGGCGCCGACGACGACTTCGCGGTGCGCAACATCAGCCAGATCGTCGCCACCCGCACCGCCACCACCAACCTGATGTCCAAGCTGCTGGGCGCGGTGGCCGGCATCTGCCTGGTCATCGGCGGCATCGGCATCATGAACATCATGCTGGTGTCGGTCACCGAGCGGATCAAGGAAATCGGCCTGCGCATGGCGGTGGGGGCGGGCCCGCGCGACGTGCGCCGGCAGTTCCTGGCCGAGGCGATGCTGATCTCGCTGATCGGCGGGGTGATCGGGATCGGGATCGGCGTGGTCGGTGCGCTGCTGGTCGGCAAGTTCGGCAACCTGCCGGTGGAGCTGAACGCCAAGGTGGTGCTGCTGGCGGCGGCGTTCTCGATCAGCACCGGGCTGTTCTTCGGCTACTACCCGGCGCGCAAGGCATCGCTGCTGGATCCGATCGAGGCGCTGCGCGCACAGTAGTGCGGCATCCCTCCCACCGCGGCGCGGCGCGGGGCGCTGCGCATGGCCGCTCGCCTTCCCGAGGGTGGGCGGCCAGTCGGGGGCGCTCCGGGCGCCTTAACGAAGTTGGAAGCGGGCCGTGTGGCAAAATGGCGAATTCGACCGTCGACGTCCGCAGCCTGATGCCAGCCCGCCTTCCCGCCATGCCCGCCAGCCCCGGAGTACGCCTGCATGGCTGATCTATACGGACACCTGCCGCGCGGCCCCGCCGGCGTGCTGCGCGCGGCGCGCTGGTCGCTGCAGGGGCTGCGTGCGGCCTGGCTGCATGAGTCCTCGTTCCGGCTGGAAGTCTGCCTGTTCGCCGTGCTCGGGCCGCTGGGCTGGTGGCTGGGCGCCACGCCGGTGGAGCAGGTGCTGCTGATCGGCAGCTGCCTGCTGGTGATGGCGATGGAGCTGATGAACTCGTCGATGGAAGCGGTGATCGAGCGCTTCGGGCCTGAACGCCATGAACTGGCCGGCCGGGCCAAGGACATGGGCTCGGCCGCGGTGTTCGTGCTGATGGTCAACGTGGTACTGGTGTGGGCGCTGCTGCTGTTGCCGCGCTATCTATGAACCGCGCCCCGGCGCGACATGAAGAGTAAAGAATGGACCTGAGTTTCCTTGCTTCCCCGGACGCCTGGCTCACCCTGGTGACCCTGAGCGCCCTGGAAATCGTGCTGGGTATCGACAACCTGGTGTTCATCTCGATCGCGGTGAGCCGCCTGCCCGAGCAGCGCAAGCCGTTCGCGCGCAAGCTGGGCATCGCGGTGGCCTGCATCACCCGCATCCTGCTGCTGGTGACCCTGGCGCACCTGGCGCGGATGTCGAAGGACCTGTTCGTCCTGTTCGGCCAAGGCATCTCGATCCGAGACCTGGTGCTGATCCTGGGCGGCGCCTTCCTGCTGGTGAAGGGCCTGCAGGAAGTCCGTGACATGATCACCGGCGGCGAGGACGAGGACCCGCGCACCACCAAGGCCTCGGCGGTGTTCGGGCTGGTGATCGCGCAGATCGCGGTGATCGACATCGTGTTCTCGCTGGACTCGGTGATCACCGCCGTGGGGATCGCAGAGCACATCCCGATCATGGTGTTCGCGATCCTCACCGCGGTGGCGATCATGCTGCTGGCGGCCAACCCGCTGGGCCGCTTCATCGACGAAAACCCCACCGTGAAGATGCTGGCGCTGACCTTCATCCTGCTGGTCGGCGCGGTGCTGATCCTGGACGGTTTCGAGGTGCACGTGCCGAAGCCTTACATCTATTTCGCGATGGGCTTCTCGGTGCTGGTGGAATGGCTGAACCTGCTGATGCGCCGCAAGGCGGTCGCGCACAAGGTGCCTGGCGCCGGCGAGTGGTAACCGTCCCGTACTAACCTTTCTTCCGGAGCCGCAGCCGCATGCCCATCCTGCACCAGATCGACCCCGTTGCCGTTGCGCTGGGGCCGCTGAAGATCCACTGGTATGGGCTGATGTACCTGCTCGGCTTCGGGGTGGCATGGTGGCTGGGCCGCCGCCGCGTGCGCGCCGGCCGGCTGCCCGGCGTTGATGACAACGGCTTTGGCGACCTGATGTTCTACGCCATGCTCGGCGTGGTGCTGGGTGGGCGCATTGGCTACGTGCTGTTCTACGACTTCGGCACGTTCCTGCAGGACCCGCTGATGCTATTCAAGGTGTGGGAAGGCGGGATGAGCTTCCACGGAGGCCTGCTGGGCGTGCTGGTCGCGGGTGCATGGTGGTCGCGCCGGCAGCGGCTGCACTTCTTCGACACGGTCGATTTCGTTGCCCCGCTGGTGCCGGCGGGGCTCGGCTTCGGCCGCCTCGGCAACTACATCGGCGGCGAGTTGTGGGGCAAGCCCACCCAGGGCACGGCCTTCGAAGGCTGGGGCGTGGTGTTCCCGCACGCGCTGCCGGAACCGTTCGCCTCGATGGACGCGGCCGCGCTGAAGGCGCAGTTCGACGGCGGAATGTTGGATGCGTTCGCGCGCCACCCGTCCCAGCTGTACCAGGCCACGCTGGAGGGGCTGGTGATGTTCGCGGTGCTGGTCTGGTATTCGCGCCGGCCGCGGCCGCGCTATGCGGTGGCGGGGCTGTTCGCGCTGCTGTACGGCAGCTTCCGCTTCCTGGTGGAATTCGTGCGCGAGCCGGACGCGCAGCTAGGCTACCTGGCGTTCGGCTGGCTGACGATGGGGCAGGTGCTGAGCACGCCGCTGATCCTGCTGGGCCTGTTCTGGCTGTGGCGCTCGCGCAGCGCACCCACGCTGCAGCCGGAGCCGCGCTGATGCGGCAGTATCTGGAACTGCTCCGGCACGTGCTGGAGCAAGGCAGCGACAAGGCCGACCGCACCGGCACCGGCACCCGCAGCGTGTTCGGCTGGCAGATGCGCTTCGCCCTCGGCGAAGGCTTCCCGCTGGTCACCACCAAGAAATTGCACCTGCGCTCGATCATCCACGAGCTGCTGTGGTTCTTGCAGGGCAGCACCAACATCGCCTACCTGAAGGACAACAAGGTTTCGATCTGGGACGAATGGGCCGATGCCAATGGCGAACTCGGTCCGGTCTACGGCAAGCAGTGGCGCAGCTGGGAAGGCGCGGATGGCCAGGCCCACGACCAGATCCGCTGGGTGGTGGACGAGATCCGCCGCAATCCGGACTCGCGCCGGCTGATCGTGTCGGCGTGGAACGTGGCCGACCTGCCGAAGATGGCGCTGATGCCCTGCCACAGCCTGTTCCAGTTCTACGTGGCGGACGGGAAACTGAGCTGCCAGCTGTACCAGCGCAGCGGCGACATCTTCCTCGGCGTGCCGTTCAACATCGCCAGCTACGCGCTGCTGACCCATATGGTGGCGCAGGTCTGCGGGCTGGGCGTGGGCGATTTCGTGCATACGCTGGGCGATGCGCACTTGTATTCGAACCACTTCGAGCAGGCGCGCGAGCAGCTCGCGCGCACGCCGCGCGCGCTGCCGACGCTGAAGCTCAACCCCGACGTGAAAGACATCTTCGGTTTCGTTTTCGAGGACATCGCCATCGAAGGCTACGACCCGCTGCCGGCGATCAAGGCGCCGGTCGCGGTTTGAGCCGGCCATGCGCGTTTCGCTGATCGCCGCGCTGGATCGCAACCATGCCATCGGCCGCGGCAACGCGCTGCCCTGGCACCTGCCCGACGACCTCAAGCGTTTCAAGGCGCTGACCTTGGGCAAGCCGGTGTTGATGGGGCGCAAGACCGCGCAGTCGCTGGGACGCGCGCTGCCGAAGCGCAACAACCTGGTGTTGACCCGCGGCGGCACGGTGCCGTTCGCGGGGATGCAGGCGGTGGCCTCGCTGGAAGCGGCCATCGCGCTGGTCGCGGGCGAAGGCGACGAGCTGTGCGTGATCGGTGGCGGCGAGGTCTATGCGCTGGCGCTGCCGCTGGCCACCCACTTGCACCTGACCCATGTCGATACCGCGGTCGAGGGCGCCGACGCGTTCTTCCCGCGCCTGGACGCGCAACGTTGGCGGGAAGCCGCGCGCATCCACCATCCGGCGGATGCGGCGCACCCGTTCGCGTTCGATTTCGTCGACTACGAGCGCGCCTGATCTTCGGGTGGGCGGCCGCCGTCGTGGCGGCGCGGGCCTTGTTGGCCATGCGGCTTGTTGCCATGTCGCGGCGGGCGCTGCTTCGGCGCCGGCGCGGGCACGTCGCGGCCGGGCACCTGCACCAGTTGGAACTCGTCGCCATCCAGCCGCAGCGCGGTGAGCTTGCCGCTCCACACCGCGCCGGTGTCGATGGCGTGCACGCCGTGGCCGATGAACAGGCCGAGCGTGCTCCAGTGGCCGCAGACGATCTTCAGGTCGCGCGGCGCGTGGCCGGGGACCGAGAACCAGGGGTACAGGCCGGGTGGCTGGGTGCCCGGCGCGCCCTTGTGTTCGAACGCGATGCGCCCGCGCGGGCTGCAATAGCGCATGCGGGTGAAGATGTTGATGATGGCGCGGTCGCGGTCGCTGCCCTGCAGCCGCGGCGACCAGTCCGGGCCATCGCCGTACATGTTCTTCAGCAGCTTGCGGTAGCCGTCTCCGCGCAGCCGGGCTTCGACCTCGCGGGCGTGCTTCTCGGCCAGCTGGGTGGTCCATTTCGGCGCCAGCCCGGCATGCACCATCATCCAGCCTAGCTTCCGGTCCACGTGGACCAGTTGGCGCCCGCGCAGCCACGCCAGCAGCTCCGGCGCGTCCTCGGCGAACAGCACGCCCTGCAGGTCCGGGTTGACCCGGCGCTGTTCGTCGGGGGTGCGCTCGGCTACCGCCAGCAGCGACAGGTCGTGGTTGCCCAGCACCACCTCGCATTGCTCGCGCAGCGAATGCACCAGCCGCAGGGTCTCGATCGACTGCCCGCCGCGGTTGACCAGGTCACCGCAGAACCACAGCCGGTCGGCCGCCGGATCGAAGTTGATCCTGTCCAGCAGGCGCTGGGTGACGTCATGGCAACCCTGCAGGTCGCCGATTGCCCAGACGGCCATCTCAGTGCAGGGTGCGCGGGATGGACAGGGTGAACGCCGGGATTGGCGCGGCGAAGCGGGTGCCATCGTCGGCCAGCACGTCATAGCTGCCGCGCATGGTGCCGATGTCGGTCTCCAGCACCGCGCCGGAGGTGTACTGGAAACCTTCGCCCGGACGTAGCCACGGCTGCTCGCCCACCACGCCTTCGCCCACCACTTCGCGGACCTTGCCGTTGCCGTCGGTGATCAGCCAGTGGCGGCCCAGCAGGCGTGCAGGCACCTTGCCCTGGTTGCGGATGTGGATGGTATAGGCGAACACGTAGCGGTCTTCCTCCGGCACCGACTGCTCGTCGAGGAAGCGGGCGTCGACGTCGATGTCGAACTGGTAATCGTTGCTGCTCATGCGGACATTCTAGCGGCGCGTGGCGCGCCGCGCCGGTTCCGTTCAGGCGCCGGGCAGCAGGTTGGCCAGGCGCACGAAGCCAGCCACCTCGACTTGTTCGGCGCGCGCATCCGCGCGCAGGCCGGCGGCTTCGATCGCGGCGGCATCGGCGACGCCATTGAGCGCGTTGCGCAGGGTCTTGCGGCGCTGGCCGAAGGCGGCGCGGACGACATTGGCGAACATCGCGCGGTCCCGCACCTCGATGCGCTCCGCCGGCTTCGGCACCAGCCGCACCACCGCCGAGTCCACCTTCGGCGCCGGCCGGAACGCACCCGGTGGGACCACGAACAGCGGGGTCACCGCGCAGTAGGCCTGCAGCATCACGCTCAAGCGGCCGTACACCTTGCTGCCCGGGCCGGCGGCCATGCGTTCCACCACTTCCTTCTGCAGCATGAAATGCATGTCGCGGATCGCCGCGGCGTGGTCCAGCGCGTGGAACAGGATCGGCGAGCTAAGGTTGTAGGGCAGGTTGCCGACCAAGCGGATCTGCCCGCGGCCGTCGCCGCGCTGCGCGGCCAGCGCGGTGAAATCCACGCCCAGCACGTCGCCCTCGATGAGGTGCAGCGTGCCATGTTCGTGCGCGGCGGCCTGCAGCGGTGCGTGCAGGTCGCGGTCGAACTCGATGGCGGTGAGCTCGCCGTGCTTCTTCAGCAGCGGGAAGGTCAGTGCGCCCTGCCCGGGGCCGATCTCCACGATCACATCGCCCGGCCGCGGGTCGATCGCCTGCACGATCTTCTCGATCACGCCTTTCTCGTGCAGGAAATTCTGGCCCAAGTGCTTCTTGGCGGGTTCGGTGAAGCCGGTATTCATGGCAGGCGGGCTCATAGCAGGCGGGCGCCCAGCGGCACGTCGCGATCCGGCACGCACAGCGCCACCGCGCCGTCGGCGTCGTGGAAACCGGTGACCAGGCATTCGGACATCAGCGGGCCGATCTGTTTGTCGGGGAAGTTGACCACGGCGACCACCAGCCGGCCGACCAGGTCTTCGGGGCGATAGTGCACGGTGACCTGCGCGCTGGACTTGCGGACGCCCAGTTCGGGGCCGAAATCGACCTGCAGCACGTAGGCCGGCTTGCGCGCCTGCGCGAACGGCTCGGCGGAGAGCACCCGGCCGACGCGCAGCTCGACCTTCAGGAAGTCGTCGAAGGAAATCGTCTCCATCACCCGCGCCTCCCGGCAGCCAGTTGCGTGCAGCAGCGGATGGCGGCGAACAGGCTGGACGGATCGGCCTTGCCGGTGCCGGCGAGGTCGAGCGCGGTGCCGTGGTCCACCGCCACGCGCGGGTAGGGCAGGCCCAGAGTGAGGTTCACCGCGTTGGCGAAGTCGGCGTGCTTGAGCACCGGCAGGCCCTGGTCGTGGTACATCGCTAGCACTGCGTCGAAGCCGCGTAGCTTGTCGGGCAGGAAGGCGGTATCGGCCGGCAGCGGGCCGATCAGGCGCAGGCCATCAAGGCGCAGGCGCTCCAGCGTCGGAATGATGACGTCCAGTTCTTCGCGCCCCAAGTGGCCGTCTTCGCCCGCATGCGGGTTCAGGCCGAGCACGGCGATGGTCGGCGCGGCGATGCCGAACTGGGTGCGCAGGGCCGCATCGACGATCCGCAGCGTGCGCTCCAGCGCGCCAGGGGTGATTCGGTCGGCCACCTCGCGCAGCGGCAGGTGCACGGTCTGCAGGGCCACCCGCATGGCGGGATTGGCCAGCATCATCACCACTTCGGTGCCGGCGTGCGCGGCCAGCAGGCCGGTGGTGCCGGTATAGGGAATGCCGCCCTCGTTGATGACGGCCTTGTGCACCGGGCCGGTGACTAGGCCGTGCAGGCGGCCTTCGAGGCAGGCCCGTGCGGCGCTAGTCAGCGCGGCCACCACCGAGGCCGCGTTGCCCGGTTCCGGCCGGCCGAACGCGGCCGCGACCGGGTGCGGGATATCGACGATTTCCAGGCTGCGCGGCGCGCCCGGGGCTTCGCCGCTGCGATGCAGGGCCAGCGGCAGCGACAGCGCGGCGGCCGCGCGCGACAGGCTGTCGGCGTCGCCGAACACGACCAGACCGGCGTCCCAGTCGCGCTGGGCCGCGTGCACGACGAGCTCCGGGCCGATGCCCGCGGGCTCGCCGGGAACCAGCGCAAGCAGGGGACGCATGCGCGCCTCAGGAGCCCGCGCGGCTGTCCCCGCGGCGCACCGATGATGTCACTTCGCCGGTTCCGCCTGCGTTTCCGCCGATTCGGACTGGATCGGCTGGCCCTGTTCGCCGCGCACGTCCACATAGGCTTCCCCGCGCATCTCGCGCAGGAAGCGGTCCCATTCCTCCTCCAGCTTGCGCCGGCCGATGGTCTCGCGCACCTGCGCACGCAGGTTCTCGTCGCCGGCGGCGATCTCGCGGCTGCCGCTGCGCTGCACGATCACCCAGCCGGCGTCGGTCTTGAACGGCGCTGAGGTCTGCCCGTCGGACAGCGCGGCCACCTGCATGCCGAAGGCGGTGCCGTAGGTATCGGCGCCGAACCAGCCAAGGTCGCCGCCACGACGGCGGGTGGTGGCGTCGTCGGAATCCTCGCCGGCCAGCTTGGCGAAATCCGCGCCGCCGGCCAGCCGCGCCGCCAGCGTGTCGATCTTCGCCTTGGCGGCGGCATCGTCGGTCTTGTCGTCGACCTTCACCAGGATCTGGCGGGCCGAGAACTGGGTGACCTTGTTGCCGCCGACGGCCTGGGTGCGCTTGCCGACCAACTGCAGCAGTTGGAAGCCGCTGGGGCCGCGGATCGGGCCGATGACTTGGCCGTCCTGCATCTGCTGGATGGAGGCGGCGAACGACGGCGGGATCTCGTTCAGGCCGCGCCAGCCCAGGTCGCCGCCTTCCAGCGCGTTGGGGCTATCGGAATAGCGCACCGCGGCGGCGGCGAAGGTCATCTCGCCGCGGTCGACCAGGCCTTTCACGCCCTCGATCTTCTTCTGCGCGACGGCGATCTGCTCCGGACTGGCCGCTTCCGGGGTACCGACCAGGATGTGGGCAAGGTGGAACTGCTGGGAAGCGGTGGCGGAGGCATTGGCCATCGCCGCGTCGACCTCGCCCTCGCTGACGTTGATGCGGCCTTGGGCGAAGCTCTGGCGCAGCTTCTGGGCGATGATCTCGTCGCGCAGGCTGTTGCGGAAATCGGTGAACGACATGCCGTCCTGCGCCAGCCGCGCGCGCAGCTGGTCGATGCCCATGCCGTTCTGCTGGGCAACGCCCTGCACGGCGCGCTCCAGATCCTGGTCGGTGACGGCGATGCCGGCGTCGGTGGCGCGCGAAATCTGCAGGCGCAGCAGCACCAGACGCTCCAGCACCTGCCGCTCCAGCACGTCGGCCGGCGGCAGCTGGTTGGCTTGGCCGGCGTATTGGGCGCGGATGTTGGCGATCGCGCGGTCCAGCTCGCTGCGCAAGATCACATCCTCGTTGACCACGGCGGCGATGCGGTCGACCGGCTGGAGTGCGGCGGCGTCCTGCGCGGACGCGCCACCGGCAAGCAGCAGCACGGGCAGCAGCGCTGCGAGGTAGCGGGGGGCACGATGGATGGGGGTCATGGATTGGTGTTCGCGTTGTCGGGCGTGGAAGGCTGGCCCGTGGCGGTCTGCGGCGGCACCAGGTAAAGATCGTCTCGATTGTAGCCGAGGATCGCCCGGCGCAAGGCGCGGCGCGCATCCTGGCCGGCGGAGCCCAGCCCCTTGAGTTCGATTTCAAACATCAGCGCGTTGCTCAGGTCGCCGGCGCGGTTGTGCACGTAGCGGCGGGCGACCAGCCGCATCGCCACGCAGCAGCTGTCCCATTGCACCCCGGCCAGGCTTTCCAGCGCCTTGCGGTCGCGCAGCGAGTAATAGCCGCGACCGACCAGGCTCCAGCTGGCGTTGAGCGGATACAGGAAGGAGACATCCACCTGCTCCAGCAATGCGCGGCGGTAGCGGTAGGCCAGGTTGAACACGCCTTCGTCGGGCAGCAGGTAGCGGGCGCGCAGGCTGGCGAGGTCGGTGCGCTTGAACTTCGGGTCGCGCTGGTAGGACGCGCCGATGGTCCAGCGGTCGGTGGGCGCGTAGTTGACGTCGGCCACCCAGGCCGAGCCGCCCTTCTCGGTCACCGGCTCGTTGGGCAGTCGCACCAGCGATTCCTTGAGGTAGCGGATCTGGCCGAGGCTAGCCGAGAAGCGCTCGAAGCCGTCGGCCTGGCGGATCATGCGGGTGCTGAGTGCCAGCGTGAGTTGGTTGGCGTCGGCCTGTCGGTCGGCGCCGGAATAGCGGTTCTCGCGGAACAGTTGGCTCCAGCTGAAGGTGAGCGGCTGGGTGTCGAATACCGGCATGTCGCCCTGGTCCTCGTAGGGCACGTTCAGGTAGAACAGGCGCGGCTCGATGGTCTGCAGGTAGCGCTTGCCCTTGACCTGGGTTTCGCGGTCGAAGAACAGGCCGGTGTCGACGCTGAAGATGGACTGCGCGCGCGCCGGCGATTCGCCCCCCAGCGCCTGTCCCAGTGCGCGATCCAGCGAATAGCCGGTGTAGCGCCAGGCCAGGGTGGGGCGCAGGAACCAAGCGTCGCCTTCCAGCGGGACGCCGATCCACGGCCGCAGGTCCACCCGCGAGCCGGCGGCGTACACCGGATGGTGGAAGCGCACCGCCTCGGCATCCACGCCGGCGCGCAGCAGGCCGCCAAGGTGGCGTTCCCAGTTGAGGTAGGCGCGCGGCAGGCGGTCGTAGGGCAGCACCGCATCGGTCAGGGTGTAGTCCGCCAGCTGCCAGTGGTCGGCGACCACCCCGGCGTTCCAGTCGCGGCCGCGGCCGTAGACGCCCAGCGCGCTGTAGGAAGTGGCCTGCGACAGGCCGTCGATGCTGCTGCTGAAGTCTTCGTAGTAGCGCGGGTCGCTGATCCAGTTGAGGTCGGCGCGTGCCTGCCAGTCCGGCGTTAGGTTGTGTACGCCTTCGAAACGGGCCAGCCCGCGGCTGCGGTCGCGCAATTTGTCGTTCGGCATCCACACGCCATCCAGCGTGCCCTCGCCGTCCTCCAACAGGTAGCGGAACTGGGCGCCCAGCAGTGCGCCGCGCTTGCTCATCCAGCGCGGGCTGAGGGTGGCGTCGTAGTTCGGTGCCAGGTTCAGGTAGACCGGCTGGCGCCAGTCGAAGCCGTTGCGGCTGGAATTGGAGATCGACGGGTACAACAGGCCGGTACGGCGGCGCTCGTCGGTGGGGAACATGAACCACGGCATGTACAGCACCGGCACCTTGCCTACCTTCAGGCTGGCGCCGCGGGCCACGGCCATGCCGCTTTCGGTATCGATGTCGATGCGCCTGGCGCTTAGCTCCCAGTGGCGTGCTTCCGGCGGGCAGGCGGAATAGGTGGCGCCGCGCAGGCTGCCGGTCTCGCCGACCAGTCCCAGGCTCTCCGCGTGCCCATTGCCGCGGCGCGACAGCAGCTGGTACTGCAGGTCTTCCATGGTATGGGTGTCGGTGTTCTGGTCGCCTTCGGCGCGGGCGGCGCGCAGGCGCAGGCCGCGGGCCTGGAAGCGCACGCTGCCCTCCGCCGCGTACTGGCCGTTCTCCTTGTCGAAGGTGAGCTGGTCGGCGCCCATGAACTGGTTGCCGCGGCGCATGGTCACGTTGCCCTGGAACAGCGGGTTGGCGTCGGTGCCGGACAGCAGGTCGCCCTCGATGTCGGTGGGCGTCTCCCCGGTGGGGTCGATGTCCAGGCCTTCCGGCGCGCGGATGGCATCGGCGAACGGCGGCACCACGTCGCCGATCGGGCACAGCCGCCAGTTCTGCGGCGGGTCGTCGGCGGCGCGTGCCTGTAGGCAGGACGCGACGCTCAGGGACAGGAGGAGCAGGCGCAGGACGGGGCGCACGGGCGATCCGGGGCGAAAAACGGATCGTTAGCTTGCCGGAAGCGGCCAGTAGCGGCAAACGCATGGCGCGCGGCGCGTTTGCGTGCGCTTCAGGCGCGGGCTCAATAGCGCAGCGTGTCGATGTGCGCCACCACGCATTCGGCCAGCGTGGCGAGGTCGTAGCCGCCCTCCAGCGTCGACACGATCCTGCCGTCGGCGTGGCGGTCGGCGATGGTGGCCAGTTCGCGGGTCAGCCAGGCGAAATCCGCGGTGTCCAGCAGCAGGCCGGCCAGTGGGTCGCGGCGATGGCCGTCGAAGCCGGCGGATACCAGCAGCAGCTGCGGCTTGAACGCCTCCACCGCCGGCAGCAACTCCTCGCGCCAGACGGCGCGGAAGTCGACGCCGTCGGCGCCCTTCGGCAACGGTGCGTTGAAGATGTTGCCGCAACCGGCTTCGTTGCGCGCGCCCGACTCCGGATACAGCGGCCACTGGTGCGAGCTGGCGTAGAGCACGCGCGGCTCGCGTTCGAATGCCGCCTGGGTGCCGTTGCCATGGTGGACGTCGAAGTCGACGATCGCCACCCGCTCCAGTCCGTGGCGGTCGATGGCATGGCGCGCCGCCACCGCCACGTTGTTGAACAGGCAGAAGCCCATCGCCGCCGCCGGGGTGGCGTGGTGGCCGGGCGGGCGCACCGCGCAGAAGGCGCGGCGGGTACGTCCCGACAGCACCGCATCCACCGCCGCCACGCCGGCGCCGGCGGCGCGCAGCGCGGCTTCGGCCGACTGCGGCGACAGCACCGTGTCGGGGTCCAGCGGCTGCAGTTCGCGTGGTGCGGCCTCCAGCACCGCATCGAGCAAATGCGGGTCATGCACGCGCAGCAGCTGGCCGCGGCTGGCGGGCGGCGCCTGCTGCCAGTCCAGGTCGGGATGGGCCGCTTCCAGCGCATGCAGCACCGCCCGCAGGCGCGCCGGGCGTTCGGGATGGTCGGGGCCGGTGTCGTGGGCCAGGCAGGCGGCGTGGGTATAGATCTGCATCACCAGCCGTTTCTCCGCCAGCGGTTTACCTGCGGCGCTCGTGCTTCCACAGCACTTCGCCGTGGCCGCTGGCGCGGGCGAGCACGCGGCAAAGCACGAACAGCAGGTCGGACAGGCGGTTCAGGTAGTGCACCGGCTGCGGGCGCACGCTTTCCAGCCGCGCCAGTTCCACCGTGCGGCGTTCGGCGCGGCGCACCACGGTGCGGGCGATATGGCAGCGCGCGCCGGCCTCGCCGCCGCCGGGCAGGATGAATTCCTTCAGCGGCGGCAGCTCGCGGTTGTAATGGTCGATCTGCGCTTCCAGCGCCTCGATGTCGGCATCGAAGATGGCCGCATGGCCGGGGATGCACAGCTCGCCGCCGAGGTCGAACAGCTGGTGCTGGATTCGCGTCAGCAGCTCGCGCACGTCTTCCGGCAGCTCTGCCGCCAGCAGCAGGCCGATGCAGGAATTGGCCTCGTCGATGGTGCCGTAGGCCTCGACCCGCGCCGAATCCTTGCCGACACGGGAACCGTCGCCGAGGCCGGTGCTGCCGTCATCGCCGGTGCGGGTGTAGATCTTGCTGAGGCGGTTGCCCATGGCGTCCTGCTTTCCTGCTTCCGTTCCCGGGAGAAACGCTCGAAGACGGGAGGGGGATTCTTATGCCGTCTGCGCGCGCAGCGCCGGAACCTGCCGGCGCAGCAGCTCGAAGCCGCCGAACAGCAGCGCCGCATAGGACAGCGTGCCCAGCACGGTCCACTGGAAGAACGGCACGCCGGCGACGAAGGCGGCAGCCAGGCCGGCGGCGTTGCGTGGGTACATCGCGCCGAACGCCCATACGCCGGCATTGGTCAGCACGAAGAACAGCAGCGAACCGGCCAGCGAATAGCCCAGCACGCGGCCGGCGCCGACCTTGCCGCGCAGGCCGAAGCCGAGCACGGTGGACAGGGCGATGCAGGCGTACACCATCAGGTAGCCGGCGCTGGCGAAGTAGCTCCAGTAGATGCCGCCGTTGACCAGGCCCAGCACCAGGTCGGAGGCGAACATCGCCACCAGCGGCACGACCAGCGCCCACTGGCGCTTGGCGAAATAGGCGCCGCCGAACAGCGCCACCGCCTCGATCGGCGAGAAATTCGGCGGGTGCGGAATGATCCGGCTCAGCGCCGCGACGAAGATCAGCGCGGTGAGCAGCAGCGGGCCGGCGGGGAGCGTCGAGGCAGGGCGATTCATGGCATTGGGACGGGCGGACTGCGGAGCCGTTAGCATAGCGCAATGGTGCGACACGCTTGACTCGTGTTCGCTCAGAAGAGGCCGACGACCCTCAGAGTTTCGTCTTTCACTAAGGCTGTACCGTAGTTCACTAAAAACTTGCAGGTGTGGTTGGGCTGGCACGGACGATCCACACCGCAATGGTGAGGTCGTCGTGTGCATGGAAAGTGCCCCGCGACCCCGTCGTTTGCCTTGCAAGACAACCACTTGCGGCGCGCAATGCGCCGTCACTTCAGAGCACGAGTCATTGCTTTGCTCGTCATTGTTCTGCGTTGCTTGGATGGCAATGATGGAACCTGAGATGTGGCTCTCAGTAATCTGGAGGAACGTGCGTATCGGGTAACCGATGGGTGCGAAGCTTCTTCGACAATGTCCTTCCACAAGGCTGTACCGAACCGTGAGGTTCGCGCAGTTTCGGCCATCAGCAGGCTGAAAGGGGGCTAGATTTGCTGGTTCTGGGCAAGTTATCTGAATCGTTGATGAACCGTCGTCACTATGGAATGCGGTAGCTGAGCTTTACGCATATCGAGGCCGGTTGACCCTGTCATTGAAGGGGTTACGTCACCTTTAGAGCCTTCGGCGGATAGACGAGTCCTGTACCAGCGCGTGACGGGCAAGGAACGTGGTAAGCCCCGGTGTTTGCCTACCCAGCCGGTAGGGTGGCGGCAGGTTCCCCACGCAGGGGAGCTGTTGAACAACGGGGTATGGGAGGTCGGAAAAAGCAAATGCCTGCCTGTAATGGGTGGGATAGGCCCACTTCCGACTGGTTCGCTATCGTGGTCTCGCTGTCGAGACTTAACTTGGCACCGCGCTCTCCGGAACGCGGTATTCACTCTTCCCCAACGGGGCGCATGCCCCGTGAGGGGAGTTCATGCGCCTCCATCGTTGGGCTCAAGACGATCTAGGAGCGTTGCATGAAAGAGACCACTTACGTTGGTTCTGTGCGCTCCCGCGCGCCTGAAAACTGGCATGCCATCGACTGGCGGCTGGTGGAAAGGAACGTGAGGGCAACGCAGCTAAGGATCACGAAGGCTGTGCAGGAAGGTAGATGGCGCAAGGTGAAAGCTTTGCAACGACTGCTGACCCGCTCGTTCGGTGCGAAGGCACTGGCAATACGACGAGTGACTGAAAACCAAGGGAAACGCACACCCGGAATCGACAAGGAACTGTGGAAATCGCCAACTGCGAAGCAGGAAGCAATCGGAAGGTTGGAGCGACGTGGTTATCGGCCCAAGCCGTTACGCCGCGTATTCATCCCGAAGGCCAATGGAAAGCAGCGCCCGCTAGGTATCCCGACGATGTTGGATCGGGCTATGCAGGCGTTGCACTTGTTGGCGTTGGAACCGGTATGTGAGTCGATGAGTGATCCGAACAGCTACGGCTTTCGGCAGAACAGATCGACGCACGACGCCATGGGCCAGCTGTTCGTCTCGCTCTCCAAGAAGGTTTCGGCCGAATGGGTGTTGGAGGCGGACATCAGAGGATGCTTCGACCACATCAGTCATGACTGGTTGCTGCGGAATGCCTGCATGGATTCCGAAGTGCTAGGAAAATGGCTGAAGGCCGGTGTTGTACACAAAGGAAGGTTGGCACCGACGGATGAAGGCACGCCGCAAGGCGGCATCATCAGTCCGACTTTGGCAAATGTGACGTTGAATGGGCTGGAGTCCGGCTTGATCGAGCACCTCGGTGCACGGTTCGGCAAGACGAAGGCCAAAGGCCTGAAAATCAATGTGGTGCGCTATGCCGATGACTTCGTCATCACGGGTATCTCGAAAGAGGTGCTGGAGGACGAAGTGAAGCCATGGGTGGTGGAGTTCCTAGCAATCAGAGGGCTTCAACTTTCCGAGGAAAAAACGCGGATCGTGCACATCGACGAAGGTTTCGACTTCCTGGGATGGAATTTCCGCAAGTACGGCGGGAAGCTCCTGATAAAGCCGAGCAAGAAAAATGCGAAAGCGTTCTACAGCAAGGTGAAGGAGGTCGTCGAGCGGCACAAGACGGTGACGCAGGAGGAACTCATCCGAATGTTGAACCCGAAACTGCGGGGCTGGGCGAACTATCACCGCCCCGTGGTGGCCAAAGAAGCGTTCAGTCGCATGGAGCATCTGATCTTCTGGAAGCTCTGGCGTTGGGCAAAACGGCGGCATCCAAGGAAGAAGGTCAACTGGATACGGAAGAAATACTTTCCGCCCAAGGATCGACGGAAATGGGTGTTCCAGACCACAGTGACAAAGGACGATGGCACGAGGAAGCGGCTGGAGTTGTATGACCTGCCCGCGACCAAGATCGAGCGACACAAAAAGATTCGAGGGGATTACAACCCCTTTGATCCGGCCTATGAGTTGTATGGCGAAAAGCTGCGGTTGGAGCGCATGGTGAAGAACATGCGCCACCGGTTGCAGTGGATGGCTCTCTACCGCTCTCAACGGGGCCTGTGCGCGCTTTGCGGAGGCAGGATTACACGGGAAACCGGATGGCACGATCACCACCTCATCTATAAGGTGGCGGGGGGATCGGACTCTCTGAAGAACCGCGTACTATTGCATCCCGTATGCCATACCAGAACGCATCAACTTGGGTTGAAGGTTGTAAAGCCGCCTCTCACTTGAGGGGTTCATGCGGGCTTGAGCCGTGTGCGGGGGAACTCGCACGCACGGTTCTTAGGGGGGAGGGCTCACGAAAGTGAGCCCTCCCACCAACTCCACTCAAGCCCCTGGAAATGGCCCCGCGCATGACGTGCTGATCGTCGGCGGCGGCCTGGTAGGTGCCAGCCTCGCGATCGCGCTGGATGCGCAGGGGCTGGACGTCGGCATGGTCGAGGCGGCACCCGCCGGCGCGCTGCCGCCGGTGTTCGACCAGCGCAACCTCAGTTTCGCCGAGGCCACCCTCAATGCGCTGCAGGCGCTGGGCGTGCTGCCGCTGATGCGCGCGCCCACCGGCCCGATCCGGCGCATCCACGTCAGCCGCCGCGGCGACTTCGGGCGCATGCTGCTGGACGCGCAGGCCTACGGGCGCGGCGAGTTCGGCCGGGTGGTGGTGGCGCGCGATTTTGGCGAGGCGCTGGAGGCACGGCTGCTGCAGTTGCAGCACCTGACCCGCTACCGGCCCGCGCGCTTCATCGGCCTTGGCGAAGGTGACGACGGCCTGCGCCATGTCCGCATCGCCGACGCGAATGGCAAACGCACGCTGTGCGCGAAGCTGCTGGTGGCCGCCGACGGCGCCCGCAGTGCGCTGCGCGAGGCACTGGGCATCACCACCCGCGAACACGACTACGGCCAGACCCTGTTCGTCGCCCGCCTGCGCACGCAGCGCGCGCCGGACGGCACCGCCTTTGAACGCCTGACCGACCACGGCCCGACCGCGCTGCTGCCGCGCGGCGATGGCCATTACGGCCTGGTCCACGGGGTGCCGCGCGAGGACGCGGAGGCCGTGGCCGCGCTCGACGATGCGGCTTTCCTCGCGCGCGTGCAGGACGCCTTCGGTTGGCGCGCCGGCCGCTTCCTGTCGGTCGGCGAACGCAGCCGCTACCCGATGTTGGGCTGCGTGGCCGAAGCGCTGGTGGCACCGCGCGCGGTGCTGGTGGGCAATGCCGCGCAGTCGATCCATCCGCTCGGCGCGCAGGGCTTCAACCTCGGCCTGCGCGATGCGCTGACGCTGGCCGAATGCATCGCCGGACACGCCGCCGATCCCGGCGACGACGCCGTGCTGCGCCGTCACGCCGCGCGCCGCGAAGAAGACCGCAACCGCACTATCGCGTTCTCCGATGGGTTGGCCAGGCTCACCGCCAACGACGCGCCGCTGCTGCGCCCGCTGCGCAGCGCCGGTCTGGTGGCGGGCGATGCCTTCGGCTGGCTGCAGGGCTGGCTGGTGGGCGGGGCGATGGGCTATCGCGGCGACGTGCCGGCGCTGTGCCGCAAGGTGGCCGCATGAACCGGCGCGGCATGCTGGATGCGGTGGTCGTCGGTGGCGGCGTGGTCGGCGCCGCCAGCGCGTTGATGCTGGCGCGGGAAGGCTTGCAGGTGGCGCTGGTGGAGGCCCGGGCGCCGACGCCGTGGCAGCGCGCGGTGCGCGACCTGCGGGTGTTCGCATTCGCGCCCGACAACGCCGCGCTGCTGGCAGATCTTGGCGTGTGGGCGCAGGTCGAGGCGGCGCGCGTGCAGCCCTATCGCGGCATGCGCGTCTGGGACGCGGCCGGCGGTGCGCCGCTGGCCTTCGATGCCGACGCGCTGGGCGAACCGCAGCTGGGCTGGATCGTCGAGAACGGCCTGCTGGTGGACGCACTGTGGAACGCGTTGCCGGCAGCCGGCGTGCGCCTGCACTGCCCGGCGAAAGTGGAAACGCTGGCGCAGGAGTCCAGCGGCGTGCGCGTGGGCCTCGACGATGGGCTGGTGCTGGAGGCGCGGCTGGCGATCGCCGCCGACGGCGGCCACTCCGCGCTGCGCCGGCTGGCCGGCATCGAAGCGCCCTCGCATGACTACAACCAGCGCGGGCTGGTCGCCTTCGTCGCCAGCGAAGCGTCGCACCGCGATGCCTGCTGGCAGCGCTTCCTGCCCACCGGGCCGGTGGCGCTGCTGCCGTTCAACGAGGATGGTGACGCGCAGTTGCGTGGCCGCCTCGGTTCGATCGTGTGGACGCTGCCGGAAGCCGAGGCACAGCGCCTGCTGGACGCGCCGCAGGCGCAGTTCGAGCGCGAGCTGTCGGCGGCCTTCGGCGGCGAGCTGGGCGGCTTCACCTTGCAGTCGCAGCGCGCGGCGTTCCCGCTGCGCCGGCAATTGGCGCAGCGGCAGGTGGAAGGCCGGGTGCTGCTGGTCGGCGATGCCGCCCACGTGATGCACCCGCTGGCCGGGCAGGGCGTGAACCACGGCTTGCGCGACGTCTCCGCGCTGCGGGCGATGCTGCGCGACGCGCAGGCCAAGGGCGGTGACATCGCATCGCAGGCGCGGCTGGCGCGCTGGGCGCGCGCGCGCCGCAGCGACAATGCGCTGGGCGCGCACGCCTTCGACGCCATCAACCGCGTCTTCAGCAACGACGCCCTGCTGCCGACCCTGCTGCGCGGGCATGCGCTGGGGCTGGCCGGCCGCATGCCGCCGCTGGTGCGCGCGCTGTGGCGGCACGCGGCGGGACGATAGGTACGAAGCTACTGCATTGGCCACCCAATTCGGAATACATCGATGACCTGCTGGACTAGGAAGAGCCGCGTTGGCACCGGTGCCGTGCGCACGCGCTGGCTGGCCTGCGCGGCCGTGCTGGGCACTGCGTTGGCGGTGCTTCCCGCGGCAGCACAGGACGCAGCGCAGCCGCCTGCGGTCGATCCGGAATACCTTGCGCCACCGGCCTCGTTGTCGGCGGAACGAATCGAAGCCCTGCAGCAGCGCCTGCTGGACTGGCCGCAGCTGTCCCGCTACCGGCAGGACAACGCAGCCCTGGCGGCGCGCGAGCCCGGCCGGGTGGTGTTCTTCGGGGACTCCATCACCGACGGCTGGGGTCGCAGCGAGGGCACGGTGTTCTTCCCCGGCAAGCCCTACGTCAACCGCGGCATCTCGGGCCAGACCACCGCGCAGATGCTGGTGCGTTTCCGCCAGGACGTGATCGCCTTGCACCCTGCGGTGGTGGTGATCCTGGCCGGCACCAACGACATCGCCGGCAATACCGGCGCAGCCACGCTGGAGATGATCGAAGGCAACCTGCGTTCGATGACCCAGTTGGCGCAGGCCAATGGCATCCGCGTGGTGCTGGCGTCGGTGCTGCCAGCCAGCAGCTACTGGTGGCGGCCCGGCTATCGGCCGGCGGCGAAGATCCGCGCGCTTAACCAGCGGATCGAAGCGTATGCGCGCGAGGCCGGTGCGGTGTACCTGGACTACCACGCGGCGATGGCCAATGCCGAAGGCGGCTTGGACGCGGAACTGGCCGGTGACGGCGTGCATCCGTCGCCGGCGGGTTATGCGGTGATGCAGCCGCTGGCCCAGCAGGCGATCGATCGCGCGCTGGAAGGCCGCTAGTCAGCCGCGCGGGCGATCAACCGTGGCGCTGGCGAACACGGTGATCTCCTCGCGGTCGTGGTAGAGCTGCTTGGCGCGGATCGTCAGCGGCCTTTGTGCCTGCTGCGCGAACAGGTCCAGGCATAGCCGGGTTTCCTGCCAGCGCTTCTTCATCGGGAGTTTCAAGTTGAAGATCGCGTGCCGGCACCAGCCTTCGCGCAGCCACGTGGCCATGCGCTCGGCGACGCGTCGCGGCTGCTCGACCATGTCGCAGACCATCCAGTCCAGCGGGTAGGGCGGCTGCCAGGAAAATCCGTCGGCGCGCAGGTGGGTCACCATGCCGGTGTCCAGCACGTGCTGGCGCAGCGGGCCGTTGTCGATGGCCGACACCCGCAGGCGGTTGCGGATCAGCACCCAGGTCCACCCGCCGGGGGCGGCGCCGAGATCGGCGGCGACCATGCCCTCTTTCAGCAGATTGCCGCGTTCTTCTTCGGACAGCAGCACCAGCAGCGCTTCCTCGAGCTTGAGCGCGGAACGCGAGGGCGCGTCCTTGTGCGTTTTCAGGCGTGGAATGCCCAACGGCCACGGCGCGCTGTCCGCGGGCCGGCTGCTGGCCAGCAGGGCGTGGTCGCCCTCGACCAGACAAACGTGCAGACGCGGCAACCGGCGGCTGTCCTGCTGGGTCAGCAGGTCGGCCTTGCGCAGCGCCGGCCGCAGCGCGTTGCCCAGGCTGCGCGCCAGGCCGGCCAGCGGCTTGCCGGCGTCGGAATCGGGGTGCTCCATGACCAGCTCGCCGAAGCGCGGCCCGCCCTGCAGCGCCGCCAGCATCGGGGCGATGCGGTCGCTCGGATCGAGCCCGCTCAGTTCGGCCAGCAGGCGCAGCTTCTGCCGCGCGAAGATCAATTGCGCGAACGGCAGGGCACGATCCAGCGCTTCGCCGTCTTCGCAGAAAAACACCACGTAGCCGCTGTCGCGCTCGGTGCGCGCATAGCCGGCGATGCCGGCCTGTGCGGCGCGTTCGGTCAGTTCGCCGGCCAGCTCCGGTTCGAAACCCTGGCGGCAGTAGCACAGCAACCCGTCAATAATTCGGTCCGCCCAGTTCGCCGTAGGTCTTCAGTACCGCGCAGGCGGCGTCGCGCTGCACATCGCGCACCACCTCGATCCCGCGCCTGTTGAGTTCGCCCACCCAGTCCGTCGGCAGCGGGCCTTCGTCGAAGGCGGTCAGCGCCATCACGTCCTCGGCGCGGGCGCCGATCAGCAGCCGGTCGATGCCGGCCCACATGGTGGCGCCGTAGCACTGGCAGCAGGGTTGCGCGGAGGTGGCAAGGGTGACCGGGCCGCCGAGTTCGTTGAGGCGGAACTGCTGCAGGCGCTGCTGCGCCAGCATGTAGGCCATGGTTTCCGCATGCGCCAGCGAGCAGCTCTGGCGCACCACCCGGTTCACGCCCACCGCGATCAGCTGGTGCCGGGGGCTGAACACCGCAGCGCCGAACGGGCCGCCGCTCTGGCGCTCCACGTTGTGTTTCGACAGTTCGATGGCGAACGCGACCTTGGCCTCGTCGCTGGAGAAGTCGCGGCCGGCCACGTCCAGCTCCAGCACCCAGATGGGCAGGGTGATGTGCAGCTGCGCGGGAAGCGGCATCGCCATGTCAGGCCTTCTGCGCCCAGGTGTCGCGCAGGGTCACGCTGCGGTTGAACACCGGCGCATCGGCCTTGTGGTCGTAGCGGTCGGCGACGAAATAGCCCAGGCGCTCGAACTGGAAGCCCTGTTCGTTTGCCGCCTGCGCCGCCGCCGGCTCCACGTAACCCGTCACCACCTTGCGCGAATCGGGGTTGAGGTAATCGACGTAGGTCTTGCCGCCTTCGTCGTTGTCGGGATCGGCCACGGTGAACAGGCGATCGTACAGGCGCACTTCCGCCGCCACCGCGTGCTTCGCGCTGACCCAGTGGATGGTGCCCTTGACCTTGCGGTTGGCGCCTTCCATGCCGGGACGCGATTCCGGGTCCAGCGTGCAGCGCAGTTCCACCACGTGGCCATCGGCGTCCTTGATGGCCTCATCGCAGCGGACGATGCCGGCGCCGCGCAGGCGCACTTCACCGCCCAGCGTCAGGCGCTTGAAACCCTTCGGCGGCACTTCCTCGAAATCCTCGCGCTCGATCCACAGTTCGCGCGAGAACGGGATGCTGCGTTCGCCCTGCGACTCGTCCTTGGGGTGGTTGGCGAAGCGCAGCGTTTCTTCAAAGCCTGCGTCGAGGTTGGTCAGCACGAGCTTCAGCGGATCGATCACCGCCATGCGGCGCGGCGCATGCGCGTCGAGGTCGTCGCGCAGCGCGCCTTCCAGGATGGAGATGTCCAGCAGCGAGTTCTGCTTGCTGATGCCCACGCGTTCCACCATCAGCTTCAGTGCCGAGGGCGTGTAGCCGCGGCGACGGATGCCCTGCAGGGTGGGCATGCGCGGGTCGTCCCAGCCATCCACCAGCTTGTCGGTGACCAGCGCCATCAGCTTGCGCTTGCTCATGACGAGGTAGTTGAAGTTCAGCCGCGAGAACTCGATCTGGCGCGGCTTGCCGGCTTCCTTCGGCAGGCCCTTGGCGACCAGCGGCTCCAGCAGCTCGGGGTTGCCGGCCAGGTCCACGTGGTCCACGCACCAGTCGTACAGCGGGCGGTGGTCCTCGAACTCCAGCGTGCACAGCGAATGGGTGATGCCCTCGACGGCATCGCCCAGCGCGTGGGCGAAGTCGTACATCGGGTAGATCGGCCACTCGTTGCCGGTGTTCTGGTGTTCGACGTGCTTGATCCGGTACAGCGCCGGATCGCGCAGGTTGATGTTGCCGCTGGCCATGTCGATCTTCGCGCGCAGGGTGCGCGCGCCGTCCGGGAACTCGCCCGCGCGCATGCGCCGGAACAGGTCCAGGTTCTCCTCGACGCTGCGCTCGCGGAACGGCGAATTGCGGCCCGGCTCGACCAGGCTGCCGCGGTATTCGCGCACCTGTTCGGCGGACAGGTCGCAGACGAAGGCCTTGCCGTCGCGGATCAGCTTCTCGGCGGCGAGGTAGTACACGCCGAAGTAGTCCGAGGCGTGGCGCAGGCTGTGCCAGTCGAAGCCCAGCCAGCGCACGTCGTCCTGGATGGCGCGCACGTATTCGGGGTCTTCGCGCGCCGGGTTGGTGTCGTCCAGGCGCAGGTTGCAGACGCCGCCGAACTCCTGCGCGACGCCGAAGTCCAGGCAGATCGCCTTGGCGTGGCCGATGTGCAGGTAACCATTGGGTTCCGGCGGGAAGCGCGTCTTGATCGCGCTGTGCTTGCCGGAGGCGAGGTCGTCCCTGACGATCTGGCGGATGAAGTCGGTGCGGACGGGGGCGTCGGCGGCGGGCGGGGTCGGGGTCGAGGACACGGCGTGGGTGCTTCCTGGGTAGTCCGGTAGTTTATCCGAGCCGCACCGCGCAAGGGTTTCGCGGTGCCGTCGCGGGGCGTACGCTGGTCGCAACCCAAGGAGTGCCGATGCGCAGCGTGTACGAAGCCGCCAACCTGATCGATGCCCACCTGGTCCGGCAGGCGCTGGAGGCCGAGGGCATCCCAGCGTTCGTGCGCGGCGAGGCGCTGACCGGCGGAATCGGCGAGCTGGGCGTGTTCGGACTGGTGGGGGTGATGGTGCCCGATGCCGCCTGGCCGCAGGCGCGCGACGTGGTGGCGGCGCTGCAGCTGGGCGAACAGGCGCTGGTGGACGACGAGGAATTTCCCGGCGCCCAGCCCGCATGAGCGCGGCGCATGCGCAGCGTGCGGCCGGGCTGCAGCTGCTGGCCGGGGCGGCGATTATCGGCAGCAACGGCCTGATGGTGCGGATGGCGGCGATGCCGCCGACCGCGGTGGCGTTCTGGCGGATGCTGCTGGCGGGCGTGCTGCTGGCCGCGCTGGTGAGCGCGCGCCACGGCTGGCAGCGGCTGCCGCGCAAGGCGTGGTGGTGGCTGGCGGTGCCCGTGGTCGCCTTCGCGGTCGACCTGTGGATGTGGCACAAGAGCATCCTGCTGGTCGGGCCGGGGCTGGCGACGCTGCTGGCCAATGCGCAGGTGTTTTTCATGGCCATCGCCGGGGTGCTGCTGTTCGGCGAGCGGCTGAACGCGCGCTTCGTCGCCGGCGTGCTGCTGGCGTTCTTCGGCCTGTGGCTGCTGCTGGGCGCGGACTGGGCGACGCTGCCGCCGCAGTACCGCTGGGGGGTATGGCTGGGGCTGGCCACGGGTTTGGCGTACGCGGCTTACAACGTCGGGATCAAGCGTTCGCAGGCGGAGGCCGGCGCCGGCCGCGCGCGGGTGCCGGTGGAGCAGGTGCTGTGCTACGCCGCGTTCGGCAGCGCGCTGTGCCTGGGGTTGATCGGCTGGGCCGAGGGCGAGGCGTTCGCGCCGCCGTCGTGGCGCAGCTGGGGCATCCTGCTGGCGTTGGCCGCGGTGGGCCACTGCCTCAGCTGGATCCTGATTTCGCGCGCGATGGGCGTGCTGCCGGTGGCGCTGGCCGGCCTGCTGCTGCTGGCGCAGCCGATCGTGGCCTACCTGCTCGACGTGGTGTTCCTGGACATCAGCATTTCGCCGCGGCAGTGGCTGGGGCTGGCGGTCAGCCTGGCCGGGATCTTCGTGGCCGGGATGAAGTCCCGGCAGGACCACGCCGCGCAGGAGCCGTAAGCCGTCACAGCGGCGTCAGCGCGCAGGCATAGACCAGTTCGCAGGCGCCGTCGCCGCTGTCGTCGCGGCTGAGCGAGCTGCGCCAGTGCCAGCGGCCGTCGTCGGCGTCGATCCGGACCAGCCAGCCGTCGATGCGCAGGCGCTGGCCGGCCTCGACCCTGCCCAGTGCGGCGGCTACCGCGTCGTTGGCGGGCACGATGTGCATGTTGGCGCTGCTGCGGATGATCTCGTCCGCGGGGATCGGTGGCTGGTCCCGCCAGCGGTAGCGGTACCAGCGGCCGCCTTGGCTGATGTCCAGCTGCGCCAGCACGGCCTCGTCGGCCATGCGGCCCCAGCCCAGCGCGAGGTCGGTGGGCGAAAACGTGGCCTCGCGGCCCATGCGGTAGTCCTCGCGGCCCAGCACCCGCGCCTCCACGCTGAAACCAGCCAGCGGCGAAAGCGCGCCGTCGCCGATCGCGGGCAGCGACAGGTCGCGCGGCGCGTCGGTCTGCAATGGCGGATCGCCGCGCTGTACCCGCGGCGGCAATGGGCACCCGGCGATCGCCGTGGGATCCGGGCGCGGCAGGGTCGCCGGCGGATGCGCCAGCCACCAGCCCAGCAGCAGGCAGGCGGTGACCGCTGCGATGAGCACGCCGCGCGTCCGCATCAACCGTTTCCCCTTGCCGTAGCCGCCTTCAGCCCTGCGCCAATTGTGCCCGTGCCTGCGTGCCGATCACCTCCGCAAGCTGCTGCAGGAAGCCGTCCAGCGCCGAGGACTTGCGCCAGACCAGCGCGATCCGGCGGCTGGGCACCGGGTCGGCGAAGTGCACCAGGCGGATGCCGGCCGGCTGCACGATCGGATCATGCACCGACAGCGCCGGCAGCAGGGTCACGCCCACGCCGGCGGCCACCATCTGCCGCAGCGTTTCCAGGCTGGTGGCGCGGAAGCCGGTCTTCTCCTGCGCGCCGGACAGCCGGCACACGTCCAGCGCCTGGTCGCGCAGGCAGTGGCCGTCTTCCAGCAGCAGCAGGGTTTCATCGCCCAGCGCATCGACGCGCAGTCCCTTGGCCTGCGCCAGCGGATGCTTCTGCGGCGTGGCCAGCAGGAATGGCTCTTCGAACAGGAACTGCGCATGCAGCTGCTCGTCGTGGACCGGCAGTGCCAGCAGGGCGGCGTCCAGCTTGCCTTCGCGCAGGCGCGCCAGCAGCACGTCGCTCTTCTCCTCGGTCAGCAGCAGCTCCAGCTGCGGGAAGCGCTCGCGCAGCTGCGGCACCACGTGCGGCAGCAGGTAGGGGCCAAGGGTGGGGAACACGCCCAGCCGCAGCGCGCCCGAGGTAGGGTCGCGGCTGCGCCGGGCGGACTCCTTCAGTTCGTCCACTTCCGCCACGATCCGGCGCGCGCGCTGCACGGCATCCTGACCGGCCGCGGTCAGCATGACCTTGCGCGGGGCGCGTTCGATCAGCACCACGCCCAGCTCTTCCTCCAGCTTGCGGATCTGGGTGGACAGGGTGGGCTGGCTGACGAAGCAGGCATCCGCGGCGCGGCCGAAATGGCGCAGGTCGGCCAGGGCGACGAGGTAACGGAGATCGCGCAGGTTCAAGCGGAGGGGCCCTTGAGTTCGACGGTGTTGCCGTCGGGATCGTCGAAATAGAGCGAAAGGCCATCGCCTTCCGCGCCGAAGTTGGTGGCCGCGGGTCCCTGCGGCGCAACGCCATGCCGGGCAAGATGGGCGACGATGGCGGCCTCGTCAAACGGGTCGACGCGCAGGCACAGATGGTCGAGGTTGCGGCCCTCCGTGCCCGCCGCGCTGCCGCCGCGCCGGCCCAGTGTCCCGTCCACCGCCACCAGGTCGATCATCGATGTGCCGGCGCGCAGGTGGCGCAGGCCGAGGTCGTCGCGGCGGCGCACCACCTCGCAGCCCAGCAGTGCGCGATAGAACGCTTCGCTGCGGTCAAGGTCGCGCACGCGCAGCACCACGTGGTCGAGGCGCTGCACGTCGAATGGCCGGGTGGCCATCGTTCAGGCCGCCTTCGCCTCGGCCGCCGGGGCCGAGTGGCGGATCAGGAAGTCGAACGCGGACAGCGCGGCGGTGGAACCCGAGCCCATCGCGATGACGATCTGCTTGTACGCCTCGGTGGTGGCGTCGCCGGCGGCGAAGACGCCCGGCACGCTGGTCTGGCCGCGGTCATCGACCACGATTTCGCCGCGCGGGGACAGCGCCACCGCGCCCTTCAGCCATTCGGTGTTGGGCAGCAGGCCGATCTGCACGAACACGCCGGCCAGGTCCAGGTCGTTCACCTGGCCGCTGGTGCGGTCGGTGAAGCGCAGGCCGGTCAGCTTGCCGCCGTCGCCGACCATCTCGGTGGTCTGCGCGTTCAGGTGCACCGCGGTGTTCGGCAGGCTGCGCAGCTTGCGCTGCAGCACGTCATCGGCGCGCAGCTTGCTGTCGAACTCCAGCACGGTGACGTGCTCGACCACGCCGGCCAGGTCGATCGCGGCCTCGATGCCGGAGTTGCCGCCGCCGATCACCGCCACCTTCTTGCCCTTGAACAGCGGGCCGTCGCAGTGCGGGCAATAGGTCACGCCCTTGGTGCGGTAGTCCGCCTCGCCGGGCACGCCGGTCTGCCGCCAGCGGGCGCCGGGGGCGAGGATGACGGTGCGGGCGCGCAGGGTGGCGCCGCTCTCCAGCTCCACGCCGGCCAGTTCGCCGGTAGCAGCGGCCGGATGCAGCGCCTTGGCGCGCTGCGCGGTGATCACGTCGACGCCGTAGCTGCGCACGTGTGCCTCCAGCGAGGCCGCCAGCTTCGGTCCTTCGGTGTACTCCACCGACGGGAAGTTCTCGATCGACATGGTGTCCAGCACCTGGCCACCGAACCGCTCCGCCACCAGCCCGGTGCGGATGCCCTTGCGCGCGGCGTAGATCGCCGCCGCCGCGCCGGCCGGGCCGCCGCCCACGATCAGCACCTCGTACGGTTCGCGCTCCTTCAGCGCTTCCGCGGCGCGCGCCGCGGCGCCGGTGTCGAGCTTGGCCAGCACCTGTTCGATGCTCATGCGGCCGGCGTCGAACTCTTCGCCGTTCATGTAGATCGTGGGCACCGACAGGATCTGCTTGGCCTCGACCTCGGCCTGGAACAGCGCGCCGTCGATGGCCACGTGGCGGATGCGCGGATTGAGCACGCTCATCGCGTTCAGCGCCTGCACCGTGTCCGGGCAGCTCTGGCAGTGCAGCGACATGTAGGTTTCGAAGGCGTAGTCGCCCGGCAGGTTGCGCACCTGCTCGGCCAGCGCGTCGTCGATCTTCACCGGATGGCCGCCGACCTGCAGCAGCGCCAGTACCAGCGAAGTGAATTCATGGCCCAGCGGGATCGCGGCGAAGCCGACCTGCACGTCGCTGCCGGTGCGGCGGATCAGGAACGACGGCTTGCGCGCGTCGTCGCCGCTGGCGCGGGTGATCTTCGGCGACAGCGCGGCGATTTCGCCCAGCAGTTCGTCGAGTTCGCGCGCGGCCTCGGAATCGTCCAGCGAGGCGACCAGTTCGATCGGCTGCTGCAGCTTTTCCAGATAGGCGGCGAGCTGGGTCTTGAGGGCGGCATCCAACATGGCTGTCTCCTGCGGGGGTTCGGGATTCGGCTAGGCGTTGCCGACGCGCGCGGCGTTGCGGGCGCGGAGCGGCGTAGAAGAAAGGGTTGCGCGAAACCGGCGCGTGGCATCGGTTTCGCGCAACCCTCTCCGGAGGGAGAGGGCGCGCGTGCCGGGGTCAGATCTTGCCGACCAGATCCAGCGACGGGGTGATGGTCTTGGCGCCTTCCTTCCACTTGGCCGGGCAGACCTCGTTCGGATGGCTGGCGACGAACTGGGCGGCCTTGAGCTTGCGCACGGTTTCGCTGACGTCGCGGGCGATGGCGTTGTCGTGGACCTCCATCGTCTTGATGGTGCCGCTGGGGTCGATCACGAAGGTGCCGCGCAGGGCCAGGCCCTCTTCCGGGATGTGCACGCCGAAGGCGTTGGTCAGCGCGTGGGTGGGGTCGCCCACCAGCGGGAACTTGGCCTTGCCGACGGCCGGCGAGGTTTCGTGCCACACCTTGTGGCTGAAGTGGGTATCGGTGGTGACGATGTAGACCTCGGCGCCGGCCTTCTGGAATTCGTCGTAGTGCTCGGCGGCGTCTTCGATCTCGGTCGGGCAGTTGAAGGTGAAGGCGGCCGGCATGAAGATCAGGACCGACCACTTGCCCTGCAGATCCTTTTCGGTCACTTCGATGAACTGGCCGTTCTTGAACGCGTTGGCCTTGAACGGCTGGACCTGGGTATTGATCAGGGACATGGATGTGCTCCTCGGTGGTTGGGGTGGAATGCTCTGCAACGGGGGCCAGCATAGGTACCGGCAATCAATATTGGAAATTGATTGTTGCCATTCAATTGATAGCGGAAATCTATCATATTTGGCTTTCCCATGCTGCGCGGCGGCCCCTTTCTTTGGCGTCAACGCGTGCGCTGGCTACCATCTGGCGATGAATGCCGATGTTCCTACCGCCGCGCGCCTGCTGGCCCGCGCCCGTGACTTGATCGATCCCGCCGATGCCGCGCTGCTGCTGGCGCACGCGCTGGGCAAACCGCGCAGCTGGCTGTTCGCGCATGCCGACGACGTGCTGGGCGAAGCGGACCTGGCGCGGTTCGACGGCCTGCTGGCGCGTCGTGTTGCCGGCGAGCCGGTGGCCTACCTGACCGGCGCGCGCGGGTTCTGGACGCTGGATCTGGCGGTGACCCCGGCCACGCTGATCCCGCGCCCGGAAACCGAGCTGCTGGTGGAACTGGCGCTGGCGCGGCTGCCCGTCGATGCGCCGCTGCGGGTGGCCGATCTCGGCACCGGCAGCGGCGCGATCGCGCTGTCCCTCGCCAAGGAACGGCCGCGGGCGCGGGTGGTGGCCACCGATGCCAGCCCCGAGGCGCTGGAGGTGGCCCGCGGCAACACGGTGCGCAACGGCATCGGCAACGTGGCGTTCCGCCTGGGCAGCTGGCTGGCGCCGCTGGCGGGCGAATGCTTCGACCTGATCGCCAGCAATCCACCCTACATCGCCGACGGCGACCCGCACCTCTCGCAGGGCGACCTGCGCTTCGAGCCCGCGATGGCGCTGTCCTGCGGGCCGGACGGGCTGGATGCGATCCGCATCATCGTGCGCGACGCGCCGGCCTGCCTGCGCCCCGGCGGCTGGCTGCTGCTGGAACATGGCTGGGACCAGGGCGAGGCGGTGCGCGCGCTGCTGGCCGAAGCCGGTTTCGTCGATGCCGCCACCGCGCGCGACCTCGAAGGTCGCGACCGCATCACCCTCGGGCGACATCTGTAGCGCAGGCCTGCGCGGGGCTGCGGTGCGGGCGCCGCACTACAATGTGCGCCCCCACACCGCACGGATTTCCGCCATGCGCACGCTGTATCCCGAGATCGCTCCCTACGAAACCGGCACCCTGCAGGTCGACGACCGCCACACCCTGTACTGGGAGCAGTGCGGCAATCCGAACGGCAAGCCGGTGGTCCTGCTGCACGGTGGCCCCGGCGCGGGCTGCAGCGACAACATGCGCCGCTTCCACGACCCGGCCAAGTACCGCATCGTGCTGTTCGACCAGCGCGGCGCCGGCCGCAGCACGCCGCACGCCGACCTCGTCGACAACACCACCGGCGACCTCGTTGCCGACATCGAGAAGCTGCGCGAGCGGCTGGGCATCGAGCGCTGGCAGGTGTTCGGCGGCAGCTGGGGTTCCACCCTCGCGCTGGCCTATGCGCAGGCCCACCCGCAGCGGGTCACCGAGCTGGTGCTGCGCGGCATCTTCATGCTGCGCCGCTGGGAGCTGGAATGGTTCTACCAGGAAGGCGCCAGTCGGCTGTTCCCGGATGCATGGCAGCACTACATCGACGCCATCCCGCCGGTCGAGCGCCACGACCTGATCTCCGCCTTCCACCGTCGCCTCACGTCCGACGACGCGCAGGTGCGGCTGGCGGCGGCGCGCGCCTGGGCGATCTGGGAGGGCGGCACCAGCTACCTGCAGATCCCCTCGGATTACGCCGACACCCACGGCGACGCCGAGTTCGCGCTGGCCTTCGCGCGGATCGAGAACCACTACTTCGTCAACGGCGGCTTCTTCGAAGTGGAAGACCAGCTGCTGCGCGACGTGCACAGGATCGCCGACATCCCCGGCGTGATCGTGCACGGCCGCTACGACGTGGTCTGCCCGATCCAGAACGCGTTCGACCTGCACAAGGCTTGGCCGAAGTCGGAGCTGATCGTCAGCCCCGGTTCCGGTCATTCAGCTTTCGAGGCCGAGAACACTTCGGCGCTGGTGGAAGCGACCGACCGCTTCGCCGCCTGAGGCTCAGCTTGCCGGGCTGCCGTCCGGGTTGTGGTCGATCATCCACAGCCCGGCCCACAGCTTGAGGTCGAGTTCGTAACCTTCGGCGCGCTTGCGCATCAGCCACGCCGGCGCCTCGTTCCGCGGCACCGCGTGGACGATGATGTCCTCGTCGTCCACGCCGCCGCCTTCGCCCACCCGCACCAGCTCGCGGGCGCGCACGAAGGCAATGCGCTCGTTGCTCATGCCGGAACTGGTGGGGCCGGTCAGCAGCACCTCCACGCGGCCCGCCGACCAGCCGGTTTCCTCGACCAGTTCGCGCCGCGCGGCATCCACCAGGGTGTCCTCGGCGTGGTCGTCGCCGACCAGCCCGGCCGGCATCTCGATGGTGCGGGCGCCCAGCGGCACGCGGAACTGCTCGACGAACAGCACCTCGTCGGCGGGCGTCACCGCGATCACGATCACCGCCATGCCCTGCGCATGGGTGCGCTCGCAGGATTCCCAGTGGCCGATCCGCACCAGCCGCAGCCACTGGCCTTCGTACAGCGTTTGTTTGAGGTTGCTCATGCGCCGATGCTAGCGCAGACGCGTGTCAGGAAAATCGGGGCAATGTTGCCAGCCGGCGGGGGCACGTTCGAGCGCGCCATGGATGGCGCGCGGCCGCGCATCGAAGCTGGATGCGTAGCCTAAGCGGCGAACGTGCCCCCGCCGGCTGGCGACATTGCTGCCCTACAAACCCGCCGCGTCGGCCAGCCGCTTGCGCGTCATCGGCCCGAATTTCACCCAGTCGGCCAGCGCGGCCAGCTCGTCGGCATCGCCGCGGCCGCGCGCGAAGCCATGTTCCGGCAGCGGCGCGTCCAGCGCGATGGTGGTCAGCCGGCGCCACAGCAGGGCGTGCTCGCGCTGCTCGCGAAGGCGCGTAGCCAGGGTTGCGGCGCCGCGCAACCGCAGGAACGGCACTTCGTCGATGCGTTCCAGCAGTGCGTCCAGCGATTCGAAGTGCGCCAGCAGTACCGCCGCGGACTTGGGTCCGATGCCGGTGACGCCGGGGATGTTGTCCACCGCGTCGCCGGTCAGCGCCAGATAGTCGGCGATCTGGTGCGCGTGCACGCCATGGCGCGCCTTCACCCCATCGCGGCCCCAGCGCTGCCCCTTGGCGAAGTCGTACTGCTCGTCGAACTCATGCAGCAGCTGCGACAGATCCTTGTCGGCGGACACAATGACGCCGCGGAAACCCTGGCCGCGCGCGCGGTGCACGGCGCTGCCGATCAGGTCGTCGGCCTCGTAGTCGGCATGCGCCAGCGTGGCCAGGCCCAGCGCCTGGCACAGCGCCTTGCACCAGGCGAACTGGCGGCGCAGCTCCGGCGGGGCCGGATCGCGGTTGGCCTTGTAGGCCGGGTACAGCGCGTTGCGGAAGCACGAATCCAGCGCTTCGTCGAAGGCCACGACGACGTGGCCGGGGCGCTCGCGCTCCAGCAGTTCCAGCAGGAAGCGGGCGAAGCCGTGCACTGCGTTGGTCGGCCAGCCGTCGGCGTCGTGGAACTCGTCCGGCATCGAATGCCAGGCGCGGAACACGTACAACGAGGCGTCGACGAGGTGGAGCGTGGGCTGCGACATGGCGACCTACCGATGCCAATCGCGCAGCAGCGCCGCCGGGTCGGGCCGGTCGCGTTCGGGCGCTTCCTGCGCGGGCGTGCCAATCGCGATCGTGCCCGCCAGCTGTTCATCGGCCGAAAGCCCCAGCGTGGTTTCCAGGAACTCGCGGTCGTAGGCCGGCCAGCCGGTCAGCCACTGCGCGCCATAGCCCTCGGCCTGCGCGGCCTGCAGCAGCAGCAGGCAGACGCAGGCGGCGCTGGAAAAGCGCTCGGAAGCAGGAATATGGGCGTCTTCGCCCAGCCGCGCGATCACTGCCACCGTGACCGGCGGCAGGGTGAAGCGGGTACGCAATTTCTCCACCACCGCGTCGCCTGCCTCCGGCTCGCGGACCAGCAGGCGTGCCGCGGCGGCGTCGGCCAGCGCGGTGCGTGCGCTGCCGGCAATGCGCAGGAACCGGAACGGCACCCGCTTGCCGTGGTCGGGCACGCGCACCGCAGTCCGCAGCATGCGCAGCAGTCGCGCCTCGTCGGGGCCGGGCTCGCCCAGCTGGCGGGTGGGCGTGGAGCGGCGGCTGTCGAGGGCGTCCAGGGTCAGCATGGCGGGCCTGCTTGCGGGGGAGGGCCATGGTAACGGTAGGATGCGGAATCCAATCTGACGCGGAGCGGGCGATGGCGGCGACGGCGGTAATCGTGGGCGTGGCGCGGGAAGCGGCGGCGGGCGAGCGTCGGGTGGCCCTCAGCCCGGAGACCTGCAAGAAGCTGGTCGCGGCCGGCGCCACCGTGCGGGTGCAGCCGGGGATCGGCCTTGGCGCATTTTTCCCCGACGCGGCTTATGTCGGCGCCGGTGCGCAGCTGGCCGAGGACGCTACCGCCGATGCCGATCTGGTGGTCTGCGTGCAGCCGCCCGCGAACGCGGCCATCGCCGGGCTGAAGCAGGGCGCGGTGCTGGTGGGCAGCCTGCATCCGCAGGTCGACCCGGAACGCGGCGAAGCGCTGCGCGCGCGCGGCATCGTCGCCTTCCCGCTGGAGCGGCTGCCGCGCACCACCCGTGCGCAGGCGATGGACGTGCTCAGCTCGCAGGCGGGCATGGCCGGCTACAAGGCGGTGCTGATCGCCGCCCAGCTGGCGCCGCGGTTCTTCCCGATGCTGACCACCGCGGCCGGCACCATCCGTCCGTCGAAGGTGCTGATCGTCGGCGCCGGCGTGGCAGGGCTGCAGGCGATCGCCACCGCCAAGCGGCTGGGCGCACAGGTGGAAGGCTTCGACGTCAGGCCGGAAACCCGCGAGCAGATCGAGTCGCTGGGCGGCAAGTTCCTCGACCTTGGCGTCAGCGCCGCGGGCGAGGGCGGCTACGCGCGCGCGCTGACCGACGAGGAGCGCGCCGAACAGCAGCGCCGGCTGGCCGAACACCTGAAGAACATCGACGTGGTGGTCTGCACCGCCGCGGTGCCGGGACGGCCGGCGCCGAAGATCGTGTCGGCGGCGATGGTGGCGGGGATGAAGCCGGGCAGCGTGATCGTGGACCTGGCCGCGGAAACCGGCGGCAACTGCGAGCTGACCCGCCCCGGTGAAAACGTGGAGAGTGGCGGCGTCACCATCGCCGGCCCACTCAACCTGGCCTCGATGGGCGCCCAGCACGCCAGCGAGATGTACGCCCGCAACGTGTTCAATTTCGTCAGCCTGCTGCTCAAGGACGGCGCGCTGGCGTTCGACTGGGGCGACGAGCTGCTGGCGAAGACGGTCTGGCCGGAGCGGACGCCGCCGCCCGGCTGATCAATCCGGATCGCGGCGCTCCGGCGCCGGGTGTGCCTTCACCCAATCGGTGCGCTGCTGCGGCGTCATCTGCCGCCACTTCTCCATGAACTCGCCACGCGCGTCCTTGTCCAGGCCGCGCACCGCGTGGAACAAGGCGCGCGCCTGCTCGCGCTGCTCGGGGGTCATCCCTTCCCACCGCTGCATGCCGTGGCGGGCGCGCTCGCGCTGCGGCTGCGGCATCGCCTTCCAGCGCTTGGCGTATTCCATGAAGCGTTCGCGCTTTTCCGGTTCGCGGTTCCAGCGGTCGCGCACCGGCGCGATCAGCAGATCGCGCTGGGCGGGGGTGAGCTGGTCCCACGCCGGCATGGCGTCGGCCTTGGCGTCCTGTGCGAGTGAGGTGGTGGGCGCCAGCGCAAGCGTGGCGAGCAGGAACAGGGGGGCGAAGTGGCGATACATGGCTTACTCCATCGCCAGCCGGGGGGCATCCGCCGAACCCAGCCAGGCATAGAAATCGGGGTCTTCGTCCAGCGGCAGGCTGCCGCCGGTGCTGCTTGCAAGCTGCGCCGATGGCGCGGCGGCGGGGGTTGACGGGGCCCCCTGCGGGTACAGGCGCACGCCCAGCGCCAGCGCGCACAGCGCAGCGAAACCGGCCATGGCAAAGCGCAGCCGGTGCTGGCGCGGGGCGGGTCGCTGCCCGCGTAGCGCGGCACCCCGGCGCTGCGCCAGCTGCGCGCGCACCTGCGGCGACAGCTGCGCCAGTGCAGCGGCGTGGCGGGCGCGCAGGGCGGCGTCGAAGCGGGTGTCGGCGTCCACCGGGTCGTGGTCGGAAGGGTGGGTGTTCATCGGAAATCCTCCAGTTGCTTCTGCAGCGCAGCGCGCGCGCGCGACAGGTGCGTCTTTACCGAGCCTTCGCTGCAGTCCATCACGCGTGCGGTGTCAGCCACGTCCAGCTCCTCCAGCACCCGCAGGGTGAACGCTTCACGCTGGCGCGCCGGCAACTTGCGCAGGGCGGCGCCGATGCGCTCCCACGCTTCGCGGCCGTCATGGCTGCGCGAGGGGTCGGGTGCATCGTCCGCCCAGTCCAGCGCTTCGCCGTCCCTGTCGGTACTGCCGGGCAGCAGCCAGCGCATCCGCAGCAGGCCGCGTCGCTGCATGTCCACAATGCGGTTGCGCAGGATGCTCCAGAACAACGGGCTCCATTCCGAAGTCGGTCGGTCGCGGTAGGCCAGCATCTTCAGCATCGCGTCCTGCACCGCATCCAGCGCATCCTCGCGGTGGCGCAGGCCCAGTTCGGCGAAGCGGAAGGCGCGCGCGTCGATGCCGCGCAGGAACGCTTCCAGCGTGACCGGCTCGGGCGAGGGCGGCGGGACTTCGGCGTTCACCGGTCCAAGCTTAGCGGGGGCGAGCAGCAGCATGGTGGCCCAAGTGGCGGGCCGGCGCGGGATTGCGCCGGCCATGCGATGGGAAACGCACGGCCCCGGCCGTGGTTGACATGGCGCGTGGCCGTGGGGCGCAGAGGCCGGACATATCGTTATGATGCGGACAGGCAACCGGGGAGGCGGGCTGTGGGCGACGGGTTCGTGGCGCTGTACATCTTCATGCTGGCGGCGATCGCCGGCCACGTCATCATCTCGCGGGTGCCGGTGATCCTGCACACGCCGCTGATGTCGGGTTCCAACTTCATCCACGGCATCGTGCTGATCGGCGCGATGGTGGTGCTAGGGCACGCCGATACCACGTTGGAAAAGGCGCTGGGCTTCGTCGCGGTGCTGCTGGGCGCAGGCAATGCCGCCGGCGGTTACGTGGTGACCGAGCGGATGCTGGAGATGTTCAAGGCCTCGAAGAAGCCCGGGGGCGCGGCATGACCGAGCCCTTGGTGAAGCTGAGTTATTTCATCGCCGCCACCCTGTTCCTGCTGGGCCTGCAGCGCATGGCCAGCCCGAAGACCGCGCGCAGCGGCATCCAGTGGGCCGGCGCGGGCATGCTGATCGCGACCTTCGCCACCTTCTTCCTGCCCGGACTGCACAACATCGGGCTGATGGTGGCGGCGATTGCCATTGGCGTCGGCCTGAACTGGATCTGGGGCAAGAAGGTGGCGATCACCGACATGCCGCAGATGGTGGCGCTGTTCAACGGCATGGGCGGCGGCAGCGCGGCGGCGATCGGTGCGGTGGAGCTGGTCAAGCTGGCCGGCAAGCCGGGCACGCACGAGGTGGTGGGGTTCGTGGTGACGACCACCAACGATGCCACCACGATGCAGTTCAACGTCGCCTTGCCGCTGGCGGTGATCGGCGCGCTGATCGGCGCGGTGTCGCTGACCGGTTCGATCATCGCTTGGGCCAAGCTGGACGGGCGCATGGACAAGCGCTACACCTTCCCCGGCCAGCAATACTTCAATGCGCTGGTCGCGCTGGCGGCGGTGGCCTGTGGGGGGATGGCGCTGGCCACGTTGGCAATGCCGTGGATCGTCGCCTTCTTCGTGCTGGCGCTGGCGCTGGGTGTATTGATGACGCTGCCGATCGGCGGCGCCGACATGCCGGTGGTGATCTCGCTGTACAACGCCTTCACCGGCCTTGCGGTGGCGTTCGAGGGCTACGTGCTGGGCAACGAGGCGTTGATCATCGCCGGCACCATGGTCGGCGCGGCGGGCATGTTGCTGACCCGGCTGATGGCCAAGGCGATGAACCGCAGCATCAAGAACGTGCTGTTCTCCAACTTCGGCGGCGGCTCGGCGCAGATGCAGGAGATCGGCGGGTCGATGAAGCCGATCGAGGCGGCCGACGTGGCGGCGATGATGGCTTTCGCCGAGCGCGTGGTGATCGTGCCCGGCTACGGCCTGGCGGTGGCGCAGGCGCAGCACAAGATCTGGGAATTGACCCAGCGCCTGCAGGAGCGCGGGGTGAAGGTGAAGTTCGCCATCCACCCGGTCGCCGGGCGCATGCCCGGGCACATGAACGTGCTGCTGGCCGAGGCCGGCGTGCCGTACGACCTGATCGCCGACATGGACGACATCAACCCGGAGTTCGCCAATACCGATGTATCGCTGGTGATCGGCGCCAACGACGTGGTCAACCCGGTGGCCAAGACCGATCCGGCCAGCCCGATCTACGGCATGCCGATCCTCGACGTGGTCAATTCGAAGAACACCATCGTGATCAAGCGCGGCAAGGGCACGGGCTTCGCCGGCATCGAGAACGCGCTGTTCTACGCCGACAACACCCGCATGCTGTACGGCGACGGCAGCGAGATGGCGAATGCACTGGTGAGCGAGCTGAAGGCGCTGGACGGCGGGCACTGACGCCCGCCGCGGGCGGCTAGCGCCTTAGCGCGCGGCCCGCCATGCCACCAGCAGCGCGGCGACATAGAACAGCAGGTCGATGTGGTCGTTGGCCATGCCGGCCAGCAGCCATGCGTACGACGGCCCGATCTTCAACGCCGATTCCCATGGCCGCAGGCCGAAGTTCTGCCCCACCTGCCCGGCGACGATGAGCAGATTGGCGGCGGCGATCACGCCGGCGCTGGCCAGCAGCGCCAGCCGGCGCCGTGAAACGGCCGCCGGCCACTTCGCTAGTTTCAGCAGCAGCGCCATGTCCAGCGCCGCCAGCGGTGCCAGCCAGCTGCACTGCCGGTCCAGCGCCAGCGCCAGCAGCATCCAGGCGGCGGCGAACCCGGCTGCGCCCAGCGCCAGCAGGGGCAGGGCGTACCAGCGGGGCGCGGAGGTGGGGTGGTCGGGCATGCGATGGCTGATCGAGGTCAAACAGCCCGCGATGATCCCATTGCGATGGCAGACGGGCAATTCGATTGGGACTAGAATGGTACGGATTCGATACGACCTTATCTCCCGCCATGTATTCCCGTAGCAGCGAACCCGTCCGTTTCGAGCGCGATTGCGCCGCCGTCCTCGTCCCGCAGGGCGACGAGGTCACCCTGCCTGCCGGCACCGTGGGTTACATCACCCAAGCGCTGGGTGGCAGCTGGACGGTGTTCGTGGAAGGCAACCTGATGCGCATCGCCGGCGAGGATGGCGACGCCATCGGCAAGCAGCCGGCCGAGCCGCTGGAACTGCCCGAGGGCGCCACCGATGCCGACGTCGAGCGGGTGGTGTGGGACCAGCTGCGGACCTGCTTCGACCCGGAAATCCCAGTGAACATCGTGGACCTGGGGCTGGTCTACCTGGCCGAGCTGTACCCACCGGAAGATGGCGGGGGTGGTCGCGGGGTCAGGGTGCGGATGACGCTGACCGCGCCCGGCTGTGGCATGGGTGACATCCTCGTGGACGATGTGCGCAGCAAGCTGGAGAAGATCCCGACCGTGGTCGCCACCGACATCGAGCTGGTATTCGACCCGCCGTGGAACCAGACCCTGATGTCGGACGTGGCCAGGCTCGAAACCGGGATGTTCTGAGGCCGTCACCGCGCGAGCCGGCGCGGTAGCCCCGGATGGGGGTTGTGACTATCGGGCTAGTCGGGAAGTGTCGCAATGTGACGCATTGCGGCAGCGCAGCGGCGTGGTGCAATGCCGCAAAATCCCCTCGGCGAACTCCCCATGGAGGGCTGGATGTTGCGCTGCAGCGGGTCATTTGTAACAACGGAAACCTTGTTGTTGCTGGATTTTTTTCGCTAAAAAACTTCTGGTTATATCAACATTACCCATGCTTCTTTGCCGGGCCCTACGGTTGGCCCGACGGTCGGCGATCGCTTCGGTATCTGTTCAGGTTCCGTTGCGACACCGGCGCCGCAACCACATGGCGGTCCACGCCAGGAGCACGCAGGTGGGCTGTGAAGTTGTTCGTCCGTCGCCGCGATCGCGGCCACTCAACCAACAACCCAGGGATAATCGCCAGTGAACCGTTTCCGCACTACCAACCTGCTCGGTACCGCCATCTTGTTCGCGCTCGCCGCTTCCGGCGCCAACGCGGCGCAGCGGGCCGACCTGCACCAGCGCAACGTCAACCAGCTGCGCCAGCAGTACCAGTCGCTCACCGCCACCCAGGGCGTCGCCCCGATGGCGAACCGCCGCCACGCGCAGTTCATGCGCACCGACGCCAACAGCACCCTGCTGATGCGCGCCACCCGCCAGGACCGCGGCGTCCGCAACTACCGCTATGACCAGGCATGGCGCGGCATCCCCGTGTTCGGCCAGGGCGTGGCCGTCAGCGAGGATCGCAACGGCAACGTCCGGACCATGTTCGGCAACCTGGTCTCCGGCCTGGAGGCCGACATCGCCTCGACCACCCCGAAGTTCGGCAAGGCAGCCGCGCTTGTCACCGCCAAGCGCATCGCGCTTGGCAATGGCATCGCCGGCATGCTGGCCCGCGGCGAGCGGGCGGACCTGGTGGTCTTCGTCGACGACGCCGGGCACGGCCACCTGGCCTACGCGGTGACCTTCGTCGCCGACTCGGCGGCGGCCGCGCCGACCCGCCCGATGATCATCCTCGATGCCATCACCGGCAAGGTGGTCAAGCGCTGGGAGAACCTGCAGCACGCGCTGGTCGGCACCGGCCCCGGCGGCAACCAGAAGACCGGCCAGTACGAGTACGGCACCAACTACGGTTACCTGGACGTGGCGCAGAGCGGCAGCACCTGCACCATGAGCAACACCAACGTAAAGACCATCAACCTCAATGGCGGCACCACCGGTTCCACCGCGTTCTCGTACACCTGTCCGCGCAACACGGTGAAGTCGATCAACGGCGCCTACTCGCCGCTGAACGATGCCCACCACTTCGGCGGCGTGATCTTCGACATGTACCAGTCCTACCTGGGCATGGCGCCGCTGAGCTTCCAGCTGGTCATGAAGGTGCACTACAAGACCAACTACGAGAACGCGTTCTGGGACGGCACCGCCATGACCTTCGGCGATGGCGCCAGCACCTTCTACCCGCTGGTCAGCCTGGACGTGTCCAGCCACGAGGTCTCGCACGGTTTCACCGAACAGCAGTCCGGCCTGACCTATTCGGGCATGTCCGGCGGCATGAACGAAGCCTTCTCCGACATGGCGGGTGAAGCGGCCGAGTACTTCGACCGCGGTAGCAACGACTGGCTGGTGGGCGCGGACATCTTCAAGGGCAGCGGCGCGCTGCGCTACATGTGCAACCCGACCCAGGACGGCAGTTCCATCGACAATGCCGCCAACTTCACCAGCAGCATGGACGTGCACTACAGCTCGGGCGTCTACAACAAGGCGTTCTGCACCCTGGCCAAGAAGACCGGCTGGAACACGATGAAGGCCTTCCAGGTCTTCGCGCGCGCCAACCGCGACTACTGGACCGCCAGCAGCACCTTCAACCAGGGCGCCTGCGGCGTCGAGACCGCGGCCACCGACCTTGGCTACACCAAGGCCGACGTGACCGCCGCCTTCACCGCGGTGGGCGTGTCCTGCTCGGGCGGCGGCGGTGGCGGCAGCACCGGCGGCACCCTCACCAAGGGCGTGACCGTCACCGGGCTGTCGGCCAGCACCGGCGGCGAAGTGGTCTACACCCTGCAGGTGCCCTCGGGTGCGAGCAACCTGGTGTTCACCATGTCCGGCGGCACCGGCGATGCCGACATGTACGTGAAGTTCGGCAGCAAGCCGACCGACAGTTCCTATGACTGCCGTCCGTACAAGTCCGGCAATGCCGAAAGCTGCACCATCGCCACGCCGTCGGCCGGCACCTACTACGTCCGGCTGAAGGCTTACTCCGCGTTCTCCGGCGTCAGCCTGAAGGGCGACTACAGCACCGGTGGCGGTGGCGGCGGTGGTACCACCACGGTGAACCTGCCGTCGGTGGCGTCGGGCAGCTGGTCGAGCACCTACACGCTGGCGGTCGCAGCGGGCAAGACCGCGACGATCAGCATCGCCGGTGGCACCGGTGACGCCGACCTGTACGTCCGTGCCGGCGCCGTGCCGACCACCAGCAGCTACACCTGCCGTCCGTACAAGACCGGCAATGCCGAGACTTGCACGCTGACCCCGACCAGCGCCACCACCTACTACATCAAGGTGCGTGCGTACTCGTCGTTCTCCGGGGTCACCCTGACCTACGGCACCAACTGAGCCTGCCCGGGACTGCGCCGCATCGCGGCGCAGCTCCCGACGCACTCGGGTGAAACGAAGACCCCGGCTTCGGCCGGGGTCTTTTCCGTTCGGGGCGTTGCGTGCAGCGCGGGATGGCGTCAGCTGGCTTCTTCGAACCGGTTGGCGGCCACGTTCTTGCGCACCCTGTCCGGCGACCAGATGCGGCCGTTCATGGCGATGTACACGCCTTCCGGCAGCGACTGCACCGCGCCGATCGCGCAGCCGATGTTGAACTCCGCATCGGAGCCGCGGAAGCGCGCCGGGCTCAGCGCGCCGGTCATCACGATGGTCTTGCCGGGGATGCTCTGCAGCACCTTGCCGGTGGCCACCATCGAGTCGGTACCGTGGGTCACCAGCACGTGGCGGGTGGGCTGGGCGGCGATGGTGGCGCGGATCAGCTCACGGTCGTCGTCGGTGATGTGCAGCGAATCCTTGCGCAGGATCGGGATCACGTTGAACTGGAAGGTCACCCCCAGCTCGCGCAGGATCATGCCGATCTGCGGCTCGCCGATCTGGTAGTCCGACTTGTCGTCGAAGTAGATCTTGTCGATGGTGCCGCCGGTGGTGACGATGAGCAGGTTGTCCATGCGCGCATTGTAAAACCCCCGCGCGCGGCATGCCCGTCACGCGAGCAGGGGCCCCAGCAGCGACACCAGCGGGTCGAGCAGGCTGCCGTAGGCGACGGCGCGGGCGGTGCCTGCGCGCAGCGGCTGGCGCACCTGCGCGGCGCTGGCCGTGCGCACGCTGCGGGTGGCCCGGTGCGGCGCCAGGCAGGCCGGATCGAATGCCAGCCCGCAGTCGCGCAGCAGTCCTCGGATCGCCGGCTCCGGGTTTTCCAGCAGGGATTCGTAACGATGCAGGAAAATGTGCCCGGGGTCGCGCGCGCGCCAGGTCGCCATCGCCCGTTCGCAGCCGCGCAGGTAGCAGGCGATATCGGCCAGGTCGTTGGCGAAGTGGGGCTGGGCGTAGAACTGCTGCTTGTAGCAGGACCACGCGGTTTCCAGCGGCGCGCGCCGGGTTTCGACCACGATTGCACCCGGCAGCATGGCGCGCAGCACGCCGGCATGCTTCCAGTTGTCCGGATGCTTGTCGGTGAAGCGCGGGTGCTGGTGGCGCCAGTGCGCCGTGCGCCCCAGGTATTGCCGTCCCAGTCGATCCCAGTCGGCGGCGCTGGCGTCGGCCACCCACTGCGGATAGGGCAGGCCGCGGCGCAGGGATTCCTGCTGCAGCACGATGCCAAGGTCCGGCAGTTCGCCCGCGCCCTCCACCAGCGGGTGTGCCGCCAGGATCTGTTCGAACAGGGTGGAGCCGGAGCGCGGCAGGCCGACGATGAAAATTGCCTCCTGCCCCAGCGCCGGATCCTGCGGCGGCGGCAGGTGGGCGGTGGCGGCGAGCGCCTCCTCGACATAGCGTTCGAACGGCGGCGCGCGCCAGGGCGTCAGCTGCTTCTGCAGCCCGTTGGCGGCCTGGAATGCGGCGTAGGCCACTTCGTAGCGGCCATGGTCCTCCTCCAGCTTGCCCAGCGCGTGGCCCATCGCCACCCGGTCCGCGGCGGCGAGGTCGCGGCGCTGCAGCTGCGCGCGCAGCAGGGCTGCATCGGTATCGTCCAGTGGCACCGTCTTGATGTTGGACAGCCCGCGCCAGGCATCACCGCAGGCCGGATGCAGCCGCAGCGCCGCGCGGTAACGGGCGGCGGATGCATCGAAGCGGCCGGCGTGCGCCAGCGCGTCACCCAGCAGCACCTGTGCGGGCAGCATGTCCGGTGCCAGCGTGGTGGCGCGCTCCAGCGCGTCGATGGCTGCATCGGTATCGCCGCGCTGCTGCAGGTTGCGGCCGAGGTTGAACCACGGTGTCGGTTGCGCGGGGTCGAGTTCGCAGGCGCGCCGCCAGCTGTCCAGCGCGGCCTCGGCCTGGCCGCAGGCGGATGCCGCGTTGCCCAGGTCGGAATGCAGCAGCGCGTCGTCCGCTGCCAGTGCCAGCGCGCGCCGCAGCGTGTCGATGGCCTGCGGGGCCCGGCGCGTATGCAGCTGCAGGATCGCCAGGTAGCGCAGCGGTTCCGGATGCCCCGGCGCTTGCCGGCATGCCTGCTGCAGCAGCGTTTCAGCGTGCCGTGGGTCGCCGTCGCGCAGCGCGCGGGCGCCGGCATGCACCGTCGCCACCACCTCCGGGGCAAGCCCGGCCATGCGCGGATCGGCGGCCATCAGCTTTCCCGGCGGCGCTCCCGGCGGGCGCGGATGCCGGGGAGGCAGGCGGCATGCACCACCAACAGCGCCAGCGCGGCCTCCGCCAGCGCGAACAGCCGCTGCGCGGGCTCCGCCCAGGCCAGCATCACGCCGTGGCTGAACCACAGCAGCGCCAGCACCGCGGCGGTGAAGCCGGCGCGGCGCCAGCCGAGCAGGGCGGCGATCGCCAGCAGGGCGGGCGGCAAAGCGAACACCAGCAGCCCGGCAAGTGCATCGGCACGCGTCGCCGACCAGCCGACGAACAATGCGGCGAGGGCGCCCAGCGCGGCGGCGAGATAGCGTTGCGTGCTCATGCCTGCAACCGCTGCGCGAGCAGGGCGATGCGCCGGCCCAGCGCGCGCGCCAGCACGGTTTCATCCTCGCTCAGTCGTGGATCGTCGTCGATGCCGGCGACGTGGCTGGCGCCGTAGGGGGTGCCGCCGCTGCGGGTGGTGTTGAGCGCAGCTTCGGTGAACGGGATGCCGGCGACCACGCAGCCATGGTGCAGCAGCGGTACCAGCATGGTCAGCAGGGTCGACTCCTGGCCGCCGTGCATGGTCGCGGTGGAGGTGAACGCGGCCGCCGGCTTGCCGACCAGCGTGCCGCTGGCCCATTCCGCGCCGAGGGTGTCGAGGAAATGCTTGACCGGCGCCGCCATGTTGCCGAAGCGGGAGGGGCTGCCCAGCAGCAGGCCGGCGCATTCGGCCAGGTCGCTTTTTTCGACATAGGGCGCGCCGTCTTCCGGTTCCGGCGGCTGCGCGGTCTGGGTCACCGGCGCCACCGGCGGCAGGGTGCGCAGGCGTGCCTGCATGCCGTCGACTTCCTCGATGCCGCGGGCGACCTGCCGGGCCAGCCGTGCCACCGAGCCGCCGCGGCTGTAGTACAGGACCAGGATCTCGGGCATGCGCGCCAATCGTGCGTAGGGACGCGGCAGCATAGTGCAAGCGGTGGTTCCATGGCATCGGTTACGCTTGCCGGATGGAACCGCTGGATTCGATCTACCGCTGGAGCGAACGCCTGCGCGACCCGGCGCGGGCCGGCAGCTTCGGCCGCTTCGTGCTGCGGCGCTTCCTCGACGACCGTCTGTTCGAAGCGGCCGGTGCGCTGTCCTACACCACCGCGTTCGCGCTGGTGCCGCTGTCGATGGTGGCGTTCGGCGTGCTGTCGGCGTTCCCGGTGTTCGACGCCTGGAGCGAGCGCCTCAGCGGCTACATCTTCGCCAACTTCGTGCCGCGCGCCGCGCAGGCGGTGTCCGGCTACCTCACCGATTTCTCCTCCAACACCAAGTCGCTGACCACCGCCGGCGCGCTGGCGCTGATCGTGTCGCTGCTGGTGACGCTGAGCAGCGTGGAGGCGATCTTCAACCGGATCTGGCGGGTGCCGACCGCGCGGCCGACGTTCGGCCGCTTCCTGGTCTACTGGACGGTGCTGACCCTGGGCACGCTGGTGGCCGCGGCCAGCGTGGCGCTGTCCACCCGCTTCTTCGCACTGGCGATCTTCGAAACCCTGGCCGGGCGCTGGCTGGAGGCGCTGATGCTGCGGTTGGCGCCGATGACGATCGAACTGCTGGCGTTCGCCGCGGTGTTCAAGGTAGTGCCGCACCGCACGGTGGCATGGCGGCACGCGCTGGCCGGCGGGCTGCTGTCGATGGCGTTGTTCGAATGCGTCAAGTCGGGGCTGGGCCTGTACCTCGGCAGCTTCGATTCCTACCAGAAGATCTACGGCGCGGTGGCGCTGGTGCCGATCCTGATGCTGTGGATCTTCCTCAGCTGGGTGTCGATCCTGTTCGGTGCGTCGTTCGCCTCGTCGATGTCGGCGTTCCGCTACCAGCCCAAGTCGCTGCGGCTGCCGCATGGGCACGAGCTGTACGGACTGCTGCGCATGCTCGGTCGCTTCCAGCACGCGCGCGCCAGCGGCAACGGCCTGACCAGCGAGCAGATCGAGGCGATGGAGCCCAGCCTGACCGACAGCATGGTGCAGTCGCTGCTGGGGCGGATGGCCGGCATCAACGTGCTGCAGCGGGCCGAGAGCGGGCAGTGGCTGCTGGCGCGCGACCTCGACGACGTGCGCCTGGACGAACTCTACGAAGCCGCGCAGCTGCGCATCCCCGCGGTCGACGTGCCGGTGCCGCAGCCGGACGATGCGCTGGGCGTGGCCGTGCGCGACACCATCGCGCAGCTGCGCACCCCCCTGCAGCAGCCGTTGCGACAACCCGTTTCCAGCATCTACGCAGGGATCCCGGAGGAATGAATCTCATGCACGTCCGTCTCGTTGCCCTGCTGATGGCGGGCCTGCTCGCGGCCTGCTCGCGCGCGCCCGACCCCGCGCCGCAGGCGCCCGCGCCCGCGGCCAAGCGCAAGTCCGCTTCCGCCGCGGTGCAGCCGCCGCAGGTGGAGCGTCCGTCGCTGCGGGTCACCACCCTGGACGGCGCGGAGTACGACCTTGCCGGCCAGCGCGGCAAGTGGGTGATCGTCAATTACTGGGCCACCTGGTGCGGGCCGTGCATCAAGGAGATGCCGGAGCTGTCGGCGCTGGCGGCGATGCGCCAGCACATCGCGGTGATCGGGCTGGCCTACGAGGACACCAGCGAGGACGAGCTGCGCGCGTTCCTGGCCAAGCGCCCGGTGGCCTATCCGATCGCGCGTATCGACGTGTACGAGCCGCCGAAGGATTTCGGCGCGCCGCGCGGCCTGCCCACGACCTGGCTGATCGGCCCCGACGGCAGGATGCTGCGCAAGTACACCGGGCCGGTGACCGCGCGCATGCTGGAAGACGACATCGCCGCGTTCGGCGGGCCGAAACCGGACGCCGCGCCCCCGGCTGGCTGACGTGGCCGCCGCCCGCTTCCTCGTCCGCGGCAGGGTGCAGGGCGTGCGCTTCCGCGTCGCCACCCGCGACGAGGCGCTGCGGCTTGGGTTGCGCGGGCATGCGCGTAACCTTGCCGATGGCAGCGTGGAGGTGCTGGCGGCTGGCGAAGAGGTGGCGATCGCGGCGCTGCAGCGCTGGCTGCAGCATGGCCCGCCGCTGGCGCGGGTGGACGAGGTGGTGCGCTGCGAAACGGAAGCCGTGGTCGCAGGCGGTTTCGCGACCGGTTGAGCGGCCTCAGGGCTGGAAGCCGGGGATTGGCTTGAGCACGCCGTAGCGTTCCTTCGCCAGCCTGCCGGTCAGCGGTGGAAACGCGAGATCGGGCGCATCGATGCGGGTATCTGGCAGCCGGTCCAGCAGGTCGCGGATCAGGGTCAGCCGGCCCAGCTTCTGGTCGTTGAAATCCACCAGCGTCCACGGCGCATGTTCGCTGTGGGTGGCCTTGAGCATCGCTTCGCGCGCGTCGGTATAGGCGCGGTAGCGGGTGCGCGCCTCCAGGTCGATGGGCGAGAGCTTCCAGCCCTTGAGCGGGTTGTCCAGGCGTTCGGCAAAGCGTTTTTCCTGCTTGTCCTGGTCGCAGCACAGCCAGTACTTGAACAGCAGGATGCCGTCGTCGACCAGCTGCCGCTCGAACTGCGGGGTGGCCCGCAGGAACGCCGCGACCTTTGCGTCGCTGGCGAAGCCCATGACCTTCTCGACCCCGGCGCGGTTGTACCAGCTGCGGTCGAACAGGGTGATCTCGCCGGCCGCGGGCAACTGCGCGATGTAGCGCTGGAAATACCACTGGCCGGCTTCGCGTTCGGTTGGCTTCGGCAGTGCCACCACCCGGCACTGGCGCGGATTGAGGTGCTCGTGGATGGCGTTGATGGCGCCGCCCTTGCCGGCGGTGTCGCGGCCCTCGAACAGCACCACCAGCCGCCTGCCGCTGTGCTGCAGCCAGCGTGCGGCGTTGGCCAGCTCCACCTGCATGGGTTCCAGCAGGGCTTCGTACTGCTTGCGCTTGAGCTGGCTCATTTGCGCGATGCCCTCGGCTTCATGCTGCGCGCCACTTCCAGCAATGCCCCCTGCTGGCGGGTGCCCAGCGCGCGATAGGCGGCCAGCAGCTCATGCTCGCCCTTGGTGCGGGCTGGATCCAGCGTGCTGGCCAGTTCCGACAGCAGCGCGCTGGCCGGTACCCCGAAGGCCCGCGCCAGCGCGTCGACCTGGTCGCGGCCGGGGAGCTTTTCGCCCTTCAGCCAGGCATTGACGGTACCGATCCCGGCCCTGGGGATGGCGGTGGCGATATCCGCCACGGACAGGCCGCGGGCCTTGCTGAGCAATCGCAGGGTGGCGTCGATCGACATCGTCGTTCCTTTGCGGGCAGGTAGGCGACGAGTGTAGAGCGGTTGCCGCCGGGCCGCGTGGGCGCGCCGCGGTCGGTCGTGTCGGCCGCGTTGACGTGCTGCGGAATCAGCCTGCGATGCGGTTCAAAGCGCCAGCGAATACCACTGCGTGGCGTCCTCGTGCCAGCCGGCCGCGCGGTACAGCGCCCGCGCCGCGGCGTTGTCACGCGCGGTCTCCAGCGAAATCCCGGCGGCGCCGTCGGCGCGGGCGAAGTCTGCGGCGGCATCCATCAGTGCGCGGGCCACGCCGCCGCGGCGGTTCGTCGGCAGTACGTAGAGGTCGTTGAGGATCCAGGTGCGGGCCAGCCGGACCGAGGAGAACATCGGGTACAGCTGCACGAAGCCGACCATGTCGGCGCCGCGGCGCGCCACCAGCACCATCGATTCGCCCACCCGCAGGCGGCTGCGCAGCCAATCGCGGGCGGCCGCAACATCGGACGGCTGGCCGTAGAACTGGCGGTAGGCGTCGAACAGCAAGGCCAGCGCGTCGAGGTCGGCGGGGCCGGCGCGGGAAATCGAAATCGTCATGGGAATCCCTTGTTCGTCATGCCCGCGGCGGCGGGCATCCAGTGTGCTGGCCGTCGCCAGTGCCTCACGCCTCGCGCGCCAGCTGCGCCAGGGCTTCAGCCTGCTGTTCCTGCTGCAGGCGAAGGACCAGCGGGCCGAGGTCGCCTTCGAGGATGTTCGGCAGGTCGTACAGGGTCAGCCCTTCCACCCGGTGGTCGGTGATCCGGCCCTGCGGATAGTTGTAGGTGCGGATGCGCTGGCTGCGGTCGCCGCTGCCCACCTGCAGCTTGCGGTCTGCGGCGGTGGCGGCGGCGCGCTTCTCCAGCTCGGCCTCCACCAGCATCGCCTGCAGGCGCTTCATCGCCTTGTCGCGGTTGGCGTGCTGGCTGCGCTCGGTCTGCGACTCCACCACCACGCCGGAAGGCACGTGGGTGATGCGGATCGCCGATTCGGTCTTGTTGACGTGCTGGCCGCCGGCGCCGGAGCTGCGGAACGTGTCCACCTTCAGGTCGGCGGGATTGATGACGATCTCGGCATCGCCCCCGCTTTCCAGCGCGATGATCGCCACCGTCGCCGCCGAGGTGTGGATGCGGCCCTGCGACTCGGTGGCAGGCACCCGCTGCACGCGGTGGGTGCCGGATTCGTATTTCAGCTGCGCGTAGGCGCCACTGCCTTCGATGCGGGCGACGATTTCCTTGTAGCCACCGTGTTCGCCGGGATTGGCCGACTCCACCTCGACCCGCCAGCCCTGCGTCTCGGCATAGCGGGCGTACATGCGGAACAGGTCGCCGGCGAAGATCGCTGCCTCGTCGCCGCCGGTGCCGGCACGCACTTCCAGGTACAGGCCGCCATCGTCGCGCGCGTCCTTCGGCACCAGCTGCGCCAGCAGTTCGCCCTCCAGCTGGGCGAGGCGGGCGTTGGCGGCTTCGATCTCGTCATCGGCCAGTTCGCGCAGTTCCGGGTCGTCGCGCATCGCCTGCGCGGCCGCCAGGTCTGCCCGCGCCTGCGCCTCAGCGGCCAGCGCGTCGGCCACCGGCTGCAGGCCGGCGAACTCGCGCGAGAGGCTGCGGAAGCGCGTCTGGTCGGCGGCCACCGCCGGGTCGGCCAACAGGCGCTCCACTTCCTCGCGCCGCTCCAGCAGCGCTTCCAGCTTGCGGCGCAGGGCAGGGGTCATGCGTCGGCGTCGCCCTTGCCGGCGGTGAACAGGCGGATCGCCGCTTCGCCGAGCGCGGCGTCCTCGCGTAGCGCGGCGCTGGGCGCGTGCAGCAGCTTGTTGGTCAGGGTGTGCGCCAGCAGGTCCAGCACCTCCGCCGGATCGCGGCCGGCGGCAAGCTGCGCGCGCGCCTTGGCCAGCGCTTGCGCCTGCACGGCCTGGCCGTGCTCGCGCAGGCGCCGTAGCGGCGCCGCTGCATCGCCCTGGCCGAGTGCGGAGATGAAGCGTGAAGCGTGCACCTCGATGATCGCCTCGGCCTGCTCGGCGGCATTGCGCCGGGCGGCACGGTTGTCCTCGATCGCCCGCTCCAGGTCGTCGACCGTGTACAGGAAGACGTCGCGCAGACTGGCGACGTCCTCGGCGATGTCGCGTGGTACCGCCAGGTCCAATAGCAGCATCGGCCGGTGCCTGCGCGCGCGCAGCGCCTGCTCTATCTGCGCGCGCTGGAGGATCGGCTGGCGCGCGGCGGTGGCGGAAATGACGATGTCGGCTTCGGCCAGGTGCCGGTCCAGATCCTCCAGCGGCAGCGCGAAGCCGCCGTGGCGCCGGGCGAGATCCTGGGCATGCGCCAGGGTGCGGTTGGCGACCAGCAGCCGGCGCACCTTGCCGGCCACCAGGTGGCGGGCGGCCAGTTCGATGGTCTCGCCGGCGCCGATCAGCAGCACGTCCGATTCGTCCAGCCGGGCGAACGATTCCTGCGCCAGCCGCACCGCGGTGGAGGCCACGCTGACCGGGTTGCGCCCGATGGTGGTCTCGGTACGGGCACGCTTGGCGGTGGCGAAGGCCTGCTGGAACGCACGGTCGAGCGGGCCGCCGAGGCTGCCGGCGTCGCGGGCATCGTTCCAGGCCTGCTTGACCTGGCCAAGGATCTGCGGCTCGCCCAATACCAGTGAATCCAGCCCGGTCGCGACCCGGAACAGGTGGCGCACCGCATCGGCCTCGTCGTGGCGGTACAGGTAGGCATGCAGGTCGTCGCCGGCGCGCTGCTGGCCGGCCAGCCAGTTGGCCAGCGCGTCCGGGCCGTTGTCGCTGCGGGCATACAGCTCGGTGCGGTTGCAGGTCGACAGCAGCACCGCTTCCTGCACGCCGGCCTGCGCACGCAGCGACGCCAACGCCTGCCGCAGCGTGTCCGGGCCGAACGCCACCGTTTCGCGCAGGGCAACCGGCGCGGTCTGGTGGTTGATGCCGAGGACGTACAGGCTCATGGGGCGTGGTGGTGGCTGCAGTGCGCGATGAATTTCGTTCAGGTGCCTGCGCTAAGCTGCGGGCCCAATCGCCAATTGTACCGGCCCTTGCCATGCCCAACCCGCAACGCTCCGGTTCGCGCACGTTCCCGCTGGCTGCGCTGCTTGCCGCGGTGCTGGCATGCACCGGGGCCGTCGCCGGCAATCCGGTCGCCGCGCAGGCGCAGGTGGATCCGCTGGAGGCCAGCCTGGCGGGCGAATTCGCGCTGCAGGGCGGGCTGCTGCCGGAGGCGGCGCGACACTATCTGGATGCCGCCCGCGCCGCGCAGGATCCGGTGCTGGCGGAACGGGCCACCCGCATCGCCCTGCTGGCCGACGAGGACGCGCTGGCGCGCGAGGCGTACGACACTTGGCAGGCACTGGCGCCGCAACCCAGCCTGGAGGCGCGGATGGTGGCCGCCAGCCTGGCCTTGCGCGCCGGCGACAAGCGCGCAGCGCGGCGCGAACTGCGCGCCTTGCTGGCCGAGCCGGACGGCTGGCGCCCGGCGCTGACCGCGCTGGTGGGCGCGGTTGGACGCCGGCAATCGCTGGTGGTGGCGATGCTGGAAGAGATCGTGTCCCGCGACGCCCTGCCGCACCAACTGCAGGCGTGGCTGGGTTTCGGCGGGCTGGCGCAGCGGTTGGAACAGCCGAAATTGGTGGACCGCATCGTCCAGCAGGTAGTGGCGCGCTTCCCCGGCGAGCCGCGCGTGGCGCTGCTGCGGGCGCAGCTGCTGCGCGAGGGCGGCAAGCTAGGGGAGGCGCGCGCCGCGCTGGCGGCGCTGGGCGAGCCGGCAGGGCTGCCGCCGTCGCTGCGTTGGGCACTGGCCGGCGAATACGACGCGCTGGGCGATGCCGGCAAGGCCGCGCAGGTGCTGGCGCTGGGTGCGCAGGATGAAGCGATGTACGCCCGCCGCGCCGCGCTGCTGGACAAGGCTGGCGACAAGGCTGGGCTGACTGCGCTGTACGACGAACTCAAGCGCGGCGCGACCACGCCCAACCCCATGCGTCGGCTGTTGCTGGGCCAGTTGGCGGAACTGCTGGAACGCCACGACGAGGCGCTGGCGTGGTACGCCAACGTCCCGGGTGAACGGATGCAGGGCGCCGCCCGCCTGCGCGCCGCCAACGTGCTGCATGCGATGGGCCGGCCCGAGCAGGCATTCGAGGCCCTGCGCGCGCTGCAGGCCGACCCCGCGCTTGCCGACGATGATCGTCGTGACGGCTACTTGCTGGAGGCGGAGCTGCGCCAGAAGGCCAAGGATGCCAATGGCGAGCAGGATGCCTATGCGCGCGGACTGGCGGCGTTTCCGGACGACCCGGCGCTGCTCTATGCCCGTGGCCTGATGTGGGAGCGGCTGGACCAGGTCGGCAAGGCCGAAGCGGACCTGCGCCGCCTGCTGGTGATCGACCCGGACAACGTGGCCGCGCTCAACGCGTTGGGTTACACCCTCGCCGACCGTACCGATCGCTATCGCGAGGCGCTGGAGCTGATCGACCGCGCGCGCGTGGCCGATCCGGGCAATGCCGCCATCATCGACAGCTACGGCTGGGTGCTGTTCCGGTTGGGCAAGGCGCGCGCGGCGCTGGACCACCTGCGCCATGCCTACGCGTTGCAGCAGGATCCCGATATCGCCAGCCACCTCGGCCAGGTGCTGTGGGTGCTGGGCCGCAAGGACGAAGCGCGCAAGTATTTCGATGATGCGCGCCGCCTCGACCCCGGCAACCGTTCGCTACAGCGCGCATTGCAGGAGACGGGTGCATGAGGTTGGCGGCGGGCGCGCTGCTGGCGCTGGCGGGCTGCGCGTCGCTGCCGCCGCCAGCGGCGAGCGGCGATGCGCTGGCCGGTGCCGCCGCCCAGCGCGTGCGGACGGATGCGCTGGGGTTGGCAGGTGGCGATTGCGCCGCGCCGGCCTGGTCGCTGGTCGGCAGGGTGGCGCTGTCGAATGGCAGGCAGGGCGGTAGCGGCCGGATCGAGTGGACGCAGGCGGCGGGCGCGCAGCGCCTGCAGCTGTCGGCGCCGGTGACGCGGCAGGGCTGGGTGCTGGAGGTGGATGCCGGCGGCGCCGAGCTGCACGGCGTCGCCGCGTCTCCCCTGCGCGATTCCGATCCTGCGCAGCTGCTGCGCGAGGCGACGGGCTGGGACATCCCGGTGGCCGCACTCGGTTGCTGGGTGCGCGGGGCGGCTGCCGCCGCGGCAGGGTTTGGCCCGGCGCGGATCGCCTATGGGCTTGACCTGCTGCCGCGGCGGATCGAGCAGGGCGGCTGGACGGTGGAATACGACGCCTGGAATGCCGATGCCAGCGGCCTGCCGCTGCCGGGGAGGGTCGAGGCTCGCCGAGGCGACGACCGCGTGCGCCTGGTCGTCGACCAGTGGGCGGCGGAATGAGCGGCTTCACTGCGGCCGAGGGCTGGAGCGCCTGGCCGGCGCCAGCAAAGCTCAACCTGTTCCTGCACATTACCGGCCGCCGCGCCGACGGCTACCACGAGCTGCAGACCGTGTTTCGCCTGCTGGACTGGGGTGATACGGTCCATCTGCGTCCGCGCGGTGATGGCGTGGTTGCCCGCATCGGTGACGGCGCCAGCGGTGTCGCCGAGGCCGACGACCTGATGGTGCGTGCCGCTATCCTGCTGAAAAATGCATGCAAATGCGATCAAGGCGCTGACATCGGCATCGAAAAGCGCATTCCGATGGGTGGCGGCTTCGGCGGTGGGTCGTCCGACGCGGCCAGCGTGCTGGTCGCATTGAATCGGCTGTGGGGCGTCGGCCTGGGCGAAGCCCGGCTGGCCGAGCTGGGGCAGGCGCTGGGCGCGGACGTGCCGGTGTTCGTGCGCGGCCGCAACGCCTGGGCGGAAGGGGTTGGCGAGCGCTTGGAGCCGATCCAGTTGCCTGCGGCCTGGTACCTGCTGGCCTCGCCCGGCGTGCATGCCGCCACCGCGGCCTTGTTCCAAGCCCCTGATTTGACGCGCGATGCGCCACCCGTGACAATAGCGGGCTTCCTTTCCGGAGCTGTGCTCGGCAATGCGTTCGAGCCGGTGCTGCGTCGCCGCGAACCGGCCGTCGAGGCCGTGTTCGAGGTGCTTGCGCGCGTCGGCACGCCGCGTCTGACGGGCTCGGGCAGTGGCTGTTTCGTGGAATTCGCGGATCGCGGTTCCGCCGAAGCGGCGCTGGCGGCGCTGCCGCCGGGCATGAACGCCTGGCTGGCGCGCGGCGCGGAACGGTCGCCGCTGCTGGATGCAGTGGAACAGCATCACTAGGGGCGTCGCCAAGTGGTTAAGGCACCGGGTTTTGATCCCGGCATTCGTAGGTTCGAATCCTTCCGCCCCTGCCAACCCGCGCAACCGCGCGTCCATCGCCCTCCAACGCGGCCACCAACATGCAAGACAACTCCAACTTGCTGGTTTTCTCGGGAAATGCCAACAAGCCGCTGGCCGACGCGGTCTGCCGCGAGCTGGGCGTGCGTCCCGGCAAGGCCCTGGTCAGCCGCTTTTCCGATGGCGAGGTGCAGGTGGAGATCGAGGAGAGCGTGCGCCGGCAGGAGGTCTACGTCATCCAGCCGACCAACGCGCCGAGCGCCGAGAACTTCATGGAGCTGCTGGTGCTGATCGACGCGCTCAAGCGCGCCTCGGCGGCCAGCGTCACCGCGGTGCTGCCGTACTTCGGCTACGCCCGCCAGGATCGCCGCCCGCGCTCCTCGCGCGTGCCGATCACCGCCAAGGTGGCGGCCAAGATGTTCAGCGCGGTGGATACCGACCGCGTGCTCACGGTCGACCTGCATGCCGACCAGATCCAGGGCTTCTTCGACTGCCCGGTGGACAACGTCTACGCGTCGCCGCTGCTGTTGGCCGACATCTGGCGCGTGCACGGCACCGAGGGCGTGATCGTGGTGTCGCCGGACGTCGGCGGCGTGGTGCGCGCGCGCGCCATCGCCAAGCGCCTGGACGATGCCGAGCTGGCCATCATCGACAAGCGCCGCCCGCGTGCCAACGTCGCCACGGTGATGAACATCATCGGCGACGTCGAGGGCAAGACCTGCGTGCTGGTGGACGACATCGTCGATACCGCCGGCACCCTGTGCGCCGCCGCCAATGCGCTCAAGGAGCGCGGCGCCCGCAAGGTCGTCGCCTACTGCGTGCACCCGGTGCTGTCCGGCGCGGCCATGGACAACCTCACCAAGTCCTCGCTGGACGAGCTAGTGGTCACCGACACCATCGCGCTGTCCCCGGCCGCCAAGGCCTGCCCCAAGATCCGCCAGCTCAGCGTGGCCGAGCTGCTGGCCGAAACCATCCGCCGGATGGCGTTCGGCGAGTCGGTCAGCTCGCTGTACGTCGACTGATAACCCATCCGCGCCGCCGGCCTGCCGGCGGCGCACCCCACTCACCTGGTCGCGGGTGAGTGTTTCCACCGTCGCGAGGCGGTCCAATCGCAACAGAAGTGAGTCATTGCCATGTCCGAACACACCATCAAGGCCACCGGCCGCAACGTCGAAGGTAAGGGTGCGAGCCGCCGCCTGCGTCGTGCCGCCCAGCTGCCGGCCATCGTCTACGGCGGCAGCGCCGCCCCGCAGGCCATCCAGATCGAGCATGAGGCGATCTGGCTGGCCAGCCACCACGAGTGGTTCTACTCGTCGATCCTGAGCCTGGACATCGACGGCAAGGTCGAGCAGGTGCTCCTGCGCGACATGCAGCGCCATCCGTACAAGCAGCTGATCATGCATCTGGACTTCCAGCGCGTGGATGCCAGCCAGGCGCTGCGCACCAAGGTGCAGCTGCGTTTCCTGGGCCAGGAGAAGTCGGTGGCTGGCAAGACCGGCGGCGTGATCATCATGCACGAGCTGACCGAAGTCGAAGTCAGCTGCCTGCCGAAGGACCTGCCGGAAGCGATCGACGTCGACCTGTCCGAGCTGGCGATTGGCCAGGTGGTGCACCTGTCCGACCTCAAGCTGCCGGCCGGCGTGGAAATCCCGGCGCTGAAGCTGGGCAAGGAGCACGACGTCGCCGTCGTGGTCGCCAAGCACGGCAAGGAAGAGGCGGAAGAAGCCGCTGCGCCGGAAACCGCCGAAGTGCCGGCGACCAAGGCCGCCAAGAAGGACGACAAGTAATCCTGTCCTGCGCGCCGTCCCCGCGCCTGCGGGGACGACGTCGCGGGAACGGAGTCGTTGCGATGGCTGGTCTTCGCCTCATCGTCGGGCTGGGCAACCCCGGTGCCGAACACGCCCGAACCCGGCACAACGCCGGGTTCTGGTTTATTGACGCGCTGGCGCAGGCTGACGGCGTGCGTTTCGGGCTGGAAAGCAAGCTGTTCGGCGAGACCGCCAGGATCGTGGTGGCCGGCGAGCCGGTGTGGCTGCTGCGCCCCGCCACCTTCATGAACGCCAGTGGCAAGTCCATCACCGCGGCGCTGCGCTACTGGAAGATCGAGCCCGGGGAAATGCTGGTCGTGCACGACGAGCTGGATCTGCCGCCGGGCGTGGCGCGGCTCAAGTTCGATGGTGGCCACGGCGGCCAGAACGGCCTGCGCGACACCATCCGCCTGCTTGGCCACGGCCAGTTCCACCGCCTGCGCATCGGCATCGGCCATCCCGGCCACAAGGACAAGGTCACGCCGTGGGTGCTGGGGCGCCCCGGTACGGCCGACGAGGCGTTGATCCTGCGTGCGATAGGCAATGCCGCCGAAGTGCTGCCACTGGCAGTGCAGGGCAACTTCATGGATGCGATGACCCGGCTGCACACGCCCGCGCCGTGATTGGCGATTGGTGATTGCCGATTCGACGGAAGCGTCGAATCGGCAATCACGAATCCCGAACCACGGATCCCCCATGGGCATCAAATGCGGCATCGTCGGACTGCCGAACGTCGGCAAGTCCACCCTGTTCAACGCGCTGACCAAGGCCGGCATCGCAGCCGCCAACTTCCCGTTCTGCACCATCGAGCCGAACGTGGGCGTGGTGCCGGTGCCGGACCCGCGGCTGGGCGCGCTTGCCGAAATCATCAATCCGCAGAAGGTCATACCGACCGCGGTGGAGTTCGTCGACATCGCGGGACTGGTGGCCGGCGCGGCCAGCGGCGAGGGCCTGGGCAACAAGTTCCTGGCCCACATCCGCGAGGTCGATGCGATCTGCCACGTGGTGCGCTGCTTCGAGAACGACGACGTCATCCACGTCAACAACCGCATCGACCCGATCGCCGACATCGAGACCATCGATACCGAGCTGGCGCTGGCCGACTTGGAGTCGGTGGACAAGGCGATCGCCCGTTACGAGCGCGTGGCCAAGGGCGGCGACAAGGACGCCAAGGCCAAGATCGAGGTGCTGGGCAAGCTCCGCGCCGCGCTGGACGAAGGCAAGGCCGCGCGCACGGTGGCGCTGGACGAGGAGCAGAAGGCGGTCATCCGCGAGTTGTTCCTGCTCACCCTCAAGCCGGTGATGTACGTCGCCAACGTGCTCGAGGATGGCTTCGCCGACAACCCGCACCTGGATGCCGTGCGCGCCCGCGCGCAGGCGGAAGGCTCGCAGGTGGTGCCGGTGTGCGCGGCGATCGAGGAAGAGCTGAGCCAGCTCGACGATGCCGATCGCGATGCCTTCCTCACCGACCTCGGGCTGGAGGAGCCGGGCCTGAACCGGGTGATCCGCGCCGCGTACGCGCTGCTGGGCCTGCAGACCTACTTCACCGCCGGGGTCAAGGAGGTGCGCGCGTGGACGGTCAAGGCGGGCGCCACTGCGCCGCAGGCGGCGGCGGTCATCCACACCGACTTCGAGAAGGGCTTCATCCGCGCCGAAACCATCGGCTACGACGACTTCATCAAGTACCGTGGCGAAGCCGGCGCCCGCGACGCTGGGCGCCTGCGCCTGGAGGGCAAGGAATACCGCGTGCAGGAAGGCGACATCCTGCACTTCCGCTTCAACGTCTGAGCCGGCCGGGCCCGCTGGCGGCGGGCTGGAACCAGATTCGGATTTTTTGCAAAAAAGCCGTTGACACAATCGAAAGTGACGGCCAGAATAACGGGCTCTTTGAGGGGCTTCGCCGTCTTTCAACGAGGAAAGAACGGAGGGATACCCAAGCGGCCAACGGGGGCAGACTGTAAATCTGCTGGCTTACGCCTTCGGTGGTTCGAATCCACCTCCCTCCACCATTCGACCCCGCTCGCGGAGTCGAGGAGTTGAAGAGTCAAGCCGCCGGCCTTACCAGCCGGGGGTGCAGCAAGGCAGGGCTCCCGGCGCGGGAGTAGTTCAATGGTAGAACTGTAGCCTTCCAAGCTACTAGCGCGGGTTCGATTCCCGTCTCCCGCTCCACCATTGCTTCCAGCGCGCGGTCCTGTCGTAAAACCTGCTCACGTAGCTCAGTCGGTAGAGCACCTCCTTGGTAAGGAGGAGGTCGATGGTTCGATTCCATTCGTGAGCACCATATTCGCAATCCCACGCCTGCTTCGGCGGGCAAATTCCAGCGAGACGCAGCCATGGCAAAGGGTAAGTTCGAGCGCACCAAGCCCCACGTGAACGTGGGCACGATCGGTCACGTTGACCACGGCAAGACGACGCTGACGGCGGCGCTGACGAAGGTGGGCGCG
>JAKACT010000013.1 GCA_021821195.1 Pseudomonadota bacterium | reverse complement strand
AGGCAAGCACGAACCGTTGAACGATGCAGGCGCCGAGCGCCAGGAACCCAACGGGAGAACCGGTTGGCAAGCTGCGCCTGCGCACCGCTTGGCGCAGCTACGGAAGCATTGCTCTAAGCGGCCTAACGCTGGAATTGAGCCGAACCGCACGCGATGAAACACAAGCTGCCGAGACGCTACGAAGCGGTTTCGGCTCAAATGACTTGTTAGGTGCCAGGACAACAGGAGAACGAGATGAGTGAGTGGCAGCCGATTGAAACTGCGCCTAGTGACAGGTACATCCTGCTGCTTGATCGGAGCAGGCCGGCATGGGACGGCAACATGGAGGTCGGTAAGTGGTTCGGTGACGCAAGCAATGGGTGTTGGTGGAGCAGCGGGGGGCCAAATGGCGGGCTCGAACTTGAGTTCGACTTTACCCACTGGATGCCGCTACCGCCGCCGCCGGACGGCACCTAACACCTGAGTCGACCCCAAAAACGGGGGGTAGAACGGGATGTTGCGCGGTTGGATGGGGTGGGTCAAGGCGATTTCCTAGGAGAAAACAATCCTTTACCTGCTATGCGGCAGTGCGGCGAATGCTGAACATCTCCGGATATGGGGCGGGTTCGGGGGCGTAATGGGTCAAATGCCTGAAAAACGGGGTGTAGTAAGTGATCAGGCGGAAGTTGGAAAAGTCCGCTTGATGGAGGTCGTTCGCCGCAGGATCCGTGCAAAACACTACAGCTTGCGTACGGAGCAGGCTTACCTGGGGTGGGTTCGGCAATTCATTTTGGCGAACGGACGCCGGCATCCGCGTGAGTTGGGTGGTGCGGAGGTGGAAGCCTTCCTCAGTCGGCTGGCGACGGAACGCAACGTGGCGGCCAGTACCCAGAACCAGGCCTTGTCGGCACTGCTGTTCCTGTACCGCGAGGTGTTGCGGGTGGATTTGCCGTGGATGGCCTCGGTGCTGCGGGCCAAGCGGCCGCGCCGGTTGCCCACGGTGCTGTCGGTGGAGGAGGTACGGCGGTTGCTGTCGATGATGGAAGGGCGCACTTGGCTGATGGCCAGCTTGCTGTATGGCACCGGGATGCGGCTGATGGAGTGCCTGCGGCTGCGGGTCAAGGACGTGGATTTCGCCCGCAACGAGATCCTGGTCCGCAACGGCAAGGGCGGCAAGGACCGGCGCACGATGTTGCCGCGTGCGCTAGAAGGCCCGCTGCGGCGCGAGATCGAGCGGGCGCGGTTGCTTCATCGGCAGGATCTTGCCGAGGGGTTTGGCAAGACGCCGCTGCCCGATGCGCTGTCGCGCAAGTACCCGGAGGCAGGCCGCGACTTCGGCTGGCAGTTCGTGTTCGCGGCGGACCGGCGCTCGGTGGATCCGCGCACCGGCGGCATCCATCGCCACCATGTCGACGATGCGGTGTTGGCGCGTGCCCTGAAGCAGGCGCGGGCGCAGGCGGGGATCGAGAAGCTACTCAGCGCGCATACCCTGCGCCATTCCTTCGCCACCCACCTGCTGGAAGCGGGCTACGACATCCGCACCATCCAAGAACTGTTGGGGCATAAGGATGTTGCCACCACCCAGGTCTACACCCACGTCCTCAACCGCGGCGGCCGTGGGGTGCGCAGTCCGCTGGATGGATGAGGCTCAGGGCGCGGCGGTGATCGCAAGTGTTGCCTTCGGTGCGACGCCGCGCTCCAGCGATTGCAGTGCGATGCGCAGGCCGCCCACGGTCGCCTCGGTCTGGCCGTGGCCGCGCAGCGGGCTGGTGTGCAGCGACAGTTCGCTGGCGGCGCCGCGTACCGGCTGCCAGCGCAGGCGGATTTCCGCGTCGCCGGCCCACACGCAGCGTACGTCGGGCGGGCAGCGCGAGTCGTTGACCAGGCGTAGGTAGGTCAGCTGGCTGCCGTCGGCCAACGTAGCGCGCTCGCCCACGCCCAGGATCACGGTCTGTGGCGCGGCTTCATGCACGTTGGCGTCCTCGTGGTGCGGTGCTTGCGGGGAGGAAGGGGCGGCGCCGGCGCAACCCACAAGCAGGGCGACGGCGAGGAGGCTGGCGATACGGCGCATGGCGGACTCGCGGTAGTGGCAACGGGATATGGGTATAGCACTACCCGGATCGAGGCGATGTGTCCGGCGACCGCCCCTGTCCAGCCGCGGTCGCGTCCCGGGTCGCCGATGGGGCCAGCCCGGCCAACCGGATCGGTTCCGGCAGTCGGTGGCTGGTGGTGAAGCGCATCACCAGTTCCGGCGCCGCCGCCATCGCCACCCGGTGGCCGGGCGAGACGATGAGCGGGGGGCTGTCGGGCCTGCTGCGCAGCAGCCAGCCGATCTGCTGGCGGCCGTCGCGCAAGGGAGTGAACGCGCCGCGCATTTCGTGCAGCGCCATCCGCGCCTCGCCGGTGAGCGTGCTGGTGGCGACGCCGATGCTGGGCAGGCCGGTAGCCACGCCGAAGTGCGCGGCGATGCCCAGCCGGCGCGGGTGGGCGGTGCCGTGGCCGTCGATGAAGGCCAGGTCCGGCGCATGCTTGAGCATCGCCAGTGCCGCCAGCAATGCGGGCAGCACGCGGAAGCTTTGCAGGGCGGCAACCCCTGGCATCGCTGCAGGCAATCGCGCCACCTGCCGGTCGATGACGGCTAGGCTGCCTGCGTCCAGCAGCAGCGCGGTGGCGCGGAGGGTCGCGCCGTCGTCCTCGCTGGCCGTCACGAAGCCGGCGATGCTGCGTAGCGGCTGGGCGAAGCGGTCGCGCAGCTCCACCTGCTGGGCCAGTTGATGCTGCAGGTTGTGCAGGGCGTCGATGTCGCCGTGCCATTCCGGGACGGCACTGTTCACGGGGTGGGGTCGCCGTAGCGTTCCACCGCCAACCGGGGCGGGCCGTCGGCGGCGACGTGGATGATGCTCAGGCGGTCGTATTCGTGGTCCGGCATCGGCGCCACGATGCAGCCGCAGAGTGCGGCGACGATGCCGGGCACGGTATTGCTGTGGCCGGCCACCAGCACCGTGCCGCGCGGGTGCGCGGCGCGCAGCCGGGCGGCGAATTCGGCAGCTGGCTCCGAGGCAGCATAGGCGGTAGTGGCCAGCCCCCGCGCCTGCACGGTGGGTGCCAGCGTCTGCCCAGTGCGCTTGAACTCGGTGGCGTAGGCCGCGACGAGTGGCGTTCCGTCCAGCCGTTGCGCCAGTGCGCGGGCACGGGCGTGGCCGGCGGCGCCCAGGGCTGGGTCGCGGCTGGCATCCACCTTTTCCGCGTGGCGGACCACGATGAAAGTGGCCACGTCGGCGGCCACGGGCGGGCGGCTGGCGCAGGCGGCCAGCAGCATGCAGGCCAGCAAGGCGATGGGGGCGGAAAGGCGTCGGTGCATCCGCACATCATAGGTCGTGCGCACGGCCCATCGCCGGGGGCGCCCCGGTTTGCCCGGCCTGCTTGCGTTGATGGCCTGCTATCCCGGTTGCAGCGCCGTCAGCAGGCCACGCGCGGCGCTGAAGCGCGTCGCCGCATCCGGAAGTTCCAGGGTGATGCGCAGCTTGTCCGGGCCGTCCATGCGGTAGTGCTTCGGCTGGCCCTGGATCAGGCGGATCACCGCCATCGGATCGACCGCGGGTTTCTCGACGAACTGCATGCGCCCGCCGCTGCCGCCCAGGTCGAGCTTGCGGATGCCGAGCCGGGTGGCATCCAGCTTCAGTTCCGCGGTGGCGAACAGGTGCTTGGTGGCATCCGGCAGCAGGCCGAAGCGGTCGATCATCTCCACCTGCAGCTCGCGCAGCGCATCGGCATCGCGGGCGGCGCTGATGCGCTTGTACAGGGTCAGGCGCGCGTGCGGGTCGGGCAGGTAGTCATCCGGGATCAGCGCCGGCACGTGCAGGTCCACATCGGCGCCGAAGCGGTCGGTGTCGTCCACGTCGGGGATCCTGCCCTGCTTGATCGACTTGACCGCGCGCTCCAGCAGCTCGGTGTAGAGGCTGAAACCCACCTCCGCCATCTGGCCGCTCTGGTCCTCGCCCAGCAGTTCGCCGGCGCCGCGGATTTCCAGGTCGTGGGTGGCCAGGGTGAAGCCGGCGCCCAGTTCGTCCATCGAGCTGATCGCGTCCAGGCGCTTCTTCGCATCCGGGG
>JAKACT010000011.1 GCA_021821195.1 Pseudomonadota bacterium | reverse complement strand
CGCTCCATCAAACGCACGGCCTCGCGCTTGAACTCGGCAGTGAATCGCTGCCTTTCCATTCAACACCTCCGGGATTGTCCCCATTCTCAGGTGTCTGTGGAAGGCGGGCCACTCCAGGTTCACTTCCGCGTGCGGAAGTGAACCTGACCCCCTTTCGGCCCCTTGTTCCCTCCGGCTCAGTGCGTGCGCGGCGTGGGCAGTGCGTCGGTCTTGTAGATCGCCACGTGCGGCACGCCGTCGGCGCCGATCCAGCCGCGGTACATGCCGCCGGTGTTGAACGGGAAGGCGATGCTGCCGTCGGCGCCCAGCGCGATCGCGCCGCCGTCGCCGCCGGCCTTCGGGATATCGCGGTTGATCACGCCGTCGGCCGCGCGGGCCAGCGGCTGGCCGTCCAGGCGCACCCGCGCGCAGATCTCGTGGGCGGCGGCGGTGCGGATGTAGAACTCGCCCCAGCCGGTACCGGAGACCGCGCAGCGCGCGTCAGCCCAGGTGCCGGCGCCGATGATCGGCGAATCGCCCACGCGCCCGTAGCGCTTGTTCGTCATGCCGCCGGTGGAGGTGCCCGCGGCGAGGTTGCCGCGCGCATCCAGCGCCAGTGCGCCAACGGTGCCGAAGTAGGCCTTGCCCGGCAGCACCAGCGGCGTGTCCGTGGCGCGCGCGGCCTGCTCCTGCTGCAGCGCCTTCTGCAGCGCCTTCCAGCGCTTCTCGGTGCGGAACCAGGACGGATCGACCAGCGCGATGCCCTGTTCCTTCGCGAACATCTCGGCGCCGTCGCCGACCATCATCACGTGGTTGGACTTGTCCATGATCGCGCGCGCCAGCGTGATCGGGTTGCGCACCCGGTGCAGGCCGGCCGCGGCGCCGGCCTTGCCGCTGGCGCCGTCCATGATCGAGGTGTCCAGTTCGTTGCGGCCGTCGTGGGTGAACACCGCGCCGCGACCGGCGTTGAACTGCGGCGCATCCTCCAGCACGGTGATCGCCGCGGTGACCGCGTCCAGCGACGAGGCGCCGCCCTGCAGCTTGGCGTGGCCGGCGCGCAGCGCCGCTTCAAGTGCGCGCTTGACCACGGCTTCCTCGTCGGCGGTCAGGTCGCCCGGCTCCACCCCGGCGCCGCCATGGATGACCAGCGTCGGCGTGTCCAGCGCCACCAGCACGCCGTCGCGCACCGCGTAACTGCGCTGCGCCAGCGGCCGCTCCACCCGGCCTTCGGGCAGGCGCAGCACCGAATCCGCGCCCGCCACAACGGTGTCGACGCGATCGAGGTTCATCGCCTTGTCCTCGGCCTGCTTCTGCTTGAAGCCGCCGCGCACCACGACGGCGCCGGCGCCGGGCGCAGTGGCATAGATGCGCGCGCGGCCGTCGCCCTCCACCGCCACCGCCGCATCCTCGTCCACGCCCAGCCCCAGCAGCGGTTTGCCGGCCATGTGCTCGGCCTTGGCGAGGAAGGCGACCAGGCGGCCCAGCCGGGCGCGTTCGCTGAAGTGGGTGTCGGTGACGATGCCCTTGAGCTGCGCGATGTGCAGGAAGTCCGTCTCGATGGTGTTGCCGTCGCCCAGCGGGTCGGCCAGCGCGCGCGGGCTGGTCTGGCTGCCGCCGTCCATCGCCCCGTACAGGTATTCGCCGAGCATGGCCAGGCCAGCACTGGTGCCGCCCAGCGGCTTGCCCGCCTTCACGTGCGCATCCAGCGCGGCGCCCACCGGGGTGCCACGCCAGTAGCGGACGTAGCGGGACTGGTCGCCGCCCGCCAGGAAGATGCCGTCGGCGCGCTTGAGCGCGGCCAGGATCTTCGGGTCGGTGGCGGCCTCGCGGTCCTTGAACACGAAGGTTTCGACCGACTTGATCCCGCCGACCTCGTTGAAGAATTCCTCGCCGATCTCGCCGCCCTGCGACGCGCGCAGCACCACGATGTGGCCGTTGCCGGCCTTCTCCATGAACCAGTGCATGGCATCGAAATTGCGGTCGCCGCCGCCCATCAGCAGCAGGCCCGGCTGCACCTTGCCCGGCGTCCTGGCCTGCAGGTCGCCCAGCACGTAGTGGCCGACATCGGCGGCCAGCACCGGCAGGATTGGTGCCGCGGCCAGCACCGCGGCAAGCATCATCGACCAACCGGCGCGTCGCTTCATCGTCCACTTCCCCTTCATTCGCAGATACGTCATTAGACGAACGTACACCGGTTTCCCCCCGCTCGCGGCGCTGCGCTTTCGCTATGGTAGGCGGATGCAGACCGAGCTCGACCGCTGGTTCGTCCACGAAATCCTTGTCCACGAGGAAGCGCTGATGCGCTTCCTGCACCGGCACTGGCCGCACCGCGACGAGCTGCACGACCTGCGCCAGGAGCTCTATGTGCGCATCTACGAGGCCGGCGCGAAGTCGCGTCCGACCCAGCCGCGGGCGTTCCTGTTCGCCAGCGCGCGCCACCTGATGACCGACCGGCTGCGCCGCGGCAAGGTGGTGTCGATCGAGCCGATGGGTGATTTCGAGCCTTCGCTCGTCTTGGTGGATGAGGTCTCGCCGGAACGCTGGTGCGGCGGCCGCCAGGCCCTGCGCCGGCTGGCCGACGCCTTCGACCGGTTGCCCGACCGCTGCCGGGAGGTGGTGTGGCTGCGGCGGGTGGAGGAGTTGTCGCAAAAGGACGTGGCATCGCGCTTGGGCATCAGCGAGAAAACCGTGGAAAAGCACATCGCCAAGGGCATGCGCCTGCTCGCCGACGCGCTGTATACCGGCGAGGCGCCGGCGCGGGCGGAAGCTGGTGCGGCCGATGCCGCGGCGCGGCGGCAGGCGGACTGAGCGATGCGCGCCGACAGCATGGCGATCGAACAGGCGGCGGCCGGCTGGCTGGCCCGCCGCGACGGCGGCCGCTGGAATGCGGAGGACGAAGCCGCGTTGCAGCGCTGGCTGGACGCCGACGTCGGTCACCGGGTGGCGTTCCTGCGGCTGCAGGCGGCCTGGCAGGAAAGCGGCCGACTGCAGGCGCTGGGCGCCGGCTGGCAGGACAGCGCCGCGCCCGCGCGCGGCCACTGGCAGGCAACGCCCGCCGACCGCCGCGAACAGATGCTGCAGGCGATGGCGCAGCGCCCTGCAGCCACCCGGCCGGTGCGGCAGCGGCGCTTCGCGCGTTTCGCGATGGCGGCGACGCTGGCCGGTTGCGCGCTGGCGCTGGCCTTCGGCTGGCGCAGCCAGGCCCGGGTCGATACCGCCGCCTACCGCACCGCCATGGGGGAGGTGCGCACCCAGCCCTTGGCCGACGGCTCGCGCGCCACGCTGGCCAGCGCCACCGGCATCGAGGTGCGTCTGTCGGCGCGCGCGCGCGACGTGGCGCTGACCTCGGGCGAAGCCATTTTCGAAGTGGCCAAGGACCCGCGCAGGCCGTTCGCGGTGGCCGCCGACGGCTATCGCGCGGTGGCCGTGGGCACGCGTTTTTCGGTGCGTCGCGATGTCGCCGCACTGCGGGTGGTGGTGACGGAAGGCACGGTGCGGCTGGATGCGCCCGCCACCGCCGCCGGCGCCGTCCCGTCGGTGATGCTGCCGGCCGGCAGCGTGGCGCTGGTGCGCGGCAACGGCCTGCTGGTGCGCAGCCTGCCGCTGGCCGACGCGCAGCGGCTGCTGGACTGGCGCGACGGGCTGCTGGCCTTCCGCGATGCGCCGCTGAGCGAGGTGGTGGCGGAGTTCAACCGCTACAACGCACGCAAGCTGGTGCTGGCGGACGCGCGGGCCGGTGCGCTGCGGATCGGTGGCAGCTTCCGTTGGGACAACACCGACGGCTTCGTGCGCCTGCTCGAAGCCGGCTTCCCGGTGCGTGCGGAAGCGGACACGGGCCGCATCGTGCTGCACTCGCGCTGAGCGCGGGCGCGGCGGCAGCGCAGGCTCCGAAGCAACCGCGCAACTGGCGCGCGTTGCGATGCGGTCGCCGATCACAGCACGGTGGGCACGGCCAACACGGCAGGGGTGCCGAAAGGCCCGGGGGGATTTCCCGCCATCGTTCGTCATGAATCCGTAATGGCGTCCAACCCGGGCGCCCGGGGGAAAACCAACACCATGAAACCGTCTCGCCCGCTCCGCGTCCTGTTGCTGTCACTGGCCTGTTCCGCCGCGCTGGCGGCGCAGGCGCAAACCACCCACCTCGACATCCCCGCCGGCGACCTCGCCAGCGCGCTGGATGCCTATGCGCGGCAGACCGGCACCCAGCTGGTGTACCGCGCCGACCAGCTCAAGGGTGCCCGCAGCGCCGGCCTGGGCGGACAGGCGGCGTCACCGCAGTCGCTCGACGCGCTGCTCAAGGGCAGCGGCTTCCGCGCCCAGCGCGATGCCTCCGGCGCGATGCTGATCGTGCCGAACGGCGCCGCGGCCAAGCCGGCCGCGCCCACCCGTCCGGCGCCGCAGGCGCGGCCCGCGCAGGCCGACACCGACGTCCCCGTGACCAACCTTGAAGCCGTCCAGGTCACCGGCTCGCGCATCCCGCGCGCGCAGGTGGAAGGGCCCGCGCCGATCACGGTGGTGTCCGCGGAGCAGATCCAGGCCGCGGGCCTGACTTCGGTGCCGGACCTGCTGCGCTCGCTCAGCCAGAACAGCGGCAGCGTGCAGGGCCAGCAGAACACCACCAGCGCGCAGTCCACGCCCGGCGCGCAGGCGGTGGACCTGCGCGGCCTCGGCCCCAACCACACGCTGGTGCTGGTCAATGGCCGCCGGATCGCGGACTTCCCGCTGCCGCTCAACAGCCGCAGCAACTTCACCGACATCGGCAACCTGCCGCTGGGGATGATCGACCGGGTCGAGATCCTGACCGGCAGCGCCTCGGCGGTGTACGGCTCCGACGCGATGGCCGGCGTGATCAACTTCATCCTGAAGAAGTCCGTCGACGGCACCCTCCTCGACTACCGCTACGGCGACACCAGCCGCGGCGGCGGCGAGTCCCACCACCTGACCCTGACCAGCGGTTTCGAGCGCGGCGGCTTCACCGGCGTGGTCGGCCTGGAGCTGCTCGACAAGAAGCCGCTGTGGGGCTACCAGCGCAACGTCCAGGACTCCACCCTCGACGCCCCCACCTCGCGCCGGCGGCTGCCGCGCCTGACCGCGCAGCTGTACGACTGGGACGACGACGTCAACATCGCCCCCGCCGACGGTTGCCAGGCCATGGCCGGCCTCAACGAAGGCACCACCGTGCTGGCGGAGGACCGCTACGGCGAGCCCTACTGCGGCAGCGAACGCGCAATCGCCTATCGGACCATCCAGAACCAGCGCAAGGGCGCCAATGCCTACGGCGCGTTCGAATACGCCATCTCCGACAGCCTGACCTGGTTCGCCGACGTGCAGCTGGGCTGGCAGGAGGTCAAGCTGCTGACCGGCACCAACGGCAACGACGTCGCCAGCGACCACATGGGCTGGGAGTTCCACGATCCGGCCTCGACCAACAACTACCGCAACAAGATGTTCTTCAACGCCAACACCGGCCACTACGAGATCTGGTCGCGGCAGTTCACCCCCGAGGAGATCGGTGGGCTTGGCAACCGCATGAACATCACCACCGAGAAGACCCTGGCGGTGACCACCGGCTTCAACGGCACGTTCGGGGAGGACTGGGACTGGGAAGCGTCCTACAACCATTCCCAGTACAAGGCCGACGTGGGCATGCCGCGCATCCGCGCCGCCGCCGCCAACCGCCTGTTCCTGGGCGAACGCCTGGGTTACGACGACGACGGCTACGCGATCTACGCGCCGGACCCGGCGCGCCTGTTCACCCCGCTGACCGAAGCGGAGTTCGCGTCGATCGCGGCGATGTCGACGTTCCGCCCGAAGTCGGACAACGACAACCTCAGCTTCACCGCCAGCACCCCGTCGCTGTTCACCCTGCCCGCCGGCGACGTCGGCTTTGCCGGCGCGCTGGAATACGGCAGCCAGTCCTACCGGATCAACCCGGACCCGCTGGCGCTGACCGAAGACGCCTATGTCGGCCCGCGCTACGGCGACGGCAGCGGCAGCCGCGACCGCTGGAGCGCCGCCGGCGAGCTGCGCATGCCGCTGCTCTCCTCGCTGCAGGCCAGCCTGGCCGGCCGTTATGACCGCTACAGCTACGGCGGCAAGCACCCGGGCAAGTTCACCTGGAGCGCCGGCCTGGAATGGCGACCGATCGACACCCTGCTGATGCGCGGTTCCTACGGCACCGGCTTCCGCGCCCCGGACATGCACTACCTGTTCGCGGGCCAGGACTATTACCGCACCCGTTACGCCACCGACTACTACCAGTGCCGCACCGACGAACCGGGTTACAGCGACGGCGACTGCTACGACGACGGCAGCTGGGACGTCAGCACCTTCGACGTCTACACCGGCAACCTCGCGCTGGACGTCGAAACCAGCCGCTCGATGACCGCGGGCTTCGTGTGGTCGCCCACCTCCGCGTTCGACATCGCGATGGACTTCTACAAGATCCGGGTGATGAACCAGGTGCAGGCGCAGGACCGCGAGGTGCTGCGGATGACCGAAGCGGACTGCCGCCTCGGCCAGACCGCCGAGGGCGTCACCGTCGACGTCAATTCGCCGACCTGTGTCGACGCGCTGGCGCGGGTGATCCGCGACGCCGACGGTGACATCACCAGCGTGCACTTCGCGCCGATCAACATCGCCCAGGAGGAAACCTCCGGCATCGACGTGACCGCCAACTACCGCCTGCAGACCGCAGTGGCCGGCGACTTCCGTTTCACCGCCAGCTACAACTGGGCGCGCCGCCACACCCGCATCCAGTACCCGGGCGATCCGTCCGAGGACATGCTGGACGTGAGCTTCAGCGCCACCACCCTGCCGCGCAGCAAGGGCAACGTCGGCGCGACTTGGGACCGCGGCGCCTGGGGTGCGAGCCTGTTCGGCACCTACCTCGGCCGCGTGGCCAACTACGACAACGACGCCTGGACGCAGGCCACCTGGCGCTTCAACGCCGGCGCGCGCTACGACGTGAACGACCACTTCCGCGTGTCGCTGACCGTCAACAACCTGCTCGACAAGATGCCGCCGAAGGATCCGACCTGGGCGAACTACCCGTACTACGACACCTCGTGGTTCGACAGCTTCGGCCGCAGCTTCTTCGTCCAGCTCACCTACAAGTTCGGCGGCAAGCCGCTGGACTGAGCAGGCCCTGCACCCACATGGCACCCCCCTGCCCCGGCCCAGCCGGGGCTTTTTTTGCGCGCTCAGTCCGCGCCGGGCAGCGCCTCGCCGACGAAGCGGCGGTAACCCAGGTAGTGGTGGAACACGAAGCCGTCGAACGCCGGGCGGCCGCGGTAGGCATCCTCCACCTTGCCGGCCTCTCGCTCGAACGCCGCTTCACCCGTGCCATGGAAGCTCAGCTTGGCCGGCTCGGCGGGGTTGAACTCCAGGCCAATGACCACGCGCTTGCCGGTGCGGCTGGCATAGTCCATCTCGTCCTGCGCGTGCGACAGGATGGAGTCGCGGCCCTCGGCGCGGTTGCGGTAGTCCATCAGCGCGATGTAATCGGTGAGGTCGGCGACGTGTTCGCTGACCGGCTTGCGCACGCCGCGCCATTCCAGCGCGATGCCGTCCCACCAGAACGGCATCGCCGGCCCGATCGCCAGCGTCTGGCCGGACTTGCGCCTGGCCTCCATCATCGCCGCGGTCATGTCGAGGAAGCCCCGCAGCAGGCGCGGCCGGGTCGCGTCCTCCCATTCGTCCAGCAGGTGCGGCTCGATGTCGTAGTTGACCCCGTCGAAACGCTCGGCCGGCGCCGCCGCGGCGTTGTAGTCCAGCACCCGCTGCAGCATCGCCACCGCCTTGCGCTGGTGGCGCGGCAGCACGTAGCGCTCGGTGTGCAGGTACCACGAGCCCAGCAGCGCATGCACGCGGATGCCGCGGGCATGCGCGTTGCGAATGAAGGCGCGGTACAGCTGCGGCTGCTGCTCGACCAGGTTGCGCCGCTGGAACGCATCGGCGTACAGGTAGACGACATTGACCCGCTTGCGCTGCAGGAACGCCAGCGCGTCGTCGGCGACCGCCGGCGACTCCAGCATCGCGTATGACGGCCCTTCCCAGGTCCACATTGCACGCGATGCCTGCGGCTCCTGCGCGCAGGCATTGGTGGCCAGTGCCAGCAGCGCGCACAGGGCCAGCTGCATCGCCAGCCTGGCGGGACTCATGGCGCGTTCCCGCCGATGTCCAGCGGCAGCCGGTAGCGGCCGCGTCCCAGCGGCTTGCCGGTTTCGGGATCCGAGGGCAGCACCGAGATGAAGTAGTGACCCGGCCCCAGTTTGGCCGGCAACGCCAGCATCACTTCGCGGCGCTCGTGCGGCTGCAGGCGGATCGCGCTGCCGTAGCCTTCGCCGAGTTCCCGTCCGTCTTCCGCGGCCAGCACCGCCAGCGGCGCGAACACCCGCGAATCGTGGGCGTCGCCATTGACGAAGGTCGCCGCCACCCGCACGCCGTTGCCGTCGTTCTCCAGCCGCACCGCATCCAAACCCAACCCCGCCGGCAGCGCCACCACCGCCGCCACCGGCTGCACGGCTGCGGCCGGCGCCTCGCGGTACGCCACCAGCGCAGGCATGCCGCCTTCCGGGGAAAGCGCGAGCTTGCCCACGAAGGTGGCGTTGGCGGCCTGGTAGGCCTGCAACCGCGCGGTCACCTGCGCGCGCAGGCCGGCATCGTCGACCTCGGAGGCACGAATGCCGTCCTGCAGTTCGAACAGCCGGCCGTCGTGCAGGAACCAGCGACCGCTCACGAAGTCGGGCACGCTGGTCTTGGTCTGCTTGAGCGCGATCTCGTGCTGGCTGCGGAACGCATCCGCCATGTCCAGCCCACGACCGGTCCAGGTCGCCTGCGCCGGCCGCTGCAGGCCGTAGGTATGCGACAGCAGCGCCAGCAGCGAGGGGGTGACGTCGAGGTGCGAAGACACCCCGCGCACCCGCGCCGGCCTGCGCAACAGCGGCGAGTGGATCAGCAGCGGTACGTGGTAGCGCTCGATGTGGGTGTCCTGCGGGATCTCCGCCAGCCGGTGGTCACCGGTGACCACGAAGATCGTGTCGGCGTACCACGGCGCCTTGCTCACGGACTCGAAGTAGCGCCGCAGCTGGTCGTCGGTGTACAGGATGGCGCTGTAGATGTCGGCCAGCGCGCGGTACTGCGCGCGGCGCGCCTCCGGCACGCCCAGCGCCTGCAGGCGCGGCTCGATGCGCGCCTTGTAGGCGGCCTGCCCCGGGAAGCTGTAGCTGGTGTGCATGCTGATGGTCTGCACGCCCAGCACGAACGGTGGATGCAGCCGCGCGCTGTCCGCCAGCACCCGCGATACCAGCTCACGATCCGGATAACCCCAATCGCTGAAGGGGTTGCGCTGGTAGCCGGGGCCGAAATTGCGCAGGTCGACGATATCGTCCACGTCCTGCAGCTGCAGGTAGCCGCGCTCGTTGTCAAAGTCGCTGTCGGTGCCGTTGTAGAACGTGCTGCGGTAGCCCTGCCGATGCAGCACGTTGAACAGGCCGGCGTGGGCGGGCATCTTCGGTCCCAGCGCGGCGAAGCCCTGCTCGGCCAGCGGCAGCGAACCGAACAACGCCGGCAGCACGCCGAAGGTGCGGCCTTGGTTGGCCAGGAAATTGTCGAAGTACAGGCTGCGCCCTGCCAACTCGTCGAGGAACGGGGTGAAGCTGCCCAGCGGCGCGTCCGGCCCGGAGAACGAGCGCCCCAGTCCTTCGACCACGATCACCACCAGGTTCGGCGGCCGGCCGTCGCGGGTGGGGCCAAAGTACGGGCCCAGCGTGTCCGGGGTGGCGTCCGCGTGCAGGAACGGCCAGTCCGGATCCAGCGCCGGCACCGCGGCCGCGGCGGCCGGGGATTGCGTGCCTGCGACCGCAGCAGCCGCAACCGCATCGGCACGCCACCAACGCAGGCCATCGGCGACGAAATAAGCGCCCTTGCTCGTGGCCAGCGCGCGCGCGTCTTCACTACCCAATGCGCGCGTACCCGGCCCTACCGGCAGCAACCACGCCGCCAAGCCGGCTACCAGCATGCCGGCCAGCACGCCGTGGCGTGCCCGCAGCGGCTGCCGGCTGCGCCAGGCTAGCGCCGCCCACAGCAGCAGCAACGGCAGCAGCAACCCGGTCCAGCCCGCCGCGCCGATCCCGGCACCCGCGCCGCCCACCGTGGTGCGGATCTCGGCCAGGCCGTAGCCGAACAAGTCGGCGCCCAGCGGCACCCGCGCCGCCAGGTAGTACTGCTCCAGCCCCGCCTGCAGCAGCAGGAACAGCGACCACAACGCCCCCACCGCCAGCAGCGCCGCGCGCCGGCCGGGCAGACTGGCCAGCGGCCAGCCCAGCAGCAACAGCAGCGGCAGCGCGCGCAGCAAGAACAGCAGTTGGTTGCCGACCGCCAGCGCCACCAACGCCGGTGCGCCACCGGCTTCCGGCAGCGCGCGCAGCGCCGACCACAGCGCCAGCGCCAGTTGCGCCAGCAGCAACGCCGGCAGCCAGCCCCACAGGCGCGAGGCCGCCCCGCCCTCCGCCCCCGGCATCGCCACGGGCGCGCCGGAAACCATTACCAACGCCGGTACAGCGAGAACGACAGCTGGCGCTCGTCGAAGCCATCGGCATCATCCGAGGCGCCAACGCCGACCTTGAACCCCCAATCCGGGCGGAAGTAATGCGTCCACGAAGCGCCCAGCGAAGCGTTGCTGTCGCGCACCAGCGCGCCGCTGCGGTCGAGGTCGCTGCTGCGGCCGCTGCTGCCGCTGACTTCGAAATAATCGTCGGCATTGCCGCGGTAGTAGTTGCGCGCCACGACGCGGTGGCTCCAGCTGCCCGAGCTCACCCCGGGCACGTGCTGCAGCTTGTAGCGCAGGTACCAGTTGCCGACGTAGCGGCCCACCCCGACGCCGTAGAACTCGGTGTCGGAGCTGAAGCGCAGGTGGTCGATGCTGGCCGACAGCTCCCAGCCGCTGCCCACGCCCTGGAACAGCTCGGTTCGCCACGAATAACGCGGCAGGATGCCGCTGGACGGGCCGTGCTGGTAACGGACGTTGGCGTAGGCACGCGCCCACAACGACACATAGCCATCCAGCGCCCAGGCGCTGTCGCGGCGACCAAAGTGGTCGGCATGCAGGACTTCCAGCCCCAGCGAACCGCGCGCGAACTTGTGCCGCAAGGTCACGCCCGCGTCGTTCCAGCTTTCGCGCCCGCCGCTGAAGTTGGTGTGGTCGACGCCGGCACGCAGCGACCAGGCGTAGTCGCCGGCCAGCAGCGCATCCGGTACCGCCAGCAGCGGCAGCGTGCTGTCGTTGAGGCTGGCGACCAGCGCCGGGTCCGCGCCGCGCGCGCCAGCGGCATTGAAGTCCGCGCGCGCCTCCGCCATCAGGCCAGCGGCGCGATAGGCACGGCCGCGGGCAACCAGCGGTTCAGGCGCGCTGGTTGGTGCCAGCTCCACCCAGTGCCCGTAGGCTTCGGCCGCCTGTCGTGGCCGCGCGCTCCACAAGTACAGGTCGCCCAGTGCCGACCAGGCGTCGGCATAACCGGGCTTGGCAGTGGTGACCGCCAGCAGGTCCGCCTCGGCTTCGGCGTGGCGACCTGCCCAGGCGAGGGTGCGGCCACGCGCCAGCAGCACGTCGCTGTTGCCGGGGGACTCTTGCAGCATCTGCCCGTACATCGCCACCGCCTGCTCGCGCTGGGCAGCATCGCCGGAGGTAGCCAGCGCACGGGCGCGCTGCAGGCGCGCTTCATGGGTTTCCACCGGCGCGTCCTGCGCCACGGCGGGGTCTTGCAACAAGGCCGGATCGGCGCCGCCGGCCAGCAGCGCGGCTTGGAGGACGGCGGGGTACAGCAGGCTCATGGACATATCCTTTGCGGTGTCTGCTTGCGATCAGGGGACGGCGGGGCCGGTGGCCGCGACGCGGGGTTCATGTTCCTGCCATTCGGCGCTGCGGCGCATATGGCCCCATTTGGAACGGCGGCGCAGCTTGACCACCCAGCGCACAAGGCCGACCACCCGGAACAGCGACGTCATCTGCCGATAGCCGAAGTTCTCCAACACCGCCACCAGGAACAGCTTGAGCTGCTGGCGCGGACGCGGGTACAGGTGGAAGGAGATTTCCTCCAGCATCATCGCGTTGACCGACAGCAGCACGCCCAGGCCGATGGAGGCGAACAGGAAGGCGAAGAACGCCTGCGGCGACAGCAGGCCAAGCAGCCCCAGCACGATCACCGAGAGGTAGCCCAGCACCTCGATCACCGGCCCCAGGCATTCGAACAGCAGCATGAACGGGTAGGCCACCCAGCCCACGATGCCGCCGTTGCGGCGGAACATCAGCCGCCAGTTGCCGAACAGGCTCTCGGCCAGGCCCTGCTGCCAGCGCACGCGCTGGTTGTAGAACGAGCGCAGGTCGGACGGCACCTCCGTCCAGCAGATCGGGTCGGGCACGAAGGCGATCTTGTACGGCCGCTTCTCCTCGCGCATGCGGTCGTGCAAGCGCACCACCATCTCCATGTCCTCGCCGACCAGGTCGCTCTTGTAGCCACCCGCGGCGATCACCCGCTCCTTGTAGAACACGCCGAACGCGCCGGAAATGATCAGCAGCGCATTGATCGGCGACCAGCCCAGCCGGCCGAACAGGAACGCACGCAAGTATTCCACCGTCTGCACCAGCGGCAGCATCTTGTCCGGCAGTTCCACCTTCGACAGCAGGCCATCCTTGACCTTGCAGCCGTTGACGATGCGGATCACGCCGCCGGTGGCGATCATGCTGGCGTCCTCCAGGAACGGCTGCACCACCCGCGCCAAGCTGTCCTGCTGCAGGATGCAATCGGCATCGACCACGCAGAACAGCGGGTAGCGGGCGGTATTGATGCCGGCGTTCAGCGCATCCGCCTTGCCGCCGTTGTCCTTGTCCACCACCCGCACCCGCCCGCCCTGCGGCGAGGCGAAGATGCGCCGCACCGGCTCGGTCTTGAGCCGGCTGCGGTAGGCCTCGGGGAACTCCACCAGCTCGAAGGCATCCACCACCGTCTGCAGGGTGGCGTCGGTGGAACCGTCATTGACCACCACGACCTCGAAGTTCGGGTAGCTCAGGCGCAGCATCGAGCGCACCGTGCTGACGATGGTGCGCTCTTCGTTGTGGGCCGGGACCAGGATGCTGACCGGCGGTTGGTAGTCGGCGAAGTTCTTCACCCGGAACGCGGCGCCGTGTTCGCGGGCGTAGCGCAGGATCGCGAACATGGCGATGAAGTTCAGCGCCAGGTAGACCACGTTGATGCAGATGAAATAGGCCAGGAAGGCCCACTGCATCCCAACGAGGGCCGACATCATCTCAGGGGTGATCCAGGACAGGTTCATTGCGTTTCTCCCAGCGCACGCTCCGCCATCACTTGGGTGAGGATGTCGCGTGCATAACGGTCATGCTGCGCGTCGCGCACCTGCGCCAGCTGCGCCTCGCCGCCAGCCAACAGGTGTTGCAGCGCCTGCGCGGTGCGGTAGCGGACCCACCACTGCGGGTCCGCCAGCAACGGCACCAGGGTTTCCGCGTCGGCGGCGCCGCCGAGCCGGCCGATCGCCGCCGCCGCGTGCATGCGCACGTGCCAGCGCTCGTGGGCCAGCAGCGGCCGCGCCTTGTCGAGGTCGCGGGCATCGGCCAGCACCTGCAAGCAGGTGGAGACCAGGTGTTCATCGTGCGGTTCGGCCAGGATGCGGGCGATCACCGGCGCGGCTGCTTCCGGGCTAACCCCGGCAAGGAAGCGCACCAGCCGCGAGGCCACCTCGTCGTTCGCGCGCAGCGCGGCGGCGCCCAGCTCGTCCTTGATCGCCTCGGGGCCGGCTTCATGCAGCATCTGCGCGATGCCGCCGTCCACCCAGTCGTGGCGCGACACGATCTGCGGCACCACCTGCTGCACCGCGCGCTGCGCATCGATCCGCATCAGCGCGCGCGCGGCGCTGATCGACACGATCGGACTGGCATCGTCGATCAGCGCCGCCAGCCGGTCGAAGCTCGACGCGCTGCGCAGGTAGCCGATCGCGATGATGGCCATCACCCGGTCGTGGAATCGACCGTGCTCGACCATCCGCTCCAGCTTCGGCGCCAGATCGACCTGTTCGGCCACCGCCAGCATGCCGCGGTCATCGGCGCCACCGGGGGCATCGTGCAGCTCGTTCCAGACCTCCACGAAGCCGGTCATGTCGCGCTCGGGCAGCGCCGGCACGCTGGTGGACGGCCCCTGCATGGCATCCACCAGCACGCCGCGCCAGAAGGTCGCCGCGCGCAAGTGGTTGCGTTCGCGCCGCAGGGCCAACTGGCGAATGGCCAGCACCGCCACCAGCAACACGACCGACGTCACCGTCACGCCCAGGCCAACCCAGATCGCGAAGGCGACCTGCGAGTCGACATTCATCAAGGTATCCATTTCAAGCTCCCGCCCGCAGCCGCGGACTGTTCATTCGCGTCCGCTCAAGCGCCCGCCGGAGTGGCATCGGGGGCCATGAACCGCCGCACCCGTTCCAGCATGTCCTTGACCTCGCCGTTGCCGGGGTCGTGCCGCAGCGTCTCCACGAACACCGCTTCGGCATCCTTCCAGCGCCCCTGCCGGAAATACGCATTGCCAAGGCCCTGCAGCACCATCCCATCGGTCGGATACAGCTGGCGCAAGTCCAGGAAGTCCTGCTGCGCCCGCTCCAGCCGCTTCCTCGCCAGGTCGCTGTACGCCATCCCGATCCGCGCATCCTTGTCGCCCGGGGACAGCGCCAGCGCGCGTGAAAACGCGGCGTGCGCTTCATCATTGCGATGCAGGCGATACAGGCTCCAGCCTTCCAACCGCAGCATCCGCGGCCCCTTGTCCTTCACCGTGGACAGCGCGGCCAGGCTCTCCTCGAAGCGATCCTCGCCGAACAGCCGGGTGGCGCGATCCTCCGCCTCCATGTCGGCGCCGCTGGCCCCGGCCCCGGTGGTCGCATAGGTTTGCGCCTGCACCTGCGCATGCTCGGCCAGGTAACGCTGCACGTTGCGGGCGCGATGCAAGCCGAGGTAGCAGTGGATGTAGGCAACGCCGTCGGCGGACAGCGCCGCCTCGGCCGCCGCCTTCGAATTCTTCGAATAGTTCTCGCCGAACTTCTGCCCGAGGATGCTGCCCATCGGGAAGTTCTCCACCGTCATCCCATGGCGCTCGGCCAGCGCGCGCTCGCGCTCCAGCAGCACCTTTTCATAGGGCACGTTCGGCTCGAGCAGGCTGATGATGGTGGTGACGCCGCGCTTCTTGAGGTCGGCGAAGTCTTCCTCGACCGGGTATGGCCCAAGCAACACGCCCTTCACCGGCGCCTCCGCCTGCACCGCCCGCCACGGCTGCACGAAGATGCTGGCCGGGTGCAGCAGCACCCACACGCCAAACGCGAACCCGGCGAGGCCGAGCACGAGGACCGCGATGACGATGCGTTTGCTGGGCTTGTACATAGGCTCTCGACCAATGGGCTGGAATCCGGGATGCAAGCCGCCACCGCCCCCGCATGCGGGATTCGTGGTCGACGCCGTTGCGCCCCCCTTTGGCTCCTAGCGCGGCGCGGGGACGAAGCGCCCGCGCAGCTGGCATCGAAGCGGCCGCACGATTGCGGCTGTAGTAAATGTGACGCAATTCGCATGCCAAACCGGACAAGGCAGCCCAACCGTGCGTCGACGGCTTGCCACGCCTACGGGGTGGCGTTTTACGTCAGTTTTCGACGCGCTGCGACGCCACGTGGTCCGCAGGCTGCAGTACGTCGTGGTTGCGGCCGCGGAAGGGCGCGTACCAGCGCTGGATCTGCGCGATGTCCGCCTGCATGTCGCCAGTCAGCGCGAAGGCCGGGCCGATGGTGATGGTACGGCTGGGATAGTCGAACGCGGCGACGATCACCGGCACCCCGGCGCCGTGGGCGATGCGCCAGAAGCCCGGCTTCCATTGCTCCACCTGGCGGCGCGTGCCTTCGGGGGCGATCGCATACCACATGCACGGCGATGCGCGCAGCGCGTCAACCGCCTGCCCCACCACCCCGTGCGGCGCGGCCCGGTCCACCGGGATGACTCCCTGCCAGCGCAGCAGCGGCCCCAGCAAGGGGATGCGGAACAGGCTGTGCTTGCCCAGGATGGACAGGCGGACGCCCATCGCCAGCTTGGCGGCGATCCCCCAGACCCCGTCCCAGTTGGAAGAATGCGGCGCGGCGACCAGCACCGCGCGCGGCACGTCCGGGAACACGCCGACCATGCGCCAGCCGCCCAGCCGCAGCACGCTGCGCCCCAGCCACTCCATGCCGCGGTTGCGCGGCATCCGCGGCGCGTGCCCTGGCAGCGCCAGCACGATATCCCCCCGATCCCCGCTCAATCCCAACCCCGTCCGCTGCGCCCCTGCTTGATGCTCGCACGCCCGCGCTTCTCGCCCAAGCGACGCTCCTTGGCACCACGGGTCGGCTTGGTGGCGATGCGCGGGGTGGGCGCATGCAGGCCGCTTTCGATGAAGGCGGCAAGCCGCGCACGCGCATCCTCGCGATTGCGGTCCTGGGTGCGGAAACGTTGCGCCGACAGCACCAGCACGCCGTCGCCGGTCACCCGCCGGTCGCGCTTGGCCAGCAGCCGCGCCCGCACCGGCTCCGGCAATGAAGGAGAACCCGCGACATCGAAGCGCAGCTCGACCGCAGTGGCGACCTTGTTGACGTTCTGCCCACCCGGCCCCGACGCGCGCACGAAGCGTTCGATCAGTTCATCGTCGTCGATGGCAAGCCGGCCGATCTGCATGCGGCGATTCTACTGGCAGCGCCGTCCCGCCCCGCAACACGTGCACGCCCCAGCATCCTTGCCGTTGCCGTTGCCGGGCCTGACTCCGGCTGCGAAGATGCCGCCTCCTTTTTCCTTCCCGGAGTCGCTCCATGCGCCGCATCGGCCTGTCGCTTGCCCTGCTGTTCGCCTTCTCGCCTGCCGCCCTCGCCCAGACCGCCGCGCAGCCGCCGGCCGCGGAATCCGCCAGCGCCGCCGACGTGGACCGCCTGCTGCAGGCGATGGACATGAAGACGATGATGGCCGGGATGATGCAGCAGATGCAGGGCGCGCAGGAGAAGATGCTGGCCGACGCGTTCGGCGCCGACCTCGACGCGGCCAAGCGCGCGAAGATGCAGGAAGCGATGGCGACCAGCAGCACCATCATCAACAAGCATCTGTCGTGGGAAGCGCTGGAGCCGGTGGTGCGCAAGGTCTACACGCAGGTCTTCAGCCGGCGCGAAGTGCAGGCGATGACCGCGTTCTACGCCAGCCCGGAAGGCGCCTCGATCCTGAAGAAGTCGCCGCAGGCGATGGCCCTGACCATGCAGGAAATCCAGCCGGCGATGCTGGCCGCGATGCAGGAAGTGAAGGCCGCCATCGAGCAGCAGGCGGCCGCCGCGAAGTAAGCCCTACCGCGCTGGCGCGTCGAACAGCGCCAGCGCCTTTTCGAACTCCGCATCCGGCGGCGCCAGCGCTTCGATGCGCGCGCCGGTATGCGGATGGGTGAACGCCAGCCGGCGCGCGTGCAGCAGCATGCGGTGGATGCCAAGCGTGCGGAAGCTGCGGTTGTGGCGGCCGTCACCGTGGCTGGAGTCGCCGATCAGGTGGTGCGACAGGTGCTTGAGGTGGCGGCGGATCTGGCGGAACCGGCCGGTCTTCGGCGAGGCCCGCAACCACGCGTAGCGCGAGGTGGGGAAGCCCGCCGAAGGCAGCGCCAGCTCGCAGGTGGCCAGCACCTCGAAGGCGGTCTGCGCCGGTTTCTTCAGCGGCTTGCCCGGGCCGCCGTCCAAGTCGTGGTCGACCACGAACGCCGGCTCCGCGGGCCAGCCGCGGCAGATCGCCCAGTAGTCCTTCTCCACCTCGTGCGACATCAGCGTCTTGCCCAGCGCGGATGCGGTCTCGCGGTCGAACGCCAGCAGCAGGCAGCCGCTGGTGGCGCGATCCAGCCGATGCACCAGGAAGATCGGCCGGCCGAACTGTTCGCGCAGGCGGTCGGCCGCGAAGTCGGTTTCGCCGCGCGCCAGCGCGCTGTCGTGGACCATCAGCCCGGCCGGCTTGCAGACCACGGCCAGCGTGTCGTCGCGGTAGAGGACGGGCAACGCGGGGGCATCGGGCATCGGCGGCGGCCATCGGCGGGAGGACGCACATTGTCCCGGCAATCGCCCGCCGCCGCATGCCCGATGCACGCCCGTGGCTTCCCGCCGACCGACCGCTGGCGCTAGAGTCGGGTGGTGCGCCGCGCAGCCCCGGCCTGGCGCCCGACGAGGCAGGCCATGGCGCCCGAAACACCCGCAGGCTCCCTACCTCCCGCCAGCGCGGAACCGGTGTTCCGGGCGCGTGGGCTGGGCAAGGTCTACCGCATGGGCGATGTCCAGGTCACCGCGCTGCGCGATGTCGACCTGGACATCCGCCGCGGCGAGTTCGTGGTCCTGCTGGGCCCCTCCGGCAGCGGCAAGTCCACCCTGCTCAACATCCTCGGCGGACTGGATACGCCCACCAGCGGCGAGGTCGCCTACTGCGATCATCGCCTCGACGGCGCGGGCGAAGCGGCGCTCACCCGCTTCCGCCGTGACCACGTCGGCTTCGTGTTCCAGTTCTACAACCTCATCCCCAGCCTGACCGTGCGCGAGAACGTGCAGCTGGTGGCCGACATCGCCGCCGATCCGATGCCGGTGGACGCCGCCGTGGCGATGGTCGGCCTGGCGGCCCGCGCCGACCACTTCCCCGCCCAGCTGTCCGGCGGCGAGCAACAGCGGGTCGCGATCGCCCGCGCCATCGTCAAGCGGCCCGCGGTCCTGCTGTGCGACGAGCCGACCGGGGCACTCGACTACCAGACCGGCAAGCTGGTGCTGGAGACCATCGAGAAGGCCAACCGCGAGTTGGCCACCACGGCGATCGTGATCACCCACAACGCAGCGATCGCCGCGATGGCCGACCGCGTCATCCACCTCGGCGACGGCCGCATCCAGCGGATCGACGCCAACGCGCACAAGCTGCGGCCATCGGAGTTGTCGTGGTGACGGGGACAGGCCGGTGCGCGCGCTAGACCGCAAGCTGCTGCGCGACCTGCGCCTGCTGTGGAGCCAGGCGCTGACCATCGCGCTGGTGGTGGCCAGCGGCGTGGGCGGCTTCATCGCCACCCTGAGCGCGGTGGAGTCGCTGACGGCGGCACGCGATGGCTACTACGCCACTTCGCGTTTCGCCGACGTGTTCGCCGCGGTGGAGCGCGCGCCGGACGCGCTGGCCGCGCGCCTGCGCGACGTGCCGGGCGTGGCCGACGTGCAGACCACCGTCGAGCACACGGTACGCGTGAACGTGACCGGCACCGGCGATGCATTGCTGGGACACCTGGTCGGCCTCGACCCGGCGCATCCGCAGCGGATGAACCGGGTCAGCCTGCGCACTGGCCGCATGCCCGGCAGCGGGGCGGCGGATTCGGGCGGCGCGGTGGACGCGCTGGTGTCGGAGGGCTTCGCGCGCGCCCATGGGCTTGCCCCCGGCGACCAGGTACAGGCGCTGGTGAACGGCAAGCACAGGTCGCTGCGCATCGTCGGCATCGCGCTGTCGCCGGAATACATCTTCGCCGGCTTCGGCGGGATGCCGGACACGCGCGGGTTCGGCGTGTTCTGGGTGGACCGGGACTTCCTCGCAGCGGCCTACGACATGCGCGGGGCGTTCAACCGGATCGCGATCAAGCGCGCGCCGGGCGCCGCGGAGCAGGCGGTGATCGCCGCGGTGGAACGGATCATCGCCCGCTATGGCGGGCGCGAAGCGCACGGCCGCGCCAGCCAGGCCTCGCACGCCATGCTGGAGAACGAGATCCGCGAACAGCACGTCCTGGGGACGGTGCTGCCGTCGATCTTCCTGCTGGTCGCGGCGTTCCTGATCAACGTGGTGGTCTCGCGGCTGGTCGCAGCGCAGCGCGAACAGATCGCGGCGTTGAAGGCGCTGGGCTACCCGGGCCGGGCGATCGGCGGCTACTACCTGAAGCTGGTGCTGGCCATCATCGCCGTCGGCGCCGCGCTCGGGTTGCTGCTGGGCAAGTGGCTGGGACGGATGCTGCTGGGCCTGTACGCCGACTTCTTCCGCTTCCCGGCGCTGGAACATGTGCTGGCGCCGTGGCTGGCGGTGGCCAGCCTGGCCATCGTGCTGGTCGCGGCGCTGGCCGGCAGCCTCAACACCGTGCTCGCCACCGTGCGCATGCCACCGGCCACGGCGATGCACCCGCCCGCCCCCGGCCGCTACCGTCGCACGCTGGTGGAGCAGCTGGGACTGGTCCGGCTGCCGCCGACCCTGCGCATGATCCTGCGCAACATGGAGCGCCACCCGTGGCGCGCCGGGCTGTCGCTGGCGGGGGTGGTCGCAGCGGTGGCGATGGTGGTGACCGGCAACTTCTTCCGCGATGCCATCGAGGAGGTGGTGGACAGCAAGTTCCGGGTGGAGATGCGTGGCGACGTGGCGCTGTGGACGCCGCGCCCGGTGACCGGCGATGCGTGGCGCGAAATCGGGCGCCTGCCCGGCGCGGTGGCGGTGGAACCGGGCCGCGAGGTGGTGGTGCGCCTGTCGAACGGGCACCGCACCGAGCGGGTGGCACTGCAGGGGGCGGCCGCCGAACCGAGCCTGCGCCGCATCATCGACGTCGATGGCCGGCAGTGGCGGCCACCGGTGGATGGCCTGCTGCTGACCGACCGGCTGGCGGACAAGCTCCACCTGCAGGTCGGCGATCCCGTGCGGGTGGAGGTACTGGAAGGCGATGGGCGGTCCCGCATCCTGCCCCTGGCCGGCACGGTGCGCGACATGATGGGGTTGAACGCCTACATGGAGCGTCGCGCCCTCAACCGCCTGCTCGGCGAAGGCGAGGTGGCCAACCAGTTCACCGTCGCCCTCGACCGCGGCGGCGAGGCCGGTTTCCTGCGCGGCGCACGTGCCGCCCCCCGCATCGCCGGCGCCTTCAGCAAGGCCACCCTGTGGCGCAACATGCAGGACATCAGCGCACGCAACATCCGCGTGATGAGCGCGATCCTCACCACCTTCGCGGTCGTCATCGCGGTGGGCGTGGTCTACAACAACGCCCGCATCGCGCTGGCCGAGCGCAGCTGGGAGCTGGCCAGCCTGCGCGTGCTCGGCTTCACCCGCGCGGAAGTCTCCGGCCTGCTGCTGGGCGAACTGGCGCTGGTGATCGCGCTGGCGCTGCCGCTGGGCATGCTGGCGGGCGACGGGTTGGTCCACCTGATCGTGGGCCTGCTGCGCAGCGACCAGTTCTTCTTTCCGGTGACAATCCTGCCGCGCACCTACGCCTGGGCGTGCCTGGCCGTGGTCGCGGCCGGCCTGGCCAGCGCGCTGGTGGTGCGGCGGCGGATCGACCGGCTGGACATGGTCGCGGTCCTGAAAACGAGGGAGTGAGGCAAGCACATGCACGCGTTGCGCAAATGGATGTGGGGCGCCGGCGCTGCGGCCGCGGTCGCGGTGGCCCTGGCTTGGGCGTTCGCGCCGCGGCCGCTGCCGGTAGAAACCGCCGCCGCCGCGACGGGGCCGTTCGAGCGCAGCATCGAGGAGAACGGGCGCACCCGGGTGCGCGACCGCTATCTCGTGTCCGCGCCGCTGTCGGGCGAACTGGCGCGGATCACCCTGCGCGAAGGCGATGCCGTCACCCCGGCCACGATCCTGGCCAGCCTCACGCCGGCGCTGGCGCCGATGCTGGACGCCCGCGCGCGCGCGCAGCTGGCGGCGCAGGTGGAGACCGCCGAGGCCTCGCTGGCGCGGTCGCAGGCGCGCGTCGCCCGCGCATCCACCGCGCTGGCGCAGGCGCGGGCCACCCTCAAGCGCGATCAGGGGCTGGCCAGGGACCGCTTCATCGCCACCAGCCAGCTGGAGACCAGCCGGCTGGCGGCCCGCGCCGCGGAAGAGGAGCTGCTGGGCGCACGGGAGGAGCAGCATGCCGCCGGCCATGCCCTGGACCAGGCGCGCGCCGCACGTTCCGCGATCCAGCGCGACGACGCCTCCCCGTTCCCGCTGCGCGCACCGATCCCCGGCCGGGTGCTGCGGGTGCTGCGCACCAGCGCCGGCACCGTGGCGCTGGGCACGCCACTGCTGGAAATCGGCGACACCGCCCGGCTGGAAGTGCTGGCCGAGTTGCTGACCACGGACGCGCCCCAGGTTGCGCGCGGGATGCCGGTGCGCATCGAGCGCTGGGGCGGTGCCGCCCCGCTGGTCGGCCACGTGCGCCTGGTGGAGCCCGCCGGCTTCACCAAGGTGTCGGCGCTGGGGGTGGAGGAGCAGCGGGTGAACGTGCTGATCGAGATCGACAGCCCGCGCGCACAGTGGCAGTCGCTGGGCGATGGCTATCGCGTTGGGGTGCGCATCATCGTGGTCGCCAGGCCCGCGGTCCTGCGGGTGCCGGTCAGCGCGGTGTTCCCGGCGCCGGGCGCGGCCGGGGACGGCGGCGGGCAGATGGCCGTATTCGTGGTGGAAGGCGGGCGCGCGCGCCTGCGCAGGATCACGGTGGCCGACCGCAACGGCGAGGAAGCCTGGATCACGCAGGGCCTGCGCGTGGGCGAACGGGTCATCCAGTACCCGGGCGATGCCGTGTCGGACGGCATCCGCGTGCGTGCGCGCACGGTGCCGACCGCCCGCTGATGCGCGGCGCCCACGCCGACAGGTGACGCGGCAGCGCGGGGGCCGCGGCGAAGCGGCCTGCGCATGCCCGCCGTATCGCCACCCGCTGCCGCCCTCAACGCATCCGGAACAGTTCCTGATGGAAGGCGTGCGGCGCCAGCCCATTGGCGACCAGGTCGGCGCGCACCGCCTCGCCGAACCCGGCCGGCCCGCAGAACCAGACGCCGGCGTCGCGCCATTGCGGCACCGCTGCACGGATCGCGGCGCCGTCGAGGAAGCCGTCGCGCGGACTGATCCGCACGTGCAGGCGCACGTCCACCGAACGCGCCAGCGCGGCCAGCCGCTGCAGGGTCGGGCCATCGTCCACGTCGGTGGCGTAGAACAGGTCCACCTCGGCGTGGCCGGGCTCGTGCTCCAGCTGCTGCATCCGCGCCAGGAACGGAGTGATGCCGATGCCGCCGGCGATCCAGACCTGGCGCGGCTTGCCATCGCCGAAATCGAAGCAGCCGTAGGGGCCTTCGACGGTGACCGCATCGCCCACGTGCAGCACCTGCGGCAGGGTGCGGGTGTGGTCGCCCAGCGCCTTGGTCACGAACCGGATCATGCCGGTCTCCGGATGCCAGTCGGAGGCGATGGTGTAGGGGTGCGCGCCCTCGTGCCGCCGCGAGGACACGAACGCGAACTGGCCGGCCTTGTGCCCGGCCCAGCCCGGCTGCATGCCGATTTCCACCTTCAGCATGTCCAGCGGCGGCGGGAACACCTCCATCGCCTGCACGCTGCCGCGCAGCCTGCGGCCTGCGCCGATCCGCCCGGCCAGCGACACCAGTGCGGCCCAGCTGCCGGCCAGCAGCGACAGCGCCACCAGCCAGCCGACCGGCTGCCGCCAGTACGCGCCGTCCAGCAGCACCACGGTATGGAAGGCCAGCGCCAGCCAGGCCAGCGGGACCAGCCGGTGGGTGCGCGCGAACCAGTGGTAGGGAATGCGCCGCCACAGCGCGACCACCAGCAGGACCAGCAGCCCGTAGAAGGCGAACTCGCCGATCTCCTCGGCCAGCCCGCGCTGGCTGCGCAGCCAGGCCTCCAGCGCATCGGCAGGCGCCGCCCGCGGCCCGCGCGGCGGCCGCACCAGCCAGCCCCAGCCGACCATCCACTTGCTGCCCAGCGCCCACCACCAATGCAGCACCGCCGCCACCAGCACGCCGATGCCCAGCCACTTGTGCAGGCGGTACATCTTGTCCAGGCCGTCCAGCCGCGTTTCCAGCCAGCGTCCGCGCAGCGCCAGCACCATCGCCGCGGCCATCCCGACGATCGCCACCACGCCGGTGTACTGCACCACCAGCCCGCGCCAGGCGAACCAGCCCCAGCCCGAGGGCCATGCGGCCACGGCCAGCGCGAACAGCAGGCTGGTCCCGGCCAGCAGCCCCCACAGCGTCCAGCGGATCGGTTTCATGGCATTCCCTCCTGGCCCAAGCATGCCACGCAAGACTTTCGCCACGCTTTGGCCGCGGTGGCGCCGGCAGCCCCGCCGGCGTCAGCGATGCTCGCCCCCGCCGCAGTGGCGTGCTTCCATCTGCAGGGTCACATGGTCGATGCCGAACCGCGTGCCCAGCATGCCGGCCAGTTCGCCACGCAGCGCATCGACATCGGCGGCATCGTCCGCCAGCAGCACGTGCGCGGTGAGGATCGGTTCACGCGAGCCCAGCGCCCACACGTGCAGGTCGTGCACCGTGGCCACGCCGGGCTGCGCCTGCATGGCATCGCGCACCTCGTCGATGTCCAACCCCGCCGGCACGCCCTGCATCAGCACCTGCGCGGCCGCGCGCAGCAGCAGCCAGGTGCGCGGCAGCACCCACAGGCCGATCAGCACGGCGATCACCGGATCGACCACGGTCCAGCCGGTGAAGCGGATCAGCAGCGCACCCGCGATCACGCCCAGCGAACCGAGCATGTCGCTCCACACCTCCATGTAGGCGCCACGGACGTTGAGGCTTTCGCCCGCGCCGGCCGCCAGCAGGCGCATCGACACCAGGTTGACCAGCAACCCGAGCGCGGCCACCACCAGCATGGCGTTCGATGCCACCGCCTGCGGCTCGCGGAAGCGACCCAGGGCCTCCCACAGGATGAAGCCGGCCACCACGAACAGCAGCCCGCCGTTGGCCAGGGCACCGATCGCCTCCATCCGTGCGTAGCCATAGGTGCGCTTGGCATCGGGCGGACGGCGGCTCATGCGCACCGCGAACAGGGCGATGCCCAGCGCCAGCACGTCGGTCATCATGTGCGCGGCGTCGGACAGCAGCGCCAGGCTGTTGCTGAGCAGCCCGCCCACGACCTCCACCAGCAGGAACAGCAGGGTCAACCCGAAGGCGATCCACAGCGGCCGCTC